>JASGHR010000001.1:0-3935151 GCA_047602285.1 Arachnia sp.
TCGAGCGCGACCCCTTCGTCAATCTCGATTTCGACGGCGTCGGCGAACTGATAAAAATCGCCGCCGAACGCGGCCGTCGTACCCGCCCGGGCTTGAAACTCGGCATCTGCGGCGAACACGGCGGCGACCCGGTCTCGATCCATTTCTGCGAGGAGTCGGAACTGGATTACGTGTCCTGCTCCCCCTTCCGCGTGCCGATCGCTAAGCTGGCGGCGGCCCAGGCGACGATCAGGGTGGGGCGGGAGTAGGGGGCGTTGTTGGCCGTTTGCCCCTCATCCGCCTGCCGGCACCTTCTCCCCGCACGCGGGGAGAAGGCAGATGGAGCACCGACGGTGCCACACGTTCCTTCTCCCCGTTATTACGGGGAGAAGGTGCCGGCAGGCGGATGAGGGGCAAGGCCGCATACTGCCATTGCTAGCTGAGGGAGCAAACGGAGAGATGAGAGGACCGGACAAGCCCACGACCTGGCGTGCCCGCGACCTTCGTCAATCCGACAACGATGCCGAATGGCAATTCTGGTTGGAAGTGCGCAACCGGCGTCTCAACGGGTTCAAATTTGTTCGCCAGTTCTCCATTGGACCTTACTTCGCGGACTTTGCATGCCGCGATGTCAAGCTCGTGGTAGAACTCGACGGAAGTCAGCACGTCGACAGCGAGTATGACAGAACGCGAAACGAATTCATGGTTTCAGAGGGGTGGAGCATAGCTCGATTCTGGAGCCATGACGTCTTGCAAGACTGTGGTTCGGTGCTTGAGACGGTTGTCGCCATCTGTGATGGAAGGCTTGTTGAACCCGTCGTTTCCCGCGATTTCAGGTTTTTTCCCGCATTTCGACTTTAGCTCGTTGCAGATGAAGCTGCCCCTCACCCTAACCCTCTCCCCGTAAGAACGGGGAGAGGGGACGCTAGAGGCGCCGACAGTGCCACATGCTGCCTTCTCCCCGTTATTACGGGGAGAAGGTGCCGGCAGGCGGATGAGGGGCATCGCCGACAAGCGACTGCGCTCTCCACTCCGCACACTCTCCGCATCCAGCCGCCTCAGCCGTGCCCCATCCTTGGCCGGCGAGGCTCCGAACATCCGTGCATATTCCCGGCTGAACTGGGTCGCGCTCTCGTAGCCTACCGAAAAGGCCACATGTGCGACGTCCCCGGCTTCGGCGATCAGCTTGCGGCGGGCGACATGCAGCCTGAGCTGCTTCTGGTATTGCACCGGGCTCATCGCCGTCAGCGTCTTGAAATGGCGATGGAAGGCCGAAGCGCTCATGCCCGATCGGGCGGCGAGGTCCTCGATCTGGAAGGGCTCCGTGAGATTGTCGCGGATCCAGCTGATCGCCCGGCGCACCTGGGTCAGCCGGCTTCCACCGGTGGCGATCTGGCGCAGCGTGCAGCCGCGCGGACCCGTCAGCAGCCGGTAGATGATCTCGCGCTCGATCAGCGGCGCCAATACCGGGATCGCGGCCGGCGTTTCGATCAGCCGCAGCAGCCTAGCCATGCGTCGAGCAAGTCTTGGCGTCATGGGCGAGATGCCGAAGCCACAGGAGGGCTGGGTGGGAATCCCCGGCGCATCGTCCTCCATGCTGATCAGCACGTCCGAAATGACTTGCGGATCGAAACGCAGCGTCAGCGCCAGATGCGGCTGGTCGACACCGCCGCATTGGACATCGCCCATGGCAGGCACGTCGATGGTCGAGATGAAATAGCTGGCATGGTCGTAATGCAGCGCCTGGTCGCCGATCAGGATGCATTTCGTGCCCTGCAGGATCAGGCACATCATCGGCTCATAGACGCCGGGCATCGCTTCGCGTTCGGCCCCGCCGCGCGAAATGGCGACGCGCGGGATCGCGGTGTCGCCATGGGCGCCATTGGCATGTTTCAGCGCCAGCCGGCGTAATTCCTCGATCGTGTCTTGCATGAGCATCAGATGGCAATCGCAAATCCGGCGCGTCAAGCGCCACCCGATCCTTGGGGCGGGATGCGACAGGATCGGGCAGGATTCCGCTGCGATCGTGCTCACGCCCGGCAGCCATCGACCACCATCTTCTGCTCCATCGACAACAGGAGAAAGCACCATGTCATCCATCAAAACAGCACTCGTCACCGGCGCCAACAGGGGCATCGGCCGGGAAATCGCCCGCCAGCTCGCCGAGACGGGCCACGAGGTATGGCTCGGCAGCCGCGATCTCGCACGCGGCGAGGAAGCGGCCGCCCTGCTGCGCGCCGAGGGCTTCCGGGCTCACGCCCTGGCGCTCGACGTGACCGACGACGCCAGCGTCACGGAGGCCGCCCGGCGGCTGGCCGAGGGAGCCGGACCAGCTCGACGTACTCGTCAACAATGCCGGCATCGCCCAGGGCGGCTTTCGCCTACACGCCGACGGACGAGCCGATCGCCAATGTGAAGGATATCTACGAGGTCAATGTCTTCGGCCCGATCCGGGTGACCCAGGCCTTCGTGCCGCTGCTGAAGGCGGCGGGCAGCGCCGAGGTCATCATGCTCTCGAGCGAACTGGGTTCGCTTGGCGCGCTGCTCGATCCCGAGAATGAGTTCTATGGCGTCAACCTCCTGGGCTACAACAGCTCGAAGACGGCGTTGAACGCCGCGACCGTCGCTTTCGCCAAGGCGCTGGAACCCTTCGGCATCCGCGTCAACGCCGTCGACCCCGGCTATACCAGCACGGAAATGAACGGCAATACCGGCTATCGCAGCGTCGCGCAGGCGGCCGAAATCCCGCTCGCCATCGCCACCGGCAGGATGGATGGCGTCTCCGCCGCTTTCCTCAATCACAATGGCCGGCTCGGCTGGTGACATCGGCCCGGGCCCGGCGCGCCCCCGCGCCGGGCCTCAGGCCTTGCTTGCGCGGCCGCGCGATCCAGATGCCGCAAAGGATGACCGCGCCGCCGATCGCCTGCAGCACCGACACGGGTTCGCCCTGCAGCACCCAGGCGAAGCCCGCGGCCGCCACCGCTTCGAGGAAGATCACCAGCGACGAGAAGACGGTCGGCAGTCGGCCGAGCGCAACCGAAAGCAGGCCCTGCCCGCCGGCATGGCTGACAAGTGCCAGCGTCAGCAGCACACGCCAGCCTTTCAGGCTATGCGGCAGGATATTGCCTTCGATGGCGAGCGCCGCGACCAGAAGTATGGCGATGGTGATCAGGCTCATCTCGAAGGTCACGCGGGCGGCGCCGGTCGTCTTCCGTGCCGCGCTCACGGCGAGGAAATAGAGACCGAAGAACACGCCGGTGCCGATACCCAGCGCATCGCCGATGGCGTGAGCAGGATTGAGTCCGAGGCTCTGATAGACCAGTGCGGCGCCGCCGAGAATGCAGAGGCCGAGCCCGGCAAGCGTCGTCCTGGCAACCGTCTGCTTCAGCACCAGCCAGCCGAAGATCACCACCCAGAGCGGCGCCATGGTGGCGAAGAAGGTGGCATTGGCGATCGTGGTCTTCATGATCGCGAGATGCCAGAGCAGAAGATCGCCGGCGAAGAAGATGCCGGTCAGGATGATCGGGAGCGACCAGCTCTTGCTCCGCATCCCCGCGATTTCCTGCGCCGGCCGTCGCTCCTCGGCGCGCATCCACAGCCAGAGCACGGGAATGGCGAGCGAGACGCGCCAGAAGGCGCTCGACAGCGGCCCGACATCGGCCAAGCGCACCAGGCTGGGAGAGATGCTCATCGCGAGCGCTGCTGCGAGCAGGGCAATGAGCCCGGTCAGATAGGCGGAGCGGTCATGGGTCGAGGGCTGCGAAATTCGATGACATGAGCGGATGGGTGCGGCGCGGAATTGCGCGGAAGGAAGGCGATGTGCCCTCCATATCCAGCCTGCCGCTCAATGCAAGCCGGCGACGTGGCGGATGCGACGGCCGGCGTCGAAAGTCCGCCAGAAACGGGAGCTCTAATGCGCTGCCACGGTCTCCAGTCGAGCGATCACGTCGACGAAGGATTCAGCGAAGCTCCGGAGATGTTCGGGCTGTGCGTCGGGCCTGTGGATGCTTGTCTCCAGCCCGTCGTCGGACAGGACGGCGAAGGCGAGGCGGGCACCTTCCGAGCCTTCATAGGCCAGGCGCACCGCGGCGATGCGGCCCTTGCCGTCGGGCTTCTCGCCGAGCGGAAGTTCGAACAGGAATTCGCCATCGAGCGGCAGCAGCGCCGCCTTGACGGCATCGGCAAACACAGGGTGGGTTTCGAGCAGCATTTCGAGGCCGAGGCCGAGCTCGATGAACTCGACAGGCGAGGTCGCCTCGGCGCGTCGCGGCTTCCAGAGTCGCCTCGGGCACAGCTTTCTGTGCGTCGGGTGTCGTCTGCATGTCGGATTCTCCTGATCGAACGCCCCCCGGCATCACGAACCCTCATTGGAAAGATTGGCGAAATTGCGGCGCCCGGGCTTCGGGCCACGTTGACAAGGCCATCAGAACCATGTTGCCTCGCATGAGATTGCGGGGCGGGGATCGGCGGAGTATGTCGAAAGCACCATCGCCAGATCGGGGATTCGCGAGGAATGCATGACCGTCCGCTATGAGCGTCCCGTGTCGCGGGCGGCCTATTTCGCCCGCCGCATCGCGATTCTCTCCTTTTTCATGTTTGTGGCGGCCTGGGGGCTGCATCGCTTCGGCCCGCTGTCGACGCCGTCCTTCCTCGCGGTCGCCATCGCCGCGGCGCTGCTTTCGGTCTTTGCGGCCTATCTCGCCGTCATCGGCATCGGCGCCCTGTGGTTCAAGGGGGCGCGTGGCGGCAAGGCGTCGGCGGCAGCGCTGATGTTTGCCGATCCTTCCGCTCGCCGCTGCCGCCTATGGCATCGTCCAACTACGTCAATCTGCCGCCGATCTATGACGTCTCGACGGACATAGCCGCACCGCCGGAATGGCTGCAGGCGCCCTCGGCCGATCAGTCCTGGCTGGGCCCGCGCCGTCCGGTGACGGCGGCCGACCGGGAGGCGCAGCTGGTAAAATGGCGTGACCTCACCGGCCGCCGCTATGATGGCGCGCTCGACCGCGTCTATACCGCCGCCTGAAGGTCGCCGTCGACCAGGGTCTCGACATCCGCTTCGAGCGCGGCGCGCCGGAACTCGCGCTTCAGGAGGTTCCCGAGTCGGAGGCTAGCAAGGAGGAAGCGGTGCCGGATGCGCTGGACTATGTACCGGTGCCGATTCCGCGTCCCGCCGAGAGCGAGCGCGAGGATGCCGCCCTGCCGCCGGGCGATCCCTCGATCCAGGGCGAGCAGCGCACCTTCGTCTTCGGCTTCCGCCAGGATGTGGTGATCAGGCTGAAGGAGGAGACGGAGACGACGCTTGTCGATGTCCGTGTCGCCTCGCGCTACGGCGATCGCGATCTCGGGGCCGGGGTGGCCTATATCGAGCGCTATCTCCGGGCGCTGGATGCGGAACTTCTCGGTATCGCCGCAGGCGACTAATCAGGCTGCGAGCCGCGAAATGACTGTCGAGTCCTTTGTCGCCGTCCTAAGTTCCGGCGCGAGTTCGTCGGGCCGGGCGCAGCAGTCCCTTGATCGCCGCGATAGAAGCCTGCGGGCGACGTCGCCCCGCCGATCCGGTCCTCTGACGAAGAGGTCCGCTTCCGATCAGGCCCGTGAACACCCTGCCCTCGCGCTTCGGCGTGAAGACCGGCTGGAAATCCTTGAGAAACGCCCCGTTGCGATAGGCGGCGAACGCCGCGCGATAGCGCGCCGTCACCGCGTCGAAATCCTCGCGATCGGAGAATTTTCCGCAATAGGCAGCCGAGGCGCGAGCGAAATTCGCCTCCCAGTCGGGCAGGCCGATGCCATAGGTGAAGCGCAAAATTGCTGCGCCTGCACCACGCTCGCAGGCATTCCGAGCATGGCGTCGAAGGGAAAGCCCTTCATCCAGGGGTCGCCCTCGTAGTCGCGGCCGAATTCGGATCTTGGTCCGTTCGATCGCCGTCGGCAAAGCGCTTCGGGCTCCATGCGGCCGAGGTGTTGCTCTCCGGACAGGTGCCGAAGATCGAAAACGGCCGGCGGCAATAGACGAAGTTGCGGCCGAGCGCGACATTCTTCAGCGCATTGTCGTAGTCAAGCGTCGGATGCTCGAAATAGCGCCCGCCGAACCGCGCCTTCACCCGGTCGAGCAGGTCGCGCGAAATCGCCGAATGATAGACCGAGTAACCGCAGGTCAGCGTCACCCCGGCGTCGTCCCAGCGGAAGGCGCGGCGGAAAAGCAGCGGCTGCGGCATGTCGTGAAAGGTGGCTTCGAGCGGAACCTGCACATTGCGCGCTGGCGCATCCGGCGGTCACCCAGTCATATTTGAGGCTCGACCAGCCGAAGGCCTTCGAGCCCTGGCTTGAGCGCGATGGCGATCTTCAGCGCATCGACGAGATCCGGATCGATCAGGTCGTCGTCACCGATGACGCTGACCCACTGCCCGGTGGCCGCCTCAATGCAGCGTTCCCAGTTGTCCTTCATCGACAGCGTCTGCGGGTTGCGAGGGCAGGTATTTCACCCGGGCGTCGGAAATCCCGGCCATGAAGCCGTTCATCGCATTCGCGATCGTCGGAATTGTCGGCAAACACGAATTCGATATCGTCGCGCGCGCTTTCCGAGCAGGAAGCCGATGGTTTCCTGGAAATAGCGCTGCCGGTTGCGCGAGGGCACGCAGATGGAAAGGAAAGGCGCGGTCATGTCGCGCCGAGCGATTACCGCAAGCGTCTTTCGCGAGGCTTGATGCTTTGACGCTTCATCCCACCGACTCCGGCAGGGGCTATCGATTCTCCACGAAGTCATTCGGCCGATCGGGCGCGGTGGCAGTCCTCCCTGTGGAGAGGATGCAAGTCCCATGAGCCAGGGGCGAAGCAAACGCTTGGTAGGGGTAAGCTCCAACCTCACCATGCCGTGCGCGCGGTGCCGAGCGCGTAGGAATATTGCGAATGAACGATGGCCACCAGCGGCTGGACGGTGATCGTGCAATTGGAAGGGGGGAGGAGGCGATAGGCGGCAAGATGGGCGAGCAGGAGCTTCTCGTCACGGCCATTGGTGAGGGGGAAATTCGCGGTCATTTGATCTCTCCGTATCCAAACGAGCAACAATTAAGCAGTTGCAACAATAGTTGCTTAAAAATTAGCAGCGAGCAGCGAAAAATTTAAAAAATAGTTAAAGCGATTAGATCTTGGCCTTAAAACGATTGAAATTGTGCGACTGTCGAACGATGCATGGCGTCTGCACTGTCAGGCCGGCCTCGTAGATCGCGCCGAGTGAAGGCGGCCGGTCGCTCCGTGATCTCGCCGCGCGCCACCAGATCCTCGATATGCGCCAGCACCGAAAGCGCCGCGGCGCCATGCAGCTTGCGGATCGGTGTCGCGATAGATCATCTGCAACCATGTCGGCGATCGTGCCGGTCGCCGGCGCGGACGCGTTCGAGGATCGCCCGTTCGCGCATCCGGCGATGCGTGCGCAGCGCCGCGCACGAAGGCTGCGGTTCCGTCACCGGCCCGCCATGGCCGGGAAAGTAGATCCGGTCGTCACGTGCCAGCAGCTTGTCGAGTGAGGCCATGTAGTCCGCCATCGCGCCATCGGGCGGCGCCACGATCGAGGTCGACCAGGCCATGACATGGTCGGCGGAGAACAGGATGCCGGTGCCTGACAGCGCGAAACAGGCATGGTTGGCGCTATGGCCCGGGGTCAGCACGGTCTCGAGTATCCAGCCGTCGCCCTCGACGCGCTCGCCTTCGCCAAGCGCGATATCGGGCACGAAATCGATATCCGAACTCTCGGCAAAGGGATTGGTCTCGCCGTCGAACAGCGGCCGTGCCGCCCGGTGCGGGCCCTCCGCGACCGATCACCGCGCCGGTCAGCTGCTTCAGTCGGCCGGGCGAGGGGCGAGTGGTCGCGATGGGTATGGCTGACGGCGATATGCGTCACCTCGCGTCCGTGCAGCGCCCTCACCAGCGCCTGCCAATGCGCCTCGTTCTCCGGCCCGGGATCGATCACGCAGACCGATCGGTCGCCGACGATATAGCTGTTGGTGCCATGGAAGGTGAAGGGCGTGGCATTGTGGCGCCGTCAGGCGCTGCACGCCGCGGCGCGACCGTCACGGCGTTGCCGTGCGCGGGCACGAAGTCGCGGGCGAAATCGGCATATCGTCGCTCACTTGTACTCGATCTCGATGAAGCTCATGAACTCGTCGCCGCCATTGACGACATTGTGCGGCGACGCCGGCCTCGCGGCGATAGACCTGCGCCCTTGGCCATGTCGACCGCGGCGCGCGCCGCTCTCCTCCTCGATCAGGAACTTGCAGTCGGTCATCGGCACGACGACATAGCCCAGGCCATGCACGTGATGGCCGGTATCGGCGCCGGGGACGAAATCCCAGCGCGTGACGCGAACGACGGCGTCGTCGAGCAGCACGGTGGGTTCGGCGGGTGGACGGGCTTTGAAGCCGGGCATGAGCACTCCCATGGGAAAGCTAAAGGCGAGATATCCGACGAAACCCTCGATCCCGTAAAGTAAATTCTGTTGAAGATTCCATCAGCGCATACCGGGCAGCGCGGCGTGTCGGACCTGATGTGCACCGATCGTGAAAAAAGATGCTGTCTGCGCGATTGCGGCTGGTCCGCACCTTTGCTAATCAGGCGGCGATTTGCGGCAGGCCATCGCGCCTTCGCCGCTGTTGGGGCGTCGCCAAGCGGTAAGGCAGCGGTTTTTGGTACCGCCATCCCCTGGTTCGAATCCAGGCGCCCCAGCCATCTACATAAGAATATGATGTTTCAATATTTTAGTTCGCATCGGAAATCGCGAAGTGTTGCGGTTTTGTCGATGCTCCACGTCCGGCGGCAACTCAATGGACCGATCGCGGCATGAAGATGCCGGTCGGCAATCTGTGCGGAGTGTGGAAATCGGAACTCCGGAGCCGGCGCCGGCGGATCGTCTCGCCCGCGCCACCCTCGAACAGAACATTGCCACGCAGGGACGACTGCGGGCGAACCGTTAGGTCGGTTCCCTGCCTCTGGCAGGAGGCCGCCTGGCGGCAGGTGCGGCCCTGGCGGCACGCGCAGGCCTGGCGGCCGGGGCGGCTGCCTTGTTCTTGATGATCACGTCGATCTTGGTCGCGAGTTCGTCCAGGGAGCCGAATGTCGCGACCTCGTCCAGCGCCGATCTGCTCTCGGAAGGGAAGACATATATGTCCCCCTCCCGCAAGTCCTCGGGCCTTTCTTCGTGCTTTTTAGGCGGATTGGCCGGGCTGGTGCCGTAAATGTCGATTGTCGCTCTTCCGGCCACGTCGCGCGCTCTTATGGTGGCTTCGAATTCCGCCGCAACGGCATTCCAATGGCCGAGGTCCGCGTAGCCGTCGAGCACATCTTCAATCCTGACGTCTGTCATGGCGATCCTGAAGTGGATTTTCGGCACTGATGGGCAATGACTCTTTCTCCGCTGTTGACGATCTATTCCCGGTTGAAGCGTCCGTCCCGGTGGGCCAGGGATGCGGTGATTGCATAGGATGACGGCGACCGCCGGCCGGGCAGGTTCGCATCGAGGATCAGCGTCCTGGCATTGCCGTAGTTCAGGGCGATTTCGAGCAGTTCCTCGTCGGATCGGATGCGCCACATGTGATATTTGTCCCTGGCTCCGGCCGGAGCTTCGAATCCGCAACCGACGGCCTCCTCGGCGGATGGACCTTTGACGACGAAAATCCTGTTTGTATCCAGGCGATAGCAATGTCCCTCGAAGGCGTAGCCATAGGCAAGCACGATCGAGTAGTCGGCGGCTTCCTGCTGCTTGGCTCCCCTGTAGAGCTGCATCCTGAGCGAGGCCTGTCCGCTCTCGCCTGCGTCGAATTCGCCATAGGACTTTACCGTATTGAGCTTGACCCCATAGAGGATCACCATGCCCGGGACATACAGTCCCGGCCTTTCGGGTGCGGGTACGCTTACATCGGTCATTTTCCAGCCTCCTTCATCAAATCTGCCTCCACCTGATGCAGTCCTCGATCTGTGCGAGATATGGACGGGCGCGGCCTTCCTGGGCGGAGACGAGAAGGGCCTCCGCTGCCTTGCGGAATGTCAGTCCGTCGGGGTCCAGGCGCGGCCATGACCGGACGAGAGCCTCGCCGATCAGGTCGCGGGCCTCCTGCAGCGCGGCCTTGCTCGCAAAATGCCTCTTCTCGTAGTCGGTTCTGGAACCGCGAAGGCTTTCCTCGATCAGGGCGGCGCCCATCTGCAGGCGCAGGTTGCTGAACCTGCGCGGGTCGAGATCGGAAACGCCTCTCTCGAAAAGCAGGGTCTGGTATATTTCGACGAGACTGTCGAACAGCGCCGCCGCGAAGGGCTTCGACCGGTCGTGCACGTCTTCCCCGACATCGCCGGTCCGGAGCGAATTGTTGAGCAGCCTGAGCTGCTTTTCCTCGCTGAGTTCGGCGAAACGGTCGAGTTCGTTGTGGATCAGGAGATTTCCGCCTGTCCGCCGGAGCAGCCTGTCGATGGCCGTGTCGAAGTGCAGAAGGCCCAGAAGCGATATGAAATCGGCGACCGCCTCGTGATAGGCGAAGAAGTCGGCGTTTCCGCCGCCCTTGTCCGGAATGCCGAGTTCGCCCAGCAGCACGAGATGACCCATCTCATGGGCGATGGCATCGAAATTCAGCGCAAAACAGGAGGTCGGCGTCGGCGGTTCGCTCTCGCCAAGCTCGAGAAAGCCAAATCCCGACTGGGCATTTTCCCACTGGGTGATGTGCGGCACGATCTCCAGCCGGTCATAGGTCGGTTCGAAAAACCAGTCGATGCGCCGGCCGACATAGCCCTCGCAGATATCCAGCACGCGACGGGAGCAGGCATAGCTGTGGACTGACAGAAAGGAAGGCGATCCGGGGCCTATGTGGTCGAAGTGCCCGTCCGGTCCGGGCTCGGCAGGCGGGCGCCGGACGCCTCGGTAGGGCGGCAGGCGCGGCAGGGCATAGGGACGCTTGGGTTCGACCGGATCGACGACATACATGCGCCTGTCGGAGGGACCCGCCAGGATCGGTCCGTTGGAATGGCCGATCCAGACCACTTCCGGTTTCTCATATCCACGGATGAACGGCGGTTGGGGAAACACGAGAAAGCGCGTGCCGATCATCGGGTCGGGGACCGCCCGGTGTCGCGCGTCGCCCAGGATTGCGATGGCATCCAAAGTCGCCCCCCACCTGAGGTTTCCCTTGAGATTTCCTTATGCCGGCTACAGCGACAATAAGCCATCGATGGAAAACTATCAATGGCATTCATATTCACTAATTCACTGAAAGATTGTAGTAATTCATATCGTAAGCGAAGGCTTCCGTCAGTTCGAACTCTGTCGCTTCGATGGGATTTTTCACGTCAAAGCTATCTGACGACAGCAGCGAAAGTAGACCAACGGCATCGGCTGCTTTCTGCTTCCGCTTTCCATCGGTGAGCCAGATTTTCAGGTCGAAAATCTCTTTGCTCTGCATGCCATGTTCGGCGGCCTTGGAAATGAGTTTTTCGTAACTTCTTTCCGTGTAATGGGATGATCGCGCAAGATCTTCCAGATATATTTGCATCCTCTTGTCTATGACATGTTCAAGAACGGCTTTCTTGAGCGTCAACCTGATGTCGATAAGGGCGTCGCCTATGGGAAAGGACCCCAATTGGGCGGGGGCCATGGCGACCGCGACCTCTGCATCGTCGGCGAGCGAGTGCCGGCGGTACCACCTGAAGACCATGCCGTAACCAGTCATCCCGTGCGCTTCCAGTTCGGCAGCTCTCACCGCGCCCATGCTGGAGGCCCCGTAGACGCGCACGCCGCGCGACATCGCCCAGAGGATCTCCTTGTGGCGCACCGCCGGGGACTGGGCGAACACGCCGTCGATAAGCGCGATCGCCCGGGGGGAATGTTCCAGCACGGCCTTGACGATGTCGCCGTTGCCGGCCGGTGTGAGGTACACTGCGTCGAGGTGCCGCCTGGCTTCCGCGACACTCAGCGTCGGGCCGAGAAACACGACGATCTTATCGCCCGCCCCCTTATCGCCCGCCCCCTTATCGCCCATGTCGAAACTCCGGATCGGTGTCGAGGGGAGGGGTCACGACCCTCACGACATGGAGCGGTATGGTTTCGTCGACGAAAAGCGCGACGACGATTACCGCCCGGGCTCCCGCAAGCCGCAATGCCTCCACGGGCAACCGTGACGGGTCGGTATCGAACGCGATCCCGGCCGCCGGCGGGTAAGGCGATCCGGGTCTGGCAAGCTGCTGGCGCCACGCGGAAAGCTGCTTCGCGTCCTGATAGCCGTAACTGCTCCCCGTAATGTCCTCGCGCGCCGCGGATATGATCCCGAGGCGCGATTGGCATGCTTCCAGCAGCGCCTTGCCGAGCGCCCTGTCATGGCTGCGGTCGCAGCCGAAGCCTTCCGCCGGCCAGGGCGCCAGCGGAGTGTCGAGGCCACTCTCCATGACATGACACCAGTAGACGGGAAGGCCATGTTCGGTCGGGATCGACCAGATCCCCACGGAGCAGCCGGCCGAAAGCAGTCGGCCGACGATTTCCCCCGCGGTTCCCGTGAGAACGGAACGGGTGTCGAGTTGATGGCGGTCGAAGAAATGCGGCATTTGCAGCGCCGCGCACCGCGCGTGCCTTTCGAGTGCTTCGAAGCAGGCATGCTCGATTGCCCCCCGCCAGCTTGTCCCCGCCGCCAAGCCCGTCGTGTTCCTCGGCAGCCAGCGGGGGTGGGGGGAGGGTATGGTATAGGCCGTGTCGACCAGGGCAAGCGGCACGGCCACCGCGCGCGACGACAGCAGGTCCCAGCCTTCGATCCACGCGAGCGTCTCGTCGCATTCCCCGTTCTTCGCCAGGTGCGACCAATAGCCTTGCCCGTTCATGCAGCGGAAGCCGGCAAGTTCGATCCGTTCGGCGGGGATGCGTTCGGACGCCCAGCCTTCCAGCGATTCCATGAGGGCGGAAATGGCGGCTTGCCCGTAGGTCAGGCCTTTGCCCTGGTTCACGCTGACCGAGCGCGACAACGGCCGCACCGCCTGGGCGACCGGGATGCCGATACGGTCGAGCTCGGTGATGGAACCCAGTCGCGTGATGCCGAATTGCCGTTTCCGTTCCAGGGATTCGGCGGACGGTCACGAACGGATCTGGTGGCGGTGGAACCGCGGATGCCAATATCCTTTCGAGCTGTTCTCCGTTCAGCAAGGTCGCCCTCTGTTGCCGTGCTCAGCCAATGCCGCTCAAGTCCCGCGTCGCCCGTCCCAGAAGCCATGTCGCGCCCTGGGTGCCGGCGATCCGGATCGCATGCGCGAGATCGTTCCTGACAGTGTGAGGCCGGTCTCCCAGTCCGAGCCTCAGCCCGGCCCTTTGGCGATACAGCTCCGCGAGCCAGAACCATTGACCGCTCTTCCGGCCCACCCTGATCGCATTGTCGATGACCGACAGGGCTTCGCGTGGCTGGCCGGTCCGTTGCAGGACCTGGGAATACATGTCGCTGTGAAGCGTGAGGTTGTCGTCGGTCCCGGATCGGCGGTGGAGAGCGAAACCCTCGTGGAAACGCCTTGCGCCGCCTTCCGCGTCCGAGAGCATCAGCTCCGCCCAGCCGCAATACATGTTGGCGCGAGCCTGGCTTGCGACCAGGCCGTGCTGCTCTGCCAGCGAGAGCATTCGCTCGCCCAGCGCATGGACATCCTCGTACCTGCCCTGGCAACGGCGAAGGACCAGCGCATAGTAGAGCGCGTGCACGAGGCTTCCGACATGGTCGATCGAAGCCGCGTGTTCCAGGGACCGGTCGATGGCATTCTCGCTTGCGTCGGCCCGGTCGACGATGAGCAGCGACAGGGCGCTCTCGCCCAGACCGCACACTTTCGCGTCATGGCCGCCGAAGAAGGTCCGGTTCCTCAGTGCCCGATCGGGATCGTAAAGTTCGAGGCCCCGGTCTACGCAATCCAGGCAGAACGTGTGCTCGCCGGCGTGGAAGCTCGTGGCCCATGCGCAGTGGTAGGATTGCAGCCTTGTTTCCGTGTCGCTGACCGGCATCATGTCTTCGACGAGGATGCGGGCGCGCGATTGCTGGGTTCGTATGTTGGGCGCGGTGAACCACCATCCCCAATATGCGGGAAAATGATCTTCCCGCGTTGCCGGCGGTCGACGCCGGACGATTTGCATTGCACGTGAATAGAGCCTCCGTGCCCTCTCCGATCCTTCCCCTTCCAAGGCCGTCGCCACCACGCCCTGGAGCTGGAGCATGGTCAGCAGGAATTCGTGGCGCTTGGGATGCCGCCTCGACAACAGGGCAAGTTCCGTCGTGCACAGGTCCAGCGACAGCACCGCTTCCTTCATGGCCGATCGAAGCACGCATGCCTCCGCGGCCGACAACGCGAACCGGATGGCGTCGTCGTGCCTGCCGGCCTCGGCACATTGCCAGGCCGCGATTGCGTCGGGCAGGGGCTGCACGCGTTTCTCGACCAGGAGTTTTGCGATGCGCTGATGGATCCTTCGCCTGTCGCTTTTCAGCAGGCTGCCATAGGCGGCCTCCTGCAGCAGGATATGGCAGAACTGGTATGTGTCGGCCTGATTCGGCGAAGACTCGACGATGCCATGTGCCGCGAGAAACTCCAGATGGGTGCTCAGGTCGTCGCGATCCGCTTGCGGCAACAGGTTTGCGACCAGGTCGACGGTGAATTGCCGACCTATCACGCTCGCAAACTGCGCCACCCGACGCGACGCTCCGGCTCCCGCAAGCTTTGAAGCGAGCAGATCGTTCAACGACAGGACCCCGCCTTCCATGAGCAGGTGCTTCCACGCCGTCTCGGGCTGGGCCGAGACGTACTTGGTCCTGAAGAAATATGTCAGCTCCTCGGCATAAAGCGGCATGCCATCACATTTTTCCAGTATGAGATCGGACAAGCCGGGGGGCGGCGTCCCGTTCCAGATCGACAGGACAAGTTTCCGCGTTGCCGCAGACGGGAGCCCTGTGAGCGACAGCTTCCTCACGCCCTCTCCGCCGCAGGCCTGGCGCGAGGTTTGAATGACGAGGATCGGCAATGTCGGGGCAAGCGCGCACAGGCGGTCCAGCAATTCCTTTGTCATCTCGTCGGCCCAGTGAACGTCTTCGAAGACGATCACGCTCGGGCCGGCCGATGCACTGGCACAGAGCAGTTGAACCGCCGCATCGATCACCTGGCTGCGGAAAGTCCGCCCTGTCAGGTCGGCCACCCGGATGTTCCTCGCCGACGCGCCGGATCGCTCCGCCGTGAACGCCCCGATGTGTGCGAGTAGTCGTACGCGTTCCTCGCCAAGGCACGACTTTGATGGACTCAGTGCAGGTCCCGTTCGTAAGGGCTTGCGTATCGAGCCGATCCCGGACGAGTCCTGCGTACTGCCAGCGCAGTTGGTCGAGCACGTAGTCGGGGTCGGCATAGACAGTTGTGACGGTGACGTAGCCCTCAGGCTCGCCTCCACACAGTGCGTTCGCGTCGAGCAGCACCACGTCGCCGGCATTGACCCACGCATGGCCGAACTGACCGGACAGTATTGCGCTTCCTTCCCGAACGACCATGACCTTCACGCAGTTGTACGCGATGGGGCCGATGGCACGACGAATCGTGCGGGTCCGAGCGACGATCGCGCAGAACGGCGTGCTGCGCGGCAGCCCTGCCTCGCCCCCGCAGTCATCACGAACCCGCCGTCCGAAGGTGCCGCAGTCGTGGTTGTGGCGAAGGTATGTCAACTGGCAGCTGGGCCTCGGGTTCGAAGAGGTCAGCCCCGAAGGCGCGAGCCGATTGGTCCTTACTCGGTAGTGAGGCGCTGAAGACGCTCGATGGCCGTCGTGACTCCGTCGGGCTCGGCAGCCATCTGTTGTGCGACGGTGGATGCTCGTGCCGAGTGGGGTCTGATGTGGCTTGGGCCAGCGCTGTTCGGACGTGCTCGCTGGTGAGCTTGCGCGGGTTGAGAGGCTCGGACGCGATGCCCAGGGTGTGGAGGCGTGTGGCCCAAAATGGCTGGTCCATCGTGAAGGGCACCGGAACCGATGGCGTGCCGGAGCGGGCGGCCTGGTGGGTCGTGCCTGCGCCGCAGTGGTGAAGGATGGCCCGGCAGCGTGGGAAGAGCCGAGTCGTGCGGGACGTGACCGACGGGATGGACGTTGCGGGGCAACGTGGTGTTCGTCAGTTCCGCCGGCCCGGCGGCCAGCAGTACTCGTTGTCCGGACAGGCCGTCGAGAATGGCGTCCCGGAGGGAGTCGGTGCCTCGGAATCCGCTCATCGAGCCGAATCCGACATAGACGGGGGGATCGCCGGCGTTCAGGAACTCCGCCAGATCGGTCGGAGGCGTCCAGTCGGTCTCCGTCGGTAGATGCCAGGCGCCTGTGATGGTGAAGTCGGGGTGGGTCCAGTCGGATGACGCCGGCAGCAGCGTCGGGGACCACCCCATCAAGAACGGTATTTCGTCCCACGCGATTCGCAGCCGAGAGGGGCCGCCCAGTTCCTGGCGAGCGCTGTTGACGCCACAGGCTGAACGAGAGATCGCCAACCTGTGCGAGCAAGGACGCGAGTGGCCGGTTCAGCCACCTGGGAGTTCTGGTGATGCCCGATGCCGCGGGAGGGTAGTCCCGGGTGGCCAGAGTGGGTTGCAGTTGCCCGAAGACCAGCGGGATCTTCTGGTCCTGTGCCACCGAAGCAGCGTGATAGACCCCCAGCGTCGATGCCACGATCACGTCGGCTCCCACCGCCGCCTCGCCGATCGTGTCTATCCATGCCTGTGCGTTGAACTGGCCTATCTCGGCGAACAGCCGCGGTGACGGCCGGCCGGATGCGATCGTCGCGCTCCACCCATGTGAGCCCTGCGTGAGGACGGATCGCGCGCTCCCGGCGAGCACGCGAAACTCCAGCCCCAGCCGGCTCGCGGTCGCCTCGACCCCCTCGTCGGCGACCAGTACAGGGTTGTGGCCGGCGCGTTCCAAGCCTGCCGCGAGGGCGATCAGTGGCAGGGTGTCTCCGGTGCTGCCGTACCCCGCCACCACGACTCTCATGGCTGTTCCTGATTCTCGAAGGGGGCACAGGTGGTCTCCACGATCGCCCGCAGCAAGCGGCGGGCGTCGGCGGGCTCACAGGAGTTGGCGGCCAGGCTGAACACGAACGACGAGTACGTCAGCCACAGTGTGAGCGCGGCCAACTGCGCGGGGGAGTCCTCGCCCCGGTCATCGTCGGGGAACAGGTTGCGGATCGCGGCTACGACGGTGTTGAGGCGTTCCAGGTTGGCGGTGTGGTCGGAGGCCCGCAGGTAGGCCACCAGGTAGTCGCGGATCGTGCCCGGCATCAAGATCGTCGCCTCCAGCGTCAGCGACAGGTACGACCACACCCGCTCCGTGACCGACTCCGACACCACCGTGGCCTGGGAGAGCAAGTGCAGGGAAATCTCGGTCGAGCGCTCCTCCCACGAGCGCAGGAACAGTTCGTCCTTGCTGCCCACCTTCGCCACAGTGCCCACCGCGACGCCGGCCTTCTCCGCGATCATCGGGATCGTCGTCGCCGCATAGCCCTGCTTCCAGAACAGTTCCGTCGCCGCCGCCATCACCACGCGGTCCCGGCGGGCCTGCTGCTCAGCACGAACACCCATATCCAGCGACCTCCTACACCTCGAAAGCCCAGAGCATCTCGGTGAGACAGCGTGCCAGGCCACCAGGCATCGACGCCTTCGGGCGGTGATTTCACCAGCGCGATGCCAACCATGTCCGTCCATTGTGGGTGCTGGGCGTCCGATAGTCGGTACCAGGGCATCGCTAGACATGACTTGCTTCCTTCGCCAGCGCTATAGCTTCCAGAGCGACGGACTCTTCGGCCGCTTCGATCTCTCTGAGGTGGATGCCGATCGGAGCTTTGGCAACGGTCCGTCGCAGCTTGAAGATCGCGTCGATCAGCATGTCGGGCCGCGGTGGGCATCCGGGCACGTAGATGTCCACGGGAACGATGTGATCGACGCCTGCGACGATGGCGTAGTTGTTGAACATGCCTCCGGTACTCGCACACGCGCCCATGGCGATAACCCACTTGGGATTGGGCATCTGGTCGTAGAACTGGCGCACGACCGGGGCCATCTTGTGCGAGACGCGGCCCGACACGATCAGGAGGTCGGCTTGCCGGGGTGAGGCACGGAACACCTCTTGCCCCCATCGCCCAGAGTCATAGCGCGGCGCGGCACCCATGGCCATCATCTCGATCGCGCAGCACGCTAGACCGAACGTGGCTGGCCACATCGACGCCTTGCGCAACCACCCAGCCACGGCCTCCACGGTGGTGAGGAGGACTCCCTCAGGCACGTTGTCTTCCCAGCCCATGGAGGTCCCCTTTCTGAGTGGTCACCGCGCCGGCGCTGCTAAGGCGAGGTCGAAGTGTGAATACGTTCACGATAGATCATCCAGGCCGGGCTTGCCAGAGATTGCGGAAGCCCGCGGCCCTCTTGGTGATCTTGTGGGCCAGTACTGTCACGCACGACCTGGCGGGGCCACCAACTGTTCCAGCGCGGCGACGGCCGCACCTGTCCCGTCTTCGGCGCCTACCGCTTCGGCGATCTCGCGCGCCCGCGCACGCACGTCAGGTGTTTCGACCGTCTGGAGTGCGGCGCGAACGGCGTCCGGGTCCGGGTGGCGCCGGTCGAGTGGACGGGATGCGACGCCGAGTGCCCAGAGGCGTTCGGCCCAGAATGGTTGGTCGAGCATGAGGGGCATGGGAAGGCTGGGTGTTCCGGCGAGCAGTGCTGCGTGGGAGGTGCCGGCGCCGCAGTGGTGGACGACTGCGGCGCACCTGGAGAACAGCCACTCGTGCGGGACCGTCCCTGCCCAGAACACGTCCGGCGACTCCGGGCCGGGCCATGTGCGGGTGGCGCTTCCGCTGAGGATGACCCGGCGGCCGGCCAGGCCCTGGCTCAGGGCGTCCAGGAGCGGCTGTGTGCCCGAGTAGGCGGGCATCGATCCGAACCCGACGTAGACCGGCGGGTCGCCGGCGTCGAGGAAGTCCTGCAGGTCTGCGTCGGGTCGCCACTCCTGTGGCGGGAGGCGCCATGCGCCCGTGACCGAGATGCGCGATGGCCAGTCCGCTGGACGGGGGATGAACGTTGGTGACCAGGCTCCGAGGCGCCGGACGCCGCGGGTCGGGTTGCCGACATGCGGTAGTCCGAGCGTCCGTCGCGCGCGGTTGACGGGCCTTGCCACCAGCGCCCAGCCGGCGGCGTCCACGACGCGCCCCAGCGGCTTGTTCAGCCATGCGGGTGCGTGAACCTCGCCGATCCCCAACGGCGGGAAGGTCTTGGTGGGTGCCAGCGGTTGCAGTTCGGCGACCACCGGCACGGCGCCCACCTCGCCGGCGACCGAGAGGGCGTGGTAGCTGGCCATCGGCATCCCCACGAGCACGTCAGAGCCGGACGCCGCCGCCCTGATGGTCTCCAGCCAGGCCCGATCGTCGCGCCAGTCGGCGCGTAGGGATTCTCGGGTGAATCGGCCCGCTTCGAGCGTCAGTGTCATGGCCGCCCCTGGACGCATCAGGTCGGTGATGTCCCCGGCGAGCGTGTGGAACTCCAGTCCGTGCCGTTCGGCCAGGTCGCGCCCGTGCCCCTCCGCGACCATCACCGCGTGATGCCCCGCCGCCTGCAGCCGGGTCCCGAGGGCGACCAGGGGAATGCAGTCCCCGATCGTCCCGTAGCTGACGAGCGTGACCTTCATCGCGTTCTCCATCCTCGGTGCGCACACCGCGCCATCGCGAGCTCGCGTGTCCGCCACCGCGCCTCCCGCTGGAAGCGTCGAGGTGAGAATCCCACCCGGTGACCGCACCAGCCTGAGTTCGCGCCACAAAATCCGAACGCGATCGTGAATGCGTTCGGATGGGTATGGGGTGGCATCCGGGTTGGCCTCAGCCGGACCTGAAGGGGGTGGCAGGACACTGGATCATGTCGCAGGACACCCCTCATCACGCCGGGGTCTCCTGGCTCGTGGTCTCGAAAGGCGCGCACTGGGCCTCGACGATCAGACGCATCAGCCGACGCGCACTATCCGGCGGCACCGACGAGGCGGCCAGCGAAAAGCTGAGCGCCGAGAACGACAGCCAGACGGTGGACGCGGCCAGGGCGGCGGGGGAGTCGTCCCACGGCAGCCCGTCTTCGGGGAACAGCTCGCGGATCGCTTCCATGACACCCTGAACGCGGGCCAGGTTCTGCTCGTGGTCGGACGAGCGTAAGTAGGCGACGAAGTAGTCCTGGGTCTGGTCCGGCATCGCGATGGAGGCATCCATCATCTGGCCGACGTAGCCCCAGACCCGTTCGGTGACCGTCGCCGCCGAGGACGCCTGGCGGATCATCGCCAGCGAGTTCGCGGTGGAGAGTTCCTCGAAGCTGCGCAGGAAGAGGTCGTCCTTCGATCCGACGCTGGCCACCGTGCCCACCGACACGCCAGCCTTCTCGGCGATCAGCGGAATCGTCGTCCCGTGGTAGCCCCGTTCGCCGAATACCTCCGCGGCTGCGGTCATCACCTTGGCGACCGTCGCCACTCGTGCTTGCGCTCTGGTCGACATGGCAACCTCTCTGAATGAATTCACTGAATTGATTCAGGATAGCCGCTGTGTGACGGCGATGTGCAATCGGCTTGCTGCCAAGGAGCATCCCTGTCGAGGCCCTCGTGGAAGGGGGCTGCTACTACCCGGCGTCGGTGGGTGGAATGGGCGCCTCTTCTGCGATGGCCGGGATGACGGCATCCAGCTCGGGCAGGGTCTGCCAGGGCATTGGGGGGACCGGATAGCCTCCGGCGAAGGCATCGAAGGCCTCACCGTCGGGCCGCTCCTGCTTACGTTTGGGTCTCTTGCCGAAGGACACGACGACGGCCAGGCCCGCCACCAGCAGTCCGAGCGGTACCCACATTACCGAGCCGGGTACGCCGAAGAGCTGCTGTAGCTTGCGGAGCACCGCTGCCACCATGATCCAGCCCAGCGAGATCGGGATGAGCCACTTCCAGCCCAGGCTCATGAACTGGTCGTAGCGGAACCGCGGCAGGGTGCCGCGCAGCCAGACGAACATCGAGATGAACAGCTGCACCTTGATGGCGAACCAGATCGGGCCGAGCCACGGGTTGTTGAGGAGCGGGATCAGGTTTAGCGGCCAGGGTGGCAGGTAGCCGCCCAGGAACAGCGTGGTGGCGATCGCCGAGACGGTTGCCATGTTGATGTACTCGGCCAGGAAGAAGGTCGCGTAGCGGAAGCCGGAGTACTCGGTGATGTAGCCCGAGACCAGTTCGGATTCGGCCTCGGGGAGGTCGAAGGGGGCGCGGTTGGTCTCGCCCACCATCGAGATGACGTAGATCAGGAAGCTCGGGATCAGGGTGATGAACAGCCAGTTCGGCATCCCCCAGGCATGGAACCCGAAGGGCAACAGTGGCTCACGTTGCGCCTCGACGATCTCGGAGGTTGACATCGAGCCGGCGTAGAGGAAGACCGCCACCAGCGATAGTCCCATGGCGATCTCGTAGCTGATCATCTGCGCGGAGGAGCGCAGCGCACCGAGCAGCGAGTAGGGCGAGTTGGACGACCAGCCGGCCAGCACGAAGCCATAGATGCCGACTGACGCGACGGCGACCAGTACCAGAGTTCCCACCTCCAGATCGGCCAACTGCAGCCTGGTCGTTACGCCGAAAATCTCCACCTCGCCCCCGATGGGGATCACGGCCCAGGCTGTGAACGCGGCGGTGCCCGCGATGAGTGGGGCGATGGTGAACAGCACCCGGTCCACCATGGACGGCATGAAGTCCTCCTTGAGGAGGAGCTTCATGGCATCGCCCACCGCCTGCCCGAGGCCGAACGGGCCGTTCATGATAGGGCCGAGGCGGTGCTGCATCTTGCCTACCAGTCGCCGCTCGTACCAGACGTTGAAGATCGTCCAGACGAGCAAGCCGACGACGAGCACGACGACCTTGATCAGGATCAGCCACCACGGATCGTTCATGCCAAGGCTCCTGCGCTGTCTGTAAGCGAGCACCTGTGCTCGCCATAGCCGATGCAGCGCAGCGTGCGTCGCCGCACACGTGTGCGCCCGGCCGATCCGTTCCTGACGCCCATCGCCTCCATGCCGCCTCCTCGCAGGACGTTCCTCCTGGCAGTCGATCTGCTCAGCCAGCCCGCACGCGAAGCTCTGCGATGCCGCCTCTGCAAGCGCAGCGCCCCGCATCCACGGCCGCGAGTCTGAATGTATTCACTGAATGCATTCAGGCTAGCATGAGGGTCGGAGTCTGGCCTGGCGAAACATGATCCTGAGTGACGTGGCGAACCAGACCCGATCGCAACGCAGCCGTAAGCGGTACGACGCAGGGGCGTGACTCACGGCAGAAGCGGGCTGAACGCTTCATCGGCTTCAGTCGTGATGGCCGGGCTCAGAGCGTCTTTCATCCTTGGCTCGCCCTGTCCAACGGTCGCTAGCTGCCCGAATGGCGAGCGCGGCCTGCAACGGGAGGACGCCGTTGCCAAGCGCCGTTATCTGTTGGTTCACGGTCAGCGTGCTGGGTGAGCTGGTGACCCAACGCGAGGGGAGACCCATCAGCCACTCCACGAACTCTGGGGACGGGCGTGGCCCAGCATTCTCGGTCAGGAGTGCCGGGTCCGGGGGTGGCCGTCCAGTGATGTGCTCCCATCGGGCGATCGCACCGGCGTAGCGTCCCCACTGACGAAGATGCCCTCGATCAGGGACCACAGGGTCGTTGATTCGACGTTCCTGCTGGGCGAGCCATCCGGTCCGTGGAGCGCGAGGTCGATGATCTGGTGTGAGAGCGCGACCGTTCCCCGTCTCGCCCGCACCTTGTCTAGCGTCTCTCCGCCTCGGGATGAATCCGACGCGAGTGGAGTCCTGAGCAAGGTCTTGGCGGTAGGCCAGGATGAAGATGCGGAACCTGGGGTGAGGAGCGCCGACAAAGGAAGCCGGTAGGCCGATCCATCGTGCATCCATCCGCAGGTCGGCCAGATCGCCAAGAACGGCGCCGATTGCCCGTAGAGATCGATTTGCGCTGTCTCCCAGATGCCACGGATCGAGTTCCAGGTTGCGAAGGATTGCGCCACCGGGGGTTGCATGGTCGGGGTTGCGCTGGGCATCGTCGTCTCCTTCGAGGCTCGGGCGGACGGCTGGAGATGAGAGCAGGCCGCGGACATTCTCGATGACGACCCACCGGGGTTGTAGCGCGTCGATGGCGGTAGCCATGTGAGCCCACAGGCCGGAACGGGTTCCGGGTGCGAGGCCGGCACACTTGCCGACGGTAGACACGTCCTGGCAGGGGAAGCCCCCGACCAGAATGTCCACAGGCTCGACCCGCGACCAGTTGATGCTCGTGATGTCCCCCAGGTTGGGGGCCTGGGGCCAGTGGTGGGCGAAGACCTCGGCGACGGGTTCATTGATCTCGGAGAACCAGACGGTCGCGGCGTTGAAGACGTGTTCGACGGCGAGGTCGAGACCGCCGTATCCCGAGAAGAGCGATCCGATCCTCAGCAGGCTCGCGGTGTTGGTGGGTGAGTCGTGCATGAACGCTCCGGCTAACGGATGGTCCCCGGTCGGAGCTCGCACGGAGCCGGTTGCCGGGCTGGTCACCTGTCAGGTGCAACTACCCGATCCGCCGGTCTGACGTCAGCTCGCCAACGAACCGGCCAGCCGGTCGATCCGAGCCTTCGCTGAGGACAGTCCGGACTTGGACAGCCCGCCTCACTCGCCTGCCTCTTCGGGGCTGACACGCCTCTTGCAGGTCGAGGGGGGTCTGTGGCCGATCGGCTTCGCCAGCCTTCAGCGCGTAGCGGCTGACCTCTCGCCTCCACGATGGACATCGGCGGCCCGTGGGATCATCTCTTCATGACGCCATTCCTTGACGGTGAACGTCTCAATGGACCCCATGTGGCTCGGATCAGTGCTCGGCCACGGAGGGTTGCGCTCCCACTCGGCGTAGCGAGCCTGAGTCGTCTGGGTGATGTCATTGAGTTGGAGTGTCAACTCTGGGGCGGGGCTGCGAACATCATCCTGCCGATTGATGATTCGGGCGCGGTTCCTGACATGTATCGAGTGATCCTGCCCGGATCGCAGATCGATGAGGTGATCGGTGTCGGCTACGACCCTGAAATGTCGTTACTCGGTGGGATTGACCTTGCTGCGGCCAGGGACGTGTCACGGTCGCAGTTGGCGGCGGGTCTACTGCCGTTCCGGTCGGCAGAGAGAGCGGCAAAGCTGGAGGTTCTCTTACTTGAGGCGGATGATCCCTGGCATGGGATATATCTCGCGTGCCTCGGTAGACTGCCTGACGGGATAGACTCAGACATAATCAAGAGCGGCAAATGGTTGCCTGACATAGATTTCGCTGACTTCCTGGAAGTTCGGCGCGCGGCCACGGCTGGTTTGTTGGACGATTTGCTTAGTCGACTTCGCCCCGAGGAGCCGGTATATACGCCACGTCAGTTATCAATGATCAATCTCTCGTACGCAAGTACGGCGAGCACCTCGATCCGCTCCAGCGAGCCAGTCCTCCCAAGGCCGTGGTTTGCGCGGTATGATGCAGGCCCGAATGTATTGGTTGTCTGTTCTGAGAACTCGCTAGACGATCTCGCGCTGCTCTGGAACTTGCGTGCAGCACATGGCGATTTTTATGTCACCCCTATCGGAATCCCCAAGGATGAGTTGTCTCCTTTTGCTGCACAGAAGCTAACTTATGCGCCAGGGGTGGCTCACCATGGAATATCGGCCAACACTCTGTATGTTACGAGCTGTAGCATATCGACTGACGAGTTGTCCGACACACTCGGTCGCGTGCCTGGGGTCTCAGTACGTTCACCAAGGGACATGTTGATGTTTGGGTCTGTCCTGGGATGGAGTCGGGACGAGGTTCTCATCTGGAAGGACGGACTAGCCTCATTCAGTCCTATTGGTTCGGCTAGGCATCACGAAACCCTTGACCAGCGAAATATCAATGATCTGCTGATCATGCAGTTCGACATAGCGGTGGAGGACTCGCCACTGCCGCTCAGTGACGACTATCGAGTGGATCCCCACGGCGGCGCCTTCTACAACGGTGCCCACACAACATGGTCGTCACCCAGAAGTGGCCACAAGATTTCGTCGGTCGTGTGGCCGTCCCGTGAGCTTGTCGCCAATAGCCTCGCATCGATCCGAGGCTTTGAGTTGAGCGAGTCTGCCCCGGGGATTGCCGCAAGGATTCTGGTAGAGATGCTGGGCGACATCAGTGATGCCTATTTGCTGTGCCACGCGCCTTTGCTTGATCTGCTGGAATCGATGGCTGCCCGGCAAGGATTCAACTGGTACAAGGGTCGCCTGAGGCGGGCCGGGGTCGAAGCAAGCCCTGCTGACTCCGTAGGGGCGTCAATCGAAGAACTGCCCGAGAAGTCTTTTCATGAGTTCAAAAGCGTCCTTAGCAATGATGGTGTAGCAGCCAGGTATTGGCTTGCATGGGCTGAGCGGTCAAATGTGGTAATCAAGGGCTTCCCCGTGCAATGCCCGCTTTGCGGTGCCAAGCAATGGATTCCGGTCGGCAATTTTGCACCCCCGATCACGTGTCGAGGCTGTGCCAAATCCATCGAAATGCCTTTCGGTGACCGACACATGATCGACTTCAAGTATCGGCTCAGCGAGCAGGTCAGGCGAGTCTATGAAGCCGACGCGATGGGGCACATTCTTGTTGCTCGGTTCTTTGAGTCAATCTTCGGCTTCGGTTCGCAGAGCCAACTGATTGGGATGCATCCAGGGATGAGCGTCTTCCGGCATGGCTCGAAGATCGAGATTGGCGAGGCTGACCTACTCATGCTGACCCGATGGGGCGAGTTCATTCCTATAGAGGTCAAACGTACGGCATCGGGCCTTACGCAGCGCGAGGTAGCAAAGCTCGACGCTCTTGCTGGGGCCATGCGGTCACCGTGGAGTGGTGTCGCTGCCAGCCAGTATGTCCGTGACACCAACGATCTGCTGAGGTCACTCGCTACTCGGAACTCTGATGGTACGCATCTACGGTTGGCTCTGACCTATGATCTCCTGCTAGAGCCACATCCCGTTTGGACACTGGGTGGCGATCCTTTCGCGCTCAAAGAACTCAATGATGAAGAGATTGAAGCGCGAGAGAAGGCCTTCGTTGCGTCTCTTAGGACAAGAGCCACCGAAGCGGACACCGATTGGCTCACCTACTCGATGTTGCGGCGGCGTGAAGCTTCAGAAGACTAGCTGTTCGCCGCGAGCGGGGCCTGTCGCGTCCTCGCGCGACTCCGTGTAGCCCCACGGGCCATGCGCTGGCCCGCATGTCTGGGCAGCGGGACTGGGCAGCGGGAAGGTGCCTACCTGCTTGGCATGACGGTCTCGATGCGAGTGATGTCGGCGGGTGATGGCTACAGGTACCTGTTGCGCACGATCGCGGCCGCTGACGGCGATCGTCGACTCTCGACACCGTTGACGCGGTACTACATGGAGGCGGGCACGCCCCCGGGCCGTTGGCTGGGCGATGCTGTGCCCTCGCTCGGCGCGGGCGAGTTGGTGGTCGGGGATGTCGTGTGGGAGCCGCAGCTTCAACTGTTGATGGGGATGGGCCGTGACCCGATCACCGGCGATCCGCTCGGTCTCGCGTTCCCGGTCTACAAGCCTCCAGCGGAGCGGATCGAGGCCCGAGTCGCCGCCCTCGATTCGGCGCTGTTGCCGGGCCGGAAGGGTGAGGTGGTCGCGCAGATCGTGGCCGAGGAGACCGCGCGCGGGACCAGGCGTGCGGTGGCGGGGTTCGACTTCACGTTCTCGATCCCGAAGTCCGCGAGTGTGTTGTGGGCGGTCGCGGATGCCGGGGTGCAGGCATTGATCGGGGAAGCGCATCATCGGGCGGTTGCGGAGGTGGTTGCGTTCATGGAGCGCGAGGTTGCGGCGACCCGGACCGGCGCAACCGCGGGGGATGGAGCGGTTGCGCAGGTCGATGTCACCGGGCTGATCGCCACGGCGTTCGATCACTTCGACTCCCGCGCCGGCGACCCCCATCTGCACACGCACGTGGTCATCAGCAACAAGGTCAAGACCGTCCTCGACGGCAAGTGGCGCTCGTTGGATGGTCGGCCGATGCACGCCGCCGTGGTCGCCTTGTCGGAGTTGCACGAGGCCGTGTTCGCCGACCACATGACCCGCACCTTCGGCGTCGCATGGGAGGCCCGCGAGATGGGCCGCGACCGTAACCCGGCGTGGGCAATCACCGGAGTTCCAGAGGAGTTGATCGCGGAGTTCTCCACCCGCGCCCGCCACATCGACGCCGAGACCGACCGACTCATCGCCGACTACGTCACGAAGCATGGGCGGCGCCCGTCCCCGGCGGCGATCATGAAGCTCCGCGCCCAGGCCACCCTCACCACACGGCCGGACAAGCAGGTCCGGTCCCTGGCCGAGTTGACCGCCGAGTGGCGGAACCGGGCCACGAAGACGCTCGGACAAGACGCAACCCTGTGGGCGCGTGCGGTCACGGACAACGAGAAGCCGTTGCTGCTCCGCGCTGACGATGTGCCCCTCGACGTGATCGGTGAACTGGGCCGGTCGGTGGTGGAGACGATCGGTGAGAAGCGCGCCACGTGGCGGCGGTGGAACCTGATGGCCGAAGCATCCCGGCAGACGATGGGCTGGCGGTTCGCGACCATGCGTGATCGGGAGGCCGTCGTGGCGATGGTCGCCGATGCCGCCGAAGGCGCCTCGCTTCGTTTGACGCTGCCCGACCTTGCCACGTCGCCGGCCGCGTTTCGTCGTTCGGATGGGACCTCGGTGTTCCGCCCGAGACACTCCACCGTGTTCTCCTCTGAGGTGCTGCTGGCGGCCGAGGACCGGCTGCTCGACCGCTCCCGCACCCTCACCGCACCCACCGTGCCGCTGGCGACCGTCGAGAAGATCACCCGCAAGCCCGACCCTGACGGGCGGCTGCTCGGCGACGACCAGGCCGACGCCCTGGCACGGATCGCGGTGTCCGGACGGATGCTCGATGTGCTGATCGGCCCCGCCGGCGCGGGCAAGACCACCGCCATGAACGCACTCCGCTGGGCGTGGGAGGCCGAGCACGGTCCCGGCTCGGTCGTCGGTCTCGCACCGTCGGCCGTCGCCGCGCAGGTGCTGGCCGATGACCTGGGCATCGAGACGGAGAACACTGCGAAGTGGTGGCAGAACCACCTCATCCACGGCACGACCTTCGCCGCCGATCAGCTCGTCATCATCGACGAAGCCTCGTTGGCCGGCACCCTATCCCTGGACCGCATCGCTCACCTGGCCCAGATCGCGGGAGCGAAGGTGCTGCTGGTCGGCGACTACGCCCAACTACAGTCCGTGGACGCCGGCGGCGCCTTCGCCATGCTCGCCGCGGACCGGGACGACGCGCCCGAACTGGTCGACGTCCACCGCTTCACCCACACCTGGGAGAAGACCGCCTCCCTCGAACTCCGGCACGGACGCACCTCCGTCATCGACACCTACCTCACCAACGACCGCATCCACGACGGAGATGCGGAGACGATGACCGAGGCCGCCTACCTGGCGTGGCGGGCAGATCGGGACGCGGGCCTGGTGTCGGTGCTGATCGCCGAGACCCGAGACGACGTGACCGCCCTCAACACCCGCGTCCGAGCCGACCTGATCCTCGACGGCACCCTCACCCCCAGCCGCGAGATTGAGCTGCACGACGGCACCACCGCCGGCGTCGGGGACATGATCATCACCCGTCACAACGACCGACGCCTACACACCAGCACAGGCCGTGACTGGGTACGCAACGGCGACCTATGGACCATCACCGGCGTCCGCGACGACGGAACCCTCACGATCCGCAAACCTGGACGCCGGTTCGGAGGCACGGTCGTCTTGCTTGCGGCATACGTGGCCGAACATGTCGATCTCGGCTACGCCGTCACCGCGCACCGAGCCCAAGGGATCACCACCGACACCGCGCACGTCCTGGTCGAGCCGACCTCAACCCGCGAGAACCTCTACGTCGCCATGACCCGCGGACGCCGCGCCAACCGCGCCTACGTGATCCTCGACCGCGCCGACGACCACACCCAGCCGCACCCCGGCGACAACCCCGACGTCACTGGCCGAAGCATCCTCCATGGCGTCCTGCAGCACACCGGAGCGGAGCTCTCCGCGCATGAGACCATCACCGCCGAGCAGGACCAGTGGGGCTCGATCGCTCAGCTCGCTGCCGAGTACGAGACCATCGCCGCCGCAGCCCAACACGACCGCTGGGCCACCCTCATCCGTACCTCCGGACTGACCAGCGACCAAGCCGACAGCGCGATCGAGTCCGACGCCTTCGGTCCGCTCACCGCCGAGCTCCGCCGCGTCGAAGCGAACCATCACGACGTCGAGAAGCTCCTACCGCGTCTGATCGCGGCACGCGGGTTCAGCGACGCCGACGACATCGCGGCCGTCCTCCACTACCGCATCGAGCGTGCAACTGCTCGACCTGCCGGATCGGGCCGAGCCAGGAAGACCCCTCGACTCATCGTCGGCCTGATCCCGCGTGCGGAGGGCCCGATGGCCACCGACATGCGCCATGCGCTCGACGAACGACACGCGTTGATCGAGGCCCGTACGGACGCCGTACTCGACATCGCGCTCAGTGACGCCGCAGCGTGGACGAAGGCCCTCGGCACACCACCGACGGACCCACACAGAAGCGCAGCTTGGCGACGAAGCGCTCGTACCGTTGCCGCCTATCGAGACCGGTACCGAATCACCGACAACGCGCCCTTGGGAACGCCGCCAGCTTCTACTGCGCAGAAGATCGATGCGACCCGCGCTCGCGCTGCGCTCGACAGAGCGAGAAGTCTCGTCAACGCGGCGCAGCACACGGGAGAACGGGTTCTGCCCAGCGCGCCGGAGCGGGTCGGGCCGGTGCTGTAGGTACAGGCATGGTGACCGGCTTTCCCACAGGTCTACCTCGCTGGCTACTCCGGTACGACGCAGGCCTGAGTCCAGCGAACCGCGTCGCCCTCGGATCTGGCACTTCCTGGGGCGGGAGATCGAGCGTATGGTTGCTGGTGAGGCAGATTTCTCCTTCTGTGACGCGCCGCTCGCGGCAGGCCCCCGGGCCGCTCTTCAACGCACTGCCTCGTTCGATGAACTGTGCGCCGGAGAGGAACGAACCATGATCCGCCTGCTGTGGGCCGCAAGCACCAACGTCCGCTACTTCACGCGACGCTACATGCCCAGCAACATCCTGCTCGACGCGATCCGTACCCGCCGGGGACTGAAGTGGGGCGTCCCCGCGATGCTGCTCGCTATCCCGTACCTGCTCATCGCCAACCTCTGCGTTCACCTCGTCGCGGACGGGGGTCCCGGTTGGCTGCACCTGATCGTGCTGGTGTGCACCTGGAGTGCGTTCAAGATGCTCTGGATCGGCCCGATCAGCGTCGTACTACTCGTCCGGGCGCGCTTGCGAGAATCCAGTGCGGCCCGGCGTCGGCGCGGTGAAGCATCCGAAGTCGAGGATGGCGAACGCTCTGTATTGGTCAGCGCGGCCGACGGCCATTGAGATCACAGACCGCGCGAAGCCGCTCGCTGCGATGGGGCCTGATGAACCTGACCGACGGTGACCTGATCGCGCTCCAGCTTCCGCGCGGTCGGCGTGCCATCGACGAGGTGCATCAGGTCAGCGGCGTCGGTCACCAGCGATGCAACACCCATCTGTAGGAGTCGATGCGTACCGCCGCGGGCAGCGCACCCGAACGGCTCGCGGCCTCGACGATCGTGGTCGAACTCGACAACGCGGCCTCAATCCGTGCCCGTGCAAGGAACCGCGTGCGCGTCGGCATAGCTCCCGGTGGGAGCTCACTGACGAGTAGACCGAGATCGCCAATGCGTTCCAGCAGCTCGCGATGGCCGGCAGGATGCGGGCGGTCGAGGCCGCCTGCGAGTACAGCGACCGTATGTCCACCGCTCGCGAGCGTGGCAGTGTGTACAGCCGCGTCGATCCCGTAGGCGCCGCCGGAGACCAGTACCTTCTCCTCCGAAGCGAGATCGCTGGCCAGCATCTGAGCGACGTGCGTCCCGTAGCTGGTGGAAGCGCGAGCACCAGTGATGGTGAAACGGTCCTGGAGGTGGCCCGCGAGAAGCGACTCCGCGCCCTTGACCCACAGCAGGTAGGGCATACGGTCACCGAGATCGTGGAGCGACGCGGGGAAGCCATCGTCACCGGGGATGAGGGTTCGGTAGCCCAGGGTCTCCGTGGTTCGGAGAACAGTGCGAACGATCTCCGGGGAGGCGTCCGGAACCACGTGCTTCCGCCAGAGCGCAGCTGCCGTTCGGTTCATCGACGGCACTTGGCCATCGGCCGTCAGGAGACGGATGGCCTCAACGGCGCCGACCCGACCGACCACGCGTCCCGTTGCTGGATCGTCGGCAGCGACAAGGACAGCGAGCGCGATCCGGGCGGTACGTTCGTCCGTCGCCAGCCCAGTGATGGTGTCCATGCAGGTTCCTCTCGGTCACCCGGTAGGTGCGCGGACTGTGTAGTCGAATAGTCGAGAGGACAACACAGCGGGGGACTGTGGGCCCTTATCCATCAGAGACCGTTGGTGCGGCATTTCACGGCGTGACTGCCAAGTCCGCTAATTGACTCGCACGGGCTCCGTTCCCGCTAGTGTCTGTTCATGAGCAGCGTCGACAGCAACCGCTTCGGTGCTGCGGGCTCTGCGCTCGGTTACCTTGCTCAGGTCGAGTACGCCCTACTCATCGCCCTGCAGCGGATGGACACTGAGGACAGACTCAAGCTCTCTCTTGAGACGGTGGATGACATCTCGTTCGAGGTCGAGGGGCGGCCGCAGGAACTCTGGCAGACGAAGCATCATGTTGGGCGGCAAGGCTCACTCGGTGATGCGAGTCCGGACCTATGGAAGACGCTCCGCAACTGGATTGAGACCTCGGACGAATGCTCCACGTGCTTCCTTTTCACGACAGCGACCGCGCAGCCCGGCACGGCAGCGAGTCTGCTCGGCCCGGCCCGCAGCCGTGACGACGTTGTGGCTGCCCGAGAGAAGCTCGACGGCGTAGCCCAAGTGGGAGGTAACGCTGCATCCGCCGACTACTACGCGAGGTACCTCTTACTCAGCGAGGCTGAGCGCACCCAGCTCCTGCAGCGAGTCGTCGTGCTGAGCGCAGCTGCAACTGGGGAGCAGCTCACTGAGCAACTCATCGCCACAGTCCGAAAGGCGGCGGTGCAGCATCGCCGGGGTCCGCTGATTGATCGGCTGCGCGGGTGGTGGCACGGTCGCGCCATGGCCCACCTCACCAAGGTTGCCCGCGGCGAAGTGGACTGGATCGACATCAGCGAGATCGAGGACCAGCTGCACCTGATCGCCCAGACGCTCCGTGATGACAACCTGCCCTTGGACTATGGCGACGAGCCCAAGCCAACCTCTGATGAGGTTGACGGCGATGATCGGGTCTTCGTGGAGCAGCTCAAGATCATCCTGCTGCACCACGAACGCATCCGACAGGCGGTGTACGACCACAATCGGGCCTTCCTCCAGCGGTCCCGCTGGCAACGCGAACAGTTGCTCGCGATCGGCGAACTGGACAAGTACGACCGACGCTTGATCGAGGAGTGGGAGCGGGTGTTCCTCCCGCTCGGAGAGGAACCGGACGGCGACAGCACTGACGAAGCTGGCAAGCGGACGCTCGCGCAAACGGCATACAGGCACCTCCAAGAGCGCACCCTGCCTGAGATTCGTGCTGAGGTGCGGTCGGGCTACATCCCATTCGGATCGCTGCACATCCTTGCCGATCGGCTACAGATCGGCTGGCATCCGGACTGGGTCGACCTCCTGAAGCACCGCCTTGCCGAAGCGCAAGGCGTCACCGAAACGGCGGAGGTTGCATGAGCATCACTACGCAGACCCGGTCCGCAGACTCCGAGACCAGCACACTCTTCAATCCAGCCTTCTGCGCTCTCCTGCTCAACAAGGCATGCGCGGCATACGAGGCTAAGGCAGGGACCGCGATGCCAATCACATTCGCATTCCTCATCCTGCCCAGCGCACTACACAAACCCACCCGTGATGCGCTGCCAGGCACTACTGCAGCATCGATGTGGTCGTGGCTCCGAAACAACCCGGTGATTCTCATGGACTTCGCCAACCGGGTCCAGGCCTTTCGACCGTTCACGGGAGCCGCCATCAGTTACGGGCTTCGGCACACCGCCCTCACCAGTTCACCAGGGTCGATTGCCGCAGGCCGGCTCGGTCGCCGCCCCCGCACGCTTCATCCAACGACCGACTGGACGGACTGCGTGAAGGCTGCCGAGTTTCTTGGACGGTGGTTTGGAGGCTCCGACTCCGATGAAGCCACCACCCTCGCTTACTGGGGAGTCATGCCGTGATGCAACTCGACGCACTCGTCCTCTACAACGGCAACGGTGATATCCGTCAAATCCGTTTCCGGCCAAGGCGGCTGAACATCATTACGGGTGAGTCTGGCACAGGCAAGACCAGCATTATCGGCATCCTCCGCTTCCTGCTCGGTGGCGACAGTCCGCATGTACCGCTCGGCCCGATCCAGAAGACCGTGGCCTGGTACGGACTGCTTGCGCACGTCGGCGGAGCGCAGTTCTTCGTCGGACGTCCTGCGCCCGCCCACGGAGTGACCACATCCCAGGTCATGCTCTCGATTGGGGAGAGCGAGATCCCCGAACTTGCGGTGCTCGAAGCCAATGTGAACACGGACGACCTCGTGGACTATTTGGGTGGCCTGATCGGGATCGAAGAGAATCTCCACGTGCCTGCCGAAGGGCATACCCGCCGAGCCCTTGCCGCGAACTTCCGCCACTCGCTGTACTACAACTTCCAAGGACAGGGTGAGGTCGCAAACCCCGACCTCCTCTTCCACCACCAGAACCGCGAGTTCCAAAAGCAGGCCATCCGAGACACGTTCCCCTACTTCCTTGGCGCCCAAGGACCGGATGCGCTCCGCAAACGTGAGCAGCTTTCCGAACTCCGCCGTGACATCCGACGCCAAGAAGCGCGCCTTGCCGAGGCCCGCTCGGCGAGAGAGTTGAGCGTTGGACGTGCGGCGGGGCTCATCGCTGATGCACGGGCCAGCGGACTGCTCCCGGCCGATGCCGCACCGGCCGATGCCGGCGATGCAATCGCGTTGCTCTCAGCGGTCCTCGAAGCGGAACAACCGCCGACACACATCGACGACGTCGATCGAGACGCAGAGACCGAAGGTCTCATCGCGCGTCGGGGCGAACTACGCAATGAGCTGCGAGAGATCAACGACAAGCTCCGCGGTCTGGACGAGTTCGCCCGAGTTGGCACCGAGTACAGCGCGGAACTCAACGAGCACCGCGTCCGGCTTGCCTCCATAGGTCTCATCCCAGAGGCCACCGACGCGGAGGCCACCTGCCCGGTCTGCCGGACCGTCCTAACCGAAACCGGCGCGCACGATGCCATCGGACAAACGCTCGGCCGCGTCGCACGTCGGATCGAGCTTGCTCAACGTGACCAGCCACGCATCACGCAAACCCGCGCTGAGTTTCTCCAAGCCCGCAGCCAAGTGCGAGCAGGACTAGCTGACATCGACACATCGTTGGAAGAGCTCGCGCGCACTGATGACCTTCGTGCGCGTGCGCAAAAAACCTGGGACCAACAGAGCTACGTCCGAGGTCGCATCGCCCAGTTCCTCGACACAACCACCGTGGAGAGCGATGACACCATCGTGGGCTTGGAACGTATCGTCGAAGCCCTTGAGGACAAGGCTGCGACGCTCACCGAAGAGTTGGACCCCGAGGCGCTGCGCTCCGCGATGAACTCTCTGCTCAACATCGTCGGCCGACGTATGACTGAGCTTGCTCAGGCTCTGCCTCTTGAACACTCCGAGCACGGAGTACGGATCGATCCCTACCGCCTCACGATCGTGGCCGACACCCTCCAGGGCCCGGCCTACATGGACGCCGGTGCTATCGGTAGCGGCATGAGCTGGGTTGGCTACCACCTCACCGCCTACCTGGCGTTGCAGGGCTACTTCATCGACGCAAACCGACCGGTACCCCGGTTCATCGTCCTCGACCAGCCCAGCCAAGCCTTCTTCCCCCGAGACCGAGAGCGCGGGGGAGACCTCTCCGAAATGTCCGATACCGATCGGGACAACACCCGCAAGCTGTACCGAATGATGTACGACGTGGTCACCCAGCTGGATGGCGAGCTGCAGATCATCGCCTTCGACCACGCGGACTTCGCCGATGACTGGTTCCAGGACTCGATCATCGAGACGTGGCGCGATGGCAATGCGCTCATCCCGCGCGAGTGGTACGCGACCGAGCCGGAGTCGCAAGCAGCGCTGCCTGCTGCGCGAGCGGAAGCAGCGTCACCGCAGGACGAAGCGTAGCTGTGCTCCGCGTGTATCTCGACCAGAACAAGTGGATCGACCTCGCGCGCGCAGCGACCGGCCATCGCCACGGAGCACGGTTCGTCGGTGCGTTGGCTTCAGCTCAGGCCGCCGTAGCCTCAGGCACCGCCTCATTTCCGCTCGATATCTACCGATACCTGGAGACGGCCAGACGTGCCGATCACCGATCTCGGCTCGATGTGGCCGACCTCATGTTTGAGCTTTCGAAGCAACACGCGATGGCTCGTCCGCACGCCTTGCTACCCGCCGAGATCGACCGAGCACTCAACCGCCGGTTTGGTCGCCCCGAGGAACCTCAGCAGCCCCCGGTGTTCGGTACTGGGCTGCGTCACATCACCGCTGGCGGTGTGACCTTGCCGTCCTTCGATCCCAGCAAGCTGCCGGACAGCGGCAAGAAGCTGTCACCGACCGAACTCACCACCGTCGAGCGCTTGTTCAACGACCTTGCCGAGCGGGAGCTTCTACGCATGGGTCCAGCTACCACGCGCGCTGCAGGGTTTGATCCATCGAGCACCGAGCTTGCGCAGCGGTACGTCGACCACGAGAACTCCATCGCCGCTGCGATCCGCGATCAAGGATTGTCGGGAGTTCTCCTCGACCTAGCCGTTCGTGCATCAGACCTGGGTGGCATCCGGCCAGCAGTCACCGAAGCACTTGAGCGCATTGCGATGACCTGGGACGGCTTCATCGAGAGCATGGGCCCTACCGGGATATGGCAGTTCATGGATGATCTCCCTACCAGGTACGTGACGAACATCATGCGATCCGCCAAGCTTCGCCAGTCCGAACAGAGGTGGGAGTTGAACGACTTCAACGACATCGTGGCGTTGCCGGTCGCAGCTGTGTACTGCGATGTGGTGGTCACCGAGAAACAGTGGGTTCACCGACTGCAACAGGGAAAGGTCGGCCAACGCTACAACACGACCTTGCTCAGTGACACAGCTGCGCTCGTAGACGTGCTCGCGGCCGCCTAGCCTCGTCGCTTCGGCGAGGTCGGGCACGGGCGCGGTTTCGCGCGGACCCTATGGCTAGAAGTCCTGCTCTGCCCGCCGCAAGATGTTCACGAGCAACACGGTGGCGTCGGCGGCTATGCCTGAGTCTCGGCGTGTGGGCTCAGTCTGGTGCTTGATGCTGTGGGCCAATTCGATGACCTTGGTTGCCAGACCGCGCACCTTGGCGTTCTCTCTGCCAGCGAGCGAGTCTTCGACGTAACGCTCCAGGCGCTGCTTCGACTTCTCACGGGAAGGGACTTCTTCGCCCTCGCGCAGGTGCTTCTCCTGGTTGTAGACCACCTCACCGACTGCTTCCAGAACCGCCACACACCTGTTGCCCACATCGCGGTAGTCCGGGGACGTGCGGGCAGTGCCGAACCTCTCACGCAGCGCCGCCAACTCAAGGTCCACGCGTGGCCATCCTGTTACAGCGTGCGGCGAGACGGCTTCAACAACGCCGCCAGTGCCGCCTTCGAGCAGTTTCTCCAGTGCCTCGAACACCGGGTCGAAGAAACCTGCCAGAATCTCTCGTCGCGCCTGCCAACTGCCGTACCCATCGTTCTTGAGCCAGTAAGCCTTGAACTTGGTGAAGTCGCGCCATGGCAGGCTGAACGAGATGCCTAGCCGTGTGAGCACCACGACGAGAGCACGTTGGGCGACGGCGATGTCCTTGTCATCCAACACGTTGTGGCCGCTGGTCCCGAACTCTTGGTACTCGTCGTGAACAAAGGTCGTCAGGCTCAGTGCGATGTCGAGGTCACGTTCGTTGAGCTTGCCGTCTTGCGCCCGCTGTACGAGGTCTTGGTTGAGGCTTCGCTTGAGCACAACCGACCCCCACACCGAGTCGGGGGTACCGGTCTCATCCACCAGCCAGTCTTCATCTTGCATAGGGGCCATCCTCCCAAATGGGGCGGACAGAATGGGCGAGACTAGACCCATGCACTGCGCTCAACCCCGAACTGGTCGATGACAGTCTTCGTCCCGGAGGATGTCTTGACGCTTCGTCCGGCGCAGACCTTCGAACACATCAGACGGCTGTTGGCCGACGCTGGCCCGGAGGACGACACTTGGTACGCGCGATGGTGGGCCGCTGACGCTCTGACGCTGATGGGTCGCTACCGGGAGGCTGTCGAGATGTACCCGCCGCCGAACCTCGAACGGGCTTCGTTCCAAACCGAGCGCCTGCTGTCGTTGAAGGTCGCCGCTGGTCTGCCCTACACCGCCACCGACGCTCTGGCACTACTGGGGCCGCGCATCACCACCTACGGACGAGCGCACATCGACCATGTCCGACGCGCGGCGGGACTCTTGGTCGCAGACATGGATGAAGATGACCGGGTGGGGCGCCTGCGTGTTTGGTCCGGGACGTCGCCGAAACGCCCATACTCGGTCTACGTAGGTTCGGCGGCGGGCTACCACGCATCAAAGGGCATCGACCTGACGCACTACGAGTTCTCCAAGGCGTCGCACTTCGTGGACTACTGTCGCACGCTGGCACGCAAGGCCGAGAACATGGTCCGCGAGGATGCTGGGTTGCCGCGCGTCGGTGAGGGCTGGTTGTCTGAGACACGGCTCTTCTATGAACTACGCGACGCCTTCCCGGAGCAGACGGTGGAGCAGCACGCATCCCCAGAGTGGCTCGGACGCCAGCACCTCGACGTCTACCTACCGGAGATAGCCGTCGGTGTTGAGTTCCAGGGCGCGCAGCACGATGGACCGGTTGACTTCTTCGGTGGCCCGGAGGCATACGAAGCGGTCCAGAAGCGCGACGCTCGCAAGCTTCGACTCTGCAAGCGGCACGGGGTGGAACTGGTTTATGCCCGACCTGGCTACGATCTCGACGCCGTGGTTGCCGAAATCCGGCTCAGGGCATATAGCTAGGAGACTGCTGAACAACTCGTCATCTGGTGGTGTGGGTGGCGGGCGGAAGGTTGTCGAGGCTGTGGAGCGGGGAGTTTGAGTTAGCGCTCTGGGTGCGGCAGTGGGGTCGTTCCGCCCGCTGTCGGTGATCTTGTGTGGTCCCGGGGGCCGGGTGCAAGTGATCGGGACTGAGGCCGTGTCGGTCTGGTCAGGCCAGGGCCCAGGCTTCGTCGGTCATCGTGAGGCCCATGGCGAGGAGTCGTCGCAGGTTGAGGGCGGCGACGCGGTGGTGGAGCCAGTTGTTGTTCTTCTCGACGCCTCGGTATGGGACGCGACGGGCGCCGCGGGTGAGCCAGGCGATCGAGCGTTCGACCATCGGTCGGTGCTGCCGGTAGTCGGCCCGGAAGCCTTCGTCCGTTGCGCGTTTACGGTGCTCGCGTTGCAGTTGGTGATGCTCGCCCAGCAGCAGAGCGCGGCCAGATACCGCGGTGGTGCACTGCTCCCGTAACGGGCAGCCGCGACAGGCGGCCCCGAACGTGACGGCGCCCTTCGCGGACCGTCTCCTGGTGATCCCGGCCGGGCAGGTCATGGTGTCGGCGTCAGGGTTGAAGGTGAAATCGTCGATGGTGAAGCCACCCTCAACGGCGGGCTTGAGCGGCCACGGCTTGAGCAGCGGAATCCACTTCTTCTTATCGAGTTCATGGAGCATGTCGCCGGTGGCATAGGCCGAGTCCCCGAGCACCTCGACCTGCTGGTCGGCCGCGAGGGTCGAGTCGGCAGTGACCAGCTCGGCACCGACGGTGGCGTCGGAGTTGTCCGGCCCGTTGGTCTTGGTCAGCTCGCACACCATGGTCAGCCCGGTATCGGGCTCGACCACGACGTGGGCTTTGAACCCGTCCTGGCGTCGTTCCCGGGTCTTGTGGGCATGTCGGGTGTCGGGGTCGACGGTCGAGATCACCCGATCGGGAGCGGTCTTGCGGGCGATCCGCCACCGGCCGTCGGTGCCGTCGGAGTCCTCGGCCGGTTCCACGTCCTGACCCGCGACCAGAGCCAGCAGCGCGACCGCATCGGCCGGTTTCCCGCCCGCCTTGCTGATTGCCTCGACATCCAGCGCGGCGAGCAGCGCCAGCGCGTCACCGACCAGCGCGGAGACCAACTCGTCACGGGCAGCCGGGTCATCCCACGCGATCGGCGGCTTCCCGGTCGAGTCGTAGTCCTGCCCAGTAAACGCGGCCAGCCGGGTGCACTGCACCCCGATCAGGTCCTTGGCGCCGGGCACCTCACGGCCGACCCGACGAATCTGGGCGATCAACTGGGTCACGGTGTCCTGCCGGGCCACCGCGTCATCAAGGATCGTGGAGTCCAGCGCCCGACGCTGCTTGCCGGCCACCGCACCCGTTTCAGCGATGACGTCGCGGACCACCTCGAAGATCCGCTGCGGCCGATGGCTCGCAGCCAACCGGCGCCGCCAGTGAGTCAACGTCGAGGAGTCGAAGCCCTTCGCGTCGATCGCGTACCCGCACGCTGCCTTCCACCGCAGATCGAAGGTCAACGCGTCAACCGCTTCGCGGTCCGAATGGCCGTAAAGCGCCTGGAGCACGATCACCGAGGCGATCACCTCGCCCGGGATCGAGGGCCGACCACGCCCGGTCGGGAACAGGTCAGCGAACAACTCGCTCGGGAACAACCGGTCCCGATGCCCGGCCAGCAACGCGAACACGCTCCCCGGCTCAAGCAGGTGCCCAGCAACCGACTCCACATCCAGCAACTCACGCTGCCGACCCGACTCACCCAGCATGCACACAGGATCCCAGCCCAGCCCGACAACCCCGGAAGGCGCGCCCTTTAATCAGCAGTCTCCTAGCGGCGTCCCTCGGTGAGGTCAGGCACGGGCGCGGTTCCGCTCGGACCCTCCGGCCGGCCGTAGCGTGCCGCCGGTAACGAGCACCGCGCTGCGCACGGCACTGGCGCTGACGCCCAACTGCTCCGCCACCTGGGCGAGGCTCCGGCCGCTGTCGTACAGATGGCGAGCCTCATCACGCGTGGAGGACGCGAGTGGCTGGCTGCGCACCTTGACTCCGGCGCTAGTGACGATCGTGGTGATGGTGGTTCGGTGGACTCCGAAGTGCTCGGCGATCTGCTTGACGGGCATTCCGGATGCGTAGGCGTCGAGGAGCTTCTGACGTTGCGGGTAGCTCAAACGAGTTTGAGATTTGAGTGCTTGGGTTGCGACTGGGCCGCGCTGATCGCGTCGGGAGGGTCGTTCGGGGCGAGTGGTGGGGGAGTAGGTCTTGCGCTGACTACGGGTGATGAGCGATCTGAGTGGAGCGGAGGGGTTTGAGAGGCTTCTACGGAGGACCACTTAGATGTCCTCATCAGAACCTCGTGCAGCTACGTGCTGCGCGAGGTTCTGGTGTTCTATAGCGTCGTCTTTTCCGCGGTATGGACGTCCTCAAGCGGCTGAGGGAGGATATGGAGATGCGGCAAGCAGACGTGCGGGTTGGCGTGGAGTATGCCCTTGCAGAGGGCAGCTACAGCGATGTTGCGGCCAGGATTCGCACTACAGCGCCTGCGAAGAACGCCCAGGTGGAGGCCGACCTGCTTGAGATGCCGGCAGGTCCCAAAGGGCGTGGCGTTACAGGACTGAAGGTGAAGCCTGGGGGTAAGACCTGCGTTGCATCGACCCGCCACATCTTCGGAACATGGGAAGACTGGCTCATTGAGCTTGCGCGGCGGGAGCCCGATCGTGCACGGCGCGAGGAGGAGCGAGCGTGCAGGGACGAGGAAATCAAGGAACTCGTGAACCCGGACCCCCAGCGTGTCGTGCCGCCGTCGTACGAGCTGCAGCCGTGGTTTGGCGAAGATGTCCGCTGGGACAACTCGTCACGTGAGGCATCGCTTCGGTTGGGTGAGGCTGTGGATCCATACAGGGGGCAGCTGCGGGCTATGTCGCGCCCCGAGTTATTGATGGAAGCGGCGGTCCTGTTCAAGGACCTGCCACCTGGATTATGCCGCGATGTTGTTGCTGCACTCGAAGGCCCCCGCGACCACCAGTCGTGGACTGCCTCGAGAGAGACTCGTGTTCCGGCCGGCGTCATGGTGTCGGTCGCATTGGCGCGAACAGCCGGGTTGCTGAACTCGTTGCGCTATCACCAGTTGGGCGCCATCAGCCCGGACGGCTTCTTTGATGATGCCGACGTCGCCTTTATCGAGGCGGTTGTGGTCGACATCGAGTCCAGAGGCGGCCAGTTGCTGCTGCCGTTCGTTCCTCCGTTACCGGCCAGTTCTAGGCGCTCATACAGGTACTCCGATCGCTCGGAGCGCGCATGCGAAGTGTTGGGCTGGATTCGGCTCGAACTCGCCGAAACGGGTGGGGTAAAGCTGCATGCGGTCAGTTGCCACCATGTTGCGAGACCGAAACCGGGGGAGCAGTTGGGCACATGGCCGTGGTGGCAGGTGCGGCTCTCACCCGTCTGGGGAGCATGCGCAACCTGCGGGGGACCTGGGTTTGCGTCACCGGTGGAGGTTGCCCATTTCGTTGCGGCAAGCGACGTTTGGGCGGCGCGCGGCGGCGGTGAAATTGAGGCGTGGCAGCGTCTAGCTGTCGTACGGCTTATGAACGTCACCGCTGAAGATGCTGCACGCAAGGGTGAGGGCCAGCCGAGCCTTGATGCCTTGGTTGCCGCAGCACTCATGGAGGCCCTGCCCGGTGAGGCGGGCGGCGATGCGTATCGGTTGTTTCTGAGTACGCCGTACGGGTTCGAACCGCATGGCCTGGACAAGACGGCGGAGGCGCAAGCTATCACCCTGGCGCGCGAGCGATTGGAGGTCGTTCGCGCTAACCTACCTGCTTCGCTTGCACAAGTTGAGCTTCCACACGACCTTACACTGCAGCAGGTTCGTCGGTGCCATGAGGACCTGAGCGCCCTCGTACTTGAGCGCTGTCTCGACAAGTTCTTGTTTGCTCTCGAAGACTGGGACTGACCGCGCACCGCTCCCCAGTCGAGTCAACTCGGCCCCGGGGCGAGGCATTTGGCCTTCGTGGGCTGCTCTTGAGACCGTCCTACGCGCGAGACGAGAGTACGAGTTTGCGGTTGCCAAAGGTGGCGGTGACTTCGACGGTGCCGCCGAGGGCTTCGACGTACGCCTTCAGCGTGGCCAGACCGGAGCGGTCGAGGTCGCCGGACTCAAGGGCGGAGATGGTCGGTTGCGTGAGTGACATACGGTCGGCGAGTTCCTTCTGGGTCACGCCCTGCTCCTCGCGGATTTCGCGGAGTCGGTAGGCGCGCTCCTCGGCCTCCATTCGGGCGACATGGTTGGCGACTACGGCATCATCGACGGGGCGCTTGACGCGCACGTCACTCCAAGAAGCGGTCTTGGTCTTGCTCATCTCAGTCCTCCTCGCTGTCGAGCCACTCGTCGAATCGGTCATCGGCTATAGGGATGTTCTGGGTGTACCACTGCTTCCATCTGCCTGCCTTGTCTCCCGCGACGAGGAGGATGGCTCGTCGCTTCGGGTCGAAGGCGAACAGGATTCGTATCTCGCTTCGTCCTGCCGAGCCGGGGCGCAGTTCCTTCATGTTGTGATGGCGAGAGCCTTTGATCCGGTCAGCGGTGGGCCGTCCGAGCGTGGGTCCTTCGGACTCCAGTCGGGTGATCGCGGCCGCGACCAGGTGGTAGGTCTCGTCATCGAGTCCCAAGACCCACGACTCCACATCCTCCCAGAGTCGCACGTCCCAAGACACACCGTCAGGATAGACTCTAGACGATATTGATTCAAGTCGATGTGAGTAACGCGGCTCATCGCTGGGCATGACGCGTTTTCGTACTGTGGCTCCAGTGCGGACGGCGATCCTGGTGACCGTCGTTCGGTGGACTTCGAAGCGGTCAGCGATCTGCTTCACAGGCAACCCAGACGCGTAGGCGTCGACAAGCTTCCGACGTTGTGGTAGTTCGACCGAGTTTGAGACTTGAGTGCTTGGGTTGCGACAGGGCCGCGTTGATCGCGTCGGGAAGGTCGTTCGGGCCGAGCGCTGGGGGAGCACGTCTTCCGCTGGCTACGGGTGATGAGTGATCTGAGTGGTGTGGAGGGGTTTGAGAGGCTTCTACGGAGGATCACCATGGCGACCATGCTAGAAAACAAGGTGTTCGACGAAGCCGTTTGTTCTAGGCAGCGTGGACCCCCACGGGGTCGACGCTGCTGCGCTTGGCGGTGGTGTGGCAGTTTCGCGGCGGCCATCCGCTGTGCTGTGTTGAGCGCGGCGGCAAAGGTCAGCCGCTCGGTATCAATGTTGGTGTGTTCGGCGAACCATCCGAAATTGGTCTGTTTGTCCGCGACTGGGCTTGTGCCGGTGCGAGAATCGGGACATGCGTTCAGTGCTTAGCCGGAGACGAGTCCTTCAACGTCACGCCGGACGACCAGAGTTCGGGCCGATGCAACTGCTGATGGACGAGTCGGGCAACGGCAATCCCGACGACCTGCTACTGGTCGGGGGAGTCGCGGTGGGGCCCGAGATCGATTCCATTGAAGCGGAGATGCAGGCGCTCTATCGACGATGGGCGGCGCAGGAGACGCGTTTCGACGGGCTTCCGAGCTTCGCCGAGTTCAAGCGGCGAGGGTTCCATGGCACGCAGATGCCGCTGGAAGTTCAGGTTGCCCTCGTGGACTTCCTTGCCTCGCGTCTTGACTTTAAGGTGTTCATGCTCGCCAGCGACCGCACCCGGATGCCAGACCTCGCGGAGGGCCCGCGACTCGTGCTGATGTACCTCGTGCTGCTCACCGACATTATCATCCGGTTCAGGAAGCACTCGCAAATAGCGCTCAAGATTGAGGAGAACGACCAGTTGCGCCCACACCTAGCGACGATCGTGGAACGAGCACTGGCACGAGCGAGGCTCAAGTCGGCCGTTCCCATCGGCGCAAACGTCACCATCGCGATGGTCCCGAAGAATGAGCCGATGGCCACCTCGATCATCGACCTCTACCTGTTGACCGCATCGAAATGGTTGCAGGCTGGCGCGCGCCGGGACGGTCGAGATTATGCCTACCGGAACTTCGCAGCCCTCGAATCGTCCGTCTCGCTGCTCAAGTCGTTCGAGACGGGTGTTCTTTCAACCCGAGCCAGCAGGCTGGCGCTGTGATAGTCTCGGCTCAAGGTGGGGGTGCGCTCAAAATGTGTGCGGGTGCGCACGCGTTGCTCGCTATGAGATTCTACGGACGCACCCTCACCCCGAACGGGTGCCATGATCTCCGTTGATCAAGTCTGCGCGGCGCTGGGAGCTGGGCAGGAGCACCTCGAAGCCTTGATCATCACGATCGAGGACGGCGACGCATACATTATTCGCGAACGCCGCGGACACACGATCTACGTGCCGCGGCCGTGGTGGGCGACTGTGGGCAAGGAGCTCCATCGCTTTTTGAAAACGCGAATCGCCTACCAACCGCCGCACTTCGTGTACGGTTTTATCAAAGGACGCTCAACCCTAGAGAACGCAAGAAATCATCTCGACAAGGACTGCGTTCTTCGTATCGACATTAAGAAGTTCTTTCCGTCGATCAGCGACGACCGCATCATCCGCAGTCTTCAGGTCCACGGATTCGCCAGCGATGCCGCAACACTTGTGGCTCGCTTAGTGTGCGTCAATGGCGGTCTGGCAATCGGAGTGAGCGCGAGCCCGCTACTCTCAAACCTGGTGATGGCCGAAACGGATGAGGCGATTCGCGCGCTCGCGCTGGACAACAATCTCGTCTTCACCCGATACGTCGATGACCTGGTCTTCTCCGGCTCGTTGGCCACGCGAGAAGACGGCGACGCGTTCGCGGACAAGGTTCGAGCCGAACTGGCGACACACGGTTGGACCGTCAATGAAACGAAGACTGCCTTCATGCGTCGTGGAGGTCCGCAGTACGTCACCGGCCTGTATGTGGGCGACTCTGCACGGCCGCACGTTCCGCGGGACCTTAAACGGAGCCTTAGGTGGATCGTGCGAATGATCGAGGCGGTGGGTTACGAGACCTACATGAGGGACTTCTCTGGCGAGCATCTTGGGCACTACCGTCGCCACCTGCTCGGGCTAGCTCGATACATCGCCTCGATCGACGGCCGCGTGGGGCGTGCGCTCCTGACACGGTTGGAAGAGGTCATACCGGAGTACGACGCCGGAGAAGACGACGCCGACTACTACGGCTACCTTGAGGACTTTGACTTCTGAGGCACCAACGTTGAGCCCACCTCGTCGCGACGGCCGGTATGCCGACACTAGGCGGAGGTGCGAGAGGCAGCTATCGTCGTCTTCAAGGCCAGGGTCGCCAGGGCCGCCGAGGAGGCCGAGCTCGGGCGACCGGCAAGGAACTGGCGCCGGCCCTTGTCGCATACGCTCACTGGAAGGACGACTACGGCCGAGCGGCCGCCTCTGGTGGCGTCGGGTTGTCACTTGAAGGGCGCCGCTGGCGAAGTGAGTGCCTGGATTGAGGACCTTGCGGCGGCCAGTCGCGAGGTTGGTTCTTGCTGCTCCGGCGTGGGGCGAGGGTTGGTTGCGCATGGTGACTCCGCCGCTGGAGGCGATCCTGGTGATCGTGGTTCGGTGGGCTTCGAAGCGGTCAGCGATCTGCTTCACGGGCATCCCGGATGCGTAGGCGTCGACGAGCTTTTGACGCTGCGGGTAGCTCAGACGAGTTTGAGATTTTAGGACTCGGGTTGGAACTGGGCCGCGTTGATCGCGTCGGGAAGGTCGTTCGGAGCAAGTAGCGGGCGAGGGCGTCTTGCGCTGACTGCGGGCGATGAGTGATCTGAGTGGAGCGGAGGGGTTTGAGAGGCTTCTGCGGAGGACCACTTTTGTCTGAGAGGCCCCGCCGACCACGTCGGCGGGGCCTCGTCGCGTCCGTCTTCGGGCTAGTGCGGCTGCGTCCGTCGGTTTCGTCGCTGATTTGTGGTTAATACGGCTGGGTGCGTCGCCAGAGCGACGGACGCAGCCGCATTGATGAGCCCATGGGCGCTGGCGGAGGACTAGCGTGTGGGACATGTCAAGAGAGCGAGTGGGCACGCCCACGGTTGCCGACGAGCGCGCCGCCCTCGCAGGGTGCTTGGACTTCCTGCGTGCGACGGTGACCATGAAGGTGGCGGGACTCGACGAGGCGTCGGCGTCGTCCCGTCCGGTGAGGTCCGCGATGAGTCCCCTCGGCGTGGTGAAGCACCTGACGCAGGTGGAACACGCCTGGTTTGCTCAACGGCTCGACGCGACGGGGGAGCCGTTGCTGTTCAGCACCGCGGACGATCCCGACGCAGATTTCAGGATCGATCCGGGGGAGACGGTCGAGACCGTGATCGCCCGCTATCGCGAAGTGTGTGAGCGGTCGCGCCGGATCCTGGCGCGGCACGATCTCGACGACCGGTTCGACGATGGTCGCGGCGAGGTGATGGACGCTCGCTGGGTGGTCATTCACATGATTCAAGAGACCGCGCGACATCTCGGCCATCTCGACATCCTCCGTGAAGAGCTCGACGGATCGACAGGCGAGTAGCAGAGCCTGAGATCTGGTTGAGGTGCCCAAACGGCACGCGGCCCGGGTTGCCCTGGTTGGTGCGGCGTTTGAGGGGCTTTCGGGTTAGTGCGGCTGCCTCCGTCGGATTCGTCGCCGACTTCCGGTTACTGCGGCTGCGTGCGTCGCCAGAGCGACGCACCCAGCCGCATTGATGGTCTCATGGACCGAACGGCAACGGCGGCTCGTCCGGATGGGTCACGACGCGACCCGTCAGGGTGGTTCTAGACGAGCCAGGACTTGACGAAGGGGATCCGCACCATCACGGCGCTGATCAACGCACTCAGCGCAAGGACCACGATCCAGATCAGCGGGATGCCGATCGCGGTGGGAAGCATGCCGGGGGAGATGTGGAACTCCTCGATCAGCCGCACCAGTGCAGGGTGGATCAGGTAGATCGGCAGGGTCCAGCGCGAGAGCTCTGCCAGCCGCGGCCCGGTCTGCGTGGTGCCGCCGGCGTCGTGGAAGGCGAGGAACACACCGACCGACATCAGCGCGACGCCGAGGTTCAGGTAGCCGTACATCGAGCCGTCGCCGACGCCCTTCTGCAGCGAAAGCAGCGAGGTACCGAGAGCGGTCATCGCGATCCCGACCACGATGCCGACGTAGGACGCCGGACGCACCCAGCGCGGCAACTCGTGCGCCGATTCATGCAGCAGGTGACCCAGCATGAAGTAGAACGGGAATCCGGCAACCAGGTACGGGCCGACCCGGTCGACCAGGTCGGCCCAGTGGGGGCCGACAACCGGGATGATCGCCGTGGTCGGCAGCAGAATGCTGGCGACGCCGGTCAGGAGGGCCGCATACCGCAGGAGTGAGCGGACGGGGGCGATCCGCTGCAGCAGCGGAATCAGGGCGTACACGCCGGCCATCGCGGGCAGGTACCACAAGTGGTAATAGCCGGCCCAGAGCTCATGGAGCATGTAGTGCAGGTCCCACTTGCGCGACATGACCACGTTGACGAGCGCGTAGGTGAAGCTCCAGAAGACATACATCACGAACAGCCGCCAGATGTACTGGCGCCAGATCTTCTTCGGCGAGTCGGTGCGCTGCGGAGCGAGGAACAGCACGCCCGAGATCATGAAGAAGATGGGAACGCACCACCGGCTCAGCGAGCCGTAGACGTTCGCCACCTGCCAGTCGACCGACGTCGGCGCCTCCGAGTACCAGCCGACGGCGGACACGTGCACCAGCACCACTGCGGCGGCGGCGGCCACCCGGAGTCGGTCGAGGGAGGCGAGTCGCGAGCGGCCCGCGGCGGGTGGTTTGTTGGTCACGATCTGCTCCGAAGACATGGCGCGCCGTGGCTGACCGCCGAGATCACCCCGCGCCCCGGCGTCCCCAGACTCCATTCGGTTGCTACCGGACATGGGCAATCGAGCGATTCAGGAACTGCGGGCCTCGGTCGGTGCAGGCTGGTGGGTAAGAGCGCATAGACGATTGATTTCAGGCTGGGCCGGCGTGCGGCGTTCAGGTCGGATGGGTACCGTTCGTTGGGTGTGAGAACGACCCCAAGACTCACGGTTTCCCGAACAACATGTGTCGGCGAAAGGCTAGCACACGGTGTATCCGTAGCCCGGATCTCGAGTGTCGCGGTCCTTGTCACCGGCAACAGGGATGAAGGTCGACGCGGCCGGTACCGCGGGCGAGGGGCCCGTCTCCTGAGTCACCGCGGCGTTTTGTGTACGGTCCGGCACTGTGAGACGATGCGGTGCGCCCTTTGGGCGCGACGTAGAGACTGGACTGGTGAGAGGCTCGTAGCGCTCCGTAGGTCGGCTCGTCACCCCCCGGACGGCGCACCTCACTCATCGCTCGGCAGCCCCTTCTCAGCCTCGAGGCCGTCGCCATGTGCGGTGGTCGGGCCCAGCGGTCCAGACCTCGAGGTACCGGAAAGACCGTGACACTCGCGCGTGCGGGGGATAGATACGGGGGCCATGAGTCCCGATCGATCGGCACGGTCCGGCTATGACCACTTAACTATTCGTGGGCTAATCGGAGAAAACACAGATGAGGGAACCTCAACACGCTGACGAGTCCTCGCGTGCGGCAGTGACCTGCGCGCCCGGAGGTGCGGTATGACCCAGACGAACGACCCCGCGGCCCTGCAGCCGTCCTCGACGCCCGCTCCTGCACCTGGTGGTGGCCGAGACCTGAGCATCCAGTCCCTGCGCGGGATCGTGCTGATCCTGATGGTGCTGTACCACGTCTCGGAATCCGGCCCTGCCGGTGGTGCGCTGACCGCGCAGTCGAGCTGGTGGAACGTCGTCATGAAGCTGCTCGGCGACGTCCGGATGCCCATGTTCGCGGTGCTCTCCGGCTACGTCTACGCGCTGCGGCCGATCTCGTCGTGGAGCCAGTACCCGAACCTGGTGCGTGGCAAGTTCAAGCGCCTGCTGGTGCCGTTCCTGGTGGTGGGCACCATCTACTTCCTGTGGCAGATGGTCGGCCCCGGCGACGGGATCAAGACCGAACTGTCCGGGCTCCCGCACTTCTGGCTCTACGCCGACGTCGACCCGTACTGGTTCCTGCAGGCCATCATGTGGTGCTTCCTCGCCGTCGGCGTGCTAGACATCCTCGGCTGGCTGAACCCCCTGTCGCGCTGGACGGCGGTGTGGGTCGCCGTGACCGCGGCCTACGTGCTGCTGAACGTTCAGCTCGACGACGGCCTCCTGAACTACGGGCGCGGACTGTGGCTGTTCGGCCCGTTCCTCCTCGGCGTCGGGTTCAAGAGGTTCTCGACGCCGGCCTTCGAGCGCCGGATGCTGCCCTGGGCCGCCGGAGGCTTCGTAGTCTTCTTCGCGCTGCGCGTCGTGGTCCGCTACGACCTGCTGCCGCAGCTGATCGCCGTCACGCCGCAGCTCGACCGGCTGACCAAGTCGATCGTCGGATACCTGGCGATCTTCGTGCTGTTCGCGCTGCGGAAGGTGCTGGAGAACAAGCTCCTGAGCACGATCGGGTTGTACTCGTTTGGCGTCTACATCTTGCACAACTGGGCCATCTCGTTCGGCATGGGCGTAATGCCCCGGATCGGCATCGACAACGCCTGGATCCGCACGGCGATCGGCCTTCCGCTCGCCATCGCGCTGCCGATCTGGGTGGAGCGAACCTTTGCCCGCTATCCGTGGGTCAGCTGGCCGATCTTCGGCCAGAAACCGAACAAGCCGACGAAGCGGAAAGAGCGCCGGCAGAAGGCGGGAGACGCCGCAACGCCCGCGTGACGAGCGGGGACGCTGGCTCGGAGCCTGCGCTGATACGATGTCGCGAGTGTTGAGTGGGTGGGGCATGACTGGATCCCGCCGGAAGTTCCAAATTGGGGGAAAACCAACGTGCCTAGAGTGAGTGTCCTCATGCCCGCGTACAACGCGGGCGAGTATATCGGGGCGGCGATCAGCGCGGTGCTGAGCCAGACCTACTCCGACGTGGAACTGGTGGTGATCGACGACGGGTCAACCGACGACACGTACCGGATTGCGAGCGGATTCGGCGATCGCATCGTCCTGCTCCAGCAGCCCAACGCGGGCCAGGCCGCGGCGCGGAACACCGGAATCAGCGCGGCGACCGGCGACGTCCTCGCCCTCTGCGATTCCGACGACGTGCTGCTGCCGAACTACGTGGCCAAGGCGGTCGAGGTGCTGGAGAAGGCGCCGGATCGCAGCTGGGTGACCTGTGCTGCCAGCCTGCTGACCGACGACGGCCTGGTGGACTACGGCGTGTCCCCGTTCGGCGTGATCGCCCCCGAGCAGCAGCGCGAAGCGATCTTCCAGATGAACTTCGTCTCGATCTTCTCGGTGTTCCCCCGCCGCATGTTCGACGAGATCGGCCCGTTCACCGATGAGCTGCGTCGCTGCGAGGACTGGGAGTACTGGCTCCGGGCGATGATCTCCGGCTGGCGCGTGGCGTTCCAGACCGAGCCCACGGCCCTGTACCGCCGCCACGGCGAAGGCAACCTCTCGTCCAACGCGGAGGCGATGATGGACGCCGAGGACGCGCTGTTCGACGGCATCGCGACGGGCCTGAACGACGCCTTCAGCCCTCGGGACCGGGCGTTCATCGAGTCTCGTGCCGCTCACGGCTCGCCGACCCGCCTTCGGCTGCGCGCGCGGGAGGCCTGGGCTGCCGGTGACTTCCGCGAAGCCGCATCCCTGCTGAAGGTGGCTGCCGAGGACTACCCCCTCTACGGCAACCTGCGGCGCAACGCGCGCGTTGCGGGCCTGGCCGCGCCCGTCCTGGACTCACTGCCGAGTTGGTTGCCACTGCATAAAGTGGCGAAGGGGCGCCTGTGACTGACGAGCAGCTGATGACGGAGTCGGAGAAGCAACCGGAGCCCAGCCTCGCACGAAGGCTCGCTCGCGGCACGGGCTGGCAGGCGCTCGCCCAGATGTCGCCGCTGGTCTTCAATCTCGCGCTGACCCCCTTCCTGATCCACGGATTCGGGACGGGGCTGTACGGCGTCTTCCTGCTGATCGCGGTGCTCCAGCAGTTCATCGGCAGCGTCGACGGCGGCGTCGGGGCGAGCTCGCGCCGCTACTTCGGCATCTACACGGGCCGTGGCGACCGCGCCACGCTGACCTCCCTGCTGACGACGCTGTTCGTGATCATGGCCGCCGCGGCGACGGTGCTCTGCTCCCTGTTGCTGCTTGCCGCGCCGCAGATCATGGGCTTCTTCCCCGGTTCGGCGGAGGATCCGGACGGCGCCGTGTTCCTGCTTCGGGTGATGATCATCCTGGCCGGCGTGGCCCAGGTCCGAGGGCTGTTCACCCAGGTGCTGCTCACGTCGAACCTGTTCCGGTTCACCGCGCTCGGCGACCTGCTGGGCTTCTTCGCCTACGCCACCGGCATGGTGCTGGCGGTGCACAACGGCACCGGGCTTGTCGGCATCGCGTTGGCGTTCATCGCGCAGCAGGTCTTCCCGACGCTGATGGTGATCCCGGCGGCCCTGCGTCGGCTGGACTGGTCGGCGGTGCGTTTCGTGCCGCGCAGCCTGCTGAAGGAGTTCTTCGGTTACGCCTGGAAGGTCCAGATCTCGGGCACGCTGACGCTGCTGGCCGACTACGGCGACTCGCTGTTCGTCGGCCGGTTCGCCGCCCCGCAGATGACCATGTTCGGAACCGGCGCGAGCTTTGCCAACACGATGCGCGGGGTGCCGTTCAACGCGACCGTCCCCATCGACACCAACATCACCCGAGCGATCGGCGAACACGGTGCTGCCGGTGCCGTCGAGCAGGTCGTCAAGATTCAGCGGCTCTGGGTCCGGCTGATCGCCGGCTGGATCGCCGTGGGTGTCCCCGCTGCGAGCTTCGGCGTCACGGCGTGGCTGCACCTGGGCAGCGACCTGCCCGGCCACGTGGCCGCCGTGGTCCTGCTCGCCTACGGCGTGAACCTCGCCATGATGGTTCAGCGGTTCTGGCTGAACGGGCTGGGCAGGTCGGGCCTGACGCTGTCCTACGACCTCATCAACATGGTGATCAACCTGTCGCTGACCTTCCCGCTGATCCTCTCGTTCGGAGTGGTGGGGACGATCAGTGCGACGTTGATCGCGGCGATCTGCGCCGCGACCTATCTCACGTGGGTGGGGCAGCGCCGCGTGGATACGCCGCTCCCGACGCCGTGGAGCGAGGTGCCGTGGTTCAGCGCACTGCTCGCCAGCGCGTTCTCGGGACTGTCCTGCTGGGCGGTCGCACACTACATCGTGGGCACCTACGTGCCCTACGGGGCCCTGGCCCTGTTGACCCTCGGCGCGGCGGCTGCTCCCGCGCTGCTGGCCTATGTCGTCTACATCGTGGGCTTCCGCCGCCTGCGTGTCCTGTTCGACCAAGCCCGCGCGAAGTTCCGGCGCTGACCCTGACGCCTTGATCGCCGCCCCGCCGTCTGGTGGGGCGGCGATTTTCATGTTCGGCACCAGTGGTTCTCAGGTTTCTTGGGTGTTTCTCAGGTTTCTACGGCGTTTCGGTCCGGCGTGTCGCTCGATGGTCGTCGAGACCAAAGCGGTTCTGACAAGGTCTGATAGGTCATCAATCGCCCGCCGGGCGCCGATATTTGGCGGCGACGGGGCCGATAGCTCGGCCCGGTTTCAGCGTGTCCTCAGTTTGCGTTAAGCTTTCGATGCGCTTCGTACGCACCGTTAACAGTCATCCGGGAGTCCCCGGTCAACCCTCACGATTGGACCACCCCCAATGTCCAAGCTCAGTCGAGCCGCCTTGGTAGCGCTCAGTGCCGCCGCACTCGCGTTATCCTCACCTCTGTCCGCCGATGCGAAGAGCAGCTCTGGTACAGACAGCCGTCCTGTCTCGTCGCGCGTCTTCGCATCGAACTCGCCCTTCTACCAGAAGCTGCCCAGCTCCACCCCGGCGGCTTCCAACTCCAGTGCGATGGTGTCGAGCCTCAAGGCTCAGGCCCACAAGTACTACGGAACCCCCACCACGCCGAGCATCGCGATCAACACCGATAAGTACTCGACGCCGCTGTACGTGGCCCGCAACTCCGACCCGGTCTACGACATCACGGCCTGGCACTGCCAGTCGAGCAGCGCCAGCTACGCGGTCTACCTCAACGCGCAGCTGAAGAACGTCCACATCCCCAAGGACCTGCAGCCTGATCCTTCCACCGACGGCAGCGTGGCGATCTACAACCCCGACAGCAAGGAGCTGGTGGAGTTGTGGCGCGTCCGCAAGAACGGCTCCAAGTGGGAAGCCTGCTGGGGCGGCAAGATCACCGAGACCAACAAGTCGCTCGGCGTCTTCAGCGGCACCTTCGGTGCCTCCGCCAGCGGCATGGCGAAGTGGGCCACGACCATCCGTGAGCAGGAGCTGCTGAACGGCCGCATCGACCACGTGGTCGGCCTGGCCATCCCGCACACCAAGAAGGGCAGCATCTCCTGGCCCGCCGTCCGCACCGACGGCTGGTCGACCGGGAACGAGCTGTCCATCGGTCAGATGCTGCGGCTGCCGGCCAACCTCGACATCGACGCGATGAAGCTGTCCCCGGCCGCCAAGACCATCGCCAAGGCTGCGCAGGAGTACGGCATCATCATCACCGACACCTCGGGTGCGGTCAGCTTCGCCGCCGAGAACCCGATCGCCCTCTCGGTCGACAAGTACCCGACGATCTTCCGTGGTCGTGCGGGTTGGGCCGAGATGGCCGGCGACAAGAGCAAGGGTGAGGTCGCCTTCCCGCTGGAGAAGCTCGTCGCGCTCCCGATGAACTACCGCGCGCCGGTGAGCGGAAGCTCCGCGCCGTCGCCGAACGCTACGCCGGCTCCGTCGCCCAAGCCGACGCCGTCGCCTTCCCCGTCGCCCAAGCCCACGCCGTCGCCCTCGCCGTCTCCGAGCACGCCGTCCGACGCGGGCTACGCCGCCGCGGTCAAGGCCGCCAAGCCGTCGCTCTACTGGAAGCTGTCCGACAAGGGCGACACCGTCGCCGACGCCAGCGGCAACGGCCGCACCGGATTCCTGAACGGTGTCGTCGGTGGAGCGGACGGTGTCATCAAGGGCGACACCGCCGTGGCCACGCAGGGCAAGTGGGACTCGCTGGTGGCCAGCACGGCCACCACCACGCCGTCCAAGTCGTTCAGCACGCAGTTCTGGTTCAAGACCAAGACCACCGCGGGCGGCAAGCTCGCCGGGTTCGAGAGCACCCAGAACGGGATGGGCTCGCGCTACGACCGTATGGTCTACATGACCAACGCCGGCACGCTGGTCTTCGGCACCTACTCCACCAAGGTCTCGGTCCTGACGAGCTCCAAGGCGTACAACGACGGTGCCTGGCACATGGTGACGGCCACCCAGGGTGCTGAGGGCATGAAGCTCTACGTCGACGGCGCCCTGATCGCCAGCAACAGCACGGCCGAGGCGCAGCCGGGGTCGGGCTACTGGCGGCTCGGTGGTGGCAACCTCAGCGGGTGGCCGAGCAAGCCCAGCAGCTCCTTCGTGGCGGCGTCGGTGGATGAGTTCGCCGTCTACGACACCGCGCTGAGCGCAAGCACCATCGCTGCGCAGTACAAGGCTGCTTCCTGAGCGGAGTCCTGACCGCAAACCCAGCGGCGCCGGCCAATCAAGGCCGGCGCCGCTCGGTGTTTACGGGCTGAGGACTTAGTCCGCGACGGGGGAGGGGGACGCCTCCGGAGAGCGCGGCAGGTCGATGAGGATGCCGCGGGCGGCGATTCCCCAGATCAGCCAGACCAGGTAGTTCGGTGTCAGATAGGGGTTGGGGCTGGTCATCGACGGAACGACCCAGACGAAGAAGGCGGCGAGGCCGACCAGCTTCCAGTGCCGCGACCAGGCTGCGCCCGGCTTCGCGAGCAGGCCCAGCAAGGGTCCGGTGACGAAACTGAGAATCCACAGCAGGGCGCCCAGCACGCCGGTCTCCGCGGCGCGCGACAGGAACACGTTGTGCACCTCGATGGTCACGGTGGTCACCGGATAGGTGTCCGCCTGGCGCACCCAGAACACGTTCTCATGGATGAACTGGGCCCAGCCGATGCCGAAGAGCGGAAGCTGCTGAATGATCTGCAGCGCGGCGGCGTTGGTGTTCTGCCTGTCGTAGACCGAGCGCTCGGTGAAGAGGCGGGTGGCCAGGGCGTCGCGGAACTCCGGGAAGACGATCAGCAACAGGGTGCCGATGATCGCGATCAGCGCCACGATCCAGACCAGCCGACGGCGCAGCCGAGGGACGAGGATGGCCACGGCCAGGCCGGCGAGGATCGCGGAGATCCAGCTGGATCGGGTCAGGCAGACGACCGCGCCGATCATGCCGCTGACGACGCCGATCGCCCCGAGCACGCGCCACAGCCGCTGCGTGCTGATGTGCACGAGCAGGCCAGCCGCGAAGATCGCCAGCACCGACACCATGCCGAGCGGCTCGGGAGCCAGCCAGGGGCCGCCGGGACGGAAGTCGTCGGTCTTGATGGGGGCGAAGGCGATGTAGCGGGGGAACAGCAGCGAGCGGAGGCCGACGAACTCCATCAGGCTGGTGAAGCCGACGTAGATCCCCATCAGCGTCAGCGTGCGGAGCAGCAGCTCCCGGCGGTGGCTGGTGGCGAAGACCGCGGCGCCCAGCGGGAACATCAAGAGCGGGACGATGATCCGGTCGAGCAGCGCGAAGGCGGGTTGAGAGTCGGCGGCCGGCCAGGTGGACATCCAGGACAGCGCGGTCCACACGACGGTGGCGCCGGCGATCACATAGAAGGCTCGCATCCTCAGACGGTCGCGGGCCGGATCGAGGAACCACAGCAGCATCGCGAGCGCGATGAGCGGCCGGTCCAGCGGGATGGGCAGGCCCATCGCGTCAGTGTGGCCGGTGAACATCGTGAAGACCAGCCCGATCAGCAGGAGCCAGACGTAGGCAGGCTCCCGCGGGCCGATCCGTGGAACGCTCTGTGGCAGCGCCCGGCGTGGTGCGGACGTCGACACGTCACTCACCGGCGCGTCCGGTCGCCTTCTTGTTCGCGGTGGCGGCCGAGGTGCCTCGACGCTCGATCCCGAGGGCGATGACCAGGCCGGCGCCCGCGCCGGCGATCAGGCCCAGGAGGCCCAGCTGGGAGAGGCGGCTCTTCCGGTTGGAGGCCACGTCGTTCGAGGTGCGGATGAGCTGGAGGTTGGCCGCGGTCTTGGCGCCGTCCACCAGGTTGGCGTACTTCTGACGCAGCGCCCCGGCCTTCGCGGAGGTGGCGGCGGCGTTCGCGGACGCCTCGGTCACCTTGTCGCGCGCGGCCTTGATGGCGTCGTTCTTGGCGTCTTCGTCGTTGAGGAGGAGGTCCAGATCGCGCTGCGCGGCGGTCAGCTGCGTCTGGTTCTTGGCGTCTTCCTTGGCGGCGTCGGTGAACGCGGCGAACACGTCGTCGATCGACTGCCGGCCACCGGCGTTGACGAGGTTCACCAGCTCCTCAGCTGCGGTGTTGGCAGCGGAGGTAGCGGCGGCCGCATCGGCGGAGACGGCCTCGATCCGGATGACGTTGGACTCCGGGATCTGGGAGGCGGACAGCGTGACGCCCGCCGGCACGTCGATCTGCGCGACGCCGCGGTCGTTCACGTACCGGGCGTAGTTGGAAGCGAGTCCCGCGGCGGCGAGCGGGTAGCCGGCCACCGCACCCGAGGTGAGGTCGCCCGCGCCGACGGCCACACGGGCCTCCGCCGTGAAGGACACCGGCATCGCGAAACCTGCGGCCACACCGACGATGGCGCCGATCACGGCGGCCGCGACGCCCTTGACCCAGTGGCGCCGCCAGGCGGCAAGCGGGCCAATGGCTGCTTGGGTGAACGGCTCGCTCTCGCGATATTCGGTACTATTCACTTCAATTTCCCCCTGTGTCCCCGATGAGGGGACTGTTTGATGTCACGTTATTTGGGCACGACAAACGAGGTGTCGCCTCGACGCCGCGCACTAGCGTAGCCGGACAAGCTGTACGGCCCTAACTGCAGGGCAAGGTGCCTAGTGGGCCACGCCCGACTCGTCGACGACGCGCCGACGGGCGGCCCGCTCGAGAACGTTCGCGGTGAGGTCCGGGCCGTCGACCGCGATCCCGAGGTCGGTGCCATTGACCAGCTCGGCGATTTCGGTCTGATGGTCGTCGACATGCTCGTTGCGAGCGGCCCGACGGATCGCCAGCACGGGATAGATGCCCATGGACAGCAGCTCGAGCAGCGTGCCGACACCGGCGTGCGTCACAACGACGTCGGCCTCCGTGGCGGCGGCCACGAAACTACTGGGCGTCAAATAGTCATGGACGGTGCCGGGCAGATCGTCGGCCCGATCGGTGTCGCCGAGCTGCCACACCGTGTTCTCGTTGGCATACCCGCTGGCCAGCACGGAGTCGATGATGGAATCGAACCGATACCCCCGAATGGTGCCCAGGGTGACGAAGAGGCGCTGGGGCGTGGCCTGCGGATCGGCAGGCTCGCTGTGCACGTCGGACAGGATGTTCTCGCACGCCTGCCACCGGCGGTTCGCCCACTGGGCGTGCTGCGTGTAGAGAGAGATGCCGGGGAGCCGCTGCAGGATCCGGCCGGTGGCCGACGGGCCACGAACCCGGCAGACGCTCTCCACGTAGACGGCCCGGATGCCGTGCAGGGCGGCGGTGGGAAGGGCTGACGTGGCGATCGCGGCCCCCGTGCTGAGGGCGACGTCGAACCGCTCGGCGCGGAGCAGGCGGCACATCTCGGGGATGGCCGCCAGGGTGCCGCGGAGATCACGAGGACCGATGTACGGGAGGTAGTGGACGCGGCGGCCGCGCAGCATTTGCCGGGCCTGCAGCGTGTCGAAGGTCAGCCACAGGGAGTCCGGATTGACGCCGATGCGCTCCTCGAGGCGGAGCAACTCCGACAGGTGGCCGCCCGTCGAACAGATCATGAAGGACTTCGCCGATGGGGGCACAACTGAGAGATAAGCGTCAGTCATGAGCGGGGTTCCTGTCGTTCTGGGGTCGGAACAGGTTGAGCCGCATATGAGTCCTGCTGATTCACCTCAGGAATCGCGTGCGTGGTGCACGTGGCTCCCGTGATGACCCCTCCCCCGAGGATATTTACCTTGCCCAGTATGCCTGAACGCCAAGGGCTGTCAAAAACGAAACCGATGGTGTACCGAAATGTGGACGGGCCCTTGATCGGGGTCGTCGGCGGCCACCGGGTGGGCGCGACACGCGATGCTAGCATCTGTGCGGTGACCTCTATTTCTCGCTCTTCGATCGGGCTGGCCAAGTCCGTCGCTCGCGACCTGCGGGCCGACATCAACGCCGTGCGGGCCCTTGTGGCGCTGCGGTTGAGGTATCCCACCGCGGCGATCAGCCGCAAGGTGGGCATCGTGGGCGACCCGGGCCGGATCCGGCTGGGGGAGCGGGTCAGCATCAGCGGCCCGACCAGCATCGTCGTCGTCGACGGTGGCGGACTCGCCGGCTCGCGGCTGGAGATCGGCGACGAGACCTACATCGGAGAGTTCGGGAACATCCGGACAGCCGGAGCCCCGATCACCATCGGCGCCCGCTGCCTGCTTGCGCAGAACGTGACCGTCGTCGGCAGCAACCACGGCACCCGCGCCGGGGTGCCGATCGTCGACCAGGACTGGTCCGGAACCGGCGTCGAGATCGGCGACGACGTGTGGATCGCGGCGGGCTGCATCATCGTGCCGGGCGCTCGGATCGGCTCGGGTGCCGTCGTCGGTGCCAACTCGGTGGTTCGCGGGGTCGTTCCGGAGAACGCGATCGTGGTCGGTTCGCCGGCGCGCCAGGTGGGCGAGCGGAAGCCGTAAGCCGCTAGCCGGACCGGTGGGCGAGCTGCCACAGCTTCGTCCCCGCGTCGGAGAGCCCACTGTCGGGTCCTCCGGTCCAGAAGGCGCTCCCGTCGGCCTTCAGCGAGTAGTTGTCGCCGTGCGTCGCGTGCCACCACAGTGCGCCGACGCCGTCGTCGCGGGCCACCTCGAGCACGGCCTGCGCGGCGGCGTAGTTGGCCTCGAAGGTCCCCGCGGTGCTCGACCGGTCGATGGTGTAGCCGAATTCCCCGATCAGCGGAGTGAGACCCGCTGCGCGCACGTTGTCGACATAGCCGGCGAGCTTGTCGGCCGTCGAGTACATGTCGTACGCGCCGTAGTTGTGCTGCTCCACGATGACGTTGCCGTGCGTGCTTTGCAGCGCCGGGGCCATATCTGCGTCATAGCTGAACTTGGCGTCGGGGAAGTAGGTGGGGATGCTGCCGAGATCCTGCCCCCAGCACGGCGCCCCAAGCAGAATCGGATTGAGGTTCCCGGTGGCGCGCACCGCGCTCGCCAGGGTGTCCATGATGCGGACCCAGTCGGCGTTGATGTACTCCGGCTCGTTGATCAGCCCGCACCACACCCGGGGATTGTCGCGGAACCGCGTGGCGGCGGCCGTCCACCAGTCGACCATCTGCGACTCGACGTCGGCCTGGTCGTATCCCTCGGACCGCGGGTTGTCGTGCGCGTCGACGATCACCACGAGGCCCGCACCGGTGTACTCGTCGACGATCTCGGAGGTGAGGTCGAGGAGCGCGTCGGTTCCCCGGCCGGCCACGTAGGACCAGTCTTCGGCGTCGGTCACCATCAGGTTGAGCCGGATCGTGTTCCAACCCCATGCCACCGCGTCCGCGGCATGCCCGGCACCGTCGCCCTTCCAGTCGAAGCTCTTGAGCGTGCCGACGTTCGCGCCGAGCGGGGTGAACGTGGCTCCGTCGAGACCGCGGATCAGCCCGTCCACCGCCTCGAAGCGAGTCGGGGCGGTGGACGGCGCGGGAGCGGGAGCGGGAGAACTGCAGCCCGAGCCGGCCAGGAGCGGCGACGCGAGCACACCAGCCCCACCGGCGAGCAGCGCCCGCCGACCGAAGGAACGGTCGCGCGGACGGATGCCCTGCGTGGCCGGATCCGTGGCGTCAGCCAATCGAGGTGCTCCGGGCCTGGCTGTCCAGGAAGTGCTGCTGCGCCAACGCGCAGGCATCGAGCGCGAAGCCGGCGATCACGTCTTCGCGGGCGGTGACGCCGAGCCGATGACGCAGCTCGGGGTCGGACGCGAGCCCGGCCAGCGTGTCGGCCAGCAGGTCGGCGCGGCCGGGGGGCACGAGGTAGCCGTTGCGGCCGTCCTTGACGAGCTCCGGGATGCCGTTGATCGGGGTGGTCACCACCGGCATGCCGGTGGCCATCGCCTCCATCAGGACCACGGGCAGGCCCTCCTGGAAGCTGGGCAGGCAGAACACGTTCGCCCAGTGGTACTCGGCAAGGATGTCGTCCTGGCCGACCGGGCCGACCAGGGTGACGCGGTCGGTGAGGCCGCGCTCCGCGATGATGGTGCGAAGTTCGGCATCGAGATCGCCGCCTCCCACCAGTCGCAGCTCGAAGTCGACGCCGCGCTCGGCGAGGCGGGTGGCGGCGTCCAGCAGGACAGGGGCGCCCTTTTCTGGCACCAGTCGGCCGACGTCGAGGATCCGCAGCGGGCCATCGGCAGGGCGCGGTTCGGTGGGCGGCACATAGTGGTCGGTGTCGACGCTCATATGGACGATCTGCAGCTTGTCCCAGTGGCCGGGATCGCTGAGCCGCATCAGCTGGCTACGCGTGAAGTCGGAGATGCAGGCCACCCCGTCGGCGTCGGCGACCTTGCCTGCCAGGCCGTAGTGGTCGACCGCCTCGAACTCGGTGGGCCCGTGCATCGAGAAGGTCCACCGCCAGCCGCCGTCGGGGTCGATGCTGCGGGCATAGGCGATGGCGGCCCGGGCGATGTCGGCGCCGTTGTTGGCGAAGTGCGCGTGGACGTGGCGGATGCCGAGGCGACGCATCTCGGCCAGCAGGCGCATGGCCTCGCCGACGTAGAAGAGCTGCCAGACCCGGCTCTTGACCCGGGCCTCACCGGTCCGCAGGCCGCGGACCAGCGCGCTGAGCACGGCGCCGGGGTGCGCGAGCGCCTCGCGCAGCGTCGCAGTGGCGATGGCGCCCATCGACTCCTGCAGCACGATGGTGCGCTCGGCCTCCTCGCGCATGGTCTCGCTGAGCAGCGCGCCCGGCGGGCGGACGGTGAACGAGTGCACCGGCGTGCCCATCCGACGCAGCCCGAGGATCTCGCGCTCGACGAAGGTGTGGGAGATCAGCGGGTACTGGCTGACCAGGTAGGCCACCGGTTCGTGGGTGTCGGTCGCCGTATCTGTCGTAGCCACGCGGCTGGAGTCGTCGCGCCCCCAGTGGTCGCCCTTCCGTCGGGCCTGGACCTTCGCCGCCGCCGTCGTGCCGACGTAGACCAGCGCGGCTGGGGCCAGCGAGGGCTGGCCGCTGACCAGATCGACGAGGCTGCGGACCGTGGACGACGACGTCCGCGAGTAGTCGTGGCCGGACTCGAGGTCGTCGGCAGTGGCCGCGACCTGAGCGTTGCCCCGGTCCACCCGGGTCCGCACCTTGACCAGGTCGGCCCAGCGCCGCGGCGTCCGCACCACGAACTCGCCGGGTGTCCGGACGCGCTCGGCGGGATCGAACAGGCGCTGGATGTAGAGATCGTCGGCCATCAGGTCGGGGAATCGCTCGAAACGCGACCGGCCCGCAGCGGAGACGCCGTAGACGCCGAGCCCGACGAGGTCCTCGCTCATGTAGGGCATCTTCTCGAAGACGCGGTAGTAGTCGCGCACCCAGCGGTCGGCGCCGTCGAGATCGAAGCGGATGGCGGGGGAGCCGACCACCGGCTCGTCGACGGAGAGCGCCGAGATCATCCCTTCCAGGGCGCCCGGTCCCAGCACGATGTCGGCGTCCAGGAAGACGCGCGGGAATGCCCGCGCGGCTTCGTCGCCGAGGTTCAGGGCGTTCGCCTTGCCCGGGGTTTCGGTGTCGATCACCGTCAGCAGCGGGAGCCGGTCCGCGAACCCGCGGGCGGTCTCGGCGGTGGTGTCGGTGCAGGCATTGGCGACCACGATGACCTCGACGGACGCCGCCAACGGGTCGTCGGCGATCCGCTGCAGCGTGGCAGGCAGGACGGCGGACTCGTTGTGGGCAGGAATGATCAGGCTGGCGAGTGGCAAGAGAACTCCGTGTAGAGCTGAGGTGCTCGGCGTTCGGCACGAGCGGACAGGTTGTCGGGCTCCGGGTCTGCTCATCGTGGCGTCGAAGGACGCCCGGCGGGCAGCGCCTCGTAGGGTCAATGGCGGTGTTGACTAGCACTCTACCCTGACCGGGCCCATGAACGTGACGATGACCACATGCCCCACCCGTGCCGTGTCGTAATGGGCCCCCGCTACAGGAAGAACGAGAAGACCAGCGTGGCGACCGCCAGGCCGAGCATCCCCAAGCAGTTCACCCAGAACGAGACGCCGACAAACCTCGCCCTGACGTGGGCCGTGGCGGCGCAGAGGAAGTAGGCCACCACGCCGACCGTGGCTGCGAGCGCGATGCCCGGCACCCACATTCCGACCACGAGGCCGAGAACCGCGAGAGTCTTGATGACGATCAGCGTCCACCACCAGTCGCGCGGGAAGTGCACGCCGTCGAGACAGTCGCGGATGAAGGCGGGCGGCCGCACGGAGGCGGCGGCGTCGATCAGCAGGACCGCGGCGAGAAGTGCGGGCAGCCAGCTGGGGTCGGGGATGAGGGTCATGAGGCAAGCTCTTCGTCGGAGCAGATGGCGGCGACGATCCGGCGAAGGCTCTGCTTGAGCTCGGCGGCGTCGTCATCACCGCCGGGGGACCACGTGAAGAGCCGTCCGATGTACGCGAAATAGAGGCTCTCGGCAAGGGGAGCGAGCTGGTGAGACTCGGTGCGCGTCGCGTCTCGCAGCGTCTCTTCGATCTCGTTGATGAGCATCCTCGATAGGTCCGTGAAGACGATCGACTGGTGTTGGCCGGCGACGAGCACCGAGGCGTATGTCCGGGCGAGGCTGGTGTCGCTGGTGAAGAGGTCGACGAACGGGTCGAAGAGGGCCGCGACTCGGTCGGTGCGGCTGCCGTCAGGTGCGACGGTCGCGGTGGGCCTCTCGTCGTGAATGCGCTGGATGAGCTGGTCGAAGCTGGCGACCAGGAGGGCGTCCTTCTCGCCCACGGACATGACGGTGCCGATGCTCACGCCGCTGGCTGCGGCGATGTCGCGGATCGTCGTGCTCGCGAAACCTCTCGTGCGGAACAGGTGGCTAGCGCTATCCAGCACCTTGGCGCGCGTCTCCTCCCGCTGCTGCTCCCGCGTTGGTGTCATGAGCCCTCCCTTGAACATGTTCGGTGAACATGTTCAGTCTAGCTGGTAGCGACGCGGCTGGGCGAGCTCGTCACCGTGCCCGCCGACCCGTCGACGACGACGCGCGCACCGTCGGGCAGGGACGTCGCCCGTCCCGCTCCCAAGACGGCCGGGATGCCGTACTCGCGGGCGACGATCGCCGCGTGTGACAGCGGGCCGCCCGAATCGGCGACGACGCCCGCCGCGAGTGCGAACAGCGGCGTCCAGGTGGGGTCGGTATAGGGGCACACCAAGATGTCGCCGGGCTGCAGGCGGTGGAACTCGTCAGGCGAGCGGATCACCCGGACGGTGCCGACCGCGCGGCCGGCACTGGCCGGGGTGCCCCGCAAGGTGAGGTTGTCGTCGATGGCCTCGCCGCGGTCCCACCAGAGGGCCTCCGCAGTGCCGCGTCTGCGACGACGCCGCGTCACGACGGACTGCCGCGGCTGGCCGTCGGCGATGGCGGCCTCGACCTCGGGGAAGTACAGGAAGCGGATGTCGTCGGCGCTGTCGAGCTGCCCGCGCGACGCCAGGCGGCGGGCGAGCTCGTCCATGCCCGCGCGGGCGAGGCAGAAGAACTCCTCGATCAGATACACCGTGCCTTCCCGCCCGACGTGCAGCGTGCGCAGCCGCGCGGTGGTGGTGCGCCAACGTCGTCGGAGGAACGCGGGCAGGCGACGTTCGACGGTCCGTGCCGGGTCGTCGTGGGCCTGCTCGAGCGGGGCGCCGCGGAGTGTCGCGGCGAGCAGGGCGTGGAAGGCGTCGGGGTCCTCGCGCCACGAGCGGTTGGAGAACGGCAGGTACAGCCGCGCGGTCCGCGCGCCGTGGGCCGCGAGGAACTCGTCGACGACGGTGAGGAACGCGCGTCCTTCTGGGCTCGCGGCGAGGGTCGCGCCCACTGCACCCTGAGGCGCCTCGACGATCGACGCGGCCGCGCCCGTCTCGCGGGCCGTGGCGGCGAGACGGTTGATGTCCGCGGTGATCTCGGCCGTCTTGTAGGCGACGCCGGCGTACAGATCTTCGGGAGTGACGTTCTTCGCGGCGCGGGCGAGTGCGATGAGCCAGACCGCGATGTCGCGGTGGGTGATCATCGGCGCGAGGTAGTGGATGAAGCGGTCGGTCGTGATGGTCGCCACCTGGGCCACGGCGTCGCGGACCAGCCCGAGAACGGCGTCGTCGCTGGCCGAGGCGCAACGGCTCGCTTGTGCTGCCAGGTCGTCGAGTTGGCGGCGGTAGGCGGCCTCTTCGGTGAGCCAGTCTGCGGGGTCGTGTCGCATTCCGCGCCGCAGCAGGGCGGGGAGCCGTGTGATCACAGCCGGGGTGAGTCGAGGTCGGGTGACGGTGATACGGATGATGCCGTCGTCGTCGCCGTGCACCACGGACGACACGGGTGCGGCCTTGAGTCCTGCGGTGCCGAGCAACTCCTGGACGACGCCCTGCACGTGATGCACCGCGTAGAGGTCGAGCGGGAGCGGCGCGGGGAAGTGCTCGATGATGTCGTCGCGGAGAGTTCGCTCGAGTCGGCCCTTGACCGCGGCGTGCCCCTCGACCCTCCGGGCAGTGGTGGTGATCGGGCGGGCTTGCAGGAGGAAGAGCTCGTCGCCGGCGAACGCCCACTCGATGTCCTGACCCGTGCTGTAGTGGGCTTCCACCCGTTCGCCCAACACGACGAGGCACCGCAGCTGGTGGTCGGTGAGGCTGGCCCGAGTGCGGTCCGCGGGGGACACGGCGGAGGTGGCGGTACCGCCGTCAGGCGTGGCGTCGATCCGCGTTTCCTTCGTGCCGATCTCGCGAGACGTCGCGGTGGCGGTCTCGCGTGAGACGGTGAAGGTGTCGGGCGTGACCAGAGCCCCGACCACCGATTCGCCCAGCCCATAGGATGCGCTGACCAGCATCGACGTGTCGTCGCCGGTGACGGGGTTTCGGGTGAACAGCACGCCGGCGCTGTCGGCAGGGACCATTGTCTGCACGACGACGGCTAGTGCTAGGCCTTCGTCGTCGATGCCCTGCTGACGGCGGTAGTCCACCGCACGATCCGTCCAGAGTGAGGCCCAGCAACGGCGGACGGCGTCGAGCACGTCGTCGATACCGGTCACGCCAAGGTAGGTGTCCTGTTGGCCGGCGAAGCTCGCTTCGGCCAGGTCCTCGGCCGTGGCGGAGGATCGTACCGCGACCGGCCCACCGCCCAGACGCTCGTAGGCCTCGGCGATCGAGGCTCGCAGCGCCTCGGGGAGCGGGAGGTCGAGGATCCGTTGCCGTGCGGTCCCGGCCTCGCCCCGCGCTACATCCGCGGCCAACGCTTCGGCGATCCCGTCGGTCGCTGACAGATAGGTGTCGGTGGTGACGCAGAACCCCGGGGGCACGGGCAGCCCGGCTCGTCGACACTCGCCCAGGTTGGCGGCCTTCCCGCCGACGCGCCCACGGTCGTCGGCCGTGATCTCCTCGAACCACACGATCACCGGCAGCCACCCTTCCTCTACGCTCGTAGAGGCAACATACTCTATGTTCGTAGAGAACCGACGGTGGATGGATGGAGGGCGGAAAGGTGACCGACCGGCGCACGCAGATCGCAGAGGCAGGCGTGCGGATCCTTGCGTCCCAGGGAGCCCGCGCGTTGACGCACCTGACCATCGATCGGGATCTCGATCTGCCGAAGGGATCGACGTCGTACTACGCGCGGACGCGGCACGACCTGATCGCTTTGGTCGTCGAACACCTGGCCACGCGGGTCCTCGACGACCTGGGCACGTCTCCGGTGCCCGAGCAGTTGACGCCGGAGAGCGCCGCGCGCCTTGTCGTCGCCGGACTCGGCATCACCATGCGCCGGGAGGACGAACACCGCGCACGGTTGGTGCTTCTGCTCGAGTGCCGCAGCGATCCGGAGCTGGTTGCGTCGCTGGCCACCCGTCCAAAGGTTCGCGAGACCGTCGTCGCGGAGGCGGGCACACTCCTGCGCGGGTTGGGTATTAGGCGATCTGACGCCCACGCGAGGGACCTCGCGGCTCTGATGGATGCCCTGCTCATGCAGCGCCTCATCCGCACGGCCGAGATCGATGAGGAAGCAGTCCTCACGGCGTATCTGCGCGGACTCGTGAGTAGGTGCTGACGAGGCTGGTCTGCGGCATGGCGCTCAGCCGGCGGTATCCTCCGGCGGCCGCCACGTGTCCGCCTCCGCCCGCAGTGTTTCAGCGTCTTCGACCGATCCCGTAGCCTCGAGCAGCCCGGCCAAGGTCTTCAGCGACCTTACGAGTTGCCTCGCGTACGCGGCAGGCATGGCCTTCGCCAGTTCCCGCCCGAGGGTGACGGCTTCGAGGGCAGGTTCGAGGGCTTCCTCGCGGCGCCCGACCTCGGCCAACGAGACAGCGTAGTTGTTCAGCGACATTGCGAGGTTGGGGTTGTACGCGGCTGGGTTGGTGTTGGCGAGTGCCTGGTAGAGGGTGACGGCTTCGCGAGCGGGTTCAGCGGCCTCGTCACGGCGCCCGACCTCGGCCAGCCGGACGGCGTAGTTGTTCAGCGCCATGGCGAGGTTGGGGTTGTATGCGGCTGGGTTGGTGTTGGCGAGTGCCTGGTAGAGGGTGACGGCTTCGAGAGCGGGCTCGACGGCTTCCTCACGTCGCCCGACCTCGGCCAGCGATACGGCGTAGTTGTTCAGCGCTGCACCTCTGTCGGGCCTATTCGGTTCCGACTCGGTGGCCTCAACGGACGCGTAGTCGATGGCGAGCGCCAAGCGCGCGAGGAGCGGGTTGCCCAGTCCCAAGAGCCCTGAAATCCTGATGAGGCACTTGACTTCACAATGCCGACCCAGGGCTTCGGTGAGGACCGCAAGTGCCTCGATGACGGGCGACGAGGTCCAAGGATCTTCCTGCGCGTTGGCGAGCCCATGGCACTGCTCGCACCAGGCGGGAAGAAGGCGGTTGACGAGCGGAATCGCTGCCGACGCCAGGCCGGCGTCGTCAGCGCAAGTTCGTGCGAGGACGGTGAAGGGGCGAACCCACTGTATGGGTGACCGTTTCGCATCGATCGCCGCCGCGACCAACTCCGATCGGCTGGCGAGCTCCTTGGCGACCAGGTACTCGCCGAGGCGGTCGGGGAGGAACTGCCCCCATTGTGACGAGCCCTGACCGGGGTAGAGCTGTCGCAGCCAACTCTGTGCCCGTTCACGGCTGAGCGCGTTGGCGTCACCGGAGAGGAAGCTGACCTGGCTGAGCAGTGTGCGGGCCTCGTTGTCGTCGATCGCGTCGGTCAGGGTGGCGAGGGCTACCAGGAGTCGAAGCTCCGGCTCCGTCAATCCGAGGTTCGACTGGCGGGCTTGGCTGCGCCAGTACTCAGCCTCGTGTTCCAGGACGCCTTCGAACAGGCCCGTGGAACCCTCCGTGACATTGAGGCTGCCGACCAGTTGCAGATAGGCAGCCATCACCACGGAGAGCGGCTGATCGAACTCCGGTTGCTCGAGGAAGGCGGTATCAACGGTGGTGGATGCTGACGTAGCTGGTAGTCCGAGATAGGGCGGGAGCTGATCGAGGGCTTTCCTGAAGAGGGCTGCTCGTTCTGTGGCCCGGAAGGGCGCGGCGTCGAGCAGGGCGCAACTGGCTTCGTCGAGGAGTTGGTTGGCGTCCTCGCGTCGGGTGGCGCGTACGGCGTCTACCCAGGGTTTGGTGTCGCCTGGCGAATCGGGTGTGTCGGAGGGGTTCCGCACAAGTAGCAGCACACGTACCGGCCCGAGAAAGGTGGCGGATTCGGGAAGGGTCTCCAAGACCTCCGCCACGTCGACGGTGCGGGTTTCGGCGTAGTCCATCACGATTAACCGGCCACCCGGGAAGGTGGTCAGCACGCCGAGCGCGGCCGGGAATCGGCTGACGTCGGAGTGGAGGAACCCGGCTTTCCAGAAGTCGCCGCGAGCCAGGAGAACACGGCACAGTTCGACGGCCAAGCGGCTCTTGCCGCTTCCGCCGGAACCGCCCAAGATACGGACGCTGAACGCGGAGGGATCGTCTGCCCAGGTCACCAGGTCTTCGAGCAGGCCACCGCGATCGACGAATGGGAAGACGCCAGAAGTGGGCACCAGCAGTCGGGATGGCTGCTCGATCTTGCGAGTTGATGGGACCGTTCGTTGCAGGTCGAGCACCTTGCCGCCCGCCAAGAGGCGCACGGTCTCGGCGGGAATCTGGTCCAGACGCTCGCTCAGAGCGCGCACCTCGTCGGACAGTTCCGCCAGGTCGCGGAGTTCCTGTTGGTGTGCGATTTTGCTGAGGTCTGGTGACTCGCGGGCCGTCTTGGCGGCGTACTGCACCGCAGCGCCGAGGATCGTGCGGAAGGCCGCCTGGGCCGCGGAGTTGAGGAGCTTGGCCTCTGCTTCGTCGGCCCTTTCTTTGAGCAAGCCCTTCAGCGCATCGATGTCGAGGATCGCAGCGGGCACCCGCTCGTCGGCGGGTACGGAGCCCAGCACTCGCGCGACGGCCTCATCAGCTGCTTTGACGTCGCCCTCGTCGGCCTCCGCAAACTCTTGGGTTGCGAGCATGCCCTTGATGGCGTCTTCGCGTCGCTTGCTCTCGCTCCTGTCCTTTGTCCGGGCGACGATGCGCTCGATCACGCCGGCGCTTGGCGTGAGGTAGCCCGGAACCGCGGACTGGCCAGCAGCGCGCAGCAGGAGGTTGCCCGCGGCCACGGCCGCGTAGGTGACGACAACCAGCGACATCGGTGCCCCTCCCCGCGGCTCTGCCGGACAGCCAAGACCCTATCGCAGGGCGTCCTCGAAAACGGGTGCGGCAGCGGTTCTGACAGTGCCCAGGCGAGCAGGCCCAAGCTGCGAATGCGGTGCCAACGGCCACGTTGTCGGTGCGTCCTGCCAGAATGGCGAGGTGCTGCTGACTGTGACGATGACCGGCCCTGATGCGCCGGCGCTGGGATACCTCCTGCACAAGCACCCTGAGCGGGTCCAGGAGTTCTCGGTCAGTGTTGGCAAGGCCACGGTGTTCTACCCCGAGTCGGCGCCGGAGCGCGCGACGGCGGCGCTGCTACTGGAGGTGGATCCCATCGCGATGGTGCGCCGACGGCTGCGGTCGAACGAGGGCCTGGCCCTCACCGACTACGTCACCGACCGGCCGTACGCCGCGTCGTCGATGCTCGCCGTGGCGATCGGGCGTGTGTTCGGCAGTGCGCTCAACGGGCGCTGCGCCTCGCATCCGGAGCTGGTGGATCGCGCGCTGCCGCTGGAGCTTGCCGTGACCGCGGTGCCGTCGCGCGGAACGCACGCCGAACGCGGCGCGCTGGTCCGGGCGCTCTTCGAGCCGCTCGGCTGGGAGGTGCAGATCGACGGCGACTCGTTCGGCCCCGACGGCGCCTGGGGCGACGCCCCGTACGTCAACGTCGTGCTGCGGGGCTCAGCCCGCCTGGCCGACGCGCTCTCGCAGCTGTACGTGCTACTGCCCGTCCTGGACAACGCCAAGCACTACTGGGTGACGTCCGACGAGGTCGACAAGCTGGTCCGTCGCGGTGAGGGCTGGCTGGCCGACCATCCGCTGCGCGAGGTGATCGTCCGCCGCTACCTCGCCGCGCGGCCCAGCTTCATCGAGGACGCCACCACGCGTCTGACCGCGCTCGACGACGTCGTGCCCGACGACGACCCGGTGCCGGACCCAGCCACCGACGAGCCACCGGCCGACGGCCCCACCCCGCTGCGCGTGATCCGCCTTCGGACGGTGCGCGACGTGCTGCACGAGGTGGGCGCCCGCCGCGTCGTCGACATGGGATGCGGTGAGGGGTACTACGTGCGCGCCCTCGTCGACGACCCGACGATCAGCGAGGTGGTGGGCATCGACGTGTCGCCGCGCATCCTCTCCTACGCGGAGCGGCGGCTGAACCTGGACCGCAGGCCGGATCACCAGCGCGACAAGGTGACGCTCCGACAATCGTCGGTCACCTACCGCGACGACGCCCTCGTCGGCTACGACGCCGTCCTGCTGATCGAGGTGATCGAACACCTGGAGCCCGACAGAATCGCGTCCCTGGAGGCGAGCATCTTCGGCGCCGCCCGCCCCCGGGCACGTCGTCGTCACCACGCCCAACCGCGAATACAACGTCCGCTACGGGCTGGACGACGGCCAGTGGCGCCACCCCGACCACCGGTTCGAATGGACGCGGGCCGAGTTCGCCGAGTGGGCGCGCCGCGTGGCGGACGCCTTCTCCTACGACGTCGCGTTCCGGTCCGTGGGGGACGAGGACCCGGAGCTGGGCCCGCCGACACAGCTCGCCCTGTTCTCACGTCGGACGGCGGAAGAGGAGAACACCCGTGGGTGACCTGCATATCCCCGGCCTCAGCCTCGTCGTGCTGGTCGGCGCCTCCGGCTCCGGCAAGACGACCTTCGCGCGCCGCGCCTTCGCGCCGTTCGAGGTGCTGAGCTCCGACTACTGCCGCGCGCTGGTCAGCGGCGACGAGAACGACCAGTCGGCCAGCGCCGACGCATTCGACGTCCTGCACTACCTCGCGGGCAAGCGCCTCGACCGCGGCCTGCTCACGGTCGTCGACGCCACCAACGTCTCTCGCGAGGCGCGGGCACAACTCGTCCAGCTGGCCCGAGACCACGACGTGCTGCCCGTGGCGATCGTGCTCGACGTTCCGCTGGACGTTGCGCTCGCACGCAACGCCACCCGCCCCGACCGCGACTTCGGCGAAGGCCCCGTCCGCCGCCAGGCGAACCAGCTGCGGAAGTCGCTGCGCGGGCTCGGCCGGGAGGGCTTCCGCACGGTTCATGTCCTGCGCTCGGTGGAGGAGGTCGACTCCGCGACGATCGTCCGCGACAAGCTCCTCAACGACTTCCGCGACCAGCACGGCCCCTTCGACATCGTCGGCGACGTCCATGGCTGCCTGGATGAGCTGCTCGCGCTCCTGGCCGAGCTGGGCTACGAGGTGAGCCGCGACGAGGAGGGTCGTCCCGTCGACGCGGCGCACCCGGACGGCCGCAGGCTCGTCTTCGTCGGCGACCTCGTGGACCGCGGCCCGTCCTCGGTGGGCGTCCTTCGGCTCGCCATGGGCATGACCGCCGCCGGGCACGCGCTCGCCGTCCCCGGCAACCACGAGGCCAAGCTCATCCGTGCACTCGACGGCCGCAACGTGAAGGCCACCCACGGCCTCGAGCGAACCCTCGCAGAGCTGGCGGACGAGCCGGAGGAGTTCCGCATCGAGGTGCGGGAATGGTGCCGCGGCCTCGTCTCGCACCTCGTGCTCGACGACGGCCGGCTCGTCGTCGCCCACGCGGGCCTCAAGGAGAGCTACCACGGCCGCGCGTCCGGCCGCGTCCGCTCCTTCGCTCTCTACGGCGACACCACGGGCGAGACCGACGAGTACGGCCTGCCTGTGCGCTACCCGTGGGCCGAGGAGTACCGCGGCCGCGCCACCGTGATCTACGGCCACACGCCCACGCCGACGCTCGACTGGATCAACAACACCCTCTGCCTCGACACCGGGTGCGTCTTCGGCGGCGCGCTCTCCGCGCTGCGCTACCCCGAACGAGAGACGGTCCAGGTGCCCGCGACAGCCGTGCACTACGAACCCGTCAAGCCCCTGTTCGCCGCACCCCAGGAACGCGCGGAGGGCGAGCTGCGGCTGACCGACGTCGTGGGCCGACGATCCGTGGAGACCGCCACCCTCGGCAGGGTCACCGTCACGGCGGAGAACGCCGCCGGGGCGCTCGAGGTGATGAGCCGATTCGCCCTGCACCCGCGCCTGGTGCCCTACCTCCCGCCGACGATGTCGCCGGTGGCCACCTCGCGGCGCGACGGCTACCTCGAACATCCGGACGAGGCATTCGCCCAGTTCGCCGAATGGGGCATCGGGCAGGTGATCTGCGAGGAGAAGCACATGGGCTCCCGCGCCGTCGTCTACCTCACCCCCGACGGCGGCTCGGTCTACACCCGCACCGGCCGCTCCTTCTTCCCGCCGGACCTCACCGCCGAGCTGCTCGGCAGGGTGCGGGCGGCGGCAGCTGCGGCCGGGATCTTCGACGAGCTGGACACCAGCTGGCTCCTCCTCGACGCGGAGCTGCTGCCGTGGTCCGTGAAGTCGCACGGCCTGCTCCGGGAGCAGTACGCGCCGGTGGGGGCCGCCGCGCTGATGGCGTTGCCGCGGGCGGTCGACGCGCTGTCGGCGGCCGCTGCGCGCGGCGTCGATGTCGGGGACCTGCGCGCCAAGACCCAGTCGCGGCTCGCGAACGCGCGCGCCTACGACGAGGCATGGCGGCGCTACGTCTGGCCCACCGAGGGCCTCGACGGGGTGGAGATCGCCGTCTTCCAGGTGCTGGCTGGCGCGGGCGGCTCCTATGCCGGCCGAGACCACGGCTGGCACCTGAGCCTCGCCGATCGCCTCGTCGCGGCCGACCCCGCGCTCTTCCGCCCCACGCGCCGGCTCCTGATCGACGTCGCCGACGAGCACAGCAGGGCCGACGGCGTGACGTGGTGGGAGGAACTCACCGCCGCCGGCGGAGAGGGCATGGTGGTCAAGCCGCTCGCCAACCTCATCCGGGTGGAGAAGCACCAGCGACCCCAGCCCGGGCTGAAGGTCCGCGGCCGCGAGTACCTGAGGATCATCTACGGGCCCGACTACACCGAGCCCGAAAACCTCACGCGGCTCCGCGAACGCAACCTCGGCAGGAAGCGGTCGCTGGCCCTGCGGGAGTACGCGCTCGGGCTCGAGGCCGTCGATCGGCTGGTGTCAGGCGAGCCGCTGTGGCGCGTCCACGAGGCGGTGTTCGGCGTCCTCGCGCTCGAGTCCGAGCCGGTGGATCCGCGCCTCTAGGTCGTGTTGCGAAAAGCCGAAATGCACAACGGTCGGTCCCTGAGGAGCAGCCCCGCACGCTGATCCGCGCCGAGCGGAAGTCGTGCGGGGCTGCGTCTCGAAGGTCCGAAACCACAGGCCCAACCGATCCCCAAGAGCCAGGGTCACACCCTCACACGTGCACAAATCTCTGTATACGGGCAGCCGCGCGAATAGTTGCGCTGCTGCCCGTATACAGAGATTTGTGCAGGGAAACCACCGGAAGCGGGCCAACGCTGACCACCCGGAGGCAGGGCGACGGCAGAGGGTGAGGTGGGGAGGCGCTTCGTCGAAGCGTAAGAGCACCCATGCACTGAGAACAGAGGTGACTGTGGTCACAGAGCTGGGCCGGCAGCGAGACGGAGCGCCTCCCCACCTCACCCGTCCGCCCTGTTGTTAGGTCGCTGCCCACAGCGCGGGACCTTTCGACACGGGCCCGGCGCTTCGCGCGGGGGCCCGGCTCAAGGAACGATCGTCACCTCAGCCGTCCGCCCTTGTTGTCGAGTCACTGCCCACAGCGCGGGACCTTTCGACACGGCGTTCGGCGCTCCGCGCGGGGGCCCGGCTCAAGGAACGGTGTCTACCTCAGCCGTCCGCCCCTGTTGTCGAGTCACTGCCCCACGCGCGGGACCTTTCGACGCGGCGTTCGGCTAGCGCCTCACCGCCGGCTCAAGGAACGACGCTGCCGTAGCTCCCTGCCCAAAGTTTCGGACCCTTCGAGACGCAGCCCCGCACCATTCCCCCTCGGTGCAAGCCAGCGTGCGGGGCTGCTCCTCAGGGATCGCCGCCGACTGCTCGTCTGGGGCCCGCTGTGGGTTGGTCGTGGGGAATCGCTGTGGGCTGGTCCTCAGGGGCCGCCGTGGGCTGCACTTCAGGGACCGCTGCGGACTGCCCCTCAGGGGCAGAATCATTGGGACCGAAGAACAGGCCTAGGGTCTTTACCGAAGTGGTGGCCGTGGTGAGCGGCTTCCTGGCGGGCCAGGGCGTTCCCGTAGGCCACTTCCACTTTCGCAACACGACATAGGCGTCGAAGGGGCTGGGCCGAGATGAGCCGAGTTCAGAGGAGTTGAGCAGAGAACAGCTCGGTGAACGCCGGGGCTGCCGAGACCTGGGCGGGCGGGCCGTCGAGGACGATGCTGCCGTGGTCCATCATGATCACCCTGTCGGCGCGCAGCGCGGTGGACGCGCGGTGGCTGACCAGCACGACCAGTCTGTCGCCGGCCAGCGAGCGTAGGGCGTCGAGGATCTGCAGCTCGCCCTCGGGATCGAGCGCGCTGGACGGCTCGTCAAGCAGCCAGATGGGCTCGGGCGACAGCACGAGGCGCAGCACCGCGAGCTTCTGCCATTGGCCGCCCGACACGCTGAAGCCGTCGCGGAACTCCCGTCCGATGCGGGAGCCGAGCATGGAGTCGGTGAGGAAGTCGATGCCGAGGAGCCGCGCGTGCTCGAAGATCGTCTGGTCGGTGATCGCACGGTCGCCGGTCAGGTACTCGCGCAGCAGGATCGGCGGCTGGGGGAGCCCCTGCAGCACCGACGTGCTGAGCTGATTGAGCGGCTCCGCGGAGCCGACCGGCAGCACGGACCCGACGGTGGGCTCGTAGACGCCCGCCAGGAGTTTCAGCAGCGTGGACTTGCCCGAGCCGTTGCGGCCGACGACACAGGTCACGGTGCCCGTGGCGAACTCGGTGCTGACGTCGGCGAGCGCCGGTGTCTCGGCGCCCAGGTAGGTGAACGAGACGTCCGTGACCGCGACGCCCTCCACGCCCAGCGGCTGGGTGCGTGCCGCCCGCCGCGGTTCGCGCGCGCTGTCGATGCGCTTGACGAGGCGCGCGACGAGGAGAGAGTCGCGCACCAGCTCTCCGGCGGCGAACACCACCTCGGTCAGTGCGCCCAACACCGTGACGGATGCGACGGCGACGGCCACGCCGCCGGCCGTCAGGTTGCCCGAGTTGAGCATGGCGAAGAAGGCTGCGATGACGCACGCGGCCGTCGCGATCGCCGAGACGAGGACGACGCGGGCCTCGAGGTTGGTGGCGTGGAGCTGCTGCTCGTGCGAGCGCCGGACGAACTCGCCGTGGGTCCGGCGAAGCGCCGCCTGGTAGTGGCTGACGACCGAGTCCATGAACCCGTCGGCGCTGACCGCGAACACGCCCAGGGAGGCGGTGACCCGGTCGAGGGCCGCCGCCTCTTCGTACGCCTTGGAGTGCACGCGAAACAGCATCGGGACGGCGAACAGCGGCGGGATGGCGGCGCCGATCAGGAACAGCGTGCCCAGGATCGAGATCTGTGAGACGACGATGATGGTGCCGACGATCGTCACGACCTGGCCGACCCGGTGGAACAGGTTCATCAAGAGCGGCGCCATCCTGCTGCGCGCGGTCTCCCAGTCGGCCTCCAACGCGTCGCGCTCCGCCGGGTTCTCCATGACCGCGGGAGACTGCGAGCCGGCGCTCAGCAGAAGCCGGTCCTGGGCCCACGCCGAGACGCGGAACTCCAGCCGCTTCGTCGCGGCGCTCAGCAAGCTGTTGATGCCGGCCATGATGCCGAGCAGCAGGCCCATCGCCACCACCGGCGGTGCGATGCGGACGAAGTCGCCGCCGTCGGCCACCGCGGACACGAGCTGACCGACCAGCCATAGTTGCAGCGGCGGCACCGCGCCGAGCGCGAGGGCGGCGACGGTGCTGACGATGAGGCTGCCGGGCGCCACGGCCCAGACGGCTGAGAGTGTTGCGCGGCCCGCTCGGCCGAGCGACGTGCGGGTCTGCTGCATCGGATCCTCCACTGGACCGGTCAAGTCGTTCGCCGAGCCTATCGCAGCCCCCCCGGGGGGAAGTGGCGGAACGCCGCACCGACGGGCGGCGCCACCGATAGGCTCGGTGTCGTGGAGCACGCAGGGGCCATCGCCGTCGGGCAGTTGCTTGTGGCAACCGAGCCTGGGCGCGGCGGATTCTTCGACAGGTCGGTGATCCTGCTCATCTCGCACAACGAGAGCGGAACCATCGGCCTGTGCCTCAACCTGCCGCCGGGCGACGAGACGACGCAGAACGCGCCGCTGGCCGAGGTACGCGCACACTTCGGCGACCTGCTCAGCCCACCCGGCGAGGTGATGATCGGCGGCCCGGTGAACCCCGAGGTGGTCGTCGTCCTCGGCGAACCGGCCACACCTGAACAGCCGCCGCCTGGGTGGGAGCGCGTGCTGGGCGACGTCGGCGTCGTCGACGTGAACTTCCCGCGCGAGCTGCTCGCGACCTCCTTCGCGCAGTTGCGCGTCTTCTCGGGGCTCTCCGGATGGGCTCCAGGTCAGCTGGAGGGCGAGCTTCTTCGCGGATCGTGGTTCCGCACGCGGGCGTCGTCCACCGACGTCTTCGGAGCGCCGAATGGCCTCTGGCGACGGGTGTTGCGTCGGATGGGCGGGGCGACCGGCCGGTGGTCCACCTGGGCGGAGGACCCGAGGCAGAACTGAGCGCGGCGCGGACGGCTGCGGGCGCCCCTGAGCGTCGGTAGCATGGCAGCTGGCACCAAGCCCGCCCATCGTCGGGCGGGAGACGGAGGAGGCGTACGTGACCGAGGCGAAGGGCAGGGCCCGCATTCTCGTCGTCGACGACGACGCCGCGCTGGCGGAGATGCTCCAGATCGTCCTGCGGCAGGAAGGCTTCGACACGCTCCGGTGCGCCACCGGTGACGCCGCGCTGCACGAGTTCCGCGCCGCCCGCCCCGACCTCGTCCTCCTCGACCTCATGTTGCCCGGGCGCGACGGCGTCCAGGTGTGCCGCGACATCCGCGCCGAGTCCGGGGTGCCCATCATCATGCTGACGGCCCGCTCCGACACGGCCGACGTCGTGGCCGGCCTCGAGGCAGGCGCCGACGACTACGTGCCCAAGCCGTTCAAGGCCAAGGAGCTCCTGGCCCGCATCCGCACCAGGCTGCGCCGCAACACCGGCGACGCGGGGGCCGACACCCTGCCCATCGGCGACCTGACGATCTCCGTGTCGTCGCACCAGGTCAAGCGCGGCGACCATCTCCTGAGCCTGACCCCGCTGGAGTTCGACCTGCTGCTGGCCCTGGCCAAGCGCCCCAGCCACGTGTTCACCCGCGAGGCGCTGCTCGACGAGGTGTGGGGCTACCGCAACGCGGCCGACACCAGACTCGTCAACGTGCACGTCCAGCGGCTCAGGGCGAAGGTGGAGCGGGACCCGGAGAAGCCGGAGATCGTGATCACGGTCCGGGGGATCGGGTATCGAGCCGGTGAACCGGTCGCGTAGGCGCCGTCGTGGCTTCCGCGTGCTGTGGTGGAGTTCGCTGCCGCTGCGGGTGCTCGTCTCGACGCTGACGCTCTCGGTGGCGCTGCTGCTGCTCGCGGGCGTCGTCCTCCTCCAGCAGGCCACGGCCAGCGTGGTGGAGGCCAAACGTGAGTCGTCGCTCAACGAGGCGGCGGGCGTCTATGCCTTCATGCAGGAGCAGCTGCGCGACCCCGACGCGCGCGGCACCTCGCCGCACGAGTCGCTGAACCGCCTGGCCGACCTCGCCGACGCGCAGGGCGCGCAATACCGAGTGATCATCCAGGGCCCGTCGTCGAGCCTCTTCTCCACCAGCATCAAGGCGGAGTCGGTGCCCGACGAGCTCAGGGAACGCGTCGAGGCCACCACCGGCATGTACGTCACGCCGACGAAGGTGCAGTACAGCGACCCGTCGGCCGCCCCGGAGCCGGGCTGGGCCATCGGCGCGTCGCTCGTCGGGCCGACGGGGGAGCGCTACCCGGTGTACTACATCTTCCCGATGACCACTGAGCTGCAGACGCTGCAGTCGCTGCGCGGCTCCATCCTCGGCACCGGCGGCGTGCTCGTGGTGGCCCTCACCCTGGTGGCCTACCTCGTCACGGCGCAGGTCGTGCGTCCAGTGCGTCGGGCCAGCACGACCGCGCTGAAGCTGGCCTCCGGGCAGCTGGACGAGCGCATGCAGGTGCACGGCACCGACGACCTCGCGTCGCTCGCGCGCTCCATGAACCGGATGGCGGCTCAGCTGCAGCAGCGCTTCCGCGAGCTCGAGACGCTCTCCACGCTGCAGCAGCGCTTCGTCAGCGACGTCTCGCACGAGCTGCGCACGCCCATGACGACGATCAAGATGGCCGCGGACATCCTGTACGAGTCGCGTGACGAGATGGGGCCGATGGAGCGGAGGTCGGCCGAGCTGATGAGCGCGGAGATCGACCGGTTCAACACCATGCTGGGCGACCTGCTGGAGATCTCCCGCTTCGACGCCGGCGCGGCGGTCCTCTCGCTGGACGACGTGGACGTGGCCGCCCTCGTCGAGGCCGAGGTGGCCGCGAACGCGGGCATGGCGCAGAAGCTGGGCGTGGAGGTGACGGTGGAGCGCACCTCGCCGGACACGACCGCGTCGATCGACTCCCGACGCATCCGCCGGCTGGTCCGCAACCTCATCACCAACGCGCTGGAGCACGCCGAGGGCAAGCCCGTGCACGTCACGGTGGCGGCCGACGACGTGGCCGTCGCGGTCACCGTGCGCGACCACGGCATCGGCTTCGAGGCCGAGGACGCCGCGCGCGTGTTCGACCGGTTCTGGCGCGCCGACCCGAGCCGTACCCGCGTCGTCGGCGGGTCGGGCCTGGGGCTGGCGATCTCGATGGAGGACGCCCGCCTGCACCGCGGCTGGCTGACGGCGTGGGGCCGCCCGGGCCGCGGTGCGCAGTTCCGGCTGACGCTGCCCCGGGACCCCGGGCACGAGCTGACGGGGTCGCCGCTGCCGGTCATCCCCGTCGACGACCTCCCCAGCAGGAAGGTGGGACGCGCATGAGAAGGGCCGCGCTGGCTGCGCTCGCCGCGTTCGTCGCCCTGGCGTCGGGCTGCGCCAGCATCCCCACCTCGGGCCCGGTCCAGGAGGTGCCGTTCTCGGCGCAGCCGCGGGGCATCGACATCGCGCCGGAGCCTCCGACGGCCGGCGTCACCCCGAACCGGCTCGTCGACGGGTTCCTGCAGGCCATGGCCGACCCGACCGACAGCTTCGCCGTGGCCCGCCAGTACCTCACCGCCGACGCGGCCGGCTGGTGGCGTCCGTCGACCGCCCAGGTGATCCAGGCCACCGTCACCACGGACCTCGACGGCGTGACGAGGACCGACGGCAAACTCCTCGGCACCCTCGACGAGCACGGCAGCCTGACGTCCACGGACGAGGCCTTCTCGTTCGAGTTCGGGCTGGTCAAGGAGGACGGCGAGTGGCGGATCGGCTCGCCGCCCGACGGCCTGCTGCTCTCCCGGTACATCTTCGAGCGCTACTACTCGCGCGTGCCGCTCTACTTCATGAGCAGGGCCGGCGCGGGCACGCATGTCGTGCCCGACCTCAGGCACTTCCCGGAGGCCGAGGTGGTGCCCGCCATGGTGGTGGAGGCGCTGCTCGAGGGGCCGTCGGAGCCGCTCATGCGCACCGTGACCAACGCCATCCCCGGCGGTGTCTCGCTCGGCGAACGCGGCGCCTCGCTGGACACCCACGGCGTGGTGACGGTCGACCTCAGCGGCCTCGACCCCGACATGACGGTGGAGGAGCGCGGCGGCCTGGGCGCCCAGCTGCTGTGGTCGCTGACGGCCATCCCCCGGGTGACGGGCCTCGTCCTCACCAACGACGGCGGCACGTTCCCGCTGCCGGGATCGAACGCGGCCGGCGTGCTCGAGCTGGCGGGCCAGCAGGGCTACCAGGTGCTCTCCCGCGGCTCGACTCCAAACCTCTTCGGCGTGAGCGACGGCGTGCCCGGGCGGTTGGGGGAGGACTCCCGCTTCGTCCCCCTCATGCCGAGGGTGGAGGGCACGGCCGACGTCGCGGTGTCGCTCGACGGCGTCACCGCGGCCTATGTCGACGAGACGAGAACCAGGCTCAGCCTCGGCCAGCTCGGCGGCCAGTTCACGTCGATCGAGAGCACCTACACCAACTTGCGCTCGCCCCAGTTCGCCCTGGGCACGGTCTGGCTGCTGGGCGACGATGAATCGCAAACCACGCGCCTGCTCACCGTCGCCCGGTCCAGCGAGCTGGTCGACGTCGCTCTCGAACTGCCGGCCGGCGGTGCGCTGGAGGGCTTCGCGGTGTCGCCGTCGCGCGACCGGGTGGCCCTGGTCGTCAAGGCCGGCGGCACGCGCGAGCTGGGCATCACGGCGCTGCTGCCGAGCGGCACGCAGACGAGCGGCTGGTGGCCGCTGACGATGGTCAGCCCCCGCGCCACGGAGATCACCGACATCGTCGCCGTGTCCTGGCAGTCCGAGACGGCGCTGGCCTTCATCGGTAGCACCACCAGCGGTCGATCGGTCTACACCGCGCAGTCGGACGGGTCCCTGGTCGAGGAGATCGGACCGGTCAACGGGGATCCCGAGGAGATCACCGCGATGGCCCGTCTGGGGGGCGGCGCCGTCGCCATCAGGAACGAGTCGGGCACCGTGTGGCGCTACGAGGCGCGCACCCGCTGGACCCGGATCATCGACGGCGTCACGGCCATCGGCTTCGGCTCCTGACGAATTGGCCTGTGGATAGGCGGCAAACGGCCCCCTCGGATTGACATCACATCATCATGAGACGGATGTTCGACGCCGCGGCCGACCTGCTGCTCGGCGCGGCCTGCCCCGGCTGCGGCCGGCCGGGCTGGAGCCTGTGCGATGCCTGCCGATGCCTCCTCGACGGCGCCCCGATCGAGGTGAGCTCGGGCCCGCCACGGGTCGTGGCCGCCTGCGACTACCGCCCGATCCTCGCGCACGTCATCCCGCGTTACAAGGACGACGGCGCGCTGCACCTGGATCGGCTGCTCGGCGAACTGCTGGCCCGGTCCGTCGAGGAGCTGCGGCCACCCCCGGACGCCGTCCTCGTCCCGGTGCCCTCCCTGCCGTCGGCTGTGCGTCGACGGGGGCTCGACCACGCGCGGCGGCTCTGCGCGCTGGCGGCGCGACGACGCGGTCTGGGCCGCGCCTGGCTGCTCCGCCGCTCCCGGGAGGGCGCCGACCAGCGCGGGCTGGGCCGGGAGGCGCGGGCCGCGAACCTCGCGGGATCCATGACCGCCCGGCCGCACGACGGACCGGTGGTGCTCGTCGACGACGTCTACACGACGGGAGCGACGGTCGCCGAGGCGCTGAGCGCCCTCGAGACCGCGGGAGTCGACGTGCTGGGCATAGCGCTGATTGCGCGTGCGGACAATACCCAAGACCACTTCCCGGAAGGGCTGACAGGCCATTTCGTTGAGGGGTAGCGTTAGTGCATGGAGACGCCGCAGCCCCGAGAATTCTCGGGTTAGCTGCGGCGTCGCACCATGTCCCATCCGTGGGAACCCCCCACGGGTGGCCGCTGGGCCACTTGGTCCCACGACAGACGGAGGAACTGATGGACATCGTCGTCACCGGTCGGCACTGCACGATCAGCCCTGATCTCAAGGAACTCGTTCAGGAGAGGATCGCGACCGTCGAGCGATTGCGCGACCGCGTGATCCGGGCAGAGGTCGACTTCACCGCAGATGACGCGACGAAGGACCCCTCCCACGCGATCAACGTGCAGCTCACCCTGCGGAGCAGGGGCCCGGTCGTCCGCGCGGAGGCGAAGGCGAGCGACAAGACCGCGGCCTTCGAGATGGCCCTCGACAGGCTGAAGGCGCAGCTGCGCAAGGCCGCCGACCGTCGCAAGACCCACCGCGGGCTGCGCAGCGGCACCGTCGCCGAGGCCCCCGCGCCCGCCGTCGAGGTGGAGGCCGAGGACGAGGCGCCCGAGACCGTCGAGGTCGCCGGGCTCGTGGTCACGGGTGACGGCCCGCTGGTCGTGCGCGTCAAGGACTTCGACGCCGTGCCGCTGACGCTGGCCCAGGCCCTCGACGAGATGGAGCTCGTCGGCCACGACTTCTTCCTGTACCAGGACAAGGAATCCGGACGGCCCTCCGTGGTCTACCGCAGGAAGGCCTACAACTACGGCGTGATCCACCTCAACGTCTCGTAGCGCACGAGATCGACGCAGAACGCCCACCGCCCGCTCCCGCGGCGCGGTGGGCGTTCTGCGTCAGTTGGCGGCGAGCGTTAGGATGGCAGGCGGCATCGCCGCAGCACGCTTCAGGTGCGGCCTTTGACTCAACAAGAAGGACAACAACTCGTGGGATTCATGGAATTTCTGAGCGGCCTCGGCTCCGGAGCCCAGCTCCGCAAGCTGCAGAAGGTGGCCGATCAGGTCAACTCCATCGAGGAGGACTTCCAGGCGATGTCGGACGCCGAGCTGCGCGCGGAGACAGACAGGTTCCGCGCCCGCATCGCCGACGGCGAGTCGCTGGACCGCCTGATGCCGGAGGCCTTCGCCACCGTGCGTGAGGCCTCGGTGCGCGTCCTCGGCAAGCGGCACTTCGACGTGCAGATCATGGGCGGCGCCGCCCTGCACTGGTGCAACATCGCCGAGATGAAGACCGGTGAGGGCAAGACCCTCGTCGGCACGCTCCCCAGCTACCTGAACGCGCTGAGCGGCAAGGGTGTGCACGTCGTCACCACCAACGACTACCTCGCCAAGTACCAGTCCGAGCAGATGGGCCGTATCCACCACTTCCTCGGCCTGCAGGTGGGCGCGATCCTCGCCCAGATGACGCCCGAGGAGCGCCGCGAGGCCTACGCGGCCGACATCACGTACGGCACCAACAACGAGTTCGGCTTCGACTACCTGCGCGACAACATGGCGCTGCGGAAGGCCGACCTGGTGCAGCGCGGCCACCACTACGCGATCGTCGACGAGGTGGACTCCATCCTCATCGACGAGGCCCGCACGCCGCTGATCATCTCCGGCCCGGCCGAGGACAACCACGAGTGGTACCCGGTGTTCGCGCGCCTCGCCCGCACCCTGACCCGCGACGTTGACTACGAGGTCGACGAGAAGAAGCGCACCATCGCCGTGCTGGCCCCGGGCATCGAGAAGGTGGAGGACCGGCTCGGCATCGAGAACCTGTACGAGTCCGCCAACACGCCGCTGATCTCCTACCTGAACAACTCGATCAAGGCCAAGGAGCTCTTCAAGCGCGACAAGGACTACGTCATCGCGGGCGACGGCGAGGTCCTGATCGTCGACGAGCACACCGGCCGGACGCTGCACGGCCGCCGCTACAACGAGGGCCTGCACCAGGCGCTCGAGGCGAAGGAGGGCGTGCAGATCAAGGACGAGTACCAGACGCTCGCCACGATCACGCTGCAGAACTACTTCCGCATGTACGACAAGCTGGCCGGCATGACGGGCACCGCCAAGACGGAGGAGTCCGAGTTCCAGAAGATCTACGGCCTGGGCGTCATCCCCATCCCGACGAACCGGCCGATGATCCGTGTGGACCAGCCCGACCTGATCTACCGGACGCAGGAGGCGAAGTACGACGCGATCGTCGCCGACATCGTCGACCGGCACGAGCAGGGCCAGCCGATCCTGATCGGCACCGCCTCCGTCGAGAAGTCCGAGCTGCTCTCGGGGCTTTTGAAGAAGGCCAACGTGCCGCACCAGGTGCTGAACGCCAAGCAGCACGAGCGTGAGGCCGCGATCGTCGCCGAGGCCGGCCGCAAGGGTGCGGTCACCGTGTCGACCAACATGGCCGGCCGTGGCACCGACATCATGCTCGGCGGCAACCCCGAGTTCCTGGCCGACCTGCAGCTGCGCAAGGAGGGCCTCGACCCGAGCGAGACCCCCGACGAGTACGAGGCCCGCTGGAACGAGGCGCTCAAGGTGCTCGAGGAGCAGGTGGCCTCGGAGCACGAGGAGGTCGTCGCCACTGGCGGCCTGTACGTCATCGGCTCCGAGCGGCACGAGTCCCGGCGCATCGACAACCAGCTCCGCGGCCGTTCCGGCCGTCAGGGCGACCCGGGTGAGTCGCGCTTCTACCTGTCGCTCAGCGACGACCTGATGCGCCTGTTCCGCCCCGAGCTCCTCGAGCGGGCGCTGCTGATGATGAAGGTGCCCGATGACGTCCCGATCGACATGAAGTCGGTCTCGAAGTCCATCGAGGGCGCGCAGAAGCAGGTCGAGGCCCAGAACTTCGAGATGCGCAAGAACGTCCTGAAGTACGACGACGTCATGAACCGCCAGCGGCACGCCATCTACGGCGACCGCCGTCGAGTGCTCGACGGCGTCGACGTCTCGGAGCAGCTCCGCGGTACGTGTGCGCGCGTCGTCGCCGACGTCGTGCGCAGCCACACCACCGGTATCCCGGAGGAGTGGGACATCGAGACGATGCTCATCGAGCTGAAGACGCTGTACCCGGTCAGCATCACCATCGACGACGTCGCCGACGAGCTGCCCGAGCAGCAGGAACTCATCGAGATGGTGCAGGAGGACGCGCTGGCGGCCTACGACGCCCGCGAGGAGCAGCTGGGCGCCGAGACGATGCGCGAGCTCGAGCGACAGGTGCTCCTGACGGTGCTCGACCGCAAGTGGCGCGAGCACCTGTACGAGATGGACTACCTCCGCGAGGGCATCGGGCTCCGGGCCATGGCGCAGCGCGACCCGCTGGTCGAGTACCAGCGCGAGGGCGGCGACATGTTCAACGCCATGATGGAGGCCTTCATGGAGGAGGTCGTCGGCTTCCTGTTCAACTTGGAGGTCACCGTCCGGCAGGCCGACGAGGAGCCGACCGTCGGCGTCATGACCGACGAGAACGGCGAGGCCATCACGGTGGCGTCGCTCACCGAGGGTCTCAGCGCCTCCGACGACGACGAGGATGACGATGACGAGGATGACGATGACGAGCCGCCGGCGCCGCTGGCGAAGGGCCTGGAGCGGCATGCCGCGCAGAACCTGACGTACTCGGCGCCGGACGAGACCGGCGAGGCGACGAAGTCGGGCGCGCAGCAGGCGAGCGCGAAGCAGAAGGTGTCCAGGAACGCGCCGTGCCCGTGCGGCTCGGGCAAGAAGTACAAGCTCTGCCACGGCCGCGCCGCCTGAGAGGTCAGGCGGCCCGCGCGGTGCGGGAGCCGAAGGGCTCCAGCACCGCGACCTCGCTGCACAGCCACGACCGGCCGTGCACGTCCAGCCGGAGCACGCAGCTGATCCAGCGGCCCTCGGCCTGCAGACGGAGGCTCGCCTCCACAGCGCCGGGGAACGGCCGCTGCGTGCGGAGCCCTGCGGAGCGAGACCGTTTGAACGCGCCCGAGTCGGCATACGTGACGAGCGTCAGGAAGGACGTCGCGGTCATGTGCGGCCGCAGCTGGTGCAGCGGCCTGCGCCCCGTCATGGCTTCGATGAGCGCGGCGATGAGCGCCACCGCCGCGGGCGGGGCTGGGTCCGGCCGCGGCGTCTCCTCGGGAGCTGCGGTGCTGGGGATCGGCTGGGCGGAGAGCTGCGTGAACATGTCGGCAGCCTGCTGCCGACGTCACCCCGCCGGCGATACCTGGGACTCTCCGGACAACACCTGAGCCGTCTCGGACAACACCCTGTGAATCGGCTCAGCCGCCGAACATGAGCAGCAGACCGCCGACGGTGAAGGCCACCATGACGGCCAACAGCGGCAGGTGCACGAGCGCGCCGCTCGGCGCGGTGCGCAGCGCGATGTCGTGCGTGACGAGCACGCCGAGCGCGTGGCCGCCGACGATCAGCAGGACCTGCGTCACGGCGATGAGCGTGGGGTAGGCGAGCAGCATCGTGTCGGGCGCGGCTTCGATCAGCCCGAAGAGGTTCCAGCCGCGGCCGAGCGGGTCGCTGAACCGGAAGAGCGTGCGCTGCCCCTCGAGGTAGAGCATCGTGCCGTAGTGGGCCAGGGCGTAGCCCGCCACGAGCGGCACGAGGCCTGGCGCGAGCGCGTCCATCCGCACGCCCCGATAGCTCAGCGTGCCCAGCCGGAAGAGCCCGAGTACCGCGGCCATGCAGGCGAGCAGCGCGACGGCACCGACGGCGGTCTTCTCCGGCCCCATGTCCTGGGTGGCTCGCACCCAGAGGGCTGTGTTGGAGAGCGCGTCGAACAGCGTGCCGCCGAGAAGGACCGAGGCGAGGACGGCGAGTCCCCGCGGCGCCTGCCAGGCGGCCAGGTTCCGCAGCGGATGCGTCCACATCAGCAGGCCCCGGGGCGAACGCGCCCAGGGGGAGAGGCGGGCCACCGTCGACGCGTACGCCTCGAACGGGTCGGCACGGGCGATCCAGCCGCGGCCGACCAGCTCGCCCACCACCAGCCAGGCGAACCATGCGGCCGCGTACCAGCGCAGCACCGGCACGGTGGACCCACCGGGCTGCACGAGTTCGAGGAACGAGAAGACGGCGAGCGCCCCGGCAGCAGGGACGAGCGATCCCCGCGGCTCGTCGTGCGCCGGGGCGGTGGCGCCCCGGAACCACAGCAGCGCGCGGACCGCGTTGGTCCTCCTGTGCACCTGCCCGAAGAGCAGTGCGGCGGGGACCAGACCCACCCACAGCCAGACGTAGACGAAGCCCACCGCGGGGTTGTCGATCCTGTCCACCCCGAACCACAAGGCCGCGGCCGACAGCCCCCACACCAGCACGCCCGCGGCCGCGAGGGCCAGGCCGGCGCCCCGCGAGTCCACCACTCGGGTGAGCCGCGGCAGCTCGACCCCCTTCTCCTCGCGGTAGCGGGGCGTGCGCCAGGCGAACAGCGCCACCCAGAAGGTGACGATCAGGACCACCGCCGCCGCCGTGACCACCAGCCACAACGGCAGTGGGAGGTCGTGCCGCGAGGCGATCCCGTGCAGCAGGATCACTTGACGACCACGTTGAGCCAGACCGTGTCCGTGACGTGCGACTCCAGCTCGAAGGTGCCGGACATGGAGGCGACGAACGTCAGCTTCGTCGGCACACCGGCGGGGATCTCCTGCTCGACCTCATAGCCGTGCAGGTGAGCCTCGTCGTCCTTCGGCGTCGTTATCTCGAACGTCACCTCGGCGCCCAGCGGCACGGTCACCTCTTCGGTGGGGCCGGGGGGGTCGGTCACGATCACCTCGAGGGTGAGCGACTGGCGCGGGGCGTCGCCGCCGCAGCCGACGAGCGCCACCGGCAGCAGGAGACACAGGAGCAGTGTTGCGAGCTTTCTCATTTCGGGCTCGACACTACCCCCGAGCGGCGGCATAGGCTGGCCCCTGTGAAGCGTCAACTGGTTTTCGTGCCCATCGCCCGCTCGGAGATGGGAGTGCTCGGCGGCGAGATCGCCGTCGCCGACCGTGTCGCCTACACCGTCACGCCCGAGCTGCTCGAGGAGCTGGGCTACGGCGAGAACGAGTCCGAGGACGCCGAGTACGCCGCGCTGGTGCTGGCGTCGGTCGCGGCGCTCGCCACGCACGGCGAGCGGCTGGTGGTCGTCGCCGAGGTGGATCCCGCGCTGGTGCGGCCGGGCGACGACCCGGCGAACGGTCAAGTCGTGCTCGCCTCGTGCCCGGCCTCCGCGATGACCGCCTGGTTCGCCGACGAGCCCGGCACCGACATCGCGGACGCGGCCGCGATATCGAAGGGCCTGGGCATCGACGAGGCCTGGGACCTGCCGCAGGTGCAGGCGCTGCTGCACGATCACGATCTGCTCTGGAACGACGTAGTCGAATATCGCAGGGGATAGGGGAGCACCATGCCGAGGGCCATCTGGAAGGGCGCCGTCTCGTTCGGGCTCGTGTCGATCCCCGTGCGGCTGTTCGCCGCCACCGAGGACAAGGACGTCGCCTTCCGGCAGGTGCACTCCACCGACGGCGGCCGCATCCGCTACCAGCGGGTGTGCGAGAAGTGCGGCGAGGTGGTCACCTACGCCGATATCGCGAAGGGCTTCGAGGCGGCCGACGGTCGGATGGCCGTGCTGTCGGACGAGGACTTCGCGCAGCTGCCGCTCAGCTCGCTGAAGGCCGTCGATGTCGTGCAGTTCGTGGACGAGAACGAGGTGGACCCCACCTTCCTCGACAAGGCCTACTTCCTGGAGGCAGAGGCCGCCGGCCAGAAGCCCTACGTGCTGCTGCGCCAGGCCCTGGCCGCCGAAGGCAAGGTCGCCATCGTGAAGGTGGCGCTCCGCAGCCGCGAGGCCCTCGCGATGGTCCGCCCGAAGGACGACCTGCTCGTCATGCACACCATGCGCTGGCCCGACGAGCTGCGCGACGGCGAGTTCGCCGCGCCCAGCGCAGACATCGCCATCACCGATGCCGAGATGGCGATGGCGAAGATGCTGATCGACCAGCTCGTCGGCCCGTTCGACCCGGCTGCCTACACCGACTCCTACCGCGAGGCGCTGATGGAGGTCGTCAACGCGAAGCTGTCCGGCATCGAGATCCCGGAGAGCACGGACACCTCCGCACCGGTGGGCGACGTCGTCGACCTGATGGCCGCGCTCAAGGCCTCGGTCGAAGCTGCCAGGAAGCGTCGCGAGGATGCCCAGAAGGCGAAAGCCGGTTAGGCCCCGCGCGAAGCTCCGGGCCCTTGGTCGTTAGGTCCCGCACCCGTCCACCAACCCGAACACAAGGGCGGACGGCTGAGGTGGGGAGGCGCTCCGTCTCGCTGCCGGCCCGGTTCTGTGACCACAGTCACCTCTGGTCTCAGTGCATGGATGTTCTTACGCTTCGACGAAGCGCCTCCCCACCTCACCCTCTGCTGTCTTCCCGGGCGGTGGACCCTGGCTCTCTCCCCCCCGGCATGGTCAGCGTTGGCCGGTCTTGCGGTGGTTTCCCTGCATAAATCTCTGTATACGGGCAGCGGTGCAATTATTCGCGTGGCTGCCCGTATACGGAGAGTTGTGCGCGTGTGAGGGCGTGACTCTGGCGTGTGGGGATGGGTTGGGCTGTGGTTTCGGACCCTTCGAGACGCAGCCCCGCAGGACTTTCGCTCGGTGTGGGTCAGTGTGCGGGGCTGCTCCTCAGGGATCGGCCGTGGCCCGGCGTGGTGCGCTGCTCCTCAGGGACCGACTGCGGCCCGACCGTTCCGGGACCGCTGTGGCCCGACCGTGGCGGGCTGCTCCTCAGGGATCGGCCGCGGCCCGGCTATGGTGCGCTGCTCCTCAGGGATCGTTCCTTGAGCCGGCGGTGAGGCGCCAGCCGAACGCCTTGGTCGTTAGGTCCCGCGCTGTGGGCAGGAAGGTGCGGTAGCGGCGCCGTTCCTTGGATCCCGAGCTCGGCGCGGAGCGCCCAGCCGTGGTCGTTCGATCCGAAACCGGGGCAGGGGGTTGCGGCGGGGGCTCAATGGTCGGTCCCTGAGGAGCAGTCCCGCGTACTGACCGGCACTGAGCGTTGGCTGTGCGAGGCTGCGTCTCGAAGGGTCCGATAGCCAAGCCGGGGGTGCCCTTTGTTGGGTTCCTGCGTGGGTGCGGGAACTAACGACCAAGGGCCCGACGCTTCGCGCGGGGCCCGGCTCAAGGAACGACCGCTTAAGCGTCGATAGCCCGGCTCAAGGGATGGCGGAGGGCTCAAGCGCCGACGGTCGGGCTCAGGGAACGACGACCTAAGCGCCGACGGTCAGGCTCAAGGAACGACGGAACGGTGGCTCAGCGCGACAGCCAGTCGGCTGCGCGGCGCTCCAGGCCCTCGAATGCGTCGCGGATGAACGGCTCCAGTTGCGCCTCGACCTTCTTGCCGACCAGCGGGATCCGCACGGTCAGGGTGCCTGTGTAGCGGGCGGTCGTGCCGGAGGCGGTGGGCGAGAAGACGGCGTTGGCGGCCACCTCGACGGGCATGCCAGGGACGTCCACGTCGACGGTGCCGCGCACCGATCCGTCGGCCGCGGGGGCCTGCAGGCGGAAGGTCTGGGTGAGCTGCACGGCCTGGCCCACGAACTTCGTCAGGTGCGACGGCACGGGCAGCTTCATGCCGAGGACGGTCGCGTCGTCGCGCACCTCGACGGAGTGCGAGGTGGCCCCCGCGTGCGTCGCCACGTCGTCGAGGAAGGCCTCGGTGCGGAGCAGGGCGGCGACCCGTGCGGGGTCGGCGGCATAGGTGTGCGTGTAGTCGAGCTGCATGCGCAGAAGAGTAGTCGCCAACCGCCTCGGCACAAGGCGACTTGCTCCTAGGATGACCCCATGAAGATCGACCTTCACACGCACTCGAGCGTCTCCGACGGAACGGACACCCCGACAGGCCTCGTGATGAAGGCACTGCAGGCCGGTCTGGACGTGATCGGGCTCACCGACCACGACACGTTCGACGGCGTGGCGGAGGCGCAGGAGGCGGGCAAGCGGATCGGTGTCCGGGTGGTGGCCGGCATCGAGGTCTCCACGCAGCACGACGGCAGGTCTGTACACCTGCTGGGCTACGGCTGCGACCCCTACCACCGGCCGCTCATCCAGGAGCTCACCGAGATCAGGGTGGGCCGCACGGGCCGGATCCCCGAGATGGTGCAGCGGCTCACCGAGCTCGGCCTCGAGGTGACGATGGAAGACGTGCAGGTGGCGGCCAAGGGCGCCCCGGCTGTCGGTCGGCCGCACGTGGCCGACGCGCTCGTGGCCCGTGGCCACATCAAGGACCGCGACGAGGCCTTCGCGCATTGGATCTCGGAGGACGGCCCGGCCTACGTCAAGCGCTACGCCTGCCCCCTGGAGCGGGCCATCGACCTGATCCACGACGCGGGCGGCGTGGCCGTCATCGCGCACCCGTGGGGGCGCGGCGGCCGCGAGGTGCTGTCGGCCCCGTACATCGAGAGCCTCGTGCGGGACCACGAACTCGAGGGCATCGAGGTGGATCACCCGGACCACGACGACGACACCCGCTCGCTCCTCTTCGAGATGGGCGCCCGCCTGGGGCTGGTGCGCACCGGCTCGAGCGACTATCACGGCCTCGGGAAGAAGAACAACCCGCTGGGTGCCAACCTGACCAGGCCGACGGCGTTCCGGGACCTGATGGGCCGGATCAAGCGGCGCGGCGGCGTGGCCTGAGCACAGGTTTGGATCGCAACCCCCCAGGGCAAGAATGCTCGTTCTCCGCGGCGGCGGCGATTCCTAGGCTCCTTGGATATCGGCGGGCAACGAGGCACCGCCGGAACGAGGAGAGGTTTCGATGACGAACCGTTTCATTCTGGCCCGGGCCGCCGCGGTGGTCGCGGCTGCGGCGATCGCGCTCACCGCCTGCGGTGGCAGCAACCCCGGAACGCCGAACGCCGAGGGCAAGCAGGTGATGAACGCCATGTTCATCGGTGGCACGGCGGACAAGGCGCTGATCGACGTCGTCCGCGAGGTGACCGACGAGTTCAACGCCAGCAACACCTACAACGTCGAGATGCGCATCGAGACGTACGAGAACGAGCAGTACAAGACCAAGCTGGCGTCGCTGATGGCGTCCAACTCGCAGCCCGACGTGTTCTTCACCTGGAGCTCCGGCTACCTGAAGCCGTTCGTCGCCGGTGGCAAGGTGCTGGACCTGACGCCGTACCTGGATGCCGACACCGACTGGAAGGCCCGGTTCAACGACGGCGTCTTCGGACCGGTCACGTTCGACGACAAGATCTACGCGGCGCCGCACGGCTCCGCCGTCGCCGTCATGTACTACAACGCCAAGATCTTCAAGGAGCAGGGCATCTCGGTGCCCACGACCTACGCCGAGTTCGTCGACGCGGTGAAGACGCTGAAGGCGGCCGGCATCACGCCGCTGTCGGCGCCCGTCAAGGACGCGTGGATCGCCGGGCAGCTGCTGCAGCAGATCGGCAACGCCCAGGCCGGCATCAAGCTGTTCGACGGCACCGTCGCAGGCACGGCCGCGTGGAACGACCCGGCTTACGTCGCCGCGGGCGACAAGCTGAAGGAACTGCAGGCGCTGGGCGCCTTCCCGGACGGCTACCTGGGAATGACCAACGACGAGGGCCGCGACCTCTTCACGTCCGGCAAGGCGGCCATGTACTACATGGGCTCGTGGGACATGGCGGTGCTGAGCGACGACGCCGTCGCCATCAAGGACGACATCGACGTGTTCAACATCCCGCCGGTCAATCCGGGCGAGAACGTGGCCGTGGGCGATGTGGACCTCGCCTATGCCATCGGTGCGAACACCAAGAATGCCGACGCGGCGGCGGCCTACATCAAGCTGTTCTCCGACACGAAGGCGCAGGAGGGCTTCGCTTACGACGCGAGCTACCTGATCTCCACCAGCACGCCGCTGGACGAGTCGAAGCTCAGCCCGCTGTTCATCAAGATCAACGCCCTGCAGCACGACCTGTCCGGCGTGACGCCCTGGTTCGACCGCGTCTTCGGTGCAGGTGAGGGCGTCGAGTTCAACAACGCGGCCCAGGCGATCATCGCGGGCCAGGACCCGAAGCCGCGGCTCGATGAGCTGCAGTCGTTCGCCGAGGCCAACGCGCAGCGATAGGCGGCGGTGAGCCCCCGTGCAACAGCTGCTGCGCAGAAAGCGCTACATCCTGCTCTTCGTCGGCCCGGCCCTGCTGATGTTCCTGGCGTTCGGGCTGGTCCCGATCGGTTACAACGTGGTGCTCAGCTTCTACCGCACCGACCTGATGTCGCCGTCGGTATTCATCGGCCTCGACAACTACAAGAACCTGCTGGCCGACTCGATCTTCCTCCGCAGCGTCGGCAACAACCTGATCCTGGTGGTCGGCTCGCTGCTCGCGCACCTGCCGTTGGCGCTGCTGCTGGCCAACGTCTTGTTCCACAAGGTGCGCGGCGGGCAGTTCTTCCAGTCGGTCTACTTCTTGCCGTCGGTGGTCTGCGGCGTCGCCGTCGGCCTGACGTGGACGTTCATCTACAACTCCGAGTTCGGCATGGTGAACAAGGTCCTCGAGCTGATGAACCTCGCGGGACTGAAGCACGCGTGGCTGTCCGAGGAGAACACCGTGATGCTCGCCATCATGGCGGTGGTCATGTGGCAGTTCGTGGGCTATCACCTGGTGATCCAGCTGGCGGCGATGCGTGCCATCCCCACCGAGCTGTACGAGTCGGCGACGATGGACGGGGCCTCGGCCTGGCAACAGTTCTGGCGCATCACGTTCCCGTTGATCCGGCCCATGCTGAAGGTGGACGCGATCCTGATCGTCACCGGGTCGCTCAAGTACTTCGACCTGGTCTTCGCCATGACCCGCGGCGGGCCCAATCACGCCTCCGAGGTCATGTCGACCTACATGTTCACCTCCGCGTTCCGGACCCTGAAGTTCGGCTACGCCTCGGCCATCGCCAACGCGCTGCTGCTGCTGTGCGTCGTCGCGATCGTCGCGAGCAACTACCTGTTCAAGTCCGAGAAGATCGAGTACTGAGGGCCCACGCATGACAGCAAAGTTCTCCCGCGCCTGGGCGCCGCCCATCTACCTACTGCTGATCTTCTTCGCGGTGCTCTTCCTCTATCCGATCCTCTGGCTGGTGATCAACTCGTTCAAGACGCAGGAGGAACTCTTCGCGTCGCCGTGGGGGCTGCCCGCGCATGCCACGCTGGACAACTACTACCGGGCGTTCGTCGAGGGCAACATCGGCCGCTACTTCGTCAACTCGGTGATCGTCACGGGGGCTGTGGTCGTCGCAGCCACGCTGCTGTCGGCCATGGCGGCCTTCGCCATCACGCGGCTGAAGTGGCGGCTCGCCAAGCCGGTTTTCGCGGTGTTCCTGCTGGGGATGACCATCCCCATGCACGCCGCCGTCGTGCCGCTGTTCGCCATCTTCAATCAGTTGCAGCTGATCAACACCTATTGGTCGGTGATCATCCCGCACATCGTGTTCGCGATGCCCATCGCGATCCTGATCCTCACCGGCTTCTTCCAGGCCATCCCGTCGTCGGTGGAAGAGGCGGCCGTGATGGACGGCTGCTCGGTGCCGATGGTGTTCTTCCGGATCATCGTGCCCATGTCCGTGCCATCGCTGGTGACCGTCGCCGTGATCACGTTCATCACGGCCTGGAACGACCTGCTCTTCCCGCAGATCTTCCTCGCCGACCCGGACATGATGACGCTGCCGGTGGGCCTCACCTCGTTCCAGAGCCGGTACAGCACCGACTACGTCGGCATGATCGCCGCCGTCGTCATCACGATCCTGCCTACTGTGGTCATCTACTCGCTCCTGCATCGCAAGATCATCAGCGGCATGACGGCCGGAGCGGTGAAGGGATAGGGCCGAACCATGATCAGCCTCTGCGTCGCCGATGACGAGCCCGTCATCCGCCAGGGCCTCGTCTCCCTGCCCTGGGAGAGCGTCGGAGTCCGGCTCGTTGCCGAGGTGGGCAACGGGCTGGACGCCGTGGAGGTGCTCCAGACCGAGGTGATCGACGTCGTGCTCGCCGACATCAGGATGCCGGGACTCGACGGGATCGAGCTCTCGCGATTCATCGCGCAGGAGGGGCTCAGCACCAGCGTGGTGCTGCTCAGCGGCTACAGCGACTTCGAGTTCGCGAGGGAGGCGATCTCCTACAAGGTCGCCTCCTACCTGCTGAAGCCGTCGGAGCCCGAGGAGATCCTTGAGGCCGTTCGGCACGCGGGCCTCGAGGTGGAGAAGACGAAGTCGACCAACCTGCGGCTGCGGCTGCTGGAGGCCGAGCTGGGCCGACGGCAGCTGGTGATGGACGACGCCGGGATCGTGCTGGGCGAGGTGTCGCACGCCGGCGTGGCCGACCAGGTGCTGCGCTACATCGTCGACAACTACGACCGGCACATCTCGCTGACGTCGATGTCGCGGGACCTCAGCTTCAGCTCGATCTACCTCAGCCGCGTGGTGAAGAAGGCGACGGGGTTCACCTTCCTCGAGCTGCTGAACGGGCTGCGGGTCCAGGAGGCGGCGCGGCTGCTCCGCGAGACGCCGGAGTCGTTCGTGCGGATCGCGGAACGGGTGGGCGCCGTCGACTCCCGGTACTTCGGCCAGGTGTTCAAGCGCGCCTATGGGGTGGCGCCGTCGGCCTACCGCAAGGAGCCGACCACCCCGCTGGATGCGCGGCTCGCGTTCACGCTCACCTCGCTGCGCGAGCATGTCGACCATGCCTGAGCCCGCCCGGGGCTGGAACATCAGACGCAAGCTGGTGGTGGCATTCTGCGCGCTGGCGCTGCTGCCGACGCTGTGCCTCGCCCTGGTGTCGTACGTGGTGGCGAGCCGCGCGCTCGAGGCGAACGCGCGTCGCTACAGCCACGACATCATGTTCCAGGCCGGTGCCACCATGGACAGCCGTCTGCAGAAGGTGGAGGAGATCTCCTTCAACGTCCTGATCGACCGCGACATCCAACGCACCCTGGACGCGGCCAACACCGGTGGCCTCGGCGCGCTCGAGGGCTCGCGGCTCGCCACCGCCGCGCGCGGGGTCCTCGAGGCGCAGGTGCTGTTCCACGACGAGATCAACGCCATCTGGGTGGAGGCCGACGGCGGCCAGCGGATCGAGCTGGACAAGGCACGCCTCGGCCTCGGGCCGGCCACCGTGCCGCGCGACCTGCTGGTCGCGGCCGCGGGCGGGCCCGTCTGGACCGGGGCGTCGGCTGAGCGCGGCACCGTCGCGTTGGGGCGGATCGTCAACAGCATGACGACGCAGCGGCCGCTCGGATCCCTGGTCGTCGAGGTGCCCCAGTGGTACCTGTCCGACGTGATCTCCAGCACGCAGTCGGTGCTGGGCGGCGACATCATGGTCGTCGACGGCGCCGGCGTGGTGGTCGCATCCTCCGACGCCGAGATGCTGCGCCGGCCCGCCCCGACACAGCTGCCCGCGGGCGACGATCCCGCCTACGCGTTCCGGATCGTCCGGCACGACGGCGTCGAGCAGTACGTCGCGACCAGCGAGCCGTTGCGTAACGGCTGGCGGATCGTCGCCGTCGTGCCGAGCGAGGTGTACCGCGCGGAGATCAACGCCCTCAGCGGAACGCTCGTGGTGGGCGCCGTGGTGATCCTCGCGCTGGCCGCCGTGACCGCGGTCATCATCGCGGACAACCTCGCGCGGCCCATCCGGCAGCTCTCCGACGACATGCGGGCCTTCGGCGAGGGCGACCTGGCGAAGCGCTCGCACGTCCGCCGCGGCGACGAGATCGGCCGCCTGGGCTCGGCCTTCGACGCGATGGCCGACAACATCACCGCGCTGGTGGACCGCGTGTACGCGGAGGAGAACGCGCGACGCGAGTTCGAGGTGCGGTCGCTGCGCATGCAGCTGAACCCCCACTTCCTGTACAACACGCTCGAGACCATCAACTGGATGGCTCGCAAGGAGGGTGCCGACGACGCGGGTGTCATGGCCAACTCACTGGGTAGCCTGCTGCGCGCCACGATCGACGCGGCCGACAACGTGCCGCTCGAGGAGGAGATCGGCAAGCTCGCGCACTACCTGCAGATCCAGGGCTACCGCTACGGCGACAGGCTGACGGTCCGCTTCGACATCGACCCCGCCACCACGGGCCTCCTCGTGCCCACCCTGATCCTGCAACCCCTCGTCGAGAACGCGATCATGCACGGCGTCGCGCCGAGCCTCGGGCCGGGAACCGTCTCGGTGTCCTCGAAGCTCCGCGGCGACCAGCTCGTGCTCGCCGTCGCCGACGACGGCGTCGGGATGGCAGCCGAGCCGCCGCGCCCCGCGGGCGACCGGGCCGGGCGCGACTCCGTCGGCCTCTCCAACGTCGTCAAACGCATCGAGGCGACGTTCCAGGGCAGCGGCCGCGTCGACGTCACCAGCGAGCTGGGCGAGGGCACCACCGTGACCATCACGCTTCCCGCACGGGAACACAACACCCATCAGAAGGAGAGACATGGCCAACAGCTATAGGGGACTCGGAGTCGCCTACTACCCGGAGCACTGGGACCGGAGCCTCTGGGAGGAGGACGTGGTCCTGATGCTCGACCACGGGCTCGACACCCTGCGCATCGCCGAGTTCGCCTGGGGGCTGCTCGAGCCGCGCGACGGCGTCTTCGACATCGGTTGGTTCGACGACTTCCTCGCCATCTGCGAGCGGCTCGGCATGAAGGTGATCTTCTGCACTCCCACGGCGACGCCACCCATGTGGATGCAGCACGACCATCCCGGGATCCTCAACCGCGACCGCGAGGGCAACGCCATCGACGGCCCGCGCCGGAACTACAGCTACAACTCGCCCGAGTATCGGGCGTTCTCCGAGCGCATCGTCGAGCGGTTGGCCGAGCACTACGGTGCGCATCCGGCGATCGTCGGCTGGCAGATCGACAACGAGCTCAACTGCGAGGTGGCCGAGTTCTTCGCCGACGGCGACCACGACGCGTTCCGCGGCTACCTCAGGGAGAAGTTCGGCACGTTGGAGGCGCTGAACGAGGCGCTCGGCACCACCTTCTGGAGCCGCACCTACAGCGACTGGGACCAGGTGCGGCTCGGCGGCCCGGCGCTCTACGGCTCGCTCAACCCGCATCTTGCGCTGGAGGAGCGCCGCTTCTTCTCGCGCAGCGCCGTCGAGTTCACGCGCATGCAGGTGGAGGTCCTGCGCCGCTATGTCGGCGACGACGTGTGGATCACCACCAACGGCCTCTTCCCGAACCTCGACTACAACGCGCTCGTCGAGGCGGGCCTGGACTTCATCACCTTCGACTCCTACCCGAACTTCGCCTACGACGTGAACCATCGGCCGGCCGACGGCGACCTCCTGGACCGCAAGTGGAGCTGGAGCCTGGCCTGGACGCGCTCCATCTCGCGCACCTTCGGGATCATGGAGCAGCAAGCGGGCGCCCACGGCTGGACCAACAGGATGGAGGCGCCGATGCCGAAGCCGGGCCAGCTGCGGCTCTGGAGCCTGCAGTCGGTGGCGCACGGCGCCGACATGGTGAGCTACTTCCGCTGGCGCACCAGCCCCATGGGCCTCGAGATCTACTGGCACGGCCTGAACGACTACGCGAACACCCCCAACCGACGTCTCGCCGAGCTGAGGAGCTTCGCCGACGACTGGGCCGCGCTGGCCGCTGTCCAGGGCGCGGGCTACGAGGCGAAGGTCGGTGTGCTCAAGGACTACGACAACGAGTTCGATGCGTCCCTCGACGATTGGCACGGCCGAGTGGCCAGGGCCAGCGACGATGCGTGGTTCCGGGCGACGCAGGCGTCGCACACGCCCTGCGACTTCGTCTACCTGGGGGCCGCGACACCCGAGCAGCTGGCGTCCTACGACCTGCTCGTCTACCCGCACGCCGCCCTCATGACGCCCGAGCGCTCCGAGCTGCTGCGGGCCTACGTCGAGGGCGGCGGCACGCTGGTCCTCGGTGCTCGGACCGGCTACAAGGACGAGACCGGCCGCTGCCCGATCCGCCCGATGCCGGGCCTGGTGGGGGACTGGGCCGGCGTCGTCGTGGACGACTACACGCTGGTGGGTCGCGACACGGCCGCCATGACTGTCGACTGGGCCGGCACGCATCTCGCCGCCCCGGTGTTCAACGAGGTGCTGCGCCCGACGGCCGACGACGTCGAGGTCCTGGCCCGGTTCACGCAGGACTACTACGCGGGCGCGCCCGCGCTGACGCGCCGCACAGTGGGGGAGGGAGTCGTCTACTACCTGGGCGCCTGCTTCAGCGAGGAGCTCGCCGACCGCCTCTTGGATTTCTGCGACGTACGCTCCCCGTTCGCAGATGTTGTCGAGGCGCCGCCGTCGGTGGAGCTGGCCGTCCGCGGCGGCGACGGCGGGCGGTTCCTCTTCCTGCTGAACTACCCGGCGCACGAGGCGCGTCTGACGCTCAACCGCCCGGTCGTCGACTTGTTCACGGGAGAGACGCTCTCGGGAGAGGTCGTTCTGTCGGCCTATGGCGTCCTGGTCGCGAAACTCTGATGGGGTCTCCTCCGATGGCGATGAAGTGTAGATTCTGGTAGACAAAATCTTTACTCTGAAACCATGAAGACGATCACGGTGGGCGAGTTGCGGCAGAATCCGACGGCCGCGCTCGACGATGTGGAGCGCGGCAGTACCTATCGCATCACTCGGCACAACCGCGAGATCGGCAGGATCGTTCCGCCGTCCGTCGTGCCCGGAATCGTTCCGCCGAAGAAGACAGGGCCCGCGCGCGCGAAGGAGATTCCCCGTGTCGAGCTGCGGACCGCATCCTCGGTGGACGAGCTGATCGACGACCTCGAGGGCGACTGGTGAAGTACTACCTGCTCGACTCATCCGTCGCCGTTCGCATCATGCTGGGCCACTCTCCCGAGGCCGCCCGGTGGTTCGACGACGTGGTCGCCGACGAGGATGCCCAGGTGATCGCGTCGAGAGTGCTGCGCGCCGAACTGACGCGTGTGCTGCGGCGGGAGGAGCTTCCTGTCTCCCGTCGGGACGAGGTTCTGGACTACGTCGGGACGATCCCCATCTCCGACGCGATCCTCGCAGAAGCAGAAGCGATCCTGCCCCACGTCAAGACCCTCGACGCGATTCATCTCGCGTCGCTCCTGCACATCGGTATCGACGGCGTGGTGGTCACGCATGACGCGCCGATGCGCGCGGTGGCGGAGCTGATCGGTTTCGCGACCCTCGACCCCGTACACACCTAACCGCAGCGAAAGGTCGGCGCGACGATGAAGACGAAAGTGGTCGAGGTAAGCGCGGAACGCAACCTGCCGCCCGGCATGCGCCGCAGCTGGCTGCTCGAGATGGCCGCCTGGTACGCCGCAGGGATCCCCACGAGCGTGGCGCTCGGCGTGTGGCTCTCGTGGATCGTGGAGTCCAGCCGCCTGGTGACCTTTGTGGGCGAGGAGGTCAGGGACGCGTGGACAGCCAGTCTTCCCCTCGGCCCCTGGTTCGGGGCGGTCGCCATCCTGGGGAGCATCTTCAGTCTCCTCGTCGCGTTGCCGTGCGCGGGCAACTGCGAGCAGTGGATCAACGGGCGAATGACCCGATCGCGAACGCCGTGGGTCGTAGCCTTGGCCAGCATCACCGTCGGTCTGCTGATCGGCGAACGCTGGCGGGCCCCGGCGCCTCCGGCCGAGCGGCTTCCCACGGATCTCCTGACGTCGCTGTTGTATCCCGCGCCGGTGTGGCTGCCGGTCGTCTTCGCTCTGGCCACGTTCGTGGCGCTTCTCGTACGGATCCGCTCGGAGGTCGTCGCCAGGCGTCTTGCCGCTCGGCGCGACCGGCTGCTTCGCGAAGGTATGTGCATCTCCGCCCCTGTGACCAGGTACAAGGTGCGCTACGCGGCCGACGACATCCGCAAGGAACTGCCGATCGGCGCCCACGGTCGCGTCGAGTGGGAGGGGCCAGACGGTGTGGTCCGGGTGGCAGAGCGCGACGTCAGCGAGCCCCAGCACAAGAACGCCATGGCCGGTGGCTTCCCCCATCGGGCACTGGTGCTGTTCGATCCGCTGGCGCCCGACGACGAGAACCAGGTCTTCGTGTCGTTCGTGAGGGACCTCGAACACCTGGACCTGTGCCACTGGCTCCCGGCGTACCGCGCGCGCTAGGGCCACGGGCGCGCTGGGTGCACAAGTGCTACACCGTATTCGCGGGTGTTACACTTGTGGGTATGCCCACGACGAAGCCTCGGCACGCACTCACGGAGACTGCGGACATCCGCGAGGCGCTCGCCGCTGCCGCGAAGCGCTGGCCGGTGGACAGCGGCAACCCCAATCAGCTTCTCAAGCGGCTCATCGCGGAGGGACGCCGCAGCATCGAGGCGGACAACGCAGAAGGTCGCGCGGACCGGCTGGCGGTCCTGGCACGCGTGAGCGGCGCCTATACCGGCATGTACGAGCCGGGCTATCTGGAGGATCTCCGGGGGGAGTGGCCAGAGTGATCGCCCTGGATGCTGGAGTGCTGATCGCGGTCCTCGACGCCTCCGACGTCCATCACACCGCCGCTGTGGCCCTGCTCACCGAAAACGTCGACGACGAACTGTTCATCGGCCCGGTCACTCTCGCGGAGATCCTGGTTCGGGCGGCGCAGCAGGGCCGCGAGGGAGAGCTGCTGGCGGACATCGAGGCACTCGATCTCCATGTCGTGCCCCTCCCCGACGACGCCGCTCTGCGCCTCGCGCGTCTGAGGGCGTCGTCGGGCGCCAAGATGCCGGACTGCTGCGTCCTGCTCACGGCGGAGCAGACCGGCTCGCGGTTGGCGTCGTTCGATGAGCGGCTGCGCGCGGCCGCGGCGCACCGGGGCATCACGCTCGTCTGAGCGCCACGCCGCGCGTTGGTAGAGTAACCCTCGTTTGTCGAGCAGAAGGTTGAACGATGTCCGAAGCACAGCATCAGCAGGAAGCCGACGCCTCGCTGGCGCGCTCGACTGCGCGGAGCATCCAGATCGAGGCCGAGGTGGAGAAGGACCCCTCGAAGTTTCGGATCCTGACGGGCGATCGGCCCACCGGCAACCTCCACATCGGCCACTACTTCGGCTCGCTGCAGAACCGCGTGACGCTCGCGAACAAGGGTGTCGAGACCATGGTGCTCATCGCGGACTACCAGGTGATCACCGACCGTGACGGCGTCGGCCCCATCCGCGAGCGCGTCTACTCGCTGCTCACCGACTACCTCGCCGCCGGCCTCGACCCGGAGAAGGTCACGTTCTTCACGCACTCCGCGGTGCCTGGGCTGAACCAGCTGATGCTGCCGTTCCTGTCGATCGTCACCGACGCCGAGCTGCGGCGGAACCCGACCGTCAAGGCCGAGCTGGACGACACCGGCGACCGCCCCATGTCAGGGCTCATGCTCACCTACCCGGTGCACCAGGCCGCCGACATCCTCTTCTGCAAGGCGAACCTGGTGCCCGTCGGGAAGGATCAGCTGCCGCACCTCGAGCAGGCCCGCGTGATCGCCCGCCGGTTCGACGAGCGGTACGGCCGCGCCGACGCCGCGCGCCCCGTGTTCCCCGAGCCGGAGGCGCTGCTCAGCAAGTCCGGCATCATCCTCGGCCTCGACGGCACGAAGATGAGCAAGTCCAAGGGCAACACCATCGAACTGGGCATGACCGCGGACGAGACCGCGAAGCTCATCAAGCGCGCCGTCACCGACTCCGATCGGCACATCACGTACGAGCCCGAGACCCGCCCCGAGGTGTCCAACCTCGTCAACCTCGCCGCCATGTGCCTGGACCGCGAGCCGGTCGCCGTCGCCGAGGAGATCGGCGACGGCGGTGGCGGCGGCCTGAAGAAGCTCGTCACCGCCGCGGTCAACGACTACTTCGCTCCGCTCCGCGCCCGCCGCGCAGAGCTTTCGGCCGACAGGGCCTACCTCGAGCACGTGCTGGCTCAGGGCAACGCCCGGGCCAACGACATCGCGGACGCGACCCTCGACGAGGTCCGCACCGCGATGAAGATGAAGTACTGAAAGTCGGGTTTCTCGATGACCCAACGGTCGGAGCATGCGTGCTCGGCGGCCGAACGGCCTGAGTACGCGCCCTTCCAACCGTCCGGTGGGGGAGAACAGTGCGCTCAGGTCCGGATCGCCCCACTCGCGGCGTCGGATGTCACGGACTGCGCCGCGCTGGCAGCTGAGCGGGAACGCGGGTCGCTCGACGAGTGGTTGGCCGCGTTCGGTCGCCGGGCCGAGCAATCGCCGGTGACAACCTTCGTCGCTCACCACGGCGCCCGGCTCGCGGGGTACGGCGCGCTGGGTCGCCTCGAGGTGAGCTGCCCCGCGGCCGCGCTCGACGGTTCAGCCGTGTGGTGCTTCACAGGCGTGGTGGTCGCGCCGACCTATCGCCGGCGGGGTGTCGCGCTTGCGTTGACACGCCACAGGCTGGACTGGCTCCGCGGTCGCGCGACATCGGTCTACTCGTTCGCCAACGCCGCGAACCTCGCGAGCATCGCGCTGCACGAACGCGCGGGATTTCGGGAAGTCTCACGCGAGTTCACCGTGCCAGGTGTGTCGTTCGCGGGCGGCGTCGGGGTGCTGTTCCGCGCTGAGATCCAGACCGCCTGATAGCCAGTCCTGACGCCGTTCCCTGAGGAGCAGCCCCGCGTGGCTGACTGACACTTGAGCGCGAGCTGTGTGGGCTGCGTCTCGAAGGGTCCGTGACCCACGCCTGTCGGCTCGTGTCCCTGCTGCCGTGGCTTCCTGCCCAGGGTTGCGGACCTTTCGACACGGGCCCGGCGCTTCGCGCGGGGCCCGGCTCAAGGAACGGACGACGGCACCCGGCTCTAGGAACGGACCACCGGGCGGCTCAGGGAACGGACCACGAGGCCCGGTATGAGGAACAGGCTGCGGGGTCCGGTATGAGGGATGCGTCCGAGGCCCGGGTTGAGGAGCACCGTGAGAGGCACGCCGTTCCCTGAGGAGCAGCCCCGCTGGCTGACTGACACCGAGCGTGAGCTGTGCGAGGCTGCGTCTCGAAGGGTCCGTGACCCACGCCTGTCGGCTCGTGCCCCCGCTGCCGTGGCTTCCTGCCCAAGGTTACGGACCTTTCGACACGGGCCCGGCGCTTCGCGCGGGGCCCGGCTCAAGGAACGGGCTGCGGGGCGGCGTGAATCGGCTGAGATCCGAGGGCCAGGTCGGCCTTGAGTTCGCTGGCGAGCCGCGCGGCGGCGTCGTTCTCAACCCGCCGGGTGGACACGCTCTCTACGTTGATCCCCGCGGGCACGCCGATGCGGCGTGCGTACTGCATCACGTCGGCGGCGATGACCGTGGCCTGCTCGAGTGACGCGTCGAGGGTGTTCTCCGCGCGCCGGAGTTCGCGCTGCATCCACCAGGGCACGGTCACGCCGAGCCACTCGAGGAAGTCCAGGGTGCGCACGGAGCCGCAGACCGAATGCGTGAAGACCACTGGCTTGGGGTCGACGGCTTGCGCTTCGCACTCGTCGACGTAGGCCGCGAGCAGGTTCTTGGTGGCGTTGGCGTCGTAGAGGATCTGGCTGATGAAGAAGGACACGCCGGAGGCCTGCTTGGCGATCATCCGGTGGTGCTCGTCGCCGTTGAGCGTGTGTCGCTCGGGGATGACGACGCCGCCGACCAGGAGGTCGGGGCTCACTTCACGGCGCAGTTCGTAGGCGCGGCCGAGCGACGTAGCGCCCACGTTCTGGCGCGACGAGGCGCCGACGAGCACCGTCATCACGCGATCGGTGTCCTGCGCGCGCAGCCACGCGGTGAGCTCTTCCTCGGTGTACTTCCCGACAGCGCGGTAGACCACGGCCGGGCGCGTCCAGGGCGCGAGGTACTCCGCGAGATAGGGGGAGGGGTCGAGCGTGGCGAGGAACGGGAACGGCCGCGTCTCCGGGTTGCGGTCCTGCTCCTCGGCGATGTCGTAGAGGACGACGGCGTCGGGCTCGACGTCGTGGAGTCGTCCCAGCGTCGTCTGCGTGATGCGCTCGAGTCTGTCGACGGGCGTCGATGCCTTGGGAGGTGTGATGCCGAAGAGGAGGAAGTCGCCCAGCCCGGCTCGCACTCGTTGCACCACGTCCATGACCCTGACTGTACCGAGACCTCGGGTGCGCTCCGGACCACGCGACGCGCGGTGGGCACCGCCGTCGCAGGCGCCCGAGCCTCGCTGGTGCTGCTCCCGGGCGACGACGCGATGAGCACGTCGCGGAGCTCGTCGTCCGAAACCGGCGAAAAACGGCCTTTTCCCGCGACGAAGTAGGCCGCGTGCTCATCGGGGGTCGATGAAGGGTGTGTCGTGCTCATCGAGGGGTGACGCGCAGCGTGTCGTGCTCATCGCAGCTTGGGCGGCGCGGGCCAGTAGAAGAAGGAAGTGGGGCCCGGCGCATTGCGCCGGGCCCCACTAACGAAACGCTGAGAAGCGTCAGCTCTCCTTGGGGAGCTCCACGCCGGCGCGGGTGCGACGGCGCCGACGGCGAGGCTTCGCGGGCTGGTCGGCTGCCGGCTCGGCGGCCGGGCGGTCGCCGGCCGAGTCCGTCGGACGGCGGCGACGACGGCGGCCGTCGCCGGAGCGCTCGCCGGCCTCGGAGCGCGACCGACCCTCACGGTCAGACCTGCCCTCACGCTCGGCGCGGCGCTCGGCCGACCGATCGCGGGTGCCCGGAAGGCGGCCCTTGGTGCCCTCCGGGATGTCCAGGTCCGTGAACAGGTGCGGTGACGTGGAGTACGTCTCCGGCGGCTCGGGGTGCTCGAGCTGCAGTGCCTGGTTGATGAGCTTCCAGCGGTGCAGATCCGCCCAGTCGACCAGCGTGATGGCGACACCGGTGTTGCCGGCGCGGCCGGTGCGGCCGATCCGGTGGACGTAGGTGGCGTCGTTGTCCGGGCACTCGTAGTTGATCACGTGGCTGACGCCGGTGATGTCGATGCCGCGAGCGGCGACGTCGGTGGCGACGAGCACGGAGATGGTCCCGGCGCGGAACTTCTTCAGCGCGCGCTCGCGCGCCTGCTGGTTCAGGTCGCCGTGGATCGCAGCCGCGGGGAAGCCGCGGTCCACCAGCTCATCGGTGAGACGCTGCGCCGCACGCTTGGTGCGGCAGAAGATCATCACTTTTGTGGTCTCGCGGCCCTGGAGGACGCGGCCGACCACCTCGGGCTTGTCCAGATCGTGCGCCTGGTACACGAACTGCGTGATGTCCGGCACGGTCATCTGGGCGTCGTGGCCCTCGGCGCGGATGTTGATCGGCTTGTTCAGCGTGGCGCGGGCCAGGGAGAGGATCGGCGGCGGCATCGTCGCGGAGAACAGCATGGTCTGCCGCGAGGACGGCGTCTTGCGCAGCAGCCGCTCGATGTCCGGCAGGAAGCCGAGGTCGAGCATCTCGTCGGCCTCGTCGAGGACCAGGATCTGGATCTCGCTGAGGTCGAGCGCGCCGCGGTCGGCGAGGTCGAGCAGGCGCCCGGGGGTGCCGACCGCAATGTCGATGCCCGTCTCCAGAGTGTTCAGCTGCTCGTCGTAGCCGGTGCCGCCGTAGATGGTCAGCACGCGCATCTTCAGGTGCGCGCCGGCCACGTCGAGGTCGCGGCCGACCTGCAGGGCCAGCTCGCGGGTGGGGCACACGATGAGGGCACGGGGCTTGCCGTGCGACGGCTTCACGCCGTCGGAGAGAGTGACCATGCGGTGCAGCAGGCTCACGCCGAACGCGAGCGTCTTGCCGGTGCCCGTACGGGCCTGTCCGATGAGGTCGGTGCCGCTGAGGGCCAGGGGAATGGCCAGGGCTTGGATGGTGAAGGGGTGGACGATGCCCACCTCGGCCAGGGCCGATGTGATGGACTCGTGCACGCCCAGGTCGGCGAACGTCTCGTCTGCCGAAATCTCGATGTCGCTCAGGGCTCTTTACTCCTGCTGAGATGGAACTCACGGCGCGCAGGGCGCAGCCGGAGGCGGGCGCTTCTTGGGCCCGCCAGAGCGGAGTCTATCGCAGAGCGCCGCAACCGGCCGCCCTGCGACGGGCGGGGCGGGAGCAGGGGACGAACCGACGACGGGTGACGGCCGCGCCTAGACCGCGCCGAACCCGACGGCGCGGGCCGACGGGCTGCCGAGGTCGACGTAGCCGAGCCGCTCGCCGGGAACCAGGATGCGGCGGCCCTTGTCGTCGGTGAGGTCGAGCAGCGCCTGCTGCGTGACGGCCTCGCGCACCTTCTCCGCCACCTCGTCAGGGGTGACGTTGGCCTCGAAAGTGAGCTCGCGCGCGATGTTGGTGATGCCGATCTTGATCTCCATGGCCGCCACTCTAGTGGCCGGGACAAGCGATCCGGTCAGGGCTCGACGCGGGCGAGAACCACCGTGACGTTGTCCCTGCCGCCCTGCTCGTTGGCCCAGGCCGCGAGGGCCTCGGCGACGGCGGCCGGGGACTCGGGGGAGCCGGCGCGGGCACGGAACACCTCGGCCAGTTCCTCCGGGGAGCTCGCGTAGTTCCAGAGGCCGTCGCTGCACAGCAGCAACCAGCCGGGGCCGTCCGGCTCGAAGTGCACAACGGTGGGCACCCAGTTGGTGGAGTCGCGGCCCAGCCAGCGCGTGATCGCGTGCGCCTGGATGGACTGTTCGGCCTCCTCGCGCGTCATGCCGAGCAGGATCCGGGCCTGGGCCATCGAGTCGTCGGTGGAGAGCTGCCGCGCGTCGCCGTCGTCGCCCAACCAGTAGGCGCGCGAGTCACCCACGTTGCCCACCACGAGCTCCCGCCCGGTGATCACGGCCGTCACCAGGGTGCAGGCCGACGGGTACTCGCGCTCGGCGAGCACGGCGGCGTTCGCGGCCCCATAGGCCTCCTGCAGGGCGGCATCCGGCGTGTCGCCGGCGTCGAGGCGCTCGATGACGACCCGCACGGCCGCCTCAGCCGCCGCGACGGATGCCTCCTCGGCGCCGGGCGCCGTCGTGACGCCGTCGGAGATCGCCGCGATCGCCGCGCGGGCGGGCTGCTCGCGCACCGCGAGCGACAGCGCGTCCTGGTTGGTGGGGTGGCGCAGGCCGATGTCGCTGCAGCCGCCCAGCCAGGGCGCGGGCGACAACACATAGTGGGCGCGCGGGTCGTGGGCGATGGCTTCGGTCATCTCTCGTCCCTCTCGTCCGTGCCGACCCGGGGATCAGGCCGGCGGTTCCGGCAGGTCGGGGGCCCCGGCGGTCGTCAAGACAGCCTGCCACAGGTCGCCGTGCCGCTGCACCCGTTCGAGCACCTCCGCAGGGGAAAACCCCAGCGTCGAGCCCGGTCGAAGCGCCGCAACCTCGCCCCACGTGAGCGGCGTCGAGACCCGGGGCGTCGAGAGGCCTCGCACGGAATAGGGGGCGACGGTGTTGCGGGCGGCGAGGTTCTGCGAGTAGTCGACGTACACCAGGCCGGGGCGCGCGTCCTTCGCCATCGTGGCGGTGAAGACCGTCGGGTGCGCCCGCGCGAGGACCTTCGCCAGCGCCTGGGCGAACGCGAACACGCGTGAGCAGGGCGTGGGCCGCAGCGCGACACCCAGCTGGAGCCCCTTGTTGCCCGATGACTTGGGATGACACTCCAGCCCGAGCTCGGCCAGCGCCGTCGCGGCCAGCAGCGCGGCTTTGGCGGAGGCCTCGGGCCCGACGCCGGGGCCGGGATCCAGGTCGACCACCAGCGTTGTCGCCCGCGGCTCGTCGTTGCCCTCGAGGAGCACGCCGTCGGGGCCCTGCGTCGCGTCCGAGGCGCGCCACTGCGTGGTGTGCAGCTCGACGGCGGCGAGGTTGGCGAGCCAGACGAGGGCCGGGCGGCCGTCGACGGCCACGTAGTCGACCGTGCCCGTGGTCGTCGCCACCGGAATGGTCCTGACCCACGACGGTGCGCCGCCGGGGAGGTTCTTCTCGTAGAACCCCTCCTTGGCCGTGCCCTCGGGGAACCGGACCCTGGTCACGGCGCGGTCGGCGAGGTGCGGGAGGAGGGCGTCGGACACCTCCAAGTAGTAGGAGACGAGCTCGCCCTTGGTGAACCCGTCCGGGAACAGCGGGCGGTCGAGGTGGGTCAGGGTCAGGCCCACGCCGTCGACCTCGGTCGCGATCCGCTCCTCCATGGGGACCAGCTTGGCACGCGCCGACGTGAAATTGTCGGTGCCAGGTGGAAGCATCGGGGACATGAGCTTCCGGTTCCTTCCCCCGCGCCGCGTTCTGGCGCCGGAACCGACGCCCGAGCAGAGGGAGGCGGCCGCCCCTACGCCGGGCGTGCGCGTGGTGCTGGGCGGGCCGGGGACGGGAAAGACGACGGTGGCGGCGGCCGCGGCGGCACGACGCGTGGCCGACGGCAGCTCGCTGGACCGCACCGTGGTGCTGGCGCACTCCCGGCAAGCCGCCCAGGCCCTGCGGCGCGACATCGCCCGCCAGGTGGCCACAGCGCAGACCTCGCCGCACGTGACGACGGTGCACGGCCTGGCCCTCGGCCTGATGCGGCGCTACTGGCCGCGGGACGAGGCAGGATGGCGGCTGCTGCGCGCCCCGGAACAGGAGGCCCGCATCAGGGAGCTGCTCGGCGGGCTCCCGCCCGGCAGCTGGCCGGCGGCGCTCGGCGAGGCCGCGGGCACGCGGGCGTTCGCGCGGCAGCTGCGCGACGTGCTGGCCCGCGTCCGACAGCTGTCGCTCGACGCCGAGGCGCTCGAGGCGATGGCCCGCGCGGCCGGCGACGAGGGTTTCGTGGCCGCGGCGCGGTTCATGGAGCTCTACCTCACGGTGGGCGACTTCTCGGGCGACCTCGACTACGCAGAGCTGATTTACCGCACGCGGCTGCTGCTGACCGAGTCCGACGTCGCGGCCGGCGTGGCCGCGTCCTTCGACGCCGTCATCGTCGACGATGCGCACGAACTGGACGCCGCGCAGGTCGGCCTCGTGGCGGACCTTGCCCGGGTCGGCCTGCCCGTCGTGGCGCTGGGCGATCCCCACCAGCGGATCGGGGGCTTCCGCGGCGCGAGCGCCGACGCGTTGGCCTCCCTGGCGGAGCTGCCGGGCGCCACGCTGCTGCGCCTCACCGAGGGGCACAGGGCGACCGCCGGCGTCGCGGCGGCGCTCACCACCCTCGACGCCCGGCTGACGGCTCATGGCGCCGCGCCGAGCCCCGCCCCGGCCGGGCCAGGGGGCGACGTGCGGGTACGCGTGTTCGACGACAGCTCCGCCGAGCTGGCGCACGTCGCGGCGGAGCTACGTGAGGCCGCCACCCGTGGCGGGCTGCCGTGGTCGGAGTTGGCCGTGGTCACCCGCGCCGGACGCGGCCAGCTGGCCGCCGTCGCGAAGGAGCTCGTCCGCCTCGGGGTGCCGGTCGACGTGTCGGGCGACGAGATCGCGCTCGCGGAGCAGCCGGCGGTGGCCACGGTGCTGCTCGCCCTGGGTGTGGCGGCCCGTGGGGGACGCCCGGAGGCCGACGAGGCGCGTCAGCTGCTGTCGTCGCCGTTGGCCGGCCTCGACGGCGTCGCCCAGCGCGAGCTGGGGCGCAGGCTCCTCGCCCGGCACCGCGCGGAAGGCACCTCGTCGGTGCTGCTCGGCCGCTGCCTCGGCGAGCCCGAGCTCCTCGACGACCTGCCCGGCCCCGAAGCCGAGGCGGCCCGCGGGCTGGCGGCGCTGCTGCGGCGCGCGGCCCAGCTGCTCGACGGCGGGGCGGAGGTCCAGGTGGCGCTCTGGGAGCTGTGGGACGGCACCGACTGGCCCTCGCGGCTGAGGGAGCGCGCGCTGCGCGGCGTGCGGCGCGCGGACGCGGACCTCGACGCCATCGTCGAGCTGTTCGAGGCGGCGGCGCGGGCCGACGACCTTCGCGGGGCTGCAGGCGCGGAGACCCTGCTCTCGGAGGTGGCAGCGCAGGAGATCCCCGCGGACACGGGGCGTGAGCTGTCGGCCGAGGCGAAGGGCGTGCGCGTGGTGACGGCGCACCGCACCCGCGGCCTGGAGTGGGAACGCGTCTGGGTGATCGGCGTGCAGGAGGGGCTCTGGCCGCGGCTCGTCAGGAACGGCCTTTTGCTTGACGCGGAGCGGATCACGTCCGAGGGGCTGGAGCCGTCGTCGCCCCTGGCGCACCTGGTGGGTGAGCGGCAGCTGTTCTACGTGGCGTGCGCGCGGGCCCGCTCGGGCCTCTCGGTGAGCGCCGTGCAGGGGATCGACGGCGAGGGCGGACGCCCGTCGCGCTTCCTCGCCGAGCTCGGCCTGCCCGTGGAGCGCGTGCACGGCCGCCCGGAGCAGCTGCTCAGCGCATCGGCCCTCGTGGGCGAGCTGCGCCGCACGCTGGCCGACGAGTCGGCCTCGCACGGCCTGCGTCGCGCTGCGGCCGTCCGGTTGGCGCGGCTCGCGGGCGTCCAAGGACCCGACGGCCTGCCGGGCTTCCCGGGGGCGGACCCGGAGGGCTGGTGGGCGAGCAAGCCGCCCACCGGAGGGTCGGCCGCGGACGAGGACGGCCCCATCACCATCACCGGATCCTCGCTCGAGGCGCTCCTCGAATGCCCCCGCCGCTGGTTCCTCAGCCGCCGGGCGCGCGCGGAGGGCGGACGAGCGTCGCGGGCCTCCGTCGGCGACGTGGTGCACCTCATCGCCAGCGAGGCGGGCAAGGAGGCGCTGACCGCTGAGGAGATGCACGAGCGGCTCGACCGCGTGTGGGCGCAGATCCCGTTCGAGGCCGAGTGGCTCTCGGCGACCGAGCGGGAGGAGATCGGTCAGGCGATCGACCGGCTCGCCGTCTACCAGGAGCGCGCCTCAGGCGAGTTGCTCGCCGTCGAGAAGCCGTTCCGCGTGCCGATGTCGGTGCGTGGCCGCGAGGTGGTGCTCGTCGGCACCGTCGACCGGTTGGAGCGGGAGCCCGACGGCCGGCTGCGCATCGTGGACCTGAAGACCGGACGGCGCACACTCAGCCCCGCCAAGGTCGCCGCGCATCCGCAGCTGGGCGTGTACCAGCTGGCCGCTAGCCTCGGCGCGTTCGAGGACGTCGCGCCGGGGGAGCGGTCGGTCGCCGCCCCGGCCCTGGCGTTCGTGCGCAGCGGCGACGACCTGCCCGCGCTCGTCAGCCAGCCGAGCATCGACGATGCGCCCGCCCTGAAGGACGAGGAACTCGCCGTCGGGCCCACCTGGGTGCACGACCGCCTGGCCGCGGCCATCGACGTGATCTCGTCCGGCCGGTTCGAGGCGGTCGAGTGCGACGCTTGCGCCTACTGCCCGTTCTCCGGCTCCTGCCCGGCCCAGCCCGAGGGGAGGAAGCGATGACCGTCCACCCGCTCCGGCGCCACCCGCTCACCACGCCCGGCCAACTGGTCGACGCGCTGCAGATCCCCTTCTCCGACGAGCAGCTCGCGGCCATCACCGCCCCGCTCGAACCCGCCGTGATCATCGCGGGCGCGGGCAGCGGCAAGACCACGGTGATGGCCGCGCGCGTCGTATGGCTCGTGGGTACGGGCCAGGTCCGGCCCGACCAGGTTCTCGGGCTCACGTTCACCCGCAAGGCCGCGGCCGAGCTCGCCTCCCGCGTGGCGGCCGCCCTCGAGCGCGCCGGGGTGCTCGACGGCCAGGAGGGCCAGGGCGCCGAGCTCGTTATGACCTACGACTCGTTCGCCGCGCGGCTCGTGAGCGAGTTCGGCATCCGGGTGGGCATCGACCGCGACCCCGTGATGATCACGGGCGCCAGCCGCTTCCGCCTCGCGACGCGCGTGGTGGCCAACGCGCCCGGGCCCTTCTCCTCCATCAGCCGGCTGTCGCACAACTCCATCCCGGAGCGAGTGCTCTCGCTGGACGCCGAGCTGCAATCCCACCTCGTCACGCCGGACGACGTGCGCGAGTTCGACCGCCGCGCGCGCGACCGCTTCGCCGCAGCGCCCCTCTGGCGCGGCAAGCCCTACAAGGACGTCGCGGCGGCGCTCGCCGCCACCTCGGAGCGCGACGAGCTGCTGAGCCTCGTCGAGGACTACCAGGACCTGAAGCGCGGCCTCGGGGTGGTGGAGTTCGCCGACCAGCTGCGCGAGGCCGTCCGGCTCGTCACGCTGGTCCCCGACGTGGGTGAGGAGCTGCGCCGACGGTTCCGCGTGGTGCTGCTCGACGAGTACCAGGACACCTCCGCCGCGCAGGCCCGGCTGCTCCGGGAGCTGTTCACCGGGCCGCCAGGCTCGACGGCCCTCGGTTTCGCCGTGACCGCCGTCGGCGACCCCTACCAGGCCATCTACGGCTGGCGGGGGGCCGCCACCGGCAACATCCTCGAGTTCCCGCGCCAGTTCCGCCGCTCCGACGGCGCGCCCGCCGAGCGCCAGACGCTGAGCATCAACCGCAGGAGCGGGCACCGCATCCTCGACGTCGGCAACGCGCTGGCCGCGGGGCTGAGCGCTGCGCCCGGTGAGCAGGGGGTTGCGCTCGTCGCCCCCGACGGCACTCCGGCCGGCGCGGTGGCGGCCGCGACGTTCGACACCCTCCGCGAGGAGCTCGACTGGCTGGCCGAGACCGTCGTCGCCCAGCACGAGGGCGGCACGTCCTGGCGCGACCAGGCCGTGCTCGTCCGCAGGAACGCGCTTCTCTCGGCCGTGTTCGAGGCGCTGCGCGACCGCGGCGTCCCGGTGGAGATCGTGGGGCTCGGCGGGCTGCTCGGCCTCCCGGAGATCGCCCCCATCGTGCAGACTCTGCGCGTCATCGACGACGTGACGGCCAATCCCGATGTCGCCGCGCTGCTCACCGGGCCCCGGTGGGGCATCGGGCTCTCGGACATTGAGGCGCTGGGGGTGCGGGCGCGCGAGCTGGCCGAGCGTGCCGAGGCGCCGGAGGACTTCAACGACGCGCTGGCCCGCGCCGTCACGCAGGCCGATCCGGGTGAGACGGTCTGCCTGCTCGACGCCGTCGCTAACCCCGGCGACGCGCCGCTCAGTTCTGCGGCGCGTGGCCGCCTCGCCCGCTTCCACGCCGAGCTGACCGGGCTCCGGCGGCACGCGGGCGATCCGGTGGCGGACCTGGTCACCCGCGTCATCGCCGCGCTCGGGCTCGAGGCGGAGATCGTCGCGGCGGGCGGGTCCACCAATCAGGTGGCGCGCTTCGTCGACGAGGTCTCGAGCTACGTCGACGTGGACGGCGACGGCAGCCTCGGCGGGTTGCTCGCCTACCTGGCGGCCGAGGAGGAGCATGGTGAGGGGCTGCAGCAGGCCGTGCCCTCGGCCGACGACTCGGTCAAGCTCATGACGGTGCATCGGGCGAAGGGGCTCGAGTGGGTCACCGTCTACCTGCCGAGCCTGCTGGACGGGGTCTTTCCCTCGGACCCGCGCACGGGCCTGTGGCCGACGCGCGCGCAGCTGCTGCCCGCGCCGCTGCGCGGTGACGCCGCGTCCATCCCTCAGCTCGGGGACTACACCAAGGACGGCATCGCCGCGTACCACGAGGCGCTGCGGCAGGAGCATCGGCTGGCGGAGGACCGGCTCGCCTACGTGGCAGCCACGAGGGCGAAGCGGCTGCTGATCGCCTCCTTCCACGTCTGGCCGCCTGGCCTGTTGAAGCCGCGGAAGGAGTCGCCCTATTTCGCCGTCATGCGCGAGGCGGCCGAGCGGACGGGCTCGTTCCTCGACGCGGCCACCCGCGGGCACGACCAGAACCCCGTGCCCCGGCAGCCGGCGCGGGCCGATTGGCCGGTGGCCCTCGACGCCGAGGCGCTCGCCGCGCGGCAGGAGGCCGCCGCGCTGGTGGCGGAGGCCGGCGGGCAGGAGGATCCGGATGCCTGGGCGTGGCGCTCGGGCACCATCTCGGAGGCCGACCAGGCGCGTGTGGCGGCGTGGGACGACTCCGTGGCGCACCTCACGCGGCTGCTCGCCCGCCGGAGGGACAGGACCGTCGAGTTGCCCGAGGGCCTGTCGGCGACGGCTCTGATGGCGCTCGGGCGCGCCCCCGAAGAGCTGGCGGGCACCTTGCTGCGCCGCATGCCCCGGCGGCCCTCGACCGAGGCCCGGCTGGGCATCCGCTTCCACTCCTGGCTGCAGGAGCGATTCGAGCTGCCCGCGGCGCTCGACGAGCTGGTGCCCGCGGAGGAGCCCCCGGACGGGGCGTTCGCACGGCTGGTCCGAGCCTTCGAGGCGGGGCAGTTCGCCGACGTCAGCCCACTCGGCGTCGAGGTGCCGTTCGTCATGCGCCGCTCGGGGATCGTGCTGCGCGGCCGGATCGACGCCGTCTACGACTGGCCGCGCGACGGCTATTCCTACCTGGTGGTCGACTGGAAGACGAGCAACGCCCCCGCCGACCCCCTCCAGCTGGCCGTCTATCGGCAGGCCTGGGCCGAGGCGCGCGGCGTCGACCCCTCATCGGTGGCCGCGGGGTTCTACCATGTGCAGGCGGACCGGCTGCGCCTCGTCGACGCCCCGGCCCGTCTCATCGACGAAGCCATCGCGGCGGGGGTGCAGCAGTGAAGGACTGGACACGGCCATCGGGCCTCGACCGCCTGGCGGCGGCCCGCTCCGAGGAGGAGGCGGACGCCGCGTGGCGTGACGCCCTGGTGATCGACGTCGACCGCGACGGCGGGCTGGCCGCCAGCGACGGGCAGCCGCTACTCGTGCCGACGGCGGGGGAGCGGACCCCTGCCGACGTACTGCTCGGCCTCGTGGCCGGGCGCCCGTGGTTCGCCCGCCTCGTCCCGCGGATCGACGGCGAGGCGCTGGGCTGGCGCGAGGTCATGGGCGACCACGACGTGCTGGCCTCCGCCGTCGCGCTCGCGCGCTGGCACGGGCTGCCGCCGCGCTGCGAGGCGTGCGGCGGCCCCACGGTGCCGGACCTGGCGGGCGCGCGACGACGCTGCCCGGCCTGCGGTGCCCTGGCCTTCCCGCGCACCGACCCCTGCGTGATCGTCGCGATCACGGATCCCGACGATCGGCTCCTGCTCGCCCGGCAGGGGCCGTGGCCCGAGGGCCGGCGCTCGATCATCGCGGGCTTCATCGAGGCGGGGGAGTCGGTCGAGCAGGCGTGCCACCGGGAGGCGCACGAGGAGGTGGGCGTCACGCTCGCCTCGCTCAGCTACGTCGGGTCGCAGCCGTGGCCGATGCCGCGCTCGCTCATGCTGGGCTTCCGGGCGCGGGCCGTGGACTCCCTGATAGCAGTCGACGGCGACGAGATCGTCGAGGGTGCGTACTACACCCGCGAGGAACTCGCCGCCGCCGTGGCAGCATCTTCAGTTCTGTTGCCAGGCCGCGGATCCATCTCGCGCGGCCTCATCGATCAGTGGCTCAACGGTCGTTGAGCCGAGCCGTCTCGTCCTGGATGCGGGCGGCCACTTCGTGCAGCTTCTCGCGGTGCGCGGCCGCGTGATGCGCGCAGAACAGGAGCTCGCCGCCGGAACGGAGGAAGACTCGAAGGTACGCCTGTGCGCCGCACCGATCGCAACGATCGACGGCGGTCAGGGTGGGGTCCGCGGCAAGTTCAGTCATGGTCGCCTCCCATATCTCGGCGGGTCTACGTGGGTACTAACGTACCCGGTCCGCCAAAGATTCCAGCGAGGCTCCACAAGCGTTTCGCTCGCAGGTGATCCGCCCGGCTGCCGGTAGCCTGGCGCGGTGCAGACCCAGACCAGCAAGCAGCAGCACTCCCGGGACTACGAGGCCAAGCACCTCCTCGTCCTCGAGGGCCTCGAGGCGGTGCGCAAGCGGCCGGCCATGTACATCGGCTCGACCGACACGCGCGGCCTCATGCACTGCCTCTGGGAGATCATCGACAACGCCGTCGACGAGGCCCTTGCAGGCTTCGGCACCGAGATCACCGTGGAGCTCGCGGCCGACGGTTCCATCTCCGTCGTCGACCAGGCGCGCGGCATCCCCGTCGACACCGAGCCGCGCACCGGCCTGAGCGGCGTCGAGGTGGTCTTCACGAAGCTGCACGCCGGCGGCAAGTTCGGCAACTCGTCCTACAACGCCACCGGCGGCCTGCACGGCGTGGGCGCCTCGGTGGTCAACGCCCTCAGCTCGCGCCTGGACGTCCAGGTGGACCGCAACGGCGCGACGTGGGAGATGAGCTTCCGGCGCGGCGTGCCCGGCGTGTTTGACGGCCCCGGCCCGGACGCGCCGTTCGCTCCGGGCGGCGGGCTCCGCAAGGTGGGCCGGGTCGCCAAGGCCAAGACCGGCACCCGCGTGCGGTACTGGCCGGACAGGCAGATCTTCCTGGCCGACGCCGAGCTCTCGCTCGGGCAGCTGAACGACCGCGCGCGCCAGACGTCGTTCCTCGTCCCTGGGCTCAAGCTCGACGTGAGCGACCTCCGCGGCCCCGACGCGGTGCGCGAGTCCTTCGTCCACGAGGGCGGCATCACCGAGTTCGCCGACTTCCTCGCCCCCGACGCGCCGCTGACCGAGATCGTCCGGCTGCGCGGCCACGACTCGTTCGTCGAGACCGTCCCGATGCTTGACGAGGCCGGCGCGATGACTCCCACCGACGTCGAGCGCGACCTCGAGGTGGACATCGCGGTGCGCTGGGGCACGGGCTACGACACGGTGCTGCGCTCGTTCGTCAACATCATCTCCACCCCCAAGGGCGGCACGCATGTCAGCGGCTTCGAACGCGGCCTGACGAGGGCTTTCGTCAAGTCGTTCGAGGGCACCCGCGGCCTGCTGAAGGCCGGCGAGGAGATCGTCAAGGACGACTGCCTCGAGGGCCTGACCGCGGTGGTGACCGTCCGGCTGGCCGAGCCGCAGTTCGAGGGCCAGACCAAGGAGGTGCTGGGCACGCCGCCCGTGCAGCGGCTGGTGGCCCGCGTCGTCGAGTCCGAGATGGGTGCCTTCCTGTCCGCGCCCAAGACCCGGCAGATCGCGCGCCAGCTCCAGGAGAAGGTCGTGTCGGCGGCCCGCACCCGCGTGCAGGCCCGTGCGCACAAGGAGAACCAGCGCAGGAAGAACGCGCTCGAGTCGTCGACCCTGCCGCCGAAGCTGAAGGACTGCCGGTCCAACAACGTCGACGCCACCGAGCTGTTCATCGTCGAGGGCGACTCGGCCCTCGGCACCGCGAACGTGGCCCGCAACTCCGAGTTCCAGGCGCTGCTGCCCATCCGCGGCAAGATCCTGAACGTGCAGAAGGCCTCGGTGGGCGACATGCTGAAGAACGCCGAGTGCGCCTCGATCATCCAGGTGGTGGGCGCTGGCTCCGGCCGCACCTTCGACCTCGATGCGGCGCGCTACGGCAAGGTGATCTTCATGGCCGACGCCGACTCGGACGGCGCGCACATCCGCTGCCTGCTCGCCACCCTCTTCTTCCGCTACATGCGGCCCATGGTCGAGGCCGGCCGCGTCTACGCCGCGGTGCCGCCGCTGCACCGGTTCGAGCTGACCAACCCCCGTAAGGGCCAGGACAAGTACATCTACACGTACTCCGACGCCGAGTACCAGCGGAAGCTGGCCGAGCTCACCAAGCGCGGGCAGAAGTTCAAGGAACCGCAGCGCTACAAGGGCCTCGGCGAGATGGATGCGTCCCAGCTGGCCGAGACCACGATGAGCCCGCGGCACCGCACCCTCCGCCGCATCACTGTCGACGACGCGAACGCGGCCGAGCGCGTGTTCGAGATGCTGATGGGCGGGGATGTGGCGCCGCGGAAGGAGTTCCTGATCGAGGGGGCCTACGTCCTCGACGCGGATCGCATCGACGCATAGGCCGCCCTGAAGGATCAGGCCGATTCGACCTTCTCGGTGCCGACCACCAGCACCGGGAGTTGACCGGAGCGCGCCGCGCTCGAGGCGAAGCCGCCGCCGAGCACCATCGACAGGTTCGCGTGCTGCGACGCGCCGATCACGAGCTGGCGGGCGTCGCGCGCCGTGAGGTGCGCCTCCAGGGCGCGGGCCGCGTCGGCGTGGTCGCCCACGCTGGTCAGCAGACACCCGCGGGCCGGGACGCCGGCGGCGATGATGCGCGCCACCTGGGCCTCGACGAGGCGGGCGGCTTCGGCGCGGTCCTCGGGCGTGATGGCGAGCTCGTCCACCACGTCGGTCTCCAGGACGTGCACCACCTCGACGCCGGTGCCCGCGTCCCGGGCCGCACGTGCGGCAGCGTCGGCGACGGCGGACGAGCGCGGCGACGCACCACCGATGGCGGCGACCACGGGTCGGGAGATCTCCACCTCGTCGCCGATCCGGTCGAGCGTGACGAGCTGGGCCTGCGGGGCCTCGGCCTCCCTGATGAGTCGGTGACCCGAGGCCAGGACCGGGATGGCCAGGGCGAAGGCCGCCGCGCCGACGAGGAACGCGACGGACTCGTTGGTGGCCTGGGCGATGATGCCGGCCACGAAGGGGGCCAGACCGCCGCCGATGAAGCGGAGGAAGCCGTAGGCCGACGACGCCACCGCGCGATCGACGGGCGAGACCAGCATCACGGCCTGCGTGGTGAGCGTGTTGTTGATGCCGATGCAGGCGCCGCTCAGGATGACCGCGACGATGACGACGTCCGGGCTGTTCACGAAGAGCGCGATCACCGTCATCAGCACGGCCAGCGTGGCGAGGTTCGCGTACAGCACGGCGGCGGTGCCGAAGCGCGCCTGCAGCCGCGGGGCGAAGAACACCGCGAACAGCGCCACCAGGATGCCCCAGGCGAAGAACACGAAGCCGAGGTGAAGGGCGTCGAGCTTCATCGGGTAGGGCGCGTAGCCCAGCATGGTGAAGAAGCCCCAGTTGTACAGCAGGGCCATGATGCCCATGGTCAGCAGCCCGCGGTGCTTCAGCGCGGTGAGCGGCGCGGAGAGCTTCGTCTTGATGGCGGGGCGCTCGGTCTTGGTGACCAGCAGGAGCGTTGCGAGCAGCGCGAGCGCCATCAGGACGGCGACGCCGAAGAACGGGCCGCGCCAGCTCAGGTGGCCGAGCAGGCCGCCGGCGAGCGGGCCCACGGCGATGCCGACGCCGAGCGCGGCCTCGTAGAGGATGATCGCGCCGGAGAAGCCGCCCCGGGCGGATGCCACGATCACGGCGAGGCTGGTGGAGATGAACAGCGCGTTGCCGAGGCCCCAGCCGCCGCGGAACCAGACGATCTCGGAGATCGAGCCCGCAGCGCCGGCGAGGGCGGCGAACACGACGATGAGGGCGAGTCCTGCGACCATCGCCCACTTGGAGCCGATCCGGCTCGAGACCCAGCCGGTGCCGAGCATGGCGATGGCCGTGACCAGCAGGTAGCTGGTGAAGAGCAGGGAGACCTGGGCCGGCGTCGCGTCGAGGTTCTCGGCGAGCGCGGGCAGGATCGGGTCGACGAGCCCGATGCCCATGAACGAGATGACGCAGGCGAACGCGACGGCCCACACGGCCTTCGGTTGGTTGAACAGGCCCTGAGGCCGCTCGTGGGTGCTCACTTTTGGTGGCTTCCTTCTGTTGATGACGGGTCCTGCGCGCCGTCGGCGGGCAGGAGGGTGATGGCGGCGGCGAGCCGCTCGAGGGCGGGGAGAGCGGCGAGGATCGCCCGCTGGTCGTCCCGGTCGAGGAGCCCGAAGAGCTCCGCCAGACGCTCGGCGCGGCGGGCGTGACGTTCGTCGAGGACCGCGCGGCCCTCGTCCGTGATGACCACGAGCACGGCGCGACGGTCGGCCTCGGGCACCACGCGATCGACGAGCCCGGAGCGGTGCAGCCGCTCGACGAGCTGAGACATCGCGGGCTGGCTCACCCCCTCCGAGCGCGCGAGCTGCGTGACGCCGAGGGGTCCCTCGTTGTTCAGCCGGGCGAGGCTCGAGGCCGCGCTCGCCGAGATCTCCGGGGTGGCTGTGGTGGTGCGCAGCCAGCGCACGAGGCGCGCGATGACCTCGGAGCCTCGTTCTCCCGCGTCTTCCAAATGCATAAGATACTTATAACATAGGTACCCTATATTCGGGAAAACGGAGGCGTGCGGCTACCCGACGAGCACGACGGCCAGGTGCCGCGGGCCGTGGACGCCCTCGACGCGGCTGAGCTCGATGTCGCTGGTGGCGGATCCGCCGCTCAACCAGGTGACGGGGCGCCGGGCGCGCAGCGCGGGGGCCAGCCGGGCGATGCCCTCGGGCACGTCGCTGACCACCTGGTCCGCCGCGATGACGCACACGTGAACGTCGGGCAGCAGCGTGAGCGCGCGGCGGCCCTGTCCCGGGCCGTGGTCCAGCGCGATGGTCCCGGAGTCCGCCATGCCGACGGCGGCGGTCGTGACCACGGCGGCGATGCCGTTCAGGCGCTGGAAGGTCAAGGGCGGATCGTCCCGGTGGATGGCGAGGCCGGCGGCGGAGACGGCGTCGGCCCACTCGGGCGGCAGGCCGTCGGGCAGCACGACGCTCCCGGCGCTGAACGACGCGAGCGCCGCCACCACCGACGCGGCCACCTCGTGCTCCTGACAACGGGTGACGGCCGCGCCGTAGTCCTCGACCTTCTCGACGAAGTCGGCGAGGACGTCGGCGGTACCGAGCGGGCGGCCGTAGGTCCAGGCCACGGGGATGTCGACGCCGGGGTCGGGCTCGGTGACGTCGACCAGGGCGCCCCGCACCCTCCGCAGAATCTCTTCGCGTGCGGCGCTCATCGCCGTCCCTCCTCGTGCGTCCTCGCCCACCACTTCCGGAACGTCTCCGCCGGCGGCGCCTCCACGTCGCGGGCGTCGAGCCAGCGTGACGCGATGGGCAGCGGCAGCTTGCCGATCCATCTGTCGCCCAGCAGTCGGCCGGCCGCGCGGCTGGCCGTCTGCGCCGCGGCCAGGTGGTCGCCGTCGGCCATCACCCAGCCTGCGCCCTTCATCAGCGCCTGCTCGCCCGTGGGGTGGTGGGCCGTCTTGTGCTCCACCACCTCGTGCCGCAGGTGGACGAGGATGTCGGTGAACGGGATCCGCACGGGGCACACGTCGTTGCAGGCGCCGCACAGCGACGACGCGAACGGCAGCGCGCGGTCGCGGGCATCGTCCAGGCCACGCAGCTGCGGCCCCAGGATGGCGCCGATGGGGCCGGGATACGGCGAGCCGTAGGCGTGCCCGCCCACGCGCTCGTACACCGGGCAGATGTTCAGGCAGGCCGAGCAGCGGATGCAGCGCAGTGCGGCGCGGCCCACCGGGTCGGCGAGCACGCGGCTGCGGCCGTTGTCGAGCAGGACGACGTGCAGGTCCTGCGGCCCGTCGCCCTCGGTGACGCCCGTCCACATCGACGTGTACGGGTTCATGCGCTCGCCCGTCGACGAGCGTGGGAGGAGCTTGAGGAACACCTCAAGATCCTCGACGGTGGGCACGATCTTCTCGATGCCGACCACGGACACCAGCGTCTTCGGCAGCGTCAGGCACATCCGCCCGTTGCCCTCCGACTCGACGATGACCAGCGTGCCGGTCTCGGCCACGATGAAGTTGCCGCCGGAGACCGCCATCTCCGCCCGCAGGAACTTCTCTCGCAGGTGCACGCGCGCCGCCTCCGCGAGCTCCGGCGGGTCGTCGGAGATGCCGTCGGGCGCGGGGGTGCCGTAGCGGCCCATCTCGCGGACGAAAATGTCGCGCACCTCGCTGCGGTTGCGGTGGATCGCGGGCACGAGGATGTGGCTGGGCAGGTCGTGGCCCAGCTGCACGATCAGCTCGGCGAGGTCGGTCTCCCAGGCGGCGATGCCCTCGGCCTCCAGCGCCTCGTTGAGGTCGATCTCCTGCGTCACCATCGACTTGATCTTGACCACCTCGTCGACGCCCTTGGCCTTGGCGATGTCCGCGACGATGCAGTTGGCCTCGGCGGCGTCGACGGCCCAGTGCACGGTGATGCCGGCCGCGGTCATGGCCTCTTCGGCCTGGACGAGGTAGGTGTCGAGGTGGCGCCCGACGCGCTCCTTGATCTGGGCGGCCGCGGTCCGCAGCTCCTCCCAGTCGGGCACCTCGGCCGCCCTCGTCGCGCGCTTCGCTCGGATGGTGGTGGTGGCGTGCCGGAGGTTGCCGCGGAGCTGGTCGTTGGCGAGTTCGGCCTTCGCCGCCTTCGGGAACGGCGGGATGCCCAGCCAGGAGCCGGGCTCAGGGGTGCGTCGCGCCTGGATGGTCATGCCGCCTGCTCCTTGGTCGACGCCAGGATCTCGGCCAGGTGGATGGTCTTGACCGGTGCGCCCCTGCGGTGCAGGAGTCCGCCGATGTTCATCAGGCACGCATGGTCGCCCGCGACGAGGTACTCGGCGTGGGTCGACTCCACGTTGTTCGCCTTGTCGGTGGCCATCGCGATCGAGACGTCGGCGTTCTTCACCGAGAAGGTGCCGCCGAAGCCGCAGCACTGCTCCGAGGCAGGCAGCTCCACGAGGTCGAGGCCGGCCACTGCCTTGAGCAGCCGGTACGGCCGGTCGCCGACCTTGGCGACGCGCACCGAGTGGCACGTGGGGTGGTAGGTGACGCGGTGCGGGAAGTAGGCGCCCACGTCGGTGACCCCCAGCACGTCGACCAGGAACTCCGTCAGCTCGTACGTGCGGGCAGCGACCGCCGTCGCCTCCCGCTCCAGCTCGGGGTCCTTGGCGTGTCGCGCGAGCATGGCGTGCTGCTCGCGCACCGATCCGACGCACGAGCCGGATGGGCCGACGATGTAGTCGTAGTCACCGAACGAGGCGACATAGTTGCGGACCGTCGGCACGGCCTCGTCCCAGTAGCCGGTGTTGGTCATGATCTGCCCGCAGCACGTCTGCATCGTCGGGTAGACGACGGTGCAGCCGAGCCGCTCCAGCAGCGAGACGGTCGCGATCGGCACCGACGGCTTCATCGTGTCGGCGATGCAGGTCGCGAAGAGGGCGACGGTGGGAGCCATGATGGATCCTTCTTTCTGCGGTTACGGGAGAAGCCAGCTGAGTACCGGGGTCGACATCAGGCCGGCCAGCAGGCAGAGCAGCGCGAGGAGCACGAGGCTCCAGCCGAAGATGCGGCGGAGGATGGTGGACTCGGCGCCGACGATGCCGATCGCCGTCGCGGCGACGGTGAGCGACTGCGGCGAGATCATCTTGCCGACGACGCCGCCGGAGGCGCTCGCGCCGACGAGCAGGGCCTGCATGTCGTGCGTGCCGAGGTGGCTTCCGGGGCTGATCTGCTCGCCGACGGTGGCCTGCAGCTTGGAGAACAGGATGTTGGCGGACGTGTCGGAGCCCGTCACGTAGGTGCCGAGCCAGCCGAGCACGGGCGAAAGGAAGGGGAAGACGATGCCGGCGCCCGCGATCAGGCTGCCGAGGGTGAGCGTCTGCCCGGAGTCGCCCATCACGTAGGCCAGGGCCACCACGGACCCGATCGTCAGCATCGCGAACCGCATCTTCTTGATGTTGGTCCACAGCACGCCGAAGATCTGGCCGAGCGACATCTTGTAGATGAGCCCGCTGGTGATGGCCACCAGCGCGAGCAGCAGGCCGGGCGACGAGGCCCACTTGAAGGCATAGGAGTGGTTGGCCGCCACGTCGCCCGCCGCGGTGCGCAGGCCCTCGAGCAGCGGCCAGTCGAGGTGCAGGTCGGCCGTCACGAGCGACTGCTTGACGGCCGGGATCGCGGCGATGCCGAAGGCGATGATGACGAGGATGTAGGGCACGAGCGCCATCACGATGCGCGCCGGGGTGAGCGACGCCTCGGTGGCGGATGTGGCGGGCTTGGGGGCCGACGACTCGAGCGTCGGGTCGACAGGGATGCCGATGCGGGCGGTGGCCTCCTCGCCGCCGGTGGGCCGCCAGAGACGCAGGAACACCAGCGCGACGCCGACCGTCACGACGGAGGCGATCATCTCGGTCAGGTTGTACAGCGGGAGCGCGGAGACGATCCACTTGGTGACGCCGAAGGAGATGCCGACGACGAGCCCGAACGGCCAGCACTGCTTGAGGCCGCGCTTGCCGTCGATGACCATCAGCAGCAGGAACGGCACGACGAGGCAGAGCATCGCCGTCAGCCGGCCGGTGATGGGGGAGATGTCCAGCACGTTGTCGAAGCCGCCCACGCGGGCCGCCTCCATCACGGGCAGGCCGACGGCGCCGAACGCCACCGGGACCGTGTTGGCGAGCAGCGCGATGAGCGCGGCCCGCAGCGGCGCGAAGCCGATGGCCACGAGCATGGCCGCGGTGATCGCCACGGGCGCGCCGTAGCCGGCCAGGGCCTCCAGCAGACCGCCGAAGCAGAACGAGATCAGGATGGCCAGCACGCGGGGGTCGTCGCTGATGAGGAAGAACGTGCGACGCAGGTCGTCGAACCGCCCGGACGTCACGGTGACCTCGTACATCCAGATGGCCGAGAGCAGGATCCAGACGATGGGGAAGATGCCGTAGACGAAGCCTTCGGCGCTCGTGGCGAGCGCCATCTGCCACGGCATCTGGAACGCGGTGACCGCCACGAGGAACGCGATGAACCACGAGAAGGGTCCCGCCAGGTAGGCCTTCCACCGGAGGCCCGCGAGGGTCACGACCATCGCGATGATGGGCAGGGATGCGACCAGGGCTGCCAGCCACAGGTTGCCGAGCGGGCTTGCCGGGGGCTGGAAGACAAGTTCGAGGGGCATATGCGAACTCCATCGTTCAATTGGTCTGACCAAAGGTTTCTCTTTGGAGACTATGCCCTCGCGCCGGACTCGTCAACCATCCGGCGCGCGTGTCCGCGGAGCAGGCGCGGATCGGGGAGAATGGGCGGGTGAACGGCGGCGGCTTCGAATCGGTCCTTGATCACCTCACGGGCGAGATCCTCGCGGGGCGCGTCGCGCCGGGCGACAGGCTGCCCAACGAGCGCGACCTCGCCGCGCAGCTCAGCGCCAGCAGGAGCGCGGTCCGCGAAGCCATCAAGGTGCTCCAGGCCCAGGGCGTCGTCACCTCGCACACCGGGCCCAGCGGGGGAACGAGGGTCGCCACCGGACAAGGCATGGCCATCGGGCGGATGCTGAAGCTGCACGTCGCCCTCGGGGCCGTGTCGTTCGACGACCTGACGGAGACGCGCGTCATGCTCGAGCGCGACGCGGCGCGCGCGGCGGCCGGCCGGATCGACGAGGCCGCACTGGCCACCCTCGAGCACCTCCTCGACGGCATGTCGGGAAGCGCCGAGGAGGGCGCGTTCAACGAGCTGGACACGGCCTTCCACATCACCATCGCGGGCATCGGCGCGAACAGGCTGAGCCGCGACATCGCCGTCGCCATCAGGGAGGCCGTCGCCGGACACATCCTGGAGGCCGAGCGCGCCCTGGAGGGCTGGCCGCAGCTGCGGGAACGGCTGAACGCCCAGCACCGGAGCATCGTCGACGCCCTCCGGCAGGGGGATGCGGCGCTCGCGGCGGACCGGATCGAGGACCACATCCGCGACGCGCACCGCGCGCTGCTGGGCTGAGCCCGGCTACATCACCTGGCGCAGCAGGCCCGTGTCGACGTCGTAGACGAACCCGCCGACCTCGGCCTCGCCCTTGATGAGCGGGTGGCGCGTGACCATGTCGACGTCCTCGCGCAGCCGACCCATCTGGTCCGGGTTGGCCCCGAAGGTGATCCAGCTGGTGTCCTCGCCGGTCTGCTCCGCGATCCTGCGCCGGATGTCGGCGTCGGTGCCCGAGGCCATCGCGCAGCGGGTGTGCGGCACGATCATGATGCGGTTCACCTGCAGCAGCTGCACGCTGAGCACGAGGCCGGTGAGTACCTCGGCGGAGACGCGGCCACCCGGCGAGCGGAGGATCTTGGCGTCACCGAGGTCAAGGCCGAGCATGCGCAGCGGCTCGATGCGCGAATCCATGCAGGTCACCAGCGCGATGCCGGCCTTCGCGATGCCGTCGAAATAGCCATCGGTGAAGGTGGCGGCGTAGTCCTTGTTGGCGGCGAGCAGGTCGTCGAAGCTCATGCGAGTCCTTCCCAGGTGTTCTCTCGCACCCTAGTCGAACAGGGTGTCGCCTTCCGATTCGACGACGGGCGCGAGCGTCGAGAGTGTCGGGCGCGCCGCACCCTCACGGCCCGCCAGCATCGTGACGGGCTGGGCCAGCGCGGTGCCGGAGCCGTCCCTGCGCCGGTCGACGGGAGGCAGGTCGACGGGGGAGCCGCTCGCGGCGGCCGCCACCACGGGGTGCGGCCCGACCGCCGCCAGGAGCAGGGTGTCCTCGCCCTTCAGGAAGCGGTGCGCGCGGACGCCGCCGGTGGCACGACCCTTGGCCGGGTATTCGGCCAGCGGCGTGACCTTGGCCGACCCCGCCTCGGTGCCGGGCAGCGAGGCCGACGAACCCGAGATGGTCACCACGTCGTCACTGTCCGGGTGCACGGCCCCGAAGAACACCACGGTGGCCTTGGGGGCGAGCTTGATGCCCGCCATGCCGCCGCCGGAGCGGCCCTGGGGGCGCACGGCGGCCGCGGGGAAGTGCAGCAACTGCGCGTCGCTGCTCATGAATGCGAGGTGCGCCGAGGCGTCGGACAGCTCGACGGCGCCCACCACCTCGTCGCCGTCGTCGAGTCGGATCACGTCCCAGGCGTCCTTCGCGAGGATCTCGGGATTGACCCGCTTCACCACGCCGCGGCGCGTGCCGAGCGCGAGGCCGAGCGAGTCGGGCGCAAGCGTTGTGAGGCCGAGCGGACGTTCCCCGGGCTCGAGCGGCCAGAGCTCGTGCGCCAGGCTGCCGCCCTGAAGGTGCGGGGCGGTGGCGGTGACCGGGACAACCGGGAGCTCGATGGCGCGGCAGCGCAGCAGCCGACCGCGGTTGGTCAGCACGCCGAACTCGCCGTGCGCCGTGGTGCGCACGCGCGCGACCACCACGTCGTGCGCCGATCGGCCCTCGGTGGGCAGCGGATCCGCGGTGTCGGTCCGGGCCACGAGGCCGGACCCGCTGAGCAGCGCCCAGCACGGCGCGTCGGGCACCTCGAGCGGCGCCGCGGCCGCCGTCGGTGCGCCGCCGGAGGCCAGCAGGACCGTGCGGCGCGGGGTGCCGAACTCCTTGGCCACCTGGGCCAGCTCGTCGCCGACCACGCGGCGCAGCACCGCGTCGTCGCCGGCGATCTCGCGCAGGCCCGCGATGGTGACGCCGAGCTCGTCGGCCTCCTTCTCCAGCTCGATGGTGGAGAACTTGGTGAGGCGCCGCAGCTGCATGTCGAGGATGTAGGTGGCCTGGACCTCCGTGAGGTCGAAGGCGCCGATGAGGCGCTCGCGGGCCTCCGCGGCATCGGCCGAGCTGCGGATGATGGCGATGACGTCGTCGATGTCGGCGATCGCGGTGATGAGGCCGCGGACGAGATGGAGCCGCTCCTCGGCCTTGCCGAGCTTGAACTGCGTACGCCGCAGCGTCACCTCGAGGCGGTGCCCGAGATAGACCTCGAGCATCTCCTTGAGGCTCAGGGTGCGGGGCTGACCGTCGACGAGCGCGACGGCGTTGATCGCGAAGGTGTCCTCGAGCTTGGTGACCTTGAACAGCTGCTCGAGCAGCGCATCCGGGTTGATGCCGTTCTTGACCTCGATGATGAGCCGCGTGCCGTGCGCGAGGTCGGTGAGGTCCTTGACGTCGGCGATGCCCGTCAGCTTCTTGTCATCGACGCCCTTCTTGATCTGCTCGATGATCTTCTCGGGGCCCACCATGTAGGGCAGCTCGGTGACCACGATGCCCATCCGCCGCGGCGAGACCTTCTCGATGCGCGTGGTGGCGCGGATCCGGAAGGTGCCACGGCCGGTGGCGTAGGCGTCGCGGACGCCGTCGAGGCCGACGATCTTGCCGCCGGTGGGGAAGTCGGGGCCGGGCACGTGCCGCATGAGCTCCTCGAGCCCGATCCCCGGGTTGCGGAGCAGCTGGCGCAGGGCCGCGATCACCTCGATGAGGTTGTGCGGGGCGATGTTGGTTGCCATGCCGACGGCGATGCCGGTGGCGCCGTTGACGAGCAGGTTCGGGAACGCCGCGGGCAGGACGACAGGCTCGGATTCCTTGCCGTCGTAGTTCGGCTTGAAGTCGACGGTGTCCTCGTCGAGGCCGCGCGTCATCGCGAGCGCGGGGTGGTCCATCCGGCACTCGGTGTAACGCATGGCCGCCGGGCCCGCGTCCAGCGAGCCGAAGTTGCCGTGGCCGTCGATCAGCGGCAGCCGCATGGCCCACGGCTGGCCGAGCCGCACGAGCGCGTCGTAGATGGCCACGTCGCCGTGCGGGTGCAGCACGCCCATCACCTGGCCGACGACGCGGGCACACTTCACGTGACCCTTGTCGGGCCGGATGCCCATGTCGTCCATCGAGAACAGGATGCGGCGCTGGACCGGCTTGAGGCCGTCGCGAGCGTCGGGCAGCGCGCGGGAGTAGATGACGGAGTAGGCGTACTCGAGGAAGCTGGTCTCCATCTCCTGCGTCACGTCGATGTCGACGATGTGCTCCTCGAGCTCCTCGTCGATGGCCGGCTGCTTCGCCACGTGCCGCCTCCTAGCGCGCTTCGGGATTCCAACGCGCGAAGCTTAGCCGAGGAGCACCGGCTCACCGTGGGACCGGCGCGCGGCCTTCTTCACTGCGCCCAGGGTGGGGCGAGTCGATCGCCGCCCGCGCACATGGCCGCGGTCATGCCGATGCTGGTGGTCACCCACGCCTGCGCGGGCTGATCCGTGTCGTTGCTGACGCGGAACCGGGCGCCCGCGGGCACGAGGACGGCGTCGCCGGGCTCCGCGACGAAGCTGTCCTCGGCCACCTCGACCGCCAGGTGCCCGGCGAGCACGTACAGCACCTCCTCTTCGGACATGGTGTGGGCCTGCCCGGGGGTGCGCGGGGAGAAGTCCGCGCGCCAGGCGCCGATGCGCGTGGCCCCCGTGGCGGACGACGAATAGGACGAGAATGTGACGCCGTGCAGCTGGAACGTGCGGACGTCGGAATCGGTCAGGTGAGGCATGGCTCCTCCTAGATAGACAATAAGATTGACCATATATGGTCAACGTGGTTGACCACAAGGGGTACGATCGGGCGCATGGATCCGACAGACGACCTCGCGATGCCGTTTCTCCTGATGTCCGCGTTCCGCAACCTCGTCGACGCCGTGCACCAGGGCTTGGCCGAGCGGGGCTTCCCTGGCATCAGGGCCGGCCACGGCTTCGCGATGCAGGCCATCGGCGAAGGTTGCACCAGCGTGGAACTGGGCGAGCGGCTGGGCGTCAGCAAGCAGGCCGCGGCCAAGACGGCCCAGGCGCTGGAGCAGCTGGGGCTGATCGAGCGGCGCGTGAACGAGCATGATCGACGCGAGCGCCTGCTCGCGCCGTCGCCGCGGGGCCGCGAGATGCTCCGGCTCTCCGCCGAGGGGTTCCGGGCCGAGGTCGGCGCTTGGCGGACGCGGGTGGGCGACGACGCGGTGGACGCGACACTCGCCGTGCTCTCGGCCGCCTCGCGAGGCGGCCGCGCGGCCACGGACCTCTCCGACTGGGGGTAGGCCGGCCTACAGGATGCGGCGGAGGGCCTGGCCGAGGCCGTCGCCGTCGGGCGCGCGCACCTCGGGCGCCGTCTCAGGCTCCCAGCGGTGATCCGAGACCACCACCTCCATCGGGAGACCGTGCGCGAGCGTGTGCTCGCCCGGCGTGAGCTGTCGGATGGCGCGGGCACGGACGTGTCGGGGCTGGAGGGCCGCGAACTCGGCGTACAGGTCGGGGTCGTGCTGCCCGTCGTCGCCCACGAGCACCCAGCGGATGTTCGGCAGGTCGCGCGCCAGCTCGCGGAGGCAGCGTCGCTTGTGGTCGACTCCGCTGCGGAACCATCCCGTGTTGGTGGGGCCCCAGTCCGTCAGCAGCATCGCGCCGGTGGGGATGCCGTGCCGGGCCATGAAGCGCTGCACCATGGGGTAGGTGTTCCAGGCGCCGGTGGAGACGAAGACGATGGGCGCGCCGGGGTGCTGCGCGAGCAGCTGCTGGTAGAGCCGGGCCATGCCCTCGACGGCTTGGCGGGCCTGCTCGCGCAGGACGAACGAGTTCCAGGCCGCGACGAGCGGGCGGGGGAGCGACGTCGAGAGGATGGTGTCGTCGATGTCGCTGACGATGCCGAAGGTGATGTCGTCGCCGATCACCTGCACCGGGGCCTCGGCAACGGCGCCGCTCGCGCCCTCGAGGCGCACCTGGTGCCAGCCCGGGGCCAGCCCGGGGTTGCGGACGCGGACGTCGACGTAGCCGCCACGGTCGGCCTCGGCCACGACGCGGGCATCGCCGACCACCACCGTGACCTGCGCGCCCACCTTGGCGGCGTTCATGAAGTTGTGCCAGCCGCGCCGGTCCAGGGCCGCGGCGGCGGCTTGGACGAGCGGGTCGGATTGCGGCGGGCGCAGCACGACGCGGGCGAGGATGCGCAGTTGCTCCCCGTTGCCGTAGCCGGTGAATGCGAGGATCGATTCCTGCCAGCCGCGCCGGTTCAGGACACGGTTGAGCAGCCGGTTGAGCCGGTCCTCGATCCGTGCAGCGATGAAGGGGCGCGATGCCATGCCCACTAACCTAACCGGGAGCGCCCGGCCGCGTCACGCCCGAGAGGCTCGCATGACATGATGGGACGGTGACTCTGCCCGCCGATCCGCTCCTCGCCCTGCCCCCCGCGTTGTCCGCGGAGATCGCCGAATGCGGCTTCTATCCGGCGCTCGTGGCGGAGACGGTTGCGATGGGATTGGGCGGCCGCGAGGCCCTCGACCACCTGGTGCAGCACGAGGCCACATTCGCCAGCGGGGAGCTGCATCGTCACCTCACCGTGCTCGTGCGCACCGAGGGTCAACTGCTGATCTGCCACATCGACGAGGGGGAGGGCGGCCGGACGGACGCGCTGGCCACCTCCGAGGTCGTTGCGCTGCGGGCGGTCACGTCGGTCGTCGTCACGCGGGCGCTGTCCGACCCGGAGCGGCTGACCGGCCTGACGGAGGCCTGGCTGTCGATCGTCTGGGGCGCCGCACGGCGCATCGACCTCGGCCCCGCGGGCTGCGAGGATCCGCAGTGCGACGCCGACCACGGCTACACGGGCGTGCTGCAGCCCGACGACATCACCGTGCGGATGAGCCCGCAGGCCGACGGCGACAACGCGCGCAAGCTCGTGGCCTTCGGGCTCCGGCTGCAGGGCGTGATCGGATGACGGGCCCGAGCTTCGTCGAGCCCCGGTACGGCGGCCTCGGCCTCAACAACCTGCTGCCCAGCGTCGCTGCGCGCCTGACCGGCGAGACGCCTGCCATCGCGCTGCCCGCCGCCCGCCGCTACGTGGTGCTGCTCGTCGACGGCTTGGGCTGGCATCAGCTGGCCGACTATGCCGACCACGCCGAGACCATGGCCGCGCACCTGGCCCGCGCCGAGCGCCTGACGTGCGGCGTGCCGTCCACGACGGCGGCGTCGCTCACCTCGCTGGGCTGCGGCCTTCCGCCCGGCGAGCACGGCGTGGTGGGCTACAGCTTCCGCGAGCCCAGCGTCGACCGCGTGCTCAATGCCCTCACCTGGGAGGGCGGCCCGGACGACGTGATGGGCTTCGCGCAGGCGCGCACCGTCTTCGAGCGCCTCGGCGCCGTCGGAGTGCCCAGCGCCGCGGTGACCCTCGGCCGGTTCGCCAGCAGCGCGCTGACCCGCCTCGCGTTCGCGGGAACCACCCTCGTGCCGGTCACGGAGGAGGGCGGCATCGAGCACGTCGGCGCGCTCGTCGACGAGGCGCTCGCCCACAGCCGGGTCGTCTACTGCTACGAGCGGATGCTCGACCACACGGGGCACGGCTTCGGCGTCGGTTCCTGGCAGTGGCTCGAGCGGCTCGGCCAGGTGGACGATCTCGTCGCGCGCCTCGAGGAGACGCTGCCCGACGACGCCTGCCTGCTCGTCACGGGCGACCACGGCATGATCAACGTGCCGGCCGAGTCGCGCGTGACCGTGGAGGACGAGTCCCGGCTGGGGGGCCACACGGCGCTCGGTGGCGAGCCGCGGTTCCGGCACGTCTACGGCGACGACCCGAGGGCGCTCGGCTGGGCCTGGAGCTCGGTGCTCGGCGAGCGGGCGCTCGTCCTGCGGCGCGAGGAGGCGATCGAGGCCGGCTGGTTCGGGCCGCTCGTGACCGACCTCAGCGCCGCGCGTCTGGGCGACGTCGTGGCCGCGATGACCGAGGACTTCGCTGTGATGACGAACCGCACGCCGCGGGAGTTCGGGCTCGTCGGCATGCACGGCTCGCTGACGCCCGCCGAGATGGAGGTGCCACTCCTCGTGGTGGGCGGAGCGTGAGCGGCCTCAGGATCGCGATCCTGATCGACGACTTCTTCCCGGCCTCGGGCGGGATCGGGCGCTCGGTGCAGACCCAGCTGGAAGAGATGACTGCGCTCGGCCACGAGGTGACCCTCATCGCGCCGGATCGCCACCTGGAGAAGCCACGGCTGGGCCGCATCATCGAGTGCCCGACCATCTACGCCGAGGGGCTGCCCGCGCACCTCAGCGTGCTGCACTGCACCGAACGGCGGGCGCGGCTGATCGGCGAGGTGGCCACCTTCGACGTGATCCACTCCCAGACCGAACGCGGCGCCCTCGTCCTGGGCGCCCGGCTGGCCCGCAGGCAAGGGATCCCGCACCTGCACACGTTCCACGCCAACATCGCGGGCACGCACAAGACCGTGCGCGGTTCCATCTTCGGCACCCTCAGCTACCAGGTGCTCGTGCTGCCCGCGCTACGGGCCGCCAGCGGCCGGCACGTCATCCGGCCGCAGCTGCCGTCGCCGCACAATGAGACGGGCGGGCTCGCGGCGCGTACCGACTGGCGCTCTTTCGCCGAGATCGCGCAGCACGTGGACGCGTACACGGTGCCGAGCCCCTTCATGCGGGACCTGGTGGACGAGGCGGCGGGCACGCAGCTGCCGAGCTATGTCGTGCCCACCGGATACAACCGTGGGATGAAGCGGGCCATCGACGAGGCGAAGCGCGAGCGCACGGACGGCCGCGTCCGGTTCCTGTCGATCGGTCGGCTGGCCAAGGAGAAGCGTCTCGACGTCCTGATCAAGGCGTTTCGTCGGGCGGACCTGCCCAATGCCGAGCTCGTGATCGTCGGCGACGGCGACCAGCGCGACGCGCTGAAGGCCTTGGCCCGCGGCGCCGACAACATCGACTTCCGCTGGCACCTGTCGTCGCTGCCGGCCATCGCGTACGAGCTGGTCAACGCCGACGCCCTGGTGCTCAGCTCCTACCGGTTCGACTCGCAGGCGCTGGTGATCACCGAGGCCGTCGCGGCCGGGCTGCCGATCCTCTACTGCGACGACCGCCTCACCGTCGGGCTGTCGGAGCGCAGCGCACTGCTGACGGGCCCCGACGTCGCCTCCATGGCGCGGGGATTCCGCACGCTGATGGATCCCGCGCGGCGCCAGGCGATGGCGGCGGCGTCCACGGATCTGCTCCCGGACCTGGGTCCCGAGCAGACGGCCCTACGGTACGTCGAGGCCTATCGCGACCTGATCCGACGAGAGGAGACCCGTGGCTGAGCTCGTGTTCCACACCGGCCCCATGGATTGCGGCAAGTCCACACTCGCCCTGCAGCTCGACTATACGCAGTCGACGCACGGCCGCCGTGGCCGCATCTTCACGTCGATGGACCGCGCCGGTGCGGGCATCATCACGTCGCGGCTCGGGCTGAGCGCCCAGGCCATCGAGGTGGACGACGAGTTCGACTTCTGGCGTTACATCATCGGCGAGCTGACCACCGGGCAGCGGGTCGACTACATCGTCTGCGACGAGGCGCAGTTCTACACGCCCGAGCACATCGATCAGCTGGCCCGGATCGTCGACGAGCTTCAGCTGGACGTCTACGCCTTCGGCATCCTCGCGGACTTCCGCACCAAGCTGTTCCCCGGCTCGCAGCGGCTCATCGAGCTGGCCGACCGCGTGGAGACCCTCCCGCTGGGTCCGCTGTGCTGGTGCGGCGCGCGCGGGACGCACAACGCCCGCACCGTCGGCGGGCTGATGGTGACGGAGGGCTCGCAGGTCGTCGTCGGCGACACCGACGACGGGGGAGAGGTGCGCTACGAGGTGCTCTGCCGTGCGCACCACCGGCGCAGGATGACGTCGTTCAAGGCGAAGACGACGATGTCGCCAGATCCGCTGCCGTTCGATCCGGACAACTTCTAGGGCCCACGCCGATCAAAGCCCCGGAGACCACCGTCGGGCACGGGGCAAGAACGGTGTTGTGGTGCCAGGGGGAGGATCCCCCGGGGGGCGATGAGCACGACACACCTCTCGTTGGTGGTCGATGAGCACGTGCCGGAGCCCGTGGGGATGCGATGAGCACGACACACCTTTCGTCAGTGGTCGATGAGCACGTGGCGGAGTTCGTTGCGGGAAGAGGCCCTTTTCGGGCTGTTTCGGGCGACGAACTCCGGCGCGTGCTCATCGCACCGGGCCGGCCCCTAAGGAGTAGACCGGCGTATTGGCGTTCGTTCAGCGAGAGCCCCGCGGGGCTGCGTGCTCGGAGGACCCGAACCCGCGCCCGGCCGATCCCGCACAGATCGGGAGTCACGTCGTTCTGCGCGCATAAATCTCTGTACGCGGGGCTCTTCCGGTTGGCGCAGCCGACACCCCGCGTGATCAGCGCTTCCTAGGGCTGTCCAGGCCCTGACGGTCAGGTGGTCGGGCCGCCGAACATGATCTCGTCCCACGACGGGACCTGTGCGCGCTTCTTGCGAGCGCGGGGCTTCGGCGCGGGCGGCTCGCCCTCGACCAGAGCCTCCTGGGTCGGTTCGGCAGGCGCCGGGGTGGCGGGCCCGGACGTCGACACGGCGACGGGCTCAGGGGCCGGCGCAGGCTCCGGCTCGTCCTCGAACACGTCGGTGGTGGTCTCCAGCTCGGCCTCGACGACCGTCTCCTCGAAGATGCCGGTGTAGATCCGGACGGAGTCCTCGCTGATGCCGCTCAGCATGTCGTAGAGGCGGTCCAGCTGCGAGGTGTCCTCGTTGCCGTCGTGCATCAGGTCGGAGGAGGGCACTTCCTCGCCCGGGGCCTCGGCGACCGGTTCGGTGACGGCGCGGACGAGCGCCAGTTCATCGTGCAGGTCGACGGTGTTCTCCTCCTCGGGGCGCGCGCCCACCTGCTCCTCGCCGATCATCCAGCGGGCATCGGTGTTGTCGGCCACGGAGAAGCGGCCCTTGGCGTCGTAGACGAACTCAGCCTTACGGTCCTCGAGCTCGCCGGGCAGCGTCGCGAGGACGCGCCACTTGAGGTCGGCCTGGCGCCACGCGTCCCACGTGACAAGGTCGTCGTCGATGCCCCGCGCGCGCAGGCGCTGGGCGATGAGGTCGCCGAGCTTGCGGTGGCTGCCCGATTCGCCGCGGCGACGCACTGTCGAGGTGCGGGCCGAGTTGGCGATGTGCTCGCGCTCGGCGAGGACCGGCCCGGCGAAGGCTTCCACGCGGGCGGCGTCCAGGCCCGACTCACTCACGATGTCGGAAATGGATGCGCCGGACCGGATGCGCGCCTGGATCTCGCGGGGAGAAAATGCGTTGTCCATGGGTTCCTCGTCAGTCGGCCTCGTGACAGTTCCCGCCAAACTTACCAGCGCAGACGGACCCGGCGTGGCACAGGCTTGCGAGGCGGTGCACAATGGGCGGCGACTCCCGGCGGGGCGGAGTGACAGCGCCCACCCGGCATGTGGTACACATATCGCTCGCGCGACGAAAGGAAGCAACCGGATGGCAACCGATTACGATGCACCCCGCAAGTCCGACGAGGAGATGAGCGAAGACTCCCTCGAGGAGTTGAAGTCGCGTCGCAACGACAAGAATTCGGGCAAGGTCGACGAGGACGAGGTCGAAGCGGCCGAGTCGTTCGAGCTCCCCGGAGCCGACCTCTCCCACGAGGAACTCACCGTTCGGGTGCTTCCTCGCCAAGCCAACGAGTTCACCTGCGCGTCGTGCTTCCTCGTGAAGTCCATGACGCAGCTGGCCGAAACCAAGGGCGATCTCAAGTACTGCGTCGACTGCGTCTAGGCGTCTCGGACGCCATCGCTTCGAAGCCCTGGGCCCGCGCGGCAACCACCGCGCCGGTCCAGGGCTTCTGCGTCTCTCGGGGCCGTCAGCGGTCCACGGCTTCTCGCAGGACCGTCGGCGAGCAAGGGCCGCAGCGAGTGGGCCGCGGAAGCGTGACCTGGCCTGCGCCATCCGTCGCTGGCAGGCGCGAGAACGAAACCCCGCCCCCGACCGTGACGCCAGCGTTCCGCCGTGACGCCTGCCTTTTGCCTGGTGACGCCTGCCCGCTGAGCGTAACGCCAGCGTTTTACCGTGACGCCTGCCCTCCAAGGCAGGCAACACGACGCAAGGCTGGCATCGCCGTCGCAGCGCAGGCGTCACGGCGGAACGCTGGCGTCACGCCGCCGGTGTGGGGAGCCTACGCGTGGATCCTTGAACCGGGGCCGCCGTGCGAAGCGCCGGGCCCGGTGGGTCGTTCCTTGAGCCGGGCCGCCGCGGAGCGCCGGGCCCGGTCGAAAGGTCCGCAACCATAGGCAGGGATGAGGTCGCCAGAGGGGTGGGTTTCGGACCCTTCGAGACGCAGCCCCGCACCACTCACACTCGGCTCCGGTCGGCTTGCGGGACTGCTCCTCAGGGACCGGCCTCGGACCCGTCGCTCCTTGAGCCGCGCCGCGGCACGCAGCGCCAGGTCCGGTGCGTCGCTCCTTGAGCCGCGCCGCGGCACGCAGCGCCGCGTCTGGTGCTTCGTTCCATGAGCCGGGCCGCCGCGGAGCGGCGGGCCCGGTCGAAAGGTCCGCAACCATGGGCAGGGACATCGGTAGGAAACGAGGTGAGCAGCGAGCGGGGTGAAACCCTCGAATCGCCATCCTGGGAGGGTGCTCATTCGGAGCGCATGGAATTTCGACGCACAACGTCGCTCGGTGTGCTCTGTTGGGCAGAGAAGCCGGGGTTGTGCGCCAAAATTCCATGGCTCACAGAGACGGCGCCGAGCGGGTCACCGAAAGCCGCCTCCAAAGCCGACAAACAGCCCGCAGGTGTGGCCGTGCGGTCAGCAGCAGTGCTGGACCCACCGCTGGTCACGACGCTCAGCGGCCGGCTGCCGACTGGCCACCAGGTCGAGCTACAGATCGAGCTTGTTGCGCAGCTTGCCGGGGGAGGCGTGATCGAAGTTGGCCATCCAGCGCTTGGACATGAAGCGATTCATGGCCAGCTGCGACATGCCGACGCCGAGCCCGCTCGCTGCAGCCCAGATCAGCGCCTGGGTGATGGGGGTCTCGGGATCGTTCGGGTCCGGCGGCGTGTTGCCGGTGGAGGCGATCCACGCCTTGGTCACCAACTTCTGCGCGACGATCGTCGTGGCCGCGCCCAGCAGTCCCGCATAGACCTTCCACATGAGCTTCTCGGTCATGGCCATGTCCGGCTCGTCCTTTCCTCGGATGGGCCCCATTATGCCAACGGGATAAGGTGAGCAGGTGACCTACTCGGAACGACTGCACACCCCGTGGTGGTGGTGGCTCGTCGGGATCGCTTTCGTCGGGAGCATCGCCGTGGCCGTGCTGGCCTATGTTCCGCCCGCTGTGGGCATCGCTTTCTCGGTGCTGGCCGTCGTGGGTGTCATCGCGCTCCTGTTCTCGTACAACCGCACGTCGATCGTCATCGACGATGCGGGCCTGCTCGCCGGACCGCACCGGCTCGAGCCGGAATACATCGGCGGCGCCACGGCATACGAAGGCGAGGCCGCGCGGCGCGCCGTTGGCCCCGACGCCGACACGCGGGCCTTCCTGTTCACGCGCCCGTTCCTGACGTCCGTGGTGAGGGTCGACCTGCACGATCCCGCCGACCCACATCCCTACTGGCTGCTCAGCACCCGGAGGCCGCACGAGCTGGCCGCCGCGATCGAGGAGGTACGTGCCCTGTGAAGATCCCCACGCTGGCCGACGAAGGTCGCCTGCCCTCGTACGCGCGGCCCGGCGACGCAGGCGCCGACCTGATCGCGGCCGAGGACGTCGTGCTGCCCCCCGGTGAGCGCGTGCTCGTCGGGACCGGCGTGCGCGTCGCCATCCCCGACGGTTATGTCGGCCTGGTCACGCCCCGCTCCGGGCTGGCTGCGCGCGCGGGGCTCAGCATCGTGAACGCGCCGGGCGTCATCGACTCCGGGTACCGCGGCGAGATCAAGGTGTGTCTGCTCAACACGGACCCGCGCGAGACCATCGAGCTCTCCGCCGGTGACCGGATCGCGCAGCTGCTGATCATGCCGTTCGTCACCGCGGAGTTCGTTCCCGTCGAGGTCCTCGATGAGACCGCGCGCGGCGATGGTGGCTATGGTTCTACGGGCGGATTCGCCCGACGAGGATGAGGACGAGGACGAGCACGTGATTTTCGGACGCAAGCGCAAGGCCGACGAGGCCGCGGTGGACGACGTCGCCGATGAGACGACGCCGCCGGAGGAGGAGCCCGCCGCGGCGGCGGACCCCCTGAGCGAAGCCGAGCGTCAGGCGGCCGAGTGGGATGCGGCTTTCGACCGCGAGGAGGGCCCCTTCGACATCTCGGAGGTCGACCTCGACGCCGACGACGTCACCCGCCTCGACTTCGGGGCCCTCGTGGTGACGCCCTTCGAGGGCATGCAGCTGCAGCTCCAGGTCAACCGCGAGAGCAACCTCGTGCAGGCCATCCTGGTCGGCGACGGCAACTCGGCCCTCGAGGTCGCGGTGTTCGCCGCGCCGGGCAAGTCGTCGATGGCGCCTGAGATCCGCGCCGACATCATCCGCCAGACGCAGGCCCAGAACGGCCGCGTGCAGATCGCCGAGGGCCCCTTCGGCGCCGAGCTGCGCCGCGTGCTGCCCGTGACCGACGCCGAGGGCAAGCAGGGCATGCACGTGTCCCGCACCTGGCTCGTGTCGGGCCCCGGCTGGATGCTGCGCGGCGTTGTCATGGGTCGCGCCACGTTCGAGCCGGACAACGAAGAGGCCCAGGTGGCGCTCTTCGAGTTCTTCAGCAACCTCGTCGTGCGGCGCGGTAGCGCACCGGCGGTGCCGGGCAGTCCGCTGGCCATGCGCGTCCCGGAGGCGGGGGCCTAAGCGATGCCCGACACGTCGCTCGCCGAGCGGCTGAGGGGCCTGTTCGTCCCTCAGGAGGAGTTGGAAGCCCGCGAGCTGCGCGAGCAGGCCACGGACGCCGGCGCCCAAACACTCGCATCCTGCCCGCCGCGCTCGCGCGTCACGCTACGCGGCACCATCGTCTCGGTCACGTCGGATGCGGAGAACGGCTGGCTCGAGGCCGAGCTGAACGACGGCAGCGGCACTGTCCGGCTGATCTGGATGGGTCGCTCACGCATCGGCTGCTTGCTCCCCGGCCACACGCTGCGCGTCTCGGGCCGCCTCGCCACGGTCGACGGCGGCCCTGCGATCTACAACCCGGACTACGAGATCCTTTGAGGTGAAAGGTCGGCGCCACAAGGTTCTGAAGCGCATTCCGCGTGGACGACTGCTTCATCGCCGTGTGCCCGTGCTGACTGACCGGGGCATCGAGGAGTGGCCAGACTTGGATCCCCTCTTGCCATCCGCGGATCGGCTGACCGGGCTCCTGGTCAACGCTGCGGTTCGCGACATGTCGGCGATCAGTAGCCTCGCAGAGCTGAAGGAACTGCACGTCAGCGACTACGCCTCGGGTTCCGTGCACGACGTCGGCCTTGCACCCGATGCGAAGGAAATTCGCGTCGGCCGAACGCCTCGATAGGGGGGTCGGTCGGCGGCTTGTTACCGTCGACGGTGGGTTCGTGATCTACAGCTCTTAGCTATTAGGGCCTGAAAGTGAACGTGGCCTACTGGGCGACGGCCTGGCGCGCCAGGAGGCCGCTCACCACGGCCACCACTTCGGTAAGGCCCCTAGACCTTGTTCTTCGGCCCCAATGCTTCGGCCCCGGAGGAGCAGCCCGCAGCGCTCCCTGAGGAGCAGCGCGCGACGGTCTCTGGGGAGCAGTCGGCGGCGGTCCCCGGGGAGCAACCCACAGCGGTTCCCGGGGAGCAGTCGGCAGCGATCCCTGAGGAGCAGCCCCGCACGCTGGCTTACGCCGAGCGGGAATAGTCGGGGCTGCGTCTCGAAGGGTCCGAAACTTTGGGCAGGGAGCTACGGCAGCAGTGCCGTTCCTTGAGCCGACGCCTGAGCGCCAGCGAACACGTCGTGTAAAGGTCCCGCGCCATGGGCAGCGACCTAACAAAAGGGCGGACGGCTGAGGTGGGGAGGCGCTCCGTCTCGCTGCCAGCCCATCTCTCTGCCCACAGTCACCTCTGGTCTGAGTGCATGGGTGTTTTTACGCTTCGTCGAAGCGCCTCCCCACCTCACCCTCTGCTGTGCTCCTGGGCGGCGGACCCTGGATCTGCCCCCGCGACCGCCGTTGGCCGGTCTTGCGGTGGTTTCCCTGCATAAATCTCTGTATACGGGCAGCCGGGCCGTATACAGGCCTGGGTGCTCGCATACAGAGATTTATGCGCGCAGGAGGGTCTGACCCCGGCTCTTGGGGATGGGTTGGGCTGTGGTTTCGGACCCTTCGAGACGCAGCCCCGCAGGACTTCCGCTCGGTGTGGTCAGCGTGCGGGGCTGCTCCTCAGGGACCGCTGTCGGCGGCTTATCGGGGTCCGAGGTGGGCTGCTCCTCAGGGATGGACATGCCCCGCTCCTCAGAGACCGCTCATTGAGCCGGCCCCGCGCGGAGCGCCCAGCCGTGTCGTTAACGCAATTAGCTCTCGAACTTCGAGATGCTAAACGCAATCTCAGGCAGGACATCTAGCGGCGCATGAATGCGGTCGAGGTCCGTCGCACACTCGACGAGTGCGGCGCATCGGTGGAGCCCGACGATGACAGGACCGCCTACGACTGTTTTATTACGAGCCGAGCGCGCACGTCTCGTCGACGGCGCGTCAACCTGCCGTGGTGGGGCTCTGGGCCTCGTTCTCGGGTTCGTCGCCCAGCATTTCGGCCAGTTCGTCCTCAGAGTCTGCGGTGACCACGAACAGCAGCTCGTCGCCGGCCTCCAGGGCGCGGTCGCGCTCGGGGGTCAGCGGGCTGCCGTCGCGGATGATGGCCACCAGCACGGCGTCGCCTGGGAAGGCGACATCCCGCACGCGCAGTCCGACAAGCCTGGAGTCCTCGGGCATCGTGAACTCTGACAGGTTCGTCGTCGACCGCTTGAAGGTCATGAGTCGCACCAGGTCGCCTGTCGAGACGGCCTCCTCCACCAGCGCCGACAGCATGCGCGGGGTGGAGACCGACACGTCGACGCCCCACTGCGCGTCGAACATCCACTCGTTGCCCGGATGGTTCACCCGGCCGACGGTGCGCGGCACCCCGAACTCGGTCTTGGCGAGCAGCGAGAACACGAGGTTGGCCTTGTCATCGCCGGTGGCGGCGATCGCCACGTCGTAGGTCTCGAGTTCGGCCTGCTCAAGCGACTGCAGTTCGCAGGCGTCGGCGTGCACCCACTCGGCGCCGGGGACGGAGTCGCCCTTGCTGGCTCGGGGGTCACGGTCGATCAGCAGCACCCGGTGGCCGTTGGCGATCAGCTCGCGGGCGATCGAGCGCCCGACGTTTCCTGCGCCGGCGATGGCTACGCGCATCGTGGTGGTCCCTCGCTCAGGCCCGTGCGGGCGGGTAGGAGAACAGCGTCTCGATCTCGTCGGTGCGCTCGGTCATGCACGCGACGTAGACCAGGTCGCCGTCCTGGTAGATGGTCTCGCGGTCCGGGACGATGCCGCGGCCGACGCGCAGGACGAACGGAATCGGGCAGCCGCCGACCTGCGTGAGCTCGTGGATCTTGTGGCCCACCCAGCCGCTGTGCACGTGCACCTGGAGGAGCCGCGCGTCGCCGGTGGGGTCCCGCCAGACGGGCATGCTGCCCTCCGGAAGCAGCCGACGCAGGACCTCGAGCACCGTCCACTTCACCGTCGCGACGGTGGGGATGCCGAGCCGCTCGTACACCTCGGCGCGGCCCTGGTCGTAGATGCGCGCCACCACGTTGCCGACGTGGTAGATCTCCCGCACGACGCGTGCGGCGAGGATGTTGGAGTTGTCGCCGGAGCTGACGGCCGCGAACCCTCCGGCCTTCCTGATGCCGGCGGCCTCGAGCACCTCGCGGTCGAACCCGACGCCCTCGACGGTGATGCCCTTGAAGTCCTCGCCGAGCCTGCGGAACGCCTCTGCGTTCGAGTCGATCACGGCCACGCTGTGGCCGCGCCGTTCGAGCCCCGTCGCGAGCATGGCGCCCACGCGCCCACACCCCATGATGACGATGTGCACCCTGGTCCTCCTTGCGGTTGAGGCGAACATAGCACTGGTCTACCGTGATCCCGTGAACGTGTATTCGGGCCTCAAGCGCGTGCTCGTCGGACGCCGGCTGGCCAACACGCAGATGGGGGAGACCCTGCTGCCGAAGCGCATCGCGCTGCCCGTCTTCGCGTCGGACGCCCTCAGCTCAGTTGCCTATGCCCCCGACGAGATTCTGATCACGCTGTCTCTGGCCGGCATGGCCGGCTTCATCTTCTCCTGGGAGATCGGCGTGGCGGTGGCCGTCGTCGTCGCCGTCGTGGTGATGAGTTACCGGCAGACGGTACACGCCTACCCCAGCGGCGGCGGCGACTACGAGGTGGCCAAGGTGAACCTCGGCCGCTACGCCGGCCTCACGGTGGGCTCGGCGCTGCTCGTCGACTACATCCTGACCGTGGCCGTGTCGGTATCCGCGGGCGTGTTCAACGCCAAGGCGATGCTGCCGTTCCTGGAGGGCCACGAGGCTTGGGCTGCCGTGATCGTGATCGCGCTGCTGACCATCGTGAACCTGCGCGGCGTGCGGGAGTCGGGCATCGCGTTCGCGGTCCCCACCTACGTCTTCATGTTCTCGATGCTCGCCATGATCGCGGTGGGACTGTTCCGCATCTTCGCGTTGGACCAGGAACTGCTGAGCGAGACGGCCAACCTCACGGTGGTGCGGCCCGACGGCGCGACGGAGATCGCGGGCTGGGCGCTCATCGCGATCCTGGCCCGGGCGTTCTCGTCGGGCTGCGCGGCGCTCACCGGCGTCGAGGCCATCAGCAACGGTGTGCCGGCATTCAAGCCGCCGAAGAGCAGGAACGCCGCGCGCGTCCTCGCGCTGCTCGGCAGCCTCGCGATCGTCATGCTGCTCGGCATCCTGACGCTCACCAACCTCACCAAGGTGCATCTCATCGACGAGCTGGTGGGCACGCACTATGTCGACGAGCACGGCAACACCATCCATTCGGCCGCTACGACGGTGGTCGGCCAGTTGGCGCGCGTGGTGTTCTCGGACTGGTTCCAGCCAGGCTTCTACGTCGTCGTGACCGCCACCATGCTGATCCTGTTCCTCGCCGCCAACACCGCCTTCAACGGCTTCCCTTCGCTCGCGTCGATCCTGGCCAAGGACGGCTACCTGCCCCGCCAGCTGCACACCCGCGGCGACCGACTCGCCTTCTCCAACGGCATCCTGATGCTGTCGGTGTCGGCCATCGTGCTCGTGCTGATCTTCAACGCCTCGGTGACCGCGCTGATCCAGCTCTACGTGGTGGGCGTGTTCATCTCCTTCACGCTCGGCCAGGTGGGCATGGTGCGGCACTGGACCGTCGCGCTCCGGACGGAAGAGGAACCGCTGGTCCGCAAGCGCATGCTTCGCTCGCGGGTGATCAACGTCGTCGGCTCGTCGCTCACCGGTCTCGTGCTGGTGGTCGTGCTGGTGTCGAAGTTCACGCACGGCGCCTACCTCGCGCTCGTGGCCATGGGCGCGATGTTCCTGCTGATGCACGCCATCTCCAACCACTACCTCTCGGTGGAGCGGGAAGTCGCGCTCACCCCGGAATCGGACCGCGCCCTGCCGAGCCGCGTGCGCGCGGTGATCTTCGTGTCCCGCGTGAACCTGCCGACGGCCAAGGCCATCGCCTTCGCGCAGGCCACCCGCCCCACCACCATCACCGCTGTCTCGGTGGCCATCGACGACGAGCAGGTGGAGCAGATCCTCGACGACTGGGAGGCAGAGGACTTCGGCGTACCGCTGAAGGTCATCGCCTCGCCGTACCGCGAGGTCACCGGGCCGTTCCTGCGGTTCGTCGCCCAGCTGCGGACCGAGAACCCGCGCGATGTCGTCAGCGTCTACATCCCCGAGTACGTCGTCGGCCACTGGTGGGAGCAGGTGCTGCACAACCAGACGGCGCTGCTGATCCGCACCCGCCTGCACTTCATGCAGGGCGTGATGGTGACCTCCGTGCCGTACCAGCTGCGCAGCTCGAGCAAGAGCGAGCAGCGTGCGCGCAAGGCCGCGGCGAACAAGGTCCGGCGGTGAGTCGCACCGTCGACGTCACCCTCGAGCGTGTCGCCCACGGCGGCTTCGTCGTCGGGCGGTCGGAAGGCAAGGCCGTGTTCGTCACCGGTGGCCTGCCGGGCGAGGTGGTCCGCGCGGAGATCATCGAGACGGGCACCAGATTCGACAGGGCACGCGTGGCCGAGGTGCTGACCCCGGCCCCGGGTCGGGTCGAGCCGCCCTGCGTGATCGCCGACCGATGCGGCGGCTGCGACTGGCAGCATGCCGACCAGCAGACCCAACTGGAGCTCAAGCGCGCCGTGGTGGCCGAGCAGTTGGAGCGGCTCGCGGGCATCCGCTGGGACGGCGTGGTCGAGGCGGCCAAAGGTGGCCTGCTCGGCTGGCGGACCCGGCTGCGCTACGCCGTCGACGACGAGGGGCGGCTCGGTTTCCGCGCCCGTCGCTCGCACCAGGTGGTGCCGCTGCCCGAGGAGGGTTGCCTGATCGCGGCCGCGCACGACAGGGCGGCCGCGGCCCGCTGCGCCGAGCCCGGGGAGAGGTCGTCGTCGCCGTGTCCGACGACGGGACGACGGCCGTGGGACCGCACACCCGATCGGGGCCCGACCCCGTCGGCCAGACCGTCCACGGGCGCCGCTTCGAGGTGGCCGCGGAAGGCTTCTGGCAGGTGCACGCACGGGCAGCCGAGATCCTGACCACCGCCGTCCTCGACGGCCTCCAGCCACAACGGGGTGAGCGTGCGCTGGACCTCTACTGCGGGGTCGGCCTGTTCGCCGGTGCGCTGGTCGACGCGGGCTGCACGGTCTTCGGTGCCGAGTTCGGCAGGGCGGCCGTTCGCCAGGCGCGCCTCAACGTGCCGGAGGCGCGGTTCGTCGCCGCCGACCTGAGCAAGAGCGTCGCGTCTCTCCCGGGCGCGGCCGACATCGTGGTGCTCGACCCGCCGCGCAAGGGCGCAGGCAAGAAGGTCGTCGACGCCGTGGCAGACCTGGCCCCGAGGGCCGTCGCGTATGTCGCCTGCGACCCGGCCGCACTGGCTCGTGACCTCGCCTTCTTCACGGCACAGGGCTACGAGCCGACCTCCATCCGGGCTTTCGACCTGTTCCCGATGACGCACCACGTCGAATGCGTCGCCATCCTGCGCGGAACCCGCTCGACCTGACCCACGCACCGGCGCGTGGTCGTAGGATGAGCGGTGATCAGATGTGCAGTCGGCATGGTATCTTGATGTCAAGATAATCCGGCCGAACGCCGACGGATGAGGAGAAGGATGAGCGTCAACAGTTTCGGGTCGAAGTCGACCCTCGACGTCCAGGGCACCGAGTACGAGATCTTCCGGCTCGACGCGGTACCGGGTCACGAGAGGTTGCCTTTCAGCCTCAAGGTCCTCCTTGAGAACCTGCTTCGCACCGAGGACGGCGCGAACATCACCCGCGGTGACATCGAGTACCTCGGCAGCTGGGATCCGACGGCGGAGCCCGACCACGAGATCCAGTTCACCCCGGCGCGCGTCATCATGCAGGACTTCACCGGCGTGCCCTGCGTCGTCGACCTCGCCACCATGCGCGAGGCCGTCGTCGCCCTGGGTGGCGATCCGGCCCGCGTGAACCCGTTGTCGCCGGCCGAGATGGTCATCGACCACTCCGTCATCGCCGAGGTCTTCGGCATCGCGTCGGCGTTCGAGCAGAACACCGACATCGAGTACCAGCGCAACCGCGAGCGCTACCAGTTCCTGCGCTGGGGTCAGACCGCGTTCGACAACTTCAAGGTCGTCCCCCCGGGCACTGGCATCGTGCACCAGGTCAACATCGAGCACCTGGCCCGCGTCATCTTCCCGCGCACGGTCGACGGCGTGCTGCAGGCCTACCCGGACACCTGCGTCGGCACCGACTCGCACACCACCATGGTCAACGGCCTCGGCGTCGTCGGCTGGGGCGTGGGCGGCATCGAGGCCGAGGCGGCCATGCTGGGTCAGCCCGTGTCGATGCTCGTTCCGCGCGTCGTCGGCTTCAAGCTCAAGGGCAAGCTGAACGAGGGCACCACCGCCACCGACCTCGTCCTCACCATCACCGAGATGCTGCGCCAGCACAAGGTGGTCGGCAAGTTCGTCGAGTTCTACGGCGAGGGCGTCTCCGAGGTGCCGCTGGCCAACCGCGCCACGATCGGCAACATGAGCCCCGAGTACGGCTCGACCATCGCGATCTTCCCGATCGACGACAAGACCACCGACTACATGCGCCTGACCGGCCGCGACGAGCACCAGATCGCGCTCGTCGAGGCCTACGCCAAGACGCAGGGCCTGTGGCACGACCCGAACCACGAGCCCGTCTACTCCGAGTACATCGAGCTGGACCTTTCGACGGTGGTGCCGTCGATCGCCGGCCCGAAGCGCCCGCAGGACCGGATCAAGCTGAGCGAGGCCAAGGCCAACTTCGAGGCCAACGTCCCGGCCTACACCTCCGATCCCGCGAAGACCGTGCCCATCACGCTGGCCGACGGCGCCTCGTTCGAGCTGGCCAACGGCGCGGTCACCGTCGCCTCCATCACTTCGTGCACCAACACGTCGAACCCCAGCGTCATGATCGGCGCGGCGCTCGTGGCCAAGAAGGCCGTCGAGCATGGCCTCACGCGCAAGCCGTGGGTCAAGACGTCGCTGGCCCCGGGCTCGCAGGTCGTCACCGACTACTACGAGAAGGCCGGCCTGACGCAGTACCTCGACGCCATCGGGTTCAACCTGGTCGGCTACGGCTGCGTGACCTGCATCGGCAACACCGGCCCGCTGATCCCCGAGATCTCCGCCGCCGTCAACGAGGAGGACATGGCCGTCACGGCCGTCCTGTCGGGCAACCGCAACTTCGAGGGCCGCATCAGCCCCGACGTGAAGATGAACTACCTCGCGTCGCCGATGCTGGTGATCGCCTACGCGCTCGCCGGCACCATGGACATCGACATCCTCAATGATCCGCTCGCCACGAACGACGCCGGCGAGCAGGTCTACCTCAAGGACATCTGGCCGACCCAGGCGGAGATCGAGGAGGTCGTCGGCTCGTCGATCTCGTCCGAGATGTTCGCCACCCGCTACGCGGACGTGTTCACCGGCGACGAGCGCTGGCGTTCGCTGCCCACGCCCGAGGGCAACACCTTCGAGTGGGACGACGCCTCCACCTACGTCCGCAAGGGCCCGTACTTCGACGGCATGCCCGCCGAGCCCGCCCCGGTCCAGGACGTCGACGGCGCCCGTGTGCTGCTCAAGCTCGGCGACTCCGTCACCACGGACCACATCTCGCCCGCGGGCAACATCAAGGCCGACTCGCCGGCCGGCATCTACCTCTCGCAGCACGGCATCGAGCGCAGGGACTTCAACTCCTACGGCTCGCGTCGAGGCAACCACGAGGTGATGATTCGCGGCACGTTCGCCAACATCCGTCTCCGCAACCAGATCGCGCCGGGCACCGAGGGCGGCTTCACCCGCGACTTCACCGTCGAGGGCGGCCCCGTCACCACCGTGTACGACGCCTCGCAGCACTACCAGGCGCAGGGCACCCCGCTCGTCGTCCTGGCGGGCAAGGAGTACGGCTCCGGCTCGTCGCGCGACTGGGCCGCCAAGGGCACCGCGCTGCTGGGCGTCAAGGTGGTCATCGCCGAGAGCTACGAGCGGATCCACCGCTCGAACCTCATCGGCATGGGCGTCCTCCCGCTGCAGTTCCCGGAGGGCCAGACCGCCGAGTCGCTGGGCCTGACCGGCGAGGAGACCTTCTCCGTGGAGGGCATCACGGCGCTGAACGACGGCGTGACCCCGAAGACGATGAAGGTCACCGCTGTGGCCCCCGACGGCACGGTCACCACCTTCGACGGTGTCGTCCGCATCGACACCCCCGGGGAGCGCGGCTACTTCGTCAACGGCGGCATCCTGCAGTACGTGCTGCGGAGCCTGGCCAACGCCTGACGATCAGACGAGAACCCCGTCGCGACTTCGGTCGCGGCGGGGTTCTCGCACATTCGGGACCTGGCTAGGTCGTGTTGCGAAAGTGGAAGTGCCCTACTGGAACGACGCTCTGGCGCGCCAGGCCGCCGCTCACCACGCCCACCACTTCGGTAAGGACACCGTTCCTTGAGCCGGCCGTGAGGCGCTAGCCGAACGTCTTGGTCGTTAGGGAAGGGCTGATCTTTTTGGTAGTCCGGCTCGGCGGCTGGCTGGGTGTGCTGGATGATCGAGATCATGGGGTCGTGGATAGTGTGCAGCCCTCTTTCACTGACATCGAGTACGGCAACCGTCGCCGGGTATCGAAGCGGGAGCGGTTCCTGGAGCAGATGAACGCCACGATCCCGTGGCAGACCTGGGTCGGGCTGATCGAGCCGTACTACTACCCGGACCGGCCGGGTAAGTCTCGGCGGGGCAGGAAAGCCAAGCCGGTCGAGACGATGCTGCGGATGTACCTGCTCCAGGTCTGGTTCAACCTGTCCGATGAGGGTGTCGAGGACGCGATCTACGACTCCTATGCGATGCGCAGGTTCATGGGTTTGGACTTCACCACCGAACAGGTCCCGGACGCGACCACGCTGCTGCACTTCCGCCACCTCCTCGAAACCCACAACCTCGCAGAAGCGTTGTTTACGGCGCAGAACGAGATCTTCGAGGCTGAGGGCTGGATCATGCGCGGCGGGTCGATCGTGGACGCCACGATCATCGCGGCCCCGTCATCGACGAAGAACGCGAGCGGTACTCGTGATCCGGAGATGAAGCAGACCCGGAAGGGCCAGCAGTGGTACTTCGGGATGAAGGCCCATACCGGTGTCGACGCGGGCACCGGCTGCGTTCACACGGTGACCGCGACCGCGGCAAGTGTCCATGATCTCGACGAGCTGGCCAACCTGGTCCGTGACGATGACGAGGTCGTTTACGCCGACGCGGGCTACCAAGGCGTACAGAAGCGGGCAGAGATCACCGACGATGAGCACCTGTCGAGGGTGGAGTTCCGGATTGCTGCTCGTAAGACACGGCTGAAGACGATGCCAGGACCGGACCGGGTCGCGGCCTCACGTCAGGCATCGGTGCGGGCCAAGGTCGAGCACCCCTATCTGGTCATCAAACGCGACTTCGGGTTCACCAAGACCCGCTACCGCGGGATCAGCAAGAACCTCCACCACCTTCACATGCTGTTCACCTCAGCGAACTGGTTGATGCGGGCCAGGGCCGTCGCTCTGATGGGGTGACAACCCCGGGCGTCAGCCTGCCCAAAACCGGTCCACCGGCCCCGCAGCCGGGGCGGTGAGCCCGACACAGGACCCACTTCCGAGGCACCACAGACCCGTTTTTCGGTCTGGTTCCCGCCCATCGCGCTCAGATCACGCTTTGATCAGCGCTTCCTTAGGTCCCGCGCTGTGGGCAGCGACCTAACAACAGGGCGGACGGCTGAGGTGTGCTCCGTTCCTTGAGCCGACGCGTGAGCGCCAGCGAACCCGTCTTGGTCGTTAGGTCCCGCACCCGTCCACCAACCCGACCACAAGGGCGGACGGCTGAGGTGGGGCACTGTTCCTTGAGCCGGGCCCCCGCGCGAAGCGCCGGGCCCGTGTCGAAAGGTCCCGCACCCGTCCACCAACCCGACTACGAGGGCGGGCGGGTGAGGTGGGCATCGTTCCTTGAGCCGGCCGTGAGGCGCCAGCCGAACGCCGTGTCGAAAGGTCCCGCACCCGTCTACTCACCCGACTACGAGGGCGGACGGGTGAGGTGGGGAGGCGCTCCGTCTCGCTGCCAGCCCGGTTCTGTGACCACAGTCACTTCTGGTCTGGGTGCATGGGTGTTTTTACGCTTCGTCGAAGCGCCTCCCCACCTCACCCTCTGTCGTCTTCCCGGGCGGTGGACCGCCGGCTCCGCGTTCGCATGGCCGAAGTGACCTGCTTCAGCCGATCTCCCCGCACAAATCTCCGTATACGGGCAGCCGTGCAATTATTCGCGCGGCTGCCCGTATACAAAGAATTGTGCGTGCTGGAGGGCGTGACTCTGGATCCTGATGCTTACCGGATCGGCCCGGCTGTGGTTTCGGACCCTTCGAGACGCAGCCCCGCACGACTCTCACTCGGCGCGGCTCAGCGTGCGGGGCTGCTCCTCAGGGATCGCTCGGTGTCGGCTGGTCTGCCGGATCTGCGTGAACCACACCATTTCGGCTTTTCGCAACACGACCTAGACGACGAGGAAGCCCAGGACGGCCGACACGACGGCGAGCAGGCCCAGTGCGAGTGCGGGCGTGAACGGCTCGGAGCGGCGCACGTGCGTCACGACCGCCCCGACCATCGTGAGTGCGAGGCAGACGGCGGCGATGGGGGTAAGGATCGGGGCGATGTGCGTGGCCAGCGGCAGGATGAGGCCGACGGCGCCCGCAAGCTCCGCCGCGCCGATCGCCTTCACCGCGCCGTCGGAGTAGCCGTCGACCCAGCCCATGCCAGCCGTCTTGAGCGCCTCCTTTGACTTGCTGACCTTCATGAAGCCTGCGCCGAGGAACGCGAGGGCGAGCAGGGCGTTGACGACCCAGAGTGCGATGACCATGACTGACTCCCTGAATACTTGCTGCGGAAAGTATTACCAGTCTGGATCCGTTTGCTTTCCGTGTCAACTAAAACCGCATCGTGGACCGCCGCGATCCGTAGACTGCGGGCATGAGCGAACCGCGCTGGTTGAACGACGAGGAGGATCGCGCCTGGGTGGCGCTCTCGGCGGTGCTGATGTGGCTGCCGGGGGAGTTGGACGCCCAGCTCGCGCGCGACTCCGACCTACGCTACGTCGAGTACCTCGTGCTCTCCGGTCTCTCGATGGCCCCGGGCCGGGCGGCCCGGATGGGCGCGATCGCCGAGCTGTCCAACATCAACCCGTCCCACCTCTCCCGCGTGGCCGCGAGGCTGGAAGCGCGCGGTTGGCTGCGGCGAGAACCCGCACCGGACGACGGCAGGGCGACCATCGCGATGCTCACCGACGCCGGCTGGGAGAAGGTCGTCGAGGCTGCGCCCGGCCATGTCGAGCAGGTCCGACGGCTCGTCTTCGAGCAGCTAGGCCCGGAGCAGGTCGCCGCGCTGGGCGACATCGCACAGACCATCGCGCAGGCGCTCCGGCCGGGATTGGGCTGCCCGGGCACCGGGGAGGACGACGGATCGTGCGGCCCGTTCGGGGCCACCTGTTGAGGCTCGCGCGCGTCGCGTCGCGGGACGGCATGTCCCGAACGGGCGTAAGATGACCGGCATGTCGTTGTTGGATTCGATCAGCAGTCCCCGCGATCTGCGTGCCTTGTCCAAGCGGCAATTGGAGGAGTTGGCGGACGAGATTCGCTCCTTTCTGATCACGAAGGTCAGCCGCACCGGCGGCCACCTCGGCCCCAACCTCGGCGTGGTGGAGCTCACCATGGCCATCCATCGCGTCTTCGACTCGCCCGACGATCCGATCGTCTTCGACACCGGTCACCAGAGCTACGTGCACAAGATCCTCACGGGTCGCGCGGCCGGGTTCGACCACCTGCGGCAGCGCGGCGGCCTCTCCGGCTACCCGGAACGCGCGGAGTCGCCGCACGACTGGGTGTCCAACTCGCACGCCTCCACCGCCCTGGCCTGGGGCGAGGGCATGGCGAAGGGCTTCCGGCTCCGCGGCGAGGAGCGCACCGTCGTGGTGGTCGTCGGCGACGGCGCACTCACGGGTGGCATGGCCTGGGAGGCCCTCAACAACATCGCCGACAACCCGGATCTCCGCCTCGTCATCATCGTCAACGACAACGGGCGGTCCTATACCCCCACCGTCGGAGGGCTGGCGAACCACTTGGCGGGCCTGCGCACGGATGCGCGCTACGAGAAGACCCTCACCGTCATCAAGCGAAGCGTCACCCGGCTGCCCATTTTCGGGCGGCCGCTGTACGACCTCATGCACGGCTTCAAGACCGGCGTGAAGGACGTGCTCGCCCCGCAGTCCATGTTCTCCGACCTGGGCATCAAGTACACCGGCCCCATCGACGGCCACGACCTCACGGCGCTCACCAACCACCTCGAGCAGGCGCGCCAGTTCGGCGGCCCGGTCATCGTGCACTGCGTGACGCACAAGGGCCAAGGCTTCCAGGCGGCGGAGCAGAACGAGGAGGACCGCTTCCACGCCGTCGTCCCCATCAACGAGTTCACCGGCGAGCCGCTGTCGGCGTCCGTGCAGGCCACGTGGACCGACGCGTTCGCCGAGGCCATGGTGCAGATCGGCCAGCGGAGGTCCGACGTGGTGGCCATCACGGCCGCGATGCTGCACCCCGTCGGCCTCGGGCGCTTCGCGGCCGCGTTCCCCGACCGGATCTTCGACGTCGGGATCGCCGAGCAGCACGCCGTCGTCTCCGCCTCGGGGCTGGCGCGCGCGGGCCTGCACCCCGTCGTCGCGCTGTACGCCACCTTCCTCAATCGCGCCTTCGACCAGGTCCTGATGGATGCCGCGCTGCACCACGTGGGCATCACGATCGCGCTGGACCGCGCCGGCATCACCGGGACCGACGGCCCCAGCCACAACGGCATGTGGGATATGGCCCTGATGGGCGTGGTTCCGGGTCTGCAGCTGGCGGCGCCCAGGGACCAGGCCCGCCTGGTGGCGGCGCTCGACCGCGCCGTCGACGTGAGCGACGCCGTCACGGTCGTGCGCTACTCCAAGGAACGTCTTCCCGACGAGCTGCCCGCCGTCAGCCATCACGGCGACGGCGCGGACCGCGTCGACGTGCTGCGGCACGCCGAGGACGCGCGGGTGCTGCTCGTGGGCTACGGGCAGTTCGCGGGCCTCGCGCTGGCGGTGGCCGAGCGGCTCGACGCGCAGGGCGTGACCGCGGCGGTCGTCGATCCGCTGTGGGCGCTGCCCGTCTCCGACACTCTCGTGGACCTCTGCGCCGCACGCCCGTTCGTCGTCACGCTCGAGGACGGCCTCGTGGAGGGCGGGCTCGGCCAGCGGCTCGGGTCCCGGCTCGCCGAGCGCGGCGCGGCCACCAGGATCGTGAATCTCGGAGTGCCGCAGCGCTTCCTGGGGCACGGCTCGCGCGACGAGGTGCTGGACGAGATCGGCCTCACCCCGTCGAAGGCGACGCTGCGCGTGCTGGACGTCGTGCTGGCTGGGGAGAACACCGACGAAGAGGCCCCCGCCCGCGCCTCGTAGCGCGCGTCAGCCGCCGAGCACCTCGGCGAGCAGCGGCGCCAGGAACTCGACCTGCCAGGGCCGGGCGCCCAGCCGCCTCAGGTCGTCGGCCGTGGGCAGCTCGTGGTGGAAGAGCGCCTCCTGCATCACCTGCGGGGGCGCGACCAGGCTGGCCTGTACCCCTCCGAGCTCGCACGCGAGCATCTCGACGACGGGACGCACCTTGGTCCAGCGGGCCGCGGCCGCGGGGTCGATCCGGTCCCAGGAGCGCGGGTTCGGCACGCCGGTGCTGGGCAGCCGCCGGGCCGGGTAGTCGTCGGGCGACATGCCCCTGACCTGTTCGACGGTGCGCAGCCAGGTGTTCAGGTTGCGTTGACCGGGCGGGGTGGCGAAGCCCCGGAGCCGTCCCAGCGCGGCGGGCGTGGGGATGGCGTCCTTGGCGAGGGCCGCCGCCTCCATGATGGCGGTGTCGGGCAGGATCCAGCTCGGCGGCCGATCCCTGCGCTGCGCGAGGGCGTCGCGCGCCTCCCAGAGAGCCCGGGCCACGGCGAGCTGCCGCGTGTTGCGCAGCGTGGTGATCCCGCTGAGTCGCCGCCACGGGTCGACGCGGGGAGCGGGCTCGGCGCTGAAACGCGCAAGCTCCTCGACGCACTCCTGCTCGACCCACTCCCGTCGACCCACCCGGTCCAGCTCCTCGGTGAGGGCCTCGGCCAGCTCGGCGAGGAAGTCGACGTCGAGCGCCGCGTAGGTCAGCCAGGACTCGGGCAGCGGCCGCCGGGACCAGTTGTCGGCGGAGTGCGCTTTGCGCAGCTTGATGCCCAACTCGGACTCCAGCAGCGCACCGAGCGCCGCGCCGGGCTTCCCCAGCAGGCGGGCGGCCAGTTCGGTGTCGAAGATCCGGGGCGGGACGATGCCCAGTTCACGCATGCACGGCAGGTCCTGGCTGGCCGCGTGGATGAGCCAGGTGGCGTCGCCGCACGCGACGACGAGCGCGCCCAGGTCGGTCGATGTGCCCTCGAACGCGACGGGGTCGATGAGCCAGGTGCCCGCACCCTCGCGTCGGATCTGGAGCAGATACGCCTTCGGCCAGTAGCGATGGCCATGCGCGCGCTCGGTGTCGAACGCGACGGGGCCCTCCGCGGCCGACAGGGCCGCGAGGCAGCTCTCCAAGGCGGCGGGCGTGTCGACGACCGGCCGGAGAGGTTCCCTGCTGTGCTCGAGGTACGTCATGCGCGACGCCCTAATGGCAGGGAGGCCACCCCCGGAGGGAGGTCGGGCTCCCCGGCGATCTGCCCGAGCAGGTCCTGCCACGCCGCCAGGTGCGGCGTCAGGCTGTACCCGGAGCCGAGCGACGGCGTCCAGGAGCTGCGGAGTTCGACTTCGGCGCGGTCGGCGTCGATCATCTCGCCGAATCCCTTTCCATAGGAGGCTGTGACGGTGCCCGCGAGTGCCTCGGCCACGCAGCCGTGCGTCTCAAGCGCCTCGGTCAACCATGACCAGGCAACCTCGGGCAGCAGCGGATCCGTGACCATCTCGAGCTCCACCTCGGCCCGCACGTGGCTCACGATGCGGAAGGTGCCCTCCCAGGCGGCGTTGCCGGCGGGGTCGTGGAGGAGTACGAGGCGGCCGCTGGAGACGGGTTCGTCGAACGCGTTGCAGAGTTCGCCGCTGATAGCGACCGAGAACGGAGCGATGCGCTGCGGCGAGCCGATCTCGTCGATGCTCAACCCGCGGCGCCACGGCATGGCGCTCAACTCCTCCAGCGCCGTGGCGAAGGCCGCGGGCGTCGGACGGGTCAGGTTGGCGGGCACGCGCCCAGCCTAGGTCCGTGAGCGTGAATCCGGGCGCGGACGCGCCGGAAAGCGGGTGCGGGGAGCGGCCTACGGGGTGTTGAGCCGCAGGCTGACGGAGTTGATGCAGTACCTGAGGTCGGTGGGGGTGCCGTAACCCTCGCCCTCGAAGACGTGGCCCAGGTGTCCGTCGCAGGTGGCGCAGCGCACTTCGACGCGGGGACGACCGGGCAGGGACCGGTCCTCGAGATAGCGGACGCGGTCCTCGGCCAGCGGTGCGAAGAAGCTCGGCCAGCCGCAGTGTGAGGCGAACTTCGTGTCGCTGCGGAAGAGCTCGGCCCCGCAGCCTCGGCATGCGTAGACGCCCTCATCCGTGGTGTCGGTGTACTCGCCGACGAACGGGGCCTCTGTTCCGCCCTCTCGGAGCACGTGATACTCGAGTTTCGTGAGGCGCTCGCGCCATTCGGCGTCCGGCTTGGTCAGCCACGGGTTCTCGGTCATGGCCCCCAGGATAGGCGCGGGCCCCTAAGCCTCGTCGTCGTCCAGGTCGTCGAACGGCAGCTGGGTGGGGGTGCCGTCCAGCAGCTCCATGGCGCCGAACGCGTAGCGCGCGAGGATCAGCAACCGAAGGTGCTCGGAGTCCCCGATGGGGGCCGTGACGGCGATGGCTCCGGCGCGGAGTCCCGCCTGGGCGTGGGCCTGGTAGGCAGAGGTGGGCGTCAGGAACAGCGACCCGACGGCGATGTGCCTGCGCCCTTGGCCGCGGAGCGACTGCACGGCCAGCGCGGTGGCGCGGCCGTCGCCCTCGTCGACGGCGAGCTGGACGGGGAGCCGGTGGTGCGCCGACCATTGTCGCGCGCGGCGTCCGAGCAGGGTGCCGCCGCGGATGTCGCCGCCGGCGGGGGCGGCCAGCACGAGGCCGTCGATCTCGAGGGCGCCGGTACGGTGCAGGGCCTCGCGGACGCGGGCGTCCAGGATGTTCAGCACTTCGCTCGCGGGCCCGATGGGCCGCGACACGGCGATCCGCAGGTGCTCCGAATGCGAGATGGTGTCCAGCCGCGGGTCATGGCCCGCGGCGGAGACGAGGTCCAACGGGACGAGCACGGCCTCGGCGACATCCGCGTCGACGAGCGCGCGGAGGACAGCCTCGGGGTGGGGGTCGGCGTCCAGATAGGCCAGCTTCAGGCGCAGGTCGCGCCGCGCTGCTTGCAGGGAGGATGCGATCGACGTCAGCGATTCGGAGACACCGGGCTCGGCGGGGCCGCTGGCCACGAGCACGATTGCCGGTGCAGTCATCGCCTCTCTTCCTGAATCTCGCGTGGCGGGGAGAGCAAGGCGTCTGCTTGCCCTCGGCCCGCTCGCCGGTACCGCGTTGCTCGGGCACCAAGCTCGATCGCTTGTGGGCGATGGCGGTTTCGAACCGCCGACCTCTTCGGTGTGAACGAAGCGCGCTACCACTGCGCCAATCGCCCTTGCGAGGAAGGAGTCTAGCGCAACGTCGGAGACATTGCGAACCGCAGAGGAGGGGCCCGGAGACGCGCGGCCGGTGGGGCGCGTCGGCCGCGACGGCCTACGCGGTGGTCGTGGTGGCGGCGCCGAGGGTGGATCGACGCTGCAGAACCCCCGATTTGTGTTTCCCGCGGAGGGTGTACTAATGTTCTCAACGCGCCGAACGGGGCGGGTCACCAAGGCCCAAGCCAAAGGCGATGCGGACGTGGCTCAGTTGGTAGAGCATCACCTTGCCAAGGTGAGGGTCGCGAGTTCGAATCTCGTCGTCCGCTCGGAGACTTCGTCTCTCCCTTCTCCGCGAAGGAGACGGAAAACCTCCATCCCGGTGGAGTGGCCGAGAGGCGAGGCAACGGACTGCAAATCCGTGTACACGGGTTCAAATCCCGTCTCCACCTCGGGCGGTTGGCGCAGTGGTAGCGCGCTTCCTTGACACGGAAGAGGTCGCCAGTTCAAACCTGGCATCGCCCACCAAGAGCAAGATCCCCTCCTGCGGAGGGGATCTTTTCTTTTCTCCCTACCTACGGCGTGAGGTGCGGGCGCAGCGATGCGACGGCGGCGTGCGCGCGGTCCAGCGCGTGCAGTCCCTCGGAGCCCTCAAGACCCGTGTCGGGCAGTCCCTTGAATTCCTCGTCGTCCTCAGCCGCCGCCGAAGAGCCGATCCTGCGCAGCTCATCGGCGAGCGCGGTGGCCGAGGCCCGCGCGCGTCCCCTCTCGCGAAGCTCCCACGTGGGCGCCAGCGCGGCGAGCACGGCGATCTGCCTGTCCACGTGGCGCATGGCTTCGACGGCGGGTGCCAGGTGCTCGTTGCGCCACCGCACGTCGCCGTCGATGGGTTCCAGCAGCGCCCCCTGCGCCGTATCGGTCACGGCGATCCGGGCCAGGCGAGCCCTGACCGTCGCGTGCGACACCATCCGACGGTGCTCCTCGGAGTCGTCGGCCCAGAGCGCCGTGAGCGCGGTCACCCGGTCGGCCGAGGCGGCCGCCCATTCCTGGAGGCGGGCGGTCAGCATCTTTCTGCGCCAGGTGGGCGCGATGAGATAGATGCCGAACGCGATCGCGCAGCCGGCGAGGGTGGCGAGCGCCCGCGTCGAGGCCGCGAGCGGCGTGGCCATGGTGGTGGTCAGCCAGGCGACGACGAAGAAGCCGCTGTACGGCTGCCCGCAGCTTCGGAAGGCCAGGTACAGGAGGTACAGCACGAAGAGCAGCGCCAGGTGGACGATGGGCGACTGGGGGATGAAGGTGAGCGCGATGCCGAGGATCGCGCCCGCGACGGTGCCGATGGTGCGGCCGATGCCGCGCGAGAACGTCGAGCCGTAGTCCGGGAACGTGATGAGCGCCACGGCGACCAGAACCCAGAAGCCGTGCCCGGCGTAGAGCACCTCCGCACCCGCCAGCGCGTCGGCCGCCAGCCCGACGGCGGCGCCGATCACGCCGCCCACCGCGAGCCGCAGCGCGTGCTGGAAGACCGGCGAGCGCAGCTGAAGCTCGTCGCGGACGAGTTCGAGGGAGCTCGGGACCGCACGGGCCAGGGAGGCCGTGGGAGCGTCGGCGCCCGAGGCCAGCGTGGTGGCGATGCCCACCACCCGGGTGAGCGACTCCTGCACCGGCGTCGTGGGTGCCGACGGCCAGGCGGCCGCGGTGAGCGGCGCCGGCGGACCGGAGCGCTCCACTCGCTGCGCGATGAGCACGAGCTGGGCGGCGGCCGCGGCACGCCACGGCGCAGGGTCGGCCTGCGGATCGTCCTCGAGGGCGAGCAGGAGCTCCCCGATCTCCTCGGCCCGCGCCACGAGCTGATCGAGCCGCGCGAGCGCCGAGTGCCGGCTGAGGCGCAGCAGCGCCAAGCTGTGGTCGGCCGCGAGCAGCGCGGAACTGAGCGAACCACCGGCCGCGACGGCGCGATAGAGGGCCGCGACGGCCTGGCGCTGGGACGCGTGTCGTGCCCCGTAGGGCGGGAGCAGCTGCGCCGCGAACATGATGCCGTAGCCCATGCAGAGCGTCGCGAGGGCGTCGGCCGCGCTGATCGGGAGCCGCGGGCCGATCTCCGCGAACGCCATCACGAGGATGGCGACGACCACCCAGCGCATGCTGATCCCGACGGCCACCGCGCGCAGCATGCCGCCGGCGAACAGGAGGACGAAGAGCAGCGGGAGCACCGCGATCCAGGTGCCGCCGAGGAGGAGCCCGACGGCCGAGGCAGCCACGAAGGCGACACTCGTCGACAGTGCGGCGACGTGCCGCGATCGCTCGTGCGGCAGGAGCGCCGCGACGCCGCCGAGCAGGCTGCCGACGAGGATCAGCAACTGATGGGCCCCGGGTCCGGCCGCCGCGGCGGCGATCGTCGCGGCCAGCATCCCGATGGCGGTACGTGCGAGCCGAATGGGGTCGTGGAGCGCCGGGCCGGGCTTCAGGCCTCGTACCGCCGCGTCCCGCAGTGCCCTCCAGTCCATGTGCCGCCCTCTCTCTCAGGCGAGGCGCTGGCCGACGATCGTCGTCGCCCCCTCCTCGCGTGCGGCCCCGCTCAGCCGCCATACCTTCTCGGGAATTCTCGTACCCGCAGCCGTGCGGTGGGCCGGCACGTCCAGCACCAGGTCATCATCGTCGGGGGAGAGCAGCAGCTCCGCCGCGGTCTCCACACCGTCGCTGAACAGCAGCAGCACGGGGCCCGGCCGGTCGAGGACGGCGTCGGTCTCCAGCTGCGCGCCGGGAAAAAGGTGCGTGTGGCTCGCGCGCAGCACCACGGGCGCGCTCACGCCGCCGGGCGCGAGCGTCTGCTCGACCCCCTCCAAGACCACGCGCAGCTTGCCCAGGAACCAGTCGAGCGGATCGGCCGTGATCGCCGCGGCCAGCGCAGCATGGATCGCCGCGCGCTCCGCGGGCGTGGCCGATCCCTCGTCGGCGTCGCCGTGATCGTGCGCCCACAGCTCGTGCAGCTGCGCCCTGCCCGGGCCGGGGTCTGCCGTGGCAGCGTCGAGGTGCTCGATGCCGCGGCGGTTGTCGGTGACGAGGTCGAACACCACGTCGCAGGCGAGAACGGCGTTCTCCGTGCTGAATCCCTGGCGCATCAGGACGGCGCACAGGTCGTCCATCAGCCGGAGCATTCCTCGGGGGACGACGCCCCGTGTCGCCTCGGTCGCCGAGCCGGGGTGCGCGGCCCAGGCATGCCAGGCCGCCACCGCGTAGGCCTCGATGACCTCGCGCCACGGCCCCTCGAGCGGCGGCCAGGTGACCTGCGCGATGGCGTAGTCGAGGCCGATCCGGACGAGCTCGTCCCTGTCCTTCGCGTGGCGGAAGAGCGTGGATTCGCCGACCCCGAGCCGCTCCCGCACGGCGGCGAACGTGAGGCGAGGGAAACCGACCTCGAGGACGGCCCGCGCGATCGCCTCGCGCGTCACGCGCGGCGGACGGCCGGGCCCGCGCCCCGCGGTGGCCGTGCTCGTGTCCTCCTGCATTCCCCCACCCTAGGCATTCAGCCCCCCGGCCGTGGCGAAAGTCAGGCGGGCGACCGCTCGAGCCGCCAGCCCGCCGCGGCCGTGCGCTCGGCCCAGAAGGCGGCATAGCGCCCGTCGAGCGCAAGCAGGTCGTCGTGCCGGCCTGTCTCTGCCACCCGGCCCTCCTCGTCGAGCACCACGATCTGGTCGGCGCGCACGACGGTGCCCAACCGGTGGGCGATGACGATGAGGGTCGCGCGCTCCCGCAGAGCCTCCAGCGAGCGCTGCACGTAGCGTTCGTTCTCCGGGTCGAGCGCGGCGGTGGCCTCGTCGAGGAGCACGACGGGGGCGTCCTTGAGGAGCGCGCGTGCGATCGACACGCGCTGCCGCTCGCCGCCCGAGAGGGCCGAGCCGCCCTCGCCCACCCGCGCGTCCCAGCCGTCGGGCAGCCGTTCTGCGATCTCGGTGACGCCCGCGAGGCGCGCGGCGCGCTCGACCTCGTCCGGGTCGGCGTCGGGTCGGCCGACCAGGATGTTGCCGCGCAGCGTGTCGTCGAAGAGATAGACGTCCTGGAAGACGAGCGACAGCTGCGCCATCAGCGTCTCGGTGCGCTGCGCGCGCACGTCGACGCCCCCGACACGCACGGCCCCCTCGTCGGTGTCCCAGAACCGAGAGATCAGCCTCGTCACCGTCGTCTTGCCCGACCCCGAAGGGCCGACGAGCGCCGTCATCGTGTGCGGCGGCGCGGTGAGGCTCATGTCGCGCAGCACGGGCGTGCCGGCCTCGTAGCCGAAGGTGACGGCGTCGAGCTGAACCTCGCCCGGCCGGGTGAGCGCGGCGCCGTCCTGCGGCTGGGGGAGCGCGCGGGTGGCCATGATCTCCTGGATCCGGCCGAGGTGCGCGCGAGCCTGGCGGACGGAGCCGCCATATTCGCCGATCTCGGCCAGAGGCTGCACGAACCGCGACGCGATGCCGATGAGGGCGAGGAGGTCGATGCCGCTCAGGGTGTCGCCCAGCGCGAGCAGCGCGCCGAGGATGACGACGGCGGTGAACACGAGCTGGATGGTGAGCGCATTGGCGAGCAGGCCGAGCACCGACTCCCGCAGGTTGCGCCGCACCGCGCGGCCCTGGGCGTCGATGGCGTCCTGCAGCGGCCGGTACCCGTCGCCCGATGTCCGCCCGAAGGCGCGCAGCACCCCTTGGCAGCGCGCGAACTCGATCACCCGATCGCTCGCTGTGGAAGCGGCGGCGTGCACCTCGGCCTCGCTCTTGGCGATGAGGCGGGCGGCGAAGGAGGACGCGGCGGCGATGAGGGGCGCGGCCACGACGAGGAGGAGTCCGATCCGCCAGTCGAGCAGCAGCATGCAGACCGTCACGGTGGCCGGGCCGGCGATGCCCGCGATGAGCGGCGTCATGAGGTGCGCGGCCGCGCCGCCGACGGCGAGCGTGCCCTTCGAGGCGATCTGCGCCACGCTGCCCACGCGCCCGGAGAACCAGCCGAGGGGGAGGGTGACGAGGTGGTCGCCGATGTTGAGGTGCATCGTGCGCAGGACGGTGAGCGCCACGCGGAAGCCCTTCATCGCCTGCACGTAGTACGCGGCGCCGCACAGCGCCGCGGCCACGCCGAGGACGACGAGCCACCGCGTGGTGGCCGCGCCGTCGCCGTCGGCCATGGCGCGCGCGAGCGGCAGGAGCACGCTCACGGATAGGCCCTGCAGCACGCCGTACAGCGAGGCCCAGACGATGAATCGGGTGTAGTCCCTTCGATGTTCCGGTCCGAGGACGACGCGCAGCTCGCGGATCATCGCGGGGCTCCTTCCAGCTGGTCGTCGCGGTCGGCCGAGCCTTCGTGGGCCGCCCACATCCGCGCGTAGGTGCCGTCGGCTGCGAGCAGCTCGTGGTGGGTGCCGGATTCGACGACCCGGCCGCGGTCGAGGACGACGATGGCGTCGGCCCCCGTGATGGTGGAGATTCGGTGAGCGATCACGAGAAGGGTCCGGCCGCCGACGAGGTGCGCGAGCGCCGTCTGGATGCGCGCCTCCGACTCAGGATCGGCAAAGGCCGTGGCCTCGTCCAACACAAGAACCGGTGGGTCGGCGAGCAGCGCGCGGGCGATGGAGACGCGCTGGGCCTCGCCGCCCGAGAGCAGCGCGTCCTCGCCCACCACCGAGTCGTAGCCGCGGGGGAGTGCGAGCAGCCGGTCGTCGATCTGGGCGAGCCGTGCCACGCGGCGCACCTCGTCGAGCGGGGCGTCGGGGCGGGCGAGCCGGATGTTGTCGGCCACGCTGACGCTGAGCAGCTGCACGTCCTGCAGCACGAACCCGACATGTCGGTACAGCTCCGAGGTCTCGATGTCGCGGACGTCGACGCCACCGATCAGCACGCGGCCCTCATCGACGTCGTGGAAGCGGGGGACCAGCGTCGCGAGCGTCGACTTGCCGGAGCCCGACGGCCCGACGAGGGCGGTCACCGTGCCGACGGGCAGGGTGAGGGTGACGTCCTCCAAGACGCGGTGCTGGCCGTCGTAGCTGAAAGACACCCCCTCGAAGCGGACCTCGGACGACGACGGCACGCGGGGTTCTCGGGCCTCGGGGAGGATGGGGACCGAGAGCAGGTCGGTCAGCCGACGCGCAGCCGCGGCGGACTCGCGTCGGGCCTGCATGCTGTAGCTCACCGTCATGATCGCCGTCGGCAGCGTCATCGCCACCATGGCCGCTGTCACCAGCGAGACGACGTCCACCCAGCCGCGCGCGAGGAACCAGCTGCCCACCGAGAGGTTGACGAAGAGCACCACCGGCGCGGACAGCGTGATCGAGGCGATGGCGTCGGTGCGCAGCATCGGCCGCACCCACGCGCCGTAGGCATTGGAGAAGTCCTCGGCCGCCTTGCGGTACGCGGAGTGCGCCTTCCCCGCCTGGCCGAAGGTCTTGACGACGCTGATGCCGGAGACGAACTCGACGATCGTCGCGCTGATGCGCGCGATGCCCGCGTTCATCTCGGCCATCTTCTCTGTCATGTCTCGGGCCATCACGGCGTAGGCCACCATGTAGAGGGGAAGCGTCGCGATGCCGAGCAGGGCCAGTCGCCAGTCGAGCACGAACAGGTAGGCGAGCCCCACAAGGGGCGTCGCGATCGCGGCAGCCGTTTCCACCGCGCCGTGCGCCACCAGGTAGTGGATGTCGTCGATGTCGTTCTGGGTGGCCTTGCGCACCACCCCGGAGGCGTTGCGCGTGAACCAGCCGAGCGGCACGCGTCCGAGACGCGCCACGATGCGCGTCCGGATGATGCCCTGCAGCGTGGCGTCGGCCACGTGGGTCACCGCCAGTGCCGCGCCGCTCAGCAGCAGCCGCGCCAGCAGCGCGATCACCACGCCCGCAACCACCCACCAGACGCGGCCTTTGTCGACCTGTCCGTCGGCCAGGAACGCCCGCGCCAGCTCTGCCATGCCGACGAACGGCGCCACCGTGGCGATGGAGGCAAGGATCTGCAGCACGACCCCCGCGACCATCGCGTGCCGGGCTGGCGCGAGCAGCTCGTTCAATGCGCGCGAGGCGGCCTTGGCCTCCTCGGCCGCGCTCATGGGGGACGGGTCATCCTGCATGGCGACTCCTGGGTCGTGAACCGACGGAGCCTCGCTATTCAGGTAAGGCTAACCTTACTGATGGCTCCGTTGGACATGCTACACCTTTTATGGAGGCATGCCCCCATATTTCAGACCGGGTGACTCGGTAGGGTCTGGAGACGCGTCGACGGCGGTCGGCCGGAAGGAGTCTCATGAGCAGGGTCAACCCGGTGGTGCTCGTGCTGATCTCCATCGGTTCGGTCCAGTTGGGGGCATCCTTCGCGAAGGGGCTGTTCGGCGTCGCGGAGCCGGCCACGATCGCATTCCTGCGCGTGGCGCTCGCGAGTCTGGCGCTTGTGGCGATCTCCCGGCCGAAGCTGACAGGCAGGACGGCGCGGGACTGGGCGCTGGTAGTCGGCTACGGGGTGGCGCTCGCCGGGATGAACGTCTCCATCTACTACAGCTTCGAGCGCATCCCGATCGGCGTCGCGGTGACACTTGAGTTCGTGGGCCCGCTGGTGCTGGCGGTCGTGGGATCGCGGCGTCTCGTCGACCTGCTGTGGGTGGGCCTCGCAGCGCTGGGCGTGGCGCTGCTCGGCGCGGGTCCGGGCAGCATCGACCCGGTGGGCGCCGCGCTCGCCCTCCTGGCCGGCGCGCTGTGGGCCAGCTACATCGCGCTGGCCGGCCCTGTGGGGCGCCGATGGGAGGGCATCTCGGGTCTCACCGTGGGCAGCACGCTGGGCGCCGTCGGGTTGGCTGTGCCGGGCATCGCGCTGGCCGGATCTGCGCTCGCCAGCCCGCGCGTGTGGCTCATCGCGTCGGGGGTTGCTCTGCTCAGCAGCGTCATTCCCTACGCCCTGGAGCTGCACGCGCGCCGGGTCATCCGGGCGTCGACCTTCAGCATCCTGATGAGTCTCGAGCCCGCGGCGGCGGCCCTGTTCGCGTGGCTGGTGCTGGGAGAATGGCTCGGGTGGGCCGAGTGGCTCGCGATGGCAGCGGTGGTGGCGGCCTCGGTCGGCGCCGTGCGGACGGCGAGGAGGAGACGTGGGGAAGAAGCAGTCGGGGACGCCGGCGCTACGGGCGCTTGACGCTGCCCGAGTCCCCTACACGGTGCACGAGTACGAGCACGATCCGCGGGCCGCGAGCTTCGGGCGGGAGGCCGCCGACGCCCTGGGTGTCGACCCGGCGCGGGTGTTCAAGACCCTGATCGCCACCGACGGCAGCCGACTCGTGGTGGGCATCGTCCCCGTCGACAAGACCCTCGACCTCAAGGCCCTCGCCTCAGCCCTAGGGCTCAAACGGCTCACCATGGCCGACGCCGCGGCAGCCGAGCGCAGCTCCGGCATGGTCGTCGGCGGCATCAGCCCCCTCGGACAGCGTCGCCCGCTCCCGACCGTCCTCGACGCGAGCGCCGCCGCGCACGACACGATTCTGGTCAGCGGCGGGCGCCGCGGCCTGGACGTCGAGCTCGCGCCGGCGGACCTCGTCCGCCTCACATCGGGCCTCCTCCAGGCGATCGCCGCGGGGTAGAGTCCGGGCATGACTGACGACACTGTTGCCCTCGGCAGGAACGACGACGAGCGGCGCTACGAACTGCGACTCGGCGACGAGGTGGCCGGCTTCATCGAGTACGACGAGCGCGACGGCGTGCTCGACATGCACCACACCGAGGTCGACCCCTCGCACGGCGGGAAAGGCTTCGGCCAACGACTGGTGGCCTATGCGCTCGCCGACGTGCGCGACCGGGGCCTGACCGTGATCCCCACCTGCCCGTTCATCGCGAAGTACATCGAGCGTCACCCCGACGACGCTGACCTGCTCGCGCGTTAGCCCGACCACACGGAGAACCCATGATCACCCCACCTGTCGTCCTTGCCGGCGCAGGCGAGGAGCCGAACGCCGCCCGCGCGCTCGACGACCTCGTCGCGCGCGTTCGCGTCCTTCTCCCCGGCGTCCAGGTGGAGGCCGGTCTCGCCGGCGACGCCACCCGCAGCATCGAGGCCGCGCTCGGCCGCGCCCTGGTCGGCGACGACGAGGCGGTCATCGTGCCGCTGACCCACGGCGCCACCGACCCCGCCGACGAGGCCATCGCGGGCGGCGTAGCGGACGCCCGCGCGGCCTTCCCCGACGCCTCCGTCGCACGGACCCGGCCGCTCGGCGCCATCCAGCCCGGCGCGGGCGAGTCGCTCGTCGACGAACTCGCCCAGGCCGTCGCGCGCCGCTACCGCGAGGGTGCGATGAGGGTGCGCGCGGCGCGCGGCTCGCACGTCTACCTGACCGGCCTCCGGCTGGCCGACCGCCCGGTGGTGGTCGTGGGCGGCGGATGCGTGGCCCGACGCACCGTCACGAGCCTCCTCGACGCCGGCGCGGTGGTCACCGTCGTCGCCGCCGAGTTGCACGAGCGGATCGCCGAGCTGGCCGACACGGGCGCGGTGACCTGGCTGCCCAGGGACTATGCCGACGGCGACCTCGACGGTGCCTGGTACGTGCTCGCCGCCACCGAGGACGCGGACACCAACGCCCGCGTGGCGGCCGACGCGGAGGCCCGCCACACCTTCTGCGTGCGGACCGACGAGGCCACCTCGGGCACCGCCTGGACGCCCACGACGGGTGCCCACGACGGCGTCCAGATCGCCGTCGTGACGCCCCGCGACCCGGGCCGCGCGCGCCGGGTGCGCGACCGGGTCCTCGAGACCGTCGCGCAGGAGCTGCTCTGACCCTTCGAGCGGCCCCCATGCCACCTGAACGCCCGCCTCGGCGGGCGTTCTCGTTGTGCCGTCGTGGGGGCTCGTCCGCGACACGCCCACAACATCTAGTGTTGCTTGCGTCCCGCCAACACAACGTGTAGATTTCCCGTCACCGTTCAGGGAGAACTACACCGGTGTCATCCGGTGGCCGTATCAGGAGGAATAGTCGTGACGATCAGGGTCTTCTCGAAGCCGTCGTGCGTGCAGTGCACCGCAACCTACAAGGCCCTCGACAAGCACGGTCTCGACTACGAGGTCGTGGATCTGAGCGCCGACGAGCAGGCCCTCGCCGAGGTGCTCGCCCTGGGCTACATGCAGGCCCCCGTCGTCATCGACGGCGACGACCACTGGTCGGGCTTCCGCCCCGACAAGATCAAGGCCTCCGCCTCGCGCGTCCAGGCCGCCTGAGCGCGCCGCGCACCCACGTTCTCGTCGCGGAGGGAGGGCTACGAGGGATGCTCCACGTCGTCTATTTCTCCTCCGCGTCGGAGAACACCCACCGATTCGTCACCAAGCTCGGCGTCCCGGCCGCCAGGATTCCGCTCCGACCGGCCGAGCCGCCGCTCATCGTCACCGAACCCTATGTCCTGGTCGTCCCCACCTATGGGGGCGGGAACCAGGGCGGAGCGGTTCCCAAGCAGGTCATCCGCTTCCTCAACGTCCCCGGCAACCGCGCGCTGATCCGCGGGGTGATCTCCGGGGGCAACACCAACTTCGGCCGGGCCTACTGCCTGGCCGGCGACATCGTGGCCGCGAAGTGCCACGTGCCTCACCTCTATCGATTCGAACTGATGGGCACGCTCGAAGACGTCGAGTGCGTCCGTGAAGGGCTCACCACAACATGGCAACAACTGTGCTCACCGACACCGGAGTCGAACACGTCGGAGAGGTCGACTACCACGCCCTCAACGCGCTGCTGAACCTCTACGACGAGTCCGGCAAGATCCAGTTCGAGGCGGACCGCAAGGCCGCCCACCAGTACTTCCTGCAGCACGTCAACCAGAACACCGTCTTCTTTCACTCGCTGAAGGAGAAGCTCGACTACCTCGTGGAGCAGGGCTACTACGAGGCCGAGGTGCTCGGCCAGTACGACTTCGGGTTCGTCAAGGACCTGTTCAAGCGCGCCTACGCGGTGAAGTTCCGCTTCCCGACGTTCATGGGCGCGTTCAAGTACTACACGTCCTACACCCTGAAGACGTTCGACGGCTCGCGCTACCTCGAGCGCTTCGAGGACCGCGTCTGCATGGTGGCCCTCACCCTGGCCGCGGGCAACCGCGCGCTGGCCGAGCGGATCACCGACGAGATCATGGCCGGCCGGTTCCAGCCCGCCACCCCCACCTTCCTCAACGCGGGCAAGGCGCAGCGCGGCGAGCTCGTGTCCTGCTTCCTGCTGCGGGTCGAGGACAACATGGAGTCGATCGCCCGCGCCATCAACTCGTCGCTGCAGCTGTCGAAGCGCGGCGGCGGCGTTGCGCTCTCGCTGACCAACATCCGCGAGATCGGCGCCCCGATCAAGAAGATCCAGAATCAGTCGTCCGGCGTGATCCCCGTCATGAAGCTCCTGGAGGATTCGTTCTCCTACGCGAACCAGTTGGGCGCGCGTCAGGGCGCCGGCGCCGTCTACCTGCACGCGCACCACCCGGACATCCTGCGGTTCCTCGACACCAAGCGCGAGAACGCCGACGAGAAGATCCGCATCAAGACGCTGTCGCTGGGTGTCGTCATCCCCGACATCACGTTCGAGCTGGCCCGCAACAACGAGGACATGTACCTCTTCAGCCCGTACGACGTCGAGCGCGTCTACGGTGTTCCGTTCACGGAGATCTCCGTCAGCGAGAAGTACCACGAGCTCGTCGACGACGGCCGGATCACCAAGACCAAGATCAACGCTCGGAAGTTCTTCCAGACCCTCGCGGAGATCCAGTTCGAGTCCGGCTACCCCTACATCGTGTTCGAGGACACGGTGAACCGGGCCAACCCGATCGACGGCCGGATCACCATGAGCAACCTGTGCTCGGAGATCCTGCAGGTGTCGACGCCGTCGACCTACAACGAGGACCTCGGCTACGACCAGGTGGGCAAGGACATCTCCTGCAACCTCGGCTCGCTCAACATCGCGCTGGCGATGGACTCGCCCGACTTCGGCCGCACCATCGACACGGCCGTCCGCGCCCTGTCGGCCGTCTCGGACCAGTCGAACATCGCCTGCGTGCCGAGCATCGAGCGCGGCAACGCGATGAGCCACGCCATCGGGCTGGGCCAGATGAACCTGCACGGCTTCCTGGCCCGCGAGGCCATCCACTACGGCTCCGACGAGGGCCTCGACTTCACCAACATGTACTTCTACGCGGTGACCTACCACGCCATCGCGGCGTCCTGCCGGATCGCCCGCGAGCGCGGCGAGCGGTTCGACGGCTTCGAGCGGTCGAAGTACGCCACGGGCGAGTTTTTCACGAAGTACATCGAGGGGGAGTGGACGCCGCGCACCGAGAAGGTCGCCGGGCTGTTCGAGCGCTCCGGCATCCACCTGCCCACCCCCGACGACTGGCGCGCGCTGGCCGAGGAGGTGGCGACGCACGGCATCTACAACCAGAACCTGCAGGCCGTCCCGCCCACCGGCTCGATCAGCTACATCAACCACTCGACGAGCTCGATCCACCCGATCGTCTCCAAGATCGAGATCCGCAAGGAGGGCAAGATCGGGCGCGTGTACTACCCGGCGCCGTTCATGACGAACGACAACCTCGAGTACTACACCGACGCCTACGAGATCGGCCCCGAGAAGATCATCGACACCTACGCCGAGGCGACCAAGCACGTCGACCAGGGGCTGTCGCTGACGCTGTTCTTCCCCGACAATGTGACCACGCGCGACCTGAACAAGGCGCAGATCTACGCGTGGCGCAAGGGCATCAAGACCCTGTACTACATTCGTCTGCGCCAGCTCGCCCTCGAAGGTACCGAGGTCGAGGGCTGCGTAAGCTGCATGCTCTGAGACCGAGGAGAACGAACACCGATGACCGACAAGGTGAAGCTGCTGCATGGCGTCCAGGCGATCAACTGGAACCGGCTCGAGGACGACAAGGACCTGGAGGTCTGGGATCGTCTGACGGGTAACTTCTGGCTGCCCGAGAAGGTGCCGCTGTCCAACGACATCCCTAGCTGGCGCACGCTGAAGCCGCACGAGCAGCTCATGACCACCCGTGTGTTCACGGGACTCACGATGCTCGACACGATCCAGGGCACGGTGGGCGCGGTGTCGCTCATCCCCGACGCCCGGACGCCGCACGAGGAGGCCGTCTACACGAACATCGCGTTCATGGAGTCGGTGCACGCCAAGAGCTACTCGTCGATCTTCTCCACGCTGATCTCCACCGCGGAGATCGACGACGCGTTCCGCTGGAGCGAGGAGAACGAGAACCTGCAGCGCAAGGCGAAGATCATCCTCGACTTCTACTACGGCGACGACCCGGAGAAGCGGAAGGTCGCCTCGACGATGCTCGAGTCGTTCCTGTTCTACTCGGGCTTCTATGCGCCGATGTACTGGTCGAGCCACGCCAAGCTGACCAACACCGCGGACCTGATCCGGCTGATCATCCGCGACGAGGCCGTGCACGGCTACTACATCGGCTACAAGTTCCAGCAGGCGGCCGCCGAGGCCGACCAGGCGCGTCGCGACGAGCTGAAGGAGTACACGTTCGACCTGCTGTTCGAGCTGTACGACAACGAGGAGTCCTACACCGAGGATCTGTACGACCCCCTCGGCCTCACCGAGGACGTCAAGATGTTCCTCCGCTACAACGCCAACAAGGCCCTGATGAACCTGGGCTACGAGGCGATGTTCCCGAAGACGGCCACCGCGGTGTCGCCGGCGATCCTCGCCGCGCTGTCGCCCAACGCGGACGAGAACCACGACTTCTTCTCCGGCTCCGGCTCGTCCTACGTGATGGGCAAGGCGGTCAACACCGAGGATGAGGACTGGGAGTTCTGACGCTCTGATACAGCCGCCAGCCCACGCGCGCTTGAGAGGCCCGGGTCTGCAGATTTCGCAGGCCCGGGCCTTATACCGTTTTCGGGACGCCGGGTAGGCTGACGCCACCGAGTGGTTTTGGAGATAAGGGAGGGGTCGCGATGACTGTCATTGGGCGTGTGCGCTACGAGTCGACAATCCCTTACGATCGGCCGGCATCTCTGGACGAGCTGTGTGGTCCGGACTCGGGTCTGGTCGAGGTGGGTGCCCACATCGACACGAGCCCGCATCCGTTCTACGACCTGGCCGACGCCGACCAAGCATGGGCGTTGTACACACGGGTGGTGCGCGACGGCACGATCGCCGAGCAGCGATCGCTGTTGCGTCATGACTGGCTCATCAGGCTGTGGCCCTCGCTGATGCTTCCGGCCCGCTGCCGATCGGAGTGGGAGCAGGCGTTCCCGATCCTGGCGGCCGAGCGGGCTGCCTGACTCCATGAAGGACTTCCATCGGCGCCTGGCCGAGATCTCGCTCCGTGTTCTCGAGGAGTATGGCTTCGTGCTTGCCGGCGGGTATGCCATCTCTGCGCACGGCATCGGCGATCGCCCCTCTTTCGATGTGGATCTGTTCACCTCGAATGCGGACCAGGGCCGGTTTGACCTGGCGATCACCGCGCTCCGTCGGGCACTCGACGCCGCAGGCTTGATGGTCACCGACAAGCGCGTGCGGCCGCTGTTCGTCGACATTGAGGTGGCCGATCCCAACACGGGGGAGCGCAGTGACCTTCAGTTGGGTATGAACTACCGCGAGTTCCCACCGCACCGGATCAACATCGGCCCTGTGCTCGATGTCCGGGACGCCGTGGCCGCCAAGATGTCTGCGCTGTGGTCTCGCGGCGAGGCCCGGGACTTCATTGACATCGCTGCGGTGCTCGAGTCGGGCCGGTTCAGTGCCGCCGAGATTCTGGCGCTCGCCGATGAGCAAGAGGCCACACCTATGGAGCGCCAGCTCTTGGTTCAGCAGTTCGGTGCCGCCGCCCGATGGTCGAAGGCCGAGTACGCCCGCTACGGCGTTGACGCGGCGGGCCGGGAGCGCATCATTGCCCGATTCGCTGCATGGGCCACCGAGCTTGGTGAAGCTTCGCGCGACGCAACCTAACCCCCGGGTGGGAAGAAGACGCGACCTCACCGGGAACGCGAGGGCGTAGAGACGTCAGGGGCGGCGGGTGATCCAGAGGCTTCTCGTGCCCCGAACGTGAACTGATGGCAAGGCCGTCCCTTCGGGACAGGGGTGCAGAATCTGCGCGAGTACGGCCTTCTGATCGGGGCTCAGGCCATCGGCGGCGTGGTGTGCCAGGCGCCGGAGTTCGGCGCGGGCGTACTCTCCGCCGGGGCCGTCTGCGTCAAGCTCCTGGTCACTCGTCAGCGTGTGCTTCTCGAGCAGTTCGAAGCCCGCCGTTGCGAGAGAGGCCGTCCACTCCGGCTGGGATGCGTCCGCGTGGGCGAGCGTCCTCAGCCGCGTCTCCAGCTCGTCGTACTCGTCGGGCAGCACGCGAGGCGGCCCATCCATCTCCATGACCGCCAGCACCCCGCCCGGGCGGATCACGCGTGACAAGGCTTCGAACACCCCGTCCGGGTCGTCGAACTCGTGGAACACCGACGAGGCCCACGCCACGTCGACCGAGCCCGCGTCGAGGTCCATCTCCTCGACCGGGCTGGTGACGATCCGGACGCGTTCAGTGCGGAGTCGTGCCGCGATCTGACCGGTCATCGCCGGGTTCGCGTCGAGAGCGACGACCTCAGCCTCTGGGTAGCGAGAGGCTCAGCGGAACGTCGCCGCGCCGGTGCCTGCACCGACGTCCAGGACGCGGCGGACGCCAACGCTGTCGACGTGGTCGGCGACGGCGGCCAGCGCGTCGTCGAGCAGCCTGCCGTGCACGCGGGAGTCGAGGTCGAGCAGCCTGCCGAGGGGCGTCGTCCCCTCGTGCGAGTGCTGATGAGCATGTGGCGGCTGAGTGTTCGTGATGGGCATGGTCCCACCGTAGGCAGGAGCTGCGTTGCGCGCATAGGATCTTGCGTATGAAGCAAGAATTGGATGTGGACCGGCTGGTGCGACAGCGCATCCGCGCGCTGCGCCTGGCTCGCGGATGGTCTCTCGACGCCTTGGCGGAGCGCGCCTATCTCAGCCCGTCGAACCTCAGCCGCATCGAGACCGGTACGAGGCGCATCGCTCTGGACCAGCTCGTGTCCATCGCTCGTGCCCTCGACACCACGATCGATCAACTCACCGAGTCGCCCTACGACGAGGACGTCGTCATCCGGCCGCGGCGAGACGAGCGGCGCGGGATGACCATGTGGACGCTCGCCAGCTCTCGCACGCCCGGTGGGCTCACCGTCGCGAAGATGCGGATCACGGCACCGCCTCCGCCGCTCGACGAGGCCGGCGTGCACCCGGGGCGGGACTGGTTCACCGTCCTCACCGGCACTGCGGCCCTTCGCCTCGGCGAACGGATCGTCGTCGTCGAGCAGGGCAACGCGGCAGAGTTCTCCACGATGATTCCGCATGCCATCGGCGCCCACGGCCCCGACCCTGTGGAGATCCTGACCATCCTCACCGCCGAAGGACGGCACGCCCACGAGTAGGCGAGGTGCGCACTCAATCAGGTGCCCGATCATCCCCACCCAGGAGCCCCGGACCGCTACGCTCCTGACATGTCATTGAAGAGTGCATCGTTCGGGGTCAAAGCACGAACCGTCCGGTCGTCCGCGGGTCGGTTCTACGACGAACTCCTGCGCAACGAGAGGCTCAGCCCGAGCCAGCTTGCCGCCTATCAGGACCAGCTCGCGCAGCAGATCGTCAGCTACGCCATGCAGGCCTCGCCCTACTACCGGGACACCTACGGCGCGCTCGGCATCGATCCCCAGCGCCTGGCACACCGGGAGGAGTGGGTGAAGCTTCCCACCCTGGACCGCTCCACGGTGAAGGCCAACAGCGCCCGGTTCCGCACGCCGGAGGCAACGCCGGCCAACGTCAGGGACGCGCTGACCGGTGGCTCCACCGGCGAGCCGCTGCGCACGGCCCACGACGCCCGCGTTCCGGTGCTCGCCCTCAGCTGGCGGATGTACTCGTGGTGGGGCGTGCAACCCTACGACGACCTGGCCCGGATCGGCCGGTGGAACTTCGGTCGGGTCGCGAAGCTGAAGAACGACGTCGCCTGGTGGCCGACCAAGCAGATCTACCTGGACGCCGGCCTGATCTCCGCCCAGACCATGGAGGTCTTTCACAAGGAGGTGAACGCCGTCCGCCCCAGGCTGATCGAGGGATACGTGGGGGCCATGCTGGAGTTCGCCGACTTCCTGGAGACCCGCAAGCTCTCCATCCCGGCTCCCACCGCCGTCGCCACGACGGCCGCCCCGCTGACCTCGTCGGCCCGCGCCAGGCTGGAGTCCGCGTTCGGCGCACCGGTCTACGACGAATACCGCGGCTCTGAATTCGGCTGGATGGCCGGCGAGTGCGGTCGGCGCGACGGGCTGCACATCTTCGCCGACATCCGGCGGATCGAGGTGGTGGACGAGGACGGTGCCCCGGTCAAGCCTGGGGAGGTCGGCGACCTGGCCATCACCGACCTGCGCAACCGAGTGTTCCCGCTGATCCGCTACCGCACCGGCGACAAGGGGATCCTGCGCGCCGAACCGTGCGCGTGCGGACGTTCGCTGCCACTCATGGAGCAGCCGCAGGGGCGGACCACCGACATGATCCGTCTGCCCAGTGGCGCCGTGCTGGCGCACCGCCTGATGGCGATGTTCGGGGGCCACCCGGAGGCCGTCCGACTGTTCCAGATCCACCAACTCAGCGACTACTCGATCACGATCCGAGTGGTGGAGGGGGACGACCCCCGCGCCCGAGAGCACATCGAAGCGGTGGTGGAGGAACTCCGGAACCGGATCGAACACGAGGTGCCGGTGCGGATCGACTACCGGGACTCCCTCCCTTACACCGGCGGCAAGATCAAGTACGTGATCAGCGACGTCAGCTGAGCTCCGCGAGGCTTGCCTCGGCGAGCGCGACGAACTGGGCGAAGGTGAGCTCGCTGCCGCCGTTCCAGGAGCGCTCGGCGAAGGCCGCCAGGGGCAGGCCCATGCGGCGCCAGACCTCGTCCAGCGACTCGGAATCGCCCCAGTCGCTCCAGATCGAGAAGTAGGAGCCGAGCAGCTGCTCGGGATACGGCTGCGGCCACTCCTGGGCGACCTTGTCCGCGATCGGCGAGAACACGCCCGGATGCCAGCCGTCCGCCCAGGCGCGCTCGGCGGTGGGGTGCCAGTAGCCGACGTTCTGGCCGAGGACGTAGTACCAGTGCCTGTCGTCGAAGTTCAGCACGCGGTACCCGCCGTCGAGCGCGGCCCGGGCAGGGCGCATAGCCGGATGGAAGTTCGCCCACCAGGTGATCTCCACGCGCCTGTCGAGCTCCACGACCGCGCTGCGCAGCAGGCCGTCGTTCCAGGCCCGCGGGACGAACCCGAGGTCCAGGAGGTAGTTGCCGATCTCGTTCACGAAGTCCGTCAGCAGGTCGAAGCCGGTGGCAGCCGGGCCGAAGCGGCGGTGCGCCTCCGCGGCGAGGGTGGGGTAGTCGTCGATCCGTGTGAAGTCGACGAACTCGTCGCCCCCGAGGTTCCAGTGGGTGCTGTCCGCGAAGAGGGTGGCGTAGTCGTCGATCAGGCGCTTGGCGAAGTCAACCGCAGCGGGGTTGGTGATGTCCAGCGCATGGCTGGTGTCGGTGCCACTGGTGGCGGTCAGGAGGCGCAGCTCGGGGCGCGTTGCGAGCACCTGGCGCAGGTGGCCGGGCATGTCGAGCGAGGGCACGACGGCGATGTGCAGGTCGGCCGCGTGTGCGAGGATCTCGCGCGCCTGGGCGCGGGTGAGGTGCTCGGGCGAGACGATCTCGGGGAAGGCTTCGGAGGCGAGCCGCACGCCCTCGTTCTCCGAGAAGTGCCATTGCAGCGTGTTCAGCCCCAGCGACGACATGCGTTCCAGTAGGGCGTGCATCCACTCGGCGGGGTAGAACTTGCGGGCGGCATCGAGGTGGACACCGCGCTCTCCGACGATGGGCCGCCACGCGAAGGAGCCGCGGGGTAGGAATCGGTGGCGGCCAACCTGGCCGAGCACGGAGACGGCGGCCCGGTGTGCCGCGGCGGGGGAGCCCGCCTCGATCCGCACGTCGTCGGCGACCTCGACGCGATAGTCCTCGCCGGACAGTTCCCCGTGCAGGGCGATTGTCAGGGTGGAGGAAGGTCGGCCCTCGAGCAGCGGGCCGAGCCGCTCGAAGCCGTCGACGAGGCGGTGCACGTCGCTTGCGAGATCCTCAGGGGCGTCGACGAGGACGGCTCCCGGCTGCCACCGGCCCTCGCCTGCGAGGTGGGTCTCCGGCTGGGGCAGCGCGGCCCAGATGGGGGTGCTCATGACGGCGTCGACGCCACCTTCCTGGAAGTTCGCCCCGGCGCGGCGGCCGCGCCCCACGGGCAACTGAAACGCTATAGTTTCGTTTCGAGACAAGTCAAGGACGACTGCTGCGTCCTCCTGTCGAGATTGGACTTACATGGCCCCCCACACCGACGCGCCCCTCCGATTCGGCGCGAACTACACCCCGTCCCGAGACTGGTTCCACTCCTGGCTGTCGCTGGATCTCTCATCCGTGCGCCGCGATCTCGAGGCCCTCGCCGCCTTGGGCCTCGACCACATCCGGGTCTTTCCGCTGTGGCCGGTGCTGCAGCCGAACCGCACCTTGATCCGTCGAGAGGCCCTGGACGACGTCCGACGGGTCGTGGACGTCGCAGCCGACTGCGGCCTCGACGCCAGCGTGGATGTGATCCAGGGACATCTCTCGAGCTTCGACTTCGTCCCCTCATGGCTGGCCACCTGGCACGACCGCAACATGTTCACCGACCCCGCGTCGGTCGCCGCGCAGGTGTCGCTGGTCGAGGCGCTGGGGGAGCGGCTGGCCGACGCCCCGAACTTCCTCGGGCTGACTCTCGGCAACGAGACCAACCAGTTCTCCGCCGCCACCCACCCCTCGCCGTGGCCCGTGACGGGCCCGGAGGCCGAGGGCTGGATCGTGCGGCTGCTGGAGGCCGCGGAGCGCTCCGCTCCCGGGCGGGATCACGTGCACGCCGAATACGACGCCGTCTGGTTCATGGACGGCCACGGCTTCGAGCCCGCGCACGCCGCGCGCCTCGGCGCGATGACCACCATCCACTCGTGGGTCTTCAACGGGACGGCGCAGCGCTACGGCGGCCGCTCCGTCGCCTCGCATCACCTGGCCGAGTACCTGATCGAGCTTTCGCGGGCCTTCAGCACGGACCTCGAGCGGCCGGTCTGGCTGCAGGAGGTCGGCGCGCCGTCGAACTGCCTCGAGGAGGCACAGCAGCCGGGCTTCATCACCCACACCCTGCGCAACGCCGCCACGACGGAGAACCTCTGGGGCGTCACGTGGTGGTGCTCGCACGACGTCTCGCGCTCCCTCGGCGACTTCCCCGAGCTGGAGTACTCCCTCGGGCTCATCGACCAGGAGGGCCGGGTCAAGGCCAACGGGCGCCGCTACGCCGAGCTGATCCAGGAGCTTCGTCCCCGGCGCGCCGTCCCGCAGCGATCCCTCGGCATCGTCGTCGAGGTGGACGAGCGCGACGTCCCGCTGAGCCGCGGCTCGCTGAGCCCGGGCGGCGTCGTGTTCGAGTCCTGGGTCGCGGCGTGCGCCGACAAGGCGCGCCCGGCCCTGGTCACCTCGACGGTGGCCGCCGACGAGTCGCTCCTCGCCGCCCGCGGCATCACCGAACTGGTCTGGCCCAGCCTGAGCGCGAACCAGGTCGACGAGTACTCGTCCGTCAACACCGTCGTGGCGTAGGGACGCCCTACCCCTTGACCGCGCCCGCGGTCATATCCGCCCTCTGGAACCGCTGGAAGATGATGTATCCGACGACCGGCGGAATCACGGCGATCGCGGTGCCTGCCATGATCACCGGCCAGGGGGTGGAGAGTCCCTCACCCACCGGCAGCAGGGAGATCGCCTGCACCAGGGTGTACTTGTCCTCCGAACGGAGGAACACCAGCGGCCAGAAGAAGTCGTTCCATCGCGCGATAACTGTGAGAGTCGCCCAGACGGCGAGGCCCGCCTTGATCATCGGAAGCACGATCTGCAGGTAGATCCGGAACGGCCCGCATCCGTCGACGCGCGCTGCCTCGATCACCTCGTCGGGCACGGCGCTGATGTATTGGCGCATGTAGAAGATCCCAACGGCCGTGGCCATCTTCGGGATGACCAACGCCCAGAGGGAGTTGATCAGCGAGAGCCCCGTCATGATGCGGAAGAGCGGAACGATCGCCACCTCGGGCGGAACCAGCATGGTTGCGATCAGGATGTAGAAGATGGGCTCCCTGCCCGGGAAGTCGATCTTGGCGAACGCGAAGCCGGCGAGCGAACAGAAGAACAGCGTCGTCAACGTGCCGACGATGGTGGTGAACAGAGAGTTCGACACGTTGGTCAAGATGGGTGTCAGTGCGTTGACCGCCGAGAAGTTCGCGAGGGTGAGATCGCTCAGGTCAAGGACCTTCCTCCCGGTCATCGACGAGGAGGGCGGCTTGAGAGCGATGAGCAGCATCCATGCAGCCGGCAGCAGCGAGTACGCCATGATCAACACCATCAGGACATACGCAACGCCCTGGCCTGCGCGAGAACTGATGGGCGAGCGACGGCGGCTCATGCGTCCTCTCCTCTCCTGAGCACGGCCAGCTGGACGAGCGAAACCACGGCCAGGATGACGGTGAGGGCGACACCGATCGTGGCGCCGTAGCCGAACTTGAAGAGCCGGAACGAACTCTCATACATGTACTGGAAGAGGCTGATGTTGGAGGTCGCCGGACCGCGCATGATGTAGGGTTCCGCAAAGATGTTCCACGACTCGACCGTGATCATGATCATGCAGAACACGATCACCGGACGGAGCCCTGGCAGTGTGACGTGCCAGAACGTCCGGAGGGCGTTGGCCCCATCCACCCGGGCAGCCTCGTAGTACTCCGAGGGGATGTTCAAGAGGCCGCCGAAGAGAATGAGCGCAAACCACGGAGTGTGCCGCCAGACGCTCAGCACGATCACAGGGACCTTCGAGTAGGTCGTCGTCGTGAGCCATCCGATCGGGTCGAGTCCGACGAGTTGCAGCACCTCGTTGATGAGGCCCTGCTGGGTGTCGAACAGGATGTTGAAGATCAGGCCGATCGCGACGGTCGCGCAGACATAAGGGATGAACGTGACGGTACGAAAGGCCCGGAGCCCCCGCACCCCCTTCTTGTTCAGGAGAAGGGAGATGCAGAGCGAGAGAGGCAGGATGAAGAGCAGCCCGCACACCCAGTAGACGAGCGTGTTGCCGAACGCGTCCCAGAACTGCGGATCGGTCAGCAGCATCTCGTAGTTGCGCAGGCCGATCGGCTCCGGCTGACCCAAACCCGTCCACTCCTGCGTCGAGATGTAGAACGTCCAGAGGATAGGGAACAGCTGGAACACAAGGAAGAGCGCGAAGAACGGGGCGATGAAGAGGTACCCCGCCCCGTACCTCGCCGCAAATCTCTTCATCAATCAGGCCGGATCGGTCTGGCCGATCCGGCTCTTCAGAGCCGCGTCAGCATTCTTGATGGCGTCATCCATCGACTGCGCGCCCGCGATGAACTTCTCGATCTCGGGGGAGATCAACGAGTCCGCTTCGGCATCGTCCTTCGTCACCCTGAGGTTCGGTGCGGGATTCTCCAGGCCGGCCGACTCTGCCGCACGGAACGACTGACCGCCGTAGAACTCGGCAGGCTCCTGCCAGAACGGGTCCTTCAGCATGTCAACGGAGATCGGGTTCGCGTACGGCGCGTTCTGCTTCACCATGTCGGTGGTCCACGCCTCACGCGCCTCGGCGTCGAACTGGAAGTCGTTCCACAGCTTCTGCCACAGGCCCGCGTACTTGCCACCATCCTTGTTGACGGCGCAGAACATGCCGATCACCGGAGCTCCGCCGAGGCCGATCGCCTCGAACACGGGGGCGTTGCGCACCCGCCACTTGCCGGACATGTCAGCCACATTCCCGCGCAAGAACTCATCCATGAAAGCGCCGATGTAGAAGGTGGCGATCTTGCCTGCCTTGATCGCCTCGTACAGCGGCGCCTGGAACATCTTCGTGACGTGCAGGTGACCCTCGGTGTGCAGGGTCGACAGGAACGTCAGGGCCGTGCGCGTACCTTCGCTGTCGCCGAAGACGACGCTGCCGTCGTCGCCCCAGATCTGCGCCTTGGCCTGCGGCATCAGGCCGCGACGGCCCCAGTAGCGCCATGCGAGCGTGCTGGGATCGATCTGGCTGAGCTGCACCTCGCCCTTGGAATCGGTCTTCAGCTTTCGTCCGGCCTCGAGGTAGCCCTCCATGGTGGAGAGAGATTCCGGATCGATCTTGTAGGTGGAGAAGATCTCGTCGTTGTAGAACACCAGCTGCGGGCGCACCGAGTCCGGCATACCGTACAGCTTGCCCTCGTACTCGGAGTCGCTGAGGGCGCCGGGCACGAGCTTGTCCTCGACACTGCGGAGGTACTCGGTCATGTCCACGAGTACGCCGTTCTTCGCCATGTCGAGCATGGAGACCCGTCCGGTCTGGATCACGTCCGCGGCGGACTTGCTGTCACCGGCGGACAGCGCCTGGATGAGCTTCTGCCGGGCGTCGGCCTCGCTCTCCGTCTGCACCATCTCGAAGGTCACCTCGGGTGCGATGCTCCGGTTGCGGTCGAGCCAGGCGTTGTAGTACTCCATCGTCCACTGGGGCTGCCCGTAACCGAAGATGGTCATCGTCCCGGCCGGGAACGTCGTCCCACCCGAGCCGGCAGGCGCAGGGTTCGATGTGGTGCCTGTCGGGGCCTTGTCGCCCCCGCAAGCGCTGAGGCCAGCGACGGCGACGGCGCCGAGCGATGCGCCGAGGAATGTGCGTCGGGTGAAGGTCATGATTGTTCTTCCTTATCCGGTGGTGCGAAGGGCTCGGGAGAGGGCGCCGACCAGCTGCGGGTCGGTGTCGTCGGGCAGGCTGCAGTCCGCGCCGACGATGAAACGGGCGTGCTGGGTGTCGGCCGCGACCGCTTCGCGGACGAGAGGGGATACCGACCCACCGTCGTGGAAGTACGGGTCGGTGTTGTCGACGCCGCCAACCACGACCGCGCCAGGGAAGGCTGCGCGAAGGTCGTCGAGGCTGAGGTCGTTGAGGTGCTCACCCACCTGCACGATGTCGACGGGATAGCCGGCATAGCGGGCGAGCACGACGTTCTCCTTGCAGATGTGCAGGTAGCGCAGCCCGCCTGCGTCGCCGACAGCCTCGAGCACAGCGATGTCGTGGGGACGGATGTAAGCCGCGAACTCATCGTCCGTGAACAGGTGCCCCTCTCCGCCGAGAGCCGCAAGAAACACGCCGTCGACGCCGGCCTGCAGGAACGCGACGGCCTGGTCCACGAGGCTGCGGCCGATGACGGCGAAGCGATCGCCCACCAGTTCCGGGTCCTCCCTGAGCGCCTGGGCCAACTGGTAACGCTTCTCGTCGTAGTCGGTGCTCCCGCCGCGGGCGTGGAAGGCGGAGGCGGTCACACCGTGAACGGTTGCGAACACGTGATGGGTGGCGCGGTACGCAGCCACCATGTCGGCAACCAGTTCCCGTTCTGCCACCAACGCGGGGTGATCCACGGGATAGGGAGCGACCGAGACCCAATCGGCGGCCCCGGTGAACTCCTCCTCGTGCGGGTAGATGGCCTCGTTCATGACCTTCACGACGAGGGGATCCGTGGCCTCGATCCAACGATCGTGCGCGGCCTTCGCCGCGGGGCCGGCGTGCTCACCGGCAGCGAAGTGTTTCCAGAAAAGGGAGCCGAGGGCGCCGGTGGGCTCACCGGCCAGGATGGCAGTGAACTCGTCGCGTCGGGTCATTGGGGGGTCCTTCTTCCTTGAGGGTGGTCGTCAGTTGCAGCATGGCATGCCGCATCGGGTAACCAAACCCCCTGTCGTCAATGGCAAACGTAACAGTCACTTATGGTTGCCCGACCGTCGTCCCACGAGCGTTCCTGCTTGTTGGAGGCAGGTCAAGAGCTCCGCAATGCCCGGCACACGCATCGCCGTCGGAGTGGTGACTGTGCTGATCCGACGCATGCGCGCCGGGCGAATGGGCCGCAAGGCCAACCCTGGATCTGCCCGCGCCGCGTCCAGCATCAGGCCCGAGATGAGGGCGACGCCGAGGCCTGCGGCGGCGAGCCGCTGCAGGGCCACGTAGTCGTCGGTCTCCAGCGTGATGCGCGGAGTGAATCCGGCAACGCTGGCAGCCTCGATCAGGTTGGCCCGGCACTCCTCGCAGCCGGCCACCCAGGGCTCACCCGCCAGGTCGCCGAGCGCGACCGCAGCCTCGGCCGCCGCAGGGTGATCCTTGGGGAGTGCCACGTAGACCTCTTCCTCGAGGATCGTGCGCGAGACCCAGTCAGCGGGCACCTGGGTCGGCGCGGCACCCGCGGAATAGAACTGTCCGATCACCGCGAGATCCGCGTCGCCGGCGGCGAGCTGACGGACGGCGGCGTGCGCCTCCTGCTCGATGAGCCGCACGGCCACGCCGGGGTGGCGTCGCCGGAACTCTGCCAGAGCGATCGGGACGATCGTCGCCGACGCGGAGGGAAAGGCCGTCAAGGTCAATTCGCCGCCCTGAAGGCCTGCGATGAGCTCGATCTCGGACATCGCCCGCTGTGCAGCCGAGAGGGCCTGCGGCCCATGCGCCAACAGCACCTCGCCTGCCGGTGTCAGCCGGGTCCTGCGCCCCACGCGGACGATCACGGGGGTGCGAACGATGCGCTCCAACTGCCGCAGCTGCTGCGATGCCGCAGGTTGCGAATAGCCCAGTTCCCGGGCCGCCCCGGACACCGAGCCTGTGCGAGAGATGGCCTCGATGAGGCGAAAGTGCTTGAGCTCGAGCATGGGAACACTCTAGACACATATAAGTGCTTGTTTGGGGAGATAGAAGAAACATGTCTTTGCCTTTGGACTGCGCACTGACCATCATGGGGCGAGGAAGGGATGTGAGGCGTAGATGACCACCGATAAGGCAGCCTGGGCCCGGTGGGCGGCCCGCCGGATCCACGAGGCGCACGGCAGTGTCGAGACGCCCCTCGTCGAGTTCAGGCTTCCTTCCCACCTGGGGATCGACATGATCTTCAAGGACGAGTCGGCCCATCCGTCGGGGTCGCTGAAGCACCGCCTCGCCGCATCGCTGCTGATGTTCGGAGTCTGCAACGGCGACATCGGCCCCGGCACCACTCTGGTCGACGCCTCCAGTGGCTCCACCGCCGTCTCGGAGGCCTATTTCGCTCGTGAGCTGGGGCTCGCCTTCGTGGCCGTCGTTCCCAGCGGAACCAGCCCGTCGAAGCTCGCTCTGATCGAGGAGATGGGCGGTGCCATCGAATTCGTGGCCGAAGCCGGGCAGGCCAGGCAGACCGCCGAACGAATGGGCACCGGGCGGGGATGCGTGTTCCTCGACCAATTCGGCAACGCCAGCGTCCGTACGAACTGGCGTTCAGGCAACCTCGCGAGCGCGCTGTTCGCCCAACTCCAGGAGGAGGGGTACGCAGAGCCCGATTGGATCGTCGTCGGCGCCGGCACCGGTGGGACGTCGGCCACCATTGCCAGATTCGTCCGCTACACGGGCCGACGCACGAGGGTCGCGGTAGCCGACCCCGAGGGTTCCGCGTACCACCCGAGTTGGTTGCATCAGAACCGAGCACAGGTGGGGAGGGCGTCCCGGATCGAGGGCATCGGTCGCCCCGTGGTCGAAGCGTCCTTCATCCCGCAGTTGATCGACGAAGTGATCCCGGTACCCGACGCATGGTCAGTCGCCGCGATGCGCGCACTGCGCGCACGGGGCATCGAAGCCGGCGCCTCGACCGGAACCAACCTCGTCGGCGCCCTGCGGATCGCCGAGGCCATGGCCCATGACGGCCGCAGCGGCCTCCTTGCAAGCATCATCTGCGATGCCGCAGGCCGCTACGAGGAAACCTACTTCGACGACGACTGGCTCGCTGGCCAGGGCATCGAACTGGGCGACGCCGAGGCCGCCCTCATTCGCTACCTTGACGGCGGACCCGCTCCTGCCGTCATCGCGTCTGGCGCGTCTGCCAAGCGGTCTGCGCTAGTTCCACACCGGTCGCGATCGAAGAGCGTCGCCGGGGCGACACACTGAGGTCCGTCTCTTGACTTAATCAAACGCATGTTCGACACTTTCAAGGTGTTGGTGCATGAGGCGGAGCTCCCGGATCTGGTCGCGCGGTTGCGCGCGCAGGCGCAGCTCACCCCCGTGCAGAAGGCCTCCGTTCCGGTGCATCCTGCCTTGTCGGAGCTGCTTCCCGGGGGTGGGCTGCGCCCGGGCGCCGCATACCAGGTGACTGCGGGGGCCCTGCTGATCTCCCTCTTGGCCGAGCCATCGGCCGCCGGGTCCTGGTGCTCGGTGGTGGGGATGCCCGAGTTCGGGGCGGAGGCCGCACGGGGCGCCGGGATTGCGCTGGACAGGCTCGCGCTGGTGCCGCATCCGGGGGAGCGGTGGCTCTCGGTGGTGGCCGCCTTGTCAGAGGTGGTGCGGGTGGTCGCCGTCCGGCCCGTGGGGATGGTCGGTCAGGCTGACGCCAATCGACTGGCCGCCCGGCTGAGGGAGCACGACTGCGTGCTGCTCGCGTGTGGGCCCTGGCCCCGGGCGGAGGCGACGATCTCGCTCGGCAGCGCGCGCTGGCTCGGACTGGAGGACGGGTCCGGCTACCTCACGGGCCGGGAGGCGGAGGTGACGGTGCGCAGCCGCCAGGGCATGACCAAGACGGCGCGGCTGCTGCTGCCGGACCAGCACGGCCGCGTGGCGGCCTCCGCGGAGCCTGTCGCCGCACCGGGACGGCTTCGGGCGGTGGGCTGAGCCATGCCCAGATGCATGGTGCTGTGGTTTCCCCACTGGCCGGTGACGGCATGGGAGCTGGAGACCGGCGCGGACCCCGAGGTGCCGACGGCGGTGGTGGAGGCCAACTGGGTGACGGCTTGCTCGCCTGCCGCCTTCGCCTATGGGGTTCGTCCGGGGCTGCGCCGTCGGGAAGCGCAGTCGCGTTGCCCCCAGGTGCGGGTGGTGGTGGCCGACCCTGGCCGGGACGCGCACCAGTTCGCACCCCTAGTCGACCTGGTCGAGGAGGCGATCCCCGGGGCTCAGGTGATCCGCCCCGGTGAGCTGGCGCTGCTGGCACGCGGACCGGCCCGCTACTACGGAGGGGAGCGGCAGGCCGCCATCGCCCTGCTGGAGAGGGTGGCGGAGTCGAACGTGTTCAGCGGGCGCGTCGGGGTGGCCGACGGCGTGTTCACCGCGACGCAGGCAGCCCGCGACGCGGATCCCATCCTGGTGGTGCCGCCGGGCGGGTCGGCGGCCTTTCTGGCTCCGCGCCCGATCGGCGACCTCGGCGAGCCGGACCTCGTGGCCCTCCTTCCCCGGCTGGGCATCCGTCGGCTCGGCGAGTTCGCGGCCATGGACGTCGGCCAGGTCCGCGACCGCCTCGGCGACCGGGGAGTGCGGCTGCACGCCCTGGCCGGCGGGAGCGACTCCCGCAACGTTCAGCCCCGCACCCCGCCGACGGAGCTGGCCCGCGAGGTGAGTTTCGAGCCGCCGCTGAACCGCGTCGACCAGGTGGCCTTCAGCAGCAGGGCCACCGCAGAGGAGTTCATCGCCGGGCTCGCCGCCCTCAACCTCGTCTGCACCGAACTCCAGATCGTCGTCACGACGGAGGAAGGGGAGCAGAGTGTCAGGACGTGGCTGCACCCCGGCTGCTTCGACAGCGCGGCGGTCATCGACCGGGTCCGCTGGCAGCTGGACGGGGCGGGCAAAGAGATCGAGAGCGGCGTGGCACACGTCCGCTTCGAGCCCGTCGCCACCGACGCCCTCGCGCACCACGACCCCGGCCTGTTCGGCGACGGCTCCGAGGAGAAGGTGCACCACGTGCTGGCGCGCGTGCAGTCGATGCTCGGCCACGCGGGGGTGCAGACCCCGATAGTGGGCGGCGGCCGCTGGCTGACCGACAGACAGGTGCTCGTGCCCTGGGGCGACAGGGCGCGCCTTCCCCATCCGCCGGACCGGCCCTGGCCAGGCAGCCTGCCCGACCCGCTGCCCGCCACCGTCTTTCCCCAGCCCCGCAAGGCCGAGGTCCTCGACGCCGACGGCGTCCGCGTGCGCGTCGACGACAGGCTTCTGGTCACCGGCGTTCCGGCCCAACTGCTGGTGGGCGCCGCGCGGCTCCGCACGGCGGGCTGGGCCGGGCCCTGGCCGATCGCCGAGCGGGGCTGGGATCCGGAGCGGGCGCGGACGGGCTGCCGCTTCCAGATGGCCGACGACACCGGCGGCGCCTGGCTGCTGATGCTCGACGGCACGGGCGAGTGGTGGGCTGAGGGGAGGTACGACTGATGGGCTTCGACAACCCGCCGATGTCGTGGGCTCAACTGGAGCGGACGCTGAGCGGACCGCCACGGTCGCGCGACCCTCGCGACGACGTCCCCTTTTCCCGCAAACGCGGGCCCTACCTCCCACCGAAGGTGGACCGGCCGCGCGACGCGGTGCCCTATGCCGAGCTGCACGCGCACTCGTCGTTCTCCTTCCTCGACGGCGCATCGTCGCCCGCCGACCTGGTGGTCGAGGCCGAGCGGCTCGGACTGCACGCGCTGGCGCTGACCGATCACGACGGCCTCTACGGCATCAGTCGGTTCGCGGAGGCCGCCGAGCCGACAAAGGTCAAGACCGTCTTCGGGGCCGAGCTTTCCCTGGGCCTGCCGTCGCCGCAGTCCGGCATCCCGGACCCGACGGGCACGCATCTCCTGGTGCTGGCATCCGGCGAGGAGGGGTATCACCGGCTGGCCGGCGAGATCACCAACGCTCAGCTGGCGGGTGGCGAGAAGGGCAGGCCGGTCTATGACCTGGAGGGGCTGGCGCAGGCGGCCGGCGACCACTGGGTGGTGCTGACCGGCTGTCGCAAGGGGGCGGTGCGGCAGGCGCTGCGAGCAGGCGGAGCCGGGGCCGCGGGCCGGGAGCTGGACGCCCTGACCGATCTCTTCGGCCGGCACCGGGTCTACGTGGAGCTGACCGACCACGGCCACCCGCTGGACTCCACCCACAACGACGCGCTGGCCGCGCTCGCAGCCGACCGAGATCTCCCCACCCTCGCCACCGGGAACGTGCACTACGCCACCCCCGCGCAGCACCCCCTCGCCCAGGCCGTCGCGGCCATCCGGGCCAACCGGAGCCTGGACGAGCTGGACGGATGGCTGCCGGCCGCCGGCGCGGCCTTCCTGCGCTCAGGCGCCGAGATGCGCAGGCTGTTCGCCCGCTACCCCGGCGCGGTGGAGCGCACCGTCGAGCTGGCCGACGAGCTGGCCTTCCCGCTGCGCAGGGCCAAGCCCGCGCTCCCCAAACAAGAAGTACCGGAGGGGCACACACCCATGTCGTGGCTTCGGGAGCTGGTCGAACGGGGCATCCCTGAGCGGTATCCCCGGCTCGACGACGCGGGCCGGGCGCGGATCGAGCGTGAGCTGGCCGTGATCGAGGCCAAGGATTTCCCCGGCTACTTCCTGATCGTGCACGACATCGTCGCCGAGGCCCACCAGCGCGGCATCCTCTGCCAGGGCCGCGGATCGGCCGCCAACTCCGCGGTCTGCTACGTGCTGGGCATCACCGCCGTCGACTCCATCCGCTACGACCTGCCCTTCGAGCGCTTCCTGTCGGCCATGCGCGACGAGGAGCCCGACATCGACGTCGATTTCGACTCCGACCGCCGCGAGGAGATCATCCAGTGGGTGTTCGACCGGTACGGCCGCAGACGCGCGGCCCAGGTGTGCAACGTCATCCAGTACCGCCCGAAGAACGCCGTCCGCGACGTCGCGAAGGCGCTGGGGTACTCGCCCGGCCAGCAGGACGCGTTCGCCCGCCGGATCGAGAACTGGAGCCTGCCGAGCGCCGACGAGCCGGGCATGGAGATCCCGCCGCCCGTTCTCGACCTCGCCACCCAGCTGCTGAAGGCGCCCCGTCACCTGGGGATCCACTCCGGCGGGATGGTGCTGACCGAGCGCCCGGTGGGGGAGGTGGTGCCCATCGAGCACGCCCGGATGGAGAAGCGGACGGTCATCCAGTGGGACAAGGACGACGCCGCCTGGATGGGGCTGGTGAAGTTCGACCTGCTCGGCCTCGGCATGCTCGCCGCGCTGCAGCACTGCTTCACCATCGTCGAGGAGAGCACCGGAGAGCACTGGGGGCTGGCGACCATCCCCAAGGAGGAGGCGGGCGTCTACGACATGCTCTGCCGGGCCGACGCCATCGGGGTGTTCCAGGTGGAGTCGCGCGCCCAGATGGGACTGCTGCCCCGGCTGCGGCCGCGGGCGTTCTACGACCTGGCCATCGAGATCGCGCTGATCCGCCCCGGCCCCATCCAGGGCGGGGCGGTGCACCCGTTCGTGCGCCGCAAACTCGGCAAGGACAAGGTCACCTACCCCCATCCGAAGCTCGAGCCGGTCCTGCGGCGCACCCTCGGCGTGCCGATCTTCCAGGAGCAGCTGATGCAGATGGCCATGGCCGTGGGCGAGTGCACCGGCGAGGATGCCGACCTGCTGCGCCGCGCGATGGGCTCCAAGCGGGGCGTCGAGCGGATCGAGTCGCTGGAGGAGAAGCTCTACGCGGGCATGGCGCGCAACGGGCTGACGGGGGATGCCGCGGCCCAGCTCTACGCCCAGATCAAGGCGTTCGCGAACTTCGGTTTCGCCGAGTCGCACTCTCTGAGCTTCGCGCTGCTGGTTTATGCCAGCTCCTGGCTCAAGCTGCACTACCCGGGAGCCTTCCTGGCCGGGCTACTGCGCTCGCAGCCGATGGGGTTCTACTCGTCGGCCACGCTCACCGCCGACGCGCGCCGGCATGGTGTCGAGGTGCGGCGCCCTGACCTGGAGCTGTCGGGCACCGGAGCGGGGCTGGAGCCGGTCGACGGGGACCGGGCCCCCACCGGGCAGGCGTCCTGTCTGGAGGTCGAGCAGCCACCGGTGGGGCCGTTCTGCCCGGAGGCGCCCGACGCCGGTGCCGCGCACCGCCGCGACGGGAACTTCGCCGTGCGGCTGGGCCTGGCCGGCGTCCGCGGGATCGGCGAGAAGACGGCCGCCCGGATCGTCGCCGAGCGCGAGGCGGGCGGCCGCTACACCTCGATGGAGGATCTCGCGCGGCGGGCAGGCCTGGGGGAGGAGCAGCTCTCGGCCCTGGCCACAGCCGGTGCGTTCGACGGCTTGGGGTTGAGCCGACGGCAGGCGCTGTGGCGGGCGGGCAGCGCCGCGCTGGACCAGGCCGGGACGCTGCCGGGGCTGGCGATGCCGCTGCAGCCGCCGCTGTTCCCGGACCAGAGCGGCCTCGAGGTGCTGGCCGACGACCTCTGGGCCACCGGGATCTCGACCTCCGACCACCTGCTGGCCCACCTGCGCCCACACCTCGACGAGCGCGGCGTGCTGCCGTCGTCCGCCCTGCGCACCGTGGAGCCCGGCAGCAGGATCCGCGTCGCCGGCCTGGTCACCCACCGGCAGCGCCCCTCCACCGCGTCGGGGATCACCTTCGTGAACCTCGAGGACGAGCACGGGCTGCTGAACGTAGTGTGCACCGCCGGCGTGTGGGGCCGCTACCGCCGGGTGCTACGCGAGGAGCGCGGGTTGATCGTCCGAGGCATCCTCGAGCGCTCACCCGAGGGGGTCATCAACCTGCTCGCCGAGCACGTCGATCCGCTCCCGGTCGGCGTCCGCCACACCTCCCGCGACTTCCATTGATGCGCCACGCAATACGTCGTTCCCTGAGGAGGCGCCGCAACGCAGAGCTGGGCTGAGCGCGGGTACTCGCGGCGCCGTCTCGAAGGGTCCGCAACCACATGCCCGTGGCTGGGTTGCGACTGCGCGTAGGTTTCGGACGTTTCTTTCGCGGGCCCGGCGCTCCGCGCGGCGAGCCGGCTCAATGAACACCTGACGTCTTGAACGGCTGTCTCACCGGTGAGACAATCATCGTATGAGTGACACCGTCAGCGTCCGCGACCTCCGAAATCATGGCGGAACGATCATCGACGCCGTCAGCCACGGTGGCTCCGTGGTCGTAACGAAGGATGGCGTGCCAGTTGCGGAACTACGTGCCCTGGCGCGCGAACCGCTGTCGACACGTGAGCTGATGCGCCGACGCCGGTCTCTCCCGCACGTCGACCCGGGTCAGATGCGCACTGACATCGACGAACTCCTGGACTCCACGCTGTGACGGACGAACGCGGGCTCATCGATACCAATGTCCTGATCCTGCTCGCCGATCTGGATCCCGAGGACCTTCCTGAGACGTCCTTGGTATCGGCCATCACGCTGGCCGAGCTGTCGGTGGCACCACTTGCCACCGACAATGACCTTGAACGTGCGCGGCGCCAAGCGCACGTCCAGCAGGCCGAAGCCGACTTCGACGCCATTGCCTTCGGCAAGGAGGCCGCACGAGCGTTCGGCAGAGTAGCCGCCAGCCTGCGCTCGCAGGGGCGCAAGCCCGCCGCGCGGGCGTATGACGCGTTGATCGCCGCCACCGCCCTGGCTGAAGGGCTTCCGCTGTACACCTGCAACCCTCGCGACTACGTCGGGATCGACGGCCTGACGGTCCGCGAGGTTCGACTACCGCAGTAGGTCGTTTCTGAGGAGGCGTCACGACGACAGTCCGGCTTGCGGACTGGGTGCCCGACTCTGAGGTGCGGCACAATAGCCCGTGGGCCTCGCGCCCAGGGCAGATCGCCCGCCGCTTCCTGATAAGGAGAGACCGATGAGTGGAGTCATCACCGTCCGCCGCACCGACCACGCGGAACAGGTGGAGCTGACGACCACGACGACCGGCCTCGACCTGTTCGGCGACGACCGCACGGTCGTCGCAATGCGCGTGGACGGCGAAACCCGCGACCTGCAGCGCGAGCTGAACGACGGCGACGTCGTCGAGCCCGTGCTGATCAGCGAGCCTGAGGGCCTGTCGATCCTGCGGCACTCCGCCGGTCACGTCACCGCGCAGGCGCTCCAGTCGCTGTTCGTCGAGGCGAAGCTCGGCATCGGCCCGCCGATCACCGACGGCTTCTACTACGACTTCCAGACCGAGCCGCTGACCCCTGAGGATCTCAAGGCCATCGAGAAGAAGATGGGCCAGATCGTCAAGGAGCGCCAGCGCTTCGTGCGCCGCGTCGTCACCGACGACGAGGCCCGCGACGAGCTGGCCGGCGAGCCGTTCAAGCTGGAACTGATCGTCGACAAGGGCACGGCATCCGACGACGACGGCTCGTCCGTCGAGGTGGGCGCCGGCGAGCTGACCATCTACGACAACGTGCGCCGCGACGGATCGGTGGCCTGGAAGGACCTCTGCCGCGGTCCGCACGTGCCGCACACCGGCTATCTCGGCAACGGTTGGGCGCTCACCCGCAGCTCGGCCGCCTACTGGCGCGGGGACCAGCGCAACGCCGGCCTGCAGCGCGTCTACGGCACCGCGTGGCCCAGCAAGGACGAGCTGAGCGCCTACAAGACCCGGCTCGAAGAGGCCGCCAAGCGCGACCACCGCAAGCTCGGCCAGGAGCTGGACCTGTTCAGCTTCCACGAGATCGTCGGCTCGGGCCTGCCCCTGTTCCACCCCAAGGGCGGCGTCATCAAGCGCGCCATGGAGGACTACGTGCGCGCCCGCCACATCGAGGAGGGCTTCGACTACGTCGGCACGCCGCACATCGCCAAGGAGGACCTGTTCTACACCTCCGGGCACCTCCCGTACTACAGCGACGGCATGTTCCCGCCGCTGCTGGAGGACGCGGAGCGCGACGAGCAGGGCAACGTCGTCAAGGGCGGCCAGGCCTACCGGCTGAAGGCCATGAACTGCCCGATGCACAACCTGATCTTCGACTCCCGCGGCCGTTCATACCGCGAGCTGCCGCTGCGGTTCTTCGAGTTCGGGACGGTGTACCGCGACGAGAAGTCCGGCGTGGTGCAGGGCCTCACCCGGGTGCGTTCCATCACGCAGGACGATTCGCACAGCTACTGCGCCAAGGAGCAGGCACCCGACGAGGTGCGCCACCTGCTGCGCTTCATCCTGTCGCTGCTGACCGACTTCGGCCTCACCGACGTCGCACTCGAGGTCTCGACTCGCGACGAGGACGGCAAGAAGAAGGACAAGTTCATCGGCTCGGACGAGCAGTGGGAGGAGGCCACGGCCATCCTGCAGCAGATCGCCGACGAGTCCGGCCTGACCGTCGTCCCCGATCCGGGCGGCGCCGCCTACTACGGCCCGAAGATCTCGATCCAGGCCAAGGACGCCATCGGCCGGGTCTGGCAGATGTCGACCATCCAGTACGACTTCAACCAGCCCGAGCGCTTCGGCCTCGAGTACACGGCCTCCGACGGCTCGCGCCAGCAGCCGGTGATGATCCACTCGGCCAAGTTCGGCTCCATCGAGCGGTTCATGGGCGTGCTGATCGAGCATTACGCGGGCGCTTTCCCTGCGTGGCTCGCGCCGGTCCAGGTGGTCGCGGTGCCCGTCGCGGGCGAGTTCAACGAGTACCTGGGCGGCGTCGTCGACAAGCTGCGGGCTCAGGGCGTGCGGGTGCACTTCGACGACTCCGATGATCGCTTCGGCAAGAAGATCCGCAACGCCACGCAGGAGAAGGCCCCCTTCATCCTGATCGCGGGCGGCGAGGACCGGGAGCACGGCGCCGTCTCGTTCCGGTTCCGCGACGGGTCGCAGCGCAACGCGGTGCCCGTCGACGAAGCGGTGGCCCAGATCACCGGCTGGATCGCGTCCCGCTCGAACGAGTCGCCGACGGCCGATGCCTGAGGCTGAGGCGAGCTCCAGCCTCGCGGGGGTCCCGGACGCCTTCCAGCGCCTGTGGACCCCCCACCGCATGGTCTACATCCAGGGCGAGGGCAAGCCGAAGACAACGGGGGAGTGCCCGTTCTGCGCGTCGCCGCAGCGGTCCGACGAGGACGGGCTGATCGTCGCGCGCGGCACGCACGCGTTCGTCGTGATGAACCTGTTCCCGTACTCGCCGGGCCACCTCCTGGTGTGCCCGTACCGGCACGTGGCCGACTACACCGACCTCACGCCGGACGAGACGCGCGAGGTCGCGGAGCTCACGCAGCGGGCGATGGCCGTCATCCGGCGCGTGTCCGGTCCGCACGGCTTCAACCTGGGCATGAACCAGGGCGACGTCGCGGGCGCGGGCATCGCCGCGCACCTGCACCAGCACGTGGTACCGCGCTGGAACGGCGACTCCAACTTCATGCCGGTGGTCGCGCAGACCCGGGCGCTGCCGCAGCTCCTGGGCGACGCCCGCGCCCAGCTCGCGGCCGCCTGGGCCGACTGACGTGTCGCTGACCGGGCTCGTCTGGGCCGTCGGCGGCCGGCTGCCCAGACGCGTGGGCGACCTCCTCGCGCGCCTGGTTTCCTACCCGCTGGCGGTCCTGCCGCTGCCCGCCGTGGCAGCCTGGGCCGACTCCGTGGTAGCCGGCACCGGCCACCACCCCGGCTATCGCGAGCGCCGTCGGCTGCTGGAGAACTGGGCGCGAAACGCGCTCTGGTCGCTCAGCCTCGCGCGTTGGAGCGACGACGAGGTGCTGCGCGTCGTGCGCATCTCACCCGAGGACGCGGCCAAGCTGCGGTCGTCGCTCGCGGGCCCCGGGATGGTCGCCGCGCTGCCGCACATGGGTTCCTGGGACGGCGCCGGCGCCTGGTGCGCCCGGGTGGGGATCAAGGTGGTCTCGGTCGCCGAGCGACTGCCCGACGGCCTGTTCGAGCGCTTCCGCGACGCGCGCGCCGGCATGGGCATGACCATCTACCCCGTCGATGAGCAGGGCCTCATGAAGCTCCTTGCCGACGACGTGCGCGCGGGCCGGCTCGTCTGCCTGCTGGCCGACCGCGACCTCAGCTCTCGCGGGCTCGCCGTGCCGTGGCCCGGGGGTGGGGAGCTGCGGGTGCCCGCGGGTCCCGCGCTGCTGGCGCGCCGCACCGGGGCCGACCTGCGCGTGGTCACCACGCGATTCGACGGCGGCCGGCTGGAGATCCGGATCTCGGACGCCGTCGAGGGCGGATCGGCGGCCGAGACGATGGCCGGCGTCGTCGCGCACTTCGCCGAAGCCGTCCGCGCCGACCCCGCCAACTGGCTGATGCTGCGGCGCGTGCTGCCGTGAGGATCGCGCTCGTCGTGCCGTATTCGCTCGACGTTCCGGGCGGGGTCGCGACGCACGCGCTCGGGCTGGCGCGCTGGCTGCGGCACGCCGGACACGAGCCGCTCGTCGTCGCCCCCGGCACGCGCGACGACGACCACGGCGTGCCCGTCCGCCTGCTCGGCGCGGCTGCGTCGTTCCGGTTCAACGGCTCGACGGCGCGGCTCGCCCTCGCCCCCCACCAGACCCGCGCCGCCAAGGAGGCGGTGCGCGACGCCGACGTCGTCCACGTCCACGAGCCGTTGACGCCAGGGATCGCGTTCGCCGCGGCCCGCGCCGCCGTCCGCCTGGTGGTCACGCACCACGCCTCCTTCCGCCCTGGCCCGCTGGGACCTGTGCTCCGTGCGCGGGCCGCACTGCTGCCCCGCACCCGGGTCAGCCTCGCAGTGTCCGAGGCGGCCGCGGCGACGGCGCGGGCCGCCACCGGCCGCGCGCCGGAGATCATCCCCAACGCCGTCGACCTGCCCCCGGAGCCCGCCCCGCGGTCCGGCCGCCCCCTGGTCCTTTTCCTCGGCAGGGACGAGCCGCGGAAGGGGTTCCCGCTCTTCGCGGAGCTCGCCGGCCGCGGGATCGACGCCGACTTCGTCGCGGCGGGTCCCACGCGTCCGGTGCCGCACGTCGCCGTCCTGGGGCAGGTCTCGGACGACGAGCGGGAACGGCTGCTCTCGGCCGCGACGGTCGTGGTTGCGCCGAACCTCGCGGGGGAGTCGTTCGGGCTCGTGCTCGTCGAGGCGCTGGCGCACGGCGCGACGCTGGTCGCCAGCGACCTGCCCGCGTTCCGGCGCGTGGTGGCCGACCCGGCCGTGGTCCGGTTCTTCCCCACAGGGGACAAGACCGCAGCCGAGCACGCCCTCAGGGACGCCGTGGCCGCGCCGGCCGGCCCCGCCCGCGCCCGTGCCTCAGCGGAGCGCTTCACGTGGGACGCGGTCGGCCCCCGCGTGTTGGCCGCGTACTCCCTGGCCGGTCGCGCCGGCGGCCCGCCCGGCATGGCATAGGCTGGGCGGGTGGCCGCGTCTCTCATCCCCGAACAGCACTGGGACACCGATGCCGTCCTCACCATCCCAAACGTCATCTCGTTCATCCGCCTGCTCGGCATCCCCACGTTCTGCTGGCTGATCCTCATCGGCCAGGACACGGCGGCCGTCGTGCTGCTCGCCGTGTTCGGCGCCACGGACTGGGTGGACGGCTACCTGGCGCGCCGCCTCAAGCAGCGCACGGCCCTCGGTGCGAAGCTCGACCCGGTCGCCGACCGGCTCTACATCCTGGCCACCGTCGTGGTCCTGCTGCTGCGGGGCATCGTGCCGATCTGGTTCGTGGTGATCCTCATCGCCCGCGACGTCATGCTGGCCGCCCTCGTGCCCATCCTGCGACGGCACGGCCGGTCCACGCTGCCCGTCAACTACGTCGGCAAGACCGGCACGCTCCTGCTGCTCTTCGCGCTGCCGCTGCTGCTGATCGGCTCGGACGACTTCCTCGGCTGGTCCGCCGCCCACTGGGCCGGCTGGGTACTCGGCGTCGCGGGGGCGGTGTTCTACTGGGCCGCCGGCCTGCTCTACGTGCGGGAAACGGTGCTGCTCGTGAAGGGCGCCAAGTGAGGCGACCCGACGAGAGCATGAGCCTCCTGACCACGCTGCAGGAGGAGGCGCTCGAGCCGGAGTACCGAACGGGTTCGGCCTCGCCGCCCCGACGGGGGCGCCTGGTCGTGACCCTCGCGCTCATCGCTGCGCTGATCACCGTCGCGCTCCTCCAGACCACCCGGGGGGCAGGAACCGCCGCGGCTCAGCGCGAGGAACTCCTCGCCCGCGTGGACGCCGCGCAGACCCGCCAGCACGAGGTGGCCGCGCGGGTCGCGGAACTCGACGCCGAGATCGGCGCCCTCGGCCAGCAGGCGCTCGGCGATCCGGTGCAGCGCGCCCGGCTCACCGAGCTGGAGCAGCTGACCGGCGCGGTCCCCGTCGAGGGCCCGGGCATCGTGGTCCAGGTGGCCGACGCGCCCGGCGCGACGAGCGCGAGCGGCCTGATCCTCGACAGCGACCTCAAACGCCTGGTCAACGGGCTGTGGGCCGCGGGTGCGGAGGCCATCAGCGTCAACGGTAAGCGCCTCACCGTCCTCACCCCGATCCGCTCGGCGGGCGCCGCCATCACGGTCGACTACGTGTCGCTCAACCCGCCCTATCGGCTGGACGTGATCGGCGACCCGTCCCGCCTCCAAGCCCGGTTCAACGGCACGTCCGGTGCCACCTGGTGGCACTTCCTGACCCAGAACTACGGAGTTACCATGACGATCTCTCAATCCGACGGCGACCTCGAGCTGCCCGCAGACTCGGGCATGACGCTGCGCCACGCGGTGAAGGGATAGGGAAAGGCCCATGTTCGCTCTTCTCGGCCTCATCGCAGGCATCGTCGTGGGGGTGGTGCTGCAGCCGACGCTGCCGCCGGTGCTCGCCCCCTATCTGCCCATCGCCATCGTCGCGGCGTTCGACGCCATCCTCGGCGCCACGCGCGCCTACCTGGACGGCATCTTCTCCGACCGCGTCTTTCTCGTGTCGTTCCTCTCGAACGTCGTCATCGCGGGGCTGATCGTGTTCGTGGGTGACCAGATCGGCGTCGGCTCCCAGCTGTCGACCGGCGTCGTGGTCGTCCTCGGCATCCGGATCTTCACCAACGCCGCCGCCATCCGACGGGCGCTGCTGCATGCCTGAGCAGCGCCCCCGGCGCGGGGAGGGCGCGCCGCGCCGGGACCTGCTCCGCGACTTCCTGCGGCCCAGCAGGGGACAGCTGACCGTGGGCCTCGCACTGTTCGTCACGGCCCTGATCGTGGTGGTCACCTTGAACTCGCAGTCGGCCCAGCCCGACTTCACCAACGTGCGGCAGGCCGAGCTCATCCAGCTGCTCGACAACATCTCCGCGGAGACGCGCCGCCTCGAAGACGAGTCGCGGGACCTGGAGAGCGCGCGGACCGAGCTGATCAGCGGCGCGAACCGCGAGGAGGCCGCGCGCGAGGAGGCCGAACGCCGGCTGGACCAGGCGGAGATCCTCGCGGGCACCGTGCCCGTCACCGGGCAGGGCGTGCGCATCACGATCTCCGACCCCGCGGGCAACTTCTCCGCCGACTTGCTCCTCGACGCCGTCGAGGAGTTGAGGGACGCCGGCGCCGAGGTGATCGAGCTGAACGACTCCGTGCGGCTCGTGATGCGCTCGGCCTTCACCACCAACGAGGCCGGCGAGGTGGTGGCCGACGGCACCGTGCTCAGGGCGCCCTACGTCATCGACGCCATCGGCGATGCCGCCACCCTGGAGGCCGGCGCCCGGTTCCGCGGCGGACTGGTCAGCGAGGTGGAGGGCGAGCGCGTGGGCGGATCCGTGCAGATCACCCAGTCAGAGGCCATCGAGATCTCCGCCACCGTTGATCCGGAAGCCAACCAGTTCGCCCGGCCGCGATAACCTGGTGATAGTTTCTTCCGGGTAGCCTATGTGTCCAGTGGTCCCCGCGAACGACGAGGAAGTGTGGAATATGAAGTGCCCGAAGTGTGGATCCGACCGACCTGCCGAGGCCAGGTTCTGCAGCGTGTGCGGCACGTCCCTCATCGACCACACCGGTGACACCACCACGACGATGATCCCGGTCACCGTCGACGCCCCTGAGCACGTCGAGCTCACCGACACCGAGCGCGAGGCCGCCCGCGCGCTGTCGCCGGGCAACGCGCTGCTGATCGTGAACCGCGGCTCGGGCGACTCGCATCGCTTCCTGATCGACGCCGACATCACCACCGTCGGCCGGCACCCGGAGTCGGACATCTTCCTCGACGACATCACCGTCTCCCGACACCACGCCAAGTTCGTGCGCAGCTCCGGCCAGCTGTACCTCGAGGACCTCGGCAGCCTCAACGGCACCTACGTCAACCGCACGCTCCTCGACGGCCGCACGCTGCTGCGCGAGGGCGACGAGATCCAGATCGGCAAGTACCGCGCCACGATCTCGCTGAGCGAGCCCGGAACCATCTGATGCCCAGTCCGGCACGCACCATCGGCCGCGTGCTGGAGATGATCCGGCCGGAGTTCCCCGACATCTCGGTCTCTAAGCTGAGGTACTTGGAGGCGGAGGGCCTGATCTCTCCGGACCGGCAGCAGCCGTCGGGCTACCGGCGGTTCTCCCAGGACGACGTCGACCGCCTCCTGTACGTGCTTCGCGCGCAGCGCGACCGCTACCTGCCCCTCAAGGTGATCCGCGAGGAGCTGGAGGCCATCGATCGCGGCGAGGAGCCGCCCAGCAACGATCCCAAGCCCGAGGGTGAGAAGCCGGAGGAGCCGCGCCGCACCACGCGCGGCGGCGGCAAGCACCTGATGAGCCGCCGGCAGGTGCTGACCGAGTCGGGCATCGGCGAGGCCACCATGATCCAGCTGGAGCGCCAGCGGATCATCCAACCCCGTCGGGGCACCCAGCTGTACGGCCCCGAGGCCGTCGCGCTCGCGATCGCCGCGAAGAAGCTGGGCGGCTACGGGGTGGACCTGCGTCAGCTGCGCGTCCTGCAGCAGGCCGCCGCGATGGAGGCCGCGTTCGTCGAGCAGGTGCTCGAGCCGCATCGTCGTCGCTCGTCCGGCCCACCGCAGGACCTGGTGCTCGAGATGTACCGGCTCGTGATGCAGGCCCACGCCGCGCTCTTCCACGGTCAGATCCTCTGACCCGGCTCCTGAGCTACGGTTGGCACCATGATCTCGCTGGAAGTCATCGGCATCCGGTTGCTGTCCCCGGAGGACGGCCCCGTTCTCCTGCTCGGCGAGGAGGGCGGCACGCGCTCGCTGCCCATCTGGATCGGCAGCGGGGAGGCGGCCGCCATCGCCGCGGCGCTCGAGGACGAGGTGCCCCAGCGCCCGATGACGCACGACCTCCTGGCGACGCTCGCGGCGCGGCTCGGGCCCGCAGGCGAGGTGTTCATCACCGGCATGCACGAGGGCATCTACGACGCCATCCTTCGCCTGGGCGGCGAGGAGTTCCAGATCCGGCCCAGCGACGGTGTGGCGCTCGCGGTGCGCCTGGGCTGGCCGGTGCGCTGCCCCCGCGCGCTCATGGATCAAGTAGGGGTTGAGGTTGAGGGCGGCGGCACCGACGAGGTCGAGGCTTTCCGCGCCTTCCTCGACAGCGTCAGCGCAGAGGACTTCGAGGACGAAGGCCCTAGTCAATAGCCTTTTCCGGGCCGAAAGAGCCGACGACACGGCCGCGGGTTAGAATGACCGGACTCAAGATTTCGCCGCCGGTTTGGGCGTGTCGCCATGGCTCACCCATCCGCGGCCGATTAGCGTCGGGTCGTCGGTGATCGCCGGCAACCCAGAACCGAAGTGAGGGACCGTGGCCGAGAAGCTTGCACTGCAAGAGGTACTCTTCGACGGCGACTTCGCGCCCGTGCCCAGTGACACCGGCTTCCGCGGCCCCATCGCGCATCGCGTGGCGGGCATCACCTACCGCCAGCTCGACTACTGGGCCCGTACCGGTCTCGTCGTGCCCGAGATCCGCAACGCGGAGGGCTCCGGCACCCAGCGGCTCTACTCGTTCCGCGACATCCTGCTGCTGCGCGTCGTGAAGCGCTTCCTCGACGTCGGCATCGCACTGCAGCAGATCCGCGTCGCCATCGACCACCTGCGCGCCCGCGGCGTGGAGGAGCTCACGGAGCTGACCCTGGTCAGCGACGGCTTCAGCGTGTTCGAGGTGACCTCGGCCAACGAGCTGTTCGACCTCACCCGCGGCGGCCAGGGCATGTTCATGATCTCGGTCAGCTCGGTGTGGCACGAGCTCGAGGGCACGCTCTCGACGCTGCCCGGCGAGCGCACCTCCGACGAGGACGTTGCCGTCGTGGAGCACCCGGACGACGAGCTGGCCGCGCGCCGCCGGGCCCGCGCCGTCTGAGCCATGCGCATCCGCCAGCTGAGGTCCGCGTCGTGAGGGAGTGGCTGGAGCGGATCAAACGTCACCCCGTGGTGGCGCACGCCTTGTGCGCCAACGCCCGCTTCACCGAACGGCTCGGTCCGCAGCTGGCCGGGGCCATCACCTACTTCTCGGTGCTCTCGATCGTGCCGATGCTGATGTTCGTGTTCGCCATCGTCGGCATGACGCTGACGGTGCTGCGGCCCGACATGCTCGCCGACCTCACCGCGCAGATCCACCAGGCCCTCGGCCAGGGCGGGCTGGGGGAGGCCGCGGGCGGCGAAGAATCCATCGCGGAGAAGCTCACCGGGGTCATCACCGGCGCCCTGCTCAACTGGCGCGGCGTCCTAGGCGTCGCCATCCTCACCACCGGCTATGCGGGCTCGCGCTGGGCCGGCAACCTGAAGAGCGCGGTCCGGGCCATGTGGTCGACCGACTTCTCGGACGCGACGGCCAAAAAGAACTTCTTCGTGGAGCTCGGGCTCAACCTGCTCACGTTCCTCGGGCTCGTCACCACGCTGTTCCTGGGACTCGGCATCGCGTCGGTCGGCGGGTCGCTGTCGCACCAGCTCGTCTCCTGGCTGGGCTGGCAGGACGTGCCAGGGATGGGCCTGCTGATCCAGCTCGTCGCAGTGCTGCTGACGTTCGTGGCCGGCTGGGTGATGTTCGCGTTCCTGTTCATCGTGCTGCCCAACGAGCCCGTGAGCCCGCGGCCGTGGCTGATCGGCACCCTCGTGGGCGCCTTGGGCGTGACCGTCCTGCAGTCGGTGGCCGGCCGCCTCATCGGCCTGCTGTCCGGCAACGCGTCGGCGGCCATCTTCGGCAACGCCATCGTCGTCATGCTGCTGTTCAACACCCTGGCCACGTTCATCCTGTTCACCGCAGCCTGGGTGGGCACGGAGCAGGTCTGGCGGGAGGTCGCGGCCGAGGAGGTCGACGCCGTCGACGAGCCCGAGCCTCAGCCTGCGCCTGAACCCGTGGCCGCGGCCGAGCCGCCGCCCTGGGGCGAGCTGCCCCGGCCCGGCGAGGACACGCAGGTGCGGGCCGACGTCGCCGCGCACGGCATGCGGATCAACTTGGGGCTCGGCTACGGCCTCGGCGCCGCCACGGGCCTGGGCCTGGGCGCCGTGGTCGTCAGCGTGGCGCGCTCGGTGGGAGCCTGGCTCAGGTCCCGCTCCGCCCGGCGCTGAAACCGACGAAACGGCGCCCGCCGTCCCCGACGGGACGACGGGCGCCGTCGGCGTGCCGGAAGCGGTCAGTGCGCCACGGCCGCGGCCGGGAAGTCCTGCCCGATCTCTGCGAGCATGGCCCGGTACCAGTCCTGGTCGATGTTGAACGGCTTGCCGCCCTTGATCCGGTCGAAGGCGATGGCGCTCAGCACGTTGCCGTTCTCCTCGTCCTCACCGATGACGCCGGGCTCGCCGCGCAGCGCGGAGTCGACAGCGAGGTCGGTGCACTGCTTGATGAGCGCCAGGTCCGCGTCGTTCGCGGCGGCGGAGCGGGAGAAGTAGCCGGACTTCTGGATCATGACCTTCTCGGCGTTCAGCTTCTCGGCGAACTTCGAGGCGAACCAGGCGCCCGGGTTGACCTTGTCGAGCTTCACGTGGCCGAAGGGGTCGCGGGGAACCTCTTCGCCGGCGGCCTCCATCTCGGCGACGATCGAGTCGAGGCCCGCGCCCTCCGAGAGGAAGATGGTGACGTTGCCCACTTCGTCCATGATCTTGTTGAGGCGCTCGGCCTCCTTGGCGATGTCGATCTCGCCCTCGGGCACGTACACGCCGTGCACATCCCACGCGACCTTCGACAGCCCGATCTCGGGCAGCCAGGCCTGCGTGTCGAGCCACTCGCGGTACTTCTGCGCCGTGGCGGCCGTGAGCCACCCGCAGTGCCGGCCCATGACCTCGTGCACGATCAGCATGCGGGAGCCCGAGTTGTGCTCGCCCACGATGTTCTTGGCGAAGACGGCGCCCTGCTCGGCCGCGGTCCAGGCGCCCAGCGACTGGCGGATCGGGATGACATCGTTGTCGATGGTCTTCGGCAGGCCGACGACGGTCAGCCCGTAGTCGTGCTCGGCGAGGTAGGCCGCGAGGTCGGCAGCGGTGGTGTTGGTGTCGTCGCCGCCGATGGTGTGCAGGACGTCGACGCCGTCGGCCACGAGGCGATCGGCCGCGACCTTCAGCGGGTTGTCGCCCTCGGCGACCAGACCGCGCTTGACCAAGTCCGCGGCGTTGGTGAGCTTGACGCGGGAGTTGCCGACGGGGGAGCCGCCGAACTTGTGCAGCAGCGCGGCGTTGGCGCGAACGGTGTCGTCGACGACGAGGAAGTCGCCCTTCAGCAGTCCCTGGTACCCGTGGCGGTAGGCGATGATCTCCACCTCAGGGGCGACCTCGGTGTAGCGCTCGATGAGACCGCCGATCGCCGAGGAAAGGCAGGGGGCGAAGCCGCCAGCCGTGAGGATGGCTACCTTCTTGACCATGAGTGTCCTTTCAGTTTCGTCTGCGACGCGAATCGCGTCCGAGCCCAGCCTATTGCACGCCGGACGGACCGAGGCTGCTGGGCCGACGCTGACGGGTTGTCCACAGGACTTCTGCTCGCTCTAGCCAGGAAGCCCCGCATTTGCGAGGATTCCCCGCATGGGGAGGACGGCGTCGGAACGCGGGCTGAGCGGCTCCGTGCAGCTCGCCCTCCTGCTGCCACTGGCCCTCGGGGTCTTCTTCCTCCTCCTGCAGTGGTCGTTCACATCCTGGGCTGAGGCGACGGCGCTGGCGGCCGCGCAGGAGTCTGCCGCCGTCGCCGCGGCGCTGGACGGCAGCGAAGCAGCGGGCAGGAAGGCCGGCGCCGAGGCCGCGGACACCGGGGCGCTCAGCAGGGTGACGGTCACCGTGGACCGCGGCCCTCGACACACGACGGCGACCGTGACGGGCCGCCCCGTGTTCGTCCTGTGGCCCTCGACCGTGAGCAAGACCTCCGTCGCGGCCACCGAGCGGGTGACGACGTCGTGAGGCGCGGGGGAGAGCGCGGCGTGGCCGCGTCCGTGGAGGCGGTGGTGCTGGTTCCCGCGCTCCTGCTGTTCGTCGGCCTGCTGCTGAGCCTCGCGCGGCTGGCGCTCGCCGACCAGCACGTCGGGGCGGCGGCGTCGGCCGCGGCCCGAGCGGCGGCGCTGGAACGCACGGTTCCCGCCGCGCAGCGCGCAGCCGGTGAGGCGCTGACGGCGGCCCTGGCCGAGCACAACGTGTCCTGCCGCACCCTCGACACCACCGTCGACGTCCGCGGTGTCGCCCGCGCGCTGGGCACATCGGCGTCGGTGTCGGTGAAGGTCACCTGCGCCGTCGAACTGAGCGACGTGTCGCTGCCCTTCGTGCCGGGCGCCGTGTCCGTCGCGGCGACGAGAGACGCCCCCGTCGACCCGCTCCGGGGTCGATAGGCTGCCGGGCATGAGCACACGCACGCGTCGCATCGGTCGGTTCACTGTCTCCTGCATCGGGCTCGGCGCCATGCCGTTCTCGCTCCGCGACGGCGCGCTGCCCGCCCGCGAGCAGGTCCACGCCACCGTGCACGCCGCCCTCGACGCGGGCATCACGCTGATCGACACCGCCGACATCTACGCGCCCTCCTGGGACGCCATGGGTCACAACGAGCGCGCGGTCTCGGACGCGCTGGCCGCCTACGAGGGCGACCGGTCGGGCGTCGTCGTGGCAACCAAGGCGGGCATCACCCGAGGGCCGGGGGAGCGGTGGGGCCGCGACTCCTCGCTCGGCTACCTGCGCGGCCGCGTGGAGGCCTCGCTGGCCAACCTCGGCGTCGACCAGCTGGATCTGCTCTACCTGCACCGCCCCGACCGCTCCCGGGTGTACGCGGAAGCCATCGAGAACCTCGCCACGCTCAAGGACGACGGCCTGATCGCCGAGATCGGCATCTCCAACGCCAACGTGGAGGAGATCCGGATCGCGCTCGACGTGCTCGGCGACGGCGGCCTGGCCGCGGTGCAGAACGAGTTCTCGCCCCGGTTCAACCACACGAGCAAGCAGGAGCTGGACTTCTGCGCCGCGCACGGCGTCACCTTCGTGCCCTGGTCGCCGCTGGGTGGCGCGTCCGGCGCCGCCTCTGTCGGCGACCGGTTCGCAGTGCTGGCCGACGTGGCTGCCAGGCTCGGCGTCTCGCCGCAGCGCGTGACCCTTGCTTGGGAGCTGGCGCTGGGGGAGCACGTCCTGCCCATCCCCGGCGCTTCTCGGCCGGAGAGCGTCATCGACTCTGCGGCCGCCATGGACCTCGAGCTCTCGGCCGACGACGTGGCGGAGATCTCGGCGCGCCTGCTGTAACCGCGATTTCCGTCCCCGGGCCGAGTGCCCCGGGTAGCCTGGCCGCATGGCTCAGTACTTCGACGTGCACCCCGACAACCCGCAGCCGCGGGCCCTCGCGCAGGCCACCCGGATCCTTCAGGACGGCGGCCTGATCGCCTACCCGACGGACTCGTGCTTCGCGCTCGGCTGCGCCCTGGGCAACGCCGAGGGCATCGAGCGCATCCGCCGGATCCGCAAGCTCGACGACAAGCACCACTTCACGCTTGTCGTCGACGAGTTCGGCAAGCTGGGCCAGTTCGTCGAGATGGACAACTGGGTCTTCCGCGCCGTGAAGCGCGCCACGCCGGGCCCGTACACGTTCATCCTCAAGGCGTCCCGCGAGGTGCCGAAGATGATGCAGCATCCCAAGAAGCGCACCGTCGGCGTGCGGATCCCCGACCACAAGACCACGCTCGCGCTGCTCGACACCGTCGGCGCCCCGCTGCTGTCGTCGACCCTGCTGCTCCCCGGCGTCGAGGATCCGATGACCGACGGCTGGGCCATCAAGGAGGAGCTGGACAACCTGGTGGACGCGGTGATCGACTCCGGCGACTGCGGGCTCGAGCCCACGACGGTGGTCGACCTGACCGGTGACGAGCCGGTGATCGCGCGGCTCGGCGCCGGCGATCCCGCACCGTTCGAGTCGTAGACGAGATTCCGCCGCGAGCGGAACGAAATACCTGGTGGGCCGGGAGGCGGGGCAAGTAGGTTGACCCCAACGTTTTGACCGCTAGGAGATGCGCCCATGACCTTCCGCCCCGAGACCCTCGCCGTCCACGCCGGCCAGGAGCAGCCAGATTCCGCGACGAATGCGCGCGCCGTGCCGATCTACCAGACCACCAGCTACGTGTTCGACGACACGGAGCACGCGGCCGACCTGTTCGCGCTCCGGAAGCCGGGCAACATCTACACGCGCCTGATGAATCCCACGCAATCGGTGCTGGAGGAGCGGGTCAACGCGCTGGAGGGTGGCGTGGGTGCGCTCGCCACCGCGTCCGGGGCCTCGGCCGTCACGTACGCGGTGCTGAACCTGACCTACGCCGGCGACAACATCGTCGCGCTGTCGACGCTGTACGGCGGCACGTACGCGCTGTTCGCGCACACGCTGAAGCAGTTCGGGATCGAGGCCCGGTTCGTCGACCCGTCGAAGCCGGAGGAGCTGGCCCAGCACGTCGACGAGCGCACCAAGCTCGTGTTCGGCGAGACGGTGGGCAACCCCGCGCTGAACGTCATCGACCTCGACGCCTGGTCGGCCGCCGCGCACGCGCTCGGCCTGCCGTTCGTCGTCGACAACACGGTGCCGACCCCGCACCTGACCCGCGTGTTCGAGCACGGCGTCGACATCGCGGTGCACGCCGCCACGAAGTACCTCGGCGGCCACGGCAACTCCCTGGCCGGCGTGATCGTCGACTCCGGCTCGTTCGACTGGGCGGCGCACGCCGACCGCTTCCCGGGCCTCACCGGCCCCGACCCGGCGTACCACGGCGTCGTCTGGACCGACGCTGCCGGACCGGCCGCCTACATCATCCGGGCGCGCACCGTGCTGCTGCGCAACACCGGCGCGGCGATCGCCCCGCTCAACTCGTTCCTCATCCTGCAGGGCATCGAGACCCTGCACCTGCGCATGGAGCGGCACTCGGCCAACGCCCTCGCGGTGGCCCGCTTCCTCGAGGGGCAGGAGAAGGTCGCCTGGGTGAACTACCCGGGCCTGGAGTCCAGCGCCTCGCACGAGATCGCGAAGCGCATCCTGAAGGGCGGCTTCGGCGGCCTCGTCTCGTTCGGCCTCAAGGCCGGCCGCGACGGCGGGCAGCAGTTCGTCGAGTCGCTGGAGCTGTTCAGCCACCTCGCCAACATCGGCGACGCGAAGTCGCTCGTCATCCACAGCGCCTCGACGACGCACTCGCAGCTCTCGGACGAGGAACTGGTGGAGGCCGGCGTGCCCGCGGAGATGGTGCGCCTCTCCATCGGCATCGAGCACGTCGACGACCTGATCGACGACCTCACCCAGGCCCTCGCAAAGCTGCCCTGACAAGCATCTATACCCGTCCCCGGGGTCCCGCCAGGCTAGCCTTTCCTGCCTGGACGGCCCCGGGGACGCGTGACTTAATGGGGGTATGACAGCGACAACAGCCACGCACCTGGACCTCGGAGCCGACGACCCCCGCGACTCCGCCGCGCTGTCCGGGCGCCTCAACTGGCTGCGCGCCGGCGTGCTCGGCGCCAACGACGGCATCGTCTCTGTCGCCGCCACTGTTGTCGGTGTCGCCGCCGCCACCGCACAGACTCTGCCCGTCCTGCTCGCGGGGGTCGCCGCCGTGGTCGGCGGCGCAATCTCCATGGCCCTCGGCGAGTACGTCTCGGTCTCGTCGGCGGCCGACGCGCAGCGCTCGCACGGCGTCGCGGACGCGGAGATCCTGAATCCCTGGCACGCGGCGGCCGCCTCGGGGCTCGCGTTTCTCGCCGGGGCGTCGCTGCCGCTGCTGACCATGGTGCTGACGCCCACGCCGTCGCGCATCCCGGTGACCGTCGTGGCCGTCGTGATTGCGCTCGCCGTGACGGGCGGCACCGCGGCACGGCTGGGCGATGCCCCCGTCCGCCGGGCCGTGCTCCGGGTCGCGATCGGCGGCCTGCTGGCGCTCGGCGTCACCTACACGATCGGCGCCCTGCTCGGCGTCGTGGTCGGCTGACCGCAGGCACCGAGGGGTTGCCCGATCGGGCAGCACGTCGGGGCCGCGGACCTGCCCCGGCAGCGGTCCGACGACCGGGCTCGCTCGGCGACGATGGGTACGTGCACGCGCCGCAAGAGCCAGCTCCGCGCCCGCATCGCTCGGGTGCGGGCGCGCGGCTGCCCATCCCGCGTTCGGCGGAGCAGGCGCCCATCGCCGCACACCTGCTCGCGCTGCAGCAGTCCGCGGGCAACACTGCCCTCGCCGGCGCGTTGTCGGGCTCGGTTCAGCGAAGCCTTCTCCCTGGGGCCCTCCGCAACGACGAGGGCACACCCGAGCAGATCGCGAACGCCATCGCCAACGACGACCCCGGCGACGTCAAGGCCATCAACGACTTCAGCAGGGCGACCGGCCAGCAGCGGATCCAGCTGGTTCAGGTGCTGCTCCGGCAAGCCACGTTGATGACCTTCGACAAACGCGCGATCACCCGGATCTTCAACAGCTACGGCGACCTGGAGACCCTCACGCCCGAGGTCGTCTCCGTCCTGTCGCGGTGCAGGGACCGCGGGTACGACCTCTCGGACCTCAGGCGCTACGGCAACCTGATCATGGAGTTCCGCAGCGAGGTGCGCAGGCAGGCGCTGGAGAACCTCGGGCGCAACGTGACGCTGATCCAGGCCGAGGGCGCCCGGCTCGGGGTCACGGCGGGCGCGGTGGACAAGCCTGCGACGCCCGAGCAGGTCAGCGCCGTCGTCGAGCAGCAGCAGTTGGCCCAACAGGTGGCCGACGCGAAGCTGCTGCTGGCCCGGACGAGGAGGATCGTGGTCGCGCGGCACAGTCTGCTCGCGCCCCCGGAGCGTACGGCGAAGGCGGGCGACCCTGTCTACTTCGATCCCGGCGCGAAGCCTGCGATGATCGGCGTCGATCCGGTGATCGCGGCCGACGTCGGGCGGCGCGAGATGCCCTGGGATGCGGTCTACGCCCAGTACGCGGGGTTGTCCGAGGCGGTGGCCTCGGTGCTGAACAAGAACCCCGCGCTGTACGCACTCACCTCGCTGACGGAGGAGGCCCCCGACCCCAAGGCTCCGCCCGGTCAGGACGCGCCGCTCAATTTCGGCCAGCAGCGGATCACCGGCATCGAGGTGCTCTCCCCCGAGGCGGCCCGCAAGAAGATGGGCGACGCCCTGCTCGAGGTCTACAACAACGCCCGGCTCACCATGGGCAAGGTGATGTCAGGCGAGATCCGTCCCCTGGCGCTTGACCCCGTCGTCGGCCGCTTCCAGAAAGGGCAATACGGCGCGCGGTGGGCGAGTCCGTACGTCCGGCTGGCGACCCAGAGCGCCGTCGAGGACGACGCGTCCTCGCTCGACCGGACCATGGACAACATCGGGTGGGCCCTGATGCTGGCCGGCGCCGTCATCGGCACCGCAGGGGCGGCCGCCCCCATCCTGGGCGCGATCCTGGCCGGCGCCAACGTCGCGTCCGCGGCCGCGGGCGCAGCCATCGCCACCTTCAACGCCCAGAACCTGACGCGCGCGGCGGAGTCTTCCGTCTCCGACGACACCGCCGTCGTGTCGCCCGCGGCCGCAGGAAAGGCCGAACTCGACGCCCTGATGTACCAGTTCGGCGTCATCACGGCCATCGCGGAAGAGGGCATAGGGGTGCTGCGGGGCGCGCACGCGCCGGCCGGCAGCAACCTCGGATTCGTCACCAAGATGTCCGGTGTCGAGCGGACGACAGCCCTGGCCGATGCGCTGAGCGCCATGGAGCCCGGGCAGGTGGCGCTGCGCACCGGGCTCAGTCCCGAGGACATGCTCGTCATGCTGTCCTCCCGAGCCACCAAGGATCAGAAGGCAGCGGAGGCCGTGAAGAAGCTCCGCGCGTTCGTGGGGCGCTTCCAGGGAGCCGGGCCGCTGACCGGACCGCTGGCCAAAGGCAACCGTGTCAGCGAGATGCTCCGGCTGGCCAAGATGACGTTCCGCGAGTACTGGATGAAGGCGTACGGCCTCGGCCTGAGGCAGGCCGGCGACGTGTCGCTCCACGCCGGCTTCGGTGAAGCGGAGCTGCACTACATCGCGCTGGTAGAGGTGACGCCCGCGCGTGAGGTGGGCATCTACCGCAACGCGCGCACCGGCGAGCACGCGGTGGTCCAGGGTTCGGGCAACTTCAACGACGGCCAGGTCCCGCACATGGCCGGCCTTCCGGGCGCCGGCGGCGATCGGTGGCTGCTCGTCGAGCACTATCACCCGGAGCGCAACTGGGCGGTTCAGTTTCCTTCCGGTGGTGTGCAGAGCAACGGGACGCCGTTCGGCGACTTCGCTGTCCTGCTCCAGGACTACGGTGAAACGCACATCGCCGACGTGCTGCAAGGCAGGCCTTCGACGGTGATCACAAGCCCGGTCAGCGCCCGGATCCGCTATCGCGATCCCACCACCGGCAGCTACCACGTGACCACCTACGGCTACAACCCGGCCCAGGCGGCCATCGGCGCATTCTGGGTGCGAGCCGAGACCGAGAACGGCGCCATGGTGGACTACGCCTTCCGCTCGATCGCGGACCTGGCGGGCGCCCGAGCCGACTATCAGCGTCACCTTCAGGGAGTCGCCGCCAACCCGGGCTCGGGACCGATCAAGGCCGTCCCGTAGGGCGGCGAACAGGCCGAGCGCTCACCGTGCGGCGAGTCGCGCGATACTGCGCAACAATGGGGCCCGTGAGCGTAACCGAACCTGCGAGCGTCGGCGTCGTCGAGACGCGGTCCGCGACGGTGTTCGACGAGTCGTCCCCCTTCGTCCTGCGGAGCGGCGCGACGCTGCCGCGCGTCGACGTGGCCTACGAGACGTACGGCAGGCTCAACGCCGACCGCAGCAATGCCGTCTACATCTGCCACGCGCTGACCGGCGACGCCCACGCGGCCGGCCTCCACGAGGGCGCGGACCGGCCCGGGTGGTGGGACAACATGATCGGCCCCGGCAAGCCGATCGACACCGACGTCTGGTTCGTCGTGGCGTCCAACATCCTGGGCGGCTGCCAGGGCACCACGGGGCCGTCGTCGACGGATCCGCGCACCGGCGCGCCGTACGAGCTCGACTTCCCGCTGCTCGACATGGCGGACTTCGTCAGCGTGCACCGCGGGCTGGCCCGGCACCTGGGTATCGAGAGGTTCGCCGCGGTGGTCGGGGGATCGCTCGGCGGGATGCAGGTGCTGCGCTGGGCCATCGACCACCCCGAGGACATGGGCAGGGCGCTGATCTTCGCCGCGTCCAGCCGCCTGACGGCCCAGAACATCGCCTTCTCGGCCGTGGGTCGGCAGGCGATCATGCGCGACTCGGCGTTCAACGACGGCCGTTTCCTCAGCCGCGGCACCTTCCCGCGCAAGGGTCTCTCCGTGGCGCGGATGATGGCGCACATCACGTATCTCTCGGAGACGGCGTTCCAAGAGAAGTTCGGCCGGTCGCCCCAGGAGGGCAGCCTGACGCCGAACTTCGGCGTGGACTTCGCCGTAGAGAGCTACCTCGAGCATCAGGGCGAGCGCTTCCTCAGCCGCTTCGATCCGCTCAGCTACCTCTACCTGACGCGGGTCATGGACTATTTCGATCCGTTCGCCGAGGACGGCTGGGCCGACGCCCTGCGCGCCGACCCGGTGCGCTTCCTCGTCGTGAGTTTCGATTCCGACTGGCGCTTCTCCACGGAGCACTCCCGGCGCATCGTGCGGCACCTGGAGGGGGAGCGGCTGCCGACGTCGTTCCGCGAGATCGCCTCGCCCTGGGGCCACGACTCGTTCCTTCTCGAGGTGGAGGACTACCACGAGACGGTGCGCGCCTACCTCGACCGCGCCTCGGAGGAGCTGTCGTGACCCGCGCCGACCTCACCGTGATAGCCGACATGATTCCGCCCGGCTCCCGCGTGCTCGACCTGGGCTGCGGCAACGGCGATCTCCTGAGCATGCTGGCGGGCAAGGGCTGCACCGGTACCGGCGTCGACATGAACAGCGGCAACCTGCGGGCCTGCCTGCGCCGCGGCGTCGACGTCATCCAGCTGGACCTCGACTCGCAGCTGGACGAGTTCGCCGACGACTCCTACGACTTCGTGGTCCTGTCCCGCACGCTCCAGACCGTGCGCCGGCCGCGCGGCGTGCTGGCGGAGATGGGCCGCATCGCCGTCCACTCGGTGGTCTCGATGCCGAACTTCGCGTACTGGCGCAACAGACTGCGGCTCCTCAGCGGACGGATGCCGATGTCCCGCGACCTGCCATTCGAGTGGTACGACACCCCGAACCTGCACCACTCGTCGCTGCCCGACCTCGAACCGCTGTTCGCCAGCCTCGGCATGGCCATCGACAAGCGCATCCCGCTCAACGCCGAGGGCCACCCCCACCGGCTGGGAACGCTGGCGGCCAACCTCGTGGCCAGCTCCTCGCTGTACCTCCTCCACGCACCCCGCTGAGGCAGGTCGAACGTGAACCATGCTCAACCGATCGTGTCGGCCAGCCTGGTCAGTGCGCTGCCGAGGGCGTAGCGATCCGTCAGTTCGGCGACACGGTCGTGGTCGACCGGACGGCGGGCGAGATCGGGCAGATCCAGTGAGTCGACACAGGTGACCACCTCGCGGGCGCGTCCCAGGTAGTCGACGTCGGCCAGCAGCTTGGACCGCACGGCCGGCGACATGCCCGACGCGGGATCGACCGCGGCGGCCACCATCTCCTCCAACGTGGCGTAGGCGCCGACCAGGGCCGCGGCGCTCTTCTCGCCGATGCCCTTGACACCCGGCAGGCCGTCGGAAGGGTCGCCGCGCAGTACCGCGAAGTCGACGTACCGGTCGGGGGAGAGCGCGTACTTCTCGGCCAGGATCTCGGGCGTCACCAGCTCGTGCTTCGCGACACCGCGGGCCACGTACACGACGCTGGTGCGCTCGCCGACCAGCTGGAACAGGTCCCTGTCGCCGGTGACGACGAGCGACGCGCCGTCGTGCTGCCGCGCCAGCGAGGCGAGCACATCGTCGGCCTCGTGTTCGGCCGCGCCGACGATGGGCAGGCCGACGGCAGTCAGGCACTCGCGGATGATCGGCACCTGCTGGCTCAGGTCGTCCTCGACAGACTCCTGCGCCTGTCCCTCCACCTCAACCACCCGGTGCGTCTTGTACGACGGGATGAGGTCGACACGCCACTGCGGGCGCCAGTCGTCGTCCCAGGCGCAGGCCAGCACGTCGGGGGAGTACTGGGCCGCGAGACGGCTGATGAAGTCCAACGTGCCGCGCACCGCGTTGACCGGCTGCCCGTCGGGGGCGCGGAACGTCGCGGGGACGCCGAAGAATGCCCGGAAGTACAGATACGACGTGTCGAAGGCCATCAGCGTGCTCACAGGCTCCATCGTCGCACGTTAGGTAGGCTCTGCCCGTGCTTACCCGTCGTGCGCTGCCCGCCATCGTGACGCTGCCCCTCGCGATTGTCGTCGGGCTGCTCGTCGGCGCCGGCCAGGCCCCGATGGGGCTGTGGTCGCTCACCATGGTGGGCGTCGCCGCGTTCACCTGGCTGATGGCGGGCCGGCGACCGGGCCGGGCGTTCGGCCTCGGCTACCTCGCGGGGCTCGCCGCCAACACGCTCACTGTCTCCTGGATCTCCGTCCTCGGCGTGTGGGTGGGGGTGGCGCTGATCGGGTTCCTGTCGTTGTGGTGGGGGCTTCTCGGCCTCGCGCTGTCGCGAATCACCCGTCTGCGGGCCTGGTACGTGCTCGCGCCCGCGGCCTGGGTGGCCATGGAGTTCGCGGCCGGCAAGGTGCCGTTCGGCGGCTTCTCCTGGGCAAGGTTGGGCTACACGGCGATCGATCAACCACTCAGCGGGTGGTACGCCTGGGTCGGCGTCGCCGGAGTCAGCTACCTCGTCGCCCTGCTCTCGCACCTGGTGCTCCTGGCCGCGGTGGACAGCGCCGTGCGGCTGCGGGCCTTCGCCTTCGCCGGCGCCCCCGTGGCCATCGGCGGACTGCTGAACCTCATCCCCATCGCCACGCCCACGGAGCACGTCACCGTCGCCATGGTGCAGCCGAACGTGAACCGGGCCGAGAAGGGCACCGCCAGCTATGCGCGCTCGGTCACCAACAACGCGCTGAGCGAGACCATCCACGCCGTGGCCGAGGCGCGTGCGGCGGGCACGCAGCTGTCGTTCGTGCTGTGGCCCGAGAACGCCACCGACGTCGATCCGATCACCGACGCTGAGACCCGTGAGCTCGTCGACACGGCGGCCACCATCGCCGGCGTGCCCATTTTCGTGGGCGCCGTGACCGACGGGCCCGTGCCCGACTCCCGGCAGACCACCAGCCTCTGGTGGGACCCGACGACGGGCCCGGGGGAGGCCTACCACAAGCGCGACCTGGTGCCGTTCGGCGAGTGGATCCCCTTCCGCGAGGTCCTGCTGCCGCGGCTGCCGATCCTCGAGCAGATCGGCCGGCAGTCCATCCCCGGCGACGGGCCCGGCGTGGTCAGCGGCCCGGTGGCGGGCTTCCCGGGGCTCAAGGTCGGCACCATCATCTGCTTCGAGCTGGCCTACGACGAAACCAGCTACGACGTGGCGCGCCACGGCGCCCAGATCGTCGTCTCGCAGTCCAACACCAATACCTACGGCGGCACGTTCCAGGTCCACCAGCAGCTCACGATCAACCGTGTCCGGGCGATGGAACTGGGCCGCGAGGTGGCGGCCTCGACGCTGAACTCCGTCAGCTCGCTCATCGACGCCAAGGGCCGCGTCGTCGATCCCACGACCGAGTTCACCGCCGACACCCGGATCTTCGAGATGGGGCTGCGCGACAACGTGAACGCCTCGGTGTACGTCGCGCCCGCGCTGTCCTGGGCCGCCCTCGTGGTGACGCTCGTCGCCGCCGTCGCAGGGGCCCTCAGGAAGCCCGACGACGCCCGGTAACATAGCCCGAACGCAACCTATGAGGACACACATGACCAACAAGGACGCCCTCGACCGGGTTCTCGTGATCATCCCCACGTACAACGAGGCCCAGAACGTCGAGAGCATCACCAACCGCCTCCGGAGGGCGGTTCCCGACGCCCACATCCTGATCGCCGACGACAACTCGCCCGACGGCACCGGCACCATCGCCGACCGGCTGGCCGAAGCCGACGAGCACGTGCATGTGATGCACAGGAAGGGCAAGCAGGGGCTGGGCGCCGCGTACCTCGCGGGCTTCCACTGGGGGCTCGACGAGGGCTACGACGTCCTCGTGCAGCACGACGCCGACGGCTCGCACCAGCCCGAGCAGCTCCCGCTGCTGCTGGACGCGCTGCGCGCCGGCGCGGACATGGTCAAGGGTTCACGCTGGGTCCGCGGCGGGTCGGTGGTGAACTGGCCGAAGTCGCGCGAGTTCCTGTCCCGGGGCGCGTCGATCTGGACCCGCGCCTGGCTGGGCATCCCCGTGAAGGACACCACCGGCGGCTTCAACGCGTTCCGCGCCAGCACGCTGCGCGGCATCAGCCTCGAGGAGGTGGCCTCGGCGGGCTACTGCTTCCAGATCGACCTGGTGTGGCGCGCCGTTCGCAAGGGCTTCCGCGTCGTCGAGGTGCCGATCGAATTCGTGGAGCGCGAGTTCGGCGACTCGAAGATGAGCCGCAACATCGTCGTCGAGGCCCTCATCCGCACCACGCTGTGGGGGGTCGAGTACCGGGCCCGGCAACTCCTCGGCCTTCTCCGCCGGAACCGGCGCGGGAAAGCCTGAGCCGTGTTCGGGCGGTTCGGCTTCGGCCTCCTCGGCTTCCTGCTGGTCGTGCTGGCGATCGCCGAGGTGGTCGGCCTGATGTGGGTGTCGCACGCCATCGGGTGGTGGACGGTCGTCGTCCTCTTCGGCTCCGCGGCCCTCGGGCTGCTGCTGATGCGCCGCGAATGGAGCAAGGCCAAAGGAGCGATCCTCGAGGCCGTCCAGCAGGGTCAGCTGCCCACGGGCCGCCTCGCCGACGCCTCTCTCGTCGTGGTCGGCGGCGTGCTGCTCGTCCTACCGGGTCTGCTGACCGACATCGTCGGGCTGCTCTTCCTCCTGCCCTTCACCCGACCGTTCGTGCGGCAGGCGATCATGTGGTTCGCCTCGCGCTCACTGGAGCGGCAGGGCGTGCGTCCCGTCGTCATCGAGGGCGAGGTCGTCGCAGAGCAGGCCGCCCCGGAGACGCTGATTCCCGAGCTGCCGACGCAGGTCGACGGCGAGGTGGTCGAGGGCACGATCGTCGAGCCCGACGACCGCTGACCGGCCCCACACCCCAAACAGCAAGGCGCCCTCCCTGTTGGGGGAGGGCGCCTGTGTCGTTGGTTCAGTAGATGCGGTCCGACTCGCGCAGCTTGGTCAGCTGCTCAGCGAGGATGTCCTCGAGCTCCGGGATGGAGCGCCGCTCACGCAGCATGTCCCAGTGCGTGCGGGCCGGCTTGACGACCTTCTCCTCGCCCACGACGCCGTCGGATCTCACACCCATCAGGCCGCACTTCTTGCACTCCCATTCGGTGGGGAGCTCGGCCTCGACGGAGAACGTCACCTCGAAGTGGTGCCCCTTGGGGCAGTCGAACGCCAGGTGCTGGCGCTCCGCGAACTCGACGCCCTGCTCGTCCTCGAAGGTCTTCGAGCCGAGGCCGACACCGCGCAATGCACGATCTGCCATGTTTTCCTCCTCGTGCGTACTCTCAATCTCCTAAACGAAACCGAGAGTCCAAACGTTCCTTACCGAGTAGACCACATCCCGCGCGCCGACAGAACGTCTTTGAGCGAATCGGGGCGATCCGTGATGATGCCGTCGACGCCCCAGTCGATCAGCTGGTGCATCGTCGTCGGGTCGTCGATCGTCCACGCGTGCACCTTGCGCCCGGTGGCGTGGATGCGTTCGATGGTGCGCGGGGTGATCAGGTCGACGTTGACGGGGCCGATGGGATACGACATCGGCATCTGGAACACCTGGCCGTTGGGCGGCATCTGGCCGAAGGCGAGGGCGGCGACCCCCACCGTCGACACGGATGTCGGCACCTCGGGGATCCGCGCCCGGAAGCGGCGGAGGCATTGCCGGGAGAAGGAGCCGACGCAGACGCGGCGTTGCGCGGCGTGCCGCACGATCGCGTCGACGAGGGGCTCCATCGCGGCGGGGTGCTTGATGTCGATGTTGAACCGGGCGTCTGGGAAGGTTTCCAACAGCTCGGCGAGCGTGGGGATCGGCTCGCGATCGCCCACCCGCAGCTCGAGGACTTCAGCCAGCGTCAGGTCGTGGATGGGGCTGTCGTAGCCCGTCACCCGTTCGAGGTTCGGGTCGTGAAAGGCCACCAGCTCGCCGTCGGCCGTGGCGTGCACGTCGGTCTCCAGGTACGTGAACCCGAGTTCGACGGCGTTGGCGAACGCGCGCACCGTGTTCTCGATGCCGAGGTTCGCCGTGAGCAGTGATCCTCCGCGATGCGCCATCGCGACGAACTCTGGGGAGAGATAGTCCCCGTAAACCACTGCCATATCGGGGGAGTCTATTGATGCAGGAGGGCATTCCGCCAGGGGCGGTTTCCGCGGTCCACCGCGACGACCAGGCCCACACGTCGTCGAGGGCGCCTTGGCCGTCCGGGCTTAGGATGTCGGCGTGTCAACAGTGCTCTCGATCCAGTCGGCCGTCGCCTACGGCCATGCGGGCAACTCGTCCGCCGTGTTCCCGCTCCAACGCGTGGGCGTCGACGTCTGGCCGGTCTACACGGTCAACTTCTCGAACCACACCGGTTACGGCGCCTGGCGCGGGCCGCTGATCCCGGCCGCCGACGTGTGGGAGGTCGTGCAGGGCATCGGCGACCGCGGCGTGCTCGGCCAGGTCGACGCGCTGCTCACCGGCTACATGGGCACCCCCGAGGTGGGCCAGGTGATCCTCGACGCGGCCGCGCTCGTGAAGGGCGCCAACCCCGATGCCATCTTCTGCGCCGACCCGGTGATGGGCGACGTCGGCCGCGGCTTCTACGCGCGCCCCGGCATCCCCGAGTTCTGGCGCGACAGCGTCGTCGGCGCGGCCGACATCATGACGCCCAACCAGTTCGAGCTGGAGTTCCTGACGGGCAGGACCACCTCCTCGCTGGCCGACGTGCGCGCGGCCGCCGACGAGTTGCGGGCCCGCGGGCCGGAGGTGGTCGTGGTGACCTCGGTGATGGGGGAGGACCTGGCGGACGACGCCGTGCGCATGCTGGCCGTCGGCCCGGAGGGGGCCTGGCTCGTGTCGACCCCGCTGCTGCCGCGCACGTTCACCGGCTCGGGCGACCTGACCACCGCAATGTTCCTGGCGCACTGGCTGGACGCGCGCGACCTGGGCCGCGCGCTGAGCGCCACGGCGTCGATCGTCTACTCGGTACTCGAGGCCACCACCGCGTCGGGCCATCCGGAGTTGCGACTGGTCGCCGCGCAGGACGACCTGGTGAATCCGCGCTTCACGTTCGAGGCCGTCGCCCTCTGAGCCCTGCGGTCGAGGTCAGTCCTCGTCGGCGGATCCCCAGAAGACGTTGATCTTGGCGCCCAGCTTGTTCAGCCGCTGCGGCAGGTCCTCGTAGCCGCGGTTGATGACGTAGACGTCCATCAGGTTCGTGGTGCCGCGCGCCGCGAGGGCGGCGAGCAGCACGCAAACGGCCGGGCGCAGCGCGGGCGGCGTGTCGATGTTGCGGCCGCGCCAGGCGGTGGGGCCGATGATCAGCAGGCGGTGGGCGTCCATCAGCTGGAGGTTCGCGCCGAGCTCGGAGAGCTTCGCCAGATGGATGGCGCGGTTGTCGTAGACCCAGTCGTAGATGACGCTCTGGCCGGTGGCCGTGGCGCAGATGACCGCGAAGAACGGCAGGTTGTCGATGTTCAGCCCGGGGAACGGCATCGGGTGGATCTTGTCGCGCGGGGCGGTGAGATCCGACGGCTTGACCGTGACGTCGATCAGCCGGGTCTTGCCGTTGCGGCTGGCGTACTCGGGCGACGACTCGAACTGCAGGCCCATCTCGTCGAGGATTGCGAACTCCACCTCGAGGAACTCGATGGGGCAGCGGCGCACGGTGATCTCGGAGCGGGTCACGATGCCGGCGGTCAGCAGGCTCATGGCCTCGATCGGGTCCTCGGACACGTAGTACTCGATGTCGCGGTCGATGTGCTCGACGCCGCGGATGGTGAGCGTCGTCGTGCCCACGCCGTCGATCTCGACGCCGAGCAGCTGCAGGAAGAAGCAGAAGGTCCTGGACCATGTAGTTGCCGGACGCGTTGCGCAGCACGGTCACACCCGGGGTGCGGGCGGCGGCCATGATGGCGTTCTCGGTGACGGTGTCGCCGCGCTCGATGAGCGTGATCCGGCGCAGGTCCTCGGTCACCGGCGTGACGGCGGCGTGGTAGTTGCCGTCGGTCGCGGTGACCGTCAGGCCCAGGCGCTGCAGCGCGGACAGGTGCGGGTGGACCGTGCGGGCGCCGAGGTCGCAGCCGCCGGCGTACGGCAGGCGGAACTGGTCGCACTCGTGGAGCAGCGGGCCGAGGAACATGAGGATGGAGCGCGTGCGGCGGGCCGCGCGCTCGTCGATGGTCTCGGGGTGCAGCGTGGCGGGGCGGCGGATCTCCAGGTCGCGGCCGTCGCCGATCCAGGACAGCTGCACGCCGATAGAGGTCAGCACCTCGCAGATCCGGTCGACCTCCTCGATGTGCGCGATGCCGCGCAGCACGGTGCGGCCGTGGTTCAGCAGGCTCGCGCACAGCAGCGCCATGGCGGCGTTCTTGGACGTGCGGACGTCGATCTCGCCGGACAGCGTCGTCGGGCCCTCGATCTCGAAGTTCACACTGCCCTGGGTGGCGGTCTGGATGAGCGGCATGTCGAGGGCCTCGGCGAGCCGGTCGATCATGCTCAGCGACAGGTTCTGCTGGCCGGTCTCGATGCGGTGCACGGCGCTCTGCACGGAGCCCAGCTCCTCGGCCAGCCGCTGTTGCGACCAGCCGCGCGAGGTGCGGGCGTCTCGGATCATGCGGCCGATGGACTCACTCGTTGCGCTCATGCCGGCCAGACTATCTCATGAATGAGATAATTCTGGGATTACGGCGGCGAGGGCGGCGCAGAACACGCCGCCACGGCGACGGGGGAGAGGGCTAAGGTTGGCCCCATGACCTTTGATTTCGACGTCGTTGTCCTCGGGGCCGGCCCCGGTGGTTATGTCGCGGCCATCCGCGCAGCCCAGCTGGGCAAGAAGGTGGCCGTCATCGAGAAGCGCTACTGGGGCGGCGTGTGCCTCAACGTGGGCTGCATCCCGACCAAGTCCTTGCTGCGCAACGCCGAGCTGGCGCACATCGTCTTGAAGGAGGCCGACACCTACGGCATCGAGGGGGAGGTCTCGTTCAACTACGGCAAGGCCTTCAGCCGCAGCCGCGCGGTGTCGGACCGGATGACCAAGGGCATCCACTTCCTGATGAAGAAGAACAAGATCACCGAGATCGACGGCTGGGGCACCTTCGTCGACGCCAACACCATCTCGGTGGAGAACGACAACGGCGAGCGCCGCTCGGTCACCTTCGCCGACGCGATCATCGCCGTCGGCGCCACCACCCGCATGCTGCCTGGCACGCAGCGCTCGGCCAACGTCGTGACCTACGAGGAGCAGATCCTCTCCGACCAGGTTCCGGGGTCGATCATCATCGGCGGTTCGGGCGCCATCGGCACCGAGTTCGCCTACGTCCTCAGCCAGTTCGGTGCGAACGTGACCATCGTCGAGTTCCTGGACCGCATGGTGCCGACCGAGGACGCCGAGGTCTCCGCGGAGCTCGCCAAGGCCTACAAGAAGCTCGGCGTGACCGTGCTCACCTCCACCAAGGTGGAGACGATCGAGGACACCGGCTCGGGCGTGCGAGTCACTGTCAGCCCCGCCCAGGGCGGCCCCCAGCAGGTCCTGGAGGCCGACCGCTTCCTGTCCGCCATCGGCTTCGCGCCGCGCACCCAGGGCTACGGCCTGGAGAACACCGGCGTCCAGCTCACCGAGCGCGGCGCCATCGCCATCGACGACCAGATGCGCACCAACGTCTCGAACCTCTACGCCATCGGCGACTGCACCGGCAAGATGATGCTGGCGCACACCGCCGAGGCGCAGGGCATCGTCGCGTCGGAGGCGATCGCGGGGGAGCACACCCACCCGATCAACTACGACATGATCCCGCGCGCCACCTACTCCCAGCCGCAGATCGCGTCCTTCGGGTACTCCGAGCAGCAGGCCAAGGACAAGGGCTACGACGTCAAGGTGGCCAAGTTCCCGTTCGCCGCCAACGGCAAGGCGTGGGGCCTCGGCGAGGGCGTGGGCTTCGTGAAGATCGTGGCCGACGCCCGGTACAACGAGATCCTGGGCGCCCACATGATCGGGCCCGACGTCACCGAGCTGCTGCCCGAGCTGACCCTGGCGCAGGCCTACGACCTGACCGCCGACGAGATCGCGCACAACATCCACGCGCACCCGACGCTGTCTGAGGCCATCAAGGAGGCCGCGCACGGCATCGCCGGCCAGATGATCAACTTCTGATCCCACGATGCTGCCTATGTGGCGAGCACTGCGCAATATGCACAGCGCTCGCGGCATAGGCAGCATCTGCGTTCCCGGTCGCTCCCACACCTGGCGCAGCCACGCCGTCGCCCGACCTTTACGCCTCACAGACAGACGCTTTTGCCGTAACGTCGCGGCCGCGCTGGGCATCCGTGATGCCGTCGTGAAGAGCACCGATCCCTACGAGACCGACCTCGACCGCGCCCGCGCCGACCAGGTCCTCCCGAAACGGGTGAGGTCGTGAGGATTCATGAGCTCGGCGTTCGCGAGTGTCTCGTAGCGGCGGCCGGCGCTAGGGTGAACAGATGATCTCGGACGAGCTGGCCCGTTTGTACCCGCCGCTTGGGCTCCGGGTGGCGGCGGGGGATCTCACACTGCGGTTGTTTCGGGACACCGACGTGCCCGCATACGCGGAACTGGTCTCGGCGCGCCTGTTCGCCGACGAGACCGCTCCGCACGTCTTCGCCTGGTGGGCGCGAGATCCGGAGGTCCGGCGGCTCGACTCGCTCCAGTTCCTCTGGCACAGCCGTGCCGACATCAAGCCGGAGGACTGGGCGCTGCGGTTCGGCGTCTTCGAGGGCGACCGGCTCGTCGGCTCACAGGACATCAGCGCGAAGGACTTCGCACGGCGACGCGTCATCTCCTCAGGCTCGTACCTCCGCCTCGACGCCCAAGGCCGCGGCTTGGGCACGCTCATGCGACAGATGGCGCTGGTCCTCGCGTTCGACCATCTCGGTGCGGTGCGGGCCGAGTCGAGCGCCGTCGTGGGCAACGAGGCATCGCTGGCCGTATCGCGGCACTGCGGCTACGCGCTCGACGGCTTGCAGGTCGCGATGAACGGAAACACACGCGTCGAACTGCAGCGCGTCGCAGTGACGCCGGAGACATTCATCCGCCCGGAGGTTGACGTTACCGTCGAGGGTCTGACCTCAGCGCTGCGAGCCCAACTCGACGCTCAATACCGGCCGACGGGCGGGCCGTCAACGTAGGAGATTGATTGCTGGGCGCGACACCCACTCACCCCTGACCATCTGTCCGATAAGCAACATTATGTCATTTTGCCCTAGGACAGGCGGCCCGGTTCTTCGCGACCACTCGCCTATCGGTAGGCGTCGCGTCGGTGGACGACGGACACCACCGTCACAATCAGGCGCTGTTCCGCGATCTCGTACACCACGCGGTACTCGCCACGGCGCGCGGAGTACAGCGGCGCCAGCGGTTCTCGCAACGGCTTGCCCACGCGCTGCGGATTCTCCCTGAGCGCGCCCATGATGAACTCGAAGGCCGCGGCGGCGACCTTTTCCGGCAGATCGTGTTCGAGGGCCCTCCGTGCCGACCGGGTGAAGACGACGCTGTACACGTCCCTCACGACGTGAGTCGGCCGCTGGCGATCAGCGCCGCGCGTACCTCGTCGGCATCCGAGACGTCTCCGGCCGCAAGATCAGCGATCCCCTGCCTGATCGCGCCCACTTCCTCGGGCACACTCAGGATCTCGACGGTCTCCAACAGCGAGTCGTAGTCGTCGGCACTCAACAGCACCGCAACGCGATCACCGTTGCGCGTGACATCGAATCGCTCATGTGTGCGTACGGCCGAATCGACGAGCCGCGAAAGGTTCGCGCGAGCGTCGGCCAGCGAGAGAGTCGTCATGTACAGAATTATAGCGCTGGGTCGATTTGAGGGCGACCGCTGCGTGGGCCAGGATGGCCGGGTGAGCACACCCGGGTCGCGACGCGCAGAGCTCCGCGCGGGCGTCGGCGCGTCGCTGGCCGCGGGCCTGGGCCTGTACCCACTGGGTGTGGCGCTCGGGCTCCTCGTCACCCAGCAAGGGTTGCCGTGGTGGACGGCGCCGGCGCTGTCGATCTTTGTCTATGCGGGATCGATCGAGCTGCTGCTCGTCGGGATGATCGCCAGTGCCACTCCCTGCTCACCGTCGCGCTGACCACGCTGCTGGTGAACTTCCGGCACGTCTTCTACGCGTTCGGGTCCCCTCTGCGGGTGGTGCGCAACCCCGTCGCACGGTTCTACTCGCTCTACGGGCTGACCGACGAGACCTACGCCGTGACGTCGGCGCAGCCGGAGGGCTGGACGTCCTGGCGGCTGATCGCCCTCCAAGCCTCGCTGCAGTCGTACTGGGTGCTGGGCGGCCTCACCGGGGTGCTGCTCGGCTCCCTGCTGCCCGCGCCCATCGAAGGGTTGGAATTCGCGCTGACAGCGCTGTTCATCACGCTCGCGCTCGACGCCTGCCGGACGGTGGCGCAACTCCCGTCGGCCGTGCTCGCCGCCGTCTGCTACGTCGTGGCGTCGGCGGTGGTGCCACAGGCGGCGCTTTTCGCGGCGCTGCTGCTTCTGCTCGGCGGGCTGGTGGGCCGCTTCGCCCTGACGAGGAACCAGGAGGCCCGCGCCGATGCCTAACTTCTGGTACGTCGCGGGCGTCCTCGCCGTCGGGTTCCTCATCACGTTCGCCCTGCGCGCACTCCCCTTCCTCGCGCTCCAGCCGCTGGCAGAGTCGCGGTTCGTGACCGCCATGGCCGCCTGGCTACCCGTCGGAATCCTCACCGTGCTGGCGCTCGCCACGTTCCAGAACGCAGGCCCGAGCGCGGGCCGACTGCCGCAGGCCCTCGTGGCGACCGCGGTGACGATCGCCGTGCATCTCCTGTTCGGCCGGAGGACACTGCTCAGCGTCGGCGCGGGCACAGCCACCTTTGTTGCTCTCGTCAACCTGTTCTGACCGCGGAGCTCGACACTAGACTGCGCGATATGTCCCAGGAGCAGCAGGCGGTCCCCACCCCGCGCCAGCGCGGCCGCATCCACATCGCGCGTCCTTTGTCGATAGGTTTCGCGGCCACCGTCGGCGGCCTGATCGCGATCGGCCTGGCCGGCGCGCTCGGCACCCTCTCGACGGTGCTCGTCACCATCGGCGTCGCGCTGTTCGTGGCGATGGCGCTCGAGCCGATGATCGGCTGGCTCGAGCGACGCAAGCTCGGCCGCGGCGCAGCGATCGCCGTCGTCTTCCTCGTCCTCGCCCTCATCCTGGCCGTGCTCCTCGCGCTCGTGATCCCTGTCGCCGTGATCCAGATCACCGAGCTCGTCACGGCCTTCCCCGGCTACCTGACGTCGCTGCAGGACCAGGGCTGGTTCCAGCGGATCATCGCGGCCAGCGGGCAGTCCGACCTCTACGAGCAGTTGCTCACCCAGGCCAAGACCTGGCTGTCGGATCCGTCCAACCTCGCCGTGATCGGCGGCGGCGCGCTGGCCGTCGGCTCGGGCATCATCGGCGGTGTGTCCGGCGCCTTGCTGGTGCTCGTCCTCACGCTCTACTTCCTCGGCTCCATGGACCAGATGAAGAAGGCCGTCGTCCGGCTGAGCCCCGCGCACGCCCGGCCGCAGGTCTCGCGCGTCACCGACCAGCTCACGGAATCGGTGGGCAGCTACGTCTCCGGCATGGCGATCCTCGCCGTCTGCAACGCCGTCGTCTCCTTCCTGCTGCTCACGGTCCTCAGCGTCCCGTTCGCGGCCCTCCTCGGCGCAATGGCGCTGCTGGTGACGATGATCCCGATGATCGGCTCGGTGCTCCAGTGGGTGATCGCCAGCCTGGTGGCGCTCTTCACCGTCGGCTGGATCGGCCTGGTGTTCGTCGGCGTCTACTTCGCCTACATGCAGCTGGAGGCCTACGTGCTGACCCCCCGGGTGATGAACAAGGCGGTGTCCATCCCCGGCGCGCTGGTGCTGATCAGCGCCATGGTGGGCGCGGCTCTCCTCGGCCTGCTGGGCGCCCTCATCGCCGTCCCCGTGACGGCGTCGATCCTCATGGTGATCAACGAAGTGGTGGTACCCCGGCAGGACGCGAAGGTCGACGCCGAGGCGTAGCCCGTGGCCGCACGCAAGAGCGTCAGGCTCACCCTTCCCACGTTCCGCGCGGGCGAGATCGATGTTCCCTTCACGATCGCGGGCATGGGCGAGCAGCTCGCTCTCGACACCACGTGGGACCATCACGCGCACCCCACCCACGAGCTGCTGTGGAACACGCGGGGCGTCTCGACGATCACCGTCGGCGCCCGCACCTGGACGATCACGAGCCACGACGGGCTGTGGGTCCCCGCGGGTGTGCTGCACGCGGGCTGGGCACCCGCGGGCACGTGGTACCGGACCGCACACTTCGCGGTGAACGCCGTGCCGTCCCTCTCCCCCACGCCGGTCGCTGTCGAGATCACTCCGCTGCTCTCCCAGCTCCTCGACCGGCTGGACGACGAGGGGCTCTCCGAGGCGTCGCGCTCCCTGACCGAGGCGATGATCCTCGACGTCCTGAAGCCCTCTCCCGACCCGCTGCTCGTCCACCTGCCCACCAGCGAGTTGCTGCGCCCGATCGTCGACGCGCTCACCGCCGACCCGGGCGACACGCGCCGGCTGAGCGACTGGTCCGACGCCCTGGGCGTCAGCACGCGCACGCTGACGCGCGCGTTCCAGCAGGAGACGGGGCTCGGGTTCCGCGAGTGGCAGGCGCGCCTGCGCGCCCAGAACGCCGTCCTCCTGCTCGACAGCGGTCTCAGCCTGCTCGACGTGGCCGAGCTCACCGGCTACACCTCGCCGAGCGCGTTCGCGGCCGCGTTTCGACGCACGACCGGCCTCGTGCCCAGCAGATTCCTCGCTCAGATGTCCGAAACGCGATAATCGGGTCCGATCAGCGCGATTGCGAAGGCGATGCCTCTCTGTCTAGGGTATTAGGTAAGCATTGCCTAACCTAAATCCGGCCGCGTGTCGGCCGCGAGGCGTGCCCCTCCTCGTCGAAAGTGAGAACTTCCGCTCATGCGCATTCGTAGACTGCTCGCCGCCGCGTTCGGCGCCGCCGCACTCGCCCTTTCCGCCTGCTCGGGCGGAACGCCCGCGCCCACCACGCCCGCACCGCAGGCGCCCACTTCGGGCTCCGCCGCCCCCAGCACGTCGGCCCCGGCCGCCGACTACCCCATCGTCATCGAGCACGCGCTCGGCACCACGACCATCCCGGCCAAGCCGGAGCGCGTCGCCACCGTCAACTGGGCCAACCACGAGGTGCCGTTGGCGCTCGGCGTGGTGCCCGTCGGCATGGCCGCCGCCAACTTCGGCGACGACGACGGCGACGGTCTGCTGCCCTGGGTGTCCGAGAAGCTCACCGAGCTGGGCGCCGAGACGCCCGTGCTCTTCGACGAGACCGACGGCATCGACTTCGAGGCCGTGGCCGACACCAAGCCCGACGTCATCCTCGCCGCGTACTCGGGCCTGACGCAGGAGGACTACGACACCCTGAGCGAGATCGCGCCCACCGTCGCCTACCCGAAGGCCGCCTGGTCGACCTCGTGGCGCGACGTGATCCGCTTCAACGCCAAGGGCATGGGCATGGAGAAGGAGGGCGACGCGCTCGTCGCCAGCCTGGAGGCTGAGATCGGCGAGACCGTCGCCAAGCACCCCGAGCTCAAGGGCAAGGCGACCATGTTCGTCACCCACGTCGACACCGCCGACCTCAGCAAGGTGAACTTCTACACCGCCAACGACACCCGCGCCGCCTTCTTCGAGGATCTCGGCCTGACTACCCCGGCCGCCGTCGCCGAAGCCTCCGCGGCCGGCGAGTTCTCCGGCAGCGTCAGCGCCGAGCAGGTGGATATGTTCGACGACGTCGACCTGATCGTCACCTACGGCGACCAGGCCCTGGTCGACACCCTGAAGGCCGACCCGCTGCTCTCGCAGATGCCCGCCATCAAGAACAACGCGGTCGTGTTCCTCGACGGCAGTGGCCCGCTGGGCACCGCGGCGAACCCGACGCCGCTGTCCATCTCGTGGGTGCTCGAGGACTACGTGACGATGCTCGCGAACGCCGTGAAGGCGCAGAGCTGAGCCAGCAGACCGCGGTCGCCGCGCCGGGAGCCGCCGTCCTGCGGCGTCCGGCGCGGCGGCGCGCGCTCGGGCTCCTCGGCGTCGCGGTGGCGCTGGCCGTCATCTGCGCGCTGTCGGTCGCCGTCGGGTCCCGGGTGGTGTCCTGGGACGAGATCGTCGCGGCCCTCGGCGGGTCGACGAACGGGCTGGGCGAGGCGGCCGTCGTCAAACGGGTGCTTCGGACCGTGCTCGCTCTCGTGGTCGGGGCTGCCCTGGGGCTGTCCGGTGCGCTGATGCAGGGCGTCACCCGTAACCCGCTGGCCGACCCCGGCATCCTCGGCGTGAACATGGGCGCCTCGCTCGCCGTCGTGGTGGGCATCGCCTGGTTCGGGGCGTGGACCTATACGTCGCTCATCTGGATCGCCATCGTGGGCGCGGCTGTCGCGGCCGTGTTCGTCTACCTCGTCGGCTCGCTCGGCCGCGGCGGGGCCACGCCGCTGAAACTGGCCCTCGCCGGCGCCGCGACGGCCACCGCCCTCAGCGCCTTCATCAGCGCCATCGTGCTGCCGCGCGGCGACATCGCCGGCAGCGTGCGATCCTGGCAGATCGGCGGCGTCGGCGGTGCCAACCTCGACGCCCTCGGGCAGGTGGCGCCGTTCCTGGTCGTGGGCACGATCGTCGCGCTGGCGTCGGGCCGGTCGCTGAACTCGCTGGCCTTGGGCGACGACTTGGCCGCCGGCCTGGGCGAGCGCGTGGCGCTGGCACGGGCCGTCGCGTCGCTGGGCGCCGTGATCCTCTGCGGCGCCGCGACGGCCGTGGCGGGGCCCATCGGCTTCGTCGGGCTCGTCGTTCCGCATGTCTGTCGCCTCATCGTCGGCCCCGACTACCGCTGGCTCCTGCCTTTCTCCGCTTTGACTGGGGCCGCGTTGCTGACCGCCTCCGACGTGGTGGGGCGCGTCGTCGCCCGGCCGGACGAGGTGGACGTCGGCATCATCACCGCGCTCATCGGGGCGCCGTTCTTCATCGCCATCGTGCGTCGGCAGAAGGTGCGTGAACTATGAGCACAGGGCTGTTGTCCGCGTCTCCGGCGGCCGTCGAGCTGGTCGCCTCGGGACGGCGTGGCCGCGGACGCCGCCGCCGGATCATCATGGCTGTCTTGGCGGTGGTGATCGTCGCGCTCTTCGTCGTCTCGTTGATGGTGGGCAACACGTTCTATCCGCTGGGCGACGTGGTGCGCGTGGTGCTGGGCCAGGACGTCGCGGGCGCGACGTTCACCGTCGGGCGGCTGCGCCTGCCGCGGGCGGTGCTCGCCGTGGTGGCCGGGCTCAGCTTCGGGCTGGGCGGCGTCACCTTCCAGACCATGCTGCGCAACCCGCTGGCCAGCCCCGACATCATCGGCATCAGCTCCGGCGCCAGCGCGGCGGCGACGTTCGCGATCATCGTGCTGGGCCTCTCCGGCACGGGCGTGTCGGTGTTCGCGATCACGGCCGGCTTGGGGGTGGCGATCGCCGTCTACCTGCTGTCGTTCCGCTCTGGCGTGGCAGGTACCCGGCTGATCCTGATCGGCATCGGCATGGCCGCGATGCTCGACTCGCTGACCTCCTACTTCCTGAGCAAGGCCCCGCAATGGGAGCTGCAGGAGGCGATGCGCTGGCTGATGGGCAGCCTGAACGGCGCGCGCTGGGAGACCAATCTGCCGGCTATCGTCGCGCTCGTCGTGTTCGCCCCCGTGCTGCTGGGGCAGGCCCGCAACCTGGCCGCCCTGCGTCTCGGCGACGACACCGCCGCCGCCCTGGGGGTGCGCACCGAGCGCACCCGGATCATCCTGATCGTCTCGGCCGTGGGCCTGATCGCCTTCGCGACGGCGGCTGCGGGTCCGATCGCCTTCGTCGCCTTCCTGTCGGGGCCGATCGCCGCCCGGATCATCGGCCCGCACGGCTCTCCGCTGGTGCCCGCAGCGTTGGTCGGCGCACTGTTGGTGCTGCTGGCCGACCTGCTCGGCCAGTACGCCTTCGGCGCCCGCTACCCCGTCGGCGTCGTCACCGGGGCGCTGGGAGCGCCTTACCTCGTCTATCTCATCATCCGCACCAACCGCACAGGAGGATCGCTGTGACCCGGTCCCATCTTCTCGAGGCTCAGCGCCTCAGCCTCGGGTATCGCGACCGCTCGGTGATCGAGGGCCTCGATCTGAGCGTGCCTCCCGGCGAGATCACGGTGATCGTCGGCGCGAACGCGTGCGGCAAGTCGACGCTGCTCCGCTCGCTGTCCCGGCTGCTCGCACCACGCGAGGGCCAGGTGCTGCTGGACGGAAAGCAGGTGCACCAGATGCCGGCCAAGGAACTGGCCCGCACGCTGGGGCTGCTCCCCCAGTCGCCCATCGCGCCGGAGGGGATCACCGTCGCCGACCTGGTGGGCCGGGGTCGCCATCCGCACCAGAAGGTGTTCTCCCGGTGGACTGCCAAGGACGACGAGGCCGTGGCCGCCGCGCTGGAGGCCACCAACACTCTCGACCTGGCCGAGCGCGCCGTCGACGAGTTGTCCGGCGGTCAGCGTCAACGGGTGTGGATCGCCATGGCGTTGGCCCAGCAGACCGAACTCCTGCTGCTCGACGAGCCCACCACCTTCCTGGACGTGAGCCATCAGGTGGAGGTGCTGGACCTGCTGACCGACCTCAACCAGTCGAGCGGCACCACCATCGTGATGGTGCTGCACGACCTCAACCTGGCCGCCCGCTACGCCGACCACCTCGTCGCCATCGCCGACGGCACCGTCTATCAGTCGGGCTCGCCAGAAGAGGTGCTGACCACGGACATGGTGCGCACGGTCTTCGGCATCGACAGCCAGATCATCGCCGACCCCACCAGCGGCCGCCCCCTGATGCTCCCGCTCGGCCGCCACCGCGTCAGCCCACGCGGGGCATAGCCCGCGCGGGGGCATAGCCCGCCTGGGCAGATCTATCCCACCGCTAGGTCGTGTTGCGAAAGCCAAACCGGTGTGGTCCACGCCGACCCGTCCGACCCCCGATGACGATTGCCCTGAGCCGCTGCCGCAACTCCCTACGCACGGTTTCGGACCTTTCGACACGGCCGGGCGCTCCGCGCCGGGCTCGGGATCCAAGGAACGACACCACCGCCGCGCCTCCCCGCGCCGGGTTTCGGATCTGACGACCACAGCTGGGCTCTCCACGCCGAGCTCAGGACCCAAGGGACTGGCGCACCACGGCCGGGGCCCGGTCGGTCCCTGAGAAGCAGCGCACCACGGCCGGAGCACGGTCGGTCCCTGAGGAAGCCGCCCACAGCGATCCCTGAGGAGCAGCCCCGCACGCTGACTCACGCCGAGCGAGAAATCCTGCGGGGCTGCGTCTCGAAGGGTCCGAAACCACGGCTTCTAAGTGGGCTACCCGCCGACCATGGAATTTTCACGTACAACCCCGGCTTCTCTGCCCTACAGGGCACAGACAGTGCAGTTGTGCGTCAAAACTCCATGCACCCCATCCTGCTACCGAACTCCCTGCCCAAAGCGCGGGACCTAACGACACGGCCGGGCGCTCCGCGCCGGGCTCAAGATCCAAGGAATGGCGCGGCTGCCGCAACTTCCTGCCCATGGCGCGGGACCTAACGACCAAGGCGTTCGGCTAGCGCCTCACGGCCGGCTCAAGGAACGGTCCCTGAGGAGCAGCGCACCACGGCCAGGCCACGATCGGTCCCTGAGGAGCAGCCCCGCACGCTGACCCACACCGAGTGAGAGTCGCGCGGGGCTGCGTCTCGAAGGGTCCGAAACCACAGCCCGACCGATCCCCCACAAGCCAGGGTCACACCCTCCTGCGCGCACAACTCTCCGTATACGGGCAGCCACGCGAATAATTGCACCGCTGCCCGCATACAGAGATTTATGCAGGGAAACCCCCAAGACCGGCCAACGCCGATCACGGCGAGGGAGGGGCGGCGTCCCGCCGCCCGGGAAGACAGCAGAGGGTGAGGCGGGGAGGCGCTTCGACGAAGCGCAAAAACACCCATGCACTGAGACCAGAAGTGACTGTGATCACCGAGCCGGGCTGGCAGCGAGACGGAGCGCCTCCCCACCTCACCCGCCCGCCCTTGTAGTCGAGCCACTGCCCACAGCGCGGGACCTTTCGACACGGGCCCGGCGCTCCGCGCGGGGGCCCGGCTCAAGGAACGGTGCCTACCTCACCCGCCCGCCCTCGTAGTCGGGTTGGCGAACAGGTGCGGGACCTTTCGACACGACGTGTTCGCTGGCGCTCACGCGTCGGCTCAAGGAACGGGGCCCACCTCAGCCGTCCGCCCTGTTGCTAGGTCGCTGCCCACAGCGCGGGACCTTTCGACACGACGGTTCGCTGGCGCTCACGCGTCGGCTCAAGGACCGCTCCTGCTGCCGTAACTCCCTGCCCAAAGTTTCGGACCCTTCGAGACGCAGCCCCGCGCCATTCCCGCTCGGCGCAAGCCAGCGTGCGGGGCTGCTCCTCAGGGATCGCTACCGACTGCCCCTCAGGGACCGCTACCGACTACTCCGTGGCCGTGGTGAGTGGCGGCCTGGCGCGCCAGGGCGTCGCCCCAGTAGGCCACTTCCACTTTCGCAGGTCCTAGTCGATATCGGGCAGCGCCAGCCACTCGTCCCAGGTGAGATCGCGCCCGATGTAGCGGGGCGCGGTGAACGGCCACTCGGATGCGATCCAGGTGGGCACCAGCGCATCGAGCGCGGCCTCGACGGCACCGCCGGCGTACTCGTCTCGCACCCACCAGCAGATCTCCGCGTCGGCTCCCGCCTTCTCCGGCGGATCGATGTAGACGCAGCCGATCAGCACCGACTCGTCGGCGTTGAACAAGGCGTAGTTGAAAGACTCATGGGCGGCGATCTCGGCCTCGTGGCGTGCGAGATCCTCCCGGTCCTGCTCCGCCGTCATGTCGGGTGGGGGCCACTCCCAGGCCTCGCCGAAGATCGACCACAGACGCTGCTGGGATCCCATCACCGCCGACATGTCCAGGTCGACATCGTCCGCCCGGATGGGGCGCAGATGATGACCGGCATCCACCTCGACTCGCAGCGGATGTACAAAACCCGTAGACAACCACGTCATGGTTCCTCCTGCCGTCAGGGCCATCCTGCCAGACGCCCTCGTCCACCCCGACGACGAGCCCACCCCAGCCGCTACAGCAGCGTGATCGCCCCCGTGGAGCCGTCCAGGCGGATGCGGCGACCGGTGGGGATGCGTTCGGTGGCGCCGACGACGCCCACGACGGCGGGCAGGCCGTACTCGCGAGCGACGACCGAGCCGTGAGTCATCAGCCCGCCGACTTCCGTGACCAGGCCACCGGCGGTGAGGAACAGCGGCGTCCAGGCGGGGTCCGTGCCTCGACAGACGAGGATCTCGCCCGGTTCGAGCGCCGCGCTCTCCGGGTGGTCGACGACCCGCGCGACGCCCTCGACGACGCCCGGCGACACGCCCATCCCTGTCAGATCGGCCGACCCCGCGGAGGTCCCCTCGAACAGGGCCCGTCCGTCGCCGACCAACGCGACAGGAACCCGACGTCGGCGGGCCTCGCGCACGCGCACCTGTCGTCGCTCGGCGACCCGCTCGGCCAAGCTGCCGCCGTCGAAGGCAGGAACCAGCTCCGGAAGATGCAGGAAGAACACGTCGTCTGCGTCCTCCAACACGCCCCGGGCGACGAGGTCGGCTCCCGTCTGTCGGAAGGCCTCGCGGAGCAGGCCCAGGCCTTGGACCAGCACGAACTTGGGGGTCTCACGCGCCCCGAACAGCGCCCGGATGCGGCTGCCCAGGAACCGCACCTGAGCGCCGCGCACCAGACCGGACGAGCGGGCGAGCAGGGCGAGGTCTGCCGTCGCCTCGCGGGCCGACCGCTCGTACGCCGCGTCCGGGGCATCCTCGGGAGCCAGCGTCAGGTACGACTGAACGCTGCGCAGCACGCCCTCGGGCCGCTCCCGCCAGCGCTCGACGCCGAGGTCGATCTCGCCGACGCCGCGCATGCCGTAGCGGGCCATGAATGCGTCGAGTGCGGCTTGCGCGCGCGGTGGGAGCTCGCCGCGCAGGAAGCGGGTCGCCAGGGCCTCGGGATCTGCGGCGAAGGCCGCGCGCGAAGCTTCGTCGTCGCGCACGGCCTGTGTCGCATGCCAGAGCGCCAGGTCCATCTCGGTGGTGACGTTGCCCGGCAGGGCGCGGAGCGTGCCGAGCGCGCGGCGATCCGCATCCGGCACACCCGCCGACCGGATCAGCGCGCGCAGCCGCAGCGTGCCCGCACCCCCGATCGCCATCACCGGCGCGAACAGCGGCAGAAGCGAGGGCAGCGCGGACGCGGCGAACGCGTCCACCGCGTCGACCCGCGCCACGGCGCGGGCGTGCCCGTCGGTGAGCCGGCCGGCAGCGGCCAGCCGCTCGTCGAGCAGGGCGACGATCTCGGCCGCCCGAATGTCGATCGCACGCCGCGCCCGATCCGGGCGCCGCACGGCCCGCAGCAGGTGCGGGACGAGGCCGCGCGCGAACGGGAAAACCCGGCGCAGCGTCCGTCTGGTGGAGCCGTGCCGCACCGGGTACCCCTTCTCCTCGCTGATCTCGCGGAGCACCGCCGCGCCGTTGGGGTCGGCCGCGGCGAGGACGAGAGGCGCGAGGCGGCGGCCGATCGAGGTGCGCAGCACGTCGTCGAGGCGGATCCAGAGCCGCTCCCCCGCCGGCCGGAGATAGGGGTTCTCGCCGTAGCCTGAGCGCCCGCCGAAGAGCGTGCCCGCCGCGCTGACGACGGCGCCGATGGTGTCCTGCCCCAGCGGAGTCAGCGGCTCGAGCATGCCCTGGAACGCGCCGAAGCTGAACCAGAGCGCATCGTCCGGGCCGTCCGGCACCGGGTACAGGCTGGTGATCGGCCGCGACTGCACCAGGCGCAGCTCGTCGCCCACGCGGGTCCACTCGATGTCCTGCGGCGCACCGAAGGCCGCGGCGACGCGCCGCCCCAGGGCGCCGAGGGCCCGCAGCTGCGGCATCGTCAGCGCACTGACCTCGCCGTGCACCTGCCACGTCGTCACCGCGCCCGCACCGTCGAGCTCGTAGTGGTCGGGCACCACCTGCCCGGAGACGAGCTGCTCGCCCAGCCCGAGGACGGCGTCGACGACCACACGGTCGCGGCGGCCGCTCAGCGGGTCGGCGGTGAACAGCACCCCGGACGCGTCGGCGGGCACCATCTCCTGCAGCACGACGGCGAGGCTGACCGCGGCGTGGTCGACGCCATGGCTCTCGCGGTACGCGATCGCCCGCTCCGTCCACAGGCTCGACCAGCACTCCACCACCGCGGATAACACCTCGTCGATGCCCTGCACGTCCAGGAACGTGTCCTGCTGCCCGGCGAACGACGCGTCGGGCAGGTCTTCCGCCGTCGCCGAACTCCGCACGGCCACGGGACCACCACCCAGGGTCTCGAGGGCGGACGCGATGCGGCCGCGCTGCGCCTCGGACAGCGGCCGACGAAACGCGGCCCTGATGCGTTCCGACGCCGACTCCTGCCCCGCCGCCAAAGCCTCCGCGATCTCCGCGGCAAGGCCGTGCTCCGTGACGAACGCGAGGTATTCGTCGGTGCCGAGCACCACGAACGGCGGCACGGGGAAGCCCGCGTCCCGCAGGCGGACGAGGTTGGCGCCCTTCCCGCCGAGCAGTGCCAGGCTCGCGGCCTCGTCGTCGGTGCTGCGCATGGGCCCGCCTTCCTTTTCGTCCAACATAGCCCCGCGCGGCCGACCGCGCGGGCGAGGGCCGGCCTCGCGTACGCTCGCCGCATGACCAACCCGCCCGATCTCGACGAGATCCTCGCCGAACTCGCCTCGCTCGAGGACCCCGCGATGCGCGCCGCCAACGAGAAGCGCGGCGACGACCACGGCATCAACCTCAGCGCTCTCCGCGCCGTCGCACAGCGGGTGAAGGCGAACCACTCGCTTGCGCTCAGCCTGTGGGCCACGGGGCAGACCCCCGCACGGCTGCTCGCGCTGCTCGTCTGCCGACCGAAGCAGTTCACGGCCGATGAGCTCGACGCCATGCTCCGTGAGCGACTCGCACCCAAGACGCGGGACTGGTTCCTGAACTACGTCGCGAAGAAGAGCCCGCACGCCGAGGAGTTGCGTCTGCGCTGGCTGGGATCCGACGAGCCTGCGATCGACGCCGCCGGGTGGGTCTTGACGTCGGACCGGGTGTGGCGCCGACCCGACGGATTGGACCTCGAGGCGCTCCTCATCCGGATCGAGCGTGAGATGAAGGATGCGCCGCGCGACCAGCAGTGGGCCATGAACGAGACGCTGGCCCAGATCGGCATCCATCACCCCGCGCTCCGCGCCAGAGCCATCGAGATCGGCGAACGTCTCCAGGTCCTGGCCGACTATCCCACGGCGCGCGGCTGCACCTCTCCGTTCGCACCGGCCTGGATCGCGGAGATGGTGCGGAGGCAGCAGACGTGAGACACCGAGCGACGGCCGGACCGCCCGCGAAGGGCGACCCGGCCGTCGTCGGCATCCTGCGGGATCAGAGGGTGACGTCGCCCACCAGGTTCACCTTGATGCCCATGCCCTGGAGCATCGCGGCCTTTGCGACCAGCGCCTTGTCGGCGGTCTCCGCGTCCGGCGCGTAGACCAGCTGAGCGTGGTTGGCCTTGTGTCGGGCCATGAACTGGTCACGCGAGACGCCGTGCAGGACGACATGCGCGATGGGCCACTCGGGGTTGGTCGCGTTCTTGCGGCGCTCCGTCTCCTCGGCCGGCAGCTCGACGACCGTGCCGCGGAAGATGTCGGCCTGCAGCACGCCGTCGGCGATGAACACGCGCGACAGCACGACGGCGCCGGGCCGCGACACGCCGTTCAGCGTCGCGCCGCCCGCCGGGAAGAACACGTGCCCCTGGCGCCAGCCTTCGGCCTTGTCCCAGCCGCCCAGGTGCGAGGCGGGCACCGAGCCGGAGATCTCGTACACCCAGACGAACTGGCCGTCGTACTCCTCGCCCCACCGCACGTCGTGCAGCGTGTTGTCCGGGACGAGGCCCATGGCGCGCCACACGCGGTCGGTGACCAGCGCGTCGACCGCCACACCCCAGTCGGCCTCGTTGAAGTGCGGGAACGCCCGACCCTCGTGCAGGATGCGCGCGCCGTCGCGGCTCGTCACCGGCGGCCGGTCGGTGGAGTTCAGCATGCCCTCAGCCAGGTCGGATGCGGGCACCAGGTCCTTCAGACCTTGCTGGTACTGGATACCGACGGCGTCCAGGCCGAAGTCGTCGGCGATCCGCAGCGCAGCGATGTACATCTTCATCTGCCACTGCACCTGGTCGCGCGTGAGCTCGGTGACGGCGTCGTCGCCGTACTTGAAGGTCATGCCGCGCTCCACCAGCCAGTCGTAGGCCGCGTTCGCCTCCTCCTCGGAGACGCGCAGCATCTCGGCGTACAGCGCCGACTGCGAGAGGCGCTCCTTGTAGATGCCGGTCTTGTTGAGCAGCTCGTCGTCGAAGATCGCGTTGTACATGCCCATGCAGCCCTCGTCGAACACGCCGACGATGGCCTTCTCGGACACCAGCTGGGCGGCGAGCACCTCGCCCAGCTCCTTCTCCGGGCTGTCCGGCAGCGGCGGCAGCGGGCGGACGTGCGACGCGTCGTGCGTGATGTGGCCGGTCTCGGTCCATTCCTTGATGCCGGCGCGGAACCAGTCGTCGGTGAAGTCGACCGACCAGATGGTGGAGTACTCCTTGCCCATCTTGGTCATGCCGGCGTTCAGGCCGAGGAGGCCGACGAGGCCGGGCCAGTCGCCCGCGAAGTTGGCGACGGTGAGGATGGGGCCCTTGTGCGTGCGCAGCCCCGCGAGCACGTGGTGCGAGTACTGCCAGACGGCCTCGGCGACGATCAGCGGCGCATCCTCGGGGATGGTGGCGAACACCTCGAGGCCCATGCGCTGGCTCGAGATGAAGCCGTGGCCCGTCGCGGGATCGACGTCGTTGGCGCGGACGACGGTCCAGCCGAGGTCCTGGAAGACGCCGACGACGGCGGCCTCGAGGCCCGCCTGTGTCGGCCAGCCGGCGGTGTTGGCGGACTCGCGCAGGTCGCCCGACGCGACGAGGTAGGCGGTCTTCGGCGGGCAGCTGGGTTGAGGGGCGAGGGCGGGGAGGGTGTAGGTCATGATCACTTCCGACTCTGGGCGTGTAGGACGCCACCCACTCTACTGAAACCGATTTCAGGGAACAAGACCCCAGGTCAGGACAACGGGCGCGCCGGCTGAGTCTCGCTCTCCAGCACCACGGTGCGCGCCGGCTGGTCGTCGCCACCGATCCGGTCGAGCAACAGCCGGGCAGCCGTCATCCCCATCTGCCGCGCGGGCAGGCGGACGATGGTGACCACTGCCGGCGAGAGGGTCGTGAACGGCAGCGAGCCGATCACGGCGACCCCCACCTTCGGCGGCGTGAAGCCCGTCTCGGTGAGCACCTGTAGCGCGCCGACGCCGATGAGGTTGTTGCCGGCCACCACGGCGTCGGGCGGCTCGGGAAGCGCGAGCAGGTCGGCCATCACGCGGCGCCCGCCGTCCACCAGGAACGACGCGTACCGCAGCAGGTCCTCGGGTGGCTCGACGCCGGCCTCCACGTGCGCCGCGCGCCAGCCCGCCGCGCGCTCCCGCGCGGTCTGCACGTGCTCCGGGCCGCCGATATAGGCGACCCGCCGGTGGTCCCGCAGCAGATGCGCCGTCGCGCTGCGCCCCGCCTCGTGGTTGGGCATCAGCACGCGATCGATGTCGTCGCTGGTGCTGCGGTCGACGGCGACGACGGGGCGGCCCGCGCCGAGCACCTCGGCCAGGTCCGACTCCTCGCTCGTCGGCGCGAGGATCACTCCGGACATGTGTTCGGCGATGGCGATCCGCAAGTAGGTGGTCTCCTTCTCGTGCGACGCATCGGAGTTGCAGAGCACGACGGAGTACCCGGCGTCGCTCGCCACGTCCTCGACGCCGCGCGCCATCTCCGTGAAGTAGGGGTTCTCGATATCGGGGATGATCAGCGAGATCACCTCCGAGCTCTGCCGCCGCAGCGTCCGCGCCGCGCGGTTCGGGGTGTAGTTCAGCTCCGCGGCGGCCGTGCGCACCGCCGTCGCCTTGGGCTCCGAGACCGCCACGCCGTTCAGGACACGCGACACGGTGGCGGGTGACACGCCCGCGAGCCGTGCAACGTCGTAGATCGTCGCCAAAGTGGCCCCCTTCGTGGTCGCTGACTAGACCCTACGCCACCTTCGCGAACCGGCCGCGGGGCACGACCGAGCCTGGAAGGATATGGGCGAGCCAGGACATGAGAAGGAGGGCCCATGTCGAAGAGTCGTTGGCCGCGGCGCGTCGCGATCGGCCTCGGCAGCGTCGTGCTGGCCGGTGCCGCGGGTTTCTTCGCGCTCGTCCCGCCGCTGGCCGAGTCAAGCCTGAACAAGGTGGCCAAGAGCCCCCTGCCGCCCCTGAGCGCAGGAGCCCGCGCGCTGCACAACGTCTTGTTCGTCGCGGACATGCACTCCGACACGCTGATGTGGCGCCGCGACCTCCTCGACCCCTCGAAGCGCGGCCACATGGACCTGCCGCGGCTGCAGCGCGGGCACGTCGGCCTCCAGGTGTTCTCGTCGGTCTCGAAGACGCCGCAGGGCCAGAACTACGACTCCAACCCCGCCGACACCGACAACATCACCCTGCTCAGCTTCGCGCAGCTGCAGCCGCCCAAGACGTGGTTCAGCATCTTCGAGCGCTCGATGTTCCACGCCGAGAAGCTGCGAAGCGCCGTGCGCAGGTCCGACGGCGCACTCCGCCTGATCACCACTCGCACCGAGTTGGAGCAACTGGTCGCCGACCGGGCTGCGGGCAGCCCCGCCATCGGCGCGCTCTTCTCGCTCGAGGGCCTGCAGAACCTCGAGGGCGACATCTCGAACCTCCAGCGGCTCTTCGACGCCGGCGCCCGGATGGCCGGCTACACGCACTTCTTCGACAACGAGGTGGCCGGCTCCATGCACGGCGAGGACAAGGGCGGGCTGACCGACTTCGGCCGCGAGGTCTTCGCCGAGATGGAGCGCCTCGGCATGGTGGTCGACATCGCGCACGCCAGCCACACCGCGATCGCCGAGATGCTCGACCTGGCCACCAAGCCCGTCGTCGCGAGCCACGGCGGCGTCCAGGCCACCTGCCAGGTGAACAGGAACCTGACCGACGACGAGATCCGCGGGGTCGCGCGCACGGGCGGCGTCGTCGGCATCGGATACTGGGACGCGGCCGTCTGCGAGCTGACGCCGCGCGCCGTCGTCGACGCCATCGAGCACGTGGTGAAGGTCGGCGGCATCCAGACGGCGGCCCTCGGCAGCGACTTCGACGGCGCAACCACCGTCGCCTGGGACACGTCGCAGCTCGCCCTCATCACGCACGAGCTGATGAACCGCGGCTACGACATGGACGAGATCGTCGCGATCATGGGCGGCAACACCCTGCGCGTCCTCCTCGAGGTCCTTCCCGCTTGAGCCCTTGCCGCGGCCCTCCCCGATGCCCCAAGGTAGGGCCATGACGACGAAGTTCTCCCTCACCCTCGATGCCGCCGACCCGCTCGCCCTCGGCGAGTTCTGGGCCCTGGCGCTCGGCTATGTCCGCGAGCCACCGCCCGCCCCGCACACCACCTGGGAGGAGACGTTGGTCGCCTGGGGCCTGCCCGAAGACCGGTGGAACGACGCCAACGCCGTCATCGACCCGGACGGTGTCGGCCCGCGCATCTTCATCCAGAAGGTGCCGGAGCCCAAGACGGCCAAGAACCGGGTGCACATCGACGTGCGCGTCTCCGCATCGCACGACAACAAGGACCTCGCCGCGCTGCAGGCCAAGGCCGACGAACTGGTCCGCGCGGGTGCCACACTGGTGCGGGTCGTCGACGAGCCGTTCACCGGCCAGTGGATCGTGATGCTCGACCCGGAGGGCAACGAGTTCTGCATCGTCTAGGTCGTGGCGCGAGAAGCCATGCACCCACCTCACTACCGAGTTCCCTGCCCAAGGTTTCGGACCTAACGACCACGGCCGGGCGCTCCCGCGCCCGGCCGGCTCAAGGAACGGCACCTACCGAACTCCCTGCCTAGACCGCGGGACCTTTCGACTCGACGTGTTCGCTGGCGCTCACGCGTCGGCTCAAGGACCGACACCTACCGAACTCCCTGTCCAAACCGCGGGACCTTTCGACACGGCCGGGCGCTCCGCGCCCGGCCGGCTCAAGGAACGGGGCTGCCGAACTCCCTGCCTAGACCGCGGGACCTTTCGACTCGACGTGTTCGCTGGCGCTCACGCGTCGGCTCAAGGAGCGACGCTGCCGGCTCAACCACCGGTCCCTGAGGAGCAGCCCCGCGTACTGACTCACGCCGAGCGTGAGCCATGCGGGGCTGCGTCTCGAAGGGTCCGCAACCACAACGCCAGGCGGGCTATCTGACAGCCATGGAGTTTTCACGCATAACTCGAGTGTCCGTGCCCTACAGAGCACAGGGACTGCAGTTGTGCGTCAAAATTCCATGCCCACCTCGCTACCGAACTCCCTGCCCAAACCGCGGGACCTTTCGACACGGCGTTCGGCTGGCGCCTCACCGCCGGCTCAAGGAACGACGCTGCCGGCTCAACCACCGGTCCCTGAGGAGCAGCCCCCGCGTACTGACACACGCCGAGCGTGAGCCATGCGGGGCTGCGTCTCGAAGGGTCCGCAACCACAACGCCAGGCGGGCTATCTGACAGCCATGGAGTTTTCACGCATAACTCGAGTGTCCGTGCCCTACAGAGCACAGGGACTGCAGTTGTGCGTCAAAATTCCATGCCCACCTCGCTACCGAACTCCCTGCCCGAGGTTTCGGACCTTTCGACACGGCCGGGCGCTCCGCGCCGGGCCGGCTCAAGGAACGGCACCTACCGAGCTCCCTGCCCAAACCGCGGGACCTTTCGACACGACGTGTTCGCTGGCGCTCACGCGTCGGCTCAAGGAACGACACCTACCGAACTCCCTGCCCAAGGTTTCGGACCTTTCGACACGGCCGGGCGCTCCGCGCCGGGCCGGCTCAAGGAACGGGGGCGGCTCAAGGAACGACCAACGTCCGTCCTGTCATCCGTCGATGTTGAAGGCGTACTTCCGCGGGGGGTTGCTCGTCTCACCCGAGAGTCCAGCGGCGACGATGTCGGAGAGTTCGGGGTGCTGGAACTGGAAACCCGCGTGTTGGAGCGCGGCGGGGATGACGCGCTGGCTGCCGGTCACCTCGCGGGCCATCTCGCCCAGCGCGATACGCAGTGCGAACGACGGCACGCGTAGCAGCGTGGGCCTGTGGAGTTGGCGGCCGAGTTCCGCGGTGACCTCGGCGTTCGTCGCCGGCGTGGGCGCGGTCAGGTTGACGGGACCCGAGATGTCGTCGCGGTCGAGGAGGAAGCGGATGGCGGCCACCTCGTCGGCCAGTGAGATGAGGCTCCAGAACTGACGCCCTGAGCCCAGCTTGCCGCCGAGGCCGTACCGGAACAGCGGCAGTAGCTTCGCCGCGGCGCCGCCTGCGCGGTCGAACACCAGCCCGGTCCGCGCGTGCACCACGCGCACGCCGATCTCCTCCGCGGGCGCCGTCGCTGCCTCCCACACGCGGCAGACCTCCGAGAGGAAGTCGTTGCCGGAGGGTGCGGTCTCGTCGACGGCCTGGCTTCCGGTCTGGCCGTAGAACCCGATCGCCGACGCGCTCACCAGCACCTTCGGGGGCTGCTCCAGCCGTGTCAGCGTCTCCGCGATGAGGGTGGTGCCCTGCCGCCGGCTCTCCAGGATCGCCCTCTTGTAGCGCCGGGTCCAGCGCCTGCTGCCGACGCCGGCGCCCGCGAGGTGCACGATGCCGTCGAGCCCCTCGACCGTCTCCTTCACGAGGCGGTTCGACTCGGGTTCCCAGATCGCGCCGCGGGAGCCGTCCATCCACTGCCTGGTCACGCCGCCGAGCCGCACGAGCCGCACGACCTTGTGCCCGTCCTCGAGCAACGAACGCGTCAATGCGGAGCCGATCAGCCCCGTCGATCCGGTGATGGCGAACTTCATTCGATAAGTCTGCCATCAACTTGCCTGCCCGGAGGCGGAAATCGGCGTTACGATGGCCTCGGCGATGGATCCCGCCTGGGCCCCGGCCCGAACCGCCGCTCGGCTGATGGTTCCTGCACCCGTGTACGACGGGGCAGGATGTCCTGCCCGGAGAGGCCCCCCATGGCACACATTCCGCCTCAACCAGCGGTGGAGCGGATCACCCCGTTCGCCGGCCATCCCTTGGTCGTCGGCGTGGTCCCCCACCAGGCCGACGTCGTGGTGCACACCGCCGTCTCGCTCGCCGAGGCCACCGGGGCACCGCACCTGTCCTTCGCCTACGCCGACCCCAGCCGCTACGTGGTCCTTGAGCATCCCGACGGCACGGTCCGGCACGAATCGATCAACCCCGACAGCCTGGACGACGACTGGCGCCGCGTCGAGGAGGAGCTCGCCGCGCACCTGTCCGGCCTGCTCGCCGGCTGCCCGGTGTCCTGGGACTTCCGCTACCTCGCCGGCCGCCCCGACCGGGCGCTCACCCACCTCGCGCGCGCCATCGACGCCGCCGGGATCATCGTCGGCACCCACGCGCCGCACCACGGCCTGGACTTCGCCTCGCGGCTGCAGGGCTCGGTGGCCGTGCACCTGGCGCATCACCAGCACCGGCCCGTGATCACGGTGCCGATCAGCGTCGTCGACTGGAAGGACACGGAGAGCCCATGGGCCAGGTAGGCAACACGCGACTCCTGCCCTACGTCGGGTTCATCTTCGCCGGCTGCACGCTTGGCACCCTCACGCGGGCCGGCCTCGAGGGTGCCTTCCCCACACCGGCGGGTCACTGGCCCTGGGCCACCTTCTGGATCAACATCGTCGGCAGCCTCGTCCTCGGCGTGCTGCTGGAGGCCTTGAGCGTGGCCGGCGACGACACCGGCTGGCGCCGCGCGGTCCGGCTCGGGGTCGGCACGGGCGTCATCGGCGGATTCACCACCTACAGCACCTACGTGCTCGAGACCGACCAGCTCGCCCGGGGCGGCGCTCCCGTCCTCGGCGTGGCCTACGCGCTCGTGAGCATCGTCGTCGGGCTCGCCGCGGCCGGGGCCGGGATGGCCGCCGTCGCCTCTCTCGAGCGGCGGGCGCTGGCCCGGGAGGAGGCGGCATGATCGTCTTCCTCCTCACCGGCCTCGCGGGCGGCCTCGGCGGCGTGGCCCGCTTCCTCGTCGACACGGCCGTCTCCCGCAGAAACCCCTTTCGGCTGCCGCTCGGCACCGTGGTGGTCAACGCCACGGCCTGCCTCCTGCTCGGCCTCCTCACCGGGTACGCGGTGACACACACCGGCAGCGACGCGCTGCGCTCGATCCTCGGCGTCGGCCTGCTCGGCGGCTACTCGACGTTCAGCACGGCCTCGGTCGAGGGCGCCCGTCTGGTGCGCCAGCAGCGGGTGCTCGCCGCGCTGGCGCACGCCGGCGGCATGCTCGTGGTGAGCCTCGGGGCATCGCTCGGCGGGCTGGCCCTCGGGGGGCTGATCGGCTGACCGTCCCTCACAGCGGGTGCGGGGCGACGAGCCTGCCCTCCGGGTCGACCGCCTCGCGCACCGCCTGCAGCCTCCGCCACGCGTCGGGCGCGAACGCCGTCGACACGTCGGCCGGGTTCTCGGCGAAGTTCAGCAGCGTCTCACCGCTCGCCCACGGCGCGAGCGCGGCGACGGCGCGGGCACCGTCGGCGTATCCCTGAGCCCCTGCCTCGGGGGTGGCGGCGATGGCGACGAAGAACCCCAGGTACTCCCCCGCCACGGCCTCCAGCGCTGCGTCGGCGGGCCGGCGCAGCGCGCCGCCGAGGTGCCTGATCTCCGCCGACAGCAGCGCGGTTGCGGTTCCCGGGCCGGCCAGGTCGAGCAGCGCCGTCACAGCCTCGCCCGGCAGGTCGCTCAGCACCACGGCGTTCGACACCGACGGCGTGGGCCCCTCGGGGTCCATGTGGATCCGCGTGAGCGCCGCCGCCGGGACCCGGGTGAACGTGTCCATCTCGGGCCCCAGCGCGCGCAGCGGCGCGAGGAGCTCGGCGGCCCGTTCATCCGCCCCCAAGACGGTCCCGTCGACGACGATCAGCCGCCGGCCCCGCAGGAAGGGCGGCAGCTCGGGCAGGGGTGGCAGGTTCATCAGCCGCATCGACGTGCTGACGGTCTCCGGCACCTCCCTGGTCCAGGACACCCACGCGGGCAGCACGTCGGCCGCCCGCTCGAGCGGCCAGAACATCATGCCGGCCACCGCGTCGGCGATGGGCAGCAGGTCGAACTCGATGGCCGTGACGACGCCGAAGTTGCCACCGCCGCCCTTCAGCGCCCAGAACAGCTCGTGCTCGTGCTCGGCGTCCGCGCGGACCGCACGCCCGTCCGGCAGCACCAGCTCGACGGCGCGCACGTGGTGCGCCGCCAAGCCGTGCTGCCGCGCGAACCAGGACACGCCGCCCCCCAGCGTGTAGCCGACGACCGACACGTCGGGTGACGAGCCGTGCAGCGCCGCGAGCCCATACGGCGCGGCCGCCTCCACGACCTCCTGCCACTCGGTGCCCCCCAGCACCCGCGCGAGTCTCCGCTCCGCGTCGATCGTGACGCCGGTCAGCGCGGTGAGCCGGATGAGCACCGCCCCCGACAGGTCTCTGCCCGCCAGCGGCCCGGCCCCGTGGCCGCTGCCCTGCGGCGCCACCGCGAGCCCGGCCCGCGCTGCCGCCTCGACCAGCTCGCGCACCTCATCCGCGGTGCCCGGCAGCGCCACCGCCGCCGGCCGCAGGTCGACGTGCACCGCCCAGGGCACGCGCGCCTCGTCGTACCCGGGGTCGCCGGGCAGGTACACCCGTCCCCCGCACAGCCCTCGCAGCCCCTCGGCGCCGGGCGCGCCTCTCGTTGCGTCGATGCTCTCCGTCATGTCTTCCTCCTCGATTCGTAAGGCCTGGCTCAACCGTCGCCGGGCGGGGCCCGTCCGCACCATCCCTCCGGCCTGGTGACTCCCTGTCCTGCGCCGCGGGGTGTGCAGAACCCCCAGTCATCTGGGATTCCGCAACGGCCCGCGGGGGCGCACAATGGCTCACATGCCGAGTGGACTGCTAGCCGAGCGCGTGCGGCGCGACATCGAGGTGGTCGCGCACGGCGGCCTGGACCTCGACACCTTCCTGAGCGAGACGCTGCTGTCCCTCGCGCGGGCCGTGCCGTTCGTCGGGGCTTGCTTCTCCACCGTCGACCCGTCCACGAGGCTGCTCACCAGCACGCGCAAGTACGGCGACCTCGCGGGCCGCGACGAATGCGACCACGCGTGGGGGCTCATCGAGTACGGCCGATCCGAGGCCACCGCCTACACCCAGCTGGCCGACGCCGGCATCAGGGCGGCCGGCGTGCACGACTTCACCGCGGGACACACCGACGAGTCGCCGCGCATCCGGGAGCTGATGCGGCCGAGCTTCGGTTACGCCGACGAGTTGCGCACGCTGTGCGTGGACCGCGATCACCTCTGGGGTGCCGCGGCGCTGTTCCGGTCCTCCGACGAGCGGCCCTTCTCTCCCGACGAGGTCGCCTTCCTCGCGTCGCTGGCACCCGCCATGGGCGTGGGGGTCCGGGGCGGGCTGCTGGCCTCGCTGGCCGCGACGTCGCCGGTCGACTCACCCGTCGGTCCCGGCGTGATGATCGTGGGCCAGGACGACACGGTCGTCCAGGTGAACCCCGGCGCGGACCGCTGGCTGGGCGAACTCGCGCTCGGCGCGCCGGGCACGCCGCCCGCGGGCGTGATCGCCTCGCTGGTGGGGGCGGCGCGGCGGTTCGCCGCCGGCGACTGGCCCGGCCCGCCGAGCGCCCGGATCCGCACCGTCGGCGGCCTCTGGCTCGTGCTGCATGCCACGCCGCTCAGCGCGCGCGACGGCGTGCAGGGCGAGGTCGTCGTGACCATCGAGGAGGCCCGCCCACCGGAGGTCGTGCCGCTCGTGGTCGCCGCATTCGGGCTGACGGCGCGGGAACGCGACGTGGTGACGCTGGTCCTGCAGGGCCTCGACACGAAGGAGATCGGCCGCCATCTGCACCTGTCCGCCTGGACGGTGCAGGACCACCTCAAATCGATCTTCGAGAAGGCCTCCGTCCGGAGCCGCCGGGAGCTCATCTCGCGGGTCTACTTCGACCAGTACGTGCCCCGGCTCGGCACCGGCGTCGGGCCGGGCGGCTGGTTCGCGGAGTAACACGCATCTACTTTGTGTCGCCGTTGGGTGACGGTCCAGGTCCCGCCTCTTCCTTTGGCAAGGGCGTGGACGCAGAATCGGCACCACAACTGATGTTTTCTTCCGCGCCACGGGGGTGGGGCGCCTCCCACCATCGGGCGCGCGTAACTGCCTGGAGGACGCTATGGCTGGGTCGCATCTCGGCATCGCAGGACGCCACCTGAGCCTTCTGCCCGCCTTCGAGTTCAGCTGCGACGGGCAGCCGTGCGCCCTGCCCGTCCGCGCGCAGCGCCTCCTCGCGCTCCTCGCGCTGGCCGGCCACCCCTTGAAGCGCTCGGTCGTGGCCGCGCGGCTGTGGCCCGATGTCGTCAACGACCGCGCCAACGCCAGCCTGCGCGCCACCCTCTGGGGGATGCTGCACGGGCCCGACGCCCCGGTCGTCGTCCTGGACGGCACCCTGTTGACACTCGCGCCGCAGATCTCGCTGGACATCGCCCAGGCCAGGGAGGCGGCCACGGCCATCATCGACGGCGCGGACATCGACGGGCTGCCCGAGCGCGCGGTCCCGCTCCTCTCGCAGGACCTGTTGCCGGACTGGCACGACGATTGGCTGGTCCTGGAGCGCGACGCGTTTCGTCAGCTGCGCCTGCACGCGCTGGAGGTGCTGTGCATCCGGCTCGCGGAGTCGGGCCGCTACGCGAAGGCGGTGATGATCGGGCTGGAGACGGTCTCCTCCGACCCCTACCGCGAGTCGGCGCACCGCGCGCTGATGGTGGCTCACCTGCTCGAGGGCAACAGGATGGAGGCCATCCGCGTCTATCACAGGTACCTCTCGATGGCCCGCGAGGAGATGGGCATCGGGGCCTCGCCGCACATGGAGGCGCTGCTGCAGGCCGCGCTGCACGACAAGCCGTTGCTCGATAACGCCCTGATAACGCCGCCGTGATGGGGCAGTAACGGCGCCGCGCGTGTGATGAGCCGCATCGGAAGGGGATGCGGATGCCTGATTTCAGCACCATCATCGCGGGCGACCAGAAGTTCGTCAGGATCGAGTCGGTCAAGTGGTTGAACCCGTCACTGGGCGAGGCCCTCGCGCGGATCAAGCCTCACCCGGGGCGGCCGCGCACCGAGATGACCGTCCCGATCGCGCCCAGCGAGGCGCTCACCGACGCCCTCGTCTTCGAGGCGCCGTCCGGGCCCTCGCCGCGCTACTACCTGCCGCGCTACGCGCTGGGCGTCGTCGCGACCGACCTCGGCACGCAGTACCAGGTCTCGCTCACCCGGCAGGATCCCGGGGCCCGCCTCGCCGTCGTGGTCCGCGCGACAATGGCCCCCGAGGTGCAGTTCACCGCGCCCGACGCGACCCCGCTCCCGCACGACGTCGTCGCGGTCCTCGGCTACGAGCTCCCGGGCGGCGGCGGGCTCAAGCGCGAGTGGACGCTCTCGGATCGCCGCGAGCTGACCGACGGCATCGAGCTGTCGGTGACCCTGCCCACGCTCGGCGACCGCGACGAGGTGTACCAGGCGCTCACCACGACGTCGTTCTCGTCGTCGCTGATCGTCCGCCGGACGTGCACCGTGGCCATCCCCACCGCCGAGGTGATCGCCACGGACGACCCCGGGGACCCGCCGCCCAAGGACGGCAGGCTGCCCCGCGTGCGGTTCGAGCGCGCCTCTGCCCGGCCCCGGCTGGCCATGGCGACCAACCCCGTCCTGTTCAACACCTCGATCCTCAAGGAGGCCGTCACCGGCGTGGCGATCGACCCGCCGATCGTCGCGTGGAACCGGCTGCCGCACGAGGCCACCACGACGACGGCCTACCGCGAGACCACCCGCGCGCTCGACCAGACCCTCACCCCGGCCCCCTTCGTCTTCCCGAAGGAGCTTCATCCCTACATCTACGGCGACATCACGGGGTCGTCGGGCCAGGGTGGGCTCGTCCTCGAACAGCTCGCGCACGCCGGCCGCTACCACTCGTACTACTACGCCGCGGGCCGGCCGGAGCTCGTCTACTTCCTGCCCGACGCGTTCGTCCTCACCCGCACGCCCGAGGAGCCGCACGACCCGATGATGTCGGTGTCGTTCGACAGCCCGGACGGCCGGCCCGAGAGCACGACGGTCAACGTCGCGTTCGCCGCCTCCGCGACGGCCTCGCCCGAGCGGCTCACTGCAGCCACCGCTGCGCTGGCCGCCAAGACCGGGCTCGACCCCGCGCGGCTCGACCTCCAGCCCTTCCTCGCCGACTCCTCGCGCCTCACCCTGCGCGTGGCGCTGCCCGGCTCGGCCGGTGCGAGCACCCTGCTCGAGGGTGCCAGGATCGACCTCAGGACCGCGCTCAGCGCGGGCTTCACCATCCCCCTCGCCGCGTTCCAGTCGATGATCGACCGGCTGGCGGGAGCGGTGCCCACGCTGTTCGACGGCGAGGTCGAGGTCCGCCTCGACCGGCCGGACCGCGCGTCCGAACGGATCCCCGTCAGCGCCGACCTCTCGGCTCCCGACGGCTCGCTGCCCGACCCCGCGGCCCTGCTCCACGCGATCTGCGACGACACGACGTCCTTCCTCACCCGCGACATCACCCTGCAGGCCCCCGCGCAGCTGTTCTCGGCGCCCCCGGACGGCGGCACGATCCTCGCCCTCGTCGTCGAGATCGGCCCGGCCGCGGGCGGCCTGACGCAGACGGTGCAGCTCACGGAGACCGCGCCGGTCGGCGTCACGCAGCTCAACATCCCCCTGGTCAACCTCGTGGTGCCGGGGGCCGACGGCGGCGACTACCGCTACCGCGTCTCCACCGTCCGTATCGACCGCGTGGCCGAGGGCGAGTGGCGCACCGACACCAAGACCATCAAGTGGATCGTGAGCGGAGACCTGACATGACCCGTGGACTCCCCGACTTCGGCGCCCCGCTCTCGCCGGGCGGCTACGAGGCCTTCGACCAGCCCGGCGGCGTGGTGGCGCTCCCCGACGCGCTGCTGCTCGCCACGCGACCCGACGGCGTCCCGCGCCTCACGCTCGAGCGGTTCCGGTCGTCGATCCCGGGTTCCCAGGCATATGGCCTGGTCAGCGCCTGGTTCACGCTGTCCTGGGCAGAGGACTGCGGCGATCGGCTGCCCACCGCATTCGCCCTCCCCGTCGAAGGGACCCTTTCGGTCGGTCTCGACCGCGTGGACGCGGAACCCGAGCCGCTCGGCACCCCCATGAGTTGGGACGGCTCGCTCGCGGCACCGTGGGGCGCCCGCGTGACACCCGAGCAGATCGTCTTCATGACGACGGCACTCACCGAGCGCTGGCTCTCGCTGTCGGCCGCGGCGACCCTGCTGATCAGGGGCGTGGCTCCCCGGCTGCCGGTCGTGCTGACCGTCGACGCCGAACGCCTCGCCCGGCTCGTCCCCACGCCGGACCGCGCCGCGCTCACCGCCGTGGTGGCCGAGCTCGTGGCACCGTCGGGGATCCTCACCGTCCGCGGCGAGGCCCGCCCGGAGGAGATCGCCCAAGTGGTGATCGACCGGCTGAACAGCGAGCTTCCTGCCCCGTCGGGCGTGCAGAGCTGGGACCTCGTGCAGCCGTTCGTCACACGCCGCCGGCTCGACCTTGCGCTCTCGCTCCGCGAGCAGCTGTCCACGGCACCGTTCGACGAGGCCGCCATGATCCCGCCGGGAACCGACGTGCCCGCCATCCAGCTGGGCTGGCAGAGCATCGACGTACTCAGCAACCTGCCGCCTCGTCCCGTGGGCGTGCTGGCCCACGGCGTCAACATGGTCGCGGCCGCGAACCCGCCCAGCCGGCCCCAGGCCAGCGTCGCCGGCTGCGAGCTGACGGACGAACCCCCGCGGCAGACCGTGACGCTGCGGCTCGCGCCGCTCGAGCCGCTGGCCTACGACGCCGAGACCTGGATGATCGTCAGCGCGGACGAGGGCGTCTACGAGGCCAAGGGCGAGCCGCGGCACCGCACCGAGCAGCGGCTGATCCTCGGCTCGGACGACTTCGGCGTGGCGTTCGCCCACCTCTCGGCCGACCCGGCGCTGCTCGGCCTCGCGTCGATCGAAGCCCGGGTGGTCCGGGGTCCCTGGCAGAGCCCGTCCGCGGTCCTCACGGCCGACGCGCCGGAGGCAGCCTTCGTGCTCCCCGCCCACGAGGAAAGCTCCCCGCTGGAGGCGCCGCAGCTCGTGCTGCGGGCCACGGCCACCGCCGGAGGCGCCACCATCGACCTCCCGCCGCTGCCTGCCGCCCACACCCGCCTCGGACTGCCGTCGCTGCCCGGCTGGGGCCGACACGAGGTCCTCGTGCGCAACGACGGCACCGAACCCGTCGCCGTCGAGCTCGCCGACGAGCCGGGAACCGTCTCGGACGTCCTCTCACTCGCTCCCGGCGGCACCCGGACCTGGTCCTGGGTCGCGCTGGACCCGTTCCGGCCCGGCTTCCGCTACCGGCTCCGCCCCGTCGGCGACCCGGGCCCCTGGCAGGGCCCGCTCACCGCCGCCGAGCTGCCCCTCGGGAGCGCGTCATGATCGCCATCGCGCTGCCCGGCGGCGGCTACGGCGTGCTCGCCCCCGACGCGGACGCCATCGACCTCGTGCCCGGCCTGCCCGTGCCCGAATCCGACGGCGGCCCCGCCGTCCGGTTGCTGCCCGACGGGCAGGTCACCTACGTGTCCCTCGGGACGCGGTGGCCCGTCCCCGAGGAGTGGCTGCGCACGGCCCTCCCCGCCCAGCACCCGACGCCCCGCTACACGGGCCGGGCCTCCCAGCTTCGGGTCGCCGTCGTCGGCACCCCCACCCTCACGCTCTCGGTCTCCCGCGTCGCGGGCGGCACGCCGAGCCCCCTGACGACGGTGAACACCTCGGGCTACCCGCCGTTCACCGCCATCCTCAGCATCGCCGCCGGCCCCGAGGCCGCGGCGGCGATCAGGGCCGCCCGCGCCGGCGAGCACGGCCGCGCCCTCCTCACCATCTCGGCACGGATCCCCGCCGACCTCCCCCTCGACAAGGAGGTCCTCGCGGACACCGCGCTCGCCATCGACGGACTCACCGTCACCGCCACGGCCGACCTGGCCGACTGGCACACACCCCCAACCGTCTCCTGAAAGGACGAAAACCATGCTCACGTGGGACAAGGTCGAAACCATCAACGGCCTGTCGGTCTACGCCGACGACACCGACCCCTTCCTCTGGTACGCGCTGCCGCAGACGCCGCGATTCCGCATCGACAACGGCAAGCCCGTCTTCAAGTTCATCAAGTACAAGTTCCCGATCGAGCACTCCTCCGGCAAGAAGGGCGGCGGCTTCCTCGTCTGCGACGTGGAGTTCGGCGTCAACCGGCAGGAGGAGACCGACCTGCTGAAGGTCCTGCAGGACCGCATCACCTCCGGCTGGGCCGGGGCGGGCGAGCCGCCGAAGGCGAAGATCGGCCACCTCAGCTACACCCACGGCGCGGCATCCGTGCAGATCCTCGACCAGGGCGGCGCCCTGGTGCAGAAGGTCACCAACCCGGCGTCGCCGTCGCTGTACGGCCGGATGGTGCTGCCGATCACCGTCGAGCTCTCGCCCGAGGGCGCGACCATGCTCGAGTCCGCGCTCCAGGATTCCGGCGGCATCGTCCAGGTGGTCTACGACCTGTGGACGCCGGTCAAGATGCCGCCCGTGACGGCGCGCGTCTGGTTCGACCTGCAGAAGACCATGCAGTACCACCAGAAGATCGACGTCGAGGAGCGCATCTGCGCGGAGGACGACTTCACCGAGTCCATCACGCAGCTCATCACGCAGAGCCAGTCCGGCGAGGTGATCATCACGCCGGGAGCGGGCACCGACCAGAAGGCGATCGACGCGGTGACGGCCTGGGCCAACAAGACGATGGCCGACGCCGCCGCGCGCATGGTGCTGGGCGACGCGCCGCTGCAGAACCCGGAGGAGATCAGGAAGCTCTACACCGAGCAGGACTTCGAGAACATCGACATCAACTTCTTCGACCACCGCAGCGCGCACTTCGACCAGACCTTCACCGTCGGCCAGGCGATGGAGTGGAACCCCTCGCCGCGCGGCACCCTGCCGAACATCACGTCCATGAAGGGGCCCGACGGCAAGCCGTACGAGTGGAAGGACTACTCGTCGGTCGTCGACCTGAACGACCCGTTCTTCCGCACCATGAAGGTCACGATGCGCGTGAACGCCGACTTCGACAAGCTGCCGCTGCACAGCGTCGAGCTGAAGCTCGAGTACGACAAGCCCGGCCAGAACATCGTCGTGGAGCCCGTCTTCACCGACGCCGACACCACCGAGTCCATGGAGGCGTTCATCGCCAACAACGACCGCTACTACACCTACAGCTACCAGGTGAACTACAAGGGCGAGACCAAGCCGTTCGTCTCCGAGGAGAAGAAGGGCAACGACCCGTCGCTCGTGGTCAACGTGGGCGACCTGGGCATCCTGCACCTCGACGTCGCGCCCGGCGACCTCAACTTCGACCAGGTGAAGGCCGCGCAGGTCACCCTCTGGTACGGCGAGGGCGCGGACCGGATCGAGACCTCCGCGTCGCTGACGGCCGAGAGCCCCACGTTCACGTGGACCAAGGTGATCTTCCAGGAGCGCCGCGGGCCCGTGCACTACCAGGTCAAGTACTTCATGACCGACGGCCGCGAGTACCAGGGCCAGGAGCTGACCACCGGCTCCAACGAGCTGCGCATCAACGACCCGTTCGCCTCCACGCGCACCATCAACGTCCGCGGGTTCGGGGACTTCGAGACCAGGATCGACACCATCTTCGTCGACCTCGGCTACGTCGACGACCTCAACGGCTACAGCCAGACGAAGTCGATCGCGCTCAACGCCGCCTCCACGTTCGACGAGTGGACGTTCTCCGCGATCCTCCCCGAGGGCGGGCAGCTCAGCTACTCGGCGAACATCCGCTACAAGAACGGCACGATCAAGGAAGTGGTCTCGCAGCCGATCGAGGGCAGCACCGTGATGGTCGGCGACGTGCAGCTGATGCAGCACGTCGACGTCATGGCCGACCTCGTCGACTTCACGCAGGTCAAGCTCGTCAAGGTCAGCCTCAGGACCACGGAGCCGGACGTCGACAAGTCGCAGGATCTCGTCTTCAAGGACCCCGCGGTCACGTCGCTCAGCTGGGACTACCCCTACGTCGACGAGTCGAAGAAGGCGCTGGACTACACCGTCACCTACTTCGCCGCCAACGGCACGTCCACCAGCACGACCGTCACGGGGTCGACCGACTCCACGATCGTCCTGCCGCCGAGCGCGGGCTGAGCCATGCTGTACCTGGACGCACCGTTCCACACGATCGACGGGGTCGCCGTGTTCGGCGACCACGCCGACCGGCAGCAGTGGTACTACCTCCCGGGGGTGCCCCGGATCGCCGACGTGGCCGGGGTCCCGCAGATCTCGATCATCCGGTTCAAGGGCACCGCCGGCACGGGCGGCTTCCTGAACGTGGACGTCGACCTGGGGCTGGATGCCGACGTCGTGTCGGCGATCGGCGGCCAGATCGCCGCCCTCGAGGGGCTGCCCGAGCCGCCGCGCATGGCGCAGCTCCCCGTGATCGACGGCACCGTGCGGATGATGCTGTTCGACGCCGAGACCCCGCAGCCCAAGCCCGGCGAGGAGACCCAGCCGACGCCAACCCCCACGGGGCTGCAGTTCGTGCTGAAGCTCAGCCACGCCGCGAAGCCCGCGCTCTACGGTGACAACCGCGCGGCGTTCTCCGTGCAGCTCACGCAGGCCGGGCTCACGGCCCTTGAGGCGGCGATGCACGGCGAGCTGTCGCCCATCGGCGTGGTCTACAGCCTCGACTTCCTCGGCATGCGGCCGGCCTATCACGTCAGCGTGCACGCGGACTGGGACCTCATCCAGCACCACGTCTCGCAGCACGAGGAGTTCTCCGTGCCGCTGATCTACCAGTCGTCGATCGACACCTTCGTCGACTCGCTGGTGGAGGACAAGGTGATCGAGCTCCAGGCCGACACATTCATGCTCGAGGACGACGGCTCGCCCGTGATCGCGCGCAGGGACCAGGCGCTGGACGACATCCGCGACATGATCACAGAGACGTTCTTCGAGCCGTCGCTGACACCCATCGACTCGTCCGACGACGTCGACACCGGCGTGCGGACCGCGGGCCGCGTACTCCAGGCCATCGCCTCCGGCGGGGCCTCGGAACTCTCGGCATTCCGGCGCCGCGAGGTCGACGCGACGCGGATCGAGAAGAAGCGGCTCGACGTCTCGATGAGCGAGCGCACCACCATCAAGCGGACCGTCTACCCGCAGGGACACCTCTCCGGGCTGTTCCGCGAGCTCACCGAGAAGGGCATCGGCCTCGACCGATTCGTCATCGACGTGGACCTCGACGACCCGTGGTTCGCCCGCAGGAAGGTCAAGGTGGTGGCCCGCGCCGAGTGGCAGAAGGACCACGTGCGGTCCATCAGCGTGGTCCTGGACTACGGCGGACAGATCGAGTCGCTGCTCCTCGACGCGGCCATGCCCGAGGGCGAGGTCTCGTGGACGAGCAGGCTCGAGGGCGGGGGCATGGTCCGCGACGTCACGATGACCTACACGGTCAACTTCCAGGACGTCGACGGCACCGAACGGCCGCTGTCCCTGACCTCCGCGCCGCAGACGGTGGTCGAGGACGTCAAGGAGGTGGACCCGCGCGCCCTCTACGCCATCTCGCCCGTGCCCGTCGTCGCGCTCAGCTACCCGTTCGACCGCTACCCGGCCGTCGAGGTGGGGCTGCGCTACGCCGACGAGGCCAACGGCATCGCGCAGGAGGACGTGTTCATGCTCAAGACCGACGCGCCGGAGCAGACCTGGAACATGTTCGTCCGCGACCCGAACGCGGCCACCGGGCAGTACCGGGTCACGCACCGCGCCGCGGACCAGCGCGACCTGGTCGGCGAGTGGGCCGACATCGTCGGCGAACAGGTGGTCGTCCGCGACCCGTACCCGAACGGGCTGATCGTCGATGTGGTCCCCGTCCTCGACTGGACGGTGACCAAGCGCGCCTATGTCGACCTCTCCTACACGGACCCGGCCCACAACATCTTCGAGGAGTCGTCGGCCGAGTTCACCCCGGACCAGGAGGCCACGCACCAGTTCCGCGTCCGCCTGGCCGACCCCACGCGCCGCACGGTCGACTACCGCGTCACGCTCATCGGCGTCGACGGCCGCATCACCGAGGTGCCGCCGTCGGTCACCGAGGCCCGCAGGATCACCGTGCGGGCCGACATGCGAGGCCACCGGCTCGTCCGGGTCCTCTGCCCCGAGGACGCCGCATTCGCGACGTCGAAGGTCCGCGAGCTGGGCGTCGAGCTCCGCTACACCGACCCGGTCGGCGGTATCGACGTCACGGACCGCGTGACGCTGCGCGCCCCGGGCGAGTCCGGCGTGTTCGAGTTCGACTACGTCGACGCCGCACGCACCGCGTACGAGTACCGCGTGACCACCACCTACCTCAACAACCTCACCCGGACCCGAGAGTGGGCACCCGCCGACCAGGCCGACCTGGTCGTCCGCCCGTTCTAGTCCCGAAGCACCAGGAGGATCCCATGTTGCTGCTGGGCAGCCGAACGATCACCGTCGAAGGCGTGACGGTCTTTCCCGACCACGCCGACCCCGACCAGTTCTGGTATCTCCCGGGGCCCGTGCAGCTCGCACGGCGCCCCGACGGGGACCAGGCCTTCACGTTCATCAAGTACAAGCCCGCGGCCGTGGCCGCCGGCGCCAAGGGCGGAGGCTTCCTGATGTTCCAGGTCGACCTGCGCCTCGAACCGGACCTGGAGCGCAGGATCACCGCGCGGCTGAGGTCCATCGCCAAGGGCCGGCCCCGGCTGACGGTGGTGCCGTTCGACGAGGGGACGGTCCAGGCCATCGCCCTGAACCTCCAGGGCAGCGGCGGCACGTCCGCGCAGCCCGCCCCAGAAGGGCGCGTTCCGCGCCGTCGAGCAGATCCTCGGCGCATCCACGCCGTCGCTCCAGGGCAACAACACCGCGGCCTTCAGCCTCACGCTCTCCCAGGAGGGCGTCACCATCCTCGAGCAGGCGTTCGAGCAGGGCACCGCCCCCGTGGGCGTGCTCTACGACCTGAAGTTCACCGGCATGCGGCCCGCGCTGCACGTCGAGATCAGCGCGGACCTGGAGCGGGTCTACACGCAGTTCGGCGCGGCGCTCGACGCCCAGGTCTACTTCGTGCAGGCCGGCATCGACGCGGCCTTCGAGAAGCTGGTGCAAGACGGCGTGATCCAGATCAAGGTCATCGACTACGTCGGCGCGGACGACCAGGCGGACAAGGAGAAGTGGGCACTCGACTTCTTCAAGGAGAACCTGCTGCGGCAGTGGTTCGAGCCGACGCTGACCCCCGGCCAGGTGGCCGGCGGGCGGGTGGAGGCCGAGCCGCTCGACCAGGTGCTCAAGCGCGGCAACGCGCTGCGCCCGCCGACGACGCAGGCGCCCGCCCGGCCGGCCGCCACCCCGGACGCCCCGGCGTCGTCGAACCGGGCCACGCCGCCCACCGCCGGCACCGGCAGCCCCGACCCCACCGAGGGCCACAACCCGACGCCGCCCGCGGCGGATGCCGGCGCGAACACCGCACCCACGGAGGGCACGGGCACCCCGCCCGCGAGCTCGCTCGCCGCCCCGGCGGCCGCCGTCGGCGCCCCCAACCTCGCTCCGGCCTCGCAGCCGGCGACCATGCCCCCGCAGGGCCTGTCCCAGCCGCCGCAGGGCGGCGGCACCCCCGCGGTGGTGTCGTTCAAGCTGCGGGCGGTCCATCAGGAGGAGCGCAAGCGGATCAGGGTGGTCTACGACCGCTCCGAGGCCACGCAGCGCACCTACGCGCCGCAGGGCTTCTTCGGGCTGATGATCGCCGGGCTCGACCGGTCGCGGCACTTCGTCGAAGTGGATCTGGACGACCCGTTCTTCCGCGTCTTCCAGATCGTCGTCGACCCGCCGGACGACTTCGCGGGCATCGGCCTGCGCAGCGCGCAGGTCAGCCTCGACTACGGCGACCCCGCGAAGCCCGCCGAGCTCAAGCACAAGGACCTGCGCTTCGAGGCCTCCGCCGAGACCTCGGCCGCGCAGACCATGGAGGTGTTCCTGAACTCCGCCCTCGACCTCAGCTACCGCAATGCGGTGCAGTACCACTTCGCCACGACGTCGGGCTGGGAGGGAAGCTCGCACTCCTACGAGTTCCCCGCCACCACGACCGAGGACCGCACGCTGGTGCTCGTCCCGCACGACAAGATCGGCTTCCTGAGCGTCACGGCCACGGCGACGCGCGTGGACTGGACGGTGGTCGACTCGATCGACGTCCATCTCCGCCACGAGTCGGGCGGCGAGGTGCTGGAGAAGCAGCTGATGCTGACCAAGGACGTGACGACGGCCGAGTGGAAGGTCAGGACGTCCTCCCCCACGGCCCGCGACTACACGTGGCGCCTCGTGCACCACCTGAGCGACGGCACCACGAAGGAGGTGGTGGGGATCGAGCCCTCCCGGGCCGCCCTGCTGCCCGTCGACGACCCCTTCCCCGGGGCGCTGTCGCTCACCTTCATCCCGCTCCTCGACACGGCCAGGACCAAGCGCGCGTTCGTCGACATCGTCTACGACGACCCCGACGGCGCGTACCACCGCGAGGAGCGGCTCACCATCCAGCCGTCCGACGTCGACCCCGTTCTCACGGAGATCGCCGTGCTCGACCTGAAGAAGAAGGCGTACAGCTACCAGGTCACCCTGTTGGGCGCCGACAACTCCTTGACCCGGCTGGAGCCGGTGACCACCGAGGAGACCCTGATCGCCATCACCGAACCCCAGCCTGTGTGAGGAGGGACACCATGACCAAGAGAGCCGTCGTCGTCGGCGTGAACGACTACTCCGTGCAGGGCTTCACGAGCCTGAACGGCTGCGTCCGCGACGCGAGCGCCATGTACCACACCCTGATCGACGCGTTCGGTTTCGACGCCGACCAGGTGTACTGCTACCTCGACCGGCAGGCCAGCAGCTCCCGCATCCTGCAGGCGCTGAACTGGATCCTGCGGGTCTCCGAGCCCGGCGACGTCGCCTGCCTGTACTACGCGGGCCACGGCGGGCTGCACCCGAGCGGCACCCCCGGGGCCTTCTATCAGACGATCATCCCGCACTCCGGCCGGTTCATCACCGACTGGGACCTGTGGCAGGCCGCGGCCCAGCTGCAGCCCGCGGCGGTGAACTTCACGGTGATCCTCGACAGCTGCCACTCCGGCGGCATGGTGGACCCCACCGAGGCCACCGAGAGCGTCCGCACGATTGCGAACGCGCAGGCGTTCCTCGCGACGCTGACGTCCACGCTCAAGACCGTCGTGCCCTTCGGGGTGACGGCGCCGGACATCGAGACCTGGTCGAACAACGTCCACCAGATCCAGGAGGCTCCGCAGGCCACCGTCTGCTACACCGAGGAGGCCAACCGCGAGTACACGACCGCCGCCAAGGCCACGCTGCTGGCGGCGTGCCGCTGGGACGAGTACGCGGGAGAGAACGCCAGCCATGGGTTCTTGACCAACGCCATCCTCAGCACGGTCAACGCCAGCAACTTCACCATCACCCACCAGGAGCTCCACTCGGCGCTCACCCCGTTGGTGCACGAGGCCGCGGGCCACGAGCAGCACCCCGTGCTGCGCGGCCAGGCCAACCGCATGGACGGCATCTTCCTGCGCGGCTTCGCGGACTCGCGCTAGAAAGGAGAGAAACGATGACCAAGAGAGCTGTCATAGTCGGCATCAACGACTACTCCCAGCAGCTGAAGTGGCCCGACGGGCAGACGATGTGGTCCAGCCTCAGCTTCTGTCGCGCGGACGCCGACGCCGTCTACCACCTGATGCTCGACGCGTTCGGCTTCGATCCTGCGGGCATCACGCTGCTGACCGACCAGGCCGCCAGTTCGGCCAACATCCGGCGGGCCGTCGCGCACATGCTCGCGGCCTCCGAACCGGGAGACGTGGCGCTGTTCTCGTACAGCGGCCACGGCGGCCTGCACCCGGGCGCCACGCCGGACACCTACTATCAGACCATCATCCCGGCCACCGGGCGGTGGATCAGCGACTGGGACCTCTGGCAGGCGGCCGACGCGCTGAACCCGTCCGAGGTGAACCTCACCATCGTGATGGACTCGTGCCACTCCGGCGGCATGGCCGATCCGGTCCCCGACGGCCCCGCGGCCAAGACGACGGCGCTCGCGCAGGACGAGATGATCAAGATCCTCTCGCAGATGCACACCGTCGTCCCGATCGGCATCGTCGCGCCCGACATCGAGACCCTGTCGAACAACGTGGCGAAGGTCCTCGAGGCCCCGGGCCCGGTGGCCTGCTACACGGAGGAGGCCAACCGTGAGCTGGCGCCGAGCGCGAAGGCCACGCTGTTCTCGGCCGCGCGCTGGGACGAGTCGGCCAGGGAGCTCGGCGCGCTGGGCCACGGCGTCTTCACCAAGGCGCTGCTCGAGGTGGTGGACGCCTGCCCGTTCCTGGTCAGCAACCAGGAGCTGCACTCCCGGCTGCACGAGAAGGTGCGGGAGGTCTCGGCCCCGATCCCCGAGGAGCTTCGGCAGTCGCCCGTCCTCCGGGTGCAGGCCAACAGGGCGAGCCACACCTTCCTGGAGCCGTTCGTCGACTCGCGCTGACGGACCCGCGGCCTCCGCGCCCCGCCCGGGCGCGGGGGCCGCACTACTCTGGGGCCCATGACCTGCCCGCCCGCCGTCGTCGACGCCCCGTGAACAGGCTGTTCCGGGCCGTGCTGCGCCTCTTCGCCGCCCCTCGGCTAAACGTCCGGGAGGACTACGAGAAGATGCGCCGGCTGCAGCGTCAGCTGGCCGCACTGCCCGTGCCGCGCTACGACGCCCTGGACAGGCAGATGATGTCGGCCGACGGCGGCCATCAGATCCACGGTCGCGTGTTCCGTCCCAAGGAGCGGCGCCGCGACGACCTCCTCCTCTTCTTCCACGGCGGCGGCTGGGTGACCGGCGACATCGAAAGCTACACGCCCGCGTGCGCGACGATGGCCGAGCTCACGGGCTGCGTCGTCATCTCCGTCGACTACCGCCTCGCGCCCGAGCACCCCTTCCCCGCCGGGCTCGAGGACTGCTACCGCGTGGCGCAGCAGCTGCTCGCCGACCCGTCGCTCGCCGCGGTGGAGGACCCCGGGCAGATCGTGCTCGTCGGCGACTCCGCGGGCGGCAACCTGGCCGCGGCCGTCTCCCTGCTGCTCCGCGACCGCGGGCAGCCCCGGCCGCGCAGGCAGATCCTGCTCTATCCGGTGACGCACTGGGACCACGACCCCGCCACGTCCCCGTTCCCGTCTGTGCGCAACCACGGCGAGGACTACCGGCTCACCAACACCGAGGTGCAGGACTACCTGGACCTCTACGTCCCGGATCCCGACCGCCGACGGGACCCGCTCGTCGCGCCGCTCATGGCCACCGACCTCGCGGACCAGCCCGCGACCCTCGTGATCACCGCGGAACTCGACCTGCTGCGAGACGAGGGCGAGGCGTACGGCCACGCACTCGCCCAGGCCGGCGTCGAGGCCCGGGTGCATCGGGTCGACGGCGCGCTGCACGGGTTCATCGCCCTGCCGCGCTTCTCCCGGTCGCTGCGAGAGGCCTATGAGGTGATCAACGCCTTCCTGGACGAGGACCGAGCCCCGCAGGAGGCGGCGTGACGCGGCGGACCTGGGTGCGGCTCGACAACGCGTCGAACATCTTCCTCGCGGCCCGCACCGATGCCGATCCCAAGGTCTTCCGGATGACCACCGAGCTGGACCACGACGTCGACCCCGTCGTGCTGCAGCAGGCGCTCGACGCCACCTTCGACCGATTCCCGCTCTACCACGCCGTCCTCAGACGCGGCGTGTTCTGGTACTACCTGCAAGACAGCGACCTCAGGCCGGTCGTCGAGCCCGAGATGCAGTACCCCTGCGCGCCGATCTACCACGAGGATCGGCGCACCCTGCTGTTCCGCGTCGTCCACCACGGGCGCAGGATCATCGTCGAGGTGTTCCATGCCTTGTCGGACGGCACAGGCGCGCTGTGGTTCGTGACCGATCTCGTCACCGAGTATGTCGCCCGGCGGATGGCGGAGCCCGGCCTCCCTGCGGCCGGCGCATCTGTCGAGGATGCAGGGCCGACTGGTGTGTCGGCGGGCGGCGTCGAGTCGGCCGGCGCGGCCGCCGAGGGTGCCGCCGCTCCCCTGCACGACCTCACGGTCGACAGCTTCGCGCACCACTTCCACCGCCGCCCGCGCGGGGCGCCGGCCGCGCCCGTCGCACGTCGGCCCCGCCGTCGCGTCCACCGTGTCAAGGGCACCCGCACGCCGGACAACCGGCCCCGTGTCGTCGAGCTCACCATGCCCGCGGGCGAGGTCCTGGCCCGGGCTCGGGCCGAGGGTGTCGCGCTGTCGGCGTATCTGACGGCGCTGTTCTTCGAAGCTGTCCGGCTGTCGTCCGGCGGGCTCGGCCGGCGGCCGACGCTCACGGCGTCTGTGCCCGTGAACCTGCGTCAGTTCTTCCCTTCGACGTCGGCGCGCAACTTCTTCGCGACCATCCGGTTGGAGCACACCTACGGCGAGGGCGCCGACGACCTCGGTGCGATCTGCCGCGATCTCGAGGGCCAGCTCCGCGACAAGATCACGCCCGAGGCGCTGGAACGCAAGCTTCGGCGGCTGATCCGGCTGGAGCGGAACCCCGCCCTTCGGGTGTTCCCGCGCGCGGTGAAGGACCTGATCCTCGGGCTGGTCAACTGGGCGACCAATCGCGGCCTGACCGTCGCGATCTCCAACCTGGGGCTCGTCCGCCTCCCCGAGCCGGCTGAGTCGCACGTGGCCAGGATGCTCTTTCACGTCTCGGCCGTCCGCCCGCAGTTCTGCGCCATCTCGCACGCGGGCCTCCTCACGGTGAGCTTCACGTCGCCGTTCATGGAGACATCCCACATCCGGGAGTTCGCGCGCCTGCTCACCACGGCAGGAGTTCGCGTCTCGGTCGCCGCAGGCCTGGTGACCGAGGAGGAACTTGCGGGGGCGGAACAATGAGGCGCTGCCTGGAGTGCGGCGTCGACATCGAGGGGCCGTGGGACGCGTGCCCCCTCTGTGGCGCATCGATCTCCGGCGCTGCCACGCCGAGCCCGCTGCCTGTCGTCGCGTTGCGGTTCTCCCGTCGGCGCTTGCTGCGCGTGCTGTTCGCCGTGTCTCTGGCTGTCATCGCGGTGTCGTTCGCGGCGCAGTTCCTGCTGGGGCCGCAGGCGTCGGGCATCGGCCTGTTCCGGTCGGCCTGGTTGGGGATCAGCGCGATGTGGCTCGTGGTGTTGATGGCCGTGCGCAAGCGCCGCAATGTGGCGAAGTCGACGGTGTACTTGGTCGTCCTCGTGGGCCTGGTCTGCGTCTACTGGGACTATCTGACGGGCTGGCGTGCGTGGTCGCTCACCTACGCGGTGCCGATCGTCTGCGCCGCGGCGATCGTCGCGCTGCAGATCGCCGTCTGGGCGCTGCGCACCGAGGTCGGCGAACATGTGGTCTACACAGCGCTGGCGGTGCTCCTCGGCCTGCTGCCTGTCGCCTTCCTGGTCTTCGGCGCGGTGACGAGCCCCCTCCCGTCGGCGGCCTGCGGCGTGCTGGCCTTCTTCGCACTGGTGCGGCTCCAGGTCACACGAGGCCCGGACGTCCGCCACGAACTCGCCAAGCGCCTCCACCTGTAGGGGGCCCTCGCCCGTCGTTGCGCCAGAGGGGTCGCCCCCTGAGCCCCACCGGTCCCTGAGCCGGGCCCCCGCGCGAAGCGCCGGGCCCGAGTCGAAGGGTTCGCAACCACGAGCAGGGAACCGCGGCAGCCCACCGATCCCTGAGCCGTGCCCCGCGCGAAGCGCCGGGCACGAGTCGAAGGGTCCGCAACCATGAACAGGGAACCGCGGCAGCCAGGCCGATCTCTGAGCCGACGCCTGACGTACCCCACCAATCCGCCAGGTCACCACCCGTGCGGGTTTCGGACCCAACGAGCACGCACCCCCGCACAGCCCACACTCGGTGAAAGCCACCACACGGGGCTGCTCCTCAGGGACCGGCAAGGGCCGGGTCCAGCGGACCCGGCCCTTGCCGTGTACTTACGGGGTCCGGCGGGGTGTCCCCCGCCGGACTACAGCGTCAGCTCTTCTTCGCGAAGTCGACCGCAGGGCCGCCGTTGTTGAAGTCGACCGTGATCTCGTAGGTCCCGGCCTCCTTCGCGAGGAAGTTGTTGCCCTGGGCGTCGAACGAATCGTTCGCAGCGCCCGTGGTGCCCTTCTCCTGCGGGAGGATCGACGAGCCGGGGTTGGTCTGGCCGATGTCCTCGGTCTTGACGCCCGACGCGAAGTAGACGAACGTGAAGCCCTCGTCCTTGGCCAGGTCCTGGGTGAAGGTCACCACGCCGTCCTTGGTCGGGTAGGCGTCGGAGAGCTCCCAACCCTTGCCCGCGGCCTTGATGAACAGGTCGAACGGGCCGTTGGCCTTCTCCTTCATGTCGCCGTTGCGGACCCACTCGATCTTGTCACCGGTGAAGGTCTTGGGATCGAGCACCAGGGTCAGGGTGTAGTTGCCGGCCTCCGCGACGCGGACGTTCTCCGACGGCGTGAAGTAGACGGTGCCGTCCTTCTCCGGGGTGTCGATGAACGAGAAGCCGTGCACCAGGCCCCAGAGCGGGTTGGTGGCGATGGCGAATTGGTCGCCCTTGGCGAGGTCGAGCGTGATGCTGTACTCGTTGTCCTTGCCCGTGGACGCCAGGCGGTAGTCGTCGGCGATCTTCTCGAAGCCACCCGACTTGCCCCAGCCCGAGGTCAGCATCAGCTTGGACGCGCCGGAGCCGACGATGAACCAGTCCTTCTTGGGCTTGTAGGTCAGCGAGAAGGCGGGATCGTAGGTCACGACGAGCTTGTTGGAGCGGGCGTCGTACTCGAAGAAGTAGGTGCCGTCCTCCTTCAGGCGGATGTTGCCCTTGGCGCTGCCTTCGAGGTCGACCTTGTCGGTGGAGGCCTCGGCGTCGATGGCGCTGGCGTTGACGAAGATGTTGCCGAGGCCGGTGCCCTCTTCGTTGAAGTTGTAGAAGGCGATCTCGTCGCCGGCGAAGAACTCGTGCTCGTAGGTGAAGGCGCCGTTCTTGAAGCTCTTCATCTTGAACTCATCGTCCTTCGAGTGCTGCCACTCGGTGATGAGGTTGCCCTTGATGTACATCTCGAGCTTGGCGTAGTCGATCGCCGCGGCGGCGTCACCGTTGCGCACCCAGGCGATGCTGTCCGCATCGGGGTTCGACGGGTCGGTGGTGAGGGTCAGCGTGAAGTTGCCGTCCTTCAGCACCTTGATGTTGGCCTTCTTGGGGTCGCTCGACAGGCCGGCGCCCTCGGAGTCCTCGAAGTAGGCCTCGCCGTCGGCCTCGGTCTCCTTCAGGTAGCCCGCGCCCTTCTGGTCGGTCCACTTGGAGTCGATGGCGAACTGGAACTCGTCGGCCGCGTAGAGGTCGAGCGTGATGGTGTACTCGTTGGCGGTCTCGGACTTCTGCAGCTTGTGCGCGTCGGAGACCACCGCGCCCCAGTTCGACTCCTTGAGCAGCGGACCGGCGCCGTTGCCCACGATGTAGAAGTCGCGGGTGTCGGCCGGGGCGGCCGCCGCGCTGGTGGCCGGTTGGCTGGCCGGGGTGGTCGGCGCGGGCTTCGTGCCTCCGCAGCCGGTGAGCGCCAGAGCAGCGGAGACGACCGCTGCCAAGGCGACGAGTGCCCTCTTCATGGATATCCCTTCTTCATGATGTGCCGTGGGACGGGCATCGCTGCCCGGCGGCTCGCTACCACGGTGATGCCGCGGGTATGCAGGAGCGGGGACGTTGTCCCCAGACAGGACACTAGCATCGTCTTGCGGCCTGAAACAGCAAGGTTGCCGAAAAGTTACGTCGCGATTCGCAATCGTGCGCGAGCTGACCGTTCAGTCGGCGGAGAGGACGAACACAACGTCGGTGGCGCCCGGTGCTGGCGGCTCGCCGTCCTCATCGAGCACGGCCGTCACGCGCAGCCGCGACACACCGCGAGGATGTCCTCCGACGAGTCGACGCCGTCGACGTCCAAGCCCGCCAGTCTCAGCGCTATCAGGGGCTCTCCCCGCCGCATCCCAGCTCAAGCGCCGGTTCTCCTAGCCGTCGCACCAGCGCCACGTAATCCGCCGCGTCCGGGACGGGCCCTCGCAACGGTTCACAGAGCTCCGCAACGAGCCCCGTGTAAAACTCAGCCGCCTCCCTGGATCCTCCCCGTCATCGGCGATCACTCGTCATGCTGAACCACGTCGAAGCCGAACACCTCGACCGACATCCCCCGGCGCGCATCGTCCTCGTGACCGCCGCCGTGCCGGGCGGAGGACCACGCGTCGTAGGCCTCGCGCGACTCCCAGCGAGTCACGACGAAGTAGCGGTCCCGACCGAACGCCGGCCGCAGCAGCTCGAAGGACTGGAAGCCGGGGGCGGCATCGACGGCCCTCTTCCGCGCGGCGAACCGCCGCTCGATCTCGGCCTCCGCACCAGCGGGGAAGGTCAAAGCGGTCATGTTCACGAAGGTCACGGTCTTCTCCTGTTCACAGCGCCCCGGCCGAGGTAGCCAGAACGGATCTAGCCGCAGCCTATTGCCCGCCGCCCGCAGATCTTCCCGCGGGTCACGTCTGACTCGATGCGGCCACGTGCAGCAGAGCCCGGGCTGCTGGCTCCTCCGGCCCAGATGACGCGGCCGAAGAGCGTCCACGATCTATCCCAATCCGTGGAGACGGAAACGCTCGTAAGCGCCGAGGCTGATCGCGTGGAGTCCGCCGACGGCTGCGAGAGGTATCAGGTAGAGGCGGAGGCTGCCGTCGACAATGAAGAAGTCGTCGACCTCTGACGGGTCATAGGTCCTGCGCGTCCGGCGCGTGGTGGACAGATACACCGTGCGCGGACCGCCCCCGCGCGCTGCCGTCGACTTGACCTGTACACGACGCAGTTCTCCCCCTCGATCGACGAGCAAGTCGTACCGGCACGGCTCGAGGGGCCAGGTGACGGTATCTCCGCAAAGGCTGAACCATGCCGCAGCGATCAGAGATGCGGCTCTGGCAACATGCACCGCGTCCGGCCGCCGATCCACAACCTCGACGCCAGGAACCCTGGACTCGAGATGCGCCACGTCGAGCCCGAGCCGCGCCGCGTGGCCCCTCAGCGACGACACCGCTGTCCCTCCGCGGAGTTCGAGGCGGTCGGCTACCTCGGGCCACGAGGCCCCGGCCGCTACGGCAGACCTCAGCTGGTCCTCCGTCCAGCGCCGCTGCCCGCGGAAGTGATCCGTGTCCACACCAAGGCGGACGGCGTGCAATCGCGCCGACCTCATCGCCGCACCCGAAGCAGAGGCAAGCCCCAGCTCACGCAGTACCCCTCGCCAGGAGCTCGACACTGCAACCGCGTTCCGCAGCTGTTCGTCCGAGTACGTCTTCGCCCGCCCCATGTGATGAGGCTAGTAGCGGCCACTGACAGAAATGTCGGCGCGCGAAGGGCGCCCAAAATAGACATCGCCTCGGTGAGAAGTGGTGTTCTCGCCGAGGCGATGAGTCGGGCTGACAGGATTTGAACCTGCGACCCCCGCACCCCCAGTGCGGTGCGCTACCAAGCTGCGCTACAGCCCGTCCGAGCCGTTTCCGACCCAGCAAGAAACTCTAGCCGACTGGATCGGCCCAGGTCCAACTGACGCGGTGTCACACCCGACGGCGGGCGCGCACGACGCAATCCGACAGTTCGGCGGGTACACCGTCGGGCGACGTCGCCGCACGGGCCTTGATCTCGCCCTGCACCTCCCAGGCCTCGGGGTCGAGGCCCAGCGACGCCAGTTCGGACTCGGGCGTGATCGCGTGGAAAGCGGCGAGGTGCTCGGCGCTCGCCCACGGCGGCGGGGCCGCGTGTGATGTCACCAACAGCGTCCCACCCGGGGCGACCAACTCAGCGGCAGCGCGCAGGATCCCCGCGCGGTCCAGGGCCACCGGCGACTGGAAGAAGCTCGCCGTCACGAGGTCGAAGGACGCCCCGACACCACTGAGGGAGCTCGTGTCCGTCAGGTCGAGGGCGACGAACCGCGCCCGGCCGGCCACGCCCCGGCCGGCGGCGGCGCTCCGGCCCCGGGCGACGGCGATCTCCGAGATGTCGACGCCCACCGCCTCCCAGCCCTGCTCCGCGAGCCACACGACGTCGCCGCCCTCGCCGCAGCCCAGGTCCAGCGCGCGGCCCGGCGCCAGCTCGGCCGCCACGTCGGCCAGCACCCGATTCACCCTGCCGGACCAGACCTGCTCGCGCTCGGCGTAGCGGGCCTCCCAGTACGCGGCCGGTGCCACGGCGTCGTGCCCGTGCGCCAGCGCCCGCGCGAAGTCCTCCTCCACGAGCGCCCCGTTCACGGCACCACCCGCCATGGCCGCGGCACCCACCGTCATCGCGACATTCAGACCCGGGTTGACCACGTTGCCGACGGCCCAGATGCGCGGGTGGCTCGTCCTGCCCATCGGATCGACGGCGAGGAAGCTGCCCATCGGCCCGTCGGCCCGGTCCAGTCCGAGCGAGGCGACGAGAGCGTCGTTCGGCCGACACGAGGGCGTCACGAACAGCGCGTCGAGCCCCTGCTCGCCGTCGGCGGTGCGGACGCCGACGAGCCTGTCGCCCTCGGCCCGCACCTCCGCGATCGGGCCACGGATCCGCATCCCGCGGGCGGCGAACGCTGCTCGGTCCTCGGCGGACAGCTCGAGGCCGTCGGCGAGGAAGAGCGTCACGTCGTCGCTCCACTGCCGTACCTGCTTGGCCAGGTGGATGCTCAGCGGCGAGCTGAGCAGCACGCCCAACCGACGCCCGCCGAACTCGTACCCGTGGCAGTACGGGCAGTGCACCACATCGATGCCCCACCGCTCGGCCAGGCCGGGGATGGCCGGCAGTTCGTCGGTGACGCCGGTGGCCAGGACGAGCGCCCGGGTGCGGACGGGCCGGCCCGCGATGTCGAGGACCAGCCCATCGGGACCCTCCGCCACGCCGTCGACCCGACCGTCGACGACCTCGCCGCCGAAGGACTCATAGTCCGCGCGGCCGCGCTCCAGGAGTTCGAGCGGCGGGACCCCCTCGGAGCCCAGGAACGAGTGCATATGGCGAGCGAAGCGGTTCCGCGGCAGACCGGAGTCGACGACCAGGACTCTGCGGCGCGCCCGCCCGAGCATGATCCCCGTGCCCAGGCCGCCCACACCCCCGCCGACGATGACGGCGTCGTATTCGTTGTTCATGCAGCACATCTCACGTGCATACTGGGGTTCGAGCAAATCTTCTTGCAGAAATGGCAAATCCCGTGACCGACGACCTTCGCCTCATCGGACCCCGACTGCGCGCCGCCCGCCGCGCCCGCGGCCTCACCCTCGAGGACCTCTCCCGGCTCACCACCATCTCGGTGAGCACCCTCTCGCGCCTGGAGGCAGGCAAGCGGCAGGCGACCCTCGAGCTACTTCTCCCCCTCACGCGCCACCTCGGCATCCGCATCGACGACCTCGTCGACAATGCCCCGAGGGACCCCCGTGTGCGCCGCCCGGTGCTGCGCACCAACGGCGTCCTGGTGGCACCGCTCTCGCCGGAGGGCTCCTCGATCGCGACCTACAAGATCACCTACCCGCCGCGCGCCACCATGCCCGCGCCGCGCTCGCACGCCGGCCAGGAGTGGCTGTACGTGCTCTCGGGCGCGCTGCGGCTGCACCTCGGCGGCGAGGAACTCGTCCTCAAGCCCGGCGAGGCCGCGCAGTTCGACACGCAGGTGCCGCACGCCATGAACGCCGACGGCGGGGTCCCGGCCGAGGTGCTCAGCATCTTCGGCGACGAGGGCTTCCTCCTCCACACGCAGCCCTCGCCCGCGGACGAGGCCGCCGCTCGCGACTGAGGCCGCTACCCGAAGAGCGCAGACCCCAGCCAGATGCAGAACGGCACGCACAGCAGCACGAGTACGGCGACGTTCAGCCGCGAATGCTCGAGCAGGATGGCGATGAACTCGCGCACGGTGGCGCTCGGCCAGTAGTAGCGGGCCGTCTTGCATCCGACGGTGTAGCCGGGGATGCGGGCCTTGCGCATGATGATCGCCGCGCGGAATGCGTGGTAGTTGCTGGTGGCGACGACGACGTCCCCACGCCCCTCGAGCATGGCCGCGGAGAACTCGAGGTTCTCCATCGTGTCGGTGGACTTGTTCTCCCGCAGCAGCGCCTTCTCGTCGAAGCCGCGCTCCACCAGCCAGGCGCCCATCGCCTCGGCCTCCGACACCTTCTCGTCGCTCCCCTTGCCGCCCGAGACCACCAGCACGGGGCTGCGGCCGGCGGCCAGCGACTTCTCGTAGACGGTGCGCCCGCGCTCGAGCCTGCCGGCCAGCAGCGGCGTCACCCGCTCTCCCCCACCCAGCCCCGAGCCCAGGACCACGACGGCGTCGACGGGACGGCCGAAGCGCCGCGTCGCCCAGCCGTAGAGCAGCGAGTAGCCGACGAAGGAGGCGAAGAGGAAGCCGAGGTAGCTGAGCGGGAGGCCCAGCAGAACGAGCGGGCCGACGAGGTCGACGAGTTGGAAGGCGATCGTGACGATTCCGGCGGCCACGTACGCGAACATCACGCCGCCGAGCAGGCCGGAGATCCGCGGCGCGACGCCGAGGCCCTCCTTCCGCCACATCGTGAAGGCGTTGAGCACGAGGAAGGCGCCCAGCGTCGCGACCATCAGCACGGCGAGCAGCAGCCCGACGAGCAACGCGATGCCGAGTGCCGCGGGCGTGACGTCGTCGTTGGACACCGCCCCGCCCAGCAGCCCGAGCCCGGTCAGCGCGGCCGTGCCGAGCGTCAGGGCAAGGAGGATGCCGAGCCCGAAGCGGCGCGGATCCCGCCACACGCCTATCCCGAAGAGCGCGCCCCAGAAGAGGCTCGGCACCCACGGGGCCAGCCACTCCATCGCGACCTCAGCGCTCCGAACGCTTCGCCCGCGGCCTGATCTCGACGTGCACAGGCGAACCCTCGAAGCCGAAGTCCTCGCGCAGCCGGCGCTCGATGAACCGCTTGTAGGTGTCGTCCATCTGGCCGCTGGTGAACAGCGCGAAGGTGGGCGGGCAGCTGTGCGCCTGCGTGCCGAACAGGATGCGGGGCTGCTTGCCGCCGCGCACCGGGTGCGGGTGCGCCGCGGCGAGGCGGCCCAGGAAGGCGTTCAGCTTGCCCGTGGAGATTCTCGTCTCCCAGCCGGCGGCCGACGTCTCGATGGCCTTGCCGATCTTGTCGACGTTGCGGCCGGTCAGCGCGGAGATGTTGACGGTGGGCGCCCACTTCCAGGCGATCAGGTCGCGCTCGATCTCGCGCTCGAGGTAACGGCGACGCTCCTCGTCGGTCAGGTCCCACTTGTTGAAGGCGATGACGAGCGCGCGCCCCGCCTCCTCGATGTTGTTCAGGATGCGGAGGTCCTGATCGGTCAGCGGCTCGGACGCGTCGACAACCATGATGCAGACCTCGGCCCGCTCGATGGCCGCCTGCGTGCGCAGGCTGGCGTAGAACTCGTGGCCGCTGGCCTCCTTCACGCGGCGCCGGATGCCCGCGGTGTCGATCAGGCGATAGACCTGGCCGCCCACCTCGACGATCTCGTCGACCGGGTCGACGGTGGTGCCCGAGACGTCGGAGACCACCACGCGCTGCTGGTCGGCGAGCTTGTTCAGCAGCGACGACTTGCCCACGTTCGGCTTGCCGACGATCGCGACGCGCCGCGGCCCCGCCTCCTCGACCTCGCGCTCGCGCGGCGCCTCGGGCAGCGCGGCCAGGAGCGCGTCCAGCAGGTCGCCCGAGCCGCGGCCGTGCATCGCGGACACGGGATAGGGCTGGCCGAGGCCGAGGTTCCACATGCTGGCCGCCATGGCCTCGTGGCGCTGGTCGTCGACCTTGTTCGCCGCGAGCACCACGGGCTTCTGCGAGCGGCGCAACACGCGCACCACGGCCTCGTCCTCGTCGAGCGTGCCGACGGTGGCGTCGACGACGAACAGCACGGCGTCGGCCGTCGAGATGGCCAGCTCCGCCTGTTCGGCGATCTGCGCGGCCATGCCCTGCGCGTCGGACATCCAGCCGCCCGTGTCGACCAGGACGAACTCCCGGCCGTTCCAGTTGGCGTCGTAGCTCACGCGGTCGCGCGTCACGCCGGGCTTGTCCTGCACGACGGCCTCGCGGCGGCCGAGGACGCGGTTGACGAGGGTGGACTTGCCGACGTTCGGGCGGCCGACGACGGCGACGATCGGCTTGATGGTGTCGGTCACGAGGGCTCCTCTGGTGGGCGAACACTACATCGTACTGGCTGACCGCCGCCGTCCCGGCCCCGCAGGCTACGCCACGTCCGCCTGAAGGATCCGCCACACCTCGGCCTGCACGCCCGCGTACTCGCTGACGCTGACCCGCGGGTCCCACAGCAGCCGCATGGCGGCCTCGTCGGGTGTGCGGTCGGCCTTCACCTGGTTGCACAGGCCACAGGCGGCCACCAGGTTGCCCCACGTCCAGCCGCCGCCCCTCGACTGCGGCATCAGGTGGTCCACGGTGTCGGCCGGCCCGCCGCAGTAGGCGCACGTCCAGCCGTCACGCCGCAGGATCTCCAGGCGCGACGCGCGGTGGTGCAGCTCGGGCGCGCGCCGGAACGGGATGTCCACCCAGTAGTTGAGCCTGACGATCAGCGGCCACGCCATGTCGACCCCGCCGCCCGCGGACCGCACGCGACGCGTCTCGTCCACCTTGAACGGCGTGTAGATGCCGTCGAGGACGCCCGTGACCGCGTGGGTCCAGTGGGTCTCGCCCTTGACGTCGTAGTCGAGACCGATCACGAACACCGTGGTGGTCGGTGACTGGGCCACGGGGTGGGTCTCGCGGGATCTGATACTGAGGCGCATGTTCGCCTCCTCTCGTCGATGTCGGCTGGTTGTCGGGTCCCGAGACGACAAAGGCCCCGGGGAGGTTCCCTCGGGGCCATGGCTTCGCGCAGCGCGCTGCGGTCAGGAGAGTATGGCGTCCCCAGGGGTGAGGGTGAGTCGCGACGACGCGATCCACGGCTTATCGGAGAGACGGAAGGCGCGCGGGCACGCGACGCGACCCTCGCGGGTCATGGCGTGTGTGCTCAGCATTGTCTGGTGTCCTCCCTTGCGACTTCCGCGCACCAGGGTACACCTCGCACCTCGCTGACCGGTCATCGACACCGGGCGGGTCGGCGGGCGTTACGCCTCGGCGAGGGCGACGATCCGGTCGACGACCTCGTCGGGCGACAGGAACGTCGAGTCGATCACCACGACGCCGTCGGCGGCGTCCGTGAAGTTGGACACCGTCGAGTCGTCGCGGTCGCGGCGCAGGACCTGGTCGGTGACCTCCGCGGCGCTCGCCTTGCCCGCGACCTCGGCCGCGCGGCGCGCGACGCGCGCGGCCGGGTCTGCGACGAGGAGAACGCGCACGTCTGCGTCGGGGGCGACGACCGTGGTGATGTCCCTGCCCTCCACCACGATCGCCCGGTCGTGGGCGTCGATGATGGAACGCATCCGGGCGGTGAGGATGCGGCGGACGTCGAGAATGGTGGCCACGCGGGACACCGCGGCGGAGATGCGCGGCTCGCGGATCTCCTCGGTGACGTCGTGGCCGTTGATCCGGAAGCGCGGCGCGTCGGGCGTCGTGTCGCAGACCAGGTCCGCGGCGTCCACCAGGGCGACGATCTCTGCCTCAGCCGCGTCGGGTGCCGAGCGCAGCACCTCGGCGGTGGCGGCCCGGTACATCGCGCCGGTGTCGAGGTAGCCGAGACCCAGGCGGTTGGCCAGCAGCTTCGCCGTGGTCGACTTGCCCGACCCGCTCGGTCCGTCGATCGCGATCAGCGGCTTCACAGTCATCTTCTTCCTCCTCGGGTGGCGGACCACGCGTGCCAGCCGGCGTCGGTGAGGCGGCCGCGCAGCAGCTCGCCCACCTCGCTCTCGACAGCGATGGACAGGTATCCGACCTCTCGGACGGGGTCGTGGGTGAGCTCGAAGTCCTCGACGTTCAGGCCCGCGTCGCCGATGTCGGTGAACAGGCGGCCGAGCGCGCGCGGCTCGTCGGGGATCTCGACGGTGACCTCGACCATGTCGATGGGCTCGGCGCCGTGTTTGCCGACCAGCGACAGCGCGCCGGTCTGGCCCAGCGCCAGGAAGCGCTCGAGGGCGTCGGGGTCGTCCAGCACCTGGATCAGGTGCGAGAGGTCGGCGGCCACCTCGAGCAGCTCGTGCCGCACGGCGGCGGCGTTGCTGGTGAGGATCTGGCGCCAGAGGCCAGGGTCCGACCCGGCGACGCGCGTCACGTCGCGGATGCCCTGGCCGGCCAGGCGCAGGTTCGACGGCGGCACCTCGCGCAGGTGCGAGGCGGTGAGGATGCTCATCAGGTGCGGCACGTGGCTGACCTGGGCGACGGCCTCGTCGTGCGCGGGCGCCGGCATGGTCACCACGCGCGCGCCGACGTCGCGGCCCAGCTGCTCGACCACGGCCACCGCGCCGGGCGGGTTGCCGTCGTTCGGCGTGACCACCCACGTGCGGTCGACGAACAGGTCCCCGGACGCGGTGAGGGGGCCGGTGAACTGCGAGCCGGCCATCGGGTGCGAGCCGACATAGCGCTGGTGCTCCGGCGCGAGCCGCCGCACAGCCGCGAGGATGGGTGCCTTGACCGACCCGACGTCGGTCACGACGGCGCGCGGGAACTTCTCCAGCACCTCGGCGACGAGCCCCGGGATGGCGTCCGGCGGCGTGGCCACCACGACGATGTCCGGGTCGTCCGTCGCCTCGTCCGCGACGGCGCCCGCGCCGAGCCCCGCGGCGACGAGGGCGTGCGACGGCGTGATGTCCCAGAGCCGCACGTCGTAGCCCGCGCGCGTCAGCGCGAGCCCGAGCGACGAGCCGACGAGACCCGCGCCCAGAATCAGGACGGCCTTATCCACGAGCCACCTCGTCCCGGCCGAGCCTGCGGAACGCGCGCCTGCGGCCGGTGCCGCGCTCCAGCACCGCCACCTCCAGCTGCGCCGATCCCAGGGCCGCACCCGCGGCGGCGATGGCGGCCGGCAGCGGCGCGGTGGCGTCGAACGTGGCGCGCAGCCGGGCCGCGACCTTCTCCGCGTCCCCGCCCACCACGGCCAGGTCCTTCTCGTCGTTGATCACGCCGTCGTAGCTGACGCGGTACAAGACGTCGCCGTCGGCCGTCTCGCCCAGCTCCGCCACGATCAGCTCCACCTCGAAGGGCTTCTCGGAGCCGGAAGCGAACGTGCCGCCCAGCTGCTGGGCGTAGGCGCCCGCGAGGCTGCGGCCGGTCACGTCGCGTCGGTCGTAGGCGTAGCCGCGGAGGTCGGCGTGCCGGATGCCCGCGACGCGCAGCGCCTCGAACTCGTTGTACCGACCCACGGCCGCGAACCCGATCCTGTCGTAGATCTCCGCCACCTTGTTCAGCGTGGTCGAGTGGTTGTCGGCCACCAGCGCGATGCCGTCGGCGTACCGCAGCACCGCGACGGCCCGGCCGCGAGCAATGCCCTTGCGGGCGAACTCCGCCCTGTCGAGCATCAGCTGCTCGGGGCTCACGTACATCCCGATGCTCACAGCGCACTCCCCCTCGGGCCGTCCGGGCGACCCACGCGGGCCGCGACGATCTTCTCAGCGAGGTCGCGCACGCCGTCCTCTGACCACCGCGCGACGCCCTCGGCCGACGCCCGCATCACCACCGGGAAGATGCCGCGGGTGAGGTCGAGGCCGGAGGTGGCGGAGTCGTCGTCGGCCGCGTCGTACAGCGACTGCAGCAGCGCGGCCACGGCCGACAGCTCGTCGGCGTCCGGGTCGTACAGCTTCTTCAGCGCGCCACGCGCGAAGGCCGAGCCGGAGCCGACGGAGCAGAACTCGTGCTCCTCGTAGCGGCCGCCGGTGGCGTCGTAGGAGAACATCCGCCCGCGGGCCGCGCGCTCGTCCCAGCCGATGAACAGCGGCAGCACGACGAGGCCCTGCATGGCCTGCCCGAGGTTGCCGCGGATCAGCGTGCCCAGCCGGTTGGCCTTGCCGTCGAAGCTCAGCTCGGCGCCCTCGACCTTCTCGAAGTGCTCGAGCTCCACCTGGAACAGGCGCACCAGCTCGACGGCGAGCCCCGCGACGCCCGCCACGCCCACGATCGAATGATCGTCGGCGCCGAAGATCTTCTCGATGTCACGCATCGCGATGGCCGAGCCCATGGTCGCGCGCCTGTCGCCCGCCATCACCACACCGCCGCGATAACGGGCCGCCACGATCGTCGTGCCGTGCACGGCGGGCAGGTCCCCGGTGGCCCGGGCGGCGGGCAGGATCTCCGGCGCGACCTCTCTCACGTACTCCGCGAAGGAGGGGCTGAGGGCGGGCATGTTCGTCACCGGGCCATTGTGGCAGCTTCACTAGGCTGGCGGCATGTCACGCCTCGGACCGCTGCTCCTCGACCTCGTCCTCGTCGTCCTTTTCGCCGGCATCGGCCGCGCCTCGCACGGCGAGTCCGTGCTGGGCGTGTTCGTCACGGCCTGGCCGTTCCTGGCCGCCTGCCTGGTGGCCTGGCTGATCCTCGGCGTCCTGAAGGACGACGGCGTCGGCTGGCGCGGCGCGGCCGTCGTGTGGCTCGTGACCTGGGCGGGCGGCCTGGCCCTCCGCGTCTCCGCGGGCGACACGGCCCAGCCGGCCTTCGTGATCGTCGCAGCCTTGACCTTGGCCCTGTTCCTCGGCGGCTGGCGCCTGATCCGGGCGCTCGTCCGCCGCCGCCGACGAGCCACCTGACGTCAGCTCTCGGTCGCTGCGCCGCCGAGTTCCTCGGGGATGTTGCGGGGGCGGGGGCCGTGGTAGTCCGGGCCGTAAGCGCCCGGCGAGGGACGGCGCTTGCGCATCGGGGCCACCTGGCCCGGGGCCAGGCGGCGGGAGATCGCCAGGAAGCCCGTGTGGCCCGACGTGCCGTGGCCCGGGCGGATGGCCAGGCCCTCGGCGTGCCAGTCCCGCACCGTCGTCTCGGTCAGCGTCGGTTCGGTGAACCCGCCGTGTGCGCGGAGCGTGTCGGCCACGCGGCCGAGCTGGGTGGCGGTCGCCACGTAGCAGGTGAGCACACCGCCGGCGACCATGCGCTCGGCGACGGCCTCGACGCACTCCCATGGGGCGAGCATGTCGAGGATCGCCCGGTCGATGGGCTCGTCCGAGATGGCCTCGACGAGGTCACCCACCGTGACGGTCCACGCGGGGTGCGGGCCGCCGAGGAAGGTCTCCACGTTCTTGGTGGCGACATCGGCGAACTGCTGGCGGCGCTCGTACGAGTGCAGGCGGCCCTCGGGGCCGATCGCGCGCAGCAGCGCCAGCGACAGCGCGCCGGAGCCGACGCCCGCCTCCAGCACGCGGGCACCGGGGAAGATGTCGGTCCACATCAGGATCTGCGCGGCGTCCTTGGGGTAGATGACGGCGGCGTCGCGCGGCATCGAGACCATGAACTCGCTCATCAGCGGGCGGAAGGCGAGGTACTCCGCCCCGCCGGCCGAGCGGACCGTGACGCCCTCCGGGCCGCCGATCAGGTCGTCGTGGCTGACCGCGCCCTTGGTCGTGTGCCAGGTGCCGCCCTCGCGCAGGACGACCGACTTCCGCCGCCCCTTGCCGTCGGTCAGCGTCACGCGGTCGCCGGCCTGCAGCGGGCCGAGGTTCACTCCGGAAAGGCTCATGCGCGGTCCCCCAGCTCTCGCCACGTGTCGACGAGGTCGTCCCAACCCACTCCGACGAGGCCCGTCGGCGACACCCTGAGCCGCGGGTGCGGCTCCACCGGCACGTGCGGCGCGACGCCCAGCACCACCGATCCTGCGGCCAGCGCCGACGACGTGCCGGGGATCGAGTCCTCGAGCGCGACGGTGTCGCGCGGGTCGACGCGCAGCAGGTCGGCGGCCGTCAGGTAGGGCTCCGGGTGGGGCTTGGTGCGCTCCACGACGTCGGAGGTGACGATCACCCGCACGTTGTGCGGCAGCTGGCTCCGGACGGCCTCGATGATCCGGCTGAAGCTGGCCGTGACGATCGCGCACGGCACGCCGTGCCTGTCGAGGTCGGCCATCAGCTCGCGCGCGCCAGGCACCCACGGCAGGTCCTCGGTCAACCGCGCCTCGATCCGCTGATGCAGCTCCTCGAAGATCTCGTCGGGCGTCGTGCCGTCGGCGTAGGCCTCGGCCATCAGCTGCGCGGTGACCGCGGCCGACCCGCCCCGGAGCGAGGCCAGGAACTCGTCGCTCGCGGTGAGACCGCGCTCGGCCATCATGGTGACCTGGGTCTCGTCCCAGATCGGTTCGGTGTCGACGAGCGTGCCGTCGAAGTCCCAGAGGACTGCCTTGGGTTCAGCGCGCATTGAAGTACTTGGCCTCCGGATGGTGGACGATGATCGCGTCGGTCGACTGCTCGGGATGCAGCTGGAGCTCCTCGCTCAGCTCGACCCCGATGCGTTCGGGAGCCAACAGCTTAGTCAGCTTGATCCTGTCCTCCATCGTCGGGCACGCGGGATAGCCGAAGGAGTACCGCGAACCGCGGTAGGCCTGGTCGCGGATCGCGGCCTCCACCGAGCCGTCGCCCTGCAGGCCCAGCTCGTCGCGGACGCGCGAGTGCCAGAACTCGGCGAGGGCCTCGGTGAGCTGCACCGAGAGGCCGTGCAGCTCCAGGTAGTCGCGGTAGGCGTTCGCCTCGAACAGCTTCGCGGTGCCCTTCGAGACCTCGGAACCCATCGTGACCAACTGCATGGCCAGCACGTCGGGGCCCAGCTCCCGCGCCTCCTCCTCGTCGCGGAAGAAATCGGCGAGGCAGAGCCGCCGGTCGCGGCGCTGCCGCGGGAACGTGAAGCGGGTGACCTCGCGCTCCTGGTCCGCGGGGTCGAACAGGATCAGGTCGTTGCCCGACGAGTGCACCGGGAAGTAGCCGTAGACGACGGCGAAGTTCGCCAGACCGTCGGTCTTGATGCGGTCGGCCCACATCCTGAGCCGCGGCAGGCCCTCGGTCTCCACCAGCTCCTCGTACGACGGTCCCTCGCGCAGCGACTTCAGCCCCCACTGGCCCATGAAGGTGGCGCGGTGGTCGAGCCATTGCAGGACGTCGGCCAGCGGCACGCCGCGAACGACGCGAGTGCCCCAGAACGGCGGCTGCGGCACGTCGATGCGCCGGGCGACGTCGGAGCGCAGGCCGGGCTCGTCCTGCTCCTCCTCCTCGACCTCCACCTTCGCGAAGCGGCGGCGCTTGGGCTCGGGCAGCTTCGCGCCCTCGACGCCGTTCTTGACCGCCATCACGGCATCCATCAGGGCGAGCCCCTCGAACGCGTCCTTGGCGTAGCGCACCTCGCCGTCGAAGATGTCGTTCAGGTCGTGCTCGACGAAGGCCCTGGTCAGCGCGGCGCCGCCCAGCAGCACGGGGTACTTCTCCCCCAGCCCCAGCCGGTTGAGCTCCAGGAGGTTGTCCTTCATCACCAGCGTGGACTTCACGAGGAGGCCGGACATGCCGATCACGTCGGCGTTGTGCTTCTCCGCCGCCTCGATGATGGCCTGCACCGGCTGCTTGATGCCGATGTTGATGACGGTGTAGCCGTTGTTGCTGACGATGATGTCGACGAGGTTCTTGCCGATGTCGTGCACGTCGCCGCGCACGGTGGCCAGCACGAGCGTGCCCTTGCCCGAGCCGTCGGTCTTCTCCATGTGCGGCTCGAGGTACGCCACGGCCGTCTTCATCACCTCGGCGGATTGGAGGACGAACGGCAGCTGCATCTTGCCGGAGCCGAACAGCTCGCCGACCACCTTCATGCCGGCCAGCAGGTCCTCGTTGATGATCTCCAGCGCGGGCTTGGCCGTCAACGCCTCGTCCAGGTCGGCGCTGAGGCCCTTGCCCTCGCCGTCGATGATGCGGCGCTGCAGCCGCTCGCTCAGCGGCAGGGCGGCCAGCTCCGCGGCCCTGCTCTGCCGCGCGGAGGCCGCGGTGACGCCCTCGAACATCTCCAGGAAGCGGCTCAGCGGGTCGTAGTCCTCGGCGCGCCGGTCGTAGACCATGTCGAGCGCGACTTGGCGCTGGTCCTCGGGGATCCGGTCCATCGGCAGGATCTTGGCCGAGTGCACGATCGCCGAGTCGAGGCCCGCCTGCACGCACTCGTGCAGGAACACCGAGTTGAGCACGATGCGGGCGGCGGGGTTCAGGCCGAAGGAGATGTTAGACAGGCCGAGCGTCGTGCGCACCCCCGGATACCGGCGCTTCAGCTCGCGGATGGCGTTGATGGTCTCCAGGCCGTCCTTGCGGGTCTCCTCCTGGCCGGTGGCGATCGGGAAGGTGAGCGTGTCGACGAGGATGTCGCCCACGTTCATGCCCCAGTTGCCCACCAGGTCGTCGATGAGGCGCGACGCCACGCGCACCTTCCAGTCGGCGGTACGGGCCTGGCCCTCCTCGTCGATGGTCAGCGCCACGACGGCGGCGCCGTGCTCGCGCACCATCGGCATGATCCGGCCGAACCGGCTCTCGGGGCCGTCGCCGTCCTCGTAGTTGACGGAGTTGATGATGCAGCGGCCGGCCAGCCGCTCGAGGCCCGCCTCGAGGACGTGCGGTTCGGTGGAGTCGAGCACCACCGGCAGCGTCACGGCGGTGGAGAGGCGGAAGGCGAGCTCCGACATGTCGGCCGAGCCGTCGCGGCCCACGTAGTCGACGCAGAGGTCGAGCACGTGGGCGCCGTCGCGCGCCTGCGACTTGGCGATCTCGACGCACTCGTCCCAGTTGCCTTCGAGCATGGCATCGCGGAACACCTTGGAGCCGTTGGCGTTGGTGCGCTCGCCGATGTTCAGGTAGGAGGCGTCCTGCGCGAACGGCACCTCGATGTACAGCGACGACGCGGCGTCCTCGTGCTCCGGGCTGCGCGGCGCGACGGCGCGGCCGGAGTACGACTCGGCGAGCAGCCGGATGTGCTCCGGGGTGGTGCCGCAGCAGCCGCCGATCAGCGCGAGCCCGAACTCGTCGAGGTACATGCCGAGCGCCTCCGAGAGCCCCTCGGGGCCGAGCGGGTAGCGGGCGCCGTCGGGAGTGATCTCCGGCAGGCCGGCGTTCGGCATGGCGCCGACGCAGATGCCCGCGCGGCGCGAGAGGTGGCGCAGGTGCTCGCTCATCTCGGCAGGGCCGGTGGCGCAGTTGAGGCCGATGCAGTCGACGCCGAGGGCCTCGAGCGTCACGAGGGCCGCGCCGATCTCGGAGCCCAGCAGCATCGTGCCGGTGGTCTCGACGGTGACGTTGACGAGGATCGGCAGGTCGACGCCCGCGGCGGCCCGCGCCCGCTTGGCAGCGATGACCGCGGCCTTGGCCTGCAGCAGGTCCTGGCAGGTCTCGATCAGCACGGCGTCAATGCCCGCGGCGAGCATCGAGGCGACCTGGCGTTGGTAGGCGTCGCGCACGGCCGCGAAGGTGACGTGGCCGAGCGTCGGCAGCTTGGTGCCCGGGCCTACCGAGCCCAGCACGTAACGCGGCTTGTCCTCGGTGGAGAATTCGTCGGCCACCTCGCGCGCGATCCGCGCCGCGGCCTCCGCGAGCTCCTCCAGCCGGTCGACGATCTCGTACTCGCCGAGCGCCGCCAGGTTGGTGCCGAACGAGTTGGTCTCGATGCAGTCCGCCCCGGCCTCGAGGTACGCGCGATGCACGGACGCGACGACGTCCGGCCGCGTCACGTTCAGCACCTCGTTGCAGCCCTCGAGGCCCTGGAAGTCGTCCTCCAGCGACAGGTCGCCGAAGGACTGAAGCATCGTCCCCATGGCTCCGTCGGCGACGAGGACACGGGAACCGAGGGCTTCGCGAAAAGTAGTGGGCACCCGCCAACCTTAGTCTTTGACCAGGTCGGCGGGTGCCCTCGTTCACCCGTGGAGAACGGCTCAGACCAGGGCCGCGGCCTTGGCGTTCAGCTCGGCCACGAGCTCCGGGACGGTGTTGCCCGACGCCTTGTCCACGATGGACGTGTAGACGTGCGGCACCACGTAGTCGGCGCCCGCCTCGAGGCAGGTGCCCACCACGGCGTCGAACGTCTCGACGTCGATGCCGCCGGTCGGCTCGAAGATCCGGACACCGGCGGCCACCGACGCCTTGACCATCGCAGCCAGGTGATCCAGCTTCGAGACACCACCGATCGGGTAGAACTTCACGCTCGCGACGCCCACCTCGGCGACCATCGCCGCGGCCTGCTCGGCCGAGACCTCGCCGTCGAAGCCCGCGCTCGCGGGGCCGGTGCCGACCCGGACGAGCCCGGGACGCGAGCCCGGCGTGATGAGCGCGTTGACCCAGGTGTCGGTGGCGCCCGCCACCTCGAGCGCGCCGACCGTGAGGCCGGACGCCGGGAACACCTGGTTCACGTGCGCGGGCAGCGTCGCGACCGACACGTCGACCACGCGCCGCCACATGGCGGGGTCGCCGGCGCCCAGGCCGACGGAGACGCGCACGCCGGCCGCGGTGTAGGCCTTGACCTGAGCCACCGCCTCCTCGACCGTCGGGAAGCCCTTCGTCAGCACGGCGACGTAGACGTTGCCCGCGGCGGCCTCGGTCACCGCGACGGCGTTGTCCAGGTCCTTCGCGAGGACGTTCAGCTCGATCTTGCTCATCAGTTCTCCTTCTTCGCGAGCGCCGTGATGGCGGCCGCGATCTGAGTTTCTTGACCGTCGCGCAACGGCCGGGGATCCACTTGGAACGACCCGGTGTTGGCGTAGTAGTCGCGGGTGAAGATGGCCGGCGTGCCCTGCTTGAGCCGCGTGGTGAGCTCGATGGCGTCCATGCCGAAGGCCACCGGGTCGACGACGATCTGGGCGCGGTAGATCGCGCGCCCCGCCTCGTCGGCCAGGATGGAGCCCTTCAGGCCGGGCACCGTGTTCAGCTCGTCGCAGAGCCACTGCATCCGGTCCCGCTGCTGACCCGAGGCGTCGGGCCTGTTCGGGTATTCGGTGAGGGCGGCGCAGAGGGCCAGCACGGCCTCCTTGCCCACCTTCATCGGACGCCCGACGCCCGCGTACTGCGCGCGAGCGGCGGCCACCAGGTCGGCCCGGCCGCAGAGGAAGCCGGACGTCGGCCCGTTCAGCGACTTGCCGCCGGAGCAGAACACGAGGTCGCCGCCCTTGCGGTAGTACTGACCGAAGTCCTCCTCGGCCGCAGCGTCCACCAGCAGGGGCAGGTTGTGCGCCTTGGCGATCTCGGCCATCTCCTCCACCGACACCATGCCCTTCTGGACGGCGTGGTGCGACTTCACGTACAGCAGCGCCGCGGTGTTCGGGCCGATGGCGCCGCTGATGTGCTCGGGCTCGACGTGGTTGGCCTGGCCCACCTCCACCGGCACACCGCCGGCGATGCGGATCAGCTGGGTGATCGAGGAGCCGAAGTTCACCACCTGGCCCTTCTGGATGATCACCTCGTTCGGCACGCCGACGACGTTCGGGACCGCCTCGATCCTCGTGAGGTCCTCGCCCGCGATGACGCCGGCCACGCCGATCACGATGGCTCCGGCGGCGCCGGTGGCCGGGCAGCCGTCGGGCGTGCCCGTGGCCTCCGCGATCACGCGGCCGGCGCGCACCAGCAGCTCCTTGATCTCGACGTAGTCCTGCGACGCCTCGGCGAGCGCCTCCGCGACCGTCGGGCTGACGGCGCTGGCACCCAGCGCCGTCATCTTGCCGCTCGCGTTGATGATCGGCCGACAGCCGATCTGCTCGAAGACACTCACGCGGGGACCGCCAGCGGGAAGATCAGGCCGAGCAGCATCGCGCCGAGGATCGCGCCACCGGGGATGGGCTTCTTGAAGTAGTAGGCCACCGCCGCGCCGATCGTCGCGCCGATGCCGACGGGAGCCGACGCCATGCAGGCCGCGATGACGATCAGCGGGCCGAGGTAGGTGCCCGCCGCGTTACCGGCGCCCATCATGATCTCGGTGCCGTACGTCGTCTCGGAGGCGTTGACCGTGAACTTGCGGATGGCCACGATGATGAAGCCGATGACCAGGCCGATCGCCGCGCCCACGATGAGGGCCAGGAAGAAGTTCTCCAGCGGGGCCGTGATGCCCCAGCCGAGCAGCAGCGCGGGGATGCCGATGCCGACGCCGGTCTGCAGCGAGCCGCCGATGTCGAGGATGCCGACCAGCGGGCCCTCGAGGACGCGGGCGAACAGGAAGCTGGCGCCGAAGGCGGCCGCGGCGCCCAGCTGCGCCGGGTCGGCGATGCCGGCGGCGAGCAGGGCGACGATCGGGATGTCGTTGAACGCCCCGACCTTCTCCGTGTAGTAGAGGTGGGTGCCGGCGAAGATGCCGGCCGCGAGGGTGGCGACGAAGATCGGGAACGACCACTCGGCGTACCAGAAGTTCTTGCGAAGCTCCTCGGAGCGTGCGGCCTCGGCCGCGATATCAGGGGTACTCATCACTTCACCGTGTATCCAAAGAGTGCGTGCAGGTTGACGAGCCAGTTCGGCACTTCCTGGCCGATCTGCTTGAGGACGGTCACATCGAAGCCGCGGAAGAAGCCGCTGAACACGAACAGGAGCACGATCGCCGTGCACATGATCTTGCTCACCTTGTTCCAGCCGTTGGCCTCGAGGCTCTGGCCCTGGAGGATGCCGAGCACGATGCCGGGGACGGCGTTGCCGAGGACCAGGTGCGAGAGGCCGCCGAGGATGGTGCCCCACATGCCGGTCTTCTTGCCCGCGTCGAGCGCCGCGATCCAGAACAGGATGGGCATGACGGGGTTCAGCAGCCAGCCGGCCGCCTGGCCCAGCACCTGCGTCGCCACGTTCTGCAGCGCGGTGGGGACGCCGGAGGCCGTGGTGTTCAGGACCGTCACGAGGATGGCGCCGATGATCGCGCCCGCGATGGCCATCTTCTTGGGGTTGTAGAGCGTGTCCTCGACCGACTTGTTGCGGATGAGGAGCGAGCCGGCCGCCCAGTTGGGGATGATGCGGTGGTCGACGTCCTGCGTCAGGGCGCCCGCGCCCACGACGGAGGCCCAGGCGTTGAAGAGGAAGCCGAGGCCGAAGGAGAAGTGGGCGACCGGGTCGCCCTTACAGGCGTTCAGCTCGCCGAAGGTGCGGAAGGCGCCCATGCCCTGCACCGTGGGTGCGTGGAACATGCGCGCGGCGCCGGCGCTGGCGCCGAATCCCGCCAGTCCCCCGATGACGAGGGACTCGGCGAGAATGACTGCGGTACTCATGTGGGGAGATCCGCCTTTCTTATCTCATTTGAAGGATTCGCTGGGTCACGCGAGGACGCTCGGTGACCTCGGTGATGGTGAGGGTCGTCAGGTCCACGAAGGAGACCTCGACCGTGAACCGGATGGTCATGATGAAGTTCTCCCGCTCCCGCTCGAACAGCAGGCCGAAGAACTTCTCCTTCCACGAGTGGCGCACCGTCTTCAGCACCGTCACCTCGACAGGCTCGGCCTGCATGAGCGCCTCTGGCTTGCCCTTGAGCAGCTGCTTGCGCATCGAGTTGAGGGCGTCCTGGAAGGCGCGCTGGAGGGTCTCGCCGCTTCCGGTGACGGTGACCTGACGTTCCTCGGTCTGCACTATCCGGCTTCCGGATGCGTCTTGACGTACTCCTCGGTGAGCCGCTTGCCGAGCTCCTCCTGATCGAGGAAGCCGAACCCGACGACCTTGGCGCCGTTGCGGATGGCCGTGACGCCGGCGTCGATGGTGCGCAGCGAGAACTCCATCGGGTAGCCGTACTTCGTGTTGGCCGTGACGGCACCCGCACCGCCCGAGCCGCAGAAGCTGATGCCGAAGTCGGCGTTGTTCTCGTTCATCACGTCGCCGAGCTTCATGTCGGCGCCGAGGCCGGGGATGAGGATGGCTTCGCCACCGGCCTGCCGCACGCCTTCTGCGACGCGCTGGCCCTTACCGAGCCGGTGCCCGATCACTACCTTGACTGTCATTGGTTCTCCTATCGGATCTGTGCCGCGTCGAGGTGCACGGCCACGAGGAACTTCTCCTCGATTTGGATTTCCGGGGTCTTCTGGATGGGTGCGAGGAGCTCGGCGGCGAGCGTCATGGCCTCGTCGGAGACCTCCTCGAAGAAGACCGGGTCGATTTCGGCGACCTGCTCGCCGGTGCCGAACCGCTTGACGGCGGCCGCGAGGTGGGTCGCCAGGGCGAGCCGCTGGGTGTCGTCCATGCTCCAGCCGCGTTGCTCCAGCCCGGGCTGCAGCACCGCGAGCGTCTTCAGCAGCTCGGAGACGTCGGGCAGCGGCTCGGCGAGCCGCTCTTGGACCTGCTCGGCGAGGGCCAGCAGGTCGGTCGAGGTGTCAGATGACATAGATCTCTCCATCCTTGATCGCGTGGGTTGTCTCGACGGCCTGGTGGCCGAGAAGTTCGTTGCCGTCGGCATCGCGGTAGCTGACGTCGCCCTCGACGATCCGCAGCACCGTGAGGTTGGCCTGGGCGCCGGGGGTCACGTCGGCCAGCTCGGGGCGGCCGATGGCGCGGGCGGGGGACGTCGACGACCACTCGATCACCTGATCGAGGTCGAAGCCGAGGGCCAGCGCCTTGCTCATCGTGGTGGCCAGCGAGAAGACCGGGCCGTTGATGTTGCCCTCGTGGATGTCGGTGCTGATGGTGTGCGGCAGCAGCCCCAGCTCCTTGGCACGCGCGATGACGCTGAAGTTGAGGCTGGCCTCGCCATGGCCGACGTCGAAGAGCACGCCGCGCTGATGGGCGCGCACCGCCGCGGGTCGCGCGTCGCCGTTCTCGTCGATGATGCCGCCCGGCTTGCCGTGGAACGCGTGCGAGCAGATGTCGCCGGGGCGCAGCAGGTCGAGGCAGTCCGACATCTCGGGCGGCCGGTTGCCGGTGTGGATCAGGACGGGCAGGCCGACGCGCTCGCCGAGCTCGATGGCCAGCTCCAGCGGGCGGAGGCCGTTGTCGCCCACCACCGAGCCGGACATGCGCACCTTGATGCCGACGATCACGTCGCGGTTGGCCTCGATGACGGCCTGCGAGCGGTCGAGGTCGACGTTGGCGAGATCCACCAGCTCGTGGCGGCCGTCGACCAGCCCGGGCGTGGCGACGTTGAGCCAGGACAGGACGCGCGTGCGCTGCGTGTCGACGACCTCGGCGCGGAAGCGGTCGAAGTCGCGGGCGCCCGCGCTGCCTGCGTCGACGATGGTCGGCACGCCTTGCGCGATGCCGACGCTGTCGCCGGGGATCCCCAGCGTCTTGGCGGGGATGAACACGTGGGTGTGGATGTCCATCAGCCCGGGCGTGATGAGCGAGCCGGTGACGTCGACCACCTCGGCGTCGGGAGCCGCGGTGTCGGCGATGCGCCCGTTCGTGACGTACACGTCGCGGGGCCCGTGGCCGAACAGCCGACCGCCCCGTAGGACCAGGTTCATGACTCCTCCTTGAGGTCGAAGTAGGCGACGATCGCCTGCAACTCGGATTCCTGGATGCGCAGTTGGCGCGCCTCGAACACGGCGCGCAGTCGGTCGGCCAGCGCCTCGTCGGCGGCCGACGTGGTGTTGGCCTGGTACTGCCGGCCCGACGCGAGGCGCTCGGCCAGCAGGAGGCAGTGCAGCAGCAGCCCCTCCGCGGCGGCGGCCGTCAGCGGCACGCCCGCGGCCTCGGTGAGCTCGCGGTTCAGCGACACCCCGAGGCTGACGAGGCCCGGGTAGGACGAGCCCAGCTCCGTCATGGACCGCGCGGCCGAGCTGCGCATGGGGCCGACGACGCCCTGAGCCACCTGCTCCAGCTTCTCCTCGATGGCCTCGAAGTCCCGCTTGGTTGGCACCGAGCGGATGACCGCTGTCGGCTTGCCGACCGTCACCGGGAACGTGCTGATCACCAGGTCCACGTCGGCCACGCCGCCCTGCTGGACCTCGAACATCGACGTGGTGCGCACGATCTCGATGGGTGGGAACCGGCTCTGGACCAGCAGGCCGATGAGGTTGGCGACGCCGCGGCCGGTGGCGCAGACGATGAGGGTCCGCACGCGGGGCCGGTTGAGGTAGCGCTCGTAGGCGGCGGCGAAGTGCAGGACGAGGAAGCTGAGGTCGGCCTCCGAGAGCTGGAGATGGTCCTTGCACGCCTCCTCGACCGCCCGGTAGATCTGGGCGTACTGCACCAAGACCTCCTGGACGATCATGTTGGGCTCGATGATGGCGTTGCGCAGCTTGGCGAACCGGTCGGACAGGTGGGCCGTCAGCCCCTGCAGCAGCCGCTCGTCGCCCGACAGGTCGGCGTTGAGGTGCGTGTCGACGCGCTCGATCAGCCCCTGGGCGACGCCGCGCACCGATTCCCAGTTCGACGCCCCGGAGTCCATCTCGTGCGCCGCGGCCACCAGGTAGGCCTCCTGGAACACGAAGTCGAGCTCCTCCGAGCCGAGGGTGACGCCCGTCACGTCGGCGAACCGGCGCGCAGCCCCGAGGATGAGCCCGCGCAGGTCGTCGGCCGCCTCGTCCGGAGGGTCGGACTCCCCCGGCATCACGAGCACGAGCGAGAGCCGCAGCAGCATGCCGCCGATGGCGATGTCGCTCGGGGCGGCGAAGTGCACGGTCAGCGACTCGATCACGGACGTGAGCAGCGCCGAGGTGGCCTCCGGATGCGGCAGCCGCTCGAAGACCAGCCGCAGCGGCAGGGAGAGCGCGTCGACGTCGAGCCGGGTGGGATCCCAGACGAACGAGGTGAGCCACGCCAGGTCGTCGTGCCGGAGGTTGGCGCGCAGCACCTGGTCGAGTGCGAGCAGCGCCTTGGCGCGCGGGCCGACGGCGGTGAGGCCCAGGCGCGTGCGCTCCAGCCGGATGTCGAAGGGCTCGAGCTCCAGCTCGACGTCGGCCAGGTCGTGCAGCACGGTGTTGCGGGCCACGCCGAGGTCGTCGGACAGGCTGTTGATCGACGTCGGCCCCTCGGCCAGGAGCGTCAGCAGGCAGATGGTGGCGCGGCGCCCGCGCTGGTCCGTCTCGAGCGTCGAGGGCCGCACCTGGGCCAGCAGCGCCGCGCGCTCGGCCTCGCTGCAGTTCACCCACAGGCCGCGGGTGCCGGCCGAGCTCAGCGCATAGCCGCGGGCCTCGAGCCACCGTCGGGCCTGGTTGATGTCGGTCTTGACGGTGCGCTCGCTCACGCCGACGCGCGCCGAGATCTCAGCGAGCCTCACCGGCGCCGTCGCCCGCAAGATGTCGCCGAGCACCTGCGCTGAGCGCGAACTGAGTGACACGGGAACACCTCCTCGTCAACCGTCGAGGGTCAAACTAGGGCTCCGTCGAGCCCCTCGCCAGATGCAATTGACTGCCTGTTCAGGGGGCGGCCTCCTGCCAATGGCGAGCAGTGCGGGCGCCGACATGCTCCCGCTAGTCTGGAGTAATGCAGTTCGGCCGTATGGATGACCTCCGGAACCCGGCCGTCGTCATCGGGTTCTCCGGGTGGAACGACGCGGGCAACGCCGCCAGCGACCTCCTCCACCACCTGATGGCTGCCTACCCCGGAACCGACCTCGGGCTCATCGACGACGAGCGCTACTTCGACTTCCAGCACACCCGCCCGATGCTGAACAGCTCGGCGGACGGGCCGTGGGTGGAGTGGCCGGCGCTGCGGATCCGCGCCGTGCACCACCCCGATCGCGACATCGTGACCGTCGTCGGCCCGGAACCCAACCTGCTGTGGCGCACCTTCTCGCGCGAACTGGTCGACAAGATCACCGAGGCGCACCCCGAGCTCGTGATCTTCCTCGGCGCCATGCTCTCCGACACGCCGCACTCGCGGCCGCTGCCCGTCGGCCTCTACACGTCGGATCCCACGCTGCAGGACCGCTTCGGCATGGACCCGAACGACTACACCGGCCCGACGGGGATCATCGGCATCGCGGCGCAGATGATGCTGCACGAGCGCATCCCGGCCGCCTCCATCTGGGTGTCGGTTCCCCACTACGTGTCCGCGCCGCCGAATCCCAAGGCGCAGGAGGCCCTGCTGAGCGAGCTCGAGACCGTGCTCGGCATCACGTTGGAGCACGCGGAGCTGCCCGTCGAGGCAACAAAGTGGACGTCGGCCGTCGACGTCCTCAGCCAGCAGGACCCCGACATCGCCGAGTACATCGAGCACCTGGAGGAGGCGCGCGACGCCGAGGAGGTGGAGGGCGCCACCGGCGACACCATCGCGGCCGAGCTGGAGAAGTTCCTCCGCCAGCAGCGCGAGAAGTAGCCGGTCAGGACACGTCGATGCGCGCGGCCTGCAGGTCGAGGAAGTGCTGCGCCCGCTCGATGGTCTTGGAGCTGTAGGTGCCCGTGGATCGGGCATCGAGCAGAGCCGCCTGCTCCGCGTCGATCAGGAGGCGCTGCAGCTCGATCCGCTGCTGCAGCTTCACCGGCACCGCCGCCCATCCGCCGTCGGGGTCGCTGCCCGTGTCGGCGGCGAGGCTCGTGGCCCGGACGAGGTCGACGACCTTGCGATCGAACGGCTGGCCGTCCGGGCGGTGCAGCGTGGGGCTCTCGAACATGTCGACGGCCGCGGCCCGCAGCTCGCCGACGAGGCGCGCGTACTCCTGACGCTTCTCGTCCTTGTCGTCGCCGCGGACGCCGAGGCGCTTGATCAGCCAGGGCAGCGTGCCGCCCTGCCCGACGAGCGTGAGGACGGCCACGATGAAGGCGATCAGGATGAGTTCCGAGCGGAACGGCACGGTCTCGGGGATCGACTGCGCCGCGGCCAGCGTGACCACGCCGCGCATGCCCGACCAGGCCAGCACCGCCCCGCCGCGCCAGCTGAGGCCCTGCGTCGCGAAGAACGAGGCGTCCGCGTGCCTGCGGCGGATGTGCTGCGTGACGCGCTCGGTGCGCCGGTCGTCGGGGAAGTCGCCGTTCTCGATGTGCCGCAGCGCGCCCTCGAGGAACTCCGCCTGCTCCTGCCCGCGGACCTGAGTCCTGCGCAGCCAGGCCACCAGCGGGACCACGAACGCGACGCGCACCACCACGAGGACGACGGTTGCGACGACGCCGATCAGCACCGCGTCCCACACGCTGAGCCCGGCGTGGACCACGTCCTGCACGAGCGACTTCAGCTGGAAGCCCATCAGGAGGAAGACGCCACTCTCCAGCAGCAGCTGGATGGTGCGCCAGTTGGTGCGCTCCGTGATCCTGTCGTGCGCCGAGAACCGCTTGGCGCTCATCGCACCCGTGATGAGCCCGGCCACGACGACCGACAGCACGCCGGACGCGTGCAGCTCCTCGGCGGGGATGAAGGCCGCGAACGGGACGATGAACGACACCGAGGTGGTCAGCACGGGATCGTCCACCTTCGAGCGCACCCAGACCGACGCCACCCCGATCACCGTGCCGACGATCAGCGCGATGAAGACGGCGTGCGCGAAGTCGCCCAGCGCGCCCCACAGGGTGATGCCGCCGGCGGTGGCCGCGATCGCCGAGCGCAGCATGACCAGCGCCGTCGCGTCATTGACGAGGCCCTCGCCCTCGAGGATGGTGACGAGCCGCGAAGGAAGGCCCAGCCGCTTGCCGATGCTGGTGGCGGCCACGGCGTCGGGCGGACTGATCACCGCGCCGACGGCCACCGCGGCGGGCAGACCGAGGCCGGGCAGCAGCCACCAGATGACGAGCCCGCTCGCGAACGCCGACACCACCACGAGCAGCACAGACAACGCCCCGATGGCGCCGAAATCGCGCCGGAAGTCGGTGGCCGGCATGTTGACCGCCGCCGAGTACAACAAGGGCGGCAGCACGATCACGAGGATCCACTCCGGCTCGATGCTCACGTGCGGGACGCCGGGTATGAAGCTGCCGACCAGGCCCACGATGACGAGCAGGATCGGGGCCGCGACGCCCACCCGCGGAGCGAGCAGCGAGACGGCGACGATGATCAACACGGCCGCGACGGCCAGGATGGCGGCTTCGTCGAGCATCAGTGCGAGCAGGCGGCGCGGGCGGACTCGCGGAGCTGACGGACGGCCTCGTTCGGGTCGTCGGCGTTGTAGACGGCCGACCCGGCGACGAACGTGTCGGCGCCGGCCTCGGCCGCGCGCTCGATGGTGCCGGCCGAGACGCCGCCGTCGACCTGCAGCCAGATCGGCCGGTCGCCCAGCAGCGCGCGGGTGCGGCGGATCTTTGGCAGCACCAGGTCGAGGAACGACTGGCCGCCGAAACCGGGCTCGACCGTCATCAGCAGCACCATGTCCACCTCGTCGAGCATGTCGGCATAGGCCTCGATGGGCGTCGCGGGCTTCAGCGCCATCGACGCGCGGGCGCCCTTCGCGCGGATCTCGCGCGCGAGCCGGATCGGCGCCGCCGCCGCCTCGACGTGGAACGTCACGGACTCGGCGCCCACCTCGGCGTAGGCCGGGGCCCACCGGTCGGGGTCCTCGATCATCAGGTGGATGTCGAGCATCGCGTCCGTCGCCTTCCTGATCGACTCCACCACCGGCAGGCCGATGGTCAGGTTGGGCACGAAGTGGTTGTCCATGACGTCGACGTGGATGGCGTCCGCGTCGGGGATCCTGGCGATCTCGCCGGCCAGGTTCGCGAAGTCGGCGTTGAGGATGCTGGGCGTGATGCGCATGCCCGAAGCCTAGTGGGTCCCACACCGTCGCTCGCGGCGAGTGAAAGTCGTAGCCTCGGAGACATGAACATCCAGACCAAGCGGGTCTACGAGCCCGCGGCCGAGGGCGACGGCTTCCGCGTGCTGGTGGACCGCCTGTGGCCCCGCGGCATCTCGAAGGACAAGGCTGCGCTCGACCTGTGGGACAAGGACGTGGCGCCGTCGGCCGAACTCAGGACCTGGTTCAACCACGACCCGGCCCGGTTCCCCGAGTTCCGGACCCGGTACCGCGCCGAACTCGACGCCTCGGGCGCCGCCACCGCGCTCCTCGCCCAGCTGAACGGCCACGACCGCGTCACACTGCTGTTCGGCGCCCACGACGAGGAACACAACCAAGCCGTCGTCCTCGCCGACTACCTGCGAGATTCGGCCCCTGAGGAGTAGTCCCCAGCTGTCCCTGGGGAATAGTCCGCAGCGGTGCCTGAGGTGAGCCCCGTTCCTTGAGCCGGCCGTGAGGCGCCAGCCGAACGCCGTGTCGAAAGGTCCCGCTCTTGCCCGGGATCTCAACCACAAAGGCGGACGTGTGAGGTGGGCCCCGTTCCTTGAGCCGGGCCCCGCGCGAAGCGCCGGGCCCGTGTCGAAAGGTCCCGCACCCGTCCATGCACCCGACCACAAGGGCGGACGGCTGAGGTGAGGAGGCGCTCCGTCTCGCTGCCAGCCCGGCTCTGTGACCACAGTCACTCTTGGTCTCAGTGCATGGATGTTCTTACGCTTCGACGAAGCGCCTCCTCACCTCACCCTCTGTCGACTCCCGGGCGGCGGAACCTGGCCGTGTCTCTAGGTGGTCAGCGTTGGCCGGTTCCCGGTGGTTTCCCTGCACAAATCTCCGTATACGGGCAACGGCGCAATTATTCGCGCGGCTGCCCGTATACAGAGATTTATGCGCGCAGGAGGGTGTGACCCTGGCTTTGGGGGATGGGTTGGGCTGTGGTTTCGGACCCTTCGAGACGCAGCCCCGCACGACTCTCACTCGGCGTGGGTCAGCGTGCGGGGCTGCTCCTCAGGGACCGGTCCTTGAGCCGGCCCGGCGCGGAGCGCCCGGCCGTGTCGAAAGGTCCGAAGCCGTGGTCAGGGAGTTCGGCAGCGGCGCCGTTCCTTGAGCCGGCCGTGAGGCGCCAGCCGAACGCCTTGGTCGTTAGGTCCCGCGCCTTGGGCAGCAAGTCGCGGCAGCGAGCTGGAGCATGGAGTTTTGACGCACAACTGCACTCCCTGTGCCCTGTAGGGCAGAGAAGCCGGGGTTGTGCGTGAAAGTTCCATGGCCGGCGAGTAGCCGCCTGGGGTTGTGGTTTCGGACCCTTCGAGACGCAGCCCCGCAGGACTTTCGCTCGGTGTGGGTCAGTGTGCGGGGCTGCTCCTCAGGGAACGGCCGTGGTGGGCTGCTCCTCAGGGACCGACCTCATTCCGGCACGCGGAGTAGCGCCAGGTACATCGCGTCGGTGCCGTGGCGCTGCGGCCAGAGTTGGACGTCGTCGCCCAGCGCACAGTCCGGCACGTCCGGGAGGGCGTCGGCGGCGCGGAGACGCAGGACGCCGGGGCGCTCGGCGAGCACGTCGTCGACCACCGCGACGGTCTCTGCGCGGTGCGGCGAGCAAGTGACGTAGGCGACGACGCCGCCGGGCGCGGCCGCGTCCAAGGCGGAGTGGAGGAGCGCGCGCTGCAGGCCGCCGAGCGCTGCGACGTCCTCGGGACGGCGGCGCCAGCGCGACTCGGGACGGCGGCGCAGGGCGCCGAGGCCCGAGCAGGGCACGTCGGCCATCACGCGGGCGAACGAGCCCGGCCGCCACGCGGGGGTCGTGCCGTCGGAGGCGATGGCCAGCCAGCCGTCGGGATAGGCCGACAGGGCGCGGCGGACGAGCGCGGCGCGGTGCTCCTGCGCCTCGCCGGCCAGCAGCCAGGATCCGGCCTGGCGCGCGAGGCCGGCGAGCAGCGCCGCCTTGCCACCGGGGCCGGCGCACATGTCCAGCCAGGGGCCGTTCGGCGCGTCGGTCCGGGCGAGCGCCCAGGCCACCAGCTGCGAGCCCTCGTCCTGCACGCCGGCCCGCCCCGCGCGGACCGCAGCCTGATCGGCGGGCGCGCCGGGAGCCGTGGCGCCGAAGGGCGAGTACCGCGTGGGCTCCGCGCGTTCGAGGTCCGCGAGCTGGGCGAGGCCGGGGCGCAGCACGAGCGTGGGCTGCGGGGCGACGTTGTTGGCCGCGAGCGCCGCGGCGATCTCCTCCAGCGGCAGCACGTCCGCGTAGGCCTCGACGACCCACCGCGGATGGTGGCCGCGCACGGCGAGCGCGCCGATCTCGTCCTCGCCGGCGGCGAGGAGCTCGGTCCACTCGTCCAGCGAGCGCGCAGCCACCTTCCTCATCACCGCGTTGACCAGGCCGGTCACCCGCTGGCCGACCGTCGCGCGGGCCAGCTCCACCGTCGAACCGACCGCCGCGTAGCGCTTCACGCGCATGCCGAGCGTCTGGTGGGCGCCGAGCCGCAGCAGGTCGACGACGGCGGGTTGCATGCTGCCGAGGGCGCGCCCGGAGGCCTCCTTGATCACGCGGTCGTACGTGCCCATGAGCCGGCACGTGCCGGACACCAGCTCGGTCACCAGCCCCGCGTCGCGCGTATCGAGGCCCGCGGTGGCGAGCCTCTTGGCCAGCGCGAGGTTCGCGTAGGCGTCCTCGCCGGTGACCTGGCGCAGGACGTCGAACGCCACGCGGCGGGGGTTCACGAGAGCCGCCCGCCCGCGACGCCGGCCCGCGCCCAGTCGGCCCCCGGCATGCGGCGCTTGCCCGGGGCCTGGACCTCGAGCAGCTCAAGCGCACCCGTGCCGGTGCCGACGTACAGCGCGCGCTTGGTAGCGGCGAGCTCCCCCGGGGCGAGCCCCTCCGGCCCGCCGACCCGCGCGCGCAGCACCTTGAACCGCTGGCCGTCCAGCTCGCACCAGGCGCCGGGATCCGGCGAGCAGCCCATCACCTGGTTCCGCAGTGCCTCGGCGCTCGCCGCGAGGTCGAGCCGCGCGTCGTCGGCCGTGATCTTCGCCGCGAGGGTCACGCCCTCGGCGGGCTGCGGCGTGGGCCGCTCCCCCGCCGCCACCAGGTCCATGGCGCGGACCAGCTGCGCGGCACCGGAGGCGGCCAGCTCCGCCAGCACCTCGCCGGCCGTGGCGTCGGGCATGGGGCGGGACTCGGCGAGGTAGACGTCGCCGGCGTCCAGCTCGCGCACGATCCGGAAGCATGCGGTCCCGATCTCCGTATCGCCGGCCATGATCGCGCGCTGCACGGGGGCGGCGCCGCGCCAGCGCGGCAGCAGCGAGAAGTGCAGGTTCACCCAGCCGTGCCGCGGGATGTCGAGCGCCGACTGCGGCAGCAGCGCCCCGTAGGCGACGACGGCGCAGGCGTCCGGCGCGATCTCGGCCAGCCGGGCCTGGAACTCCGGGTCGCGCGGATGGTCGGGTTTGAGCACCTCGATGCCCCGTTCCGCCGCGCGCGCGGCCACCGGCGAGGGTGTGAGCCTCCGGCCGCGCCCGGCCGGGGCGTCGGGCCGCGTGACGACGGCCACCACGTCGTGCTCCGACGCAGCCAGCGCATCCAGCGCGGGGACGGCCACCTCTGGGGTGCCGGCGAACACGATCCTCATCTGTCCTCCAAGGTCTCGGGGTCGACGGTGATGCTGAGCAGACCGCGCTCCTTGCGGGCGGACCTGATGGCGGCCGCGTGCTTCACCCTACGGGTCAGCTCGCGCGCGTCCTCCAGCGGCGCGCGCAGCAACGCGGCCCACCGCCCAGGGCCCACCTCGGTGGGGCCGAGCAGCTGGACGCCCGCCCAGTCGTCGTTGTCGAGAAACTCGCGCACGGCGTCGCCATCGCCGACGATCCGGGCGAGCTTCACGGCCGGCACGAGCCCCGCGTCGGCGCGGTCCGCGAGCTCCCGGTCGACATAGCCGGCGAGGTCCGCGCGGACCATCGCCTGCACGGCGGCGTGCGTCGAGTCGCCCACGATGAGCACCGATCCGCCGTCGCGCGGCGGCCGGGCCAGCGCGGCGGCCAGGGACCACCGCCGGACGGCCTCCTCCCCCGCGCGGAGATCCGCGCGGGCGAGCGTGACGTCGGCGTCGAGGATCAGCACGCCGGCGTAGCCGGACGGGGCGGGTGGCTCCGCGCCCGGGGTCGCGACGAGGATCGCGGGCTGGTCCGGCACCTCGTCGCGGATCCGATCCGCGGAGCTGTTGACCGCCAGCACCCCGGGAAAGGCGCGGGCGAGCTCCTCCGCGGTGCGCGCAGCCCCCGGCAGCGTGGTGGCCAGCTCCGACGTGTGGCAGTGCGGGCAGCTCCACCGGGCGGGAACGAACCCGCAGAGCGCGCACTCGGGCGCGTCCCTGCGCCGGGTGCGGAGCGGGCCCGAACATTTCGGGCAGCGGGCGGCGTTGCGGCAGCGCGCGCAGCGGAGCGCGGCCGCGTGGCCCACACGAGGCACCTGAACGAGCACGGGGCCCTGGGCCAGATGGTCGCGCAGGAAGCGGAACGCGACCGAGGGGATGCGCAGCCGGGCCGCCGTGGGGTCGCGCTCCCTGTCGATCTCGCCGACGGCTCTGACCGGCGGCGAGACGCGCCGCGCGTCGTCCGGGCGCAGCGAGATGTCCCCCAGCCAGCCGCGGGCCAGCAGCGCCTGCGCGTCGGTGGACCGGCCGTATCCGGCGATCAGCAGCGCCGCCGACTCGTGCGCGGCGCGCAGCACGCCCACGGTTCTGGTGTGCGGGTGGGGCGTGCGGGGATCGCCGTGCGCGTCGTTGCCGTCGTCCACCACGACGGTCAGCCCCAGGTGATGGAGCGGCGCGAACGCCGCGCCCCTGGTGCCGAGCATGATCCGCGCCTGGCCCCTGCTGGCGGCCAGGTAGGCGCGATACCGGGCCGACTGGCCGGCCTCGAACGCCAGGCTGCCCACCGCCGCGGCGCCGAAGACGGCGTGGAAGCGCGGCGTGGCGCGCTGCAGCTCGCGGACGGTCGGGAAGACGACGAGCGCGGAGCGGCCCGAGCGAAGAGTGGCGTCGACGGCCTCGACGATCCCGCCGACCAGGTCGCCGGGGCCGCCCGCGACCGCGGCCGCCTGCCAGAGCGCCCGCGGCGAGCGGCCCTCGGCCAGCGCTTCGAGGAACGATGCACCCGCGGGGTATTGCGGGAGGACGACGGCCGGCGGCGCGGGCGTCGGGTCGGGCCAGGCGCGCTGGGGCGCCTTCTCGGTCGAGGCGTGGCGCGGTGGGATGGCCAGCCGCGCGACGTCGGGCCACGTGCCGGCGTAGTGGTCGGCGACCGCCCGGATCAGCCCGTAGACCGGGGGCGTGACGAGCGGCTCGGCGGAGATCACCTTCCCGAGCGGCGCCAGGTCGGCGACCTCGGAGGTATCGGCCAGTTCGACGATCCAGCCGCGCTGCTGCTGGCCGCTGAACCGGACCTGCACGCGCGCGCCGACCACCGCGTCCGCCGCGAGTTTGTCGGGGATACGGTAGTCGAAGAGGCGGTCGAGGTGGGCCAGGGGCACGTCGACGGCGACCCGCGCGACGCGCGGACCGCCGTCGGTCGGCTCGGTCCCCGGCCCGGCCACGGCCTATCCCTTGACGGCGGCCGCCAGGGCCGCGGCCCGGTCGGTGCGCTCCCAGGTGGCGTTCGGCAGCTCGCGGCCGAAGTGGCCGTAGACCGTCACGTCGCTGTAGATCGGACGCAGCAGGTCGAGGTCCCGCACGATGGCGCCCGGACGCAGGTCGAACGTGGCGAGCACGGCGTCGCGGATCTGGTCCTCAGGCACGACGGCGGTGCCGAAGGTGTCGAGGTAGAACCCGACGGGCTGCGCGGTGCCGATGGCGTAGGCGGCCTGCACCTCGCAGCGCGCGGCCAGGCCGGCGGCCACCACGTTCTTCGCCACCCAGCGCAGCGCGTAGGCCGCGGAGCGGTCCACCTTCGACGGGTCCTTGCCCGAGAAGGCGCCGCCGCCGTGGCGGGCCATGCCGCCGTAGGTGTCGACGATGATCTTGCGGCCGGTGACGCCCGCGTCGCCCATCGGGCCACCGATCACGAACCGGCCGGTGGGATTGACGAGCACGCGCTCGGGAACGGCGAAGCCGTAGGCCTCGAGCACCGGCTCGACGACCTCGCGGCGCAGGTCGGCGGTCAGCTGACCGGCCGTGGCCTCCTCCGCGTGCTGCGTGGAGACGAGCACGGTGTCGATGCCCTCGACCCGGCCGTCGTCGCCGTAGCGGACGGTGACCTGGGTCTTGCCGTCGGGGCGCAGGTAGTCGAGGGTGCCGTCCTTCCGGACGGCCGTCAGTCGCTCGGCCAGGCGATGGGCGAGGTCGATGGGCAGCGGCATCAGCGTGGGCGTCTCGTTGCAGGCGAACCCGAACATCAGGCCCTGGTCGCCCGCGCCCTGGCGGTTGATGGCGTCCTCGTCGGAGTCGACGCGGTGTTCGTAGGCGTCGTCGACGCCCTGTGCGATGTCCGGCGACTGGCTGCCGAGCGCGACGGTGACGCCACAGGAGGCACCGTCGAAGCCCTTGTGGGACGAGTCGTAGCCGATGTCGAGGATCCGCTGGCGCGCGATCGAGGCGACGTCGGCGTAGCCGCTGGTGGTCACCTCGCCGGCGACCACCACGAGACCCGTGGTGACGAGCGTTTCGACGGCCACGCGCGAGCCCGCGTCCTCCGCGAGCAGCGCGTCGAGGATGGCGTCGGAGATGGAGTCGGCGATCTTGTCCGGATGACCCTCGGTCACGGACTCCGATGTGAAGAGACGGCTCATGAGAGCACTCCTATCGCGGCAGCAAGCCGCAGTCGGCGAGGTGTGTGTCGGCGGCAACAAGCCGCCCCTCGAGGTGTGCCGCCCGGCGGGCCGGACGGGGTGCGTCCGTCAGGACGGGCTGTCGGCGTCCGCGAACGGGTCGACGAACGTGAACGCCGGGTCGATCTCGGTGGTGCGCGCGGCCTCCTCGGCCGCCGGGTCGATCTGCGTGTACTGCAGCATCCCGGCGTTCATCTCGCGCAGCGCGATCGACAGCGGCTTCTCTTCGGGCGCGGCCGGCACCATCGGGCCGACGTTCTCGAGGAGGCCCTCGCCGAGCTGCGAGTAGTACGCGTTGATCTGGCGCGCGCGCTTGGCGGCGAACAGGACCAGGCGGTACTTGGAGTCGATGTCCTCGAGCAGGTCGTCGATGGGCGGGTTCGTGATGCCTTCAGGCTGGGTGTTCAATGTCATCCTTCGATAAAGGGGTCGGATGCGAGGCCAAGCAAGCTTACCAAAGCGGCGACGGTTTCCTCGATCTCGCCGTTGACGATGCGGTGATCGGCCTCCGCGGCGGCCTCGAGCTCGAGCCGGGCGGTGTCCAGGCGACGGCGCTGGGTCTCGTCGTCCTCGGTGCCGCGGCCGCGGAGCCGGTCCACCAGCTCGTCCCAGCTCGGCGGTTCGAGGAACACCAGCCGCGCCTCAGGCAGGTTGCGCTTCACCTGGCGGGCGCCCTGCAGGTCGATCTCGAGGACGACGACGCGGCCGGCCGCCAGCGCCTCTTCGACGGGGGCCTTCGGGGTGCCATAGAAATTGGTGCCGTGCACCACGGCCCACTCCAGCAGTTCGCCTGCCTCGATGAGCCGCTGAAACTCGTCGACGTCGACGAAGCGGTAGTGGACGCCGTCCACCTCTGTCGCGCGGGGTGCCCTCGTGGTCATCGAGACCGAGTAGAAGGCCTCGGGGTGTTCGGCGCGCAACCGTGCGCACACCGTTCCTTTGCCGACCCCACTGGGACCGGAGATCACCCACACGCCTGATCCACTCACCCAGGAGAGCTTAGGGCATCCCGCGCGACTGTCAGTTACTGCGCGAACAGCTCGCCGAGGCGCTCGATCTGGTGACGGCCCAGACCGCGGATGCGCCGGTTCGGCGCGATGGCGAGGTTCTCCATGATCTCGGTCGCGCGCGTGACGCCCACCCGAGGCAGCGCGCGCAACAGGTCGACGACCTTGATGCGCGAGAGCGTATCGTCGTCGACGGCCTTGTTCAGCGCGTCGGTGAAGCTGATCGTGCCAGCCTTCACCTGTTCCTTGAGCTCGGCCCTCGCGCGCCGGGCCTGCGTTGCAGCTTCGCGAGCGGCGTGCAGTTGCTCGTCGCTCAATTGAGGAATCGCCATGTCAGATCCCCTACTCCCTCACCTATTTGCATCGGGGCGCCATGCCCCGGTGGGGAAAATGTAGCGGGTCCGGGCCGCAATCAGAATTTCTTAGTTCACTTTAGTTGATTCAGAGCCGAAGGAGGTCATTCGCGCGGCTGACTAGGGAGTCTCTGCCATACCCGATGACGTCCCTGCTGGCCGAGGGCAGGACATGCGGGAGCGCCGGGCCGAAGACCTCGCGGAGGCCGTCGATGGTGCCGCCCTGGGCCCCGACGCCCGGCGCGAGGATGGATCCGTTGAAGGCGTCGAGGTTGCAGCCGGGGTCCCGATGCGTGGCCCCGACGACGAGACCGAGCGCGTGATCCTTGCCCGGATTCAGCGCCGCGACCGTGTCGACGACGTGCTGCGCGACCGTCACGCCGTCGGCATCCGAGAGCTGGATGGTGGCGCCGTCCGGGTTGGAGGTGCGGGCCAGGATGTAGAGGCCCTGCCCGCCGGCGACGGCGGCCTCGATGGCGGGCGCGAGCGACCCGACGCCCAGGTAGGGGCTGACGGTGATCGCGTCCGCGCGGAGCGGGGCGTCGTCGCCGAGGAACGCGGCGGCGTAGCCCTCCATCGACGAGCCGATGTCGCCGCGCTTGACGTCCAGGATGCTGAGCGCGCCCGCGGCGCGGATGTCGGCCAGCACGCGCTCGAGGACGGCGACGCCGCGGGAGCCGAAGGCCTCGAAGAAGGCGGACTGCGGCTTGAAGACCGCGATCCTGTCCCCCAGCTCCTCCACGATCCCGCGCGCGCAGCGCTCGAGTCCTTCGACGTCGCGCGCCAGGCCCCAGGCATCCAGGACGCTCGGCATCGGGTCGATCCCGACGCAGAGGCTGCCGCGCTCGGCGGTCAGGGCGGCGAGTCGCTCGGCGTAGGTGGTCATGGGCGCCTCCGTAGGTCGTTCAGGCCGCGCACCAGCGCGGGCCCCTCGTAGATGAAACCGGTGTAGAGCTGCAGCAGCGTGGCCCCGGCGTCGAACATCCGCGCGCCGTCGGCCGGGCTCATGATGCCACCCACACCGATGACCGGCAGTTCGGTGTGCGCCGCGAGGTGGCCGACGAAGGCCAGCGCCCGCGCGGTCAGCGGACGCCCGCTGAGGCCGCCGGCCTCGTCGCGGAGGTGCTGGTCCGAGGGCGCGAAGCCCTCGCGCGAGAGCGTGGTGTTCGTGGCGATGATGCCCGCCACCGCCGAGTCGTTGATGACGGCGAGGGTCTCGGCGAGGTCGGCGCCCTCCAGGTCCGGGGCGAGCTTCACGAACACGGGCACCGGCCGGGCCGACAGCCGGGCCGCCTCGTCGGTCAGCGCCCCGAGCAGCCCGGCCAGCTCGGTGGCGGCCTGCAGGCTCCTGAGGCCGGGCGTGTTGGGGCTCGAGACGTTCACGGCGATGTAGTCGGCCAGCGGCGCGAGCAGCCGCAGCGACGCCAGGTAGTCGTCGGTGGCCTCCTCGAGCGGCGTGACCTTGGTCTTGCCCAGCGAGATCCCGATGGGCAGGCCGAGCGCCCCGTTGCCGCGGGCCACGCCCTTGGCCCTGAGGGTCTCGGCGAGCGCCGCGGCGCCGCGGTTGTTGAAGCCCATCCGGTTGACGATGCCCGAGCTCGCCACCGCGCGGAACACGCGGGGCCGGTCGTTGCCCGGCTGCGCGTGGGCCGTGACCGTGCCGAGCTCGGCGAAGCCGAATCCGAACCGCGCCCACGCCTCGGCCGCCACGCCGTCCTTGTCCAGGCCCGCCGCCAGGCCGATCCTGTTGGGGAACCGCACGCCGGCCACCGTCACGGGGTCGACGACGCGCGCGCGGGCCCCGCCCGGCACCCGGGCGAGCGCCGCGATCATCGCCTCGTGCACGCGCTCGGGATCTCCCCCGCCGTAGCGGAAGAGGCCGAGGCGGGCGACGTGGTAGGCGGAACGCAGCGCCCGGGTGCCGATCGTCGTCACTCTGCGGCCCAGTCCTGGAGCGACCGGACCTCGACCTCGCCGCGCTGGAGCGCCTCGATGCCCTGCGTCGCAGCGCCCAGCCCCGGCACCGTCGTGACGAGCGGCACGTCGGCCAGCACGGCGGCGGTGCGGATGTGGTAGCCGTCCTCGCGGGTGCTGGCACCCGACGAGCCGGTGCCCTCCGGGGTGTTGAAGATCAGGTCGATCTGCCCGCCCGTGATCATGTCGGTGATGCTGGGCATCGTGTTCTCGTCGTCACGCTCGTGCAGCTTCAGCACGTCGTCCGCCGCGATGCCGTTGCGGCGCAGCACCGAGGCGGTGCCGCGGGTGGCGAGCACCGTGAAGCCGAGATCGACGAGCCGCTTGATGGGCCAGATCGCGTGCCGCTTGTCGCGGTCCGCGATCGACACGAAGATCGTGCCGGAGGTGGGCAGCGCGCCGCCCGCCGCGGCCTCGGCCTTGGCGTAGGCGGTGCCGAAGTTGTCGCTGAGTCCCATCACCTCGCCGGTGGAGCGCATCTCGGGGCCGAGCAGCGTGTCGACGAAGGCGCCGGTGGTGGTGCGGAACCGGTTGAACGGCATGACCGCCTCCTTCACCGCGACGGGCGCGCCCGGCAGCGGCGTGGAGCCGTCACCCTCGGCGCGCAGGGCGCCCGAGGCGCGGAGGTCCGCGATGCTCCGGCCGAGCATCAGCAGCGCCGCGGCCTTCGCCAGCGACGTGTTGGTGGCCTTCGACACGAACGGCACGGTGCGCGACGCGCGCGGGTTGGCCTCGAGCACGTAGAGCGTGTCGGCGTGCAGCGCGAACTGGATGTTCAGCAGGCCGCGCACGCCCACGCCGTCGGCGATCTCGCGCGTGTAATGCCGGATCTCCTCGATGATCGCGTCGCCCAGCGTGATCGGGGGAAGGGAGCACGCCGAGTCGCCCGAGTGGATACCCGCCTCCTCGATGTGCTCCATGATGCCGCCGATGTAGAGATCGGTGCCGTCGTAGAGCGCGTCGACGTCGATCTCCACCGCGTCGTCCAGGAACCGGTCCACCAGCACGGGCTGGTCCTCGCTGACCTCGGTCGCCTTCGCGATGTAGGTCTCGAGCGCCTCGTCGTTGTAGACGATCTGCATGCCGCGGCCGCCCAGCACGTAGCTCGGGCGCACCAGCACCGGGTAGCCGATCTCGCGGGCGATGGCCTTGGCCTCGTCGGCCGTGGTGGCCATGCCGTGCTTCGGGGCGGGCAGACCTGCGCGGGCCAGCACGCGGCCGAAGGCGCCGCGCTCCTCGGCCAGGTTGATGGCCTCGGGCGATGTGCCGACGATCGGCACGCCCGCGTCCTTGAGCGTCTGCGCGAGCTTGAGCGGCGTCTGGCCGCCGAGCTGGCAGATGACGCCCGCGACGGGGCCCGCCTTGCTTTCGGCGTGGTAGATCTCAAGCACGTCCTCGGCCGTCAGCGGCTCGAAGTAGAGGCGATCCGAGGTGTCGTAGTCCGTGGAGACCGTCTCAGGGTTGCAGTTGACCATGATGGTCTCGTAGCCCGCCTCGCGCAGCGCAAGCGTCGCGTGCACGCAGGAGTAGTCGAACTCGATGCCCTGGCCGATGCGGTTCGGGCCCGAGCCCAGGATGAGGACGGCCTCCTTGGTGCGCGCGGGCACCTCCGTCTCCTCGTCGTAGCTCGAGTAGAGGTAAGGGGTGGAGGCGGCGAACTCACCGGCGCAGGTATCGACCGACTTGTAGACCGGCCGGATGCCGAGCGCCCAGCGCACCCCGCGGACCACCTCGGTGCTGAGGCTGCGCAGCTCGGCGACCTGCGCGTCGGACAGACCGTGCCGCTTGGCCTCGCGCAGCAGCTCGGGCGTCAGGTCGTCGGCCTCCCGCACGGCGCGGGCGACGTCGAGGATGAGGACGAGCTGGTCGAGGAACCAGGGGTCGATCAGGGTGGCGTCGAACACCTGCTCGACGGTGGCTCCGGCCAAGAGGGCCTTCATCACCAGCTGGATGCGGCCGTCGTGCGGGCGCGACGCGGCGGTCAGCAGCTCGTCGAGCGTCTCGGTCGGCGGCAGGAAGCTGAACGGGGCCTTCGGGTCCTCCAGCGAGCGCAGTGCCTTACCGAGCGCCTCGGTGAAGTTGCGGCCGATGCCCATGGCCTCGCCCACCGACTTCATGTGGGTGGTGAGGAACGGGTCGGCGGCGGGGAACTTCTCGAACGCGAACCGCGGCACCTTAACGATGACGTAGTCGAGGCTGGGCTCGAAGCTCGCCGGCGTGACGCGCGTGATGTCGTTGGGGATCTCGTCGAGCGTGTAGCCGACGGCGACCTTCGCGGCGATCTTCGCGATCGGGAAGCCGGTGGCCTTCGACGCGAGCGCCGACGAGCGCGACACGCGCGGGTTCATCTCGATCACGATCATCCGGCCGTCGACCGGGTTGACGGCGAACTGGATGTTGCAGCCGCCGGTGTCGACGCCGACGGCGCGGATGATGCCGATGCCCACGTCGCGCATGCGCTGGTACTCGCGGTCGGTGAGCGTCATGGCCGGGGCGACGGTGATGGAGTCGCCGGTGTGCACGCCCATCGGGTCGAAGTTCTCGATCGAGCAGATGATCACGACGTTGTCAGCCTTGTCGCGCATCACCTCCAGCTCGTACTCCTTCCAGCCGAGGATGGACTCCTCGATCAGCACCTCGGTGACGGGGCTGGCCGAGAGGCCCGCGCCCGCGATGTTGCGCAGCTCGGCCTCGTCGTGCGCGAAGCCCGAGCCGACGCCGCCCATCGTGAACGACGGGCGCACCACCACCGGGTAGCCGAGCGACTCCGCCGCGGCCAGCACCTCGTCCATGGTGTGGCAGATGGCCGAGCGGGCCACCTCGGGCGTGCCGCCGGGGATGTCGGTCATCGACTCGACGATCTGCTTGAACTGCTCGCGATCCTCGCCGCGTTGGATGGCGTCGATCGAGGCGCCGATCAGCTCGACGCCGTACTTCTCCAGCACGCCGTTCTCGTGCAGCGCGACGGCGGTGTTCAGGGCGGTCTGGCCGCCGAGGGTCGCCAGCACGGCGTCGGGGCGCTCCTTGGCGATGACCCGCTCGACGAACTCCGGCGTGATCGGCTCGACGTAGGTGGCGTCGGCGAAGTCAGGGTCGGTCATGATCGTGGCCGGGTTCGAGTTCACCAGCACCACGCGGAAGCCCTCCTGGCGCAGCACGCGGCAGGCCTGGGTGCCCGAGTAGTCGAACTCGCACGCCTGGCCGATGACGATCGGCCCGGAGCCGATGACCAGGATCGAGGAGATGTCGGTGCGGCGGGGCATCAGGCGTCCTTTCCTGCCGACATGATGTCGACGAACCGGTCGAAGAGGTAGTTGGCGTCGTGCGGGCCTGCGGCCGCCTCCGGGTGGTACTGCACGGAGAAGCCGACCAGCTGGCCGTCGCGGCGGAGCTCGAGGCCCTCCACCACGTCGTCGTTCAGGCAGACGTGCGAGACGGTGACCTGGCCGAAGGGCGTGTCGCTCACGCGGTCGGTCGGGGCGTCGACGGCGAAGCCGTGGTTGTGCGCGGTGACCTCCACCTTGCGCGTGGTGCGGTCGACCACCGGCTGGTTGATGCCGCGGTGCCCGAACTTCAGCTTGTAGGTGCCGAAGCCGAGCGCGCGGCCGAACAGCTGGTTGCCGAAGCAGATGCCGAAGTACGGGATCTGGTCCGTCAGCGTGGCCTTGAGCAGCTCGACGGGGCCGTCGGCCGTCGCCGGGTCGCCGGGGCCGTTGGAGAAGAACACGCCGTCGGGGGCGAGCGCGCGGATGTCGTCGATGGTGGTGGACGCGGGCAGCACGTGCACCTCGATGCCGCGGGCCGCCAGGTGCGCGGGCGTCATCGACTTGATGCCGAGGTCGATCGCGGCCACCGTGAACCGACGCTCGCCCACGGCCGGGACGACGTAGGACTCGGGCGTCGTCACGTCGGCCGTCAGGTCGGCGCCCTCCATCAGCGGAGCGCTGCGGACGCGCGCGAGCAGCGCCTCGGGGTTGGTCTCGACGGTGGAGATGCCGACGCGCAGCGCCCCGCCCTCGCGGATGTGCCGGGTGATGGCGCGGGTGTCGACGCCGCTGATGCCGACGATGCCCTGCGCACGCAGCTCGTCGTCCAGCGAGCGGTTGGCCCGCCAGTTGGACGGGCGCGGCGCGGGGTCGCGCACGATGTAGCCGGCCACCCAGATCTTCTGCGACTCGTCATCCTCGTCGTTCCAGCCCGTGTTGCCGATGTGCGGCGCGGTGGAGAGGACCACCTGGCGGTGGTAGCTGGGGTCGGTCAGGGTCTCCTGGTAGCCCGACATGCTCGTCGAGAAGACCAGTTCACCGAAGGTCTCACCCTCGGCGCCGAAGGAACGGCCACGGAAAACGCGCCCATCCTCCAAGACCAACAATGCAGGAAGGGAACTCATGCGCGTCCTCTCGATTAGTTCGTGATCGGCTTCGCCGCCAACGCCTTGGACAAGAGCCCGTTCAGGAACGTCGGCGATTCGTCGGTGGAAAGATCCGACGCCAGCCGGACCGCCTCAGCGATCACGGCCACCGGCGGAGTGTCGGTGTAGTACAGCTCGAAGACGGCCATCCGGGCGATGTTCCGGTCGACCGCGGGCATCCGCTCGAGGTGCCAGCCCTCGGACGCGGAGTCTTCGATGCGGGTGTCGATGTCGTGCTGGTGCTCGGCGACGCCGAGCACGATGCGCGTCGTCAGCTCCCGGACCACGCCGCCGCGCAGGGTGCGCTGCTCGGCGAAGGTCTCGCTGATGGATGCGTCGCGCTGCTCGGCCATGAAGAGGATGTCGAGCGCGGCCTTGCGGGCCTTTGTCTGCGCGCCGTAGTGGGCGGTGGTGCCTGCCATTTAGTTCGAGACGCGCCCGAGGTAGGAGCCGTCGCGAGTGTCGACCTTGATCTTCTCGCCGTTGGTGATGAACAGCGGCACCTGGATGGTCTTGCCGGTCTCGAGCGTGGCGGGCTTGGTGCCGCCGGTGGAGCGGTCGCCCTGCAGGCCCGGCTCGGTGTAGGTGATCACGAGCTCGACCGAGGCCGGGAGCTCGATGAACAGCGGGGTGCCCTCGTGGGTGGCGACGATGGCGGTCTGGTTCTCCAGCATGTAGTCCTTGGCGTCGCCCACGGTCTCGGCGGAGATGTACAGCTGGTCGTACGTGCTGTTGTCCATGAACACGTAGTCTTCGCCGTCGAGGTACAGGTACTGCATCTCGCGGCGGTCGACGGTCGCGGTGTCGACCTTGGTGTCCGAGTTGAACGTCTTGTCGATGATCTTGCCGGTCAGGACGTGCTTCAGCTTCGAGCGCACGACGGTGTTGCCCTTGCCCGGCTTGTGGTGCTGGAACCAGAGGACCTGCCACAGCTGTCCGTCAAGATCGAGAACCATTCCGTTCTTCAGGTCGTTGGTCGACGCCATGGGTTTCTCCTCGTTCCTCGCATGCATCAGGGCCGTGGGCCCGACGGGTGATTCTAGCGACTCCCCCGCCGTCCTCCTAACGCGCGAGTCCGGCGAGCGGTCGCCCGCGTGGTGGTGCCAGCACCACCACGAGTCGACGGGCGTGGACCACTGCACGGACGGCCGAAACGCGGCAAGCTGAGGGCCATGGAGCAACTCCGTCATCGCAGCTCGTCCGGTGGACTCAGCCGACGCATCGTCAAGGACCTCGGGTCCATGGGCGACGCCGCGCGCCTCGGCTGGTATGCGGTCCGTGAGGTGCTCACTCTCATCCGCTGGCTGGCGGCGACGGTGCTTTCCGTCCTCGGCATCGGGCGAGTCGAGAAGGTGTTCGGCGCCCTGCGGATGAACGCGGAGCGTCAGCGTGACTGGGCCTCGGAGCAGCTCGGCCGAAGGCTCATCGCCGAGTACGAACCTGTGCGCGCGCCGTCGAAGTCAACCGGTCTCGCACCGCTGGGGGCGCAGCTGCAGGACCGGGCGAGGGCACGCGATTTGGACTGGCACCTGGTCAATCCCATCGCCACCGCTGTCGGGCTGATCCCGCCTGCAGTGCTCACCTGGTACGGGCTGACGATGACGTTGTCGGCCCTCGCTCTTCTCACCCCCTACGGCTACGCCTACGACTACTTCACCTTCTGGGTGGCCGGCAACTACTACGTCTTCCGAGGGAATGCGGCGATCTTCTTCGCGCTCGGAGCGGTCCAGCTCGGCCTTGCGCCCATCGTCGCGCGGCTCATTCAGCGCCTCCACGCCCGGTGGGTGAGCTACATGCTCGCCACGAGCTCGACCGCGAGCCTCGAGGAACGGGTCGCCTCGCTGACCGAGACGCGGCGCACGGCGCTGGAGCTGCAGGAGGCGGAGATCCGGCGGATCGAGCGCGATCTGCACGACGGCGCGCAGGCCCGCCTGGTCACCATGGGCATGACGCTCACGCAGGCCCAGCGGCTGCTGGAGCACGACCCGGAGGGTGCCAGCGCGCTGCTCGCCGCCGCCAAGGAGGACTCGTCCGCCGCACTCAGCGAGCTGCGTTCGCTCGTCCGCGGCATCCGCCCGCCGATCCTCGCCGACCGCGGTCTCGTCGAGGCCGTGCGCTCCCTGGCCGCCGCCAGCCCCATCGACACGCGGCTGGTGTCGTCGATCGAGGGCAGGCTCGTCCCCACCGTCGAGACCACGCTCTACTTCGCCATCGCGGAGCTGCTCAGCAACGCGGCCAAGCACTCGGCCGCCACCGAGGTGGTGATCGACCTCGAGGCCGACGACAGGCTGGTCACCGCCCGCGTCACGGACAACGGCCTGGGCGGCGCGCGCGAGAAGGCCGACGGCGGGCTCGCCGGCCTGCACAAGAGGCTGGCACCGTTCGACGGCGAGCTCGAGTTCGTGAGCCCGGTCGGCGGACCCACCGTCGCCACCGTCCGCGTGCCGAAACCGCTCGAGTAGCGCCGTCCTCTTCCGACCGGCCCGGACCGGCGTTCCTTCTCACCCTCCTCACGAACGGTCATCACCATGCCCCTCGACGCCGTCAGCGCGCCCGAAAACAGCCTCGCCCTGCGCGATGTGCGCTTCCGCTACGCCCGCCGCGGCGAGGTGCTGCGCGGGGTCACGGCCGACTTCCTTCCCGGCCGCACCGTGCTGCTCGGCCCCAACGGCGCGGGCAAGTCGACGCTGCTGCGGCTGGCCTGCGGGTTGCTGCAGCCCCGCTCCGGCGAGGTCAGCCTCGCCGGCCAGCCAGGGCCCTACGTGCTGCGCACCGGGGTCGGCTACCTTCCCCAGCGGGTCGACCCGCTCCCCGGGCTGAGCGTCCTCGACGCCGTCCGCTACGCCGCGTGGCTCGGCGGCCTGTCCGGGGGCCGCGCGAAGGAGGCCGCCGTGACGGCCGTGGCCGCCGTCGGGCTGAGCGCGGAGGCGCACCAACGGTCCACCCGGCTCTCGGGCGGGCAGCTGCGGCGCATGGGCCTCGCGGGCGTGCTCTGCTGCCGGCCTGTCGCCCTGCTGCTCGACGAGCCGACGGCGGGGCTGGACCCCGCGCAGCGGCATCGCTTCCGCGAGATCCTGCGCGGGCTCCCCCGGAGCCTGCCCGTCGTGGTCAGCACACACGACCTGGCCGACGTCGAGGACGACTTCGACCGCGTCTGCGTGCTCGCCGACGGCCGGATCCGCTGGCAGGGCAGCCCGTCCGAGCTGCTCGCGCTCGACGCCAACACCTCGCGGAGCAACGCCCGGCGCGGCGAGGGCGCCTACCTTCGCCTGGTCGGGGAGGAATGATGCCGCTCGCCGCCCTGCTCCGGCGCTCCGCCGCCCTGTGGCTGCTGCCGCTGACCGTGTTCGTCGTCCTCCGCATCAACAACGAGCAGCTCGTCGCGTTCCCCGGGTACGCGCCCTGGGCCGCGGCGCAGAAGGCCTATGCCGTCGTGCTTCTCGGCATGGTCGCCGCGCTCGCCGGTGCCGCCGAGGGGTCGTGGCTGCGCCGTTCGGGCCTGTTGCGCCGCCCCGCCACCCGCGGTCCGCTGCCGCGCCTCGGCACGCCGCTCCTACTCGCCTGGGCGCCGACCGCGGCGGCCCTCGTCGCGGCGGTGGGTGTCGTCGGCGGGCTCGCCGCCTGGCCCATCTGGGCGACGAGCGTGCTCTCGCTGCTCGCCTGGACCGGCGTCGGCATGGCGCTGGGCGTCGCGCTGCGCACCGCCGTCGCACTGCCGCTCGCCGTCGTCGGAGCCTTCTTCTGGTTCGCGTTCACGCCGTCGATGGAACCCTTCTGGCTCCGTCAACTGACCGGCGCCTGGACCGGCTGCTGCGACTCGGGGCACGCTCCGTCGACGGTCGCAGCGCTCGGCGTCGTCGCCTCCTCCGTCGTCCTGTTGGCCGCGGCGGGCGCCGTGCTCGTCGGTCGGGTCGGCGCGCTCGCCCACGCGGGGCTCGCGTCGGCGGCCATCCTGGTCGTCGGCGGGGTCGGCATCGCAGCGACCATGAGCGCGGCCGCCGGCCAGTGGCCCGTCCAGCCGCGCACCGACGAGGTCCGCTGCCTGGACGGCTCTCCCCGGGTCTGCCTCTGGCCCGAGCACGCCCCGGACGGCGGCAGGATCGCCACCGAGATCCGCGCCGTGACCGACCGGTGGCGCACCATCGGCGTCGTCCTCCCCGCGACCTTCAGCGAGGCCGCCGTCAACCTCCCCCAACCGGGCCTCGCGCCGCTGGTCTACGATTCATCGGCGTCCGCGGGCCGCCGCCTCGAGGCCTTCGCCGGCGGGCTCGCCCGCAAGTGCCTCCCCGACGACAGCACCGCCGTCGACCCGTTCGTCGTGCAGGACTGGCTCGTCGCGCACGCCGGCCCGAACGACCCGCAGCTGATCGCCGACCAGGCGGGCCTGGACGCGTTCCGCACGCACTCCGACGCCGAGCAGCTGAACCTCATCAACGCGTTCCTCGCCCTCCCTTGGAAGTGCTCATGAAGCACGCCGTTCCCCGGGAGTGCTCATGAGGCAGTGGGCGCGGAACCGCGCTGTCCTGCCGATGCTGTGCGCTGCTCTGCTGGCCGCGGTGCTGGCCGTGCCCGGCTCGGGGGTCCTCGTCGCGTTCCCGAGTCTCACCGGCGGTCCCGGTTTCGCCGCGCCGCTCAGTGCGCTCTCGCCGCTGCTGACCGCCATCGCGCTCAGCGCGGGTTTCTCCCGGCAGAACGCGGCGCTCGAGTCGCTCGGGCTGCGCCGCGTGTGGCTGCTGGACCTCGCCGTCGTCGCGGTTGCGCTTGCGATGGCCGGCACGTGTGTCGCCGTGTGGGGTGGCGAACAGCTCTGCGCCGCACTGCGCAATGCCGTCGGCTACTGCGGGCTGACGTTGCTGTCGACCGCGGTGCTGTCGCTGCGGACGGCCGCCCTCCCGGCAGTGGCCTGGGCGGTCGGCTCAGCCATGGGCTTGTTCCCCCTCGGCGACCCGCTGCTCACCTGGCCGCTGGCCCCGACGTCCGCACCCCTGTCGTGGGCCATCCCATTGGGTCTGATCCTCGTCGGCCCGGTCGCCTACCTGGTCCGGACTCCGCCCTCAAACTGAGCCTGTCAGCCGGTCGTTGAGCCGGGCCCCCGCGCGAAGCGCCGGGCCCGAGTCGAAACGTCCGAAACCCACAACAACACCAAACATGTGGTTGCGGACCCTTCGAGACGGCGCCGCGAACACCCACGCACGGCGCACCACCGCACCGCGACGCCTCCTCAGGGACCGGCCCAGCCGGTCGTTGAGCCGGGCCCCCGCGCGAAGCGCCGGGCCCGCGTCGAAACGTCCGAAACCCACGGCATAACTAAGCATGTGGTCGCGGACCCTTCGAGACGGCGCCGCGAACGCCCACGCTCGGCGCAGCTCCGCACCGCGACGCCTCCTCAGGGAACGACCGCGTCCGGTCGTTGAGCCGGGCCCCCGCGCGAAGCGCCGGGCCCGCGTCGAAACGTCCGAAACCCACAACAAGACCAAGCATGTGGTTGCGGACCCTTCGAGACGGCGCCGCGAACACCCACGCTCGGCGCACCACCGCGACGCGGCACCTCCTCAGGGAACGACCTCCACCTCACCAACCACAGGCCACTCCGCCACGGCTACGACACGGCACCTCCTCAGGGACCGCGCCAGCCGGTCGTTGAGCCGGGCCCCCGCGCGAAGCGCCGGGCCCGCGTCGAAACGTCCGAAACCCACGGCACAACTGAACATGTGGTTGCGGACCCTTCGAGACGGCGCCGCGAACACCCACGCACGGCGCACCATCGCACCGCGGCACCTCCTCAGGGAACGACCTCCACCTCACCCACCACAGGCCACTCCACCACTGAGACTCAGCACCTCCTCAGGGAACGACCTCCACCTCACCCACCACAGGCCACTCCCATCACCGCTACGACGCCGCGCCTCCTCAGGGGACGACCTCGTCCTCAGCGAACGACTACCTCGTCAGGGGCCGACCTGAGTCGTGCCACGGAGGAAGGCCAGGACGGCGAGGACGCGGCGGGCGGACGTCGGCTCTTCGGCGAGGCCGAGTTTCGCGAAGATCGCGTTGATGTGCTTCTGCACGGCTTTCTCCGTCACGACGAGGCGCTCGGCGATCGCCGTGTTGGCGTCGCCCTGCGCCATGCGGCCGAGCACCTCCGTCTCGCGTGGCGTCAGCGCCTCCAGGCGGCGGAGCACCGCCTGACGGCTCATCAGCGACACGATCACCTCCGGGTCGACCACCGTGCCGCCGGCCGCAACGGTCCGCAGCGCTGCGACGAAGCTGACATCGTCGAAAACCCGGTCTTTCAACAGGTACCCGATGGCGCCGGCGCCGTCGCCCAGCAGGTCGTCGAGGTAGACGTGCTCGACGTACTGGCTGAGCAGCACCACAGGGAAGCCGCGGCGCCGACGACGCAGCTCCAGCGCAGCTCTGATCCCCTCGTCGGTGTTCGTGGGCGGCATGCGGATGTCGAGCAGGGCGATGTCCATGGGCGTGTCGTCCGCGGCGGCCAGGAACTCGTCCGCCGACGCCACGCTGCCGACCACCTCGACGCCATGAGCGGCGAGCAGCCGCTCGAGCCCCTGCCGGAGCAAGTACTGGTCCTCGGCGAGAAAGACGCGCATCGATTCCTCCTAGACGGTGACGCCGGGTGGGCGGGCGGGCGCGGGCGCCCGCAGGATGGCGACGACGGCGTCGCGGGTGATCTCGGCGTGGGTGCGGCCGTCGGGCGCGATCGCGCGGCGGCCGAAGTAGGCCCGGGCGCCGTCGTGCTGCATCGGGCCGATCACCCTGCGGGTCACCCGGCCCTCGCGCTTGGCGCGCCCCCAGGTCGACAGCGGCGCGGTCGGCCAGCGGCCGGGGAAGACGACGTCGCCCAGTCTGTTCATCCGGTCGCGCGACCCCACCAGGTGCCAGACGTGGCCCATGTGATCCAGCCCCGGGTCGTCGCCGAACACGCCGCCGATGGAGATCAACGACACCGGCACGCCGATGCCGCCCAGGAACCAGCCGGCGCCGAGCGCCATCTGGGCGCCGCCGGAGAACCCGACGAGGTACACCGGGTCGCCGCTGCCCGGCTCGTAGCCGTGCCGCTGCAGCGACCGCCAGATCTCCTGCGCCAAGCCGATGCTCTGCGTGGGGCCGTAGCGCGGATCCGACGACACGAGCACCTGCAGGATGTTCCGGAGATTGATCAGGAGGTGCAGCGGGCCGGAGAACCGACGCTGCCGCGCCCGATCGAGCGCGCCCCACAGCCAGACGGTGGCGCGCTGCAGCAGCCCGCTGTTGTCGACCGAGTACGGGAACACGTCGGCCACGATCGTGACATCCGGCGTCTCCGCCGCGACGGCGTCGAGCCAGGCGATCTCGCGGCCGGAGAGGCCGTCGCCGCCGAGCACCCCGACGCCCGAGAGGTAGACCAGGAAGCGGTGCGAGTCGGTGGTGGCGCGCGCCTCGCCCGGCAACAGCTCGAAGGTGTCGCGCACCTCACGCTCGCCCCTGTCCGCCCACCAGCGCAGCGACTCGAGCGGCGAGAGCAGCACGAACACGAGCAGCGCGACGGCGAGGATCCCGAACACCCACTGGATCATCGGCGGGCCCCCTGGCGATGCTCCACAGGCACGATGGGCGACCCGGCGAGGATGTCCTGCGCGGTGATCATCGTGGGCCGCCCCGTGGCCAGCGTCCACGCGCGCGAGCCCAGCCAGTTCAGCGGGCGATGGAGCAGCCGCGACAGCAGCTGCATCGCCACCCAGCCCGCCAGGGTCAGCACCAGCGACAGCCAGAACTCCAGCCCGAACGCGTGCGCCATCCCGACGACGACCACGAGGTAGCCCCACGCCTGCCACAGCCGGCCGAGCATCATGCCGAAGTGCGGGATGGCCGTCAGGAAGTTCAGCGCGAGCGGCGCCGTCGAGAACAGTCCGACGAGCACCAGCTGAAGCAGCGGCAGCGGGCGACGGAGCGCCAGCGAGGCCACGCACCAGGTCACCACCATCTGCACCACCTCGAGCAGCGCGAGCGTGAAGGCGCTCAACAGCAACGCGCTCAACAGTCGAAGCCGCCGCACGTGGTTGAGGAGGAGGATCGCGACGTGTCCCAGCAGCGTCGACGCCCCGGCGATGAGGGCGACCATCAGGGCCGGCCAGAGCAGCGTCATCGGTTCGGCGTCGATCCGGGCGAAGAGCCGCGGGTCGAGCCCGAGCACAGCGCCCAGCACCCGCACGACGTCCGCCATGCCGGCCACCTTAGTGCCGCACCGCTCCTCCCGCGCTCGCGGAGGGCCGCGTTCCCCACAAATCTGGGATAGCCATCCGGTCGCGCGGGGCGGAGACTAGGTCGAACAGGGGCGCATGCGTTGGGGCATGCGCCAGCGACGTCCAAGAAGGATGGTGTCGATGATGAAACTCCGATGGAAGGTGCTCGGCGCGCTGGTTCTCAGCGGGGCGCTCGGGCTGACGGCGAGCCCCGCCTCCGCCGCTCCGGAGCACGGCCACGGCCGCTCCCCCAAAGCTCTCGTCTGCACCGGCGGGGAGATCCCGTCCGGCACGTACTCCCGCATCACGGTGAAGGGTGCGTGTGCGGTGGCGCCCGGGGCCACGATCACCGTCAAGGGCGACATCGACATCCGCGCGGGTGCGATGCTCGACGCCCAGAGCGCACCGTCGACGATCACCGTCGGCGGCAGCATCACCAGCGGACGCGGCGCGTTCGTCGGCCTCGGCTGCCAGGCGCCTCAGCACACCGGCAACTCGGCCCACCCGTGCGCGGCCGACCCCGACGGCCAGTCGCACATCACGGTCAAGGGCAACGTGACGCTCGTGAAGCCGATGGCGGCGCTGATCAACGGCGTGTCGCTCCGCAACCTCACGGTGCTCGGCGGCGGGTCGTTCGAGATCCCGTGGTCCATCAAGAACAACACCGTCCGCGGCAGCATGGTCATCGCCGGCCAGGACACCTGGTGGCTCGGCATCATGTTCAACAAGATCTCGGGAGACCTGCTCGTCGCCGACGTCACCCTCGACGACCCGACGACCGAGGGCGGCGAGAACGAGGACAAGACCTACATCGTCCGCAACGAGATCGGCCGCAACGTGGTGTGCACGCACGTCACCAACGGCATCACCGGCTACGGCAACACCATCGGGCGGCGGGCACTCGGCCAGTGCTCGGTACTCGCTGCCGCTTGAGCCGCGTGGCTACCCGCGGCTGAGCTCCGCATAGGCGCCCTCGAGCACCCGCTCGGGGGCGTCGTCCACGATCCGCGGGGCGCCCTGCGCCGTCAGCCCGACGAGCCGCAGGGTGTTTCCGCGAGCCTTCTTGTCCAGGCTCATCACCGGACGCAGGTCGGCAAACGGCGCGTCGTAGGTCAGCGGCAGCCCGAGCCCGCCCAGCAGCTCGTCGTGCTGCGCGACCAGCGCGGGGTCGAGGCCCAGGACGTCGCGCGACACGCGCGCGATCCAGGCCATCCCGACGGCGATCGCCTGGCCGTGCCGCCAGGTGTAGCCGGCATGCCTCTCGATCGCGTGGCCCAGCGTGTGGCCGTAGTTGAGGGCCTCCCTGCCCACCTTGTCGCCCGACGAGGTGGTCTCGGTGAAATCGGCGGCCACGACGCGGGCCTTCACCGCGACGGCACGCGTCACCAGTTCGGCGAACCGCTCGCTCGTCACGTCGCGGGCGTCGGCCAGGTCCGCCGTCGCGAGGTCGAGGATGGCCTGGTCCGCGATGAACCCGCACTTGATCACCTCGGCCAGTCCGCTGGCCACCTCGGCCGCCGGCAGGCTCTCGAGCAGCGAAAGGTCCGACAACACGGCCTTCGGCTCGTAGAACGCGCCGACGAGGTTCTTGCCCGCCGACAGGTTGATGCCGGTCTTGCCGCCGACAGCCGCGTCGACCATGGCGAGCACCGACGTCGGGACGCTGACGTAGGCCACCCCGCGCAGCCACGTGGCGGCGACGAACCCCGCGAGATCGGTGGTCGCCCCGCCACCCACGCCGACGACGAGGTCGTTGCGGGTGAAACCGGCCTCGGCCAACGCGGACCAGCAGTCGGCGAGCACCTGGGGCGTCTTGGCCGCCTCCGCGTCCGGCACGGCGATGAGAGTCACCGGCCGGTCGACGAGGCCCGCGACGGTGGCGGCGAGCCCGGGCTGCGTCGTCGAGTGGATGATGGCCACGCGCGACACGCCTTGGACGAACTCCGGCAGCCGCCGAAGCGCACCCGGCTCGATGACGACGTCGTAGGGGCCCAATGCTGATTCGACGCGGACGCTCACAGCTCGGCCCCGCGCTCGGCGGCGAGCTGGTCGGCCACCTCGGAGGAGCCGCGGCCGTCGGTCTCGACGACCTCCGTGGAGACCGCCTCGTAGACGGGCGTGCGCTCGCGCAGCAGCTCGATGAGTCGCGCGCGCATGTTGCCCAGCAGCAGCGGGCGGGCGGTGTTCATGCCGACCCGGCGGCTGGCCTGCCCGATGGAGACCTTCAGCCAGATCACGTCGTGGCCGACGAGGGCCTCGCGGATAGCCGGGTTCATCACGGCCCCGCCACCGAGAGCGACGACGCCGCCGCGGTCGAGCAGCTCGATGGTCGCCTCCTCCTCGAGCCGGCGGAAGTGCGCCTCGCCTTCGTCGGCGAAGATCTCGGCGATGGGCTTGCCCACCTGGTGCTCGATGTGGACGTCGACGTCGACGAACGGCTGGCCGAGCTTTCGCGCGAGCCGTTTGCCGACCGTCGACTTGCCCGCCCCGGGGGCCCCGACAAGGACGATGCTCATCGGCCCACCGCCAGGCCGCGGGCGGCGATGTCGGCCAGGTAGGCCTCGTAATTGCGGCGCGTCTCGCCCACCGAGTCACCGCCGAACTTCTCCAGCGCGGCCTCGGCGAGCACGAGGGCCACCATCGCCTCGGCGACGACGCCCGCCGCGGGGACCGCACACACGTCGGAACGCTGGTGGTGCGCTGCGGCAGCCTCGCCCGTGGAGGTGTCGATGGTGCGAAGGGCCCGCGGAACGGTCGCGATGGGCTTCATCGCGGCACGGACGCGCAGCACCTCGCCCGTGGACATGCCGCCCTCGGTGCCGCCCGAGCGGTGCGACGCGCGCGCCACGCCGCCGTCGGTGGGCAGGATCTCGTCGTGCGCGAGCGAGCCGCGCGTGCGGGCCAGCTCGAAGCCGTCGCCCACCTCGACGCCCTTGATCGCCTGGATGCCCATCAGCGCGCCGGCGAGCTTGGCGTCGAGCCTGCGGTCGCCCTGCGTGTGCGAGCCGAGGCCCGGCGGGAGGCCCCAGACGACGACCTCGACTACGCCGCCCAGCGTGTCGCCCTCGCGGTGGCAGGCGTCCACCTCGGCCTGCATCGCGGCGGATGCCTCGGGGTCGAAGCAGCGCACGGGGTCCTCGTCGATGGCGGGCAGGTCCGCGGCGGTGGGCAGGTCGGCGCGCGTGGCGCGCACCGGGCCGAGCTCCACGACGTGGCTCAGCACCGAGACGCCGAACGCCTGCTGCAGGAAGGCGCGGGCGACGGTTCCCAGGGCCACACGGGCCGCCGTCTCACGCGCGGAGGCGCGCTCGAGGATGGGGCGCGCCTCGTCGAAGTCGTACTTCTGCATGCCTGCGAGGTCGGCGTGTCCGGGACGGGGCCGGGTCAGCGGCGCGTTGCGCGCCAGCCGGGCCAGCTCGTCGGCGTCCACCTCACCGGGCGCCATCACCTGCTGCCACTTGGGCCATTCGGTGTTGCCCACCTGGATGGCGATGGGCGAGCCGAGCGTCTCGCCGTGCCGGAAGCCGGCCAGCAGCGTCACCTCGTCGGCCTCGAACTTCATGCGTGCGCCGCGGCCCGCTCCCAGGCGCCTCCGCCTGAGGCCCTCCGCGATCTCCGGCACTCCGACCCGCACGTGCGCGGGGATCCCCTCCATGGTCGCGATCAGGGCTTGGCCGTGCGATTCGCCGGCGGTCAGGTAACGGAGCATGACCGACATTCTGTCAGAGTGCCGGACCGGCCTCGCCCCACGCGCTCCGGCGTGGTCGCCGTCGAGGTCAGCGTTCGGCGAGCGCCCGGCCGGCGGCCGAACGTGCCCGCTCGAAGGTGATCCGCTGCCCGGTGAACAGGAAGAACTGGTCGACGGCCTGGCCTGCGAGCAGGTCGAGGCCGTTGAGGCCGATCCGGCCCGCGCGCTCAGCCGCGGCGCCGAGCGGGGTGGGCCACGGGTCGTAGACGACGTCGAAGACGGCCCGTGTGCGGTCGGCCAGCTGCTCGGCGTGCGGCGCCGTCGCGGCGGCGGGCACGGTGTTGGCCACCAGGTCGACCGCGCCGGGATCGGTGCCCAGCGGAAGGACGTGCGCCGTCAGGCCCAGCGTCTCGGCCAGCGCGAGCACGCCCGAGGCGCGCTCCGGGACGCGGGCGAGGATCACCACCTCGCGGGCGCCGAGGCCCGCGAGCGCCAGGACGATCGACCGCGCCGTCGCGCCGTTGCCGACAACGGCGGCGCGGTTCGGCGCGACCAGGTCGTGGGCGCGCCAGGCGCGCACGAAGCCGGGCACGTCGGTGTTGTGCACCGTCGGACGGTCGCCGAACACCAGCGTGTTGCCGACGCCCAGCAGCCGGGTGGGCTCGTCGGGCTCGCCGAACGCGACGGCGGCCTCCTTGTGCGGGGCCGTGACGCTCAGCCCCACCCACTCCGGGTCGTGCCGGCGCGCGCGCACGAAGCCTGCGAACTCGTCGGCCGGGACGGTGTAGGCCTGGTAGTCCCAGTCGAGGCCGACGGTGGCGTACCCGTCGCGGTGGATCGCCGGGGACAGCGAGTGTCCGGCCGGGTCCCCCACGACGCCCGCGCGGTTCAGCAGATCCCCCGGTCCGGGTTCGCGGCGCACCACGCGAACAGCTTCTTCTTGTTCTGTTCGTGCTGCGCGTTGGTGGCCGCGAAGAGGGTCTCGCCGGTGTCCGGGTTGACGGTCACGAAGAACAGCGCGTCGGTGTCGGCCGGGCTCAGCGCGGCCTCGAGCGCCGTCTCGCCGGGGTTGCTGATGGGGCCCGGCGGGAGTCCCTTGTGCACGTAGGTGTTGTACGGCGACTTGTTCTTCCTGTCCTCCGCCGTCGTCGTCACCTTACCGACCTTGCCGACGGCGTAGTGCACGGTGGAGTCCATCTCGAGCTTCATCTTCTTCTCGAGGCGGTTGTAGATGACGGCGGCGACCATCGGCTGGTCGGCGGGCTTGGTCACCTCGGCGGCGATGATCGAGGCCACCGTGACCACCTCGTGAGGGCTCCGCTCAAGCTCCTTCGCGCGTCCCTCGAGCGAGATCTTGTCCGCGATCTTCTTGAACTGCGAGACCTGGCTCTTCAGCACGGCGCTGGCCGACGGCGGCTCGGCGACGACGTAGGTGGAGGGGAAGAGGTAGCCCTCGAGGCCCTTCTTGGCGTAGCTCGGCAGGCCCAGCTTCTCGGGCTTGGCCGCCGCCTTCTCCATGTCCGCGGCGGTCAGCGTGATGCCCACCTTGTTCGCGCCCATGATCTTGAACTGCTCCATCATGGTCGTCCCCTCGGGGAACGTGATGTCGAGGCGAATCTGGTTGGCTGGGTCGAGCATCATCTGGAAGGCGGTCTCGGCAGGGATCTGCTTCGGCAGCCGATAGCGGCCCGCCTGCAGGTCCGGCCACTTACCGCTCTCCTGCGCGACCTTCCTGAAGGTCTTCGTGGACTTCACGACGCCCGCCTCGGTGAGCAGGTCGCCGACCTGCGTCTGGCTGGGACCCATCGGGATGAGGACCTCGACGAACTCGCCCGTGCCCTCGCCGATGTAGTCGTCGGCCGTGCGCCACTCCATGTAGAACGCGTGCGCCTTCGAGTAGACGAACCAGCCGCCGCCCATCAGGATCGACGCCGAAAGCAGCACCGCGAACACGCTGCGCGCGACGTAGCCGATCTTGCGCCAATCCAGCTTGTCGTTGTCCACGAACCTGCGGCTCACTGTGCCTCCCTCGGTGCCGGCTCGCCTGCCGGCGCACCCGAACGATCCTCCATGTCGAGCGCCCGCTGCAGGATGTCGACGGCCGCGGCCTGATCGATCACCTGCCGCTGCTGCTTTGCGCGGCGCCCGGCGCTGCCCAGACTACGCGATGCCGAAACAGTACTCATGCGCTCGTCGACGAGTCGCACGGGAACCGGCGCGAGGGCCGCGGCGAGACCCGCGGCCTTGTCCTCGACGAACGCGGCCGCGAGACCGCGCTCTCCGGCCAGCGTCAGCGGGAGCCCGACGTAGACCAGCGCAGGCTCGTACTCGGCGACGATCGCGGCCAGCCGGCGCAACTCGTCGGGCCCCGCCTGCACGGTCTCGACCGGGTAGGCGAACGACGTGCCCGCGTTGGCCGCGGCCACGCCGATGCGCGCCTTGCCCCAGTCGATCCCGAGCCGGACGGTGTCAGCCACGCTGGGCGAGGGCCTCGCGGACCGCGGCGAGCGCCTGGGGCGCCGCCGACGAGTCGGTGCCGCCACCCTGCGCGAGGTCGTCCTTGCCGCCACCCTTGCCGCCGAGCGCCGCGCACGCGACGCCGATCAGCTGGCCCGCGCGCAGCCCGAGGCCGCGCGCCGCGTCGTTGGTCGCCACCAGCGCCGTCGGCTTCTCGGCGCCGCCGACCAGCGCGACGACCGCGGGGCCGGAGCCGAGACGCTCGCGGAGGTCGAGGGCGAGCGTGCGGAGGTCCCCGCCCGCCACGCTCGGCGTCGCAACGCCGAGGTAGGTCACGCCCGCGACGTCGACGGCCTGGCTCACCATGCCGGCGGCACCGGCGAGGAGTCGCTCGGCGTTCAGGGCCGCGATCTGCTTCTCGGCGTCCTTCAGCTGGGCGACGAGCCGCTCCACGCGGCCGACCAGCTGGTCGGGCTGCACGCGCAGCGTGTCGGTCAGCTCCGCGACGAGCGCGCGCTCGGCCGCGAACTTGGCGAACGCGTCGGTGGACACGAGCGCCTCGACGCGCCGCACGCCCGAGCCGATGGACGACTCGCTGAGCAGGTTCAGCACCCCGATCTCGGCGGTGGTAGCGACGTGCGTGCCGCCGCAGAGCTCGCGGGACCAGGGCCCGGCCAGCTCGACCATGCGCACGATCGGCGGGTACTTCTCGCCGAACATGGCCATCGCGCCCAGCGCCTTGGCCTCCTCGAGCGGCATCTGCTGCGCGGTCACCGCGTAGTTGGCGTTGATCGCCTCGTTCGCGACGGCCTCGACCTCGGCCTTCAGCTGGTCCGACAGACCCTGCGTGGAGGAGAAGTCGAAGCGCATGTAGCCGGGCTTGTTGTAGGAGCCGGCCTGCGTCGCCGTCGGGCCCACCAGCTGGCGCAGCGCCGCGTGCACGATGTGCGTCGCCGTGTGCGCCTGGCAGGCGCCGTGGCGCGCCTCGGCATCGACCCGCGCGTCCACCTGCGCGCCGAGCGCCAGCTCACCCAGCACCTCGACCCGGTGCACGACGAGCCCCGGCACGGGCCGCTGCACGTCGATCACCTCGAGGCTGAAGCCGTCGCCGACGATGGTGCCGCGGTCCGCGTCCTGGCCGCCGGCCTCCGCGTAGAACGGGGTCTCGGCCAGCACGATCTCCACGGTCGAGCCGTCGAGCGCGCGGTCCACCACGCGGCCGTCCGCGACGATGCCGCGCACGCGGGTGGCGACGTCGAGGTCGGTGTAGCCCAGGAACGGCACCTCGCCGGCCTCGCGCAGCTCGCGGTACGCCTCGGTGCTGACCAGGCCGCCCTTCTTCGCCTTCGCGTCGGCGCGGGCGCGGTCCTTCTGCTCCTTCATCAGGGCGTCGAACGTGGCCCGGTCGACGGTGAGGCCCTGCTCGGCCGCCATCTCCATGGTCAGGTCGATCGGGAAGCCGTAGGTGTCGTGCAGCTGGAACGCCTTCTCGCCCGGGAGCTCTGTGGCGCGCTCGCCGCGGGCCTGGCCCACGGCGGTGTCGAACATCACGGTGCCGGACTGCAGCGTGCGGCGGAACGTCTCCTCCTCGGCCTCCGCGGCCTGCGCCACGCGCGACCACGCGTCGTCGATCTCGGGGTAGGAGACGCGCATCAGGTCGCGCGAGACGGGCAGCAGCTCGCCGAGCACCGGGTCGCCGACGCCCAGCAGGCGCATCGCGCGCACCACGCGGCGCAGCAGGCGGCGCAGCACGTAGCCGCGCGCCTCGTTGCCGGGCGTGACGCCGTCGGTCATCAGCATCAGGCTCGAGCGGACGTGGTCGGCGATGACACGGAACCGGACGTCGTCGGCCTGGTCGGCGCCGTAGCGCTTGCCGGACAGCTCGGCCGCCTTCGCGATCACGGGGTAGACCTCGTCGATCTCGTACATGTTCGCCACGCCCTGCTTGAGCAGCGCGACGCGCTCGAGGCCGGAGCCGGTGTCGATGTTCTTGCTCGGCAGGGGGCGGAGGACGTCGAAGTCGTCCTTGGCGCGCACGGCCGACAGCTCCTCCTGCTGGAAGACGAGGTTCCAGATCTCGAGGAAGCGGTCCTCATCGGCCTCGGGGCCGCCGTCGCGGCCGAACGCCGGGCCGCGGTCGATGTAGATCTCCGAGCAGGGGCCGCCGGGGCCCGGGACGCCCATGTGCCAGTAGTTGTCCTTCAGGCCGCGCTCCTGGATGCGGGCGCGCGGCACGCCGACGCTCTGCCAGAGGTCGATGGTCTCCTGGTCGCCGTGCAGCGCCGTGACCCAGACCGTCTCCGGGTCGAAGCCCCAGCCGCCGTCGGCCTCGCTGCCCGTGACCAGGTCCCAGGCGAGCGAGATGGCGCCCTCCTTGAAGTAGTCGCCGAACGAGAAGTTGCCGAGCATCTGGAAGAACGTGCCGTGCCGGGTGGTCTTGCCCACGTCGTCGATGTCGAGGGTGCGCACGCACTTCTGCACGGACGCGGCGCGCGGGAACGGGGCCGGCTCGTCACCCAGGAAATAGGGCTTGAACGGCACCATGCCGGCGTTGACGAACAGCAGCGTCGGGTCGTTGTAGAGCAGTGACGCGCTGGGCACGACGGTGTGGTCGCGGCCCGCGAAGAAGTCGATGAAACGGCTCCGGACATCGGAGGTCAGCATGGGTCAAAGTTCCTTGAGTGTCAGTCGTTCTTGGCGGGGATGTTCAGCTCGGTGCGGAGCTCGGCCTCCCGCTCGGCCATGGCGGCACGGAAGGTGCCCACGAAGTCGCCGAAACCGGCGGCGGCCTTCTTGCCCTGCTTCTCCACCTGCTCGGCCACGCCCGCGGGCGTGAGTTTGCGGTAGAGCTCCTTGCCGCGGAGGACGAGGAAGACGGTGAGTCCCGCGCCGAGCAGTACCCAGAAGAGGCGGCTCACGAGGCCTTCCTCCCCTTGACCGCCTTGCGGATGCCGTAGGTGAACGCCGCGGTCTTGACCAGCGGGCCGCCGAGCGTCGCGGCGAACAGCGTCGACAGCTGCGCGGCGTTCTCGGTGACCACCGTGGCGTTGGCCGACACGCGGGCCGCATCCGTGGTCACCACGCCGAGCTTCGCCAGCTCGTCGTTGGTGGCGATGACGGTGCCCTTCAGCTCCTGCAGGATGGGCACGCTGTTGTTCCCGAGGTCGCGGACGGCGATCCGCGTCTCGTCGAGGACGCGGCCGAGCTTCAGCAGCGGCACGGCGGCCAGCGCCACGAGGACGCACAGGGCGATCGCCGCGATCAGGCCGGCAACTTCTCCAACGGTCATGGGCGTTACTGTAGCCGACCGTCAGGGGTTCAGAAGCTGGCGCAGCGCCGCGACGCGCTCGGCGATGACGGCCTCTTGGCCGTTGTCGGTGGGGTGATAGTAGGTGGTGCCCACCAGGCCCTCCGGCAGATACGTCTGGGCGACGACGCCGTGCGGGAAGTCGTGCGGGTACTTGTAGCCCTCGCCGTGGCCGTACCCGGCGGCGCTCGCGTAGTGCGCGTCGCGCAGGTGCGGGGGCACCAGTCCCCCCTTGCCGCTCCTGAGGTCGGCCAGCGCCGCGTCGAGACCCATGTAGGTGGCGTTCGACTTGGGCGCGGTCGCCGCGGCGACGGTGGCGTGCGCCAGCGTGATCCGCGCCTCCGGCATGCCCAGCAGCTGCACGGCCTGCGCCGCGGCGACGCACGTCTGCAGCACGCCGCTGGCCGCCATCCCGATGTCCTCGGAGGCCGAGATCATCAGCCGTCGGGCGATGAACCGCGGGTCCTCGCCCGCCTCGAGCATCCGGGCCAGGTAGTGCAGGGCCGCGTCGACGTCGGAGCCGCGCACCGACTTGATGAACGCGCTGATCACGTCGTAGTGCTGGTCGCCGTCGCGGTCGTAGCGCACCGCCGCACGGTCGGCCGAGGACTCGACGGCGGCCTGGTCGATGACGCTCGTGCCCCGCGCCTCGGCCGCCGCCGCGGACTCCTCCAGGTAGGTCAGGACCCGGCGTGCGTCCCCGCCTGCGAGGCGGAGCATCTGGTCGCGCGCGTCCTCGTCCAAGGTGTAGCGCTCCCCCGCGGCCGTGCGCAGCCCCCGCTCGTCCTCCAGGGCGCGGTCCACCAGCGCGACGAGGTCCTCGGTGGTCAGCGGCTGGAGCCGGAGCAGCAGGGAGCGGGAAAGCAGCGGCGAGATCACGGAGAACGACGGATTCTCTGTGGTGGCGGCGATCACCGTGACGAGGCGGTTCTCGACGGCGGGCAGCAGCACGTCCTGCTGCGCCTTGGAGAAGCGGTGCACCTCGTCGACGAACAAGACGGTGGCGTTGCCGCGCGCCAGCTCGCGCCGGGCCTCGTCCAGCTCGGCGCGCACCTCGCGCACGCCCGCCGTCACCGCCGACAACTCCACGAAGCGGCGCTTGGTGGCGCGGGATACCACCGACGCGATGGTCGTCTTGCCCACGCCCGGCGGCCCCCAGAGGAACACCGACATCGGTTGGCCGTCGGCCAGCCGACGCAGCGGCGAGCCCGGCGCGAGCAGGTGCTGCTGCCCGACGATCTCGTCGAGCGTGCGCGGGCGGAGCCTGACGGCCAGCGGCGCCTGCGGGTTCGCGGCGTCGCGGAGCGACCCCCCGCGCTGCGGCGGCTGGGGGTCGACGTTGCCGAACAGGTCCATGGTCATCGCTCAGAGAGACTACTCGCTCCGTCCGACACACACTTTTGTTGTGCCGCGGGACCAGGACTAGAGTGGCCCGCCGCCCCTCCCCCACATACTCCCGGAAGCTCTGGATGCAGTCTGACCTGGGCAACCGCTTCTCCAAGCGGCGCCGCATCGCCATCATCGTCACCCTCGGCCTGTTGACCGGCCTCGGGCCGTTCACCATCGACCTCTACCTGCCGGCCTTCCCCTCCCTGAAGGGCGACCTCGGCATCACCGACGCCCAGGTGCAGGTGACGCTGTCGGCCACCACCTTGGGCTTCGCCCTGGGCCAGCTCGTCATCGGGCCCTGGAGCGACCGGGTGGGCCGGCGCCTGCCGCTGATCGTCGCCAGCAGCCTGCACGTCACCGCGTCGATCCTGGTGGCGCTCGCACCCAGCGTCGAGTTCCTCACCGTCATGCGCGCACTGCAGGGCATCGGGGCCGCGGGCGGCGCCGTCGTCGCGATGGCCATGGCGCGCGACCTGTTCAGCGGCCGGCCGCTCGTGCGCATGCTGGCGCGGCTCTCGCTGATCTCCGGTCTCGCGCCGATCATCGCGCCCATCGTCGGCTCCTGGATGGTCACCGCCATGAGCTGGCGCGGCATCTTCTGGGGCCTCGCCGTGTACGGCGCGACGATCATCGCGCTCGTCGTGCGGCTGACGGTCGAGACGCGGCCGCCGGAGCAGCGCACCCGCGGCGGGATCGGCGGGCTGGTCGGCTCCTACCGCACGGTGTTCGGCGACCGGATCTTCGTGGGCGCGCTCATGGTCGGCTCGTTCGGCTTCGCGGGGCTGTTCAGCTACGTGTCGACGTCGTCGGTGCTGCTGCAGGAGGTCTACGGGCTGACGGCCCAGAGCTTCGGCGCCATCTTCGCGCTGTGCTCGGTCGGCGTGTTCGTGGGCGTCCAGACCGGCGCGCGCGTCGCGCCGAAGTACGGCCCGCAGTGGGTGATGGCGTGCGGCAACACGCTGATGATCGTGGCCGCGTGCGGCATCCTCGTGGTCAGCGCCCTCGACGCCCCGCTGCAGGCCCTCGTGCCGTGCATGTTCGCCTACACGCTCGGCTTCGGCTCCTGCGGCCCGAACACCAACGTGCTCGCGCTGAAGAACCACCGCGAGACCTCGGGCGTCGCGTCGTCGCTGCTCGGCTCGTCCAGCATGCTGATGGGCAGCCTCGTCGGCCCCATCATCGGCAGCTTCCGGATGACCGACGCCACCCCGATGGGCGCCGCCATGCTGGTCTGCGCCGCGCTGGCCTCCGTCGCCCTCTGGCTGGTGCTGCGCCCGCACCGGCTGCCGAAGACCCTCTGAGCATGTGAGAGGGCCCGTCGGCTGACGGGCCCTCTCACATGTCTCGCGGTCAGTTATCCCGCGATCAGTCCTTCTTCTGCTCCGCCTTCTGCTCAGGCTTGGCGTCGACGCCGGCCTCCTTGCGCTGCTGCGCCGTGATGGGCGCGGGCGCCTCGGTCAGCGGGTCGAAGCCGCCACCGCTCTTCGGGAAGGCGATGACGTCGCGGATCGAGTCGAAGCCGCCGAGCAGCATGACGAGGCGGTCGAGGCCGAAGGCGATGCCGCCGTGCGGCGGAGCGCCGAACGAGAACGCGTCGAGGAGGAAGCCGAACTTCTCCTGCGCCTCGGCCTCGTCGATGCCCATCACCTTGAAGACGCGCTCCTGCACGTCGCGGCGGTGGATACGGATCGAGCCACCGCCCACCTCGTTGCCGTTGCAGACGAAGTCGTAGCCGTAGCTGAGCGCCGAGCCGGGGTCGGTGTCGAACGTGTCCAGCGACTCGGGCTTGGGCGAGGTGAACGCGTGGTGCACCGCCGTCCACTTCCCCTCGCCGACGGCGACGTCACCGGCCGCGACCGCGTCCGCCGTCGACTTGAACATCGGCGCGTCCACGATCCAGAGGAAGCTCCAGGCGTTCTCGTCGATCAGGTTGCAGCGGCGGCCGATCTCCAGGCGGGCCGCGCCGAGCAGCTCCTGCGACGTCTCGCGCGCGCCGGCCGCGAAGAAGATCGCGTCGCCCGGGTTGGCGCCCATGGCCTCGGCGATGCCCGCGCGCTCGTCGTCGGAGATGTTCTTGGCGACCGGGCCGCCCAGCTCGCCGTCCTCGCCCACCGTGATGTAGGCCAGGCCGCGGGCGCCGCGCTGCTTCGCCCACTCCTGCCACGCGTCGAACTGGCGGCGCGGCAGCGAGGCCCCGCCGGGCATGACGACGCCACCGACGTAGGCGGCCTGGAACACGCGGAACGGCGTGTTCGCGAAGAAGTCGGTGAGCTCGCGGATCTTGAGGTCGAAGCGCAGGTCGGGCTTGTCGGAGCCGTAGTCGTTCATGGCGTCGTGCCACGTCATGCGCGGCAGCGGCGTGGTCATCTCGACGCCGATGAGCTGCCAGCACGCGGCCATGACCTCTTCGGCCAGGGCGATCACGTCGTCCTGGTCCACGAAGCTCATCTCGATGTCGAGCTGGGTGAACTCGGGCTGGCGGTCGGCGCGGAAGTCCTCGTCGCGGTAACAGCGGGCGATCTGGTAGTACCGCTCCATGCCCGCGACCATGAGCAGCTGCTTGAACAGCTGCGGGCTCTGCGGCAGCGCGTACCACGAGCCCGGGTGCAGGCGCGCCGGCACGATGAAGTCGCGGGCGCCCTCGGGCGTCGAGCGGGTCAGCGTCGGCGTCTCGATGTCGTAGAAGTCGCGGCGCGCGAGCACGTCGCGGATCGTCTGCGTGACCCGCGAGCGGAGCACGAGGGCCTCGTGCTGGCGCGGCCGGCGCAGATCGAGGTAGCGGAACCGCAGGCGGGAGTCCTCGCCCACGTTCGTGCGCTCATCGATCTGGAACGGCAGCGGCGCAGCCGGGTTCAGCACCTCGAGCTCCCGGATGGCCACCTCCACCTCGCCGGTGGGGATGTTGGGGTTGACGTTCTCAGGCGTCCGCGCGTCGACGACGCCGCTCACCTTGATGCAGAACTCGTTGCGCAGATCGTGGATACCGGCGCTCTCCAGGTACTCGTCACGCACGACGATCTGGCAGATGCCCGACGCATCGCGCAGATCGATGAACGCGACACCGCCGTGATCTCGCCGCTTCGCCACCCATCCGGCGAGGACGACCTCCTCACCGACATTGCTGGCGCGGAGCTTTCCGGCTTCGTGGGTACGGATCACGGCATATTCCTTTCGTCGTGGGCTGCATAGACGGTGCAGCTCGCGACGTCATGCTATCCGGGGCCACCGCCACCTGCCGAATCCCACTGAGGTCGCATCCGTCAGCATCCGACGCCCTATGGATGTGGTCCCGGCCCGCTGGCCTCCCGCACGTTGTCCCTCTCGAGCGTCTCCGAAAAAATTGTCAGTGGCGTCCGGAACAATAGAACACATGAACGACACGATGCGCAGTCTCGGGCAGCACGCGCTGGCCACGGGCTGGGAGGCTGCCCGCAGCGCGTCGTTCATCGCGGACCGCGCCCGCTGCGCCGCCGAGCTGGGCGACCTGCTCGGGGTGATCGACGAGCTCGAGGCGCAGCTCGCCGGGCTCCGTCTGCAGGTGCTCCACGAGGCGCGGCTCGCCGGCGCCGATCAGGCACTGGATCGTGTCAAGACCTCCACGCGCACCACCACTGCGCAGGCCACCGCGGCGATCCGCCTCGCGACGGAGCTTGCGGACCGCTTCCCCCTGGTCGGCGCCGCGCTTCAGGACGGGACGATCTCCCTGCCGCAGGCCGAGGCCATCGCCAGCGGGCTTCGGAAGCTGCCCAGCTCGCTGACCGCCCGCGACGTCGAGGTGTGTCAGCGCGAGATCCTCGTCCACGCCGCGGTGCTCGGCCCGGCCGAGTTGCGGATCCTCGCCGCGCGGATGCTCGAGGTCGTCGACCCGGCGGGCGCCGAGCGCGACGAGGCCGCCCGTTTGGCTCGCGAAGAGCGCCAGGCCCGGCGCGAGCGGTTCCTGCGGCTGACGCCCGACTTCCACGGCTCCGTGCGTATCGCCGGCCAGCTCCCGGTGGCCGACGGCGCGCTGCTCTCCGCGCAGCTGGAGGCGCTGATGCCGCCGGCCGCCACCTACCGCGAGACGGACGAGGCCCCCGGGCCGGACGCGCGGCGCGCGGACGCCCTCGTACTGCTCACCCAACTCGCCGCCTCCTCCGGGGAACTCCCCGCACACGGTCTGGACCGGCCCCACCTGCACGTCACCATGACCCTCGAGACGCTCACCACGGGCCTCGGCCGCGTCGGCCTGCTGGGCCAGGGCGACGGCGCTGGCCTGTCAGCCGCAGAGGCGCGCCGTCTGGCCTGCGACGCCAGCATCATCCCGGTCGTCCTCGGCTCGGCATCCGAGCCGCTCGATGTCGGCCGCGAAGCGCGGCTGTTCACCAAGCCCATCCGCGCCGCCCTCACGCTGCGCGACCAGGGCTGCGTCTTCCCGGGCTGCACCGTCCCGCCCGCCGGCTGCGAGGCCCACCACATCACTCCCTGGTGGACAGGAGCCGAGACGAAGCTCTCCAACGCCGTCCTGCTCTGTCCGCACCACCACAGGCTGGTGGAGCCGGATCGCCAGCAGTCGGCCATGTCCCAGTGGCAGGTGCACCTCGACGCCGCGACAGGCCTGCCGGTATTCACCCCACCCCGGCACGTCGACCCGACCAGGTCTCCCCGGCAGCATCAGCGCCACGTCCTCCAGCAGCTGAAAGTCGCCCCTCCGCCCAAGGCACCACCCTGCCCACCTCCACCGCCACCCGAGATCCCGACGCCGAAACCCGACCCCTGGGCCTGGGTCCCGGATGATGCCTACACGCCCATTCGCTGAGCCGACGCGCCCACGCCGGTCCGTGAGTCGGCCCGCGTCGTGTGTCGCTCGGCTTGTTCCTGCAGGCCAACCCAAGCGGAGTGATCTACCAGGTCAGCGGATCGAGCCTGAGGTAGAAGTCCAGGCGGTCGGGGTCAAGAGCGACGCCGTAGCGAGAGCCGGTTTCCTCATGCTCCTTGTGTCGCGGAAGATCGCGCTCAAGGCTGTCGAGGATCACGGCCGGCGGAGTGTCGACGAGGTGCCGGGGAAGGAACTCGGTGTGCACGCGGTTCTCGGCAACGACCGCGCGGGCCAGCGCCATCATCTCGTCCAGCGACCTGCTGTACGGACAGGTACTGGCGGGGATGCTGTGTAGCCGGAGCAGCGCTTCGGCGATCGACGGCCAAGCCTGCGCGAGTTGAGCCGGCTCGAGCCGCTCAGCCGACATGCCGGCAACCGCACTGGTCACGAGGCAAGCGCCGTGCTCGGTGGTGCACCAGTCGAGCACGGCGGGTCCAGGTATCCCTGTGTCCGAGAGCCACTCGATCCGATCGCGCTCAGCCGCGAGGATGCTCGCATCAACAAGAGCGACGACCTTGGCGAACCGGTCCCCGGACACGTGACGCAGCACCATCGCGCGTGACTCGCCGTGGTCCACGGTCGTCCACGCCGCGCCACCAGAAAGCAATCCGGTCAACGGCACTGAGGGAGACGACATAGCTCCATCATCGCGCGTGCACTCGTACTGCGATCCTCGTCCCCCACCTTTTGGCGTGGCCTTGGCATCGGTCCTTGCGCCGGCCCGCGTCGACGACCTCGACCGCAGGCCGCGTCGAAAGGTCCCGCACCCACGCACCAAGAGGGGCAGCGCGCCCACCAACCGCCGAGCCCTCGGACCCTTCGAGACGCAGCCCCGCACAACCAACACTCGGCGCCAGTCCCTACGCGGGGCCGCTCCTCAGGGAACGGCTGTGCTCAGACAGCCGGCTGGTCGTCGGGACCGAAGGCGAACCAGCAGATGGCATTTCGGCGCCTTTGGTCGTCCAGCACGAGGGCGCGTACCTCGGCGGGGAGTTGCGCTCGCTGCCAGTCCCGCTCGCGCAGGCCGGCGGCGTCCGCGTCGTCGGGCGTGGCGGCGCGCACTGCTTTGATGGCGTACGCCGCGGCGCCCAGGTCGTGCTCCGCCACGTGGCCGACACAGGCCGCTTGGCCGGCGGCGTAGGCCGCGAACCGCGCGGCGCCGGTCAAGGGGCGCGCGGCACCCATCGCGTGGCCGCCGGCCGCGCGGGCGGCCATCATCGCCAGCTCGCCGCGGGCCCAGGCCCGGGCCGCCTCGATAGCACGACGGGGGCGGTCGTCGTCGGGTTGAACGGCCTCGAACAGAGGCAGGACGTGCTCGGCGCACAGCGCAGCCCACACCGCCAGGTGCTGGTGATCGGCGTCGGTCAGCGTGCCGCCCCGCCGGATGGTCACCAGACGCGGGTCACGGACCTTCGGGAGGATCACGCGAAGCCGATCAGCCGGCGACGACGGTCGGCCGGGCGTCGGCGGCGGGCGGGGTCCAGTCGTCGGGCGAGGCCGGCGCCTGGTCCCCACTGCGGATGTCCTTCACCGAGTCGTCGTAGCCCGCGCCGAACCAGACGAACGGGATGCCGCGACGCTCGGCGAAGCGGATCTGCTTACCGAACTTGTCCGCCTTCGGCGCCACCTCGACGGCGATGCCGCGGGCGCGCAGCCGGGCGGCCACGTCGATGGCCTGCTCGCGCGCGTCCTCGTTGTCGACCGCCACAAGCACCGCCGACGGCACCGACCGCGACGCCGTGAGGGCGCCCTTCCCGATCAGCGGCGCGAGGATGCGCGTGATGCCGAACGAGTAGCCGACGCCGGGGAAGGTCGTCTTGCCGTCGCTCGCGAGCGAGTCGTAGCGGCCGCCGGAGGCCACCGAGCCGATCTTCTCCGAGCCGACCAGCAGCGTCTCGTAGACGGTGCCGGTGTAGTAGTCGAGGCCGCGCGCGATCTTCAGGTCGACGACGACGCGGTCGGGCACCGAGCGGCGCGCCACGCGGATGAGCGAGGCCAGCTCCTCGAGGCCCGTGTCCAGCAGCTCGTGCGAGACCCCGAGCGCGCGCACCTGGTCGACGAACGACTCGTCGGAGGCCGCGATGCCCGCCAACTGGACGCAGGCCCGCGCCTCGCCGTCACCGAGGCCGAGTTCGCCGGTCAGCAGCTCCACGACGGCGTCGGGGCCGATCTTGTCGTACTTGTCGACCCGCTGGAGCACCGCCTCGGGCTGCTCGATGCCGAGGCCGCGGTAGAAGCCCTCGGACAGCTTGCGGTTGTTGACGCGCAGGCTGACCGGCGGCAGGCCGAGGTCGCGGTGCAGCTTCTCGAACACGTCGAGCGCCACCAGCGGGATCTCGACGTCGTGGTGCGCGGCGAGCGCGCCCTGGCCGACGATGTCGATGTCGGCCTGGGTGAACTCCCGGTAGCGGCCCTCCTGCGGCCGCTCGCCCCGCCACACCTTCTGTACCTGGTAGCGGCGGAACGGGAACGCGAGGTGGCCGGAGTTCTCCAGCACGTAGCGCGCGAACGGCACCGTCAGGTCGAAGTGCAGGCCCAGCTCATCGGTGTCGCCCGCATCGGCGTGCAGGCGGCGCACGACGTAGATCTCCTTGTCGATCTCGCCCTTGCGTGCCAGCTGGTCGAGCGGCTCGACGGCGCGCGTCTCGATGGGCGCGAAGCCGTGCAGTTCGAACGTGTCGCGCACCACATCGAGGACGCGGTTCTCGACGAGGCGTCCGGCGGGCAGGAACTCGGGGAAACCGCTGAGCGGCTTAGGGCGGGCCAAGGCGGGACCTCACAGATGCTCGGGCTGCAGGAACGGGTTGGTGGCCAGCTCGTCGGCCATCGTCGTCGGCGCCCCGTGGCCGGGGAGCAGCGCGCGGTCGGCGGGGAGGCTCCGGGCGATGCGCCGCAGCGACTCGCGCATCGCCGACATGCTACCGCCCGGCAGATCGGTGCGCCCGATCGTGCCGGCGAACAGCACGTCGCCCGTGAAGGTGACGGCGACGCCCTCAGCCGACACGGTCAGCAGCGTGGAGCCCGCGGTGTGGCCAGGCACAGGGAACGGCTCGATGGTGAGGCCGGCCAGTTCGAGGGCGCCGTCGTAGTCGCGCAGATCCTCGACGCCCGGGGCGACGTCGGTGCCGGTCAGCTGCCGCATGAGGGCCGTGCCCTGCGGGCCGAGGCCGTCGCCGGGGCGCGTGACGAGGTGCTGGTCGGCGGCGGCCAGGTAGAGCGGCACGCCGAACTCGGCGGCCAGCAGGTGCGCGTCGCCGATGTGGTCGACGTGGCCGTGGGTGGCGAGCAGCGCCACGGGCGCCACACCGAGGTCGGCGAGCGCCGCGCGGATGGGCTCGGCGCCCGTCAGGCCCGGGTCGACGATCAGGCACTCGGTCGCGCCCTCGCGAGGGAGAACGACATAGCAATTCGCCTGCCACGGCGACACCGGTATGGGCTGGATGAGCACAAGCCCACCCTATCCGGCTACATTGTGCGCATGAGCGAACAGCAAGCGCCCGCTGACTTCGGCCGCGTCGACGCCGACGGCACGGTCTACGTGACCCAGGGCGGCGCCGAACGAAGTGTCGGGCAGATCCCCGACTCCACCCCCGAAGAAGCGCTGGCCTTCTACGTCCGCCGCTACGAGAACCTGGCCGCGGAGGTGACGCTGCTCGAGTCGCGCGTCGCTGCGCAGGCCATGTCGCCCGAGGAGGCAAAGGCCGCGATCGCGACGGCGAAGTCGAACGCCGCGACCGCCAACGCCGTCGGCGACCTCGACGGCCTGGTGGCCCGGCTCGATGCCCTGGCCGAGAAGCTGCCCGCGCAGATCGAGGCCCGCAAGGCCGCCCGCGCCGAGCAGCACGCCGCGACCGCCGCCGCCAAGGAGGCCATGGTGGCCGAGGCCGAGGCGCTCGCCGCAGGCAACGACTGGCGCGGCGGCGTCGACCGGTTCCGCACGCTCCTCGACGAGTGGAAGGCGCTCCCCCGGATCGACCGCACCACCGACAACGAGCTGTGGCACCGCTTCTCGTCGGCCCGCACGCACTACACGCGCCGCCGCAAGGCGCACTTCTCCGAGCTCAACGAGAAGCGCGACGGCTCCAAGGCCATCAAGGAGGCGATCATCGCCGAGGCCGAGACGCTCGCCGACTCCACCGATTGGGGCGCCACCTCCGCCGCCTTCCGCGACCTCATGCAGCGCTGGAAGGCCGCCGGCAGCGCCCGCCGCGCCGAGGACGACGCCCTCTGGGGCCGGTTCCGTGCACTGCAGGACCGCTTCTTCGACGCCCGCACGGCCGCTCAGAGCGCCGTCGACGGCGTCCAGTCGGAGAACCTCGCCGCCAAGCAGGCGCTCCTCGAGCAGGTCACCAAGGACCTCGAGGGCGTCACCGACGTCGAGGCGGCCAAGGCCATCCACCGCGAGTTCCTGTCGGCCTTCAACGACCTGGGCCACGTGCCGCGGCAGGCCATGCGCGACCTGGACAACAAGGTCCGCGCGCTGGGCGACAAGGTCGCCGAGCTGGAGGCCGAGGAGTGGCGCAGGACGGACCCCGAGGCCCGCAAGCGCGCCGAGGACACCGTCGCGATGTTCGAGGCCCAGATCGCCAAGCTGCAGGCCGACCTGACAGCCGCCGAAGCGAAGGGCGACAGCCGCAAGGCGAAGGACGCCGCCAAGTCCATCGAGACCTACACCAGCTGGCTCGACCAGGCGCGCGTCACCCTCGCGGAGTTCACCAAGTAACGCGGGAATTTTCCACCGGACGGCCCGGCGCACTGAAGATCAGTGCGTCGGGTCGGCTGCTTTCTCGGCCAGACCGCCAACGCGCGCGAGAGAATCAGCCCGCGACGCGGTACACGTCGTAGACGCCGGGTACGCGGCGCACTTGGTTCAGCACGTGCTTGAGGTGCGTCGGGTCCTGCGACTCGAACGTGAACTTGCCGGTGAACTGCCGGTGCTTGTTCGTCTGGATGTTCACGCTCAGGATGTCGACGTGCTGCTCGGACAGCGCGGCGGAGACGTCCGAGAGGAGCCGCGAGCGGTCGATGCCCTCGATCTGGATGGTCACCAGGAACGACGCGTTCTCGTCGAGGCCCGCCCAGCTGACGTTCACCAGGCGGTCGGGCTCCTTCATGAGCGCGGGCGCGTTCGGGCAGTCGGCGCGGTGCACGGACACGCCGTCGCCGCGGGTGACGAAGCCGATGATGTCCTCGCCGGGCAGCGGGTAGCAGCACTTCGCGAGCTTGACGCTCATCGAGTCGTCGCCGTCGACCAGGATGTGCCCGCCGTCGCGGACCGGCCGACGACGCTGCCGCACGACGACGTCCTCGGTGGCCGTGTCGACCGTCTCCTCCTCGCCGCCGTGCAGTTGGACGAGCTTGTCGACAGCGGCCTGAGCGCTGAGATGGCCCTCGCCGATGGCCGCGTACAGCGCGGGCACGTCCTTGTGGCCCAGCTCGTTCGCGACGGCGGTGAGGTTCTCCAGCGTCAGCAGGCGCTGCATGGGGACGCCCGAGCGGCGCAGCTCCTTGGCCAGCGCCTCCTTGCCGAGCTCGATGGCCTCGTCGCGGCGCTCGCGCGAGAAGTACTGCCGGATCTTCTGCCGGGCCCTGCTGCTGACGACGAAGCTCAGCCAGTCGCGGCTCGGGCCCGCGCCCTGCGCCTTCGTGGTGAGGATCTCCACCTTGTCGCCCTGCTGCAGCTTGGTGCTGAGCGCCACGAGCCGGCCGTTCACGCGCGAGCCGATGGTCCGGTAGCCCACCTCGGTGTGCACCGCGAACGCGAAGTCGACGGGGGTGGCGCCGACGGGGAGCGCCAGCACCTCGCCCTTCGGCGTGAAGACGTAGATCTCGTCGGCGTTGATCTCGAAGAGCACCGAGTCGAGGAACTCGCTCGGGTCCTCGGTCTCCTTGCTCATCACGCCGAGCTGGTGCATGGCCTTCAGGCCCGCCTCCTCGGGCGTGACGCCGTCGCGCAGATCCGCCTTGTACTTCCAGTGCGCGGCGACGCCGTACTCGGCCCTGCGGTGCATCTCGTGCGTGCGGATCTGGAACTCGACGGGCTCGTTGTTCTCGCCCAGCACCGTCGTGTGCAGCGACTGGTACATGTTGAACTTCGGGACCGCGATGTAGTCCTTGAACCGGCCGGGGATGGGCTTCCAGCCGGCGTGCACCACGCCGAGCACCGCGTAGCAGTCCTTCACGTCGGCCACCAGGACGCGCAGTCCGATCAGGTCGTAGATGTCGCGGAAGTCACGGCCGCGCACCATCATCTTCTGGTAGATCGAGTAGTAGTGCTTCGGCCGGCCGTACACGGTCGCCTGGATCTTCGCCTCGGACAGCATCGTCTGGAACTGGCCGATGAGGTCGCGCAGGTAGCGCTCGCGGCCGGGCGCCTGCTGCGCCACCATCTCCACGATCTCCTGGTAGAACTTCGGCTCGATCGTCGCGAACGACAGATCCTCCAGTTCCCACTTGATCGTGTTCATGCCCAGCCGGTGGGCCAGCGGCGCGAAGATGTTCAGGGTCTCGGTGGCGATCCGCACCTGCTTGTCGGGCCGCAGATAGCCGAGCGTTCGCATGTTGTGCAGGCGGTCGGCCAGTTTGATGACGAGGACGCGGACCTCCTCGCTGGTGGCCATGATCATCTTGCGGATGGTCTCGGCCTTGGCCGTCTCGCCGTAGGTCAGCTTGTCCAGCTTGGTGACGCCGTCGACCATCCGGGCGACCTCGTCGGAGAAGTCCGCGCGCAGCTGGTCGAGCGTGTAGTCGGTGTCCTCGACGGTGTCGTGCAGCAGCGCCGCGACGAGCACCGGCTCGGTCATGCCCAGCTCGGCCAGGATGGTGGCGACGGCGAGCGGGTGCGTGATGTAGGGGTCGCCCGACTTGCGGGTCTGGCCCTCGTGATACTTCTCGGCGATCCGGTACGCGCGCTCGAGTAACGCGAGGTCGGCCTTGGGGTGGTTCGAGCGGACGATCCTAAACAGCGGGTCCAGCACCGCGGACTTCGAGCGGACGGCTCCGAGGCGTGCGAGCCTATGCCGCATCCTCAGGCGCGGCTGCTCCGGTCCCGTCACGAGCCTCGACGGCCCTGTCACTGTCTCCTCCGCCATGTCGAAAGTCTAGTGTCACAACAGCCGTTGCTTCTTCATGTACCTCTTGAGTTCGCCGAAGTCGCCCGCGTCGTCGTATTCCACGACGGTGCGCGCGACGTCGAACCACGAGCGGGTGCTGGGGCGGGCCTCGGCCAGGGCGGCCTTCAGGTCGGCCATGCGGATGGGCCGCACCGTGCCCGACGACACGGCCGCCATCAGCGCGTGCTCCGCGGCCCCCTCGCAGACCGCCGCGATGTCGGCGCCCGACAGCCCCTCACTGCCCTTCGCCAGGGCCGCCAGGTCGATACCGTCGGTGGGCCGCTCGGCCAGGTGGTGCCGGAAGATCGCCGCCCTGGCCTGCTCGTCGGGCGGGGAGACGAGCACCAGGCGGTCGAACCGGCCGGGACGGCGCAGTGCCGGGTCGATCTCCCAGGGCCTGTTCGTGGCGCCGATGACGTAGACGCCCTCGTTGTCGAGGCCCAGGCCGTCGAGCTCCTGCAGCAGCTGGTTGGTGACCGACGCCGTGGACGACTGGCTGGCGCGCCGGCCGCCCAGCGCGTCGACCTCGTCGAGGAACACCACGACGGGGCTCATCAGGCGAGCGGTGAGGAACAGCCGGTGCACGTTCTGCTCGCTCTCCCCCAGCCACATGCTGAAGATGTCGGCGAGGGTGACGCTCAGGAAGCGCGCGCCCATCTCGCCCGCGACGGCGCGCGCGAGGTAGGTCTTGCCGCACCCCGGCGGCCCGTACAGCAGCAGGCCGCCGCGCAGGCTCTTCTTGTACATCCGGCGGAGCTCCGGGTTCCTGAGCGGGGCCAGGAAGGTCGCCTCCAGCCGCGCCTTGACGTCGCTCAACCCGCCGACGTCGGCCAGGCGCAGCGTCTCCAGGTCCGGTAGCTGGCCCATCAGCGGCGGCAGCTCGGCATCCTCGCCCTGCTGCGGCGCGCCGAGGAGCTGGGCCTCGGCCGCCGACCAGTCGAAGCTGTCGGCGGCCCCTGTCGGCGCGGGCTCGGGCGCTGGCGAAGGGACGGGCGCGGCAGGCGCCGGAGCAGGCTCGGGCGGCAGCGCGAGCGCCAGGCCGAGCACCTCGGCGGCCATCGGGTTGTCCGGTGCGGCGTTCAGCACGTAGGCGGCGTGCTCGGCCGCCTCGGTGCCGCGCCCGGCGTCGATCAGCCGGCGCGCCAGCAGCAGCCGCAGCTGCACCGCGTCCGGGCTCGCTGCCACCGCGCGCTCGAGGGCACCCAGGTCGTCGGTCATCGGTTGCTCCTGTCTCTGATGACGGGCCGGACGGGAAGGACGGCCAGCGCGATCGCCGCGACGCCCACGATCTGCGGCACCGGGAACGGCGGCACGAAGAGCGTCACGACGAGGAGGACCGCGGCGAGCCCCAGGCGGACCGCGAGCCCGCGGTGGGTCGCCACGAGGCGGCGCGCCTCGCTGAGCGGCAGCACGCGCCGGTAGAAGAAGCACGGCCAGGCCAGAGTGATCGCCAGGTGCGCGACGACCGCGACGACCGCCTGCCAGACCGGGACGCGGCCCGCGGGGTCGCCGACGAGGGCCTGCAGGCCGACGTCGAGCGCGATCGCGGCCACGGCCGTCCTGCGGGCCAGGTAGGCGAGCGCGACGCCGGGGTCCTCCCGCGCGAGCGACGCCCTGGTCCCCCAGCGCGCCGTCGGGATGCTGAGCGTCAGCGCGCAGAGGCTCACCCAGCCGAGCCCGACGGGCGAGTCCGGCCAGTGCTGCCAGAAGGACTCCATGGCGAACGCGAAGGCCGCCGCGACGATGAACGACGTGGCCACGAGCGGGTCCGTGCGCAGCGTGGCACGGAACCCGCGCCACAGCTGGCGGCGGCCCACCTTGACCATGAAGACGATCGCGAAGGCGATGCCGATGGCGGCGAGGACCGCGGCGATGCCCAGCGTGAACCACGGGATGTAGCCGTGCTGGTTGGCCCGCCAGGACCAGTAGGTGAGCAGCAGGAAGTAGGCCGACATGCCGATGATCTGCGCCCGAAGCAGCACCTGCACCGGCAGGTGGGCCATGTCGGCGGGCGCGGTCCGCGCGCCCCGGCTGGCCGTGGCCAGCGCCTCGCCGTAGGCGTTTCGGTCGCCCAGGAGGTCGGCGAGCAGCTCGTGCGCCTCCGCGTGCGCGGGCTGCTGCGACAACAGGTCGCGCAGGATCTCCTCGGCGTGCCTGCGCTCCTTCCGGGTGCCGACGCCGAACGCGCGCGCCAGCGGCACGCGCGCGTCGATCCCCGGGTGGAGAATCTCGGCCGCTCTGGCGACGGGCACCGCCTCCTTCGGCGCGGTGTGGCTGAGTGCCCCCGCCACCCGGGCCAGCGCGTCGCCGTCCTCGGCCACGTGCGGCAGCACCTCGCGGGCCACCTCTGCGGAGTCCGAGTAGCCCTCGGTGGCCTCGAGGACCACCATCAGCGTGATGAGTTCGCGCGGCGCCCCGGTCATCGCCACGAGACGCTCGGCGGTGGCCACGGCGTCGTCGGGTCGCCCCACGCCCAGGAGCCCCACGCAGGCGGCGTGCAGGGCCTCGACGTCCTGCGGGTTCCTGGCCAGCACCCCGCCGACCAGCCGCATGCCCGAGGCGTAGTCATCGGCGTCGAAGTGGCGCCAAGCCAGTGCCACCTGCTCCGGGGGATCGAACATGGGCTCAGCGTAGCGGTCGCCGACCCCGGCTAGTCCTCGTCGTCGCGGAGCAGCGCCTTCGCCGCCGACGGCACCGCGCGGCGGACGACGATCAGCTCGTCGCCCACCTCGATCCGGGCCGCGGTCCTGTCGTAGAACCGGCGGAGCGTGCCGTTGCGGATGATGCCGACGACGCGCTCGCCCTGCACGGCCGACGGCGGCTGGCCGACCTCATCGGCCTCGGCCAGGCGTTGGTGCACCTCGAGGCCCTCGCCGCCAGTCAGCATGTCCTGGATGATGGTGCCCATCTCGGGGCCGATGGCCGACAGGCCGAGGAGGCGGCCGACCGTCTCCGAGCTGGTGACCACCGACGACGCGCCGGACTGGCGCACCAGCGGCACGTTGACCTGCTCCCGGACCGACACGATGACACCCGCGGTGGGGTTCAGCTGGCGCACCGTGAGGGTGGCGAGCACCGCCGCGTCGTCGCGATCCAGCGAGATGATGATCTTCTTGGCCTTACTCACCTCGGCGCGGCGCAGTAGGTCGCGCCGGGTGGCGTCGCCCTGGAAGGCGGCCAGCCCATCGAAGTTGGCGTCGGCGACGGCCGTAGCGCTCGCGTCCAGCACGACGATCCTGTCGGCCCGCTCGCCCTGCCTCCGCAGCGTGTTGACCGCGCTGCGGCCCTTGGTGCCGTAGCCGATGACGACGACGTGGTTGCGCATCTTTCTCCTCCAGATGGCGTCGCGGATGCTCCTGCTTCCCTGGTTGGCCAGCACCTCGATGGTGGTGCCGACCAAGACGACCAGGAAGCCGATGCGCAGCGGTGTGATGATGAGCGCGTTCAGGAGCCGGGCGTGCGGCAGGATCGGCGTGATGTCGCCGTAGCCCGTGGTGGTGACCGTCACGGTCGCGTAGTAGAGCGCGTCGATGAAGGACACGCCGTCCCCGGCGGTGTTGTCGATATACGCTCCGCGGTCCACCCACACCAGCGTCGTGGTGGTGATCAGCAGCAGAAGCGCGAGCAGCGCGCGCCGAGCCAGCTCCTTGAAGGGAGAGGTCGCGATCCTGGGAAGGCTGACGAGCGAGAGCACCCCGCTCCTGCCACCCTGCTGCAGCTTGGCCATGGCGTCAGACTGTCACCAGAGCGGAGCAGTTGTCGATGCCCGCCTCCGCGAGGCGTTGCCGCGCGCCGAGGAAGGCCAGCTCCATCACCACGCTGACGTGCACGAGGTCCGCACCCATCTGGTGCAGGAGCTCCGCCGTGGCCGAGACGGTGCCGCCGGTGGCCAGCACGTCGTCGACCACCAGCACCCGCGCCCCGGGGCGGATGGCCTCCTTGTGCATGGTCAGCGTCTCGTTGCCGTACTCCAGCTCGAAGCTGTGGCTGATCGTCGCGCCGGGAAGCTTGCCCGGCTTGCGGACGGGCACGAAGCCCGCGCCGAGAGCGATGGCCACGGGGGCGGCGAAGATGAACCCGCGCGCCTCCATGCCCACGACGACGTCGATGCCCTCCGGCGCGGTGGCCACCAGCCCGCTCACCGCGGCCAGGAAGCCCTCCGCCGAGGCCAGCAGCGGGGTGATGTCCTTGAACACCACGCCCGGCTTCGGGAAGTCCGGGACGTCCCGAATGAGCGAGGCGACCAGCGCCCGGCGATCGTCGGTCACTTGCGTTTCCCGGTCCGCTCCGCGCGCGTCGACGCCGTGCGCCGCTGCGTGCGGGTCGTGGGCTCCGCGGCGGTCGCCGTCGCCCCGGCCTCGGCCGCGTGGGCCTCGTGGGCGGCGCGGCGCTGCTCGGCGCGGGCCTCGCGTCGGGCGATCCGCTCGCGGTGCTCGACCATGTCGGGCTCCCGCTCACGCAGCCATGCCAGCAGCGGGGCCGCGATGAAGATCGACGAGTACGCGCCGGCGATCATGCCCACCAGGAGCGCGAGGCCGAGATCGGCCAGCGGGCCCGACTGCAGCCACGTGCCCGCGATGAACAGCGCGAGCACGGGCAGCACGCCGATGATCGTGGTGTTCAGCGAGCGGATGACCACCTGGTTCACGGCCAGGTTCGCCTGGAACGAGTACGTCTTGTTGGTCTCCGTGAGGTTCCGGACGTTCTCGCGGATCTTGTCGAACACCACGACGGTGTCGTAGAGCGAGTAGCCGAGGATCGTCAGCACGCCGATGACCGTCGACGGCGTGACCGTGAAGCCCAGCAGCGCGAAGACGCCGACGGTGAGCACGAGGTCGTGGATCACCGCGACGATGGCCGCGATCGACATCTTCCAGTCCCGGAAGTACGCCGCGATGAGCAGCATCACCAGGCCCATGAACACGACGAGCGCGATCACGCCCTTCTGCGAGATCGACTTGCCCCACGACGCGCCGATGGCGTTGTAGGCCACCTCGTCCGGCTCAACCTTCGCGATGGCCGCGATCTCGGCGCGCACTGTCGAGGTCTCGTCGGTGCTGAGCGACCGCGTCTGAACGCGGATGTTGTTGTCGCCGAGCGAGAACACCTGCGCCTCGAGATCGGGCACGTCGATGGCGGAGACCTTGTCGCGAACGTCGTCGACCGTCGTCGCCTGGATGGCCATCGGGGCCTGGAAGTCCGTGCCACCGGTGAACTCGATGCCGAGCGTGAGACCCCGGATCAGCAGACCCAGGACGGAGACGGCGACGATGACGCCGGAGATGATGAACCACAGCTTGCGGTTCTTCATGAAGTCGTAGCTCAGCTGGCCCGTGTAGAGCCGCCCTGCGATGCCGTGCTTCTGGCCGGCCATCATGCCTCCTGCGGGGTCGTGGGGGCGGGGGCGTCGGTCCTGCGGCGCAGCCGCCGGCCGAGCAGCGAGTCCTCCGTGACGCCCATGTGGGCGGCGTCGAGGCCGGACCACTTGCGGCCCTGGCCGAAGAACTTCGTGCGGCCGAGCAGCTCGACCGTGGGCTTGGTGAAGAAGAACACCACGGCCAGGTCGATGACGGTGGTCAGCCCGACGGTGAACGCGAAGCCGCGCACCGCGCCGACGGCGAGGAAGAACAGCACCACGGCCGACAGCAGCGACACGGCATCGGAGATGATGATCGTGCCGCGCGCCTTGAGCCAGCCGGAGCTGAGCGCCGACTTGAGGCTGCGGCCCTCTCGGATCTCGTCGCGGATGCGTTCGAAGTAGATGATGAACGAGTCCGCCGTGACGGCGATGCCGACGATGGCGCCGGCGATGCCCGGCAGGTTCAGCGTGAAGCCGACCGCCGATCCGAGCAGCACCATGACCGCGTAGGTGGCGGCCGCGGCGACGAGCAGCGACAGCACCACGACGATGCCCATGCCGCGGTAGTACAGGAACGAGTACACCGCCACGGCGATCAGGCCGATGAGGCCTGCGATCATGCCGACCCGCAGCTGCTCACCGCCCAGCGTCGCCGAGACGGTCTCCACCTGGCTGGGTGCGAAGTTCAGCGGCAGCGAGCCGTACTTCAGGACGTTGGAGAGGTTCGCCGCCGTGTCCGCGGTGAAGCTACCGGTGATGGAGGCCTGGCCGTTGGTGATCTGCACCTGCGGCTTGACGGCCGACTGCACCACGCCGTCGAGCACGATGCCGAAGAGATCCTGCGGCGACGTGCGCGTCAGCAGCGCCCCGGTCAGCTCCTTGAACTGGCTTGCGCCCGTGGGCTTGAGGCTCAGCATGACGGCGTAGGACAGGTCGCCCTGCGGAATGCCGTACGAGGCGGTCTCCAGCTCGGTGCCCAGGATGGCGGTCGGGCCGAGCAGGTACTTCTGCACGCCGTCCGGGTCGCACGCCACGAGCGGGCGGCTCGGGTCGTCGTGCGCGGGCTCGCCGCAGGTGTAGTCGGCGAACGCCTCGAGGTCGGCATCCGTGGGCTCGTAGGCCAGCACGTCCTCGATGCTCAGCTGGCCGGTCTCGCCGCCCCCGCCTTCGGTCGGCGTCGGGCTGGGCGACGGCAGCGCCGTCGGCAGGCCGGGCACCGGCGTCTCGCTCGGATCGGCGGAGGGCTCCTCGGTGGGGCCCGTGCCCGCGCCGGCCTGTAGCACCGGGCGGAAGCTGAGCTGCGCCGTGGCGCCGACGAGGTCGACCAGGTCGTCGCGGGACACGTTCGGAGCGGACACCACGATGTGGCGGTCGCCCTGGATGGCCACGCTGGCCTCGCCGACGCCGAGGCCGTCGATGCGCTGCTGGATGATGTCGCGAGCGAGCTCCATCGACTCCAGCGGCACGGTCTTGTTCGTGGCCTCGAGAGTGATGGTCTGACCACCCTGCAGGTCGAGGCCGAGGTTCGGCTTCCAGGTGTGGGTCAGCGCCATGATCGCGTACAGCAACACGATCAGAAGCAGGAAGACGGAGAGGACGACTCCCGGTCGCCCCCGCTTGGCGGTGGTGGCCACGATTAGTTCTTGCCCTCCGAGCGGGTCTCGGGCTCGTCGCCCTCAGGCGCGTCGGCCTCGGGTGCCTCGGCCTCTGCGTCGGGGGTGGGATCGAAGGTCAGCTGGTCGTCGACGAGCGCCGAGGCGTCGTCAGGCACCTCGAAGCCGGGCTCGTCGGCCACGGCCTCGTCGGTGAACTCGAACTCCTCGTCCTCCGGGGTGACGGCGCGGGCGACGCTCCCCTTCAGGACGGTGATCTGCACGTCAGGGGCGAGCTCGACGATGAACTGCTTCTCGCCGGCGTGGGTGATGGTCGCGAAGATGCCCGAGGTCAGGAGGACGCGATCGCCAGGGGTGAGCGCGGAGCGCATCTCCTGGTCCTGACGCATCTTCTTCTGCTGCGGACGAATCATCAGAAAGTACATGATCGCGAACAACGCGACCATCATGAGAATGAATTCCATGGGATTACTCCGGTCGTGGTCTGGGCCACCGCTCAGGATAGCGGAGGCGGGAAGGAAGTCTGAGCGGCACTCACTCCGGATCGTCGAAGAGGCCGGGGACGGCCGCCGGCGGGCGGAGGCCGAGGTGCCGGTAGGCCGCGCGGGTGGCCACCCGGCCGCGGGGCGTGCGGAACATCAGCCCCTCGCGGATGAGGAACGGCTCGGCGACCTCCGAGACGGTCTCGATCTCCTCGCCCACGCTCAGCGCGAGCGTCGAGAGACCGACGGGGCCGCCGTCGAACAGCCGGCAGAGCGCGTCGAGCACCGACCGGTCCAGCCGGTCGAGACCGCGCTCGTCCACCTCGTACAGTTCGAGGGCCGCGCGGGCGACACCGCGGTCGGCCACGCGGTGGCCCTTCACCTGCGCGAAGTCGCGCACCCGGCGCAGCAGCCGGTTCGCGATGCGGGGCGTGCCGCGCGAGCGGCGCGCGATCTCCCCGGTGGCATCGCCGTCGATCGCGACGCCGAGCTTGCCCGCGGACGCCGCGACGATGCCCGCCAGGTCGGCCGGGTCGTAGAAGTCGAGCTGAGCCGTGAAACCGAACCGGTCGCGCAGCGGGCCGGGCAGCATGCCCGCGCGGGTCGTCGCACCCACGAGCGTGAACGGGGGCAGGTCGATGGGGATGGCGGTGGCGCCCGGCCCCTTGCCGACGATGACGTCGACGCGGAAGTCCTCCATCGCGAGGTACAGCATCTCCTCGGCGGGCCGCGAGAGGCGGTGGATCTCGTCGAGGAAGAGCACGTCGCCCTCGTCGAGGCCCGACAGGATGGCGGCCAGGTCGCCCGCGTGCTGGATGGCGGGGCCCGACGAGATGCGCAGCCCCGTCCCCATCTCGGTGGCGATGATCATCGCGAGCGTCGTCTTGCCGAGGCCAGGCGGCCCGGACAGCAGCACGTGGTCCGGCGTCGAGCCGCGGTGCCGGGCGGCGTCGAGCACGAGGCCCAGCTGTTCGCGCACCCTGGGCTGGCCCTCGAACTCGGCCAGCGACTTCGGGCGCAGCGCGGCCTCGTAGTCGCGCTCCTCCGGCGCGGCGGTCGGGTCCACCTCGGAGTGCTGCATCAGCGCCTCGCCAGGGAGTTCAGCGCGGCGCGCATCAGGTGGGCGATGCCGACGGACGGGTCGTCCTCGACGAGGTGGGCGACGTTGTCGCACGCCGCCTCGGCGTCGCGCGCCGACCAGCCGAGGCCCTGCAGGCCGTCGACCACCTGGCCGCGCCAGGCCTCGTCGCGCGCGGGCGCGGCCGGGGCCGCGTCGTCGCCCTCGACGGCGGCGAGCAGCGCCACCTTGTCGCGCAGCTCGATCACGATCTTCTGGGCTCCCTTGAGCCCGATCCCGGGCACGGCGGTCAGCCGGCGGACGTCCTCGGCCTGCACCGCGCGGCGGAAGTCGCCCGCGCCGAGCACCGAGACGATCGCCAGCGCGAGCTTGGGCCCGACGCCGGACGCGGTCTGCGCGAGCTCGAAGGCCTCCTTCTCACCCGCGGACCCGAAGCCGAACAGCGTGAGCGAATCCTCGCGGACCACGAGCGACGTGTGCAGCGTGGCCTGCTCCCCCGGCCGCAGCGCCGCCGCGGTGCCGGGCGTGACGTGCACGAGGAAGCCGACCCCGCCGACGTCGAGGACGCAGGACGTGGCCCCGGCCTGCACGGTGGTGCCTGTCAGTTGCGCGATCATCGCTTCCCCTTGGCTGCCGCGACGGCCGCGGCGTAACGATTGGTGGCCCCGCCGCGCCACACCTGGCACACGGCGATGGCGAGGGCGTCGGCCGCGTCGGCGGGCCGCGGCGCCTCGGCCAGACCCAGGATCCGGGTGACCATCTGCGCGACCTGCGCCTTGTCGGCCGTGCCTGACCCCGTGACAGCAGCCTTGACCTCGCTGGGGGTGTGGAAGCTCACGTCGAGGCCGCGGCGCGCGGCGGACAGCGCCGCGACCCCCGAGGCCTGAGCCGTGTCCATCACCGAATGCAGGTTGTGCTGCGCGAACACCCGCTCGATGCCCACGGCCTCCGGCTCGTACTTCTCGAACCACTCGGCCAGGCCCTCCTCGAGGGCCAGCAGCCGGCGCGCCACATCGAGGTCCGCGCGGGTGCGCACCACGCCCACGGCGACCAGCCGCGGCGGGCGGCCGACGGTCCCGTCGACGATGCCCACGCCGCAGCGCGTCAGCCCGGGGTCGATGCCGATCACCCGCATGGGGCGGTTCTAGTCCTCTTCGTCGAGGGCCGCGGCGACCTCAGGGGTCAGGTCGACATTGGTGTAGACGTTCTGCACGTCGTCCGAGTCCTCGAGCGCGTCGATGATCCGGAACACCTTCTGCGCCACCTCGACCGTGTCCACCTGCTGGTCGAACGACGCGACGAACTGCACCTCGGAGGAGTCGTAGTCGAGCCCCGCGGCCTGGATCGCCTTGCGGACCTCCACCGTGTCGTTGGGGTCGCAGACGGCCTCCCACACGTCGCCCTCGTCCGAGACCTCCTCGAGGCCCGCCTCGAGGGCCGCCTCCAGCAGGTCGTCCTCCGACAGCTGGCCGCCGGCCTGCTTCTTAGGCACGGCCACGACACCCTTGCGCGAGAACAGGCGCTGCACCGAGCCGACGTCGGCCATGGTGCCGCCGTTGCGCGTGACGGCCACGCGGACGTCGGAGGCGGAGCGGTTGCGGTTGTCGGTCAGGCACTCGATCAGCATCGCGACGCCGGCGGGGCCGTAGGCCTCGTACATGATCGTCTCGTAGTCGGTCCCGCCGGACTCGGCTCCGGAACCGCGCTTGACGGCGCGATCGATGTTGTCGTTGGGCACCGACGACTTCTTCGCCTTCTGGATGGCGTCGTAGAGGGTCGGGTTACCGGAGGGATCGCCGCCGCCGATGCGTGCCGCGACCTCGACGTTCTTGATCAGCTTGGCGAACAGCTTGCCGCGCTTGGCGTCGATGACGGCCTTCTTGTGCTTGGTCGTCGCCCACTTGGAATGCCCGGACATCCGGTCCCCGCTTTCTCACGTCTACGTCACTTGAGTCGTGGCGAAGCATACCGGCTGCCGCTGACAGCCTCGATCACGGCGGCGGCTCAGGCCACGACCTTCGTGAGCAGCCCGACGGCGTCGCGCGTGACGTAGCCCAGGTCGGCCACGAGCCTGGACATCGCCAGGCCATCCGGCGTGTCGACGCCGATGCCCGCCTCCTCGCAGCCGGCCTCCGACATCGCGTGCAGCCCGTGCGAGAGCAGCGCGAGCGCGATCCCCCGCCCTCGGTAGGCCGGGTGCACGCCGAACCGCTCGGTCCACCCCGCGGGCGCGCCGTGCTCGCCGATGTCCTCGACGTTGATGGCGTAGCCCACGACGGCGCCGTCGGCCAGGGCGACGTGCGACCAGTCCTCGCGGAACTCGGGGCTGCCCATTCGGCCGGCCCATTCCTCGGCCGTCACCTCGCCGCCACCGAACGGCTTGAAGCACTCGTTGTGCAGCGCCCTGACCTCCTCGGAGCGGGCCGCGTCCAGCGGCACGATCGCCACGCCGGGCACCTCACGGGGCGGCGGTGGCTTCTCGAGCCCGCGCACCAGGTCGTAGTAGTAGCGCTCGACGGTGAAGCCGTTGGCCTGCGCCGCGCGCATCAGCCCCTGGCGCCCCAGCTCCGCGTGGCAGCTGAGCAGCAGCAGCGTGCCCGGGTGATGCTCGTCACGCCACTGGGTCCCGGCCGCCACCTGCCAGGCCAGCAGCGCGGTGCCGATGCCCTTGTGCCGGTGCGCGGGCAGCACCCCGCCGAAGAGGTAGAGCCTGAGCGGCTCGGTGGAGCCGAGGTGCAGCGCGCCGTAGGCCGTCAGCGTGTCGTAGGCGTCCCAGCCGCCGATGGCCAGGCCGTCGGCCAGCAGCGACGCCCCCGTCTCCGAATCCGCCGACAGGCCGGCGAGCACGGAGGTATCGAGCTGGGCCAGCTGATCGAGCAGCCGGTCCAGCTCCTCCTCGTCTCCCGAGGTGAGCAGCCGCCACCTCAGGTGAGGCAGGGCGAGCGACGAGTCCGCGCCGCCCTTCTCCGACGTCATGGCACTCAGCCCCAGATCCGCCCGCGGTCGCTGCCCGTCGGGGCCGCCTGGTCCCAGAGGCGGCGCCAGCGCGGCGCGGGGCGCCCGGCCACGGGTGCGAGCCCCTCGACGCGACGCCGCTCGACGGTCCACCAGGTCAAGTCGCCCTCGAGCACGAGCTGCTCGACGCTCTCCTGCGTGCGCGCGGTGGCCTCGGCCAGGTGCCGGCCGCGGACGTAGATGGGGGCGCCGAAGCGGATGGAGACCTTGGGCCGCGTGGTGACCGGCAGCTTCAGGATGTCCTTCAGCTTGAAGGTGCCCACCAGCCCGACGGGCACGATGGCCACGTTGTGCTGATTCGCGAGCCCCGCGGCCACCGTGGAGAACTCCCCCACGATTCGGCCGGCCGCCGGCTCGTCGGTGAAGACGACGACGTTCCGGCCCCGGGCGAGCGCGCGCGACGGCGCGATCATGGTGGGGCGCAGCCGCGACGGCAGCGCGAGCCGGAGCAGCTGGTAGTCGAGCACGCCCTGCTCGTTCGCGGCGAACACCAGCGGCTGGCGGACGCCGTCGAGGTTGCCCGCGCCGACGATCTCGATGTCGAACCGCAGGCTCATCAGCCGCAGGCTGAGGTGCCGGCCGGTGAGCTTGGTCCTGAGGCCAAGGTCGCGCGCCACGCGAGGCTTCGGTGGGGCGCCCGCGGGCCGCTGATGGAGCAGCACGCCGCGCGCGGCCTGCACCAGGTCGCCCGGCAGGGTCAGCGCCGGCCGGGGCTTACCCCGCCGCGCCTGCGCCCACGAGGGCAGCGTCCTGGTCATCGCACGTCGCCCAGCGCCAGGCCCGCTCCCCGCAGCACGGTGATCGACGGGGCGGTGCCGACCGCGTCGGAGGCGATCTCGAGCGCGTCCGCGTAGGTGCTCGCGGCCCGGTGGCCGAGGACGGCGGCGCTGCGCCGATCGCCGCCCACCCAGATCACGTTGGCGTAGCGGGCCGTGGCCTCCGCGATCGCGGCCCACTCCTGGAACACGCGCAGCGGGTGGTCGGCGAACTGCTTGCGGTACAGGTCGAGGTACCACTCGTCCTGCAGCGACGGCGCGAACCGCTCGGCGATCTCCGCCGCGTCCGTGGTCACGGGCAGGATCTTGGCGAACAGGTCGGCCGCGGCGGACTGGCGACGATTGGAGAACCGGTTGCGCAGCGGGTGCAGCGCGATCAGCACACCCCCGTCGCGCGTGTACGGCGTGCCGAGGTGCGAGCCGGCCTGCCTGACGAGCGCATGCCCGGCCGCGCTGAGCGGCGAGCCCACCGGGTCCGACGGGTCGATGGCCGCGCCCCATACGGACGTGACCAGCACGTCGGCCTGGCCGCGCACCTCGACGGCGTTGGCCGCCTGCCACACCAGCCGGGACTCGGCCTGCGCCGCGGCGTACTCGCCGCCCACGACGTCGATCACCGCGTAGTCGGCCCGCGGGCCGCCGTGCAGCAGCTGGGCCCCTTGCCGGGGCAGCGCCGCCGCGAGCTGGCGGGCGCCCGCGTAGGACAGGCGATCGCCGGCGTTCCACTCCCACTCGCGCTTCGAGACGAAGCGCAGCGGGCGGCCGAGCAGCGGCTGGCCGAGGACCGCGATGAGGGAGAAGGTGTCCGCGGCGCCGCGCAGCAGGTCGCGCACGCCGTCGGCGAAGGCGGGACCCGCCGTGCCGAGCCGCTCGACCGTGGCCGCGTCGGTGATACCGGACGACAACGGGCAGCGGTCGGCGTACGCCGCGCGCACGCCGATGACCACCACGAGGTCGGACTCGGCGACCCTGCGGTTGACCCGCACCGGGTGGCCGTCCACCTGGCCGACCTCGACGAGGTCGTCGGCGGTGACGTCGTGGCTGGCCACGAGGCCGTCGGGCAGGAAGCTGGTGGCCACGCGGTCGCCCAGCACCTCGGTGACGCGGGAGCCGGACCAGCGCTGGCCGACGCCGTTGGCGATCACGAGCTCCACGTCGTCGACGCCCGCACGGGCCGCGGCCTCGAGCACGCGCTCGGCCAGGGTCCTGCGCGGGTCGAACCACGGCGCGGGCAGGGCCTGCGCGTCGCTGATCAGCAGCGTGAGCTTGGTCGACGGCGTGAGCCGCGCGGCGAGCGGGGCCGTGCCGGACGGCGCCGACAGCGCGGCGTCGATCAGCGCGACCGGATCGCTCGAGCGCTCGGCGTCGGGCGTGTAGACCACCCGCGTGCCGACGCCGAAGCGGTCGAGACGCAGGTCGGAGCCGGACATGGTCATGAGCGGCGGGGTCTTGTCGTCGACCTCCAGCACGAATCCTGGGCGAGACATCAGCGGTCCTTTCCGTTCACGACATCTTCCACCGCGGCAGCGGTGACATTTCGGGCCACTCCACGATCGACCAGCCGCGCGACTTCGCGGCCCGCATGAGGCCGACGTCGGGGCTGACGGCGACGGGGTTGCCGACGGTGTTCAGCATGGGCAGGTCGACGTGGCTGTCGGCGTAGGCGTACGACTTGGTGAGGTCGATGCCGTGCAGCTTCGCGTAGTGGGTCAGCCAGGCCGACCGCGACTCGCCGACCATCGGGGGGCCGCTGAGGTAGCCGGTGCAGCGCCCCGCGTCGTCGGTGGCCAGTTCCGCGGCCACGATGGTGTCGAACAGGCCGGCGAAGGGCCTGGTCAGAGGCCGGATGACGCCCGTGATGAGGATCGTCGTGTGGCCGGCCTGGCGATGCTCCCGGATCCTGCGGATGGCGTCGGGCGACATCCGGTCGAGGATCAGCGGGGCGAGCTTCTCGTCGACGTAGTCCTCCAGCGCCGCCAGGTCCGCGCCCTTGTACCTGCGGTAGATCGAGCGCAGGAACACGCCGCGGTCGCGCCGCTCCGCGCCGAGATACATCGGCAGCTGCATCGCGAGGCTCGCCACCTCGCCCACCCGCTTCAGCGGCGCGAGCTCGGGCAGCCGGGCCCAGAGGTAGGTCTCGACGACGTTGGTGGCCATCACGGTGCCGTCGAGGTCGAACGCGGCCAGCACGGTGCCGGGCTCGGCTGGGCGCAGCTCGCGGAACGTCGACGCCTTGGCCGCGCGCCGCTTGCGGGCGGCCTCGAGGCGGCGCACCGGGTTCGTGATCGCCGGGATGTGCACGCCCTCCATGTATTCGGTCCAGCCGTAGCTGGCCGAGTCGAAGCCGAACGCCTCGGCGTCGTCGGGATGCAGCGAGCGGTGCAGCGCGAGCGTGCAGTCGTCGACGAAGTGCAGCTCGGACTGCAGGTACTCGCCGTACAGCGTGAGGTACTTGCCCAGGAAGTCGAGCTGCTTGCGCGTGTTGTCGAGGCTGGTGGCCATCTTCCTGGTGCGCTTGCCGCGCGGCGCGTAGCTCAGCAGCTTGTTGCCGATCTGCACGCCCTTGTCCGCCACCCACATCAGCTTCTCGACGGGCTCGGCGCCCGGGAAGTTCCAGGTGGCGAGCGGCGTGGAGCCCTGGCCCTCGGTGTAGGGGTGCTCGGAGAAGTAGTTGCGCACGTGTTCGTAGATACCGCGGAACGTCAGCGGGTTCCTGGCGCCGGAGCTGAGATGGTAGAACTCCGGCTCCCCGACGGTCGGCTGCGTGGCGCACACGGCGACGATCGCGTTGACGACGAAGTCGCAGGGGATGATGTCGATGACGGCGTCGGGCGAGGCGGGCACGTCCGGCAGCTGGCCGCGGCCGTACGCCAGGATGATCGGGTCGGCCATCTTGAAGCCCTCGATCCACCCGGCGTAGGGGTGGATGAGTGAGGATTCGACGATCGCGGGGCGCACGATCGAGACCTGGAAGTCGCGGCCGAGATCGGCCACCACGCGCTCGGCGAGCGCCTTGGCGAAGGTGTAGACGTCGGTCCAGCCCAGCGAGCGCGCCCGCTCGGTGCCCGCCTTGACGAGCTCCTGCTTGACCCACTCCTGCCTGCGCCGCTCGGTGTCCTGCGACGTGGTGAGGTAGCCGGCCTGGCGGTGCAACGCCTCGGCCTGCTTGCGCAGGATGGTCAGCTGCTCGGAGGACCGCGAGCGGGCCTCGACGTGCTCCTTCATGGCGAGCGCGGCACGGGTCTCGCGCTCGTAGTCGATGTCGTGCACGTGCGCGGCCTCGGGGATGGCGCCGCGGCGCCGGCCCGCGGTGTACGCCGTCGAGATGTGCACGTAGTGCGGCACCTTCACCAGCGTGCCGTCCTCGTCGGAGCAGGCCTCGCGGAGCTTGGTCAGCAGCGCCTTCGCGCCGACCACGTTGGTCATGAACGCCTGGTCGATGGGCGGGTCGAACGACACGTCGCCGGCGCAGTGCACGAGGACATCGATGTCCCGCGGCAGGTCCGGCACGTCGGGCAGATCGCCCTCGATCACCTCGACGCGGGCCGCCATGAGGGCCTCGACGCCCCCGGCCGCCGCGACGACGTCGGTGAAGATCTTCTTCTTGAGCAGCCCGGCCACGCGCTCGGCCGCCGTGACGGACCCCTTGCGGCGCACGATCACGCCGGTGGTGGTGCCGGGGCACTCGGTGAGCACCTTCCAGAGCATCTGCTCGCCGATGAAGCCCGTGACGCCGGTCATCACGATCTTCTTGCCGTCGAGCAAGTCCTTGATCCGCCCCTCGAGGAGCGGCGGGACGTGCACGGCCTCGTGGTCGCTGACCCCGAAGGTGCTGGCCGGTGGCTTGATCATCGGTCGTCTCCCCCTGCCACGGCGAGGGCCTCCTCGATGGTGAAGCGCCCCACGTAGAGGGCCGTGCCGATGATGGCGCCCTCGATGCCCTCGCCGACGAGCCCGCGCAGGTCGCGCAGGTTGTCCAGCGTCGCGATGCCGCCGGACGCGACCACCTTCTTGCCCGAGCGCCGCGCGACGTCCCGCAGCAGCTCGAGGTTGGGGCCGGTCAGCATGCCGTCGGAGTTCACGTCCGTGACCACGAACCGCTCGCAGCCCGCGGCCACGAGGCGATCGAGGGTCTCGGTCCAGGGCCCGCCCTCGGTGGTCCAGCCCCGCGCGGCGAGATTCTCGCCCCGCACATCGAGGCCGATCGCGACCCGGTCGCCGTATTCGGCCACCACCCGGTCGCACCATTCGGGATTCTCGAGCGCCGCGGTGCCGATGTTGACGCGCCGCGCGCCCGTGGCCAGCGCGCGTTCGAGCGACTCTTGGTCGCGGATGCCGCCCGAGAGCTCGACGTCGAGGTCGAGTCGGCCGACGATGCCCTTCAGCAGGTCCGCGTTGGAGCCGCGGCCGAACGCCGCGTCGAGGTCGACCAGGTGCAGCCACTCCGCGCCGCCGTCCTGCCAGCGCAGCGCGGCCGCGAGCGGGTCGCCGAATTCCTTCTGCGTTCCCGCGATGCCTTGCACGAGCTGAACGGCCTGGCCACCCTGCACATCGACGGCGGGCAACAACTGCAACTTCTCCACGACGCTAGACCCTATCCGAAAGAGCCGACAACCAGTTGGCGATCAGCCGGGCCCCGGCCGCGCCCGACTTCTCCGGGTGGAACTGCGTCGACGACACCGGTCCCCGCTCGACGGCGGCGACGAACGTCGCGTCCTCGTGCCGGGCGGTGCTGACGACGCCGTCCTCGGGGCCCTCGGCGGCGGCGTAGCTGTGCACGAAGTAGAACCGCTCGCCCTCGAGCCCCGCGAAGAGCCGGCTGCCCGCGGGCGCCTGCACGGTGTTCCAGCCCATGTGCGGGAGGCGGCGCGCGGGCAGCTCCCCGACGGTGCCGGGGAACAGGCCGACGCCGTCGGCGTGCGTGCCGTGCTCGGTGCCGCCGGCGAAGAGCACCTGGTGCCCGACGCAGATCCCGAAGAGCGGGCGCTCGGCCGCGACCCAGTCGCGGATCAGCTCCACGCCGCCCGCCGCCCTGAGACCTGACATGCAGGCCGCGAAGGCGCCGACACCGGGCACGACGAGCGCGTCACGGCGCCCGAGCTCCGCCAGGTCCGAGGTCACGACGACATCGGCGCCCGCGTTGGCGAACGCCCGGGCGGCGGAGTGCAGGTTGCCCGACCCGTAGTCGAACAGCCCGATCCGCGCGCTCAGAGCGCGCCCTTGGTGCTGGGCACGCCCACCTGGCGCGGGTCGGGCTCCACGGCCTCGCGCAGCGCGCGGGCCAGGGCCTTGAACTGGGCCTCGACGATGTGGTGCGGGTCGCGGCCCGACAGCAGGGTGACGTGCAGGCAGAGCCCCGAGTTCAGCGCGAGGGCCTCGAACACGTGGTAGGTCATCGACCCGGCGTACGGCACGCCGCTGCCGCCGATCCGCGCGTAGACCTGGCCGTCGGGCTCGCCCTTGCAGACCACGTAGGGCCGGCCGGCGACGTCGACGACGCAGTCGGCCACGGCCTCGTCGAGCGGCACGACCGCGTGGCCGTAGCGCCGGATGCCGGACTTGTCGCCGAGCGCCTGCTTGAGGGCCTGGCCGAGGCAGATGGCCGTGTCCTCCACCGTGTGGTGGCCGTCGATGTGCAGGTCGCCCGTGGCCTCGACGTCCATGTCGATCATCGAGTGCTTCGCGAGCGCCGTCAGCATGTGGTCGTAGAACCCGACGCCGGTCGAGATCCGCGAGGCGCCCGTGCCGTCGAGGTCGATGCGGACCGTGATCGACGACTCCGAGGTGGCGCGCGAGACGGTGGCGGTGCGGCTCATGGGGTGTCTCCTTCTGTTGCGGGGGCGATGTCGTCGAGGGCGGCCTTGAGCAGCGTCATCTCGTCCGGGGTGCCGGCGGACACGCGCAGGAATCCTGCGGGGCCCGTCTCGCGGATGAGGATCCCGCGGTCGAGGAGCGCCTGCCAGACGGCGTGCCGGTCGGCGAACCGGCCGAACAGCGAGAAGTTGGCCTCGGACTCGACCACCGCGTAGCCGCGGCCGCGGGCCCAGGCCTCGAAGCCGCGGGCCTCGGCCGCCAGGGCGCGGACCTGGGCGAGCAACTCGTCGGCGTGCGCCAGCGCCACCCGGGCGACGGCCTGGGTCTGGGCGCTCAGGTGATAAGGCAGGCGCACGATGCGGCAGGCGTCGACGATCGCAGGGTGCGCGGCGAGGTAGCCGACGCGCCCGCCGGCCAGCGCGAACGCCTTCGACATCGTCCGCGACACCACGAGCCGCGGGTGCCGCGCGAGCAGCTCCAGCGCGCTCGGCCGCGCCGAGAACTCCTGATAAGCCTCGTCGGCGACGACGATCGCGTCGGTGCCCGCGCAGACCTCGTCGATCACCTCGATCGGCGTCGCGGTGCCCGTCGGGTTGTTCGGCGTCGTGATCAGCACCACCGTCGGGCGATGCTCCTCGATCGCCGACAGCACGAGGCTCGCGTCCAGCGTGTAGTCCGCCTTCCGCGGCACCGTCACGTACTCGGTGCAGGTGTTGCGCGCGTACTCCGGGTACATCGAGTAGGTGGGCGTGAACGTCAGCACGCGCCGGCCGGGGCCGCCGAAGGCCGTGAGCAGGTGGCTCATGATCTCGTTGGAGCCGTTCGCCGCCCACACGTTGTCGGCCGTCAGCCCGTGCCCGAGGTAGGCGGCGAGGTCGGTGCGCAGCGCGCGGGCCTCGCGGTCCGGGTAGCGGTTGAGGACGCCGGCCGCGTTGACGATGGCCGCGGCCATCTCCTGCCGGATCAACGGCGACGGCGGGTACGGGTTCTCGTTGACGTTCAGCACGACGGGCACGTCGAGCTGCGGGGCGCCGTAGGGCTCCTCCCCCACCAGGTCCGCGCGCAGCGGCAGGTCATCGAGCGTGATCACACCGGCCTCCTCACCGTGATGGCGGCGGCGTGCCCGGGCAGGTCCTCGGCGCGCGCGAACAGCTCGACGCCGTCGGCCAGCGCGAGCAGCGCCTCGGCCGAGTAGTCGATGACGTGCACGGTGCGCACGAACGAGCGCACGGTCAGGCCCGACGAGTGGCAGGCGCAGCCCGCGGTGGGCAGCACGTGCGTCGAGCCGGCGGAGTAGTCGCCGAGAGACACGGGCGAGTAGTCGCCGACGAAGATGGCGCCCGCGTTGCGCACCCGCGCCGCGACGGCGCGCGCGTCCGCCGTCTGGATCTCCAGGTGCTCGGCGCCGTAGGCGTCGGCCACGGCGACGGCCTGGTCCAGGTCGCGGACGAGCACGATGGCGGACTGCTGGCCCGTGAGCGCGGTGCGGATCCGCTCCTCGTGCCGCTGGCCCGCCACCTGGCGCTCGACCTCGGCGTTCACGGCCTCGGTGAGCGCGGCCGACGGGGTGATGAGGACCGAGGCGGCGAGCGGGTCGTGCTCGGCCTGCGAGATGAGGTCCGCGGCGACGAACGCGGGGGTGGCCGTGTCGTCGGCCACGATGGCGATCTCGGTGGGGCCGGCCTCCGAGTCGATGCCGACCAGACCGCGGACGAGCCGCTTGGCCGCCACGACGTAGATGTTGCCCGGCCCGGTGATGAGCGAGACCGGGTCGCACAGCGCTTCGACGCCGTGCGCGAACATCGCGATGGCCTGCGCGCCGCCGACGGCGTAGACCTCGTCGACGCCCAAGAGGTGACACAGCGCGAGGATGTTCGGGTGCGGCAGCCCGCCGAAGGCCTTCTGCGGCGGCGAGGCCACGGCGATCGACGGCACGCCCGCCACCTGCGCCGGGACGACGTTCATGATGACGCTCGAGGCCAGCGGTGCCAGCCCGCCGGGCACGTACAGGCCCACCCGCTCGACGGCGACGTTGCGCAGGCCGACCCGCGCGCCGTCGGCCGGCGCAGCCACCGCCGGGTCGGCGTCCACCTCGAGCGTCTCGGCCACCAGGCGGCGCCGGCGGATCGACTCGACGAAGGCCTCCTCGAGCTGCGGGTCCAGCTGAGCGCGGGCCTCGGCCAGCAGTTCGACGGGCACCCGAAGATGCTGCGGGGTGACTCCGTCGAACCGCTGCGAGTACTCCCGCAGGGCCTCCTCGCCGCGCGCGGCCACGTCATCGACGATGGGGCGCACGACCGCGACCGCCGCCTCGACGTCGAAAAGGCCGCGGGGCAGGAGCGATCGATAGGCGCCGTCGACGCCGGTGAAAGAGAGAGTTCGCAGCACGAGCGGCAATTCTAGTCCAGATCGCGCCTGTCGCCCTGGATCGATCTCTCCCCCGCTGCCCTCAGCTGGAAACGGCTAGTCGGCTTTGGCGCGCCGGCGCTCTTTCTGGGCAGCGCGGGCCTCGGGCCAGAAGGCCGAGAGCAGCATGATCGGGGTGATGGCCGCGAAGGGCCCGACGAGCAGCGCGGAGACGGAGCGGAGTTGCAGGTCCATCCGCACGATGTCGCCGACGGCCGCGCCGGCCATGTGGGTCGCGAACCCGTTGTTACCGACGACGACGCCCACCCACCAGGCCACCGCGGAGGCGCCGAGGGCCGCGACGACGGGGGTGCCGACCACCCACCAGCCGCGGCGGAACAGGATCAGCCAGCCGACCACCCCGATCACCAGCCCGAGGAGGCCCGTGATCAGGCTGAAGGTGGCGTCCGCCGCAACGATGGTGGCTTGGCTGCGCTCCGAGATGTACGCGGCCAGCCCCTCAAGCACCGTGTAGCTGGCGATGGGCGTCACCGCGACCCAGAGCAGGCCGCCGACGGCGCCGAGCACCAGCGCAGCGAGGAGGTACGCGGAGATCCGCCAGGGGGTGCGCTGCCACAGCTCACCCAGCTCGGTGCCGCGCTGCGAGGGCAGCGGATCCGTGGCGCTCACGAGCCCAGCCCCACGCAGGAGGGACCCAGCACGGCCTTGAGGTCGGCGAACAGCGCGGAGGTGAGCTCCACGCGGAAGCCGTCGCCCAGCCGGAAGGTCTTGACCTGGTCGCCGGTGCGGAGGTTCAGGTGCACCTCGGCCGCGCCGGGATACTGCGCCAGGATCTCCTTCAGCCGGTTGACCACGCCGGGCGTGCAGCGCACCGCGGGCAGCGTCAGCGCCAGCGGGCCGACGTTGCCCTCCGCGCTCATGTGCGGCGCGACGACGTTCTGCGCGCGCACGCGGCCGCGGTCCTCGCCCGACTCGACGACGCCCTCGACGGCCACGATGGTGTCGGGCGCGAGGTGCGCGGCCACCTGGTCGTAGACGCGGGGGAAGACCGTCACCTCGATGGACCCCGTGAGGTCCTCGAGGACGACCTGCGCCCAGATGTTGCCGGCCTTGTTGACGCGCCTGTTGACGGATGTGACCAGCCCGCAGAGCTTCGTGGGCCCGCGGTAGCCGTCCTCGGCCACCGCCGACACGATGGACCGCTCGCTGTTGGTCTGCAGCACGTGCTCCAGGCCGTTCAGCGGGTGGTCGGACACGTAGAGGCCGAGCATCTCGCGCTCGAACGCCAGCTTGGTGCGGCGATCCCACTCGTCGACGTCGGGCACGTGCGCGTGCAGGTCGGCACTGGGCTCGTCGCCGCCCGTGTCGAACCCGAAGTCGAAGCCGTCCTGCCCGTTCTCCGCGTTGCGCTTGACGTCGATGATCGAGTCGACGGCCGTCTCGAACACGCCCATCAGCGCGCGCCGCGTGTGGCCGAGCTCGTCGAAGGCGCCGGCCTTGACGAGCGACTCGATGACGCGCTTGTTGCACATCAGCAGGGGGGCCTTGTCGAGGAAGTCTCCGAAGTCGGTGGCGGGCCCTAGGCGCGTGCGCTCCTCGATCCAGGCGTTGACCACCTTGTCGCCGACGTTGCGCACCGCGCCCAGGCCGAAACGGATGTGGTCGCCGACAGGCGTGAACGCCACCTCGGAGGAGTTCACGTCAGGCGGCAGCACCTCGATGCCCATGTGCCGGCACTCGGCGAGGTAGAGCGCGGACTTGTCCTTGTCGTCGCGCACCGACTGCAGCAGAGCCGCCATGTACTCGACGGGGTAGTTCGCCTTGAGCCAGGCCGTCCAGTAGGACACCAGGCCGTAGGCCGCCGAGTGCGCCTTGTTGAACGCGTAGTCGGAGAACGGCAGCAGGATGTCCCACAGCGTGCGGATGGAGTCCTTGGAGTAGCCGCGCTCCAGCATGCCGCCCGAGAAGATCTCGTACTGGGCGTCCAGTTCGGCCTTCTTCTTCTTGCCCATGGCGCGGCGGAGCATGTCGGCGCCGCCCAGCGTGTAGCCCGCGAGCTGCTGCGCGATGGCCATGACCTGCTCCTGGTACACGATCAGGCCGTAGGTCTCCCCCAGGATCGGTTCGAGGGCTTCCGCGAGATCCGGGTGGATGGGCTCCACCGGTTCGCGGCCCGTCTTGCGGCGCGCGTACTTGTTGTGCGAGTCCGCGCCCATCGGGCCCGGGCGGTACAGGGCGCCGACGGCGGAGATGTCCTCGAAGCAGTCGGGCTGCATCGAGCGCAGCAGGGCGCGCATCGGCCCGCCGTCGAGCTGGAACACCCCGAGGGTGTCGCCGCGCTGCAGCAGGTCGAACGTCTTGGGGTCGTCGAGGCTGAGCTTCTCCAGGTCGACGTCGACGTCCTGGTTCAGCTTGATGTTGCGCACGGCGTCGTCGATCACGGTGAGGTTGCGCAACCCCAGGAAGTCCATCTTGATCAGGCCGAGGGACTCGCAGCCCGGGTAGTCGAACTGCGTGATGATGGCGCCGTCGGCCTCGCGCTTCATGAGCGGAACGATGTCGATCAGCGGCGCGCGGCTCATGATCACGCCGGCCGCGTGCACGCCCCACTGGCGCTTCAGCCCCTCGATGCCCTTCGCGGTGTCGACGACGGTGCGCACATCGGGCGACGACTGGTACAGCTCGCGGAACTCGCCGCCCTCGGCGTAGCGCTTGTGCTCCTCGTTGAACAGGTCGCTCAGCGGGACGCCCTTGCCCATCACGTCCGGCGGCATCGCCTTGGTGATCTGCTCGCCGATCGCGAACGGCATGTCGAGCACGCGGGCGGCGTCCTTGACGGCGGCCTTGGCCTTGATGGAGCCGTACGTGATGATCTGGGCGACGTACTCCTTGCCGTACTTCTCGGTGACGTAGGTGATCACGTCGCCGCGGCGGCGATCGTCGAAGTCGATGTCGAAGTCGGGCATCGAGACGCGCTCGGGGTTGAGGAATCGCTCGAACAGCAGGCCGTGCTCGATGGGGTCGAGGTCGGTGATGCGCATGGCGTAGGCGCACATCGAGCCTGCGCCGGAGCCGCGGCCGGGGCCGACCCGCACACCGTTGCGCTTGGCCCAGTTGATGAAGTCGGCGACCACGAGGAAGTAGCCGGAGAAGCCCATCTGCGTGATGATGCCGGTCTCGAACTCGGCGCGCTCGCGCACCTCCTGCGAGATGCCGTTCGGGTAGCGATAGTGCAGCCCGTTCTCCACCTCCTTGCGGAACCAGGAGTCCTCGGTCTCGCCCTCCGGCACGTCGAACTGCGGCATGTACGTGCCGATGCCCTCGTCGAAGACGGTCTCGACGCGCTCGGCGATGGCCAGCGTGTTGTCGCACGCCTCGGGCAGCTCGCGGAACAGCGCGCGCATCTCGGCCGGCGACTTCAGGTAGTAGCCGTTGCCGTCGAACTTGAACCGATCGGTCTGCGCCTTGCGCGAGCCCGCGGACACGCACAGCAGCGTGTCGTGCGCGTCGGCGTCGTCGGCGTGCACGTAGTGCAGGTCGTTGGTGGCCACCAACGGCAGGTTCAGCTGCTTGGCGAGCCGCAGCAGGTCCTTTCGGACGCGGGTCTCGATGTCCAGACCGTGGTCCATCAGCTCGACGAAGAAGTTGCCCTCGCCGAAGATGTCGCGGAACTCCGCGGCAGCGGACACCGCGTTGTCGTACTGGCCCAGGCGGAGGAACGTCTGCACCTCGCCCGACGGGCAGCCCGTGGTGGCGATCAGGCCCTTGCCGTACAGGTTCAGCAGCTCCCGGTCCGCGCGCGGCTTGTAGAAGAAGCCCTCGAGCGAGCTGCGCGTCGACAGCCGGAAGAGGTTGTGCATGCCCTCCGGGTTGGCCGCCCACATCGTCATGTGGGTGTAGGCGCCCTTCGACGCCACGTCGTCGCCCGTGCCGTCGCCGAACTGGACGCGCTTGCGCTCACCGCGCCCCGTCCGCGGCGTGAGGTAGGCCTCAAGCCCGATGATCGGCTTGACGTCGAAGCCCTTGGACGCCTTGTAGAACTCGTAGGCGCCGTACAGATTCCCGTGGTCGGTGATGGCCAGCGCCGGCATCCCCATCTGCTCGGCCCCCGCGAACAGGTCCTTGATCCGCGCGGCGCCGTCCAGCATCGAGAACTCGGTGTGGGTGTGCAGGTGCACGAACGAATCAGACAACTGTTCCTCCAAGCCGGGCGACAAGCTCACACCTTACTCGCCGCGGCGAGCGGCAGCCTCCCGCCGCACCGACCGACCCACCGAGGTCGGATCTGTCGGCGTCCGCGCACTCGACCAGGCGGGATCGGTGCACGGATCTCGGAGTTCATCGCGCGTCAGGAGGAGGACCCGGTCACCGCAGCACTCGACGCGCTGGCCGATGAGCTGCGGCACGAAGCGCCGCCGTCTGCAGGACGCTCCCTCATCGACGCCGGGGATTGGGAGTGGTAGCCCGTGGCGAGGTCTGGTGGGCGGACTTCGGCGAGCCGCTCGGCTCGGAACCGGGTTACCTCCGCCCAGCGCTCGTCGTGTCCTCGGATCGCTTCAACCGGTCACGTATCGCAACGGTGATCGTCAGCGTCATCACCAGCGATATCCGTCTCGCCTCGGCCCCGGGCAACGTCGAGTTGGAGCGGGGCAACGCGAACCTGCCCAAGGACTGCGTGATCAATGTCTCGCAAACTCTCGTGGTAGACCGAACACGCCTCACGGAGCTGGTAGGCCCACTCCCCTCCCACCTGATGAACAGGGTTGATGACGGCCTGCGGCTGGTCCTCGCTCTAGTTCATCCGCCGCCGCGCAGCTGATTACGAGGATCTCGCGCGGTGGTGAGGGTGCGCGGAGAAGGCGCGGGACCCTTCGACACGGACCCGGCGCTCCGCGCGGGGGTCCGGCTCAGGGAACGACAAAGCGCTCCGCGCAGGGGTCCGGCTCAGGGAACGACAGCGGGCTCCGCGCGGGACCCTTCGACACGGACCCGGCGCTCCGCGCGGGGGTCCGGCTCAGGGAACGACGCGGTTCAGGGGACGTCCGGTGCGGCGAGCGAGCCGCGCTCGACGAGCGTGAACGGCACGCGCTGCACGGTGGGCGAGATGGGCTGGCCGGACTCGACGGCGTCGAGGACGCGCTCGGTGGACAGCTTGCCGAGTTCGTAGTGCGGCAGCGCCATGGTGGAGAGGCCGGGGCGCAGTTCCTCGCCGATGTTCTCGCGGTTGTCGATGCTGATCACCGACAGGTCGCCGGGGATGTCGAGGCCGACGGTGCGGGCGGCGCGGTAGACGCCGAGGGCCATCAGGTCGTTGAACGAGAAGATGGCGGTGGGCCGGTCGGGGCGGCTGAGCAGGTCGACGGCGATGGCCTCGGCGCTCTCCGAGGGTGAGGCCGGGTGCTCGGGACCGGGGTCGAGGACGAGGCCCTCCGGCAGGCCGGCCGCGCGCAGCGTCTCCTGGAAGCCCTGCACGCGGAGGTCGCGGGCCAGGCCGTCGGTGGGGTACTCGGTGATGTGCGCGATCCGCCGGTGGCCGCGCTCGAGCAGCAGCTCGGTGGCCTCGCGCCCCACCTCAAGGTCGTCGGGCACGACGCATGCGGTGCCCTCGAGATGGGCGTTGAAGCCGACGGTCGGCAGCTCGGCGGGCAGCGGCCCTGCGTCGAGCACCCGGTGGTACATCGCGCCGACGAGCAGCCCGTCGACCTGCCGGGCGCGGAGCTCGGCGATGGCCTTGGTCTGCTGCGTGGGCATGCCCTCGGTGCCGACGAAGAGCAGGAGGTAGTCGCGCTCCCAGGCCGCGTCCTGGATGCCCTGCACCATGCCGTAGCCCGACGGCGTGGTGAGGATGTTGTCGGTGAGGACGCCGAGGGTGCGCGTGACGTTGGTGCGCAAGCTCCGCGCGGCGACGTTCGGGGTGTAGCCCAGGGTGCGGGCGGCCTCCTTGACGCGGAGGACGGTGGCGGGCGGGAAGCGGTCGGTGGTCTCGTTCAGGATCATCGAGACCGTGGCGGTGGAGAGGCCCGTCGCCTCGGCGACGTCCTTCAGCCGTGCCCTTCCCCTGCGCTGCACGTGGACTCCCTCATCTCGTGTCGGCGCTCAGCCTACCGGCCGAGGCCACACATGTTTCGCCCGTCATATAAATGGAAAGGGCGGCGCGGTGCGCCCGCGCCGCCCCATCCACGGGCTCTTACTCGAGCACGAGGTCCACCGGGTCGAGGATCTCGCCGACGAATGCGCCGTCGACCTCGTTGTTGAACCCCAGCACGCGATAGGCGCCGTCGACATCCTCGACGACGCGGGCCGCGTAGACCGAGTCGTGCGCGACCCTGCGGGCCGTGGTGGCATCCCACGGGCCGAGCGGGCCGCTGTCGTTCTGCATCACCCACACGCCGGTCTTGCCCCCGTCGGGGAACACGGCCGGGTCGAAGAGGTCTCCCCCGTTGCAGAACACGAGCGTTGGCACGCCGTCGATCTCGATGTACTGCGGCACCTCCATCTGGCCGAAGCCGCCCGGCACCGACAGCGGCGGGCGCACCTCCCAGGTGTCGAGGTCCGCGCTCCACGCGTGGCCGATGACGCCGCGCCCCGCGACGTTGCCCTCCTTGGCGCGGGCGGTGATCAGCATGTGCCAGCCGTCGCCGTCCGGGTCCCGCAGCACCCAGGGGTCGCGGAACGCCTCGTCGTGCCAGGTGACGCCGTCGTAGCGCTCGTACCAGGTCGGGTCGGCCTCCGCGAGGAAGGTGTCGCCGAAGCGCTCCCACGTGATCAGGTCGTCGGAGTCCGCGCGCCCGATGCGCTGCACCATGCCGTTATCGGCCTTCGTCGTGCCCGTGTAGAACAGGTGATAGCGGCCGGTCGGCCCCTGGACGACGGATCCGGTCCACGTCGTGCAGTCGTCCCACGCCGGACCCTCGCTCGGGGCGATCACGTCCGGCAGCACCGTCCAGGTCCGGTAGTCCGCGCTCACGGCGTGGCCGATCGACGGATTCCAGTGCCGAAGATCCGGGTCCCCGAGCGAGCGCTCGGCCTGGAGATAGAAGAGGTGGTGGGCCCCCTGGCCGTCCGTGAACGGCCAGGAGTCCCAGATCCACTTGTCAGGTAGCCGCAGCGTCACCCCTTGACCCCCGAGGAGGCGATGGACGAGATGAACGCCCGCTGGAACATGAGGAACACGATGATCACCGGGATGGTGATGAGGCTCGTGTACGCCATGATCTGGCCCCACGGCGTGCCCTCGGCCGTGCCCGACGCGAAGAAGTAGCGGAGTCCCACCTGGACCGGGCGGAGATCCTCCTTCTGGATCACCAGCAGCGGCCACAGGTAGGAGTTCCACTGGGGCAGGAAGGTGAGGATCGCCGAGGTCGCGAACGCCGGACCGGCCAGCGGGGACACGACACTGCGGTAGATCTTGAACCAGCCGGCGCCGTCGACGCGGGCCGCCTCGTCCAACTCCTTCGGGATCGAGCTGTAGTACTGCGTGAACAGGAAGATCGAGAAGGCGTTGGCGATGAACGGGATGATCAGCACCTCGTAGCTGTTGTTCCAGCCCCAGTCGAGCGCGAGGCCGTCGGGGTAGAAACCGAGCCGCGGAAGGCTCGAGATCATGTACACCATCGGGATGGCGAAGGTCTCGAACGGCACGATCAGCGTGGCGACGATAGCGCCCAGCAGGATGTTCTTGCCTCGGAAGTTGAGCCGCGCGATCGCGAAGCCCGCCATCGAGTTCACCACGAGGCCCACCACCACGATGATGGTGGTCACGATGATCGAGTTCAGGAAGAACCGGGCCACCGGGACGCGGTTGAACACGCCCACGTAGTTCTCCAGCGACAGCTCCCCGACGGGCGCGAACGCCCGCCAGCTCGTCAGGTCGGCGAGGATCTGATCGCGCGGCTTGAGGCTCGAGAAGATCATGAACAGCAGCGGCAGGATGAAGGTCAGCGCCAGCAGCACCAGCGGGATGTAGCTGATCCAGCCCTTCGAGCTCTTCTTCTCAGCGGTAGTTGCGGACATGGCTCAGTCCTCCTTCGTGAGCGCGCGCTGGATGAGCGCGAAGGCCAGGACGATGATGAAGAAGATCAGCGACAGCGCCGAGGCGTAGCCGACGTCGCCGCGCGCCGAACCCATCTGGATGATGTGGTAGACGAGCGTCGTCGTCGCGTTCGACGGGCCGCCCTGGGTCATCACGTCGATCTGGACGAACAGCGAGAACGCCGCGATGGTGATGGTGATCAGCACGAACACGAACGTCGGGCGCAGGCCGGGCAGCGTGACGTGCACGAACTGCTCCCACTTGCTCGCCCCGTCGAGCGACGAGGCCTCGTAGAGGTCGTTGTTGATCGTCTGCAGGCCGGACAGCCAGATGATCATGTGGAAGCCGACTCCCTGCCAGATGGACATGACGACGACGGCGGGCAACGCGGTGGACGGCTCGTTCAGCCAGTCGACGTTGAAGCCGAACAGCGCGTTGATCAGGCCGTCCTTCTGGTACATGAACTTCCAGAGCATGGACACCACGACCATCGAGGTGACCACGGGCATGAAGAACATGACGCGGAAGGCCGTGACGCCGCGCAGCTTCTGGTTGACCAGGAGGGCCAGCACGAGGCCGAGGCCGCCCTGGACGGGCACCACCACGAGCACGAAGATCATGATGTTGCGCAGCGCGGCCCAGAACGTCGGGTCGGCCGTCAGCGCGCGGACGAACTGGTTGAAGGCCACGAACTCGGGTGCGCGGGGCGCGCCGAGGCGGGCGTTGGTGAAGCCGAGGCCGAACGACATGAAGACGGGCACGGCGATGAAGGCGATCAGCAGGATGGCGGCGGGCAGCACGAAGGCGTAGCCGGCGCGGCGTTCCTGCTTCACCGAGAGGGAGCCCCTGCGGCCCCCGGAACCGGGTGAAGACATCGAAGAGTCCTTCCTACGAGAGTGGGGGCGGAGGCGTGCCTCCACCCCCACGGCTCGGGGAGATCAGTTGTTGTATCCGGCGGACTTGATGTCCGTGTCGATCTCGCTGACCGCCTGGTCGAGCGTGGACTTGGGGTCGGAGCCGTTGACGATGTCACGCAGCGCCTTGTCGACGATCCGGCTGATCACCGGGTAGGCCGGCGTCGGCGGGCGCACCAGGCCGTCCTTGGCGGAGATGTCCGCGGCCACCTGGGCCGGCTTGCCCTCGCCGTACCAGCCCTTGGTGGTCAGCGCGGCGGCGGTGGTCGTCGCCGGGATGAGCGAGGTCACGTCGGAGAACTGCGCGATGTACTTGTCGTTCATCGAGAACTTCAGGTAGTCCAGCGCGCCGGCCTTCTGCGCGTCCGAGCAGTTCTTGGTGACGCCGTACTGCCACGAGCCGACGCCCGCCTTCGCGCCGTTGCCGAAGTCCGGCGCGGGCAGCATCAGGAGGTCGTCGTACTTGTCGGAGTTCTGCTGGTAGCCCCAGACGCCGCTGTACTGCATGGCGACCTTGCCGTTCAGGAACTCGGTGCGGTCCTGGTCGTTGGACTTCGGCGCGTAGCCGTCGGCGAACTGCTTCTGGAACCAGGTGGCGAACGCCACGCCCTTGTCGCCGTTCAGCACGCCGTCGGCGCTGGCGAAGGTCTCGCGGTCGACGAGGTCGCCGCCGAAGCTCTGCAGCAACGGCGCGTACGCGTAGGGCCACCACTCGTCGGCCCAGCCCGGGCCCCAGTCGATGACGTAGTCGAACTCGCCGGCGTCCTTGATCTTCTTCTGGACGTCAGCGAACTCCTCGGCGGTCCACGGCTGGTCGACGGTCGGCACGCGGGCGCCCACCTTGTCGAGGATGGACTGGCGGGTGAAGATCACCGTGGTGGCGTCCCAGTAGCCCACGCTGTAGATCTCGTCCTTGTAGCGGCCGACGGTCGAGGGCAGGAAGTCCTTGACGTCGTCGTCGGTCAGGCCGGACGGCACGAGCCACCCATTCCACGCCCAGCTGGGCATGATGGGGCCGTCGACGTCCAGGACGCACGGCAGGTCGTTCGACGCCGCGGCGCCCTGCACCGAGTCGTTGTACGCGGCCTGCGGGAAGTCCTGGCGCACGACCTCGTACTTGTCCTGCGATGCGTTGTAGTCGGTGATGATCTGCGCGATGACCTTCATCTCGCCCTCGTTGCCCGCGGAGTGCGTCCACAGGCTGACGGTGGTCTTGCCGCCCTCGGTGCCACCACCGGTGCCGCCCTGGTTGTTCTTGGCCTGTTGGCTGCACGCGCTGGCGAGCACGAGCGGGGCGACGACGGCCAGCGCCGCCAGGGTCTTCAACTTCTTCGACTTCACTGTCGTTCCTCTCAACGAACTGCCGTGTCCCGGAGATCCCAGTGGTCTCCGAGGAGGAAGCTACGCGCGGTTAAACCATTCAGTAAATGGTTTAACCGCGATCGTTACCAAACCGAGACATTCGGGTCGGCTCCCCGCCGCGCAAACGCCGAGAGGCGCCCACCGGGTGACGGTGGGCGCCTCTCGCAGGAGGAAGCGGCGGGCGGTCAGTCGGCCCAGTCGATCCCCGGGGCGCGGTGGAACGCGACGCCCTGGGCGGTCCACAGCGGGGCGAGCCCCGCGACCCGGCCCGCGAACGAGCCGAAGGTGCGCCAGGGGTGCGCGCCGCGGGCGGGCGACCAAGCGTTCTCGGCCGCGGACGCGATCCGCGGGAACACCAGCTCGTCGATCTCGGCCAGCGTCGTGACCGTCTCGGTCCAGAGCGGCGCCTCGACGCCGAGGATGTCGTCGTCGGCCACGCCGTCGATCAGCTCGGCCGGCTCCCAGTCGTACGAGCGCTCGACGCTCGTGGGGCCGTCGGCCCACGTCAGCCCGAGGCGGTCCGAGGCCTCGTACTTCATGTCGAGGTAGATCGTGTCGGCCGGCGAGAGGATGAGCGAGCCGCCGGCGCGCGGGAAGGCGCGCGCCCGGTCGAAGGCGCCGCCGTCGTCCTTCCTGAGCCCCCAGAACTGGCCGACGGTCCCCGGCGCGAGATCCGCGTCGCCGGCCTCGTGCCACACGACGGGGGTCTTGCCGAGCTCGTCGACCATGCCGGACACGCGCGACATAAAGGAGACGAAGTCCTCCTTGGCCGTGCTGTGGCACTCGTCGCCGCCGATGTGCAGCCACGGCCCGGGGGTCATGCCCGCCAGGTCGCGCAGCACGTCGGCGAGGAACGCGTAGGTGGGCTCGTGGCGAATGCGCAGCGACGAATGCCCGACCGCGATGCCCTGGTACGGCTCCCCCTTGACGGGCGTGCCGCCGCCGAACGCCTCGATCACCCCGGCCGCCTGCGCGGTGATGACGGGCTCCTCCACCAGGTCGGGGTAGGCAAGGCCCACCGCGTGCGTGTGGCCGGGCAGGTCGATCTCCGGCACGACGACCACGCCGTTGCTTTCGGCGTAGGCGACGATCTCGGCGTAGTCCGCCGCGGTGTAGAAGCCGCCCGGGGCGCCGAAAGCGGCCGTCGCGGATGCGCGCGCCGTGAGCTCCGGCCTGCTCGGGATCTCGATCCGCCAGCCCTGGTCGTCGCTCAGGTGCAGATGCAGCGCGTTCAGCTTCAGCCGCACCGCCCTGTCGATCACGCGCTTGACCGTCTCGACGTCGAAGAAGTGCCGGGCCACGTCGAGCATCAGCCCGCGGTAGCGGAACCGGGGCGCGTCGTCGATGGTCACGGCGGGCAGCTCCCAGGCCTCCCCCGTGCGGCGGGCGAGCTGGGCCAGCGTGAAGACGCCGTAGCGCAGGCCGGAGAGGTCGGCCGCGGCCACCCGCACGCCGTCCGGCGTCACGGTCAGCCGGTACGACTCGGCCGGGCCCTCGCCGTCGACGAGCAGCACGATGCCCCCCTGGTCGACGACCGACGGCTCAGCGCCGGTGAGCGTGCCGAGCTCGGCGGCCAGCAGGTCGGACAGTGGCCCGGAGACCGTCGCGGAGGCAAGCGGGAAGGAGCCCTCGCCTTCCTCGATATGGAGAGGGGCGGGGACGAGATGAAGTTCAGCCACGCACCTAGCCTGTCACACCAGGGTCGATCTGGTCCTCGATCACGACGCCGCACTCACTCGCATTGATCTGATTGACGCGGCGCTGGTGTCGGCCGCCCTCGAACTCGGTGGCGAGCCACATCCGCGTGATCATCTTCGCGAGCTCGTCGCCCACCACGCGCGCGCCGAACGCGAGCACGTTGGCGTCGTTGTGCTTGCGCGACATCACCGCCGAGTAGGGCTCCGAGCACACGACGCAGCGCACGCCCTTGACCTTGTTCGCCGCGATCGAGATGCCGATGCCCGAGCCGCAGATCGCGATCCCGCGGTCGGCCTCACCGGACGCGACGGCCACGCCCACCTTGTGCCCGTAGACCGGGTAGTCGGCGCGCGCCGGATCGTTGGTGCCGAGGTCGATCACCTCGTGCCCCTCCTCGCGGACCACGTCGGCGATCACCCGACGCAGATCCATGGCCGTGTGGTCGCTCGCGATGACAACGCGCATGCTGTTTCTCCTTCGACGCCGCCAGCTTAGCCCCGGCTCAAGGAACGAAGCTGTTAGGCGAGGAGCTGTCGGGCCTCCGGGCCGATGGGGCGGGGAAGCTTCGACGCGCCGCTCAGGAACTCGTCGACACCGCGGGCGCAGCTGCGGCCCTCTGCGATCGCCCACACGATGAGCGACTGACCGCGGCCCGCGTCGCCGCAGGCGAACACGCCCTCGACGTTCGTGGCGAACGACGCGTCGCGCACGATGTTGCCGCGCGGGTCGAGTTCGAGGCCGAGCTCCTCGACGAGGCCCGTCTGCTGCGGGCCGACGAAGCCCATCGCGAGCAGCACCAGCTGCGCGGGGATGTGCCGTTCGGTGCCCTCGATCGCGACGAATCGGCCGGCCTCGAAGCGCACCTCGACGATGTCGAGGCCCGCGAGGTTGCCCTCGTCGTCGCCCACGAAGCGGGACGTGTTGACGGCGTAGACGCGGTCGCCGCCCTCCTCGTGCGCCGACGTGATCTTGAACGTCATCGGGTAGGTGGGCCAGGGCTGGTTGGCCGGGCGCTGCTCCGGCGGCATCGGCATGATCTCGAGCTGCGTGATGGATCGCGCGCCTTGGCGGATGGCGGTGCCGAGGCAGTCCGCGCCGGTGTCGCCGCCGCCGATGATGACGACGTCCTTGCCCTCGGCGGTGATCTGGTCCTCGACGCTCTCCCCCACCGCGACGCGGTTGGCCTGCGGGAGGTACTCCATCGCCTGGTAGATGCCCTTGAGTTCACGGCCGGGGGCGGGCAGGTCGCGCGCCACCGTCGAGCCGATGGCAAGCACCACGGCCTCGAACTGCTCCAGCAGCTCGGCGCCCGTGATGTCGGTGCCCACGTCGACGCCGGTCTTGAACTGCGTGCCCTCGAGCACCATCTGCTTCAGCCGCCGGTTGAGGACGGCCTTCTCCATCTTGAACTCGGGGATGCCGTAGCGCAGGAGCCCGCCGATGGCGTCGGCCCGCTCGAACACCACCACGGTGTGCCCGGCGCGCGTCAGCTGCTGGGCCACGGCGAGGCCGGACGGGCCCGAGCCGACGACGGCGACCGTCTTCGACGTGTGCCAGGCCGGCTGTTGCGGGGTGACGCGCAGGTCGTCCCAGGCCTTGTCGATGATCGAGACTTCGACGTTCTTGATGGTCACCGGGTCGCGGTTGATGCCGACGACGCAGGCCGTCTCGCACGGGGCGGGGCACAGCCGGCCGGTGAACTCCGGGAAGTTGTTCGTGGCGTGCAGCCGCTCGAGGGCGGGCTGCCACTCGTCGCGCCAGACCAGGTCGTTCCACTCGGGGATCAGGTTGCCGAGCGGGCAGCCGTTGTGGCAGAACGGGATGCCGCAGTCCATGCACCGGCCGGCCTGCTTCGTGATGATCGGCAGCAGCGCGCGGCCCGGGGTGCCCGGGTAGACCTCTTTCCAGTCGTGGACCCGCTCCTCCACGGGGCGGCGGGACGCGACCTCGCGCGGCGTCGTCATGAATCCTCGTGCGTCAGCCATGAGCGGCCTCCATCATCAGCTTGGTGGTCTCGGACTCGTCGAGGCCGTCGGCGATCGACATCGCCTGGACGGCCATCACGCGGGCGTAGTCGCGCGGCTCCACCTTGGTGAAGCGCAGCGCCAGGTCGGCGTCGCTGAGGCGCAGCAGGGCGTCGGCCACCAGCGAACCGGTCTCGGCGCGGTGCTCCTCCATCAGCTCGCGGATGCGGGCGATGTCGCCGGCCTCGGGGGTGGCGGGGTCGGCCAGCTCGGTGTTCAGCCGCAGCGGGTTGAGGTCGAGCACCCACGCGACGCCGCCGGACATGCCGGCCGCGAAGTTGCGGCCGGTGGGGCCGAGGACGAGCACCTCGCCGCCGGTCATGTACTCGCAGCCGTGGTCGCCCACGCCCTCGACGACCGCGGTCGCGCCGGAGTTGCGGACGCAGAACCGCTCGCCGACCATCCCGCGGAGGAACAGCTGACCGGACGTCGCGCCGTAGCCGATGACGTTGCCCGCGACGATCTGCTGGGCCGGGTCGAAGGAGGCGTCGGCCGGCGGCGCGACCACGAGGCGGCCGCCGGAGAGGCCCTTGCCGAAGTAGTCGTTGCTGTCGCCGATCAGCCGCAGCGTGACGCCGCGCGGCAGGAACGCGCCGAAGCTCTGCCCGCCGGTGCCGGTGAGCGTGAACTCGATGGTGCCGGGCTCGAGGCCCGCCCCGTCGGTGGCCTTGGTGACCTCGTGGCCGAGGATCGTGCCGACGGTGCGGTCCACGTTGCGCACCGCGAGGCTGTGCCGCACGGGCTCGCGGCGGGTCAGCGCGGGCTCGGCCAGCCGGACGAGTTCCACGTCCAGCTTGGTGTCGAGGCCGTGATCCTGCACGACGGTGCGGTGCAGCGCCGTGCCCGGGGGCGGCGGCACCTGCGTGAGGATCGGTGCGAGGTCGAGCCCCTGGGTCTTCCAGTGGCCGACGGCGTGGCTCACGTCGAGCAGGTCGACGCGGCCGACGGCCTCCTCGAGCGTGCGGAAGCCCAGCTGGGCCAGCAGCTCGCGGACCTCCTCGGCGATGAACATGAAGAAGTTGACGACGTGGTCGGGGTCGCCGTGGAACTTGCCGCGCAGCTCGGGGTTCTGCGTCGCGACGCCCACCGGGCAGGTGTCCTTGTGGCAGACGCGCATCATGATGCAGCCCGACACGACGAGCGGAGCGGTGGCGAAGCCGAACTCCTCGGCGCCCAGCAGGGCGGCGATGAGCACGTCGCGGCCCGTCTTCAGCTGGCCGTCGCACTGCACGACGATCCGGTCGCGCAGCCCGTTCAGCAGCAGCGTCTGCTGGGTCTCGGCGAGGCCGAGCTCCCACGGCGCGCCCGCGTGCTTGAGCGACGTCAGTGGCGCAGCGCCCGTGCCGCCGTCGTGGCCGGAGATCAGCACGACGTCGGCCTTGGCCTTGCTCACGCCGGCCGCGACCGTGCCGACGCCGATCTCGGAGACCAGCTTCACGTGCACCCGCGCGGCCGTGTTGGCGCACTTCAGGTCGTGGATGAGCTGCTTCAGGTCCTCGATCGAGTAGATGTCGTGGTGCGGCGGCGGTGAGATGAGGCCGACGCCGGGCGTCGAATGCCGCGTCCGAGCCACCCAGGGGTAGACCTTCGGGCCGGGCAGCTGGCCGCCCTCGCCGGGCTTGGCGCCCTGCGCCATCTTGATCTGCAGGTCGGTGGCGTACGTGAGGTATTCCGACGTCACGCCGAACCGGCCGGAGGCGACCTGCTTGATCGCGGAGCGCCGCGCCGGGTCGTGCAGCCGCTCGGGGTCCTCGCCGCCCTCGCCGGTGTTCGACTTGCCGCCGATGCGATTCATCGCCACCGCGAGGGTCTGGTGCGCCTCCATCGAGATGGAGCCGTAGCTCATGGCGCCGGTGGAGAACCGCTTGACGATCTCGCTGGCCGGCTCCACCTCGTCGATGCTGATGGGCTCGCGGTCGCGGAACGTCATCAGCGAGCGCAGGGTCATGATGCGCGCCGAGTTGTCGTTGACCAGGGCGGTGTACTTCTTGAACGCCGCGTAGTCGCCGGTCTGCGTCGAGTGCTGCAGCCGGAAGACCGTCTCGGGGTCGAACAGGTGCGGCTCGCCCTCGCGGCGCCACTGGTACTCGCCGCCGACCAGCAGGTCGCGGTGCGCCAGCGGGATGCCGTCGCTCGGGTAGGCCTGCTGGTGGCGGGCCTTGATCTCGTCGGCCAGCTGGTCCAGCGTGAGGCCGCCGAGCCTGCTCGACGTGCCGGTGAAGTAGCGGTCGACGACCTCCTGGCTGAGGCCGATGCACTCGAAGATCTGCGCGCCGGAGTAGGAGGCCACCGTGGAGACGCCCATCTTGCTCATCACCTTCAGCACGCCCTTGCTGAGCGCCTTGGCGACGTTGTAGATGGCCTTCTCAGGGCTGACCTCGACGTACATCTCGCGGCGCGCGAGGTCCTCGGCGGACTCGAACACCAGGTACGGGTTGACGGCCGCCGCGCCGTAGCCGAGCAGCAGCGCGATGTGGTGCACCTCGCGGACGTCGCCCGCCTCCACGACCAGCCCGACCTGCGTGCGGGTCTTCTCGCGGACGAGGTGGTGGTGTACGGCCGCCGTCAGCAGCAGCGACGGGATGGGGGCCAGCTCGGCCGTCGAGTGCCGGTCGGACAGCACGATGGCGCGGGCGCCGCCGCGGATGGCCGCCGAGACCTCCTGGCAGAGCTCGTCGAGCTTCGCGGCGAGCGCGCGCCCGCCGCCGGCCACCTTGTACAGGCCCTTAACGACGTGCGTGGCGTAGCCGGGCAGCGAGCCGTCGCGGTTGAGGCGGACGATCTTGGCCAACTGCTCCGAGTCGAGGATCGGCCGGCTCATGGTGATGACGCGGGCCGCCTCGGGGCTGGGCTCGAGCAGGTTGCGCTCGGGGCCGATCTGCGTGGTGAGGCTCGTCACGAGCTCCTCGCGGATGGCGTCGAGCGGCGGGTTGGTGACCTGCGCGAACAGCTGCTTGAAGTAGTCGAAGATGAGCCGCGGCCGGGACGACAGCACCGCGATCGGCGAGTCGGTGCCCATGGAGCCGATGGCCTCCGTGCCGGTGTTCGCCATGGGGGCGACGACCTTGCGGAGCTCCTCGTGCGTGAACCCGAACGTCTGTTGTCGGCGCGTGACGGAGGCGTGCGAGTGCACGACGTGCGCGCGGCCGGGCAGGTTGTCCAGCTCGATCTTGTTCTCGGCCACCCAGCGCTCGTACGGGTGCTCGGCGGCCAGCGCGCCCTTGACGTCCTCGTCGGACAGCACCCGGTGCTGGTCGAGGTCGAGCAGCAGCATGCGGCCGGGCTGCAGGCGGCCCTTGCGGACGACGTCGGCGGGGTCGATCGGCAGCACGCCCGCCTCGGAGGCGAACACGATCAGGCCGTCGGCCGTCTCCCAGTAGCGGCCGGGGCGAAGCCCGTTGCGGTCGAGGCAGGCGCCGATGATGCCGCCGTCGGTGAACGTCATGCAGGCCGGGCCGTCCCAGGGCTCCATGATCGTGGAGTGGAACTCGTAGAAGGCGCGCCGCGCGGGGTCCATCTCGGCGTGGCCCTCCCAGGCCTCCGGGATCATCATCAAGACGGCGTGCGGCAGCGAGCGGCCGCCCAGGTGCAGCAGCTCCAGCACCTCGTCGAACGACGCGGAGTCCGAGCCGTCGGGCGAGCAGATGGGGAACAGCGCCTCCATCGAGCCGGGGAACTTGTCGGAGGTGAGCAGCGCCTCGCGGGCCCGCATCCAGTTCCGGTTGCCGCGGACGGTGTTGATCTCGCCGTTGTGCGCGATGAGCCGGTAGGGGTGCGCGAGCTCCCAGGCGGGGAACGTGTTGGTGGAGAACCGCGAGTGGACCAGCGCGAGCGCAGAGGCGACCCGCTCGTCGTGCAGCTCCGGGAAGACCTCCTCGAGCTGCGCGGTGGTCAGCATGCCCTTGTAGACGAGCGTGCGGGCCGACAGCGACGCGAAGTACACGCCCGCCTCGTGCTGGGCGCGACGGCGCAGCACGAACGCGTAGCGGTCGAGGTCGATGCCTGCCTGGCCCGCGCGGCCGGCGACGATCAGTTGCTCGAAGTGCGGCATGGCGCCGATCGAGATGGGCGACAGCGTGCCGGTCTCGACGGGCACCTCGCGCCAGGCGAGCACGTCGAGCTCCACCTCTTCCGCGATCCGCGCGATCTGCTCCTTGACGCTCTCCCGGTCCGCCTCGTCGGTGGGCAGGAACCCGAGGCCGACGGCGTACTCCCCCGCGTCGGGCAGCCGGGCGTCGACGACCGCGCGCAGGAACGCGTCGGGCACCTGGATCAGGATGCCCGCGCCGTCGCCCGCGGCCTCGTCGGCGCCGGTCGCGCCGCGGTGGTCGAGATTGCGGAGGGCCTCGAGGCCCTGCTCGACGATCTGGTGCCGAGCGACGCCGTCCAGGTGGGCCACGAAGGCCACGCCGCAGGCGTCATGCTCGTACAGCGGGTCGTACAATCCGATCTTCTCGCGATGCGGGAAAACGCTCATCGCCATGGTGCATGACCTCCTCGAATCCTTGACCTGCAGCGCGTCGCCGGAGCGACGGCGGAGGAAACACTAGGTCCGGAAACAGGGCCGTTGCACGCCGGTTCGGGTTCATGCGAAAACCCTTTGCGAGATTGTTACGCGAACGAAACATGAGGCACCCGACGGCCCCGGGCGGTACGTTTGTGCCTTGGCCAGCCGAGTCCTCCAGGAGGCATCGCCCCATGTCCGTCACGAGTCAGCGCCGCGCCCATCCCGTGGATCAGGTACCGCCGGCGCCGCAATTGGCCGTCCTCGGCCTGCAGCACGTGCTCGCGTTCTACGCCGGGGCCGTGATCGTGCCCATCGTCATCGCGGGCGCGCTCAACCTCTCGACGCACGACCTCATCCATCTCATCAACGCCGACCTGTTCACGTGCGGCATCGCCACCATCATCCAATCGGTGGGGTTCTGGAAGGTCGGCGTCCGGCTGCCGCTGATCCAGGGCGTCACGTTCACCGCCGTCTCCCCCATCATCGCGATCGGGCTGGCCGCGGGCGGTGGCACGCAAGGTCTGCCGGAGATCTACGGCTCGATCATCGTGGCGGGACTGGCGACGTTCTTCGTGGCGCCGTACTTCTCCCGGCTCATCCGGTTCTTCCCGCCCGTGGTGACCGGCTCGCTGCTGACGATCATGGGCACCACGCTGATCGGCGTGTCCGCCGGCGACATCGTCCGCGGCACCACCGGCGAGACGGCCACCGGCGCGGAGCTCAGCAGGAACCTCGCCTACGCGCTCGGCACGCTGGCGATCATCGTCTTGATGCAGCGCTTCTTCCGGGGCTTCATGGCCACCATCGCGGTCCTCATCGGGCTGGTGGTCGGCACGCTGTTCGCCCTCACGCTGGGCGACACGGACTTCTTGAGCGTCGGTGAGTCGGCCTGGGTGGGCGTCACCACGCCGTTCTACTTCGGGCTGCCCACCTTCACCTTCGCCGCGATCGTCTCGATGGTGATCGTGATGGCGATCACCGCCGTCGAGACCACGGGCGACGTCTTCGCCACGGGCGAGGTGGTCGGCAAGCGGATCACTCCCCCGCACATCGCCGCGGCCCTGCGCGCCGACGGCGTCTCCACCGCGCTCGGCGGCCTCCTGAACTCGTTCCCCTACACCTGCTTCGCGCAGAACGTCGGGCTCGTGCGCCTCACCCGCGTGAAGTCGCGCTGGGTGGTGGCGATGGCGGGCGCGTTCATGATCGTGCTCGGCCTCATCCCCAAGGCGGGCGCGATCGTCGCCGCCATCCCCGGCCCCGTGCTGGGCGGCGCGTCGCTCGCCATGTTCGCCAACGTCGCCTTCGTCGGCATCCAGACCCTCGCCAAGGCCGACCTGCACGACAACCGCAACCAGGTGATCGTCTCGACGTCGCTGGCACTCGCGATGCTCGTCACGCTGCAGCCGGGCATCGCGAAGGCCGTCCCCGGCTGGGCGGAGATCTTCTTCGGTTCCGGCGTGACCATCGGCGCCCTCACCGCCATCGTCTTGAACCTGCTCTTCTTCCACGTCGGCCGACGCGGCGGCGGCCCGTCCGTGGCCCACGTCGGGGCCCGCGACCTGGGCCTGGACGACATCAACGACATGACCGAGGCCCAGTTCGTCGACGCCTTCCGCCCGCTCTATCCGCACGTCACCTGGCCGGTGGAGCACGCCTACGCGTCGCGGCCCTTCGCGTCGACGACCGACCTGCGCGCCGCCTTCCAGGAGGCCGTTGTGACCGCGAGCGCCGACGACCAGCGCGACCTCGTCCTCCGCTACCTCGACGTCAGCGACCTGCTGCTGAGCGAGGTGCCCGGCAGCACGCCCGAGGACCTGGTCGCCTTCACCGAGACGGGCACGCTCGCGGCCGACCGGATGGACGACGTGGACCGCGAGTCGCTCGTCGCCGTCTCGACGGCCTACCAGCAGAAGTTCGGGCTGCCGCTGGTGCACACCATCTCGGCCACCACGACGCTGGACCACGTGATCGCCGAGAGCTGGCGCCGCGTCGAGTCGTCCCCGGAGCGCGAGCTGCACCACGCCGTCGGCGAGGTGGCCAACATCGCGGACCGGCGCTTCAACATCCTGGTCGCCGACGCCAACCCCATCCGCTCGGCATGGTCGCGGAAGTTCGAGCAGCTGGGCTGAGCCCGGCTCAGGTCACCAGGCCGAGCGCGGCGAACGCCTCGGCGAGGCCGTCGGCCTCCACGTCGCCGGTCACGTGGTCGGCCGCCCGCCGCACGGCCTCGGGCGCGTTGCCCATCGCCACGCCGACGGCGCAGAACGCCATCATCGGAAGGTCGACGGCGGCGTCGCCGATGGCGATGGTGTCGGCCCTGTCCGCGCCCAGATGGGCGAGCAGCCGCTCGATGCCCCAGGCCTTGTCGATGCCGGCCACGCCCAGGTCGCCGAACAGCGCCGCGGCGCCCCGGCCGCCCCAGCTGCCGCGCGCGAGCGCAGGGAACGCCGCGGCGGCCGCATCCAGGTCCGCGGGGCCGTCGAGGAGGAAGCTGACCTTGTTGACGTCGGCCCGCACGAGGTCGGCGCCGAAGATCATGTCAGGGAAGGCCTGCTCGACCGTCCACGTCGCGGCGTCGGCCGCGCCCTTGCCCGCGGCATAGGCCCGGATGGCGGGCAGCGCCGCGGCCGCGAAGCCCTCGCTCCCGAACAGCCCGGCGTTCGCCTCGAGATAGAACTCGAGGCCGCGCCCACGCAGCCACTCGACGATCTCGCGACACTCCGCCAACGACAGCGTCCGGTGCACCACCACCGTGCCGCGATGCTCCACGTAGGCGCCGTTGCCGCCGATCAGCCCGTCGACGCCGATCGCCCAGAGCTCGTCGTACACCTCCGCCCTGCTGCGGCCGGTGGCGAGGTAGACCAGGTGCCCGGCGCTTCGGGCGCGCCGGATGGCGTCGACGGCCGAGGCGGGCACGCGGTTCGAGTAGTCGACGAGCGTGCCGTCGACGTCGATGAAGACGATCTTGGGCACGGCTAGCCTCGTTCCGCGGCCGGGCGGGCGATGCGGTCGACCGCGCGGCGCACCTCGTCGGGGTCGCGCAGCTCGACGTCCAGCGCGCGGTGGATGGTGAGGCCCTCGATGAGCGCGTCCAGCGCGCGGGCCGTCTCCGGGTCGAAGTGCCGCTCGAGCGCGGCGCGGCTGCGCGCCATCCAGGCCGTGGTGATGTCACGGAAGGCCGCGGTGCGGGCCGCCAGCGTGTACAGCTCATGCGTGAGCACGAGGTCGCGCTGCTCCCCGAAGACGTCCTCCAGGATGATCGCCGAGACGGCCGCGCGCGCGGACTCGGCGTCGGTGACCTCGGCCATCCGCCTCTCGAAGCCGTCGGCCACGCCGTCGGCGAAACGCGTGAAGGCCTCGCGCAGCAGCTCGTCCATGCCGGCGAAGTGGTAGGTCATCGAGCCCAGCGACACGTCGGCCGCCGCCGCGATCCTGCGGTGCGACGCCCCGGCCACGCCGACGTCGGCCACCACCGTGAGGCACGCGTCGATGATCCGATCCCTGCGGCCCGGGTCCGTGCGCCGCGTGCGCCGTGCCGGACGGGCCTCAGCGGGCGGCGTCGTCATCCGAGATCTCCCTGATCACACGCGCGGGGTTGCCCACCGCGACGACGTTGGCCGGGATGTCCTTCGTCACCACCGAGCCCGCCCCGATCACGCTGTTGTCGCCGATCGTCACGCCCGGGCAGACGATGACGCCGCCGCCCAGCCAGACGTTCGCGCCCAGGGTGATGGGCAGCGCGGCCTCCAGCTTGTCGCGCCGCGGCGTGGGCGCGATCGGGTGCGTGGGCGTGAGCAGCTGCACGTTGGGGCCGATCTGGCAGTCGTCGCCGATCGTGATCGCCGCCACGTCGAGCGCCGTCAGGTTGTAGTTGACGAACACCCGGTCGCCGATGGCGATGTTCTCGCCGTAATCGACGAAGAGCGGCGGCTTCACGTAGGCACCCTCGCCCAGGCGGCCCACGAGCTCCGCCAGGAGGGCTCGCGCGCCGGGGTCGCCCGCCACTTCCGCGCGGTGGTAGTCGTCGGCCAGCCGCAGCGCCCGCTGAGCGATCCGCCCGCTCTCGGGGTCGTCGGCGATGTAGAGATCGCCGGCCAGCATCCGCTCCCTGTTGGTGCGCGGGTCGTCCGCGAAGTAGTCCGTCATGTCGTCATCCTAACGCCTATGTATGGACGTACGTACATTATGGGATAGCATCCTCGACGTGTACTCCCTCCTGCTCGCGATCATCTACCTCGCCTTCATCAGCCTGGGCCTGCCCGACTCCCTGGTGGGCGCCGGGTGGCCCGTCATGCACGCCGACCTCGGTGTGCCGCTTTCCTACGCCGGCATCCTGACGATGATCATCGCGGGCGGGACGATCGTCTCCAGCCTGCTCTCGGATCGCCTGACCCGCCGCTTCGGCGCGGCGCTGGTCACGGCCGCGAGCGTCGCACTCACGGCGGCCGCGCTGCTCGGCTTCTCCGTGTCGGGCTCGTTCTGGGTGATGTGTCTGATCGCGCTGCCCTACGGCCTCGGGGCCGGCGCGGTCGACGCCGCGCTCAACAACTACGTCGCGCTGCACTATTCCTCGCGGCACATGAGCTGGCTGCACTCGTTCTGGGGCGTCGGAGCGTCCATCAGCCCGTTCATCATGAGCCACGCGCTGAGCGGCGGCGCCGGCTGGCCCAGCGGGTACCGGACTGTCGGCCTCATCCAGCTCGTCCTGACGGTGGCGCTCTTCCTCAGCATCCCCCTGTGGACGCGCGTCAATCCCGGCACGCCCGTGGCCGACCACCCCGACGCCGAGGCTCAGCCGTCGCGGCCGCTCAGCCTCGCGGCCACCCTGCGGCTGCCGGGTGCGCCGATGCTGCTCACGGCGTTCTTCGCCTACTGCTCGGCGGAGGGCACCTTCATGCTCTGGTCGGCCACCTACCTCGTGGAGCACCGGCAGGTCGACGCGGCCACCGCGGCCGCGTTCGCCTCGCTGTACCTGCTGGGCATCACCGCCGGCCGGTTCCTGGGCGGCTTCGTCGCTGATCGGCTCGGCGACCGCCTCCTGATCCGGCTCGGCATCGGCGTGGTCGCCGTCGGCGTGGTGATGGTGGCCCTCCCGGTCGAGACCGACGTCCTGGCCCTCGCCGGTCTCGTGGTGGCCGGGCTTGGCAGCGCGCCGATCTACCCCGCCATCATCCACTCGACGCCCGCCAACTTCGGGCGCGAGAACTCGCAGGCCGTGATCGGCATCCAGATGGCGAGCGCCTACCTGGGCATAACGCTCATGCCGCCGCTGTTCGGTGCGCTGTCCTCCTGGCTCGGGCTCTGGGTGTTCCCCGCCTACACCGGCCTGTTCACCGTCCTCATGCTGGTGATGACGGAATGGCTGAACCGCACCGTCGATCGGCGCGCGGTCACCAGCTCGACTTCGTGATCCCGGGCAGCTCGCCCCGATGCGCGGCTCCCCGGAACGACACCCGGGAAAGCCCCGCCCTGCGGAGGTAGCCGCGCGGGCGGCCGTCGGCCTGGTCGCGGTTCCGCACCCGGACGGGCGACGAGTCGCGCGGCAGCCGGGCGAGCGCGCGGCCCGCGGCGATGCGCTCCTCGAGGGTGAGCGCGGGATCCTTGGACGCGGTGCGCAGGGCGTCCCTGCGCTCGCGGTACCGCTCGACGATCACCTTCCGGCGCTCGTTCGCGACGATCTTCGACTTCTTGGCCATCAGCGCTCCTCCCGGAAATCGACGTGCCGACGCAGCACCGGGTCGTACTTGCGCAGCACGAGCCGGTCGGGGTTGTTACGGCGGTTCTTCTTCGTGACATAGGTGTAGCCGGTGCCCGCCGTGGAGCGGAGCTTGATCACCGGACGGAGGGCCTGTCCCTTCTTCGCCATCAGAGCCGCACCCCCTCGGCCGTCAGCCGCGCGACGACGGCCTCGATGCCCTGGCGCTCGATCGTCTTGATGCCGCGCGCGCTCACCCGCAGCGTCACGGTGCGCCCGAGCGACGGCACGAAGTACCGCTTCGACTGGATGTTGACGTTCCAGCGCCGCCGCGTGCGGCGGTGCGAGTGCGAGACGGAGTTGCCGAACGACGGCGCGGCCCCGGTGACCTGACAGTTGCGTGACATGTCTTCCCTCTGTTTATAATGAGATTCGTTCTCATTAAGAATGCAGGAAGATCCCCGATGAAGCAAAACGCCCACCCGGTCTACGGGCCCGTCGTGTTCCGCGACCGGTCCGCGGGAACCCAGCTGCTCACGCGCTCCACGATCGTGAGCCGGCTCGCCGCGGACCACCCCACCGTGACGCTCGACGACGGCGCCTCCTACCCCGTCATCGACGTCGAACTCTCCAGCGCGAGCCACCCGTTCTGGACGGGCCGCGGCCGCGTGATCGACAGCGAGGGCCGCGTCGAGCGGTTCCTGCGGCGCTACGGCTCGGCCACGGACGAGCGCCGATGAGCGCGAGCATCGGCGAGCGCCTCGCTCGCAGGAAGGTGCCCGTTCTCCTGGTCAGCGGCGTCAACGAGGCCGCGATGCTCGCGTCGACCGTGTCGCTCCAGTTCGGCCTGCCGGACACCGTCGCGGTCCGCCACACCATCGACCCCGGCCGCCAGGTCCTCACCCGCACGGTCAGCGACGTCACCGGCGTGATCGAACACGAGGAGATCAACCTCGCGCACGCCTGCGTCACCTGCGCCGTCCGCGAGGACATCGTGCCCACCCTGGAGCGGCTCGCCCGTTCCGGCCGCTGGCCCAGCATCGTCGCCTGCCTCCCCATCGCGGCCGAGGCGGCGTCCGTCTGCCGCGCGCTGCACTGGTCGCCGCGGACAGCCGCGCACGTGTCCATCGCCGCGGTGGTCGCGGCACTGGACGGCTCGACGCTGCTCGAGGATCTCCTCGACGGCGACCTGCTGGACGAGCGCGGCCTCGCCACCTCCGACGACGACCGCCGCGGCGTCGCGGAAGTGGCGTGCGCGATGGTGGAGTACGCCGACGTGGTCAGCCTCACCGAGGGCGCCCCGACCGCCGAGGAGGACGCGCTGGTCGCGGCGCTGGCCCGCCCCCGCGTGCCCGTGGTGGAGGATCCCTCTCTCCTCGACGCGGCCGCGCTCGCGCTCGGCGTCCACCGTCATCAGGCCACCGAGGCCTGGGTGGCCGACGTCCGCGACGGCGACCTGCCCCCGCTCCCCCACCCGGGGGCCTGGCGCCTCGACCTCACCTCGGACCGTCCCTTCCATCCGGCGCGCTTCCAGGACGAGCTGGCCCGGCTCGGCGGCGGCCCCCATCGCTCGCGCGGCTGCTTCTGGCTGCCCACCCGCCCCGGCGACGTGTGCGCCTGGGACGGCGCCGGCGGCCAGGCCAGCGTCGGGCTCGCCCATCCGTGGCAGCACGGCGAGCCGCGGCTCACCCGCATCGTCGTCACCGGCGTCGAGGGCGCCAGCGGCCTCCGCTCCGAGGTGGCGGCCGCCTTCGAGCGCTGCCTCGTCACCGCCGAGGAACTGGCCGCCCGCGGTCCGGCCTGGAACGACTCCTGGGACGGCCTCGAGCCCTGGCTCGGCCCCATCGACCGCGTCGCCTGACACCCCAGCCCCACAGAAAGGAGCGGCCATGGCCGTCCCCAAGCGACGCATGTCGCGCAGCAACACCCGTCACCGCCGGGCCATGTGGAAGGCGACGCCCGTCGACCTCGTGCCCATCCGCATCGGCGGCCAGGACTATCGGGTGCCCCGCCGCCTGGTCCGCGCCGCACACCTCGGGCTCATCGACCTCGACGCCTACCGCTGACCCACCCCATCTCACCCAAGGAGAACCATGAAGGTCCGAAACTCCCTCCGGGCGCTCAAGAAGCAGCCCGGCTCCCAGGTCGTCCGCCGACGCGGCCGCGTCTTCGTCATCAACAAGCTGAACCCGCGTCTCAAAGCCCGTCAGGGCTGAGCCGCACCACCCAGATCAACCAGCAGGAGAACAATGAACAAGCAGGACATCGTCGAACGCATCGCCGTCGACGCAGGACTCGACTTCGCCACCGCGGGCGTCGCCCTCACCGCCGCCCTCCAGGCGATCACCACGGCGCTGGCCGACGGCGAGAAGGTCACGCTCCCCGGCTTCGGCACCTTCGAGGTCAGGGCCCGCGCCGCGCGCCCGGGCCGCAACCCGCAGACAGGCGAGGCGATCGAGATCCCGGCCACCACCGCGCCGGCCTTCAAGCCCGCGGTCGGCCTCAAGAAGGCGGTGGCCGGCTAGGTCGTGTTGCGAAAGCGGAAGCGGCCCACAGCGGTCCCTGAGGAACAGCCCCGCACACTGACCCACGCCGAGTGAGAGTCGTGCGGGGCTGTGTCTCGAAGGGTCCGGAACTTTGGGCAGGGAGCTACGGCAGCAGTGTCGTTCCTTGATCCCCGCCGCCGTTCCTTGAGCCGGGCCCCCGCGCGAAGCGCCGGGCCCGTGTCGAAAGGTCCCGCACTTACGCAGGATCTCGACCACGAGGGCGGACGGCTGAAGTGGGCCCCGGTCCTTGAGCCGGGCCCCCGCGCGAAGCGCCGGGCCCGTGTCGAAAGGTCCCGCGCCATGGGCAGCGACTCAACAACAGGGCGGACGGCTGAGGTGGGGAGGCGCTCCGTCTCGCTGCCAGCCCGGCTCTGTGACCACAGTCACTCTTGGTCTCAGTGCATGGGTGTTCTTACGCTTCGTCGAAGCGCCTCCCCACCTCACCCTCTGTCGTCTTCCCGGGCGGCGGGACCCTGGTCCTGCCCCGGCATGGCCGGCGTTGACCGGTCTTGCGGTGGTTTCCCTGCACAAATCTCTGTATACGGGCAGCCGGGCCGTATACGGGCCTGGGTGCTCGCATACAGAGATTTGTGCGCGCGGGAGGGTGTGACCCTGGCTTGGCGGGGATCGGTTGGGCTGTGGTTTCGGACCCTTCGAGACGCAGCCCCGCAGGATTCTCGCTCGGCGTGGGTCAGTGTGCGGGGCTGCTCCTCAGGGACCGGCCGTGGTGCGCTGCTCCTCAGGGACCGACCGTGGTGCGCTTGCCCCTCAGGGGCCGGTCCTTGCGTCAGCCGTGAGACGCACCGGTCCTTGAGCCGAGCCCCCGCGCGAAGCGCCGGGGCTCGTATCGAAAGGTCCCGCACTTGTGCAGGAGGTTCGGCAGGAGCACCACGAAAGGCTGTGGTTTCGGACCCTTCGAGACGCAGCCCCGCAGGATTCTCGCTCGGTGTCGGTCAGCGAGCGGGGCTGCTCCTCAGGGACCGACCGTGGTGCGCAGCTCCTCAGGGACCGCTGTGGCCCGGCCGTGGTGCGCTTGCCCCTCAGGGGCCGGTCCTTGCGTCAGCCGTGAGACGCACCGGTCCTTGAGCCGAGCCCCCGCGCGAAGCGCCGGGGCTCGTGTCGAAAGGTCCGAAGCGGTGGGCAGGGAGTTGCGGCAGCAGCTCAGGGCACTCGTCTCAGCGGCGGTCGGCCGGGTCGGCGTGAACCACACCAGTTCGGCTTTTCGCGACACCACCTAGCCGATCAGGCGGACGAAGTCTTCCTTCAGGTCGTTGATCGACGCCTGGTTCCAGACCACGGCCAGTTTCCTGTCCTCGCCGAAGCCGAGGACGTAGCTGCCGTGGTCTACCTCGTACCCGCCGGAGGGCAGTTCCTTGCCCTTGGCGATGTCGACGCCGAGCGACAGGGCGGCGGGCTTGATGGCCTCGAGGTCGCCGGTCAGGCCGATGAAGGACTCGTCGACGCGCGCGAGGTACTCGGCCAGCGCCTCGGGCGTGTCGCGCGCGGGATCGGTGGTGACCAGGATGAGCGTCACGTCGTCGACCAGCGCCTCGGGCAGGCGGCGCTTGGCCGTCGCCATGTCGGCCATGATGCCCGGGCACACGTCCGGGCAGTTGGTGTAGCCGAAGAACAGCGCGACGGCCTTGGTCTTCGGGTCCTTCGCGAGGTTGTACGGCTGGCCGTGCTGGTCGGTGAGCGTGACGTCGGGCAGCGGGGCGCCGCCGTCGCTCAGGTGCGTGCCGTGCCACTCGGACGTCGTCACACCCGAGACGGGCGGCCCCTCCTGGCCGCACGCCGAGAGGAGGACGAGACCGCCCGCCCCCAGGAACGTGCGGCGACGAATCACCGGCGCGCCCTCGCGACGCCAGCGGCGATCTCCCCTGACAGGGTGCGGAGCCGAGCGAGGTCGCCGGTCATGTCCGCGCCGTCGGAATCGAGGCACTTCAGCAGCGCCGAGCCGACGATCACCAGGTCGGCGTAGCCGCCGATCTCCGCGGCCTGCTCGCCGTCGCTCACACCGAGGCCGATGCCGATGGGCAGCGTCGGGTCGATGGCGCGGGCGCGCTCGACGATCACCGGCGCGGCGTCGGACGTCGCGGCGCGGGCGCCGGTCACGCCCATCACGCTCGAGGCGTACACCCAGCCGCGGCAGGACGACATGGTGAGCCGGATCCGCTCGTCCACCGACGACGGCGCGATGAGGAACACCCGGTCGAGGCCGTGCGCGTCCGTCGCGGCGAACCACTCGGGGCAGTCGTCCGGCGGCAGGTCGGGCGTGATCACGCCGGCGCCCCCGGCCGCGGCCAGGTCGCGCGCGAAGGCGTCGACGCCGTAGGCCTCGATCAGGTTCCAGTAGGTCATGACCATGGGCGTCGCGCCCGCTTCGGCGACGGCGGCCACGGCGGAGAACGCGTCGCGCGTCCGCACGCCGCGCGCGCGAGCCTTCGCGGTCGCGTGCTGGATCACGAGGCCGTCCATCAGCGGGTCGGAGTAAGGGATGCCGATCTCGACGATGTCGGCGCCTGCGCCGTCGGTGCCCTCGACGAGCGCACGGACCGCGAGGAGGGAGTCCGCGACGCTCGGGTAGCCCACCGGCAGGTAGCCGACCATGGCGGGGCGGCCCTCGTCGAGGCAGCGGGCCACGGTGGCGCCGCTCTTCCCGAGGCGGTCAGGGTCGGTGAACGTGCTCATGCGAGGGCTCCTACCGTCTTGTCCGGCGTGCCCGGCAGGCCGAAGTACTGGAACGCCGTCGCCACGTCCTTGTCGCCCCGGCCCGAGAGGCACACGAGGATGGTCGGGCGGGCGTCGGGATCCTCCTCGGCGAGGCGGCGCCCGAGCCGCAGCGCGCCGGCGACGGCGTGCGCGGACTCGATGGCCGGGATGATGCCCTCGGTGCGGGTCAGGAGGCGGAAGGCCGCCATCGCCTCGTCGTCCGTGATCGGCTCGTACGTGGCCCGGCCGGTCTCGGCCAGCCAGGCATGCTCCGGGCCGACACCGGGGTAGTCGAGACCCGCGGAGATCGAGTGCGACTCGATGGTCTGGCCGTCCTCGTCCTGCAGCACAAAGGTCCGGGCGCCGTGCAGCACGCCCGGCGAGCCGGCCGTGATCGTCGCGGCGTGTCGGCCGGTGGCGATGCCGTCGCCCTCGGCCTCGAAGCCGTAGAGCCGCACGGACTCGTCGGGGATGAAGTCGTAGAACATGCCGATGGCATTCGAGCCGCCGCCGACGCAGGCCGCGACATAGTCGGGCAGCGCGCCGTACGCGTCCAGCATCTGCTGCCGCGCCTCGGTGGAGATCACGCGCTGCAGCTCGCGCACCAGGTACGGGAACGGGTGCGGGCCGCCGACGGTGCCGATCAGGTAGTGCGTGGAGTCGACGGTGGTCACCCAGTCGCGCATCGCCTCGTTCATCGCGTCCTTGAGCGTGCGCGAGCCCGCGGCGACGGCGTAGACCTCGGCGCCCAGCAGCTGCATGCGGGCCACGTTCAGCGCCTGGCGCTGCGTGTCCACCTCACCCATGTAGATGCGGCACTCGAGACCGAGCAGCGCCGCGGCCGTGGCCGTGGCCACGCCGTGCTGGCCGGCACCGGTCTCGGCGATCACGCGCGTCTTGCCCATGCGCTTGGTGAGCAGCGCCTGGCCGAGCACGTTGTTCACCTTGTGCGCGCCGGTGTGGTTGAGGTCCTCGCGCTTGAGCAGGATCCGCGCGTTGCCGCACTCGGCGGAGAAGTTGCGCGCCTCGGTGATGGGCGTCGGGCGCCCCGCGTAGTCGCGCTGCAGGCGGGTCAGCTCGGCGTGGAACGCCGGGTCGGCCTGGGCCTCCTCGAAGGCCTCCGTCAGCTCGGTGAGCGCGGCCTGCAGGGCCTCGGGGACGAAGCGCCCGCCGAACTTCCCGAAGTGGCCGTCTGGCGTCGGCAGGCTCATGCCGTGCCCCTTCCTGCCGCCATCAGGTCGGCGATAGCCCGCGTGGGGTCGCCGTGCTTCACGAGCGCCTCCCCCACCAGGATGACGTCGGCCCCGGCGACGTGCGCGACGTCCTCCGGGCCGAGGATGCCGGACTCGGCAACCTTGACGGCCGCGTCGCCGATGCGCTCAGCGAGGCCCGCGTAGGTGTCGAGGTCGACGTCGAGCGTCTTGAGATTTCTGTTGTTCACGCCGATGAGCTGGGCGCCGGCGGCGAGCGCGCGGTCGACCTCGTCGGCGGTGTGGGTCTCCACGAGTGCGGTCATGCCCAGGTCGGCGGCGAGGCCGAGGAAGCGGGCGAGTTCGGCGTCGTCGAGCGCGGCGACGATCAGCAGGACGAGGTCGGCGCCGTGCGCGCGGGCCTCGAAGAACTGGTACTCGTCCACCATGAAGTCCTTGCGCAGCACCGGGATGTCGACCCGGGCGCGGACCGCGTCCAGGTCGGCGAGCGTGCCGTTGAACCGGCGGCGTTCGGTGAGCACCGAGATGGCCGCGGCGCCGCCCGCGGCGTAGGCGGCCGCGAGTTCAGCCGGGTCGGCGATCTCGGCAAGGTGGCCCTTCGACGGAGACTTGCGCTTGACCTCGGCGATCACCGCGAGTTCGGGCGCGCGGAACCGGGGCATGGGATCCAGCGGGGCGGGCGCCGACTCGGCGGCGCCCACCACGTCGGCGAGGCGGATCTCCGCCTTGCGCTCTTCGAGGTCCTGCTTTACTCCGGCGACGATGTCATCGAGGACGGTCACGGCTGCCCGTAGCCCATGACCTTCATGACCATGGTCGTGAGGCAGGCCACGAGGATGAGCGCGCCGCCCGTGATGGCGATGGCCCAGTTGGGGCCCATGATCGCGCCGGCCGCCGCGAGGACGAAGCCGATCGACGAGCCGATTGAGCCGACCCATGCGGCAGGGCTCCGCCCGTGGTGGTAATGCTTCGGGGTACGCGCCATGAGCCCTCGACCTTTCCTGAGCGGGATTTCGATGCGGCGAGCCTACCCGTTCTCCCCCGGCCGGCGCATGTCCTGTTCACCGGGTGTCGGCTCCGATTCCGTCGGGTCGTCGCCCTTGTCCATCGCGGCCCAGGCGTCCACGCGACGCTCGGGCGCGTCGCCCCGGCGGGCCTGCCAGCCCGGGCCCCACAGCACCATGCCGACCGCAGCCACCGCGCAGACCACGAACCCGGCCAGCGGCACCCACTGCGCCGACTGCGCGGACCACACGGCCCCGCCCACGCCGATCAGCACGACGAGCACGCCGACGACCCGCAGGCCGACACCGCGCAGCATCAACGACAACCCGATCCCTGCGGCCGCCGCCCACGCGAGCGAGCCGACCGGCGATTCCGCGGCCTGCGCGGCGATGCCCGCCGTCAGCGCCCCCGCCGCGACGGCGAGGGTGACGGGGCCGCGGCCGATCACAGGTCGGCCATCGCCTCGGCGCGGCCGATGGCGGATATCACGGCGCGCGCCTTGTGGGAGCACTCGGCATCCTCCAGTTCCGGCACCGAGTCCGCGACGATGCCCGCCCCGGCCTGGACGTGCGCCACGCCGTCGGCCATCACCGCGGTGCGGATGGCGATCGCGACGTCGGCGTTGCCCGCGAAATCGAAATAGCCGACGACGCCGCCGTACAGCGCGCGGCGGCTGAGCTCCAGCTCGTCGATGATCTCCATCGCCCGCACCTTGGGCGCGCCGGAGAGCGTGCCCGCCGGGAAGCAAGCGAGCACGGCGTCGAGCGCCGAGCGGCCCTCCGCGACGCGCCCGGAGACGGCCGCCTCCAGGTGCATGATGTGCGAGTAGCGGCGCACCTTCATGAACTCGTGCACCGTGACGCTGCCCGGCTGGGAGATGCGGCCCAGGTCGTTGCGGCCCAGGTCGACGAGCATGAGGTGCTCCGCCTTCTCCTTCGGGTCGGCCCTGAGCTCCTCGGCGAGCCTGCTGTCCTCCTCCGGCGTCGTGCCGCGGGGACGGGAGCCGGCGATCGGCCGCGTGGTGGCTACGCCGTCGGTCACGGTCACCAGCGCCTCGGGGCTGGAGCCGACCACGTCGAAGCCGTGCAGCCGCAGCAGGTAAAGGTACGGGCTGGGGTTGGTACGGCGGAGCGCCCGGTAGACCTGCAGCGCGTCGGCCGAGGTGGGCACGTCGAAGCGCTGGGAGACCACGATCTGGAACGCCTCGCCGGCGCGGATCTCCTCCTTCGCCGCCTCCACCATGGCCTCGTATTCCTCCGAGGTGCGCTGGCGCTTGATCTCCGGCAGCCGGGCCTCGCCCTCCACCGCGACCATCGCCTCGCGCGGCTGGCGCAGCGTCTCGGCCATCCGCGTCACCGCGTCGACGGCGTCGCGGTAGGCGCGCTCGACGCCCTCGTCGCTCGCGTCGTAGTTGATGGCGTTGGCGATCAGCCAGACCTCGCCGCGGTGGTGGTCGAGCACGGCCACCTCGCTGGCCAGCATCATGGTCAGCTCGGGCAGGCGCAGGTCGTCGACGGTGGTCTCGGGGATCCGTTCGATCCGCCGGACGACGTCGTAGCCTAGATAGCCGACCATGCCGGCATGGAACGGCGGCAGACCAGGGGTGGACGGCGTGGCCAGCTCGGCGAGCGTCTCGCGGAGCACACCCAGCGGATCGCCGCCCTCGGGGATGCCGACCAGCTCACGGCCCACCCAGACGGCGTGACCGTCCACCTCGGTGAGCGTCGCGGCCGTGCGCACGCCCACGAACGAGTAGCGCGACCACACGCCGGACTCGGCCGACTCGAAGAGGAACGTGCCCTCCCGGTCGCCGCAGAGCTGGCGATAGAGCGCCACCGGCGTGAGGTCGTCGGCCAGGAGCCGGGCGTAGACGGAGATGACGCGACGGCGGGACGCGAACTCGACGAACTCCTCCTGCGAAGGCTGGATGATCACGCCACGTCTCCCATCGTCAGCTCGGTGAAGAAGCACGTGCGGTTGCCCGTGTGGCACGCGGCGCCGGTCTGGCGGACGGTGACGAGCAGCGTGTCGCCGTCGCAGTCCGCGGCGACGCTGACCACCGCCTGGTGGTGCCCGGACGTCTCGCCCTTGACCCAGTACTCCTGCCGCGACCGCGACCAGTAGGTCGCCTTGCCCGTGGCGAGCGTGCGGCGCAGGGCCTCCTCGTTCATCCAGGCCATCATCAACACCTCGCGCGTGTCCGCGTCCTGTGCGATGGCGGGGATGAGCCCGTCGGAGTTGTACGTGAGCTGAACCATGCGCCTCATTCTGCCGGTCCCGCGGCGGCCCGGGCGACCTGGGCCACGCGCGCGGTCAGGCGACGCTCGAGTTTGCTGCGCGTGTTGTCCAGGAGCAGCCGCGACCGCAGGAGACGCCGGGCGCCGTCGTCGTCGCGCTTGTCGACGTGCAGCACGCGGGAGATCTCCGCGATGCTCGGCTCGCCGTCAACCCGGTCCAGCAGCACGACGGGGCTGCCCGCGGTCACGTCGCCCGGTTCGAGCACGCGCACGTACCAGCCGGAGCGTCCCGTCCGGTGCACGCGCTCCACCAGGTCGTCGACACCCCACCGCCGGGCGAGCTTGTAGCAGGGGTTCCGCGGCTGCGAGACCTGGACGGTCGCGTCGCCGATCCTCCACGTGTCGCCCAGCCGGACGCTCCGTTCGTCGGTCGCGGGCGCGTCGAGGGTCAGGTTCTCGAAGAACGCGCCCTCCGGCAGGTCGAGGCCGTCGGCGCGCCAGCTCGGGTAATGGTGCCGCGCGTACAGCAGCACGGCCTTGTCGGGCCCGCCGTGGTTGACCATGTCGGCCTGTTCGTCGCCGGGCAGCCCCAGCTCACCGATCCGGATCGCACCGTCGACAGGTTCCTTCGCGCAGCCACTGGGCACCAGCCGCCCAGCCCAGTCGTACACCTGCACGCGCCCGACGCGCACTGCAGCCACGCTTCCGAGCGACGCACTCACGGCCCCAACCCTAGACCAGCGACTACGCTGAGCCCATGAGTTTCGCCCGACGCCAACGTGCCGCCCTCGCCGACCTCCTCGAGGAGCTCGGGCCGTTCGCGCCCACGGCGTGTGCCGGGTGGAAGACGCAAGATCTCGCCGCTCACCTGTACATCCGCGAGCACCGCCCGTCGGCGCTGCCGGGGATCGGTTCGGCGCGGTTCGCGGGCCGCACCGCACGCATCCAGATCGAGGCGCTGCACGAGCTGGGCTTCCCCGCGCTGGTGGAGGCCATCCGCACGCCCGCGGGGCTGATGCGCCCGCTGGATCGGCTAGTGAACGCGTCGGAGTTCTTCCTCCACCACGAGGACGTGCTGCGCGCCAACGACCGCTCGCAGACGCTGAGCGACGCCGAGCAGGACGAGCTGTGGCGCGTCGCCCAGGTGCTCGGCCGACGGGTGCAGCTGAAGACGAAGGGTCACGTGCGCCTGGTCCGCACGGACACGGGCTCGGTCGCCCAGCTGGGCAAGGGCCCGCGTCCGCTCACCGTTGCCGGCCTGCCTTCCGAGCTGCTGCTGAGCCTGAGCGGCCGCGACGGGGACGTCGCCCTCACGGGCGAGCCCGCCGTCGTGGACGCCTGGCGCTCTGCCGTCTCTCCCCTCTGAACTGCTACAGCAGCTCAGGCGCGACGAAGGGTCGGCTCTCGCGCTGCGCCGCCAGGAACTCGATGACGGTCTGGTACCAGAGCTTCGCGTGCTGCGGGGTGAGCACCCAGTGGTTCTCGTCGGGGAAGTACAGGAACCGGTGCTTGAGGTGGGCGGGGTCACCGCTGTGGTTCTCGTTCAGCGTCCACCACAGCGCGAGGCCCTCACCGATCGGGACGCGGTAGTCGCGATCGCCGTGGATGACCAGCATGGGCGTGCTGATCCGATCGGCGTAACGGTGCGGCGAATACTCCTTCACCATCTGCGGGCTCAGCTCGCGGCCCCAGTACCAGGAGGCGTCCGTGGTGGGGCCGAAGCTCTCCAGGTTCCACAGCGAGGCGTGGCTGACGATCGCGGTGAACCGATCGGTCTGCGTCGCGATCCAGTTGGCCATGTACCCGCCGAACGAGCCGCCCATCATCACCGAGTCGTCGCCGCGGATGTCGGCGCGCGCTTCGACGGCGTCGGTCAGGGCCATGACGTCGGTGAACGGCTCGGCGCCCCAGCGGCCCCAGCCGCGCTGGATGATGTCCTGGCCGTAGCCGGTGGAGAGGGCGGGGTCCGGCAGGAGCACGGCCTGACCACGCGAGGCGAGCAGCCAGGGGCACCAGCGCCACGACCAGGAGTTCCAGGAGCTGAGCGGGCCGCCGTGCACCCAGAGCGTGAGGGAGGCGGGCTGCTCGGCCGAGGCGCCGTCGGGCAGCACCAGCCAGCCCGGCACGCGGGTGCCGTCGGCCGCCGTGGCCTCGACCCGCTCCCCCCGTCCGGGGAGGGCCGGGTAGAAGACCGGCGACGGCAGCACGGTCGAGGTGGCGGTCGCGATGTCGATGGCCACGATGTCGCCGGGTTTGTCCCAGGCGCTGCGGAGCGCGTAGAGGGTCGCGCCGTCGGGGCTGAGCCGGACGGAGCTGTGCGCCCCCTCCTGGGTCAGCCGACGCACGGCCCCGGAGGCGACATCGACGGCGAACACCGGCGCGGCGCCGTCCTCGTCCGCCACCACGTAGACCGTGGCCGCGTCGGAGCTGAAGGCGACGGGGCTCGGCCAGCGGTCCCACTCGGCCGCGAGGGGTCGGCCCTCGCCGCTCAGGAGGTCGACGAGCCACAGGCCGTCGCGCGGCGCCTGCTCCGGCGTCGACTCGGCTTCCCGCAGCGCGACGAGCCAGCGCCCGTCGTCGCTCAGCACCGGATCGGCGAACTCGGCGCCCTCCGCCGCGGCCACGACCGTGCGCGCGCCCGTCGCGGGGTCGAAGCGGACCAGCGAGGTCACGGTCACGCCGTGCGGACGGCTCTCGCGCCACTCGGCGACGATCGTCGACCCGTCGCGTGAGATCGTCGCGGCTCCGAGGCTGGTGCCGGCGTCGCCGCTGAGGTCGCGGATGTCGTCGAGCCGGAGGTCGGCCTCTCCGGCCACGGTCGCGACGCGCAGCCGGGTGCGCTCCTGGCCCAGGTCGTGGTCCCAGAGCCGCACCGGGTAGCCCGTGTGCAGCAGCGCGGAAACCTTCTTGTCCCGGCGCGCGGCGCGCAGCTTCGCGTCCTCCTCGTCGTTCGCGACGCCGGCGTGCACCGGAACGCCGAGCAGCACGCGGTCCGATCCGGGCGCGGCGAGCACCTGGCCCCAGCCGCCGTCGCGGCGCGCGACCTCGTAGGCCTCGCCGCCGCCGCTCGGCAGGCACCAGAGCGCGGCCGTGGACTCCGACGGCTTGTCGCCGTCGCGCGCGGCGAGCTCGCGCTTCGCGGTGAACAGGAGCGAGCCGTCGGCCAGGAACGAGGAGACGGCCTCGCCGGAGATGCCGCGCGTGAAGCGCGCGGCGGGTCGGGCACCGGTCGGGTCCACGCGCCAGAGCGCCGTCGTGTAGCCGGTGACGTCGGCGTCAGGGCCCTGCACGGCGGCCACGAGCGTCGAGCCATCCGGGCTGAGCGTCAAGCCGGTCAGGCGAGGGGTGGCGATGTAGGCGTCGAGGTCGTGCCAGGGGGAAACGGATGCAGAGTCGGACATGGGCCCTACTCTGCCACCGTCCTCGGCGTCTCGATGGCCCACCCGGCCACCCGCGTCGCGAACCGACCGAGCGGCAGGCCGACGAGCCGGTCGAACCAGCGCGACGTCGGCAGCCCGAGCAGCTCCCGCGCCCAGCGGGGCAGCGTCGCGATGGCGCCGGCGGCCAGCATCCAGTAGCCGAGCTTGCCCGGCCAGGGCACCGGGGGCGTCTTGAGCAGGAAGTCGACGGTGTCGAGCGCGGCGGGCGAGGCCCTGAGCTCCGGGCGGTAGGCGTCGATGGCTGCCACGAGGTCGGCCTCGGAGCGCGGCAGGTCGACGGCGCCCAGCAGCTCGCCGACGGGGGCCGCCGAGGCGACGTACTGGTCGGCCTCCGCGGGCGTCAGCAGGGCCGCACCGAAATGCTGGTAGGCCACCAGGAAGCTGCGCGTCTCCGCGGCGTGCACCCAGGCCAGCAGGTGCGGGTCGGACGCGCGATAGGGCGTGCCGTCGTCGGTCTTGCCGCGCACGCGCTCGTGGACGGCACGGATCCGGGCGATCAGCTCCTCGGCCGACGCGACGGGCCCGTAGGTGGTCATGGCGATGAACTCACCGGTGCGCTGCAGGCGACCCCACGGGTCGGAGCGGTAGCCGGAGTGCCCCGCGACGCCGGCCATCGCGGCCGGGTGCAGCGCCTGCAGCAGCAGCGCGCGGATGCCGCCGGCGTACATGGCCGCGTCGCGGTTGACGCGCCAGATGGCATCCGACGGCCGGTGCCAGCGCTCACCCGCGGCGCCCCAGATGCGCCGCTCGCGAGCCTCGGGGTCCGGGCCCGCGACCTTCGACCTGATCGCGGAACCGATCAACGCGCGCACCCGCTCGACAGGACCGGCCATCGGTCAGGCTGTCAGGCCGAGGGCGGGCGCGATGTGCTCGAGGAACAGCGGCGCGAGGGTGTCGTCGGCCAGGTCCGTGGACGTGACCCATCGGGTCTCCTCGATCTCGGCGGTCGGCACCACGTCGGCCGCGACCGCCTCCGGCCAGGCGAAGACGTCGGCCACCACGGTGTGCCCGGCCTCGTTCGCCGCGGGCGCGGCGAACTCCCCGAGCGGCAGGAGGCGCGCCGTGTCGAGCCGCAGGCCGAGCTCCTCACGCACCTCGCGCGCCGCGCACTCCTCCGCCGACTCCCCCTCTTCGGGCTTGCCGCCCGGGTTCATCCACATCGACGTGCCCCGTTTGCGCACCATCAGGATCCGGCCGCGCGCATCGCGCAGCACCACTGCCGAGACGTGAATGATCATGCGCACCCCAGCCGGCGACCCACTCATGCCTCAAACGTACCGCCCCGCCGGTCATGGTGGCGCGTCAGCCCGACCAGCCCGGCTTCGTAGGCGGCGATCACCAGCTGGGCGCGATCGCGCGCCTGCAGCTTGGCCAGCAGGCTGCCGATATGCGTCTTGACCGTCTTCACCGAGATGACCAGCTGCGCGGCCACCTCGTGGTTCGTCAGGCCGCACCCCACCAGCGTCAGCACCTCGACCTCCCTGGGCGTCAGCACGCCCGGCGGCGTCGGCGCCTCCGACGAACGGCCGACGTAGTGCGCGACGAGCCGGGTCAGCACCGACGGCGCGAACAGCGACTCGCCGTCGTGCGTGCGGCGGATCGCCTCCAGCAGCCGGTCGGGCTCGGTGTCCTTCAGCAGGAACCCGCTGGCCCCTGCGCGGAGCGCGGCGTAGACGTACTCGTCGAGCTCGAACATGCTGACCACGAGGATGCGGCACCCGGCCGAGGCGGGATCGGCCAGGATGGCGCGGGTGGCGTCGATGCCGTCGCCGTCGGGCATCCGGATGTCCATCAGGACGACGTCCGGGCGAGTCGCGGCGGCGACGCGCACCGCCTCGCGGGCGGTTGAGGCCTCGCCGGCCAGTTCGAGGTCGGCCTCGCCCTCGACGAGCGCGCGGAGGCTGTAGCGGATGAGCGGCTGGTCGTCGGCCACCAGCACGCGGATCGGTGGACCGCTCATGGCGCGGGCTCCTCCGGGACGACGGCGACCAGCCGCCATCCCACGCCGTGCCGGCCCGCTTCGAGGGAGCCGCCGAGGGCTTCGAGTCGCTCGCGCAACCCGTCGAGGCCACGCCCCGCACCCCGCTGCGCCCGCCAGCCTTCCGCCCGGCCGTCGTCGACCACCTCGACCGCCACTCCCCCTGGGCGCCTGCCGATCCGCACGACGGCCGAGGCGGGGCCCGCGTGCACCGCGACGTTGTGCAGCGCCTCGCGCACCACCGCGACGATCGTCAGCTGCGCCCCCGCCGAGACCTCGCCGAGGTCCTCGCTCACCAACTCGACGGCGAGCCCGGTATCGACGGCCCGCCGCACGATCTCGGGCAGGTCGGCGAGCGTCTCGGCCGGGCGGAGTGGAGCGGGCTCCGGGCTGCGCAGCACCGTCAGCATCCGCCGCAACTCGGTGGTGGCCTGTCGGCTGGCGCGTTCGATGTCGGCCAGGGCGTCGTCCTCGCTGCCCCCGGTCCGGCGGGCCACGGCTGCGCGCACCGTGATGGCGCCGAGGCCGTGCGAGACCACGTCGTGCAGCTCGCGCGCGATCCGCAAGCGCTCCGCTCCCGCCGCCCGCTCGGCGGCCCAGGCGGCCAGCTCGTCCTCGTAGCGTCGGCGCTCCGCGCGGGTGCGCAGCGCCGCCCAGACGACGACCGCGGCCACCGCGACCGCCGCCGCGCCCAACACCGACCCGGCGGCCGCGGCGTTCTCAAAACCGGCGAGCGCGATCACCGCGCCGATCCCGAGGATCACCAGGGCAGCGGCCAGCCACGCCCGCGACCGCCACGTCGGTTGTTCGTCCTGCATCCCTCGACCCTAGCCACGCCGTCCGACAGGAACATCGGCCCACGGGCGGAGGTCCGCGGCCCGAGTCCCTGAGCCGCAAGACCCGTCCGTAGGCCGGAGACGCGGCGCCGATCGGCTGGTGGCATGGATACGTGATCTCCATCAACCACCTCAGCAAGCGCCACGGGCCGCGCACGGTCCTCTCCGACGTCACCTTCGAGGCCCTCCCCGGCCGCGTCACCGCCTTCCTCGGGCCGAACGGCGCGGGCAAGTCCTCGACCCTGCGGATCCTGCTCGGGCTCGACCGCGCGACCACGGGCTCGGCCCTCGTCGACGGCATCCCGTATCCCACCCTGCGGCACCCGGCCCGCGCCGTCGGGGCCATGCTCGACGGCTCGGGCGCGCATCGGTCGCGGGCGGCGCGCGGGCACCTCGCCTGGGTCGCCGCCGCGGCCGGGCTCCCCAGAAGCCGCGTCGACCAGGTGCTCGCCGACGTCGGCCTCTGGGAGGCCCGCCGCGCGCGGGTGGGCACGTTCTCGCTGGGCATGGGACAGCGGCTCGGCCTGGCCGCGGCGCTCCTGGGCGAGCCGTCGGCGCTCGTGCTCGACGAGCCGGTCAACGGCCTGGACCCCGAGGGGATCCGCTGGATCCGTCGCCTGTTGCGGCGGTACGCCGACGACGGCGGCACGGTGCTGCTGTCCAGCCATCTGATGGGCGAGGTGGCCGAGATCGCCGACGACCTGGTGGTGATCGCGGGCGGCCGCGTGGTGCGTCAAGGGCCGCTCGCCGAGGTGTCGGCCGGCTACGCCAGCCTCGAGGACGCGTTCTTCGGACTGACCGGCGGGTCGGAGGAACGATGAGTTTCCCGCGCATCCTCGCGGCCGAGATCTCGAAGGCCATCTCGCTGCCCGCTACCTACGTGGCCGGGGGCATCTCGCTCGCCGCATCCGTGGCACTCGCCGCGTACAACGCCAACGGCGTGCGGGCCGACATCGCCGCCGGCCACCTCGAGAACCTCGGCTACACGTCGTCGGTGGAGGCGGCATTCTCTGCGACCCCACTCGGCACCGTCGGCGCCGTCATCCTCGGCGTGGTGGCGATGAGCAGCGAGTACGCCGTCAACAGCCCCGACGCGGGCGGCAGCCGCCAGATCTCCGCCACGCTGACGGCGGCGCCGCGCCGCGTGGCCGTGTTCGCCGCCAAGGCCGTCACCGTCGTCCTGCTCGTCGCGCTGCTCGCAGCCCTCTCGCTCCCCACCAGCCTCGCCCTCACCCGGGCCATCATCGGGACGACGCCCGCCGAGTCGCTGCAGGACCTCGCGGTCCGGAGCGGCGGGGTGTCGCTGTACTGGGTGCTGACGGCGCTCCTCGCGCTCGGCATCGCGGCGCTCGCCCGCAGCGGCGTCGTCCCGCTCGTCATCCTGATCGCGAACAGCTCCTTGGTCTCGTTCTCGATCCTGCTGTCCCAGCTCACCCCGCTCGCCTACTACCTGCCGGACCTCGCAGGCATGCGCCTGTTCGCGGACGAGACGTGGGCCATGGTCGACGACGCGCTCGACCCCGTGGTGGGTGCTCTGGTGATGGGCGCCTGGGTCTCGGCGCTGCTGGCGGCCGGCGCCGTCGCGTTCGTCCGGAGGGACGCGTGAGGCGCGTCGTGTCCGCCGAGCTCCTGAAGCTCGGCACCCTGCCCGCCGTGTGGGCGACCGCGGTCGGCACGGTGGCGGCCGGCGGCATCCTCGGCGCCGCGGTGGCCTCGCACCCCGGCGTGACGGAGATCTCCGAGGCGCTTGCACCCACCGTCGGCTTCCTGCAGGTGGGCACCATCCTGCTGGGCATCCTCGCCGTCGCCAGTGAATACAGCGGACGGCAGATCGCGACCACCCTCGTGGCCGTCCCCCGGCGGCCCGTCCTGCTCGCGGGCAAGGCCGCCGCGGGGCTCCTCGCGACCACGGCGACGGCGATACTCACCGTCGCGACCGCAGCCCTGGCCGCGGGGATCGTCCTCGCACGCCGTGGCGTTGCGGTGTCGCCCGACGGGGGTCGGCTGGCTGGCATGGTCGCCTATCTGGCCCTCATCGGGCTCTTTGCCCTGTGCGCGACGGTGCTGCTCCGCGGGCTGGTCGCCTCGCTGGTGGTCCTTGAGTCCCTGGTGTTGATCGTCTCGCCGCTGCTCACGACCATCACGGAGCACGCCCGCTGGCTGCCCGACCGGGCCGGGTCCCGCCTCTATCTTCCGCCCGCGGCGGACGCCTGGGACTGGCAGACGGGCGGAGCCGTGCTCCTGGCCTGGGTGATCACCGCTGCGACGCTCAGCGCGGTGGTGTTCCACGCGAGGGACGCGTGAGATACCTGGCGAACTAACGGAGTTGCTCGATGCCCGGCGACTCTCCCCAGGCCCGGTCCGCGGTGAGTACCGCCAGACCCAGGCGGCGACCTAGCGCCACGCACAAGCGATCGCCGAGCGATAGGCCTGATCCCGCGCGCCACAGCGTGGCCGCGCACTCGGCGTCGGCATCGGTCACCGGTTCAATCTGGAGGCCGTAGCTCATCAAGAGCACTTTCGCATGGCCCCAGTCACCACCCGCGGCGATCACCTTCTGGGCCACCTCCGACCAATTGGCCGCGCCGACCACGCCTTCAGGGAGCGCGTCCTCAACCCGGTCCGCGCCCGGCTCGCCGCGCAGATAGGCGAGCAGAGCCGATGCGTCGAGCACGATCACGCGATGTCCTCCTGAGCGGCTGCGGCGCGCCGCTCGGCCATCAGCGCCTCGACAAGGCTCCCACCGGCCGCCAGCTGTCTTCGCACGGTCGCCTTCGACTGTTCGCGCGTCATCAGCACCACACCATCCGGGGTCTCGATGAACAGCAGCGGGTCGCCCTGTTCCCAGCCCTGGCGAGCACGCAGTTCAGCGGGGACAACCAGACGCCCTCGGTCTCCCAGCAAAGCATGAAACGTGGTACTCATTGCACCAACGTACCACCGCAGCCTTCACGGTGGGAGGCGCGGTTACAGGGCCCCGAGCGCGATGGGTGAGGCGTCAGGACAGCTTGGCCAGGATCAACTCGCGGACTTTCGCCGCGTCTGCCTGACCGCGCATCGCTTTCATCACCTGGCCGATCAGCGCGCCGGCGGCCTGGACCTTGCCGTCACGGATCTTGTCCGCCACATCCGGGTTGGCAGCGATCACCTCGTCGACGGCGGCGCTCAGCGCGCCCTCGTCCGAGACGACGGCGAGGCCCCGGGCGGTGACGACCTCGGAGGGCTCACCCTCGCCGGCCAGCACGCCCTCGATCACCTGACGGGCGAGCTTGTCGTTGACCAGGCCCTCGTCGACCAGCGCCTGTACCGCAGCCACCTGGCCGGGCGTGATCGACAGCTCTTCCAGCTCGACGGCAGCCTCGTTGGCGCGCCGGGCGAGCTCGGTGACCCACCACTTTCGGGCCGCCGCAGGCGTCGCCCCGGCCGCGACCGTCTCCTCGACGAGCGCCAGCGCGCCCGCGTTCACCACGGCGGCGAAGTCGATATCGCTGAAGCCCCAGCTGTCCTGCAGCCGACGCCGACGCTCGGCCGGCGGCTCGGGCAGCGTCGCGCGCAGCTCCTCGACCCACTCGCGGCTGGGCGCGATGGGCATCAGGTCGGGCTCGGCGAAGTAGCGGTAGTCCTCGGCGTCCGACTTCGGCCGACCCGACGACGTGCTGCCGTCCGACTCGTGGAAGTGCCGCGTCTCCTGCGTCACGGACCCACCGGCGTCGAGCACCGCGGCCTGGCGGCACATCTCGAACCGGACCGCGCGCTCGATGGAGCGCAGCGAGTTGACGTTCTTCGTCTCAGTCCGCGTGCCCAGCGCCTCGGAGCCGATGGGCGCCAGCGACACGTTCGCGTCGCAGCGCAGCGACCCCTGCTCCATCCGCACGTCGGACACGCCGAGGGCCTTCATCAGCTCGCGCAGGTGCGCGACGTAGGCGCGCGCCACCTCCGGCGCCTTCTCCCCCGCGCCGCGCACGGGCTTGGTGACGATCTCGATCAGCGGGACGCCGGCGCGGTTGTAGTCGATCAGCGAGTAGTCGGCGCCCTGGATGCGACCCGACGTGCCCACGTGCGTGGCCTTGCCTGCGTCCTCCTCCATGTGCGCGCGCTCGATCTCGACCCGGTAGGTCGTGCCGTCCACCTCGACGTCCACCCAGCCGTCGAAGGCGATGGGCTCGTCGTACTGCGAGGTCTGGAAGTTCTTCGTCATGTCCGGGTAGAAGTAGTTCTTCCTGGCCATGCGGCACCATTCGGCGATCCGGCAGTTGAGCGCCAGCCCGATCCGGATGGCCGACTCGACGGCCTTCCCGTTGATCACCGGCAGCGAGCCGGGAAGGCCGAGGCACACCGGGCAGACGTGCGAGTTGGGCGCGCCGCCGAACTCGTTGGCGCAGCCGCAGAACATCTTCGACGCCGTGTTCAGTTCCACGTGCACCTCGAGCCCGAGCGCGGGCTCGTAGCGCGTCAGCAGGTCGTCGTAGTCCACCGTCTCGGTCATCCGAGCACCGCCTTCGAGCCGTCGATCTGGGTGAGCTGCCGCAGCAGCGGTCCGCCCCACCGCTGTTCCAGGGCGCGCTCGAGCACGCCGCCGATGCGGTAGAGCCGGGCGTCGGCCATCGGCGGGGCCATCACCTGCAGCCCCACGGGCAGGCCCTCGCTGAGGCCTGCGGGGAACGACGCCGACGCGTTGCCCGCCATGTTGGACGGGATGGTGCAGAGGTCGGCGAGGTACATGCTCATCGGGTCGCTCATCCGCTCCCCGATCCGGAACGCGACGGTGGGGGTGGTCGGCGAGATCAGCACGTCGACGGCGGCGAAGGCCTTGTCGAAGTCGGCCTGGATGAGCGAACGCACCTTCTGGGCCGAGCCGTAGAACGCGTCGTAGTAACCGGCCGACAGCGCGTAGGTGCCGATGATGATGCGCCGCTTCGCCTCGCGACCGAAGCCCTCCTCGCGCGTGAGGTTCATGACCTCCTCGGCGGATCGGGCGCCGTCGTCGCCGGCGCGCAGGCCGTAGCGCATGCCGTCGAAGCGGGCCAGGTTGGAGCTCAGCTCGGCGGGCTGGATGAGGTAGTACGCCGGCAGGGCGTAGGAGAACGCGGGGCAGGACACCTCGACGATCTCGGCGCCGGCCTCGCGCAGCACGTCGACCGCCTCCTGGAAGCGGGCGAGTACGCCCTCCTCGTAGCCGTCGCCCTGGAACTCGGCGACGACCCCGACGCGCACGCCGGCCAGGTCGGTGGCGCGGGCGGCGGCGAGCAGGTCGGGCACGGGGCTGTCGATGGAGGCCGAGTCGAACGCGTCGTAGCCGCCGATGACCTGCTGCAGCAGCGCCGCGTCCTCGGCCGTGCGGGCGCACGGGCCGGGCTGGTCGAGGCTGGAGGCCATCGCGACGAGGCCGTAGCGGGACACTGCACCATAGGTGGGCTTCACGCCGACGGTGCCGGTGACGGCGCCGGGCTGGCGGATCGAGCCGCCGGTATCCGACCCGACGGCCAGCGGCACCATGAACGAGGCGACGGCGGCCGCGGAGCCACCGCCGGAGCCGCCGGGGATCCGCTCGGGATCCCACGGGTTGCGGGTGGGGCCGTAGAACGACGTCTCCGTCGACGAGCCCATGGCGAACTCGTCCATGTTCGTCTTGCCGACGATGACCAGGCCGGCCGCGCGGAGGCGCGACACGACGGTCGCGTCGTACGGCGGCACCCAGCCCTGCAGCATGCGCGACCCGCAGGTGGTCGGCTGGTCCGTGGTGCAGAAGTTGTCCTTGACCGCGATGGGGATGCCGGCCAGCGGGCCCAGCTCCTCACCCGCCGCGCGCCGGGCGTCGACGGCCCGGGCCGCGGCGAGCGCGCCCTCGGGGTCGACCGAGAGGAACACGTTCAGCGTGGGGTTCAGGGCCTCGATCTGCGCGAGGCAGGCCCGCGTGAGCTCCTCGGAGGTGAGCTCGCGGGCGGCGAGGCGGCGGCCGAGTTCGGCCGCGGTCAGCGTCAGGATCGACATCGCTCAGTCCTCGCTCAGGATCTTCGGGACGCGGAACCGGCCGTCCTCCTGGTCCGGGGCGCCGGACAGCGCCTCGGCCGGGGTGAGCGAGGGGCGGACCTCGTCGACGCGGAACACGTTGGTCATCGGGATGGCGTGCGTGGCCATCGGCACGTCCGGCCCGGCCACCTCCGAGACGCTCCTCACGGACTCCAGGATGACGTCCAGCTCGGGGGCCAGCTCCGCGCACTCCTGCTCACTGAGCTGGATGCGCGCCAAAGCGCCCAACCGAGCCACGTCGTCGGCGGTGAGACCCACTTCGCTGCTCCTCGTGTTGTCGGCTGCCGCTGTCGCGGCGGGTCACATCCTAGGTGAGGATCAGGTAGAACATCCGACCGAGGAAGAACAGCGCGACGGCGATGCCGACGACGACGAACGGCGTCACGAACCGCTGAACCTTCTTGAACCGCGTGGTGGGCACGCCCTTGGGCCCCCACACGCCCCGGCCGGCGTGGGCGCGCACGGGCGCCGAGTCGTCGAGGTTGAGGTTCGAGAACACTCGCATGCGCCGATGGTACCCGCCGTCGGTCATCGGGCGATCGACTCCTCCACGAGGGCCGCGGCGCGGCGGAGCGCGGCCAGCTGGGGCAGGACGTCGGCTGCGCGCCAGAGGCCGAGGCCGCAGGCGGTGCTGAGCAGCAGGTCGTCGTACGGCTCCACCTGCAGCTGCCGCCAGAGCGTGAGGGTGCGGCGTACGATCTCGTCCACCGGCATGACGTCGCGGGCGGCGGTGTCGACGACGCCGAGCAACAGGCCGCGGCGGGCGTCGGCCCAGGCCACCAGCTCCTCGCGGCTGACCAGCGCGGCGTCCACGGAGACGGCGTCGAATCCCGCACGGCCGGCGAGGTCCAGCCAGTCGCCGGGCGCGCAACAGTGCAGCACGGACCAGGCACCGTCCGCGCGCGAGCGCGCCAGCGGGCCGAGCGCCTCGACGATCTCCGCGTCGTCAACCGCGCGGTGCCGGGAGAAGCCGCTGGCCGTGGGGATGGCGCCGGCACGCACGGCGACCAGCGACGGCTCGTCGACCTGCAGCCACACCGTCGCAGCAGGCACCCGGCGCGCGAGCTCACCGCGAAGCTCCTCGACGCCGGCCACGAGCGCCTGCGCCAGCTCGCGGCGCGCGCCGTGGTCGGCCAGCAGGCGGTCGCCCGCCGGCCGCTCGACCGAGGCGGCGAGCGTCCACGGCCCCGCGACGCCGACCTTCAGCACGCCGTCGAAGCCCTGCAGCAGCTCCTCCGCGTCGTCGAGGTCCTGCCGCCACCGCGCCTGCGCGCGGCGGTGATCCGCGCCGGGGTGCGACGTCAGCCGCCAGCCGGCGGGCTGCAGGTCGAAACCGAGCCCAGAGACGAGGCCCAGCGCGCGCCCGATCATGTCGGAGCCGACCCCGCGGGCCGGCAGCTCGGGCAGCGGCAGCACGTCCGGTAGCGCCTCCGCCATGGCGGCGAGCGCGCCGCGGAAGTCGTCGCCGGGCAGCGAGCCGGCGGCGGTGATCCTCATCGCCGCGCGTCCTCGATGACGGCGCTGCCCACCACGCGATCGCGGACGTAGACGACCACGGTCTGGCCGGGCGCGACGCCCACCGCGGGCTCGTCGAGCGCGACGACCAGCCGCCCGTCGACCACCTCGATCGTCGCGTCCTGCGGTACGCCGTGGGCCCGGTACTGGGCCTGACCGCGCCAGGGGCCGTCGACGGGGTCGCCCGTCCAGGTGGGGCGGATGCCGGTGAGCAGCGTCACGGCCAGCTCCTCGCGCGCGCCCACGACGACGGTGCTGGTCACGGGCTCGATGCGCAGCACGTAGCGCGGCTCGCCCGTGGGGGCAGGGACGCGCAGGTCGAGACCCTTGCGCTGCCCGACGGTGTAGCGGTGCGTGCCGCGATGCTGCCCGAGCACCTGGCCGTCGGCGTCGACGATGTCGCCCGGCGCGTCGTCCAGGTGGCGCGCCAGGAAGCCCTGGGTGTCGCCGTCGGCGATGAAACAGATGTCGTGCGAGTCGGGCTTCTTCGCGACGCCGAAGCCCAGCGCGCGGGCCTCCTCGCGCACAACAGGCTTCTCCACGTCGAACAGTGGGAAGAGGCAGCGCGCGAGCTGCCGCTGGTTCAGCATGCCGAGCACGTAGGACTGGTCCTTCGCCTGGTCGGCCGCGCGGTGCAGTGTGACGGTGCCGTCGGGATGCCGCCGCAGGTCTGCGTAGTGCCCGGTGGCCACGGCGTCGAAGCCGAGGGCCAGCCCGCGGTCGAGCACGGCGGCGAACTTGATCTTCTCGTTGCAGCGCAGGCACGGGTTGGGGGTGCGGCCGGCGCGGTACTCGGCGACGAAGTCCTCGACGACGGCCTCGTGGAACTCCTCGGCGAAGTCCCACACGTAGAACGGGATGTCGAGCTTGTCTGCCACCCGCCGCGCGTCGTGCGAGTCCTCGAGCGAGCAGCAGCCGCGCGCGCCGGACCGATAGGACGCCGGGTTCTTCGACAGCGCGAGATGCACGCCCGTGACGTCGTGGCCGGCTTGCACGAGGCGCGCCGCGGCGACGGCGGAGTCCACCCCGCCCGACATGGCCACCAGTACGCGCACCTTGTTTACCTCCCTCGTCCTTGTTCCGCGAGCCACTCAGTCTACGGCGCCGGCGATCGCCAGCAGCCGGGCCGCGGCGCCGGTGGGCCGGCCGGGGCCCGCCCAGACGGCGTTCAGGTCCCGCACGATGGGGCCGTCGACGATCGGCACGGACAGCATCCGGCCCGCGGCCAGCGGGCCCGCCACCGCCGAGCGGCCGAGCACGGCGGGCCCGAGACCGGCGATGACGCTGGCCGCGATGGCCGAGTTGCTCGTCAGCTCCGCCACCGGCCGCGGCCGCGCGACCGAACCAAGCGCCTCCTCGACGGCGCGCTCCAGGAAGAGCCGCGTGCCCGATCCGGGCTCGCGTTCGACGAGCGGGGTCGCCGCGAGCTCGGCCAGCGTGACGCCGCCCTTGCGGTCGGCCCAGGGATGGCTGGGCGCTACGACGGCCTCCAGTTGGTCGCGGGCCACGCGCTCGCGCCCGAGATCAGCCGGGATGTCCGGCGTCTCGACGAAGCCCAGCGCGGAGCGGCCGTGCCGCACGTCGTCGATCACGCCCTGCGAGTTGAGGATGCGGATGCTGATCTCCAGGCCGGGCCGCTCGCGGCGCAGCACCGCGAGCCAGCGCGGCGCCAGCGCCTCGGCGATGGTCATGCTCACGCTCACCGTCAGCTCGGTGCCGACGGCGCGCAGCGCGGCGGTCCCCGCCACCAGCCGATCCATCGCCTCGACGACAGGCGCGGCCCACTCGGCGACGACCCTGCCCTCGGCGGTGAGTTCCGAGCCCTGCGCACTGCGGCGCACCAGGGGCAGGGCCAGCCGGCGCTCCAGCGAGGCGATGGCCCTGCTCGCGTTGGACTGCGCCATGCCCACCTCGCGGGCGGCGGCACCCAGAGCGCCCTCGTCGGCGATCGCGAGCAGCAGGCGGAGCCCGGCGAGCCCAGGCTCGGGTGAGGTCATATCCGGATCATATGGCCTCATGTCGCGCCCGGGTTACCGCTCGAGGCCGGCCGACGGCGAGGCTGCAGGTCATGACCTCGACCCGCCGGCTGTGGCCCGGACTCCTCTTCTGCCTCCTCGGCGCCGCCGTCGCCGTCGCCATCGGCGCGGTGCTGCCGAGCGTGAGCCCGCTGCTGATCGCGATCCTCATCGGCGTCACGTGGCGCAACACCGTCGGCGTGCGGGCGTCCTGGGCGCCGGGCACCGGCTTCGCGGGCCGACAGTTGCTGCGCGCGGGGATCGTGTTGCTCGGGCTGCAGATCTCCCTGGTGGACGTGCTCGGGCTCGGGGCGGGCACCATCCTCCTGGTGATCGCGGCCGTGGGCGTCACCTTCGCCGCGACGGTCGCGCTCGGCCGCGCGCTGGGCCTCACCGGGCCGCAGTCGACGCTCATCGCGGCCGGTTTCTCGATCTGCGGCGCGGCCGCCGTGGCCGCGGCCGAGGACGTGGTCGACGGCGAGGAGGAGGAGACGGCCACGGCGATCGCACTGGTGGTGCTCTTCGGCACGCTGATGATCCCCCTGATGCCGCTGCTGGTGGGTCTGCTGCACCTCTCGCCGCACGCGGGCGGGATCTGGATCGGCGCCTCGACGCACGAGGTGGCCCAGGTGGTGGCCGCGGCCGGCCTGGTGGGCCCGGATGCCCTGGCCGTCGCGGTCACGGTGAAGCTCTCGCGCGTCCTCCTGCTCGCGCCGCTCATGGCGCTGCTCGCGGTCCGCCGCCGCGCCGAGGCCCGCGAGGCCGGGCGCGAGGTGCGTCTCCCACCCATCGTCCCGCTGTTCGTCGCCGGCTTCATCGTCGCCATGATCGCGCGCAGCACGGGCTGGCTGCCGACGGCCCTCCTCGACGTCTGCGCGCTGGCGCAGCGGCTGCTGCTCTCGGCCGCGATGCTCGCGCTCGGCCTCGGCGTGGACGTCCGCGCGATGCTCCGGGTGGGCGGCCGCACGCTCGGCCTCGCCGCCGCGGCCACGGGCATCATCGGCGCGATCGGCCTCGTCGGGGCTCTCGTCCTCGGCTGAGCCCGCCCTCAGGCGGCGCCGCAGGCCCGGCCGACAGCGTCCGGCAGCACCTCCGCCAGCAGCGCGATGTCGGCGGGGCTCGTCGTGCGGCCCAGCGAGAACCGCACCGACTGCGTCGCCTCCTCGGGCGTGCGACCCATCGCGAGCAGCACCTCGCTCGGCTGGTGGACGCCCGCCCGGCAGGCCGACCCGACGCTGGCGTGCACGCCGCGTTGGTCGAGCAGGAAGAGCAGGTCGTCGGCCCGGACGCCGGGGAACGTGGCGTTGACGATGTGCGGCGCGCCGTCGGGTCGGCTGTTCAGCGTCGCGCCCGAGGCGACGGCGATTCGGGCGATCTCGTCGCGGAGCGCCGCCAGCCGCGGGGCCTCGGCGGCGAGCTCGGCGACGGCGAGGCTCGCCGCACGCGCGAACCCCGCCGCGAGCGCGACGGCCTGGGTGCCGGACCGCACCTCACGCTCCTGGCCCCCGCCGAGCCCGATGGGCTGCGGAGCGACCTCGCGCCGGGCCAGCAGCGCACCGACGCCCACGGGGCCGCCGACCTTGTGCGCCGACAGGCTCATCAGGTCCGCCCCGTCGGCCGCGAAGTCGAGCGGCACGTGCCCGAGCGCCTGTACCGCGTCGCTGTGGAACCACGCACCGCGCGCGGCCGCCATCCGCGCCACCGCGGTCACCGGCTGGACCACGCCCGTCTCGTTGTTCACCACCAGCACGCTCACCAGGCCCACCGCGTCGTCGATCAGTTCCTCGGCCGCACCCAGGTCGACGATCCCGTCGCGCCCCACAGGCAGCGTCTCGGCGCCCCGGGCGACGGCGCCCGCGACGGCGGGGTGCTCCACGGCGCTCACCAGGCAGCGCCGCCGACCTTCGGCGCGGCGCGCCGCCCAGCCGCCCAGGACGGAGATCGCGTCGGCCTCGGAGCCGCCGGAGGTGAAGAGCACCTCGCTCGGGTGCGCCCCGACGGCGGCGGCCAGTTCCTCACGCGCCTCCTCCAGCGCGGCCCTCGCGCGCTGGCCGGGCCGGTGCAGCGACGACGGATTGCCCAGGATCCCCGCGGCCGCCACGAACGCCTCGAGGGCCTCGGGGCGGAGCGGCGAGGTGGCCGCGTGGTCGAGGTAGGCGGGCATGCTGCTCACTGTACTTCCCGCGACACCCCGTCCCAGTTCGTGATTTTGGGTGGTTGAATGGCAAAATACTGGACTTGTTACGCCCATCTTCGAAAGCCACCGAATGCACCAGCGCACCACGCCCGACACGTCCCTTCTCGGCGCCCGCGTCACCGCAGGCGGCGTGCGATTCGGGCTGTGGGCGCCGCGCGCCGACGCCGTCGACCTCGTCCTGATCAGCTCGCGCAACCAGCAGCGCACCGTGCCGATGCTCGCGGGCGAGCAGGGCATCTGGACGGTGGAGGTGCCGGGCATCGGCGCCCAGCAGCTCTACGGCTACCGCGTGCACGGCCCATGGGACCCGTCGGCTGGTAGCCGGTTCAATCCGCACCGCCTGCTGCTCGACCCCTACGCGCGCGCCATCAGCGGCGGCGTCGACTTCCGGGGCCCCATCCTCGACCACGTGGTCGGCGACCCGTTCCGGATGTCGACCGAGGACTCCTTCGGCGCGGTCCCGCTGGCCGTCGTGGTGGAGGACACGCCCCCGCCCACGCCCATCGCGCGCCGCAGGCCGATGTCCGAGACGATCATCTACGAGACCCATCTGCGCGGCTTCACCCGGCTGCACCCCGAGGTCCCCGAGCACCTGCGCGGCTCCTACCTCGCGATGGCCGACCCCGCGGTGATCTCCTACCTCGTGGACCTCGGCGTCACCGCCGTCGAGTTCCTGCCGCTGCACCACTTCGTCTCCGAGCCGTTCATCGCGCACAAGGGACTCAGCAACTACTGGGGCTACAACACGCTCGGCTTCTTCGCGCCGCACGCCTTCTACGGCACGCTCGGCACGTTCGGCAACCAGGTGGCCGACTTCAAGACCATGGTGTCCGCGCTGCACGAGGCGGGCATCGAGGTGCTCCTCGACGTCGTCTACAACCACACCGGCGAGGGCGGCCACGAGGGCCCGACCCTCTCGATGCGCGGCCTGGACCACCACGCCTATTACCGCCTCACCAACGACCACCGCGACGACTACGACGTGACGGGCTGCGGCAACTCTGTCGACACCTCGCACCCGATGGTGCGCCAGCTGGTGCTCGACTCGCTGCGCTACTGGGTCAGCGAGATGGGCGTCGACGGCTTCCGCTTCGACCTCGCCACCACGCTGATCCGCGACCACAACCACCACGTCGACCAGCACCACCCGTTCAAGCAGGCGCTGGCGTCGGACCCCACGTTCGACGACATCAAGATCATCGCCGAGCCCTGGGACATCGGCCCGTTCGGCTACCAGGTGGGCAACTGGGGCCCGGGCTGGCACGAGTGGAACGACCGCTTCCGCGACCACGTCCGCGACTACTGGCGGGGTGCCGTGCACGGCGTGCAGGAGCTCGCCACCAGGCTCGCCGGCTCGCCGGACCTGTTCGACTCGCACGGCCGGAGCCCGCAGGCCTCCATCAACTTCGTCACGGCCCACGACGGCTTCACGATGCGCGACCTCGTCAGCTACGACGTCAAGCACAACCTCGCCAACGGCGAGGCCAACCGCGACGGCACGGACAACAACCGGTCGTCGAACAACGGCTGGGAGGGCAACACGCCGAACGAGGCCATCAACGCGCTCCGCCGCCGCCAGGTGCTGAACCTGATGGCCACCCAGCTGCTCGCCGTCGGCACGCCGATGATCACCGCGGGCGACGAGGCGGGCCGGACGCAGAAGGGCAACAACAACGCCTACTGCCAGGACTCGCCGCTGTCCTGGGTGGACTGGACGCCCTCGCCCGAGTGGGGGCAGGTCCGCGACCGGATCCGCGCGCTGATCAAGATCCGCCAGGCGCACTGCGCGTTCCGGCCCACGGACTTCGCCTATCACACCGAGGTGCTGAACAAGTACGCCGAGAACCTGCAGCGTGTCGACCTCACGTGGATGAACGGCACCACCGGCGAGATGGACCAGAAGGACTGGCACGACGGCTCCCGCCGCCTGGTGGGGATGTACGTGTCGAACGACCACGAGGCCTTCCTCACCTGGTTCCACTCGGGCACCGACGACGTGGAGGTCACGCTCCCCGGGCTGCCCTGGGCCTCGTCCTACGAGGTGCTGTGGCACAGCGCCGACGAGGGCGAGCTGCCGTCGGGCACGCTGGCCACGGGCGCGAAGCTCACGCTGCCGCACCGCTCCGTCGTGCTCCTCCGGGCCGCCGTGCCGTTCAGCTCGCAGGAGCTGCTGCTCCTGCAGGAGGAGCACGCGGCGCTGGCCGCCGACCCGGCCGCCGAGGCCGTGTCCGCCGTCGAAGCCGGCTGACGGGGACCCGCCCGGGAGATCCCCTCCCACGTTCCCGCTTCCGCCGTTAGGCTGGCCCCCGTGACTGTGGATTACCCTGCCCGTGCCAGCAAGAGGATCGTTCGCACGGAAGGCGGCCTGGGCCGCATTCCCGTGACGGGGGTCTCGCCCGTCCTCGAAGGCGGTGCCTACCCGGTCAAGGCCGTGGTGCACGAGCGCCTCCTCATCCAGGCCAACGTGTTCCGCGAGGGGCACGACGCCGTCAACGCCTCCGTGATCCTGACGTCGCCGTCGGGCATCCAGCGCCGCGTCGACATGACGCAGGTCGAGCCCGAGGGGCTCGACATCTGGCAGGCCTACGTGCGGATGGCCGAGGTGGGCGACTGGACCTACCGCGTGGAGGGCTGGTCCGACCCGTGGGGCACGTGGCGCCACCACGCCGAGAAGAAGCTCCCGGTGGGCGTCGATGTCGAGCTGGTCTGTATGGAGGGCAAGGCCCTGCTGGAGCGCGCCGCCGCCCTGGCCGAGGCGCAGCACACGCCGGGCGCCGTCGGCCTGCTGCGCGGCGCAGCTGAGCTGATGACGCCGGAGACGGACGTCGACGAGCTGCTCGAGTTCGTGCTCTCCGCGCCGATCCTGCGAGCGATGGCCCGCTTCGGGCCGCGCGAGCTCGTCTCCCCCACCCCCGACTACCCCGTGCGCGTCGAGCGTCAGCGCGCGCTGTACTCGTCCTGGTACGAGTTCTTCCCGCGGTCGCAAGGCGCCTGGGTCGACCATGAGGGCACCTGGCATTCCGGCACGTTCGCGTCGTCGCACGAGCGCCTCGAGGCCGCCGCGGCCATGGGCTTCCACATCGTCTACCTGCCGCCCATCCACCCCATCGGCACCGCGTTCCGCAAGGGCAAGAACAACACGCTGACGCCCGGCCCGCAGGACCCGGGCTCGCCGTGGGCGATCGGCTCGGCCGACGGCGGCCACGACGCGATCCACCCCGACCTCGGCACGATCGAGGACTTCGACGCGTTCGTCGAGAAGGCGAAGTCGCTGAACCTCGAGATCGCCCTCGACCTCGCGCTGCAGGCCTCGCCCGACCACCCCTGGGTGACCGAGCATCCCGAGTGGTTCACCACCCGCGCCGACGGCACGATCGCCTACGCGGAGAACCCGCCGAAGAAGTACCAGGACATCTATCCGATCAACTTCGACCTCGACCCGGTAGGCATCTACCACGAGGTGCTGCGGATCGTGCAGTACTGGATCTCGCGCGGCGTCACCGTGTTCCGCGTCGACAACCCGCACACCAAGCCGGTGGAGTTCTGGGATTGGCTGCTGGAGCGCGTCTGGGAGACCAATCCCGAGGTCATCTTCCTCGCCGAGGCGTTCACCCGGCCGCAGATGATGGCGGCGCTGGGCAAGGTCGGCTTCCAGCAGAGCTACACCTACTTCACCTGGCGCAACGTCAAGTGGGAGCTCACCGAGTATCTGACCGAGCTGAGCCAGGACATGGCGTCCTACTACCGGCCCAACTTCTTCGTCACCACGCCGGACATCAACCCGTTCTTCCTGCAGTCCGGAAACCACGCCGCGTTCGCGATCCGCGCCGTCCTGGCCGCGACCATGTCGCCGACGTGGGGCGTCTACTCGGGCTTCGAGCTGTTCGAGCACCTCCCGCTCGCCCCCGGCAAGGAGGAGTACCTCGACTCGGAGAAGTACGAGTTCCGGCCGCGCGACTTCGACCGGCAGCCCAACCTGAACCTGCTGATCGGCACGCTGAACGCCATCCGCGAGCGCCACCCCGCGCTGCAGCAGCTGCGCGACATCCACTTCCACCACGCCCCGCACGACTCCGTGCTCGTGTTCTCGAAGTCCGAGGGCGACGACGTGGTGCTCGTCGTGGTGTCGCTCGATCCCGACAACACCGTCGAGTCCGGCCTGAACCTCGACTTCGCGGCGCTCGGCTTCCCGAAGGCCACACAGGTGGTGGTGCACGACGAGCTGACCGACGAGCGCTACGTGTGGCGCGAGGAGGCGTTCGTGCGGCTGTACCCGGGCAAGCCGGCGCACATCCTGCATGTGACCGCGGAGTGACCGACGAGCTCGCCCAGCGGCTGTGGGAGTTGGCGCTCCCCCAGCGCTGGTTCTCGGGCCGCGACGGCACCCCGCTCGGCGTCGACCTCGGCGAGCCGCTGGCCGGCGGCGCCCTGCGCCCCGCGCTCCTCAACGTCGGCTACGCGGGTGGCCGCGTCGAGCGGTATCTCATCCCGCTCCTCTCGTTCGTTGAGCCGCTCGCAGACGCCTGCGACGACGCGGGCATCCTGCTCGACCTGCTCCGCGACGGCGCGCCGGGCTTCCACGCGCTGCGCGACATCCCGGCTGCGGGGCCCGCGCGGCGGTTCGCCGGCGAGCAGTCCAACACCAACGTGTTCTTCGGCGATCAGATCCTGATGAAGCTGTTCCGCCGCATCGAGCCGGGCGAGAACGTCGACGTGGAGCTGCACCGGGCGCTGGCCGGCACGGGTGTCGTCGCGGAGCTGTACGGCACGTGGAGCGTCGACGGCGCGGACTACGCCGTGTTCGTCGAGGCGCTGCGCGACCCGGAGGACGGCTACGACCTGGCCAAGGGGTTCGCGGCCCGGGGCGAGGACATCGCGGTGGAGGCGCGCGCGCTGGGCGCAGCTCTCGCCGTCGTGCACGCCACGCTGGCCGAGCGTCTGCCGACGGCGACGATCTCCGGCCGGGAGCTGGCCGCGTCCTGCCGTCGCCGGTTCGCAGAGATCGCGGACGCGCATCCGGAGGCCGCGTCGTTCGCCGACGCCGTCGCGCTCGCCCTGGACGGCGTGCCGGACGGCCCGATCCCCGCGCAGCGCGTGCACGGCGACTGTCACCTGGGTCAGGTGCTGCGCACCGGGGGTCGCTGGGTGTACGTCGACTTCGAGGGCGAACCGCTGAAGTCGCTGGAGGAGCGCCGGCTGCCCGACTCCCCGCTCCGCGACGTCGCAGGCATGCTCCGCTCGTTCGGCTACGCCGCGGCGGCCGGCGGCGCACCCGCCGGCTGGCTGACCGCCGCGCGCCGCGCCTTCCTGACCGGCTACGGGCTCGACCCGGACGCCGAGAACCCCGTGCTGGACGCCTACGAGATCGACAAGGCAGGCTACGAGGTGGCCTATGAAGCCCGTTATCGACCGCATATGGTCCAGGTACCGATAGATTTTCTCGCAACACTTCCACGAAGGAGTCAATGATGGCTTTGGACCAGTTCGGCGGACTGACCGGATGGGACCTCGAGGGGTTCCACAGCGGAGGCGACACCGAGTTGTGGCGGCGGCTCGGCTCCCACGTGATCACCGTGCACGACGAGGAGCGCGGCGACGTCACGGGCGTCCGGTTCGCGGTCTGGGCGCCGAACGCGCGCTCGGTGCAGGTCATCGGCGACTTCAACTGGTGGACGGGCGACCAGATGCAGCTCGTCCCCGGCTCCGGCGTGTGGTGCACCTTCGTCGAGGGGCTGGGCGAGGACACGCTCTACAAGTTCCGCATCGAGACCGCCGACGGGCACTGGATCGAGAAGATCGACCCGATGGCGCGGTTCAGCGAGCAGGCGCCGGCGAACGCGTCGATCGTCTACGAGTCGAAGTACCTCTGGTCGGACGACGAGTGGATGGAGCGCCGCCGCTCGTCGCAGGCGCACGCGGAGCCGATGAGCGTCTACGAGTTGCATCTCGGCGGCTGGCGCAAGCACAAGAGCTACCTGGATCTCGCCGAGGAGCTCGTCAGCTATGTGAAGTGGCAGGGCTACACGCACGTCGAGTTCATGCCGCTGGCCGAGCACCCGTTCGAGCCGTCCTGGGGCTACCAGGTCTCCGGCTACTTCTCCCCGACGTCGCGGTTCGGCAAGCCCGACGACCTTCGTTACCTCATCGACCGCCTCCACCAGGCCGGCATCGGCGTCATCATGGACTGGGTGCCCGGGCACTTCCCGAAGGACGACTGGGCGCTCGGCCGGTTCGACGGCACGGCGCTGTACGAGCACGCCGACCCCCGCCAGGGCGAGCACATGGACTGGGGCACCTACATCTTCAACTACGGCCGCAACGAGGTGAAGAGCTTCCTGGTCAGCAACGCGCTGTACTGGATCAAGGAGTTCCACATCGACGGCCTGCGCGTCGACGCCGTCGCCTCCATGCTCTACCTGGACTACTCCCGCGAGGAGGGCCAGTGGGTGCCGAACCAGTACGGCGGCCGCGAAAACCTTGAGGCGATCGACTTCCTGCGCTACGTCAACCGTCACCTGTACGAGCGCGAGCCCGGCGTCGTGATGATCGCGGAGGAGTCCACGAGCTTCGCCGGCGTCACCAAGCCCGTGCACGAGGGCGGCCTCGGCTTCGGCTTCAAGTGGAACATGGGCTGGATGAACGACTCCCTGCGCTACCTGGAGCTCGACCCGATCTACCGCCAGTACGAGCACAACCTGCTCACGTTCGCGATGGTCTACGCGTACTCGGAGAACTTCGTGCTGCCGATCAGCCACGACGAGGTCGTGCACGGCAAGGGCTCGATGATCAACAAGGTGCCGCAGGACGACTGGCGCAAGTTCGCGACGCTGCGCGCCTTCTACTCGTTCATGTGGAGCTTCCCCGGCAAGCAGCTCATCTTCATGGGCTGCGAGTTCGGCCAGCGCCCCGAGTTCAACGAGGCGACGAGCCTCGAGTGGTGGGTCAGCGAGCTGTGGGGCCACGGCGGCCTGCAGCGCCTGTTCCGCGACCTGAACCACACGTACCGCGCGCAGCCCGCGCTGTACAAGCTGGACAGCGATCCCAACGGCTTCAGCTGGATCAACGCCGACGACAACACCCGCAACACGCTCTCGTGGGTGCGCCACGACGGCCAGGGCAACCACGTCGCGTGTGTCACGAACTTCTCCCCCGAGCCGCTCGTCGACTACGAGATCGGCCTGCCCGAGGCCGGCGCCTGGGAGGAGATCCTGAACACCGACGCGCCGATCTACGACGGCTCCGGCGAGTTCGGCAACCTCGGCGAGGTGACCGCGCTCGGCGAGCCGTGGGGCCACTTCCCGGCCCGGGCACGCGTGACCGTGCCGCCGCTCGGCTCCATCTGGCTCAGCCGCTCCGCGGGGCAGTGAGCGACTTCAAGGTCGAGGTCGAAGTCTCGGGCGGCGTCGGAAAGCTGCGCTGGGCCGAGCAGACCGTCGACCTAGAGACGCTGGAGCGCGCCGTCTCGCTCGCCGCGGACGACGCGATCCTCGCGCACGATCTCCGGCGCCTCCAGGTGGAGATCCCCGAGTGGGACGGCGCCGCACGCACGGCGCTGCATCGCGCGGGCTTCCGCCTGGAGGGTCGGCTGCGGTCGGCCATCGAGCTCGAGGACGGCGTCTACCGCGACATCCTGGTCTACGCCCGGCTCGCGGTGGACGCGGTCTACGGCCCGCACGGTCTCTCGGGCGTGCTGGAGTCCCTGCTGCCGAAGAAGCGGCTGATCGCGCACGCCCTGTTCCGCGACGAGGAGGGCCGCGTGCTCCTGCTCGAGACCACCTACAAGGAGGACTGGGAGCTGCCCGGTGGCGTCGTCGAACCCGGCGAGCCGCCCCGCGCGGGCTGCGAGCGGGAGATCGAGGAGGAGATCGGCCTCACGGTCACCCTCGGCCAGCCGCTGCTCGCGGACTGGATGCCCCCGCACCTCGGCTGGTCCGACGCGCTGGAGTTCATCTTCGACGGCGGCGTCCTCGACCTGGCGACGGCCGCGACCCTCACCGTGCACGACGGCGAACTCCTCGACCTGCACTGGGTCGCACCTGAGGACGTCCCGCTGCACGTCACCGAGCTGTCCGCGCGCAGGATCGCGCTCCTGCTGGCCGGCGGCACCGGATACACGGAAGCAGGCTATCTGTGACGACCCTTCTGATCGGCACCTACCCCGCCGCGGGTGCGGGCACCCCGGCCGGGCTGGGCGAGGGCATCTGGCGCGTCGATCTCGACGGCACCGGTGCGTTCGGCGAGCCGAGCCAGGTGGCGGCCACGCCTGCGCCGTCGTTCCTGTGCACGGGGCCGGCCGAGGGGGTCGTCTACGCCGCCAACGAGTGCACCGACGGCGCCGTCACCGCCTGGCGCTGGGCGGGCGACGTGCTCGTTCCGCACGGCGCGACGAGCACGGGCGGCGCCGATCCGTGCCACATCCGGTACGTCGAGGCGCTCCGGGCGATCGTCGCCACCAACTACAGCAGTGGGTCCGTCGCCGTGATCCGCGTCTCGCCCGACGGCAGCCTCCCGGACGCCGCACCGGCGCAGGTCGTCGCGCTTCACGGCAGCGGCCCGGACGCCGCGCGCCAGGAGGGTCCGCACGCGCACCAGTCCGTGCCGTCGCCCGACGGCCGCTTCCTGCTGGTCAACGACCTGGGCTCCGACACCGTCTGGCGGTTCTCGGTCGGCGACGGCGGGCTCGCGCTCGACGGCGCGGCCGCCGTTCTCCCCGCGGGCACCGGCCCGCGGCACGGCGCCTTCTCCGCCGACGGCTCGCTCTACCTCGTCGCCGGGGAGCTCGACGACACGGTCCATGTCCTCGGCTGGGACGCCCACGGTGGCACGCTCGCCCCGCTCGGCACCCTGCCCGCCGACCCGTCGGGCAGCGCCGTCGTCTCGCACGTCGAGGTCGTGGGCGATGTGCTCACCGTCGCCTGCCGCGGCACCGACGCGGTGACCCGGTTCGCCGTCCGCGGCGACGGCGCCCTCCCGCTGCCTGCGTTCCCACTGCCCGCAGGGGGATTCGCCCGGCATCACCTCACCCAGGGCGAGCGGATCGTCGTCGCCCTGCAGCGCGGGCACGAGATCGTGGTCCTGGGACCAGAGGGCGCGGTCGTCTCCCGCGCCCGCATTCCTTCGCCAGCCTGCGTGCTCGAAGCCTCGAGCACTACTTGAGGCCTGGCGTGACCCTGGGCGGGTCGCCTGGTTAGCCTGGCGCGGGGGCAACCCGAGGTCATGGGAGACACATGCGACACGCCTATCGACAGTTCACCGCCGCAGTAGCGCTTGCCCTGGTGCTCGCGCTCAGCGGCCTCGCGTCCGCGCGGGCCGACGACGACCTGCCACCCGAGGAGCGGTCGCTCACCGTGACTGTCGCCCGCGGCATCACGCCGATGGCCGCCGCCTACCCGACGGGATTCCAGAAGGACCTGGTGATCTCCGACAAGGCGTTCTACGACGCCAAGGCCATGTCGGAGAGCCAGATCGAGGACTTCATCCTCGCCAAGGGCAAGAACTGCACCTCGAAGGCCGACGCCACCTGCCTGAAGGACATCGAGCCGCGCGAGACCGTGACCCTGACCAGCGACCAGAAGGGCAACGGATGCAAGGCCGTCACCTTCACCAAGGGTGCCCCGTCCTGGGAGGTGGTCGACCGCGTGGCGAAGGCGTGCAGCATCAGCCCGAAGGTGCTGCTGGTCACCATGCAGAAGGAGCAGTCGGCCGTCTCGTCGGCGCGGAAGCCCGCCACCTGGAACAAGCTCATGGGCATGGGCTGCCCGGACGGCAGGGCGTGCAGCTCCAAGTACTCCGGCTACGAGCGTCAGCTCTACTACGGCGCGGACCGGCTCCGCGCCTACCGCACCTGGACGACGTATCCGGCCATGAAGTCCTTCCGCAACCAGACAGCGTTCACGTCGCTCGAGGGCGAGCGGTTCGTCATCAAGAACGAGGCGACGGCCTCGCTCTACACGTACACGCCCTGGGTCTCCGCGCAGGTGCTGTTCTTCCGCCTGATGCAGAGCTACTTCCCCGGCACCGTGAACACCACGCCGCCGACGTCCCAGCCCCAGCCCGTGGTCAAGCCGACCCTGTCCGTCAAGGCCCCGAAGAGCGCGCTGCTGCGCGAGGCGGCCCACGTGACCGGCACCGCCAAGGACTTCCCCGGCGGCGCAACGCTCGAGACCGAGATCCTCGTCGACGGCGACTGGGAACTGTCCGAGATCCGCACCGACGTCACCGGCTCGTTCTCCATCCCGCTGACCGCCAACGCCTCCAAGGCTGGCACGTCGTCATGGCGCGTCGTCGCGACCAGCGAGAAGTCCAAGGTGCGCGTGACGTCGCCCACCTTCACGCACAAGCGCGTCGCCCCCAGCCTGAGTGCCAAGGCGCCGAAGTCGGCCAAGGTGAGGTCGACGGCCAAGGTGACCGGGTCGGCCAAGAACTTCCTCGGCGGCGCCACCGTCCAGGCCCAGATCAAGGTCGGCGGGAAGTGGAAGACGGCCAAGACGCTGAAGAAGGTCAAGGGCAGCTACTCGATCACCCTGAGCACCAACAGCACCAAGCGCGGGTCGCAGAGCTGGCGCGTGGTGGCCACCGCGAAGGACGGCAAGGACAAGGTCACCAAGACCTTCACCCTCAAGCGGACCTGATCAGCCGCCGCGATGCCACTAGCATCGTCCCGTGACCTACCTCACCACTGAGACCAGCACCGACAAGCAGTTCGCCCGCGCGTGGGCCGAGGCCCGCACCGGCGCCTTCGACGAGGCCTTCGCCGGGCGTTTCGACGAGCACTTCCCGGAGCTGCATCGGCTGTTCCGCCTGATCTACGGCCGGCGCGAGGACGGCCTGGAGGCGCTCGCCGAGGTGATCACTCTGGCGGCCACGTCCTGGGCCGCCCGGCCGGCCGACCTCAAGGAGCTGGACGCCCGGCGCACCGCGAACCCGGGCTGGTTCCAGTCCGAGCAGATGCTGGGCGGCGTCTGCTACGTCGACCGATACGCGGGCTCGATCGCGAAGGTCGCGGATCACATCGACTACTTCCAGGAGCTGGGTCTCACCTACCTGCACCTCATGCCGCTGTTCCGCTCCCCCGACGGCAACAACGACGGCGGCTACGCCGTCAGCAGCTACCGCGAGACCGATCCGGCGCTCGGCACCATGGACGACCTCTCCGCCCTCGCCACGAAGCTCCGCGAGGCGGGCATCTCGCCGGTGGTCGACTTCATCTTCAACCACACCGCGTCGAACCACGAGTGGGCGCAGCGCGCCGTCGCCGGCGAGCCCGGCTACGAGGACTACTATCTGATCTTCCCGGACCGGGCACTGCCCGACGCCTACGAGCGCACCACCCGCGAGATCTTCCCCGACGACCACGCCGGCTCGTTCGTGCAGCTGCCCGACGGCCGCTGGATCTGGTCCACCTTCTACCACTTCCAGTGGGACCTGAACTACGCCAACCCCGCCGTGTTCCGCGCCATGGCCGGCGAGATGCTGTTCCTCGCCAACAAGGGCATCGAGGTGCTCAGGATGGACGCCGTCGCGTTCATCTGGAAGCGGCTGGGCACCGCGTGCGAGTCGCTGCCCGAGGCGCATTACCTCCTGCAGGCGTTCAACCGCGTGCTGCGGCTGGCCGCCCCCAGCCTGATCTTCAAGTCCGAGGCGATCGTGCACCCGGACGAGGTGATCCAGTACATCTCGCCCGGCGAGTGCCAGATCTCCTACAACCCGCTGCAGATGGCACTGACCTGGGAGGCGCTCGCGACGCGCGACGCGCGTCTGCTGGCCCAAGCCCTCGAGCGCAGGCACTCACTCCCCGCAGGCACCGCGTGGGTGAACTATGTGCGCAGCCACGACGACATCGGCTGGACCTTCGCCGACGAGGACGCCGCCGAGTTCGGCATCGACGGCTTCACGCACCGCCGCTTCCTGAACGACTTCTACGTCGGCCGATTCCCCGGTGGCTTCGCCCGCGGCGCGGCCTTCCAGGAGAACCCCAAGACCGGCGACGCCCGCGTCACCGGCACCACCGCGTCCCTCGCGGGCATCGAGGCCGGCGACCGGGGCGGCGAGGATCGCGTCGTCCTCGCGCACGCCATCGCGATGAGCACAGGCGGCATGCCGCTGATCTACCTGGGCGACGAGGTGGCCCAGCTGAACGACTACTACTACCGCTACCGCCCCGCCGAGGCCGACGACAGCCGCTGGGTCAACCGCCCGCACCGCCCCGAGGAGGCCTACGCCGCCCGCCACGACGACCGCACGGTAGCCGGCCGCATCTTCGCCCGTCTCACCCGCCTCCTCGCCGTGCGCCGCGCCACCCCGGAACTCGGCGGCAATCACCTCATCCCGTTCCACACGCCCCACGACAGCGTGCTCGGCTTCCAGCGCCCCGCCCCCGACGCCGACTGCGCCCCGGAGGGTGGCCACGGCCGGGATGGCGGCTTGGGCGGCGGCTCGGGCTCGGGCTCAACCGGCATCGTCCTGGTGCTGGCCAACCTCGGGGACCATCCGGTCTACATCGACGCCCGCACTCTGTCGGGCTTCGAGCCGTCCGCGATGGATCTGGTCGCCGACCAGCCCCTGCCACTGGCCGACGGCCTGGCCCTCCCCGCCCACGGTTTCCTCTGGCTCCGCGTCCAGCCGCGCCCCTGACGGCGCTGCCCGAGCCCGCCGTGGCTCCTTGAGCCAGCCGGCGACCTTGAGCCTGCCGTGGGTACCTGAGCCGCCGGTCCTGAGCCGACCTCCGTTCCTCAAGCCGGCTGCCAATCCCTTGAGCCAACCACCGGTCCTTGAGCCGACGCGCGAGCGCCAGCGAGCCGTCTTGGTCGTTAGGTCCCGCACCGACGCAGCCACCCGCACCAAACCACTGACCCATGCGCTGGTTGCGGAGCCTTCGAGACGGCGCCGCGGAAACACCGCCGCGGTGCACGCCAGGCAACGCGACGCCTCCTCAGGGACCGATCCGTCAGCCAGCCACCAGCCCCTTGAGCCAGCTGCCGATCCTTGAGCCGACGCGCGAGCGCCAGCGAGCCGTCGAGTCGAAAGGTCCCGCACCGACGCAGTCACCCGCACACAAACCACTGACTCGTGCACGGGTTACGGACCCTTCGAGACGGCGCCGCGACGCCAAGCGCAGTGCAGTGCAGGCTGGCGATGCGGCACCTCCTCAGGGAGCCAGCCGGGCAACGCGTAGAGCACCGAACTCAACGAGAGCGTGCGCGGATCTGCATATACGCGTACCACTGTGCGCTATGCACAGTGGTACGCCTATATGCAGATCTGTGCAGCCCGTGGGAACAGGACTGTGCCGAGGGGGCTACTCGTCGGGGTGCCAGGGGTTCGGTCGCGACACGGCCACCGCGATCTCGGCGCATGGCTCCGCCCCTGACGTCCGGCGAGGCTCCTTCTCGGACGAAGGCACGGCTGCGGCATCGGCAGGGCCCGATGGCTCGGCCCAAGGCTCTGGGCGTGGTGGTCCCTCGACAGGTGACGAGGTGATCGTGATGCCGGCGAGGAGGAACCGGCGATGTTGCCTTGGGCGCTGGTCGGGGTCGATGTGCCGGGGTGGGGTGAACCACGGCAACCCGGTGTCCGCGTCCAGATGGACACGCCACTGTGAATGAGCCGACTGTCCAGGGTCGGGTTCCACCAGGCGGTGGTGCCACGGACAGAGCAAGACGCCGTGGGAGAGCTTCGTCTCGCCGCCGGCCCACCAGGGGGTGATGTGATGAGCCTCACACCCGGCCGGTGCGACGGTGCAGTGCGGGAACGCGCAGCCCTGGTCCCGCAGCGTGAGTGCAGTGCGGAGGGCCTTCGGGAACAGCCGCCGGGTACGGCCCACGTCGAGTACCTCGGAGGGGCCGCCAAGGACGACGGGGATGATGTCGGCGTCGCAGGCCAGTCGGCGGGCGTCGCCCGCGCTGATCGCTGCGCCGCCCTCAACGACGCCCGCGGCGCCGTGCCCGGTGGTCAGGCTGGTCAGCGGAATAGTGATCTTCACGACGGGCCGGTCCAGACCCTGCGCGGGCAGCCCGCCGGCTGTGGCGGCGTGCTGCGTGAGCAGAATGAGCGCGTCGGCGCGACGGGCTTCCGGGCCCGGTAGCTCGTCGCCCGCCCGGTACGACGACAGCGGTGGCATCAGCGCGTCGATCTGCGCGGCCAGCAACGCCCCGTCGGCCAGAGGGAGGCTGCCCTGGATCAGCATCGAGCCGTGGTGATCCGGCCGCAGCCGCAGGAACCTCCCGGCACGTGCGCGGCGCTCGTCCCGGGCCAGCCGATCAGCCTCCGCCTGCTCCGCACCGGCCGGGTCAACGACCTCCGTCATCCGTGCGGCCAGCACCCGTAGCTCCGACGGACCCAGCACGTCGGCGTAGCCGAGCACCGTCGACTGACAGCGGGCAAGGTCAGCGCCGGTGATGGTGTGCGGGAGGCGCTTCAGCCCGTGGACGATCGCCTCGGCCTGCGACATCGACAGTTGGCCGTCTTCCAGAGCCTGTCCGACGACCGGGAACCTCTCGGCCAGGTCCCACGACAGCTTCAACGATGCGGTCGCCTGCGCGGTGGTGGCGCGGGTCGACGACCGGGCGCGATCGACCACCCTGTCGGCACCCGACATGCGGGCTTCGTGCAACAGCCGGAGCCGCAACCCAGCCAGCTGGGCTTCCGTCTCCTCCAAGACGCCAAGCAGACCCTCGAGCACCGCGGCGTGGCCGGGATGGCTGTGGGCGTGCAGAGAGCTCCAGGCCGCGGCCATGAACCGCTGCCCCAACTCCCGCACATCCTCGCTCATACATACGATTATCCAGACCACGTCTGACAATTTCGCTGCCAAACAGCCCGTCTACAAGCCGTTCCAGATAACGATTAGATAACACCCATGGGTCCGGAAGGTGGATGTCATTCAGGGACCGCGCCGAGCACGACACCCGCCCCAATCGCTGACTCGCGCTCGGGTTGCGGACCCTTCGAGACGGCGCCGCGGAGACTCCGCCGCGGTGCAAGCCGGGTGACGCGACGCCTCCTCAGGGACCGATCCGTCAGCCGGCCGCCGACCCATGAGCCAACCGTGAGGCGCAAGGGACCGAGCCATCAGCCAGCCGCCGACCCATGAGCCGGCCCTGAGGCGCAAGGGGCCAATCCGTCAGCCGACCGCCGACCCTTGGGCCAGCCGCCGTTCCTTGAGCCGACGCGCGAGCGCCAGCGAGCCGTCTTGGTCGTTAGGTCCCGCACCCGCGCACAAATCTCTCCATGCGAGCAGCCACGCACCTATTCGCGCGGCTGCACACGGACAGAGATCTGTGCGCTACGGCACCGCTACGAGAAAAGGACGCTGTACTAGAAAAGGACGCTGGCGAGGCGGCGGCGGGCTTTGAGGACCACCGGGTCGGTGCGGCCGATGACCTCGAAGAGTTCCAGGAGGCGCACGCGGATGCGGTCGCGGTCGTCGGGCGAGGACTCTGCGGCGAGGCCGAGCAGGCGGTCGAGTGCCTCCTCGGAGCGGCCGTTGATCAGCTCGAGGTCCGCGGCGTCCAGCTGGGCGTCGATGTCGTTCGGGTTCTCGGACGCGCGGGCGACGATCTCCAGCGGGTTTAACGACAGACTGCGCTGCAGCAGCGCGGCTTGGGCTCGGCCGGCGGTCGCCTCGGCGTCGTTCGGGGTCTCCTTCAGCAGCACGTCGAACTCCTCGACGGCGCGGGCGTAGTCGCCGGCTTCGAGGGCCGCGTCGGCCTTGTCGAACCGCGGGTTGGCCGGGGCAGCGCCCTCGGCGGCGGGCACCCCCGCCACGGGCTGCGCGCGGCCGGTCATGCCGTTGGCGACGGCAAGCTGGGCCACCTGATCGAGCAGCGCGGCGATCTCCTCGCGCGACTTCGTGCCCTGGAACAGCGGCGCCAGCTGTCCGCCGATCAACGCCACGACGGTGGGCACCGCCTGCACGCCGAGCGCTTGAGCGAGGCGCGGCTCGGCGTCGACGTCCACCCGGCCGAGCAGGAACCGCCCAGCGCCCGCGTTGACCAGTTCGGTGAGGGCGATGGAGACGACCTGCCCCGACGGATCGCGCGGCGAGTAGAACTCGACGATCACCGGGTGCTGGACGGACTTCTGCGCGACCTCCTGGAAGTCGACCTCGGTCAGTTGCTGCACGTACCCCCCGGCGGCGGGCGCCGCCTGCGCGAGGGAGGACAGGTCGACCGCGCCCGGGCGGCTGAAGTTCGCATCAGTCATAGGTTCTATCTTGGCCGGGCCGGTCAAGCCCATCAAACCGGGGCGGCCCACGGATGTGCGGCCGTGACATGTGCTGGGAGTCCTAGGATGTCGCCATGGCACACGAGCGCGCCGGGCTCCCGGCTCAAGAATCCGATCTGATCAACGTCGACGAGGTCATCTCCGCCTACTACGACCTGGTCCCCGACGCGAGCAACCCGGACCAGCGGGTGGTGTTCGGCACGTCCGGCCACCGCGGTTCGTCGCTCGACACGGCGTTCAACGAGGCGCACATCGCCGCGACGACGCAGGCGATCGTCGAGTACCGCGCGGCACAGGGCACCACCGGCCCGCTGTTCATCGGCAAGGACACGCACGCACTGTCGCTGCCGGCGTGGAAGACGGCCATCGAGGTGCTGCACGCGAACGGCGTGGAGGTGTTGGCCGAGCGCGACGACGAGTACACGCCGACGCCGGCTGTGTCCCGCGCGATCATCCGGCACAACCTGGGTGATGGACCGCGCGCGGACGGCATCGTGGTGACGCCGTCGCACAACCCGCCCCGCGACGGCGGCTTCAAGTACAACCCGCCGAACGGCGGCCCGGCCGACACCGACGCCACGTCGGTCATCGCGGCGCGCGCCAACGAGCTGCTCCCCCGCTACCGCGATATCGCGCGCACGCCGTACGAGCGGATCGCGGGCGATGTCACCCGCTACGACTACCGCACGCCCTACTGCGACGAGCTCTCGCTCGTGCTGAACCTCGACGCCATCAAGGGCGCGGGGCTCACGCACGGCGCCGACCCCATGGGCGGCGCGGCCGTGCAGTACTGGCAGTTCCTCGCCGAGCGCGGGCTGCCGATCGAGGTGGTCAACCCCACCGTCGACCCCACCTGGCGCTTCATGACCCTAGATACCGACGGCAAGATCCGCATGGACTGCTCGTCCCCGAACGCGATGGCCTCGCTGGTCAACCAGCGCGACAGGTACTCGGTGGCCACGGGCAACGACGCCGACTCGGATCGCCACGGCATCGTCACCCCCGACGCGGGCCTGATGAACCCGAACGCCTACCTCGCGGTGGCCATCAACTACCTGTTCGCCCACCGCCCCGGCTGGGCGGCGTCGGCGGGCGTCGGCAAGACGCTGGTGTCGAGCTCGCTCATCGACAAGGTCGCGGCCAAGCTCGGCCGACGCCTCGTCGAGGTGCCGGTCGGCTTCAAGTGGTTCGTTCCCGGGCTGACCGACGGCTCGATCGGCTTCGGCGGCGAGGAGTCCGCAGGCGCCTCTTTCCTGACCCTCGACGGCAAGACGTGGACCACGGACAAGGACGGCATCCTGCTGGCTCTCCTCGCCTCCGAGATCATCGCGGTCACCGGCAAGACCCCCAGCCAGCACTACGCGGAGCTGGAGGCCGAGTTCGGCAAGTCGTACTACGCGCGCGTGGACGCCGATGCGAACCGCGAGCAGAAGGCCCGCCTGTCCCAGCTCGGCGCCGACGACGTGACCGTCACCGAGCTGGCCGGCGAGCCCATCACGGCAGTCCTCTCGCACGCCCCGGGCAACAACGCGGCCATCGGCGGCATCAAGGTGACCACCGACAGCGCGTGGTTCGCCGCCCGCCCGTCCGGCACGGAGGACAAGTACAAGATCTACGCCGAGTCGCTGAAGGGCGCCGAGCACCTCGCCGAGGTGCAGGCGGCCGCCAAGCAGCTGGTGGACGCAGCGCTCGCCTGATCCCTTCAAAGCCCGTGGCCCGGCCGTCTGTCGACGTCCGGGCCACTGCTTTTGTCGAGAACGATGCCTACGAGCGCCCCAGCGCCCCCGCCGTGGGGCATCGGAAGGTCCGCGCGGCGCCGATCCCCACCTCGTTCATGTAGCGGATCACGATCACCCAGGCCTCGCGCAGCGACGTCTCCGTGTAAGGCACGCCGTGCGCGCGGCAGTGGGCCAGCACCAGCTGGCGCGCGCGGAACAGGTGCGGGCGGGGCATGTTCGGGAAGAGATGGTGCTCGATCTGGTAGTTCAGCCCGCCCATCAGGCCCGTCATCCACCAGCCGCCGGCAACATTGCGCGACGTCAGCACCTGCTTGTCGAGGAAGTCGAGCTTCGCGTCGTGCGGCACGATCGGCATGCCGATGTGGTTGGGCGCGAAGCTGGCGGCCATGTAGACGCCGAACACGGCGAGCTGAACGCCGAGGAACGAGAAGGCCATACCCACGGGCAGCAGCCAGAAGAGGAAGCCGAGATAGAGGGCGAACCGCAGGCCGATCAGGGTCAACTCCAGCGCGCGCCCCTTGACCGGGCCGCGCGAGAACAGGCTGCCGATGGAGTCGCGGTGCATGTCGATGCCCGCGAGCAGCAGCAGCGGCAGGAAGAACCAGCCCTGGCGCCGCACCACCCAGGCGTGGATGCCCTTGGTCTTGGCCGCGTCGTCGCGGGTGAAGGCCAGTGCGCCCAGCGCGATGTCGGGATCCTTGCCCACCTTGTTCGGGTTGCCGTGGTGGCGCGAGTGCTTGTTCATCCACCACGAGTAGCTCATGCCGACGCCCAGCGTCGCGACGAGCCTGCCGAGCCTGTCGTTGGCCGGGCCGGTGGTCAGCACCTGACGGTGCGCCGCCTCGTGTCCGACGAAGGCGAGCTGGGTGAAGATGACGCCAAGCGCGGCCGCGATCAGCAGCTGGTACCAGGACTCGCCCAGGAGCACCACGCCGCCGATCGCGCTCGCCAGCGCGAGCAGAAGTCCGCTGAGCAGCGTCACGTAGAAGCCTCGCGTGCGTCCCGCCAGCCCTTCCTCGCGAACCGCCTTGGCGAGTTCGGTGAAGCTGTGCGTTCGTTCGGCGAGTTCGGCGCGGATGCGTTGTCGTCGTTCGGTGTGGACGTTGGCAGTGGTCACATGAATCGCCTTTCACCCGTCCGCGCAGCAGGCCCCGGTGGCGGCTTCCGAACAGGTTGCGCCAAGAGTAGGGGGCGGGCCCTGGGCCGCGTGGCGACGGCGACGATCCTGGACGGCGATCGCGAGCGTGCCCGGGGATATCCCTTGCCAGGACTTATCGAAAGTCGATAACATCACGACTATCGATAAACCCGAGGAGGGGTCATGCTCGGCGCCGGCATCATCTGGCTCATCATCATCGTCGCCCCGGCGGGGGCGGTGATCTACTTCCTGCTGGCGCGGGCCTCCACGGACCGCCTGGCGCTGGCGCGGCTCACGTCGATCGCGGCCATCCTCACGCTCATCGTGTTGGGCATCACGACGGTGGTGCTCAGCTACACGCTCCTCTTCAGCACCGAGGTGGGCGTGACGGTGCCCCTCGCGCCGACGCAACCCAAGCTGCCCGACGGCGTGGTCGAGTTCCACCCCGTGGCCACCGTCGTCTCGGCTGGCACATCGAGCGCGAACCTCGTCATCGCCGGCCTGACGCTACCCACCCGCCTCCTGCTGCTCGGCGGCGAACTCGCCGGCACCGTGACACTGGGCGCGGTCGCCGTCGTGGCGCTCCAGGCAGCACGCGCGCTTCGCGACGGTGACATCTTCCGCTTCGCCGCACGCGCCATCACCACCGCGGCGGTGATCGTCGCGGTGGGTGGCCTCGCCTGGTCCATCCTGAACGACATCGGCTCCTGGCGGGCGGGCGTCGAGGCGCTCACCTCCCTGACCTTCGGCTACGACGGCCCAGTGACCACAGGCTTCGTAGACTCGGCAGAGTGGCTCGCGCAGAACGGCTGGCCGCGACCCGCGGACTTCCAGGTGACCATCCCGTTCTGGCCGCTGGGCGTCGGCCTCGGGCTGGCGCTGGTCGGTGCCGCGTTCCGCACCGGCCAGGGCCTCCGAAAGGACGTGGCGGGCCTGCAGGCCGACGTCGACGGGCTGGTCTGATGCCGGCTGAGGACGACGGCAGGATCCGCTGCCGGCTGACGCAGCTGCTGGCCGAGAGGAACATGACCTTGACGGAGCTGGCTCAGCGGGTCGACGTCAGCCTGGTGAACCTGTCGGTGCTGAAGAACGACCGTGCGCGGGCCATCCGCTTCTCCACGCTGACGGCGATCTGCGACGCGCTGGGCTGCCAGGTGGGCGACCTGCTGGTGGTCGACCCGGCCTGACCTACTGGTCGAGGCCTGCGACGATGTGCTCGGCGATCGCCAGCGACGACGTGGCCCCGGGCGACGGCGCGTTGCGCACGTGCACCGCGCGGCCGCGGCGCTCGATCCGGAAGTCGTCGACCAGCCCGCCGTCGGCGTCCATCGCCTGCGCCCTGATGCCGCGCGGAAGCGGCGTGGCGCGCGCCCCCTCCAGCGCGGGGACGTACCGCTTCGCCGCGCGGAGGAACGCCGCCCGCGACACCACCGTGCACGCCTCGCGCGCCGCGGCCGGGAGGTTCCGGGCGGAGAGTCGCCAGAAGGCCGGGTCGGTGAGCGTCTGGGCGAGATCTGCGACGTCGAGGCCCAGCCCGCGGTAGCGCTCGCGCGAGAGCGAGAGGAACGCGTTCGGGCCCACGGTCATCTCGCCGTCGACCCGTTTGGTGAGGTGCACGCCGAGGAAGGGGTAGCGCGGGTCCGGCACCGGGTAGACGAGCCCGCGCAGCACGTGGCGGTAGGCGGGCTCCAGCAGGTAGTACTGGCCGAAGAACGGCACGATGCTGGGCCGCGGGTCGCCGCCCGAGCGCCGGGCGAGCCGGTCCGACTGCGCCCCGGCGCACAGCACCACGCGGGCGGCGCTGAGGTCGCCGTCGTCGGTCTCGACGACCACGTCTCCTCCGCGCTCGACCACCCGCAGCGCTTCCCGGCCCAGCAGCACCTCGCCACCGCGCTCCGTCACGTCGCGGGCCAGCGCCTCGGTGACGGCGCGATAGTCGACGATGGCTGTGGTGGGCGAGTGCAGCGCGGCGCGACCGACGGCGTTCGGCTCGATCTCACGGATGCCTTCGGGGCCGAGCATCCGCACGCCCGGCACGCCGTTGGCGACGGCCCGCTCGTGGATCGGTCCCAGCCGACGCTCCTCCTCGGCCGTCAGCGCGACGACGAGCTTGCCGCAGTCCTCCAGCGGCAGGCCCTTCTCGCGGCAGAACTCCTTCAGCAGCCCCGCCCCACGGCGACACAGCTGCGCCTTCAACCCTCCGGGCTCGTAGTACAGCCCCGCGTGCACGACCCCGGAGTTGTGTCCCGTCTGATGCGCAGCGAGTCGATCTTCCTTCTCGACGAGCGTGACGGCCGCACCGGGACGGCGCCGCAGGAATGCACGCGCGACCGCACACCCGAGGATGCCGCCGCCCACCACCACCAGATCGTCGTTCATGGCACCATCATCGCCTCAGGTGCCGTCCGGGTCCTCGCCGTCGGTGGAGGTCCAACGGCCGACGTCCATCGTCTGGCGCAGGCCCGTCAGCTGGATGACGCGCTGGATGGTGAGGTCGCGACGCTCGGGGTCGCCGACGAACCGGATGTCGCGCAGGCCCTGGTCCTGCGCCGCGGACTCGAAGACGAAGTGGCCGTAGCCCAGCATCTGGCCGAGCAGCGAGCGCGACATCGAGATGTCGAGGATGCGGCTCATCGGCATGGTGGCGAGGTGCGTGTTGAAGACCCCGTGCACGCGGAACACGCGCATGTTGGTGATCACGAACCGGTCCATGTGCACCACGTGCACCTTCCACAGCCCCCAACCGAGGGCGACGAAGCCCAGCAGCAGCGGCACCCAGAAGAAGCCGCGCGCCCAGATCATCGACAGGAACAGCGGAATGCTCAGTGCGGTGACGGCGTACCAGCCGACGGAGGCCGCCCAGTGCTTCCGCACCTCGTCGATGACCACCTCGCCCTCGACCGAGAGCAGGTGGGCCTCGATGTTCGGATCGAGGAAGCGCCCGACCCCGCTCATGCCGGGCTAACCCGCGAGCGTGGAGAAGAAGCGGCCGATCGACTCGAACGCGCCGAAGAACGAGCGCACCGCCTCGGCGGCCGCCTCCGGCCGCGTGAACAGGTAGAACAGAACAAATGCGGCGATGAGCACCAGCAGGATCTTCTTGACCCAGTTGATCACGGGCGCCCTCCCTCGCGTCGGTCCCGAGCCTACAGTCTGCACGAGGGGGACCCCGCCCGTCGCCTCGACTCGCCGGTGTGCCAAGCTTGCATCCATGGAGAATTCGGATCTTTTCATCTGCATCGATCACGTCGGCCTCGCCGTCCCCGACCTCGACGAGGCCATCAAGTTCCACTCCGAGGTCTTCGGCTGGCGCGAACTCCATCGCGAGATCAACGAGGAGCAGGGCGTCGCCGAGGCCATGATCGGCACCGGCGAGCAGGGCGAGGAGAACGCCAAGATCCAGCTGCTGGCCCCGCTGAACGAGAACTCGACGATCGCGAAGTTCCTGGACCGCAACGGCCCCGGCATGCAGCAGCTCGCCTACCGCGTCGCCGACCTCGACCACGTCTCGGCCGTCCTCAAGGAGCGCGGCATGCGCCTGCTTTTCCCCGAGGCCCGTCGCGGCACCGCTGGCTCGCGCATCAACTTCGTGCACCCCAAGGACGCCCGCGGCGTGCTGCTCGAGCTGGTCGAGCTGCCGAAGGAGCCCGCGGAGCACTGAACCCGAGCTCTGCTCGACGGGGCGGGACGGCTGGGCCGTCCCGCCCCGGCCTGTCCCTCACGCAAATGTCCCTGCCAGCCACTAGTCTCGGCACGGTAGGCACCATGGAAGGAGCCCTCTGGTGAGCGAAACCCCTCGCGACCTGGAGACCGAAGAGACCGGCCTCAACCTGTTCGACGAGCGCGCCACCGCGGCCGGGAGTTTCCCGCACGCCATGCTCGGATACGACAAACAGTCGGTGGACGGCTACGTCCGCGAGGTCGAGTCGAGAGTCAGCCAGCTGCGCGCCGAACTCCGCGAGGCGCGGCATCAGACCGCGCTCGTCCGCGAGCAGCTCGGCACCACCGACTTCACGCGGCTCGGCGCGCACGCCACAGGGCTGTTGCGCGCGGCGGAATCCCAGGCCGACGACATCGTGGAGCAGGCGACGCGCGAGGCCGAGCGGATCAAGGCGGAGGCGCGCCGTACGAGCGCCGCGCTCCGCGACGCCGCCCAGCAGGAGGCCGACGACGTCCGCCTGACCGGGCTCTCGGGCCTCAGGCAGCTACGCCAGGAGCAGGCCATCGCGGGCAAGGAAGCGCTCGAGCTGGCCCGCAGAGACGCCGACCTGATCGTGGCCGAGGCCCGCCAGCGGGCGAAGGCCTCCGACGACGCGGCCGCCGCACGCGCCCTGGCGCTGGCCGAGTCCGCCGCCATCGACGCCGCACGCGTGGGCCAGGAGGCGAGCAAGCGCGCCGCCGAGATCGAGGCGGAGGCCTCCCGGGTCGCCGAGGAGACGCTCGCCCGCGTCGCCGAACAGACCAGGGCGGCCGAGCAGGCTTTGGCCGCACGGCTGGCCGACGCCGAGGCGGCCGCCGAGGCCGCAGCGGTGCGCGCCGACGATGCACGCGGCGAGGCGCTGAAGATCCGCATGGACGCCGTCGCGGAGGCCGAGGGCATCCGGCTGGCGGCGAACCGCGAATCCGAGGAGAAGCTCGCGACGGCCCAGCGGCGGGCCGCCGAGGTTACGGCGGAGCTGGAGGAGACCCTTGCCTGGCGCAAGGAGGAGCTCGAGCGCGACATCGCCTCCCTCAAGGCCAAGCGCCGGCAGTCGGTCGCCAAGCTCGGCAACCTCCGCGCGCTCGCCGAGGAGTCCGAGGCGAGATTCGCCGAGGAGGCCACCACCGTCATCCCACGGGTCGAGCCCCAGCAGTGACCTCCCCGTCCGAGGACCCGGTCAACGGGCAGGTCTCGCGCGCGCGGAAGCCCCGGGGTTTCCTTCGGCGGGCCCTGGGCCGCGCGGGCCGCGAGGCCCGCACGTTCATCGTCCCGCCGCCCGTCGAGCCCATCACGCCGGTCCCCCCGCCGCCGCCTGCCCCCGACGGTCAGCGGCGCCGCTCGCCGTTCACCGTCGGCTTCCTCGGCGCGCTCGGCGTCCTCGTCGCCGCGGCGCTCGCGCTGGCGGTCTACAACGTGCAGAGCGTGCTCCTGCTCGTCGTGCTCGCGCTCTTCCTCGCCCTCGGTCTCAACCCCGCCGTCGAGTTCTGCACCCGGCGTCGGATGCCGCGGCCCCTGGCCGTGACGCTGGTGACGCTCGTGTTGCTGGGCGTCCTGGCCCTCGGCATCACGGCCTTCGTGCCGGTGATCAGCGAGCAGAGCACCGCGCTGATGAACAATCTGCCGTCCCTGCTGGAGCGGATGGCGGTGCACCCGCGCGTGAGCGAGTTCGAGGAGAACTACCAGATCGTCGAGAAGGTCGAGCAGTTCATCACGTCGGGCTCGCTGCTGAACAACCTGTTCGGCGGCATCCTGGGCGCGGGCCGGCTCGTGGCCAACCTCGTCTTCTCCGTCATCGTCACTCTCGTGCTGACCATCTACTTCCTCGCCTCCCTGCCCACGATCAAGGAGACGATCTACGCGCTGGCGCCCGCAAGCAGGCGCGCCCGGGCCCGCTACCTCGCCGACGAGATCTTCCGCGGGGTCTCCGGCTACATCACCGGCATGTTCGTGATCGTCGCCGTCGCATCCGTCTGCGCGTTCATCTTCATGAACATCGCGGGCCTCGGCTCCTACTCCCTGGCGCTGGCCTTCATCGTGGCCATGTTCTGCTTCATCCCGCTGGTCGGGTCGTCGCTGGCGATGGTGTCGGTCGCGTTGGTCGGCTTCGCCGTCGACCCCACCATCGGCATCGCGACCATCATCTACTTCCTCATCTACCAGCAGTTCGACGCGTACGTGATCTACCCCAACGTGATGCGCAGGACCGTCAAGGTGCCCGGCGCCCTCGTGGTGCTGTCGGCCATCATCGGCGGCATGCTGTTCGGCGTGATCGGCGCCGTGATCGCCATCCCGACGACGGCCGCCGTGCTGCTGCTCTTCCGCGAGATCGTGCAGCCCGCGTTGGACGCCTCCTGACGGCCGCGGGTAGGTTGGAGCGGTGCGTTTGGTGATTGCCCGCTGCCAGGTGGACTACGTCGGCCGATTGACCGCCCATCTCCCCATGGCCACGCGGCTGATTCTGGTGAAGGCCGACGGCTCGGTGTCCGTCCATGCCGACGACCGCGCCTACAAGCCGCTCAACTGGATGAGCCCGCCCTGCACCCTGAAGGTCACCGAGCCGGATCCCGACGCCGCCGACGCCCTCGGCGTCACCGAGGTCTGGCAGGTCAAGGCTAAGGACGGCGACACGCTGCACATCTCTCTCGCGGAGGTTTTCCACGACTCCGCGCACGAGCTCGGCATCGACCCCGGCCTGCAGAAGGACGGCGTCGAGGCCCACCTCCAAGTGCTGCTCGCGGAGCATCCCGCCACGCTCGGCGAGGGCATGCGGCTCGTCACCCGCGAATACTTCACGCCCATCGGCCCGGTCGACCTGCTGCTCCGCGACGCCTTGGGTGCGCACGTCGCCGTCGAGGTGAAGCGTCGCGGCGAGATCGACGGCGTGGAGCAACTGACCCGCTACCTCGAGCTGATGAACCGCGACCCGCAGCTGGCGCCCGTCCGCGGGATCTTCGCCGCGCAGCAGATCAAGCCGCAGGCCCGCACGCTCGCCGAGGACCGCGGCATCGAGTGCCGGCTCGTCGACTACGACGCGCTGCGCGGCCTCGACAACGCCGAAGAGCGGCTGTTCTGATGGCCCGCCGCCCGTCGAAGCACCTCCGCCCGGCGCGCCCGCTCCTCGGCGGCGGTGCCCAGCGCAAGGCGGTCCGCGGCGGCGTCGAGTATGTCGTTCGCGACGTGCCCGGCGACAGGGCAGCGAAGTCGTACACCTGCCCGGGCTGCGCGCACGTCGTCGCCCCCGGCACCGCCCACGTGGTCGCCTGGCCGGTCGCGGCCCCCTTCGGCTCCGACACGGGCATCGACGTCCGGCGGCACTGGCACCGGCACTGCTGGGGGCGGCCGTGAAGCTCAACGCGCTGACGGTGGGCTCCGGCCCGCGGCACGTCGTCTTCCTGCACGGCCTCTTCGGCCAGGGCAAGAACTGGGGGTCGATCGCGACGGCGCTGGCCGACGTCGCCACCTGCCACCTGGTGGACCTGCCCAATCACGGGCTCTCGCCTTGGACCGAGGACTTCGACCTCGACGGCCAGGCCGACCTCGTCGCCGGCTGGATCCAGGAGCACGTGCCCACGCCCGTGGCCGTGATCGGGCACTCGCTCGGCGGCAAGATCGCGATGCGGCTCGCCCTCCGGCACCCCGAGCTCGTCGAGCGCCTGATGGTCGTCGACATCTCCCCCGCCCGCAACGAGGCCGCGCTGGGCTTCGCCGCGCTGGTCTCCGCACTCCGTCGCCTCGACCTCGACCACATCACCAGCCGCAGCCAGGCCGAGACCGAACTCGTGCCGGAGATCCCCGACGTCGTCGTGCGGCGCTTCCTGCTGCAGAACCTCAGGCACCGCGGCGAGCACTGGTCATGGGCCGCGAACCTCGACCTGCTGGGCGACTCGCTGCACCAGGTGGGCGGCTGGTCCCCCATCCGCGCCACGTACGACGGCCCTGTCGTCTGGGTCAACGGCGGCCGCTCCCCCTACGTCCAGCCCGAGCACGTCGCCCCCATGCGCGCGCTGTTCCCCCGCGTGCGCCAAGTCACGCTGAAGAGGGCAGGTCACTGGGTACACGCCGACGACCCGCCCGCGTTCGTTCAGGTCTGTCGGCTGTTCCTCGACGCCCCTGCTCCCTGAGCCCGTGCCCCCGTTCCCTGAGCCCGTGACCTCGTTCCCTGAGCCCGTGACCCCCGGTTCCCTGAGCCTGTCGAAGGGTCAGCGAGCCCGTCGAAGGGTCAGCCCAGCGTCACTAAGGTGATCTTGGCCTCCGCGATGGGCGACATGCCGTCGGCCGCGTCCACGCCCTGGGCCGCGATGCCGCCCACGACGTCGATGCCCGCCTGGTCCATCGTGCCGAAGACGGTGTACTCGGCAGGCAGCTTCGTGTCGTCGTAGACGAGGAAGAACTGCGAGCCGCCGGTGTTGGGCGCCGGGCGCTTGGCCATCGCGACGGTGCCCGCCGGGTAGGTCGGCGGCGGCGTCAGCTCGTCCGGCACCGTGTAGCCCGGGCCGCCGGTGCCGGTGGCGGTCGGGTCGCCGCACTGCAGGATGAAGATGCCTGTGTCGACGAGGCGGTGGCACACCGTGTCGTCGAAGTAGCCCTGCTGCGCCAGCGAGACGAACGAGTTGACGGTGCAGGGCGCCTTGGCCCTGTCGAGGGTCAGCGTGACGTCACCTGCGGTCATCGAGAGCGTGGCCGTGACGGTGCCGGTGGCGGGCACGGCGGTGGTCGACGGCGGGTCGGCCGGGCGCGCGGGCTCCCCGTCGGACGGGTACGAGCACGTCACCGTGCCCGACGCCGACCCCCCGGGGTTGCTCTTGTTGGCGTCCGCGCAGCCGGCGAGGGCCAGCACCGCGGCGATCAGGATCACGGGAACGGGGGTCAGCGTGCGCACGCGTTCCACTCTGGCATAGATTGGCGCCCATGGTCACCTTGAGCAAGATCTACACCCGCACCGGCGACAAGGGCACCACCCGGCTGGTCGACAACTCGGAGGTCCGCAAGACCGACCTACGCGTGGAGGCCTACGGTCACGTCGACGAGGCCAACTCCGTGATCGGTGTCGCCCTCGCCCTCGGCGGACTACCCCCGCGCGTGGTGGAGATGCTGGCGCTGATCCAGAACGAGCTGTTCGACCTCGGCTCCGACATCGCGAACCCGCTCAACCCGGCACCCGCCTGGGAGCCGCTGCGCATCGAACAGTCGAGCATCGACCGGCTCGAGGCCTATTGCGACGAACTGCAGGAGGACCTGCCGGTTCTCCGCAGCTTCATCCTCCCCGGCGGCACGCCGGCCGGCGCCCAGCTGCACGTCGCCCGCACCATCGCCCGCCGCGCCGAGCGCGCAGCCTGGCGCGCCGCCGAAGACTACGGCCTGGACGACAACGGCGGTGTCAGCGCACTGGCGATCACGTACCTGAACCGCCTCTCCGACCTGCTGTTCATCATGAGCCGTGCCGCCAACGGCACCGAGAACGAAGTGCTGTGGGTCCCGGGCACCGACCGGGAGAAGCCCGCCCGGCACTGACACCTGCGGGGCGGCATCTGCGGGGCGGCACCTGCCGGGTGTCGCCAGCGCTCGTAGCCTGTCGCTCGTAGCCTGCGCCCGCGAAGGTACAGTCCCTGACGGCCGAGCCACACCGATCCCTGAGGAGCGAGCCACACCGGTCCCTGAGGAGCAAGCGCACCACCGGGCCACGGCCCGTATACAGAGATTTGTGCAGGGAAACCACCCCAAGACCGGCAAACGGCGGTCACGACGAGTGCAGGGCGACGGTCCGCCGCCCTGGACGACGACAGAGGGTGAGGTGGGGAGGCGCTTCGTCGAAGCGTAAGAACACTCATGCACTGAGACCAGAGGTGACTGTGGTCACAGAACCGGGCCGGCAGCGAGACGGGGCGCCTCCCCACCTCACCCGTCCGCCCTCGTGGTTGAGATCCCGGGTAAGTGCGGGACCTTTCGACACGACGTGTTCGCTGGCGCTCACGCGTCGGCTCAAGGAACGGCGCCCCACCTCACCCGCCCGCCCCTGTTGTTGAGCCGCTGCCCAAAGCGCGGGACCTTTCGACACAGTGAGAATGGTGGTGAGGGGGTTTCCTGGTCCTGGGGATCCAGGAAGGGTGCTGACTCTTTTCGACACTGACGGTCATGCTCACGCGGGGCCGGTCTTCAACCCGATCTGTCGCACTCCTTTTACGTTTGGCCCCACAGGTACCAGGAAAAACTCTCCTGCCCCTCAAGCGCTCACAGCGCTGGGCAGTGTCATGACTTGATAGGAGCCTGACCCTTCCGCGACAAGAACGGGTCTCTTCACTGTGCTGTCCGGTTCACTGCCCAGCAACGGCGCCACCTACCTGCTCGGAAGGAAACCGACACCGCGATGTCTACGATGACACACCCACCCCGCACCCACCACCCCGCTCTAGATGACCCCCTCACCGGAGAGATCATCGGCGGGATCGACACGCATGCCGATACCCATACCGTCGCGGCCGTGACCAGCACCGGAGGCCAGCTCGCTACCACCACGTTCCCCACCACCCCGGCCGGCTACCAGGCCCTGCTGGCCTGGCTGGTCGGGTTCGGGACCGTGACCCGGATCGGTGTCGAGGGCACCGGCGCCTACGGCGCCGGACTCACCGCGTTCCTGACTCAGGCGGGGATCACCGTGTTCGAGGTCAACCGCCCAGACAGATCCACCCGCCGCCTCAACGGTAAATCCGACCCACTCGACGCGGTCGCCGCGGCCCGCGCCGTGATCGCCGGGACCGCGACCACGGTCCCGAAACGCCGCGACCACCACGTCGAAGCACTCCGCGTGCTCCACCTCGCCCGCAAGACCGCCGTCAACGAACGCGCTGACCTGATCCGCAAGATCAAATCAGTGATCATCACCGCCCCCGCCCCACTACGTGAGCAGCTCCGCGGCCTGAGCGCCCCCAAGCTACGCAAAGCCTGCCTCGCGCTACGCCCCGACCCACTCGCCCTAGCCGCCGGCGATCCGGCTGCGGCAACGAAATACACCCTGCGGGACTTCGCCCGAACCTGGCGACACCTCAACGAACAGATCCTCGACCACGACCACCTGATCACCACCCTCCTCAAAAGCATCAACCCCGCCCTCCTCGAAGTCCGAGGTATCGGCCCCGCGGTCGCGGCCCAACTCCTGATCACCGCCGGCGACAACCCCAACAGGATCAACACCGAAGCCAGCTTCGCGATGCTCACCGGCGCCGCTCCGATACCAGCCTCCAGCGGCAAGACCCACCGTCACCGCCTCAACCGAGGCGGCGACCGACAAGCCCACAGCGCACTCTGGCGGATCGCGATCACCCGCCTAGCCCACGACCCAACAACCCGCACCTACATGCACCGACGCACCACCGAAGGCAAAAGCAAACAAGAAATCATCCGCTGCCTGATCCGCTACATCGCCCGCGAAATCCACCCCATCCTCACCCTTGACAACACATAGGAGCATCGGGCCCGGCGCTTCGCGCCGGGGGGCCCCGCTCAAGGAACGATCGTCACCTCACCCGTCCGCCCCTGTTGTTAGGTCGCTGCCCCAGGCGCGGGACCTTTCGACACGGCGTTCGGCTGGCGCCTCACGGCCGGCTCAAGGAACGGCGTCCCACCTCAGCCGCCCGCCCTCGTGGTTGAGATCCCGGGTAAGCGCGGGACCTTTCGACACGACGTGTTCGCTGGCGCTCACGCGTCGGCTCAAGGAACAGCGGCCCAGCTCAAGGAACGGGGCGCTTGTGTCGGCGTACGCACTGCACGCGGAGCGGCCTCAGAGCGGCGAGTCGGCGCTCGTCGGGAGGTAGTGGCTGCCCGGGGGGGCCGACTCGAGCCAGCTCATGAGGGCCAGTACCTCTTCTGGGGCCATCGACAGGGCGCTGGTGCGCCCGGAGACTCGGTCGCGCAGTGTGACGATCATCGAGTCCTCGAACAGGGCGATGGCCTCGAGGCCCACCGGGGAGCGCTGGTGGACGTAGGACGTGAGAGCGCGGGGAAAGATCACTTTGGGGCGGAGGCTGAGGGAGAACGAGCGGAACCACTCGAGGTACTCGCCACGGTAGCGGGCGACGCCGAGCACCCAGCCGCCGCCGGTGGCGTCCTCGCGGATGCGATAGGCGCAATCAAAAAGGCCGCCCTGGCCAGTGAGCCAGCGGCGGCGGAGGTAGAGCAGCGCGAAGGGCAGCATCGCGACGAAGACGCAGATCAGCGTCACCACGATGATGTCCCACGGCATGTCTCGGGTTCCCCTCCCCAGATACGCGCTCAGGGCAGCCCCTGTCGGGACCGCCCTGAGCGTTGTGTGTGCTAGCTGGCCGCCTGCTTGGCCGCTGCCTCGCCGGCGCGGATCTGCGCCTTGAGGATGCGGAGCCTGTGCAGCTCTTGGTCGTCGGCCTGGCCCTGATAGGCCTTGGTGGCGAGCGCGGCGGCCTCGCGGTGGGCCTCCTCGAGGCCTACCTCGTGGCCCATCGCCGCCGACTGCGACAGCACCGAGACCCGGCCGTGCGCAACCGAGATGAAGCCGCCGTCGACGAAGATGTTCTCGCTGCGGCCATCGCTGGTGACGATCTCCACCGCGCAGGGCACGAGCACGGCCATCACCGGCTCGTGGCCGGGCAGGATGCCGATATCCCCGTCGACGGTGCGAGCGATGACGTTGATGGCGTCGCCCGACCAGACCTGACGGTCGGCCGACACCACCTCCACGCGAAGCGGATCACGAGCCATGGATCAGTTTTCCTTCTGGATCTTGTCCCAGGCCGCGAAGACGTCCTCCATGCCACCGACGTTGAAGAACGCCTGCTCCGCGATGTGGTCGACCTCGCCGTCGCAGATCATCTTGAACGACTCGATGGTCTCGGACAGCGGCACCGTCGAGCCCGGGATGTTCGTGAACTTCTCGGCCATGTAGGTGTTCTGCGACAGGAACTGCTGGATGCGGCGCGCCCGGTTCACGATGATCTTGTCCTCTTCGGACAGCTCGTCGATGCCGAGGATCGCGATGATGTCCTGCAGCTCCTTGTTGCGCTGGAGGATCTGCTTCACGCGGACCGCGACGTCGTAGTGCGCCTGACCGATGTACTGCGGGTCGAGGATGCGCGACGACGACGACAGCGGGTCCACCGCCGGGTACAGACCACGCGAGGCGATCTCGCGGGACAGCTCGGTGGTGGCGTCCAGGTGCGCGAACGTTGTGGCCGGGGCCGGGTCGGTGTAGTCGTCGGCGGGCACGTAGATCGCCTGCATCGAGGTGATCGAGTGACCCTTCGTCGACGTGATCCGCTCCTGCAGCTGGCCCATCTCGTCGGCCAGGTTGGGCTGGTAGCCCACGGCGGACGGCATGCGGCCGAGCAGCGTCGACACCTCGGAGCCCGCCTGCGTGAAGCGGAAGATGTTGTCGATGAACAGCAGCACGTCCTGGTTCTGCACATCGCGGAAGTACTCCGCCATGGTCAGCGCGGACAGGGCGACGCGGAGGCGGGTGCCCGGCGGCTCGTCCATCTGGCCGAACACGAGCGCGGTGTCCTTGAGGACGCCGGCCTCCTCCATCTCGTTGATGAGGTCGTTGCCCTCACGGGTGCGCTCCCCCACGCCGGCGAACACCGAGGTGCCACCGAAGTTGTGGGCGATGCGGTAGATCATCTCCTGGATGAGGACCGTCTTGCCGACGCCGGCGCCGCCGAACAGGCCGATCTTGCCGCCCTGCACGTACGGGGTCAGCAGGTCGAGCACCTTGATGCCGGTCTCCAGCATCTGGGTGCGCGACTCGAGGGCGTCGAACTTCGGCGCGGGACGGTGAATGGGCCAGCGCTCGGTGATCTCCACCGAGGCAGGGTCCGCGTTCAGGACGTCGCCCGTCACGTTCCAGACGTGGCCCTTGGTCACATCGCCGACGGGCACGGAGATCGGGGCGCCGGTGTCGCGCACCTCCGCGCCGCGGCGCATGCCGTCGGTGGGCTTCAGGGCGATGGCGCGCACCAGGTTGTCGCCGACGTGGAGGGCGACCTCCATGGTCATGGTCCGCTTGTCGCCCATCACCTCGGTGTCGACGAGCAGGGCGTTGCCGATCTCCGGGATCTGATCGCCCGCGAACTCCACGTCCACAACCGGGCCGATGACGCGGGCGACGCGACCGATGCCACCCGCGGTGGCAGGCTTCGTCTCGCTCACAGTGGCAGTCATTAGTTACCTCATTCGTTTCCGGCTGATTCGGCGAGCGCCGAGGCGCCGCCGACGATTTCAGTGATTTCCTGGGTGATCTCCGCCTGACGCGCCTGGTTCGCCTCGCGCGTCAGCTGCTCGATCAGGGCCTGTGCATTGTCGGTGGCCGACTTCATCGCCCGCTGGCGGCTCGCCAGCTCGGACGCCGCCGACATCTGCAGGGCGAAGAAGATGCGGTTCGAGACGAACAGCGGGAAAAGGGTGTCCAGCACGGTCTTCGCGTCCGGCTCGAACGAGTAGATCGGCGTGGCCGCATCCGACGGTGCCTGGCTGTCGTCCAGCGGCATGTCGTCGGCGTCCACCACCTCGACGGGCAGCAGGCGCCGCGGCAGCGGAACCTGCTTGACCATCGAGACGAACCGGGTGCCGACGGTGTGCACCTGGTCGACACCGCCCTCTTCCGTGGGCTTCAGGAAGGTCTCGACGAGCACGTCGCCGATCTCCCGCGCACGGTCGTAGGTGGGCGCGTCCGAGAAGCCGGTCCAGCTGCGGACCACCGGGATGTTCCGGAAGTCGTAGTAGCTGACGCCCTTCTGCCCGGTCACGTACAGGTCGACCTCCTGGCCCTCCGCGACGAGCTTCGCCCGCAGCTGCTCGGCCGCCTTGATGGCGTTGGTCGAGTAGGCGCCGGCGAGGCCCCGGTCGCTGGTGATCACCAGCAGCGCGGAACGCAACGGGTTCTCGACGGCCGTGACCAGGGGATGGCGGATCTCGTCGTTCGAGAACGCGAGCGCCGACATCGCCTGATCCAGTTCCCGCGTGTACGGCATGGCCGCGCGGGCCGCCTGCTGGGCCTTCACGATGCGCGAGGCAGCGATCAGCTCCATGGCGCGGGTGATCTTCTTCGTCGTCGTGGTGGCACGACGACGCTCTCGAAGCTCACGCAGACTGCTAGCCATCCGTTAACCCCGCTTCGGACGGGTGATCTTCTCCTGGCCGATCTCCGCGTCACCCAGAGGAGCGTGCTCCTCGCGCCCGACGAGCAGCTTGCCCTCCGAGGTGCGGAAGATCTGCTTGAAGTCACCCAGGGCCTTCACCACGGCGTCCTTGCGGTCGTCGCCGAACTGGAAGTCCGCGGCGATCCCGCTCAGCACGTCGCTGTTGTGGCCGAGGTAGTCGAGGAACTCCTGCTCGAAGCGCAGCACGTCGTCAACCGGGACGTCGTCCAGGTGACCCTCGGTGCCGGCCCAGACGCTGATCACCTGGTTCTCGATCGGGTACGGCGCGTACTGGCCCTGGCGCAGCAGCTCGGTGAGGCGGGCGCCCCGGTCGAGCTGGCGGCGGGTGGCCGCGTCGAGGTCGGAGGCGAACATCGCGAAGGCCTGCATGTCGCGGTACTGCGCGAGGTTCAGCTTGAGCGAGCCGGAGACCTGCTTCATGGCCTTGACCTGAGCGGCGCCGCCCACGCGGGACACGGACACGCCGACGTCGACGGCCGGACGCTGGTTCGCGTTAAACAGGTCGGACTGCAGGAAGATCTGGCCGTCGGTGATCGAGATCACGTTGGTCGGGATGTAGGCCGACACGTCGTTGGCCTTCGTCTCGATGATCGGCAGGCCGGTCATCGAGCCGCCGCCCAGCTCGTTGGAGAGCTTGGCGCAGCGCTCCAGCAGGCGGGAGTGGAGGTAGAACACGTCGCCGGGGTACGCCTCACGGCCCGGGGGACGACGCAGCAGCAGCGACATCGCGCGGTACGCCTCGGCCTGCTTGGTCAGATCGTCGAACACGATGAGGACGTGCTTGCCCTGGTACATCCAGTGCTGGCCGATCGCCGAACCCGAGTAGGGGGCGATGTACTTGAAGCCTGCGGGGTCGGACGCGGGGGCGTGCACGATCGTCGTGTACTCCAGTGCGCCGGCCTGCGCGAGCGTGCCGCGGACCTCGGCGATCGTCGAGCCCTTCTGGCCGATGGCGACGTAGATGCAGCGGACCTGCTTCTTGGGGTCGCCCGACTCCCAGTTGGCCTTCTGGTTGATGATCGTGTCGAGCGCGATGGCCGTCTTGCCGGTCTTGCGGTCGCCGATGATGAGCTGGCGCTGGCCGCGGCCGATCGGGATCATCGCGTCGATGGCCTTCAGGCCGGTCTGCAGCGGCTCCCGGACCTCTTGGCGCTCCATGACGCCGGCGGCCTGCAGCTCGAGCGCGCGGCGTCCCTCGATGCCGCTGATCTCGCCGAGGCCGTCGATCGGGTTGCCCATGGCGTCCACGACGCGGCCGAGGAAGCCGTCGCCGACCGGGACGGAGAGGACGTCGCCCGTGCCGTGCACGATCGAGCCCTCGTCGATGCCCTCAGAGTCGCCGAGGACGACGACGCCGATCTCACGCTCGTCCAGGTTCAGGGCGATGCCCAGCGTGCCGTTCTCGAATCGCAGCAGCTCGTTCGCCATCGCCGAGGGCAGGCCCTCGACTCGGGCGATGCCGTCGCCCGAGCTCACGACGGTGCCGACCTCGGTGCGCGAGGCCCCCGCCGGCTCGTACGCCTTGACGAAGTCGTCAAGCGCGCTGCGGATCTCGTCCGGGCTGATGGTGAGTTCAGCCATTGCGTCCTACTTTCTGTTTCTCACAGGTTGATGAGTTGCCGGCGGGCGTCTTCGAGCCGGGCAGCAACGGTTGATTCGTATACGTCATCGCCGAGGGCGACGTTCACGCCACCCAGCACGGCCGGGTCGACGGTGACCTGCAGGGACACCGGCGCGCCGACCTGAGCCTCGAGCGCAGACTTGAGCCGGGCGGCCCGGCCCTCGTCGAGCTCGCGGGCGACAGTCACCTTCGCGATCCGCTGACCGGCCAGCTCCGCCGCCATCTCCAGGTAGCCCTGGACGGTGAGCGGGAAGGTCCGGCGCCGCGCGTTGACGGCACGGTTGACCAGCTCGAGCGTGGCCGGCGACACCTTGCCCGCGACCAGCCCGGCCACGAGGCCGCGCTTGGCCTCCACCGGGTAGGCGGGGTTACGCAGCGCCGCGCTGAGCTCGTGGCTGCCGTCGACGACGGAAGACACCTGGAACAGCTCGGCCGTCACGGTGCCCAGCTGCCCGCTGTCGCGGGCCTGGCGCAGCGCGAGGCGCACGCCCTGACGGTCCAGCGAGGCCACCAGCGCGTTGCCGCTCCGGTGTGCGGTCTTGACGACCGCCTCGAGGACGCCGAGGGTGGAAGAAGCCACCCTCCCGGCGAACAGGCGCTGGGCCAGCTGAGCCCTCGACTCGTCGGAGGCGGAGGGGTCGGACAGGGACCGACGCAGCATCGGCTGACCGTCGAGCAGATCGACGACGGCGAACAGCTCGGCGGCCGTGGTGGCATCGGTGGCGATGCCGTCCACGGTGGCGTCGAGCCCGGCGATGGCAGCGTCGCGGGCCGTCATCGGGCCTGACCTGCCGTCTCGAGCTCGGCGAGGAACCTGTCGATGGTGCGCTGGGCCCGCTCGTCGTCGGTGAGCGACTCGCCGACGATCTTGCCTGCCAGGTCGGTGGCCAGGCCGCCGACCTCTCCGCGAAGCTCCACCAGCAGCTGGGAGCGCTCGGCCTCCAGCTGGGCGCGACCCGCATCCAGAATCCTCGCGGACTCCTTCGCGGCATGCTCGCGGGCCTCGGCCAGAATGGTGGCCGACTGGTTCTTGGCGTCCTCGCGGATGCGGGCGGCCTCCTCCCGGGCAGCGGTCAGCTGATCGGTGTAGTCGGCGAGCGCAGCCTCGGCGCGAGCCTCGGCGGCAGCGGCACGCTGCATGCCACCCTCGATCTTGTCGGACCGCTCCGCGTACATCTTCTCGAACGCGGGAACGATCACCTTCCACATGATCAGGGTGATCACCAGCGCCAGCACGATGCCGACGATGATCTCAATCGGGTGGTGGGGCGCAAGAGGCCCGAGGTTGATCTCTTGCAGCACCCCAAGAGTGGGGATCACGAGGCCGCTCAGAGGACGAACGCGAGCGCGATGCCGATGATGGCGAGCGCCTCGACCACGGCGAAGCCGATGAAGGCGGTGCTCATCATGGCGCCACGGGCCTCAGGCTGACGGGCGGTGCCGTTGATGACCGACGCGAAGATCCAGGCCACGCCGAGGGCCGGGGAGATCGTCGCAATGCCGTAACCGATCATGTTGAGGTTGCCGGTGATTTCGAGGAGGGACAGCATCTTTTTCCTTTCGGATGGCTTCTTGGCTCGGACGAGCCCGAAGTCGGGTTGGTCAGTGCGCCTCGGCGATCGAGGTCGACACGTATTGGGCGGTGAGAACCGTGAAGATGTAGGCCTGAAGGGCGCCGATGAACAGCTCGAGCAGCATGATCACGAGGCTGAACAGGAGCGACACGCCACCGGCGACGTTGTAGAAGGTGTTGTCCGCGTAGGTCAGGAGGAAGCCGCCGCCGACCACGAACACCAGCACGACGAGGTGGCCGGCGAACAGGTTCGCGAAGAGACGCAGCGCCAGCGTGACGGGGCGGGTGATGAAGGTGGCGAGGAACTCCAGCGGCATGACCAGCGGCAGCAGGTAGCCGGGGACGCCGTCGGGGATGAGCGACTTCTTGAGGAAGCCGAAGCCCCACTTCTTGAAGCCTGCGCCGACGTAGACGCACCACGAGAGGATGGCCAGGCCGTACGCGTAGCCGACGTTCGAGAACGTCGGGTACATGAAGAAGAAGAACTCGCCGAACCAGTTGTTCACCAGGATGAACGAGAACAGGGCGAGCAGGAAGGGCAGGAACTTCCTGAAGTCGTGGTGCAGGATGTCGCGCGCGATGCCGTTGCGCACGAACTCGTAGATGTACTCGGCGACGAACTGCCCCTTCGACGGCTTCACCTTGAGGCTGCGCGCCGCGATCCACCACAGGACGATGACCAGCAGGGCCCCGATGACGGCTTGCAGGAACGGCTTGTTCACCCAGTCGGGGACGCCTTGCCACGCGGCGTCGAAGATGAAGTCATGCACACCCGGCGGCTCGTAGTGGCCGCCCTCCATCGGAAGTAGTGCAAAGGTCACGTACCGCTCCCGTATCGCTTGATGATCAGGTAGATGCTGCTCGCCAGGCCAAGGATCAGGCCGACGGGCAACAGCCACGAGGTCTTGAAGAAATGGTCACCAGCCCAGCCGAGGCCCCCGTAGAAGATGATTCCCGCGAGGATGTAGCTGAGCACGACCATGCCGTCCTCGTTTCCCGAAGGCCCAGAACGTTCTGGACCCTTGGTTGGCGAATCGGTGGTGCCCATGTTGGGAAGGAGCCTAGCGTAAAAGCGCCGCGGGTAGCACATCAATCGTCATGCTGAGCCACCGGGGGACGGTATTCGGTGTCGTACACGGGCACCCGCTGGCGGGAGGCCACGAGCACGACGCCGGCCACCCAGGCGAACACGGTGCCTGCGATGCTGACCACCAGCCAGGTGCGCGACACGTAGGGCGCCACCTGCGGAAGGCTCAGCAGGAACCAGAGGCCGCCGGCGATGCCCGCGACCCGCACGACGTAGCTGGCGAGCACAAGGATCAGCCCCCGCGAGGGCTCGAGCTCGGTGGCGACCACTTCGAAGGCCTGGCCGATCCCGTAGAACACGACGGCGGCGGCGAACCCCAGCGCAGCGGTCAGCAGCGCGCCCGGCCCGCTGATGCCGAGCGCGAGGCCCATGATGGTCAGGCCCGCGACGTGCCCGAGCACCACTCCCCCCAGCATCATGTGGCGGGCGCGCAGCGTGGCGGCGGTGATCTTCTTCTCAGCCATGGGTGGCTCCCGTCGACGGCCGCAGCGGACGCCGCGTGAGGAAAACGAGCAGGAAGACGGCCACGAGCAGTCCCGCCCCCACCATCGCCTGCTGCGTGAGCGCGGCGGCGACGAGGCCGAACGACACCACCGCGGTCCAGGCGTACATCAGCAGGACGGCGCCGCGGTGCGAGTGCCCGCGCGCCAGGAGCCGGTGATGCAGGTGCTGCTTGTCGGCGGAGAAGGGGTGCTGCCCGCGCCGGGCCCTGCGGATCCACGCGAGCACGAGGTCGAGCAGCGGAAGAGCGAGCGCGGCCACGGGCAGGAGGATGGGCAGCAGCGTCGGGATGACGTCGCTGCCCTGCTCGATGATGCCGGGATCGAACTGGCCGGTGTAGGAAATGGCGCTCATGGCCATCAGGAGACCGAGCAGCATCGCCCCGGTGTCGCCCATGAACATCTTCGCGGGGTGCCAGTTGTGCAGCAGGAAACCGATGGCGATGCCGCAGGTGGCCACCGTGATCAGGCTGGCCGTGGTGGAGCGGACGAGCTCCTGCTCGTAGGCGAGCACGTAGGTGTAGGCGAAGAAGGCGCCCGAGCCGATGGCCACGACGCCCGCCGCGAGCCCGTCGAGCCCGTCGACGAAGTTCACCGCGTTCACGCAGAGCGCGATGACGAAGAGGGTGATGATGATGCTGCTGGCCGGGTCGAGGCTGACGATGAGGTCGGGCAGCGGGATCCAGTAGAGCCTGACGCCGCCCATCACCGCGATACCAGCGGCGGTCAGCTGCCCGACGAACTTCACCCATGGCGGCAGGTCGTACTTGTCGTCGAGCACCCCGAGCGCGCAGATCACCGCGCCCGCCCACAGCACGGCCGAGGCGTCGTGCGCCACGACGCTGTACCGGCCGAGGAACGGCATGTGCATGGCGAGCAGCAGCGCGACGACGAGGCCGCCGAACATCGCGAGCCCGCCCAGGTACGGAATGGGCACCGTGTGCACGTCCCGGCCGCGCACCGGCGCGAGCATGCCCGTCCGCACGGCGATCCGCCGGCACAGCCCGGCCAGCAGATAGGTGGTCCCGGCCGCAACGAGCAGAACCAGGAGATACTCGCGCATCAGCTAGTGCGCTGCTCTTCGGCCGCCGGCTCCTCGGTGCTCTCCTCGGCGGCGACCAGCTCCGTGGGCTCGTCGGACTGCTCCTCGTCGGCCGGCTCGGGCTCCTGCACGGGCACGACCTTGGCGGCGACGGCGGGCGCATGCTCGCGCAGCGCCTCCAGCGTCAGCGCACCCTCGCGCAGCACGATGCCGTCCTGCGTGCTGGCGAAGTCGACGATGGTCGAGGCGACGCCGCCCGGGGCCGTGCCGCCGTCGAGGTAGACCGACACGCGGTCGCCCAGCTGTTCCACGGCCTCGGCGGCCGTCACGGCCGCGGGCTGGCCGGAGACGTTGGCGGAGCTGACGGCCAGCGGACCGGTGCGGCGCAGCAGCGCGCGCGCCCGCTCGTCGTCGGGGACGCGGACCGCAACGGTGCCGCGGGTCTCCCCCAACTCCATGCCAGACTTCGGCTGCGCGTTCAGGATCAGGGTCAGCGCGCCGGGCCAGAACGCGTGGGCGAGCGCGCGGGCGCCCTCGGGCACCTCGTCGGCGATGGCCCGCAGCATCGACGGCTCCGCGATCAGCACCGGCGGCGGCATGTCCCTGCCGCGCTCCTTGGCGTCCAGCAGGCGCTGCACGGCGGCACGATCGAAGGCGTTGGCGCCGATGCCGTAGACGGTGTCGGTCGGCAGCACGACGCATTCGCCGTTGGCCACGGCGTTGGCGGCCTCGGCGAGGCCGGCATCGCCGTCGGTGGTGAGGTCGAAGACGCGGGCAGGTTCAGTCACGACGTGAATCCTAGTGCGGTGACGAAGCGCGGACGACCCGCCAGGTCACGGTGGCCCCGCACGTCGCCGAACCCGCGCTCCTCGAGAAGCGCGATCACCGCGTCCTGGTGCGAGTCGTCGTGCTCGGTGGCGAACAGGCCGCCGGGCGCGAGCAGCCGGCCTGCCGTGGCCGCGGCAACGCGGATGGCGTCCAGCCCGTCGGGTCCGGAGAACAGCGCCAGGTCGGGCTCGTGGTCCACCACGTCGCTGGGCAGGAACGGCCGGTGCCCCGCCGGGATGTACGGCGGGTTGACGATCACGAGGTCGACGGTGCCGTCGAGCTCGGGGAAGGCCGTCGCCATGTCGCCCTGCGCGACGCGCACGCCCCGGCCGGCCAGGTTGCGCTCGAGGTAGCCGAACGCCTCCGGGGAGAGCTCGACGGCGTGCAGGTCCACTCCCCCGATCTCCGTGGCGAGCGCGGCGCTGATGGCGCCGGAACCGGCGCAGAGCTCGACGACGCGGCGATGCCCGGCCGGCCGGTCGGCCAGCGCCCGCAGCGCCCAGCCGACCAGTTCCTCGGTCTCGGGACGAGGGATGAAGACGCCGGGCCCGACGCTGAGCGCCTCGTGCCGGAAGTAGGCCACGCCGGTCAGGTGCTGCAAGGGCTCGCCGGCGGCGCGCCGCGCGGTGAGACGCTCGATCTCGGCCGCCTGTTCCGCGGTGGGCGGTGCGGCGGCGATGAGCCGCGCGACCTCGACGCCGAGGACGTGCGCCACCAGCTGGCGCGCCTCGGGCCCGGGGCTCGGCGAGCCGGACGCGGCCAGGCGCAGGGCCACCTCGTGGGCGGCCTCGCTCATCCCCCGACCCCGGCGAGCCGCTCGGCCAGGTCCTGCTCGGCCAGCGCGTCGAGCACGGCGGTGAGCTGCCCGTCGAGGACGGCGTCCAGGTTGTGCGCCTTGAACCCGATCCTGTGGTCTGTGATCCGGTTCTCGGGGAAGTTGTAGGTGCGGATGCGCTCCGACCGGTCGACGGTGCGCACCTGCGACTTGCGCGCGTCCGAGGCGGCCGCGGCGGCCTTCTCCTCGGCCACCTGGATGAGCCGGGCCCGGAGCATGCGCATCGCGGACTCCTTGTTCTGCAGCTGCGAGCGCTCGTTCTGGCAGCTCACCACCACGCCGGTGGGCAGGTGGGTGATCCGCACGGCGGAGTCGGTCGTGTTGACGCCCTGGCCGCCGGGGCCCGAGGCGCGGAAGACGTCGATGCGCAGGTCGTCGTCGTTGATCTCGACCTCGTCGGCCTCCACGTCCGGCATCACGAGGACGCCCGCCGCCGACGTGTGGATCCGGCCCTGCGACTCGGTGACGGGCACGCGCTGCACGCGGTGCACGCCGCCCTCGAACTTGAGCCGACCGTAGGGCCCGAATTCCTGGCCACCGGTGGCCTTGACGGCGATGGTGACCGACTTGTAGCCGCCGAGGTCCGTGGACTGCTCGTCCAGCACCTCGACCTTCCAGCCCACCTGTTCGGCGTAGCGGGTGTACATCTTGAGCAAGTCGCCGGCGAACAGCGCGGACTCGTCGCCGCCCTCGCCGGACTTGATCTCCACGAGCGCGTCGGCGTCGTCGTTCGGGTCGCGCGGCGCGAGCAGCCGCGTCAGCCGCTCCGTCGCGGCCGCGATCCGCCCGTCGAGCTCAGCGACCTCCTCGGCGAACGACGCGTCGTCGGCCGCCAGTTCGGCGGCGGCCTCCCTGTCGTCGGTCAGGCGGCGGTACTGCTCGATGCCCTCGACGATCGGCCTCAGCGCGGCATAGCGCCGCCCCACCTTGCGCGACCGTCCGAGGTCGGAGTGCAGCGCCGGGTCGGACAGCTGCCTCTCGAGATCGCGGAACTCGTCAATGAGCGGTTGCGCGTTGTCGAACATGCACGGGCCTTCCAGATCGATCTGCGGGTGAACGCAAACGAACGCCGGTCGGGACTGGCCCGACCCGGCGTTCGCGGGGATTGGCTACTTGGTCTTGGCGTAGCGACGCTCGAACCGGGCCACGCGGCCGCCGGTGTCGAGGATCTTCTGCTTGCCCGTGTAGAAGGGGTGGCACTCGGAGCACACGTCGGCGCTCATGCTGCCCTTCTTGAGGGTGCTACGGGTGGTGAACGTGTTGCCGCAGGTGCAGTGCACCTCGGTCTCCACGTACTCAGGGTGAATGCCCTGCTTCATGATGGATCTCCTTGGTTGTAAGGTGCCCGGGTCGCAAGGATGCGTGAACCGGCGCGATCAGCAATTCTGCCGCGTGCCGCGACGGAATCCAAGTCAGCCCTCCTGCGCGGGCGTGGTCTTGAGCACGCTCAGCAGGAAGTCGTGGTTGTTGGCGGTCTTGGCCATGCGGGACTTGAGCGTCTCGAGCGCCGCCTGGTCGTCGAGGCCGGAGAGGGCGCGGCGCAGCTTCCAGATGATGTTCAGCTCGTCGCGGCCCAGCAGCAGGTCCTCGCGGCGCGTGCTGGACGCGTCCACGTCGATGGCCGGGAAGATGCGCTTGTCCGCGAGCTCGCGGCGCAGGCGCAGTTCCATGTTGCCGGTGCCCTTGAACTCCTCGAAGATGACCTCGTCCATCTTGGAGCCCGTCTCGATGAGCGCCGTCGCCAGGATGGTGAGCGAGCCGCCGTGCTCGATGTTGCGGGCCGCGCCGAAGAACTTCTTCGGCGGGTACAGCGCCGCGGAGTCCACGCCGCCGGAGAGGATGCGGCCCGAGGCGGGGGCGGCGAGGTTGTACGCGCGGCCCAGGCGGGTGATGCCGTCGAGCAGCACGACGACGTCGTGGCCGAGCTCGACGAGGCGCTTCGCGCGCTCGATGGCCAGCTCGGAGATCATCGTGTGATCCTCGGCCGGGCGGTCGAACGTGGAGGCGATGACCTCGCCGGAGACGGTGCGCTGGAAGTCCGTGACCTCCTCGGGGCGCTCGTCGACCAGGACCACCATGAGGTGCACCTCGGGGTGGTTGGCGGCGATCGCGTTGGAGATGGCCTGCATGACCATGGTCTTGCCTGCCTTGGGCGGCGACACGATCAGGCCGCGCTGGCCCTTGCCGATGGGCGCGACCAGGTCGATGATGCGGCCGGTGATCTGGTTCTGCACCGTCTCGATGCGGAGCCGCTCCTGCGGGTACAGCGGGGTCAGCTTGGCGAACTCGGGACGGCCCTTGGCCTTCTCCGGGTCGTCGCCGTTGACCGAGTCGAGGCGGACGAGCGGGTTGAACTTCTCCTTGCGCTCCCCGTCCTTCGGCGAGCGGATGGCGCCGGTGATGACGTCACCGCGGCGCAGGCCGTAGCGGCGCACGGTGGACATGGCGACGTAGGCGTCCGACGGGCCGGGCAGGTAGCCGGTGGTGCGGACGAAGGCGTAGTTGTCGAGGATGTCGACGATGCCGGAGATGGTGGCGAGCACGTCGTCCTCGGAGACGACGGGCTCGACCTCCATGCGCTCGAGGCCCTGCGTGCCGCGGCCGGCCCTGCGGTTGCCCCGGTCGCGGTTGCGGCGGCGGCGGCCGCGGCGGCCCTCGCCGTCGTCGTAGCCCATCGGCTCGGGTTGCTGCACGGGCTTGGTGGGGGGCATGACGCCCTGGGTGCCCATCGCGGCGTCGAGCAGGTCGCCGACCTCGTTGTTGGTCTCCTGCTGGGTGCCGCGCTCGCGGTCGCGGGAGCGCCGACGGCGGCTGCGGGACGAGGTCTCGCCCTGGCCCTCCTGCGCGGGCTGGCCCTGCGGGCGCTCGGCGCGCGGCTCGGCGTCGGCCTTGGGCGCGCGCTCCTCGGCGGGGCGCTCGGCACGGGCCGGGCGCTCCTCCTTCGCGGGGGTGTCCTTGACCAGGCTGTCCTGCGCGGGCGCGGCCTGCGCGGCGTCACCCTGCGGGCGCTCGGCGCGGCGCCGCGGGCGCTCGGCGGCGGCCGCCGGGGCCTGCTTCTGACCGCTCGAGGCCTGGATCGCGTTCACCAGATCGCCCTTGCGCATCGCGGAGGTGCCCTTGATGCCCAGGGAGCCGGCCAGCGACTTCAACTCGACCAGCTTCATGCTGGCGAGGTTCACGGATTCGCTCAACGAATGTCCTTCCATGGTGCCGACCTGCGCGGGTGATGTGTACGGCGCAAACCGTCGGCGGGTAAAGAGGAGGTGATTTCCGAACTGCGTCCGCCTCCGGGGCAACGGCCTCCAGCGGCGCGTCGGTCAAAACCGCAGCAATCCTAGCAAGGCCCGGCGCAGAGGCCAACAATCAGGACAGCTCGGTCAGGGACACCCCGGCGGCCGGACGCATCCTGCGCACGGCGAAACCGTCCGCCACAACGGCTTCCGCTGCCGCGAGCTGCGCCGCCGGGCCCACCGCGATCACCGTCGGGCCCGCGCCGGAAATGGCGGCGGGGACGCCGGCGGCGCGCAGCCGCAGCATGAGGTCGTACGACGCGGGCATCATCGGCGCACGGTACTGCTGGTGCAGCCGGTCGGCCGTGGCGTCGAAGAGCAGGTCGGGGCGCAGCGTGAGCGCCAGCGGCAGGACCGCGGCCGTGATGGCCTGCGCGACGGCGTCGCCGCGGCTCACCTGGTCCGGCAGCAGCGCGCGGGCCTCGTCCGTGGAGCATTCGACGTCGGGCACGAACGAGATGGCCTCGAAGTCGGCCGGCAGCGGCAGCTGGACCAGCGAGACTCGGCCCTCGCGCGCCCAGGCGAGGATGGCCCCGCCCCAGGCGGCCGCGCCGGCGTTGTCGGGGTGTCCCTCGACGTCGTTCGCGAGCCTGGTCAGCACCGCGGGATCCAGCGGTTCGCCCGGCCGCGCGATCCCCCAGGCCAGCGCGAGGCCCGCGACGATCGCGGCCGCGGACGAGCCGAGGCCGCGCGAGTGCGGGATGGTGTTGTGGCTCGTCAGCCGCATGCCGGGCCGCGCGGCGCCGAACGCGTCCAGGCCGCGCAGGATCGACGACACCACGAGGTGCCGCTCGTCGCGCGGCACCTGCGAGGAGCCCTCGCCCGTGACGTCGACCTCCAGGCCCGGGCCGTCGAGCAGTTCGAGCGTCAGCTCGTCGTACCAGTCGAAGGCCATGCCCACGCAGTCGAAGCCCGAGCCGAGGTTGGCGGTGGTGGCGGGGACCCGGACGGCGAGCCGACGCCCCATCTCAGAACCCCTCGACGCGCATGAGGCGCACGGGCGAGCGGACGAAGTCGGCCTCCCGCAGCTCGGCGACGACCTGCGCGAGCTGATCCTCGGTGGTGGCGTGCGTCATGATGCCGAGGCGGGCCGGCACGTCCTGCTCGCCCGCGGCGTCCTCGCGGTAGCTCTGCTGCACCACGCGCAGCGAGACGTCGTGGCTGCCGAACACGGCCGCGCAGCGGGCCAGGATGCCGGGCCGGTCGACCACCTCGAACGTGACGTAGAACTGCGCGCTCGACTCGCCCAGCGGCGCGACGGGGCGGGCCGTCGTGGCACCCGACGAGTGCCCGCGCGTGCCGCGGTGCCGGTTCCTGGCGACCGTCACGACGTCGCCCATCACGGCGCTCGCCGTGGGCGCGCCGCCGGCGCCCTGGCCGAGGAACATCAGCTCGCCCGCCTCGCGGGACCGCACGAAGATGGCGTTGCGGGCGCCGCTCACGCTGGCGAGCGGATGCTTGTTGGACACCATCGCGGGGTGCACCTTCACGATCACCCGCGCCTTGTCCTCGGTGAGCTTGGCGATGGCGAGCAGCTTGATGGTGCAGCCGAGCTGCTCCGCGGCCGCGATGTCGGCGGCGGTCACCCCCGTGATGCCCTCGCAGCTCACCTCGTCGAGCGTCACCTCGGTGTGGAACGCGAGCCCGGCGAGGATCGCGGCCTTCGCCGCCGCGTCGTGCCCCTCGACGTCGGCCGTCGGGTCGGCCTCGGCGTAGCCCAGCGCCTGCGCCTCGCCCAGCGCCTCCTGGAAGTCCACGCCGTCGGTGACCATCTTGTCGAGGATGAAGTTGGTGGTGCCGTTGACGATGCCCATCACCTCGGTGATCTCGTCGCCGACCAGCGACTCGCGCAGCGGGCGGATGATCGGGATGGCGCCGGCCACGGCGGCCTCGTAGTAGAGGTCGACGCCCTTGGCCTCGGCGGCCTTGGAGAGCGCGCCCAGCTCGTTGGCGAGCAGCGCCTTGTTGGCCGTCACGACCGAGGCGCCGTGCTCGATGGCGGTGGCGACGAGCCGGCCCGCCGGGTCCGTGCCGCCGATCAGCTCGACGACCACGTCGAGGTCGCCGCGGCTCACCAGCGCCTCGACGTCGGTGGTGAACAGCGCGGGGTCGACGCCCGGGCGCTCGACGTCGGAGCGTCGGACCCCGATGCCGACCAGCTCGAGGCGCCGGCCGATCCTCGATTCGAGAGTGTCGCCCTCGGCGAGGATGATCCTCGCCACTTGCGACCCGACCACGCCAGCGCCCAGCAGGGCGACCTTCAGCGGCTTGCTCACTCTCCCACGTCCAATCTCATGAGGTCCTCGAGGGTCTCGCGGCGCAGCATCGTCGAGGTGACGCCGTCCAGCACGCTGACCACGGGGGGCTTGGGAACCTGATTGTAGTTACTCGCCATGCTGCGGGCGTAGGCGCCCGAGGCGGGGACGGCGATCAGGTCGCCGATGGCGATGTCGGCCGGCAGGAAGACGTCGCGGATCAGGATGTCGCCGCCCTCGCAGTGCTTCCCGACGACGCGGCTCAGCACCGGCGGGTGCGCGGAGGTGCGGTTGGCCACCGCGGCCGAGTATTCGGCGGCGTACAGCGCGGGCCGGATATTGTCGCTCATCCCGCCGTCGACGCTCACGTAGAGCCGCGACCGGCCGCCCTCCAGCTCCACCAGCTTGATGGTGCCCACCCGGTACAGCGCGACGCCGGCCGGGCCGCAGATGGCGCGCCCCGGCTCGATGCTGAGGTGCGGGCGGTCGAGCCCGAACGCGCGGCACTCGTGGTCGATCATCTCCTCGAACGCGGCCGCCAGCTCCGCGGGGCTCAGCGGGTCGTCCGCGCCCGTGTAGGCGATGCCGAAGCCACCGCCCAGGTCCAGCTCGGGTAGCTCGATGCCGGTGGCGGTGCGGAACTGGGCCGCCAGCTTGAGGGTGCGCCGGATGGCGACCTCGAAGCCGAAGGTCTCGAAGATCTGCGAGCCGATGTGGCTGTGGATGCCGCGCAGGTCGAGGTGCGGCGACGCCTGGCAGCGGACGAGCGCCGTGAGCGCCTGGCCGCCCATGATGCTGAGCCCGAACTTCTGATCCTCGTGCGCGGTGGCGATGTACTCGTGCGTGTGGGCCTCGACGCCCGTCGTCACGCGGACCAGCACCGTCGCGCGGTGCCCGCCCGCGACGCAGGCCTCCTCGAGGCGGTTGATCTCGTCGAAGGAGTCGACGATGATCCGCCCGACGCCCTGCTCGAGCGCGAACGCGATCTCCTCGGCGGACTTGTTGTTGCCGTGCAGGCCCAGCCGCTCGGCGGGCATGCCGCCGGCCAGCGCGATGCGCATCTCGCCCATGGTGGTCACGTCGAGATTGAGGCCCTCCTCCGTCGCCCAGCGCGCCACGCGGCGCGTCAGCAGCGCCTTGCCCGCGTAGTACACGGACCAGCCGGGGAAGGCCTCGCGGAACTCGGCCGCGCGGGCGCGGAAGTCCGCCTCGTCGATGAGATAGGTGGGGGTGCCATGCTCGTCGGCCACCTCCGTGAGCGTCGCGCCGCCGACGACGACCCGCCCGTCGGCGTCGCGGTGCGTGCCGCGCGGCCACAGCCTGAGGTCCAGCTCGTTGAGGTCGTCGGGGAGCTGCAGCCACGTGGGCCCGCCCTGCGCGGCGTCGGCGTGGATCGACCCCGCGATGTGCATGTGCGTCATGTCTCCACAGCCTGCCAGAGCCGCGCCCGTCGTAACGAATGGCGAGGCCCCGATGACCGCTCCGTGAAATGACCCCGTCAAGGACCGACGGACACCTCGACGCGCTCGAGCCCGCGGAGCACGAGAGCCGCCGGGTCGGCCACCGGTGCGCCGTCGGCGCGCACCGTCACGCCGCCGCAGGCCGAGCCCAGGCAGTCGTCGTCGAAGCGGACGCCCCACAGCGTGAAGAACTGGCCGAGCGTCGAGGCCCGATTGCCCTCACCCTCGAGCCACACCTCTCCCCCGGCCTCGTGCGTGTGCACGGGCGCCTGGAGGGCGCGGAGCCGGTCGACGCCGATGTGCGCGGGCACCTCCACCGCGGCACCGTCCACCGAGACGGTCAGGTGCAGGATCCACGGATCCGCGTCGTCGCCGAGGCTGAGCTGCGGCACGCCCGCGGCGGCCATGTAGCTCACCGCGTCGCGCGGCGCGTCCCACGGCGGCGCCGTCTCGCGCAGGACGGCCGCCTCGGGCTCGGGGCGCGACACGCAGCCGGTGAGCAGCAGGGCCGCGCCGACGACCAGGGCTAACGAACGCACGGCCACGACACTATCGCCAATTGGGTGCTACCCTTTCCGAGGTCGCCTTGTCGGCGACGGCAAGCCCCCGTAGCTCAGGGGATAGAGCACCGCCCTCCGGAGGCGGGAGCCGAGGTTCGAATCCTCGCGGGGGCGCCACCGAATCCACGGTTTCGGAAAGGGCGGCCAGGCGTGTCACTCCCTTCACCGTCTGACCTCTCACCTCTTCCCGGCTCCCGGTCCGCGCGGCGACGCGCCGATCTCGACGAGCAGCTCTTCAACATCACGGCCCTGCTGGCCGCGTTCGTCTTCACCCGGATCCTGATCCTTCTCTCGCTGAAGCTCGACCAGGTCTCCTTCGTGGCCAACGACGTCTCGTACTACACCGCCTATCTGTTCCAGTTCGAGCAGGGCGACACCTCCGCGATGCAGGAATACCCCATGCCCGCGGTGTGGATCCTGCAGGCGATCTACACCCTGGGCGGCGGCTGGGAGCACTGGTCTCCGTGGTACTCGGCCGCGATGCTGGTGCTCGACTTCGCGGTGGCCGCCACGCTGTATCGGCGCGCCACGCCGACCGCTGCCCTCTTCTGGATCCTGTTCGGGGCGGCCCAGGGCGGCATCGTCTGGTTCCGCTTCGACCTCATCCCCGCGGCACTCGTCGCCTGGGCGTGCGTGCTCGTGATGCGCCACCCCGCCGTGTCCGGGGCGCTGCTCGCCGCCGGCGCGGCCATCAAACTCTGGCCGGCGCTGCTCATCGCGCCGCTGCTCGCGCCCGACCCGCTGCGGCCCGGCCCTGCGCGGCGCCGCGTCCTGGGCTTCGCCGTCACCGGGCTGGCGCTGGCCCTCGCGTCGCTCGTCGCCGTCGGATGGGACCGGACGGTGTCGCCCGTGACCTGGCAGCAGCACCGCGGCCTGCAGATCGAGTCGGTGCCCGCCACGCCGCTGATGTGGCTGCGGACCTTCACCGACAATCCCTCCTGGAACATCAAGCTGTCCGACTACAACGCGCTGGAGATCGTGGCGGGCTCCCCCGGCGTCGACCTCCTGCTCACGGTGTCGTCGGTGCTGACGGGGGCCGCGGTGGTGCTGGCCGTCGCACTCGGCGTGCGGCTGATCCGCAACGTCCGCGCCGACGATCCCCGCCTCCCGTCCGCGCTGCTCCTCGCGGTGCTGGCGATCGTGCTCGCGATCGTCGTGTCCAACAAGACGCTCTCGCCCCAGTACGTGCTCTGGCTCGGCGGCCCCGTCGCCGCGCTGCTGCTGGCTCCCCTGTCAGCCCGGCTCCGCCGGCACGTCACGGTGCAGGCGGTCGCGCTGGTGATCGTCGGGGGGCTGACGCAGCTCACCTACCCGTGGGCCGCGTTCGGCATCATGGCCATCCCCGTGGGCTCGGGCCCCGAGACCGCCATCCTCGTCCTGCGCAACGCCGCGCTGGTCCTGCTGACCGGGCATGCGGTGTGGCTCGCGCTGATTTCCAGTCGCCGTGCGTCGCCAAATCTTTCCGGGGATTTTGGGTAAGCTGATCTGCGCAGCCGCAGCCGCCTGCGGGAACTCACCACAACAGAGGAGATCGTGGCGCCAGCCACTCACACACATGTCTGCACCTGAGTCCAGTGACGCGTTCGGGGCCAACTCTTGGCTGATCGATGAGATGCGCGAGGCGTACGAGGCTGATCCCCAGTCTGTCGACGCCTCGTGGCGCCAGTTCTTCGCCGCGGAGGGCACGCCGGCCACGCCGACGCCCGCCCCCGCCGCACCTGCTCCCGCGGCGGCCCCGGCCCCCGCGCCGGCGGCGGCACCGAAGCCGGCGCCCGTCCAGACCGCGGCGCAGCCCGCCGCCCCGGAGAAGGCCGAGGCCGCAGCCCGGCCCGAGCCGCGGGCGAAGGTCGACGCGGCACGCCAGGGCGAGGGTCTGCCCGCCAACCCCGGCAGCGGCGCGGGCCTCTCCGCGAACGCGCCGAACCCGACGCTGCGCCCCGCGCCGTCCAAGGCCGAGCCGCGCTTCACCGTCATGCGCGGCGCGCCCATGCGCACGGCGAAGAACATGGACGTCTCCCTGACCGTCCCCACCGCCACCTCGGTGCGCTCCGTGCCGATGAAGCTGGCGATCGACCAGCGCACGGTCATCAACAACTTCCTCCGCACCTCCAAGGGCGGCAAGGTCTCGTTCACCCACATCATCGGCTTCGCGATGGTGCAGGCGCTCAAGGCGCTGCCCGAGATGAACAACGCCTACGAGGTGGTCGACGGCAAGCCCAACCTGGTCGAGAACCCGGCCATCAACCTGGGTATCGCCATCGACCTCAAGAAGGGCGACACCCGCCAGCTGCTCGTGCCCAACATCAAGGGCTGCGAGGAGCTGAACTTCTTCCAGTTCTGGTCCGCCTACGAGCACGTCGTCAAGAAGGCCCGCGACGGCGAGCTGCAGGTCAGCGACTTCGCGGGCACCACCGCGTCGCTCACCAACCCCGGCGGCATCGGCACGAACCACTCCGTGCCCCGCCTGATGACCGGCCAAGGCGTCATCCTCGGCGTCGGCAACATCGACTACCCGGCCGAGTTCCAGGGCATGAGCCCCTCGCGCATCACCGAGATGGGCGTCAGCAAGGTCACGACGCTGACCAGCACGTACGACCACCGCGTCATCCAGGGCGCCACCTCGGGCGAGTTCCTGAAGAAGCTGCACGGGCTGCTGCTCGGCGAGGACGGCTTCTACGACGACATCTTCGAGGCGCTGCGCATCCCCTACGAGCCGCTGCGCTGGGCCCCCGACATCTCCGCGCACCGCAACTCGCAGGTCTCCAAGACCGCGCGCGTGCTCGAGCTCGTCAACGCCTACCGCACCTTCGGCCACCTGGTCGCCGACACCGACCCGCTGGAATACCGCCAGCGCTCGCACGAGGACCTGCGCCTCGAGACCCACGGCCTCAGCATCTGGGACCTTGACCGCGAGTTCGCCGTCGGCACGTTCGGCGCCAAGGAGCGCGTCTACCTGCCGCTGCGCGACATCCTGAACGTGCTGCAAGCCTCCTACTGCCGCACGATCGGCGTGGAGTACATGCACATCACGGACCCGCGCCAGCGCGAGTGGTTCCAGCAGCGCATGGAGCGGCCGCACACGCCGCTCACGCACGAGGAGCACATGCACGCCCTCGACAAGCTGAACGAGGCCGAGGTCTTCGAGACCTTCCTGCAGACCAAGTTCGTCGGCCAGAAGCGGTTCTCGCTCGAGGGCGGCGAGTCGCTCATCGTGCTGCTCGACGAGGTCGCCCAGCAGGCTGCCAACGACTCCATCGACGAGGTCTGCATCGGCATGCCGCACCGCGGCCGCCTGAACGTGCTGGCCAACATCGTCGGCAAGAAGTACGGCCAGATCTTCAAGGAGTTCGACGGCGCGATCGACTCCACCGGCACCGGCGACGTCAAGTACCACCTGGGCGCCGAGGGCGTGTTCGTCGCCTCCAACGGCGCGACGGTGAAGGCCTCCGTGGCCGCGAACCCGTCGCACCTCGAGGCCGTCAACCCCGTCCTGCAGGGCATCACCCGCGCGAAGCAGGACACGCTGCCGGGCGACGACTACCCCGTCCTGGCGCTCACGCTGCACGGCGACGCGTCGTTCGCGGGCCAGGGCGTGGTCTACGAGACGATGCAGATGAGCCAGCTGCGCGGCTACAAGACCGGCGGCACCATCCACGTCGTCGTCAACAACCAGGTCGGCTTCACCACCGCCCCGTCCGAGTCCCGCTCGTCGATCTACTGCACGGACATCGCCAAGGCGATCTCGGCGCCCGTGCTGCACGTCAACGGCGACGACCCCGACGCGTGCATCCGGGCAGGCCGACTCGCGTTCGAGTACCGCCAGCGCTACCACCGCGACATCGTGATCGACCTCGTCTGCTACCGCCGCCGCGGCCACAACGAGGGCGACGATCCCAGCTTCACGCAGCCCAACATGTACGACCTGATCGAGCAGAAGCGGTCCACGCGACGCCTCTACACCGAGTCCCTGATCGGCCGCGGCGACATCTCGATGGCCGACGCCGAGGACGTCATGAACCGCTTCCGCGAGCGGCTCGAGAACGTGTTCCGCGAGGTCCGCGAGGCCACCGACACCGACGACGACTACCGCCGCGTGCCGTACTACCCCACCAAGCCCGAGGCTCGCCTCACGGAGATCACCCCGGAGATGGTCAAGACCATCGCCTCGGTGCACACGCAGTTCCCCGAGGGCTTCACGGTGCACCCGAAGGTCAAGCCGCAGCTGGAGCGCCGCGCGCAGGCCATCCTCGAGGGCCCGATCGACTGGGCGACGGCCGAGATCATGGCCATCGGCTCGCTCCTGATGGAGAAGCGCCCCGTGCGCCTCGCCGGCCAGGACTCGCGCCGCGGCACGTTCTCGCAGCGGTTCGCCGCGATCGTCGACCGCCTCACCAACGAGGCCTGGGTGCCGCTGAAGCACCTGACCGACGACCAGGCCACCTTCGAGGTGTGGGACTCGCTGCTGAGCGAGTACGCAGGCCTCGGCTTCGAGTACGGCTACTCCGTGGCCCGCCCCGACGCGCTCGTGCTCTGGGAGGCCCAGTTCGGCGACTTCGCCAACGGCGCCCAGACCATCGCCGACGAGTTCGTGAGCTCCGCCAACGCGAAGTGGACGCAGAAGTCGGGCGTCGTGCTCCTGCTGCCCCACGGCTACGAGGGCCAGGGCCCCGACCACAGCTCGGCGCGCATCGAGCGCTGGCTGCAGCTGTGCGCCGAGAATGCGCTGGCGGTCTGCCAGCCGTCGACGCCCGCCAGCCATTTCCACCTGCTGCGCCAGCACGCCTACGTCAACTTCCACCGCCCGGTGGTGATCGCGACGCCGAAGTCGATGCTGCGCAACAAGCTCGCCACCTCCATGCCGCACGAGTTCACGTCCGGCCAGTGGGAGCCGGTGCTGGACGACCCGGCCATCTCCGATCCGTCGAAAGTGGAGCGGCTCATCCTCTGCTCGGGCAAGGTGCGCTGGGACCTCGTCGCGGCCCGCGACGCGCAGGGCCTCACCGAGAAGATCGCCATCGTCGCGCTCGAGCGGCTCTACCCGCTCGCGGGCAAGTCGCTGGCACCGGTGCTGGAGCGCTACCGCCACGTGACCGACGTGCGCTTCGTGCAGGACGAGCCGAAGAACCAGGGCGCCTGGCCGTTCCTGTCGGTGCACCTGCCCGTGGACGTCAGGAAGCACCTGCCGGACTACGACCTGACCATGCGCCCAGTCACCCGGCCGTGGGCCTCGGCGCCGTCGGTGGGTTCCCTGAAGGTGCACAAGCAGCAGGAGGAAGACCTCCTGTCCGCGGCCCTCGGCTGAGGCAAGAGAGGAGAGACCCGTGCTCGACCTCGCGTCGCTGCGCGCCCGCTACCGGGCGCTCGCCGGATCCGAGCCCGACGGGTTGTGGTTCGGCCCCGGCCGGGTGAACCTGATCGGCGAACACACCGACTACAACGACGGCTTCGTGCTGCCCTTCGCGCTGGACCGCAAGGCTGTCGTCGCCGCGGGCCGCCGGTCCGACGACCGGCTGGCGCTGGTGGCCCTCGACCTCGACGAGCAGGTGGAGCTGGCGCTCACCGACCTGGCCCCCGGCCAGCCCGGGTGGGCCGCGTACCTCGCGGGCGTCGTCTGGGCGCTGCGCGAGGCCGGCCACACAGTGGGCGGGGCGAACCTCGTGCTCACCTCGGACGTGCCGTTCGGCGCCGGGCTGTCCAGCTCGGCCGCCATCGAGTGCGCCGTGATGGCCGCGCTCTGCGACCTGTACGGACTGGAGGTCTCCCCTGTCGACCGGGCGAAGCTGGCCCGCGTGGCGGAGAACGCCTACGTGGGCGCCCCCACGGGCCTCCTCGACCAGGCGGCGAGCACGCTGTGCCAGGAGTCCTCCGGGCTCTTCCTCGACTGCCGCACGCTCGAGATGGAGCAGGTGCCGCTGCCGATGGCCGAGCAGGGCTACGAGATGCTCGTGCTCGACACCAAGACGCCCCACAGCCACGTCGACGGCGAGTACGGCACCCGACGCGCCACGTGCGAGGCCGCGGCCGAGATCCTCGGCGTGCCCGCGCTGCGCGACGTAGACGACCTCGACGCCGCACTGGCCCAGCTGCCCAACGAGACGATGCGGAAGCGGGTCCGGCACGTCGTCACGGAGAACGAGCGCGTCCTCCGCGCCCTCGACCTCGGCCGCGCGGGCGACCTCGCAGCCCTCGCGCCGCTGCTCGACGCCTCGCACGCCTCGATGCGCGACGACTACGAGATCACCGTCCCGACGGTCGACCTCGCGGTGGACACGGCCAAGGCCGCGGGCGCACTCGGCGCGCGCATGACCGGCGGCGGCTTCGGTGGCTGCATCATCGCGCTGACGCACGCGGGCGAGGCCCACCGGATCGGCACCGCGATCGCCGAGGCCTTCGCCGCGGCGGGCTACGGCGCCCCGGAGTGGTTCACGGCGCGCCCGGCCCCGGGCGCGGGCCGCCTGGCCTAGTCAGTCGGTGGTGGAGGTGGCCGCGGACAGCTCGTCCCTGGCCACCGACAGGATCGCCGTCACCACCGTCGCCAACACGACGGGGGCAAGGATCAGGCTGCCGATGAACTGGGCGCGGTCGCTGGTGGTGAGGAAGCTGCCGATGACGCAGGCGTGCAGCAGCGACGACGCAACGACGAGCCCGAGCGCGAACCTGCTCCCCCTCGTGACCCACCACGCCAGTGCGATCTGGGCGGCGCCGTAGCCCGCGAGCCACAGCGCGATGCCGATCCCGAACCACGCCGAGTTGACCACCACCGCGGCCACCCCGAGGCCGATCAGGCCGACGCCCGCGAGCGCGGTGAGGCCGATGCAGGTGGCGAGCAGGGGGCGGCGCAGGACTGGTGACACGGGGCGAGCCTGCCAAACGCAGGGGCGGCTGGCAAGTCCCCCAATAATGCTGACTTGGCGACAGGCTATTGCCTATCCGCGATTACGCGGGTAGCCTGCATTCGCTGCGCGTTCTGCGCGGCACAGTCCCTGCTGCCCTGCCGTGAAGGAGATCAACTATGGATTGGCGCCACAAGGCCGCCTGCCTCACTGAGGATCCGGAGTTGTTCTTTCCCGTCGGCAACACTGGCCCCGCGCTGCAGCAGATCGAAGAAGCCAAGAAGATCTGCACCCGGTGCGTCGTCCGCGAGCAATGCCTCGCCTGGGCGCTGGAGGCCGGGCAGGACCACGGCGTCTGGGGCGGCCTGAGCGAGGACGAGCGCCGCGCGATCAAGCGCCGCAACGCCCGCGCACGGCTCCGTAACGGCTAGGGCCTGTTACGAAAGTGGAAATGACCTACTGCGCGACGCCCTGGCACGCCATCTACTGCGTTGCACTCGTCGCCGTTAGGCACCGCTAGCACCTTCCTCGTGCGCCTTGTATCTGGCGCACCAGGACGCCGCTCGCTACGGCCACCACTTCCGCAACAGACCCTAGGTCGTGTGGCGATAAGCCGAATTGGTGTGATTCACACCGACCCGGCCGACCGCCGCTGAGACCGGTGCCCTGAGCTGCTGCCGCAACTCCCTGCCAAAAGCACGGGACCTTTCGACACGGCGTTCGGCTGGCGCCTCACGGCCGGCTCAAGGAGCGACGATCACGTGGCGCCTCACGGTCGGCTCAAGGAACGGTCCCTGAGGAGCAGCCCCGCACGCTGACCCACACCGAACGCGAGCCCCGCGGGGCTGCGTCTCGAAGGGTCCGAAACCACAGCCCAACCCATCCCCACGAGCCAGGAGCTACACCCTCACACGCGCACAAATCTCTGTATACGGGCAGCCGCGCGAATAATTGCGGCGCTGCCCGTATACAGAGATTTGTGCACGGAAACCATCCAAAGACAGGCCAACGCTGACCATGCCGGGGCAGGGCCGGGCCCCGCCGCCCAGGAGCACAGCAGAGGGTGAGGTGGGGAGGCGCTTCGACGAAGCGTAAAAACACCGATGCACCCAGACCAGAAGTGACTGTGGTCACAGAACCGGGCCGGCAGCGAGACGGAGCGCCTCCCCACCTCAGCCGCCCGCCCTTGTGGTCGGGTTGGCGGGCGGGTGCGGGACCTTTCGACACGGGCCCGGCTCAAGGAACGACCGCCACCTCAGCCGCCCGCCCTGTTGCCAAGACGCTGCCCACAGCGCGGGACCTTTCGACACGACGTGTTCGCTGGCGCTCACCCGTCGGCTCAAGGAACGGGGCGCACTTCAGCCGCCCGCCCCTGTGGTTGAGATCCTGCGTGGGTGCGGGACCTTTCGACACGCCGTGTTCGCTGGCGCTCACGCGTCGACTCAAGGAACGGCGCGCTGGCTACGCCTTCCCGGTGCACGGGACGCTCAGTTCCACGCGCGCGACGGTGCCCGGCCCGTCGGCCCGGTTCTTGATCGACATCGTGCCGTCCAGGTCCGCGATCAGCGTCGTGATGATGGCCAGGCCCAGCGACTTCTGCTTGCCGAGCTTGAATCCCTCCGGCAGACCCTCGCCCTCGTCGAGGATGTCGATCGTCAGGTGAGCGCCGTCCCTCGTCGGGACCACTTCGACGGTGCCGGAGGATCCGTGCAGCCCGTGCTCGATCGCGTTCTGGCAGAGCTCGGTGATGATCATCGACAGTGACGTCGCTAGTTCGGCGGGGAGGACGCCGAAGGATCCGCGGCGGGTGGCGCGCACGGTGCCGTTCGATGCGGCCAGGTCGCCCACCATGTCGAGGATCTTGTCGCACACGTCGTCGAACGCCACGTCCTCGCCCAGCGAGTAGCTGAGCGTCTCGTGGACCATCGCGATGGAGCTCACGCGGCGCATCGCGTCGCGCAGCGCCTCCTTGCCCTCCTCGGAGTGGAGCCGGCGCGACTGCATGCGCAGCAGCGCGGCCACCGTCTGCAGGTTGTTCTTCACGCGATGGTGGATCTCGCGGATGGTGGCGTCCTTCGTCACCAGCATCCGATCCCTGCGGCGCAGGTCGGTGGTGTCACGGCACAGCACGAGGTTGCCTGCGCTCGTGCGCTCCAACCACAGCGGCAGCACGACGAAGCGCATGGACGCGCCGCGCGCTTCGACGTCGAACTCCAGGCTGAGGCCGCGGTCGAGGTCGGCGTTGACGGTCTGGCCGACCGACTCGACGCCCTCGCGCAGGCTGCGGGTCAGTTCCCGGAAGTGCTCGCCCTCGATGTCGCCCGTGGCGCCCAGGCGGCGGAAGCCCGTGATGGCGTTCGGGCTGGCGTAGCTGATCACGCCGTCGGGCTGCACCCGGACGACGCCGTCGGCCGCGCGCGGCGCCAGCGCCTTGTCCGACGGCGGCACGAGCGGGAACTCGCCGCGCATGAGCATCTGGGTGAGGATCTCCGCGGCCTCAAGGAAGTTCTCCTCCAGCGCGCCGGTGGCCCGCATGCCCATCTGGTTGGTGTGCCGCTCGAGGACCGCGATGGGCCGGCCGCGGCGCAGCACCGGGATGGCCCAGACGTCGACCGGGATGCCGGCGCTCAGCGCGTTGTTGCTCGTCTCCGCGATCTCATGGGTGAGGTAGGCGACGGTGACCTGGTGCTCCGGGTCGTACTCGATGCGCTCGCCGACGATGTCGTCCTCCAGCGCCGTCGGCCCCGTGACGGGGCGGATCTGTGCCGTGCACTCGAACACCTCGCCCTCGTCGAGCGCGCGCCACAGCACGAGGTCGGAGAAGCTGAGATCCGCGAGGAGGTGCCACTGGGAGACGAATCCCTCCAGCCATTCCTCGTCGGTCATCCGGTCCACATCGAGTGCCACGGCGTCAACTCTGCCAGAAAGAGCCGCGTTTTCGCCCACCGCCACTTCCTGGCAGAATGTGCGTCTACGTACCAATTCGATAACGAGGAGTCCCCCATGGGAAAGACCGGTCGCAAGCGCCGCGCCCGCCGCAAGAACAAGGCGAACCACGGCAAGCGCCCCAACAGCTGAGCCTGGCCACGAAGCACGCGAGCCCCCGCTATGAGCGGGGGCTTTCGCATGTCTTGGGGCCTCGACAGGCCGGTGTGTCGCCGGCGTCAGGACAGCCGGGTGATCCGCGTGGTCCTGATCCGGGCCAGCAGCGTGGTGGGCGCGGAGGTCTCCGGCTGGCTGCGCTGGATCATCTCGGTGATGGTCGACTCGATCTCGAAGTTCTCCATACATCGCTCGCAGGCGTGCAGGTGGTGGCGGATCATGTCCGCGTCGGCCTCGAGCAGCTCGTGGTGGAGGAAGGCGTGCACCCTGGCGAGCGCCGCGACGCACTCGTCCATCTCGTCGTGCTCGTGCGACATGTCATGCGCGTCCATCACCGCCCCCCATCCTTGCGTCCGATGCCGTTGTCGCGCGCGTAGTCCGCGAGCAGGTCGCGCAGCTGGGCCCTGCCGCGGTTGAGCCGACTCATCACGGTGCCGATCGGCGTGCCCATGATCTCGGCGATCTCCTTGTAGGAGAAGCCCTCGACGTCGCTCAGCAGCACCGCCACCCGGAAGTTCTCGGGCAGCTGCGCGATGGCCGTGGCGACGGCGGCGTCGGGCGTCTGATCCAGCGCCTCCATCTCCGCGGACCTGAGGCCGGTGGAGTCGTGCGACGCGGCGCGTGCGAGCTGCCAGTCGGTGACGTCCTCGTCGCCCGACGAGTGCGGCGCGCGCTGGGCCTTGCGGTACGCGTTGATGTAGGTGTTGGTGAGGATCCGGTACAGCCACGCGCGCAGGTTGGTGCCCATCGTGAACGTGTGCCGCGACGCGAACGCCTTCGCGTAGGTCTCCTGGACGATGTCCTCCGCGTCGGCGGGGTTCCTCGTCATCCGCAGCGCCGCGCTGTACAGCTTGTCGAGGTGGGACAGCGCCTCGGCCTCGAACGCCGCGGCCTGCGCGTCGTCGAGATCTGCGGCGTCCGCCGCGAGGAGGTTCTGCTCGTCCATCAAGAGGCACTCTAGCGCTCCGTCGACGACGGCCCGCGCGCGGGTCACCACCTCGGGCTCGAGCATCAGTTGGGACATGCCTTCGGCAACCACCCAGGAGCGGTCCTTATTCCCGGATCTCCTCGATCAGTTCCGGGCCGTCGGTGCCGACGGTGCCGACGCGCCGCGACACCTTGCGCGGCCGCAGCCAGGACGGTGCGACGGTGAGCGACAGCGCCGCCGTCGCGTCGGTGAGGCCGGGGTCAAGCCAGTCGTCCCACGAGTCGCGCGGCACGACGAGCGGCATGCGCTCGTGCACCCAGCCCAGCTCGTCGGCGGCCTCCGTGGTGATGATCGCCACCGACGGCAGCCAGCCGTCCGGGCCGCGCCAGAACTCGTAGATCCCGGCCATGACGAGGGGGCCGTCCGGCGGCGCGAGGAAGTAGGGCTGCTTGGCGGCTCGGGCACCCTGCGCCTGCTCCTGGCGCCACTCGTAGTAGCCGAGCGCAGGCAGCAGGCAGCGCCGGGCCGCAGCCGCGCGGCGGAACGCCGGCTTGGTGGCGAGCGTCTCGGCGCGCGCGTTGATCATCGTGCTGCTCGGCGCCTTCGCCCAGCTCGGGACCAGGCCCCAGCGAAGGGGCACCAGCTTGCGGACCACCTCACCGTCCTGCGCCCGGTCGAGCACCGCGGGCACCGGGTCCGTCGGGGCGATGTTGTACCGCGGCCCGCAGGCCGCGGCGACGTCCGCGTCGATGACCGAGACGTCGAACTCCAGGGCGATGTCCTCGACATCGGCGCTGGCCGCATACCGTCCGCACATGACCACGAGCCTAGTAGGGTGACGGCATGAGCCTGATGCGATTCGTTGCCCGGAGCCTGTTCGCCAGCTACTTCATCGCCGATGGGGTGAAGGCGATCCGCAGGCCCGCTGAGGCCGCGCCCGATGCCGAGCGCGTGACGTCCAAGATCGCGCCGCTGGTCCAGCGGCTGGTCCCGGCTGATGTGGCCAGCTACGTGCCGGAGCGCGCCGAGACGTGGGTGCGCGTCGTCGGCGCCGTCCAGATCGCGGGCGGCGTGATGTTCGCCACCGGCCTGGGCCGCAGGATCGGGGCGCTGCTGCTGGCCAAGTCGTCGGCCATCAACCTCGCCATCGCGTGGCCGGAGAAGGACGCCGCGCCCGCCGTCAAGGAGGCCGCCCGCGGGGAGGCGATGCGCCAGGCCGCGCTGCTCGGCGCCGCCGCGCTCGCGACGCTCGACACCCAGGGCAAGCCCAGCCTCAAGTGGCGCGCGGACCAGGCGGTCAAGGAGACCAAGAAGAAGGCCGAGGAGCAGGCCGCGGCCGCCTCGAAGGCGGCCAAGAGCGCCACCCGATGACCTACCCGCTGCCTGCCGCCCGCGGCCCGGTGACGGGCGAGGTGGTCGTTCCCGGGTCCAAGTCGGAGACGAACCGCGCGCTGGTGCTCGCAGCCCTGGCCGACGGCCCGTGCAGGATCACCGGGGCCCTCGATTCGCGTGACTCGGCCCTGATGATCGACGCGCTGCGCGCGCTCGGCGTCGCGATCCGCCCGGACGGCCATGCGCTGCTCGTCGAGCCGCCGGCCCGGTTCCGCGCCGCCGCACGCGTCGACTGCGGGCTGGCCGGCACCGTCATGCGGTTCGTGCCGCCCATCGCCGCCCTCGCCGACGGCACGAGCTCGTTCGTGGGCGACCCGCACGCCAGCGAACGCCCCATGGGCCCGCTGCTGGACGGGCTCCGCCAGCTGGGTGTCGCCGTCGACGGCGACCGGCTGCCGTTCTCGCTCACGCCGCCGGCCGATCTCGGCGCGGAGGCGGCCATCGACGCGTCGGGCTCCAGCCAGTTCGTGTCCGGGCTGCTGCTGGTGGGCGCCCGCCTGCCGCGCGGGCTGCGCCTCACGCACACCGGGAGCAGGCTGCCGTCGCTCCCCCACATCCAGATGACGGTCGAGATGCTGCGCGCCCGCGGCGTGCGGATCGACCAGCCCGACGAGCGCAGCTGGCTGGTCGAGCCGGGGCCGATCGCCGCCGTCGACGCCACCATCGAGCCCGACCTGACCAACGCCGCGGTCTTCCTCGCGGCGGCCGCCGTGACGGGCGGGCGCGTGACCGTACCGGGATGGCCACCGCACAGCATCCAGCCGGGCGCGCTGTTCCTCGACATCATCGAGCGCATGGGCGCCGTCGTCGAGCGCGGCGCCGACAGCGTGACCGTGTCCGGGGCCGGACAGCTCAGCGGCATCGACGTCGACCTCACCGCAGCCTCCGAGCTGACCCCCGTGGTGGCAGCGCTGGGCGCGCTGGCCCAGGGCAGCACCGTCATCCGCGGCGTGGGGCACATCCGCGGCCACGAAACCGATCGGCTCGCGGCCCTGGTCGCCGAGCTGGGCCGCGCCGGTGTGCCCGCGCGGGAGACCGAGGACGGCCTCGCCGTCGAGGGCGGCCACCGCCTGACGCCGGCCCTGCTGCACACCTACGCTGACCATCGGCTCGTGCACTTCGCTGCCCTGCTCGCGCTGCGGGCCGAGGGCTTCGCGGTGGACGACATGGCGTGCGTGTCCAAGACCATGCCGCGCTTCCCCGGGGAGTGGGCAGGGCTCGTCGGGTGAGCATCCACACCGACGACCACGACGCGTTCGACCGGCCTCGGAAGCGCAGCCGGCCGAGGACGAAGGACCGGCCCGACTACTCGCGGCTCCCGCTGGGCCGCGTGATCTCGATCGACCGCGGCCGCTACCGCTGCCTGCTCGACGGCCGGCTCGTGACCGCGGTCCGCGGCCGGCTGATCGACCGCAAGGGCATCATCGTCGGCGACCTCGTGCGGCTCGACGGCGACACCAGCGCGGCCGAGGGCACGCTCGCCCGGGCCGTTGAGGTCCGCGAGCGCACCACGACGCTGCGCCGCAGCGCCGACGACGCCGACACGTTCGAGCGGCCGATCGTCGCGAACGCCGACCAGCTGTTCATCGTCACCGCGCTGGCCGACCCGCCGCCGCGCGTCGGCATGATCGACCGCATCCTCGTGGCCGCCTACGACGCGCGCATCGACCCGGTGCTGTGCCTCACGAAGGCCGATCTCGCGAGCCCCGACGAGCTCGTGGCGGCCTACGCGCCGCTGGGCGTCCCCATCCTCGTGACGGACCCCGAGGCCGACCTGAGCGCCGTCCGCGCGGCGCTCGCCGGCCGCGTGACGGTGTTCGTCGGGCACTCCGGCGTCGGAAAGTCGACGCTCGTGAACCGGCTGATCCCCGACGCGAACCGCGCCACGGGCGAGGTCAGCGAGCTGACAGGCAAGGGCAGGCACACGTCCACCTCGGCCCTGGCGATGGAGCTGCCCGGCGGCGGCTGGATCGTCGACACCCCCGGCGTCCGGTCGTTCGGGATCAGCCACGTCGACCCCGGCTCGATCCTCGGTGCCTTCCCGGATCTCACCGACTTCGCGGAGGACTGCCCGCGCGGCTGCCGACACCAGACCGGTGCCGTCGACTGCGCGCTCGACGACGCCGTCGCCGCGGGCGACCTGGCGCCGGATCGGCTCGCGTCGTTCCGCCGCATGGAGCGCGCGTTCGTCTGACGCGCCCGTCTTCGGCCGAGCGCCGCGTCGCGCCACCACCCGCGTGTGCGGGTCGCTAGGCTGAACGCCATGTCATCCTCGAAGGACCTCACCGACGACGTGCGCCTCGCACACCTCATGGCCGACGACGCGGATTCGCTGTCGATGAGCCGCTTCAAGGCGCAGGATCTGCGCTTCAAGGCCAAGCCGGACAACACCCCGGTCACCGAGGCCGACACGGCCGTCGAGGAGTCCATCCGCCGCACGCTGGCGCGCACGCGCCCTCGCGACGCCGTGCACGGCGAGGAGTTCGCCGACACCGGACAGTCGAACCGGCGCTGGATCGTCGACCCGATCGACGGCACCGCCAACTACCTGCGCGGCGTCCCCGTGTGGGCGACGCTGATCGCGCTGGAGGTCGACGGGGAGATCGCGGCGTCCGTCGTGTCGGCCCCCGCGCTCGGCCGCCGCTGGTGGGCGAGCAAGGGCGGCGGCGCGTTCACGGGCCGCTCCATCCTGAACGCCACCGAGCTGCGCGTCAGCCGCGTGGAGCAGATCTCCGACTCGTCGCTGTCCTACGCGTCCATCGACGGCTGGGTCGACTCCGGCCGCGGCCAGGGCTTCGTGAACCTGATGCGCGACTCGTGGCGCACCCGCGCCTACGGCGACTTCTGGAGCTACATGCTGGTCGCGGAGGGCGCGGTCGACGTCGCGACCGAGCCCGAGCTGCAGCTCTACGACATGGCGGCGCTCGACATCATCGTGCGCGAGGCCGGCGGCCGGTTCACGAACCTCGACGGCGTCGACGGCGTCCGCGGCCCCGGCGCGCTGGCCACCAACGGCCTGCTGCACGACGCGGTGCTCGGCTACCTGCGGCCCCCCGCCGACGCCTGACGCAGCTCAGAGAACGCGGACGCTCACCGTCTCGTCCAGGGCCTCCAGCTCCGCCAGCAGGCCGTCGTAGCCGCTGCCGGAGACGTCGGTGACCGCGTAGCCGAGCTGGCCGCGCGTCGACAGCGTCTGGGAGCCGATGTTGATCGCGTGGCCGGCCAGCACCGAGTTGAGCCGGGCCATGACGCCGGGCACGTTGTGGTGCAGGTGCACGATGCGGGCGTCGGCCTTCGGGCCGGCGGCGACGTCGGGCAGGTTCACGGTCATCGACGTGGAGCCGAGCTCCTCGTAGTCGGCGAGCTTGCCCGCGACGTAGCGGCCGATGTTGACCTGCGCCTCCTTGGTCGACCCGCCGACGTGCGGCGTGAGGATCACGTTCGGCAGGTTCTGCAGGCGCGACACGAACGGCTCGTCCTTGGACTTCGGCTCGGACGGGAACACGTCGATGGCGGCGCCGGCGATGTGGCCGCTGACGAGGCTGTCGTGCAGCGCCTCCAGGTCGACGACGTGGCCGCGGCAGAGGTTCAGGAACAGCGAGCGGGGGCGCATCTTGGCGAACTCGGCCGCGCCGAACAGCCCCTCGTTCTCCGCGCGCCCGTCAACGTGCACCGAGATGGTCTCGGCCCGCTCGAGCAGCTCGTCGAGCGAGTCGACCTTCTCGGCGTTGCCCAGCGCGAGGCGGTCGGCGATGTCGTAGAACAGCACGCGCATGCCGAGGGCCTCCGCCACCACCGAGAGCTGCGAGCCGATGTTGCCGTAGCCGATCAGGCCCAGCGTGCGGCCGCGCACCTCGTGCGAGCCGACCGCGCTCTTGTCCCACACGCCGGCGTGCATGTCGCGGTTGCGGTCGGTCAGGCGGCGGGCCATGGCGATGATCTCGCAAATGGCCAGCTCGACGACCGAGCGAGTGTTCGAGTACGGCGCGTTGAACACGGCCACGCCTGCCTCGGTGGCCGCCTCGAGGTCGATCTGGTTCGTGCCGATGCAGAAGGCGCCGATGGCCCTCAGCGCCGGGGCCGCGTCCAGCACGCGGCCGGTGATGGTTGTGCGGGAGCGGATGCCGAGGTAGTCCACGCCGTTCAGGGCCTCGATGAGCTCGTCCTCGGCCAGGGCCTCGGTCCGGGTCTCGACCTCGAAGCCGCGGTTGACCAGCAGCTTCGTGGCGTCGGAGTGGATGTTCTCGAGTAGCAGTGCCTTCACAGGCCCAGATCCTACCGCCGCCCGGCCGCGCCGCACGCCGCGTGACCACCGCCCCCGCGGCGCCTACAGCGACAGCGTGGCGTCGATGAGGGCCTGCGTGTAGGGGTGCCGCGGGGCGCTCAGCACGTCCGCGACGAGGCCCTGCTCGACGACCTCTCCCCCGCACACCACGACGATGCGCTGGCACAGGTGCCGCACGACGGCGAGGTCGTGCGAGATGAGCACCAGCGTCAGCGCGCGCTCCCGCACCTCGTCGGTCAGCAGGTTCAGCACCTGGGCGCGCACCGAGACGTCCAGCGCCGAGACGGGTTCGTCGGCCACGAGCAGCGCCGGATCGGAGACGAGCGCGCGCGCGATGGCGGCGCGCTGCCGCTGACCGCCGGAGAGTTGATGCGGGAACCGGCGCAGCAGCTCGGGCTCCAGGCCCACCCCGAGCAGCGCGCGCTCGAGGACCGCGGGGTCGTCGGGCGGGACGTCGCCGCGCTGGCGCAGCACGGGCGACCGCAGGGGCTCGGCGACGATGTCGGCGATCCGCATCCGGGGGTTCAGCGACGAGTTCGGGTCCTGCATCACCAGGGACGCGGACGCGCGCAGCCAGCCGAGGCCGCGTTCGGGCACCCCGACGATCGAGCGGCCCTGGAACGACACGTCGCCGGCCGACGGGCGCAGCAGCCCGAGCATCAGCCGCGCCATGGTCGTCTTGCCCGAGCCGGAGCCGCCGACGATCCCGACCCGCTCGCCCGGCTCGATGGCGAGGCTCACGTCACGCAGCGCGACGAACGGCACGCCCGAGCGGCGGTAGGCCGCGGTGGCGCCGGTCAGCTCGATCAGGCTCACGTCGCCTCCCCGGGCCGGTAGTAGTCGGCGACGCTCGGCAGCCGCCCGCCCGGCGGCACGGCGTCAATCCGTGCCGAAGCGATGAGGCCCTGCGTGTAGGGGTGTCGGGGCCGGGCGATCAGCTCGTCGATGGGCCCCTCCTCGACGACGCGGCCCTCCAGCATCACGGCCACGCGCTGGCACACCTGGCGCACGACGGCGAGGTCGTGCGAGACGAAGACGGCGGCCCTGTCGGCCAGTTGCTCGGCCAGCAGGTGCAGGATCTGGCGCTGCACGATGACGTCGAGCGCCGTGGTGGGCTCGTCGCACAGCACCAGCTCGGGCCGGTTGGCCAGGGCCATCGCGATCAGCGCGCGCTGCCGCTGGCCGCCGGACAGCTCGTGCGGGAAGGACGCCGCGATGCGGTCGGGCTGTTCGATCCCGACGCGCCCGAGCCACTCGACGACGGCGTCGCGGATGGAGCCACGCAGGTCGCCGTGGTGCAGCGCGACGACCTCGCCCAGCTGTCGGCCGACGCGCATGGTGGGGTCGAGCGCCGTCATGGGCTCCTGGAAGATCATCGAGATGCGGTCGCCGCGGAGGCGCCGCCGGTCCCGCTCCGGCATGCCGACCAGTTCCACGCCGTCGAACCGGATGGAGCCGGTCACCTCGGCATGCTCCGGCAGCAGGCCCAGCACCGCCAGCGCGGTGACGGACTTCCCCGAGCCGGACTGCCCGATGATGCCCAGGCGTTCGTCGGCGCCGATGGAGAAGGACACGCCGTCGACGGCGACGGACCGGCTGCGGCCGAACCGGACAGTCAGGTCTTCGACCTCGAGCAGGCTCATGTCACCTCCCGCAGCCGCGGATCGAGCAGGTCGCGCAGGCCGTCGCCCAGCAGGTTGAACCCGAGCGTCGCCACCGCGATCGCCAGGCCCGGCCACAGCGCGAGCAGCGGCTCCGAGAACAGGTAGTCCTGCGCCTCGCGGAGCATCCTGCCCCACGTGGGCTGGTCGGGGCCGGAGCCGAGGCCGAGGTAGCTCAGCCCGGCCTCAGCGAGGATCGCGATGCCGAAGCTGACCGAGGCCTGCACGCCGAGCACCGGTGCGATGTTCGGCAGCACGTGCCGGCGCGCGATCGACACCGTCGGGGTGCCGCTCAGCCGCGCCGCCTCGACGTAGCCCTGGCTCATCACCTGCAGCGTCGCCGCGCGCGCGATGCGCACGAAGGCGGGGATGGTCGACAGGCTGATCGCCACCAGCGCCGTCCACGTCGACCCGCCGACGGCGGCCGCGAACAGGATGGCGAGCAGGAGCGCGGGGAAGCCGTAGAGGATGTCGGAGAAGCGCAACGGCAGCTCGCTGACCCAGCCGCGCGTCATGCCCGCGGCGACGCCGAGAGGCACGCCGACCGCCGCGGCCCCGGCCACGGAGAGCACGCCGACGAGCAGGCAGATCCGCGCGCCGCTCATCACCCGCGAGAGCACGTCGGCGCCGAACCCGTCGGTGCCCAGCAGATGCGGCCAGCCGGGCGGCAGCAGCTGCTCGTCGCCGAGGGCCGTCGGGTCGAACGGCGTCCACACCAGTCCGACGAGCGCGAGGACCACCACGAGCCCGATGCAGGCCAGCCCGATGTACAGCGTCACGCGCTTCATGACGCCTCCGCCCTGCGCCGCACGCGCGGGTCGACGAGCTGGTAGGCGACGTCGACGAGGAAGTTGATCAGCAGCACGGACCACACAAGAAGCAGGACGATCGCCTGGACCACGGTGAGGTCGCGCCGGGAGACGGCCTGCAGCAGGGCCTGGCCCAGGCCGGGGAGCGCGAACACCTGCTCGATGATGATCGCGCCGACCAGCAGCGTCGCCAGCTGGAGGCCGATCACCGTCAGCAGCGAGATGCCGACGTTGCGCAGCCCGTGCCGCCACAGCGCCCCGGCCTGCGACCAGCCGACGGCGCGCGCCGTGCGGAAGTAGTCCTCGTGCGTGACGTCGATGACGGCGCTGCGCACGTAGCGCGAGATGACCGAGGCCTGCACCAGCGCGAGCGAGGCCACCGGCAGCACGAGGTGCGCCACCCATTCGCCGAACGAATCCCAGTACGAGACGTAGCCGCCCGCAGGCAGCCAGCGGAGCTTGACCGCGAAGACGATCACCAGCCAGATGCCCGCCCAGAACGCCGGCACGGCCAGGCCCACCTGCGAGAGCGCGGACACCGTCGCGCCGTCGAGATGCCGGCGCCGGACCGCGGAGTAGGCACCCACGGGCAGCGCGATCGCCACGGCGAACAGCATGCCGAACAGGATCAGCCACAGCGTGACCTCGAGCCGCGAGGCGACGAGCGGGGCGACGGGGCGCCGCCCAGGCAGGTAGGAGGTGCCGAAGTCGAACCGCAGCACGCCGGAGAGCCACTCGACGTAGCGCACCAGGAACGGGCGGTTCAGGCCCAGTTGCTCCCGGAGCGCAGCCGCCTCCCCCGGGGTCGCGTTCGTGCCGAGGAGCACCTGCGCGATGTCGCCCGGCAGCGCGTTGGTGGCGGCGAAGATCAGCAGCGACGCCACCAGCAGGCTCGCGGCCAGCCAGGCCGCGCGCACGCCGATGCGCCCGAGCGCCGCCATGTCAGCGTGGGGTCAGCCGCGCGAGGCGAGAGTCGAAAGGTCGAAGGACAGGCTCACCTGGTTGTCCTGCACGCCCGAGATCTTCGACGAGGCGACCGTGATGTTGGGCAGGAGGAACAGCCAGTCGGCGGCCGCATCCTCCGCGAGCAGCCGCGCGGCCTTCTTGTAGGCGGTCACCTGCTCCTCGTCGGTGCCCGCGTCGCCTTCGGCGATCAGCCGCTGGAACTCCGGGTTGTGGTAGTTCCAGTAGTAGTCGTCGAGGGCGAAGTTGCCGATGTCGCGGGGCTCCACGTGGGCGACCAGCGTCAGGTCGTAGTCGCGCTTGGTGTAGACGAGGTCCAGCCAGCGGACGAACTCGAGCGTCTCCACCTCGACGGTGATGCCCACCTCCTTCAGCTGCGCCGTCAGGAAGCGGCCGACCGCGGGCCCGTAGGGCAGGCTGGGCACGCGGAGCCGGAGCGTGAGGCCGTCGGCGTAACCGGCGTCCTTGAGCAGCTGGCGCGCCTTGTCCTGGTCGAAGGGGTAGGTGCCGGACAGGTCCTCGTACCAGGGGTCGGTCGGCACGTCCATCGAGCCGATCAGCTCGCCCTTGCCGCCCCAAGCCGCCTTGACCAGCGCCTTGCGGTCGATGGCGTAGTTGATGGCCTGGCGAACCTCCAGCTTGGAGAGCGCCTCGTTCTTGTGGTTGAAGCCCAGCACGACCTCGCCGTTGGTGATGCCCTCGTGCACCGAGAACCGGGAGGAGTCGGAGAACTGGTCGAGCGCCTGCGGCGGCGCAAGGTTGGTGATCAGGTCGAGCTGGCCGGCCAGCAGCGCCGCGTTCATCGCGTTCGGGTCGGCGAAGTAGCGGAAGTTCACCTCGTCGAAGCGCGGCGGGGTGCCCCAGTAGGCGCGGTTCGCGACGAGCTGCACGAGCGAACCCTGCTCCCACTTGGAGAAGGCGTAGGGGCCCGAGCCCGCCGAGGCGGCGTTGAAGTCGCCCGTGAAGGCGGGATCCGAGATGGTGCCCGCGGGGCCGGTAAGGTCGTAGAACCACTGGTTCGACGGACGGCTGAGGGTCACCACGACCGTCTTCGTGTCCTTCGCCTCGATGGTGGTCACCGGCGCCCAGGCGTTGCGGCTCTGGCCGGTGGCCACGTCGCTGCGTGCGCGCTCGAAGCTGGCGACGACGGCGTCGGCCGAGACGGGCGCGCCCGAGGCGAACTTCGCCTTGGGGTCAAGGCTGAACGTGTAGATCAGCCGATCGTCCGAGCGGGTCCACGACTTGGCGAGCAGCGGCTCGATGTCGCCCTCCGAGTCGAGCTTCACCAGCGTCTCGTAGACGTTGTAGAGCAGGATCTGCGGCGTGCCTGCGCCGGTGACCGTGATCATGTCGAGGCCGTCGGGCTCGAGATTGTCGCCGATGTTCAGCACCCGAACCGCCTCCTCCGGATCCGAAGGGCGCGTGCAGGCCGCGGCGGCGAGAGTCAGGGCGAGGGTGAGCAAGAGGCCCACCCACCTGCGTGCGGTACGCATCGTCTTCGTCGTTTCCCTTCCGGAGGAATCCTGGGCTGAGCCAGTCTAACCGGATGACGTGCCCTCGGATCGCGCGCGGCGCTTCGCCCTCGGCGCAATCGGGAGACGGCATGATTGCCCTCATGGGAGACGAGCCGAGGCGCGCGCTCTCGTGGCACGCCACGAGCAGGACCTTGAAGCACGCCTCGCTGCGCGCGTTCGACCTGTCCGAGCGCACCGCGAAGGCGGGCTGGCGCTCGCAGCAGAAGCGTGTGCAGCGCTGGCGCTCCCGGCTGTTCATGATCGTCCAGATCTCCGTCGCCGCGGGCGTCTCCTGGGGCATCGCCCGCTACTGGCTGGGCCATCACTCCCCCTTCCTCGCCACCGTCGCGGCCATCATCTGCCTGGGTTTCTCCTTCGGCCAGCGGCTCGGCCGCGTCGTGGAGGTGGCGGTGGGCGTCGCGCTGGGCGTGGCCATCGGCGACCTCTTCGTGCACTTCTTCGGCACCGGCGTCTGGCAGATCATGCTCGTCATCGGTGTCGCCCTGTCGGTGGCCACCTGGCTGGGCGCGCGCACGCTGATGGTCACCCAGGCCGCGGTGCAGGCCGCGACCGTGCTGACCGTCGCCGCCCCGGGGATCGACGCCAGCGTCGACCGCTGGCTGGACGCCCTGATCGGCTGCAGCGTCGCCCTCATCTTCGCCACCGTCGCGCCCACCTCGCCGATCAACAGGCCCCGCATGCTGGCCGCGAAGGTGCTGCACGAAGCCGCGCTGACCATCCGCTCCATCGTCGAGGCGCTGAAGGACGGCAACCAGGAGCAGGCCGAGAAGATCCTCGAGCGGGCTCGAGCCACCGAGTCGGAGCTCTCCGCGCTGCTGACCGCATCCAACGAGGGCATGGCCGTGGTGCGCACCTCGCCCTTCCTGCGCCGACACCGCGACCTCGCCCAGGAGGTCTCCGACCTCGTCGTCCCCCTCGACAGGTTCATCCGCAACCTGCGCGTCCTCGCCCGCCGCGCGACGATCGCCACCTATCGCGGCGAGCCCATCTCCGCCGAGTACCTCGCGCTGCTCACCGACTTCGCCCAGGCGACCGACGAGTGCGCCGGCGAGCTGTTCGCCCGCCGGATCCCCACCGCGATCCTGCCGCGCCTGAGAGAACTGGGCGAGGCGTCGTCACACGTCACGATCCACCGCCAGCTGTCCGCCACCGTGATGCTGGCACAACTCCGCTCGATGGTCGTGGACCTGATGGAACTCTGCGGCGAGGACTACACCGACGCCCGCGACGCCGTCCCCGATATGGACTGACACCAGCTCGTTCCTTGAGCCCGCCGTGAGGCTCCTCAGGTCGCTCCTTGAACCGGCACGTCGTTCCTTCAGCCGGCCGCGATGCTCCACCAGCTCGATCCTCGAGCCGCCCGTAAGGCTCCTCAGGTCGTTCCTTGAGCCGGCGGTGAGGCGCGGCCGAACGCCGAGTCGAAAGGTCCCGCGCCACGTGCAGGAAGCCCACCACCACACACGCTCGCGTCTCGGACCCTTCGAGACGCAACCCCGCACAGCTCCCGCTCGGGCCGAGCCCCGCCCGCGGGGCTGCTCCTCAGGGACCGGTACTCAAGCCCGCCGCGATGCTCCTCAGGTCGCTCCTTGAACCGGCCGCGATGCTCCACCACGTCGTTCCTTGAGCCGCCCGTGAGGCGCAGCCGAACGCCGAGTCGAAAGGTCCCGCGCCTCGTGCAGGAAGCCCACCACCACACACGCTCGCGTCTCGGACCCTTCGAGACGCAGCCCCGCACAGCTCGCGCTCGGGCCGAGCCCCGCTCGCGGGGCTGCTCCTCAGGGACCGGTGCTCAAGCCCGCCGCGAAGCTCCACCACGTCGTTCCTTGAGCCGGCCGTGAGGCGCAGCCGAACGCCGAGTCGAAAGGTCCCGCGCCTCGTGCAGGAACTCACCACCACACACGCTCGGGTCTCGGACCCTTCGAGACGCAACCCCGCGAAGCTTGCGCTCGGCGCCAGCCCCGCCTGCGGGGCTGCTCCTCAGGGACCGGTGCTCAAGCCCGCCGCGAGGCTTCACCATGTCGTTCCTTGAACCGGCCACGAGGCGCAGCCGAACGCCGAGTTGGCTGGTTCCGAATGAGACGGGTATCGGTACACGGATCTGCGTATACGGGGAGCACTGCGCCTATTGCACACTGCTGCCCGTATACGCAGCACGGTGCACGTCGCCGTCTCCGAGACGGCGGCTCATCGGTCCCCGGCACGCACGCGGTGTGTCGTGCTCATCGCGAGGGGCGGGGCGGGGCTCAGAGAGGGGCGGGGAAGCCGACATCGAGCAGGGCGACGCCGTCGCCGTCGCGGAGCCAGTCCAAGGCGACACGCTCGTAGTCGGGGACCTGGGTGGGGAGGCCGTCGAGGGGGAACCAGCGCAGTTCGGCGCACTTCTGCGGCTCCACGATCGTGGGCTCACCTCTCCAGATCGAGCAGGAGAAGAACCAATCCACGCGCTGCTCGAGCGGGCTGTCGGAGCCGTCGGTGCGTTGCATCACCGACGACGGGACGAGATCCTTCGCGCTGATGGCGACCCCCAACTCCTCCCGGACCTCGCGCACGGCCGCGGCGACGGCGGTCTCCCGCTGCTCGATGTGTCCGGCGGCACCCGCCGCCCAGTAGCCGTCCATGTATCCGGTGTTCGCCCGGCGCTGCAGCAGCACCGACCCGTCGCGGAGCAGGTAGACGTACGACGCAGGGATCAGCCCTGGGCGCGTCATCGACCGAGGAAGGCGCGGACGCGCTCCGTGACCAGGGCGGTGGCCGCGGCGTCGTACGACGGCAGGCTGCTGTCGGTGAACAGGTGCTGATCGCCGGGGTAGAGGAACACCTCCGCGCGCTCGGGGCCAAGGGCCTCGACCATCTCGTGGGCGAACGGCAGGTCCTCCTGGAAGAACTCGTCGCCCTCGGCGCCGTGCGCCTGCACGCGCACGCCGGGCGGGAACGGCCCGAAGGCCCACTCGCCGACCACCGGAATGGCCGACTCGAGCATCACGAGTGCCGCGGCACCCGGGCGGGTCACCGCCAGACGCGTGGCGATCATCGCGCCGAGCGAGATGCCGACATAGGCCAGCCGCTCCGGCAGGGCAGCCGCGGCCTGTGCCGCGCGCTCTTCGGCAACGCCCTCGCCCAGCGACTCCAGGTAGGCGAAGCCGTCGGGGATCGAGCCGAAGGTCCTGCCCTCGAACAGGTCGGGGGTGTGCACCGTCAGGCCGCCCGCGCGGAGGCCGTCGGCGAACGCGCGCACGCCTTCGGTCAGCCCCTGGACGTGGTGGAGCAGCAGCACCTCGGGCGCGGGACCCGACGGCTCGGCCCCGCCCGTCATGCGTTCACGAGCTTTGCGATGATCCGCATGCCTGCGGCGGCGAGGTCGGCCTCGATGGCCTCGGTGTTCGTGGTGTTCAGCCCCACGACGACGACGCTGGAGTCCAGCAAGCCGCGGTGCACGGCCAGGTGCTGGATGTTCGCGTGGTGATCGGACGTGATGCCGGCCAGCGTGGCGAGCACGCCGGGCTGGTCCTTGGCCTCGATCGTGAGCCGGGTCCCCGGGTCGCGGAACCCGAGGATGTCGATGAACGAGTCGAGGAGGTCGGACTCGGTGATCACGCCGACGAGCGCGCCGTCTCGCACCACGGGCAGGATCTCGATCTTGTTGTCGCGCAGCAGCACGGCCGCCTCCTCGAGGAGCGCGTCAGGCGACACCACCACGGCCGGCGAACTCATCACCTTGCCGACGCGGAGCTTGGACACCAGGTAGGTGGCCTCCTGCGCACTCAGCGTCGTCGCCTGCGACGGCAGCGCGGCCCTGATGTCGTTCTTCGAGATCACACCCACCACGACGCCGTCGTCGACGACGGGAAGGTGGCGGACGCCGCTGCTCGCCATCACCTCCTGGGCCTCCGGCACCGACGTGCGGGACGTCACGGTGAACGGGTTCGCGGTCATCCGCTGGGCGACGAACATTTCCCCTAGCCTCCTCCGAGGTACGCGCGCTTCACTTCGTCGGTCTGCGCCAAGGCCTTCGCCTCTCCGGACAAGACTATCGAGCCCGTTTCCATCACGTACGCCAGGTCGGCGATCTGCAGCGCGATGTTGGCGTTCTGCTCCACGAGCAGCACCGTCGTGCCCGTGCCGTTGATCGCGACGATGATGTCGAAGATCTCCTGCACCAGGAGCGGGGCGAGGCCCATCGACGGCTCGTCGAGCAGCAGCACCGACGGCTTGGCCATCAGTGCCCTGCCCATGGCGAGCATCTGCTGCTCGCCGCCCGACAGCGTGCCCGCGAGCTGCTTGCGCCGCTCCGCCAGGCGGGGGAAGCGGCCGTAGACCTCGTCGAAGTCGGCCGCGACGACGTCCTTGCGCAGGAAGCCGCCCAGCTCGAGGTTCTCGAGCACGGTCATCTCGGGGAAGATCCGACGACCCTCGGGTACCTGGGACATGCCGCGGGCCACGCGTTCCTGCGGCGAGAGCTTCGTGATGTCCGCACCGTTGAGCGTGATCGTGCCCTTGGTGGGCCTCTTCAGGCCGGACAGCGTGCGCAGCGTCGTCGTCTTGCCCGCGCCGTTGGCGCCGATGAGCGAGACGATCTTGCCCTCCGGCACCTCGAACGAGATGCCCTTGATCGCGTTGATCACGCCGAAGTGGACCTGGAGGTCGCGGACCTCAAGCATGGGGTGCCTCCTCGCCGAGATAGGCCTCGATCACCTTGGGGTTGTTGCGCACCTCGTCCGGCGTGCCGGACGCGATGACGATGCCGTGGTCGAGCACGTAGATGCGCTCGCAGATCCGCATCACGAGGCTCATGTCGTGCTCGATCAGCAGGATCGTCAGTCCGAAGTCGCGGCGCAGCTGGGCGATCAGGCCAGTGAGCTCCGCCGTCTCGGCCGGGTTCATGCCGGCGGCCGGCTCGTCGAGCAGGAGCAGGCGCGGCTTGGTGGCCAGCGCCCGCGCGATCTCCAGGTGGCGCTGCTCGCCGTAGGAGAGGTTGCGGGCCAGCTCCCCCGCCTTCGCGGCGAGCCCCATCACGTCGAGCAGTTCGAGGCTCTCCTCGCGGATCCTGCGCTCCGTCGCGCCGAACGGCGGCACGTGCAGCAGCGCGGAGATCAGCGGGTACGGCAGGTTCTGCTGCAGCGCCGTGGCGACGTTGTCGAGGACGGTGAGGTCCTTGAACAGCCGGATGTTCTGGAAGGTTCGCCCCACGCCCGCGGCGCAGATCTTGTTCGGGGCCTTGCCGCCGATCGACGTCGACGACCCGTCGAGCGTGAGCAGGATCTGGCCCGACGACGGCGGGTAGACGCCGGTGAGGAGGTTGAACAGCGTCGTCTTGCCCGCGCCGTTGGGGCCGATCAGGCCGATCAGCTCCCCGGTGTCGAGGTGCAGGTCGGCCTCGAAGACGGCGGTCAAGCCGCCGAAGTTGCGCGTCAGCTTCGTGACCTCGAGCAGGCTCATGACTTGGCCTCCTTCCGCTTGAAGAGTCTCCCGAGCACCGTGTCGGTGACCTCCTTGGAGCCCATCAGGCCGCCCGGCCGGAAGATCATGATCAGCACGAGGATCAGCGAGTAGACGATCATCCGGATGTCGGCGACCTCCTGCAGCGCGGTCGACAGGACAGCCAGCGCGATAGCCGCGATGATGGTGCCCGACATGGAGCCGAGGCCGCCGAGCACGACGATCACGAGGATGTCGATCGACTTGAGGAAGCCGAACTGGTCCGGCTTGATCACGTAGAAGAAGCTCGCGTACAGCGCGCCCGCGATGCCGGCGAAGAACGCGCCCATCGTGAACACCTGCACCTTGGTGCGGGTGGTGTTGATGCCGATGGCCTCGGCGGCGATCTCGTCCTCGCGCACCGCGATCGCGCGGCGGCCGTGCGAGCTCCGGATGTAGTTCCAGAGCACGACGAGCGTGAGGGCGGTGAAGCCGAAGACCCAGTTCCAGTCCGCCCACTGCGGGATGGGCGAAAGGCCGGCGGCGCCGTTGGTGATGTCGAGGTTCAGGATCACCACGCGCACGATCTCGGCCATGCCGAGCGTGGCGATGGCCAGGTAGTCGCCGCGGAGCCGCAGCGTCGGCACGCCCACCAGGGCGCCGACGAGGGCCGCGATGATCGCGCCCGCGAAGATGCCGATCAGGAATCCGAGCGGCGAGTCCATGTTCATCGTGACGACCGCGCAGGTGTAGGCGCCGATCGCCATGAAGCCCGCGTGCCCCAGCGACAGCTGACCGGTGAAGCCCACCACGAGGTTCAGGCTGCTGGCCAGGATGATGTTGATGCAGATCGTGACGATGATCGCGAAGTAGTAGTCGGTGATGACGCCGGCGTTGATCAGGACGAGCACGAGGAGGTAGGCGACGACGAGCGGAAGGGCGCGCAGCCCGATGTTCTTCAGAGCGGACATCACACCTTCTCCCGGGTGTTCTTGCCGAGCAGGCCCGTGGGCTTGACGACGAGGATGATGATCAGGATGGCGAACACCACGCCGTCGCGGAACATCGAGTAGCCGACGCTGGAGACGAGCGTCTCGGTGCCGCCGATGGCGAAGGCCCCGATGAGGGCGCCGGGGATGATGCCGATGCCGCCGAACACCGCCGCGACGAAGGCCTTGAGGCCCGGCAGGGTGCCCATCAGCGGGTTGATCGAGTTGTAGTACGCGCCGACCAGCACGCCGGCGGCGCCCGCGAGGGCCGACCCGATGGCGAAGGTGAAGGAGATGGTCCGGTCGACGCTGATGCCCATGAGGCGCGCGGCGTCGGGGTCCTGCGAGACGGCCCGCATGGCCTTGCCCATCTTCGTCTTCTTGACGACGAACTGCAGCAGGACCATGAGCGCCACGGAGACGCCGATGATGACCAGCTGGAGGTTCCTGATGACCACGCCACCGACGTTGATGGCGCCGCTCATGAAGGCGGGCAGCGCGGGGTAGGCCTTCGGATCCGCGCCCACGAAGTACATCATCGTGTACTGGATGAGCAGCGAGACGCCGATCGCCGTGATCAGCGCCGCCAGCCTCGTCGAGTCACGAAGCGGGCGGTAGGCCACGCGTTCGATCACCACGCCGAGGATGGTGCAGGCCACCATCGCGAGGAGCAGCGACTCGAAGAAACCGAGCGAGAACGCGCTCATGCCGTAGTAGCCGACGAACGCGCCCACCATGTAGACCTCGCCGTGGGCGAAGTTGATGAGCTTGATGATGCCGTAGACCATCGTGTAGCCCAGAGCGATCAGCGCATAGATGCTGCCCAGCGACAGGCTGTTGATCACCTGCTGCAGGAACTCCGTCATCCGGTCACCTCCTTCCTTCATGCCGGGTGGGCCGGATTGTCTCCGGCCCACCCAACGCGATCAGGGTATTCCTCAGCCGACCTTCTCGCTGGTGGCCTGGACGCCGTCCTTGAGTCCGATCACGACGATGGACTTGACGGGGTTGTGGTGGTCGTCGATGTCGAACGTGCCGGTGACGCCCACGAAGCCCTTCGTGGCAGCCATGGCGGCCTGGACGCCCTCGCCGGTCTTCTCGGTGGCGCGCTTGACGGCGTCGGCGACGAAGTTGCCGAGGTCGTAGCCCAGGGCGTGGAAGCTGTTCGGCTCCGCGTCCTTGTTCTCCTTCTTGAACGCCTCGACGAACTCCAGCACCTTCGGGTCCTTGTCGATGGACGAGTAGTGGTTGGTGAAGTAGACGTCGTTCAGCGCCGCGGCGCCGCCCAGCTCGAGCAGGGTCGGCGAGTCGAAGCCGTCGGGGCCGAGCACCGGGGCCGTGATGCCCAGCTCGCGGGCCTGCTTGATGATGAGGCCGGCCTCGGCGTAGTAGCCGGGCAGGTAGACGACGTCGAACGTCTGGCCCTTGATGCGGGTCAGGATGGTGTTGAAGTCGGTCTCGCCCGCGACGAAGGCCTCCTCGGCGACGACCGCGCCGCCCAGGTTGCCGGTGAACTCGGCCGTGAACGCGGCCGCCAGGCCCTTCGAGTAGTCGCTCGCGTTGTCCTTGAGGATGACGGCCGACTTCGCCTTCAGGTTCTCGGCGGCGAACTTCGCCATGACCGTGCCCTGGAACGAATCGTTGAAGCAGATGCGGAACGCGTACTCCTGGACCGTCTTGCCGTCCCAGGTGACGTCGTCGGCGGTCGCGGAGCCGGAGACGGCCGGCACCTTGTTCTTGTTCGCGACGGGGATGGTGGCCTTGAAGCTGCCGGAGGTGGCCGGGCCCATGGTGGCGATGACCTTGTCCTGCGTGGTCAGCTTGTTGGCCAGCGTGGTGGCCTCCGCGGCGTCGGACTTGTTGTCGTACTCGACGAGTTCCAGCTGCTTGCCGTCGACGCCGCCGGCGTCGTTGACCTGCTTGATGGCCATCTTGATGCCGACCACCGAGGCCTGGCCGTAGGTGGCGACCGGGCCGGACAGCTCGTAGTTCAGGCCGAGCTTGATGGTGTCGCCGGCGTTGCCGGCCCCGGTGCCACCCGGCGCGGGCGCGGCGCCGGGCTTGGCGGAGCAGCCGACGGTGCCGACGATCGCGGCGGCGGCCGTGGCGCCGAGGAGTGAGCGGCGGGTGAGCTTCATGTTCTTGAGTTCTTTCTGTCGGGGACCAACTTCATGGACGTGCAAGACACGCCCACAATGGGGGATATCTAAGCACTTCCCCGCCGCGTTACGGCCCCGACCCCGCCCGATGCGCCCCAAATCGTGATGCGTTCTTAACGCGCGGCCGCCCCGGGCAGGCTCCGCGCCACCGCCACGCACACCGCCCCGAGCAGCGCGACCGCCACGGCGGAGTACGCGACGGCCACCGTCGCCTGGATGCCATTGGTCTGACCCGCGGTGATGCCTGCGGTGACGATCTCCAGCCCGAGGGCCTGCTCGACGACCAGCGCAGCCACCAGGACGCCCGCCAGGAGGCGCTCTCCCCCGCGCCAGAGCGTCCACGCGACCCAGAGCACGAGCAGGGCGGCGACCGCGGCCACGGCCAGGCGGGCCACCTGCGGTCCCGCGGCGCCGTCGACGTCGACGTCGACGACGGTCCACAGCGGCCAGCTGAGGCACCGGGTGAACGATCCGGTGCCGTCCTCGGTGACGCCGGCGATGCCGCTGCCCATCAGGTGCAGCACCAGCAGCGCACCGAACGCTGCCGTCGCGGGCGTCCGCGCGCCCGCCGCCCCTGGTCGTGCCGAGGGCCTGAGCGCCGCCGCCGTGATCGTGCTCAGCAGGAGGGCGACGATGGCGAACGCCAGGTCGAGCAGACCGAGCGCCCAGGGCAGCGTGAAGAGGATGATCATCATGCCGAACACGGCCGACCCGACGGCGCACACCAGCGCCACCCAGGGCAGCACACGGACGCGGGCGTCGGCGTGCGCGCGGCCCAGCCACCCCGCCCAGCCGAGCAGCACGAGTGCCGCGAAGGAGATGGCCCGGTGCACGAACTCGATCACCGGGTTCTCCAGCCAGCCCACCTGCAGCCCGGGCGCGAGCCGGTCCGGGTAGCACGCCGGCCAGGCCGGGCACGACGAGCTGGAGTCGGTGGCGCAGACCATCGCCCCCAGCAGCACGGTCACGAAGATGAGCGCCGCGCCCCATCGGGCGACGGCGCGATGACGACGAAGGGGCGCATCCGCTCTGCTGCTCACGCCAGGCATCCTCCCAGCGTCCTCTCCCCGCGCCGGGCGGGGTCGGCTTAGCGCGACAAAGGATCAGATGCCCGGCTCGTAGGGCAGCCTGCCCGCCTTGACGGCCTCGACGAGCACCGCGTGGTCGGCCTCCGTCTGGTCGGCATAGGCGCGGGCCCAGCGCACGAACGCCTCGACGCCCTCGTCCTTCTTGCCCAGATACCCCGAGATGATGGACGCGCCGGACGTGCGCGCATGCCCCTTGGCCAGCAGGTGGCCGACGATGCCCGAGTAGTCGACGAGCGCGCCCGGCGTCATCTCCTCCAGCGGCACGCCGCCCTTCATGTTGCGGAACTGGCGCACGTAGTACTGGTGCCCGCCCACCGTCGTCCAGCCGAGCAGCGGGTCGGAGACGGTCTGCAGCTGCTGCTGGTACTCGACGACGCGCAGCCCCTGGTGCTGGTGCCAGGCGGTCTGGCCGTGCACGTAGGGGGCGAGCACCGAGCGCTGCGCCTGCTTCATCTGGAGGAAGAGCACGTCGTCCGGGCGCGAGCCGACGAGCAGCGCCACCCAGGCTCGCATGCCCACCGAGCCCACGCCAACCACCTTGTGCGCGATGTCCACCAGCGTGTAGCCGCCCACGATCCTGCGCCACTGCGGCGTCAACGTGGCCAGGTACTCATCGAGTCCTGTGGCGAGCGCCTCGAACTCGTAGTCGTCCGGGTGCGTGACCAGCGGCGGGTCGTCGACGATCCGGCTGGCCTCGCGCGCACCTCCGGCCAGCTTCGGCAGCATCCGGTCGGACGTCCTCTTGCGGGCCGCGGCCGCCGCGCGCACGATCTCGTCGCGCAGCGTCGCCTCGGTGGCGGTCTCGTGCAGGAGGTTGACGTCGAGGTGGTTGAACGCGCGCCACAGCAGGGGCTGCTTGGAGAGGAAGCTCACCTCGTCGCGGTAGGAGCGCACGCAGTGCCGGATGGCCTCGGCGCACTGCTCCTCGCTGGCGCCGTTGTCGCGGCCCAGCACCCAGATCGACGCCGTCAGCCGCCTCAGGTCCCACTCCCAGGCGCCGGTGTGCGCCTCGTCGAAGTCGTTGAGGTCGATGACCTGGTTGCCCTCCGGCGAGCGGTAGAACCCGATGTTGCCGATGTGCGCGTCGCCGCAGGCCGTGGTGTGCACGCCCGTCGAAGGCAGGTGCGCGACGTCCCAGGCCATCAGGTTGGCGGTGCCGCGCAAGAGGCCGAACGGCGAGGCGGCCATCCGGCCCGTGCGCACGCCGAGCAGCCACGGCAGCCGGCCCTCGTGGGAGCGCTCGATGATGTCGACGACGTCGGGGCGGTTGGGCGTCGGCGTCCAGTCGCCCAGCGACGCCAGCGGCGTCTCTCGGCGCAGCTTCTTGCCGTGCGCGACGCGCTCGGCCCTGTTCGTCGCGGGGATGCGGAACGAGGTGAATGCGTCGGCGTAGTGCGTGTCTCCGGCCATGGGCCCATCTTCGTCTCTCCTGGCACCCGCCGTCACGGGTTTGCGCGAACCCGGCGCGGGACGAGAAGACCCCTGACATGGGAGTGGATCGCCCTCGAAGGTTTCCCTTCGAGGCGCGATCCACTTCGCACCACACCGACTCACTGCACGAGCGTCGCCTTGGCCTCGTCCCCTTGAGTTCGAGTCCCCCCCAAGTCGAGTCGACGCCGTTGGCCCCCCGAATCGGTGTAGCCATAGCATCGTCCACCCGTGTCCCGGGTTGCACGGGACAAGGTCCCGACAAGGCCGGGAACTTTTCTTCAGAGCCCTGCCTCACGCGCCTTGGCCGCGGCGGCGGCCCTGTCCACGACGTGCAACTTGGCGAAGATATTGGACACCACGTTGCGCACCGTCTTGTCGCTGACGCCCAGCAGCGCCGCGATCCCCGGGTTGTCCCGGCCGCGCGCGATGAGCGAGAGCACCTCGCGCTCACGCGGCGTCAGCTGCGGCAGCGGCTCGTGGGCCGTGCCCATGCCGCCGAACCAGTCGGCCATCCGCCGCGCGAGCCCTGCGGAGAAGACCACCTCGCCGTGCGCGGCCGAGCGGACGGCGGCCAGGATGGCCTCCGGCGGTTCGGTCTTCAGCACGTATCCGCGGGCCCCCTGGCGCACCGCTTGAAAGATGGTGGTGTCCTCGTCGTACATCGTCAGCACCAGGACGGCGGTCATCGGCGACACGGCGGCGATCGCCTTGGTCGCGTCGATCCCCTGCAGGCCGGGCATGTTGAGGTCGAGCACCGCCACGTCCGGGTGGAGCGCCTCAGCCAGGTCGACAGCTTCCCTCCCGTCCGAGGCCTGCGCCACGACTATCAGGTCGTCGCAGACGTCGATCAACCCCGCGAGACCCTCCCGATAAACGGGATGGTCGTCCGCGAGGAGCACGGTCGTCGGTTCAGCCATCGTCCCTCCCAATCGGCAGCTGCACTCGCACCACCGTACCGCCAGTGGCAAGGCTCTCGATGTACAGTGACCCACCCAACTCGGTGGCCCGCTCGCGCATGGACGTCACGCCGACGCCCGCGTGCACGCCGGCCGGGATGCCCGCGCCGTCGTCCACCACGTCCACCAGGCAGCGGCCCGGCTCACGGCGCATGTGGACGGTGCATGAGGTCGCCGACGCGTGCCGCGCTGCGTTCCGCAGCGCCTCGACCGTGATGCGGTAGACGGCCACCTCGACAGCGGCCGGCAGGGGCGTCGCGGTCAGGTCGCCCATCAGCGCGGCGTCGACGGTGAGCCGCAGCGGGAGCAGGCTGACGCCCACGTCCTCGATGGCCGCGATGAGTCCGCGGTCGTCGAGCGCGGGCGGCCGGAGCTCGTACGAGAGATGGCGCAGGCCCTCCGACGTGGCGCGCGCGTCGCGGGCGATGCCGTCCAACACCTGCATCGCGCGCTCGGGCGGCGGTGCCTCCTGGAGCAGCAGCCGCCGGACCGTCTCCGTCTGCAGCGAGATGCCTGCGAGGGTGGGCGCCAGGTCGTCGTGCATGACCCGGCGGATCACCCTGCGCTCCTCCTCCCGGGCGAGCACCAGCTGCTCGCGCGAGCGCCGGAGCTCGGCCGTCAGCCGGAGCTGGTGCAGCGCGGTGCCCACCTGGAGGGCGAGGTCGCCCAGCAGCCGGAGCTCCACGTCGGTCAGCCGGTCGTCCCCGCCGCGGGTGTAGGCCGCGAGCACGCCCTCGGTCTGCCCGATCGGGAACTCCACCGGCTGCGCGCCCGGCACGTCGTCGACCACCCCCGCTGAGGCCTCGACGCCGTCGGCGACGATCCGCACCAGCGGCAGCCGGAGCGCCCGTCGGATGTCGAAGGCGACCTGCTGGAAGTCGACGTCGCGCCCCGCGAGCGACTCGGCCACGCCGCTCAGCACCTGGTACGGCGACTGCGGGTCCCGGTAGACGATCCAGTTCACGCCGCGCTCGACCCTCGACCGCAGGGCGGGCGCACCGAGCGCGACGACGATGCCGCCTACCACCATCAGGGTGACGGTGTCCCAGCCGAACCAGTGGGCGACCGTGCGGGCCGCGAGGAACATCGTGCCGATGGCCAGCAGCACGACGACGGTGTCGACCAGCAGCCGCACCAGGTAGCGCTCCATCGCGAACAGCCGGAACCTGAGCAGCGCGATCCCGAACCCGAAGGCGGCGATCAGGCCCGGCAGGCCGATCAGGTCGTCGGGCAGCAACGGACTGCCCGTGACGGCGTGCGGGATGATCCAGAGCGTGGCGCCGACGGCCAGCGACGACAGGCTCGTCCCCCCGAGCCACAGCATCTGCTGGCGGCCCACGAAGTCCGAGGTGTCGCTGCGCATCCGCACGAGCCGCCGGAGGATCACGACGACGATGGCGAGGATGGTCACCGACGAGATCATCGACTGCACCTGGATGACGTACTGCATGCGCTCCGTGGCCGACCGGATGGTCAGCAGCAGCGCGATGGTGACGGCCAGCCACACCACCAGCGGGGCCACCGCGAGCGCCGCGCGCGCCCACACGCGGCGCAGCCACGGCATCATCGGCGTGGGGAAGAGCAGGGTGAAGAGCAGCAGCTCGCCCCAGAGCAGCGAGAACAGGCCTTGGGTGTTGGCGACGAAGTAGAAGCGGCGCGCGGTGTTGTCGAGTTCCTCGATGGGCAGGCCGAGCAGCGTGGTCGGGTTGCTGATGGCCATGCCGGTGGCGAACACGAGCGCTGCGCCCAGTGCCCGGTCGGTGGGCTGCCGCGCGAACGCGTAGGCGGCCAGCAGGAACATGACGCTGATGAACAGCAGCGTCCAGAAGCCGTCGAAGAACCGGCCCGCCACCAGCGGCAGCGACGACGTCAGCGGCAGGGTGACCAGCGAGCCATCGGCGAAGCGCAGCGCCACCTCGCCGACCCCGCGCACGACGTCGGTGACCGGGACGTCGTCCGGGATGGGGCACTCGGCGGTGTGTCGGGGAAGGACGCCGCGCGCGGTCCAGGAGGCGGCGTCGGGCGCCAACCAGGCGCAGGACGACGGCGTGAACAGCCGCCAGGCGTAGTAGCCGATGCCCATCGCCATGAGCAGCAGCGTCGCGCCCACCGAGTTCCACGCGACGGTCGGCGGCCACCGCCAGGCGCCGAGGGGCCCGGGGGCCAACGCCGCGGGGGGATGCTCAGCGTTCATGCGGGAACACTACGCAAGCCCACGGGGCTTGGCTACGGGCGATGACGTCCCGGGTCAGCGGACTCGGAACCGGAGCGTCTGCACCTCGAACGGCCGGAACGTCAGCTCGCACGCGCCGTCGGCCAGGCCGACGCCGTCGGGGCATCGTCCGCCGGGCTGTTCGAGCAGGTCCGTGGTCCAGGCGTGCGCCGCGCCGTCGACCGCGATGCGGGCGGTGCGCCGCTCGCCGCGGTGCTCGTAGAGCCGAACGATCAGGTCCCCGCTGCCGTCCTGGGCCAGCTTGACGGCCTCGACGAGCACCGCCTCGTCGCGCACCTGGACCAGCGGGGCCACCGGGCGCGACCCGGGTACCGTGCGGGGCGGAACGTGCAGGTCGTAGCCCGCCCGGATCGTGCCGACGAGGTCCGTGCCCGGCACCAGCAGCAGCGAGAACTCGTGAACGCCCTGGTCGGCCTCGGGGTCGGGGTAGCGCGGCCCGCGCAGCAGCGAGAGGCCCACGGTGGTCGTGGTCCCCCGATCGTCGCGGACGGCGCGCCGCACGTCGTAGCCGTGGATGCCGTCGTTGGCCACCCCGATCCCCCAGCGCCCCTCGGCGAGGTGCACCCAGCGCTGCATCGGCAGCTCGAACTTGGCCGCCTCCCAGCTGGTGTTCTCGTGGGTGGCCCGGCGCACGTGGCCGAACTGCGTCTCGGCGAGCGAGTGCTCGGCGCGGAGGTCGAGCGGCAGCGCGTACTTCAGCAGCTGATTGTGCTCGTGCCAGTCGACGGTGGTGTCGATCCTCAGCCCGGCCGCCGTCAGCGAGAAGCGCTGCACGACGGAGGACCGTGTCCCGATCGGTCGGCTGACCACCACGGCGTCGTCCTCGACCGTGACCTCGGCCGGCGCGTCGCACTCGCGGCCGAGCCAGCGCTGCGACCGCTCGACGTCCCACGCGTCCCACCGGTTCGGGCGGTCGCGGTGCAGCGCGAGGTGGAACGCCGCGCCCGGCGCGACGGCCTCGCGACCCGTCTCCTCCTCGACCAGCGATGCGACCCGGCCCGCCTCGTCGATGCCGACGCGCCAGCCGCCGGCGCGCATCACGAGGTGCCGGCCGTCTCGCTCGACGGGGGCGCGGGTGTCCGCCGCAGCACCCACCGTCGCGCCCAGGGCCGGCGTGCCCCGCCGCGGGAAGGGTCCGGCGTTCAGCGTCACGGTGCCTTCCGCATCGCCGACGAGCGCGCCCACAGACCGCGCGATCACGGCCTCCGCGCGCTGCCTGACGTCCTCCTGCGTCCGCGCGACGTCGGCGTAGACCCAGGCGATCGACGATCCGGGCAGGACGTCGTGGAACTGGTTCAGTAGCGTCGCCCGCCACAGCGCGCCCAGCTCGTCGGCCGGGTAGTCGAGGCCGGCGCGCACCGCCGCGGTCGCCGCCCACAGCTCGGCTTCCCGCAGCAGGGCTTCGCTCCGCCGGTTGCCGCGCTTCGTGCGCGCCTGCGACGTGTAGCAGCCGCGGTGGAACTCCAGGTACATCTCGCCCACCCAGACGGCGGGGTCGGCGAGCTGTGCCTCGGCCTCGGCGAAGAAATCGGCCGGGGCGCGCCAGTCGACGCGCGGCAGCCCGTCGAGGTCCCTGGCGCGGCGCGCGGCCTCGGCGTGGTCCCTCGTGGGTCCGCCGCCGCCGTCGCCCCAGCCGGAGGGCGCCAGCGAGAGGTCGCTCGTGCCGTGGTCGGCGAAGGTGCGCTCGGCGTGTCGCAGCTGCCGGGCCGAGAGGTCGCAGTTGTAGTTGTCGACCGGCGGGAAGTGGGTGAGGACGCGGGTGCCGTCGATGCCCTCCCAGCTGAACGTGTGGTGGGGCATGCGGTTGGTGTCGTTCCAGGACAGCTTCTGCGTCAGCATCCATCGCGCACCTGCGCCGGCCGCGATCTGCGGCAGCGCGCCGCTGTAGCCGAACGAGTCGGGCAGCCAGACCTCGCGGCAGGTGATCCCGAACTCGCGCTGGAAGAACTCCTGGCCCTCGAGGAACTGGCGCACCATCGACTCGGCGCCCGGCAGGATGGTGTCGGACTCCACCCACATGCCGCCCACCGGCAGGAACCTGCCCTCGGCGACGCGTTGCCGGATCCGCTCGAACAGCTCGGGGGCGTCCTCCTTGACCCACGCGAAGTGCTGCGCGGACGACGAGGCGAAGAGGTAGTCGGGGTCCTCGGCCATGAGCGCGAGCGCGTTGGCGTAGGTCCTCGTCAGCTTCCTGCGCGTCTCGCGGAACGGCCAGAGCCAGGCCGAGTCGATGTGCGCGTGGCCGATGGCGGCCACCCGGTGCGCGCTCGCCGCGGCCGGGCGCGCCCAGACCCCCGCGAGGGCCGCGCGGGCCTCTGCGGCGGTGCCGCGCACGTCGTCGGGGTCGAGCTCGTCGAGCGCGCGCTCCAGGGCGGTCCAGACCTCCGCCCGGCGGGGCGAGGCGGGGTCCAGCTCGTCGGCGAGCCCGCCGAGCGCGATCAGGTCGTGGTGCAGACCCCACAGCTCGGGGTCGCGGCGCACCAGCGCGATCTCGCCGAGCCGGTACAGCGGGGTGCGGGGCAGCGTCTCGGGGTCGCCCAGCGGCGTGGGCGCGAAGGTGAAATGCGGATCGAGGTCGGGGTTGCCCGCGGCCTCGACGAACAGCTCGATGCGCTCGCCCGCCGCAGCCCCGATCACGCTGAGCGGCACGGTGTGGTTGCGCGGCGAGACGCCCTTCAGCACGCGGCCCGACGGCGAGAGCGCGAGCCCCTCCGCCTGGAAGCCGGGCGTGGTGGTGGTGAAGCCGAGGTCGACGTGGACGTCGACCAGCGACGGGTCGGTCCACGCCTCGGGCACGGTGCCCGCGATCCTCAGCCAGGTGGTCGACCAGGGGCGGCCCCACGGCGTGCCCGGGCCCACGGGCTCGTAGCGCTGCGCGAGGGCCTCGGCGGCCGGCACCGGCTCCCCCGGCGCCTCCCACGCGGACACCTCCAACGGCACCCGGTCCGCGGTCAGCGCGGGCGTCAGCAGGTCGCGGCGCGCCCGCGACAACCTTCCGGCGATGGCCTCTGCCGTGTCACGCATGCGAGCCTCCGATCTGATGGGTCGTCGTCCCCGCGCTGGTGCGGATCTCGACGCGGGTGGTCACGGCGGCCAGGGCCGGAACGTCGGCGGGGTCGACGAACGCGGCGGACGTCGGGATGACGAGCCGCACCGTGCGCCGCTCGCCGATGGGTACCTCGACGCGCGCGAACGCCGCGAGCTCCGCCCGCCGCGGCCAGGTCAGGGCGCCCCGTCGGCACACGAAAACCTGGACCACGTCGACCGCGGGGCCCGCCCAGCCGTCGGCCAGCGCGCGACCCTCGACCTCGGCCTCGATCCGCACGCCGTCGTCGACCACGACGGCCGACGACGAGACGATGGCGGCCTGCGCATAGCCGATGCCCGCGCCGAAGGCCGGGCCGTGCTCCCCCGGCAGGTCGTGATAGACCGGATCGATGCGCTCGTTGTAGCGCGCGGGCACGGCGCCGGGCGCCGGCGGGATCGTCGCCGACAGCCGGCCGGTGGGCTGGTGGTCGCCCCGCAGCACCGCCGCCACCTCGTCGGCGCCGTGCGGCCCGGGATACCCGGCGAACAGGACGGCGTCGGCGGCCGCGAGCGTCGGGCCGAGGACGTAGGGCCGGCCGGCGACCACGACGGCGACGATGGGCGCGGTGGTGTTCGCGCGAAGGGCCTGGAGGAATGCGTCCTGGCCGTGCGGCAGGCTGAGGTCCGAGCGGTCGACGCCCTCGCCGCAGTCCGCGTCGGTGTCCCCGCCGATCGCGCCGTTGTCCGAGAATTCGTCGTCGGCGCGCCGGTGGCTGGTGCCGCCCACCACTGCCACCACGAGGTCGGCGCCGGCCAGGTCGTCGGCCGTGGGCAGGCCGGGCACGTGGCGCACCTCGAAGCCCTCCGCGGCGCCACGGGCGGCCAGCGCGGCCGCGATCGACGGCTCGCCGCCTGCAAGGGGCGGCACGTAGTCGCCCAGCAGCGCGGTGACCGAATCGGCGTTCCTGCCGGTGACCACCCAGCGGCCCCGAGCGGGAGCGGGCAGGACGCCGTCGTTGGAGAGCAGCACGAGGGACTGCCGGGCGATCCGCGCGGAGAGCGCCACGGCGGCGCGGCGCGGGTCCTCCCCCGGATCGTCGTCGCGGGCGGCGGGCGGCGCCAGCAGTCCGAGGTCGGCCTTGACGCGCAGCACGCGGCGCACGGCCTCGTCGAGCGCTGCGTGGAGCGACGGTTCGCGCCCGACGGCGTCCTCGAGACGCGCGTAGGACTCGTCCCAGAGGCTGAGATCGACGCCGGCGGTGAGCGCCGCGGAGGCGGCCGCCTCCGGTGAGCCCAGCGGCCCCACCATCCGGTCGATGGCCTTGCCGTCGGCCATCACGATGCCGTCGAAGCCCCACGTCCCACGCAGCAGTTCGGTGAGCAGCCCACGGTTGGCGATGCACGGCAGGCCATCGATGTCGTTGTAGGCGGCCATCAGGCCGTAGGCGCCCGCCTCGACGCCCGCGCGGGCGGCGGGCAGGTGCAGCTCCTCCAGGTCGCGCGCGCCGAGGTGCGCGGAATGGCCGTTGCGGCCGCCGACGCCCTCGCCCTGCGCGGCGAAGTGCTTGAGGACGACACCGACGCCGGTGCCGTCGGCGATCCGGGACCGGCCGACGCCCTGCATGCCCTCGACCGCCGCCGCGGCGAGCCGCGCGGACAGCAGCGGGTCCTCGGCGTAGCACTCCTCGCTGCGCCCCCAGCGGGGATCGCGCAGCAGGTCGAGCGCGGACACGAGCGCGAGATGTACACCGTCGCGGCTGAGCGCGTGGGCGACGGCGGCCGTGGCCTCGCGGTAGAGGTCCGGGTCCCAGGTGGCGCCCACGTTGAGGTTGACCGGGAGCAGCGGCCCGCCGAGGGCCTGGTGGCCGTGCGGCGCCTCCTCCACCAGCAGCGCGCCGATCCCGTGCGGCGAGGCCGCGCGCACCGCGTCGTCGACGAGGGCGGCGACCGCGGCCCGGTCCTCGGGCGGGATGCCGGTCGTCCAGTCCCTGCCCGACCAGGCGTCGGCCCGGAACAGCCCGTACAGCGCGCCCATGCCGGACCAGCGCTCGACCTCGGCGTGGAACGCGTCGGTCAGCTCGTACCCGTCGGCCGTGCGCCGGACGGCGTCCCAGCCGTAGAGGCGCTGGTTGAGCTGGCCGACTTTCTCGCGCAGCGTCATGCCCCCGACGAGCGCGTCGAGGGCCTCTGCGGTGAGCCCCGCCGGTCCGGTCATGGTGTCGTCAGCGCGCGGCGGGGGCCACGCAGTCGAGGATGAGCTCGCACGCCATCGCGTCGGCCCAGGAGAACCAGTCGCGCGAGAACCACGTCGGGTCGTCGACGTGGAAGCCCTCGTGCATGTACTCCGTGCCGCCCCTGGTGGCCAGCAGCAGCGCGACGAGCTCGTGACGGCGCCGCTCGTCGGTGCTCGTCAGGCCCTCGACGGCGAGCGCGATGGGCCACACGTGGCCCGGGGCGGTGTGCGGGCTGCCGATGCCGGCGGCCGCGCTACCCGAGTAGTAATACGGGTTGGCCGGCGAGAGGACCCACGCGCGCGTCCGCTGGTAGAGCTCGTCGTCGACGCGCACGTCGCTCAGCAGCGGCAGGCCGATCAGGCTCGGCAGGTTCGCGTCGTCCATCAGGAGGTGATTGCCGAGGCCGTCGGTCTCGTAGGCGTAGATCGAGCCCAGTCCGGGGACGTCGACCAGGCCCGCGGCGCGCACGCCCGCGCGGATCTCGTCGGCCACGCCGCGCGCCTCGGCCGCCCGCTCGAGCGGCAGGCCCAGGGCCTCCACCAGCTCGGCCAGCTCGTCGAGGGCCTTGGCCGCCAGCAGGTTGCCGGGCACGTTGTAGCCGTAGGTGCAGGCGTCGTCGCTCGGCCGGAACGCCGACCAGGTCATACCGGTGCGTGCGACGGGGGCGCCCCGGCCGTCGTGGGTGAGCGTGTCCTGCGCGACGGTGTCGGGCCGGATGAACCGGTACGCGGAGGCCGCGTGGTCCTGCTCGGTGCGGATGGTCTCGACGATGCCGGGCACGGCGCCCGCCAGCGCGTCGGTCAGCTCGCCCGCGCGGCCCGTCAGCCGCGCGAACCGGGCGGCCAGCAGGACGGGGAGGCAGAGCGAGTCCACCTCGTACTTGCGCTCCCAGAGCAGCGGGTCCGGGTCGAGGTCGCCCTGGTGGTAGCTGTTGCCGTTCGGCTCGGAGTTGAACGCGTTGCCGTAGGGGTCGTGCGCGATGTAGGCGAACTGGCGCTTGAGAACGCCGAGGATCATGTCGGCCAGCGGGCCGTGCGGGTCGTCGGCGATCAGCCGAAGGTAGGGCCACATCTGGGCCGACGAGTCGCGCAGCCACATCGCGGGGATGTCGCCCGTGATGACGAACACCGTGCCGTCGGGCAGGTAGCGCAGCGTCCGGGTCAGGGTGCGGCGCAGCGCGACGTCGACGAACTCCGCGGCGCCGAGGCCGGGGAACGCCGCCTCCACGGCGTCCAGCCACGGGGCGAGCTGCTCCCGCGGGAGGAGGGTCTCGTCGAGCGGTCGGTCGGTCGGGAGGTCTCGGGTGTTCATGGGGCCTCTCAGGGTCGGCGGGCGGCCTCCCAGCTTAACCGCTTTCGCCGCCGCCCATGCGCCAGGCCGAGGCCGCGTTCTGCTGCCGCCAGAACTCCGCGAAACGCCCGCCCGCGGCGAGCAGTTCGTCGACCCCGCCGTCCTCGACGACGCGGCCCTGGTCGACGAAGACGACCCGGTCCGCGGCTCTGATACTGGTGAGCCGGTGGGCGACGATGACGCGCGTGCGAGGGGTGGGATCGGAGAGCAGCGCGGCCGCGATGGCCGCCTCGTTCTCGGTGTCGAGGGCGCTGGTCGCCTCGTCGACGAGGAGGACGGGCGCGGGCTTCAGCAGAGCGCGCGCGATGGAGACGCGCTGCCGCTCGCCGCCGGACAGCGTGCTGCCGCCCTCCCCGACCCTGCTCTCCCAGCCCGACGGCAGCCGCCGCACCATCGGCTCGACCTTCGCCAGTTCCGCCGCGAGGGACAGCTCCTCGGCCGTCGCCTCCGGGTGCCCGGCGAGCACGTTGTCCTTGACGCTGCCCTCGAACAGGTAGGGCTGCTGGAATACCGCGCTGACCAGCCGACGGTGGGCGTCGGCGGTCAGCGAGCCCGCATCGGCGCCGTCGAACAGCACGGCGCCGCGGGTGGGTGCGTGCAGGCCGGCGAGCAGCGAGAGCACGGTGCTCTTGCCCGAGCCGGACGGGCCGACGATGGCGGTGGTGGTGCCGGGCTCGAAGGCGAGGTCCAGGCCGTCGAGCACCCGCGGCCCGTCGTCGCCGTAGGAGAAGCCGACGCCGCGCAGCTCGATCCGCGGGGCGGAGGCGGGGGTCCACGTGGCGGCACCCTCGGGCACGGCGGGCGCCGACAGCACCTGGCGGAGCCGGCGCAGCATGCCCGTGGTGGTCTCGACGCCGCCGCTCAGCTCGGCGAGCACCGTGAACGGCTCGAGGTAGCGGACCACGACGACGATCAGGGCGACGGCCTGGGGCACGGTGACCGCGCCGGTGACGGCCAGCCACACCGTCGTCCCCGCGAGGCCGAGCAGCGCCACCTGGCTGGCGATGCTGAACAGCACCTGCCCGGGGATCTGCATGAGGACCAGCCGCATGGTGGCGCCGTGCTGGGAGGCGAGTGCGGCGCCGACGAGGCTGCGCTCGGGCGCGACCCTTCGTGCGGCCCGGAGCGCCGCCTGTGTGCGGGCGAACTCGACGATGCGCTCGGTGAAGGCGGCGTTCGCGTCGGCGGCGGCCCGGTCGGCACCCCGGCCGAGGCGGCCCGCGGCCCAGTACGCGCCCCAGAGCACGGGCACGCCCGCGAGGGCGGCCAGGCCCAGCGGGAGCGAGACGGGCAGCAGCGCGAGCCCGATAGCGATGGGCAGCAGCAGCGCCCCCATGACGGGCGCGACGAGGTAGACGATGACGCCCACGAGCTCGGGGCCCGTCGCGGCGATGCTCTGCCGCGCCGTCGCGGTGTTCTCGCCGCCGAACCAGGTGAGCCGGATGCGCGCCACCTTCTCGGCCACGGTCCGCTGCCCCACGGCGAGCAGTCCGAAGCCGAGGTCGTAGCCGACGGAGGCCGCGATCGCGTCGACCACCCAGCCGGCCACCGTGACGAGTGTCAGCCAGCCGACCCAGGGCCAGGCCTCGGCGGGTTGGGGCCCGAACAGGGCCGCGACCAGCGGGATGAGCAGTACGGCGCCGACGGCGCGCGCGAGCACTCCGAGAACGGTGAGCACCAGGTGCAGGGCGACCTTCGGCGCGCTGCCGTCGGGCAGCAGCCGGATGAGCGTGCGGATCATCGCGCCTCCCCCACCGTCGCGTCGGCGAGCTGGCCGCGCGCCTCCCAGAGCTGTCGATAGCGGCCGCCGCGGGCGAGCAGCTCGTCGTGCGTGCCCGTCTCGGCGACCCGTCCGTGGTCGAGCACCACGATGCGGTCGACGCCCGTGATGGTGTGCAGCCGGTGGGCGATGACGAGCACCGTGCGGCCCTTCGTCAGGCGGCTGAGGGCGCGCTGCACGAGGTACTCGGACTCGGGGTCCGCGAACGCCGTCGCCTCGTCGAGGACGAGGACCGGGGTGTCGGCGAGCAGGGCGCGCGCGATGGTGAGGCGCTGCCGCTCGCCGCCCGACAGCGCGGGATCGGGGCCCAGCCAGGTGTCGTAGCCGTCGGGCAGCCCCGCGATGCGGTCGTGGATCTGGGCGGCGCGGGCGGCCGCCTCGACGTCGCTCCTGGTGGCATCGGGGCGGGCGAGCGCGATGTTGTCGTGCACGGTGCCCTGGATCAGCTGGCTGTGCTGGAACACGAAGCCGACCCGCTCGTACAGCTCGTCGGCCGAGAGCTCCCGCACGTCCACCCCGCCGACCCGCACGGCGCCGTCGACGACGTCGTGGAAGCGCGCGAGCAGGGCCGCGAGCGTGGACTTGCCCGAGCCGGAGGGCCCGACCAGCGCGGTGACAGTGCCGGGCTCGAGCGCGAGGGTGACGTCGCTCAGGACGGGCACGCCGGGGCGGTAGGCGAAGCCGACGCCGTCGAACTCCACTCGGCCGGGCACGGCCGACGGCGTGTCGGCCGCGGGCTCGCGGACGGCGAGCTCGTCCTCGTCGAGGGTGACCTGGATGCGCCGGGCAGCCACCAGCCCGCCGCGCAGGCCGGACAGACCGTAGCCGATGCCCAGGAGCCGCGCGCCGAACGTGGTGCCGAGCAGCAGGAACGGCAGGAGTGCGCTGGGGGCCATCGAGCCCGAGGTGATGTTCGCGGTGCCGACGACGGCGATCAGGAGCAGGAACGTGGCAGGGCGCGTGGCGAGGTCCATCACGGTCTTCTGCGTCACGAACGGCCGCTGCCAGTCGTTCAGGAACGAGACGTACTCGCCGAGCCGCGCGTGGAAGGTGGACGCCGCCGCCCCGCCGAAGACGCGCACCACCGGCTGCCCGTCGAGGTAGCCGCCGGCCTCGGCGTTCATCCGCTCGGCCCAGCGCTGCGCCTGCGCGGTCTTGGGGCCCGAGGCGACGATCATCACGTACATGGTGACCACGTAGACCAGCACGGGGATGAACAGCACAAGGGCGAGCCGCCAGTCGACGGCGAAGAGGTAGACGAGCACGGCCACGGGCGCCACCACCGCGGCGACGGCGTCGGGCACGGCGTGCGTGACGAGGTAGTGCAGCGCGAGCGTGTCGTCCTGGATCAGCTGCTTGACCTGCCCCGAGCTCCGGGCGTCGAACCAGCCGAGCGGCAGCCGCGCCAGCTTGCCGAGGAGGCGCTGGCGGACGTCGCGCTCGAACCGGGCGTCGACGGCGTGCAGCCAGAGCAGCAGCCCCGTCGAGCACAGCACGCCTGCGGCCATGAGGGCGACGGCCCAGATGCCGACGCCCCAGAGCGCGGCTGCCTCGGCGCCGGCCAGCATCCTGCGCGCCAGCTCCACGAGGAGCACGAACGGCGCGAGCTGCAGGAGCGTGACGAACCCCTGGAGAACGCCGCCCGCGATGAGGGTGGCCTTGAGCGGGGCGATCAGGCGGCCACCGGCCTGCGCCTTCCAGGAGCCCTGGGCGGCGCGGGCCGCGGCGGGCGCGGGGCGTTCCGCCGGGGCCGCCGCGGGTTCCTTGGCCGCCTCGACCTTCGGTTCCTCGCTCACGGCACCGGACCTGTTGCTGCCCATCGCGCGGCCGTGGATCCAGTACGCCTGCGCGTAGACCTCGGACTTGGGGAAGCCGAACTCGTCCCGCAGCCTCGCCCGGAGCGCCTTCAGCGAGGCGGACTCGCAGGCGATCCACGCCTTCCAGTCCGACCAGTCGCGCGCCTCGATGGCGGCGGCCAGGGAGGCTGCGCCGTCGCGCGGCACCCAGTGCGTCGTCAGGCGCGGGTGTTCGGGCAGCGGGATCTCGCGGTCCGTGTCGTCGTGCTGCTCGAGGTACAGCTCGATCGGGACGTCGGCGGGCACGGTCTGCAGGATGCCCGTGATGCCGGGGATCGAGGCCGAGTCGCCGATCAGCAGGTAGCCCGCGGGCAGCTCGTCGGGGAGCTCGAACTTGGACGAGCCGAGCGTCATCACCGGCACCGTGACGCCGGGCTCGGCCGCCCGCGCCCAGGCAGATGCCGGTCCCGCGGGCTCGTGCAGCACGACGTCGACCGCGAACGCGCCCGTCGCCGGGTCGGCCTCTGACAGCGTGTAGGCGCGCTGGTGCTCGAGTTCACCGCCGTCGGGGTCCGGGAACCAGAACCGCAGCCACGCCGTCGGTGCCACCACCACCTCGTCGAACAGCGTCGGCGACGTCATCCGCACCCGCAGGAAGTTCGGCGCCACGAGCACCGTCTCGACGACGGTCGCGACGTGGTCGCGCGCGCCGAAGCTCCGCATGATGGCGCCTTGGAATCCCCGCTTGGCCATGCTTCTCCCCTGTAGGAAATAACTAAGGGGAGCCTAACCTAATCGGCGCGGCGACGGCTTGCGGGGCCACGTCGACGTTTCTGTCAGTGGGCCCGCGTAGGTTCGTTTCGAACGACGAGGGAAACGGCGGGACAGCATGGACCGGCAGGAGCGCGAGCGGCTCAGGGCACAGGCGGCCGAGGTGGAGCGCTGGGTGGCTCGCGCCCGGCAGGTGCAGCTCCGCCGGACCCAGGTGCGCGAGGCCGCCGCGTCCGCGCTAGCGCGCGTGCTGCGCTGCGGGTTGGACGTCCGGATGGGCGACGCGGGCGGCTGGCGCGTGTTCCCGCTCCGGCCGGACGCGGGTCGGCTGCTGGGTGACCTGGCCGCCGCGGGTGCGCTGCCCCCGCTCTCCCCCTCCGACGACGCGGCCGTGACCGTCCTGACCACGGAGCTGGCCCAGGCCGTGACCGAGGTCAAGGTGTTGTTCGGGCTTCGGCGGTTCTTCAGCGGCGGCCGCGAGCGTGAGGCCGGGCTGGCCGCCGCGCGCCTCATCGCCGCCTACCGGTCGCGCCCCGGCGCCGATGCCGTCCCCACGGTGCTGGAGCGGCTCGTCGCGGAGGCCGGCCGCGCGCCGTCGGAGGTGCCGCTCGACGACGCGCTGCGGGACGAGGTCGGCTTGATCGGCGAGCTGGGCCGCGGGTCGGACCTGACGGAGCTCCTCCCGGGAGCCCTCGTGCACGGCCTCCCCCGAGCGTGCGAGGCCATCGGTAGGGCGCAACAGCGCGTCGACCTGCTGCGCGAGGGCGCCGTCGCCGTCGGCGGGCAGCTTCGCCGGCTGGAGGCGGACAAGGTGCTCCGCGACATGCCGGTGGAGCGGCTGCGCGACACCACGCGGGACCGCGTCCGGACCGGGCCGCTCACCGACGCGGGCGTCACCACCGTCGGCCAGGTGCGGCTTCTGGGGGCGCGGCTGGAACAGATCCCGGGCATCGGCGAGAAGACGGCGAAGCGGCTGCTCGGCGCGGCCCAGACCCTGTGGCAGACGACCTACGACGACCTGCCGCTCCGGCTGGATCCGCGGCAAAGGACGCCGGAGGCCACCGCGCTGCTCGCGCGGCTCGCCGCCTGGGACGCGGCGCGGCGCGCGCTGGGCGCTCCCCCGGAGCCGGGCCTGTTCGAGGCGTTCGCGCCGCTGGCCCGCGAGATCGACGGGCACGTGACACGGCTCATCGTCCAGCCGCGCGGCAGGGCAGTGTCCGCGTTCGTCGCTGCCGTCGACCAGCTGCTGCGCTGGGCGGATCGTCTCCCCGGGCCTACCGCCGCCCGCGGTGAGGTCGACCCGTGGGCGGACTTCCAGTCCCGGCCGGCCGACTACTACGCGATGCTCTCCGAGCTCGGCTTCCTGACCGAGGACGAGCGGAAGGCCCACGGCGACCTGCCCGAGGACATCCTCGAGGCGGTGCGCGCGCTGCCCCTGGACACCACGCACCTTCGCGTCTCCCTGCGCGGCTACCAGAGCTTCGCGGCCAAGTTCGCGCTGGTGCAGCGAAAGGTGTTGATCGGCGACGAGATGGGGTTGGGCAAGACCGTCGAGGCGCTCGCGCTCCTGGCTCACCTGACGGCGACCGGACGCCAGCACGGGCTCGTCGTCTGCCCGGCTGCCGTGGTCACCAACTGGGTCCGCGAGATCGAGTCCAAGTCCACGCTCTCGGCCCACCGCTTGCACGGCCCCGGCCGGAGCGCAGCGGCCCGGGCGTGGGTCGACGACGGCGGCGTCGCCGTGACGACGTTCGAGACGCTCGGCTCCGTTGCCCACACGCTGAACCGACTGCGCGACCTGCCATGCGTGATCGTCGACGAGGCGCACTACATCAAGAATCCCGCGGCCCAGCGCTCGCAGCGGACCTCTGCCCTGGTCCGGCGCGCCCAGCACGCGGTGCTGATGACCGGCACGCCGCTCGAGAACAGGGTCGACGAGTTCGGCAAGCTCGTCGGCTACCTGCGGCCCGACCTCGTCGTCGACGGCGACACCTCACCGGTCCGGTTCCGCCGCCAGGTCGCGCCCGCGTACCTGAGGCGCAACCAGGAGGACGTCCTCAGCGAGCTGCCGGAGCTCGTCGAGACCGACGAGTGGCTCCCGCTCTCACCCGAGGACGAGCAGGCCTACGCCCAGGCCGTCGAGGCCGGCAACTTCATGGCGATGCGCCAAGCCGCCATGCTGGCCGGCCCTCGATCGGAGAAGATCCGTCGGCTCGTCGAGATCGTCGCGGAGGCGGAGGCCAACGGGCGGCGGGTGATCGTGTTCTCGCACTTCCTCAAGGTCCTCGACACCCTGGCCGAGTGCCTGCCGGGCCAGGTCTTCGGGCCGCTCACGGGCTCGGTGGCGGCCGGTGCACGGCAGGTCATGGTCGATCGCTTCCAGGAGGCGGATCGTGGCGCGGTCCTGGTGTCGCAGATCCAGGCGGGCGGCGTCGGCCTGAACATTCAGCGCGCCTCCGTGGTGGTGATCTGCGAGCCGCAGCTCAAGCCGACCACCGAGTGGCAGGCGATCGCCCGCGCCCACCGCATGGGCCAGCTGGACTCCGTGCAGGTGCACAGGCTGCTGTCCGAGGAGGGCGTCGACCAGCGCATCGCCGACATCCTCGCCCGGAAGCGACAGACCTTCGCCCACTTCGCCCGCGAGAGCGACACCGCCGACAGCGCCCCCGAGGCCGTCGACGTGTCGGAACTCCAGATCGCGCGCGAGGTGGTCGCGCTCGAACGACAGCGGCTCTTCCCGGACGCGCCCGGCCCTCAGCAGGGCGTCCCCGAGATCACCGGGAGCCGAGCATGACCCTCGAGCGGCGATCGTTCGCCTCCGTCGACGAGCTGTGGGGCTGGCTCCGGGCCAACCACGAGTCGCATTCCGGGCTTTGGGTCGTCCTGCAGAAGGCTGGCAGTCCGACGCCGTCAGTCACCTTTCACGAACTCCTCGAGGCCGGCATCGCGTTCGGCTGGAGCGAGAGCACCCGCAAGGCCAACGACAGCGACTCGTACCTGCAGAAGTTCACCCCACGGCGGTCCCGCGGCACCACGTCCGCCCGCAACCTCGCGATCGCCGCCCATCTCGAGTCGGACGGGAGGATGACCCCGGCGGGCCGCCGAGCCCTGGGTTAGTTGCCGAAGCGTCGCGCGAGGACGTAGACATCGGCGAAGTCACGGGCCTCGGCGCGACCGAAGAGCGCGAGCAGTTTCCGGCCAGCAAGTTCGCAATGTGTCGGCTCCAGGGCGAGGTCTCCGCACGCAGCCGGCGCTAGGGTGCAGCCATGACCGACGGGAACCACCACGGGCCGTGGCTGATCCTCGCACCAATGGGAAACCTGCCGTCAGGCTGGGCCGAGCACCACCTGCTGGAGGCTCTGGAGCCCACCGATCGAGTGTGGTTCCTGGTGGACAGCGATCAGATCCTGGGCGGCATCCGACTGCGGCTGAGACCCGGCGGAACCGCGGCCGATGTGATCGGCCCGAATGTCGTCGTCGACAGCCTCTCTGTCGAGTCGGCGGAACGCGGCAAAGGCTACGGCCGGCTGCTCATGGAACATGCGGAACGGTGGCTCCTCACCCAACCCGACCTCCCCCACACCCTGAGCCTCGCCGTGGAGACGAACAATCGGGTGGCGATCAGCTTGTACCGGTCCATGGGCTATCGCACACTGCTCTACGACGGGGAGGCAAGGCTCATCCGGTCGTCGACGCCGAACACGCGGTGCTACATCATGTTCAAGGACGCGTAGCCGCTCCTCACCCGCGCGACAGGCCTAACGAAACCGGCCCCGGCTAGGAGTAAAACTCCTAGCCGGGGCCGGTTCGTCGTAGCGGGAACAGGATTTGAACCTGTGACCTCTGGGTTATGAGCCCAGCGAGCTACCGAGCTGCTCCATCCCGCGTCGGTGAACCAAACATTACCCGATGCCCTGCAGGACCTCAAATCGAGGGCGGGTCGGCGCGGGGTGACGGAGGGGGCGACGAACTGTTCCTGGGTCGCAGGACCGCACTACTGCTCGCTGCCCCTCTCCGTCGATCCGGCTGCCCTACGGGCGCGTGGCCGGGGGCTGCGTCTTGGCGGGATCACGCTCCACGATGTCGCCCAGGACGTCGTCGATGCGCGTCATCAGCTCGGCGGGGATTTCCACGCCGCTGGCCTTGACGTTCTCGGCGATCTGCTCGGGACGCGAGGCGCCGATGATGGCAGCGGCCACGTTGGTGTTCTGCAGCACCCACGCGACGGCGAGCTGCGCCATGGTGAGGCCCAGCTCGTCGGCGATCGGGCGCAGACCCTGCACGCGGGTGAGGACGTCGTCGTTCATGAACCGGCTGATCGTGCCCTGGCCACCCTTGGTGTCCGTGGCCCGCGAGCCCTCCGGGACGGGCTGCCCGGGCACGTACTTGCCCGTGAGCACGCCCTGCGCAACCGGCGACCAGACGATCTGCGACACGCCCGCCTCTTCCGACGCGGGCACCACCTTGTCCTCGATGACCCGCCACAGCATCGAGTACTGGGGCTGGTTGGAGACGAACGGAACCTTCAGCTCCTTGGCGAGGACCGACGCCGCGGCGATCTGCTCCGCGGTCCACTCGGACACGCCGATGTACAGAGCCTTGCCCTGGCGGACGACGTCGGCGAACGCGGACATGGTCTCCTCGAGCGGGGTCTCCACGTCGTAGCGGTGCGCCTGGTACAGGTCGACGTAGTCGGTGCCGAGGCGCTGCAGGGAGCCGTTGATGCCCTCCATGATGTGCTTGCGAGAGAGGCCGGCATCGTTGGCGCCCTTGGGGCCGACCGGCCAGTAGACCTTGGTGAAGATCTCCAGCGACTCGCGCCGCTCGCCCTTCAGCGCGTCGCCGAGCACCTGCTCCGCGACGGTGTTGGCGTAGACGTCCGCGGTGTCGAACGAGGTGATGCCCGCGTCCAGGGCCGCGCGGACGCACGCCTTCGCGGCGTCGTTCTCCACCTGGGAGCCATGGGTGAGCCAGTTGCCGTAGGTGATTTCGGTGATCTTCAGGCCGGAGTTGCCGAGATAGCGATACTTCATGCCCCTGAGGTTACCCCGCGGCTACGCTGAGGTCGCATGGAGCGCACCCTTCTGCCCTGGTCAGCGGGCACATGGACAACCCCGCCCGCCCACGTCGAGGAGGCCGACGGCGACCTGCTCGTCACATGCGTCGAGGGCTCTGATGCCTGGCGCGTGACCAGCTACGGCTTCACCCACGACACCGAGCACGCGCTCGTCGCGCCGCTCCCCCAGGACACGGCCATGGAAGTGGTGTTCACGGTGGACTACGACCAGCAGTTCGACCAAGCCGGTGTCTACGTCGTCGCCGCGCCCGACCGGTGGACCAAGGCGGGCGTCGAGTTCGCCGACGGCCATCCCCAACTGGGCGCCGTGGTCACGGGACCGTACTCGGACTGGTCGGTGGCTCCCGTCGACGCGTGGCGCGGCCAGCGCGTGCGGGTCCGGGTGTCGCGGTCCGGCGACGCGCTCACCGTCCGTGCCGGGATCGACGGCGAACCCCTCGCGCTGGTGCGCGTCGCGCCGTTCCCCGAGGACGCGGAGGCGTCGGCCGGTCCGCTGACCTGCGCGCCGACCAGGGCGGGCCTCACGGTCCGCTTCCACGAGTGGTCGACCACCGCGGCAGACGCGTCCCTGCACTGAGCCGCGGCAACGGGTCCGGGCCTCCTCTCGAGGCAGTAGGGTCGGGACCCATGACGTCGGACCTCAGCTACGAGCTCGCGGAAGCCACCCTTGACAACGGCCTGAGCGTCGTCGTCTCACCCGACGCCGGTGCGCCGGGCGTGGCGGTCAACCTGTGGGTGGAGGTCGGCTCGGCCGACGAGCCCCAGGGCAGGACCGGGTTCGCGCACCTCTTCGAGCACCTGATGTTCCAGGGGTCGTCGATGGTGGCCTCCGGCGAGCACATGGCCACCATCGAGTCCCTCGGCGGCACCGTCAACGCCACCACGTCCACCGACCGCACGAACTACTTCGAGACCGTCCCCCGCGGCGCGCTCAACCTCGCGCTGTGGCTGGAGGCCGACCGCTTCGCCAGCCTCGCCATCACCCCGGAGAACTTCGAGGCGCAACGCCAGGTGGTGAAGGAGGAGAAGCGGCAGCGCTACGACAACCAGCCCTACGGCGACCTCCTCGCCCTCCTCACCGCGCAGCACTTCGCCCCCGAGCACCCCTACGGTCACCTCACCATCGGCTCGATGGCCGACCTCGACGACGCCTCGCTCGCCGACGTCGCGGGCTTCTTCGACACGTGGTATCGCCCGGCGAACGTCCGCCTCGTGCTCTGCGGCCCCCTCACCCCGGACGAGGGATTCGCGCTCGCCGAGCGACACTTCGGCCCGCTTCCCCGCCGCGACAAGCGCGAACGCGCGCCGATGCCCGACGGCGGACTGCTGGCCCCCCAGACCACGGTCGTCCGGCGCGCCGTGCCGCACACGCTGGCCTACCTATCCTGGGCGCTGCCACCCGCGGCCCACCCCGACCAGCCGGCGCTCGATCTCGCGCTCTCGATCCTCGCCGACGGCAGCTCGTCGCGCCTGCACCGCGCGCTCGTCCGCCGCGGCGACCTCGCCCACGAGGTGCACGGCGCCGCCCTCACCAATCGCTCGTCGTCCTCCGTCGCAACCATCCTCGGTCGACCCGCCGACGCCGACGGCGCCGGACGCCTCGGCGACGCCATCCTCTCCGAGCTGGACGCGTTCCTCGTCGAGGGCCCCACGGAGGCGGAGCTCGCCCGAGTCGCCGCGCAGTACGAGCGCGACTGGCTGTGGGAACTCGCCACCACCGGCGGCCGCGCCGACGCCATCAACGAAGCCTGGCTGATGTTCGGGACGCCCGACCGCGTCAACACGCACCTGTCCGACGTGCTCGCGCTGACGCCCGACGACATCCGGGAGGCCGCCGCGCGCTGGCTGCGCCCCGACGCCACCCACCACCTTCACTACCTCACCGAGGACGCCCGATGACCCGCCCCGCCGTGACCGCAGCCTCCCCCTGGGCCTTCCCCACACCCGAAATCCGCCGGCTCGAGGGCGGCGCCACCGCCTGGCTGTTCGACCTCCCCGGCCAGCACATCGCCACCTTCGAGGTGCTGCTGCCCACGCCGCTGTCGGCTGAGCCGGTCGGCGCGGAGGGGATCGCCACCGTCGCGCTGCACGCCGTGGACGAGGGCACCGCCGCGCACCCCGACGGGGCCATTGCGGAGCTGCTCGAGGCTCAGGGCGCCACGCTGCACGGCACCGCGCGGTTCGGCTACACGACGTTCGGTGGGCAGGCGCCGGTGGGTCGGCTGGGTGCGGCCCTGCCGCTGTTCCTCGAGGCGCTGACCGAGCCCGCCTACGACCCGCGGGACGTCGCCCACCACGTCGAGGCCCAGCTCGCGGGCTTCGCCTCGCGGCTCGCCTCCCCTGGCTCGGCGAACAAGCTGGCCTTCCGCCGCGCGCTGTTCGGGGCTGCGGTGCGTGAGGGCCGACCCGCCGCGGGCTCCCCCGCCACCCTGTCGACCCTCACCCCGGACGACGCCCGCGCATGGCACGCCCGGCACTGGCTGCCCGACGGCGCCACCATCATCCTGGCCGGCGACCTCTCGACGAACCCCGACCTGTCGTCGCTCGCCTCCTGGAAGGGCAGCAGGGAGGCTCCCGCGCCGGTTGTCGCTCCGTCGACGCTGGGTCCCCGCGTCGTGGTCGTCGATCACCCGGACGCCGTGCAGGCCACGCTGATGCTGGGCCTGCGCGCACCCGGGCGCACGCACCCCGACTGGCCCGCGCTCCGCGTGGCCGGACACGCAATCGTCGGCGCCTTCGCCAGCCGCCTGAACCTCGAGCTGCGCGAGCGCCTCGGCTACACATACGGCATCGGCGGCGGGTTCGCACCGGACGTCGACGACGCGCTGTTCACCGTCAGCGGGAGCGTCCGCACGGAGGTCGCCGGCGACGCTGTCGCCCGTCTGCGGGAGGGCCTGGCGCTTGCCGAGCCGTTCACAGCCGCGGAGGTCGACGACGCACGCCGCTACCTCGTCTCCGTCGCGCCGCTGGCCAACGAGACCTCCGCCGACATCGTCGGCCAGGCGACAGCCCTCGCCGCCGCCGGCCTGGACACCTCGTACCTCGCCCGGCACTTCGCGCAGCTCGCCGACGTCACCCCGGCGAGCGCCACCGAGGCCTTCCACCGGCACGTGTCAGTTGAGAGGCTGACCATTGCGGTGACAGGCCGCGCCGCCGACCTGATGCCCGCGCTCAGCGCCGCCGGCCTCTCCCCCGAGGTCATCAACCTGGAGGACGACAGCCGGGCCTAGCGTGCCTAGCCTTCGTCGAGGGCCTTGGCGGCTTCGAGGATCTTCTGCTCGGCCTGCTTCATCTTGGTCTGGTAGGAGCCGAGGTCGCCGGCCTTGAGCGCCTCGTCGGCGCCCTTGAACAGCTCCTCTGCGTCGCTCAGCAGCGTTCGGGCGCGCACCTTGGCCTCGACCGGGGTCTCCGGCTCGGTCGGATCGGTCGGCTCGCCGCCCTGGTTGGGCACGCCCTCGGTGACCGTGCCTTCGCCGGTCTCAGCGCCCGCGTCGCCCTCGAACACCTTGTCGAGCGCCTCCTGCAGCGTCTCGCCGATACCCAGGTGCTCGCCGAAGCGCACCACCACGAACCGCAGCGCCGGGTACGAGCCCGTGGTCGCCGTCGTCTGCGTGTAGATCGGCTGGACGTACATCAGGCCGCCGCCCAGTGGCAGCGTCAGCAGGTTGCCGTAGATCGCGCTGGCGCTGGCCCCCTGTCTGTTGAACGGCAGCAGCTTCTCGGCCACCGTCGGGTTGGTGGAGATGAAGTTGAACGTCTGGCCGGGGCCCGCGATCTGTTCGGAGTCGGAGAGCTTCAGGACGCGCATCTCGCCGTATTTCTCGCTGGTCGCGTCGGCGTTGACCGCCATGTAGACGCTCAGGTTCTCGCGCGCCTTGGGAACGAACACCGTGGTATTCGCGAAGTGCGGCGCCTCGTCACCCGGCCAGCGGATGGTGAGGAAGTACGGCGGCTCCTTGCGCTTCTCCTGGCCCTCGGTCCGGATCACCGGGTCGTTGGGCACCTCCCAGATGTCGCTCTGGGAATACCAGGTGCGGGCACTCTCGGTGTGGTAGCGACCGAGGACCTCGCGCTGCGCCTTGAACAGGTCCTGCGGGTAGCGCAGGTGCTCCAGCAGCGCCTGGGGGATCTGCGACTTCGGCGTGACGACACCGGGGTAGGTCTTCTCCCAGGTCTGCAGGATCGGGTCCGTGGTGTCCCATTCGTACAGCTCGACGGTGCCGTCGTACGCGTCGACGACCGCCTTGACGGAGTTGCGCACGTAGTTGACGCGCTGCCCCATCAGGAGCCGGTCGGCCGACGTGCGGGAGTCGGAGATCGCCTGCGTCCAGTCGAGACGGTTGGAGTTAGGGTAGTCGGCGCTCGTGGTGTAGGCGTCGATGATCCATACGATCCGGCCGTCGACCACGCTCGGGTACGGATCCGAGTCGAGCGTCAGCCACGGCGCGGCCGCGCGCACGCGGTCGACGGGAACCCGGTCGTGCAGGAGGCGGGAATCGGAGTTGATCCGGTCGGAGAGCATCAGGTTGATGTCGCCGAACCGGATGGCGAACGCGGCCCTGGTGAACAGGTTGCCGATCGGGACGCCGCCCTTGCCCTCGTACGTGTACAGCGACTCGGTGCGCCCCTCGCCGCCCGACGGCGTGTCGAGCTCCACGGGCGCCTGGTCCTTGGGCGCGCCGACGACGACGTAGTAGTCGGTGCGCTCGCCGAAGTAGATCCGCGGCTGGTGCTCGGGGAGCTTACCGACGGTGGGGATGCCGCCGGAGAAGAACACCGGCTCGCCGTTGGCCTGGCGCTGGTTGCCGAACGCGGCCACCATGCCGTAGCCGTGGGTGTAGACGGTGCGGCGGTTGTTCCACGTGTCGCCCGAATCGACCGAGTTGAGGTCGAGCTCGCGCACCGCGACCACCGAATCGGTGGGCTTGCCGTCGATGACGTAGCGGTCGACGTCGAGGGTCTTCGGGAAGGTGTAGTAGCCGCGGACCTGCTGCAGCTGCTCGAACGTGCGAGGCACCACGGTCGGGTCGATCAGGCGGATGGCGGGCAGGGCTGCGGCGTCGGCCCGCAGCTGGCCCGCGCCGGCGGCTGTCGTGGCGGTGTAGTCCTTGATGTCCACCTTGTTGACGCCGAAGGCGTAGCGGGTGGCCGCGATGTTGTTCGCGATGTACGGGTTTTCCTTGTCCGACTCGTTGGGGTTGATCACGAGGTTCTGGATGGCCCACGGGTACACCATCGTCAACAGGAGGCCCGAGACGACGACCAGCGCGATCGCGGCGCCCGGCACGCTCCAGCGCACCCGCCACGCGTTGGCGAAGCAGGCGATCGCGGCGATGACGCAGATGGAGGCGACGATGAGGGCCACGGGCATGCGCGACTCGAAGTCGGTGGCGCCGATGCCCGTGAACAGCTTGTTGTCGGTGATGGCGAGCGCGAATCGGTTGAGGACGGCGCTGCCCGCGAACAGCAGCATGACGACGCCGAGCATGATCGACAGGTGCCGCTGGGCCCCGACGCCGGCCGGCGCGTTGCCCGCGCCGCGCAGCGCCGCGGAGTTCAGCGCGCCGGTCATGAAGTGCACGGCCAGGGCCGCGATGGTGGCCGCGATCGCGGCGAACTGCACGAAGCCGAGGACGAACTGGGCCCAGGGCAGCGTGAAGACGTAGAAGGAGGCGTCGAGCCCGAAGTACGGGTCGGTGGTGCCGAACGGGGTGCGGTGCCACCATGCGAGGAACGTGTCGGTCATGCTGAGGGCCGACAGTCCGCCGAGCAGGGCCAACAGCCCGGCGGGCAGCGCCATCAGCAGCCGCGACCGGTCGTCGAGGACGTCGCGCAGCTGCACGAGGAACTCGGAGTCGAGGTTGGCCCTGCGCACCGGCGGGCGCAGCCGGTAGGCCAGCGCCATGGTGAAGAACAGCGCGGCGAACATGAACGCGCCGAAGACGAGCAGCAGCCCGATCTGGGCGGCCAGCCGGGTGGTGAACACCGTCTGGAAGTCGATGCTGCGGAACCAGAGGTAGTCCGTCGCCACGCGGGACGCGATCACCGCCACCAGCGCGAGGACGCCGATGATCAGCACGGTCCAGAGCAGCGCTCCGCGGCGCGGCGCGGCCACTTCCTCGGTCATGATTCCTCCTCGCGGAACGTGGCGCTGAGCGCCTCGGCAAGCCCGGGCACGAGGTCCTCTGCGCCCAGCAGGTCGTCAGGTGCGGTCACGAGGCGCGCCAGGCCGTGGCGTGCGCCGTTGCGCAGGACGCCGACGACGACGCGGATGTCGCTGCGCTCGGGGTGCTGCGCGACGAACTCCGCCGCAGCGTCCGGATCGTCGGGCAGGTCGGCCTCGTAGGCCGGCGGCAGGAACGTGCGCTCCAGCGCGATGGCGCAGCCGTCGACCGTTTCGGGCCAGAAGATGCCGCTCAGCCGCTCGAAGAGGTCGCCCGTGGCGTGGAACTCGTCCTGTTCGATCGCCGTGAGGGCGTCGTCGGCCGTCTCGGGAACCCGGCCGCGCAGCTGCGGCTCCACCTCCAGCAGGGTCGCCGTCGTGACGAGGGCGAACAGCCGCGCCGGCTGATCCCAGCCCGCCGAGGAGACGTGCCGCTCGATGTCCATCAGGCAGGCGATGAGGGGGGTCTGGTCAGCCACAGGTGGGCACCTCCGCGGTGTTTCCTTCGTTGATGAGTTGCAGGGCCGAGATGGCGTCCTTGAGGGTCGGCACCTTCACGAGGGTCAGGTGCCCGTCGGGGGTCCCGATGTCGTCGCAGTTGCCCTCCGGCACGAGGAAGTACTCCGCGCCGGCGCGCTCCGCGCCCTTGATCTTCTCGCGGATGCCGCCGATCTTGCCGACCCGGCCGTTGGGGTCGATGGTCCCGGTGCCCGCGACGGTGTGCTCGCCGATGAGCGCGCCGTCGGTGATCCGGTCGTAGATGCCGAGCGCGAAGACCAGGCCCGCGCTGGGGCCCGTCACGCCGGCGTCGATGTTGAAGGCGACGATCGGGTCGAACCGGAAGCCGACGTCGACGTTGATGCCGACGACGGGCTGGCGCGAGTCGGTGTTGCTCGCGCCGGTGATGACGCTGACGGCGAGCTCCTTGCCGTCGCGCAGGACGCTGAACACCACCGCGTCGCCGACCGCGTGCTTGGAGATCTGCGCGACGACCTCGTCGCGATTGGTGACGGCCGTGCCGTCGACGGCGGTGATCAGGTCGCCCGGCTGCAGCTTCTCGGCGCTGGGGCCGGACAGCACCACCGACTGGACGCGCGGCAGCTCTGTGACCTTCACGCCGCCGGCGCGCAGGGCCGCGACCGTCGCGTTGCTGCGGGACGTGTCCATGCTGGCCACGGCCTCGCTCTCCACCTGGTCCGACGACTTGCCCGGCGGGTAGATCACCTCGCGTGGCATGGCGTCGGCCGACGGATCGAGGTAGACGAAGATGGCTTCGGGCAGGCTCAGCGAGGCGTCGACGCTCGTGGTGAGGACCGTGGTCATCAGCAGGCGACCCGACGTGGGATAGGTCGGCAGGCCCGAGACGTCGATCACGGGGCTCTTGTCCGTAGCACCGAGGACGTCGATCGTCTGGCCGGGGCGCCAGGCCACGTAGGGCACGGGGATGATGACGAGCAGGGCCGCCAGCGCAGCGAAGAGGAACGACGACACGACGGCCAATGCGTTGCGTGACACCACCACTCCTTTGCGCCGAAACTCAGGGCAAACCCTAGCAAGCGCGCCAAGAAGGTTGGTCGTCGGCCGGGAGCCCCGCCCGGCGTCGTCGGATCTCGGAGCCCTCGCCCCGTGCGAAACAACTTGCCCCGTACGGAACAATGGGCACCGAAGGAGGAAGCCGATGTCCAGCAACAACCCCTTCGGGGGCTTCGACTTCGAGCAGCTGCGGAAGATGCTCGAGCAGCTCGGTTTCGGCGACGCCGAGAACCTGAACCTCGAGGATCTGGTGGCCCAGGTCAGCAAGCTGCAGAACAGCGGGGTCATGTTCGGCATGACCAACGCCGACCGAGATCCCGACGCCGCGTGGCGCACCACGCTGACCGCGGCCAAGCAGCTCGCGGCCGAGTCCGGTGCGGACCCGGCGCTGACGACGGATGAGCGCACCGCCGTCGTGGACGCGGAACGCCTGGCCCAGTCGTGGCTGAGCGCCGTCACGGGCTTCCCCGAGACCGGTCGCCCCGCCCGCGCCGTCACCCGCGCCGGCTGGCTCGACGAGACGGGCGAGGGGTGGCGCCGCACCATCGAGCCGATCATCGAGGGGCTCGCCGACGCACTCGAGCGCGGGACGGCACCCGACCAGGACGACGTCCCCGAGCTGCAGGGCATGACGCAGATGTTCGCGCCCATGCTGCGCCAGTCGGCGTCGATGATCTACCGCGACAGGCTGAAGCGCGAGCTGGCGCAGGTCGCAGGCGACATCCTCACCGGCACCGAGCTCGGCATCAACCTGCTGAGCGGATCCGACGTCCTCCTCCTGCCCGCGAACGTGGCCCAGTTCACGCGCGACCTGGACGCCAACGACTCCGACGTCGTGCTCTATCTGCTCCTCCGCGAGGCGGCCCGCCAGCGGCTGTTCCACTCCGTCGGCTGGCTGTCGCCGCAGCTGGGCGCGATGGTGGCGCACTTCGCGCGCGAGATCACGATCGACTTCGACGCCATCGCCGAGCAGTTCAACCCCGAGGCCCTGAGCGGTCTGTCGATCGAGGACGTGATGGCCGTCGGCGAGTCGGTGCGCGGCTCGTTCTTCCGGCCGACGAGGACGGCGACGCAGGTCGAGATCCTTGAGCGCCTGCAGGTGCTGCTCGCGCTGGTCGAGGGCTGGGTGGATCACGTCGTGGCGCAGGCGACGGCGCAGTGGATGCCCAACGCCCCGCAGCTCGAGGAGATCATCCACCGCCGACGCGCCTCGGGCACGGCCGTGACGAGCGTGTTCACCGAGCTGCTCGGCCTCGACCTGCACCCGCGCCTGGTGCGCGACGCGAAGAACCTGTGGGCGGCGCTGCTGCATCACCGGGGTGCCGAGGGCCGCGACGCCGTCTGGGGCCACCCCGACCTTCTTCCGACGGCGGCCCAGCTGGCCGATCCCCTGCCCTTCGCCGCGGGTCAGGCCGCCGAGGCCGACGGCCCGGAGGATGACCTGGACGCCGAGCTGCGCAAGCTCCTGGGCGGCTGATTGCGCCTTGACGCGCGCTGGGTGTGCCGACAGACTGGGAGGCGAGAGTCCCGGTCGGTCGGTTCGCAGGGGAAGGTGGACCGAGCGGCCGGGACTCCGCCCTGTAGGAGCGGTGTGTCGGCGCCCTCGCGCGCCGAGCGCCACTAGAGTGAACTGGTCGCCCGACGTACGGGCGGCCCAATCAAGGAGGAAATATGGCTTCGGAGACCTGGGAAGGCTCGTTCTACTGCGTCAAGTGCAAGGACAAGCGCGACGCCAAGGGTGACGTGGTCGTCAACGCCAAGGGCACCAAGATGGCCAAGGGCAAGTGCCCCGTGTGCGGCACCAACCTCAACCGGATCCTCGGCAAGGCCTGACCGGCAGCTTCCACACGATCCTGAAACGGGGCGGCGAGCGATGCTCGTTGCCCCGTTTCGCATGCCCGGCGGCCTGCGCCGCCGCGTCGAGCGCGGTGTTGTCCGTTGGGCCCCAGGTGTTGTCCGCTCTCCTTGACGGCTTCCCCGGCAGCGCCACCCTGTGAAGGGTGGGGCCATGACCAACAGCATCCTCGTCCTCGGCGCGGAGCGCCGCGGGGCGCTCATCCAAGAGGCCCTCCGCCGCATCGGGGTCCCGTCCGACATCCTCTCCCCCGACCGTGCCCACCGCTCGCCCGGCCTGACGAAGGGTCGGTTCGTCCTGATGCTCTGGCCGCCCGGCGCGCGGCCGGTGCTGGAGGCGGAACACCACGCCCACGGCGACGGCGCGCTGCATGCCTGGTGGGATCTGGATGCCGCCGAGGTGGGCCCGTTCGTGGCTCCCTGGACCGGCCCGTGCCCCGCCTGCCTGGCCGCGCAGGCGCCCGGTCCGCGCTCTGGTCACGACCCCGCCCTCGCCGCGTGGGTGGCGGCCACCGTCGCGCTGCACGTCCACGGCCTGCTGCACCATCAGACCACGGAGCTGATGGGCGCGAGCGTCGCCTGGAGCACGGCCCGCCCCGGGACCGGCGCCGTACTGTGGCCACGCCGGGCCGACTGCGCCGTCGCCGGGTGCATCGACGGCGCCAACTAGTGTCCCGTGTTTGAAGTCTGTTTACGGTGGGCTTTGGTGAGGATGTCGTCTGCGGTTTTGGTCCACACGAATGGTTCGCAGCGTTCGTTCCAGCCGTCGATGAAGGTCTCGATCGCGGTGACGAGTTCTTTGACGCTGGTGAAGGTGCCTCGGCGAATGGCTTGACGGGTGATGATCCCGAAGAAGATCTCGACCATGTTCAGCCACGACCCGGAGGTTGGGGTGAAGTGGATGGTGATCCGGGGGTTCTTCGCCAGCCAGGCCTTGATCTTGGGGTGCTTGTGCGTGGCGTAGTTGTCGGCCACCACGTGCAGCTTGACCCGAGGGTAGGTCTTCGCGGTGAGCTTGAGGAAGTCGAGGAACTCGGCATGGGTGTGGCGTTGGTAGCAGCGGTCGGTGACCTTCCCGGTCGCGACCTCGAGCGCGGCGAACAGGCTGGTGGTGCCGTTGCGGACGTAGTCGTGGGTGGCTCTTTCTGGCAACCCGGGTCGCAGCGGAAGGATCGGCGCGGTGCGGTCTAGGGCTTGGACCTGGGTCTTCTCGTCGACGCAGACCACGACCGCTTTCTCGGGCGGGTTCAGGTAGAGCCCCACCACATCGCGGACCTTTGCGTCTAGCTCGGGATCGGTGGAGAACTTGAACGTTCCACGCCGCCAGGGCTGCAGTTTCCACTTGCGCCAGATCCGGGCGACCTCACCAAAGGAGATCCCCAACTCCTGACCCAACAGCCGCGCCGACCAGTGCGTCACCCCCAACGAGGCCGGCGGCGGAGTCAACGTCGCGACCACGACCGCGTTCTCATCGATCACCGCGGGGCGACCCGACCGAGCCAGATCACTCAACGCCTCGATACCACCGGCCTCGTAGCGAGACCGCCACAGGTTCACCGTTGGACGCGATACCCCAACCTGCCGACCGATCTCGGTGTTCGACTCACCAGCGGCGGCCAACAATACGATCCGGGCCCGCTGGGCCAACCCCGCCCCCACCGTCGAGGACCGGACAAGCGAGCTCAGCCTCGCCTCATCACCAGGACGCAGAACCAGCGGGGACGCTATCGACATACCCCATTGTCTCAACCAACCACCGTAAACCTATTTACGACACGCGACACTAGGTCGTGTTGCGAAAAGCCGAACTGGTGTAGTTCACGCTGCCCCGGGCCGACGCCGCTGAGACAAGTGCCCTGAGCTGCTGCCGCAACTCCCTGCCCAAAGCGCGGGACCTAACGACCAAGGCGTTCGGCCGGCGCCTCACGGCCGGCTCAAGGAACGACGCACCACGGCCGGCTCAAGGAACGGTCCCTGAGGAGCAGCCCCGCACACTGACCCACACCGAGCGAGAGCCCTGCGGGGCTGCGTCTCGAAGGGTCCGAAACCACAACCCAGGTGACCTACCCGCCGACCATGGAATATCGACGCACAACCCTGCGTCCTCTGCCCTACAGAGCACAGACAGTGCAGTTGTGCGTCAAAACTCCATGCCCCAGCTCGCTGCCGCGACTTCCTGCCCAAAGCGCGGGACCTTTCGACACGGCCAGGCGCTCCGCGCCGGGCCGGCTCAAGGAACGACGCACCACGGCCGGCTCAAGGAACGGTCCCTGAGGAGCAGCCCCGCACACTGACCCACACCGAGCGAGAGCCCTGCGGGGCTGCGTCTCGAAGGGTCCGAAACCACAGCCCCGCCCATCCCTGCCAAGCCAGGGCCATACCCTCCTGCGAGCACAAATCTCTGTATACGGACAGCCACGCGAATAATTGCACGGCTGCCCGTATACGGAGATTTGTGCGGGGAAACCGGCTGAAGCAGGCCACCTCGGCCATGCGAACGCAGAGCCGGAAGTCCACCGCCCGGGAACATGACAGAGGGTGAGGTGGGGAAGCACTTCGTCGAAGCGTAAGACACCCAAGCACCCGGACCAGAAGTGACTGTGGTCACGGAACCGGGCCCTAGGCCGGCGGTCAGTCGCCGGCGACGACCCCGAGCACGGCCTCGCCGTACTTGCTCACCTTCGACTGGCCGATGCCGGGCAGCCGAAGGAGCCCTGCCGCGTCGCGCGGTGCGGCCTCCGCGATGGCCTGCAATGTGGCGTCGGTGAACACGACGAAGGCCGGCACCTTCGCCTCGTCGGCCGTCGCCTTGCGCCAGGCCCGGAGTCGCTCGAACAGGGCCTCGTCGTAAGCCACCTCGCAGGTCAGGTGGCGGCTGAGCTTGCGTTCGGCGGCGGACTCGAGCCGACCCCCGCACACGCGGCAGGCGCGGGACTTCGAGGAGGTGCGGGGTGCGGGCGGCTTCCCGACCGTGGCAGGTCCCGTCACCTGGTCGGCGATGAACCGCGACCGGGTCGCGGATCCCCGCGACGCCGACCAGCTGACGCGCAGCGCCCGCTTGGCCCGGGTGAAGCCCACGTAGAGCAAACGGCGCTCCTCGGAGAGCGCAGGTTCCTCCTGGCTGAGCGCGAACGGGATCATGCCCTCGCGCACGCCGACGATGGCCACGCCTTCCCACTCCAGGCCCTTGGCGGCGTGCAGGGTGGCCAGCGTGACGGCCGACGCGACGGGGCTCGCCTGCCAGGATGCCCGCTCCCGGAGCCACTCGACGGCCTGTTCCACCGCCCAGTCGTCCCGCCGTTCGTCCTCGTCCTGGACCATCGTGCGGAGGGCGCTGAGCGACTCCCATCGCTCGCGCTGCCGGCCTTGGCCCGCGGGGGCCTCGGGGCGCCAGCCGAGCCCGTTCAGCACCGCGTCGAGAGCCTCGGCCGCCGGGGCCTCCGCCGCGCGCTCTGCCGCGCGGCCCAGCTCGACGATGGCCTGGCGCACCTCCGCGCGGTCGTAGAACCGCTCCGTGCCGCGGACGGTGTAGGGCACGCCGGCCTCGGTGAGCGCGGCCTCGAGCGCGGGCGACTGCGCGTTGATCCGGTACAGCACGGCCAGTTCCCGCCAGGGGGTGCCTGCCGAATGCTGCTGCCACAACCAGGAAGCGACGTCGCTCGCCTCGGTCGCCTCGTCGGCCGCACCGTGGAAGGTGGGCGCGGGGCCGGGCGGGCGGGTCGCGCGGAGGGCGCCAAGCGAGCCGGGCCGCACGCGCAGCACCTTGTTGGCCGAGGCGAGCACCTCGGGGCTGGACCGGTAGTTGCGGACGAGGCGGACGGTGCGGGCGCCCGGATGCTCGCCCGCGAAGCCGCGCAGGTAGGCGGCGTCCGCACCGGCGAACGAGTGGATGGCCTGGTTGGGGTCGCCCACCACGCACACGTCGTCGCGGCCGTCCACCCACAGCGAGATGAGGCGGTGTTGCAGCGCCGAGACGTCCTGGTACTCGTCGACGACGAAGTGCCGATACGTGCCGCGGATGGTGGCCGCCGTCTCCGGGTGCTCGGCCAGCAGCACGGCGTTGCACATCAGGATGTCGTTGAAGTCGACGCTGCCCTCGGTGAGCTTGTACTTCTCGTACTGCGCCATCACCGCGGCCACCTGCGTCGGCGTCGCCCCGTTGACGGCGCGAGATCCCGCCACGTCCGGGTACCGGGCGGCGGACACGTTGCTCGTCTTGGCCCACGAGACCTCGGAGTCGAGGTCTCGCACGAGGGCGACGTCGGAGCTGCCCAGGACGTGGTGCGCGGCGCGCGCCACCAGGCCGAAGGTGTTCTCGGCCACCCGCGGGAACTCCACGCCGTAGACCTGGGGCCAGAAGAACTGGCATTGGCGCAGCGCCGCCGAGTGAATGGTCCTGGCCTGCGCGGAACGCACGCCGAGCCCTGCGAGCCGGCTCCGCATCTCGCCGGCCGCCCTGGTCGTGAAGGTCACCGCCAGCGTGGCCGGCGCCTGGTACCGCCCCGTGGCCACCGCGTAGGCCACGCGGTGGGTGATGGCGCGGGTCTTCCCTGTGCCCGCGCCCGCGAGCACCACCACCGGGGCGTCGAGCAGCGTCGCCACTTCGCGCTGCTCCGGGTCCAGTGCCTCAAGGATCTGCTCACTCACGCCGGCCATTCTGCTCGGCCCCACTGACAAAGGGCCAACTAAGCCTCGATCCACCGATCTGCGCCTACTGCGCGGCCCCATCCAGGCACACTGGCTTCGCCCCGGCCGCTCAACAGACTTGGTCGGTATGCCTTCGCGTCCAGGGCTTGCCATTGCACCCGTCTGGCGCCGCTCGCTACGGCGCCCACCGGTGGATCGAGGCTAAGTGTCAGTGGGGCCCGTTAGTGTTGTGCCGACGTCGAGCGAGGAGGTGAGCGGGATGGCTCTCGAGGTGGTGCTCGCGCACCGGTGGCCGACGCTGCTCGACGAGCTGGCGGAGCGTCTGAGGGCGCTACAGACGAATCCGTTCGCGCGGGCTCGGGTGCTGGTGGCCACGCGCCCCACGGGCCGCGTCGTCGGGCAGGAGGTGGCTCGTCGCCTCGGCATCAGCGCCGGCGTGTCGTTCGTCACGCTGCGGGACCTCGCCACAGAACTGGCCCACGGCGCGGGGGTCGGGCGCGACCTCTCGCGGTGGCGCGGGACCCCGCTCGACCTCGCGACGTGGGAGGCCGTGGGCGCGCTCGCCGACGAGTTCCCGGTGCTCGCGCACGCGGCCGGCCCCGGTCGCCCCGGCGGGCGGCGGGCCGTGGCCACCCGGCTGGCGCGGCTGCAGCGCTGGTACCTCGACCACGCGCCCGGCCTCGTCGCATCCTGGCTCGAGGGCGACGACGAGGGCCCGGACGGCGCGCCGCTCCCCGAGAGGCTGGCGTGGCAGCCCGAGCTCGTCCGGTCGTCGTCGATGATCCTCGAGGTGGATCCCGTCGAGACGCTCACCGCCGTCGCCCACGCCGCCAGACAAGACGGCATCCCCACCTTGGCGCTCGCGCTGGACGAGGTCACCGCGGCCGACAGGCTCCTGCTCGGCGCGCTCGCCGACGGGCCCGGCCTCGTCGCGCTGCAGCCCGCCCGCGCGCGGCACCAGGACTGGGTGGAGGCGCTGGGCGGCACGGTGCTCGCGCCCACCGATCAGCCGGCCCCCGTCGGGCCGGTCACGATCCACGATTCGCACGGCCCCGCCCGCCAGGTGGAGGTCCTCCGCGAGGAGCTGACCCGCGCCTTCGCCGAAGACGAGACCCTCGAGCCCCGCGACGTGCTGATCCTCTGCCCGTCCCCGGAGCGCTACGGCCACCTCCTGGACGCGGCCTTCGCCCCCAGCGGCACCCACCCGGGCCGCGGCCTGCGCGTCCAGCCCGTCGGCGGCCAGGACGACAACGAGGTGCTGGACGCCGCCGTCGCGCTGCTCCGGCTGGGCGAGGCGCGGGCCACCGCGCACGGCCTCCTCGAGCTCCTGCTCAGCCCACCGCTCGCCCACCGCTGGGGCCTGTCCGACCGCGAAGAGGTCACCGAGCTGGTGGCCGCCGCGGGGATCCGTTGGGGCCTCGACGCGCAGCACCGCTCCGCCTTCGACCTTGGCGACGTGGCGCAGAACACGTGGATGCGGGGGCTCGACCGGCTGCTCGTCGGCCTCGCCGTCTCGCCGTCGACGGACTCCGGCCTGGGACTGACGGGCACGGACGCCGTCGGCTCCTCCGACCTGTCGACGGTGGGGGCGCTCTGCGAGGCGATCAGCCGCATCCGCCGCCTCGTCGCGACGACGGCCGCGCCCGCCACCGTGGGCGCATGGGTCGTCCGGACGCGCAGCCTGCTCGCCGACCTCGTGAGCGTGGGCTGGGAGAAGCAGTGGCAGCTGCTCCGCGTCACCACGCTGCTCGCCCGCCTGGAGCGCGACCACCTCGGCAGCGAGACCGCCCTCACCAGGCACGAGTTCGCGCACCTGCTCGCCGACGCGGGACGTGGCTTCGGCGCGCGCGTGGCGGCGGGCAACGGCTCCCTCATGGTGGCGCGGCTGGGCGACCTCCCGCATGTCGGCTTCCGGCTGGTGGCCCTCCTGGGGGTCGCCGACGACGCGGTCCCCGGGCGCGGCGGCCAGATGCCGGACGCCGTGGACCTGGGCGGTGCCGCGCCCGACGAGCGGGTGGTGCGCCAGTCGCGGCTCCTCGCGCAGGCGGCGGCCGCGGAGCGGCTGGTCATCGTGCGGCAGCGCTTCAGCGCGCACACCAACCGCGAGGTGGCCGCGCCCGCGGCCATCGACTGGCTGGTCGGCCAGCTCGGCGTCGCACCCGACGTGCGGACGCATCCCCCCACCTCGACGGCGGAGGGCAACTTCACGCCGTTGCCGACCTTCGACGCCCCCGCGCTCCGCGGGGCCCAGGCACGGCGATCCGCGGGCGGCACTGAGGGCCCGCTGCGGCGCCGCCGCGATCAGGCGCGCCGCCGTCCGGTGGGCGTCGCACCCAGCCAGGTGACGCTCGCGCAGCTGGAGCGGTTCCTCGCCGACCCAGCGCGCGCCTTCCTCCGCTCGGTGGCCGGCATCCCGCTCTATCGCCCGGCGGAGGTGCAGGACGACCTCCCGCTCGACCTCGGAGGGCTCGACAAGTGGCGCGTCGTGACCGCGCTCGTCGGCTCGCTGCAGTCCGGGGCCACCCTCCAGTCGGTGATCGACCGCTTCCAGAGCCGCGAGGAGCTGCCCCCGGGTCGGCTCGGCGGGGTCGCGTTCGACAAGGCGAAGGCCGACGCCGCACGCCTCTGGGCCGAGGCCGGCCCCCGCTGGCAGCGCCCCCTGACGGACCACCCTGTGGACCTCGACGTCGACGTGCCGGGCTTCGGCACGATCCGCATCGTCGACTCCGTGCGCTGCCGGGGCGGCGAGGCGCTGTCGGTCTCCGTGAGCAAGAACGCGGGCCGACTCATCCGTCCCTGGCTCGAGTCGCTCGCGCTGACCGCCGCCGGCCGCCCCACTCCCGGGCGGGTCGTCCGGTTCTCGCGTCCGCCCGGCGTGTACGACGACCTCGTAGTGGCCACCGGCGTCGGGGAGGCCGATCGGGACGCAGCACGCGCCCGGCTCACGACCGTGCTCCGCGCCTACGCCCTCGGCCAGCATCGGCTGCTCCCCGTCCCCACGGCGCCGGCCATCGCCTGCGCCGAGGAGGTCGCCGACGGCACCTTCCGCCCGGAGGCGTGGACGGGTGCGGTGGACTGGCGCAACGACAAGTGGCCGGGGATGGACGAGTCGTGGCAGCTGTTCTACGACGCCGACGACCTCTCCGACCTGCTCTCCGACGAGCCCCTTCCAGAAGGATCCCGCGGGGAACTCCGCGTTCGAGGCGTGGGCGCTCGCGCTGTACGGCAACCTGAGGGGCGTCGCCGATGAATGAGTTCGACCTCACCGCACCCCTGCCGTCGGGCACCACCCTGCTGGAGGCCAGCGCGGGCACGGGCAAGACCTACACGATCGCCGCGCTCACGGCGCGCTACATCGCTGAGGCGGGCTACGACGTCTCCGAACTCCTGCTGATCACGTTCGGCAACCACGCGGCGGGCGAGCTGCGCAGCCGCGTCTTCGCCCGGCTGCAGGAGACGGTGGCGGGCCTCGACACCCTCGCCTCGGGCGGGTCGCTGCCGGAGCCCGACCCCGTGGTGGAGTTGCTGTCCCGGGTCGACGGCGCGCGCGACCGGCTGGCCGACGCCGTCGCCCGGTTCAACGAGGCCGCGATCGACACCACGCACGGCTTCTGCCAGACGATGCTGCGGGAACTGGGAGTGCTGGGCGACTGGGACCCCACCGAGACGGTGGGGCCGGACCCGGAGGACCTCGCCCGTGAGTGCGCCGCCGACACCTACCTCAGGCTCTTCCGCACCGAGGCCGAGCCGCCCATCGATCCGAGCGCCGCGCTGCACATCGGCGTCGCCGCAGCCACCACGACGCTGCCGCTGCTGCCGCACGACGGCCCCCACCGCGCGTTCGCGGAGGCGGTGCGCGACCTGTATGCGCGCAGGAAGAGCATCGGCGGCCTCTGCACCTTCGACGACATCACCACCCGGCTGCGCGCCGCGCTCGCCGACTCCTCCGTGCGCGGTCTCGTCCGGGCGCGGCTGCGCGAGAGGTTCCCCGTCGTGCTGGTGGACGAGTTCCAGGACACCGACCCGGACCAGTGGGACATCATCGAGCGCGCATTCGTCGCGCCGGACCGGCCCACGGTGCTGATCGGCGACCCCAAGCAGTCCATCTACGGCTTCCGGGGCGCGGACCTCAACAGCTATCTCGCCGCACGCCGGGGCGCCGCCGTCTCCTCGATGGGCATGAACCATCGCTCCGACGCGCCGCTCGTCCACGGTGTCGTCGAGCTCTTCGCCGGCGTCACGATGGGCGCCGACGAGGTGGTCGTGACGCCGGTGGGCGCCCGACACCCCGCCCGGCTCGCCGTGCCGGGCACGGCCCGCGTGTGGCTGCGCCGCGCCCGCACGGCCGACCTGAAGGAGTCGGCCGACGAGGCCATCGCGCACGACGTCGTGCGCCAGGTCCAGCTGCTGCTCACCCACGCCCGGTTCATCGACACCGGTGAGCCGCCCTCGCTGGCCGACATCGCGGTCCTGGTGCGCACCGGCCGCCGCGCGCAACAGCTGCGCGCACGGCTGGCCGAGGCCGGGCTGCCCGCGGTGCTCACCGGCAGCCAATCGGTATGGCGACAGCCGGCGGCCGCGCACTGGCGCACGCTGCTGGCTGCGCTCGCCGACCCGAGCCAGTCGAACATCCGGCTGGCCGCCCTGACGCCGCTGGTCGGCTCCGAGCTCGCCGCCCTGCTCGACGACGGCCGCCCCGAGCCCGCCCGCGTCGGCACGCTGCTCCGCGAGTTGGCGCTCGCCTTCGACCGCGGCGGGGCCGGCGCCGTGCTCACCCGCCTCCGTGAGCAGGAGGGCCTCGAGCGTCGGCTGCTGGGCGAGCCCGACGGCGACCGCCTGCTGGCCGACACCGCGCACATCGCCGAGCTGCTCGACGCCCGCGGCGGGTCGCTCAGCACGCTCCTGGCCCTGTTGACCGAACGCTCGTCGGGCGCCGACGAGGAGGACGCCATCCGGGTGGCGACCGACTCCCCCGCCATCCGCGTGATGACGATGCACGCCGCCAAGGGCCTGGAGTTCCCCATCGTGCTGCTGCCCGAGACCGACGGCACGGCCCCGCGCCGGTCGAGGCCGTTCACGCTCATCGAGGACGGCCGCCGCCACCTGTACGTGGGCGCGGCCCCCGGCTGGCGCGACGAGATCGCCAAGGACCTGAACGCGCAGTCCCTCGACGAGGAGTTGCGGCTCCTCTACGTCGGGTTCACGCGCGCGAAGCACCTCGCCATCGCCTGGCACGTCGACCGCGGAATCTCCACCACGGACCGCAGCCCGCTGACGCACCTGCTCGCCCGCCGCGGCTGGCGCAAGAAGCAACCCTTCTCGCTGCTGACCTGGCCCTCCGGCCTCGTCCTCGACTCGCAGATCCAGGACGACCCGCCACCGGGCACGTGGACCCCGCCGCAGGCGCTCGACCCCGCCGGCCGCCCCGTTCCGCCCCCCACCCTCCGCACGGCCGCGTTCAGCCGCGCGATCGACCACACGTGGCGCCGCACGTCGTACTCCGGCCTGACCGCCGGCCTGCACGAGACGCCGTCCGGCACCATCACCGACGAGCCCGACGACTCGAACCTTCAGCCGAACGCACCCTCGCTCCTTGAGCCGACGGGTGAACATCAGCGAACCATCGAGCCATCCCCGTTCCTTGAGCCGACGCGTGAGCGCCAGCGAACCGTCGAGTCGAAAGGTCCCGCACCCGACCGCTCACCTGACCACCGGTTGGAGCAGCCGTCGCCGATGTCCGGCCTGCCTGCGGGCGCGGGGTTCGGCACGCTGGTGCATGCGGCGTTGGAGCGTCTCGATTGGAGCGCGACAACGCTCGAGGCCGAAGCGGCGACCTTGGTGGCAGAACTGGGCCCCGAGTACGGGCTGAGCAGCGCCGAGGGCGCGCGGCTCGCGGAGGCGCTGGTGGGCGTGTGCCGGACGCCGCTGCTGCCCGTCGCGGACCTCGCGCTCACGGACCTGCCTGTTTCCGACCGGCTCCCGGAGCTCGACTTCGACCTGCCGCTGGCCGATCACGGCACGCCGGCGACGCTCGCCGAGCTGGCCGACCTGATGGCCCGCTGGCTGCCCGCCGACGACCCGCTGGCGCCCTATCCCGCCCGGCTCGGCGCGTCCGAGGCGGCCGACGCTGTGCTGAACGGCTTCCTGACGGGGTCGATCGACGCGGTGCTCCGGCTGCCCGGCGAGCGCTTCGTGGTGGTCGACTACAAGACCAACCGTCTGGCGCCGAGCGCGGCCGACGAGGTGACGCTCGGCCACTACGTGCCAGCGGCGATGGCCGAGGCCATGATGCTCGCCCACTATCCGCTGCAGGCCACGCTGTACTGCGTGGCGCTGCACCGCTTCCTCGGAACTCGCCTTGCCGGGTACGACCCCGAGCGACACCTGGGCGGCGTGGGCTACCTCTTCGTGCGCGGCATGGCGGGGCCCGCGACGCCCGTGGTCGACGGCGCCAGCTGCGGTGTCTTCGGCTGGTTCCCGCCCGCCGGACTGGTGGTCGCCGCCTCGGACCTGTTGGGAGGCCGCCGTGCGTGACCGTCCGATCGCCGCCACCGGGGTGCTGGCCGCATTCTGCGACGCGGGGATGCTGAGCCTCGTGGACTTCCACCTCGCGCGCCGCGTGGGCGACCTGGCGGGCGAGGCCGATCCGCTCGTCCAGCTCGCGTTCGCGCTGGCCGTGCGCGAGCTGCGGCTGGGCTCGGTGTGCGTGGACCTGGCCACCGCGGCCCAGGAGCTGCGGCCGGAGGTCGACGGCGAGGCGGGCGACATCGACCCGGCGACCCTGCCGTGGCCGGAGCCGGCAGCCTGGGTCGCTCTCGTGGCCCGCTCGCCCGCCGTCGCCGGCCCGGGCGACCCGACCGGTGCGTTCCGGCTGGACGGAACGCTGCTGTACCTCGACAGGTACTGGCGGCAGGAGCGTCGCCTTGCCGACCTGCTGCGCGCCCGCAGCGCCGCCGACCCTGGGGCGCCTGTCGCCGCCCCAGCGCTCCCCGACGCGCTGGACGAGCATCAGCGCGCGGCGATCTTCGCCGCGCTGAGCCACACCACGACGGTGATCACGGGCGGCCCCGGCACGGGCAAGACGACGATCGTGGGGCAGCTACTGGCGGCGCTGGCGCCCGCCGCGCCGCGGGTGGCGCTGTGCGCGCCGACGGGGAAGGCGGCCGCGCGGCTGCTCACCGCCGTCGGCGGCGCGGGCGGCTCTACGTGGGGCGGAACGCTGCACCGGCTCCTGGGGCTCCGGCCGCGGTCGGCCGAGACGGAGTACGGGCCGGAGAACCCGCTGCCGTTCGACGTCGTGGTGGTCGACGAGACGTCCATGGTGTCGCTGGAGCTGATGGCGCTGCTGCTCGGCGCGTTGTCGCCGGCCACCCGGCTGATCCTGCTCGGCGACCCGCACCAGCTCCGGTCGGTGGAGGCCGGCGCGGTGCTGGCCGACATCGAGTCCGCGCACGACCTGGTTCGCGCGCCGGGCGGCGCCATCGCCCGGCTGGTGCACAACTACCGCTCGGGAGAGCAGATCAACCACCTCGCCGACGCCATCCTGGCCGGCGACGCGGAGGCGGCGCGCCGCGCGATCGACGAGGGGCCGGCCGTGGAACTCCTCCCGTTCGACGGCGCCACGGACCCGACAGCCCTTGCGACGGTGCGCGACGACGCGAGGGAGATCGCCGAGGGCGTCCGGGAGCGGGCCGCACGAGGCGACGGCGCGGCGGCCAATGCCTGGCTCGGCCGGCATCGCATCCTGTGCGGCCACCGCGAGGGGCCGTTCGGCGTCGCGCACTGGGCGCGCTCGGTGCGCGGCTGGCTCGCGGGCCAGCTCCCCGGGTACGGGTTCGAGGGACGCGCCTATGTGGGCCAGCCGCTGCTGATCCAGCGCAACAGCGACCTGTTCAGCAACGGCGACACCGCCGTCGTGGTAGCGCAGGAGGACGGCGAGACGCTGCTCGCCGCGGTCGACCGCCCCGAGGGCCTGCTGACGGTGTCGCCCGCCCTGTTGGACGACGCGGCCGACCTGCACGCGATGACGATCCACAAGTCGCAGGGCAGCCAGTTCGATCGGGTGTCCGTGGTGCTGCCGCCGGTCAGCTCGCCGCTCCTGACCCGTGAGCTGCTGTACACAGCGGTGACCAGGGCACACGACGCCGTGCGGCTGTACGGCTCGTGGGAGGCGCTGGCGGCGGCCATCGCCACCCCGGCCCGGCGCGCGAGCGGACTCGCCGCCGGCGCCGAGCCGAGGTAGTCGTTGGCTACGCGCCGCGGACGGCGGCGATCGCGTCGATGACGTAGTCCAGGTTCGCCGAGTTCAGCGCCGCGACACACATCCGCCCGGAGTCCAGGCCGTAGACGCCGTAGTCGGACCGCAGCGCCACCATCTGGGCCTTGGTGAGGCCGGAGTAGCTGAACATGCCGAGCTGGTCCGCGATGAACCCCATGTCCTCGATGCCGCGGGCGTTCAGCCCGGAGACGAGGCCGTGGCGCATCTCCTTGATGCGCTCGCGCATCCCGCCCAGCTCCTCGACCCAGCTGGCCCGCAGCGCGTCGTCGGACAGCACGGTGGCGACGAGCGCCGCGCCGTCGGTGGGCGGGTTCGAGTAGTTCGTGCGGATGACGATCTTCAGCTGGCTGAGCACCCGCTTGGCGACCTCGCCGTCCTCAGCGATCACCGACAGCGTGCCGATGCGCTCGCCGTACAGGCTGAACGACTTCGAGTACGAGGTGGCAAGCAGGAACCGCAGGCCGGACTCGACGAACTTCGCGACGACCCGGCCGTCCTCCTCCACGCCGAACCCGAAGCCCTGGTAGGCCATGTCGAGGAACGGCACGAGCTCGCGGCGCCGCAGCACCTCGATGACGCGGTCCCACTGCTCCAGCGTGAGGTCGTAGCCGGTGGGGTTGTGGCAGCAGGCGTGCAGCACGACGACGGTGCCCGCGGTGGCCTGGTCGAGGTCGGTGAGCATGCCGTCGAAGTCGATGCCCTTGATGCCGGCGTCGTAGTAGCGGTAGTTCTCGACGAGGAAGCCGGCGCGCGTGAACAGCGCGCGGTGGTTCTCCCAGCTGGGGTTCGAGACCAGCACCGTGGGGCCGGCGGACAGCACGGCCAGCAGGTCGGCGCCCACCTTCAGCGCGCCGGTGCCGCCGAGGGTCTGCACGGTGACGACGCGGCCGGCGGCGAGCGCCTCGGAGTCGGCCCCGAAGATGAGGGAACGGGCGGCCTCGCGGTAGGCGGGCATGCCGTCGATGCCGAGGTAGCCGCGGGGCTTCCGCTCGGCCGTGATGCGCTCCTGCGCCTCGGCGACGGCGGCCATGAGCGGCAGCTTGCCGTCATTGTCGAGGTACACGCCGACGCCGAGGTTGACCTTCTCGGGGCGGTTATCGGCGTTGAACGCCTCGGTGAGGCCGAGAATCGGGTCGGCGGGGGCGAGCTGGGCGCGATCGAACAACGACATGGTGGTGAAGTACCTCCTCTTTCCGCGGAAAGCCTAATACAAAGGCCCCCTCGGCCCCCTCCTCGTGCATTACTGTTCCCCCAACGCTGGGAGGCACGATGAAGATTCCGTTCGGCCAGTCCCGCCAGTCGACCATCGGCATCGAGTGGGAGCTGGCGGTCGTCGACGCCACGACGCTGGAGCAGGTGCCGGCGGCCGAGGTCGTGCTGGGGCGCGTCGAGGACCCGGTGGACGGGCCCATCCGGCGCGAGTATCTGACGTCGATGATCGAGCTGGTCTCGGGGGTGCACACCACGGTCGCCAGCGCCGTCGACGAGCTGCAGCACCACCTCGAGTGGGCCCTCGATCTGCTGGAACCACACGGCCTCGCGCTGCTCGGCGTCGGCGCCCATCCCTTCGGCGACCCGGCCGCGCAGCGCCCCGGTGACAAGCCGCAATACCGTCGCGTGACCGAGCGCAACGGCTACTGGGGCACCCAGATGGCCATCAACGGACTGCACATCCACACCGGCGTCGACGCCCGCGACAAGGCCCTGCCCATCGTCTACGGCCTCGCCCGGTTCGCGCCGTACTTCATCGCGCTGTCCGCGTCGTCGCCGTACTGGAGGGGCGAGGACACGCGGTTCGCGTCGCAGCGCACCATGATCTTCCAGCAGCTGCCCACCAACGGCCTCCCCTTCCACATGACTAACTGGGCCGAGCTGGAGTCGTTCGCCTCGCAGCTCGAAGGCGTGGGCATGATCCAGAACCCGTCGGAGATCCGGTGGGACGTGCGCCCCTCGAGCTGGGGCACCGTCGAGAACCGCACGATGGACTCGGTGCCCAGCGCCCTGGAGGTGGGTGCCCTCACCGCGTTCAGCCAGTGCCTGGTGGAGCGCATGTCGCGCGCCATCGCCGTCGGCGAGCCCATCGACCGGCTGCCCTACTGGTTCATGCGCGAGAACAAGTGGCGCGCCGCCCGCTACGGGCTGGCCGCCGACGTGATCACGCCCCGCAAGGACGAGTACCTCATCCACATGTCCGACGGCATCCTCGCCTGGGTGGCGCACCTCGAGCCGATCGCCGAGGAGCTGGGCTGCGCGGAGGAGCTGAGCCATGTCGGCGAGCTGGTCCGGCTCGGCCCGAGCTATCTTCGTCAACGACGCATCGTCGCCGCGGGGGGCACCGTCAAGGACGTGACCCGTTCCCTCGTCGACGAGCTCCGCACCGGCATCCCGAAGTACAAGGAGAGTTAGTGGTCACCTCCACGCGCCCGTTCCTGCTGCTCAGCACCCGACCCGAGGACGACGCCGTCGCAGGCGAACGCGCCGCCATCCTCACCAAGGCCGGACTCGGAGATGCCGAGCTGGTGCAGTACCGCGTCGAGCAGGCGCCGCTGCCCGCGCTCCGCATCGAGGATTTCGCCGGGGTGTTCCTGGGCGGAGGGCCGTTCAACGCGAGCGACGAGGACAAGTCGGACCTCCAGTTGCGCGTCGAGGACGACATCGCGCGCGTGGTCTCCGACGCAGTCGAGCGCGACGTCCCCCTCCTCGGCCTCTGCTACGGCATCGGCGCGCTCACCTCCACGCTCGGCGGCGTCGTCGACCGCACCTACGGCGAGCACGTGGGCGTCATCGACATCGCGCTCACAGACGAGGGCGTCGCCGACCCGCTGTTCGAGGGCCTCCCGTCGACCCTGCGCGCGTTCGTGGGCCACAAGGAGGCCTGCCGGGAGCTCCCGCCGGGCGCGACGCTCCTGGCCACCGGCGAGGCCTGCCCCGTCCAGGCGTTCCGGGTGGGCGCGCGCGCCTACGCCACGCAGTTCCACCCCGATCTCGACCCCCGCGGCATGTCGGAGCGCATCCAGATCTACCGCGACGCCGGCTACTTCGCGCCCGAGGAGACCGAGGAGCTCGCGGCGGTCGCCCTCGAGGCCGACATCACCGACGAGGTGCACGCCATCCTGGCGAACTTCGTGCGGATCGCCCGCGCATGAAACGACGGCGCCGCGCGGGCATGCCCGCGCGGCGCCGTCAGGTGCAGATTAGTCGAGGTAGTCGCGCAGCACCTGCGAGCGGCTCGGGTGCCGCAGCTTCGACATGGTCTTGGACTCGATCTGGCGGATGCGCTCGCGCGTCACGCCGTAGACCTTGCCGATCTCGTCGAGGGTCTTCGGCTGCCCGTCGGTCAGGCCGAAGCGCATCGAGACCACGCCGGCCTCACGCTCGCTCAGCGTGTCGAGGACGTCGTTCAGCTGCTCCTGCAGGAGCGTGAAGTTGACCGCGTCTGCGGGCACGACGGCCTCGGAGTCCTCGATCAGGTCGCCGAACTCCGAGTCGCCGTCCTCGCCGAGCGGAGTGTGCAGCGAGATGGGCTCGCGGCCGTACTTCTGAACCTCGACGACCTTCTCCGGCGTCATGTCCAGCTCGACGGCCAGCTCCTCCGGGGTGGGTTCGCGGCCGAGGTCCTGCAGCATCTGGCGCTGCACACGGGCCAGCTTGTTGATGACCTCCACCATGTGCACCGGGATGCGGATGGTGCGGGCCTGGTCCGCCATGGCGCGGGTGATGGCCTGCTTGATCCACCAGGTGGCGTAGGTGGAGAACTTGTAGCCCTTGGTGTAGTCGAACTTCTCGACGGCGCGGATGAGGCCGAGGTTGCCCTCCTGGATCAGGTCCAGGAACAGCATGCCGCGGCCGGTGTAGCGCTTCGCGAGCGACACCACGAGGCGGAGGTTCGCCTCGAGCAGGTGGTTCTTGGCGCGGCGGCCGTCCTCGGCGATCCACTCCAGGTCCTCGAGGTCCTCGTCGCTGACGACGACCTCGGTGGAGCTCAGGCGCTCCTCGGCGAACAGGCCGGCCTCGATCCGCTTGGCGAGTTCGACCTCCTCGACGGCGTTCAGCAGCGCGACCTTGCCGATCTGCTTCAGGTAGTCCTTGACCGGGTCGGCGGTGGCGCCGGCGGAGACGACCTGCTGCTCGGGCTCGTCGGCGTCGTCTGAATCCGACAGCGCGAAGCCCTCCTCCTCGGAGACAAGCTCCTTCTCGAGCGGCGCCTCCTTGGCCTCGTTGAACTCGGAGTCGTCCACCTCGTCCAGCGAGCGCTTCTTCTGGTCGACGGTCCGGTTCTTGCCGCCGAGGGTCAGTACGACGTCGTCGCCCTCCCGCTTGAACTCCACCTCGAGGTCCTCGCCCATGGCCAGATCCTGGATCGTGGGCTCGTCTGCCGGAGCGGCCTTCGCCTTGGCGCCCCGAGGGGCGGCCTTCGCGGCGGGAGCCTTGCGCGTACGCGGTGCCGCGGGCGCCGCCGGGTCCTCGACTGCGGCCTTGGCCGTGCGCGGGGCGCGCTTCTTCGGGGCAGCGTCGTCGGTGGCGGGTACGTTCGCGGTGGTCCGGCGGGTGCGCGTGGCTTTGCCGGGTGCTTCGGCGTTCTGGGTCACAGTGATCCTCTCCAGGCCTACTGAATTTTGCGCGTGCGTCGCCCCGCCATAGTCAAGGGTGACGCGCCGTCCATTCTGGCACGCCGACCCCCTCTACTCAAACGCTGGTGTCAGGGTCTCCCCCGACCCTGGTAGGGGGTGAGCGGGTGGGGACTCGTACTTTTGGATGATTTCGCCCCTGGCGAGCATCCTGCGTGGAACCGGGAGGGGTCGCAATGCGTTGAACTAGGTGACGACTCTCGAAAGGTCTCGAATGATGAACAGTACTGCACGGATGAGAAGCACCGAAGGCATCGACGGCAAGGACGCGGTGGGGCTCTACCTGGACGCCATCGCCAAGACGGCACTGTTGACCGCCATCGAAGAGGTCGAGCTGGCCCGCACCATCGAGGCCGGGCTGTATGCCGAGCAGGTGCTCGGCGGCTGGGAGAAGAGTTCTCTGGCCGCCACCGACGACGAGCTGCGTGGGGTCGCCGCCGAGGGGCGCCGCGCCATGCAGCGCTTCGTGCAGGCCAACCTGCGTCTCGTCGTCTCGGTCGCCCGCAAGTACGGCCGCGCGCAGATGCCGCTGCTCGACCTGGTTCAGGAGGGCAACACCGGCCTGATCCGCGCCGTCGAGAAGTTCGACTACACCAAGGGCTTCAAGTTCTCCACCTACGCCACGTGGTGGGTCCGCCAGGCCATCTCGCGCGGCATCGCGCAGCAGGGCCGCATCGTCCGGCTGCCCGTGCACGTGGCTGAGCAGGTCAACCAGGTCTCGGCCGTGCGCAGGAACCTGGAGCGCCAGCTGGGCCGCGAGCCCGAGCTGATCGAGATCGCCGAGGAGCTGGGTCTCGAGGAGGAGAAGGTCATCGACCTGCTTCGCTACGCCCGCGACCACGTCTCGCTCGACGCGCCCGTCGAGGCCGACGGCGACACCTCGCTCGGCGACCTGATCGCGCGCGAGACCGCGCCCGGCCCGGACGAGGTCGTGCTGGACGCCGAGGACCGCGCCCGCCTCGAGGGCATGCTCTCCGAGCTGGATGAGCGCTCCCGCGACGTCGTCCGCCGGCGCTACGGCCTCCTCGACGGCCGGCAGGCCAAGCTCGCCGACATCGGCACGCACTGGGGCATCACCGCCGAGCGCGTCCGCCAGATCGAGCGGCAGGCGCTGGCCACGATGCGCGAGCGCCAGGGCGTCGCCGCCTGACGGCGTCCCGCAACAGAACACTCCCTCATCCGGGTGGTCAGCACGGCTCGACCGCCCGGATGAGTTCTTGTCTGACCTCGCTATATTGGGCCCTCAGATCCCGCACCGACGCGAAGGGCCTAGCTCATGCACCGCACCCGCACCCGTCCTCGGCGACGCGGAGCCGTGGGGATCGGGGCCGGCTGATGCGGCCCCGTCGAGTTCGTGCGGTTCTCGCGGTGGGCGTCGGTCTTGCTCTCTCCTCGACCCTCAGCGCGTGTGTCGGCGAGGCCCCGCCCCCGAACCCCTCGTCGCCGCCGATCTCCCAACAGGGCTACCTGGACAAGGCCGAGATAGAACGCAAGGTTCTTCTCGCGCTCAAGGATCAGGCGAAGGTCGTCGGCGTGGCCTATCACCAAGATCCTCAGAAGGTCGTCATCGCGGTGCTGACGGCTGACGGCGAACCCTCGTCGACAGAGCTGGACGCGATCAGAGCAACGGCTGAGGACATCGTCGGCGACATCCCTATCGAGTTCTTCTACTCTGCCGAGAAGCCGACGCTCATGGATGGCGCGGGTGACTGATTTTCAGTCGATCACCCGGATGAGTCCTTCTTGGGCACAGGACGCAACAGCGACGCCGTCCTGGAACAGGCGGCCCATGGCGAATCCGCGCGCGCTGGAGGCCGACGGCGAGATCATGTCGTAGAGCAGCCACTCGTCCACCCGGACGGGGCGGTGGAACCACATGGCGTGGTCGATGGAGGCCGCCTGCATCGACGGTGACAGGAACTCCACCTCGTGCGGGATCGCGGTGACGCTGAGCAGCGTGATGTCGCTGAGGTAGGCGAGGACGGCGGCGTGCAGCAGCGGGTCGTCGGGCATCGGCTGCTTCGTCCGGACCCAGGCGCGCATGCCGCCGCCGTCGCGATCCGCGTTGGGTTGCCCTGCCAGGCGGACTTCGAGCGCGTCCCACTCGGAGATCATCGTGATCTGTCGGCCGAACCGCCGCTCGAGCACCTCCGGCAGAGAGGGGCAGGCCTCGGGCACCGCCTCGACCTCCGGGGCGTGCGCCGAGTGGTCAAGGCCGGGTTCCGGCTCCTGGAACGACGCCGTCATCTGGAAGATCACCGTGTCGCCCTGCTTCGTGGTCACCCGACGATTGCTGAACGTGTGCCCGTCGCGCAGGATGTCGACCTCGAAGTCCAGCGGCACGTCGATGGCGCCCGGCCGCAGGAAGTAGGCGTTGAGCGAGTGGACGATCCTGTCGCGCGGCACGGTCTGCGCTGCGGCCACGAGCGTCTGGCCGAGGACCTGCCCGCCGAACAGCCGCTGCAGGAGCGTCCGCGGCTGCGGGCCACGAAACGTGAGCCGCCCCGTGGCGGTCAGATCGAACAGCGCGCACAGCTCGGCTACATCCTTCGGCACGACACCCATCGTGCCACGCAGCGCCCCGCGCCGACACCGGCAAGCCACGGCCCGGCGGGGTGACCAGCCCGGAAACGAGAGCGTCCCGGTTGTCGGTACTGCCGTCCCTTCCGGCGGGACCGACCCGAGCGGGAGCATCGAGGTGACAACCCACCACGGAGAGGATCCAGACCATGGTCACCACGGAATCGACCCGCGACCCCCGCCCCACGACCGCCGAGGTCCTGCCCGCCGTCGGCTCGGCCGGCGTCGCAAGCCTCATCGCCGCGGCCCTCCTGCTCGTCACCCCGTTCACCGTGTTCGGCCTGTCGGCCGCGCTCGGTCTCGACGCGGCAGCCGCGCAGGCCGGCTACGCCCCCGCCGACTACGGGCGAGACCCGATGCGCGCCACGGGCTGGGAGGGGCTCATCTACGGTCTCCAGATGACGGCCACCGGGATCGCGATCGCGATCGCCGCGCTTCGCACCGCACCCGTCCTCGGAAACGGGCTGCTCGCGCGAGCCGGGGTCGCCGGCGCGATCGGGGCCGCGCTCATCAGCGTCGTCGAGGCCGGGACGTCGGCCACCATGTACGGCACCGGATTCACACTCTCGGGCCTCGATCAGATTCAGCCCGACAGCGACGTCCGACGAATGATCGGCTATTCGGTGCTCGTCATGACGCAGGGGCTCATGGGCGCATTCGGAGTGGGCATGACAGCATGGTTGCTCTCCCTCGCTGCGGCCGGGCGACGCATCGGCCTGGCCAGAAGCCCGTTCCTCGTGATCGCCGGCGCGTTCGGCGTCGTGGTGCTCGCCGGTATCTTCCTCGGGCTCGGTGGGCTCGCCAGCCTCGTGGTGGTGATCCCTCTCGCGGCCTTCGGCATCGCGCTGATTAGCGCCTCGCGCAGAGGGCACGGTCGTACGATCAGCGTATGAGGGGCGAGGAGGCTCATGCCTAGGGGCGCGCCGTGGCCGGCGCGGCTGCTGTTCGGGCTCGCGGCGACGCTGGCCGCGCTCTCGGTGGTGCTGGCGGCGGCGACCGGTGCGGGCCTGCGCACCTGGATCGACGCTGTCAGCGCGGTCGGCTATCTGGGTGTCGGCCTGCTCGGGGTGGTGCTCGCCACCGTCTCCCTGCGCAACGCGGCCGCCTGGATACTGCTCGCCTCCTCCCTCGGCGCGGCGGTGTTCGCCGTGGAGCCATGGGCGACGACGTCGACACCCGCGGGACATCTCGCCCTCAGCGTGGTCGACAGCCTGGCGGGCGCCACGCTGTTCGGCCTCTTCACCCTCGGCGTCCTGCTCTTCCCGGACGGGCGTCCGCACGGTCTGCTAGGCCGGGTGCTCGTTCCCGTCGCCGCGGTCGGACTCGCGTGCCTCACCGTCTTCGCCGTGGGAGCCTCCAGCATTCCAGGGTCGCGTTCGCCCTCGCTCCAAGGCGCCTCCGAAGTGTTTCTCCTGATCGGCTTCGCGATCGTCGTGCCCGTCACGGTTCTTGCCGCAGTGAGTGCCACGCAGCGTCGCCGATCCACCCCGGGTGACCCACGCCGGGCGCTGCGGCTCTTCGAGGCCGTGGCCTGGATCAACGCCGTCGCCGCCCTCGCGTGTGCAGCGATCTCGCTGCTGGTCGAGCTTCCCGACTGGTTCGGGGCGATCGCGGATCAGACCGGCATCGTGTTCGCCGTCGCGGCCTGGATCGGCATCGTCCGCTACCGACTCATCGACCTTCGCGCAGCGTTCGCCCGCACACTCCCCTACCTCGCGGCCTCGGCGCTGGTCCTCGGGCTCGCGGCCGCGTCCGCGAGCCTCCTTGGTGCCGTGATGGGCGGCTGGTTCGGCGTCGGCGTGGGCTCGGTGGTGGCCGCACTCGTGGCGCTGATCCTGCGCGACCAACTGCAGGAGCTCGCGAATCTCCTCGTCTACGGTCGCCGCGAAGACCCCACGACGGAGCGGGCACGACGCCTCGAGCAGGCACTGCGCGACTCGCACCAGCTCCTCCTCACCGCGCGCGATGACGAGCGGCGCCGCATCCGTCGCGATCTCCATGACGGCCTCGGCCCCACCCTCGCCGGCCTCGTCCTCGGTATCGAGAACGTCGAACGCCACCTCGACGACTCGGCCCGCACCCGTGCGGAACTCGCCCGCCTGCACGACGTGGGACAGACCGCGGTGCACGACGTCCGGCGGATCGTCTACGCCCTCCGCCCGCCGGTGCTCGACTCGCTCGGCCTGGCGGGCGCCCTTCGCGACCAGGCAAGCCGCCTCGGCGCCGCGGCGATCGACATCCCCGACCTCCCAGAGCTCCCCGACACCATGGAGATCGGCGTCTATCTCATCGCGCTGGAGGCCATGAAGAACGCTGCCGTTCACGGCCGTCCCGGGACCTTCGAGGTGCGGCTCGGCGCCACCGACATGATCCGGTTGGAGGTGCGCGACCACGGCCCCGGCCTACCGCTCGGCTACACGCCCGGCGTCGGCATCGGGTCGATGCGCGAGCGGGCCGCCGAGCTGGGAGGAACACTCGACATCGGCCCCGTGCAGCCCACGGGAACGCTCGTCCGCGCAGAGTGGGCCCTGGGCAGATGAGCATCCGGATCGTGATCGCCGACGACCATCCGCTGTTCCGCGACGGGTTGCGGAGCCTCATCACCGACACCGAGGGCCTGGAACTCGTCGGTGAGGCGGGTGACGGGGACGAGGCGATCGCCGTTGCGGCCGCGACACGTCCCGACGTCGTCCTGATGGACCTGAAGATGCCCAGGACGAGCGGCATCGAGGCCAGCCGTCGCATCCTTCACGAAGGAACGGCCCGCACTGTGCTGGTGCTGACCATGAGCGACGACGACGGCAGCCTTGCCGCCGCCCTCCGCGCTGGCGCCACCGGCTACGTGCTCAAGGGCTCGCCCGGTCCCGAGATCGTCGAGGCGATCCGTGTTGTCGCCAGCGGACGGGCGATTCTCGACGCGCCGATCGCCTCCCGCATGGACCGCTATTTCGCCCGCCCCCATAGCATCGCCGCAGCTCCGGCCTTTCCTCAGCTGTCCGGCCGGGAGACCGAGATCCTCGACCTGCTGGCCGCCGGCCTGTCGAACGTGGAGATCGCCGCGCGACTCATGCTCAGCGACAAGACCGTGCGAAACAACGTCTCCGTCATTCTGATGAAGCTGGCAGCCCCTACCCGCGCCGCGGCGATCGTCATGGCCAGGGACGCCGGTCTCGGCTCGTCCTAACAGCAGGCCAAGGCAGCGCGGCTCAGCCGGCGGCCCGGATGGCCTGGCGGATGCGCTTCGCGGACACCGGCACACTGGTTCGGAGCTGCTGCGCGAACAGGCTCACGCGCAGTTCCTCGATCAGGAACGCGATCTCTTCCACCTCGGGACGCAGCGGGCCCGGCGGCTCGGCGTCGGTGAGGGCCGCGTACAGGTCCTCCACCTCGTCGATCTCCGCCTGCAGGCGCGCGTCCCGGGCGGGCTGCTGGGCTGCGGCCTCGAGGCGGGCGACGGCGCCCGCGGCGTAGCGCGGCAGATGCCCGAACCACGGGTCCGGGGTGGCGGAGATGAACCGGGCGAAGAACAGGTTGTCGAGCTGGGCGGCGACGTCCTTGCTCCACGGCGCCTGCGGGTGGGCGGCGAGGAGCAGGCGGGCGCGCGTGACCTGGGCCAGGGCCTGGGACGCGGTGTTCACCACGGTCAGCGTCTGGCCCGGGCATTCCTGCCGCACGGCGAGCGCCACCGTGTCGTACGCCGCCGCCGAGCGCACCTCCGGAAGCGGGCCGACGGCAGTGGCCAGCTGCTCGCCCGCCTTGAGCCACGCGTCGGCCAGGAGGTCGGGGACGGAGGCGTAGGCGGAGTCGGCGAGCGCGAGCTTCGCCTCCCTGCCCAGATGCGAGACCACCCAGCGGGTGGGGTCCGGATTGGTACAGGTCAGGAGGCGACGCACCCCCGCGGCATGCGAACGGTCGGCGCGCTCGCGGGTGTCCTGCACCGTGAGGCCCACCGTGGTGCCCTCGTCGACGAGCGCCGGGTAGCCCACGGCGCCCTTGCCTACGCGAGTCTCACGCGGAATGCTGCCGAAGGTCCAGCTGCGCTGCCCCGTGGCCGTGCGCCCGCCCGCCGACTTCGTGAGCTTCTCCGCCACCTTGGGCGCGAGCCGCTGCTGCAGCGCCGCGAGGTCGTCTCCGCGGCCCACCTCGCGGCCGCCGTCGACGATCACGAACGTGGGCCTGAGGTGGGGGTCGAGGGTCTCGGGATGCCAGTCCTCGGGCGCGACGAGCGTCCCCGTGAGCGCGGTCAGCGCCCGGCCCAGCGCCTCGGTGAACGCGCCCTCCCCCGGGTCGCCGCGGTCGGCGAGCCAGGTCAGCGCCTTGGCCGCGAAGTCGGGGGCGGGCACGAAGCTCGTGCGCACCGACTTCGGCAGCGAGCGGATGAGCTCGGTGGCCAGCTCGCGCCGGAGCCCCGGCACCTGCCAGGTGAACGGGGCCGCGTCGAGCTGGCTCAGCAGCTCGAGCCGGACGGTGATCGTGACGCCATCACTCCCCGCGCCCGGGTTGAACTCGTAGGCGATCGGCAGGCGGTGCGCGCCCACCCGCCAGGCGTCCGGATAGTCGGAGGCGCGCAGCTGCGACGGGTCGACGACGGCGTCGTCCGGCGTCAGCAGCGGCCACTGCTCCTTGGGCAGCCCGCGGAGCCACTTCTCGAACGTCGCGCCAGAGACGACGTCGGCGGGCACGCGGGCGTCCAGCCAAGCGTAGAGCTGGTCATCGGACAACAGGAGGTCGGGCCGGCGCATACGGTCGGTGAGCGTCTGCGCGTCGCGCAGCACCGCCCGGTTGGCGGTCACCACCTTGTTCCTGGTCTCCCACTCCCCCTCGACCAGCCCCGTGCGCAGGAAGATCTCGCGCGCCTCCACGGGGTGCTCGGCCGCGTAGTTGGTGCGGCGCCCCGCCACGATCGGCACGCCGAACAGGCTGATCCGTTCGCTCGCCACGACGCTCGCCGTGCGGCTGGACCAGCGCGGCTCGGAGACCGTCCTGGTCAGCACGTGACCAGCCACCTGCTCCACCCACACCTCGTCCACCGGCGCGACGGTGCGCGCCCACAGCCTCGAGGTCTCCACCAGCTCGAACGCCATGACCAGCGGTGGGGTCGACTTGGCGAGGGCCGAGCCCGGCTGGATGGCGAACCGCGCACCGCGGGCGCCCTGATACTCCGTGAGCGGCCTGCGCCGCGTTTGCGCCCCTTGTCCCGGCCGTTTCGGCGGCGGCTCGAGGGCCAGCCCCACGTTCGACAGCAGGCCGGAGAGCAGCGACGTCAGCACGTCGGGCATCGTCCCGCGGCCCGACGTGTCGAGGTCCAGCTCCTTGCACGCCTCGCGCAGCTGCGAGACGAGGTCCTCCCACTCGCGGAACCGCACGAAGTGCAGGTACTCCGTCCTGCACAGCCTCCGGAACGCGCTGCCGCTCAGCTCGCGCCGCTTCGTCCTGAGGTACGTCCAGATGTTGAGCAGCACCTCGAAGTCGCCGCCCTCCAGCGGCCCCGTCCCCTGCGGAGCGCCACCCTGCCCGCGTTTCGAGCCCTCCGGCCTTGTCCCCGTGTGCACGGTGTGCCGCGCGGGCTGGGCCGCGCTGTCGGGTGCGGGACCTTTCGACACGGAGCCGGGGCGCTTCGCGCCGGGCTCCGGCTCAAGGAACGACGTCAGGCGCTTCGCGCCGGGCTCCGGCCCAAGGGCCGAGGCGGCGGACGTCGCGCCGGACCCCTGCTCAAGGAGCGGGTCGCCCCAGAAACGGCGGTGAAGCTGGTCGGCCTGGGCTTGGAAGTCGGCGGGGCGCTCGCGCACGTCGGGCACTGTCAGCCCGGCCACGAGCACCATCACGGTGGCGAGGCAGTTGCGGCGAGCGCCCTCGATCAGCATCCTGCCCAGGCGCGGGTCGACGGGCATGCGCGCCAGCATCCGCCCGGTCCTGGTGAGCCGCAACTGGTCGTGGCGCTTGCGCGGATGGATGGCGCCGAGTTCGCTCAGCACGCGCACGCCGTCGTTGATATGCGCCGTGACGGGCGCCTCGACGAAGGGGAAGGCCTCCACGTCGCCCAGCCCGGCCTGCGCCATCAGGAGGATGACGGTGGCGAGGTTGGTGCGCAGGATCTCGGGATCGGAGAACTCGGGGCGCGCGAGGTAGTCCTCCTCCGAGTACAGCCGGATGGCGATGCCCGGGCCGACACGGCCGCAGCGGCCGGCGCGCTGGTTGGCCGACGCCTGCGAGACGGGTTCGATCGGGAGCCGCTGCACCTTGGTGCGGGCCGAGTACCGAGAGATACGCGCGGTACCGGTGTCGATCACGTAGCGGATCCGCGGGACGGTGATCGACGTCTCGGCGACGTTGGTGGCGAGCACGATCCTGCGCCGCGGTCCCGGCGCGAACACGCGCTGCTGGTCGGCCGACGACAGGCGCGCGAAGAGCGGCAGCACCTCCAGCCCGCTGCCGAGCGCCTCGATGGCCTCCGCGGCGTCGCGGATCTCCCGCTCGCCGCTCAGGAACACGAGGATGTCCCCGCCGCCCGGCTCGGTGACGATCTCCTCGACGGCGGCCGCGATGCCGTCGATCTCGTCCTGCCCGTCCTCCAACGGCCGATACCTGGTCTCGACGGGGAAGGTGCGCCCCGAGACCTCCACGACGGGCGCGCCGTCGAAGTGCTCGGAGAACCGCGCCGTGTCGATCGTGGCCGAGGTCACGATGACACGCAGCTCGGGCCGGCGCGGCAGCAGCTGCTTGAGGTAGCCGAGTAGGAAGTCGATGTTCAGGCTGCGCTCGTGCGCCTCGTCGATGATGATCGTGTCGTACCGCGACAGCATCCGGTCATGCGTCAGCTCGGACAGCAGGATGCCGTCGGTCATCACCTTCACGCGCGTCGCCGATGTCACGCGCCTCGTGAACCGCACCTGATAGCCGACGAACTCGCCGAGGTCGACGCCGCACTCCGCGGCGATGCGCTGCGCCACCGTGCGGGCCGCGATCCTGCGCGGCTGCGTGTGCGCGATGCGCTCGCGGCCGGCGAGCAGGCAGATCTTGGGCAGCTGCGTGGTCTTGCCCGACCCGGTCTCGCCCGCCACCACGACCACCTGGTGGTCGCGGATCAGCGCGGCGATCCGCTCGGCCTCCGCCGCGATCGGGAGGCCGGGTTCAACGACGACGGTAGGAGGTGGGCCCTGCCCCGTCATCCGCGCGTGATGTACAGCGGGCACAGCGCGTGGGCCATGAGCCCGCGCATCAGGCCGCCGAGGGCGAATCCGGGAATCGACGACTCGCCCACGCCCAGCACGAGCAGGTCGTACCCGGCGCTGCGGCTGACGAGCTCGTTGATGGGGCTGTCGACCGCCACGTGCACCGCATACTCGACGCCGGGGTGGCGGGAGGCGACATCGGCGGCGATGGCCTCGATGCCACCCTGCGCGAACCGCACCTGCTCGTCGAGCTGTGCGGGCGAGAGCTTGCGGGCGAAGATCCCGACGGGGGGCTGGATCGCGTGCACGACCTCAAGACGCGAGCCCAGCCGCTCCGCCTGCACGAAGCCGGCCTCGAGGGTGTCCTCGGATCCCGGATCCGTCTGCAGGCCGACGCCGACCACGCCGCGCGAGCCGACGGGCTCCGGGTGCGCGGCGGCCGAGATGACCACGACGGGGCACGAGGCGTTGGCCACGACGGCCACCGACGTCGATCCCACGAACATCCGCTCGAGACCCGAGGCGGCGCGCCGCCCGACGACCACGAGGTCGGCGACCTCGCTGAGCCGCGCCATGACGCCGCCCGGCGAGCCCATCACGACCTCCGTCTTGAGCCGCTCCTCCGGCAGCCCCAGCTCGAGCGCGAGCTGGCGAGCCTGCTCGTTGGCTGTGACGCCCGCGGCCTGCAGCACCTCGGGGTCGTAGACGACGCCCCAGGCGCCGGCCATGAGGGTGTCGTCCACGGCGTTGACGAGCATGAGCTCGGCGTTCTGCGACTTCGCGGCGTTGGCTCCGAAGCGGACGGCGCGGAGGCCGTCGTCGCTGCCGTCGACACCGACCACGATCAAGGGAAGCTGGCGCTCAGTCATTGGAGGGCTCCTCACTCTTAGTACCGGAAACGACCCGGCCTGCGATGGCCGAGACCTCGATGGCGATGCCGACGGTGCGGTTCTCGTCCACCCAGCTGATGCTCTTCGCCGACTCGTCCGCGGGGCCGGTCTCGCCACGGGCGAGGACGGTCCAGCCGATGGCGGACTCCTTGTCGATCTCGTCCACCTGGAACGAGACGGCGGTGGGCTCGGCCAATTCGGCGAGCATGGTTCCGGGCGCGGTGTGGAAGACGATGACCCCGGAATAGGTGCGGTAGTTCACCGGAATGATGTTGATCCCGTCGGGGCCCGGCCACGCGATGCGCCCTACCTCCGCGTCCGAGAGCAACGCCCAGCACTCGTCGGAGTCGAGCCGCGAGAAGTAGGTCACGGGTTCCGTTGTCATGGCCCAACCCTAGCGCGCCGAGGCCCACCACCGTCCGATTCCACGCGCTGTCCCGGCACGCGTCCCCGAACGGTCAGGGAGTGGGAAACGTGGTGTGCCCGCCCAGCTTCGTGGCCAGCTCCTCGTCGATGCCGTCGGCGATCTGGCTGAGCGCGTTCAACGCCTGCCGCAGGTGCGCCGGCACGAAGGGGCGCGCGGGCACGGAGATCTGCGCGAACACACGGTCGCGGTGCAGCGCGAACCGGCCGTAGCGGGATTCGACGTTCAGGTCGTTCAGCACCTCGCAGGCCCGCGAGCGATTGACGACGTCGTGCACCAGCGGCGAGAAGAGCACGAGCTCCCGGCAATCGGGCGTGGAGCGGAGGAAGACGACGGCGGACCCGACGCGGATCGCGACGTCGCCCTGCTCGTTGCGCAGCGGAGGATGCCCGAACTGGCGGCGCAGCTCGTCGTCGACGAGCCGGTCCAGCTCCGGTTGGCCGCTGGCCTTGACGGCCTGCTCCTCGCGCTTGAGCTTGCGCGGCTCCAACGGCGCCCAGTCGGCCTGGCCCTGCAGGATCTCCGCCAGCTGATCCGGCTCGAGGAAGATGGGATGCGGCGCGGAGAACACGGCGCTCAAGGTGTCGCTCGCGAGCGTGGCCAAGCGCGCGGACTCCGTCTGGTCCGCGGCGGCGTGGTACTGCGGGAAGGTCTCGTCGGGCGGAAGCCATCCCCGCCGGGCGAGCTGCTCGGCCTCGGTCGCCGTCGGGGCGCCGCCGTCGGAGCCGCTCACCAGGGCCGTGACGACGCCCGGCTCCCGCACGGTGAACTTGATGCCGGGGCGCGGTCCTGGGGCCGCGGACGTCACCGAGATGGTGAGGTCCCCCGTCGCGTCCATCACCGAGAGCACCTCGTCGAGTCGATCCGCGAACTCGCCCCATGCGGCGCGCTGCGTCTCGTCGAAGTCGAAGTCTGTGTAGTCGGCCATCGCTCACCTCCTCGCCCCAACCTACACACTCGCCACAGCGCCGCGACTCCCCCTCCGCCGTTGCCCCGCGCGGGCCCGATCGGGACACCGCGTCGCCCTGGCGCCCTTTGTTAGGCTGGCGGCTCCACCACACCCGAGGAGCCCCATGTTCGATCCCACGAGCTGGGACGCCCCCTACGCGATCGTCGTCGCCGCACTGTGGGTCATCGTGATGCTGCGGGCTAACGGCACGTACTGGCTCGGCCGCGGCATCGCCGCCGGAGCGCGCAAGACGAAGGCGGCGCGGCTGCTCGAGTCGAAGCACTACGCCCGCGGCGCCGGCTGGTTGAACCGATGGGGCGCGCCGGCGGTCTCACTGTCGTTCTTCACCATCGGCATCCAGACGATGGTGAACCTGGCCGCCGGCGTCACGAAGATGCCGCTCCGCCGCTACCTGCCCGCCGTCGCCGTCGGCTGCGTGGCCTGGGCCTTCATCTACGGCACCGTCGGCTTCATCGGCTGGGTGGGCCTACAGGAGCTGTGGCTGCGTTCGCCGGCCGCCGTCGTCGTGGTGGGCGCCATCGGCATCGGGACGCTCGCGTGGGCCGTCCTGTCGCGCGATACCGAGCCGAAGAGCGCCCCCTCCGCCTGAACCCCCTCCTCAGGGGAGCTTGCGGGCCGCGCCCTTGTCCGCCGACTGCGCCAGCATCCCGAAGATCTTCAGCGCGGTGGACACCTGGCGCTCGCGGGCCTTCGGCTGCCACCCCTTGGCGTCCTGCGCCGCCCGGCGCGCGGCCAGCGTCTCGTCGTCGATATCCAGGTGGATCTTGCGTTCCGGGATGGAGATGACGATCCGGTCGCCGTCCTCGATGAGGCCGATGGCGCCGCCGGAGGCCGCCTCGGGCGAGACGTGCCCGATGGAGAGGCCCGACGATCCGCCCGAGAAGCGGCCGTCGGTGATCAGCGCGCACTTCGGGCCGAGGCCGAGCCCCTTGAGATAACTGGTCGGGTAGAGCATCTCCTGCATGCCGGGGCCGCCCTTGGGGCCCTCGTAGCGCACGATCACCACGTCGCCCGGCTGGACCCGCTTGCCGAGGATGGCCTCGACGGCCTCCTCCTGCGAGTCGGTCACCACGGCGGTGCCGGTGAACTCCCACTGGTCCTCGGGCACGCCGGCGGTCTTGACGATCGCGCCGTCGGGCGAGAGGTTGCCCTTGAGCACGGCGAGGCCGCCGTCCTGCGTGTAGGGGTGCTCGGTGGAGCGGATGCAGCCGCCCTCGGAGTCGGTGTCGAGGGTCTCCCAGCGGTTGCTCGACGAGAACGCCTCGGTGGTGCGGATGCCGCCGGGGGCGGCGTGGAATAGCTCGATGGCGGCCGCGGACGCGGAGCCGCCGCGGATGTCCCACTCGTCGAGCCAGGCCTGGAGGCTGGGCGCGTGCACGGCGTGCACGGTGTCGTCGAGCTTCCCGCCGCGGTGCAGCTCGCCCAGGATGGCGGGGATGCCGCCGGCGCGGTGCACATCCTCCATGTAGTAGTTGTGCGAGTTCGGCGCCACCTTGGCCAGGCACGGGGTGTGTCGAGAGATCTCGTCGATGTCGTCGAGGTCGAAGTCGACGCCGGCCTCCTGCGCAGCGGCCAGCAGGTGGAGCACGGTGTTGGTGGACCCGCCCATGGCGACGTCGAGGCGCATCGCGTTCTCGAACGCGGACTTGGTGGCGATCGAGAAGGGGAAGCACCGAGGCGTCCTCCTCGTCGTACCAGCGGCGGCACAGCTCGACGACGAGCCGGCCCGCCTCCTCGAAGAGGCCCTTGCGGGCCGCCGCGGTGGCCAGCGTCGAGCCGTTGCCGGGCAGCGCCAGTCCGATGGCCTCCAGCAGGCAGTTCATCGAGTTCGCGGTGAACATGCCGGAGCAGGACCCGCATGTGGGGCAGGCGCTCTCCTCGATCCGCTGGAGTTCGTCGTCGGTGACCGAGTCGTCGACGGCCGAGACCATGGCGTCGACCAGGTCGAGCGACGTGACGGCCGTGCCGCCCTCCTTGATGATGGCCTTGCCTGCCTCCATCGGGCCGCCGGAGACGAACACGGTGGGGATGTTCAGCCGCAGGGCCGCCAGGAACATCCCGGGGGTGATCTTGTCGCAGTTGGAGATGCACACGAGCGCGTCGGCGCAGTGCGCGTTGGCCATGTACTCCACGGAGTCCGCGATCAGCTCGCGGCTCGGCAGCGAGTACAGCATGCCGCCGTGGCCCATGGCGATGCCGTCGTCGACCGCGATCGTGTTGAACTCGCGGCCGATGCCGCCGGCCTCCTTGATGGAGTCGGACACGAGCCGTCCCATGTCGCGCAGGTGCACGTGGCCCGGCACGAACTGCGTGAAGGAGTTGGCGACGGCGATGATCGGCTTACCCCAGTCCGAGTCCGTGACGCCCGTGGCACGCCAGAGCGCGCGAGCGCCCGCCATGTTGCGGCCGTGGGTGGTGGTGCGGGACCGAAGCGCCGGCATGTTGAGCCTCCAGAGAGTCGGGGTCTGACCTGACAAGACTACTCTCGCCGACGACGAGGGCCGCATCGCCGAACCGCCCGCGAACGCCCTCGTCGCGCGGCGGTCCGGTCAGTCGCCGGTGGCCGCCGGGCGGTGGGTGTGCGAGTACTGGGACCAGGATCCGGGGTAGAGGCGGCCGCGGCCGAGCCCCGCGTACTCCAGGGCGATCAGGTTGTGGCACGCGGTGACGCCGGATCCGCAGTAGGAGATGACCTCGGCCGCGTCGTCGATGCCGGCGAACCGCGCGCGGAGCTCCTCCGGGGAGAGGAACCGGCTGTCGGGGCCGAGGTTTCCGCCCACGGGGAAGCTGCGGGCGCCGGGGATGTGGCCGCCGCGAGGGTCGATGGGCTCGACCTCGCCCCGGTAGCGTTCGCCGGCACGCCCGTCGATGACGCACGGCCCTGTGGCCGCCTCGTCGATCGTCGCGAGTGCGGCCTCGGGCCAGGGCCGCGGGGTGAAGCGTGCCGCGCCACGGTCAGGCGTCTCCAGGGACAACGGACCGTCCCACGCCGCCAGCCCGCCGTCCAGCAGCGCCGCGTTCTCGCCCAGCAGCCGCAGGAGCCAGACGAGCCGCGCAGCCATCGTGCCGCCCGCATCGTCGTAGGCGACCACCGTGGCGCCGTCGCCGATGCCGAGCGCCGCGAGGCCGGACGCGAACCGCTCCGGATCGGGCAGCGGATGGCGGCCCCGGGCCGGCGACGGCGGGTCGGCCAGCACGTCGCCCATGTCGACGCGCACCGCACCCGGCAGGTGTCCCGCGGCATAGGCGTCGGCGGCCGAGCGGCCGTCCAGGTAATAGCGCGCGTCGGCGACGATCGCCTCGGGATGCTCGGCGAGCCACGAGCGGTCCACAACGGGAGGAATCATGCTCCGCATCCTAGGGCCCGGGATATCCCACCCCGGCCCAGCGCACCGGACGGAGGCCGGGCAGGATAGTGCCGACACCGAGTCACCTCCGCCCATGCCGTCGGGCGACGAGCAGGCTCGGGAAAGGCCGACGATGACCACACCCCTGCCGCCCGCCGGATGGTACGCCTCCCCCGACGGATCTCCGGGCCTGCGCTGGTGGGACGGCGCGCGCTGGACCGACGACCGCCGACCCATCGCCGACGCGCCACCTCCGCCCACTGCGCCCAACAGGCTTCCACGGCTCTCCGTATGGGTTCGCGCGCTCATTCTCATCTCGTCCGCCGCCGCACTCGTCGACCTGCTGCACGAGCTCGCCGGCATGCTCGGCATGCAGCGCTACCTCGCAGGCGACCTCGACGCCTACGAGCAGCTCGTGGCCTACGACGAACGCTCGGTCGTCCTCATCTTCGTCTGGCTGGGCAGCACCCTCGCCGCAGGCATCGCGTGGATGATCTGGCAGCATCGCGCGGCATCCCTCGTGGCCGTCGGACTGAAGCGCTCGCCCGCGTGGCACGCCTGGTCCTGGGTCATCCCCTTCGCCGCCTACATCCTTCCCTATCAGAACGTCTCCGACCTGTGGCGACAGGCCAACACCAAGGCGCCGGCCTGGCTGCCGCTGTGGTGGGGCCTGTGGATCGGCGGGAGCCTGGCCGGCAACGTCGCGGGACGGCTGTACGCGACGGCGGATGAGCTGGACAGCTTCATCAGGGCCGCCCAGCTCACCATGCTCGGCGACGCCCTGCTGATCGCTGCCACTCCCTTCGCCTGGCTCATCCTGAAGGACCTGACGCGTGCCCTCACCGCACGTCCGGCCGCGCCCGCGCCGTGGCACCCCCACGCGCCGAGCGCCGGTCCGTTCGCCTGAGCCCGAGCGCGACGCCGCTGCAACGATTCCGATACGGCCCCGTCACGTGGCCCCGTTAGCTTCGGGGTACCGACGAGCCTAGGAGTAAGCATGACAACAACCGAGAACGCCCCGGCCATCGATGCCGCGTCGGCGTCGACCCTCATCGAGTCCGGTGTGGGACGCCGCGGCCTCCTGTTGGCCGCAGCCGCGATGGGGGTGGGCGCCACGGTCGCCGCCGCCGGCAGCACCACCGCGGCCGCGCATGGCCGTGCACGCGAGTCGTTTTACGAGGGCGTGCTGCAGCCGGGCAAGGGTCGCATCCGCGGCGAGCACTACCTCCCGTCCCGCACGGACGAGGTCCTGTGGGGATACGTCCCCACCGTTCACGCCACGCCGGTGCTCTCCATTCGCTCCGGGCAGACCGTCACCATCGACTCCGTCTCGCACGAGTCCATCCTCGAGGACCAGGGCCGCGATCCCGTGTCGTGGCTCGGCGAGCACGGCGTGCGGCGGCGGGAGGTTCTGAGCGACGCCATCGACATCGCCGCCAACTACCGCCGGACGCAGCGCAACTTCGACGCCGACGGACCGCACGTGGTCACCGGCCCGATCCGCGTGAAGGGGGCCAAGCCCGGAGATGTCCTGAAGATCGAGACCCTCGACCTGCGCGCCCGCGTCCCCTACGGCGTGGTCTCGAGCCGTCACGGCAAGGGCGCCCTCGCCATCACTCCGGCCGGGCAGGCTCCCGCAGGCATCGACCTGGACGAAGTGATGCCGCCCCACGAGACCGACAACCGGTCGTCGGGGATCCCCACCGACTATCACAACGTGTCGGTGTTCACGGCTGTGGAGGGCCGCGACGGCGTGATGCGCTCCGGGCGCCGATCGCTGCGGTTCCCCGTCAACCCGTTCTTCGGGATGATGGGCGTCGCCTACGCCGAGGCACCCGGCCTGACCGACCCCAGCGCCAACTCCATCCCGCCGACGCTCGGCGGCGGCAACATCGACATCCGCCATCTGGGCACCGGTTCGACCTTCTACCTCCCGGTGTTCGCCGACGGAGCGCTGTTCTACGTCGGCGACCCGCACCATGCCATGGGCGACGGCGAGGTGGCCCTCACCGCGATGGAGGGGTCGCTCCGGGGCACCTTCCGGCTGACCGTGTGCAAGCCGGGCTCGGGCGACGCCCCGTCGGTGGCCTTCCGCTACCCCTTCGCCGAGACCTCCGACTCCTGGATCCCGATCGGCCTCTCCGATCCCAACGGCAGCGTCGACGGCCAGGGCAGCGACCTCAACATCGCCATGCGCCGGGCCGTGGTGAACGCGCTCGACTTCCTCGAGCAGGACAAGGGCCTGAACCGAGCCGTGGCCTACGCCTACCTGTCGGCGGCCGCCAACTTCTCGGTCACCCAGGTGGTCGACAGGACCACGGGCGTGCACGGCCTGATCCGCAAGAGCGACCTGCGGTAGCCCAGGATCAGCTGCAGCCGCTGGTGGAGCCGCAGCCCTCGCAGACGTAGCAGCTGCCAGACGGGCGCATCTTCGTGCCACACGTCATGCACAACGGGGCGTCCACCTCGGCGACGCCGAGGGCCTCCATCAGCTCGGCCGTGGTGTGCGCGTCGAGCAGCGAGGGCTGGCGGGCGCCGTCGACGTTGAAGTCGTCGCCGGCGTCGTTGCGGAGCTGCTCCGACTCCGGCATCGCTGCCTCATCCTCCTCCGACAGGTAGGACCCGGTCTCGACGTAACGGGCGCGCTCGCCCGCGGTGTAGATGCCGAGCTCGGCGCGGTCGTCGAAGCTCAGGTAGTCGAGGGCGAGGCGGCGGAAGATGTAGTCCATGAACGACTGCGCGATCCGGATGTCCGGGTCGTCGGTCATCCCGGCGGGCTCGAACTTCAGGTTGGTGAATTTCTGCACGAAGCTCTCCAGCGGCACGCCGTACTGCAGGCCGATGGACACCGCGATGGAGAACGCGTCCATGACGCCGGCCAGCGTGGAGCCCTGCTTGCCGAGCTTGAGGAACACCTCGCCGAGCCGGCCGTCGTCGTAGGCGCCGGAGGTCATGTACCCCTCCGCGCCGCTCACGGAGAAGCTGGTGGTGCGCGACAGTCGGGACTTCGGGAGGCGCTCGCGCTTCGGGCGGTAGACGATCCGCTCGACGACCTCGGGCACAGCCTGGGCTGCCTTCTTCTCCTCCTTCTTCTTGCCGTCGGAGAGGGGCTGGCCGACCTTGCAGTTGTCGCGGTAGACGGCCAGGGCCTTGAGACCGAGCTTCCAACCCTGCAGGTAGACGTCCTCGATCTCCTCGACCGTCGCGGTCTCGGGCAGGTTGACCGTCTTCGAGATGGCGCCGGAGAGGAACGGCTGCACCGCGGCCATCATCCGCACGTGCCCCATCGGCTTGATAGCCCGCTGGCCCATTGCGGTGTCGAACACCTCGTAGTGCTCCGCGGCGAGACCCGGGGCGCCGACGACGTGGCCGTGCGTGCTGATGAACTCGACGATGGCGTCGATCTGCTCGGAGCTGTAGCCCAGGCGCTTGAGCGCGCGCGGGATGGTCTGGTTGACGATCTGCATGGAGCCGCCGCCGACCAGCTTCTTGAACTTGACGAGCGAGAAGTCGGGCTCGACGCCGGTGGTGTCGCAGTCCATCATGAAGCCGATGGTCCCCGTGGGCGCCAGGACGGACGCCTGGGCGTTGCGGAACCCGGACGCCCCGCCGAGCGCGACCACCCGGTCCCACTCGCGCGTGGCCACCAAGTGAAGCGCGCGGTCGTCCGTGAGGACGCGCAGGTTGTCGTTGGCCGCCTGGTGCTTGCGCATCACGCGCTGGTGGGCCTCGGCGTTGGCCGCATAGCCGTTGTACGGGCCGACGACGGACGCCAGCTCCGCGCTGCGCCGATACGAGGCGCCCGTCATGATCGAGGTGATCGCGGCAGCGGTGGAGCGGCCGGCCTCGGTGTCGTAGCCCTTGCCCATCGCCATGAGGAGCGCGCCCAGGTTCGCGTAGCCGATGCCGAGCTGGCGGAAGTTGCGGGTGGTCTCGCCGATGGACTCCGTCGGGAAGTCGGCGAAACAGATGGAGATGTCCATCGCCGTGATGACGAGCTCGACGGCCTTGACGAACAGCTCGCCGTCGAACGAGCCGTCGGCGCGCAGGAACTTCAAGAGGTTCAGCGAGGCGAGGTTGCACGACGAGTTATCGAGGCTCATGTACTCCGAGCACGGGTTGGACGCCGTGATCGGGCCGGTGACCGGGTTGGTGTGCCAGTCGTTGATCGTGTCGTGGTACTGGATGCCGGGGTCGGCGCACTCCCACGCGGCCGTGGCGATCTTGGTGAACAGCGAGCGGGCGTCGATCTCCTCGATGACCCGGCCGTCCTGGCGCGCCCGCAGACCGAAGGGGCGTCCCGCCTCCACGGCCTCCATGAACGCGTCCGTGACGCGCACCGAGTTGTTGGCGTTCTGGTACTGCACGGAGGTGATGTCCCTGCCGCCGAGGTCCATGTCGAACCCCGCGTCGCGCAGCGCGCGGATCTTGTCCTCCTCGCGCGCCTTGGTCTCGACGAACTCCTCGATGTCGGGGTGATCGACATCGAGCACGACCATCTTGGCCGCGCGTCGGGTGGCGCCACCCGATTTGATGGTGCCCGCAGAGGCGTCGGCGCCCCGCATGAAGGACACCGGGCCGGAGGCCGTGCCGCCCGAACTCAGCAGCTCCTTCGAGGAGCGGATCCGCGACAGGTTGAGGCCTGCGCCCGAGCCGCCCTTGAAGATGAAACCCTCCTCCTTGTACCAGTTGAGGATGGAGTCCATCGAGTCGTCGACGGAGAGGATGAAACACGCGCTGACCTGCTGCGGCGAGGGGGTGCCGACGTTGAACCAGACGGGCGAGTTGAAGGAGAAGTACTGGTTGAGCAGCATCCAGGTCAGCTCGTGCTCGAACACCTCGGCGTCATCGTCGGTGGCGAAGTAGCCGTTCTCGCGACCGGCGGCCACGTAGGTCTTGACGACGCGGTCGATGATGGCGCGGAGGCTGTCCTCACGCTGCGGGGTGCCGAGTGCGCCGCGGAAGTACTTCGTCGTAACGATGGTGGAGGCGTTGACGCTCCAGCTCGACGGGAACTCGACGCTCTTCTGCTCGAAGACCACCTCGCCGGTCTTCCAGTTGGTCTGGACGACGTCGCGCCGCTCCCACTCCACCTCGTCGTAGGGGTGCACGCCCTTCGTGGTGAAGACCCGCTGGATGACGAGTCCCTTCGGCTCCGAGCCCGTCTTGCGGTTCGTGGCACGCGATGCGGTCGCGGTCATAGTCGTCCCCTCTTCGTCGTATTCATCCTGTGCGCGGAAAGCGCTGGGTCAGCCGATGAGCGGCTGCTGGGCCGAGCCCGGCTCGGGCTCGGGAAGGGGGATGGGCTGGGCGCCCTGCCCCTCGATCCTGATGGCGTCGATCTCCCGCTGGAAGTCGTCGATCGACTCGTAGTTCTTGTAGACGCTCGCGAAACGAAGGTAGGCCACCGCGTCGAGCTCCTCGAGAGGGCCCAGGATCGCGACACCGATCTGCTCGGCCGGGATCTCGGCCTGGCCGGAGGCCCGCAGCGAGTCCTCGACCCGCTGAGCCAGGGAGGCCAGCTGGGCCTGCGTCACCGGACGACCCTTGCACGCCTTCGACACCCCGCGGATGACCTTCTCCCGGCTGAACGCCTCCACGACGCCCGACCGCTTGACCACCGTCAGGATGATCTGCTCGACCGTCGTGAACTTGCGCTCGCACGCGGGACACAGCCGCCGACGCCGAATGGCCAAGCCGTCCTCCGTGGCACGCGAGTCCGACACCTTGGTGTCGCCGTACCGGCAGAAGGGGCAATGCATGGTGCGTCCCGTCGCGTCGTTCCTCGAAAGGCGCCGCCCGGCCCGAAACCCCGCAACCACAACGTGTGGCAGCTTCGACCCGATGGCGCTACTAGATATGGGGATCTTAGCACCGGGGTCGACAGCCTCACGCGACACTCCCCTTCAACGACGGCGGCCTCCACCACACCGGCCGACGACTCAGGGGTGATCGACGTGCGCCCAGGCGGGATGCCCTGCGACGTACTCCTTCGCGGGGTCTGGGTGCGACATCGCGACGAACTGGGGAACGCACACGGCGACGCCGAACGCGGCCACGATGCCCACGGCCGCGACCTTCAGCCGGAGGCCGAGAGCCGCTGGACGGGGAGCCGGGTTGACGACGCATGACGCGACGGTGCCCGTCCGGCCAGGGGCGGGTCGACGACGCGGGTGAGCGACCGGCGCGCCCAACGCGGGCACGGCGGACGGCGACGAGGGCGCGACCCTGCGCCGGCCCGAGCGATCGACCTCGATGTGAGTAGCGACGGTCATGACAACCTCCTGGGTTCCACCTAGAACGCCTGTTCGATTCATACCGTAGCCCACTCCGGGCCACAAATCAAACACCTGTTCGGGGTGATCTTCCTCGCACCGCGATTGCGGCACGAGAACACTCCATCAGGGGCCTCTGACATTTTTCTCGGGAGCGGCGACACGCCTCCCATATCGAACACGTGTTCCCGCTCTGCGGTAGGCTCTCCTCATGGCAGACAACACCCCATCCCGGCGGCGAGGCCGCCCCTCCAACGAGGAGATCGCGTCCGAGCTCGGCACCGTCGCGCAGCTCGGCGCCAAGGGTGCCACGGGGCTCACCCCGCGGCAGATCAAGATCCTGCTGGTGATCCGCGAGGCCATGGAGTCGCACGGCTACCCGCCGAGCATCCGTGAGATCGCGTCGCGCGCGGGCCTTGCCTCCACGTCGTCGGTCTCGCACCAGCTCAAGGTCCTGGAGGAGAAGGGGTTCCTGCGGCGAGATCCCAACCGGCCCCGCGCCCTCGTGGTGACCCTCCCGGAGGAGCTGCCGCAGCGGCCGATGGACTCCGAGCAGAGCTTCGACTCCATTCCCGCCTCGGTCTCCGCCCCGCTCGTGGGCCGCATCGCGGCGGGCGGCCCCATCCTCGCCACGCAGCAGGTCGAGGACGTGTTCGCACTCCCCCGGCAGCTCGTCGGCGACGGCGAGATCTTCATGCTCGAGGTCAGGGGCGACTCCATGATCGACGCCGCCATCTGCGACGGCGACTGGGTGGTGGTGCGGCGCCAGCAGGACGCCGTCAACGGCGACATCGTGGCGGCGCTGCTCGACGAGGAGGCCACCGTCAAGACCTTCAGTCGCAAGGACGGCAAGGTGTGGCTGCTGCCGCACAACGAGCACTACTCGCCCATCGACGGCACCTACGCCTCGATCATGGGCAAGGTGGTCGCCATCTTGCGGAAGCTGTAGCGGCGGCTCACTCGGCGCCGCGGAGCCGGCGGAGAGCCTGGACGGCGATGTCGCCGTCGGTGGTTATCCAGAACTCCGGCAGCGACGCCAGAAGGTACGAGCCGTAGCGCGCCGTCGCAAGCCGGGGGTCGAGCATGGCGACGACGCCCCGGTCCTCCGAGCGGCGGATCAGGCGGCCTGCGCCCTGAGCCAGCAGCAGCGCGGCATGCGTGGCGGCCACCGACATGAAGCCGTTGCCGCCCGCGTCGTCGACGGCCTTCTTCCTCGCCTGCATCAGCGGGTCGTCCGGCCGGGGGAAGGGGATCTTGTCGACGATGACCAGCTGGCACGTGTCGCCCGGCACATCCACTCCCTGCCAGAGCGAGAGCGTGCCGAACAGCGACGCGGTAGGGCTGGCCGTGAACCGGCCGGTGAGTTCGCTCAGCTGCGCGTCGCCCTGGCACAGAATGGTCAGGTGCGGGAGCTCCCGGCGGCAGTACTCCGCCGCCTGTTCCGCGGCGCGGCGGGAGGCGAACAGGCCCAGCGTGCGGCCGTCCGCGGCCCACATCAGCTGTGCGATCTCGGCCAGCGTCTGCTCGCTCAGCCCGTCCCTGCCCGGGGCCGGGAGCCGGCGGGCGACGTAGAGGATGCCCTGCCTGCGGTAGTCGAACGGGGAGCCGACGTCGAGGCCGCGCCACGAGAACTCGTCCCGCTTCTCCTCGTCCTCCCCCACGCGGTCCGCGGCACGCAGGCCGACCGCCGCGGCCGCAGGGTCGAACTGGCCGCCCAGCGTCAGGGTGGCCGACGTGAGCACGGTCGGCGTCTCGGCGAAGACCTGGTTGCGCAGCAACCCCGCGACGTTGAGCGGGGCGACGTGGGCCGCGCGGCCCATGATGTCGGAGTGCGACACCCACACGACGTCCGCCTCGGCGAGGGCGGCGATCCGCTCCGCCACGTCGAACACCTCACGCACCGCCGCGCCGGCCTGCTGCCGGTCAGGGTCGTCGGTGGCCTTGCCCAGCGCGCTCACCACCCGCCGCGAGACGTCGCGCAGCTGCGCCGCGGCGTACGGCAGCGGCGCCGAGGCCTGCATGACGCGCGCCAACTCGGATTCGTCGAGCGCGGCCCGCAGCACGTCTGCCTGGGCCAGGAAGTCGGAACCGAGGTCGTCGTCCAGCCAGTCGAGCGCCCGCCGGGCCGTGCGTTCCACGAGCCCCGGCGTCAGCTCGTCCGTGGCGGCGGTCGTGATCCTGCTGACCAGTTCGTGCGCCTCGTCGACGATGAGTGCGTCGTGCTCGGGCAGCGCCGTGCCGCCGTGCATCGCGTTGATGGCGAGCAGCGCGTGGTTGGTGACCACCAGCTGGGCGTCGCGGGCCCGGGCCCGCGACGCCTCCACGAAGCACTCGCCGCCGAACGGGCAGTTGGTGGCACCGAGGCACTCCCTCGTGGGGATCGACACCTGGGCCCAGCCCTTGGCCGTGTGGGTCGGCGCGTCGTCGCGGTCCGCGAGGCCACGCCGAGCGGCCTCCTCCTCCACCCATTCGCGCAGCGCGAGCACCTCGGCGCCCAGCTTGCTCACGTCGTTGCCCTTGCCCGCGGCCGCGGCGTCGGCCAGCGCCTCGCTGCCCACCAGCGAGTCCTGGTCGGGGCGCTCGCCCTGCCGGGCGCGGTAGAGACAGGCGTAGTTGGTCCTGCCCTTGAGGATCGCGGCCCGTGGCCGCGTGCCGGTGACCTCCTCGACGGCCTCGAGGGCCGTCGGGATGTCCTTGGTGGCGAGCTGCGCCTGCAGCGCCAGCGTGGCGGTAGCCACGATCACCTTTCCCTCGGTCTCCGCGCAGCGGGCCAGGGCCGGCGCGAGGTAGCCGAGCGACTTGCCCGTACCCGTGCCCGCCTGGACGAGTAGGTGCGGCCCGCCAGCGAGGGTGGCGGCCACGGCGTCGGCCATGGCCTGCTGGCCGGGACGCGCCTGGCCGTGGATGCCACCGACGGCTGCAGCGAGGATCCGCCCGTGGTCAGTCACGCGCGAAGGCCGCGAGCTCGTCCGCGAGGTCGGGGCGCACGCGCGCGGTGATCAGCGTGCCGTCGCCCGTGTGCTCCAGCGCGTCGATCTGGCCCGTCTTGTGGATCCGGTCCACGAGATCGCCACGGCCGTAGGGCACCAGGGCGGTGATCTTCACCTCGGGCCGGGGCAGCCGGTCGGCCAGGATCTCGCGGAGCTCCTCGATACCGAGCCCGGTGCGCGCCGACACCACGACGGCGCCGGGATGCGAGCCGCGCAGCGCGAGCAGGGTCCCCTCGTCGGCCAGGTCGGCCTTGTTCAGCACGAGAAGCTCCGGCACCGACCCCGCGTCGATCTCCGCCAGCACGGTCCGCACGGCGGCGATCTGACCTTCGGGGTCCGGGTCCGATGCGTCGACGACGTGCACGAGCAGGTCCGCGAGCGCGGACTCCTCGAGCGTCGAGCGGAAGGCCTCGACGAGGTCGTGCGGCAGGTGTCGGACGAAGCCGACCGTGTCGGTCAGCGTGTAGACGCGGCCGTCGGAGGTCTCGGTGCGGCGCGTGGTGGGGTCGAGCGTGGCGAACAGCGCGTTCTCCACGAGCACCCCCGCGCCGGTCAGCCGGTTCAGCAGCGAGGACTTCCCCGCGTTGGTGTAGCCGACGATGGCCACCGAGGGAACCTGGTTCCTGCGCCGCTCCGCCCGCTTTCCCTCGCGCGTGGCGTCCATCTCGCGGAGCTTCCTGCGCAGGATCGCGATGCGGGAGTGGATCCGCCTGCGGTCCGTCTCGATCTTCGTCTCGCCCGGGCCGCGGCCGCCGATGCCGGCGCCGCCCGCCGCGCGGCCGCCCGCCTGGCGCGACAGGTTGCCGCCCCAACCGCGGAGCCGCTGCTTGAGGTACTGCAGCTGCGCGAGCTCAACCTGCGCCTTACCCTCCGCGCTCTTGGCGTGCTGGGCGAAGATGTCCAGGATCAGCGCGGTGCGGTCGACGACCTTGACCTTGATCCGGTCCTCCAGGTTGCGCAGCTGGGCCGGCTCGAGCTCGCCGTCGCAGATGACCGTGTCTGCGCCCGTGGCGCGCACCACCTCGGCCACCTCCTCGACCTTGCCGCTGCCGACGTACGTGGCGGGATCCGGGTGGCTGCGGCGCTGCACGAGCGCGTCGAGCACCTCGGATCCTGCGGTCTCGGCCAGCAGCTTCAGCTCGGCCATCGCGTTGTCGGCGTCCTCCTGCGTGCCAGACGTCCAGACGCTGACCAGGACAACCCGCTCGAGGCGCAACTGGCGGTACTCGACCTCGGTGACGTCCTCCAACTCCGTGCGCATGCCGGAGACCCGCCGCAGCGAGCGTCGGGCAGCGAGATCCTCCTGGTCACCGTCGTAGTCGACGTCCTCGGGCCAGGCCTCAGTCGTCAGGGTGTCGGCGTCGTTGTCAAAGTCGTGCGAAGTCATCGTGCCGACCATTCTCCCAGCCCGAGCGGGCGGGACCAAGCGGCCCCGCCGAGGCTGTGGACAGCTGTATCCGCAACTCGCCTAGATCCAGAACCCAGCGCGAAGAACTCAGCCGTGGTGCGCCGCTCCTTGAGCCGGCGTTGAGACGCAGCCGAACGCCGTGGTCGCTAGGCCCGAAACCGTAGGCAGGGAGTTCCGGTAGCGAGATCGTTCCTTGAGCCGGCCGTGAGGCGCCAGCCGAACGCCGAGTCGAAAGGTCCCGCGCTTTGGGCAGGGAGTTGCGGCAGTGGTGTCGTTCCTTGAGCCGGCCCGGCGCGGGGCGCCCGGCCGTGTCGAAAGGTCCGAAACCCTGGACAGGGAGCCATAGCAGCAGGCTCGTTCCTTGAGCCGGCCGTGAGGCGCCAGCCGAACGCCGAGTCGAAAGGTCCCGCGCCTCGGACGGGGACTTCGGTAGCAAGACGGGCATGGAGTTTTGACGCACAACCCCACTCCCTGTGCCCTGCAGGGCACAAACACCCGAGCTGTGCGCCGAAATTCCATGGCCAGCAAGTAGACCACCCGGCGCTGTGGTCTCGGACCCTTCGAGACACAGCCCCGCACAGCTCGCACTCGGCGCCAGCCAGCGCGCGGGGCTGCTCCTCAGGGACCGACGCGGCCCGCTCCCCAGCGGCCCACCACCCCCTCCACCCGCCCTGCAACTCCCGGACTGCCACAGTTCGATGAGCACGTGCCGGAGTTCGTCACCCGAAACAGCCCGAAATCAGCCCTTTCTGCCAACGAGACCGGGCTCGTGCTCATCAGACCCCCACGAACTCCGGCACGTGCTCATCGGAGACTGATGAGGGGTGTGTCGTGCTCATCGACAAGGAGCACGGTAAGTCGCCGGTCCTTGAGCCGGCCCGCCGCACGAAGCGCCCGGCCGTGTCGAAAGGTCCGAAACCGTCGGCAGGGAGCCCGCGGCAGCGGCGCCGTTCCTTGAGCCGGCCGTGAGAGGAGGGGAAACCGGCTCTTCACAATTGAGGGTGTAGGTGGGGTCTGAAGCCGCCGGTTTCCAGCAGCGCGCGAGCGACATAGTTGGTGAGGTTCCTGAAGCCGAGAGCGGAACCGCGGAGGTGTTCGAGGCGGCCGTTGATGGCCTCGGTGGGTCCGTTGCTCGTGCCGACGCGGTCGAAGTAGGCCAGCACGTCGGTGGCGCGTTGTTTCAGGGTCCGGCCGAGCGTGATCAGTTCCGACAGTGCTCGGGGGACACCGGTGGTGAGGGAGACGATGAGTTCTTCCATCAACCGGCGCCCGTCGGCAGGGTCCTTAGCGCGGTAGGCGGCCACCATCTTCTGATAGACCGCCCAGGTCACTTCGACCTCGGTGTGAGCGTCGTCGGCGAACAGCTTCTCCAGCCGGGCTTGCTGCTTCGGAGTCAGGAACCCTGCCCCGGTGGAGAGGGTCCGTCGGGCTCCGTACAGCGGGTCACCTTTGCGGCCCCGATGCCCCAGGATCCGTTGCTGGACACGGCGACGACACTTGTCCAGGGCTTCGCCGGCAAGACGGACGACGTGGAACGGGTCGAGAACCGCGACCGCGTCAGGCAACTCCTCACTGGTAGCGGTTTTGAAGCCGGTGAACCCGTCCATCGCGACCACCTCCACGCCATCGCGCCACGCTTTCGGGCGCTCAGCGAGCCAGGTCTTGAACGCGTGTTTCGAGCGGCCCTCGACCATGTCCAACAACCGCGACGTGCCGGTGCCGTCACGGATCGGGGTCAGGTCGATGATCACGGTGACGTAGCGGTCTCCGTGACGGGTGTGTCGCCACACATGCTCGTCAACACCGATCACCTTCACGTCATGGAACCTGCCTGGGTCATTGATCAGTACCCTCTGCCCTTCGGCCAGCACGGCGGTGTTAGCGGTGCTCCACGACACGCCCAGACCCTCGGCGACACGGGCCATCGTGAGGTGCTGAACCACGATCCCTTCCAACGCCCACCGCAGCCCCCGCCGAGACAGCTTCGCTCGCGGCTCGGCCGCCAGTGCGGTGTCTTGTCGCCACACCCGGCCGCAACCAGTGCATTTGTAGCGACGCACACGGATCTGAAGGATCGTGGGTCGCCAACCCAGTGGCTCGTGAGCCAGCTCCCGGGTCACGGTGTCACGCACCAGACCGTGGCAGCCACACTCGTGGCACCAGTCATCCGGTGCAACGACCCGACACACGATCACCGCCCGATCACGTTCGACCCGTTGCCCGACCGCCTGCAAGCCGAGCTCGTCAAGACGGCAGAACGTGGTCAGATCAGGGGCAGTGAAGGTAGCGTTGCGCACAGTCGAGGTCTTCTTGATGGACAGCGTAAGGAACTTCCATCCTGGAGGCCTCGACCCCTACCCCGCCAGCGACACGCCCTCAACCCCGCTGCGAGCTACCCACACCCTCGATTGTGAAGAGCCGGGAAACCTGCCATGAGCACCATGGGAGCCGCCGCGGCGGCGTCGTTCCTTGAGCGGGCCGTGAGGCGCCAGCCGAACGCCGAGTCGAAAGGTCCGAAACCCCGGGCAGGGAGCCGCGGCAGTGGTGTCGTTCCTTGGATCCCGAGCCCGGCGCGGAGCGCTGGCCGTGGTCGTTAGGTCCCGCGCTTCGGCCAGGGAGTTCAGTAGCAAGACGGGCATGGAGTCTTGGCGCACAACTCCACTTCCTGTGCCCTGCAGGGCACAGGAAGTGGAGTTGTGCGCCAAAATTCCATGGCCAGCAAGTAGACCACCCGGCGCTGTGGTCTCGGACCCTTCGAGACGCAGCCCCGCACAGCTCGCACTCGGCGCGAGCCAGCGCGCGGGGCTGCTCCTCAGGGACCGACGCGGGCTCATCAGGGAGCGACATGGCCCACTCCTCAGGGAGCGACGCGGCGCACTCCTCAGGGACCGTTGGTCAGGCCGGAGCGCCGGATTGCTCCTCGCGGACCGACCGCGCTGTCACCCGCCCTGCAGTTCCCGGATTGTCAGAGTTCGATGAGCACGCGCCGGAGTTCGTCGCCGGCACGAACCACACCATTCCCGCCGTCGCACCACGACCTAGATCCAGAACTCGCCTCGGCCGACGATGACGGCCGGACCGGTGAGCTTGGCGAACGCGTCGTCGAAGTCGACCGTCAGTTCGCCGCCGGGCACCGTCACCGTGATGGACCCCTCGTAGCCCGAGCGCGCGCGGTACGCGGCGGCGGACGCGACGACGCCCGTGCCGCAGCTACGGGTCTCCCCCACGCCGCGCTCATAGACGCGCATCGACAGCCGGCCGGGGCCGTCGACGCGGGCGAACTCCACGTTGACGCCGTTCGGGAAAGCCGACTCAGGGTCCCAGGTCGGGGCGTGGTGCAGGTCGAGCGAGTCCAGCACGTCCTCGTCGAGAAGGACGACGGCGTGCGGGTTGCCGACGTCGACCTTCACCGCAGGCCAACTCCGGTCACCAACCGTGACCGTGACCTTCTCGTCGGACAGGACCGCGCGGCCGATGTCGGTGGCGATCAGCCCGTGCCGGGCCACCTCGACGTGCTTGACGCCGGCGCGAGTGGCGACGTCGAACGACCCCGTGTCGACGAGCTGCTCGTTGATCAGGTGCCGGGCGAAGACCCGCAGGCCATTGCCGCACATCTCGGCGACCGAGCCGTCGGAGTTGTAGTAGTCCATGAACCACAGGTGCGGCTCACCCTCCCAGTCGCGCACACTGCTGGCTCTGACGACGCGCAGGACGCCGTCAGCACCGATGCCGGCCCGCCTGTCGCACAGCATCTGGATGAACTCGGGATGCATGTCGTGCATGCCGTAGGAGTCATCCACGATGATGAAGTCGTTCTGGGTGCCGTGCCCCTTGTGAAAGCTGTACCTCCGCATGCCTGCTGGCCTCCTCGACGTGTTTCTCCAGTCTAGGAGATAGCCATGGCGTCGGAGACGATGAGGTCGATGTTGTCGGCATCGCCCGCCGTCAGCCACCGGATCCGTGGGTCGCGGCGATACCAGCCGAGCTGCTTGCGGAAGAACGTGCGCGTCGCCCGCTTGACCGCCGCCTTGGCCTCGTCCTCGGTGGCGGCGCCGTCGAGGAACTCCACGACCTGCCGGTAGCCGATCGCCCTGACTGCCGTCTCCCCCTGCCGCAGGCCGCGGTCCAGGAGGCCGCGCACCTCGTCGACGATGCCGTCGCGCCACATCTGGTCGACCCGCGCGTCGATGCGCCGGTCCAGCTCGGCCCGGTCCAGGTCGAGGCCGTACTGCTGGACGTCGGTCAGCTCATAGGTCCATTCGGGGATCGACGGGCGATGCCCGCCCGTCAGTTCGAGGACCTCGAGCGCCCTGACCGTCCTGCGCCCGTTTCCCGGCTCGATCTTGGCGGCCGACTCCGGCGCCAGCTCCGCGAGGCGGGCGTGCAGCGCGTGCGGGCCGACCCGTTCGAGCTCGGCCTCCCAGCGCCCCCGCACGTCGGGGTCGGAGCCGGGGAAGTCGAAGCGGTCGACGACGGCGCGGGTGTAGAGCGCCGAGCCGCCGACCAGGATCGGGACCACGCCGGCCGCTCGGAGCTCCGCGATGGTGTCGCGCGCCAGCCGCTGGAACTCGGCCACCGACGCGCGCTCGGTCACGTCCGCGATGTCGATCAGGTGGTGCGGTACGCCCGCTCGCTCCGCGAGGGTCGGCTTCGCCGTCCCGATGTCCATGCCGCGGTAGACGAGCATCGAATCCGCGTTGACGACTTCGGCGCGCCGGCCGCGCTCGCCGAGCGCGAGGGCGACGTCGACCGCGAGCCGGGACTTTCCGGTCGCCGTCGGACCCACGAGGACGATGAGGGGAACGGGCACGTCGCCTAGTGTGCCATCGCCCTCGGGAAGACTCGCCGCCTGCTTCTGGCGAACGCCTCTCCCCCTCGGGCCCGGACTAGTGCATCATGAAGGCACACAACATGAAAGGAGGTGGTGATTCGTAATGGGTATCTTCGACAACATCGGTGACCTGGCAAAGCAGCACGAGTCCGCCATCGAGGAGGGCATCGAGAAGGCCGGCGACTTCGTCGACGACAAGACCGGCGGGAAGTTCGCCGATCAGGTCGACAAGGTCCAAGACCTGGCCAACGAACAGCTGGACAAGCTCACCGGCGACCAGTGATCGCCGACCACTAACCGCCGGCCTGGCTGCTAAGCCGGGCGACCGATGGTGGGAATGCCCAGGCCGACTCCGGTTGGCCTGGGCTTTTCCGTTGCCGCCTGCCACGCGTCGCCGCCGCGCGTGCGGCGCAGGTTGGTCAGCGGCGCGTCGGAGTTCAGGTGGTGCGGGGCCGCGTGCGTGACGGTCACGGTGGCGATGTCGCCCGGCCGGGGCCTCAGCTCGGGATCGTCCGGCACGGCCACGTGCACCAGGCGGTTGTCGCGGGCGCGACCGCTCATCCTGTTGGTGGCCTGGTCCTTGCGCCCCTCGCCGATGGCGAACATCACCTCGACCTCGCGGCCCTCGAACGCGCGGTTCTCCTCCCAGGCCAGCTCGCCGACCAGATCGATGAGGCGCTCGTAGCGCTCCTGCACCACGGCCTTCGGGACTTGGTCCGGCATGGTGGCGGCGGGCGTGCCGGGGCGGATCGAGTACTGGAACGTGAAGGCCGCCGAGAACCTCGACCGGCGCACGACGTCCATCGTGGCCTGGAAGTCCTCCTCCGTCTCCCCGGGGAAGCCGACGATGATGTCGGTGGTGATCGCGGCGTCGGGCATCGCCTGGCGGACGCGATCGAGGATGCCGAGGAACCGCTCCGAGCGGTACGACCGGCGCATCGCCTTCAGCACCTTGTCGGAGCCCGACTGCAGCGGCATGTGCAGCTGCGGCATCACGTTGGGCGTCTCCGCCATCGCGGCGATGACGTCGTCGGTGAAGTCCTTGGGGTGCGGGGAGGTGAACCGGACGCGCTCCAGGCCGTCGATCCCGCCACAGGCGCGCAGAAGCTTGGCGAAGGCCTGCCGGTCGCCGAACTCGACGCCGTAGGCGTTGACGTTCTGGCCCAGCAGCGTGATCTCCTGCACGCCCTGCGCCACCAGCATCTCGATCTCGGCGAGGATGTCGCCCGGCCTGCGGTCGGCCTCCTTGCCGCGCAGCGCAGGCACGATGCAGAACGTGCAGGTGTTGTTGCAGCCCACACTGACCGAGACCCACGCCGAGTACGGCGACTCGCGCCGGCTCGGCAGATTGCTCGGGAAGGTCTCGAGGGCCTCCTTGATCTCGACCTGTGCCTCGCGCTCGACCCGGGCCCGCTCGAGCAGCCGCGGCAGCGCTCCGACGTTGTGGGTGCCGAACACCACGTCCACCCACGGCGCCTTCTTGACGATCGTGTCGCGGTCCTTCTGCGCCATACAGCCGCCCACCGCGATCTGCATGCCGGGGTGCGTCGCCTTGATGCTCGCCATGTGGCCGAGGTTCCCGTACAGCCTGTTGTCGGCGTTCTCGCGCACCGCGCAGGTGTTGAACACGACGACGTCGGCGCCGGCACCCAGCGCATCGCTGGCCGCGGGGTCGACCCGGGCCAGGCCCGCGTCCTCAAGCAGGCCGCTGATCCGCTCGGAGTCATGAACGTTCATCTGACACCCGTAGGTGATCACGTGATAGGTGCGCGCGTCAGTCATAGCCCGACCATGCTAATGCCCGGTCCCTCAGGCCCCAAGGCCGCGCGTTCCCACTACCCTTGGAGCCCATGACGATCCTTCCTACCGGGCAGCAGTTCCTCATCGAGTCCGGGCGGTACGCCGCCGTCGTGACCGAGGTGGGCGCGACGCTGCGCAGCTTCACCGTCGACGGGGCCGAGACCCTGCACACGTTCGCCGAGGACCAGCCGGCCGGCTCCAAGGGCCGCCAGCTCGTGCCCTGGCCCAACCGCATCCGCGACGGCCGCTACGTCTACGAGGGCGTGACGCGGCAGCTCCCGATCACCGAGATCGACCGCAACACCGCGCTCCACGGCCTGGCCGCGGGCGCCGCGTGGGATCTCGTTCGGCACACGGCCGACGAGGTGGTGCTCTCCACCGTGATCTACCCCCAGCAGGGCTGGGACTGGGTCCTCGAGGTGACCATCGGGCACCGCGTCGACGACGACGGCCTCGCGGTCACCGTCGAGGCGAAGAACCTCGGCGCAGGCACCGCGCCCTACGGCTACGGCACGCACCCGTACGTGACCGCCGACCTCGCCGTCACCCGTCTGACGCTGCCCTTCGCCGAGGAGCTGCTCGTCGACCCGGAGCGCCTGCTGCCGATCGAGGTGGCCCCCGTCACGCCGCAACACGACTTCCGCGAGCCCCGGCTCGTCGGCGACACGTTCTTCGACACGGCGCTGACCGGAGCGCCGGCCGGCTGGGAGATCGTGGTGGAGACCGGCGACCGGACCATCGCGTTCTGGGCCGACGAGACCCTGCCCTGGGGCCAGGTCTACACGACGCCCGAGCGCGACGCGATCGCCATCGAGCCCATGACCTGCGGGCCGGACGCGTTCAACGAGGGTCCGACGCGCGCCGGACTCATCACGCTCGAGCCCGGCGCCTCGACGCGGTCGGTCTGGGGCATCCGCGCCAGCTGAGCCGCGGCGCCTCGCTCAGTGGGCCGTCTCGGTTGCCCGGGACTCCCGCACCACCGTGATGCGGATCTGTCCCGGGTAGCTGAGCTTGGCCTCGACCTCGCGCGCGATCTCCCGTGCGAGGGCCTGCGCGCCGGTGTCGTCGATGGCCTCGGGCGAGACCATCACGCGCACCTCGCGGCCGGCCTGCATCGCGTAGGCGCGCTGCACGCCCTCGTGCGCCGTCGCCATCCTCTCGAGCTTCTCCATCCGCTCCACGTACGCCTCGAGCGACTCCCTGCGGGCGCCCGGGCGGGAGCCCGAGATGGCGTCGGCGGCCTGGGTGAGGACGGCCTCGACCGTGCGGGGCTCGACCTCGTTGTGATGTGCCTCGACGGCGTGCGCGATGTCCTCGTGCTCGCCGTGCCGGCGCAGCAGCTCGGCACCGATGATCGCGTGCGGCCCCTCGACCTCGTGGGTCAGCGCCTTGCCGATGTCGTGCAGGAAAGCCGCTCGCTTGCACGTGGCGACGTCCAACCCCAGCTCCGCCGCCATCACGCCCGCGAGGTGCGCGCTCTCCACCAGGTGACGGAGGACGTTCTGGCCGTAGGAGGTGCGGTAGGCCAGCGAGCCCAGGATGGGAATCAGGTCCGGGTGCAGGTCCGCGATGCCCACCTCGAGCAGCGCATCCTCCGCGGCCCGCACGATCCGGTCGTGGATCTGGCGCTCACTGCGCTCGTAGACCTCCTCGATCCGGGCCGGGTGGATGCGGCCGTCGGCCACCAGGTCGACGAGCGTCAGCCGCGCGACCTCGCGCCGGACCGGATCGAAGCTCGACAACAGCACGGACTCGGGCGTGTCGTCGATCAGCAGGTTCACCCCGGTGATCTGCTCGAACGCGCGGATGTTGCGGCCCTCGCGGCCGATGATGCGGCCCTTCATGTCGTCGCTCGGCAGGTGCACCGTACTCATCACGGACTCGCTGGTCTGCTCCGCGGCCACGCGCTGAATGGCGGTGACGACGATGTTGCGGGCATTCCTGTCGGCGTCGCGCTTGGCCGTGGTCTCGATGGTGCGGGCGAGCTGCGCGGCGGTCAGCTTCGCCTGCCGCTCGGCCTCCGCGATGACCTCGCGCTTGGCATCGGCCACCGTCAGCCCCGCGACGCGCTCCAGCTCCTGCGCCACGTGCTCGCGCTCCTCACGGAGCTGGTCGCGCGTCTCACGCTGCTGGGCGCGCTGGCTCTCCAGCCGCTGCGCCTTGGCCGCGAGGCCCTCGGCGTCGGCCGCCACGCGGTCCTCCCGCTCGTGCAACCGCTCGGCGCGCCGCTCCTGAGCGGCCCGCTCCTCACGGAGCTCGGCCCGCTGCGAGGCGATCGACGCCTCCATCTCCCGCCGCCGGCGCTCGATGTCGGCCAGCTCCTCGCGGGCGCGTTCCTGCGCCTGGCTGAGGACACGCTCGGCGTCCTCGCGTAGCGTGGTCGCCGCCGCCTGCGCCGACTCTCGGGCGGACGCGATGTCCGCTCGGGAGCGCTGCTCCCAGCGGGCATGCGCCTCCTCGGACCGCGTCGTCGCGCGGCGCAGCAGCACGCCGAGAACGACGACTCCCACCGCCGCGACCGCGGCTAACACCCATCCGACCTCGGGCACGGGGCCTCCTCATGGCATATCGTTCGGCCGCAGGGCCCTGCCACGATGGGACGGCTTCGCTCCCCCGCTCTCGGCGGGGCCTGATCTATGTGCACGCCGAGTGGCCGGCGCGGTGAGTCGTTCAGACGGCGGTGTACCGCCGGTTCATGTGTCGTAATCGTTGGCCGTGAGGCCGGTTCATGCAGGGTCTGTGACCTTGGCCAAGAAGCCTATTGCCCGCCCTCGTGAAACTCAACAGCACCCCCGCCCAACGCGTCGGCCAGCGCCGCCGACACCACCGAGGGCGCGTACCCGCGGCGGGCCAGCACACCCGCCAGCCTTCGCCGGGCCACGTGCGGCTCCAACTGTCGAAGCGACGCCGCCCGCCGCCGCGCGAGCGCCAGGGCGCCTTCGAGCTCCTCCTCCGGGTCCACCTCGGCCAGGGCGGCCTCGGCGATCTCGCGATCCACGCCTTTCTCGCGCAGCTCCTGACGGATGCGGGCTCGCCCGCGCTGCCCGTGCGTGATCCGCGACGAGGTCAGCGCCTCGGCGAAGGCCTCGTCGTCGACGAGGCCCACCTCGGCGAGCCGACCCAGGACCTCGTCCGCCACGTCGGGCGGCGTCTTGCGGCGCAGCAGCGCGGACCGCAGCTCGTGCACGGAGCGCTGCCGCGCTGTCAGCAGGTTGAGGGCTATGGTGCGGGCCACCTCCAGCTGGGTGGCCCGCTCCGCTGCCGGATCAGAAGTCAACTTCGCCCGTCTCCGGGTCGATGCCCTCGGGGATGGCTTCCTTGTCGATGCCGAGGTGGAGGCGGATGCGCCGCTCGATCTCCGCCGCGACATCCGGGTTGTTACGCAGGAACGTGCGAGCGTTCTCCTTGCCCTGACCCAGCTGATCCGTCTCATAGGTGAACCAGGCGCCGGCCTTGCGGATGATGCCCGCGTCGACGCCCATGTCGAGGAGGCTGCCCTCGCGGGAGATGCCCTCGCCGTAGATGATGTCGAACTCCGCCTGCTTGAAGGGCGGGGCCACCTTGTTCTTCACGACCTTGACGCGGGTGCGGTTGCCGACCATCTCGGTGCCGTCCTTCAGCGTCTCGATGCGGCGGACGTCCAGCCGAACCGACGAGTAGAACTTCAGCGCGCGGCCGCCGGTGGTGGTCTCGGGGCTGCCGAACATCACGCCGATCTTCTCGCGCAGCTGGTTGATGAAGATCGCCGTGGTGTTCGACGACTTCAGCGCGCCGGTCATCTTGCGCAGCGCCTGGCTCATCAGGCGGGCCTGCAGGCCGACGTGGGAATCGCCCATCTCGCCCTCGATCTCCGCGCGCGGCGTCAGCGCGGCCACGGAGTCGATCACGATCAGCGACAGCGCGCCCGACCGGACGAGCGTGTCCGCGATCTCGAGGGCCTGCTCGCCGTTGTCCGGCTGGGAGACCAGCAGCTCGTCGGTGTTGACGCCCAGCTTCTGGGCGTAGTCCGGATCCAGCGCGTGCTCGGCGTCGATGAACGCGCAGATGCCGCCGTCGCGCTGAGCGTTGGCGATGGCGTGCAGCGCCACCGTCGTCTTACCGCTGGACTCCGGACCGTAGATCTCGACGACGCGGCCGCGGGGCAGGCCGCCGATACCGAGCGCCACGTCCAGCGCCACCGAGCCGGTGGGGATCACGTCGATGGGCTGGCGGGTGTCCTCGCCCAGCCGCATGACCGAGCCCTTGCCGTGCGCCTTCTCGATCTGTGCGAGCGCCGCCTCCAGCGCCTTGGTGCGGTCTGCAACTGCCATGGAACTTCCTCTCCTGGTGTCCCGGCCCGCCGCCGGGGGTACGTCTCTTACAGTAGGAAGCGGCACCGACAATTTTTCAGCGACGCCTGCTCTTGTGGATAACTACCCGCGCAGTCTACCGAACATTCGTTCGAATGAACACGACACGCCGGGTGAAATCGGCCGAAATCAGCGCAGCGTCGCGGGGAGCTCCAGCTGGGCCCACACGGCGCGCCAGATGCGCTTGCACGGCTGACCGGCGGCCAGCGCCTCGCGCACGGTCCTGCTGCCCAGGTCCTCGAGGACGACCTGATCGGCCCACGAGGCGGCATAGCCTCCGGGCAGCACAGCATCCATCCGCTGCCACAGCTCAACCTCTCGCACGCGCCAACCGTACCCGAAGGACACCGTGCACTAGGCTTATCCGCGGCTGACCGACACGGACGATCAAGGGGGCCGACGCAATGAACGGAGCGGGGATGCCGTCGCACAAGCGATCGGACCGCATGGTGTCGCTGTTGGCGCTGCTCAACGAGCGCGGACACCTGCCGCTCTCCTACCTGGCCGACGCCCTGGGCGCCTCCGCGGCCACCATCCGCCGCGACGTGGCCGTCCTCGAAGCCCAGGGGCTGCTCGAGCGCACGCACGGCGGCGCGCGCCCCGCCAAGGACAACCAGGAACTGCCCGTCCGCCTCCGCGACGGCAGGAATCAGCAGGCCAAGCGCAGGATCGCGGCGCACGTCGCCTCGCTGATCCCCCAAGGCAAGCACTCCATCGGTCTGACCGGCGGCACCACGACGGCGGAGGTGCTGCGCGCGCTCCGGCACCGCAAGGACCTCACCATCATCACCAACTCGCTCAGCATCGGTCTCGAGGCGGCCGAGCAGGGCCAGGGGCGGGTGCTCATCGCGGGCGGCGTGCTCCGGCCGAGTTCCCTGGAGCTCGTCGGCTCGCTCGCCGAGTCCACCATGAAGCTCGTCAACGTCGGGACGGCCGTCATCGGCACCGACGGCCTCACGCTCGACGGTGGCCTCACGACGCACGACGACATCGAGGCGCGCACCAATCACGCCCTCATCGAGCGCGCGCAGCGCGTGATCGTGGCGTGCGACTCGTCGAAGATCGGCGCGCCCACCCTCGCCAAGATGGCGGACGTGAGCGACGTCGACGTCCTGGTCACCGATTCGGACGTGGATCCGGCCCACCTGGCCGCCATCAAGGCGCTGGGGGTCGAGGTGCACGTCGTGGAGCTGCCTCGCGATCAGTGACCCGGGCTCGCGAGGAGCCCGGGTCCAGAAGAGGGGCGCCGCGCGGCGCGGTCCTCAGGCGGCCTTCACGAGGCGCGGCTGCGCCTGGCGCTCGGCCTCGATCGTGGCCAGCTTCGCGCTGATGGAGATCATGAGCTCCGAGAGAGACACGTCGAGGGCTTGAGCGATGGAGAACAGCACCTCGCTCGAGGCTTCCTTGTGGCCGCGCTCGATCTCGGAGAGGTAGCCCAGCGACACCATGCTGGCCATGGAGACCTCTCGCAGGGTCATGCCAGCGGACATCCGGAGCTCCCGGAGTGTCTCGCCCATCACCTTACGAATCAGAATCGTCTTCACGGCTACCTACCTAGCTACGAGGGGGCCTCGTGCCCGCCTCGTCGGGTGTAACCGCGCATTCGCGGGATTTGTTCCCGGTCAAGCGAACTTTGCCCGAACCGGACCTCGCCGCTCCCGGAATGCGGCTCAGAGGACGCGCAGCAGCATCTCGAAAGCGTGCTCGATGGCCGCGGCCCTGATCTGCTGGCGATCGCCCTCGAACTGCTTCAGCTCGGTGTACTGCGGCGCGGACGACACGCCCACGCGCGGGCCGACGACGGCGAACCAGACGGTGCCGACCGACGCGCCGTCGATCTCCGTGGGGCCCGCGACGCCCGTGGTGGACACGGCCCAGTCGGACTCGCACCGGCTCTGCGCGCCCATCGCCATCTGGAGCGCGGTCAGCTCGTTGACGACGCCCTCGTTCCTGATCAGCTCCTCGTCCACGCCGGCCAGGGAGGCTTTGAGGTCGCGAGCGTAGGTGACGAGCGCGCCGCGGAACACCGCGGAGGCGCCCGGGACCTCGGTGAGGGCCGCGCCGATGCCGCCTCCGGTGATCGACTCGCAGGTGGCGAGCGTGACCGAACGCTCCGACATCTTCTTGATCACGTCTGCTGCCAGCGACATGCGATCCTCCTCCAGGTCGATGGGGACCAGGCTACCCCGGCCCGTCAGTCCTCGTTCTTGGCGAGCGCGTCGCGCCGGATCCGCCAGGCGTGGAACAGGTAGTCGACGCCGGTGATCACCGTGAGGAGCAGCGCCGCCCACATCAGCCCCCACGCGATGACCTGCGCCCAGCCGGGCAGGAACACCAGGCCGAGGCAGAACAGGATGAGCGCGAAGGTCTGCGTGAGCGTCTTGGCCTTGCCGCCCTTGTTGGCCGCCATCACGCCGTACTTGGCGATCACGGCCCGCACCCAGGTGATGCCCCACTCGCGGAGCAGGATGACGACGGTGAAGAACCACGGCAGCTCGCCCAGGATGCTGAGCGAGACGAAGGCCGCGCCCGTCAGGGCCTTGTCGGCCACCGGATCCCAGAGTTTGCCGAAGTCGGTGACCAGGTTGTAGGTGCGGGCGATGTGGCCGTCCGCCAGGTCCGTCAGCATCGCGAGGACGAACACCGCCGTCGCCCCGAGCCGCCACGAGAACACGTCCGGCGCCCAGAACAGCAGCACCAGGAAGACCGGCACCAGCACGATCCTGATCACCGTCAGGACGTTCGGGACGTTCCAGTTGCTCGGGGAATCCCCGCGCTGCTTCTCGCTCACAGTGCCTCCGCAATCAGGTCGATGCCGGCCGAGTCGACGACCCGGGCGGGGATCAGGTCGCCGACGCGCGCGCCGGGGACCCCGTTCAGGGTGACGGCACCGTCGGTCTCCGGCGCCTGGTGCTCCGCCCGGCCGACGACCTCGCCGTCGACGGTCTCCACGAGGACGAGCACGTCCTCGCCGATCCTGTCGGCTGCACGCGCCTCGCAGACCTCGATGGCGATGTCGGCCAGCTGCGCCCGACGCTCCTCGATCTCGTCCGCCGACAGGTGGCCCGGCAGGCTCTCGCCCTCCGTGCCCTCCTCGTCGGAGTAGCCGAACACGCCGAGGACGTCGAGCGACGCGTCCACGATGAACTGGCGGAGCGTCGCGACGTCGTCCTCGGTCTCGCCGGGGAAGCCTGCGATGACGTTGCTGCGGATGCCCGCGGTGGGCGCCGCCGCGCGGATCCTGCCGATCAGCTCGAGGAAGCTCTCCGCGTCGCCGAACCGCCGCATGGCGCGCAGCACGGGGCGCGACGCGTGCTGGAAGCTGAGGTCGAAGTAGGGCACCACCTTGTCGGTGCCGAGCATCGCGTCCAGCATGCTCGGCCGGATCTCGGCCGGCTGGAGGTACGAGACGCGGATCCAGTCCAGGCCGTCGATCCCGGACAGCCGACGCAGCAGCGCCTCGAGGCTGGCCTCGGCACCCAGGTCCTTGCCGTAGGACGACGTGTTCTCGGAGACCAGGAAGAGCTCGCGCACGCCCTTGTCGACGAGCCAGCGGGCCTCGGCCTCGAGCTCGTCGAGCGGCCGGGACAGGTAGCTGCCGCGGAACGAGGGGATGGCGCAGAACGCGCAGCGCCGGTCGCAGCCCGAGGCGATCTTCAGCGACGCCGTCGGGCCGTCGGCGAGCCTGCGACGCAGCGGGCGCGGACCGCTGGCCGGGGCCAGGCCTTCGGGCAGCGCGGCGTGTCCGGGCGTCGCCACCGCTGTCGCGGCGGCGGGCCGGGCGGTCGGCGAGAGCGGCAGCAGGAGCCGTCGATCCCGCGGAACGTGCGACGCGGGCCGCTCGCCGTCGAGGATCGAGCGGAGGCGGTCGGCGATGTCGGCGTAGTCGTCGAAACCCAGCACCGCGTCGGCCTCGGGCAGCTCGCGGGCCAGCTCGACGCCGTAGCGCTCGGCCATGCAGCCCACCGCCACCACCGAGCGCACCCCGCCGTCGGCCTTCAGGTCGGCCGCGGCCAGCAGCGTGTCGATCGAGTCCTTCTTCGCCTGCTCCACGAAACCGCAGGTGTTGACCACCACCGTCTCGGCGTCCGCCGGATCGTCGACCAGCGTGAACCCGCCCCGCTCGAGCCGCGCGGCGAGCTCCTCGGAGTCGACGTCGTTGCGCGCGCAACCGAGCGACGCGATGTGCACGGATCGGAGCGGGCTGGTCATGGTGGCTTCGATTATCGCCTACCCGTCACCCGGCCGCGAGGTTCGCCAGCACGTCGTCGAGGTCCTCGGGCTTGACCAGCACATCGCGCGCCTTCGAGCCCTCGGACGGGCCGACGACTCCCCTGCTCTCCAGGATGTCCATCAGGCGACCCGCCTTGGCGAACCCGACGCGCAGCTTGCGCTGGAGCATCGACGTGGAGCCGAGCTGCAGCTCGACCACGAGCCGGCAGGCGTCGAGCACGAGGTCGAGGTCGTCGCCGATGTCGTCGACGACCTTCTTCTCCGCCGACGAGGCCGCCGTGACGTCCTCGCGATAGTTCGGCTGTAGCTGCGCCGACACGTGCGCGACGACATCGCGGATCTCCGACTCGTTGACCCAGGCGCCCTGCACGCGGATCGGCTTGCTCGCGCCCATCGGCAGGAACAGGCCGTCGCCCTTGCCGACGAGCTTCTCAGCGCCCGGCTGGTCGAGGATGACGCGCGAATCAGTCATCGACGACGTGGCGAACGCGAGCCGCGAGGGTACGTTGGCCTTGATCAGGCCGGTGACCACATCGGTGGACGGGCGCTGCGTGGCGAGCACCAGGTGGATGCCTGCGGCCCGCGCCAGCTGCGTGATCCGGACGATCGACTCCTCGACGTCGCGCGGGGCCACCATCATGAGGTCGGCCAGCTCGTCGACCACCACCAGCAGGTAGGGGTACGGCGCGAGCACGCGCTCGGAGCCCTCCGGCGGCTTGACCTGCCCGGCGCGGACGGCCTTGTTGAAGTCGTCGACGTGCCGGAAGCCATAGTGCGCCAGGTCGTCGTAGCGCATGTCCATCTCGCGCACCACCCACGCGAGGGCCTCGGCGGCCTTCTTCGGGTTGGTGATGATGGGCGTGACCAGGTGCGGGATCCCCTCGTACTGGTTCAGCTCCACGCGCTTGGGGTCGACGAGCAGCAGGCGGACCTCGTCGGGCGTGGAACGCATCATGATCGAGGTGATCAGCGAGTTCACGAAGCTCGACTTGCCGGAGCCGGTGGCGCCGGCCACGAGCAGGTGCGGCATCTTGGCCATGTTGGCCAGCACGAAGCCGCCCTCGACGTCCTTGCCGAGACCCACGGTCATCGGGTGGTGGTCGTTCTTGGCCTTGGGCGAGCGCAGCACGTCGCCCAGCGAGACGACCTCCTTGTCGAGGTTCGGGATCTCGATGCCGATCGCGGACTTGCCCGGGATGGGGGTCAGGATCCGGATCTCGTTGGAGCCGACGGCGTAGGCGATGTTGTCGGCCAGGCCCGTGACCTTGCTCACCTTGATGGCAGAGCCGAGCTCCACCTCGTAGCGGGTGACCGTCGGGCCGCGCGTGTAGCCGGTGACCCGGGCGTCGATCTCGAACTCCTGCAGAACGGCGGCCAGCTGGCGGACCACCTTGTCGGAGGCCTCGGTGCGCGTCTTGGGCTTGGTGCCGGGAGACAGCGTCTGCTCGTCGGGCAGTAGGTAGGCGATGTCGCCGCTCAGCTGCAGCTGCTCCGCGCGCGGCGGCGCCGGCGAGTGCTGCGGCGGGTCGAGCTCGCGCGGCTCGTCCTTCGGGCGGCCGGCGGTGGTCCTGGGCGCCTCCGGCTCGGGCGCACGCGAGGCGGGCAGGATGAGATCCTCGGACGGCTCGTAGACCTCGTCGTCCGGGTAGGAGTCCTCGATCAGGGGCGTGTCGTAGGGCACGTCGACGCCGAAGGTCACCTTCTCCTTGGCGGCCGGCGCGTCGTCGCGCTCCACGAGCGAGCTGAACAGCGAGCCGATGCCCGCCGCGATCTCGCGCAGCGGGCGGCCGATCACGACGAGCACGCCGAAGAGCGTGACGAGGCAGAGCAGCGGCACGGACACCCACGGCGTGAGCAGGTCGGTGAGGATGCTGGAGGCGACGAACCCGACGACACCGCCGGCGTTCTGCACGGCCGGCATGTCGGCGGGCGTCGGGAGGCCGCGGGCGATGTGCACGAGGCCGAGCGCGCCCATGGTGATCAGGAACCAGCCGAAGCCGGTGCGGGGCGCCGCCTCGACGTCGCGCGGGTGCCGGAGCACGCGCCACGCGCCGTACAGCAGCACGGCGGGCACGACCGGCGAGATAGACCCGAAGACGGTGGTGATGGCCACGCCGAGCGCGTCGCCGACCGGGCCGGGCAGCGCAAACCAGAACCGGGCCGCCACCACGATGCCGAGCGCGAGCAGGAAGAGGCCCCAGCCGTCGCGGCGCAGCTTGGGATCGACGTCCTGGGCCGCGCCGCCGAAGCTGCGCGCCAGCCAGCCGACCCCGGACGCCAGGGCGCCCAAGCCCTTTCCGATGCCGCGCAGGATCGTGATGCCGATCCCTGGGCCCTCCTTGACGGGGGCCTTCTTCGCGGGCGGCCGCTGGGCCGCAGGGCGCGACGAGGATGCGCGCGTGGTCGACTTCGCCGCCCCCTTGGGGGCCGGCTTCTTGGCCGTGGAACGTGCAGCGCCTGACCCGCTCGAGGAGCGTGGCTTAGTGCTGGTGTTCCGCGCTGGGGAAGTAGTGCGGGACGCCATGGTCGCCACCCTAACCGACAATGGCCCGGATCCAGACGAGGGCGAGCCGTCGGCGGCGGGATTCGGCACACTTGGTGCCATGGTTCGGCACCTGAGCATCCGCGCACGCGTCATCGCGGCCGTCGCCGTGCTCGCGGGCATCGCGCTGCTGCTCAGCGGCCTGATCGTCTATCTCCAGGCGCAGGCGAGCGTCCAGGACCGCGTCTCCGCCACGCTCACCCGAGTGGTCGACGAGATCGAGCACCTCGCCGTGCAGCCCGACCCCACCACCGGCCAGGGCTTCGACAGTCCCGAGCGGCTGCTGTATGCCGCGATGCAGCGCGAGGTTCACCTTCCGACGGAGGGGTCGTTCGCCGTCGTGAACGACAAGGTGCGGTGGAAGGCGCCGGAGGGCTTCGGGTTGCACCCCGAGAACGACCCTGAGCTGGTGGCCGCGGTGCTGCCGCTCAGCTCCAGCGCGGTAGTCACCTACGGCGACCTCGACACGGCCGCCGGCAGCTTCCGCTACGTGGTGGTGCCCGTGCGCTTCCCCGGCTCCGGCGCCACCGGCGCCATGGTGCACGTCGTCGACATGGCAGCCGAGCGCGAGCTCGTGCAGCCGATCTTCACGACGTACGCGCTCGTCGCGACGGGATCCCTCGTGCTGGTCACGATGCTGATCTCGCTCTTCGTGGGACGGCTGCTGCGCCCGATGAGGTCGATGCGCGAGACGGTCGAGCGGATCACGGAGACCGACATCTCGCAGCGCGTACCCATCGACGGCACCGACGATCTGTCGGCTCTCGCAGCCACCGTCAACGGCATGCTGGATCGCCTGGAGACCGCCGTCACCGGGCAGCGCGAACTGCTGGACGACGTCGGCCACGAGCTGCGCACCCCGCTCACCATCGTGCGCGGCCACCTCGAGCTGATGGACGCGGCCGACCCGGACGACGTGCGCACCTCCCGCGCGCTGGTCATCGACGAACTGGACCGGATGCGGCGGCTCGTCGACGACCTGCTGACGCTCGCGAAATCCGAGCAGCGGGACTTCGTCACCCTCAGCCTCACCGACGTGGCGCGCCTCACCGACGAGACGCTCGCGAAGGCGACGACGCTGGGTCGGCGGCACTGGGTGCTCGAGGAGTTGGCCGACGCCGAGGCCGAGCTCGACGCGCAGCGCATCTCGCAGGCCTGGCTGCAGCTGGCCGCGAACGCGGTGCGCTACTCCGCCGAGGGGTCGCGGATCGGGATGGGCAGCGCCATCGACGGCCAGGACCTCCGTCTGTGGGTGACCGACGAGGGCATCGGGATCGCAGACGAGGACCGCGAGCGCGTCCTCGAGCGGGCCGCGAAGGGACGCACGGGCACGGGCACCGGCCTGGGGCTCGCCATCGTGTCGTCCATCGCGAGGGCGCACGGCGGGCGCGTCGACGTGGCGTCGACGGAGGGTGTGGGGACGATGGTCACGATCGTCGTGCCCCTCGGAGGAAGGGAGCATGGATGAGCCAGATCCTGATCGTGGAGGACGAGCCGCGCATCGCGGCGTTCATCGCGAAGGGGCTGCGGGCTGCGGGCTTCACGCCCGTGGTCGAGGCCTCGGGCCTGCTCGCGGTGGCCCGCGCGGTGGCCGGCGAGCCGAGCCTCATCGTGCTGGACGTCGGGCTCCCCGACATCGACGGCTTCGAGGTGCTCTCCCGGATCCGGGGCCAGGGTGTGAGCACGCCGGTGATCATGCTGACCGCGCGCTCGTCGGTGGCCGACACCGTCGCGGGGCTGCAGTCGGGCGCCGACGACTACATGGCCAAGCCGTTCAGCTTCGAGGAGCTCCTCGCTCGGATCCAGCTGCGGCTGCGCTCCGAGGGCGGCACCGAGTCGGCCACGGTGCTGACGCACGGCGACCTCTCGCTCGACCTCCGCACGCGGCACGCGACGGTGGCGGGCGAGGAGGTGGAGCTCACCGCGCGCGAGTTCACGCTCGCCGAGATGTTCCTGCGCAACCCCGGGCAGGTGCTGAGCCGCGAGCAGCTGCTGAGCGGCGCGTGGAGCTACGACTTCGATCCCGGCTCCAACGTCGTCGACGTGTACGTGCGCTACCTGCGCAAGAAGCTGGGTGCCGAACGGTTCGAGACCGTCCGCGGGATGGGCTACCGGCTGGTCAGTCCGCGCTGACCGGCGACGGCGGGCTGACCGCCGAGACGGCAGAGCTCGCGGTGGCGGGCGAGGACGGCGTGTCGGCCGTGGGCCGGGTGGTCGGGCGCGTGACGTTGCCCTTCTTGGTGGGCTGGACCTTGGTGGTCGCCTTCGTGGTGGGTGCCTTCTCTGTGGGGGTCGCCTTCGTGGTGGGCGTCGCGCTCTTCGTAGGCGTCGGGGTGGGGGTGGCCGATGAGGCGGTCGCCGACGGCGACGGCTCGAGGGCAGTGGCGGTCGCTGACGGCGTGCCGTCCACGGTGATCGCCGGGCGCGGGGCCGCATCGGCGGGCTCGTTGGTGATGAGGGTCGCGACTCCCAGCACACACGCGCCGACGCCCAGCGCGCCGGAGGCGGCCCAGCCGTACACGGACCTCGACGGAGACATCAGCGGACTCCCTTCCTCTTCTTCAGGGTAATCTCCTCGGCCGCCGCGGCATAGCGCTCGGCGAGCGCCAGCCGCGTCTCGGCCTGCGCGGGATCAGCGCCGGAGACCAGGCTGAGCAGGACCGCAGCGGTGCGGGCGCGGAGGTCGGCGGCGTCGACGCACTCCTCGAAGGCGGCCGACCACTCCCCCAGCACGGCGGGCACACGTGTGTAGTGGCCGGGCGCGAGCGTGGGGAGGACCGCGAGGTGCGCGAGCAGGCAGGCGAGGTCGTCCTCGCGGAGGCCGGGGCCCGCGGAGTCGACGTCGATGAAGGTCAGGCGGGCGCCGTCGACGAAGATGTTCGCCTCGTAGCAGTCGCCGTGCGTGGGAACGGTCGGGCCGTGCCGGCCCCGGTCGAGGACGCGCTGGATCCGTTCGACGAGCCGGTCCACGCGGCCCGCGTCGGAGGGCCGGTGCTGACGCGCGGTGGCGGCGTGGAAGTCGAGCCGATCGCTCCACGAAGGCCGGCGCGGCAGCCCCGCGACCTCGGCCGGGAGGCCGTCGAGCAGCGCGAGGATGTCGGCCGGATCGGGCAGCTGCGCCTCCTCGTCGGCGAGAGCGTGAGCGAGCGGGCGGCCGGGCGCGGCGGGGCTGAGGAGCACGCCTGCGGCCGGGCGCGCGAGGATCGGCACGGTGAGACTCGCGCCGGCGAGCAGCTCCTGGCGGACGGCCAGGCGGTCGTCGTAGCCGGGGCGCAGGACCTTGAGGTAGTAGTCGGCGCGGTCCGCGGTGGCGCGCAGCACCGAGCGGCGCAGCGGGCGGTAGCCGAGCAGCTCGACGTGCAGCGCCTCGGGCGGCGCGACGCCGGCGTCGGTCAGCCAGCCGAGCACCGTCGCCGGGTCGCAGGCCGGGGCCAGGCCGGGAAGCCGCGGGTCGGCCGGGTGGCGCCAGACGCGGAGCGCCACGTCGCCGCGGCGGAGCGTCGCGACCTCGCCCTCCACCTCTGCGCTCGTGGCGACGAGATGGTCGGACTGCACGTCGCCCGGGGACGGCTCGAACGTGACGGTGAACACGCCGCTGACCTCCGCGCCCGGGCGGTAGTGCAGCTCGTCGAGCCGCGCCTGGAAGCCGGGGATCGAGACGGCGGGGTCGCCGGTCAGGGCCAGCTCGAGGAGCCCGGCCGCCTCGTCGGAGGTCAGCAGCCGGGTCTCCTCGAGCAGGGTCCTGTGCACGATGGTCACTTGCGCAAGACGGTCAGTCGGCCGACGGGGCGCTGACGGGCGAGACCGGGCTGACCGCGGACACCGGCGAGTTCGGGGTCACGGGCGAGTTCGGGGTCACCGGGGACTTCGGCGAGACCGGGGAGGCCGCGGTCAGCGGAGACTTCGGCGACACGGGAGACTTCGCCGTCAGGGGCGACTTCGGCGACACCGGGGACTTCGCCGTCAGGGGCGAGCGCGGGGTGAGCGGCGACACCGCGGTCTTGGGGGTGAGCGGGCTCTTGGCCGTCTTCGCGCTCACCGGGGTCTTGGCGGTCTGCGCGGTGGGGGCCGTGGGGGCGGTGTTCGCCGTCGGCGCCGTGTTCGCAGTCAGGGTGGTCGTGCCCTGGGAGGGCGACGTCGTCTGGGTGGGGAGCGTGGTGGCCGAGGGCGCCGACGACGCGGGCACGGTCACGGCGGGCGTCGAGGCGGGGGCCTCGCTGGGGCGCTGGCTGTCGGCCCAGGCGTAGCCGCCGACGGTGGAGAGGCCGACGACGCCGGTGACGGCCCAGAGGGCGATGCGCTTGGTATCCATGGTTTTCCTCCTGAGGAATTTCGGTTCTACAGAAGAGCAAACCAGCGCCAGGTGAGGCGATGAGGAGAGCCGGATGAGAGTTCTCTCATCGATCAGCCGAAGTGGTCCCAGCCCGCCGAGCCCTCCCACGACTCGCCGTCGACCGTGACGCCCGCGCCTGCGACGACGGTGCCGACCGGGCGCCAACCGTCGGGCAGCGCCGTGGTGGCGGGGAACGTCGCGGCGAGCGCGTGGTCCTCGCCGCCGGTCAGCACGAGAGCCAGCGCGTTCTTCCCCGTCGCCGCGGCCACGCGGGCCACGGGGTCGGGGATCTCGATCAGCGAGGAGTCGACGTCGATGGCCACGCCGGAGCGCTCGGCGATGTGCGCGAGGTCGGCGAGCAGGCCGTCGGAGATATCCAGCATCGCGGTGGCGCCCAGGTCGGAGGCGATCACGCCTTGGCCGTAGGGCACCGTCGGCGTGAGGTGCTCGGCCACCAGGTCCTTCGGCGAGCCGAATCCGCGCTGCAGGACGACGAGCCCGCCGCCCGACCAGCCCAACCGGCCGCAGACCGCCACCACGTCCCCCGCGCGGGCACCGCCGCGCGTGACGGGCGCCCTGCCTTCGAGGTCGCCGATCGCGGTGACGCAGGTCACGACATGGGCCGACGAGGACAGGTCCCCGCCCACGAGGCTGACGCCCGCGCGGGCGCATTCCTCCTTCACGCCCGCCTCGAACTCCTCGATCCACGCCTGATCGAGATCCTTCGGCACCGCGAGCGCCACGACGACGGCGCTGGGCCGCGCGCCCATCGCCTCGACGTCCGAGACGTTGACCGCGACGGCCTTCCTGCCCACGGCGCGCGCGGGCGACCACTGGCGCTTGAAGTGCACGTTCTCGACGAGGATGTCCGTGGTGACCACCGTGTCGCCGGTGGGCCGCAGGACGGCCGCGTCGTCGCCGACGGTGAGGACGACGTCGTCGCCGACCTCCAACCCGTCGGTGATGCGCGCGATCAGCTCGAACTCGCCCGCCACGTCAGCGCAGCCCCACCGGGCGCTCGAGGGCGAGGTCGATGAGCCGGGCCACCAGCTGCGGGTAGGTGAGGCCGGTGGCCTGCCAGAGCGTGGGGTACATCGAGATCTCGGTGAACCCGGGCATGGTGTTCACCTCGTTGATGTAGATGTCGCCGTCGGCCACGAAGAAGTCGGCGCGGACGAGGCCCTCGGCATCGACGGCGACGAAGGCCTCCTTGGCCAGCTGCTGGAGCCGGGCCGCCAGGTCGTCGTCGAGGACCGCGGGCGCATCCAGCGCGGCGCCGTGCTCGTCGAAGTACTTGGCCTCGTAGTCGTAGAAGCCGTCCTCGGCCTGCACACGGATCTCGCCGATCACCGAGGCGTCGCAGCCGAGCGGCGCGTCGGGGTTGCCGAGCACCGCGCATTCCAGCTCGCGGGCGCCGACGAAGCCCTGCTCCACGACGATCTTGGCGTCGAAGCGCTGGGCCGCGGCGATCGCGTCGTCGAGCTGCGAGGGATCGGTGACCCGGGTGATGCCGATGGAGGAGCCGCCGCGGGCGGGCTTCACGAACAGCGGGTAGCGCAGCCGGGAGATCTCCTCCCGCACGGCGTCGCGGTGATGCGCGAGGCGGTGCGCCGAGGCCACCACGTACGGCCAGACCGGCAGGCCGGCCGCCTCGAAGGCCACCTTCATGAAGTGCTTGTCCATGCCGATGGCGGAGGCCGTGACGCCGCTGCCGACGTAGCGGATGCCCATCATCTCGAACATGCCCTGGATGGTGCCGTCCTCGCCGAACGGCCCGTGCAGCAGGGCGAACGCCACGTCGACGCCGCGGATGTCGACGAGCTCTGCGCCGTCGCGGGTGGCGACCTCGCAGCCGCGCTCCCCCACCATCCACACGGCCTCGCGCTCGGGCTCGGCCACCTCGGGGGCCACGCCGTCGACGATCCGATAGTCGGCGATCACGTCCAGTGGGACCTGCGTCCAGCGCCCGGTCTTGGAGATGCCGACGCCGACGACCTCGAAGCGGGTCTCGTCGATCGCGGCCAGCACGGAGGCCGACGTCAGACAGGAGATGCCGTGCTCCGAGGACTGGCCGCCGAAGATCAGTGCGACGCGGATGCGGTCACTCACAGGGTTTCCTCCCAGGTATGCGGGCGAGCCTCGCGCTCCGGCCCCGGGGCAGAACTCTACCCGCCGTCGGGAGGGCCGATGGGCACCCTCCGGCCCAGCCGCGCGTCGTAGCGGCCGTCGGGCGGCGTGAGTCCGGTGAGCTGCGCGCGCATCGTCGTGAGTGTGTCGAGGATGCGGTCGGTCGCATCGTCGAGGACCTCCTTCGTCGGCTCGAGGCCCTCGAAGTCCGAGAGGTCGACGGGCGGGCCCGCCTCGATCCACACGTCGCGCCGGCCGCCGAACAGCCGCCACCACTCGAGCCTCTTCCCGCCCAGCACCAGCTCGGCGCCCGCTTGGGCGACGGGGATGACGGGCGCACCGGTGCGCAGCGCCAGCTGGGCGGCGCCGCGGCGGCCGGTCATGGGCCAGCCGTCGGGGTCAGCGGTGATGGTGCCCTCGGGATACAGCGCGATCAGGTCGCCCCGCTCCAGCGCCTTGCGGGCGTGCACGAGCGAGTCCGACGCGCGCTCGGTGTTGCGGTAGACGGGAATCTGCTGGCACTGCCGGGCCACCCAGCCCAGGACGGGCACGCGCCAGATGTCGGCCTTGCCCAGAAAGCGCGGCCACCGGCCGCTGTAGACGAGGTACTCCCCCATCACGATCGGGTCGAAATTGGAGATGTGGTTGCCGACGACGATGGCGGGCCCCGTCAGCGGGATGTGCTCCTGGCCGGCCCAGTGTCGCCGGGCCACCAGCGGGATGAAGACGCGCACGAGCCGGACCAGCGCCCGGTAGACCACAGGGGCAGGTTCGTGGTTCACATCACGGCGGCGTCGTCGCCACGGCTGGGGCTCCCGGATCTGCATCGGCCCATGATGACACGGGGGCGGCGGCTCCGCGGTCAGTCGGCTGCGTCGAGGGCCTGTTGCCAGAAGTCGGCCTCGAGCCTCGTCGCGGCGCGGAACACGCGCACCAGCTCCGCGAACCGCCGCTCCGAGATCGTGTCGCCGGCCAGCGCGTCGAGCCGCGCGATGGCCGCCCGCGCCGCCTCCTGGAACTCCTCGCCAGCGTACTGGGCGATCCACTCGGCGTACGGATGGTCGTCCTGGCCACCGGGACCCAGCGCCGCCCCGATCTCCGCATAGCCGACGGCGCAGGGGGCGAGCGCGACGTGCAGGTCGAGCAGGTCGCCCGCCATGCCGCAGTCCAGCACGTAGCGGGTGTAGGCGACCGTCACCTGCTTCTCGGGCTCCTTCTCCAGCTCGTCTTCGGCGATGCCCCAGCGCGCGGCGAATCGTCGATGCAACTCGGTCTCGTACAGGATCACCTGCAGCGTGCCGCTCGCCTCCGCGATGTCGGCCAGCGTGCGGCTCTTATAGGCGGCCAGCGCGCTCGCCCGGGCGAACTGCACGAGGAAGAGGTAGTCCTGCACCAGGTAGTCCTGGAAGGCCGACGGCGGCAGCGTGCCGTCGCCGAGTCTGCGCACGAACTCGTGCTCGGTGTAGGCCTGCCACTCCGGGCCGATCGCGCGCTTCAGTTGGTCGAACAGGCTTGTCGTCTCAGATTTCACGTCCACTTCCACCTTCCTTGACGGGACCTACAGGGCGAATCCGACGCCGGTGAGTTCGGCGGACATCTCCCAGAGACGGTCTCCGAGGCCCTGTTCGAGAGCCGGCGCGGGGAGCGGCACCGCGCCGGGCGGGCCCGAGAGGCCCTTGCGACGGGTGGGCCCGTAGTAGGGCTCGGGCTCAGGATCGGTGGCGGCCCGCAGCACGGGTTGGGCGCCGTCGCCCGGCGACTGGATCGCGCCCGTGAGCCTGCCGATCAGGGTCGCGATGGGCGGCGGGCCCCCGGTGCCGAAGATCGCCGTGGCGCACCAGCCGGGATGCGCCGCCGCGGCCGTGACGTCGCTGCCGGCCTGTCGCGCGCGTCGGCGCAGCGTGTCGGCGAACACGACGGTGGCGAGCTTGGAATCGCAGTAGGACCGGAAGGTGGAGCCCGTGGGTCGGCCGAAGCCGGGCCCGATCTGTCCCCGTGTGCCCATCGTCGAGCCGAGCATGACCACGCGCGCCCGACCCGCCTGGCGCAGCGCGGGCCACAGTTGGGCTGTCAGCGCCCAGGCCGCCAGGTAGTTCACGCCGACCTGCAGGTCGAAGCCGTCGGCCGTGACCGCCTGCGGGTCGTCGCTGCCCAGGGCGGCATTGTTGATCAGCAGGTGGACCGGGCGCGAGCCGATCCGGGCCGCGGCTTCGGCGACGCTGGCGAGGGAGCTCAGTTCGACGAGTCCGACGGTCAGGCGCGCGTTGGGATGGATCTCACGGATCCGCGTCGCCGCGTCCTCACCGCGCTGCAGGCTGCGAACCGCGAGCACGACCTCCGCCCCCGCGCCGGCGAGCGCCTGGGCCGTGGCGAGACCGATGCCGGCACTCGCTCCGGTGACCACGGCCCTGCGGTCCGCGATGTCGGGCAGCGGCAGGGCGGGTAGCCGGTCACGCAGGGAGCGCACGCTCATCCTCGGGTCCCTTCGTGGAGAGAAGCTCGTGAGGCCACGCGGCCGTCATCGGCCCTGTCATTCCTACCACGTTCCGGGTGGTGGAGGCTCGGCGCCGGGCGCGGAATGCCGCCCAGGCGCGCCGCTCAGGGCAGCGCTGCTATGGGCGGCGCGCGGTTGGTTTCGCCCGCCGCGCGGGCAGCCTGGACGCATGACAGAGAACCCCCTCACACCGCTGGACGACCAGCTGGCCGCACGGCTCCTCGAACGCCGGACGCTCGTGCTCGGATCTGCACTCGACGAGACCCTCGGCAACCGGCTGTGCGCCGCGCTCGTGCTGCTGGCCGGCGACGACCCCACCGCCGACATCTACCTGTGGATCAATTCCCCGGGTGGATCCGTTCCCGCGATGCTCGCGATCAGGGACACGATGCGCGCCATCCCGAACCGGGTCCGCACCGTGAACATGGGGCTAGCCGCCAGCGCCGGGCAGTTCCTGCTGAGCGCAGGAGCGCGTGGCTACCGCTACAGCCTCCCGCACGCCAAGGTGCTGCTGCACCAGGGTTCGGCGGGCATCGGCGGCGTGGCCGGCGACGTCGCCATCCAGGCCGACGACCTGCGGCACACCCGCGACACCGTCGTCGCGCTCGTCGCCGAGGACACGGGGCAGAGTGTCGAGGCCGTCGAGCGGGACTCGCGGCGCGACCGTTGGTTCACCGCCGAGGAGGCGCTGGCCTACGGCTTCCTCGACCACATCGTCACGAACCTGGACGAGATCCGGCCCCGCCCGCGCGGCACCGTCGGTCTGGGAGTGGCGTCGTGAGCAGCTACCCCATCCCCTACGTCTCCACCCGCACACGCACCGGAGAGCGCACCAGCGACATCTACTCCCGCCTGCTCGCCGACCGCATCCTCTACCTGGGCACGCCCATCGACGACGGCGTGGCCAACACGGTGATCGCGCAGCTCATCCACCTCGAGTCGGACAGTCCCGAGGCGCCCGTCAGCCTGTACCTCAACTCGCCCGGCGGTTCCACGACGGCGATGCTCGCGATCTACGACGCCATGCAGTTCGTCCGCCCTCCCGTGCACACGACCTGCGTGGGTCAGGTGGTCGCGAACGCTGCCGTGCTGCTGGCGGCCGGCGCGCAGGGGCACAGACAGATCCTCCCCCACGGCCGCGTGGTGCTGCACCAGCCGGCGGCGGAGGGCCACCGCGGCACCATCCCCGACCTGATCCTCGAGGCCGACGAGGTGGAGCGCACCCGGACGCTGCTGGAGTCGGTGCTGGCGCGACACACCGGCCGCACGGCACAGCAGGTGCGCGCGGACACCGAACGCGACCTGGTGCTGACCGCCGAAGGCGCCCTCGACTACGGCATCGTCGACGCCGTGCTGGAGTACCGCAGCTGAGGGCCCCGGCGCGGCAGAGCTCGCCGACTCAGTCCGCGTGCCAAGGGTCGATCAGCTGGACTCTCGTCTCCACGAAATCCCGGGGATTCCGGGTAGCGACGGCAAACCCGTGGGCGGCGGCGGTCGCCGCCACGTAGCCGTTGGCCATGGCCAAGGGGCGGCCCGCCGCACGAGCCGCTGCCGCCATCTCCGCATAGCGTCGGGCCGCGTCCTGATCGAAGGGCAGCACCCTGCCAGGAAAGAGTGCGAGCAGGCCGTCCAGCGCCTGCATCAGCCGTTCTTTCCGTGCGCCAGCAGGCAGAGTTCCGACGCCGAAAAGGAGTTCGGCGAGCGTCACACTTGAGAGATAGAGGCTCTCGAGCACCTGATCGTTGAGCCACCCTTGCACGACCGGGTCGGGCGCGGGGCGCATCGCCTCCGAAAGGACGTTCGTGTCGAGGACGATCACGAGAAGGGCAGCGGCTCGGCGGCAGTCCGGTCCCGCACCTCATCGAGCGCAGTCACGTCCTCGTCGGTGAGCCCCAGATCCCGTCCGAGTGCTGCGAGCGCATCACCAGCCCGGAGCCGACGGGCAGGCAGGAGTGCGGCGCTGAGGATCTCACGCACCTCTGCTTCCGCACTGCGTCCATGCGCCGAGGCACGAACCTTCAGGGCACGGTGAACATCATCGGGAACATTGCGCACCGTCAAGACTGCCATGGCTCCACCTCTCTCACGACAGCATATGCGAGGCATGCTGTCACTTTCGAGTCTACGCGGCGAGGCAGAAGGGCCCGGTCCAGGCGCGAGCGGTAACGGCGCTCGTCGCCAGCTCCTGGACCGTGAGGTCGAGCGCACCGGCGACAGCCGCGAGCACTTCGGACGACGCGTCCTTGCGGCCGCGTTCGACCTCCGAGAGGTACTGCGGTGCGACGCCTGCGCGGCGCGCGACGTCCACCAGACGGAGCCCCTCTTCCAGGCGTCGTCGGCGCAGGGCCTCGCCGACCAGCTCGCGCCACAGCGGCTCGACGGCACTCGGGTTGGTGATGGCTCGCAACTCTCCCATGAGTGAAAGGTAACCGCGCGGGGCAACCCTGCCGCCCCGTTCTGCTGTGAGCAGCACGACACGCCCTCGACTACCGTGTGGGCATGTCGACAACCACCTCGGGGCTCACCGCCGAGCACCTCCTCGCCGGTCCGCGAGGCCGCCGAATGCTGCTGCAGTTCGCCGTCGAGTCGGAGCGTGCGGCATCTCCCGACAGCACCGGACCGCTCGGGAGCAGCGTCTTCGATGCGAGCTATCGGCTCGCCAAGCTGAACGGCCACGCCGTCTATCGCTTCGAGTGGGGCCCCGGGGCCGACGATTCCGACCACATTCCCAACGTCTTTCCCGACGATGTCACCAACGCACTCGGAGGGGTGCGGTTGATTGCGCCCACGGCTGAGTTGCTGCGTTCCTGCCTGGCGCAGTCGGTGGACGCGGCCATGTACTGGCAGGAACCCGACGGCGACGATCTGCTCACCGCGATTCCATCCGTCCGAGAAGCGCTGGGCCGCGTGGCGGAATGGGTCGCGTCGTCGGCTTCGGCGTCCTGGTTGTCGACGGCCATCGACCGCGAAAACCAATGGGAGTTGCACTGGCACGATGCCGACACGCACAGGCCACAATCCACGCACTCAGTGTTGGATGCCTGGCGCACCGAGACCATCGCCACGGAGACCGACGCACACGGCTCGGCCTACTGGTGGTCCACGCCGCCGAACGGCCTGCCCGTGAGCTGCGGCTCCCTTCCGGACGGCGCCCCGTCGGGCCTGTGGTTCGTGGAAGACACCGTCGGCTGGAAGAAGGCGGACGCGAGGCGCGTCGAGGTGCCGACATCGGCGGCGATCTACGAGATTCGCAGCGCTGACGACTGGGCGACGCTCTGCCGTCGTCATCCCATCGAGGTGACCAGCCAAAAGCGGCACGTCTGGCAGGAGACCACCGGACGCACCGGCCGATGGGCGGTGCCCGACTGGTCACGCGTCGCCAAGCACTACGACGCCGTTCACCTCAGCTACACCGGCTACCTCTCCGCAGCAGGGGTATCGATCCCCGTCGACGACGAAACCGCCAGCCTGATCGCCGGCTGGAACCCCGACGCCACCTACTGGTTCACCGACATCACGCACACCGGCGACCCCATCGCTTGGCGCTGCCACGGCTACGTCGGAGAGGGAGACTGGCGAGTGTAGATAAAATCGTCTACCAGTCGTACCCTGGGGACATGAGCACCACGACGACGATCCGCGTCACTCGCCCCGCACGCGACGCACTCAACGACCTAGCCGCCAGGCGCGGTGAGACCCTCACCGACACGATCACCCGGGCTGTCCGACTGCTCGAACAAGACGCCATCGGGCAGGAGCTCTCCGAGCCTCTGCGCGACGACGAGCAAGCCTGGCTCGATGCTGACGCCGGGTGACGTCGTCGAACTCGACCTCGGCGTTCCTTCCAGCTCCGAGGCAGGTTTCCGTCGACGTGCCATCGTCATCACGGCTGCCCAGATCCTCCGCGGCGGCCCCAACATCGTCCAGGTCGTTCCCCTGACCAGCACCATTCGCGACAGCGGCTCCGAGATCGTCGTAGAGCCAGATGCGCACAACGGCCTCACTGTCAGCTCCGCGGCACAGTGCCAACACATCCGATCAGTCGCCGCATCACGGGTGAGCGCGCACGTCGGCAACGTGGGCCCAGCCGTGCTTCGGCAGATCCGAGACGTCGTGGCGCTCATCATCGACGCTTGAAAGAACAGGTCGGGGTCACCGGACTCCCGAGACCCCCCGTTCAACATTTGTTACACAACCGGGTAGACTGACTCCGTGTCCACGACCATCGGTTTTCGTCCCACCGCCGAGGACGAGCGCATCCTCCGAGAGGCCGCTCGCCCCGGGGAGAACACGTCCGACACGCTGCGTCGCGCTCTCCGGCTCCTCGACCACGACCGTTGGCTCGATCAGTTCAAGGAAGACGCTGAACGCATCGGTGACGAAGACCTCAACGCGGAACCGGACGCCTGGTGATCCGCGGCGCGGTCTATCGCATCGATCTCGGCCAGGCTCGCGGTCACGAGCAACGCGGACGACGACTCGGCCTTGCGCTTTCACCGTCCGAGTCACCGCTATCCGTCGTGACCGTCGTCCCCACGTCCACCTCGGCCCGTCCGGCCATCCACCGCCCAGAACTGGAGATCGCGGGGCGCCCCACCGTGATGTTGGTCGATCAGATTCGCTCCATCGACATCAACGACCTCGTCGGTGATCCCATCGACTATCTCACTCGCGACCAACTGGCCGAGGTGGAACAAGCCGTCGGCCACTATCTCGGCATCGGCTTCGCGGGCACGTCGCGATAGAACTCAGCCCAGCTGCCGCCAGAGGAACTGAAGGTAGAGGGCATCCATGTGGGCGCGCTGGCGGTTGTCCGCCGCGCCGCCGTGGCCGCCCTCGATGTTCTCGAAGTACCACGCCCGTTTGCCCGCGCCCAGCAGCTTCGCCATCATCTTGCGCGCGTGGCCGGGGTGCACTCGGTCGTCGCGCGTCGAGGTGAGCAGCAGCGTCGGTGGGTAGTCCACAGCCTCGTCGAACAGGTGGTAGGCCGAGAACGTGCGGATGAACTCCCAGTCGTCGGTGTCAGGGTCGCCGTACTCGCCCATCCACGAGGCGCCCGCGAGGAGGTGGCTGTACCGACGCATGTCGAGCAGCGGCACCTGGATCACGACGGCGCCGAACAGCTCCGGGTAGCGCGTCAGCATGTTGCCGGTGAGGAGCCCGCCGTTGCTGCCGCCGCGGACGCCGAGGTGCGCCGGTGAGGTGATGCCGCGGGCGATCAGGTCGCGGGCCACGGCGGCGAAGTCCTCGTAGGCGCGCCCGCGGTTCTCGCGGAGCGCGGCCTGGTGCCAGCGGGGGCCGTACTCGCCGCCGCCGCGGATGTTGGCGACGGCATAGGTGCCGCCGCGCTCCAGCCAGCCCTTGCCGACGCCGGGCGCGTAGGCCGGCGTGAGCGAGATCTCGAATCCGCCGTAGCCGTACAGGAGGACGGGGTTGGTGCCGTCGGCGGTGAGGTCGCGCGGGCGGACGAGGAAGTAGGGCACGCGGGTGCCGTCGTCGGAGGTGGCGAAGTGCTGCTCGGTGACGTGCGTGTCGGCGACGAAGAACGCGGGCTCGGACCTCAGGGCCTCGGGCGCGCCGCCGTCGTCGCTCGCATCCGCGAGCAGGAGCGTGGTGGGGGTGAGGAAGTCTGTGGCAATCACCCACAGCTGGTCGGAGGTCTCGTCGTCGACGGCGGCCACCTCGACGGTGCCCAACTCGGGCAGCCCGGCGAGCGGACGGCGCTCCCATCCGTCGTCGCCTGGGGTGAGCACAGTGATGACGCTCTTCACGTCGTCGAGCGCCGTCAGCACGATGCGGTGGCGGGTGGGCGTGACGCCGGACAGCGCGGAGGTGTCGGTGGGCGCGAACAGCACGGTGAGGTCGCGGGAGCCTGCCAGGTAGTCGTCGAGCCGGGCCACCAGCAGGCTGCCGGCCTCGTAGGCGACGCCGCCCGCCTCCCACGGCTCGCGCAGTTCCAGCAGCAGCCATTCGCGATGAACATTCTTGCCCGCCGAGTCGGGGGCGTCGATGCGCTGGAAGACGCCGTCCGCATCCGCCAGGTAGAGCGCGGTGTCGCGACTGTCCAGGAAGTGCAGCAGGAGGTCGCGCTCGAAGCCGGGCGTGCGGTCGCGGTACGGGTAGATGCCGTAGCCGGCGTTGTCCTCAGGGCCCTCGAACACCACGTCGGCCTCGGCCATCGGCACGCCGCGCCGCCACCGACGGGCGATCCGGGCGTAGCCGGCGCGGTTGGTGCTGCCTTCGCCGAGGTCGGTGACCAGGTAGACGGTGTCCTCGTCGATCCAGCTCAGATGCCCCTTGGCCTCCGGTCGCTCGAAGCCGCCCTCGACGAAGGTGCGGGTCTCGACGTCGAACTCGCGTGTCACGTCGGCATCCGAACCGCCCCGTGACAGCGCGACGAGGCAACGCGGGTGTTCGGGGCGCAGGAAGTCCGCGCCGTGCCACACCCAGTTCTCGCCTTCTGCGCGATTCAGCTCGTCGACGTCGAGCAGCACGTCCCAGACCGGGTCGCCGCTGCGGTACTCGTCCAGCGTGGTGCGCCGCCAGATGCCTCGCGGGTGCTCGCCGTCGCGCCAGAAGTTGTAGTACCAGTCGCCGCGCCTGGTCAGATACGGGATCTTCTCGTTCGAGTCGTAGATCTCCGCAAGATCGTCCTGCAGCCGCGCGAACTCGGGCGTCTCCGCCAGCTCGGCCTCGGTCTCGGCGTTCCTGGCCCGAACCCAGTCGAGGGCCTCCTGCCCTTCGATCTCTTCCAACCACAGATGCGGATCAGTCACGGGTCCCCTTCTCGTCGTGGCCCACCCTAGTTGTACCCGGCGAGCAGGTCGGCCGGCGCGTCACTGGCGGCACCGGCTCACGACAACACGGGCCACACCGGTGTAGAGCCCACCTCACCGCGCCGCCCACCGATGCCACCCAGGCACCTACTCAGACCCACGCTGAGCACACCGCCCATCCCGCTACCCCGCGATGAGCACGACACACCCCTCATCAAGTGCGGACGAGCACGACACACCTCTAGTTGGTGGCCGATGAGCACGGCCCGGAGTTCGTGGCGGGAAACGGCTGATTTTGGGCTGTTTCGGGCGACGAGCTCCGGCGCGTGCTCATCGAACCGTGATGACCAGGGCCGCGGGCAGGTCGGTTCCCCGAGGAGCAGCCCCGCGTGGTCTCGGACACCGAGCGATCCCCGAGGAGCAGCCCCGCGTGGTCTCGGACACCGAGCGATCCCTGAGGAGCAGTCCCGCAGGTCGACGTACACCGGGCGCGAATCCCGCGGGACTGCGTCTCGAAGGGTCCGAAACCACAGCCCCAGGCGGGCTACTCACCAGCCATGGAATTTTCACGCACAACCCTGCCTTCTCTGCCCTGCAGGGCACAGACAGTGCAGTTGTGCGTCAAAACTCCATGCACCAGCTCGCTACCGAACTCCCTGCCCAAGGTTTCGGACCTTGCGACACGGCCGGGCGCTCCGCGCCGGGCCGGCTCAAGGACCGGTCCCTGAGGAGCAGCCCCGCAGGTCGACCCACACCGAGCGAAAGTCCTGCGGGGCTGCGTCTCGAAGGGTCCGAGACCACAGCACAACCCATCCCCACAAGCCAGAGTCACACCCTCCCGCGTGCACAAATCTCTGTATACGGGCACCCAGGCCTATATGCGGCCCGGCTGCCCGTATACAGAGATTTATGGCGCTCCTGACTGATCCGTGGGTCATTTCCGGCCGGGGAGCGCGGGCCGGTGAGGGCCGAGGGTGAGCATCGCCAGGGCGATGAGCGGGTCGGCGGTCTTGAAGCCGAAGGCAACGCGGGTAATGAGGCGGATCTTGGTGTTGGTGGACTCGATGAGCGCGTTGGAGAGGCCGTGCTCGATCGCGGCGAGGATCCGGTCGCGGTGCTTGGTGATCTTCCGGGCGAGCGCCACGAACGCCGGGATCCGGCATCTTCGCGCCCACTTCAGCCACCCCTCCAGCGCGTCTCGTGCCGCTTCCAGCGGGATCTTGAACACTGCCCGGAGTCCTTCTTTGAGGAGGTAAGCGCGGTAGAGCCTGGGGTCGGCTTTCACGATCCATGCGAGCTTGGCACCCTGGCGCTCGGTGAGGTCCTCGGGATTCTTCAGCAGTGCGTACCGGGCGCCCTTCAACCCCCTGGCCCGCTCGGACTGCGGCCGGGCCGGCGCGTCCGCTGCGGGCCTGCCGCGGGGCCGTGATGGCTCGGTCCGAGCGAGCTTACGAGCGTCATTCCAGGATTCCCTGCGCACGTCGTTGAGTGCCTCGGTGGCCCACTGCACGATATGGAACGGGTCGGCGACCCGGACCGCGTTCGGGCACTTCTCGGCTACCACGGTGCCGATGAAGTCCGCCCCGTCCGCGGAAACATGCGTGATCCGGGAGCACCGCTCGGGGCCGAGCAGGTCGAAGAAGTCCCGCAACGTGTCCATCGTTCTCCCGGGAGCTGCCCACACCAGCGTCTTCGTGTCGTGGTCCACGACGACCATCAGATACTTGTGGCCCTTCTTGTAACTGATCTCATCGATCCCGATCCGGGACAGGCCATCGAACCGGTCCCGCAGTTGCTCCGCATCGGCCCAGACCCGGGCGATGATCGCCCCGACCGTGCGCCACGCGACACGCATCAACAACGTCACCGTCGTCTTCGACGACCGCGTCGCCAACCACGCGACCTGATCATCGAACCCGTACGTGTGACCGGCACCATGCCGAGCCCACGGCACGCGCCGCACCGTCGGCCCGTGCACCGGGCACGACACCCTGGGCGCGTCCGCTTCCAAGTACACGCGGATCGTCCCCAGATCCAGACCCCGCCACCGCCGTTCCCCCTCGCCACGGTCATACGCCGCAGCCTTCCGCCCGCACTGCCCACACCGGTTCTGCTTCGTCTTCCGCGGCCGCACCCGAACGATCAGGACCTGCTCATCCTCATCGAACTCAACCTCCTCCACGACCGTCTTCTCGACACCAAGCAGCCGCCCCCATAGGGTTGATCTCCGCACGCCGTTCTCCGCCCCAGACTCGTTGACTCTTCACCAAGCCACGAACCTAGACGAGAGAACGGCGTGCACCCGTTCAGACTCCCTCGAACACCCACGGAAGCGTCAGGAGCGCCAGATTTATGCGCGGAAACCACCGCAAGACCGGCCAACGCTGACCATCCGGAGGCAGGGCCAAGTTCCACCGCCCGGGAGCACAGCAGAGGGTGAGGTGGGGAGGCGCTTCGACGAAGCGTAAGAACACCCATGCACTCAGACCAAAGGTGACTGTGGTCACACAGCCGGGCCGGCAGCGAGACGGAGCGCCTCCCCACCTCACCCGCCCGCCCCTGTGGTTAGGTCGCTGCCCACGGGTGCGGGACCTTTCGACAGTCATGCTTAGAGGGCCATCTGTTGACAGGGTGGTGGTGACGGTGGGACTGACTCACCTTTCGACTCGACCCCTGGGGCTGTTGCCCTCAGGGTGCCTTGCCCGAGAACTGTCGTCTCACCGTCACCGGGACCCCGGGTGGCCGGCCTGACTTAATAGGAGCCTGAAACTTCTTTGGCGATAGCTGTCTCGTGACTGTCTTGTCGACCTACCACCCTCTGGGCCCCAGCCCCTCCCCGAACGACCAAGGAAGGACGACACCCATCATGACGCACCCGCCCACCGATTCCCACTACTGGGTAGGAATCGACACCCACTCACAGTTCCACCAGATCGTGGTCCTCGACGACCACGGCCACCACGTCGCTGACTACAAGACCCCCACCGACCCCGACGCGATCACTCGTGCGGTGGCCTGGATCACCAGCTACGCACCAACCCAGGCCGGGATCGAGGGCACCAACTCCTACGGCGCCCAGATCACCCGCCAGCTCCTCAACACCGGGATCGACGTCAAAGAAGTATCGGCACCCAACAAGGTAACCCGACGCCGGCAAGGCAAGTCCGACCTCATCGACGCGATCGCCGCCGCCGACGCCGTACGTACCGGGCAACGGGTCTCCCCGGTCAAGAACCTCACGATCCTGCCCCGACTACGAGTGATGTACACCTTCAGGGCCTCAGCCGTGACCGCCCGCACCCAGATCGCCAACCAGATCCATGCCGCCGCCCGAGCCCTCCAAGTCCCCATCACCGGCTCCCTGACCCGACGCAAAGTCACTACCCTGCTCACCCATCCCGCGCTGGCCCGGGCAGCGACCCGACGGCTCAGCCTCGACGACGAGGCCCGCAGCTACGACCGCGACATTCTGGCCTGGCTCCGACAATGGGCACCCCAACTCCTAGCCCACTACGGCGTCGGCCCGATCTCGGCCGCCCGGCTCGTGCTGACCGCCGGAGGTAACCCCGAACGCCTCTCCAACGATGCCGCGTTCGCTCGCCTGACCGGCGCAGCACCAATCCCTTGCTCCTCGGGCAAACACCAGAACAACTGGCGACTCGACCGCGGCGGAGACCGCGCAGCCAACGCCGCTCTCCACATGATCGCGTTCCACCGCAAGAACAACCCCAGCGACGAACGCACCCAGGCCTACATCAAGAAACGAACCGCGCTCGGCAACGACACCAAGAAGATCCTCCGACTCCTCAAACGAGCCATCATCCGAGAACTCCTCCCCGACCTCCGAACCATCACCACAACCCTCACCACCACTTGACAACCAATAGGAGCTTCACGGGCCCCGGCGCTCCGCGCGGGGGCCCGGCTCAAGGAACGATGGCCGACCTCAGCCGTCCGCCCTCGTAGTCGGGTTGGCGAACAGGTGCGGGACCTTTCGACACGACGTGTTCGCTGGCGCTCACGCGTCGGCTCAAGGAACGGCGTCCCACCTCAGCCGTCCGCCCCTGTTGTTGAGTCGCTGCCCCAGGCGCGGGACCTTTCGACACGGGCCCGGCGCTTCGCGCGGGGGCCCGGCTCAAGGAACGGCGACCGGCTCAAGGAACAGCGCTCACGCGTCGGGTCAAGGAACGGCGGCCGGGTCAAGGAACGATGTCTGACGGCCCCGTCACTCGAAGAGGGCGCGGTTGTCCTCGGTCCAGTGGATGCGGTCGGCGGTGGTGTCCAGGAAGCCTGTGTGTTGCCACTCGGCTTGCGGCTGCATCCCTTCGGCGGCGAGCCGGCGGGCGCGGGCCCACACCGCGTGCTGCTGGGCGAGGACCTCGTCCACCAGGCCGTCGGTCGAGTCCAACCCGTAGGCGTCGGCGAAGAGTTCCAGGCGGCGTCGACGGTCGGGGGCGCTCGGGTAGGCCAGCCAGCGTTGGCTGAGCTCGTCGTCGCGGAACGGCGCCACGTACTCCAGGGCGTAGGCGACGTCGTGCAGCGGGCGACCGGGCCAGGCGTAGTCCCAGTCCAGGATGCCGATGGGCTGGGCGCCGCGCCACACGAGGTTCCACGGGCCGAAGTCCCCGTGTAGAACCAGGTCGCCCTCGCCCGAGTAGCCGGCCCAGCCCGCTTCCGCCGTGGGACGGAACCCGCGGACGGCGTCGTGGTACTCGCGCAGCAGCCGGGCCATGGCGACCAGACCGCGCTCGTCGACGACCTTCGCCCACCCGTCAGCACCCGACTCGCCCTCGATATAGGTGAGGACCTCGCGGCCCTCCTCGTCGATGCCCTTCACGCGGGGTGTGTACGGGAAGCCGATGTCTTCCAGGTGGCGCAGCAGCTCGTGCACGCTCGCCGACCAGGGCTGCAAGGGTCGACGCACGGTGTCGCCGACGCGCACGACCATGCGGTGCGGCTTGTCCTGCAGCATTTCGTGATCGGCCATTCGGCGACGATACCGCGGACGTCGACACGCGGCCCACCACCACGGAGGGCGGTAGGGTGGCACCGTGCATCACCTGACACGAGCTAACACGCGCCGCTAGGGCGCGCGGTCCGAGGAGCCATCCCCCAGGAGACGTGGTGGACCTCGTGATGTGCCGGCCGGCGGCAACTCCGGCATTTCTCCCGACACCAGCGGCTTTGCCGCGCCCAGAGAAAAGGCACATCGCCCCATGTCAGCACCCACTTATCCGTCATCCCCCGTCGTCCGCGCCGCCGCGCTGACCAAGGTCTATCGGCGGCATCGCCAGAACCCGGGCATCCGCGGCGCGCTCGCCGCCTTCACCCACCGCACCGTCGAGGAGCATCGGGCGCTCGCGCCGCTCGACCTGGAGATCGCCGACGGCGAATTCGTCGGTCTTCTGGGGCCGAACGGCGCAGGCAAGACCACGCTCGTCAAGCTCTGCTGCGGGCTGATCCGCCCCAGCGCGGGCACGCTCGCCGTCCTCGGGCACGAGCCGGCCCGCAGGCGGGCGGACTTCCTGCGCAGCATCGCCGTCGTGCTCGGTCAGAAGTCGATGCTGTGGTGGGACGTCCCCACGCTCGACTCCATGCTGGTCCACAAGGCCATGTACGACCTCGACGACGCCACCTACGCGGCGCGGCTCCACGAACTCACCGAGGTCCTCGACCTCCGCGGCCTGCTCGACGTCCCCGTCCGCCGCCTCAGTCTCGGGGAACGAATGCGGTGCGAGTTGGCGCTGGCGCTGCTGCACGCGCCACGACTGCTGTTCGCCGACGAGCCGACCATCGGCCTCGACGCGGTCGCGAAGCGCGCCCTCCGCGCCATGCTCGCGCGGGCGAACGAGGCGCTCGGCACCACGGTCGTGCTGACCAGCCACGACATGGACGACGTGGAGGCCCTCTGCCGCCGGGTGCTGCTGATGCGCTCCGGCGAGCTGGAGTTCGACGGCGACATCCCGGGCCTCCGCCGCCTCATCGCCCCCACCCGCGAGATCCGCGCGGTGTTCGCCGACCCACCGCCGCCGGGCAGCATCCGCGGCGGATCCTGGTCCGACGACGGCTGCACCGTGGTGCTCGACGTGCCCGAGGCCGACCTCGAGCCCACGGTGTCCGCCGTGTTGGCCGCGGGCGGGCTCACGGACCTCGCCGTCACCGAGGCCGATCTCGATGCTGTCATGGCGCGGCTGTACCTGGGCCGACGCGACTCCGACGGAGGTCCGCGATGAGCGCGGCCGGCAGTGTCCTCCTGGCCACCGCACGACAGCTGGTCGCCCGCGACATCGGCGTGACGCTCACGAACCGCGGCTGGGTCATCCTCCTGCAGCTGGGCGCGATCACGCCGCCCGTCGTGGCGCTGGTGGTCTGGACGGGCGCCATCTCGGCGGGCGCCACCCCGCCCGTTCCGCCCGACCGGCTGCTGACCTGGTTCGTGCTGGTCGCCGTCGTCTCGACGATGACCTCGAGCTGGACGGCCGGCTTTCTGGCCGACGACATCAGGGCAGGTCGGCTGTCGATCTGGCTGGTGCGGCCCTGCCCAGCGCTGCTGCCGTTCGCGGCGAACAACGTCGCGGAGAAGGCCGTGAAGCTGATCTTCCTCGCCCCCATGGTGGCTGCGCTCGCAGCGCTCTTCCGCGACGACCTGCACCTGCCCACCGACCCCGCCGTCTGGGCGACAGCCGTGCTCGCCCTCTGTAGCGCCGCCGTGCTGGCGTTCACCCTCGACGTGTTCATCGGCTGCCTCGGCTTCTGGTTCGAGGACGTCGACGGCATCCAGCGGATCGTCTCGCTGACGTCGAGGCTGCTCTCGGGCGCCGTGGTGCCGCTCATGCTGATGCCCGAGGCGGCCCAGCCCTTCCTGCGGCTGCAGCCGTTCCGGTTCACACTCGCCTTCCCGCTCGAGATTCTCACGGGCGGCGCACCCGCCCGCGCCGTCGACCTCGCCGCGATGGCGGCCTGGACCTGCGGGGCGGTGGCGCTGTTGGCCTTGGTGTGGCGGCGCGGCGTGCGTCGCTACGAGGCGGCGGGCGCATGAGAGCCCGGACGGCCGGGTGGCTCTCCGCGCCCCGAAGGATCGCCTCGTGGTACCTGGCCTGCTGGCGGCAGGCGATCGCGCGCGACCTGCAGTTCCGCACCCAGACCGTGCTCGTGGCGGTGGGCTCGCTCGCCGAGGTGGGGGTCGCGCTCGTGCCCGCGCTGGTGGTGGCGCACGTCGCGCGCGACGCGACGGGGTGGGACACCGCGGGCGCGATGGTGGTCGTGGGGCTGTTCACGGTCGTCACCGCACTGCTCGACGCGACCCTCGCGCCCAACCTGGCGCGGTTCGACGCGGCGGTCCGCGAGGGCGACCTCGACCTCCTGCTCGTCCGCCCGATCCCGGCCTTCGTGGCGGCCACCGCCCGCTGGGTGCGGCCCGCGGAGTTGACGCGCGTCCTGCCCGGCGTGGCGCTCGTCGTCGCCGCCCTCACCCTCGGCGGCCGGGCCGTCGCGCCGGGTGCCGTCCTCGCCTGCGCCGTGCTGATGCTGCTGGGCGCAGGGTGTTGGGGCGTGTTCTGGATCAACGCGAGCCTGCTGTCGTTCTGGTGGAGTTCCGCGGCCCCTGTGCAGGACATCGTCGGCGGGTTGCGGGACGCCGGGCAGTATCCGCGCGTCGCCTTCCGCGGGGCGGCCTCACGGGTGTCCAGCACGGTCGCGCCGGCGGCCCTGCTGGGGGCGGTCCCAGCATCGGCTCTCCTGGGCGAGCCACTGTGGGCGTTCTGGTGGGTGGGCGCGCTGCTCGTCGCCGGTGTCGCCGTCACCGCGGTCCACTGGCGCGTCGCCCTGAGACGGTACGACAGCGCGAGCAGCTGAGGGGGTCCCTAGGCGATCTCGACGAGCTTGCCGCTCCGGGACAGCTCGGGGTCCGTGCAGGACGAGAGGTCGAAGCAGCAGGGGCGGCGCTTGCCGTGGCGCATCTTGTCGATCGCGACGGTGATGCGCTTGGCGCGCGTGTCGGGGTTGCGCGTGGCGCCCACCCAGCGCACCCATTCCCAGCGGGCCATGGGCGTGATGCCGTCCCAGACATCGGCGATGTCCGGGGCGGCGTCGAGCGCAGCTTGGAAGTCGGCGGGCGTCTCCGGTTCGGGCCAGGCTTTGGTCGGCGTGACCTGGACCGAGACGTCGGCGCCGTCGTCCAGGCCCAGTTCGTCGATGCCCAGCCAGTGGCCCTTCCTACCGTCGGGCTCCACGACGGCGTCCAGCGTGGTGCCGTTCACGACCACCGTCGCCGCGACCTGCCCGCGAGAGGGCAACTCAGCGCTCGCGTCGGCGGGGAACGTGACGATGGTGCGCCCGCCGATGCGGCGCGCCGATGCCTGGAACTCGATCATGGCGCCAGGCTACATCGGCGCGCCGCGGAGGTCAGGAAACGCCGAGGACCTCGCGCTCCAGGCGGGCGTAGCTGGTCTCCATGCCGTCGGCCATGCCCGTGGCGAGGATCGTCTCGCGGGTCTCGCTGTCCGGGTAGGTGCACAGCAGGCTCAGCAGGGCGCCGGACTCCTGGGCGGTGATCGTCATCTCGTTGAGCAGCGTCGGGCCGTCGGTGCCGATCATCGTCTCGGTGGTGACGACCCGCGTGGGGGCGTTGACCTCCTTCACCGTGCCGGTGAAGCCGAACCGATCGCCCGTGGTGTCGTTCTCCCACTCGTAGCGGTAGGTGTCGCCGACGGCGAGGCCCACCTCGCACACCGGCATGCTCCAGCCGTCGGGGCCGAGCTGCCAGCGGCGGAGAAGCTCGGGATCGTGATGGGCCCGCCACACCTGCTCGACGGTGCCGCGGATGATCCGGGAGACGCGGGCCTGGTTGTCGCCCAGCAACTGCACCTGCGTGCCGTTGCCCGCCGCGAAGGAGGCGAGGTCCGCCAGCACGTCGTCGATCTGGCCCATGGCCGCGCTCATACCCTCCAGCATGCCCATGGCGACGAGCTGCTCGAGCTCTTCCACGGAGCCGAAGTGGGTGGTGGTGACCAGCCGCGAGCCGGACTCCGTGGCCTCGAACGCGAAGACCATGCGCATGGCGGGCATGTGCGGGTTGGGGACGCCGTCGGCGTCGGCGAATCCGTCGAGCACCTCGAACCCCGTGCCCTCGTCCACCGACAGGAACTCCCAGAATCCGCAGGACCGATCGCCGTCGGGGCCGGTCATGGCGTAGTGCGAGCGGCCGCCCGCCGCCATGTCGTGGCGGGTGAAAGTGGCCGGCCACCCGGGCGGGCCCCAGAAGCGCTCCAGCTGGCGCGGGTCGGCGTAGGCATCCCACAGGCGGCGCACGGTGACCGGGAAGTCGGCGACGACAGTCAGCGTCAGCGCCTCCGGGTCCTTGGTGACTGAGGTGATGGGCATGGCGGTTCCTTTCAGGAGTCCTCGGCGAGAAGATCGTCGAGGCGGGAGATGCGACCGCGCCACAGCCGATCGAAGTGATCGAGCAGTGCCTGGGCCTTGTGGATCGTCTCTGGGTTGGCGCGCACCCTGCGCTCGCGGCCGCTGGGGAGTTTCGTCACGAGACCGGCTCCTTCCAGGACCGCGACGTGCTTCTGCACGGCCGCGAAGCTCATGTCGTAGTCCGCCGCCAGGTTCGACACCGTCACCTCACCGACGAGGGTGCGACTCAGGATGTCGCGCCTCGTCGCGTCGGCAAGCGCCCGGAAGATCCGGTTGACCTCATCGTCGGTGAGGTCTGTCATGAAAGCAGCATGTACAACCATTTGGTTGTAGATTAAGCCGGGTTCCGAGCCGTGTCAACACCCTTGTTCCGGGGACACCCGACCCCGCCATGGAAAAACGGCGCACAACTCGGCGTTCTCTGCCCTGTAGGGCACCAGGAGCCGAGTTGTGCGTCATTTCTCCATGCCACCCGAGTACCACGTCCCCGAGCGACACGCAACAGCGCCCCGCACCGAGTCGGTGCGGGGCGCTGCGTGGAGCGAGGGGCGCGTCAGCCAGCGGTGCGGGCAGGCAGCGTCTTCGGCTTGAACGACGGACGGCCGGCCTCGTAGGCCGCGATGTCGTCGGCGTGCTGCAGCGTCATCGAGATGTCGTCGAGGCCGTTCAGCAGGCGGTACTTCGTGTAGTCGTCGATCTGGAAGCTGATCTCCAGGTCTCCGCGGGTGATGGTCTGCGACGGCAGGTCCACCGTGGTGGGCACGTTGGGGTCGGCGTCGATCGCGTCCCACAGCAGGTCGCGGTCGGCCTCCGTGATGAGCGCGACGACGAGGCCGGCCTTGCCCGAGTTCGAGCGGAAGATGTCGCCGAAGCGGGTGCCGACGATCACCTTGAAGCCGTAGTTCTGCAGCGCCCACACGGCGTGCTCGCGGGACGAGCCGGTGCCGAAGTCGGGGCCGGGAACCAGGATCGAGCCGGCGGTGAACGGCTCCTTGTTCAGCACGAACTCGGGGTCGTTGCGCCACGCGGAGAACAGGCCGTCCTCGAAGCCGGTGCGGGTGATCCGCTTGAGGTAGACCGCAGGGATGATCTGATCGGTGTCGACGTTGCTGCGCTGCAGCGGGACGGCGATGCCAGTGTGGTTGATGAACGGTTCCATGAAGCTACTCCTCGCGATCAGAGGTCGGCCGGGGCGGCCAGGTGCCCGGCGATGGCGGTGGCGGCGGCGACGGCGGGCGAGACCAGGTGCGTGCGCCCGCCCTTGCCCTGACGACCCTCGAAGTTGCGGTTCGAGGTGGAGGCGGAGCGCTCGCCCGGGGCCAGCTGGTCCGGGTTCATGCCCAGGCACATCGAGCAGCCGGCGGCGCGCCATTCGGCGCCGAAGTCCAGGAAGACCTTATCGAGCCCCTCGAGCTCGGCCTGGATGCGAACCCGAGCGGAGCCGGGAACGACCAGCATGCGCACGGTGTCGGCCTTCTTCTTGCCCTTCAGCACGGAGGCGGCGAGGCGCAGGTCCTCGATACGGCCGTTGGTGCAGGAGCCGAGGAAGACGGTGTCCACCTTGATGTCGCGCATCGGCGTGCCCGGGGTCAGATCCATGTACTCCAGCGCGCGCTTGGCCGTGGCCTGCTCCACCTCGGAGTCGAAGTCCTCGGGAGCGGGGACGACGGCGCCCAGCGGGACGCCGTGACCCGGGTTGGTGCCCCAGGTGACGAACGGCGTCAGCTTGGTGGCGTCGATGTCCACCTCGACGTCGAACGTGGCGTCCGCGTCCGACTTCAGCGTCCGCCAGTACTCGACGGCGGCATCCCAGTCGGCGCCCTCGGGGGCGTGCGGGCGGCCCTTGAGGTAGGCGAAGGTGGTGTCGTCGGGCGCGATCATGCCCGCCTTGGCGCCCCACTCGATCGACATGTTGCAGATCGTCATCCGGCCCTCCATCGACAGGTTCTCGATGGTGGTGCCGCGATACTCGACGATGTAGCCCTGGCCGCCGCCGGTGCCGACCTTGGCGATCAGCGCCAGCACGACGTCCTTGGCGGTCACGCCGTCGGGCAGCTCGCCGTTGATGTTGACGGCCATGGTCTTGGGCGTGGTCTGCGGCAGCGTCTGGGTGGCCAGCACGTGCTCCACCTCTGAGGTGCCGATGCCGAAGGCCAGCGCGCCGAACGCGCCGTGCGTGGAGGTGTGCGAGTCGCCGCAGACGATCGTCATGCCCGGCTGGGTCACGCCCAGCTGGGGGCCGATGATGTGCACGACGCCCTGGTCCTTGTCGCCCAGCGAGTGGATGCGCACGCCGAAGTCCTTGGCGTTCTGGCGCAGCGTGTCGACCTGCTTCTTGGAGACGGGGTCAGCGATCGGCGCCAGGATGTTCAGCGTCGGCGTGTTGTGATCCTCCGTCGCCAGCGTGAGATCGGGGCGGCGCACGGGACGACCGGCCATCCGCAGGCCCTCGAAGGCCTGGGGGCTCGTCACCTCGTGCACGAGATGAAGGTCGATGTAGAGCAGGTCAGGCTCCCCCTCGACCGAACGGACGACATGCGCGTCCCATACCTTCTCGCTCAGGGTCTTCCCCATGGCTCCCTCGCTTCTCGCTGTGGTGGTGATTCTGAATCAGAGTATGCGTCCAGTCGAGCGCCATTCGGGGTTGCATGTCCACAATGCGGATTGTTAATCTCACCATATGGACGAAACTTCTGGCGTTGGCGTATTGGACAAGGCGGCCGCTGTGCTGTCCGCCCTCGAGCGGAATCCCCTGACCCTCGCGGGCCTCGTGACCGCAACCGGGCTGGCCCGGCCGACGGCGCACCGACTCGCCGTCGCGCTCGAGCACCACCGCTTCGTGGGACGCGATCTCCAGGGCCGGTTCGTGCTCGGGCCGCGCCTCATCGAGCTGGCCGAGTCGGCCGGCGAGGACCCGCTGCTGGCCACCGCCGGCCCCATCCTGAACCGCCTGCGCGACATCACCGGCGAGTCGGTGCAGCTGTTCCGCCGCCAGGGCGACGCGCGGATCTGCGTGGCCGCCGTCGAGCGGCCGCACGGCCTGCGCGACACCGTGCCCGTCGGCGCGCAGCTGCCGATGAGCGCCGGCTCCGCGGCTCAGGTCCTGCTCGCCTGGGAGGAGCCCGACAAGCTCGAGAAGCTGGTGGAGGGCGCCTCGTTCTCCCTCTCCACGCTGCAGGCCGTCCGACGCCGCGGCTGGTCGCAGTCCGTCGCCGAGCGCGAGGCGGGCGTCGCCTCGGTCTCCGCGCCGGTGCTCGCGCCGTCGGGCAAGCTCATCGCGGCCGTGTCGGTCTCGGGTCCCATCGAGCGCCTCACCCGCTCCCCCGGCCGCCTGCACGCGCCCGCCGTCCTGGCCGCCGCGGAGCGGCTGAGCGAGGTCCTGCGCCGGAGCGGAAACCCTGAATAACCTGCTCCCACGCGACTAACGTTGTCGCCGTGACCGAGGAGGAGAGGCCGAGCACCGGCATCGCGGGGCTGGACGAGACGGTCGACGGCCTGCGCCTCGGCGACAACGTGGTCTGGCGCGTGGACGCGGTGGCCGACTTCGCCGCGGTGGTCGAGCCGTTCGTCGCCCAGGCCAAGCGCGACGGTCGGCGCATCGTGCACGTCCGCTTCGGGCTCCGGGAGCCGTGGCTGGTGGGCCACGAGGACATCGAGACCCGCCTGATCGACCCGACGATCGGGTTCGAGAGCTTCTCGGTGGAGGTCTTCGACCTGCTCGCCGACGTCGGCCGCCGCTCGTTCTACGTGTTCGACCCGCTGACCGATCTTCACCGGGCCTGGAACTCCGACCTGATGGTGATGAACTTCTTCCAGGTCACGTGTCCCCGCCTGTTCGAGCTCGACACCATCGCCTACTTCGCGCTGCTGCGACACCGGCACACGTTCGCCACCGTCGCCGGGATCCGCGAGACCACGCAGCTGCTGCTGAACCTGCACCGCATCGACGACGAGCTGTACGTGCATCCGCACAAGGTGTGGCGGCGGCACTCGCCCACCATGTTCTTTCCCCACCTGCTGACCGGCGGCGACGCGATATCGATCACGTCGTCGGGGGTCACGGCGCGGCTCCTCACGTCGCTGGCCCGGAGGGTCGACTCGCCGGATCCCTGGGTGCGGCGGGTCGACGACGCCTGGCGCGCACTCGACGGCGGCGACGAGCAGGACCAGCTGAGGGCCCGCGACGAGCTGCTCGGCATGATGGTGGGCCACGAGGGCCGCGTGGCTGAGCTCTGTCGCCGCCACATGGGCCTCCCCGACCTGCTGGCGGTCGCCTCCCGCATGATCGGCACCGGCAGGATCGGCGGCAAGGCCGTCGGCATGCTCCTCGCCAGGGCCATGCTCGAACACGACGATCAGGGCCGGTTCGCGGGCAGGCTCGAGCCGCACGACTCCTTCTTCGTGGGCGCCGATGTCTTCGTCAGCTTCCTGATCGCCAACGGCTGGTGGGAGCTGTGGACCAGGCATAAGCGCACCGGCTACTTCGACGCGGCGTCCGAGCTGCACGACCTGGTCCCCTCGGGCCGCTTCCCGCAGCGTATCCGGGAGGGTTTCCTCCAGCTCCTCGAGTACTTCGGCTCGGCGCCCATCATCGTGCGCTCCAGCTCGCTGCTCGAGGACGACTACGGCAACGCGTTCGCGGGCAAGTACGAGAGCGTCTTCCTCGCCAACCAGGGCGACCCCGACGCCCGGCTCGAGGCCTTCGAGGACGCCGTGCGCACTGTCTACGCCTCTGCCGTCGGCGTCGATGCCCTCCGTTACCGGGCCGACCGCGGGTTGGGCGACCGCGACGAGCAGATGGCGGTGCTGGTGCAGCGCGTGTCCGGCGACCTGTTCGGCGAGCTCTTCTTCCCGCCCGCGGCAGGCGTGGCCAACAGCTCCAGCCTGTACGTCTGGGACCCCTCGCTGCCGGACCGCGGCATGGCGCGCTTCGTCGTGGGCCTCGGCACACGCGCGGTCGACCGCACAGGCCGCGACTTCGCCCGGATCGTCTCGCTGGCCGACCCGCACTCCTCCCCTGTCGGCGAGGAGGACGCCGGCCGGTACTCGCAGCGGCGCGTCGACGTCATCGATCTCGCAGCCGACGCCATCCGCACCGTCGGCCTCGACGCGGCGCGCGAGAAGGCCGCGCGGCTCGACTGGCGGCTCTTCGCCAGCCGCGACGTCGGCGCCGAGCGACGGCTGCGGGACCTGGGGCGCCCCGCGCCCGCGCGGCCGCTCGAGGTGATCGACTTCGGCGGTCTGCTCTCCGGCGACCTGCCGACCCTCATGGCCGACATGCTCGCCTGCTTGGCTGAGGGCTACGACCACCCTGTCGACACCGAGTTCACCGTCAACTTCGACCGCTCCGGCCAGCCCTCGCTGAACCTCGTGCAGTGCCGGCCGCTCCAGGCCAGGGGCGTCGGGCGTTCGGTGAAGCTCCCCACGGTCGACCCCGAGCGCTGCCTGATCTCGGCCACCGGCTCATTCATGGGCGGCAACGCGCAGCTCCCTCTCGATCTGGTGGTGGCCGTGCGCCCGGACGTGTACCTCCATCTCGGCGAGCAGCAGCGCTACGAGGTGGCGCGGCTGATCGGCGAGGTGAACCGGGCCCTCGACGGCCGAGCGGCCATGCTGATGGGGCCGGGCCGGTGGGGCACGACGACGGCGTCGCTGGGCGTGCCCACGCACTTCGTGGATCTGAATCGCTTCGCCGTCCTGTGCGAGCACACCTACAGCGCGGGCGGCTTCAGCCCGGAGCTGAGCTACGGCAGCCACTTCTTCCAGGAGCTGGTGGAGGCGGACATCTTCTACCTCGCGGTGTTCGACGGCCGTGCCGGCGTGCACGTCAACCCAGGCCGGGTCCTGGACGAGCCCAACCTCCTGACGACGCTGGTGCCGGGCGCCGACGCCCTGGCCGACGTGCTGCACGTCGCCGACCCCCGCGGCCTGACGCTCTACGCCGACATCGTCACGCAGCAACTCCTCATCCAGTAGCGGTCAGGCGGCCTGCTCGCGGAAGATCTCGGAGAACCGCCCACCCGCCGCAAGCAGGTCTTCGTAGCGGCCCTCCTCGACGATGCGGCCGCCGTCGAACACGTAGATGCGGTCCATGCCGCGCAGCGTCCACGCGCGGTGCGAAACCACGACGGTGATCCGCTCGGCGGCGGTGCGGCGCAGCTCGGCGAAGATCTCCTGCTCCGCCTCCGCGTCGATGGCCGACGTCGGTTCGTCCAGCAGCCACACTCCCGCCCCGCGCAGATGGATCCGGGCCAGCGCGATGCGCTGCCATTGGCCACCGGAAAGCCCGGTGCCGCCCCACTGCGTGCCCAACTGCGTGTCGAGGCCGTCGGGGAAGGACCGCACCAGGTCACCCGCGCGGGCGGCGTCGAGCGCCGCCCAGATCCGCTCGTCGGGCACCTCCAACTCCGGCGTGCCCAGCGCCACTGACTCCCGCACGGTCAACTCATAGCGGCCGAACTCCTGCGTCAACAACCCGAAGTAGCCCAGCCGCTGAATCCGCGACACCTCCTCGGCGGCGCGCCCGTCGATCAGCACCTGCCCCTCGTCGAGGTCGACGATGCCCATCAACGCGTTGATCGCCGTGGTCTTGCCCGCACCGTTGACGCCGACGAACGCGATGGTCTCGCCGCGTCGCACCGAGAACGAGAACCCGGCGAGCGCAGGCACCTCCTTGCCCGGGTACGTGACGCGGAGGTTCTCGCCGCGCAGCTCGTGCACCACCGGGACGACGACGGTGGGCTGCGCGGGCTCGACGGAGTCGAGGAACTCACGGAACCGCGTGACCTTCGGCGCGTTGCTCATCAGCCTCCCGTAGGAGTACCCGGCGCCGCTCGTCGCCCCCACACCGGCGATGACGCCGAGGGTGCCGGCCGCGATCCCGGCCCCGCCTCCCTGGCCGAAGGCGATGGAGGCCAGCGCGGCGGCGATGATCCCCGCCGTGAGCATCCCGGCGGCGAAATCGCCGCGCATGATCGTGTTCAGGAGCGCGTCGAACAGCCGATCGTGCTGGCCCTGCGCCTCGTCGGTGAGGCGGACCATGCGTCCCCCGGAGCCCAGCGTCGCCAGCTCGGTGCCGGTGCGCGCAAAGACGAGCTGCTCCTGGCAGTAGCCCATCTTGCGCTGGTACTCGCCGATCTTCGGCCACTGCCGATCCTGCTTGATGGCCGCCCAAGAGGAGGCCAGCATCGAGGGCACCACCGCCAGCACCACGAGGATGCCCGCCGCTGGGCTGAGCGACCATACCGAGGCGCACAGGGCGGCGGCGCCGATGACCGCGGTCACCGCCGACATCGTGTGCTTGCTGTTCTGCGCCAGGTGCCACAGCGCGCCGCGGCAGGCCTGGACCTCGGAATTCGTCTCCTCGGTGGCCAACCGCTGCGGGGGAATCTTCGTCAGTGTGCTGAGGAGCTGCCGCTGGTAGTGGCGGGCGAGGCGCACAGATTGCCGCTCCGCCAAGCCGATGGAAAGGCCGTCGGTCACGAGCGACAGCCCCATGAAGCCAGAGAGCAAGAGCAGCGGCAACCAGATATCGCCACGCTCGCCCTCGTCGACGGTGTTCACCAGCATCGCCACGAGCTGCACCTGTGCCGCGGGCGTGAGCGCCATCAGGAGCTGAAGACTGACCAGCGCGGCCAGCCACCCGGGCGTCCACGCGGCGGCCTGCCGCACGCTGAACACTGCCGACGTCAACGCTTCACGGACAACACTGATTCTCGTACGCGGAGCTTCGTTGTTCACCGGAGAATCCTCCCAGATAAGGCTCCGGCCGCTGCGCCCCGCTCCGTTCCCGAAGCCGGGTAATGAAAAGGGACCCGGTCACATGACCGGGTCCCTTTTCGGTTTGTAGCCCCGACGGGATTCGAACCCGCGCTACCGCCTTGAGAGGGCGGCGTGCTAGGCCGCTACACAACGGGGCCTCTAGCGCTTGGAAAGCTTACACCTTCCGCAGGGGTACTAGGACTCGAACCTAGACTGACGGAACCAGAATCCGGCGGGCTGCCAATTACCCCATACCCCTAGAGATTCAGTTACCCGATTCCCTAGATGCTCGGTTTCCCGGGCACGAGAAAGAACAGTACACCATCGCCGAGAGGGGCAACAAATCACGGCGTCCTGGTCGCCAGCCTCATCCGCGACCCCACCCACCAGGCCACCGCGGCGAAGGCCGCGAAGCCGAGGATGTCGAAGAAGGCGTCCGCCCAGGAGATGGCGCTCACGGCCCGCAGCTCGGCCACCGAGGTGGTGAACATCGCGTAGGCGTAGGCGGCAACGTTGTTGACGGCGTGCGCGGCGATGCCCGCTTCCAGGCCCCCGGTGAGCACCACGAGCGAGCCCGCGAGCAGCCCGAACGCCAGCCGGTGCGCGAACAGCGCCGGGTTCTGCACGCCGTGCATCAGAGCGAACAGGAGCGAGGAGCCGATGACGCCCACCCACGTGCGCCCCGTCGCCGACCCGATGGCCTGCAGCACGTAGCCGCGGAAGAAGACCTCCTCCGCCGCCGCCTGCAGCGGCGCGGTGAGGCAGATGAGCGCCAGATACGTGGGCCAGCCCTGCTGCCCACTGTGGAAGGTGAGCCCGCCCTGGGCCGCGAACGACAGCCACAGCACGCCGTTCAGCACCACGACCGCGACACCGAGGGCCACGAGCAGGAAGCGCCACCGGATGCCCGGCTGGACCGACGCGAGCCACCGCGGATGCACCCCGTGCACGTAGCGCACCACGATCATCGAGATGGGGATGAGCAGCGCGAGCGCGAGGTGCGAGGCCACCGGGCCCTCGGGAAGCTGATAGCTCAGCGCCAGCTGCTGGTACTGCTCCCACTCCCCTCCCCGGAAGAGGTGACCGATGCGCAGCACCAGCAGCGACACCAGCGGGATGGCGAGCGAGAAACCGAGGAAGCCGGCGAGCAGGCCGAAGATCGGCTGAAACGGCGTGAACCCGTCGCGGCGCAGCACGAGCGGGTAGGTCAGGCCCGACGGCGGGTTGGCCGCCGGCGCGCTGACGAGGAGCCCGGGGGCCGCGCTCACGCGTCGGCGACCGGGTTGCTCAGGGTGCCCAGGCCGTCGATCGACACGTGCACGACGTCGCCGGGCTGCATCGGGCCGACGCCCGCGGGCGAGCCGGTGAGGACGACGTCGCCCGGCAGGAGCGTGATCGAGGCCGTGATGTGCGCGATGAGCTCTGCGATGCCGAGGACCATGCGGGAGGTCGAGTCGTCCTGCACCACCTCGTCGTTCAGCCTGGTCTCGATCCGGAGCTTGCCCGCCTCCTCCAGCGTAAGGTGCGTGTTGATCCAGGGGCCGAGCGGCAGGAAGGTGTCGGAGCCCTTCGCGCGGAACCACTGCCCGTCGGAGTGCTGCCAGTCACGCGCCGTGACGTCGTTGGCGATGGTGTAGCCGAAGATCACCTCGGGCACGCGCTCGAGCGGGACCTGCTTGCAGATGCGCCCGATGACGACGGCCAGCTCGCCTTCGTAGTGCAGGTCGGTGCAGCCTGCCGGCCGGATGATGGTCTCCTCCGGGCCGATCACCGACGTGTTGGGCTTGTAGAACATCAGCGGAACGGCCGGCACCTCGTTGCCCAGCTCCTGCGCGTGGTCGGCGAAGTTGCGTCCCGCCGCCACCACCTTCGACCGCGGGATCACGGGCGCGAGCAGCCGGACGTCGTCGAGGTCGTGCCGCTCACCCGTGTAGTTGACCGGGCCGCCCGCGAGCGGGTCCCCGGTCAGCGTGGCGATGGTGTCGGGGTGATCTCCCCCGTCAACCGCGAGTTCGATGATCCCGTACGCGGGATCCTGACCGGCCATGGCGAAACGTGCGATGCGCATGGGCACCAGGGTAGCCGCGGCCGGCCACCCACCGCTCGCCCCCGACGCCTGCCTTCTACCCGTGACGCCAGCGTTCCGTCGTGCCGCCTGCCCTCCACGCCCGAACAAGGCAGGCGTCATGGTGCAAGACAGGCGTCACCGTCAGAAGGCAGGCGTCAGGGGAGGTGGTCAGCCGACCTTGAAGCCGCCGCTGCTGTAGAGCACCTGACCGGTGATCCACGCGCCCTGCGGCGAAAGGAGGAACCGCACCAGGTCGGCAGTATCCGACGGCGTGCCCAGACGTCCGGCGGGCGTGGCGCGGATGCCAGACTCGCGGATCTCGTCGGTCATCCATCCTGTGTCGATGGGGCCCGGGTTGATGACGTTGGCGCGCAGCCCTGCCGGGCCGAGTTCGACGGCGGCGGCGGTGACGATGCGGTCCAGCGCGCCCTTGCTCGCCCCGTACGGGACGACGGCGACGCCGGGGCGCTCCGTCACTCCTGTTCCTGCGGGACGAGGTAGCTCATGATGCCGTAGGCGAGCGCGTCGCTCAGCGCCTCCCACGAGGCCTCGATGACGTTGGTGCCCACGCCGACGGTGGTCCACGAGTAGCCGTTGTAGGCGGTGTCGATGAGGGTGCGCACGGAGGCGTCGGTGCCGTGGCCCTCGTCGAGGATGCGGACGCGGTAGTCGGTGAGCTCGAACTCGGCGACGGCGGGGAACGCGGGCGTGAGCGCGGCCCGCAGCGCGGCGTCGAGCGCGTTGACGGGGCCGTTGCCCTCGCCGACGACCATCTGCCGCTCACCCTTCGCGGTGAGCTTGACCGTGGCCTCTGAGGTGTTGACGCCGGCCTGCTCCTCGGTGAACACGCGCCACGACTGCACCTCGAAGGGCAGCTCGAGGACGCCCAGCTGGTCGCGGAGCAGCATCTCGAAGCTCGCATCGGCCGACTCGTACGAGTAGCCCTCGGCCTCGCGAGCCTTCACGACGCCGGTGATCCGGGCGGCCTGCTCGCGGTCGCCGAGGTCGAAGCCGAGCTGCTCGCCCTTGATCTGGATGTTCGCCCGGCCCGCCATGTCCGAGATCAGCATGCGCATGTCGTTGCCGACGATGGCCGGATCGATGTGCTGGTAGAGGTTCTCGTCCACCTTGATGGCCGACGCGTGCAGGCCCGCCTTGTGTGCGAAGCTCGAGTGGCCGACATAAGGTTGGCGGCCCAGCAGCGGTTGGTGCGCCACCAGCGCGATCGCATGCGCGATCCGGGTGAGCTCGGCGAGCTGCTCGGGCGGCAGGATCTCCCAGCCGTACTTGATCTGCAGGTTGGGGATCAGGGCGGAGAGGTCGGCGTTGCCGGTGCGCTCGCCGTACCCGTTGAACGTGCCCTGCACGTGCATCACGCCCGCCTCGACGGCGGCGAGGGTGTTGGCGACGGCGCAGGCGGTGTCGTTGTGGCAATGGATGCCGAGCTTCGCCCCGGTGGCTGCGGCGGCCTCGACGACCTCGCCCATCCAGCTGGGCAGCATGCCACCGTTGGTGTCGCACAGCACGACCACCTCCGCGCCGGCGTCGTGCGCCGTCTGGACCACCTTGATGGCGTACTCGGGGTTGGCCCGGTAGCCGTCGAAGAAGTGCTCGCAGTCGACGAAGACGTGCTTGCCCTCCGAGCGCAGGTACTGCACGGTGTCGGTGATCATCTCGAGGTTCTCCTCGAGCGTGGTGCGCAGCGCGCGGTAGACGTGCTCGTCGTGCGACTTGGCGACGATGCAGATGTAGTCGGTGTCGGCGTCGACGAGGGCGCGGGTGAGCGCATCCTCGGCCGCCTTGGCTCCGGCCTTCCTGGTGGCGCCGAACGCGACGAGCTTCGAGTGCTTGAGGTCCAGGTTCTTGGCCAGCTGGAAGAACTCGGTGTCCGCGGGGTTGGCCCCGGGCCAGCCGCCCTCGATGAACGTGACGCCCAGTTCGTCGAGATATCCCGCGATTCGCAGCTTGTCGTTGACGGAGAGGTTCAGCCCCTCCTGCTGGCCACCATCGCGCAGCGAGGTGTCGAACACGTGGAACTCGGCAGGGCGCACGGGCAACGTCGGCATGAGGGCTCCTGGGGATCTGGTCGGGGAACAAGCTGAGCCTACGCGTCCGACAAGGGGACGTGGTGTCTCATTCAGTGGACGGACATGTGAGACGGCCGCCACGGCGCGCCCGCCCTCCGTAGGGTCTCCCCCATGACTTCAGCCCGCATTGCCGTCATCGGCGGCGACGGCATCGGCCCCGAGGTGACGGCGGAGGCGCTCAAGGCGCTGACCGCGGTCGCAGGGCCCGATGCGTTCGACTTCGTCCACTACGACCTCGGCGCCGAGCGCTGGCAGCGCACCGGAGAGGTGCTGCCCGACTCCGTGCTCGAGGAGCTGAAGGGCGTCGACGCCATCGTGCTCGGCGCCGTCGGCGCGGCCCCCGGCTCGAAGGCGATCCCCAGCGGCCTCCTGGAGCGCGGCCTGCTGCTGAAGCTGCGCTTCGCGTTCGACCACGCCGTCAACCTCCGCCCGTCCAAGCTGTACCCGGGCGTGCCCACCCCGCTGGCGCCGAGCGTCGTCGACGGCAAGGACGTCGACTTCGTCGTGGTCCGCGAGGGCACCGAGGGGCTGTACTGCGGCAACGGCGGCGCTGTGCGCGTCGGCACCCCGCAGGAGCTGGCCACCGAGGTCTCCGTGAACACCGCCTACGGCGTGGAGCGCGTAGTGCGCGACGCCTACCGCCGTGCCCAGGCGCGCCGCGGGAAGCTGACGCTGCTGCACAAGCACAACGTGCTGGTCAACGCCGGGTCGCTGTGGAACCGCGTGTTCCAGGAGGTCGGGCGCGAGTTCCCGGATGTCGAGCAGCGCTACCTGCACATCGACGCTGCGATGATCGCGCTGGTGGTCGACCCGGCGCAGTTCGACGTGATCGTGACCGACAACCTGTTCGGCGACATCGTCACCGACCTCGCCGCGGCCGTGACCGGCGGCATCGGCCTGGCCGCGTCGGCCAACATCAACCCCAGCGGCGAGTTCCCGTCGATGTTCGAGCCCGTGCACGGCTCGGCCCCGGACATCGCAGGCCAGGGAATCGCGGATCCCACTGCGGCCATCTCCTCCATGGCGCTGCTGCTCGACCACCTCGGCAAGCCCGAGCTGGCGAAGAAGATCGACGACGCGGTGTCGGCCGACATCGCCGAGCGCGGCGCGGCTAAGTTCCGCACCGTCGAGATCGGCGACCGGATCGCCGCCCGCCTCGCCTGACCCCACAGAGCAGACGACCTATTCAACGCTTAAGAGTGCAGGTTTCGTTCAGATGTGAACGAAACCTGCACTCTTAAGCGTTGTGTCACAACCCGGTCGCCCGACACGTAGAGGTGGATGAACGGTGACGGAAGGCGCGCATGGGCGAGCGTGACGACTTCGAGGGCTGGGCCACTGAGGCCGCCGGCCCTCTCTTTCGGCACGCCCTGATGCTGACCGCCGACCGGCACCTGGCCGAGGACCTCGTGCAGGAGACGTTGACGAAGATGTACATCCACTGGCATCGCATCGACCACGCCGCGTACCCGCTCGCGTACGCGAAGCAGACGCTGTACCGGCAGTTCGTCACCGGTCGACGACGGAGAGCGGCGTCGGAGCTGGTCACCGACGCTTTCCCCCACCTCGCCGTGCCGGAGTGGGACGGCGCGCGGAGCATCGACCTCCGCCGCGCTCTCGGACGCCTCACCGCGACGGAGCGGGCGGTGGTCATCGCGCGATACAGCGAGGGCATGGGCTCCGCGGAGGTGGCCACGCTGCTCGGCCGGTCCGACGCCTGGGTGCGCAAGACGGCGTCCCGTGCGCTGGCCAAGCTCCGCGCAAGCTCCGACCTCGCGCCCGAAGCCGGACGAAGGAGCCTCGCATGACCGACGACCCGACCCACGTCCCGCTGACCCCTGCGGAGACCTCCGCGCTCGTCCAGCGCGCCATCCACGGCGGCGAGCGGCGTCTCCGCACCCGCCGCATCGCGGCGGGCACGGTGTCCATCGCCGTGGTGGCGGCCCTCGGCATCAGCGCGTACTCGTTCATCGGCCTTCCTGAGCGGCCGAGCGTCGCGACCTCGCCCTCGCCTCCCGCCATCTCGCGGTTGCCTACGACACCCGACCCGCACCCGATCGCCTTCGACGCCGAGGTGCAGCACGCCGTCGAGTCACTGCTCGACACACGCCTCGGGGCGAAGGTCATGGCCTCGGAACCCGACCCCGCACGATCCGGAGACCGCTACGTGGCCGACGGCGTCTTGGGAGCTGACGTACCGGTGCAGGTCGTCCTCGGCTCGAGCCCCGACGTGGAGCAGGACAAGGAAGAGTTGCACATCTCCTCCCCCCTGGCCGACGACAACACCTTCTGGGAGGTCACGCTCGCAGCGGGACCTGGGGTGCGCGAGTGGGGCAGGCAACGCGCCGACGGCGCGACGATCACGCTCCGCGTCGGAATGGGTTCCCTGCCCGGCGACGAGGTGCCGCCGGACACCACCCCGCCCTCGCTGAGCGAGGAGCAGGCCGTCGAGTTCCTGTCCGACGCGGGCTGGGAGTCCCTGCTCGACGCCGTCGCGACCGCGCGCTGAACACCAGGGGCGATCAGCGCTGCAACGCGGCGACCGGCTCGATCCGGGCGGCGCGCAACGCCGGATAGACCCCCGCGAGGAGCCCGATGAGCAGCCCTAGGATCGGGGTCGCGAGCAGCCAAGGAGGCATGACGGCCGTCCACTGCCGCACGAGACAGACGATGACGACGACGGCGATCCCCACCGGAGCGCCGATGAGGCCACCGATGAGCCCGAGCACACTGGACTCCCCGACGAACTGCGCACCGATGTGACGCGGGGTCGCGCCGAGCGCGCGACGGAGCCCGATCTCGGGGATGCGTTCCATCACCGACACGGTGGTGAGATTCGTGATGCCGAACGCCCCCACCAGCAGCGTGATCCCCGCGAGGGCGAGGAAGAGCGTCGTCAGGTCGCTGCCGACGGTCTCCTGCAACTGCCTCGGGTCTGGCGGCGTGGCGACCGTGAAGGCGTCGAGTTTGTCGGGGCGCAGGGCGTAGGGCACCTGTCGCCCGACCGTGCTGGCGGCACCGATCCTGGTGTCGACGCTCATCCACGGCGTCGCCTTCGGGTCCCCCCAGAGCGCGAGCGCGGTGGTGTGCGGAATGACGACTCCGCCCAGCATCTCGGTGTTGCGCTGGATGTCGCCGAAGATGCCGACGACGCGGAACGAGACGCCGTCGATGAAGACATTCACCTCGGGGTGATCCATGGTGACGCCCAGCCGGTCGGCGGCCACCGATCCGAGCGCGGCGACGCGGCACTCGCGTTCGACGCAGAACCCGTCGAAGGCCCGCCCTGTCCACAGGCTGGCCCGGCTGGCGTCGAGCATCGACTCCGAGGCCGCGAAGATGCCGACGGCGGGAGGCGTGCCGAGTTGGTCGCGGACCACGGTCGTGCTCACGGCGAAGGACGTGTTCGTGTCGATCTCCCAGGCGATACCGGCGGCGTTGACGCCGTCGATCTTCGCCACCCGCGCGACGCCCTCCGGGGTGAAGCCGCCCACGCCGACGGTCAGGTCAAGGGGTTCGATCTCCACGGCGGTGGCCCGCAGGAAGGAAAACCGGTCGGAGATCTGGCCCTGCGCGCTGGTGGTCAGCCCGAGCACGGCCACCAGCGTCGCAATGCCGAGCACGGTGCCGGCGATGGTGAGTGCGACGCGCAGCGGCCGGGAGCCGACGGCGACCACCACCTCGCCCAACCCGCGTCGCCAACCGAGGCGTGCGACGGGCAGTGCCGCGACGGGCAGTGCCGCGTCGGGCCGGCCTTCCTCGGGCGCGATCATGCGGCGGCTCCTTCTCGCACCACGCCGTCGCGCACCTGGAGGGTACGGCCGGCAGCCGCAGCCACCTCTGATGAGTGCGTGATCATCACCAGCGTCTGACCGGCGTCGTTGAGCTGGCGGAAGACGCCCAGGATCTCGCCCGTGGTGCGGGAGTCGAGGTTGCCGGTGGGCTCGTCGCACAGCAGCAGCCGGGGACGCATCATGAGGGCCCGCGCGATCGCGACGCGCTGGCGCTCGCCGCCCGATAGCGTCGACGGCATCGCGTGGGAGCGGTGCGCCAGCCCGACGCAGTTCAGGGCCTCGTCCGCACGGTCGCGGATCTCGGCGTCGCTGAGGTCATGGCCGCCGTAGAGGGCACCCATGGCGACATTGGTGGCCGCCGAGCGGTCGTTCAGCAGATGAAAGGCCTGGAAGATCACGCCGATCCACCGCGCCCTGATGCCCGCGGCGGCCGCCTCAGTCAGTCCGGTGACGTCCTGGCCGGCGAACAGGTAGCGGCCGGCGGTCGGCCTGGTGAGGAAGCCAAGGATGTTCAGCAGCGTGGACTTCCCCGCCCCCGAGGGTCCCGTGATGGCGACGTACTCGCCGGGATCGACGGCGAACGTCGCGTCGCGGAGCGCGAACACCTCGGGCGGACCGGCGTAGCGCCGCTCGACGCCCTCCATCGCGATCAGCGCCGTCACGACTCGAGCCCCGGACCGCTGACGATCACCTCGTCGCCCTGGCTCAGCAGCACCCCGCTCGCAGCGGCGACCTCAGCGAACCCGCCGACGATGTCGCCGACCGTCACCGGCACCACCTCGCGCCCGCCCGCGGCGTCGACCCGCACCACCACGGGCTGCCCATCAGCCCGCGCGAACACCGCGGGCACCGGGACGGTCAACACCGACGCCCAGAGCGAGGTCTGCTGGATGACGACGCGCAGGTCGGCCCCGTTGAGCGCAGCGTCGAGCGCCTTCTCCGGGCGCAGCGACACGATCGTGGTCGCCAGCGTGTCGCCCACCTCGACGCTCGTCACCTCCGCCGCGACCGTGGTGCCATCGTCGAGGTGAATGGCTGCCTCGTTGCCCACCTCGACGGCGGCCGCATCCTTAGGCGGCACGGTGGCCGTCACGACGGTCTCCCCGGCGGCCAGCACCACCAGGCCATCGGCCTCGGACGTCTCACCCACCCGCGCCCCCACGCTCAACACGCTCGCGGTCGACGCGGGCACGAACACCACCTCCCTCAGATCGAGGCCGCCGCCCGACGGTGGCTCGTAGCCGGCCTTCCGGTAGAGGGCGGCCAGCCCATCGGAGGTCTTGGTCGTGAACTCGTCACCCTTGCCGCTGGTGAGCTTCAGCCCGTCGAGGGCCGCATTGAGCGCCTCGACGTCGGGGCCCTCGTCGCCCACCTTCAGGTCGCGATAGGCGGGGAACTCGCCCCGCAGCAGGAAGACCGGCCGCCCCGACACCTCGATCAGCGGCGCGCCCACCGTCACCGCCTCGCCCGGCTCGACGGCCACCTTCGTGACCACCGACAGCGCGTTGGATGACGCCACCGGGCCCACCGATACCGTTCGCCCGATCGCGACGGCGCCGCGCACGACGATCTCCCCCGACAGCTCGCGTTCGCTCACCTCCGCGGTGATCACCGACAGCTCCGGCGGCGCCGCGTCAGCGAGCTGCTGGGCCGGTGAGCGGACCGCGCGCCCCAGCAGGATGCCCAGCACCATCGAGGCGACGGCGACCGTCACGAGAATCGCGAACGCACGCTGCGGCCGCCCGAGCGTCATGCCTGCGCGTCCCGGCCGCGCATCGGCAGGGGCCCCGTCCTGTCGAGTCGCCATCTACTGCCCGCTTCCTTCCGCGACCACCGTCGTCGCCCGCCGGACCACGTCGTCGAGTTCGCGCCGAATCTGCGCGAACGCCTCCGGGTTCGCCTCGATGGCCTTCGTCTGGAACGCCACCTCCGCCGCCCGCATCGCCTCGCGGACGCCGCTCTCCTCGAAGCAGCCGAACTGGGTGACCGCGGCCTGTTTCTCCGCATCGCTCGGCCGACCGGACTCATCGCCGGCCTCGAACTGGGCCGGAACGTCGAACGGATCCTCCAGACCTGGATAGCCCGCTCGTGCCATGCACCCGCTGAACTCCCGCGTCGCCTCCCTTGTCTCGGGCGAGTCCGTCGACCGAGGATCTATGTTGACATCCTGAACCAGCTGGGCCTGAGCCAGGCCACTGGCCTCGATGACGCTCGCGTCCCCCATCAGCTGTCGATCAGCCTCGCCCACGCAGCCCGCCCTGCGCCTCTTCTTCCAGGCCTCGTGCATCTCGTCCTCGGAACCCATGTAGGCAGCCAATGCCGCGTCGGACAGCGGTTCGTCAAGGTCCTCGTCGGAGCCGCCTTCGGCCCGTGCCGGGACGCCGTACCCGGCCTCCTTCGCGTCCTCCAGCGTCTCCGGGGCGCCGTAGCGGCGGAAGGTGATGTCGATCAGCATGCCCCGCGCCGGCGGAGGCTGCCGCGCCTCCATGTCGAACCCCTGGTCCGCCATGCACTGCGCCGCCAGCTCCGCCAGAGCCTGCCTCACCGTGTCGTAATCGCGCCCCACCAGCATGTAGTGCTGAAGGGGCAGAGGCTCGACGGCCGGCTGACCTGGACGGGGCGGCGCGGACGAGGTCGTCTCCGCCGAGCGGCTCCCAGACGAGGCAACCGCCGATGGCACATCGCCCGCGCGACGCAACCCCGTTAGGCCGTCATCCGGCGCGGCAGAACTGCAGCCGCCCCCCGTCGTCAGCAGGATCAGCGGAACCACGACGTGCGAGAGTCGGCGCGCGGGGTGGAAGAAACGAAGCACGGGTGAGCTCCTCGTCGCAGGGGTTGTTCACCCGCCTCTACGTCGCCGCAAGCCTTCCTGTGACATCGGCGACGAGTTCTGCTCGACAAGACGCCGTCGGGCGCGTCGAGCCACAACCGCCCGCCCTCGCGAGACGATCGTCGCCTTGGTCGCATTGCGGCCGCCATCACCTCGGCTCCCCGAGAGCTTGATTTTAGTCTGCGCTCAGTTTAGTGTGTGCTAAATCAAGTACCGACTGAACAAAGGAGTCGCTATGGGATCGAAGCTGTCGTACTTCGAGGTCACGTCGCCGGACATGGAGCGCGCGCAGTCGTTCTACCGCGAGATGTTCGGCTGGCAGGTGATGGCGCTGCCGGAGATGGGCGGCTACGCGGTCGTGGATACCCAGTCGGGCGAGGGTGCCGCCGGCGGCGGCATCGGCCCGGTGATGGACGGCGGGGCCGGTGGTATCCGGGTCTACTTCCACGAGCCCGATCTGGCGGCTGGCCTGGCGCGCGCGATCGAACTCGGCGGCAGCATCGTGCAGGAGCCGACCGAGATTCCGGGCTTCGGCACCATCGCGGTGTTCGCCGATCCGGACGGGCACCAGGTGGGCCTGTGGGATCGTGACGGGTTCGGTGCGGCATGACCCTGAACCGGGAACAGGCGCTGCAAGCCTTCGCCGAGCCGCGCCGCCGCGCGATCCTCGAACTGGTCGCGGAGAACGAGCTGCCCGCCGGTCAGATCAGCTCTCAGTTCTCCGACGTGTCGGCGTCCGCGGTCTCCCAGCATCTGCGCGTCCTCAAGGACGTGGGGCTGCTGGTCGAGCGGCGCGACGGCGCACGCCGCCTGTACCGGGCCGACGCCGACGCGCTGGAAGAACTGCGCAGTTACCTCAACGACCTGTGGGCGTCGAGCCTCAAAGTCGCGCAGTCCGTCACCGAGGCGGAATACCACAGTGACGCGGGCGAGCAGCGGGAGGTGGGCTGATCATGGCTGCTGAGCAGAACCGGAACCGGCACCTCTCGGCGGTGCCTCGTGACGAGTCGGAGCCGAACCCTCTGGAAGATGCGGTGATGGCGGAGGTCACGGTGCGCTGCCCGGCACCAGAGACGTTCGCGTTGTTCCTCGACACGCTCGCGGACTGGTGGCCACTCAAGGACTACTCGATGGCCCCCGGCGAGGTCATCGATGTTGAGGTCGACCGTCGCCCTGGTGGGGCGATCACCGAGATACGTCGCGATGGGAGCCGCGCCCGCTGGGGCACCCTGCTGACCTGGGAGCCGACGCACCGCTTCGCGATGGACTGGCACGTCACCCCCGGCCTGGAACAGACCGTCATCACCGTGACGTTCAAAGCCGTCTCCCCGCAGGTCACCTTGGTCACGCTCGTGCATAGCGGATGGCAGGGCATCGACCCGGCCCGCCTGGGTGTGCAGCTCGGCTACACCCAGGGCTGGACAGCGATCCTGCGCTGCTTCGCCCGCAGCCTCGAATCCCAGGAACGTTGTTGATCTGCTCGCGCCTCGCCGCGATCAGCCTCAGTCAGCGGTAGATCTCGCGGCGGTGTCCGGCGCGCACCACGGTGACCGTCAGCTCCGCGTCCAGGACCTCGTAGATCACCCGGTAGTCTCCGACCCTTACCCGCCAGGCGCACTCCTCACCGACGAGCTTGCGCGCACCGTGGGGACGCGGGTCGTCGGCCAGGTCTTCGATCGCGTCGAGCACGCGGTCACGCGCGGGCCTGGGTAGCTTCCTGATCTCGCGGGCGGCCGCAGTGGTCAGGTTGACGCGGTATTTCACGAAGTCAGGTCGGCTCGGAGCTCATCGAGGGTGACCCGCTCGCCGTCGTCCCCGGCCTTGGCCTCCCGGTAAGCGGCCACATCCTGCGCCATTTCGAACTCTTCGAGGGCCTCAAGGTCGGCCACACCGACCACGACAGCAGCCAGTCGGCCGTTGCGGGTCACCCCGATCCGCTCCCCGGCATACATCGCCCGACCAAGCACGTCAGAGAGCTGAGCGCGCAACTCGCGCGTCGACACTTCACTCGTCACCGTTTCCATGCGTACATGATAGCATTAGGCGTCATTATGTACACAGTGTCTGCCAGTTCTGACTCCACGTGCCCCACGCATCGCCCGCCGGCCGCGATCTGCGCGGAGGCCCCGTCGCGGGCTGTTCGCCGTCCCCGGCGGATGGCTCAGCCAGCGGAGCTCAGCTCCACCCGGGACACGTCGACGGGGTCCGCGGGGAGGTCGTGCGGGGCCGGGAGCGTCGTGCCGGGGAGGGCCGCGGCGGCTGAGCCGTACGCGATGGCCGAGGCCAGGCAGTCCGCCGGAGACCGGCCGGCCACATGGGCGAGGATGAAGCCCGCCACGGACGAGTCGCCGGCGCCGACGGTGCTCTGCACCCTGGTGCGCGGCGCGCGGCCGAACCACGCGCCGTCCGCGGTGACCAGCACCGCACCGGCGCCGCCCAGCGTGACGAGCACATGGGCGACACCGCGCTGGTTCAGCGCCCGGGCCGCCGACACGATCTCGGCGGTCTCCCCCGCCTCCGCGGCGCGTTCGAAGGCCGCCGCGTCCCCGCCCACCAGCTGGGCCAGCTCGTCGGAGTTGGGCTTGATGAGGTCGAACCGGCCGACGGGCAGCCCCGCGAGAACGGCGTCCAGCGCCGCGCCCGACGTGTCGACGGCGACCCGCGCGCCGAGCCGACCCAGCCGCAGCACGAGGTCCGCGTACCACCCCGCGGGGGCACCCGGCGGGAGCGATCCGGAGAGCGCCACCCACGCGGCACCGCGGGCGGAGGCGAGCAGCATCTCGGAGGCGACCTCCAGCTGCTCGGCCGTCAGCGTCGGCCCGGCCTCGTTCACCTTCGTCGTGACGCCGTCCGGGTCCGTGAGCGTGGTGTTCACCCGCACCCGCTGGCCGGCGCTGAGGCGCTGGCCCAGCACGTCGAGGGACGGCCGCGCCGCCTCCGCGAGACGCAGGAACGCGTCGTCGACGCCGGCGGCCACCACCGTCGAAGGGCAACCGGCCAGGCTCAGCACCCGGGCGACGTTCACGCCCTTGCCCGCGGCCTGCTCCGTGACGGCCCGCGCCCTCGTCACCTCGCCGGGCGCGAGGGGGCCGGGCAGGAGGATCGTCCGATCGATGCTGGGATTGGCGGTAAAAGTGACCACCTTCGCCAGGGTCCTGTCGCTCATCCGATGCCCCTCCTCTGGGGTATGCCGAGAGGCCCCGTCAGGCGACGGTGACCTCGAGTCCTGCCGCCTCAAGGGCGGCACGCGCGCCGGGCGCGAGGCGCGGGTCGGTGACCAGGCCGTCGACGTCGGCCAGGTCCGCGAAACGGACGGTCTGGTCCGAGCCGAACTTCGTCGAGTCGGCCAGCACGTAGACGTGCCGGGCGGCCCGCACCATCGCCTGCTTCATGGCGGCCTCCGTCGGGTCCGGCGTGGAGAAGCCGTGCTCCACCGAGAATCCGTTGGCGCCCATGAACGCGACGTCGACGCGGAGCCGGTCGACGGCGGCGTGCGCCTCCGCGCCCACGATGGCCTGCGTCACACCGCGCACCCGGCCGCCGAGGAGGAACACCTCGATGCCGGACCGCTCGGCCAGCACGCCCGCCGAGCGCACCGAGTTGGTGAACACCGTCGACACGCGCTCGGGCAGGAGTCCGCACAGCCGGGCCGTCGTGGTTCCCGCGTCGAGCAGCACCGTCAGCTCCCGACCCTCGGGGAGGAGTGAGACCGCGCGGGTGGCGATGGCCAGCTTCTCCGGCTGGGCCGCCACCTCGCGCTGGCCGACGGTTGCCTCACCGCGGGGCAGCTTGTCCGGGGGCACCGCGCCGCCGTGCACCCTGCTCAGCAGGCCGTCGCGCGCGAGCGCGTCCAGGTCTCGCCGGATGGTCTCCGCCGTCACTCCGAATCGGGTGGCCAACTCGGCGACGGAGACCCGTCCCAACTCCCGGGCCCAGGTCACAATGGCGCTCTGCCGTTCCTCCGCGTACATGCCGCCCACCCTAAGGGCTCAGGGCTCGACCGTGACCTTGATGGCCTCACCGCGCGCCACGATATCCAGGGCGTCGAGGGCCTGCTCCAGCGGCACATGCCGCGTGATCAGGTCGCGCACCGGGATCTGCCCGGAGGCGATGTATGCCAGGGCCGCCTTGTGGTGCTCCGGCGCGGAGCCGTTCGCCCCGTGGAGGTGGAGCTGCCGGTAGTGCACCAGGTTGCTGTCGCACGTGATGGTCGGGTTGGTCTTCGGCAGCCCGCCGAAGAACGAGATCCGCCCGTTGCGCGCCGCCATCGCGATGGCCTGCTCCTGGGTCACGTTGGCCGGCGTGGCCGTGATGATCACGTCCGCACCCCGCCCTTCGGTGAGCCTCATGACCTCTGCGACGACGTCCGTGGCCGACGCGTCGATCGTCACGTCGGGCTGAACCGCGGCCGCCGACATCGCGAGCCGCTCGGCGTTGACGTCGACGAGAATCACGGTGCCCACCTTGTGCACACCGCGCGCGATCCTGATGTGCATGCAGCCGATCGGGCCCGCGCCGAACACGACCGTGACGTCGCCCTCCTGGATGCCGAGCTGCTCCTGTGCGTTGATGGCGCAGGCGAACGGCTCGACGGCCGACGCCTCGTCGAACCCCACCCCGTCGGGGATGCGGTTCAGCCCGTCGACGCGCAGCACCTCGGGTGGCACGATCATGTACTCGGCGAAGCCACCGTCGTACTGATAACCGACCGACGTCTGGTTCTGGCACACGGCCATCCAGCCCTTGCGGCACTCGTGACAGTCGCCGCAGGGCACCGCGGCGATCACCTGCACACGGTCTCCGACGGCGAACCCGCCGACGGCCTGGGGCCCGACCTCGACGACCTCGCCCGCGATCTCGTGCCCCATCGTCGTCACGCGCGTGATGTTGACGTGGCCGTTGGCGCGGATCTTGACGTCGGTGCCACAGGTCGAGCAGTTGCGGACACGGATCTTCACCTCGTCCGCCCCGCACACCGGCTCCGGAACGTCCTCGAGCCGGACGTCCCCGGGGGCATGGAACCTGAGTGCCTTCATCTCACGCCTCCTTCAGGATGTCAACGATCTCCTGCACGGAACCGGCACGCTCGAGCCTGTCGACCTGCTCCAGGTTGCTGAAGGTGATCGCGACCTTCTGCAGGATGTCCATGTGAGTGTTGTTCGCGCCCGCGATGCCGACGACGAACTTCACCGGATTGCCTCTCCAGTCGATGCCCTCCGGGTACCGCACGAAGGACATGGTGGAACGCTTCACCGAGTCCTTGGCCTCGTTGGTGCCGTGCGGGATGGCGAGGAAGTTGCCCATATAGGTCGAGACCAGCTCCTCGCGCTCGTGCATCGCGGCCACGTAGGCCGCGTCGACGCCACCCGCGGCAACCAGCAGGTTCCCGGCCTCCGTGATGGCGGAGGCCGCGTCGGTGGCGGAGCCGGAGAGCACGACGGACTCGGCTGCGAGCACCTCGGAGCCGACGTCGGCGGAGCGAGCCGGGGCCTCCTCGACCGGGTCCGTCGCGGGCTGCGCGGCGACAGCATGCGAGTCGACCACCATCTGGAGCACCTCGTCGTAGCGAGGAGAGTTCATGAAGTTGTCCACGAACACCGCGACGGCGCTCGGCGCGAGCGCGGTAGCGCGCTCGCCCAGCTCGCGCTGCGTGACCAGGACGTCGATGTTGTCCTCGAGGTTGCGCACCGCCTTGTTGACCACGGTAACGTTGCCGTACCCGGCGTCCTTGATCTTCTTACGCAGCACGCTGGCGCCCATGGCGCTGGAGCCCATGCCTGCGTCGCAGGCGAACACGATCGAGGTGATCGGCCCGCTGACGGCGGCGGCGCCAGCGGCGCCGCCCAGGGCGGACAGCGCATCGGACTTCTTGCCCTTGTTGGCCTGGGTCTTCGCAATGGCTGCGGACAGATCGCCTGCGTCGCCCTTCTCCAGGTCGCGCTTGCGGGAGAGCCGCAGGATGAAGGCGGCGATCAGGAAGCTGACGGTTGCGGACAGGATGACCGAAAGCACCACACCGAAGTACGAGCCCTCGGCGGTCTGGAACATGATCGCGAGGAACGAGCCCGGGGCTGCGGGTCCACGCAGACCGGTCTTGAAGATCATGTTGGTGGCCACACCGGTCATGCCGCCGCCGATCACAGCAAGCAGCAGTGCGGGCTTCATCAGCACGTAAGGGAAGTAGATCTCGTGGATGCCACCGAAGAAGTGGATGATCGCGGCACCTGGAGCCGAGGCTCTCGCCGCGCCTAGGCCGAAGAAAGTGAAGGCCAGCAGCAGACCGAGGCCCGGACCGGGGTTCGCCTCAAGCAGGAAGAGGATCGACTTGTGGTCAACGCCCAGCTGGTTGGTGCCGAGCGGGGTGAGCACGCCGTGGTTGATGGCGTTGTTCAGGAAGAACACCTTCGCCGGCTCGATGATGATGCTCACTAGCGGAAGGAGGCCAGTCTCAATCAACCATGCCACCGCGCCGCCGAGCACGTCCATGAGGGCGTTGACCAGACGCGCGACGACAGTGAAGCTGAACAGCATCAGCAGGAACGCCGCGATGCCCGCGGAGAACATGTCCACGAGCATCTCGAAGCCCGCACGCACCTTGCCCGCCCACAAGGCGTCGAGCTTCTTCATCACGAGAGCACCCAACGGGCCCATGATCATGGCCCCGATGAACATGTGGATCTGGCCCATCGCGGCGTCGCCGGTCAGGCCATTGGCGGCATTGAACTGCGCGATCAGGTGATCCGAACCGGCGATGGCACCCATCGTGGCCAGCGTTCCGACGACCCCGCCACGGAAGTCGTAGACCATGCGGCCACCGGTGTTGGCGATGATCAGCGGCAACAGGTAGTGGATCGTGGGACCGACGAGAAGCGCGAGCGGCGCGTTGGGCACCCAGCCGACAGGGATGAAGAAGGCCGTCAGCAGACCCCACGCGATCAGCGCGGGGATGTTCGGCATGATCATTCCGGAGAGGAACGTCCCGAACTTCTGGATGGCGACTCGCGCGCCCCCTCTAGATCGGGTGGTGGTGACACTCATGAGTAACTCCTGCCTGGGCGACGCCTCTTCGCGACACCCTTGCCCCATCCTCCACACGATCCAACACATTGTCAAGCACTTCCTGTGGTTCTATCTGTGTTTGTGTTGGTTGGGAGATGCAAACGGCCCGCGATCCCTCAGGATCGCGGGCCGTGATGACGCGGATGTCAGCGGGCGGCGGAGCCCACCGCGTAGTCGGCGTCGGAGGTCTCGACCCAGCTCATCAGCTTGCGCAGCTCACGGCCGGCGGCCTCGATCGGGTACGCCGCACCCCGGTCGCGGAGCGCGTTGCACTCGGGCGCATCGGCATCCCGGCCGCCTCAGAAAGGTCGTCTTGACACGCCCGCCCGCGCGGGGGGTCAGGCCGAACGCAGTGCCTGAGCCGGTTCCAGCCCCGCGGCCCGATACGCCGGGTAAGCGCCGGCCAGCAGCCCGGTGGCGACGCCGATCGCCGGGGCGATGATCAGGAGCGACGGCTCAAGGATCGGCGACCAGCCCTTCGCCGCCGCGACGCCGATCACGGTGTACATGCCCACCGTCGCCCCCACAAGGCCTCCGAGGGCGCCGAGCAGGGCCGACTCCAGCGCCACCTGGCGCGCCACGTCGCCCCTCGACGCGCCGAGCGCGCGGCGCAGCCCGATCTCCGACCGCCGTTCCATCACGGAGACGAGCGTGGAGTTCGCGATGCCGAAGGTCCCGATCACCAGCGACACGAGGCCGAGCCCGAGCAGCAGGCCCTGGATCGTCGCCGACACGGACTCGCGCAGCGTTCGGGGGTCGGGTGGCGGCTCGATGGCGACCGCCTCCGGTGCCCCGGGGGCGACGGCCCACACCAGCTCGGTGGCCACCTGACCGGCTGCGCCCTGCCGCGTGGCGACGACGAGTTCAGCCCCCTCGGTCTCGGTCGGTTCGCCCCACAGCTCGGCGGCGATCCCCGCGGGCACGATCACGGACACGCGCAGCTCGGCGCGCCGCTCGACGTCGTCGAGGATCCCCAGCACGGTGAACGGGCGCCCGCCGATCTCGACGACGGTGGGCGCAGCGAGCCCGCCCATCCCGAGCGTGGCCGCCGCGCCGGAGCCGAGCACCGCGACGGGATGGTCGAGGTGTCCCGCGTCGAACGCCCGGCCCGCGCTCATCGTCGCCCCGACCGCGTCCAAGAGCGTCGCGGAGGCGGCCACGATCGGGATGGTCTGCGGGTCGGGCACCTCGGGATTGGGCCCGCGCACCGTGTCGTCGGTGATCACGGTGTAGAGGGCGCCGGCGCCCGCGACCCCGTTGAGCCGCGCGGCCGACGCGATGTTGGCCTCGGCGAACGGGTAGGAGATCTCCTCGCCGTCGGCCGGTCTGACATCCTTCGCGACGACGGTGGTGGCGGCGAGGACGTCGAACGACGCGGTGACCTGCCCGCCGGCGGTGTCGGCGAGCCCGAGGATGGCGATCAGCGCGCCCACGCCGATGATGGTCCCGCCCGCGGTCATGAGCGCCCGGAACGGGCGGGCGACCAGCGAGCTATAGGCCTCCCGCAGAAGTTCGCGCGCACCGATCCCGCCGCTCATGCCGCCACCGCCCCGTCGCGGAGGACGACGCGTCGGCTGGCGCGCCGCGCGACCTCCTCCTCATGCGTGATCACCACGATGGTCATGCCAGAGGCGTTCAGCTCGTCGAGCAGGGCAAGGACGGATTCGGTGTTGACCGAGTCGAGGTTGCCGGTCGGCTCGTCGCACAGCAGCAGGAGCGGACTCCCCATCAGCGAGCGCGCCACGGCCGCGCGCTGCGACTCGCCGCCTGACAGCGTGCCCGCCAGCGCGTCGCGGCGATGCGCAAGGCCTACCTGCTCGATGTGCCGGTCCGCCGCCTCCAACCGGGCCCGCGGCGGAAGCTGCTGGTAGAGCCCTCCGAGCGCCACGTTCTCGCGGACGGTGCGGTGACCGATCAGATGGAACGACTGGAACACGAACCCGATGTCGCGGGCGCGTTTGGCCGCGCGCCCGCGCTCGTTCAGCTCGGCGGTCGGCTCGCCGCCCAGCAGGTAGCTGCCGCTGGTCGGCTGGTGGAGCAGGCCGAGGATGTTCAGCAGGGTCGACTTGCCCGATCCGGACGGCCCGGTCACGGCGACGAACTCGCCGCGGTCGATGTGCATCCGGCACCGGTTCAACGCGACCACGTCGGCGCCGAACCGCACCGTCAGGTCGTCGACCTGAATCAGCGCACTCATGATGCGGGCGGGACGGAGAGGAGGACGGTGGCTCCGGCGGCGAGCGCTGGGTCGTCCGAGGCCACCTCGGCGTATCCGCCGCCGACGACGCCCACGGTCACGGCCACCCGGCTCTGGGAGTCGCCGTCGACGAGGACCACCTCGGAGATGCCTTTCTGGCCGAGGAACACGGCCCCGACGGGGACGGCGAGGACCTCGCCGCTCGACGACTCGGTGACCACGCGCACGCGCACGCCCTGGCCGGCCCAGTCCGACGCAAGAGGCTCATCCGGCAGGATCTCGACCACCGTGGCGCCGTCTTCACCGGGCACGTCGAGGCTGCCGATGGTCGCGGTCGTCTCCTCCCCGAGCAGCTCTGAGGAGACGACGACGGGGTCGCCGGGCGCGAGCAGCATCCGCTGCCGGGTCGGGAAGTCCGCGACGATGCTCAGCCGGCCGGAGGCCAGCGTGAGCTGGGCGTCGGCCGCGTCCGTCCCCACGGCCCCGTTCGCGGCGGTCACCGTTGCCGGGAAGCCGGGGAGGAAGACGACCTCGCCGACAGGGATGCCGTCGGCCGCCAGCGGGTAGCCGGCGTCCTTGTAGAGCTTCGTGACCGCCGCGAGCGTCGCGTTGCCGAAGGTGCCCTCGTCGTCGGCGATGGTGTTGCCCAGCTCGCGCAGCCCCGCCTGGAGTTGCTTCACGTCCGGGCCGACGGCGCCGGGGCCGAGCGCGCGGTACATCGGCACCGTTCCGGTCAGCACGAAGACGGGGCGGCCGGAGATCTCCGCGGCAACCTCGCCGGCCTTCAGCGTCGAGCCGCGCTCGGGCAGCGCCCGCGACAGCACGGCAACCGTCGCGCCCTCAGGCGGCGCCGATCCGATGGCCTCGACGGTGCGGTCGACCAGAACGGTGCCACGGGTGACGACTTCCTGGGCGACGGGCCGAGCCTCGACCTGGGCGGTGATGACCGACGGCGGCGGCGCCGCGGCCTTGAGCGCGGCCTCGCGCGGGGACGTGACGAGCGAGGCGCCCGCCCATGCCCCGACGGCGAGCAGCGCGGTGGCGAGCGCGATCCCGGTGAGCGGCGTGACGCGCATCAGTTCCCGCCCGCCTGCTCGACGACCTTCGTCGCCGTCTCGACGATCTCGTCGAACCGCTTCCTGTTCTCCTGGAGCTCCAGCTGGTGCTTCTCCAGGTACTCGAGCTCCACGTCGTCGACGATCTTCTGGAGCCGCGACACGAGGTCGGTCGCCTCCTTGCAGTCGATGTCGGCCAGCGCGAGCCGAACCTCCTCCTCCGACGGCGGGTCGTCCTCGTTGACGCGAACGACGAGTCGTCTCACGTCGTCGCCGTCGGCGGGCTTCAGCGGGTCGCTGGCCTTCCATCCCGCCTTCCTCATGCACGACGCCCAGTCGGCGGCGACGGCCCTGAAGGCGGGCCGGGTCCACGCGTCCTCGGCGGCCAGGATCTGGTACTTGTTCGCGAGCACGCCCCCGTTCATGTGGAAGAGCTCGGGGCCGAGGGATCGGCGAACCTCCCCGAAGCACCCCCCGTAGGGGACGGCGACGCCATCCACCTCGCCAGGGCTCTCGCCGTCGGTGCGCGTGGGGTCGATATTGTCCTCCAGATTGCGGGTCCCGTCGGCCACGAACAACCAGTTCGGGTCGTCCGACCCCTCAGGGCTGTCCGCCTCGCGTTCCGCAGCCGTCGACACTTTGATGAGGTAGCCGTACCGTCGGGCGGTCTCCCTGTCGTTCGGTCCGTACAGGCGCGATATCAGCTCGGCCTCGCCCGCGCGTGCCGCGGCGAGAAGCTCGCTGAAGGGCGGCACCGGATAGCTGAACCCGAACCGCCGCATGCACCTGTCGAGGAGCACATCCTCGGCGTGGTCGATGGTCGCCTGCTCGGTGACAGTCAGACCATAGGCGGCGAGCGGCCCGGGATAGGTGGGGTCGCTCCCCTTGGCAGGATCCTCAGCTGCCGTCCCGCCCGAGCCCGAGGACGCGGGATCGTCCGCCGCACGCGGTTGCCGCAGCCGGCTCGGCGCCGTCCCCTCCTGCGGCGGGGAATCCGACGGCGTGCAGCCGAGCGGCAGAGCAAGCAGGAGAGCGAGGGCAGGGAGGAGACGAGCGCGCATGGCCGTCCTTTCGGTGAAATAGACTCGCCCTCACTTACGATCCCGGCCCCGCCGCGCGTTACGGGACAAAAATCTGGGATTCGCCCGTAACGCCCGGACCGCCTCGCCGCGTACTAGCTGGTGACGAAGGGAAGTCGGATGCAGGTGATCGACGAGTTCGAGGCGTGGGCCGTCCAGGCGACGCCGCGGCTCTTCCGGCACGCGCGGCTCCTCATGGGCGACTGGCAGCTGGCAGAGGACCTCGTGCAGGACACGCTCGCCAGAATGTACGTCCACTGGCACCGCGTCGATCCTGAGCAGAGTCCCACCGGGTACGCCCTGCAGACCCTCTTCCGGCTCTTCGTCTCTCGCCGCCGCCGGAAGTCCTCGGGGGAGGTCGCGACGGACGTCATCCCCGAGACGCTCGCCGGCGAGCGGGTCGACCAAGAGCTGAGGCTCGACTTGGCCAGGGCCCTGGCCGAGCTGAAGCCCGCCGAGCGGGCCGTGATCGTCGCACGCTACATCGACGACCGCCCCGTCGCCGAGGTGGCGACGCTGCTCGACCGATCCGAGGGGTGGGTGCGCACCACCTCCCACCGCGCGTTGGCGCGGCTCCGCCACCATCCCCAGCTGGCCCCGTTGGCCGCCCACGCTTGAAGGAACCCTCATGATCACCGACAACCGCGAACTGACTGACGCCCAGACCCGCGACCTCGTCCGGCGCGGCGTCGCAAAGGGTCGCAGGATGAACGCCACCCGTCGCGCCGTCAGCGGCGTCGCGGCCCTCGCCGTCGTCGGGGCGTTGAGCGTCGGCGCGTTCAACCTCGTGGGCGCCGTCTCGCCCACCAACGTCGCCCCGACAGCGCCGCTCTCGCCCACGGCCCCGAAGGAGACACCGCCCGCGGCGAAGACGAACAAAGCGGAGGAGGACGGGAAGAAGCCCCCCCGCAGCACGGAGTTCCTGAGCTCACACCTGCTGAAGCCCACGCTGGAGGCCCAGCTTCCCGAGGGCTCGACGGTCACGGTCCCGGACGACGCATCCAAGGGCCCGTCAGCCAGTGCGAAGGTCCTGACCGACGACGGCTACGTCACCGTCACGATCGGCATCATCGATTGGCGAAACGACCAGCGGGTGAGCGAGTGGGGCGTCGCCCACCTGGTCGACGGATACACGAACGTGTGGTTCGTTCCCGGCACCTACGACGGCAAGCAGGGCCAGGACAGCTGGTACCTGCAGCGCGCGGACGGCGCCGCCGTCTGGTTCCGGGTCTCCAACGTGAAGGGAGTCAGTGAGGACGGCAAGCGGATCGTCACGACAAGCAGCACGACGCCGTTCGACACCTACGACGTGGCCGCACTGCTCGACACCCCCGAGTGGGATCTCATCCTCGACGACGCGCTCTCCGGCTAGGTCGTGTTGCGAAAAGGCGAATGGTGTGGTTCACGCAGACCTTGCCGACCGCCGCTGAGACGAGTGCCCTGAGCTGCTGCCGCAACTCCCTGCCCACAGCGCGGGACCTAACCACCACAGCCGGGCGCTCCGCGCCGAGTTCGGGATCCAAGGAACGGTGCCGCTGCCGCAACTCCCTGCCCACAGCGCGGGACCTTTCGACACGGCCGGGCGCTCCGCGCCGGGCCGGCTCAAGGAACGGTCCCTGAGGAGCAGCCCGCACGGCCGGGCCACACCGGGCCCTGAGGAGCAGCCCACACCGGTCCCTGAGGAGCAGTCCCGCACGCTGACCGACACCGAGCGAGAACCGTGCGGGGCTGCGTCTCGAAGGGTCCGAAACCACAGCCCGACCGATCCCCAAAGACCAGGACCACACCCTCCAGCACGCACAAATCTCCGTATACGGGCAGCCAGGCCTGTATACGGCCCGGCTGCCCGTATACAGAGATTTGTGCAGGGAAACCACCCCAAGACCGGCCAACGCTGACCATGCCCCGGGGGGAGAGACCCACGGTCGACCGCCCGGGAAGACGACAGAGGGTGAGGTGGGGAGGCGCTTCGACGAAGCGTAAAAACACCCATGCACCCAGACCAGAAGTGACTGTGATCACAGAACCGGGCCGGCAGCGAGACGGAGCGCCTCCCCACCTCACCCGTCCGCCTTGTTGCCAAGAAGCTGCCCACAGCGCGGGACCTTTCGACACGGCGTTCGGCTAGCGCCTCACGGCCGGCTCAAGGAACGGCGGCCCACCTCACCCGCCCGCCCTGTTGCCAAGACACTGCCCACAGCGCGGGACCTAACGACCAAGGCGTTCGGCTAGGAGACTGCTGAACAACTCGTCATCTGGTGGTGTGGGTGGCGGGCGGAAGGTTGTCGAGGCTGTGGAGCGGGGAGTTTGAGTTAGCGCTCTGGGTGCGGCAGTGGGGTCGTTCCGCCCGCTGTCGGTGATCTTGTGTGGTCCCGGGGGCCGGGTGCAAGTGATCGGACTGAGGCCGTGTCGGTCTGGTCAGGCCAGGGCCCAGGCTTCGTCGGTCATCGTGAGGCCCATGGCGAGGAGTCGTCGCAGGTTGAGGGCGGCGACGCGGTGGTGGAGCCAGTTGTTGTTCTTCTCGACGCCTCGGTATGGGACGCGACGGGCGCCGCGGGTGAGCCAGGCGATCGAGCGTTCGACCATCGGTCGGTGCTGCCGGTAGTCGGCCCGGAAGCCTTCGTCCGTTGCGCGTTTACGGTGCTCGCGTTGCAGTTGGTGATGCTCGCCCAGCAGCAGAGCGCGGCCAGATACCGCGGTGGTGCACTGCTCCCGTAACGGGCAGCCGCGACAGGCGGCCCCGAACGTGACGGCGCCCTTCGCGGACCGTCTCCTGGTGATCCCGGCCGGGCAGGTCATGGTGTCGGCGTCAGGGTTGAAGGTGAAATCGTCGATGGTGAAGCCACCCTCAACGGCGGGCTTGAGCGGCCACGGCTTGAGCAGCGGAATCCACTTCTTCTTATCGAGTTCATGGAGCATGTCGCCGGTGGCATAGGCCGAGTCCCCGAGCACCTCGACCTGCTGGTCGGCCGCGAGGGTCGAGTCGGCAGTGACCAGCTCGGCACCGACGGTGGCGTCGGAGTTGTCCGGCCCGTTGGTCTTGGTCAGCTCGCACACCATGGTCAGCCCGGTATCGGGCTCGACCACGACGTGGGCTTTGAACCCGTCCTGGCGTCGTTCCCGGGTCTTGTGGGCATGTCGGGTGTCGGGGTCGACGGTCGAGATCACCCGATCGGGAGCGGTCTTGCGGGCGATCCGCCACCGGCCGTCGGTGCCGTCGGAGTCCTCGGCCGGTTCCACGTCCTGACCCGCGACCAGAGCCAGCAGCGCGACCGCATCGGCCGGTTTCCCGCCCGCCTTGCTGATTGCCTCGACATCCAGCGCGGCGAGCAGCGCCAGCGCGTCACCGACCAGCGCGGAGACCAACTCGTCACGGGCAGCCGGGTCATCCCACGCGATCGGCGGCTTCCCGGTCGAGTCGTAGTCCTGCCCAGTAAACGCGGCCAGCCGGGTGCACTGCACCCCGATCAGGTCCTTGGCGCCGGGCACCTCACGGCCGACCCGACGAATCTGGGCGATCAACTGGGTCACGGTGTCCTGCCGGGCCACCGCGTCATCAAGGATCGTGGAGTCCAGCGCCCGACGCTGCTTGCCGGCCACCGCACCCGTTTCAGCGATGACGTCGCGGACCACCTCGAAGATCCGCTGCGGCCGATGGCTCGCAGCCAACCGGCGCCGCCAGTGAGTCAACGTCGAGGAGTCGAAGCCCTTCGCGTCGATCGCGTACCCGCACGCTGCCTTCCACCGCAGATCGAAGGTCAACGCGTCAACCGCTTCGCGGTCCGAATGGCCGTAAAGCGCCTGGAGCACGATCACCGAGGCGATCACCTCGCCCGGGATCGAGGGCCGACCACGCCCGGTCGGGAACAGGTCAGCGAACAACTCGCTCGGGAACAACCGGTCCCGATGCCCGGCCAGCAACGCGAACACGCTCCCCGGCTCAAGCAGGTGCCCAGCAACCGACTCCACATCCAGCAACTCACGCTGCCGACCCGACTCACCCAGCATGCACACAGGATCCCAGCCCAGCCCGACAACCCCGGAAGGCGCGCCCTTTAATCAGCAGTCTCCTAGCGCCTCACGGCCGGCTCAAGGAACGGGGTCCTTACCGAAGTGGTGACCGTGGTGAGCGGCTTCCTGGCGCGCCAGGGCGTCGTCCAGTAGGCCACTTCCACTTTCGCAACACGACCTAGCTAGCGGTCACTTCCTGCCGGGACGAGCAACGGCCCGCGATCCACAGGGATCGCGGGCCGTTGGCATGCGTGACACGCGAGGGTCAGCGGGCGGCGGAGCCCTCCACGTAGTCGGCGTCGGAGGTCTCGACCCAGCTCATCAGCTTGCGCAGCTCACGGCCGGTGGCCTCGATCGGGTGCGCCTCGCCCTGGGCGCGGAGCGCCTTGAACTCGGGCGCGCCGGCGTCCTGGTCGTCGATGAAGCGCTTGGCGAACGCACCGGTCTGGATGTCGGTCAGCACCGCCTTCATGTTCTCCTTGACGCGCGCGTCGATGACGCGCGGGCCGGAGACGTAGTCGCCGTACTCGGCGGTGTCGGAGACGCTCCAGCGCTGCTTGGCGATGCCGCCCTCGTACATGAGGTCGACGATCAGCTTCAGCTCGTGCAGGCACTCGAAGTAGGCCACCTCGGGCTGGTAGCCCGCCTCGGTGAGGATCTCGAAGCCGGCCTGGACCAGCGCGGACGCGCCGCCGCAGAGCACGGCCTGCTCGCCGAAGAGGTCCGTCTCGGTCTCCTCGGTGAAGGTGGTCTTGATGCCGCCGGCGCGCAGCGCGCCGATGCCCTTGGCGTAGCTCAGGGCCAGCGGCCAGGCGTTGCCGGTGGCGTCCACCTCGACGGCGATGATCGCGGGCACGCCGCGGCCGTTGGCGTACTCGCGGCGCACGAGGTGGCCGGGGCCCTTGGGGGCCACCATGCAGACGTCGACACCCTCGGGCGGGGTGATGTAGCCGAAGCGGATGTTGAAGCCGTGCGCGAAGAACAGCGCGTCGCCCGCGGTGAGGTGCGGCTCGATCTCCTCCTTGTAGAGGGTGCGCTGCACCTGGTCGGGCGCCAGGATCATGATGAGGTCGGCCTCCTCCACGGCCTCCGCCACGGGAAGCACGCGCAGGCCTTCGGCCTCGGCCTTGGCCGCGGACTTCGAGCCGGGGCGCAGGCCCACGCGGACGTCGACGCCGGAGTCACGCAGGCTCAGCGCGTGCGCGTGGCCCTGCGAGCCGTAGCCGATGACGGCAACGCTGCGCGATTGGATGATCGACAGGTCGGCGTCGTTGTCGTAGAACATTTCTGCCATGGGTTCTCCTTGTTGGGGTTCTTACTTGGCCTTCTCGGCGAGGATCTTCTGGCCTCGCCCGAGCGCGACCTGGCCGGACTGGACGAGCTCGACGACGCCGTGCGGGGCGAGCATCTCGAGCAGCGCCGCCAGCTTATCGGTGCTGCCCGTGGCCTCGATGGTGATGGTCGTGGCGGACACGTCGACCGCCTTGCCGCGGAACAGGCTCACCACGTCGATGACCTGGCTGCGGGTCGCCGCGTCGGCCCGCACCTTGACCAGCACCATCTCGCGCTGGACCGCGCTCTCTCCGAGCTCCAGCACCTTGCGGACCTCGACGAGCTTGTTCAGCTGCTTGACGATCTGCTCGAGGGCCGCGTCGTCCTCGACCTGCGCGACCACGGTCATGCGCGAGATCTCGGCGCGCTCGGTGGGGCCCACCGCCAGCGAGTCGATGTTGAACCCGCGGCGCGAGAACAGCGCGGCGATGCGGGTCAGGACGCCCGGCCGGTTCGAGACCAGGATCGAAAGGGTATGGGACTTCACAGCACTTCCTCTTCCCACTCCGGGGCCATGTCGCGGGCCACGCGGATCTCGTCGTTGCTGACGCCGGCGGGCACCATCGGCCACACCATGGCGTCCTTGTGCACCACGAACTCGATGACGACGGGGCGGTCGTTGATCTCCAGTGCCCTGGCGATCACGTCCTCCATCTCCTCCTCGTTGGTGGCGCGCAGACCCACGCAGCCCATCGCCTCGGCGAGCAGCGGGAAGTTCGGCAGCGACTCCGTCATGAGGTCCGTGTTGGAGTAACGGCCCTCGTAGAACAGCGACTGCCACTGCCGCACCATGCCGAGCGCGTGGTTGTTGATCACCGCGATCTTCACCGGGATGTTGTTCAGCGCGCAGGTGACCAGCTCCTGGTTGGTCATCTGGAAGCAGCCGTCGCCGTCGATGCCCCACACCGTGGTGTCCGGGTTGGCGACCTTCGCGCCCATCGCCGCCGGCACGCAGAACCCCATGGTTCCCGCGCCGCCGGAGTTGATCCAGCTGTTCGGCTTCTCGTGCGGCAGGAAGTGCGCGGCCCACATCTGGTGCTGGCCGACGCCCGCGACATAGATCGAGTCCGCGGGGCTGAGCTCGCCGATCCGCTTGATCACCTCTTGCGGCGAGAGGCGGCCGTCCGGGGCCTCCTCCCAGCGCGGTTGGTAGCGCGCCTTCATGGCACCCAGCTGCCGGCGCCACGCGTCGGCGTCCGGGGCGGGGTGCGCCTCGATGGCCTCGTTCAGCTGCCGGAGCGTCTCGCGGACGTCGCCCACGATCGGGATGTCGACCGGCTTGTTCTTGCCGATCTCCGCCGGATCGATGTCGGCGTGGATGATCTTCGCCTGCGGGGCGAAGGAATCCAGCCGGCCCGTGACGCGATCGTCGAAACGGGTGCCGAGCGCGATCAGCAGGTCGGCCTTCTGCAGCGCGCCGACGGCCGCGACGGTGCCGTGCATGCCGGGCATGCCCATGTGCAGCTCGTGGCTGTCCGGGAACACGCCGCGGGCCATCAGGGTGGTGACCACCGGGATGTGCGTCTTGGCGACGAACTCGGCCAGTTCCTCGTGCGCCCGGGCGAGGGCGACGCCGCCGCCCACGTAGAGCACGGGGCGCTCGGACTCGGAGATCAGCTTGGCCGCGGCCCGGATCTGCCGCGCGTGCGGCTTGATCGTGGGGCGGTAGCCGGGCAGGTCCATCTCCTCGGGCCAGACGAACGGTGCCGAGGCGACCAGCGCGTCCTTCGCGATATCGACGAGCACCGGGCCGGGGCGGCCGGTGGAGGCGATGTGGAAGGCCTCCTTGATCGCCAACGGGATACCCGCGACGTCCTTGATGAGGAAGCTGTGCTTCGTGATCGGCATCGTGATGCCGCGAATGTCGGCCTCTTGGAACGCGTCGGTGCCGATGGCGGTGCTGTTGACCTGTCCGGTGATCGCGACCAGCGGCGTCGAGTCCATGTACGCGTTGGCGATGGGCGTGACGAGGTTGGTCGCGCCCGGGCCCGATGTGGCGATACAGACGCCCACGCGTCCGGAGCTCATCGCATAGCCCTCGGCCGCGTGCCCCGCTCCCTGCTCGTGCCGGACGAGGATGTGCCGGATCTTGGAGTCGAAGAGCGGATCGTAGGCCGGAAGGATGGCTCCACCAGGAATGCCGAAGGCTACGTCGACGCCCATTCTCTCAAGCGACGCCACGAGCGCCTGTGCTCCCGTCATCGTCTGACCGCTGTCTTGCGCCATTGCCTCTCCCTTCCCTGTGTGGTGGCTCGAACGGGATGTCTTCCCAAGAAAAAACCCCCGTCGCCCGATGGGGCACACGAGGGAGCGCAACGGAAACCGCGAATGGTTTACGAGCGCTAGTTGTCTACTACGAGCCAGCTGGTGAGCATGAGCCAACCTTGGTCGCTGCGCCCTGCCCTGTCAAGGAGACGCACGGCGGGTATCGGCATATAAGACAGGCGGGCCGGGAACCGCTGGTTCCCGGCCCGCCCGCTTGGGGGGTGTGAGGTGTGACCTACTTGGCGTCCGCGGGGCGGATGCTGGTCAGCGCCCAGCCGACGAGGCCGAACAGCAGGCCGAGGCCCATGACCAGCGCGGCGACGCCGAAGGCGATGACCGAGCTGAACAGCGAGGAGCGCAGGAACGAGGCGTTCATGACGGTCTGGCGCTGCTGGGTGTACTTGTCGGCGAGCTCCTGGTTGTTCTCGTCCTTGGCCTTGTTGGCCAGGGCGCCGAGCTCGGCGTAGGTCTTGCCTTCGGTGCCGGCGAGGGCGTGGTGGTTGATGATGTCGGCCTGAGCGTAGGCGCTCAGCGGGCCGGCAACCTGCTTGCCCTTGAACATGCCGCCCATGAACTCCGCGTCGTTGGGAACGGTGATGTTCTCCGCCTTGAGCTGGGCGGCGACGGTGCCGTAGGTGAAAGCACCCGCGACGATCATGATGATTCCGGCGATGATCGACACGATGCCGATGGTCTTGGTGGCCTTCATGAGAGGTCCCTTTCTTCGTTTGTGAGGCTCGTCCACGCCTCGTTGAGACCATCTAAGCAGGCACGTTCGTACCCTCCGCAGGGGGGGTCGGTTAATTCCTATAAACCGTAGTAGACACCCCGTCCCACCAGGCGAATGCGCTGGTCAGCGCGATTTGGGCCTAAGCGACGACCTGTCGCCAGACGGCGTCGAGGTCCTCGACGACCTCGGTGCGCAGGTGGGCGATCCCCGGATTGTCGGACCAGCGGGGCAGGATGTGGACGTGCGCGTGGAAGACCTCCTGGCCGGAGGCCGCGCCCGCGTTGGAGAGCACGTTGCACGCATCGGCGCCGAGCCGCTCTTTCAGCAGCCGTCCGACGCGCGCCACGGCCGGCGCCACCTCGGCGAGCACGTCGTCGTCGGCCAGCACGTCGGCCACGTGCCGCTTGGGGATCACCAGGGTGTGACCCCGCTGCCACGGCGCGATGTCGAGGAAGGCGAACGACGCATCGTCCTCGTAGACCTTGCGGGCGGGGATCTCCCCCGCGACGATCCGGCAGAACAGGCAGTCCATGGGTGCTCCTTCTCAGCGGACGGTGAATCCGGCCGCGCGGAGGCCGGCCTTCACGTCATCGATGGTGAGTGTCTGATAGTGGAAGACGCTGGCGGCCAGCAGCGCGTCGGCCCCCGCCTCGGCGGCCCGCACGAAGTGCTCGACGGTGCCCGCGCCGCCCGAGGCGATGAGCGGCACGTCGGCCACGGCGCGCACCGCGCCGAGCATCTCGAGGTCGAACCCGTCGGTGGTGCCGTCGGCGTCCATCGAGTTGAGCAGGATCTCCCCCACCCCGCGGGCGCAGGCCTCCTTGGCCCACGCCACGGCATCGACGCCCGCCGAGCGGCGGCCGCCGTGTGTGGTGACGCCGAAGCCGGACGGCATGCCGGGCTCGCGGCGCGCGTCGACCGACAGCACGAGGACCTGATTGCCGAACACGCGCGCGATCTCGTCGATCACGTCCGGCCGGGCGAGCGCGCCGGTGTTGATGCCGACCTTGTCCGCGCCGGACCGCAGCAGCTGGTCCACGTCGTCGACGCTCCGCACGCCGCCGCCCACCGTCAGCGGGATGAAGACGGTCTCGGCGCAGCGGGCCACCATGTCACGCGTGGTCGCGCGCCCCTCGGACGACGCGGAGATGTCGAGGAACGTCAGCTCGTCCGCACCTTCGGCGGAGTAGCGGGCGGCCAGCTCGACCGGGTCGCCGGCGTCGCGCAGGTTCTGGAAGTTGACGCCCTTGACGACGCGGCCGTCGTGGACGTCGAGACATGGGATGACACGGAGCGCTACAGACACGCGTCGAGCCTACTGGCGGTCGCGCGGGCCCGGGGCCGAGGTGTCCGACGTCGACTTTCGGCGTCTTGACGCCGCCGTGTCCCCGACGGACGATGTCGTCTTGGAAAGATCTGCCGGGGGGCACGATCGGTGAGGCGAGCCATGGCACGCACGCGGCAGACAGGTGAAGCACTCCGACGAAGGTCGGCGAAGGCGGCGCGCGCGCTGGCCCGCTGGGAGGCCGACGTGCTGGCTGCCGCCCGCGAGCTTGAGACCCGCACGGACCTGCCCGAGCACGACCGCGAACTCATCGCCCACGCGGCCTGCCTCCTGGGCCACGCCAGTGTCGTGCGCGGCGAGCTCACGCGCTTCGCCGCCCACGGCGACCTGCCGGCGCGCGTCGTGCCGTCTCCCGGCGACGCGGTCTATCTCCCGTCCCCCCGCGAGCGGGAGGTGCTCTCGCTGCTCACCCTCGGCCTGACGAGCAGGCAGATCGCGCACCGGCTCGAGATCAGCGAACGGACGGTGCGCAAACACCTCGACTCCGTCTACCGGGGCGCGCACCTCGCGGGGCGGGCCGCCGCCTCCGCCTGGTGGGAGCGGCACCTGATGGCAGGCGCCTGATCAGTCCTCTGTGAGATCCGCCGCGACGACGCCGCGACGCATGGCGTCCTGTACCTCGCGACAGGTCCGCCGCAGGTCGCCCGGGCCGACGGCGGTGGCCAGCTGGCCGGCGAGGTCGATCACCTGACGGACCCAGCGCACGAAGTCGCCCGGGGTCAGGCTCGTCGTGGCCAGCACCTTGGCCAGGTCCTGGCCGCTGGCCCAGCGCCACGCCGCCTCGGCGAACCCGATGTCCGGCTCGCGCCCGCGGTCCCTGCCGTGCCTGCGCTCCACCTGACCCACCTCGCGCCACACGGCCCGCAGCTCCGACTGCGCCCGCTCGGACGCCGCGTCGGGCATCCGCGAGGGCACGGCGTCGCGGGTGGGCCGCGACTCGTACAGCACCGTGGAGAGCACCGCGGCCAGCTGGGGCGCGTCGAGGCCGGCGAAGACGTCGCGGCGGACGCACTCGGCGGCCACGAGGTCGAGCTCGTTGTAGATGCGGCGCAGCATGCGGCCTGCGTCGGTCAGGTCGTCGCCGTCGAGGTAGCCGAGCTCGGCGAGCACGGCGAGCACGCGGTCGAACTGCACGCCCAGCGAGTTGGCGCGCCCCGTCACGTCGCGCTCCAGCCGCTCGGCCTCGCGCTCCAGCCTGAGGATGCGGGCAGCCTCGACGGCGTGCGTCTCCCGGTCCGGGCAGGCGTGGCAGGGGTGGGCCTTCAACTCGGCACGCAGCTCGGCGATCTCACGGGCCACGGCCTCGTCGGAGGCCGGCGCGGTGTCCGGCACCTCGGGGTCGCGCTCGTCGAGCTTGGCCGACATCGCGGCCAGCAGCGAGCGCCGGGCCTTGCGGTCGCGCAGCGAGAAGTCGCGCGCCACCCTGACCCGGCCGACGGCGCGGAGCGGGCCAGGGACGTCGTGCGGCTGGAGCTTCAAGACGGTGTGGTCGCCCGAGATGATCTGCACCGACGGCTCTCCCCCGCGGCCCGAGCGCTGGCCGACGCGCAGCACCACCGACCAGCCCTGGCGGGCCACGTGCACGATGTCGCCGGGCAGCAGCTGCGTGAACGACTCGGCGACCTGCTCGCCGAGCTCGCGCCGTCGGGCCTTGGAGGACGCGGCCTCCAGCTGCGAGATGCGGTCCCGGAGGCGGGCGTAGGTCATGAAGTCGCCGAGGTGGCATTCGACGGCGTCGCGCGCGGAGCCGAGGTCGGCCTGCAGCGAGCGCCCCACCCGGGAGGCCTGCACGACGGACTTGTCGGTCTGGAACTGGGCGAAGGACTGGGTCAGCAGCTCGCGGGCGCGGTCCTTACCCATCGCCGACATGAGGTTGACGGCCATGTTGTAGCTGGGCGCGAAGCTCGAGCGCAGCGGGTAGGTGCGCCGCGACGCGAGGCCCGCGACCGCGCGCGGGTCCATGCCCGGCTGCCAGAGGACGACGGCGTGGCCCTCGACGTCGATCCCTCGGCGGCCCGCGCGGCCCGTGAGCTGGGTGTACTCGCCCGCGGTGATGTCGACGTGCCCCTCGCCGTTGTACTTCACGAGCTTCTCGAGCACGACGGTCCTGGCCGGCATGTTGATGCCCAGCGCGAGCGTCTCGGTGGCGAAGACCAGCTTGAGGGCACCCGTCGTGAAGCCCTCCTCGATGATCGCCTTGAACGCGGGCAGCTGGCCCGCGTGGTGCGCGGCGACGCCGGCGGTGAGCGCGGCGCGGAACCGCTCGTAGTCGAGGGCCTCCAGGTCGGCGGCCCTGAGACCCGCCACGTGCCGGTCGGCGATGGAGCCGAGCAGCGCGGCCTCGGCCCTGTTGGTCAGGGTGATGCCCGCGTCGGCGACCTGCCGGACAGCCGCGTCGCAGCCGGCACGGGAGAAGATGAAGTAGATGGCGGGCAGCAGCTCGGCACGGTCGAGCACGACGGCGACCTCGCCGCGGCTGGTCTGTCGGCCGGCGAACCGCGGGTGCGCGGCGCCGCCGTAGCCGGTCTGCCTGCCCGGCTTGCCCCGGCCGGAGCGGCCGCGGGGGCGGCGGGAGTCGTCCCGCACGCGGCCCGCCTCCTCCTTGCTCACCTTCAGCAGCTCGCGGTTGACCCGGGCCACGCGCTCGGCTGGCAGTTCCTGCGCCGTCGGGGCCACGCCGTCGAAGAGGTCCATGAGCCGTCGGCCCACGAGCACGTGCTGGAACAGCGGCACGGGGCGCCGCTCGGAGACGACGACGGAGAAGCCGCCGCGCACGGTGCCGAGCCACTCGCCGAAGTCCTCGACGTTGCTCACCGTGGCGGACAGGGCCACGATCTGCACGGACTCGGCGAGCCCGAGGATGACCTCCTCCCACACGGCGCCGCGGAACCGGTCGGCCAGGTAGTGCACCTCGTCCATCACCACGTAGCCGAGGTTGCCGAGCGTCGGGGAGCCCGCGTAGATCATGTTGCGCAGCACCTCGGTGGTCATCACGAGGATCTGCGCGTCGGAGTTCACGGAGGTGTCGCCGGTCAGGAGGCCCACCCGGTCGGGGCCGTAGCGGTCGACGAGGTCGTGGAACTTCTGGTTCGACAGCGCCTTGATGGGCGTGGTGTAGAAGCACTTGCGGGAGTCGGCAACCGCGCGGTGCACCGCGTACTCGCCGACCACGGTCTTGCCCGCGCCGGTGGGCGCCGCAACCAGGACTCCGTGGCCTGCGGCGAGCTCCCGGCACGCCTCCAGCTGGTAGTCGTCGAGGAGGTAGGGGTACTGCGAGGCGAACTCGCGCACCTCATCGGGAAGGGCCGTCGTCACGCGACCCAAGGTAGCAGCAGGTCAGGATCCGACGATGACGCTCAGAATCCCGGGCACGCACTCGGCGACCGCGGGCACCTCACCCAGCTCCTCGCCGTCGCCCATCAGGAAGAGCCCGTCGCCGTCGATCTCGACGCGACGCGCGCGCAGCAACTCCACCACCGGGTCCTTGACGAACGTGCCGCGGTAGACGAGCGGGAGGAGGCGGAGGAGCTTCGACCGGGAGGCCTCGTGGATGACGGTGATGTCCAGGATCCCGTCGGCCGGGTCGGCGTCGGGCGCGATGCGCATGCCCCCGCCGAAGACGCCCATGTTCGCGACGGCCACCATCATGGCGCGCAGCTCGCGCGGCTGGCCGTCGACGACGAGGCGGTAGGTCAGCGGCTCGAACGCGGTCAGCTCGCGCAGCGCGATGTAGCCGTAGCTGAGCGGCCCGAATCGCAGCCGGATGTCGTTGGTGGCACGGTTGACGCGCGCGTCGTAGCCGCTCGAGACGACGGCGCCCACGTAGTAGGAACCCACGCCGTTGCTCAGCTTGGTGAGGTCCAGCCGGCGCGTGCGCCCGCGGACCAGGGCCTCCACGGCCTCGTCGATGGAGCGCGGGATGCCCGCGCCGCGTGCGAAGTCGTTGCCCGTTCCCGCGGGGATCACCGCGAGCGTCGCCTCGGTGCCTGCGCAGGCGTTGAGGCCGAGATGGGCCATGCCGTCGCCGCCCATCACGGCCACGACGTCGCCGGGCCGCGCGACGAGCGCAGCCGACCTGGTCAGGTCGCGGGCCTGTTCGAAGGACGTGGAGATGACGACGTGGAGTTCGGCGTCGGGCAGCCCCTGGTGGAGCCGACGGGTCACCTTGGGGAGGACCCGGCCCGCCTTTCCGCCGCCGGAGCGCTCGTTGCAGACGACGGTGACGAGCCGCCGCTTGGCGAGCTCAACGCTCACTTGCCGTCATCGAGGTCGATGGCGAACTCCTCCAAGACCTCCTCGGAGATGCCACGCTTCTTGTCCCACACCCGGCAGATGACCTCCGCGATGAGGAACATGCCTGTCACGGGCACCGCGAGGGCCAGCATCGAGAACGGGTCCGTCGTCGGCGTGGCGACGGCCGACAGCACGACGCTGCCGAAGATCACGAGCTTGCGCGCCTTCTTCAGCTGGTAGCCGCGCACGACGCCCGCCATGTTGAGCCCCACCACCACGACCGGCAGCAGGAAGCTGAGGCCGAAGACGAGGATGACCTTGATCTCGATGTTGAGGAAGTTCGCGACGTCGAGGATGTTCGTGATGCCCATGTTCGACGGCGTGAAGCTCAGGAGCACTTCGATGCCCTTGGGCCACACCCAGTAGCCGAGCGCGCAGCCCGAGAAGAACAGCGGCAGCGAGACGGCCACGAAGATCAGCGAGTACTTCTTCTCCTTCGCGAGCAGGCCGGGCGCCACGAAGGCCCACACCTGCCAGAGCCACACGGGGGCGGCGAAGAAGATGCCCGCCACGAGGCACAGGATCACGGCGACGGTGAACGCCTGCGTCACACCGTTGTTCGCGATGATCGTCTCGGCGCCGAGATCCGTCTCGAGGGTCTGCTTGGCGCGCGCCCACGGGGCGAGCACGAAGCCGACGATCGAGTTGTAGAAGAACGCCGACACGATGGCGCCGAGGATGATCGCACTGGCCGAGACCGTGACGCGGTAGCGCAGCTCCCGCAGGTGGTCCATCAGCGACATCGAGCCGTCGGGCCCGCCCTGCGGGGGCCGCAGCCATCCGAACCGGCTCTTGTCCGGCTCAGTGGATGCGGTGGTCATGCGTCAGCTCGCCGGCTTGTCGCGGTCGATCTCCGGCTGCACGATCTCCGCGTCGACCACCTCGGGGGTCTTCGCAGCATCGGCCGACTTGACCTCTTCCTTGAACTCGCGGATCGAGCGTCCGACGCCCTTGCCGACGCCCGCGAGACGCGACCCGCCGAACAGCAGCAGCGCCACCACGAGGACGATCGCCAGTTCCCAACCACCAAGAGGCATGGTTCATTTCCCTTCTTCGGCGACCCGGAGGCCGCACGTCACGATAGTGATACTAGTCCCGCCCGGAAGCGGGAAGCCGAATGCGCTCGGCCAGGGCGCGCGCCTCTTCGACGCGCTTCAGGGTCAACCCGGCCTCGTGTTGCAGATCCCCCGCCTTGTGCGCGAGCCCGACGCCGTAGATCACGAGCGCGACCACGCCGGCCACGCCGAGTCCGAGGAAGATCCACACCCACAGCACGGGGGAACCCTACCCCACGTATCCGGACAGCGCCTCGCGGGCCAGCGCGCGCGCCGCCTCGCGGACGGTCTCGTCGGACACCTCGAGGACGTCGTCGCCCAGCCGCAGCAGCAGCGCGGCCGCCCAGCGGGGCGAGGCGTAGGGGAAGGTGACCTCCAGTCGGTCGCCCAGGTCGGCGACCGCGCTGGTCGGGAAGTACTCGGCGATCCAGCGAGCCGCAGGTCGCACGGTGAGCGTCAGCCGGTCCGGCACGTCCTCGAACCAGGCCGACGGCGGGTCGTCGCGCTCGTTGAACCGGTCCTCGAGCGGCTCGACGGACACGATCCTGTCGAGCCGGTAGCTGCGCCACGCGTCGCGCGTCAGGCTCCACGCGTCGAGGTAGGTGTAGCCGTCCACCAGGCGCAGCCGGGCGGGCTCGACGAGGGCGGTCGAGACCTCGGCCCTGCCCGCCGCGGTGTAGCCGAGCCGCACCACCCTGCGCTCTGCGATGGCGGTGGTGAGCGCGTCGCGGTGGCCGGGGTCGCTGGGCGCGACCGTCACGCTCAGCCCTGGGTCCACGTCGCCGACGGCCCGCTCCAGCTTCGCGAGCGCGCTGGTGGCCGCGTCGGACACGCCCGCCGACTCGACGACGAGGCGAAGCGCCGCGATCAGGCTCGAGGCCTCCGCGGGGCGCAGCCGCAGCGGGCGGCGCAGGACGTCGGCGTTGCGCAGCTCGATCACGCCGTCCTCACGGATGGCCTCAAGATCGATGTCGAACAGGTCGTCCCACAGGCCACCGGGGAGCCCGCAGAACTGCAGCACCTCGAGGTCGCGGATCACCTGGTTGTCGCTCACGCCGAACGCCTCGGCCACCTCGGACACCGCGACGCCCGGGTGCGCCGACAGATAGGGCACGAGGCGGAGCAGACGGGCCAGCTGCGTGTCGGATCTCATCGCGCCACCGCCGTCAGCCGTTCGATCGCCGCCCGGCGCAGTTCCGGCGGGTCGAGCAGGATCGCGTCCGGGCCCGCCGCGACGACGGCGTCCACGATGGCACGCTCATGCACGCCGCCCACCTCGTGCGCCACGAAGCCCTCGGGCGTGCCCGGCCAGTCGACGGCACGGGCGCTGAGCTCGATCGCCGCGCCCGCACGGAGCGCCACCACGGCCGTCGCGGCGTCGACGGGGGCCAGGCGCGCGGAACGCTCGGCGGCGTCCACGGGCACCTCGTAGGCGCCGGGCTTGCCCTCCTGCTCGGCGCGCGAGCCGAACCGGGACAGCTTGAAGAACCGGTCGGCCGAGCGGTCGAGGTCGTAGCCGAAGAGGTACCAGCTGCCGCGGCGCTGCAGCAGCCGCCAGGGCTGCACGCGGCGTCGTCGGCCGCCGTAGTCGAAGCCCAGCGGCACGCGGCGCAGCACGGCGTCGTAGATCACGTCGAAGTCGGCCTCGCGGACGGCCAGCTGCGGGCGCAGCGCGGGCACGAGCGAGAGGTCGGGCGCGGCGCCGCCCGCGCGGAGCGCCTCGAAGGCCTGCGCGGTGTGGTCGGCCGCCACCGAGTCCTGCCAGACCTGGCTGGCGACGCCCAGCACGGCCAGCTCCTCCGGCGTGAACGAGATCTCCGGCAGCTCGAAGTCCTCCCGGTTGATCCGGTAACCCTCCTCGTCCTCGAAGAGCGCGTCGTTGAAGCCGGTCTCGATCCTGACGCCCAGGCCGCGCAGCTCCTCCTTGTCGCGCTCGAACTGGCGCTCGAACGCGGCGTCGGATCCGCCGCGGTATCCCTCGACGATCTCGCGCAGCTCGTGCCGGGTCAGGAAGCGCCGGGTGCTGAGCAGCGCGATGAGCAGGTTCACCAACCGCTCCGACTTCCTCGCTGACATGCGCCACAGGCTACTGGATGGGCCCCTGTCGACGGCGGCAGGGCGCACGGGCATCATGTGACGCATGCCGCACGTCGACCGCTACGCGCCGAGCCCCACCTCGGACCTGCACCTCGGAAACCTGCGCACCGCGCTGGCCGGGTGGCTGCTGGCCCGGACGGCGGGCGGCTCGTGGCGGCTGCGGGTGGAGGATCTCGACGAGGCGCGGGTGCGGGCCGCGGCCGGCGTGGAGGCGCGCCAGCTCGCCGACCTGCGGGCGCTCGGCCTCGACTGGGACGGCGAGGTGGTGCGGCAGAGCGAGCGCCTCGACGCCTACCGCGACGCCGTGGCCGGGCTGCCCACCTACGAGTGCTTCTGCACGCGGCGCGAGCTCGCCGCGGCCGCCTCCGCCCCGCACGAGGACTACCGGCCCTATCCGGGCACCTGCCGTCGGCTGACGGCGGCCGAGCGCGCGGAGCGGCGGGCGACCAGGCGGCCCGCGCTCCGCGTCGATGCCGGCGGCGAGCGCTTCACGATCGCCGACGTGCACGCGGGCGAGGTGACGGCCGTGGTCGACGACTTCGTGCTGGTGCAGGGCGGCGGGCAGTTCGCGTACAACCTCGCGGCCGTCGTCGACGACGTCGCCATGGGCGTGTCGTTCATCACCCGCGGGGCCGACCTGCTGAGTTCGGCCCCTCGTCAGGCCTGGCTGACGAGCCGGCTCGGCGGCCGCCCGGCGACCTACGCGCACATCGGCCTGGTCACCAACGCCCAGGGGGCGCGGCTCGCCAAGCGCGACGGCGCCGTCGGCCTCAACGCGTTCGCTGCCCCGGCCGACGCATTCGCGCTGCTGTCGGCGAGCCTGGGCCTCGGGCCGTGCCGCACCACGAAAGAAGCGTTGGCCGCCATGCCTGGCGACCAACGCTTCTTCGACGGCGCCGTCTGGGACGGCGGCACGTTGTCCTAGCTGGCCGGTGCGGCGACGTCCAGGATGTCGATCACGTAGACCAGCGTCTGGTTCGCGGCCAGGGTCGGCGAGGGGCTGGGGCGGCCGTCGGGGTACGCCTTGGCCGGCGGCACCACCAGCAGCACGCGCGAGCCCGCCGTCTTGCCGACCAGGCCCTCCTTCCAGCCCTGGATCAGGTTGGCGAGCGGGCCCTCCTGCGCCTGCCAGGCGTCCTCGAAGAGCGCGCCGTCGCCGTAGGTCCAGCTGCGGTACTGCACGGTGACCGTGGAGTTGGCCTCGACCTTCGCGCCCGGGCCCTTGATCAGGTCCTGCGCGACGAGCTCGGTGGGTGCCTTGACGCCAGCGGGGATGGCGATCTCCGGCTTGTCGTCCTTCATGGTGACCACGGGGAGGTCCTTGACCGGCGGCACGACGTCGCCCTCGGCCTTGTCGAAGCTCGCGGCGTGGATGTCGATGACGAAGATCAGGGTGTCGCCCGGCAGAATGTCGCCGCGGCCGTTCGGGTAGCCGTCGGCGCTGGTCATGGCGACGAGCACGCGCGAGCCCACCTTCTGGCCCGCGATGGCCTTCTTGAAGCCGGGCACCACGTAGTCGAGGGGGAACTCCGCGGGCGTGCTGCCGTACGTCGACTCGAACTCCTTGCCGGTGCGGCCGATGATGCCGACGTAGTCGACGTTCACGGTGGCGTGCTCACCGACGACCTGCTTGCCGCCCTCCTTGAGGACCTTTGTCTGGGTGCTCGCGATCCCCCACGGGGCCTTGACCTCGATCTTCGGGGTCTCGTCGCCGGTCACGCTGACGCCGCTCAGGTCAGGCGACGGCGAGACGGACACCGTCGGGCTGGGCGAAGGGCTCGGCGCGGCGGACGACGGCGAGGGGCTCGGCGACCCGGAGGTCCCCTCCCCGGGCTCCGCGGAGCCACATGCGGTCAAGGAGATCAGGCTGGCCGCGGCCGCTCCGATGACGAGGCGGCGCAGTGCTGTGGGGGAATAAGTCACGCGGGGAATGCTATCCCACGCGCGGAAACCGTCACATGCCGACGAGGTCGAGCAGGGCGCCCAGCTCCTCGCGGGTCAGCTCCCTGGTCTCGCCCACGGGCAGCAGGCCGAGGCGGACCGGGCCGATCCTGGTGCGGGCCAGCCGGTCGACCGGATGCCCGACGGCGTCCATCATGCGGCGCACGATGCGGTTGCGGCCCTCGTGCAGCGTGACCTCGAGTAGGGTCTTCTTCTCGGTGCGGGCCACGAGCTTGATCTTGTCGGGGCGCACGGGGCCGTCGTCCAGCGTGACGCCCTTCTCGAGGCGCTTGAGCGTCCGGTTGTCCATGCCGCCGACGACCTGCACCTGGTAGGTCTTCTGCACCTCGTAGCTGGGGTGCGCGAGCCGGTGCGCGAAGTCGCCGTCGTTGGTCAGGATGATCAGGCCCTCGGTCTCGGTGTCGAGGCGGCCGACGTGGAAGAGGCGGTCCTTCGTGCGGGGCAGATAGTCGGCGAGCGTGCGCCGACCCTCGGGGTCGTCCATGGTCGACACGACGCCGCGCGGCTTGTTGAGCACCAGGTACTGGTGCTTGCGCTGCGGCGGGATGCGGGAGCCGTCGACGCGGATGTGGTCGGTCTCCGGGTTGACGCGCATGCCCTGCTCGGTCACCACCTTGCCGTTGACCTCGACGCGACCCTCGTCGATCAGGATCTCGCTCGCTCGTCGGGACGCGACGCCGGCCGCGGCCAGCACCTTCTGCAGCCGGATGCCCTCAGGCGCCTCGCTCATGGTCACTCTCCTCCGCCGGGGTCTCGGGCGCCGTCGCGGCGGCGAGCTGGCCCAGCTCGGCCTCCAAGGCTACGGCGTCGGGCAGCAGCGGCGCCACGTCGGGCAGCTGGCGCAGCGAGTCGAGGCCCAGCTTCTGCAGGAACAGCGGCGTGGTGCCGAAGGTCATGGCGCCGGTGACCGGGTCATCGCCCACCTCGTGGATGAGGCCGCGCACCAGCAGCGTCTTGACGACGCCGTCGACGTTGACCCCGCGCACGCCGGCAATCCGGCCGCGGGACACGGGCTGCAGGTAGGCGACGACCGCGAGGGTCTCCAGCGCGGCCTGCGTCAGGCGCGAGCGCTGGTCGGAGACGAGCCAGGCCTCGAGGATGTCGGCGAGCGCCGGGTCGGTCGCGAACCGCCAGCCGCCGGCGACGCGCCGCAGCCTGATGCCCCGGCCGTTGGTCTCGTAGAAGTCGGCGATGCCCTGGAGCGCGGCCTCGGCCTCGTCGCTCGGGACGCCGACGGCGGCGGCCAGCTCGTCGGTAGGGGTGGGTTCGGTGGCCATCAGCAGCATGGCCTCGAACGCGGGTGCGACGTCCATCAGTCCTCCTGGAGCTCGGGTTGGGGCCCGTAGTCGTCGGCCACGACGGCCGTGCTGTCGTCGCCTGCGGTCCACCGCACGGTCAGCTCGGCCAGCGGGGCGACCTGGTCGAGGGTCACCTGCGCGGCGCGGAACAGCTCGAGCACGGCGAGGAACCTGACGACGGTGGTGAGCCGGTCGCAGCCGCCCACCAGCGAGCGGAACGTGCAGGCCCCCTCGCGGCGCAACCGGTCGGCCACCAGCCCGACCTGCTCGGTCAGGCTGACGGTGCTGCCGTGCAGGTGGGTCAGCTCGACCATCGGGGCGGGCTTGGGCGTCATGGCCTGAGCGGCGAGCCGAGCCAGCTCGTCGGGCGTGATCCTCAGCTCCACCTCCGGCAGCACGCCCCGGAACTGCTCCTCGAGCCCGCCGGGTCGCCAATGGGTGGACTCCGCGGCCGTCATGGTCTCGGCGAGCCAGCCCGCGAGCTGTTTGAAGGCCCGGTACTGCAGCAGGCGCGCGAACAGCAGGTCGCGCGCCTCGAGCGCCGCGATGTCCTCGGCGTCGTCGACCTCGCCGCCGGGCAGCAGGCGGGCGGCCTTGAGGTCGAGCAGGGTGGCGGCGACGACGAGGAAGGAGCTGGTCTTCTCCAGGTCCCAGACCTCGCCGCCGAGGCGGACGTAGGCGATGAACTCGTCGGTGACCTGGCTGAGCGCCACCTCCGTGACGTCGAGTTCGCGCCGCGAGATCAGGGTGAGCAGCAGGTCGAAGGGGCCCTCGAAGTTCGCGAGCCGCACCTCGAAGCCGTCGACGCCCCCGCGCTGCTCGGCGGCCCTCTTCACTGTTCCCGGAGGTCGGCGATCAGGGTGGAGTCGGCGCCGCGGGCGGCGAGGTCGGCGAGGGCCTGGGCGACGGCCACGCGCACGATCCTGCCCCGGTCCACCCGGATGCCGTGCGCGCGGCGCAGCTCGAGGTTGGCGTCCTCCAACGCGAGCAGCTCGTCCTCGCTGAAGTAGACGGTGATCTTGTGGTCGTGCCGGACGCGGCCCGTGGCGGCCGACGCGGTCTCGGCCGCGGCGCGCGGCTCCTCGGCCGCCGGCTCGGGCGCGACGGGCTCCCCTGGTTCGCGGGTGGGCCGGAAGAGCTCGGAGGCGCCCGGCAGGGAGGCGCGCCTGCTCACTGGCTCTCGACCCTGAGCAGCACCTCGCGGGCGAGCTGACGATACGCGTCGGCGCCCGGCGAGGCGGAGGCGTACGTGGTGATGGGCTCGCCCGCCACGGTGGTCTCCGGGAACTTGATGGTGCGCCGGATCACGGTGTGGAACACCTCTTCGCCGAACGCCTGCACCACGCGCTCCAGCACCTCGCGGCTGTGCAGGGTGCGGGCGTCGTACATGGTGCCGAGGATGCCGAGCACCTGGAGCTCGGGGTTCAGCCGGTCCTGCACCTTGCCGATGGTGTCGGTGAGCAGCGCGATGCCGCGCAGCGCGAAGAACTCGCACTCGAGCGGCATGACGACGTAGTCGCTGGCCGTGAGCGCGTTGATGGTGAGCAGGCCGAGGCTGGGCGCGCAGTCGATCAGGATGTAGTCGTAGTCGCGGCGCAGCTTGCTGAGCACCCGGTGCAGCGTCTGCTCGCGGGCCACCTCGCTGACCAGCTGCACCTCGGCGGCCGACAGGTCGATGTTGCTGGGCAGGATGTCGAGCCCGGCAACCGACGAGTGGGTGATCACGTCCTGCGGCTGGTACTCGTTGGTCAGCAGCAGGTTGTAGATGGAGCGGTCGAGCGTGTGCGGGTTGACCCCGAGGCCCACGGACAGCGAACCCTGCGGGTCGAAGTCGACGAGCAGCACCTTGCGGCCGGTCTCGACGAGGGCCGCGCCCAGGTTGATGGTCGTCGTGGTCTTACCGACGCCGCCCTTCTGGTTGCACATGGACACGATGACCGCACGCCGGGGCCCCTCGCGCGGCGGCTGCGGCACCGGGAACTGCGGGAGCGGACGGCCGGTGGGCCCGATCTCGCCGGTGTCCACCAGCGTCGACGCCGCGGGCGCGTCGGGAACCGCGAAGGCTGGTTCGTCGAAAAGCCCGTTCTCCGCCACAGTGCACTCCTCCATACGAGACCTCTTGAGGTGGGGCCAGCCTAATACCCCGGGGGCCTCGTCCGTGACCGGGCTCCACGCTCAGCGGGCGCGGGGGTGAGCGGCCGCGTGCACCTCGCGGAGATGCTCGATGGTGACGAGCGTGTAGATCTGCGTGGTGGCCACCGACGCGTGGCCGAGCAGCTCCTGCACCACGCGGAGGTCGGCGCCGCCCTCGAGGAGGTGTGTGGCGAACGAGTGCCGGAGCGAGTGGGGCGACACGTCGGTCGTCACCCCCGCAGCCGCCGCCGCGCCGCGGATCACGGCCCAGGCGGACTGTCGGCTGAGCCTGCGCCCCAGGTGGTTCAGCAGCAGCGCATGATCCACCCGGGCTCGCCCCTCCGCGAGGGCGGGGCGCGACCGCACCAGGTAGTCGTCGACGGCGCGGGCCGCGTAGCTGCCGAGCGGGACGACGCGCTCCTTTCCGCCCTTGCCGCGGAGCCGGAGCCCGGCGTCGGGGTTGTCGAGCGCGAGCCGCATCTCGTCGACGTCCAGCCCGCAGATCTCGGAGACGCGGGCCCCGGTGGCGTAGAGCAGCTCCAGGAGGGCGGCGTCGCGGAGCCCGACGGGGTCGCGCCGATCGGGCGCCTCGAGGATGCGGGTCACCTCGTCCACGGAGAGCGCCTTCGGCAGGCGTTGCGGGATCTTCGGCGGGCTGATCTCGGCGGCGGGGTTCCCGGGCGCGAGGCCCTCCTCGGCCGCGAAGGCGTGCAGGGTGCGGACGCTCACCACGTGCCGCGCCACCGAGCTCGCCGCCTGGGAGGACGCGAGCTCGCGGACGAACTCGCTGATCTCCACGGCCGTGACCTCGCCCAGCTCGTCGATCCTGCGGCGCGCGAGGAAATCCTGGTAGCGGCCCAGGTCGCGGCGGTAGGCGGCAACGGTGTTGGCCGACAGCCCGCGCTCGGCCCTGATGTGCGCGAGGTAGTCGGCGACGGCGTCGGCGACGCTCACGGCCTCAGCCGCGGATCGGCCAGGGGGCGTCGGCGGGGCGCAGCGCGTCGACGCGGCCGGAGAGCCGCGCCGTCTCGAGCGCGAGGATGCCGGAGACGAGCGACGGCGACTGGCACTGGCCCGCGAGGACGGCGTCGACGAGCTCGGTGCGGGGCACGAACGTCCAGGTCATGTGGGCCTCCTCCCCCTCCAGCACGAATCCCTCGGGACGCGACGTCGGGCGCAGGTCGCGGGCGAGGAACACGCGCAGGGTCTCCTCGCAGGCGCCGGGCGTGCTGCAGATGTCGACGAGGACGTCCCAGCGATCGGCGGCCAGCTCCACCTCTTCCGCCAGCTCGCGCTGGGCGGCCACCACGTAGTCCTCGCCGTCGAGGTCGAGGAGCCCTGCGGGGATCTCCACCAGCTCCATCCGCACGGGGTGCCGGTACTGGCGCAGCACGGCCACCTCGTCGGTGTCCTCTCGCCAGGCGACGACGGCCACCGCGCCCGGGTGCGTGAGGAACTGCCGTTGGATGGCCTCGCCCGAGGGGGTGAGGATCTCCTCGTTCACGAACGACGACACGCGGCCCGCGCCGAGCACCTCCCGCTCGCGGACGGGCCAGGACATCGGCTGGTCGAACGGCATCGGGCTCCTCCTTGTTCCGCCCCGCGGTGGGGCGTTGCTAGCCCCGACGGTTCGCCAGGGCGGCGGCGATCAACCCCGAGAATAGGGGGTGCGGGCGCGTCGGGCGCGATTTGAGTTCGGGGTGGGCCTGGGTGCCCACGTAGTAGGGATGCGCGTCGGCCGGCAGCTCGACGAACTCCACGAGGGCCCCGTCGGGCGAGGTGCCGGAGAACACCAGCCCCGCCTCCTCGAGGCGTCCCCGGTAGGCGTTGTTCACCTCGTAGCGGTGGCGGTGGCGCTCCTCGACGGCCGTGCCGCCGTAGGCCTCCGCGACGCGGGATCCGGGGCTGAGGGTCGCGGGGTAGGAGCCGAGCCGCATGGTGCCGCCGAGGTCGCCGTCGCCGTCGACGATGCCGACCTGCTCGGCCATGGTGGCGATCACGGGGTCGGGCGTGTCGGGGTTCAGCTCGCTGGAGTTGGCCTCCGGCAGGCCCGCGAGCGACCGCGCGGCCTCGATCACCATGCACTGCATGCCGAGGCAGAGCCCCAGGGTCGGGATGCGGTGCTCGCGGGCGTAGGCGAGCGCGCCGAGCTTGCCCTCGACGCCGCGGATGCCGAAGCCGCCGGGGACGCACACGGCGTCGGCGTCGCCCAGCCGCGCGGCCGCCCCCTCGGGCGTGGCGCAGTCGTCGGAGGCGACCCAGCGGATGACCACCCGGGCGTGATGCGCGAAGCCGCCGGCGCGCAGCGCCTCCGTGACCGACAGGTACGCGTCCGGCAGGTCGATGTACTTGCCGACGAGCGCGACGAGGACCTCGTCGCGCGGGTGGTGCACGCGGTCGAGGAGGTCGTCCCAGGAGCGCCAGTCGACGTCGCGGAACGGGACGCCGAGGCGGCGCACCACGTAGGCGTCGAGGCCCTCGCGGTGCAGCACCCGCGGGATGGCGTAGATGCTGGGGGCGTCGGCGCAGCTGATCACGGCGTCGTCGTCGACGTCGCACATCGCGGCGATCTTGCGCTTCAGGGCGGGGCTGACCTCGCGCTCGGCGCGGCACACGATGGCGTCAGGCTGGATGCCCACCTGCCGGAGCGCGGCCACCGAGTGCTGGGTGGGCTTGGTCTTCATCTCGCCCGACGGCTTGATGTAGGGCACGAGCGAGACGTGCAGGAAGAAGACGTTGGCGCGGCCCACCTCCTGGCGCACCTGGCGCGCCGCCTCGAGGAAGGGCAGCGACTCGATGTCGCCGACGGTGCCGCCCACCTCGTGGATCACCACGTCCACGTCGCCGTCGGCCATGGCCAGCATCCGGTCGCGGATCTCGCCGGTGATATGCGGGATGACCTGCACGGTGTCGCCGAGGAAGTCGCCGCGGCGCTCCTTCGCGATCACGGTGGAGTAGACCTGGCCGGTGGTCACATTGGCCCTTCGCCCCAGATCGACGTCCAGGAAGCGTTCGTAGTGGCCGATGTCGAGGTCGGTCTCGGCGCCGTCCTCGGTGACGAACACCTCGCCGTGCTGGAACGGGTTCATCGTCCCCGGGTCCACGTTGAGGTAGGGGTCGAGCTTCTGCATCGTGACCCGCAGTCCGCGGGCCTTCAGCAGGTTCCCGAGGCTGGAGGCCGTGAGGCCCTTGCCGAGGGAGGAGACGACCCCGCCGGTGACGAAGATGTGCTTTGTTGTCTTCGAGCTATCCACGGGTCTCCAGACTAGGCAGCTCGTGTGTCCGTCGTGTTACGGCACGGTTTCGCTCCGCGTGCCTCCCGTCGGCAGTAGCCTGGCCGGAACGCGCCCCGCGTGGGCGAGGGCATGGCGAGGAGGCCAGGATGAGATACCGAACGACGCGCATTGTCCTCGCTGCCGCGTCGATTCTCGCCGCTGGGATGTCGGCCTCGTGCGCGGGAGAGTCCGCGTGCGCGGCGGTCGCGGTGGCCGATCCGCCGAAGACGGCGACGGCACGGCGTCCCTCTCGATCGACGTGCCCGCGGGGCTCGACGGCGAATACGCCATCGTCTACCAGGGCGAGATCCTGGCCCTGGTTCAGGTCACCGGCTGATCGGCGCCGCCGCTCGACGCGCCCGCTCGAGCAGCTCGGCAGCGTGCTCGACGCCCTTCTCCGAGCGCGCCTCGCCGCCCATCATGCGGGCGAGCTCCGCGGGGCGCTCGTCCTCGGCGAGGCGGCGGACGCCGGACGTGGTCAGGTGGCCGTCGCTGGACTTGGCGATGACGAAGTGCGCGTCCGCGTAGGCGGCTACTTGCGCGAGGTGCGTGACGACGATCACCTGGCTGGTGGCGGCGAGCTGCTGCAGGCGGCGGCCGATCTCCAGGCCGACGGCGCCGCCCACGCCCGCGTCGACCTCGTCGAACACGAACGTGTGCCCGCGCTCCCCCTCGGCAAGCACCACCTCGAGGGCGAGCCGCACGCGCGAGAGTTCACCGCCCGAGGCCACCTTCCCAAGGGGCGCGGGCTCGGATCCGGGGTTGGCGGAGAACAGCAGCTCGATGCGGTCGGCGCCGTGCGGGCCGAGCGGCGCGGCGGTGACCTCGAACCGGAGGTCGGCGTGCGGCATCGCCAGGGCCGCCAGCTCGCGCTTGACGGCGACGGCCAGCTCGTCGGCCGCGGTGCGGCGTGCGGCGGTGATGGCCGCGGCGTCGGCGGCGAGCCGCGCATCCAGCTCGTCGATCCTCTGGCGCAGCTCGCCGATCCGCTCGTCGCTGCCCTGCAGCTCGCTGAGGCGCTGGGCGGAGCGCTCGGCCCAGGCGCGCACGTCGTCGATCGTCGGGCCGTACTTGCGCGTGAGGGTGGCCAACTCGGCGCGCCGCTCCCCCACCACCTGCAGGCGGATCGGGTCGGCCACGAGGTCGTCGAGGTAGCCCGCGACATCGCCGGCGAGGTCGGCCGCCAGCATGGCCAGCTCGGTGGCCCGCTCCGCCAGCTCGCGCGCGGCGGCGTCGCGGTCGGCGAGCGCCTCGAGGGACTTGCGGGCGGACCCCGCCAGGCCGACGGCGCTGGGCGCGTCGTAGTCGGTCTCGCTGCCGCTCAGCGCCTCGTGCGCGGCGCCGGCGAGGGCGCGCAGCTCGTCGAGGTCCATCAGTCGCGCCTGCTCCGCCGCCAGCGCGTCGTCCTCGCCGGGCGCGGGCTCCACCCGGGCGATCTCGTCGAGACCGAAGCGCAGCACGTCCTCCTCGCGGGCGCGCTCCATGGCCTCGGCCTCCAACCGGGACAGCTCCTGGGCGGCGGCCCTGCGCTCCGCGAAGTCGGCGCGGTAACGGGGCAGCTCAGCGGGCCGCGCACGGGCATCGAGCAGTTCGCGCTGCCGCTCGGGCGTCGACAGCCGGATCTGACCGGACTGGCCGTGGATGGTGGCGAGCTCGCCCAGCACGTCGGCCAGCGCCGACAGCGGAACCCCCGCACCCCCGACGACGGCCCGGGAGCGGCCCTGGGCCGAGACCTGGCGCAGGGTCACCAGCTCGCCGTCGTCCACGTCGCCGCCCAGCTCGCGGACGCGTTCCACCGTTGCGGGCGGCACCTCCCAGCGGCCCTCGACGACGGCCCGATCCGCGCCCCGACGCACGATCCCGGCGTCGCCGCGCGCGCCGAGCAGGTGGCCGAGGCCGGAGACGATCATGGTCTTGCCCGCGCCCGTCTCGCCCGTGAGGGCCGTGAGGCCGGGGCCGAGGTCCAGCGCGGACTCATCCACCACCCCGAAGGCGGTGAGCCGCAGCGAGGTCAGCATCAGTGGTCGGGCCTTCGGCGCCAGCCGTTGACCGGCAGCGCGAACTTCTTCACCAGGCGCGTCGTGAAGGGCTGCTCCCCCAGGCGCGCGATCAGCACCTGGTCCGTGTGCGCGGTCACGATGACGCGTTCGCCGCGCACCACGTCGTGGCTGCGGCGGCCGTCGCACCACAGGATGCCGTCGCTGAGGGCGTCCTCGGTGATGTCGAGGCAGACCTTCGACGAGGGGCTGAGCACCATCGGCCGGTTGAAGAGCGCGTGCGCCGCGAGCGGCACCACGAGGATGGCCTGCACGTCGGGCCAGACCACGGGGCCGCCCGCGGAGAAGCCGTAGGCGGTTGAGCCGGTGGGCGTGGCGACGAGGACGCCGTCGCAGCCCCACTTCGAGAGGGGGCGGTCATCGACGCTGACCATCACGGACAGCATCTTCTCGCGCGTGAGCTTCTCCATCGAGACCTCGTTGACGGCCTCGGACTCCCACACGATGGCGCCGTCGGCGTCGAACACCTCCACACGGAGCGCGAGCCTGCGCTCCACGAGGTAGCGCCGGTCGGCGATGGCGGTGGGCAGCTCGTCGAGGTCGGAGAGCTCCATCTCGGCGAGGAAGCCCACGTGGCCGAGGTTCACGCCGAGCAGTGGGACGCCCAGCGGCATGGCCCACTCGGCGGCCCGCAACATGGTGCCGTCGCCGCCGAAGACGACGGCGATCTCGGCCGGGTCGCCGTCGAGGGGAGCGACGGAGGCTTCGGGGACGCGCTCACGGACGCGGTCGAGGTCCTGGTCGAAGACGAGGAACGAGAATCCCCTGCCGTGCATGGTGCGGATGAACGCGGCCGCCTTCTCCAGGGCCTCTTCCCGGGCGGGGTGGAGGAGCACGGCCACGACTCGCTGAAACACGTCGCCCAGCCTACTCATCGGCCCGGACGAAATGAACGAAGTACTCCACGTTGCCGGACGAACCCGGCAACACGCTCCTGCCCCGCCACCGTTCACGCCATCCGAGGGCCCGCGCGGCCGCGGACACGCCGTCGACCGCGGAGGTCCTCAGCGCCTCGTCGCGGACGACGCCGCCGGCGCCGAGCTTCTCGCGGCCCACCTCGAACTGCGGCTTGACGAGCAGCAACGCGCTCCCGCCTTCCGCGATCACGGGCAGGAGCCGCGGCAGCAGCAGGGTCAGCGAGATGAACGAGACGTCGCCCACCACCAGGTCGACGGGGTCGCCGTCCAGGTGCGCAGGCGTGAGGTCGCGCAGGTTCAGGCCTTCGTGCACCACGACGCGGGGGTCGGCGGCGATCGAGGCCGCGAGCTGCCCGTGGCCGACGTCGACGGCGTAGACGCGCTCCGCGCCGCGCTGGAGGCAGACCTGGGTGAAGCCACCCGTCGATGCGCCGGCATCGAGCACGCGCGGCGGGACGGCGACTCCTGCGTCGTCCAGGGCGCCGATGAGCTTATGCGCGGCGCGGGACACCCAGGTGTCGGCGGCCGCGGCGATCGCGTCGTCGGGGCCCACTGGCATCGACGCCTTCGCGGCCGGCCGGCCGTTGACGGTCACGGCGCCGTCGGCGAGCAGCCGCGCCGCCTGCGTACGCGAGCGGGCGAGGCCACGCTCGACGAGGGCGACGTCCAGCCTCACCGCGCGACGCCGGGGAGCCCCAGCTGGGTGACGGACGGGTCGTTGTTCAGCACGGCCGCGAGCACGCCCTGCGCCTCGCCGAGGCGCTGCGCCAGCTCGTCGAGCGGCAGCTCCTCCACGCCGTCCAGGCCCGCGACCAGCTCGGCCACGAGCTCCTGCCTGCGCACCTCCGACGGGGCGGCGCTGCGCGGCGTCGGCTCGGTCACCGCAGCGTGTCCAGGGAGTTCAGCACCGCGTCGATGTCGACGTCGAAGCGCCACTTGGCCTGGAGCGCGGCCCACAGCGCGTCGAGCTGCTCGTCGCGCGTGACCGGGCGGGTGCCAAGGTAGCCGAAGCCCTCCGTGACGTCGACCTCCTGGTAGCCGCACACGAAGCGCTCGCCGTAGACCTCGGCCTCGCGCGGCGGCTCGAGAAGAGCCGACGCGTCGAAGCCGATGTAGGTGGGGCGCAGCGCGGGCGTCGCCGTCGCCAGGTCGGCCTTGCCGTGCGCGCCGGTGAACACGAAAAGCGAGTCCATGCCGACGTTGTTGGCGCCCAGGATGTCGGTGTCGGTGCGGTCGCCCACGAAGATGGGCTTGGCCGCGCCGATACGCAGCACGGTCTCGTCGAGCAGCGGCCGGTAGGGCTTGCCCGCGATGCGCGGCTCCACGTCGACGCACGCGCGCACGACCGCCAGCTGGGTGCCGAGGCCGGGCACGATGCCGCGATCCGACGGGCGCGTCATGTCGGGGTTGGTGCCGTACCAGACGGCGCCCCGCTGCACCGCGAGCGCCGCCTCCTCGAGCCGCGCCCAGGAGATCGTCGGGCTGTAACCCTGCACCACGGCGTCCGGGCGGTCGTCGAGCGAGTCGACGACGGCGAAGCCCGCCGCCACGAGCTGCTCGCGCAGCGCATCGGTGCCGACCGGCAGCACGGTGGCGCCCGGCGCCAGCTCCGTGGCGAGCATCCTCAGCGTCGCCTGCGTCGAGTTCACGACGTCGGCCTCGGCCGCCCTGATGCCCAGGTCGGTCAGGTGCTCCGCGACCACCGCGGGCGTGCGCGCCGCGTTGTTGGTCACGAATCCGAGGTGGGTGCCCCGCGAGCGGAGCTCGTCGAGCGCCTCGGGAACGCCGTCGACGGCCTGCGGGCCGAGGTAGACCACCCCGTCCAGGTCGAACAGCGCGGCGTCGTACCGGCTGGCGAGCGCAATCATCGGTCCTGATCCTCCTGCGGGGCGTCGGTCTCGTGGGCGTCCTCCGTGACGGGCTCGAGCTCGTCGGGCTCGTCACTCAGGTCGTCGTCAATCTCGTCTTCGGGGAGCACGCCGTCCTCGTCCTCGGGCAGCAGATCGCCGTCCTCGTCCTCGGGCAGCAGATCGCCATCCTCATCCTCCGGCAGCACGTCCCCGTCCTCGTCCTCGTCGAATTCCTCGACGAGGACCATGGACTCGGGCAGCACAACGCCGTCGAGCGCTGCGATCCTGTCGGCGTTGTCCAGCTCGCCCTCCGGGTCGAGCCCGGCGCTCGCGGTGAACCACTCGCGGGCGCCGGCCGTGTCGCCGTCGGCCTCGAGCAGGTTGGCGTAGGCGTGCCTGAGGCGCGCGCGGGAGAGCGGACGGCCGATCTCCCGGCCGATGGCGGCCTTGAGCAGCCGCCGCGCCTCGGCGCGCTGGCCGAGGTCGTCGCGCACGCCGGCCTCCACGAGCAGGCACTCGATGCGCAGGTCCACGTCGCGGGTCTGCGGATCGAGTTCGGCGAGGATCTCCAGCGCGTCGCGCGGGCGGCCGAGGGCGCGCTCGCAGTCGGCGATCACCGGAAGCAGCTCCTCGCCGCCGTTCATCCGGCGCAGCGCGCGGAACTCGCGGAGCGCGACGGCGAATTCGCCGGCCGCATAGGCGGTCACCGCCGCGGCCTCGCGCACCACGGGGAGTCGCCCGGCGCGGCGGCGGGCCGCCTCCGCGTGGCGGAACGCCAGGTCCGGGTCCACGTCGACGAGCTGCCCCGCAGCCCAGATGTGCGCCCCGACCGTCTCCGCGAGGTCCTTGGGGAGGCTCTTCAGCTCGGCGCGCACGCCGGCGGGCAGCTCGGCCTCGACGAAGTCCCGGGGCTTGTCGGGCTCATCCGGACGCGCGGCCGTGCCGGGTCGCGGCGCGGGGCGATCCTCGTCCCAGCGCGGGCGCCGGTCGTCGTCGCGCCGCGGGCCGCGATCATTCCTGTCCTCCCAGCGGCGGGGACGATCGTCATCCCGGCGCGGTCCGCGGTCGCCGCGGTCGCCCCAGGTCTTGGGCCGGTCGTCGTCCCGACGGGGACCGCGGTCATCACGCTTATCCCACTGCTTCCGCTCACCACCCTGGTACCCACCACGACGATCGTCATCCCGACGAGGACCGCGATCGTCGCGCTTGTCCTCCCAGCGGCGCGGCCGCTCATCGTCCCGGCGCGGCGCACGGTCGCCGCGGTCGCCCCACGTCTTGGGCCGGTCGTCATCGCGACGCGGGCCGCGGTCATCACGCTTATCCCACTGCTTCCGCTCACCACCCTGGTACCCACCACGACGGTCGTCATCTCGACGAGGACCGCGATCGTCGCGCTTGTCCTCCCAGCGGCGCGGCCGCTCATCGTCCCGACGAGGTCCGCGGTCGCCGCGGTCACCCCACGTCTTGGGCCTGTCATCATCGCGACGCGGGCCGCGGTCATCACGCTTATCCCACTGCTTCCGCTCACCACCCTGGTACCCACCACGACGGTCATCGTCACGACGAGGACCACGATCACTGCGGTCACCCCAGGCCTTAGCCCGGTCGTCGTCACGGCGCGGTCCGCGGTCACCGCGGTCACCCCACGTCTTGGGCCGGTCATCGTCGCGACGGGGACCGCGGTCATCACGCTTGTCCCACTGCTTCCGCTCACCACCCTGGTACCCACCACGACGGTCATCGTCCCGACGAGGACCACGATCACTGCGGTCACCCCAGGTCTTAGCCCGGTCGTCATCGCGACGAGGTCCGCGGTCACCCCACGTCTTGGGCCGGTCATCATCGCGACGGGGACCGCGGTCATAACGCTTGTCCCACTGCTTCCGCTCACCACTCTGGTATCCGCCACGGCGGTCGTCGTCACGACGCGGTCCGCGGTCGCCGCGGTCATCCCACGTCTTGGGCCGGTCATCGTCCCGACGGGGACCGCGATCGTCACGCTTGTCCCACTGCTTCCGCTCACCACCCTGGTACCCGCCACGACGGTCATCGTCCCGACGCGGAACACGGTCTCCCCATTGCTTCCGTTCTCCGCCTTGGGCGCCACCGCGGCGGTCGTCGTCGCGGCGCGGACCGCGATCCTCCCAGGAGCGGGGGCGATCGTCGCGAGATCGCTGGTCGCGATCGCGGCCGAAGCCGCCGCGGTCGCCGCTCCCGGAGTCACGCCGAGGTCCCCGCGCGTCGCCGTCCCTGCGGCCGCTGTAGGGCCGTTCGCCCCCGCGGTCTGCGCGCCCCTCGTCCGGTGTGGAGTTATCTGAAGACATGGTCACTATCATCCCAGGACTGCGCCCGCGCGCCTAACCGGAAGGGACGCCCCCCTGGCCCCCCCAACCACACTGACGTCGATCCGCAACACGCTCGCATCAATCTGGAGATATACCCGCGGGGCACCCTCCCGTGCTCCTACGCTGAGCACATCCGGGGCGAGGGGCTCCCGGGGATATGAGGGGGGATTCTCATGTCGGATGTTCGAATCACGAGAAGGTTGGGCCTCACGGTCGCCGCGGCTCTGGCCGTCGGCATCGTGCCGCTGACCACGTTGGAGGCGCAGGCTGCGCCTTCTTCCCACGCTGCCGCACAGCAGCAGTCCAAGACCACCTACCACCAGGCCCGCACTCAGGTGCACAAGCACGGGAAGTCTTGCACTCCCCGTCGCGGCACCCGCTGCCCGCACGTCAAGCCGTACACGGGCTTGGTCAAGCGCTGCCAGGGGTCGTTCACTCGGCGCAACCATGCTGATCTTCTCGGCGGTGAGGTCTGGTCTCCCAACTTCGAGCCGGGCCTCGACGGTTTCGGCCGCTCGGGGGCCTACTTCGTCTACGTGGGCAACACGCCTGTCGGCTGGGTGGACATGCACCGCAAACTCGGCGGCGTCATCACCCTCACCGAGCAGTACGGCACGTTCAAGAAGGGCAAGCAGCGGATCGCGCTGTACGACTCCTACGGGCGCCTCGTGGTCTGGGACTGGATCACCCTCGACTGGGACTGGTGAGCCACAGCCAGCGAGCCGGTAGCGGTGAGCCATCGCGCGCGATGACTCACCGACGGTGAACCACCGCGCCCGACGACTCGGCAGCAGCGAACTACGGCACCCGATGACTCGTCGGCAGCGGTCCACTGCGCCCGACGACTCGGCAGCGGTGGTCCACGACTGCCGACGAGCCGGAACGCGATAGACCATCGCCGACGACGAGCCGCAAGCAGTAGCCCACCGCTACCCGTGGCCCGCTCGCCCGGCTGACTCTGTCGTGAAGGCCTCGCGACATCGCGGCGACATCGCGGCGACCCCGCGGCACCTACCCTGGCGCCTGCATCCGCCGTGACGCCAGCGTTCCGTCGCGTGGCGCCAGCACTACACCATGGCGCCTGCGATCTGTACCGTGATGCCAGCGTTCCGCCGCGACGCCTGCTTTGTGTCGTGACGCCTGCGCTATTCAGCCATGAAAGGCAGGCATCACGGCGGAACGCAGGCGTCACCGCCCGAAGGCAGGCGTTGTGGTCAGCACCTGGCGTCACGGTCGCGCACTGGCGGTGCAGTCAGAGGGCTGTGGTCGCGGCACACGTCCGAGACGCCCACCTCCTCGATCTCCGAGGTCTCCTGGCCCTCGCCCGTAGAGAACTGTGGTCGCGGCGCACGGCTGAGGTCCATTCTCGTGTTCCACAGGCATCCAACGCTCAGGGCACCAGGCGGGCCACGGCGGCCGCGCGCCTGGCTGCGGCTGCGCCGCCGCGAGTGCGATCGGCGCTGTTGACCAACAGCCCCACAGTGACGTCTGCTTTGCGTCGTGACGCCTGGCTAGTGACGATGGCGCCTGCCCTGTGTCGTGATGCCTGTCTTGTGTTGTGACGCCAGCGCTATTCAGCCGTGGGAGGCAGGCGTCACGGCGGAACGCTGGCGTCATCGTCCGAAGGCAGGCGTCGCCGACCGAGTGCTGGTGACGAGCGTGCGGGCTGCTACCGAGTGCCGATTGGGTGTGCGTCCTTCGGCAGTTGGACGCGACGGCCCAGGTGCCTCGTCCTCGCGATACGCGGTGGCGCCGACCAGCAACGATGTGGTCTGTGTTGTGTCGTGGCGCCTGTCTAGTGACGATGGCGCCTGCCCTGTCGCGTGACGACGGCTTGTGTTGTGCCGTGGCGCGTGCGCTATTCGGGCGTTCAGGGATGGCGTTACGGCGGAGTGCTGGCGTTGTCGTCGGAAGAAGCGTCGGCGACCGGGTGCTGGTCCCGTCGTGATCCAGCGGGCTATCTAGCGCCGGTCGGGTGTGCGTGCGTCGTCGGCTGGCTGCCCGGCGTAGTCGCCTCGTCGGGCGGCTGCTCGGCGGTGCCTGTCTGAATGACGATGTCGCCTGTGTTGTCTCGTGGCCGGCTGCGCCATTCGGCTGTCGACGGCCGGCCTCACGACAAAAAGCTGGCGGGATCGTGGGAGGGCTGGCGTCACGGCGGGACGTCGCCGTCGCCGGAAGGCTGGCATCTGTTGTGTCGTGAGACCTGTCTAACGACGATGTCGCCTGTCTTATGTCGTGATGCCTGCACTATTCCGCCGTCCAGGGCAGGCGTCACGACCGAACGCTGGCGTTACGGCGGAACGCTGGCGTCACAGCGGAACGCTGGCGTCACGACCTGAGGCTGGCGTGATCGTTGGATGGCCGGCGTGAACGTTGACTGGCAGGCCGCACCCGGCGGCCAAAATGGCCAGGCGGTGTGTGCGGGCTCGTTCGTCGCCCCGCTCTGGGATGTCTGGGGCACGGCGGTCCTCGGCGGGGTGCGGCTTCGTTGGTCGGGGTGCAGGGTGTGCGGGGACGGCGTTCCCCGCTGGCGGGGTCGTTCTCGTTGCGGGGTGTGTGGGTATGTGAAAAGGGCCCCGGTCCCACAACACCCAGAGTGTTTCTGGGTTTGTGGGCCGGGGCCCTTTTTCGACCACGACCGCCCGCCGGGGCGGGGGTTGTGTGTAAGAAGTCCGGCGGCGTCCTAGTCTCCCACAGCGTCCCCGCTGCAGTACCATCGGCGCTGAAAGGCTTAACTTCCGGGTTCGGGATGGGACCGGGTGTTTCCCTTTCGCTATGACCACCGTAACACTATTGAACTGTACCACGAACACCTGTTGCGCCTTGCCCCTGGTTTAGGGGTTGGGCGGGTGGTGTTTCGATCGTTGTTCGAGATATTCCACAGTGGACGCGTGCAGCACCAGGGTGCTTTGTTTTGTAGAAGATATTTTGCTTGTCTGGTTTCTTTTTGTTGTGTGTGACAAGCCCTCGGCCTATTAGTATCGGTCAGCTTCACGTATTACTACGCTTCCACGTCCGACCTATCAACCCCGTGGTCTACAGGGGGCCTTACCAACTTAACGTTGTGGGAGCCCTCATCTTGAAGCGTGCTTCCCGCTTAGATGCTTTCAGCGGTTATCACTTCCCAACGTAGCCAACCAGCCGTGCTCCTGGTGGAACAACTGGCACACCAGAGGTTAGTCCGTCCCGGTCCTCTCGTACTAAGGACAGCTCTTCTCAAGACTCCTACGCGCGCAGCGGATAGGGACCGAACTGTCTCACGACGTTCTAAACCCAGCTCGCGTGCCGCTTTAATGGGCGAACAGCCCAACCCTTGGGACCGACTCCAGCCCCAGGATGCGACGAGCCGACATCGAGGTGCCAAACCATGCCGTCGCTATGGACGCTCGGGCAAGATCAGCCTGTTATCCCCGGGGTACCTTTTATCCGTTGAGTCCTGGCGCTTCCATTCGCTACCAGAAGATCACTAGTCCCGACTTTCGTCCCTGCTCGACATGTCTGTCTCGCAGTCAAGCTCCCTTGTGCACTTACACTCAAAACCTGATTGCCAACCAGGCTGAGGGAACCTTTGGGCGCCTCCGTTACCTTTTAGGAGGCGACCGCCCCAGTCAAACTACCCATCAGGCACTGTCCCTGATCCAGATAATGGACCTAGGTTAGATAACCAGAGTGACCAGAGTGGTATTTCAACGATGACTCCACCGGAACTGGCGTCCCGGCTTCAAAGTCTCCCACCTATCCTACACAAGTCACACCGATCACCAATACCAAACTATAGTAAAGGTCCCGGGGTCTTTCCGTCCTGCTGCGCGTAACGAGCATCTTTACTCGTAATGCAATTTCGCCGAGTTCGTGGTGGAGACAGCGCCCAAATCGTTACTCCATTCGTGCAGGTCGGAACTTACCCGACAAGGAATTTCGCTACCTTAGGATGGTTATAGTTACCACCGCCGTTTACTGGGGCTTAAGTTCACCGCTTCGCCCAAAAGGACTAACAGTTCCCCTTAACCTTCCAGCACCGGGCAGGAGTCAGTCCGTATACATCGTCTTTCGACTTAGCACGGACCTGTGTTTTTAGTAAACAGTCGCTTGGGCCTGGTCTCTGCGACCCTCAACGCTCACGGACGCGAAGTCCGATCACGAATCAGGTCCCCCTTATCCCGAAGTTACGGGGGTATTTTGCCGAGTTCCTTCACCACGATTATCTCGATCGCCTTGGTATTCTCTACCTATCCACCTGTGTCGGTTTAGGGTACGGGCGGCTCATATCTCGCTCACGAAGCTTTTCTAGGCAGCATAGGATCACTCTTACCCCACAAAAATTGTGGGGACATATCATGTCTCAGGCATCACGGGCCGCGGATTTGCCTACGACCCACCCTACACACTTAACCCGACATAGCCATAGCCGGGAAGAGCTACCTTCCTGCGTCCCTCCGCAGCTTGCCTAATACAAGATCAGGTCACAGACTCACACAACCCAACAACCCGAAGGCCGTAAAAGAAGTGCTCGCATGTTTAGTATCACTCGCCTCAGCACGGACGATATTTTGCCGGTCACGGGAATATCAACCCGTTGTCCATCGACTACGCCTGTCGGCCTCGCCTTAGGTCCCGACTAACCCAGGGCAGATTAGCTTGACCCTGGAACCCTTGGATATTCGGCGGACGGGTTTCTCACCCGTCTTTCGCTACTCATGCCTGCATTCTCACTCGTGTGCTCTCCACGACTGGGTCACCCCGCCGCTTCAACGCGCACACGACGCTCCCCTACCCATCCGCACGGCCTTACGACCACATGTGCGAATGCCATAGCTTCGGCGGATAACTTGAGCCCCGCTAAATTGTCGGCGCAGAATCACTTGACCAGTGAGCTATTACGCACTCTTTCAAGGGTGGCTGCTTCCAAGCCAACCTCCTGGTTGTCACCGCAACTCCACATCCTTTTCCACTTAGTTATCGCTTAGGGGCCTTAGCTGATGATCTGGGCTGTTTCCCTCTCGACTATGAAGCTTATCCCCCACAGTCTCACTGCCGTACTCTCACTTACCGGCATTCGGAGTTTGACTGATTTCGGTAAGCTGGTGGGCCCCCTAGACCATTCAGTGCTCTACCTCCGGTAAGAAACATACGACGCTGCACCTAAATGCATTTCGGGGAGAACCAGCTATCACGGAGTTTGATTGGCCTTTCACCCCTATCCACAGCTCATCTCCTCGGTTTTCAACCCAAGTGAGTTCGGTCCTCCACGACGTCTTACCGTCGCTTCAACCTGGCCATGGATAGATCACTCCGCTTCGGGTCTAGAGCACGCGACTAAAACGCCCTATTAGGACTCGCTTTCGCTACGGCTTCCCCACACGGGTTAACCTCGCCACGTACCACTAACTCGCAGGCTCATTCTTCAAAAGGCACGCCGTCACCCCGCAGGGCTCCGACGGATTGTATGCGATCGGTTTCAGGTACTATTTCACTCCCCTCCCGGGGTACTTTTCACCTTTCCCTCACGGTACTTGTCCGCTATCGGTCACCAAGGAGTATTTAGGCTTAGCAGATGGTCCTGCCAGATTCACGCGGAATTTCAGGGGTTCCGCGCTACTTGGGGAAAACACGCATAAAGAGTGCAAGGCCTACATCTACAGGAGTCTAACCCGCTCTGCTGTGGCATTCCAACCACTTCGACTCAACCAAACATTTCTAACTCTTCGACCACTCGACAGCGCAGTCACATGCGGCCCCACAACCCCCCAGCTGCAACGCCTGTCAGCTATCACACAACCAGGGTTTGGCCTCATCCGCTTTCGCTCGCCACTACTCACGGAATCACTATTGTTTTCTCTTCCTATGGGTACTGAGATGTTTCACTTCCCCACGTTCCCTCCAACTGCCCTATATATTCAGGCAGAGGTCGCCGGACATAACTCCGGAAATTCAAGGTTTCCCTATTCGGAAATCCATGGATCAAAGCTCGTTTACCAACTCCCCATGGCTTATCGCAGGTTACAACGTCCTTCATCGGCTCTTGGTGCCAAGGCATCCACCGATCGCACTTAGTAGCTTGTCAAACCAAAAAGAATAAACAAGAAAAATAATCTACAAAGATGCTCGCGTCCACTGTGAAATTCTCAAACAACGAGCGAACCCAAACCCCCACCACAACACAAACAGTCATGACAGAGCATTTGGCCCGCAACGAGAAACCGTGTAACCGACTCCTCAGGACCCAACAACGTGCTTCTTGGCAAACCCCAACCCAACCAGACATCCCGTTCCACACCCACACACAAATGCGAGCAGTACTAGAAACATTCCAACCAGGAAAAGAGATTCTAAGTCAACGTTCCACAAACCAGAGCCACCAACCCAGAAAACGAACGCTTCTGCAAGCTGGCAACCATAAACCCCAAAGACGGGGTCCATGAGCTCCTTAGAAAGGAGGTGATCCAGCCGCACCTTCCGGTACGGCTACCTTGTTACGACTTAGTCCTAATTACCAGTCCCACCTTCGACAGCTCCCTCCCAAAAGGGTTAGGCCACCGGCTTCGGGTGTTACCGACTTTCATGACTTGACGGGCGGTGTGTACAAGCCCCGGGAACGTATTCACCGCAGCGTTGCTGATCTGCGATTACTAGCGACTCCGACTTCATGGGGTCGAGTTGCAGACCCCAATCCGAACTGAGACCGGCTTTTTGAGATTCGCTCACCCTCACAGGCTCGCAACTCTTTGTACCGGCCATTGTAGCATGCGTGAAGCCCTGGACATAAGGGGCATGATGACTTGACGTCATCCCCACCTTCCTCCGAGTTGACCCCGGCGGTCTCCTATGAGTCCCCGGCATGACCCGCTGGCAACATAGGACGAGGGTTGCGCTCGTTGCGGGACTTAACCCAACATCTCACGACACGAGCTGACGACAGCCATGCACCACCTGTAAACCGGCCAAAAAGGGGCACCTATCTCTAGATGTTTCCGGCATATGTCAAACCCAGGTAAGGTTCTTCGCGTTGCATCGAATTAATCCGCATGCTCCGCCGCTTGTGCGGGGCCCCGTCAATTCCTTTGAGTTTTAGCCTTGCGGCCGTACTCCCCAGGCGGGGTACTTAATGCGTTAGCTACGGCACGGAGAACGTGGAATGTCCCCCACACCTAGTACCCACCGTTTACGGCGTGGACTACCAGGGTATCTAAGCCTGTTTGCTCCCCACGCTTTCGCTTCTCAGCGTCAGGAAAGGTCCAGAGAACCGCCTTCGCCACCGGTGTTCCTCCTGATATCTACGCATTCCACCGCTTCACCAGGAATTCCATTCTCCCCTACCTTCCTCAAGTCTGCCCGTATCGAAAGCAGGCTCAGGGTTAAGCCCTGAGTTTTCACTCCCGACGCAACAAACCGCCTACAAGCTCTTTACGCCCAATAAATCCGGACAACGCTCGCACCCTACGTATCACCGCGGCTGCTGGCACGTAGTTAGCCGGTGCTTCTTCTTCCACTACCGTCACTTTCGCTTCGTCATGGATGAAAGCGGTTTACAACCCGAAGGCCGTCATCCCGCACGCGGCGTTGCTGCATCAGACTTCCGTCCATTGTGCAATATTCCCCACTGCTGCCTCCCGTAGGAGTTTGGGCCGTATCTCAGTCCCAATGTGGCCGGTCACCCTCTCAGGCCGGCTACCCGTCGAAGCCTTGGTGAGCCACTACCTCACCAACAAGCTGATAGGCCGCGAGTCCATCCCTGACCGCCGGAACTTTCCAACCCCCCACATGCGCAGGAGACTGAATATCCAGTATTAGCACCTGTTTCCAGATGTTATCCCAGAGTCAAGGGCAGGTTACTCACGTGTTACTCACCCGTTCGCCACTCGTGTACCCCCGAAAGGGCCTTACCGTTCGACTTGCATGTGTTAAGCACGCCGCCAGCGTTCGTCCTGAGCCAGGATCAAACTCTCCGTTGAAAAACTAACAAAACCAACCCACCCCCAAAGAGGCAAGCCAGCACTTTGATGTTAAACAAAAAGAAGCGACAAACCTGACAAAGACCCAAAAACTGGATCAATTCAAATAATCTCAAAGAAACATCAACACAACACACAAAGGCACTGTGCCGACGAGACACACACAAAAACCAACAACCAAAAAACTTTGACTGAAAGCAATGTGCATAAAATTGGCATTGACTATAAAAGCACGCTGTTGAGTTCTCAAGCTTCGGGTACACACCCAAACCAACCCCCCACCACAGTGGAGAACCAGCCCAGGGGCAACTCGATCAACCTTACCAGCCTCGTCGATCCCGGTCAAATCCGGGCCGCTTCAGCCGATTCAGTTGTTCTTGCCGCTTTCGCAGCTGTTCCGACTTTACTCTCTCGCGCATTCCTCCGTCAAATCCGTAGATCTGCCGGAATCCCTCGACGAGAAGCGGTTCGGCTGCGAGAGCTCACCTTTCGGAGTTGTTCGCTAAGCGAACCTCCGTAACGCTACTGCGTCGTTTATCCGCGGTCAAATCGAGACCGATTCGGGATATGCGCTATTGAGTTATATCGGTGCTTTACGCAACCCCTGTCCGAGGACGTCCGCTGACAACTCCTTCGGATCTTGAGCGGGCTCAGGTCGAGCGCACACTCATCCGAAGTAGGCATCGTTGGGGTGGTTGCCGCAGGTCCGTCCTTGCGTCCGGGGCTCCTGCGAAGCGAGACGTAACTCTACCCCCGCCCTTGCGGGGAGGCAAATCGAGGGTGCCGAGGCGTCGCAGGCGGCGCGTCGTGCCTAGAGTGGAGGCATGCGACGTCTCCCCCTCGCGGTCCTTGTTGTTCTCCTCGCCGGGTGCGCTCCTCACCCGTCCACCCCTCCGGTCAGTGAACCTCCGGTCACAGCCGCACCCTCGGCCAGCGCCACCACGCCGTCGGCGACACCCTCGACGGCGTCGCCGACCTGGAAGCCGCGCCGTGTCACGGTGAACGTGAGCGGCGACCTGTTGTGGCACAACGACCTCTGGGCGAGCGCCGCCATCGATGCGCGGCACACCGGCGCGAAGAAGTTCGACTTCGCGCCGGAGCTGTCTTCACTGAAGGACTACGTGTCTTCGGCCGACTTCGCGATCTGTCACAGCGAGGTGCCCTTCGCGCCGAAGAACGGGCCCTACAAGAACTACCCGATGTTCGCTGCTCCGCAGGAGATCGCCCCCGCCATCAAGGAGACGGGGTGGGATCTGTGCACGACCGCCTCCAATCACTCGATGGACCAGGGCTGGGAGGGCCTGGTGCGGACCCTTCAGGTGCATCACGACAACGGCATCCTGACCGCGGGCACCTACGCGACCAAGAAGGATGCGAGGACCCCCGTCATCTACACGACCGATTCAGGCGTCAAGATCGCGGTCGTGAGCCAGACCTTCGGCCTCAACGGCCTCCCCCGCGCCAAGGGCAAGCCCTGGTCGGTCGACCTGCTCGACGATCGTCGGGCCGTGGCGGAGGCCAAGCGCGCCAAGGAGGCCGGGGCAGACATCGTCCTGGTGCACATGCACGCCGGCGAGGAGTACTCGAGCAGCACCAATGCTGAGCAGCGCGACTTCGCCAACGCCGTCACGGCCTCGCCGGATGTCGACCTGGTCTTCGGGCAGCACGCCCACGTCGTGCAGCCCATCGACAAGGTCAACGGCACGTGGGTGGTCTACGGTCTCGGCAACCTCATCGCTGCGAGCGGCCCTGCCAAGCCTCGCACCTACGACGGCCTCATGGTCGAGGTCACGTTCGAGGAGCAGCGGGACGGCAGCTTCGAGGCCGTTGCCGCGGAGTTCGCGCCCACCATGATCACCAAGCTCTCGGGCAGCACGCCCGCCCGCGTCTACCTCATCCCCGACGAGCTGCGCGCCGGCACGAAACTGGCTTCCGCCATGAAGGAGTCGGCCGCCCGCACGCGCAAGACCGTCCGCGCGCTGGGCGTCGAGGGGCTGACCGAGCGCAAATAGCCCGGCCCGGTCAGGCTCGGACGACGGCCCCGACCGTCTTGCGCCCACGGCGCAGGACGGCGTACCTGCCGTGCAGCAGGACGTCGGCAGTGAGCAGCTGCTCCGGGTCGGCGACCTTCTCGTTGTTCAGGTAGGCACCGCCCTCGGCGACGGCGCGACGCGCCTCTCCCTTGGACTTCACGAGGCCAGCGGCCAACATCGCGTCGACGACGGTCACGTCGCCCTCGACCTGCTGGCCGCCCACCTCCCGCAGGACGCCGTCGAGCGTCTGCGTGCTGAGGTCCGCGAGCTCGCCCCGGCCGAACAGCGCCGCGGCGGCCGCGACGGCCGACTCCCGCTCCGCCACGCCGTGCACCAGATCGGTCACGTCGTCGGCGAGCGCCCGCTGCGCCTCGCGCTTGTAGGGCGCGTCCTTCGTGGCCTGCTCGAGTGCCTCGATCTCCTCGCGCGAGCGGAAGGAGAACACCTTGAGGTAGTCGATCACCTTCGCGTCCTCCGCGTTCAGGAAGAACTGGTGGAACGCGTAGGGCGAGGTGAGGGTCGGGTCGAGCCACACCGTGCCCGACTCCGTCTTCCCGAACTTCGTGCCGTCGGCCTTCGTCAGCAGCGGGGTCGCCATCGCGTGCACGCGCCGCTGGTCGCTGCGCCGGATGAGCTCGACGCCCGCGGTGATGTTGCCCCACTGATCCGAGCCGCCGGTCTGCAGCGTCACGCCGTGACGGCGGTTCAGCTCGCGGTAGTCCATCGACTGCAGCAGGACGTAGGAGAACTCGGTGTACGAGATGCCGGACTCCAGCCGGCGCGCCACGACGTCGCGCGACAGCATCCGGTTAACAGGGAAGTGCTTGCCGACGTCGCGGAGGAACTCGAGCACGGACATCGAGCCCGTCCAGTCGAGGTTGTTGACCATGGTGGCGCCATTGGCCTCCTCGAAGTCCACGTAACGCTCGACCTGCGACCGGATTCGCTCCACCCACTGCGCCACGACCTCAGTGGAGTTCATGACGCGCTCGCCGGTCTCCTTGGGGTCGCCGATGAGGCCGGTGGCCCCGCCGACGAGCATGAAGGGCTGGTGACCCGCCTGCTGGAGCCGGCGGGCCAGGAGCAGCTGGACGAGGTTGCCGGTGTGCAGGCTCTGCGCCGTCGGATCGAAACCCACATAGAACTTGACGCCGCCGCCGTCGAAGTGCGCGGCGAGCGCCTCCGGGTCGGTCGAGTGGGCGATCAGCCCACGCCAGGCAAGGTCGTCGAGTAGTGCGTTCACGAGACGTCAGCTTAGTGGCTGCTGGCGCCACCCCTTCCTCGCGCCTGGCCGCCGTTTGACACGGACCCACCCGTCAGCGACGATACGACGAAACTAATGAGAATCAATCTCAATAGGTACCGGGAGGAGGGCCATGTCGACGACGGCGCGCACGCCGCGAAGCCTCGCTCCGGACCCCACTCGGAGCCGACGAAACGTCGCCCTGCTCGCCCTTCTCCCCTTCGTGCTCGTCTCGATGGTGCTGACCGTCGGCATCGGGGGCGTCGCCATCCCTGCCGACCAGACCGCCGCGATCCTCTGGAGCCACCTGGCGGGCGGCACACCCGCGGCGGATGGCTCCGCCGACCTCATCGTCTGGCAGCTGCGCTTCCCACGGGTTCTCCTGGGAGCGATCGTCGGGGCCGGGCTCGCCGCATCCGGGGCCGGATTGCAGGCGATCGTGCGCAACCCGCTCGCCGACCCGTTCCTCCTCGGCATCTCCTCGGGCGCGACGACGGGCGCCGCAGCAGCGATCCTCCTCGGATTCGGCGCGTCGCTGGGCGTCTCCGGGCTCACGGGATCGGCCTTCCTCGGCGCACTCGGCGCGATCGCACTCGTGCTCGCGGTGGCCCGCGTCGGCGGGCGGGTGGCAGTCGACAGGCTGGTGTTCGCCGGGATCACGGTGGGCTTCGCGCTGACGGCGGTCACCAACTTCGTGGTCTTCGCCAGCGACTCCCGCGACGGCGTGCGCGCCGTGATGTTCTGGACGCTCGGCTCGCTTGCCCAGTCGTCCTGGACCTCACTCCCCCTGGCGGCCGGCATCACCGGCGCGGGGCTCGCGGTGCTGATGCTCTGGGCGCGGCGCTTCGACGCGATCGCCATCGGGGACGACACCGCGCTCGCCCTGGGCACCGACCCCACGAGATTCCGGGCGCTGGCCGCCGCGACGATCGCGGTGATGGTCGCGGCCGGGGTGGCTGTCTCGGGTCTCATCGGATTCGTCGGCCTCGTCGTTCCACACCTCGCACGCCGGATGGTCGGCCACCGGCACGACGCCCTTCTGCCGGTGTCCGCGCTCACCGGCGCCGGGTTGCTCGTCTGGGCGGACGCGCTCGCCCGCGTCGCCTTCGCGCCTCGGGAGCTCCCGCTCGGCATCCTCACGGCCTTGATCGGCACGCCCCTCCTGCTCCTGCTCGTGCACCGCTCCAGACGATGACCCGCACCCGAACCACCCCTACGAAAGGACGTCCCATGTCCCTACCCACCCCACGACTCCTCGCGGCCGGCCTGGCACTGCTGACCGTCACCGCATGCTCAGCCCCAGCCACCGCCCCTCCCCGCACGTCACCCACCATCACGCCCGCCAGCTCTCCAGCATCGACGGGCACCGCCTACCCCGTCACCGTCTCGGACTGCGGCACCGACGTGACGGTCCGCGAGGCGCCGCGCAAGGTTCTCACCATCGGCGTCGCCGCCGTGCTGCAGCTGGACGCCGCGGGCGCGGGCGACAGGATCATCGGCCGCGCCGGCGAGTTCGACGCGGGGCTCGGCGGTGCCGACATGGACGCGAAGTACGCCGCCGTCCCCATCGTCGACCCGTCGGACCCCTCCGCCGAAGCCATCGTCGGAACCGGGGCGGACCTCGTGGCCGGGTACGGCTTCTACAACGTCGACCCCACCACGCTGGCCGACGCGGGCATCACGAGCCTCACCAACCTCCCCGACTGCGGCCACGACGCCGGCGAGGCGGCACCCACGCCCGTCACCCTCGACCTCGTAGCCGAGGACATCGAGCGCTGGGGCCGCGTGTTCGACACGGAGGAGACCGCGAATGCGGCGGCAGCCGAGCTCCGCGCCCAGGTGGAGGAGCTTTCGACGCGACGCCCGGCGAAGACCGAGACTGCCGCACTGCTCTACTACTTCGGCGGCGCGCTGGGCAGCCACGGCGCCACCAACCTCACCAACGACCTGATGCGGCGGGCCGGCTTCGAGAACATCTACGGCGACCAGAACCTGCTGTACCTGGACCCGAGCCGGGAGTCCGTGATCGACGCCGATCCCGACTGGATCATCCTCAACTACGGCGTCGAGGGCGACACGTTCGACGAGGCCCTCGCCCGCTTGACGGCCGAACCCGGCTTCGCCGAGCTCCGCGCACTCAAGGAGGGACGCGTCATCGGGCTGCCCAACGGCCAGGCCATCGCGACCACCGGCGCCGTCGACGGCCTCCGCACGCTGCTTGAGGGCCACGAGAAGGGAGGATCGCGCTGATCCGCGTGGATGGGATCGGCGTCACCATGGGACAGACGCGCGTTCTCTCGGACGTCACGTTCGACTCGGTGCCCGACGGCGTGCTCGGCCTCATCGGCCCGAACGGGAGCGGCAAGACCACCACTCTCCGCTGCATCTCCGGAGCGCTGCGTCCCCAACGCGGCCGCGTCCTCCTCGACGGGCGCGACGCGCACGCCGTCGCCGCCCGCGAGCGCGCCCGGATCGTGGCGACCGTCCCGCAGGGCGAGGAGACGCCACCCGGCACGGTGCTCGACGCGGTGCTCCTCGGCCGAAGCGCGCGACTCACGTCGTGGCAGCGCTACGGCCGCCCGGAGCACGACCTCGCCGAGCGCGCGATGCGCGAGACCGGCGTCGCCGACCTGCATGCGCGCGGGATGACGGAGCTCTCGGGCGGCGAGCGACAGCGCGTGCTGATCGCGCGCGCCCTGGTGCAGGACGCCCCGCATCTCCTGCTCGACGAGCCCACCAATCACCTGGACGTGCGCTACCAGCACGAGATCCTCTCGCTCGTGCGCCGCCTCGGCCTCACCACCGTCGTGGTCCTGCACGACCTGACGCTGGCGGCCCGCTACTGCGACCGACTCGTGCTGCTCGACGCCGGCCAGGTGGTGGCCCAGGGCCCGCCGCAGGACGTGCTGGTGCCGGAGCTCCTCGAGCGGGTCTATCGCGTGCGCGCCCGCCTGCTCGACGACGGCGGGGTCCCGCTGGTCGCCTTCTCGCCCGCACCGTAGGGTCTGGTGCGGGAAGAAACCCCACATATACACATTGCAATCTATTTATATATGTGATGGAGTGGAGGCATGGACATGGAACCGGGCCTGATCGAGGCAGCACAGCTGTTCAAGGTGCTGGGCCATGAGTCTCGGCTCGCACTGCTGAGGCTCATCGAGGCAGAGCCCCGCACCGTCGGGGCCCTGGTGGACGAGACGGGCATGTCGCAGCCGCTGGTGTCACAGCACCTGCGGACGCTGCGCCAGGCCGGGCTCGTCGCGACGGCCCGGGCGGGCAAGGAGGTCACGTACCACCTGGCCGACCTGCACGTGGCGCACGTCGTCGCCGACGCACTGACCCATGTCCGCGAGCCGGCCGCGGACCACGCGGACGAGAACCCGTCCCAGAAGGAGACAGCATGACCGACATCGACCTGCACGCCGAGCACACCACGGCCGAGCACACCCACGGAACGGACTGCGGCCACGAGGCCGTCGCACACGGCGACCACGTCGACTACATCCACGGCACCCATCGACACGCGCTGCACGGCGACCACTACGACGAGCACGAGTCCGTCGCCGAGCACACCGCGGCCGAGCACACCCACGGCACTGACTGCGGCCACGAAGCCGTCCCGCACGAGGATCACGTCGACTACGTGCACGACGGCCACAAGCACGCCGTGCACGGTGATCACTACGACGAGCACTGACGACGCGGCGCGCGAGGGCGGGGCGGTCTGCCCCGCCCTCGCGCACGCCTACGTCCGCTCGAGAATCCAGTGCACGCCGTCGGCGAGCGGCACGGCACCGAGACCCACCCGCTCGGCCTCGTCGGCAAGCACCGCGGGCGCGGGGTGCCGGTAGTCGTATTCGACGGTGTCCTCCGTGAGCACCCGCTCCCCCTCGAGACACAGGTACGTCACGCGCCAGCGCATCAGCTCGGCCGACACCGGCCAGGCCTCCGCGATGCCCCGATACGTCAGCTCACCCACGTCTGCGACCGTGAACTCGGCGGCATCCAGCCGCCGCGGGCGCGCGGGCTCTTGCAGGTCGATCAGCACCGCCCCACCGCGCGGGAGCCGCGCAGCGAACTCCGCGAGCACCGCCGCTCGCTCGCCCTCGTCGAAGTGCCCGATCACCCCGATCGCGATCCCGCCACCGAGGCGCTCGGGCAGGCTCGCGGAGAAGAAGTCCTCCGGGCGGACTGTGACGCGGCGGTGCCACTCGGGACGCCCGGCGACCCGCGAGAGGAACAGCGAGCGCATCGCACGGCTCGGCTCCAGCGCGTAGACCTGCGCGTCGAGCAGGGCCTCGAGCACCACCGCGGCGTTGGCACCCGACCCCGCGCCGACATCGAGGATGGCGCCCTCCGCCGGCCTCAGTCGCGGCAGCAGTTCGCCCAGCGCCGCGCGCTGCATCGCCCGATACGGCAGTGCGAACAGGTCGTATGCACCCGCCGCCGCGGCGTAGCGGTCGGCGCCCTCCCCTGAGACCATCGCTCTCCCTCTCACATCAATAGCTATCGACTCTCATTCTCATTGACATGAAGCAGGGTTGGCAAACCGATCGACGACTCCTCAGTCGCTCAGCCTGCGATACCGGCGCAGCGCACGGAGACCGGGCGCATCCACGCGGTCGACAGGAGCGTCGGCCACGAGCCGCAGCCGACGGTCCGCTTCCTCGCGGTCCAGCTCCAGCCCGACGGCCACCAGCTCGCCCGTCGCGGGCGGCGGCTCGAGCGGCGCGACATGGAGACTGCGGCCCACGACGTTGACCACGAAGCCACGCTCGCCGCGCGGGACCCGGACCGCCACGCGGCCCTTGAGCCGATAGGCGCCCGGCGGCGGATCCTCGAGGAGCGCGACGAGAGCGGTCGGCGACACCCGGCCGTCCAACCGCACCGAGGCCGCCTGGGCGTGCCGGTGATGCCCGCCGCCCTCCGCACGGAGGGCCTCCGCGATGGGCAACTGATCGTCGTCGCCCGCGACGTCGAACACCAGCGCCGGGTCGATGCGCCCCCGACGCGCGACGACGATGTGCGCGCCGGAGTTCCTGCGGAGCACGCGGGCCCGGATCCGCTCCACGACCCGGTCGCCGTCGGGCAGCAGGTCGGCCTTGCCGATCACCACGAGCGTGGCGGCCGCGTAACGCAGCGGTGGCTCGGGCCCGATATCGACCGTGCGGAACACCTCCGTGGCGTCGACGACCTCGACGACGCCGCCCAGACGGACGCGTTCAACCCCGCTGAACCTCACCAGCCGGGCGAGCGCCAGCGGCTCCGCGACCCCGCTGGCCTCCACCAGGATGGCGTCCAGCCGCAGGCTCGGGCGGGCAAGCTTTTCCAGGGCGTCATCCAGGCCACCGGAGTCGGGAAGACAACGAGAGGCACCCGCCGGAGATCGCCGCGGCCTCGTCCACCTGGCCGGCGACGAGCGCGGCGTCGACATTGATCTCACCGAAGTCGTTGACGACGACCCCCAGCCGCGCGCCGGGCGCACGCAGCAGGTGGTTGACGAGGCTCGTCTTCCCCGCCCCCAGGTGGCCCGTCACCACGATGACGGGTACGCGCGACGCCATCCCTCGGCTCACCTCCGAGCCCCACCCTATGTCAGATGAGAACCGTTCGCATTACGCAGGTCAGTGCTCGACGACAGTGCCCGCCCACTCAGCCAGCGTCGCCTGGGCGGCCCGCAACTCGGCGGCCTGCTCGGCGACACGCACCGGCGCCGTCCCGCCGCGGCCGTCGCGCGAGGCGACAGAGCCCTCGACGGTCAGCACGCCGAGGACGGAGGCGTCCAGGTGCTCGGAAATACCAGGCAGGTCGTCGACGGTGAGGTCCTGCAGCGTGAGGCCGCGGCGCTCGCAGTAGCGCACCGACTCCCCCGCCACCTCGTGGGCCACTGCGAACGGCACGCCCTGGCGGACGAGATGGTCGGCGACGTCGGTGGCGAGCGAGAAGCCGCGGGGCGCGACCTCGGCCATCCGCTCCGGGTGGAACGTCAGCGTGCCGACCATGCCCGCGACGGCGGGGATCAGCACGTGCAGCTGGTCGAGACCGTCGAAGATCGGCTCCTTGTCCTCCTGCAGGTCGCGGTTGTACGCGAGCGGCAGGCCCTTGAGCGTCGCGAGGAGCCCCGCGAGGTTGCCGATCAGGCGGCCCGCCTTGCCGCGCGCCAGCTCGGCCACGTCGGGGTTCTTCTTCTGCGGCATGATCGAGCTGCCCGTCGACCAGGCGTCGTCGAGCGTGGCGAAGCCGAACTCGGCCGTGCACCAGATGATGACGTCCTCGCTCAGCCGGGAGAGATCGACGCCGATCTGCGCCAGCACGAAGGCCGCCTCGGCGATCAGGTCGCGCGCGGCCGTGCCGTCGATCGAGTTCGGCACCGACGACGAGAAGCCGAGCTCGCGCGCCACCAGCTCCGGGTCGAGGCCCAGCGACGTGCCGGCGAGGGCCGCCGAGCCATACGGGCTGACCGCCAGGCGACGGTCGAGGTCGCGGAGCCGGTCGACGTCGCGCACCAGCGGCCAGGCGTGCGCCAGCAGGTGGTGGCTGAGCAGGATGGGTTGGGCCGACTGCAGGTGCGTGCGGCCCGGCATGACGACGCCGAGGTGCCGCTCGGCCTGCGAGGCGAGCGCCTCCAGCACGCCGTCGAGATCCTGCGCGATGAGGCGGATCTCGCCGCGCAGATAGCTGCGGATCAACGTGGCGATCTGGTCGTTGCGCGAGCGCCCGGCCCGGATCCGGCCGCCGAGGTCGGCGCCCACGATGTCCTTCAGGCCGCGCTCCAGCGCGCCGTGCACGTCCTCGTCGGATTCGGCCGGGAGGAACTCGCCGGCCTCGACGCGGCGGGCCAACTCTGCGAGCCCCGCGTCCATGGCCGCGGCCTGCTCGTCGGTGAGCAGACCCGCCGCCCGAAGCGCCTTGGCGTGCGCGCGCGAGCCCGCGATGTCGTGCAGCGCCAGCCGCCAATCGAACTGCGTGGACTTCGACAGCGCGAACATCGCGTCGCTCGGACCACCGGCGAACCGGCCACCCCAGAGTCGTCCTTGATCAGTGCTCACTCGTGTTCCTTGTCTGTGGTCAGGAGTCTTCTGCCGGCCTGCCGGTCCTTGTCATCTCGGAGATCTCCCACACGACGCGCTCCGCGGAGTCGTCGTCGGTGGCGATCACCAGGACGGTGTCGTCGCCCGCGATCGTACCCAACACACCGTGCAAGGCGGCGAGATCGAGGTACGACGCGAAGTACTGCGCGGCGCCCGGCGGCGTCTTGACGAGGATCTGGGTGCCCGCGTGGCGGATGGACTGCAGCAGCTCGGCGCACAGCCGCGCCAGCTTCTCCAGCGCGGCGCCCTCCGCGTCGTCGCCCGGCGCCGCGTAGACCAGCGCCCCGCCGACGGCGCGCTGCCGCACCGCGCCGAGCTCGAGCAGGTCCTTCGACAGGGTCGGCTGGCTGACGACGATCCCGTGCGCGGCCAGCGCGTCGCTCAACTCGCCCTGCGAGGTGTAGCGCGCCTCGAGCAGCAGCTGGCGGAGCGTCGCCAACCGCTCGGCGCGCGTCGGGCTAGCCATGCGCGACGGCGGCCGTCGCGCGGTCGATCAAGCCGGGGAGTGCGTCGACGAAGCCCTGCAGGTCGCCCTGCGTGGAGATCAGCGGCGGCGCGATGCGCAGCACCGACGGGCGCGGGGCGTTGATCACCCACCCCGCGTCGAGCGCGGCGGCCGACACCGCGGGCGCTACCTCGTCGGTGAGCAGCGCGCCGAGCAGCAGGCCCCTGCCCCGCACGCCCGCGATCCCCGGGTGGTCGAGCGCGCGCAGCTGGTCGGCGAGCCAGGCGCCGGTCTCCCGCGCCTGGGCCAGCACGCCACCCTCGAGCACGTCGAGTACCGCGTGACCAGCGGCCGACGCGACGGGGTTCCCGCCGAACGTCGTGCCGTGCAGGCCGGGCTGGATCAGGTCGGCCGCCGCGCCGTTGGCCAGGCAGGCGCCGATCGGGAACCCGTTGCCGAGGCCCTTGGCGAGCGTCACCAGATCGGCGACGACGCCGTCGGCGGCATGCACGAGGATCTCCCCGCAGCGCCCCATCCCGGTCTGCACCTCGTCGATCCACAGCAGCGCACCCACCTCCGACGTGAGCTCCCGGGCCGCGGCGAGGAAGCCGTCGGGCGCAGGCACGACGCCGTTCTCACCCTGGACAGGCTCCAGCACGACCGCAGCGACGGTGTCGTCGAGAGCCGCCCGCAGCGCGTCGACGTCGCCATAGGGCACGAATGTTACGTGGCCGGGCAGCGGCTGGAACGGCAGGCGGTACTTCTCGTTCGCGGTGATCGCGAGCGCGCCCATCGTCCGGCCGTGGAACGCGCCCTCCATGGCCACGATCCGCGTGCGGCCCGTCAGCCGCGTGATCTTGAACGCCGCCTCGTTCGCCTCCGTGCCGGAGTTCGTGAAGAACACCCGCGTCGCGTCCGCGCCCGTGTAGGCCGCGAGCCGCTCAGCGAGCCGGATCTGCTGCTCACTGGCGAAGAAGTTCGAAACATGCCCGAGCTGGCCCAACTGCGCCGTGATCGCCGCCGTCACCGCCGGGTGCGCGTGCCCCAGCGCGTTCACCGCCAAACCCGAGAGCAGGTCCGTGTAGCGATTGCCGTCGGCATCCCACAGATGCACACCCTCACCGCGCTCGAAAACGCGCAACGGCGCACCGAACGCGTTCATCATGACGGCGGAGTACCGGTCCTTGAGTGCTTGCTGGCTCATCTCAGTCCTAGGGAGTTCTAGTTCGGTCGGTGGGTGGGTGCGGGACCTTTCGACACGGTCCGGGCGCTTCGCGCCGGGACCGGCTCAAGGAACGGTGGTGTGGCCCTGGGCTTTCGCGCCGGGACCGGCTCAAAGCGGCGACGGCGATCCTGGGCTTCGCGCGGGGAGCGGCTCAAGGAACGGCCGTGACCATGGTGCCCACGCCCTCGTCGGTGAAGATCTCGAGGAGCAGGCAGTGGGGAACGCGGCCGTCGATCACCGTCGCGGAGCGGACGCCGCCCTCGACGGCGGCCAGGCAGGCCTCCATCTTCGGGATCATGCCCGCGTCGAGGCTCGGCAGCATCGCGCGGACCTCGTCCGTGCTGATCTGCGTGATGATCGACTCCTCGTCGGGGTAGTTGGCGTAGACGCCGGCCACGTTGGTGAGCATGACGAGGCGCTTCGCCTTGAGGGCGACGGCGAGCGCGGCGGCCGCGGTGTCGCCGTTGATGTTGTGCACCTGGCCGTCGCGGTCGGGTGCGACGGTGGCGACGACGGGGATGCGGCCCGCGGAGATCAGGTCGTTCAGCGAGCTGGGATCGACGGACTTCACGTCGCCCACCAGCCCGAGGTCGATCTCCTCGTCGCCCACGACGAGGCCGCGGCGCTTGGCGGTGAACAGCCCGCCGTCCTCACCCGACATGCCGACGGCGAACGGGCCATGCTGGTTGATGAGGTTGACCAGCTCGCGGCCCACCTGGCCGACGAGCACCATCCGGACGACGTCCATCGCCTCCGGGGTGGTCACGCGCAGGCCGCCGCGGAACTCGGAGGCGATGTCGAGCTTCTTCAGCATGTCCGAGATCTGCGGGCCCCCGCCGTGCACGACCACCGGGCGCAGGCCCACGCGGCGGAGGAACACGATGTCCTCGGCGAAGGCGCGCTTGAGCCGCTCGTCGGTCATGGCGTTGCCGCCGTACTTGATGACCACCGTCTCGCCGGCGAACTCCGCGAGCCACGGCAGCGCCTCGATAAGCGTCGCCGCCTTGGCGATCAGCTCGGGCTGCTTGTGCGTCAGGATCTTCGGGCTCATGTGGAGTACTCCGCGTTCTCCTTCACGTAGTCGTACGTGAGGTCGTTGGTGAGGATGGTGGCGGTGGCGTCGCCTGCATGCAGGTCGACCGTGACCTGGACGTGACGCCCGGAGAGGTCGACGAGGCCGCGGTCGTCGCCGATCTGGCCGCCTCGGCAGACCATCACGCCGTTGAAGGAGACGTCGAGGTCCTCGGCGTCGAACACCGCGTCGGTCACGCCGATGGCCGACAGCACGCGGCCCCAGTTCGGGTCGCCGCCGAAGATGGCGCACTTGAAGAGGTTGGAGCGGGCGATCTCGCGGCCGACGACCTCGGCGTCCCGTTCACTCGCGGCGCCGACCACCTCGATGGCGATCTCATGCGAGGCGCCCTCGGCGTCGGCGATGAGCTGGCGCGCGAGGTCCTGGCAGAGCGCGACGAGCGCGGCCGTGAACACGTCGGGCTCCGGGGTGAGACCGGATGCGCCGGAGGCCAGCAGGAAGACCGTGTCGTTGGTGGACATGCAGCCGTCGGAGTCGGCGCGGTCGAAGCTCAGCCGGGTCGCCTCGCGGAGGGCGGCGTCGAGCGTCTCGGCCGGCAGGTCGACGTCGGTGGTCAGCACGACGAGCATGGTGGCCAACCCGGGAGCGAGCATGCCCGCGCCCTTCGCCATGCCGCCGATCGCCCAGCCGTCGCCCAGGACCTCGGCCTGCTTGGGAACCGTGTCCGTGGTCATGATGGCGGTGGCCGCGGCGGGGCCGCCGTCCTCGGCGAGCGCGGCGCACGCGGCGTCGACGCCGGGCAGCAGCACGTCCATCGGCAGCCGGACACCGATCAGCCCGGTGGAGCAGACGCCGACGTTGTCGGTGATGAGGCCGAGCCGCTCGGCGACCCGGGCGGCCGTGGCCGCGGAGTCGGCGAAGCCTGCGGCCCCGGTGCACGCGTTGGCGCCGCCCGAGTTGAGCACGACGGCCTGCAGCTGGCCGTCGGCCGCCGCCTGGCGCGACCACTTCACCGGCGCGGCGAAGACGCGGTTGCTGGTGAACACGGCGGCCGCGGCCATCCGTGGCCCGACGTTCTGGACGACGGCGAGGTCCGGCTTGCCGCTGACCTTCAGCCCGGCGGTCACGCCGGCGGCCAGGAAGCCCTTGGGGGTGGTGACGCTCACGGCGCGACTCCTACGGTGCTGAGCCCCGTGGCCTCGGGGAGGCCGAGGGCGATGTTCATGGATTGGATGGCGCCGCCCGCGGTGCCCTTGGTGAGGTTGTCGATGGCGGAGACGGCGATGAGTCGTCCTGCGTGCTCGTCGACGACCACCTGGACGGCCACCCGATTCGAGCCTGCAACGGCCGCGGTCTGCGGCCAGACGCCCTCCGGCAGGAGGTCGACGAACGGCTCGTCGGCGTAGAACGCCTCGTACTCGGCGCGCGCCACGCTGGTCGTCAGGCCCGCGAGGGCCGGAGCCGAGCAGGTGGCGAGGATGCCCCGCGACATCGGCGCGAGCAGCGGGGTGAAGCTGACGCGTACCTCGTCGGGCGTAACCAAGGAGAGGTTCTGCTCGATCTCCGGGGTGTGCCGGTGCACGCCGCCCACGCCGTAGGGGCTCATGTTGCCCATGGTTTCGGCGCCCAGCAGGTGCGGCTTCAGCGACTTGCCCGCCCCGGACGTGCCGGACGCCGCGACGATGGCGATCTGCGTCGCGTCGACCAGGGCCGCCGCGACCGCGGGCATCAGGGCGAGGGTGGACGCCGTCGGGTAGCAGCCGGGCACGGCGATGCGCCGGGTGCCGGCGAGCGCGGCCCGCTGGCCGGGAAGCTCGGGCAGGCCGTAGGGCCACGTGCCCGCGTGCGGCGAGCCGTAGAACCTCTCCCACTGCGCTGGGTCGGTCAGGCGGTAGTCGGCACCGGCGTCGACGACGAGCACGTCGGGGCCGAGCTGCTCGGCGATCGCCGCCGACGCTCCGTGCGGCAGAGCGAGGAAGACGACGTCGTGCCCGGCGAGCACCTCGGCGGTCGTCGGCTGCACGACGCGGGACGCCAGCGGGGCCAGGTGCGGCTGGTGCGCGGCGAGCGGATCGCCGACGCTGGCGTTGCCCGTGAGGGCGCCGATGGTCACCTCCGGGTGCTGCAGGAGAAGGCGGAGCACCTCGCCGCCCGCGTAGCCCGTGCACCCGGCGACCGCAACTGAAAACGTCATAGGCGTGACTATTCCAGAACATCAATAGATATTCAAAACGGGGCGCCAGGTAGGGTTCACATCCATGGGCTTCCTACGCTCCACGCTCGCGTTCCTGTTGCTGCTGGCCGCCGCCGCACTCGGGGTGGGCGGCGCGGTGGCGCAGTGGGCGGACATGGCGGCCCGCACACCCTCGCCCGCGCGCCAGATCGTGGCGCCCATCGCCACCGACGCCGGCGTCCGCGCAGCGCTGGCGGAAACCCTCACCGAGCGGGCGGCGCGCGAGATCCCCGAGATCGCCGAGGCCGTCAAGGGGCTGCCCGCGCGGCTGGAGACCCTCATCGGGGCCGCCGTCGACACCGCGCTCGCCGATCCCGAGATCGACCGCGCGTGGCTGGCTGCCATCGACGCCACCCGCCTCGCGATGGTCGACGACATCGAGCACCACGACGGCACCACTCCGCCGACGCTGTGGTTCGACCTGACCCCGTTCGTCGACCTGGCGAAGGCCCGCCTCATCGCGGCGGCCGACGACCGCGTCCGCCCCTTCCTGGAGGACATCTCCTGGACCGCGGAGCCCCGGGCGGCGCTACTGCGGCTCGACCCCGACCAAGCCGAGCTCGCCGCCGACGCCCTGCGCTGGGCGGGCCGCTGGCCGTGGCTCTACGGCGCCGCGCTGGCTGCCGCCGTGGTGGGGCTCGTCGTCGGCCCGCGCCGCGGGCGCTGGGGCGCCCTGCTCGTGGTGGGCCTGTTGACCGCGGGCGGTGTCGCCGCCGCAGGCTGGGCCGTCGGGCTGGTCGAAGTCCCGAACGGGTCGAGTCTGGGCACCACCCTCGCGGGCGCCCTCGTGCACGGCTCGCTCGCGCACTTGGCTGCCTGGCTCCGCCCTGTCCCCGCCGTAGCGCTGGCCGCCGCCGCGGTGGGCGCCATCGGCCTGGTCGCGGCCCGGCCCCGCTAGGTCGTTGCGAAGAGCCGAAATGGTGTGGTTCACGCCGACCCGGCCGACCGCCGATAAGGGCGAATGCCCTGAGCTGCTGCCGCAACTCCCTGCCCACGGTTTCGGACCTTTCGACACGGCCGGGCGCTCCGCGCCGGGCCGGCTCAAGGAACGACGCACCACAGCCGGGCGACGGTCGGGTCCCTGAGGAGCAGCCCACATCGGTCCCTGAGGAGCAGCCCACATCGGTCTCTGAGGAGCAGCCCCGCACGCTGACCGACACCGAGTGAGAGTCGTGCGGGGCTGCGTCTCGAAGGGTCCGCAACCACAACCTTTGGCGACTTCCCTGCCGCAGTTCCCTGCCCAAAGCGCGGGACCTTTCGACACGGCCGGGCGCTCCGCGCCGGGCCGGCTCAAGGAACGACGCACCACGGCCGGGCGCTCCGCGCCGGGCCGGCTCAAGGAACGACGCACCAGGACCGGGCCACGGTCGATCCCTGAGGAGCAGCCCCGCACGCTGACCCACACCGAGCGCGAGCCGTGCGGGGGCTGCGTCTCGAAGGGTCCGAAACCACAGCGCGTCGCGGTCTACCCGCCGGCCATGGAATATCGACGCACAACCCCCGCTTCTCTGCCCTACAGGGCACAGACAGTGCAATTCTGCGTCAAAACTCCATGCCCCAGCTCGCTACCGAACTCCCTGCCCAAGGTTTCGGACCTTTCGACACGGCCGGGCGCTCCGCGCCGGGCCGGCTCAAGGAACAACGCACCATGGCCGGGCCACGGTCGGTCCCTGAGGCGCAGCCCCGCACGCTGACCCACACCGAGCGAGAACTATGCGGGGCTGCGTCTCGAAGGGTCCGAAACCACAGCCCCACCCAGCCCTGCCAAACCAGGGTCACACCCTCCTGCGCGCACAAATCTCCGTATACGGGCAGCCACGCGAATAATTGCACCACTGCCCGTATACAGAGATCTATGCGCGGACCCCCCGGAGAACCGGCCAACCTTGGCCATCGGTGGGGGAAGGGCGGCGTTCGGCCGCCCGGGACGACGACAGAGGGTGAGGTGGGGAGGCGCTTCGACGAAGCGTAAAAACACCCATGCACCCAGACCAGAACTGACTGTGGTCACAGAACCGGGCCGGCAGCGAGACGGAGCGCCTCCCCACCTCACCCGCCCGCCCTGTTGTTGAGTCGCTGCCCACAGCGCGGGACCTTTCGACACGGCGTTCGGCTAGCGCCTCACGGCCGGCTCAAGGAACGGTGTCTACCTCACCCGTCCGCCCTCGTGGTCGGGAGAGTGGACGGGTGCGGGACCTTTCGACACGGCGTTCGGCTAGCGCCTCACGGCCGGCTCAAGGAACAGCGGCCGGGATCCCAGGAACGACACTGCTGCCGTAACTCCCTGCCCAAAGTTTCGGACCCTTCGAGACACAGCCCCGCACGGCTCACGCTCGGCGCAAGCCAGCGCGCGGGGCTGCTCCTCAGGGGCCGCTGTGGGCCTCCTCCTCAGGGACCGCCGTGGGCTGCGTCTCAGAGACCGCTGCCGACTGCCCCTCACGGCCGACTCGAGGAGCAGCGCACCACGGTCGGGCGCTCCGCGCCGGGCTCGGGATCCGAGGACTGATGGCGGGCTAGGGTCCTTACCGAAGTGCCGTGGCGAGCAGCGTTCTAGCTGTACCGGTCAGGAGGTCGGTAGCGGCGTGCCGGGCGCACCTAGCTCTTCGCGGCCGACACCTCTAGGGCGCCGCGCACGAACGTCGCGACGGCCCAGGCGAAGTCCGCGCTGGCCCGCTCCGCGTCGAATGCCGCGATCACGCCCAAGTCCCGTAGCTGCGCGCGCGTCTGCTCGGTCACGCAGTGGCCGAGGATGAGGTGCAGCAGCGCCCGCGCCGTGGCGCCCGGGCGCGGATTGCCCGCGGCGACGAGGACTCGTTCCGCGGGGTCGGTGAGGCCCACGCCGCCCAGGCCGAGGGCCAGCGAGGAGGCGACGAGTTCCGCGCCGTCGCGCCGCGCGAGCAGGGCGGCGCGCAGGCCGTCGGACCAGGCCGTCAGCCAGGCGGCGGGCTCGCGCTCGGCGGGCAGGCGCACGCCCGCCAACACCTCGTCGGCGAGGGCTGCGAGGAGGCTCTGCTTGTTGGGCACGTGGTAGTAGAGCGCGCCGGCCTGCACGCCGAGGGCGTCGGCGACACGGCGCATGCTGAGGTCGCCGAGGCCGTAGGCGTCGAGGATGCCGAGCCCCGCCTCGATGATCGCGTCCCTCGTGAGCATGCTGGAGAGCGTAGTGCCGACGGGCCTCGTATCATCGACGAGTGGCTCGCTTTCACAGACCCGTGCATCGCCCGGGCGACGTCCTCGAACTCCTACACGGCAGCGGCGACCCCGCGGAACTGGGCGGCCTCGCCCACGACACGGCGGCCGCGTTGCTGCACCGTGTCCGGTCCGCGCCCGACCCGGCCGTGGTCGACAGAGTGATCGCGTTCGCCGACGCCGGCGGCATCGACGACCTGGCCGAGCTGTGGTCCTCCGCCCTGCCGGACTCACTTCCCGGCGCCCTTTGGCGCCTCTACCTCCTGCGACACACGGTGCGCGAGGCACCGTCCGCGGCGGCCTATCGGTTCCGCCGCGGCATCGAGGTCGACACGGTGGGCCAGGCTATGGCCGGCTCGAGCGCTACCCCGACGCCCGACGAGGTGGTCGCGCTGGCCACGCAGATCCTGCGCGGCGCTTTCGTCGGCGACTTCGCCGGCGCGCTGGACCGCGCGGCGGCGTTCTCCCGCGTCATGGGCGCCGGCTGCCGCGAGCTGGCCGCCAGCGACGCCGACGAGCAGCGCGGAGCGGACGAGCGGCACCGGGCCGACAGCTACGCCACCGTCGCCGACGAGTTGTCGCGCGACGCGGCCGCGTGGCGCTCCGGCGCACTGCACTGACGCGTTCGTTCGGCGGGCTTGCCTCGCAGGACGGGCCGAGTAAGCTGTCCGAGGCCGGGCCGCGGTAACCCCGGGCTCCACTTTTCGCCGCCACGAGCGGCCTCGCGCCGAGAGGCGTTCTGCGGCCCGGCCCTTTCCTTCTCCCGACGCCGCGCGTCAGGTCATGCGACGACGGTGACCTGCGGCGGATACAGCCCCATGACGGCCAGCGCGGCCGCCTGGTTCTCCGGGCTCGAACCCGCACACCCGCCCGACACCACCGTGACCCACGCGCCGGCATCCGCGGCCGGCAGCACCGTCGAGATCACGCAGCAGTCGGTGGACACCCCCACGACGACGAGGTGCGGGGCCTCGCCGACGATCGGACGGATGGCATCCCACTTGCCGAAGGTCGGGGCGTCGACGATCACGGCGTCAACGCCGGCCAGCTCGTCGACGAGGTCGAAGTACGGGTCGTCGGCCGGTCGGTCGGCGAAGGGCCAGGCCGCCATGTAGTCGTCCCAGGAGCCCACCCGATCGCCGGGGGCCGGCGGCACCCAGCGCGTGAGGATGGTCCGCCCGGCGTACTCGGGCAGGAGCCGGGCGATGGTGGCCATCGCGTCGGGCCACATGGCCGAGCCCCAGTCGCTCTCGGGGTCGGCGAAGATGCGCTGCCCGTCGATCACGACGAGCCAGGGCTGTTCAGTCATGCGGCGAGTCTGGCACGCGGGCGGCCAGGAAGGCGTCGATCTCGGCCCTCGTCGGCGAGGTCGCGGGGCCCAGGCGGGTCACGGTGATGGCGCCGGCCACATTCGCCCGCAGGCAGGCCTCCACCCACCCGGTGCCGACGGCGCGCTCCGCGACGAGGACGCCCGTGTGCGCGTCGCCCGCGCCGTTCGTGTCGACCGGCCGCTGCGGAAATCCGGGCACGACCGTGGTGCGTCCCCCCACGCGCACCGCGCAGCCGCGGGCGCCGTCGCGCACGAGCGAGACGGCGCGCGACGGCAGCAGACGCGCGACGGCCTCGGCCGCCTCGGCCGCGTTCCCGAAGTCGTCGAAGCCCGCGAGCACCGACGCCTCCTCCTGGTTGGAGGTCCAGACCGTGGTGACGGCGAGCGCCCGGGCACGTATCTGCCCCGGCAGCCCCGCGAATACCGCGCCCGGGTCCAGCACCACCTCAACGCCGGCGGGCAACGTGCCCAGCCAGGCCAGCAGCGGGTCGCGCGTCGAGGCGATGGCGAGGCTGTAGCCCGTGAGGCACACCAGGTCGCCCGGCTCGGGGTGGGACGACGCGAGCGCCTCGACCGTCAGCATCCGCTCCGCGCCCTGCATGGTGACGAAGGTCCGCTCGCCGTCGGGCTCGACGAGGACGACGCACAGCGCCGTGTCGCGGTCCTCGACGGGGTCCGCGGTCCACGTCACGCCCTCGGCGGCGAGCGCCGCGCGCACGAGATCGCCGTTGGGCCCGGTGCCGATGGTGCCGGCGTGCACGCACTGCGCCCCCGACCGCGCGGCCGCCGCCAGAATGTTCACCGCTCCCCCCGCGGCCTGGTCCCAGCCGCCGGCCATCACGTTCTGGCCCCGCGAGGGAAGGCCGGGAATCTGGGCCGTGGCGTCGACGAGAGCCTGGCCGGTGTGGATCACTCGTGGCATGGGGTTGAGCGTATCTGGCAGTCTTGGCCCGTGAGCTATATGCAAGACGAGGGCTGGTTCAAGATCGGCCGCCTCCACGTCACCACGACGGTCTTCGTGGTACTGCTCGGCGCGCTGGGGATGCTGGCGTCGGTGATCGTCAGCGGCCTCTGGGAGGCGCTGTTCTACGTACCTCAACACCTGCCCATGGCGCAGGTGTGGCGCGTGTTCACCTGGCCGCTGGCCGACATGATCAGCTTCTGGAGCGTGCTGAACCTCGTCTTCCTCTGGCTGTTCGGCCGAGATATCGAGGCGAACATCGGGCGCTCGCGCATGGCGTGGCTGTTCGGAGGCATCTGGCTCGCGATCACCGTCTCGACGAGCATCGTCGGATCGATCCTGCCCGGCGCCGGAGCCGCGGGCCTGCAGCTGGTGGAGTTCGCGATCCTGCTGCTCTGGATCGCCGAGTCGCCGCACCGCCCGTTCTTCTTCGGCATCCCGGCCTGGGTGTTCGGCACGGTGCTGCTCGGCATCCAGGTGCTGCAGCTGATCGGCGCCCGCGCGTGGCCGACGCTGCTGAACCTGCTGCTCTCACTGGCGCTCGTGGCCGTGGTGGCCCGCGCCGTCGGCCTGCTGACCGACTACGCCTGGATTCCCGGCGGACGGTCGACGCGCCCGCCCAAGGCCCCGCGCCTGCATCAGGTGCGGCCCGCGAAGCCGGCCAAGGCCGCGCGCGCCCCGCAGCGGCACGTGAGCGACGAGGATCGGATCGACCAGCTCCTCGACAAGATCAACGCCGAGGGCATCGACGCGCTCACCAAGGGTGAGCGCGCCGAGCTGGAGAAGCTGCGCCAGCGTCGTCGCTGACGACGCCGGCGCCCGAGTCAGGCGCGCTGAACGGCCCCGAAGCGCTCGGCCGCGACGGCCACCGCGCGCTGGCGCGCCTCAGCCGCCTCCGCATCGGTGAGCGTGCGGCCGGCACGGAAGCGCAGCGCGAAAGCCAGGGACTTCTTGCCCTCGCCCACCTGGTCGCCGGTGTACACGTCGAACAGCGTCACGGACTCCAGCAGGTCGCCGGCACCCTCGGCGAGCGCGGCGCGGACATCGGCCGATGACACCTCGTCGTCGACGATGAGCGCCACGTCCTCCTTGGCCAGCGGGAAGGTGGCCAGCGGGCCGATGGCTCCACCGTGGGCGGCGTGCGCCAGCAGCGCATCGAGACTCAGCTCGACCGCGGCGGCCCGGGCGGGCAGCCGGTAGGCGGCCACGACGGCGGGATGCAGCTCGCCCGCATAGCCGACGACCTCGCCGTCGATGCTCAGCTCGGCGCAACGGCCGGGATGCCACGGGGCGTGCTCGACGCCGCGCCTCGTCAGCCGGACACCAACCGCGGCAGCCGCGCGCTCCGCGAAGGCCACGACGTGGGTCCAATCCGCGGGCACCGCGGCGCCCTGCCAGCCGGTCGTGCGCCAGTTGCCCGCCACGACGGCGGCGATGTGCTGCGGCTGCTCCGGCAGCGCGGCATCGATCGCCGCGAGCTCCTCGTCGGACGGACGCGCCGCCACGCTCGGCCGAGGGGCGCCAGGCTCCCCGCCGTCGAGGAAGACGCGGCCCTGCTCGAAGAGCGCGAGGTCGGTGAGGCTGCGCGAGGTGTTGCGGGCCACGGCGGAGAAGAGCCCGGGCAGCAGCGTGCTGCGCAGGAAACCGTGCGTCTCCGACAGCGGGTTGGCCAGGCGCACGAGAGCGCGGCGCGCGTCGTCGGCATCGAGCCCGAGCTGGTCGAGCTCGTCCACGGACGCGAACGGCAGGGTCAGCACCTCGGTGAAGCCCAGCTCGGCGACCGCACGCAGCACGGCGCGGCGGTCGCGGATCAGCGGGTCGAGGCCGCGGCCCTCGGGCGGGGTGGGCAGGCTGAGGCCGATGGTGTCGTAGCCGACATGTCGGCCCACCTCCTCGACGACGTCGTACGGGTCGACGAGATCGCCCCGCCAGCTGGGCGCCGTCACGGTCAGCGAGTCGCCGAGCGCGGTCACGTCGATGCCGGCGGCCGACAGCAGGCGCATGGTGCGCTCTTGCTCGACCTTGGTGCCGAGCACGCTGGAGATGAGGCCGGAACGCAGCGAGATGTGGTGCGGCGCCGGCGCGGAGCCCACGACGGTCTCCGCGGTGACGGTGCCGCCGCCGTGCGCGGCCAGGAGCTTCGCCGCCCGGCGCGCGGCCGCGTAGGGCAGCTGCGGGTCGACGCCGCGCTCGAAGCGCTTGGACGCCTCGGACGGCAGGCCGTGGCGGCGGAACGTGCGCGAGACGGTCGGGCCCTCGAAGTGCGCCGCCTCCAGCACGATGGCGGTGGTCGTCGCCGACACCTCGGTGGTCTCGCCGCCCATCACGCCCGCCAGCCCGATGGGGCCGGAGTCGTCGACGATCAGCAGGTCGTCCGCGTCGAGGACGCGCTCCTGGCCGTCGAGCGTCGTGAGCCGCTCCCCCGCCTGGGCGAGGCGCACGCGGATGGGACCGGCGAGCGTCGCGCCGTCATAGGCGTGCAGGGGCTGGCCGGACTCGAGCATGACGTAGTTGGTCACGTCGACAGCAAGCGAGATGGAGCGCACCCCCGAAGCACGCAGCCGCTGGGCCATCCAGTCCGGCGTCGGCGCGGCGGGATCGATGCCCTCGATGGTGAGCGCGACGAACGCGGTGCAGCGGTCGGACTCGAGAATCACCGGGTAGCCGGCGTCGGTCGGCTCGGGCAGCTTGGCCCGGTAGCGGTCCTCGTAGCTCACGCCGTTGGCGATGGCGGCCTCGCGCGCGAGCCCCCGGATCGAGAGGCAGTAGCTGAGGTCCGGCGTGATCTCCATGTCGAGCACGTCGTCGGCGGTCCAGAGGAGATCGATGGCGTCGGCGCCCGGCTGGGCGAAACCCGCGGGGAGCACGATGATGCCGTTGTGATCGTCGCCGAGGCCGAGCTCGAGCTCCGAGCAGATCATGCCGTCGGAGATGTGGCCGTAGGTCTTGCGCGCGGCGATCGCGAAGTCGCCGGGCAGCACAGTGCCGGGCAGCGCGACCACCACGAGGTCGCCCTCGGCGAAGTTGTGCGCGCCGCACACGATCCCGCGGCTGGCCGGGTACTCGTCGGTGGCCGGGTCGTTGTGCGCACCGACGTCGACGCGGCAGTAGCGGATGGTCTTGCCGTTCTTCTGTTGCTCGTTGACCAGGCTGAGGACGCGGCCTACGGTGAGGTTGCCGGTGACCGGGGCCGAGACCGACTCCACGTGCTCGACCGTGAGGCCGACCCGCGTGAACTGGTCGGCCAGCTGCGCGGTGGTGACGTCTGCGGGCAGCGTGACGAGGTCACGCAGCCAGGAGATCGGGGCCTTCATCGGGCACCTCCCAGGATGGAACGGCTGAAACGGATGTCGCCCTCCACGAAGTCGCGGAGGTCGGGCGCGCCGGTGCGGAACATGACGGTCCGGTCGACGCCCATGCCGAACGCGAAGCCGGAGTAGACGTCGGGGTCGACGCCACAGGCGGCGAGCACGCGCGGGTTGACGATGCCGCAGCCGCCCCACTCGATCCAGCCCTCGGACCGGCAGGTGCGGCACGGGGCGTCGGGGTTGCCGACGGACGCGCCGTGGCAGACGAAGCACTCGAGGTCGACCTCGCCGGACGGCTCGGTGAACGGGAAGTAGTGCGGCCGCATGCGCGTGCGGACGTCGCCGAACATCGCCTGCGCGAGGTGGTCGAGCGTGCCGCGCAGGTCAGCCATCGAGATGCCCTTGTCGACGACGAGGCCCTCCAGCTGGTGGAAGACGGGCAGGTGCGTGGCGTCGTACTCGTCGGCGCGGAACACCTTGCCGGGGCTGATGACGTACAGGGGCACGCCGCGCTCGAGCATGGCGCGCACCTGCACCGGGGAGGTCTGGGTGCGCAGCAGCTTGCCTGCCGACGGCGGGTCCACCCACAGCGTGTCCTGCAAGGCGCGGGCCGGGTGATCGGGCGCGAGGTTGAGGGCGTCGAAGTTGTACCACTCGGCCTCGAGCTGGGGGCCGTCGGCCACCTCCCAGCCCATCGCGACGAAGACGTCGATCATCTCGTCGATCAGCGTGGTGACCGGGTGCAGCGCCCCCTGCGGGGCGAGCTCGACCGGCAGCGTCATGTCGACGCGCTCGGCGCGGAGGGCGGCGGCGAGCTCAAGCTCGGCCAGCTCCTCCTGGCGGGCCGCGACGGCCTTGTTGACGGCGCCACGGGCCTGACCGACGCGCTGGCCGGCCTCCTTGCGGGCCTGGGGCGGGAGGGTGCCGATCTCACGGTTGGCCAGGGCCAGCGGCGACGCGTCGCCGGCGTGGGCCAGGCGGGCCTGCTTCAGCTCGGCGGTGGAGGACGCCTGGGCGATCGCCGCCAGCGCGTCGGCCACGTACCCGTCGACGGCGGCCGCGTCGAGCGCGCCGCCCGGGGTGGGATCGGTGTTGTCGTTAGGCCCTGACATGGGACCCTCCTTCTCGTCTCTGCGCGGACGCGGTGGCGTACAGGCACACCGCCGCGGCGCTGGAAAGGTTGAGGCTCTCGGCCTGCCCCCACATGGGGACGGCGACCACCTCGTCGGCCAGGCGCGCGTCCTCCTCCGGCAGTCCCCACGCCTCGTTGCCCATGATCCAGGCGATGGGGCCGCTGAGTTCACCTGCGGCGGCCTTGAGGTCGAGGGCCTCGCCGTCGCCGTCGGCCGCGAGCACGGTCATGCCCATGGCCTTGACCTTCGCCACGGCCTCGGTCAGTGGGATCCCCGTGAGGATCGGCATGTGGAACAGGCTGCCGACGGTGGAGCGCACCGTCTTCGGGTTGTAGATCTCGACGCTGCCGCTGGTCAGGATGACGCCGTCGGCGCCGAACGCGTCGGCGCACCGGATGACGGTGCCGGCGTTGCCCGGGTCGCGGACCTGCGCGCAGATCACGACGAGCTTGGCGTCGGCGAGGTCGTCCCAGCCGAAGTCCAGCTGCCGGACGACCGCGACGATGCCCTGCGGCGTGACGGTGTCGCTCAGCTGCTTCATCTGGTGCGCCGTCGCGACCCACACGGGCACGTCGAGTCCCTCGATGAGGTCGGCGTGTTTCGCGGGGTCGTCGACGATCAGCTCCTGGACGAGCCCGTCGGCGGCCAGCGCCTCGCGGACGGCCTGCCGGCCTTCCGCGAGGAAGGCCCGCGCGACGTCCCTGCCCCTGCGCTGCGTCAAACGACGAACCGAACGCAGCACCGAGGCAGAAAGGCCAAGGGCGGCGTTCGGTTCGTTGCTCACTCGGGCGCCTTTCAGGCGGCCGCGGGCTGGTTGTCCTTGGCGATGGCGACCAGGGCGTTAAAGGCGGCCACGTCGGTGACGGCCAGGTCGGCGAGGATCTTGCGATCCACCTCGACACCCGCGTTCTTCAGACCGCTGATGAAGCGGTTGTAGGTCATGCCCTCGGCGCGGGCGGCGGCGTTGATCCGCTGGATCCACAGGCCACGGAAGTCGCCCTTCTTGGCGCGACGGTCGCGGTAGCTGTAGGTGGCGGAGTGCAGCATCTGCTCCTTCGCCTTGCGGTACAGGCGCGAACGCTGGCCACGGTAGCCGGAGGCCAGCTCGAGAACTTCGCGGCGCTTCTTCTTCGCATTCACAGAACGCTTCACGCGTGCCATGGGGTACTCCTTGGGTTAGTCGGCGCGGGCCGACGGGGTGATTCGGGGACGTTCAGGGGTGAGGGCTCAGCGGCCCTTGTGCTTGCCGAGCAGCTTGCGCGCCTTCTTGGCGTCGGGCGCCGAGACGACGGCGCCGGCCTGCAGGCTGCGGATGCGCCGCGAGGTCTTGTGCTCGTTGAGGTGGCCGAGGTTCGCCTGACGACGCAGGAGCTTGCCCGTCCCGGTGGTCTTGAACCGCTTCTTCGCGCCGGAGTGCGACTTCATCTTCGGCATGGTTGGCTCGCTTTCTTGGGTTATAGGTGATTCGGCCTCGTCAGAAGGTCGATGTCAGGGTCCATGTTGTCCGCGGGGCCGCGGCGCTTCTTGGGCGCCTGGGCGGCGTGACCGGAGGCCGCGCGCAGCTCGGCCTCAGCGGCCCGCTCCTGCTCGGCACTGGTCTGCCGCTCGGCCATGCGACGGTCGCGGTCCGCGGCCTGGTCGACACGGGCCTCGGTCTTCTTCTTGGTGGGGCCGAGCACCATCAGCATGTTGCGGCCGTCCTGCTTGGGCGCGGCCTCGACGTAGCCGAACTCGGCGACGTCGGCGGCGAGGCGCTGCAGCAGCGCCATGCCCAGCTCGGGACGCGACTGCTCGCGGCCGCGGAACATGATGGTGATCTTCACCTTGTCGCCGGCCTTGAGGAAGCGGACGACGTGGCCCTTCTTCGTCTCGTAATCGTGCTGGTCGATCTTGAGGCGGAGCTTCATCTCCTTGGTGCTGATGTTCGACTGGTTCCGACGGGCGTCGCGCACCTTCTGCGCGGCCTCGTACTTGAACTTGCCGTAGTCCATCAGCTTGGCGACCGGAGGCCTGGCCATCGGGGCGACTTCGACAAGATCCAGATCGTTCTCCGCGGCGAGGCGCAGGGCGTCCTCGACGCGCACGATGCCGACCTGCTCGCCGTTAGGGCCGACGAGCCGGACTTCGGGTACTCGGATGCGATCATTGATCCGCGGTTCGGTGCTGATGGGTCCTCCACAAGGTTTCGTTGGTGGTCACGACGAAAAAGGCCCCCGCGCACGCGGAGGCCTCTTGACACCGTTCGGACGCAGGCCAAGACCCGCGTCTGGTCAGTGACCCGGCCGCCTGTGCAGCTCGGGTGGGAGGGACTCCACTTGCTCGGACGGTCAGACCGCCGATTGACAATCGTTCATGTTACTGGCCAGCGCCTGGATCGCCAAAACCGCCGTCGGAGCCGACGCCACCGTCGCGTGAACCGATGAGCACGACACACCTCTCATCAGTGGCCGATGAGCACGTGCCGGAACTCACCGAGGCCGGATGGGCACGTGCCGGAGTTCACCGAGCGAAACGGCCGATTTCGCGCTGTTTCCGCTGACGAACTCCGGCACGTGCTCATCGAGGCCCGACGACCCGGTCACCGCAGGCGGGCGATAGCGGTGATCGGTCTGAGATCACTCAGCTGATGTGATCCAGGCGAACTCGCCGCTGTCCAGCTCGACGAGGGCGTTGCCGTCGGCCAGCTGGGCGAGGGGCTCGCCCTCGAGGACGAACGGGACCGGGCCCGCGGGGTCGATCAGCAGCCGGGTCGCGCCTGCGGGCTCGACGGTGGCACACAGCTCGTCGAGCAGGCACGGCACGGGGCGGGCGTCGGGCTGCCAGGAGCGCAGCGAATCCAGTCCGGTGAACGCCAGCAGGTAGGTGCCCGTCTGGTCGGTCAGCGTCACGGCGGCCATCTCCGCGTGCCTGTCGGGGTCCGGGCCGTCGCCCCCCTCGTCGCCGCTCGCGACGATGGGCAGCAGCAGGCGCGATGTGCACAGCGCGACGATCGCCCTGATGTAGCCCGTCTGGTCGACGGCGCGGGCCAACGCGGCGCGGGTCAGGGGGTCGGCCTCGCCATGGTCGCCCGCGAAGCGCGAGCTGGGCTGGGCGAGCGTCCGTAGATCCATGCAGCCGAGCCTATCCGACCCCATGTGACAGACTTAGGCGCATGCCTGTCTCGCTGCTCGTCTCCATCGGCCTGGCCGTCGTCATCGCGGCCGCGACCGTGGGGTTCACCTCGCGCTCGCGCTCGGCCAAGACGGCCGTCCTCGGGCTGGGCTGGACCGCACTCCCCATCGGCCTGTGGCTGACCGGGCTCACCGACCTCACCATCAACGGCGTCAGGTCGCTGATCGACTGGTTCCAGCGCACCTCCTTCACCACCGCGACGGCGTGGGGACTCGGACTGCTGGTGGGCGGCATCGTCTTCGTGATCGTCGGCGCCATGCTGCCGAAGAAGGCCCCGGCCGCGCGGCCGCAGGCCAAGCCCGTCGCGGGCGGTCAGCGCCCGCAGGTGGCCGCCCCCAGCGCCGCGCCCACGAAGCCCGTTCAGGCGCCTGCCGCGAAGCCCGCGCCGAAGCAGGCCCAGGCCAAGGGCCTTGACCCCGAGGACGCGGAGATCGAGGAGCTGCTGCGCAAGCGCGGCATCATGTAGCTCACGACGCGTCGACATCCCGGCTGGTTGCGCCGCGCTCGACGAGCCAGCGGCGAAGTTCGACCACCTTGCGCTGACCGCTCGGCCCCTCCAGGAACTGGATGGCGAGCACGGCCTGCCTTTTCAGTTCGCCGTCGCGCTTGATCAGCAGGGAGCTCCAGGCGTCGCCGGAGCGCAGGCGCACGCCCGCGATCTGGTCGACGCGGTACCGGCGGATGAGCGGGCCGTTGCGCACGACCACCTCGTCGCCCGACGCCCACAGGCGCGAGTAGCCCACCGACAGCATCACGAAGATCATGAACAGCACGAAGAACAGCAGCGTGCCGCCCTGCGCCCACGTGACCTGCGAGCGGATCTCCGGGCCGAGCTGCCACCAGCCGAACATGGCGAATGCCAGCAGCACCATCGACAGCACCACGGCCGTCATGAGGGCCGGCGGGCTCGTGTACGACAGGCGCTCGGGCACGGGCTGCTGCTCGGGCATCGCGTCCGGCTGCTGCTCCGGCAGCTGCTCGTCGCTCACAGCCGGCAGGCGGCGAGCTCGGTCAGCAGGATGCCGCGAGCGCCCGCGTCGTAGAGGCGGTCCATGAGCAGGTGCGCGCCCTTGCGGGGGACGAGCACGCGCACGGCGCACCAGCCCTCCTTGTTGAGCTTCGACACCGTGGGGCCCTCGACGCCGGGCGCGAGCTCGGTGGTCGCGGGCAGGTCGGCGTCGGCCACGTTGTAGTCCATCATCAGGTAGTTCTGGGCCACGAGCACCGAGTTGAGGCGCGTCTCGAGCGCCTCGGCGGCCTCGGGCAGGTCCGTGCCGTTGCGCTTGATGAGCACGGCCTCGGACGTGCAGATCGCGCCCTCGAGCATCTCGAGGCCGGCGCGGCGCAGCGTGGTGCCGGTGTCGACGACGTCGGCGACGACATCGGCGACGCCCAGGCGGACGGCCGATTCCACGGCGCCGTCGAGCTTCACCAGGTCGGCGGCGATGCCCTGCTCGGCGAGATAACCCGCGAGCAGGCCCGGGTAGGACGTGGCGATGCGCTTGCCCTGCAGGTCCGCCAGCTGGAGCTTCGAGCCGCCAGGGGCGGCGAAGCGGAACCGGGAGCCGGCGAACCCGAGCTGCATGATCTCGGTCGCGTCGGCGGCGGAGTCGAGCAGCATGTCGCGGCCGGTGATGCCGAGGTCGAGGTCGCCGCGGCCGATGTAGACGGCGATATCGCGCGGGCGCAGGTAGTAGAACTCGACGCCGTGGTCGTCGTCGATCAGCGTCAGGTCCTTGGCGTCGGTGCGCTGCCGGTAGCCGGCGGCGCGCAGCATGGCGGCGGCGGGCTCGGCCAGCGCGCCCTTGTTGGGCACGGCGATGCGGAGCAGTCGATCACTGGTCACAGGTGTTCACCCTTGTCAGAGGTAGCGGTAGATGTCGTCGAGGTCGAGGTCGAGGGCCAGCATCATCACCTGCAGGTGGTAGAGCAGCTGGCTGATCTCCTCGGCGGCCTGTTCCTTGGTCTCGTACTCGGAGGCCATCCACACCTCCGCCGCCTCCTCCACGATCTTCTTGCCGATCGTGTGGACGCCCGCATCGAGGCGGGCGACAGTGCCGGAGCCCTCGGGCCTGGTCCGGGCGGTTTCAGACAGTTGCTCGAAGAGCTGGTCGAACGTCTTCACGAGGCCTCAGCCTATCGCCCTACAGCGCGATCCCCAGCAACGCGTCGACGGCGTCCGCCACCAAGCCGGGCGCCTCGGGGTCTCCCCCGTCGGCGAGCGTGTCGTCGGCCCAGCGGTCGACGGCGGCGAGCGCCGATGGCGCGTCCAGGTCGTCGCGCAGGGCGCGGCGCAGCTCGGCGAGGACGGGGGCGGCGGGGGCGCCCGTCGCGCGGCCGGCCGCCGCACGCCACCGAGCGAGGCGCGCCTCGGCGGCGGGCAGCTGCTCGGGCGTCCACTCCCAGTCGGTGCGGTAGTGGTGGTTGAGGAGGGCGAGCCGGATGGCCATCGGGTCGCCACCGGCGTGCCGCAGGCGGCTGACGAGTTCCAGGTTGCCCTTCGACTTGCTCATCTTCTCGCCGTGCAGGCCCACCATTCCTGAGTGGACGAAGGCCTCGGCCAGCGGCTCCTTGGCCGCGACGACGGCCTCAGCGGCGCACATCTCGTGGTGCGGGAAGACGAGGTCGCGGCCGCCGCCCTGGACGTCGAAGCCCGCGCCCAGGTAGCGCAGCGCGATGGCGGTGCACTCGATGTGCCAGCCCGGGCGCCCGGCGCCCAGCCGCGAGGACCAGCTGGGCTCGTCGGGGCGCGCGAAGCGCCACACCAGGCAGTCGAGCGGGTGCCGCTTGCCGGGCCGCTCGGGGTCGCCGCCGTTCTGCGCGAACGACGCGATCATCGCGTCCTCATCGAGGTGCGAGACGCCGCCGAAGCCGGGCGCCGCGACCGTGTTGAAGTACCAGTCCGGGTGCTCGGCGTCGTCGACCTGGTAGACGAGCCCGCTCTCCAGCAGGTGGTCGATCAGCTCGACGACGCACGAGATGGACTCGACGGCCCCGATGTAGTGGTCCGGCGGGATGACGCGCAGGTCCACCATGTCGCTGCGGAACAGCTCGGTCTGGTCCTCGGCGAGCTCCTCCCATTCCTGGCCGGTGGCCGCGGCGCGCTCCAGGAGCGGGTCGTCGACATCCGTGACGTTCTGGGTGTAGTTGACGCTCAGCCCGAGGTCGCGCCAGGCGCGGTTGATGAGGTCGAACGTGACGTAGGTGTTCGCGTGCCCGAGGTGCGTCGCGTCGTACGGGGTGATCCCGCAGACGTACATCCGCGCGGCGTCCTCCTTCGGCCCGACGGGCACGACGCGCCTCGTCGCGGTGTCGTAGAGGCTGAGCCCCTCGGGGACGTCCTCCGACGGCGGGAGGCTCGGGACGGCGACGTGGGCCCAGGCGTACATGCGGGCAAACCTACCCGCTACAGCGGAGGCCAGGGGATGCTGGGCCACCGACGGGACGGCAGCGGGAACGCTCCCTCGGCCAGCAGGGCGCTCGCCCGGGAGCGGAGCGCCTCCCACTCCTCGTCGGCGAGGCCGGGCGCGAGCGGATCGGAAACGTCCCTAGCCAGCGCGAGAATGCCCAGCTCGTCGTCGGTGAAAGGGTCGCCGGCCCAACCCCACAGCACCGTGCGCAGCTTGTCGTCGACATGCAGGCTCACGCCGTGGTCCACGCCACGGATCTGTTCGCCGTCGGCGATGAGGTGGCTCGCCTTCCTGTCCGAGTTGTTGAGCAGCGCATCGAAGAGCGCCACCCTCCGCAGTGCCGGGTCGTCGCGGTGCGCGAGCACCACCGTGTCGCCCTCCTCAGTGCTGCCCGCGACGATCGGCAGCCAGGCCTCGGTGATGCGCTCGGGCGGCAGGAGGTCGATCGTGGGCGTGGGCTCGCCGTCGACCCAGGCCTGGGCGGACCCCTCCCCCAGCGGCCCCGCCACCCAGACGGTCTCCGGCACGACGTCGAGGCCCAGCGCCTCGGACAGCGCGTAGGCCGCGACCTCCCTGCGGCCCAGCGTGTCGGCCGGGAAGTCCCACAGCGGCGCCTCGCCCGCGACCGGCTTGTAGACCCAGCGCGCCTCGTCGTCGTCGACGGCGAGGAACGTGCCGTTGGAGGCGTCGACGAGGCGACCGACGAGTCTCAGTTCCCCGCGCGGCCCCGTCATGCGAACAGCGGGCCTCGGTAGCCGTTGGCGCGGGGGCAGATGTGGGTGGAGCCGTCGAGCGGCTGGCCGCAGGCCGGGCAGGGCGGGCGGCCAGACGCGACGACCACCGCGGCCCGCGCGGAGAACTCGCGCGCCATCGCCGGGGTGAGCCGGACCTGGAGGAGCGAGTTGTCGCCCTCGGAGTCCGCGTCGCCGTCGCCGTCGACGGAGATGAGTTCCAGCACGAGGCGGTCGGAGTCCTGATCCCACGCCAGACCGATGGCCGATGCGCGGAACGCGACGGTGACGGGAGCGTCGAGCGGGCCCATGTCGAGCGGGTCGGCGGCGGGCGGGACGTCGTGGCCGAGTTCGGCCAGCTGGTCGAGGACCTCGCCGACGCGCAGTCCCAGCAGCTGCGCCTGCTGCTTCTCGACGGCCACGGCGGCCAGCCGGCTGGCCTGGGCCACCTGGATGAGGAACAGCCTGTTGCCGGGCGGGCCGACGGTGCCGACGATGCACCGGTCCGGCCGGTCGAACTCCAGGAACATGGCGCTCACCCTACGCCCGCCACGTCGCCGCCGCCCACGGTGGGGGCGACCGCTACGCCCAGCAGGCCCGACACGTCGGCGCCCGCGTTCACGGCCAGCACCATCGGCCGCTCGCCCCACTCGACGACGCTGACGCCCGCCGGGCTCACGTTCAGCCGCTGGAACTCGTCGAGCGGGAGCGCGAGGGCGTGGGCCAGGATCGCTTTGATGGGGTCGCCGTGGCTGAACACGAGCACGACGCCCTCGGCGTGCCGGGCGGCCAGCTCGCCGACGGCCGACGCGGCGCGGTCGGCCATCCCCGCCATCGACTCGCCCGCGGGAAACGTGACGGTCGACGGCCGGGCCTGGATGTCCTTCCACGCCGGCTCCGCGGCCAGTTCCTTCAGGAGCCGGCCGGTCCACGCCCCGTAGTCGCATTCGGTGAGCGTCTCGACGACCTCGGCGTCGGGGAAGCCCGCCAGCGCAGCCGTCTCGCGGCAGCGCTGCAGCGGGGACGTGTAGGCGCCGACGACGGGGACGCCGCGCAGCAGGTCCCGCAGGCCTTCGCACTGTCGACGGCCGACGTCGTCCAGCCCCACTCCCTCCGAGCGTCCGGCCAGCACGCCGTCGGCATTGGCCGAGGAGCGGCCGTGGCGGATCAGGACCACCTTCGTCATGGGGACGATGGTAATGGCCGATGACAGTAGAGTGTCCGACGCTTCTCTACCTACCCGGAGGTTGGCCATGGATTGGTTCCAGGCGATCGTGCTCGGCATCGTGCAGGGACTCACAGAGTTCCTGCCTATCTCGTCGAGCGCTCACGTGTCCATCGTGGGACAGCTGTTCTTCGATGGGCGCGACCCCGGAGCCGCGTTCACGGCCGTCACCCAGTTGGGTACCGAGACGGCCGTCCTCGTCTACTTCCGCAAGGACATCTGGCGGATCATCACCCGCTGGCTGGGCTCCCTGACGGGCAAGGTGGAGAAGGGCGATCCCGACGCGCGGATGGGGTGGCTCGTCATCGTCGGCTCGGTCCCGATCGTCGTGCTCGGGCTGCTGTTCCAGGACTCCATCGACTCCACGCTCCGCAACCTGTGGATCACCGTCGCGATGCTGGCCGGTGTTGCGATCGTGCTCGCGATCGCCGACCGGTTCGGCGCGCGCAACCAGCGTGAGCTGAAGGACCTCAGCTGGCCGCACGGCATTCTCTTCGGCCTCTTCCAGGCCATGGCCCTGATCCCCGGCGTGTCGCGCTCGGGCGCCACCATCTCCGGCGGCCTGTTCCTCGGCTACACCCGCGAGGCCGCGACGCGCTACGCATTCCTGCTCGCCATCCCCGCGGTGTTCGGCTCCGGCCTCTACAAGCTGAAGGACGTGGGCGGCGATGCCTCCGTCGCTTGGGGGCCGACGATCGCGGCCACAGTGATCGCGTTCTTCGTCGGCTACGCCGTCATCGCGTGGCTGCTGCGCTACGTGTCCACGCACACGTTCACGATCTTCGTGGTCTACCGCCTGGTGATCGCCGCCATCGTCGCGAGCCTGATCCTGGCCGGCGTGCTCGTCGCGTAAGGCCGCCATGCAGACACGACCGCTCGGCGCCTCCGGCCTGCACGTCTCCCGGCTCGGCCTCGGCACCATGGCCTGGGGCCGCGACGTCGAGTGGCCCGCGGCGCGCGCGCTGCTGGACGCCTTCGTCGACGCCGGCGGCACGCTGGTCGACACGGCGCCCGCCTACGGCGCTGGTGTCGCGGAGAAGATGATCGGCAAGGCCCTAGCCGGCGGGCTGCCGCGCGAGTCGCTGGTGATCGCGACCAAGGCGGGGTTCGTCGTGCGCGACGGACGCCGGCAGATCGACACCTCACGCGGCGCCCTCCTGAACGACCTCGAGGCGTCGCTGCGTCGGCTGCGCACCGACCACGTCGACCTTCTGGCAGGTGCACGCGTGGGGCGACGCCCCGCTCGACGAGACCCTGTCGGCGATGGACGCCGCCGTCGCGCGCGGCCTGGCCCGTTACGTGGGCGTGTCGAACTTCGTCGGCTGGCAGACGGCGACCGCTGCCACCTGGCAGGAGGCCGATCGCACCCGCACCCGGCTGTCCAGCGTGCAGGTGGAGTACTCGCTGCTGGCCCGGCGCGCCGAGGTCGAGGTCGTCGGCGCCGCGGCGCACCACCGCCTCGGCATCCTCGCGTGGTCGAGCCTCGGCCGCGGCGTGCTGACCGGCGGCTACCGGGGAGGACGGCTCCCCCGCGGCTCGCGCGGCGCCTCGGAGCACTTCAGCTGGTTCGTTGAGCCGTACCTGCAGCCGCGCTCAGCGGCCATCGTCGACGCCGTGGCGCACGCCGCCCAGGGCCTGGGACTGACGCCCAGCCAGGTCGCCCTGATGTGGGTGCGCGACGCCCCGCAGGTCGCCAGCGCGCTCGTCGGCCCCCGCACCGTTGAGCAGTTGGAGGAGCTGCTGGCAGCCGAGGGCAAGGAACTCGTGGCCCCGATCGTGGCCGCCCTCGACGACATCTCCGGCGGGCCGAACGCCCTGCGCGAGACACCGTCGGACGTCAGGACCGACCGGCGATGACAGGCGCCGATCCACTCCCCGCCCCCGATTGTGCAAGAGGCCTCAACACCTGCTAACGTTTCGTGTCGCGCTCCCGTAAGGGAGGGTCACTCGTCCGGGTGGCGGAATAGGTAGACGCGCTAGCTTGAGGTGCTAGTGCCCGTTAAGGGCGTGGAGGTTCAAGTCCTCTCTCGGACACCAGGCAAACCCCTGGTCAGACTCGGATCAAACCGAACTGGCTGGGGGTTTCACCATTTCATCCTTCCGTCACTGTCCGCCAGAGTTCGCCACTTCGTAGCACGTTCATCGCACGGATCGCCAGCGGCGGAGGGTGCAGAAGGTCAAGCGGCCAGGCAGGGGCCCTCGACGCAGAACGAGACCACTGACTCAACTCAACACCCACTGACGGGGTCGACGCAGGCCTCCGGTTCTCGACCGGCATGGAGTCCTACTCCATCCTCGCGGGAGTGCTAGCGGCGGTTGACGTCGCGGCCACGCTTATCTCGGGCTGCCGCAAGCTTGGCCGACATCTTGCGTGCCCTTTCGGCGTCGCGCTCTCTTGTCGCGGTTTGGTATCTCAACGCCATGGTGGGGGTCGTGTGCCCGAGCATGGCCTGGATCTCTCTCACGGATGCCCCAGCGGAAGCCGCGAGCGTCGCGGCAGTGGCTCGAAGGTCGTGGGCCTTCAACTCGCTGCGCCCGATCTCGATCGCTGCCTTCTTCTGAATGCGGCGGAGCACGTCATCGTTGAGCGGCTTGCCGAACGCCTGCATGCCACCGTCTCTCTCCCCGGCACGGGTCTGCTGCACGTTTAGGTGACAGGTTGTAGTCACGCAGCCAGGTTGGCTGGTGTGGTCATGGTTGCTTCGTATTGGACGGGTGTCAAGCGGCCGAGGCGGGCCTGGCGGCGGCGTCGGTGGTAGGTGCGTTCGATCCAGGCCACGATCGCGATCCGCAGCTGCTCACGGGTGGTCCAGGATCGGCGGTCGAGGACGTTGTTTTGGAGGAGGGCGAAGAAGCTTTCCATGGCTGCGTTGTCGCCGCTGGAGCCGATACGGCCCATGCTCCCGACCATTCGGTGACGGGCCAGCGCACGCCGGAACTTACGGCTGCGGAACTGGCTGCCCCTGTCGGAGTGGACCACGCATCCGGCGACGTCACCGCGCATCGCGACGGCGTTCTCGAGTGCTTGAACGGCCAGCCGGGCTTTCATCCTCGAATCGATCGAGTACCCGACGATCCGGCCACTGAACGCATCCTTGATCGCACACAGGTAGAGCTTGCCCTCCGCGGTGCGGTGTTCGGTGATGTCTGTCAGCCACAGCTCGTTGGGCCCGTCGGCGGTGAACACATGCCGGGTCCGGCCATCGGCGTCGACGACAGCGCAGAGATCGTCGTGGACCGGCGGCCCAGGCCTGCGGTGCTTGCCGTGTCGGGGTTTCCCGAACACACTGAACCAGCCATTGGCTGAGGCGATCTTCCACGCTGTCCGATCCGACATCGGCTCACCCGCGTCGCGGGCTTCATCAGCGAGCAGTCGGTATCCGAACTCGGGATCGTCGGTGTGGGCGTCGAACAGTGCGTTCGCGCGATACGCCTCGGTCACCTCACTATCGGTGATGGGATCGGCCAGCCACCGGTAGTAGGGCTGGCGGGAGAGCTTGAGGACCCGACACGTCACCGTCACAGGGATCCCTGCGGCGGCGAGCTCCGTCACGAGCGGGTAGAGCCTTTTCCCGGCAGGTTCGCCTGCGACAGATACGCCGCCGCCCGCCGCAGCACCTCGTTCTCCTGCTCCAGCAGCCGGTTCCGCTTGCGCAGCTCACGGATCTCGGCCGACTCTGCTCGGGTCTGGCCGGTCTTGACACCGGTCTCGACATCGGCTCGTCTCAGCCACTTCTGCAGCGTCATTGGGTGGACACCGAAGTCTTTCGCGATCTGCTCGATCGTCACTCCGGGCTCACGGTCCCGGGCGACGCGCACGACGTCGTCACGGAACTCGTCAGGGTAAGGCTTGGGCATGATGTCATCCTTCCAGGCCAGCCCTTCCAGGCAAGCCAGATCAGATGTCACCTACTCGTGCAGCAGACCCCCGTGAACAACCTCTATGCTGCCGTCTTTGTCCTTGATCGAAAAGTAACACAACGTATGCTCCCATTGCGCCGAGCACTGACGGTGATAAAGGGAGTCGACACTAGCGAACGCCCGCCCCTAAGGATCGAATGCCTCTCGATCTGCACCCAGTTAGCGCGCTTGGCCACAGGTCAGCCCACTCCGCGCCTGAGAAGGCTAGCGTCTGAACATCGAGGTCTTCGGATCGCGGAGGCATCGGCGCGAGCGGCTCGGCACGGAGGCACACATGCCCCTGCCCCGTAGGATGGTCCTCTACAAACACGCCCAGCGGATCACGCTCGACCATCCCGGCTAGCCGGGTGAGGAACTCCTCTTCAGAGCTCTCCCGCGAGAGCATCAGTGAGCGGACCTCCGCATCTGCCAACTTCCTCTTGCCCATGCTCGACCGGCCCCAATAGGCGTCGGCGACCATGTCCGGAGCAAGTGGCGACACTGGCACCGAGACGATCAGCACGTACCTCCCGCCCGGGCCGATAACTGGATCATGGATGACCGGCGACAACGGCGGATCGACTCTGGTCCTCGCCACGTTAGAGATGCGCGACTTCAAGGCAGTGACATCTTCGTCTAGGCCGACGACCTCAGCACCATTGTCCTTGATACCGATGATGAGCACGCCGCCATGTACAGACAGCGCCGCCAGGTCACGAGCCAGTTCGAGATTGTTCTTCTTGTCCGACGGCGGGAGTTGCTGCTTCAGTTCGCACCACTGATTCTCATCCAGCAGTCCGCCCTTGGCAGCAGCAACGAGTTCATCCCACGTAGACAGCGAGAGCGAGCGATCTGGTCCAAGGTGGTGCATGTGGCAATCGTATCGACAGGCCCGCAGCGCGAGTGCCAGAAGTGCTCACCACACCGTACGGACCAAGCGGGTTGCCAGAGCAGGTCCGCAGGCTGCCCCGTGTCCGCAGCAGGTCGCATCGGTCTTCGGATTCCGCCTAACCAAGAAGGGGTTCGGCAAAGCGATACCTGCGATCGGTGGCGCCCTGAACTGGACCACGCTCGAGTCAATCATCGACACCGCGGATGTTGCGTACCGCCGACGCCTGCTGATCGAGAAGTACCCCCAGCTGGCGGAGGATGAGTCCTCGGTGTGGCTCTCAGACGTCGAGGGAGACGTAGCCGAGGACGTCGACGAGCGAATCAGCGTGATCGACGAACTCGCGGATGCTGGCGGCCCCGATCTTCGCGAGTCCACGGGCATCTGAGCCCAGGACTCAAGACAGGCGTCCCGCACTCCAGCTGGCCTCACGAGCGAGCCAACAGATCCGATCGCAGGCAACCCCGCATCGCGACCACGCGCCGTTCCACAGCTACTTCGGCGGCAACGCCTCCGAGGAAGGCAACTGGATGCTGGCATCACCAACGCGACCCGGGTGAATCTGTTTGGCAGGCCCCAGCCCCAGTTCCTTTCGACTGGCAGCGAGTAGCTGGTAACGGCGCCGATGCCTCTCGTCCTGCGTGCGCACCCAGTCGGCCTCCTCCGGGAGCGGCCCCTCTCCCAGCACCATCTTTGCGGCTGTGTCGTCAGCCATGTGCAGGAATTCAGCCTCCTCAACCACCGGAGCGCTGGCGATCACACGGAGTCGGGTCAGTGCCGAGATCCCTGCAAAGTGTGCTTCTTCGGCCAGCTCGCGATCCTTCTCGGACAGCGTTCCCTCTCTACGCTTCTGCATCAGCCCACTTCCCGGGCTCGCGAAACTTGAATCAAGGAGCTGGACCAGCGTGTCCACCAGGGCGTCTCGGCGCCACTTCCTGTCCTCGCTCCGCCAGCCGACCCAGAGGCCAAATCCTGAAAGCACCGCAGCAAGAGAGGCAGCCACAGCGGCGATGATTTCAGGGGTCACCATGAGATCACCCTACCGAACGGGCTCCCTCTGAACGGAGGCCGGCCTACACTGACGCACACCGACATCGGGCCCAGGCGAGCAGCGTGAATGGCCGCGCGCCAGTCCACGTACTGATGCTGGTACGCGACGGGTTTGCCGGTCTGCCCGATTCTTCCCCTAGGCAGCCTCCACCCCGGAGAGAGCCACAGATGACACACCCCCGTCCGCCGCGACGAGACCGAGCCATGTGTTCAAAAGTCCCATGTGTTCAGTTATATTGAACACATGGGACTTTTGAACACCCGAGGCGAAGGACTCGCGCAGCTTGTCCAACAGGGTCTGGTACGTGCTGGGTTGAAGGACGTCACTGTCCTGGCGGCAGACCCAGCGCGCGGCCGACAGCTCATCCTTCGTCACGGGTCGGCGCTGTACCGCGTGCGGGTTTCGCCTGCCGGCCAGAACCCGAAGGTGCCCAGCGAAGAACCAGGATGGCTGCCCCTGCTCGTGAGCACCGGCTTCGCTCCCGCAACCGCCCGCCGCCTCGCAGACGCAGGGGCCAGCTTCCTCGATGAGCTCGGCAACGCACATCTCTGCCCCGACGGGCATACCGTTCTGTTCACCTTGGCGCAGAAGCCTGAGAACAACGCGATGCCTCCCGAAGGAACCGACGCGCGGGCGCTGGCCAAGCGCGCACCGGGAGCCGTGACCCTCAACCGCGCCAGCCACCGAGTCGCGTTCGCGCTCCTGGCCAACCCAGACCTGGCGGCCAGACCTGTGCGCGCGCTTGCTGCAGCCGCGAACGTCTCGATCGGCACCGTGCACAACACCCTCGCCCAGCTCACCGAGGCTGGCCATCTCTTGGACCGGACCCTCCTCCGCTCGGGAGTGTTGCTGGACACCTGGGCAGACTCATACCGACGACTGGCCATCCATCCGCTCGCGCCTCGGACGCTTTACGCGGCCGACGACCAGTGGGCCGAAAAGATACGCGCCGACACCCAGGAGACAGTTCTCCTGAGCGGACTCGCCGCGGCCGCAGCACTAGACGACCAGGTTCGCGCCACTGACGGCATCGTCTACACCCCGACCCTTGGTTCCGCGGTAGCGCTGCTGCGCCTCACGCCCAAACCCACGCCGTTCCGGGTCGACGTGCAAGAACGTTTTTGGGGCGACGGCCTACCCTCGCCACTACCCGGACTGGCACCGTCGGTACTGATCTACGGCGACCTACTCCGCGATGGCGAGTCCCGTTCCCTTGAGATCGCGACCACGCTGAGGAGGAACGATGCGCACCTTCGCGCCCTTGACTGACGCCGACCTACCCGTTCCCAGCGAACTGCTGGACGCCCTGGTCGACGTCCTAGGCGCGCACGGACAGTGGGTACTCATCGGAGCCACAGCCAGAGACCTCGCGCTCATTCTCGGCAACGTCCCTCTCCCCCGCCGGGCAACCAATGATGTCGACATCGCCATCGCAGTTCGCGACGCGACAGACTTCGACGCGATACTGGCCTCTATCGGCGAGCCGACTCGATCCTGGCAACGGCGGAGACTGCTCGGCCAGCAGGTGGACGTCGTGCCATTCGGCGACCTGGAACGAGGCGGCGAGGTCGTCATCCATGAGTCCAATCTCAGCGTGCTCGGCTGCGCCGAGGCCGCCGCCAACGCCGACCTCATCACGCTCCCCTCAGGAAGAGTCTTACCTGTCGCCCCACTCGAACTGTTAGCCGTGCTGAAGCTCATCGCCTTCAGTGATCGCCACCCAGCCGAAGCCAAGGACGCCGACGACCTCCTCACCGTGCTGCGAGCATCATCGGAGGGCCGCTACGGCGACGAGACCTGGGACGACGAACCGGCTCTGGCGAGCAGCGACTACGACCACGAACTTGCGGGCGCCCACCGTCTCGGTCGCAGAGGAATCGCCTGTTTCACCCCCGAGCGCACTAGACAGGTCCTCCAAGTGGCAACGCGAGTACACCCCGCACTACGGCAGGCCTGGCGAGGCGGCCATAGCGCGCTCCTCAACGCCTGGCTGGCCGGACTCCAAGCCACGACGCGGGGGATCCGCTAGTCGATGAGCACGCCGCGGAGTTCGTCGCCGAAATCGTGCCGAATTCGGCCACTTCCTCCAACCAGCCCGGGCGCGTGCTCATCGGCCCGCAACGAGAGGTGTGTCGTGCTCATCGACCCCTGATCAATCAGCAGCCATCGTCATTTCGCGGGCGACGTTGGCCCGGGCGCGTCCGTTCCCGCAGACTGTTCCCCGAGCACCAGTTTTGGGAGAATCCATGCGCCGAGTCCTTGCCCTCTTGTCCGCCGTCGTACTGGCGTTCGGGCTCAGTGCGTGCAAGGAGGGCGGCGAAGCCGTGCCGGCGAGAACGCCCAGCGCGCCAGTGACCATCGCGTCGGTGGAGCCCCTGGGGCATCCCGTCGAGTCGCCGCTCTGCCCCGCGTGCACCGTGCGGAAGAAGCCCGCGGGCAGCACGACGGAGCCGTGACCGTGTCGGATGTGCGGGGTGTGCTGCTCGACGTCGGCCGTAAGCGATTCGACGCGGGGTGGATCGCGCGGCTGATCGAGGAGATGGCCCATCTCGATCTGAACACGCTGCAGTTGCATCTGTCGGACGACATCGGCCTGGGCGTGAATATGCCCGGCTTCGAGAAGCTCGCAGCGCCGGGTGCGTTGACGCCGGACGACATCGCGCTCATCCGCGCGCGCGCCGACGCCTGCGGTGTGCGCCTGGTGCCCGAGCTGGACACGCCCTCGCACGCCACGATGCTGCTGGCCGGCCGCCCTGAGTGGTGGCTCGCCGACCGCACGGGCGCGCCCAGCCCCAACAGGGTCGACATCAGCAACCCGGCCGCACGCCAGCACGTTCTTCGCCTGTGGACGGCGGTGCTCGACCTCTTCGAGCCCGAGGCCGCCCACCTCGGCGGCGACGAGTACCTCGCCGCGCCATGGGAGTCCGAGGAGGAACGCCGCCCGGACCGATTCCCCGCGCTGCTCCGCTGGGCACGCGCCGAGGCCGGCGCCGACGCGACGGCAGAGGACGCGTTCGCGCTCTTCGTCACGGAACTCGCCGCGCACGTCGGCCGCCGCGGCTGCATCCCCTGGCTGTGGAACGACCACGTCGTCCCCGCAGCCCAGAATCCGCTCGTGCCGGTCCCGCGCGACGCCGTCGTGGACGTCTGGGTGCGGTGGCGCTCCTCGACCCCGAGCGTGCTCGACTACCTGGACTCGGGCTACGACGTCATCAACTCCAACGGCGACCTGCTGTACTTCATCCTGTCGCGCGACGGCGTACCGGCGCTGACCGGGCCGAAGTCGGCCGAGGACATCGCGGCCACCTTCCGGCCCACGCGCTTCATGGGCCTGGCCGGCGAGCGCAGCTGGATCGACGTCACCGACCCCCACGTGCTCGGCGCCAAGCTGTCGGTGTGGTGCGACGCGCCCGACGCCCTCAGCCCCGACGACACGTGGCGCCTGCTGCGCGCCTGGCTGTCGCCGTTCGCGGCGTCGTTCTCGTCGCCGCGCGGCTGACAAAGTCGCCCGCGGGCGTCAGGAAAAGGCCTCCGCGACACACTGGTTGAACCACTCGTCGGCATCCATCGAGACGCCGCGGCGGCGGAACCAGGCCGCGAAGTTGTCGAGGTCGCGCTGGAGAAGATCCAGCCCGGCTGTCGACGTGGCATCTACGGCCTGCGGGACGTCGATCACCCGGATGGCACCCGGGGCGGGCACGAGCACGTTGAACGGCGAGAAGTCCCCGTGCACCACGCCGGCCGCACTCATCCCGACGGCGGCCGACCACACGGCCTCCGCGAGGGGTTCGAGGTCGGCCTCGCGGGTGTCCGAGAGCCGCGGGGCGGGGTCGCCGCTCGCCGTGCAGACGAACTCCATCCAGATGTCCGACCCGACCTGGGTCACCGGATAGGGCACGGGCACGCCCGCCTCCCACAGGGTCACCAGCGTCTTGAACTCGCGGCTGGGCCACGTCTGGCCCAGGACGAACTTCCCGTAGAGCGACTTGTTCTCCAGGGCCCGCAGGTCGCGCGAGGAGAGCCGCCCGAGGTCCATGCCCTCCATCGCACGACGGGGCTGCAGGTACTCGGGGCGGTAGCGCTTGCGGACGAGCAGACACGACTCCTCGCTCCCCCACGCACTGCGTTCGACGAGGAACGCCTCGGCCTCCTTACCCGTCTTGACGACGCCCAGCTCGCGGTCGACCGCATTGCGCGTCACGAGCCAGTCCGGCGCGGGCTCGGGGCCGCGCGCGGAGGCCGACAGTTCGTGCCAGAGGGCCCAGGTGAGGCCGACCGGGAGAGTCAGTGGCAGTTCTTCCATCAGCGCTCCTCGGCTTGGATCGCGGCCAGGTCGCCCTCGGCCTGCTGCGCGAAGAGCTCCGCGAACCGGCCCCCGCGTCGCAGCAGCTCGCCGTAGGTGCCGGACTCGACGATCCGGCCCCGGTCGAAGACATAGATCCTGTCCATGCCGCGCAGGGTCCAGGCGCGGTGCGTGACGACCAGGGTGATGCGGTCGGCTCGAGTGGCGTGAAGCTCAGCGAAGATGTTCTGCTCGGCCTCGGCATCGATGGCCGATGTCGGCTCGTCCAGGATCCAGATGCCGGCGTCGCGGAGGTAGATGCGGCTGAGCGCGAGGCGCTGCCACTGGCCGCCGGAGATGCCGCGGCCTCCCCACTGCTCGCCCAGCTGCGCGTCGAGCCCGCCCAGCTCGGTCACGAAGTCGGCGGCGTGACAGGCCCTGAGCGCGGCCCAGAGCTGTTCGTCGGTGGCGTCGCCCGCCTGGACGCCCAGCAGCAACGCGTCCCGCACGGTCAGCTCGTAGCGGCCGAACTCCTGCGAGACGAGGCCGAACCGCGCCGCGCGTTCCTTGGGCGTGAGCTCACGCGCGTCGACCCCGTCGATGGCGATCCGGCCTTCGTAGCCGCTCAAGGCACCGACGAGGCAGTGCACCGCGGTGGTCTTGCCCGCCCCGTTCGCGCCGACGAAGGCGATCATCTCGCCGTGCCGCGCCTCGAAGCTCACGTCGACGATCGCAGGCTCCTCCCGCGACGGGTAGCGATAGCCGAGCCCGCGCACCTCCAAGGCGTCGCTCCGCCGCACCACGGGCACGTCGGGCGTGCGCTCAAGCGCCCCGACGAAGTCGAGATAGGCCGTGATCTCGGGCGCATCCGTCATGATCCGGCCGATCGACGACGCCGCCCCTCGCGTGGCCGCGATCCCCGTGATGACGCCGAGGATGCCGGCCGCAACGCCGGCGCCGTGCGCGCTGCCGACGACGATCGCCACCAGCGCGCCGCCCAGCAGCACGATGGTGCCGAGCCCCGCGGCCACGTCGGCCGACAGCAGCTTGCGCTGCACCTCGTCCTCGACGTCGCACAACCGCCGACGCGCCGCTCCCGTGAGACGCGCCATGCGCCACCCGGTACCGAGGCTCGCCAGCTCGACCGCGGACCGGCGAGAAGCCAGGTGATCGCCCAGGTAGTCGGCCGTCCGCATCGCCTCCGCCATCGACTCGTAGTGCTGGTCCCGGATCCGCGACATCAGCGAGTAGGCGACGATCGCAGGCACCATCGCGGCGACGACGAGGACAGCGGCGACGGGCTCGATCACCCACACCGACCAGAACAGCGTCACAGCGGTCACGACGGTGCCGAGCACGCTCAGCACGGTGTCCACCTGCCACGGCAGGGCGCTTCCGGCCGCCACGCGGGCCGCCTGGATGCGGTTGCTCGTATCGGGGTCGGCCACCTGATCCGGCCCGAGGGCGGCGAGCACCTCGTCGAGGTCCATCTCGTAGGAGGTTCTGAGCCGCAGCACCATCCGGTACGACGCGGTGAGCGCGATGGAACCCATCGGCACGGAGATCCCGGTGACCAGGGTGACCAGCGCCACCCAGCCCAACGTCTCCGAGAGGGGTGCCCCGGCGCCGCTGGCCGTGAGCAACCGGTTGACGAGGACGACTTGAAGTGCAGGAATGACGGCATGCAGCAGGAGGAGTATCCCGACGGCGGCGAACCAGCCGGGCGTTCGTGAAGCGGCGTAGGCGATGTAGGCGATGGTCTGTGCGCGAAACGACGGATCGGCACGCAGCCGATCGGAGTTCGCGGGACTGCTGAACTATATCGGTATAACTGAGCGTGGCAAGGGCTTTTCGCCGGACCATTTGTTACGTTTTAGACACGCTGGACCACGAACCATCGGCGCCACTACCGCTCACCAAGAACGGAAAAAGATCATGACTAGGACACCAGGGGGGCTGACAGTGATGTCGGCCAATCTGTGGAATCTCAACGAGCCCCTCACTCGACGGATGGCACTGCTCTCGGACGCGATCGAGCGGCTCCGGCCCGACGTGATCGCCCTGCAGGAGGTGCGGCCGCTCGCGGGAACCCGCGCCCGGATGCAGCTCGAGCTCATCCCTGCGCTGGCCGACTACCACCTCACCACGTGCATGTCGCTGGCCTGGGACGACGGCGCCGAAGGCCTCGCCGTCGCCACCCGGGTGCGACCGGACGAGACGTGCGCCTACCGCCTCCCCGGGGCCGGCCACGAGTTCGAGCCCGACCGAGCGGCGCAGTACGTGCGAATCGCTTGGGGCGACGGTTCGCTCGGCGTGCTCAACACGCACCTCGCCTATCACCCCACCAGCGAGGCCCTGCGGGTCAGCCAGGCGTCGTTCGTCGGCGCCGTCGCGGGTGAGCTGGCCGAGGCGCGTCCCGACGACGGCCTGGTCGTCTGCGGCGACCTGAACGCGCGTCCCGCCTCGGAGCCCGTGGCCCGCCTCCGCGCGCTCGGCGGACTGGACAATCCCCTCCTGGCTCTGTCGGAGGAGAAGAACAGCTACGCCGCCGCGAACCCCTACGTGGGCGGGGATCCGGACGCCGACTCCTGGCTGGACTACATCCTCACGCGCAACGTGACCGCGAGCGGCGCGCGACTGATCGACGACTGGCCGGACGGCCCGGCGTCGGACCACTACTTCCCCGTGCTCGAGGTGGCCCCGCTCCCCCGGCCATGACGGCGCGAGCCGCGCACCGAAGGACGGTGCGCGGCTCGCAAGAACCGGGTCTGCTCCCGAGTCAGCCCTGCCGGTGCTCCGCGGGGCGACGGCGCAGGCCCTCGCCACCGAACTGCCAGGGCTTGGCCCCGCCGACACTGCGGTGGTTCACGCCCGCCGCATCCCAGCGCAGGCCCGCCTGGACGAGGCGAGCGAAGAAGTCGCGCTCGGCGGCCGCGGAACGCGCCCAGCCGATCTCCGCGAGCGCCGCGACGCGCGGGAAGGCCATGTACTCCACGTGCTGAGCCGTGGGCATGTACTCGGTCCACATCTGCGCCTGGACGCCGAGCAGGCGGCCGGGCGCGCCCTCGGGCACACCCATCGCCGGGTCGTAGCCCAGCACCTTCTGCCAGGGCAGGTGGCCGCCGATTGCGTAGGGCTCGCTCTCGTCGGCCGACTGGTAGTGGTCGATGTAGGTGAACTCGCCGGGGGCCATCACCACGTCCAGGCCCTGCTCGAGCGCCTCGATGCCGGGGGCGTAGCCGCGCCACGACATGATGAGCGTGCCCTCCGGGTCGTTGCCGCCCTCGATCACCTCGTCCCACGCGACGGCCGTGCGCCCGCGCGCGGCCAGCCAGTCGCGCATGTAGGCGGTGAACCAGTTCTGCAGCTGATCCACCCCCGAGAGGCCCAGCTCGACGGCGCGCTCGGCGGCGGCGGAGCTGGCCTCCCACTGAGTCTTCGGGCACTCGTCGCCACCGATGTGGATGTAGTGCGAGGGGAAGACGTCGATGAGCTGCTCGAACACCGTCTCGACCATCGCCATGGTCTCCGGCGACAGGTGCAGGACGTCGTGGAAGACGCCGAAGCCGGGCTCGACGGGCTTGAGCTCGGCGGCCGGGTCGCCGAACTGCGGGTACGCGTGCAGCAGCGAGCGCACGTGGCCGGGCAGATCGACCTCGGGGACGATGGTGATCCCCCGGTCGGCGGCGTAAGCGACGAGCGCACGCAGCTGATCCTGCGTGTAGTAGCCGCCCTGCGGCTGCGCGTCGCTCTCCTCCCACGCCGGCGCGAGGGTCTCCACGCGCCAGGACGCCTTGCGCGCCAGCTCCGGGTAGCCGTCGACGTCGAAGCGCCAGCCCTGGTCGTCGGTGAGGTGCAGGTGCAGCACGTTCAGCTTGAGCGCGGCCAGCTGGTCGACGAACCGGTAGAGGAAGGGCAGCGGCTGGAAGTGCCGCGCGACGTCGATGTGGACGCCGCGCCACCCGAACCGCGGCGCATCCTCGATGTCCACGTGCGGGACGACGAGCGGCGCGCCGGGCAGCGGCGCGGGGCCGTTGGCCCAGGCGGGCAGCAGCTGACGCAGGGTGTGCCCGGCGGCCCGGAAGCCGTCGAGGCCCGCGGCGTGGATCTCCACGCCCGCGTCGTCGACACGGAGGCGGTAGCCCTCGGCGGGCAGGTCGCCGTCCTCGACGACGCGGAGCACCGCGTCGTCAGCGAGCTGCACCGTGAGGCCCGCGCCGGGGCCGAGCGCGCGGGTGATGGCGGCGACGGCCTCGGGCGCCCCGGAGGCGGTGGCGAGGCTGGGCAGGGTGAACGAGCCCTCGCTCACGGCCAGCCGTGCCGGCGTCGGGATCAGGCCCAGCGCGTTGCCTCGATCGGCACCCGCCACGAGGGCGTCGTGCACGCGGTCGATCCACTCCCACGGCGCGGCGAGGCCACCGGGCAGGGCCCGGAAGTACTCCCAGATGTCGACGCCGCCGATGGTCGGGTACTGCGCGGCAATCTGGCTGAGCGTGGCGCACAGCTGGTCGATCGGCACGTAGCCCTGCGCGTCGTCCGGGTGGCCGACGGCGCCCAGCACCAGCTTCTCGACCGGGTAGACCCCACGGTCGATGATGCGCTGCACGTCGCGGGTGTCCTCGAGGCTGCCGAAGCCGCTGTAGAACTGCACCTGCACCCAGTCGATCTCGTCGCCGCGAGCGCGGTAGAGCTCCTCGTAGTCGAAGCCCGACAGGTTGTCGCCACCCCACATGGCCGAGGCCACGGGCGCGAGGATGATGTCGAACGCGGCTCCGAAGTCGGCGCGCAGGGCGTCGATGAGCCGGATGACGCCGTCGAGGCTCATGTCCTGCTCGACGTCGACGTCGACGCCCTGGATGGCGTGCGCGCGGAGGAAGTCGCGGAAGGCCGGGTAGTAGGTGTCGAAGTCGTCGCCGTCGAGCTTGCACATGGTGCCGGGGGCCCAGCCGCCCACCATGACCATGACGGGGACGCCGCGCTCCTGGACCTGGGCGGCCTCGGCCCACAGCCTGTCGTGATGGGGGTCGTCGTGCGGGTGGTCGTTCACGGTGACGACGCCGTCGTCGGTGATGTGAACGGCGGCGAGGATGAGGTGGGTGAGGTTGCCGCTCTCCACCATGGGGAGCAGCGGGACGAAGGTGTCGCCGTGGCCGTGTTCCTGGTGGTAGACGACGACGCGGGGCGTGGAGGATGAAGACATGAAAAGAACTCCGATGGGAAAACTGCGTGCGGTGAGATGAGGGGTGACGGCGTCGTTGCGGGGTGGAGACCCCCGCGGCCTCTCGTTATGGCGGCGGTGCCTGTGCAGCGGCTCGGGCGCGGGGGACGAGTACCTGGACCTGCCGAAGAGCTGCGGCTCCGGACCACTCCAGCCGCAGCCGACGGCTGGGGGCGGGCAGGACGACGTCGAACGGGCGGGTCTGGCACCGCCAGTCCCAGGTCTCTTCGCGGAACTGGGCGACGGGGAGCCACTCGCCGTCCTGCTCGGTGAGGACTGCGAGGTCGCCTCGGCCGGGCTCGTCGAGCGTGACCGTCAGCTGGATCGTCTCGTGCGCGTCGGCGTCGAGGCTGAGCGTGAGCGACGCGGCGTCGGCGATGCTGAGCGGCGTGGCGCCCTCGTCGTCACTCAGCTCGGACGCCTCGCGGCCGTCGATCGCGACACCGATCAGCGCGTCGCGCCAGGCGAGCGCGGGCGCATCGTCGGGGGCGAAGAACGGGACGTCCGACATGGGCTCGCACCAGTCGACGGGGACCGCGCTCAACTGCACCTCGAGGGTTCCGCCCTCATGCAGCACCGAGGTGGGGATGGTGGGGCGACTCCAGGGGGCGCCGTTGAGGGTGACGGCGCCGACGTAGCGGCCCTCGCCCGCGGTGCGGATGGTCAACGGAGGCGCGCCGATGGGCGCCAGCTCGAAGACGGGCTGCCGGGGCACGCCGATCAAGAACTCACCGGCACCGACCTGAAGCGGGTACAGCCCCATCTGGCCGAACAGGTGCCAGGCCGACATCTCGCCGTTGTCCTCGTCGCCGGGGAAACCCTGGCCGATGTGCATGCCGAGGAAGAGCCGACGGAGCGCCTCCTCGACCTTCTCCGCGGCGCGCCACGGGCGGTCACTGAACGCGTACATCCACGGCACGTGATGCGCCGGCTGGTTCGACAGCCCGCACATGCCCAGCCTGAGGTCGCGCGCCTCGCTCATCTCGTGGATCACGAAGCCGTAGCTGCCCGAGAACTCGGGCCGCGCGGTCTCCGGCTCGGCGAACAGGTCGTCGAGGGCCTCACCCAGGGCGCTCGGCCCGCCGAACAGCTGGGCGAGGCCTGCGCCGTCGTGATGGACGAGGAAGCGAGAGCCCCAGGCGTTGGTCTCGGTGTGTCCCCCGCCCCAGATGCGCGGGTCGAACGCCTCGTCGGCGAAGCCGCCCGCGGCGTCGCGGGGGCGGAAGAACAGCGAGTCGGCATCGAGCAGCCGGTCGTAGTCCAGGGCGCGCCCGGCCAGGTAGCGGGCCTCCGCCCGGTACCTCTCGGCCTGCGCGCCTTCGCTCCTGCGCGCCAGTTCGCGCGCGAGCACCGCGGCGCCCGCGTCGTTGATGGCACCCTCGAGGGTCCAGGACACCGACTCGTGGACGGTCGCCGCCGTGTACCCGCGGAAGAGCGTGGCCGGGAGGTCGGCCCGCCCGAAGTGAGCGTCGGCCGAGGCCGCGGTGGCGTTCCGCAGCGCGGAACGATAGGCGGTGGCGAGGTCGAATCCCTCGATACCGCTGGAGACCGCGTCGGCCGCGACGATGTCGAGGCTGGTGCCCACCATGCAGTCGACAGGCACGCCGGCGCTCCAGCGGGCCGACCAGTCGCCCACCCGGAAGTGCTCGAGGAAGCCCTCGACCAGTTCGCCCGCCAGCGCGGGCGCCAGCAGGTGGAACGCCGGCCAGCACGTGCGGTAGGTGTCCCAGAAGCCGTGGTCGGTGAGGAAGCTGCCCGCGCGCACCTCGCGCCCCGTCTCCGTCGCGGTATCGGGACCGAGCCGTCGGACCGGGTCGGCGTAGCGGGGGCCGTCGGGGGTCTGCTCGTGGTGGAACGTCGGGTAGCAGAACAGCCGGTAGAGGTCCGAGGCGACCGCGCGAGCCGCGTCGTCAGAGGCCTGCGGCGCGTTGACGACGCCGAGCACCGAGTTCCAGGACCGCTCGGCCGTCCGGGCGAGCTCGTCCAGCGGGATGCCTTCGACGGCGCCCTTCGCGTAGGCGGCCAGTGCCTGCGAGATGAAGGAGGTGCCCACCTCGATCCGCAACGCAGCCCCGTCGTCGGGAGTGATGCGGAGGGTGGGTCCGTCGCCGGGCACCTCCTCGACCTCGGCGCCGCTGAGCGACAGCTCGTACCACGAGGTGAGCGCGGTTTCCGGGTCGCCGTCGCTGCGGACCGCGAGCCTGACCGTCCGTCCTTCGACGGCGACGTGGTCGATCCGGCCGGCCGGCACGGTCAGCTGCAGGTACCCGGTCTCGGGAAAGGCAACCTCGGCGAGGACGGCGTCGCTGGCGGCCGTGCCGTCGATGCGGATGCCGGAGAAGGTGCGGACGCGGTAGCGGTGCGGGAGCGCACGCTCGTCGTCGTGGCTGAACGGCTCGGCCTCGACGCGCCCGTCCGCGTCCAGCTCGCGGCCGATCCGGAGCCCCAGCGGCCCCCGGTCGCCGATCCAGATGCTCGGGGAGCGGGTGATCAGCAGGCCCGCGAGCCGGGGCCCGGTGCCGGCGCTGTGCGCCGACCAGCTGTACGCCCACGCCCGCTCGTCGAAGCTGGTGGCCGGCGTCAGGTAACAGCCGCCGTGCGGCACCCCGGTCAGGGGCTGAGTGAGGCCGCGCGAGCGCGCCGGCGACGAGTGCGAACCGCGGGTGGTGATGACCCGCTCCGCGGGAGACGCCGCCAGGGCAGCGGCGGGGCCGAGCCTCGGGCCGTCCACCCAGCCGACCAGCTCGTCGCCGGTCGGACCGTGCGCCGGTCCGGGGTCGACGAGGAGCGTCACCGACGCGATCCGCCGCCCGGACCAGGGCGAGAGGTCGAGGCGTCGGTGGTTCCACTGCTCCGGCCAGTCGATGCCACGGCGCGCCGCGGCATCGTTCGGCAGGCCGTCGACGTCGTCCCGGCCGGCGGTCGTCGACCCGTCGTCGAAGGTCACCTCGACGGCGGTACCGCAGGCGCGGAAGCCGTCGGGCCAGGCCTCCGCGTCGTCGTAGGAGGGGAAGCTCGCCCACTCGAGGACGGCGCCGGCCGGCACCTCCACGCCGCGCAGGTCCGCGGGCCAGTCCAGGAGATGGGGTCCGTCGTGTGCTGCCGGGACGCGGTAGCGGAGGCAGTCGGCCGACCACAGGCCGGTCGCCGGCGCGGAGGCCGGGGCGGGTTCAGGCCCACGGTGCGGCCTGAGCTCGGGAATCATGAGATTTCCTCGGGTGTCGATCCAGGAGGTTAGTCGGGAGTGGCTTCCGGTTGGACGCGGCGCAGCGCCGGTACCTCGCCGTCGGCGAAGCGGGCTTGCCACTCATCGAAGATCGGGCCCAGGGGGCTGGTAGCGCTCCTTCCGGAACCGCTCTCCCAATCCGCGACGAACTCCAGCCTAGCCGCATCGTCGCGCACCGCAACGCCGGGCGTGTCGACGGCGCGCAGCTCGCCGATCCGCTCGGCGAGCAGCAGCGCCTCGGGCTTCGGCTCTCCCTCGCTGGTGAAGAGCCCGAGGGTGTATTCGAGCTCGGGGAAGTCGAGCAGGTCGCGGTTGACGTCGTGGCTGCACCACCACGTGATGGCCTCGAGCCCGGGGGTGCCGATCACGGCATCGATCGTGCCCGATACGAACGCCGGTGCTGTCTCGTCGGGGACGTGGGTGCGGGGTGCACCGACTTCTTGGAGCCACAGCGGGCGGGCCGGGTCGGGGCTCCAGGCGCGGGCGAGTTCCAGCAGGTAGCGCGGGAACGCGGTCAGCGCGGGATGCCCCGCCCCGTACCGGGGGCCGACTTGCGCGAACACCCACGAGTGCACCGTCGTGGCCGCGCCGCGGGTGACCGCATGCCGTGGCGTGAACGGGTGATCGTCGACGAACCACAGATCGTCGTCGAAGCCGTGATGGTGCCGACCCTCCGGCCAGGCTTGTTCCAGCGGGTCAAGGATCCGGGTGAACCAGGCGTCGATGTCCGACGGCGTCGCCGCCGACACCGTCGGGTGCCGGTGCGGCTCGGCAGGCGCGGCGAATTGCGCGAACTCGTTACCCAGCGTCATCCCCGTGACGGCGGAATGTTCCCGGAGCGCCGCGGCGAGTTCCGCCACGAGGGCCGTTTCGCCGGCGAGGGCTACCTCGTCGGTGAACAGGTTGGTCTCGTGCCAGGTGGTGACCCAGGAGGGTAGGAAGTCGTAGCTCGACAGGTGCCCGTTGAGCGCGTCGACGCTCACGTCCAGGCCCGCCGCCTGCGCGGCGTCCACCAGGCGGAGGAGATCGGCGACGGCCCGCGGCCTGATGAGGCCGCGGTTGGGCTGCAGCAGCGGCCACAGCGGGAACACCCGCACATGGTCGAGCCCCAGCCCGGCGATCGCGTCCATGTCGGCCTTCGCCGCATCAGCGTCGAAGTCCAGCCAGCTGTGAAACCAACCGAGTCGGGGCGTGTAGTTCACCCCTACGCGCATGTCATCGGCTCCATCGAAGGGTTGCGACCTGGAACGGGCGAAGGGCAATGCCGAGCACGCCGTCGGTCAGCGGGGACGTGACGGCGGTCGGCGCCACCTGCTGCTCCGGGTTGGCCGGGTCCAGCGGATCCTCCAGCAGGTCCGTCTCGACGGCGGCAGTGGCCGCGAAGCCGGCGGTGAGGGTGGCCGTCGCGCGGCGGCCGTACGGCTCGTAAAGCCGCACGATCACGTCGCCCGAGCCATCCTCGGCCAGCTTCACACCCTCGACGGCGACGGGGCCATCGACGCCGATCAGCGGCTCGACCGGGCTGCCGGTGACAACGCGCCGCGCCAGGTTGGCGTCGTAGCCGTCAGCGACCGCATCGGCGATCGACGCGCCGGGGCGCAGGGTGAAGGAGAAGCTGTGCTCGCCGACATCCGTGCGCGGATCGGGGTAGCGGGCACCCTTCAGCAGCGACGCACGCACTACCGAATAGGTGCCACCGTCCTCGGCCGCATGCCGCGTGACGTCCCACCCGTAAGTCTGCGTGTTCGCGATCGCGACACCGAAACCAGGCTCACCCACGTGCACCCAGCGATGCGCGTGCACCTCGAACCGATGCGCATCCCACGACGTGTTCGTGTGCGTCGGGCGCACCAGGTGCCCCATCTCGATCTCGTAGGCCGCATGGTCGGTATGCACATCGATCGGCCAGGCGAGCTTGAGCAGCGAGTCGCGCTCCTTCCAATCCACGTCCACCCGCACATGCAAGCGCGGATCGCCGGCCAGCAGCGTCAGCACCTGCGTCGCCGTGGACGCACCGAACGCGCGGCGGACCGTGACCGACACGCCGCCCTCCACCGGGGCGACCTCGGGGCCGCCTTCGTCGATGTTCGTGACGGTGTTGAACGCGAACGGGTCGATGTCCCAGGCATCCCACTGGTTCGGGAAGTCCGGGTGCAGCTGCAGCAGGTTGCCCTTGGCGCCGGCGGGGATGGTCTCGCGACCCGTGGTGAGATCCACCAGCGACGCGATGAGTCCCTGACCGTCGACGCGAAGACGGAGCAGGCCGTTGTCGACGACGACGTCGCCCTCCTGGCGCACCTCGATCTCGTCGGCGGCAGCCGACTCGGCGACGGTGGCCCCCAGCGCCGGGACACCGGCGACAGCCAGCGGCGAGGCGTTGAAAGTGATCGCCTCGGAGCCCTCGCCCGCGAGCAGGCGCTGTGCCTCGTCGATCAGCCCGGTGAGCTCCGCGGCGATGGCAGCGTGGCCCTCGCGGACCTCGTCGTACACCCACGCGATGCAGGTACCCGGCAGGATGTCGTGGAACTGGTAGAGGCAGACCTGACGCCACAGCGCCACGAACCGCTCGAGCGGGTACTCCATCAGCCCCCGAACCGCCGCGGTCGCGCACCACAGCTCAGCCTCGCGGAGCAGATGCTCGCTGCGCCGGTTGCCCGCCTTGACATCGGCCACCGACGTGAACGTGCCACGGTGCAGCTCCAGGTACAGCTCACCCACCCAGACGCTGGGCGACTCATGCTCCGTCTCGGCACGCTCGAAGAACTCAGCAGGAGTCTCGATCCTGAGACGCGGCGAACCCTCGAGATCCTGGATCCGCGCAGCCTGCATCAGCATCTCGCGGGTAGGACCGCCACCGCCGTCGCCGTAGCCGAACGGGACCAGCGACGTGGCGCTGCGGCCCTTGTCACGGAAGTTCCGGGCCGCGTGGGCCATGTTCCCACCGTTCAGATCCGAACCATAGGTATCGGCCGGCGGGAAGTGCGTGAAGATCCGCGTCCCGTCGATGCCCTCCCACCAGAACGAGTGGTGCGGGAAATCGTCGACCTGGTTCCACGAGATCTTCTGCGTCAGGAACCACTGCGCACCGGCCAGCTTCGCCAGCTGCGGCAGCGCACCCGAATAGCCGAAGGAATCTGGCAACCACACCTCAGGGCAGGTCACGCCGAACTTGTCGCGGTAGTACGCGCGGCCGTACAGCAGCTGGCGGCACATCGCCTCGCCGCCCGGCAGGTTGGCGTCGGACTCCACCCACATGCCACCGACCGGGATCACACCACCCTCCGCAACGGCGGCACGCAGCCGCTCGAACAACTCCGGGTGATCCTCCTCCAACCACGCCGCGTGCTGCGCCGCAGGGAAGGCGAACTTGTGCTCCGGATGAAGCTCGAGAAGGTTCAGCTGGTTCGCGATCGTGCGCGCCACCTTGCGGCGAGTTTCACGCAGCGGCCACAACCACGCCGAATCGATGTGCGCGTGCCCGACGGCGGTCAGCGTGTGCGCCGACGCCGCCGCGGGGCGCGCCAGCACCTCGGCCAACTCGGCGCGGGCAGCCGACGCCGTCGCCGGCACGTCGAACAAGTTCAGACGATCGAGCGCCCGGTCCAGCGCACGCCGGATCTCCCAGCGCCGCTCGCTGTCCTCCGGAAGCTCGCCGGCGAGCTGCTTGAGCGTGGAGATGTCGGCCGACAGCTCACGCACTTCCTGGTGGACCTCGACGAGGTCCGCGCGGCGCAGCTCGTAGATCGGCTCCGGACCCGACGTCGGCTTCTGGCCGAGCTCGGTGGGCTCGAAGGCGGGGACGCCCAGCACGACGGGGTTCGCCGCGGCCTCGAGGAAGAACTCGAACCGGCCGTCAGCGTCCTGCTCGATCGGCACCCACTGGTTCCTGGGGTTGTGACCCTTGATGATGCTGCCGTCGGCCCGGTAGACGAGGCCCTCGCACTGGAAGCCGGGCGAGTCGAAGACGCCACCCAGGTCGATCAGCGCCTCGAGCTGCGCGTCGCGCCGGTCGGCCGGCACGGTGCCACGGAAGCGCATCCACGTGGTCCCCCACGCCGGGCCCCACGGCTTCCCGATCTCGAAGGGCTCGTAGTCCAGCGCCAGGCCGACGGCCGGCGGAACAGGCTCACCCTGCCCTCGCACCCCGGGCACGGCACCGAGGGCCACCGAGTCGGCCGCGTCGGTCAAGGGGGCGACCGCCACCTCCAGCGGAGCGATCACACTCACCTCGGCGGGGATGATCTTCTCGCGGAAGTGACGGGAGACCCGCCCATCCAGAATGGGCGCATGGTCATGCACGATTACGGCTCCCTCTCGAGGATTGCAACGTCCGCCAGATTCTAATTCGGTTTAGTGCGGCAGGCAAGGGAATAGGCCGGCATGGGCAGGCGGGATACATCTGTGCCAGACTGGCCCGGTGAGCCGAGTCACCATCAGCGATGTCGCCCACGCCGCGGGCGTATCCAAGGGAGCGGTCTCGTTCGCGCTCAACGATCGCCCGGGCGTCTCCGAGCAGACCCGAGACCATGTCAAGCGCGTCGCCCGGGAGCTGGGCTGGACCCCGAACATGGCCGCCGTCGCGCTGTCGGTTCGCCAAGCCAGGGCCGTCGGTCTGGTCATCGGCCGCCCCACCGAGACCTTCACCGGCGAGCGCTTCTTCATGCAATTCATCGCTGGTATCGAACGCGTCCTCACCGCCCGGTCCCGCAATCTCGTCCTGAAGTTCGTGGGCGGCGTCGAAGAGGAAATGGACTCCTACCGCCAGTGGTGGTCCGAGCGCCGCGTCGACGGCGTGATCCTGACCGACCCGCGCGTCGACGACCCCCGTCCTGAACTGCTCGAGAAGCTCGGGCTCCCCGGCGTCCTCACCGGCACGCAGCAGCCCACCTCGCTCCCCCGCGTCCTCGTCGACGACGGCGCGGCCATGTGCCGCCTGGTCGACCACATGGCCGAGCAGGGGCACACCCGCTTGGCGCACGTCTCCGGTTCCACGGACCTCGCCCACACCCGCCGACGCGCCGAGGCTTTCACCCAGCGCTGCGCCGAGCTCGGCATCGTGGTGGTGCCCGTCGCGAGCACCGACTTCCTCGAGGAGTCCGGGCGCGCCGCCACCGAGACGCTGCTCGGCTCCGACGCGCCGCCGAGCGGGATCATCTTCGACAACGAGGTCCTCATGATGGGCGGCCTCATCGCCATCGCGGAAGCAGCGGTGAGCATCCCGCAGGACGTGGCCATCGCGTCGTTCGAGGATTCTCCGATGTGCCACATCGTGCGCCCGCAGATCACCGCGCTCTCCCGCGACCCCGCCGACCTCGGGGCCAAGGCGGCCACGCTCCTGCTCGACATCCTGGACGGCCACGACCCGACGCCGGTGGCGGAGCCGACCATGGAGCTCTCGCTCCGCGGCTCCACGGTCCCCGGGCTCAGCTGACCCGAGTTTTCCTCGCCGAGAGGGCGCCCCGCCGGGCACCCGTCCGGGTAGCCTGTTGGCACACCCAGCGACGAAGGAGACGACCATGGGGCTGCTCGACAGGATTCTCGGCCGCGGTGCCGCCGAGGAAGACACCCCGCCCGCGCCGTTCGACTGCACGGCGGCCAAGGCGGCCATCGGTCCGCTCGCGGATGCGCTCGGCGCGCTCGCCGAGGCCATGGACACCGAGGATGCGCCCACGGCCAACCCGGGCTGGCGCGGCAGGCTGAAGGATCTTCGCGGCTCGGCCGTCGACCTGCGCCAGCTGGCGAAGCGGGGCTCCTTCCAGCGCGAGGAGCTGTTCGACGTCCTCGTGGGGGTGCGCCCCCTCTACCGCGGCACGGCGCCCGATGCCTACGCGCACCTCGCGGCCCAGAACGAGGCCGTCGTCCGGGCCATCGCGGCCGTGGAGGACGCCGCGCGCTGACCCGCCGACATATTTTAGGTCAGACCAATCTTCCGGTTATCCGGGGGTGCCCTTTCCCGGGCGGAGTGCACGCGCAATAGTGAGGCATGACGAATCTCGAGGACATTGAGGCCATCTACCTCCGCCTGGGCCTGCTGGGCATCCCGCTCCCCGAAGAGGGACCGGCAGGCAAGGCCGTCGACCTGGTTCGGCCGATCCTCGCGCGCCAGCGCGAGCTGGACCGCCGCCTGCAGCACCGGCTGCCTGCGGTCGACGGTCGCGTGCAGTCCTTCCTGGACGCCTACCTCGAAGGCACGGGCACGACGCCCCAGCTGCCCCGCCAGACGCTCGTGCTCGACCAGCCGGGCCTCGCCCGGCTGATGAGCCTGCCCTACGACGGTGACACCTTCGTCTCCGAGCAGCTGACCAGCTACCGGCTGGTCAACGGCATCCTGCACAACCCCGCGAACGACCGCCGCACCACGAAGGGCGTCTTCCACATCGCGGAGGGTGGCCTGCCCATCCAGGACGACAAGCTGGCCGTGCCGCGCGCCGTGTTCGGCCGGCTCCTCGAGCACGCCTTCAACCCGCCGAGGGACGCGATGGTCCTGCCCTACACGTCGAACCGCGAGGACCGGCCGACCTGCTGGGCGTCGCTGCTGCTGCGCCCCGTCGTCGTGCCCGCCGTGCCGGGTTACACGGACGAGGTCCGGATGGAGACGCGCTTCCTCGCGCCCGCGACCCTGATGGCGAATCTCGACTTCGTCGAGGGCATCTTCGGCAACGGCGGCGACCCCTACCTGCCCGAGAACGACAGCTCGCTCGACCCCACCGGCTGGACGGGGCACACCGGCCTCGTCGTCCTCGCGCCCCACCTCACCAAGCTCACGAAGAAGGAGCTGGGCCTCCCCCACGTCGACGATGCCACCGAGCGTCAGCGCCGCGACGGCATGTGCTGGACCGAGGAGGACGAGCGCTACAACGGCGGCTCTGCCTTCAAGGCCTGCGCTCGCGACGAGCGCGGCGTCATCGTGACGGTGATCGCCGACAACTACTTCGGCTACTGCAAGAAGGAGGTCAAGGCGCAGATCAGCTACTCGGCGAACCTGCTGGGCCGCGTCGAGGAGGAGCACTCCGGCGGCGCCATCGCCTTCCCGCGCTACAACCTGGGCCAGACCTTCACCAGCACCTATTCCGATCCCACCGCCGTCATCGACGAGGTCATCGCCCGCGACCCCGATCGGTTCGAGCAGCAGGCCGAAGGGCACGCGCTCGACCTCGAGCAGCCGCGGCTCATCCTCGTGCCCGAGCGCAGCACGTTCTCGCTGCGCGACGTCACGGTCAGCTGGGAGCGCGACGGCGAGCAGTATTCGATCCCGCTGCGCGCCGACACCACCTACGTGCTGCCCGACGGCTACCTCGTCGAGCTGACGCACCTGGCCGCCGACGGCGAGCAGTGGACGCTGATCGGCACGTCGCCCGTGGCCACGTCGTGTCACAAGCCCGCGACGGTCTCGGGCGGCGGCAAGTCGGAGATCTCGAAGTCGATCACCGACGCGTTCGTGCAGGGCAATGCCTACGTCAACGACTTCGGCGAGGACATGGCGGCGGTGGCCGACATCGTGAACTTCGACTTCTCCGCGCGCTTCGTGAATCCGTCGACCGAGGACCTGCGCCCGCTCCTGTCGGACGAGCGCAGCGTCGGTTCCGTGATCAAACTGCTCACGCCGAGCTCGTCGTACACCGAGGCGTACAACGAGTGGCTGGGCACGATCCCGCACCACATCAAGGAGCTCGTGTTCGTCGTCAAGCGGTTCTACCGCCCCGAGTGGGGCGACGACTGGCCGAGCCACTTCACCGTCGGCCGGATCAACGGCCGCGCCGGCCACGCTCTGCGCCTCGACGGCGACAAGATCGTGGTCAACATGCTGCGCGTCGGCTTCGCCCCCGACGGCTCGTGGCGACTGTTCGGCCTGCGGCACGACTTCCATCCCGCCTCGAAGGTGCAGACCGAGGACGACATCACCGCCAGCATGGTGGTGCCAGGCCGCGTGGCCGGCCGGTCCGACGGCCTGTCCCGCAAGTACGTGACCAACTGCGAACAGCTGCTGTTCCAGCGCCCCGACGACGCCATCCACCGCGGCTACGACAAGCAGGCCGAGGCGGACATCGCCGCCGGCGCGTTCCTCAGCAACTTCGCGCCGCTCACCCGTGAGGACGCACGCGCCATCGCGGACGACGCCGTGGCGTTCTCCAAGTTCACGGCCCCGATGGAGGACCTCATCCGGCGGGTCGCCGACGGCCAGGGCGACGCCCCCTTCTTCGTGAGCTCGGCGCACCCCCGCATCGTGAACGGCGCGCGGTCGAAGAACCCGCGTTACCTCCAGGTGCGCCCGGATATCTCGAAGCCGCGGGAGACGGCCGTGGCCGAGATGGTCGCGCGCCTGCACCGCAGGCTCCCGATGGGCGCGGAGCTTCGGCTCCCCGTCGACGTCGTCGCCGCTGGCCGGCGCAACAACGCCGCCGAGCCGGGCGTCCCCCCGCTCTGCTGCTACGCGCCGCTGCACTACATGGAGCTGCCGGAGCTGTTCATGGAGTTCATCTCCTCGATGACGGGCAAGTCGCCGTCCACCACGGGCGCGGGCTCGGAGGGCGCGATGACGAAGGGGCCGTTCAACGCGCTGGCCTCGGTGATCGACCTGAACGCCGCCTTCCTGTCGTTCGCCCTGACCGGCTACGACGGCTGGCTCTCGTCGGCGGGTGTGATCGGCCCCAACGTCCGCGTGGACCACGACATCTCGCTGCTGGTGCCCGAGCTCTTCTCGCGCATGACGCCGGAGGAGCGCTGGGCCGAGCATCTCATCGCGGAAGGCGCGCTCGAGCGGGTCGAGGACTTCGAGCTGAACGGCGAGCTGATCGAGGCCAGCCGCCTCGGGTACCGGATGACCTCGACGTTCCAGTCGAAGTACTTCGGCCGCATCTTCATGCACCCGCACGTGATCTTCTCCGAGAACATGCTGCGCCCGGAGCTGCAGGACGAGGAGACCTACGCGGAGTCCGTCAGGACGATCGTGACCACGCATCAGCGCGTCGCGCAGTCCTACTTCGACGACGGCACGGCCGCGCTGGCCGTTCCTCCGGTCCGGGCGCTGCTGGAGATCATGGCCACGGGCTCGTCGGACGGCATGACGCTCCGCGACCCGGCCTTCCGGGCCATGTTCGAGCGCGAGGAGGTGCTGGCGTCGGCGTGGTACCGCGAGCGCCTGGAGTCGCAGGCCGCAGTGATGGCCCTGCACGCCGAGCGCACCGTCGGTTCCATGAAGCGGTTCGTCGACGAGCCCACCAACGCGTCCGCGGCCGAGCGCCTCGGCGTGGCGGAGCGCATCGTGGAGATGCAGTCCACGCTCGCCCACTACTCGTCGCCCGAGGCGGTCGACGAGCTGAGCGGCACCTTGGGCCGCCAGGTCAGCTGGCGCTTGGGCTGATCCCCTCGACGTAGTCGACCGTCAGCTGGTCGAGGCTCGCCACCACGTGAGCCCCGGCCAGCTGCTCGGCTGTGGGGGCGTTGAACGGCGGCGGGATCACCACGACGCTCATCCCCGCGTTGCGGGCCGAGAGCAGGCCATTGGGCGAGTCCTCCACGGCGACGCAGCGGGCCGGGTCGACGCCGAGGAGGGCGCAGGCCCTCAGGTAGCCGTCCGGTGCGGGCTTGCCGCGCTCGACCTCCTCGGTGGAAACGGTGGCCGTCAGGACGTCCGTCAGGCCGAGAACCTCGACGGCGGCGTCGATGAGCTGTCGCGGCGACGAACTCGCGATCGCGACCGGATACCTCTCCGCCATGCGCCGCACGGCCGCCACCGCGCCGTCGGCCACGGCGACGCCCTCGCGGTAGTGCGCCGCCATCGCGTCGACCGTGCGGCGGGCCACCTCCTCCGGCGTGCCGGGCAGCCCGACCACCTCCACCAGGTAGGTGCTCCATTCGGCGGTGCTCATGCCCATCATCGCCTGGGTGGCGTCGGTGGGCCACGCGCGGCCCGCGTCGGTGGCGAGCCCGCGTCGGACGGTGTCCCACACGTGCTCGGTTTCGACGAGGGTGCCGTCGAGGTCGAACACGATGGCGTCTGGCATGGCTGTTCCTCCCACAGGGCTTTCACGGATCATCCTCACCCTAGTGGTGCACGCGGGGCCGCCGCCGAGGGAGGGTGAACAAACCTTCCTCCGTGAGGTCGAGCCACCCCGCCTCAGCGAGTTCGTGCGCGTGGGCCAGCGCGTCGAGCACCGGCTGCCCCGTGCGGCGAGCCAGCTCGCCCGCGGTGAGGGACTCCCGCGGGGCGAGCGCCTCCCTGACCTCCCGCAGCGGCCTCTCCAGCGCGTCGATGGGGCGGCGCGGCCCCCGCCCCTCCGGCACGGCGGCCGGGTCGAGCGGCGAGATCGCCTCCCGCACCTCGGCCGAGGACGTCACGAGGACCGCCTCGCCCTCGCGGACCAGCCGATGCGGCGTGGCCGAGAGTGCCGACGTGATGGGCCCTGGCACGGCCAGCACGGGCCGCCCCAGCAGCGCGCCCCACGAGGTGGTGTTCTTGGCCCCCGAGCGCGCCGCCGCCTCCACGATCACCACGGCGTCCGAGAGGGCCGCGATGAGCCGATTGCGGGCGAGGAACGCGTATTTGGTGGGCCGCCAGCCCGGCGGAGCCTCGGACAGGACGCACCCGGCCCGGGCGATGGCCTCCGCGAGGCGACGGTTCGCCGTCGGATACGGATCGTCCACACCGCCGGCCACCACCGCCACCGTGCCGCCCCTGACGCCCAGCGCTCCCCGATGCGCGGCCGCATCGATCCCGAAGGCGAGGCCGGAGATCACACAGTGGCCGGCCTCGGCCAGGTCCGCGGCGAGGGTCATGGCCGCCTGCTCGCCGTAGGAAGTGCACGCGCGCGCCCCGACGATCGCCACCGCCCCGTCGATGGCGCCGAGCGACCCACCCGAGGCCCAGAGGCCCGCCGGCTCGCCGCCCATGCCAGCGAGCTCCACCGTCCCCAGCGCCCCCAGGCGCGCCGGCCACTCGTCGTCGTCCGGTACGAGGAAGCGCGCCCCGCAGGACGCCGAGGCCCGCTCGATCCCCGCGATGTCGACCGTCTGCGCCCTGCGGCCGAAGGTGGTCTCCTCGCCCTGCGCGCGGAGGCCCTCCCACACGGCCTCCGCGCCGAACTCGGCGACCGCCCGTCCCAAGGGTGGCGAGCCCCAGGCGCCCAGCGCGCAGAGCGCCATCCGCGCCCTGCGGTCGGCGTTCACGCCGCCCTCCGCGACTCGCCCTGGCGGAGGTGGAGCGCGGCCCTGACCTCGCGTTCCCCCGGGCGGTCGAGCCCCGACATGTCGGCGATGGTCCAGGCCACCTTCAGCACCTTGTCCACACCTCGAAGGCTCAGCTGGCCGCGCTGCAGCGCGGCGTTCAGCATGCCGAGGTCCGCGGGCAGCGGCAGCCGCTGACGCAGGTGCGGGCCGGGCACCTCGCCGTTGGTCCGCCAGGGCGTGTCGCGCAGCCGCCGCGCCTGCCGCTCGCGCGCCTCCATCACCCGGGCCAGCACCGCGGCGCTCGGCTCGGGGCGCGGCTGGTCGAGGTCGAGCAGGACGCGGTTGACGCCGGCCATGTGGTGCCGGATGTCCACACGGTCGAGGATGGGTCCGCTGATCCGCTCCTGGTACTTGCGCACCCGCATCGAGTCGCAGCGGCATTCGGCGCCGGCCACGCCGAACATGCCGCACGGGCAGGGATTGGCGGCCAGGACCAGCTGGAAGCGGGCGGGGAACCGCGCCGAGGCGCGAGCCCTGTTCACGGTGATCCAGCCGTTCTCCAGCGGGGTGCGCAGCGCCTCCAGCTTCGGTCCGAAGTCGGGGCATTCGTCCAAGAAGAGCACGCCTCGGTGGGCCAGGGAGATGGCTCCCGGGCGAAGCTCCCCCGAGCCGCCACCGACGAGCGCCACGGGTGTGACGGAGTGGTGCGGGTCGGCGAACGGCGGGCGCGAGATGAGCCCACTCAAGGACCGCCCGGCCAGCGAGTGCACGGCGGACACCTCCACCGACTCCTCGAGCGTCAGGTCGGGCAGGATCGACGGCAGGCGCGAGGCCAGCATCGTCTTGCCCACGCCCGGCGCGCCCTGCAGGAACAGGTGGTGCCGCCCCGCTGCCGCCACCTCGAGGGCGAACTTGCCGTCCTCGTGGCCGATCACGTCGGAGAGGTCCGGTGCGTAGCCGTCGGCGGCCGACTCCAGCGGCGAGGAGGCGTCGGCCGCCTCCACCGGATCCTCCACCGGTGTGCCGTTCAGCAGCGCGGCCACCTCCTGCAGCCGGCCGGCGCCCCAGATGGCCAGGCCAGGCACCAGGCCGGCCTCGGCCTGCTGGCCCGCGGGCACGATCGCGCGCTCGAAGCCCGCGCGAGCGGCCGCGAGCATCGCGGGCAGCACGCCGCGCACCTTCCTGACCCTGCCGTCGAGGCTGAGCTCACCCAGAATCACCGTGGAGCCGAGCAGGCCGCGGCGCACGCCGCCCTCGGCCGCCATCACGGCCACCGCGATGGCCACGTCGTAGTGCGAGCCCATCTTGGGCAGGCTCGCCGGCGACAGGTTGATGGTGACCAGCTGTGGTGGCCAGGGCAGCTCGCTGGCGACGACGGCCGCCTTGACCCTGTCCTTCGCCTCGGACAGCGACTTGTCCGGGAGCCCCACGAGCTGCGTCCGCGGCAGGCCGCCGCCCTTGGCCGCCTCCACCTCGACGGGGACGCCGTCGATCCCGGATAGCGCCACCGACCACGCCGAGGCCCTCACCACTCCTCGATCCCGCGGGCATGGATCAGCTCCGGCTCGGTCCCTGGGCGCCACAGGATGCCGAGCGCGTCCACTCGCAGCCGACGCGCCGTCGCCTTGGACTCACGGGCGAAGATGGCCGCCAGCCGCCGCAGCCGCGCCGCTTTCGCGTAGGTGATCGCCTCGAGCGGCGAGCCGTAGCCCGTACCCGATCTGCTCTTGACCTCGACCACCACCAGGGCGTCGCTCTCCGGGTCCCACGCCACGATGTCGGCCTCGCCCTCGCGGCAACGCCAATTGCGGGCCAGCACGCGCCAGCCCAGGCCCTCGATGTACTCCGCCGCGTGGTCCTCGCCGCGGCGCCCGAATTCGATTCGCTCCATGAACCATCACCTCCACAGGAGGTAGTGGCAAAAACGACCCCCGATTTACCGCTTATCCACAGGGGAAAATCGGCGCGGACGTTTCCGGGTCAGGAGGCGGGGCGCTCGCCGTCGGGCACCTGCAGGTCGGAGTGGACGATCTCCTCGATGGAGACGTCGCGGAAGGTGAGCACCTTCGCGGACTTCACGAACCGCGCGGGCCGATACATGTCCCACACCCAGGCGTCGCCCATGGAGACCTCGTAGTAGACGTCTCCGCCCTCCGTGCGCACCTTCAGGTCGACAGCGTTGCAGAGGTAGAACCGGCGCTCGGTCTCCACCGCGTAGGTGAAGATGCCGACGACGTCCTTGTACTCGCGGTAGAGGTCAAGCTCGAGCTTGCTCTCGTACTGTTCCAGGTCTTCGGCGCTCATGATCTGCTCAGCCTAGCGCTTCGCACCACGTTGTCGAAGCACCACCTGTGGATGGGTGAGGGCCCGTGCTCGTCGAGCGCCGACTGATGGACGGAGGTGCAGTAGCCCTTGTGGACGGCGAACCCGTACTGCGGGTACTCCGCGTCGTAGCCCACCATGATCCGGTCCCTGGTGACCTTGGCGACGATGGACGCGGCGCTCACGCACGCGGCCACCTTGTCGCCCTTCCACATGGCGACCCCCGGCACCCCGAGGCCGTCGACGGGGAACCCGTCGGTGATGACGAAGTTCGCGGGCACCTCGAGGCGATTGACGGCGCGGCGGAGGCCGTGCAGGTCGGCTTGGTGCATGCCCAGCGCGTCGCACTCCCCCGGCTCGACGACGGCCCAGGCCACGGCGACGGCCCGCGCCAGGATCTGGTCGTACAGCCGATCCCTCGCCGCGGCGGTCAGCGCCTTCGAGTCGTCGAGGCCCTCGATGGGGCGGGCGGGGTCGAGGATGGCGGCAGCCGCGACCAGCGGCCCCGCGCACGCGCCGCGGCCCGCCTCGTCGGCGCCCGCGACGGGGCCGAGGCCCGCGCGCGCCAGGGCGCGCTCGTAGCTGTAGGCCCCGCGCCCCAGGCGGATCATCAGCAGCCGGCCTCGACGTGGGTCAGGACGGGCTTGTCGGGCGCCTCGGCGCCTGCGGGCACCGAGGAGAAGGTCTCGGGCACCGTGAAGGTGGCCAGCCGGTCCAGCGGGGCGACGATGGCGACGGCGGCCCCCACCACGTCGTCGATGGGCACGAAGGCGTTCATGCCGGGCTGCTGCGAGACGTCGCCCAGTTTGCAGCGCGAGTCGCGGGAGGCGTTGCGATGGTCGCCCATCACGAAGATGCGATCCTTGGGCACCACGATGTCGAACGGCACCGTCGCGGGGGCCACCTGGACGCCGTCGTCCGCGTACAAGTAGGGGGTCTCGTCGAGCACCTGACCGTTCACCTCGATGTGCAGGTCGTCGGTGGTGCGCACGTGATCGCCGGGCATGCCGATCACGCGCTTGATGAGGTGCTCGGTGCTGGAGTTCGGCAGGACGCCCACGAACTCCAACGCGAGCTTGACGGGGTTGTCCTCCACCGGGGTGGGATCCAGCCAGTTGCCGGGGTCCTGGAAGACGACCACATCGCCGCGCTGGAAGCCGCCGAACTTCGACACGAGCACCCGGTCCCCCACCTCGAGCGTGTGCTCCATGGAGCCGGAGGGGATGATGAACATCTGCCCGACGAAGGTGCGGATCAGCGTGGCGATGACGATCGCTCCCACGATCACCAGCACGCTCTCCGTCAGCCATCCGAACATGCGGCGGCCGAGGCCTGGCGGCGTCGGTTGCGAGTCCGCGCGCTCTGCCGGCTCGGTCACTGGATCCACGTCAGGTCCTTCGTCTGGATGTTGGGCTCACTCGCCGACCCGAGCATACCGCCCCTCTCTGACAGGTCCCCGAAAAGGCGAACCGCCGGCCGACAACTGTCGACCGGCGGTTCCACACCCCGTGAGGGGCGCGTAGCTCAGCGCTTCTCCTTGATCTTGGCTGCCTTCCCGCGCAGACCGCGCAGGTAGTACAGCTTCGCGCGACGGACGTCGCCGCGACGCTCGACCTCGATCTTCTCGATGATCGGGGAGTTCAGCGGGAAGGTGCGCTCGACACCCACGCCGAAGCTCACCTTGCGCACCGTGAAGGCCTCCTGCACGTCGGCCGCGTTGCGCGCGATGACGACGCCGGCGAAGACCTGGACGCGGGAGCGCGCACCCTCGACGACGCGCACGTGCACCTTGACGGAATCGCCGGGACGGAAGTCCGGGATGTCGTCGCGGAGCGCAGCCTTGTTGATCTCACGAATCAACTGATGGGTCATGGAAATTCACCCTCTCCGTCAGTGCCACAGGTCACCGCGGGTTACGCGTTCACCCACCCCCGCGCAGACGTTCCCCCCGTGGCAGGAGCTGTGCGGATGTGGAGCGGCCCGGGACCGGGCAGCGACTGTCGATTATGCCAGACGGCGCGACCCCCAGGAAATCCGGGGGCCGCGCCGTCGAAGGCGGAGAAAGGCGTCCGGCTAACGCCGGGCGGACCTCACTTGCCGTCGCGCTTGAACATGGACGCGATCAGGTCGCGGTTCAGCTGCGCGATGGACTCGAGCGGGATGCCCTTCGGGCAGACCGCCGCGCACTCACCGATGTTGGTGCAGTTGCCGAAGCCCTCCTCATCGTGCTGAGCCACCATCGACTTCACGCGCCGGTAACGCTCCGGCTGGCCCTGCGGGAGCATGGCCAGGTGCGTGATCTTCGCCGAGGTGAACAGCATCGCCGAGCTGTTCGGGCACGCCGCCACGCAGGCGCCGCAGCCGATGCAGGTGGCGTTGTCGAAGGCCACGTCGGCCTCGCGCTTGGGCGCGGGCGTCGAGTGGGCCTCCGGCGCAGAGCCGGTGTTCGACGAGATGAAGCCGCCCGCGGCAATGATCCGGTCGAAGGAACTGCGGTCCACGACGAGGTCCTTGATCACCGGGAAGGCTCCCGCGCGCCACGGCTCGATGTCGATCGTGGCGCCATCCTCGAACGAGCGCATGTGCAGCTGGCACGTGGTGGTCGGCACCGGCGACTCGCCACGACCGTGCGCGCTGCCGTTGATCACGACGCCGCACATGCCACAGATGCCCTCGCGGCAGTCATGGTCGAACGCCACCGGCTCCTCATTGGCCGCCGTGAGGTTCTCGTTGAGGAGGTCGAGCATCTCCAGGAAGGACATGTCCTCGGACACACCGTCGAGGTTGTACTCGACCATCCGGCCGACCGCATTGGCGCCGCTCTGGCGCCAGATCCGTAGCTTGAGCTTCACTTGTAACTCCGTTGCTTGAGTTCGATTGCCTTGTAGATCAGCGGCTCGCGGTGCAGCACGGGCTTGCCATCCTCGCCGCCCCACTCCCAGGCACCGACGTACAGGAACTGGTCGTCGTGGCGCAGAGCCTCGCCGTCCTCGGTCTGGGACTCGGCGCGGAAGTGGCCACCGCAGGACTCACGGCGGTGCAGGGCGTCAATGCACATCAGCTCGCCCAGCTCGAAGAAGTCCGCGACGCGGCCGGCGCGCTCGAGGGCCTGGTTGAAGTCCTCGGCGACGCCCGTGACGCGGACGTTCTTCCAGTAGTCCTCCTTGAGGGCACGGATGAGGCCGATGGCCTTGGTGAGGCCGGCCTCGGTGCGCTCCATGCCGCAGTACTCCCACATGATCGCGCCGAGCTCCTTGTGGTAGGAGTCGACCGAGCGGGTGCCCTGGATGGACATCAGCTTGTCGATGCGCGACTGCGCGGACGCGAGCGCCTCGCTGACGGCCGGGTGGTCGTCGCTCAGCTTCTCGAAGGGCGCGCCGGCCAGGTAGTCGTTGATGGTGTTCGGCAGAACGAAGTAGCCGTCGGCCAGGCCCTGCATGAGCGCTGAGGCACCCAGGCGGTTGGCGCCGTGGTCGGAGAAGTTCGCCTCGCCGGTCACGTAGAGGCCGGTGATCGAGCTCATCAGGTCGTAGTCGACCCACAGGCCGCCCATCGTGTAGTGCACCGCAGGATAGATTCGCATCGGGGTCTGATACGGATTCTCGCCCGTGATCTGCGCATACATGTCGAACAGGTTGCCGTACTTGGCCCTGACTGCGTCCTCGCCGAGGCGGTTGATCGCGTCGGAGAAGTCGAGGTAGACGCCGCGGCGCATCTTGCGCTCGTTGCCGTGCGCGTCGCGCTCCACGACGGCGGGGCCGACGCCGCGGCCCTCGTCGCACATGTTCTTGGCCTGGCGGGACGCGATGTCACGCGGGACCAGGTTGCCGAACGCCGGGTAGATCCGCTCCAGGTAGTAGTCGCGGTCCTCCTCTGCGATCTGGCGCGGGTCCTTGGTGCAGTCCTCGGCCTTCTTCGGCACCCAGATGCGGCCGTCGTTGCGCAGCGACTCCGACATCAGGGTCAGCTTCGACTGCGTGTCGCCGTGCACCGGGATGCAGGTCGGGTGGATCTGCGTGTAGCAGGGGTTGCCGAAGTAGGCGCCCTTGCGGTGCGCACGCCACGTGGCGGTGACGTTGCAGCCCATCGCGTTGGTGGACAGGAAGAAGACGTTGCCGTAGCCGCCGGTGGCGAGCACCACCGCGTCGGCGGTCCAGGTCTCGACCTTGCCGTTGACCATGTTGCGGGTCACGATGCCGCGGGCCCTGCCGTCGACGACGATCAGCTCGACCATCTCGTGGCGGGTGTACATCTTGACGGTGCCCGCCGCGACCTGGCGCTCCAGCTGCTGGTAGGCGCCGATGAGGAGCTGCTGGCCCGTCTGGCCGCGCGCGTAGAACGTGCGCTGCACCTGCACGCCGCCGAAGGAGCGTGTGTCGAGGAGGCCGCCGTACTCACGGGCGAAGGGCACGCCCTGGGCGACGCACTGGTCGATGATGTTGGCCGAGACCTCGGCGAGCCGGTAGACGTTGGTCTCGCGGGCGCGGTAGTCGCCGCCCTTGACCGTGTCGTAGAACAGCCGGAACGTCGAGTCGTTGTCGTTGCGGTAGTTCTTGGCCGCGTTGATGCCGCCCTGGGCCGCGATCGAGTGCGCGCGCCGGGGGCTGTCCTGGTAGCAGAAGTTCAAGACGTTGTAGCCGGCCTCGCCCAGCGTGGCCGCGGCGGCGCCGCCGGCCAGGCCGGTGCCCACGATGATGACGGACAGCTTGCGACGGTTGGCCGGGTTCACCAGGCGGGCCTGGAACTGGCGGGTCCGCCACACCTTCTCGATGTCGACGCCCTGCGGCGCCTTGCTGTCGGCGATGTCCGCGCCGTCGACCCAGAACTCGGTGGCCGCGGGCGAAGGGGTGGTCGTAGTGGTCATCAGATCACCTTAAAGAGGACTGCGAAGGGCATGATCATGAAGCCGACGTAGAGCACGACGGCAACCGCGATGGCGATCACGTTGAGCACCTTGCGGGACTGCGTGCTGGTATTGGCGCCCAGCGTCGTCAGGGCGCTCCAGACGCCGTGCCGCAGGTGCATGCACACGAGCACGAGGCAGACCGCGTACAGCGCCACCATCCACCACTGCTGGAAGGCCGCGAGCACCATGGTGTGCGGCTGGTGCGAGTCGCCGCCGAAGTACTGCGGGATGATCGTGAACTGCAGCAGGTGGAAGATGATGAACAGCGCGATGATGACGCCGCCCCAGCGCATGGTGCGCGCCGAATAGGTCTGGGCGAGCTTGTTGCTGTTGACGTACTTCTCGCCGCGGTTGCGGATGGTCGCCCGCGACAGCGTCGCCGCCGACCAGATGTGCAGCACGATCGCCGCGACCAGACCGAAGCGGAAGACCCAGATGAACTGCCCGGCCGGCATGATCGGGGCCATGATGCCACCGTCTTCGGTGGCGCCCTTCAGCCAGTGGGCGTAGTGATCGTAGGCGTCGTAGCTTACGAACATCTTGAGATTGCCGTACATGTGAACGAGGAGGAAGGCGATCATGATCAAGCCGGTCACTGCCATGACGACCTTCTTGATGACCGTTGATCGCAACGCTCGCTGATGGATGGTGAGTGTTGTTGCCACGGCCTCACTCTAGCCACTCATGGCGGCCGATTCGCGCAAGGGGGCAGGTTAAGCCATTCTTCGCACAAAACGAAATTACGTGCCGAATTCCTTACGAAAATTCGCCGCTGGCTAGGCCATCCGCCAGGTCGGGCCGCCGCTCGCGCGTGCGCCGCTCGGACTGCTCCCTGCGCCACCGCGCCACCAGGCCGTGGTTGCCGCTGAGCAGCACCTCGGGCACCTCGCGGCCCCGCCAGACGGGCGGCTTGGTGTAGTTCGGATACTCCAGGAGCTGCTCGTTCCCGGCGGAGTGCGACTCCTCGCGCAGCGACTCGGGATTCCCGAGCACGCCGGGGAGCAGCCGGACCACGGCCTCGGTGATCGCGAGCGCCGCGACCTCTCCCCCGTTGAGCACGTAGTCGCCGAGGCTGACCTCGATCACCTCGTAGCGCTCGTGGCAGTAGTCGACGACGCGCTGGTCGATCCCCTCGTAGCGCCCGCAGGCGAACACCAGCCGCTCTCGCGCGGCGAGCTCGTAGGCGAGCTCCTGCGTGAACGGCCGACCGGCAGGGGTGGTGACGACGACGGTCATCGGCAGCGGCGAGGCGGCCTCGAGCGCGTCGAGCGCCTCGCCCCAGGGCTCGGGCTTCATCACCATGCCCGCGCCGCCGCCGTAGGGCGTGTCGTCGACGGTGCGGTGGCGGTCGTGCGTCCAGTCCCGCAGGTCGTGCACGGCGAGCTCGACGGTGCCCGCGGCGATCGCCTTGCCCACCAGACTGAGGTGCAGCGGCGCGAAGTAGTCGGGGAAGATGCTGACGGCGTCGATCCTCATTCGACGTCCTCGAGCAGGCCCTCGACGTCGGCCAGCCGCACGTGGCCCGCCTCGACGTCCACCACGGGAACGAGGGCCTCGACGAAGGGCACCATGCGTTCCTCGCCGTCGACATCGACGACGAGCACGTCCTGCGCCGGGAGGTGGGCGACCTCGGCGACCGTACCGACGCGCTCCCCCGCGTGGTTCAGCACCGCGAGGCCGACCAGCTGACGGTCGAAGTACTCGTCCGGCTCGCTCGGGCGCTCCTCGACCGGCACCCGCACGTGCAGCAGGTGCCCGGTCAGCACCTCGACGGCCGTCCTGTCCGGGTAACCCTGGAGCGTCACCGCGAGGCGGCCACGGTTCCACCGCACGCCCGAGATCTCCACGGTCTTGCCGGTGGAGCCGAGCAGCAGCCGCGCGCCGGGGACGAACCGGCGGCCCGGCTCGTCGGTGCGCAGCTCCACGGCGATCTCGCCCTTGATCCCCACCGCGCGGCCGAACCGGCCGACGGTCACCTCGATCGTCTGGCTCATGGGGCCCCTTTCCTGCTTTGTCCGAAGATGGCGATAAAGGCCGCGAGGCCCGCAGCGATAGCGGGGCTCGCGGCCTTATCGATGGCGTTCGGCGCCCGCCCGGGAGCGGGCGCGGCAGCCGGATGCGTCAGCGGCGACGGGGGCGATCCACGTCGACGAAGTCGACGCGGACGCTCTCCTTGCCTGCCAGCGCGCCGATCACGGTGCGCAGGGCCTGCGCGGTGCGGCCCTGGCGGCCGATCACCTTGCCGACATCGTCGGGGTGCACCCGCACCTCGAGGAGTCGGCCGCGCCGCAGGTCCTTGTCCTTGACCGTCACGTCGTCGGGGTTCGAGACGATGCCCGCGACGAGGTGCTCCAAGGCGTCGGCCAGCATGCTCACTCGCCCTCGGCGGGAGCCTCGGCCTCTTCGGCGGGGGCGGCTTCGGCCTTCTTGGCGTCGTCGTCGGCCTTCTTCTTGGCCTTCGAGATCGCGGGCGCGGTGGCGCCGGCGTCCTCGGCCAGAGCCTTGGCGAACTCGGCCTCGCGGTCACGGCGCTCCGGCTGCGGGTCGATGCCCGACGGGCTGGTGTCGCCGGTGAACTTCTGCCAGTCGCCGGAGCGCTTGAACAGCGCCACGACGGCCTCGGTCGGCTGCGCGCCGACGCCCAGCCAGTACTGCGCGCGCTCGGAGTCGACGCGGATCACGCTCGGGTCGTTCTTCGGGTGGTACAGGCCGATCTCCTCGATGGCCTGGCCGTCGCGCTTGGCGCGCGAGTCGATGACGATGATGCGGTAGTGAGGCGAGCGAATCTTGCCGAGACGCTTCAGGCGAATCTTGGTTGCCACTGGTGTGGTGTCTCCTGTTAATCAAGGTGCCTGCGGCCGCAGGCGAGTGGATGGACGCGCGTGACGTGTGGGGCACGCCCAGCGCAAACCTTTGGGACTCCTCCGCCCGCGTGAGAGGGCACGGTCGAAGAAGGTGCAACGGTCATTGTGCCAGAGGTCCGGTCCGCCGCCCAAACACGCCGCCAGAAGCCAGCATTTTGTCACCGAGCGCGAGCCCGAATCGTCACCGAGCGCGAGCTCAAATCGTCACCCTGCGACGAGCTCGAACATGCCCTCGCCGGCCGCCACGCTGGCCCACGGGCCGGCCCAGCGCACGGGTACCGGGGCGCCGTCGCGCAGCACCTCAGCGGTTCCTTCGGGCGCGAAGAAGACCGACGGGGCGCCCGCGTCGGCGCCGCGCCAGCGGGCGTGCAGCGCGCCGTCGACGACCCGCCAGGACAGCGCGTCGCCGGCGAACGCGGCAGGGCGGGGCCGGGTCAGCGCGGCCGCGGCCTCGGAGCCGGCGAAGCCCTCCTCCCAGCACCAGTAGGTCCACGACCAGCCGAGGGCGTCGAAGAGGTCCTGCAGCACGGTCAGGTGTCGGGCGACGCCGGCTGCCAGCCCCAGCCCTCCCCACTCGCCGACGAGCACGGGCACCCCGAGGCGCGCGGCCGTCTCGGCATGCCGGGCGAAGATCGTCGCGGCGCGGGTGTCGCTGGACCGAGTGATCGCCGCGGTGTCGACGGTGAGGTCGTAGCCGTGCGGCGCGTAGGCCCAGAACGCGTCGTCGAGCCCGGGCTGCCCCGACGGGACGCCGAGGTTCGCGAAGTAGCTGTGCTCCCGGAACAGGAGTGCCTCGGGGTCGACCCGCCGGATCGCCGCGGCCACCTTCGCCACGAACGGCGCGACCGTCTCGGTCTCGAAGGCCGCGACGAGCGGGTGCACGGCGTCGCCGACTGCGCGGTACACCGCCTCGTCCTCCAGTCGGGCGAGCTGCGCGACCTTGGCCTCCGGGTGGCCGAAGTCGGCCGCCACGGCCTCGGGATTCTGCCCGGTGGCGTCGGCGAAGGCGCTCACGAGCGCGCCGAAGATCGCGGGCGCGGCCGACCCGGGCGCCGGCTCGTTGAGCAGGTCGTAGCCGATGAGCGCCGCATGGCCGTGGACGCGCTCGGCGACCCGCGCCCACATCGCGGCGAAGCGATCCTGCAGGCCGACCCCACCGGGCCCGGGCGCGTTGGCCCAGAACGCGTCGAGGGCCTCGTGCACCGCCGGACTCGAGAGATACGCGTCGCTCCACAGTTCGGTGGGCGCGAACGGCAGATCCGTGAGCGTCGCCCAGGCAGGGGCGCCGTCGCAGAACGCCTGGGAATACAGGTCCTGGTGGGCGTCGAGGAACGCACGCATCCCCGCGGCGTGGACGAGGTCCAGCTGATCGGCCACCCAGCCGAGGTATTCCTCGTCGTAGCGGCCCGGCTCGGGCTCCGCCGCGGCCCAGATCACGCCGAGCCGCACCGTCGTGAGGCCGCGGGCGGTGAGATCGGCGAGGTCGGCGGCGGTCCAGGAGCCGCGGAACCCGCGGCCCGCGTCGTCGCCGGACCCACCGTTGCCCTTGGCCACGAGATTGACGCCGTGCAGCACGAGCTGGCGCCCGTGCTCATCCCGGAACAGCGCTCCGTCCGCCCGCACCACCATCGTCGCTCCCTCGTGTCGCCGCCTCGAATCTAGCGAAGCACTGGTCAATGGTGCAGCGCAGCCGGTGTCGGATTTGATCGGTGCTTCCCTGAGGCCCCGCATAGACTCGCGGGGTGCAGATCTCCGCGGAATCGTTCGAGCTCCTCGTCGAGGAGGCGCTCGGCGAGCTCCCCGAGCAGCTGGTCGAGGGGCTGGACAACCTGATCTTCGTGATCGAGGACGAGCCCGAGGACGGCTCGGACACCCTCGGAATCTACGACGGCACGGCGCTCACCGAGCGCGACCGGTACGGCTACGGGCAGCTGCCCGACCGCATCGTGCTGTTCCAGGGCCCCCTCAGCCGGATGTGCCAGGACGAGGACGAGCTCTACGACGAGATCTGGATCACGCTCGTGCACGAGCTGGGGCACTACCACGGCATCGAGGAGGAAGCGCTCCACGACCTCGGCTGGGGCTGACCCGCTGAGTCCCGTCAGCCGCAGACGCCCTTGAGGCCGAGGATCGCCACGGGCTGCGCGCCGCCGCAGACGGCGCGGCTCAGCACCGGCGTCACGCCCGCCCCCTGGGACACCGAGGGCGCCTGCCCGCTCGCACGCTCCACGCCCAGTAGCGACTCGAGCGCGCTCGGCGCGGCCGTCGCCTCGATCCGCGTGTTCTCCGCGTCGAGCCCTGCGGCCTCGGCGGCGTACCAGAAGAAGTCCTCGCGGCCCATCACCTCGTCCACCAGGCCGACCTCCTTCGCTGTGACCGCGTCGAAGAGGCTCGCGCCCAGCTCGTCCTTGATGGTGCGGGCCAGGATGTTGCGGTTCACGCTCACCTGCGCGACGAACGCGTCGTACTCGCGCTGCAGCATCGCGGTGTAGTGCTCCCGCTCCTCTTTCGTCATGTCGCGGAAGGGGTTGCCGAAGTCCTTGCCCGTGCCTGCGGTGAGGTACTCGCTCGTAATGCCGCCCGTGGTGGTGACGCCCTGCTCGAAGAGCGTGCCGCTCGTGGCGATCACGCCGTCATAGCGCTCGAAGGGGCCGAAGATGACGCCGATCGAGCCCACCATCGCGCCGTGGTCGGCGACGATCTCGTCGGCGGTGGACGTCGCGTACACGCCACCCGACGCCGACATGGAGCTGACGTGCACGAACACCTTGTGCCCGGTCCGGTCCTGATACCGCTCGACGGCGTCCGCGATCGCCTTCGAGCCACCGATGCTGCCGCCGGGCGTGTTGACGAGCAGGATCACGCCACCCGCATCCTCGGGGCGCAGGGAGTCGATCTGGTCGGCCACCTCGTAGCCGTAGGTGCCGCCGCTCAGCACGGATCCGTCCGATGCATCGGCCATGATCGCGCCGGTGATGTCGAACGCGCGGAGCACGTCCGTGCCCGCGCCCGACGACCAGATGGTCGTCGTCCCGGTGCTGACCTTCGGGCCGGCGCCCGCCGAAGCTACGACCAGGCCGAAGATGACGAGGAAGACCCCGCTGATCACGGTGAGCGCCGTGCCCACCACGCCGAGGCCCAGCGACAGCCCGAGCCCCAGGCCGAAGCCACGGCCGAACGGGCTCTCGCGCTTGGCCGGGGGCGCAGGCGGCGGACCGGCCGGCGAGGAGGGCAGAGCCGCACGCGGGGCGGGCGGAGTCGTCGAGGGAGGCGGCGGGGCGACGGTGTCGGGCACGCGGTCGTCGGCCGCGGGCGGCGGGAAGGCCTGGGACTTGTCGTTCACAGCACACGCCCTCTCAGGATGCGGGCCACCGGCCGGTACAGCGTGGAGACGTCCTTCCGCGGGTCGGCGTCGAGGACGATCAGGTCGGCGCTGGCCCCGGGAGTCAGGATGTCGGCCCCGAGCCACGCTCGGGCGCGCCAGCTGGCGGCTCCGACGGCGAACTCCCCGCCGCCGACCTCCGCCAGCTCCGCGATCTCCTCGCGGATGCAGCCGTGCGGCACCACCGTGCCGGCGTCGGTGCCGGCGTAGACCGCCACGCCGGCGTCGACGGCCTTGCCGATGGTGTCCTTGCGGCGGGCGTACAGGTCGGTCATGTGCGCGAAGTAGGCGGGGAACTTGTCCTCGGCGGGCGCGGCGTACTGCGGGAACCGCGCGAGGTTGATCATGGTGGGCACCAGCGCGGTGCCGCGCTCGGCCATCTGCGCGATGACGTCGTCGGACATGCCCGTGCCGTGCTCGATGCAGTCGATACCGGCCGCGACCAGCTCCGCCACCGCCTGCTCGCCGAAGCAGTGCGCCGTGACCCGTGCGCCCTCCTCGTGGGCCGCGGCGATCGCCTCGGCGGCTACGTCCGCGGGCCACAGCGGGGCGAGGTCGCCGACCGTCCGGTCGATCCAGTCGCCCACGAGCTTGACCCATCCGTCACCCGAACGCGCCTCGTGGCGCACCTGCTCCACGAGTCCCTCCGGTTCCACCTCCGCACCGAGATTGCGCAGGTACCGCTTGGGTCGCGCGACGTGCCGCCCCGCGCGCAGCAGCCGCGGCAGGCCGTCGTCGGCGTGCACCCAGCGCGTGTCCGACGGCGAGCCCGCATCCCGGATGAGCATCGTGCCTGCGGCCAGATCGGCACGGGCCTGCGCGCGCGCCGTCTCCGCGTCGACGGCGCCGTCGGGCCCCAGCCCGATGTGGCAGTGCGCGTCGACCAGCCCGGGGATGATCCAGCCCTCCGCAGCCACCGTTTCGGCGCCCGCGACACGTTCGTCGTGCAACACACCATCGGCGATCCACAGATCGCGGATCTCCTCGCCGGGCAGAAGGTGACCATGAAGGTGGAGGGCGCCGTTCATGCGCCCAGCGTATCGGCCCCCGTCTGCGCACCCCGCGGGGCCCACTCATCGGCAGGTCCATCGGTGAAGGGCCCACCCGCGGGCAATGTCGGCTGACCGATGGCCGAGCAACTGAACGTTTTCAGCCTGGCCGGCTCCGGTCCCTGAGGAGCAGCCCCGCCAACAGACCCACCCTCAGCGAGAAATCCGCGGGGCTGTGTCTGAAGGGTCCGAGCCCCACCTCGAACAAGTCCCTGCACAACCGCGGGACCTTTCGACACGCCGGTTCGCTGGCGCTCACGCGGCGGCTCAAGGAACGACACTCACACGCCCGTTCGCCTGGCGCTCACGCGGCGGCTCAAGGAACGGCCCCAGCGGGCTCAACGAACGGTCCCTGAGGAGCAGCCCCGCCAACACACCCACACCCAGCGAGAACTCTGCGGGGCTGCGTCTCGAAGGGTCCGAACCCCACACCCACGACCGCCTGCAACAGCTCCCTGCACAACCGCGGGACCTTTCGACACGCCGGTTCGCTGGCGCTCACGCGGCGGCTCAAGGAACGACACCCAACGGGCTCAACGAACGGTCCCTGAGGAGCAGCCCCGCCAACAGACCCAACACCCAGCGAGAACTCTGCGGGGCTGTGTCTCGAAGGGTCCGAGACCCACCTCGAACAGCTCCCTGCACAACCGCGGGACCTTTCGACACGCCGGTTCGCTAACGCTCACGCGGCGGCTCAAGGAACGACCCCAGCGGGCTAGAACTTCGGCTTGTTCTGGTCGAACATCTTCTGCAGCTCGGGCGGCAGCTGGAACTCGTCGAGGCTCTGCGGGACCTGGGGGGCAGCGGGCTGCTGCTGGGGCAGTTGCGGACGCGGGGCGGGGCGCGCGGCGCCCTTCTTGCCCTTACGCTTGCTCGCCACAGGCTTCTTGGAGCCCGCGCGACGACCGGCGCCCATCCCGGGCATGCCCGGGAAGCCGCCGCCGGCCATGGCCTCCATCATCTTCCGCGCCTCGACGAAGCGGTTGACGAGCTTGTTGACCTCGGAGACCTGCACGCCTGCACCCTTGGCGATGCGCGCGCGGCGCGAACCGTTGAGGATGGACACGTCGTCGCGCTCGGCGGGGGTCATCGAGTAGATGATCGCCTCGATCCGGTCGATCTCCCGTTCGTCGATCTCGTTGATCGCCTGCTTGAACTGGCCGGCGCCGGGCAGCATGCCGAGGATCTTCGACATCGGACCCATCTTGCGCAGCTGCTGCATCTGGGAGAGGAAGTCCTGAAGGCCGAACTTGTTCTTGCCCATCAGCTTCTCGGCCGCGGCGCGGGACTGCTCGGCGTCGAAGGTCTTCTCGGCCTGCTCGATGAGCGTGAGGACGTCGCCCATCCCGAGGATGCGCGAGGCCATCCGGTCGGGGTGGAACATGTCGAAGTCCGCGAGGCCTTCGCCGTTGGAGGCGAACATGATGGGCTTGCCGAGCACGCGGGCGATGGAGAGCGCGGCGCCGCCGCGGGCGTCGCCGTCGAGCTTGGTGAGCACCACGCCGTCGACACCCACGCCCTCGTCGAACGCCTTGGCGGTGTTGACGGCGTCCTGGCCGATCATCGCGTCGACGACGAACAGCGTCTCATCGGGGCCGACTGCGGCCTTGATGTCGGCGGCCTGCTGCATGAGTTCCTGGTCGACACCGAGGCGGCCGGCCGTGTCGACGATCACGACGTCGTACAGCTTGTGCTCGGCGTGCTCGATGGCGCGGCGGGCGACGTCGACCGGGTCGCCGACACCGTTGCCCGGCTCGGGCGCGAAGACGTGCACGCCGGCGCGCTCGCCGACGATCTGGAGCTGATTGACGGCGTTGGGACGCTGCAGGTCCGCGGCGACGAGCAGCGGTGTGCGCTTGTTCTCCTTCAGCCAGAGGCCCAGCTTGCCCGCGAGCGTCGTCTTGCCCGCGCCCTGGAGGCCGGCCAGCATGATGACCGTCGGCGGGCGCTTCGCGTGCCGGATGGTGCGGGCCTCGCCGCCGAGGATCGAGACCAGCTCGTCGTTGACGATCTTGATGATCTGCTGCGACGGGTTGAGCGCCTTGGACAGCTCGGCCCCCAGCGCGCGCTCCTTGACGGATGCGACGAATTCCTTGACGACGCCGAGGTTCACATCGGCCTCGAGGAGCGCGATGCGGATCTCCCGCATGGTGGCGTCGATGTCGGCGTCGGTCAGCCGTCCCTTGGAGCGCAGCCCCTTGAAGACGGACGAGAGCCGGTCTTGCAGCGTGTCGAACACTTGGGGAATTCCCTTCGCAGACGAGTGATCGGCCCAAGGATACTGGACGGGGCCCCCGGTCCCCCTCGCGGACACCAGCGCTCGGCGCGGTTACCAGCACTACTCCGTCGTTACCAGCACTCCTCCTCGTCACCAGCGGTATAGCGCTGGTAACGACGATCGGTGCTGGTATCCGCGAAGGAGTGCTGGTGCCGACGACCAATGCTGGTGTCGAGCAGGAGTGCTGGTGTCGAGCAGGAGTGCTGGTGTCGGTGATTGTCGGTGGCCCGTGGCAGGGTGTCCGGCATGAGCGAACCGTGGGATCAGGAACCGCCGCCGGAGTTCGACGAGCTGCCACCGGACCCGTGGGACGAGCCGCCCGCGGGGCTGGAGGAGGCCCGCGCCGTCGGACGGCCCACCACCACGCGGCCCACCACCGCGGAGCGACCCAGCACCGGGCGCCGAGACACGGCCGCCCAAGCCGCTGCGCTGCGGCCGACGCGGGGCGCCGTCGCGCGGGGCACCGACGGTTTGCGGGAGGAGGCGCTCGCCGCGCTGCGGGCACTGACCGGGAATCCGTCGGCGGACTTCCACGACGGCCAGTTCGAGGCGATCTCGGCGCTGGTCGCCGACCATCGCCGCGCGCTCGTCGTGCAGCGCACGGGCTGGGGCAAGTCCGCGGTCTACTTCATCTCTGCGCTCCTCCATCGGCGGGCGGGCGCGGGGCCGGCGCTCATCGTGTCGCCTCTGCTGGCTCTGATGCGCGACCAGGTTGCCGCGGCCGAGCGGGCCGGCGTGCGCGCGGCCGCGATCAACTCGGCCAATGTGACCGAGTGGTCTGAGATCGAGCGGCTGCTCGACGACGACGCCCTCGACGTCCTCCTTGTCTCCCCCGAGCGGCTCGTCAACCCGCGGTTCCGGGCCGAGCAGCTGCCCCGACTGATCGGCACGGCGGGGCTGTTGGTGATCGACGAGGCGCACTGCATCAGCGACTGGGGCCACGACTTCCGTCCCGACTACCGGCGCATCCGCACGCTCATCGCCGACCTGCCCGCCGACGTGCCGGTGCTCGCCACCACCGCGACCGCCAACGAGCGCGTGGTGCACGACGTCGCGGAGCAGATGGCCGCAGGCGGCCACGAGGTGTTCACGCTCCGCGGGCCGCTGGCGCGGGCGTCGCTCCGGCTGGGTGTCCTGGAGCTGGGCACCTCCTGGCGCCGGTTGGCCTGGCTCTCGCAACACCTCGCCGACCTGCCCGGCAGCGGCATCGTCTACTGCCTGACCGTCTCATCGGCGGAGGAGACCGCGGCCCTGCTGACCAAGGCGGGCCACACCGTGCTGGCGTACACCGGCCGCACCGACCCGGACGACCGCTTGGCGGCTGAGCAGGCACTCAAGGAGAACCGCGTCAAGGCACTGGTGGCCACGTCCGCACTGGGGATGGGGTTCGACAAGCCCGACCTGGGTTTCGTCGTGCACCTCGGCTCCCCCAGCTCCCCCGTCGCCTACTACCAGCAGGTCGGCCGCGCAGGCCGCGCCACCGATCGGGCCGACGTGCTGCTGCTGCCGGGCTCGGAGGACCGCGAGATCTGGCGTTACTTCGCCACGAACGCGATGCCGACGCAAAGTCGGGCCGACGCCGTCCTGCAGGCGCTGGCGGAGGCCGACCGGCCGCTGTCGGTGGGCGCGCTCGAAGCGCGGGTCGACCTGCGCCGTGGCCAGTTGGAGCTGCTGCTCAAGGTGCTGGCCGTCGACGGTGTGGTCGAGTACGGCGCGGGTGGCTGGTCGTCGACCGGCCGCGCATGGAGCTTCGACGCCGAGCGCTACGGCCGGATCGCGGAGGCGCGCGTCGCGGAGCAGCGCGCGATGCTCGAGTACCAGAGCACGTCCGAGTGCCGGATGGCGTTCCTGACGCGCTGCCTGGACGACCCGGCCAGCGCCGCGTGCGGCCGCTGCGATGCCTGCACCGACCCCTGGTATCCGACGGAGGTCTCCGTCGACTCGGAACGCGGCGCCCAGGCCACCCTCGATCGGGTGGGCGTGGAGATCGCGCCGAGGGCGCAGTGGCCGCAAGGCCTCGACCGGGTGGGCGTCACCGAGGCGGGCAAGCCCCTCAAGGGGCGGCTCCCGGCCGACGAGCTGGTCGAGGAGGGGCGCGTGATCGCCCGCCTCACGGACCTGGGCCATGGCACGGCGCTCCGCGCGCTCTTCGCGTCGGACCGCGACGGCCGGCCGATCGACGGTGAGGTGCCGGCTGCCCTGGCCACCGCCTGCCTGCGGGTGCTGCGGGAGTGGCCGTGGGCGGAGCGCCCGACGGCCGTGGCGTGGGTGCCGAGCGTCGGCCGGCCGCAGCTGGTGGAGTCGTTCGCGATGGGCGTCGCCCGGGCGGGCCGACTGGAGCCGCTCGGGCCACTGACCCTGCACGCCGACGCGCCGGTGTCAGCCGCGAACAGCGCGTTCCGCGTGCGCGACCTTCTGGACGCGGTTCGCCGTACCTTCCGAGATGGCCGCGCGGCTCCCCTCGCTCCACGGGCCGGTTCTGCTGGTCGACGACCTGATCGACACGCGTTGGACGATGACGGTCGCCGGCCGGCTGCTGCGCCGGGCAGGCGCCGACGCGGTGCTCCCGCTGGCGCTCGCCTCGGTGGCGTGAGCTACTCGCCCAGGATGCCCTGGACGAAGCCTTCGGGGTCGAACGGGGCCAGGTCGTCGACGCCCTCACCGAGGCCGACGAGCTTGACGGGCACACCCAGTTCGCGCTGAACCTGGACGACGATGCCGCCCTTGGCGGAGCCGTCGAGCTTGGTGAGTACGATGCCGGTGACGTCCACGACCTCGGCGAAGATCCGCGCCTGCGTCATGCCGTTCTGGCCGGTGGTGGCGTCGAGTACGAGCAGCACTTCGGTGACGCCGGCCTTCTTCTCGATGACGCGCTTGACCTTGCCCAGCTCATCCATCAGGCCGGTCTTGGTGTGCAGGCGGCCGGCGGTATCGACGAGCACCACGTCGGTGCCGTCCTCGACGCCCTTGGCGACGGCGTCGAAGGCGACCGAAGCGGGGTCGGCGCCGTCGACGTCGCTGCGCACGGTCTCGACGCCCACGCGCTCGCCCCAGGTGGCGAGCTGCTCGGCGGCGGCGGCGCGGAAGGTGTCGGCCGCGCCGAGCACCACCGTCTTGCCCTCGGCCACCAGCACGCGGGCGAGCTTGCCGACGGTGGTGGTCTTGCCCGTGCCGTTCACGCCTACGACGAGCACGACGGCGGGGTCGCCCTCGGCGGCCGGCGTCAGGTTCAGCGAGCGGTCGAGCCCGGGGTCGACGAGCCGGAGCAGCTCGGCGCGGAGCACCTCTCGGGCCTTGGCCGGGTCTGCGACGCCGTCGATCGCGAGCTGGCTGCGCAGCGCGTCGGTCAGCTCGGTGGCCGGACCGACGCCCAGGTCCGAGGTGATGAGGGTGGTCTCGAAGTCGTCCCAGACGTCCTGGTCGATCTTGTCGACCGACAGCAGGTCGGCCAGCGCGCGGGCGAGCGCATTGTTGCTGGACGACAGCCGACGGCGAAGGCGCGCCCAGCGCGACAGCGGGGCCTCCGGGGCGTCGATCGCCGGCGCAGCCGGGGCGGAGGGAACCTCGGGTTCCTCGGCCTCGGGAGCCTCCTCGATCGCCTCTTCGGGCGTAGCGGGTTCCTCGGCGGGCTCCGCGACAGGAGTCAGCTCAGGCTTGGCCTCGGCCTCCAGTGCGCGCTGCTTGCGCCCGTCGACGGCGATGACAACGCCCCCGATGACGAGGGCGATCCCGACGATGGCAATTACGGTCCAGAAGATCCACACGGCCGACATCCTACTGGCGTCGCCGCGAACCGCCCTTTCCGCGGGCCGGGAGCGAGTGCCGGGGCGTCAGGAGGAGACGCGCTCGTCCAGGCGCTCGAGGAATCGCGGGACCTGGCCACGGCCGCTCATGTGCAGCTCAGCCGCCTCGGCGATCTCGTTCAGCTTCTGGCGCTTGAGGGTGACGTGGCCGGACGAGATGGCCACGACGTAGAAGACGGACACCGCGAGAGCGATGATGAGCAGCACCGCGAGGCTGGCTGCGAGAGGCATGAATGAACCTTCCGGGGGGAGAAAGGAATGTCGGGAGTAAACACAAGTGTGCCACCCGGAGGCGGCGCCGCGAAAACCGTGCGCGGCGTGTCTCAGTCCGTGTGCAGGCGCTGGCTGACGACCGTCGAGATCCCGTCGCCGCGCATGGTCACGCCGTAGAGCGAGTCGGCGATCTCCATGGTGCGCTTCTGGTGCGTGATGATCAGCAGCTGGGAGTTGGCCCGCAGCTCCTCGTAGATGCCGAGGAGTCGGCCGAGGTTGGCGTCGTCGAGCGCGGCTTCGACCTCATCCAGGATGTAGAACGGGCTGGGTCGGGCGATGAACAGGCTGACGAGGAACGCCACGGCCACAAGGGAACGCTCGCCGCCCGACAGCAGCGAGAGCCGCTTGACCTGCTTGCCCGCGGGCCGGGCCTCCACCTCGACGCCCGTGGTGAGCCAGTCGCTCGGGTCGGTGAGAATCAGGCGCCCCTCACCTCCGGGGAACAGCCGGCCGAAGACGTCCGAGAAGCTCCGTTCGACGTCGCGGTAGGCGGCCTCGAAGACCTCCTGCACGCGCTTGTCGACCTCCGCGACGATGTCGAGCAGGTCGCTGCGGGTCTGCCGCAGGTCGTCCAGTTGCTCGGCGAGGAACTGGTGGCGCGCGGTCATCGCCTCGAACTCCTCGAGCGCCAGTGGATTCACGCGGCCGAGCACCGCCAGGTTCCGCTCGGCGGCCCGGAGCCGCGCCTGCTGCCGCTCCCTGTCGTAGGGCTGCGGCTCGGGCACGTCGTCCTCGTCGGTGAGGGCCGACCCGTCGGGCCTGGTCAGCACGGGAACAGGCTGGTCGGGGCCGTATTCGGCGACGAGCGGGCCGGGCTCAAGGCCGAGTTCGCTCAGCGCCCTGTCAGTGAGCTGCTCGATCCGCATCCGGAACTCGATCCGCACCATCTCGTCGCGGTGGGCGCCGCGGACGATCTCGTCGAGCCGACCGGCCGCGGCCTTGCTCGCGTGCCGGGCCTGGGTGGTGCCGGCCTCGGCCTCGCGGCGGGCCTGATCCGCGGCGTCGCGCTGCGCGGTGGCGCGCTGCCGCGCGACCTCGACCAGCTCGGCCACCCGCAGCGCGGCCCCGTGCACCGCGCGCGCCACCTCCGCTTCGCGGCGCAGCTGCTCGGCCCGCGCCTTGGCCTTCGCGCGGGACTGCCGCTCGTGCTGTGCGGCGCGCTGTAGCGCGTCGGCGCGTCCGGAGATCGCCTTCAGCTGCTCCTCGACGCTGCGCAGCGCAAGACGCGCGTCCATCTCGGCCTGCCGCGCGCGGCGGGCCTCGGCCGCCTTGGCGTCCCTCTCGCCCGCGTCGGGCTCGGCGAGGTCGTCCTCCGTGGAGGCCGCCTCCAGCCGTGCCGTGAGCTCGGTGAGCTGCTCCTCGTCCCGCGCGCGGGCCGCGATCGCCGCGACGATGGCCTCGGAGAGCCGCTCGGCCTCCTTCAGCGCGGTGGCCTGCGCCTGGCGGAAGGACCCGAGCTGATCGGCGACGGCGGCCAGCTTCGCGTCCGAGTCGTGAAGCGCGGCGAGCGCCGTGTCCTCCTCGGCCTTCGCCGCGGCCCGCGTCTGGGCCGCGCGCTCCGCCTCGAACCGGAGGCGCTGAGCCTCGTGCTCCGCCTCCGCGAGCCGCCCCTCTGCCTCCGCGAGCTGAGCCTGGAGCTCCAGCAGCGAGGGCGCGGCGGCCGAGCCGCCCTCGACGAGCCACGCAGACACCCACTCCCCCGCGCGCGTCACCGCCACCAGCGAGGGATCGTCGGCCACCACCGCGGCCGCGGCATCGGCGTCCTCGACGGCGACGACGCCGGCGAGCAACCGGTCGAGGGCGCCGGCGAGCGCCTCGGGAGAGGTCACCAGTCCTCGGGCCGACCGCCCCGGCACGGGCTGCGGAGACGGCGTGGGCGCGCCGGCGACGACGAGCGGGGCCCGGCCCAGCGCCCGCTCCGCCAGGTGGCCGGCGGCCGCGACGGCCCCGTCCAATCCCTCGACCACGACGCCTTCGGCCGCGCCCCTGAGCGCCGCGTCCACTGCGGCCTCCCAGCCGGGCTCGACGGCGATCTGCGCGCTCAACCGGCCGACGACCTCGGGGCGCCCGGAGGCCAGCAGTTCCGCCGCGCCGTCCCTGCGCTCCGCCAGCAGCCGCAGCGCCTCGACGCGAGCGGCGAGGCCCGCCCTCGCCTGCGCGTTCTCGGCCTCCTTGGCCTTCAGCTCCTGAGCGGCGGCCTCGGCCTCCTCGGCCGCGGCGGCGGCACGCTCGTAGACGGCGTCGAGGTCGGACTCCGACGCGCCCAGGCCAACCAGCGACGACTCGGTCTCGTGGTACCGACGCGCGGATTCCTCGGCCCGGGCCTCGGCCTCACCACGGCGCGTCTCCAGTCGGGCGACCTCCTCGCCCGACGCCTCGAGCCGCGCCTGCGTGCTGGCCACACGGCCGGCGAGCCGGGCAAGGCCCTCGCGACGATCGGCGATCGCGCGCAGCGCAGCGCTGTAGGCCTGCTCAGCGGCGGCGTGCTCCTGTTCGGCCCCGCCACGGCGCAGCGTCGCATCGGTGAGCGCCCCGTTCGCCTCGTCGGCGGCGGCGCGCAGCCCCTGCTCGCGGGCGCGGATCTCGGCGGCCTCGGCCTCGAGCGCCTCCGGGTCACGCCCGCCGACGTCGAGGGTCGGCTGATTCTCCCCCATCCGCATGCGCTCGGCGGCGATGGAGATGGTGGTGCTCACCCGCTCCCTCAGGCCGGCGAGGGCGTACCACTGCTCCTGGGCCGCGTCGAAGTCGGCGGCGGCGGCGCGCAGGCGACGCTCGGCCGCCTCCTCGCCCGCCTGGGCCGCAGCGACGGCCTCCTCCGCCCGCGCGCGTGCCTCGGCGGCCGCGGCCTCGTCGGCGAGTTCGGCGGCCAGCTGGGCCTGCGCGGTGGCGAGGTCGTCGGCGAGCAGGCGCGCCTTGGCGTCGCGCAGCTCCGCCTGGATGACGGCGGCCCTGCGCGCGGCCTGGGCCTGCCTGCCCAGCGGCTTCAGCTGCCGCTGCAGCTCGGCCACGAGGTCCTGCAGGCGCTCCAGGTTCGCCTTGGTGGCCTCCAGCTTCCGCAGCGCCTTCTCCTTGCGCTTGCGGTGCTTCAGGACACCGGCCGCCTCCTCGATGAAGCCGCGCCGCGACTCGGGCGTGGCCTGCAGGATGGCATCGAGCTGCCCCTGGCCGACGATGACGTGCATCTCGCGCCCGATGCCGGAGTCGCTCAGCAGGTCCTGGACGTCGAGCAGGCGCGCGGTGGCGCCGTTGATGGCGTACTCGCTACCGCCGCTGCGGAACATCGTGCGGGTGATGGTGACCTCGGAGTACTCGATCGGCAGCGCGCCGTCGGAGTTGTCGATGGTCAGCTCCACCTCGGCGCGGCCCAGCGGCGCGCGTTTGGCGGTACCGGCGAAGATGACGTCTTCCATCTTGCCGCCACGCAGCGTCTTGGCCCCCTGCTCGCCCATCACCCAGCTGAGGGCGTCGACGACGTTGGACTTTCCCGAGCCATTGGGCCCCACCACGCACGTGATGCCGGGCTCGAACACCAGTGTGGTGGCCGAGGCGAAGGACTTGAACCCGCGGAGGGTGAGCTTCTTCAGGTACATCGCTAGCTCCGGCCCCCTGTCGCGCTGGGCTCGGCGAGTCGGTGGCTGCGCACCGACCGGAACGTCCAGAACTTGTTGAGCAGGAAGCTGAGGGGAATGGTGCAGACGATCATCACCAGCTGCGCCCAGTACAGCTTGGTGCGTAATCCGGTCGAGTTGTCGAAGATGTCGTCGGGCAGCATGATCGGCGATCGGTCCCACATCAGCGCCGTGAGCACCACCATGCCGAGGGCCTGCGCCACCAGCCCGACGGTGAGGAACGGCCAGTATTCGCGCCACCAGCCCGAATGGGTGTGCGAGCGGAAGGTCCAGCGCCTGTTCAGCTGGAAGTTGTAGAGGTTCGCCACCAGGAAAGCGACCATGCTCATCACGTGGTACCAGCGGATGTTGAACGGCGTGCCAGGGATGGACCACCAGGCCCCCTCGCCGTGCGCGGAGCCCGGCCAGATCAGCGGAAAGCCGTGGCGTTGCACCCAGATGACGGCCATGTTGACCAGCACCCCTGAGCCCCCGACGAAACCGAACTTCACGAACTGCCGCAGCGTGCGGCGCTGCCTCTCGGACAGCCCGCTCACCCCGTCACCCACCTCGGGCGCCGACGGCAGCGTGCTCTCATCGGACAACGGCCTTCTCTTTCGTGTCACCTCGCGGAAGACACGACTGTACCGCCAACGCCGCGGGCGGATCGGTCAGATGGCATTCCGCGCCGAAGAGGATGCTCGTCGACGCAGGTGCGCACGCTCGGCGTCGTTCTCGGCGCTCTCCGCGGCCCGGAGGAACAGCTCACGCGCCTCGTCGGTCCGGCCCAGGCGCTCCAGCAGATCCGCGCGGACGGCGAGGGCGTACCGATCCTCCTGGCCCGCATCGAGTTCCGCGAGCGCCGCCTCGGGTCCATCCACGTGCGACAGCGCGACGATCCTCGCGGTGCGCACCGCGGCGGTGGGCACCAGGGGCAGGAGCATGTCGTAGAGGGCGAGGATCTGCACCCAGTCCGTGTCGTCGTCGCGGGCGGCGTCGCAGTGCACCGCCTGGATGGCCGCCTGCAGCTGATAGGGGCCGGGCCGGTTGGCGGCGAGGCACTCGCGGACCAAGTCTTGGCCCTCGGTGATCAGGGCCTTGTCCCACCGCGCGCGGTCCTGGTCGGGCAGCGGGATCAGTCCGCCGTCGGGCGCGATGCGGGCCGGTCGGCGGGCGTGCAGCAACAGCAGCAGCGCCAGGAGTCCCTTGGCCTCGACATGTCCCTTCGTGTGCGCGACCATCAGCCGCGCGAGCCGCACGCCCTCCTGGCTGAGGTCGAAGCGGCTGAGCGGGCCCGCGGTGGTGACGTAGCCCTCGTTGTAGATCGCGTAGACGACGGCCAGCACGACACCCAGCCGCTCGTGCACATGACCAGGCTCGGGCAGGCCGATCCGGGCGTCGGCGATCTTGCGCTTGGCCCGCGACAGCCGCTGCGCGGTGGTGGTCTCGGTGGACCCGAGCGCCCGGGCGATCTCCGCGGTGGTGAGGCCGCCCACGTAGCGCAGCGTGAGTGCCACCTGGGACTCGGGCGAGAGCGCAGGGTGGGCGCACAGCAGGATCATGCGCAGCTCGTCGTCGCCGTCATGCTCGGGTTCCGCGACGGGGCTGGGTGCGATCCGCGGGGCGAATCGGCGCTCGGTCTGCGTGCGTCGGATGCGGTCGATGGCCCGGTGTCGGGCCGCGGTGACGATCCAGCCCTGCGGGTTGGGCGGCACACCCTGGCTCGGCCAGGTCGCGGCCGCCGCGGCGAAAGCATCCTGCACTGCGTCCTCGGCGGCGTCCAGGTCGCCGAGCATGCGCATGAGGATCGCGACGGTGCGGCCGTACTCCGAGCGGAACGCCCGCTGCACGGCCGCACGCGCCTCATCCATGATCGCCGTCAGCCGCCGAAGCTCGGGGCGGGCCGCACCTCGATCTTGAGTCCCGTGGCGTCGGCGACCTCGCCGGCCCAGCCGAGGGCCGCGTCGAGGTCGACGACGTCGATGACGGTGAACCCGCCGACGTACTCCTTGAGCTCCGCGAACGGCCCGTCCGCCAGCGTGACCACGCCGTCCTGGCTCGACACCACCGTCGCCGACGACGGGTCGGTCAGGCCCATCGCGAACACCCAGACGCCGGCCGTCTGCATGTCGCGCGTGACGGCGGTCACGTTCTCCATGACGCGCTGCAGCCGTTCCGGCTCGATGGTTCCGCCGGTGGGCGTGATGTTGCTCAGCAGGTACTGGGTCATGCTCTTGTCCCTTCTCGATGGCATGGCCGTGCTGCCATGCTCACCCTGTACACGTTCCCGGCGGCCCGTCCTCGACATCCTCGCACGAGAAATTTGTTGCTCACTTCGACACCGTCACGACCCCGCGAGGCGACCGAGGAGGAAGTCGGCCATGAGTTCCTGCACCGCCTCGACCATATGACCGCCGTCGGCCGTCGACGCGCCGACGTGCCGGGCCGCAGCGACCAGCGCGGTGGTGCCGTGCCCGGCGATGACGTCGCCGACGTGCATCCCCGCCGTCAGGCGGGCGACGTCGAGAGGTGCGGGGTCGCCCGGCTCCAGCCCGAGCGGCGTGGCGTTGAAGACGAGGTCGAATCCGGCCGGATCGGGAGAGCCCTCGATGACGCGGCCCTCGCCGGGCCCGGCGAGCTTCTCCCTGAGGGCGGTGACCTTGGCCTGGTCGGCATCATGCAGCGCAAGTTCGGCGACACCGGCATCCAGCAGCGCGTGGGCGATCGCACTGCCCGCGGCCCCTGCGCCCACCACGAGCGCCCGAGAGCCCTCGATCCGCGCGCCGCGGGCCTGCTGGGCGGTGACGAACGCGAGGCCGTCGAGCATGTCACCGTGCCACGTGCCGTCCGGGTTGCGGCGCAGGACGCTGACGCCACCGAACACGCTCGCGCGCGGGTCGCTGGTGGCGCAATAGGCGAAGGCGGCGTTCTTGTGCGGCATCGTCACGAGGACGCCGTCGACGTTGGCCGCGGCGGTCAGCCCTCTCATGACGGCATCCAGCCCGGCCTCGTCGACCTCGATCGGTATGCAGAGGCCGTTGTGGCCCCGCTCGGCGAAGGTGCGGGTGAGCCAGACGGGCGACTGCACATATCTCACGGGATCCCCGATGATCGGGTAGAGGCGTGAGGCGCCGGTGAGCTGATCCGACACGGGTCGCGCCTCGCTCACCGTTGCACGGCCACGAGCGCCGCGCAATCGCCGTCGGCACACGCGATCCCCGTTCGCGCGGGCGGCTGGCCGGTCGACAGCAGCGAGCCGTTCGCCTGGATGAGGTAGCTCGCCACGCGGATCTCGCCCATCATGTCGCCGATCTCGTCCGGGTCGCTGTACACCAGGTAGAGGCGCGCGCCGTCGGTCGAGATCAGCGGCCGCATCGGGTACGAGCCGGCGGCGTACGGCGAGTACGGCAACGGATCGAGCCCGCCGTCGGGCCGCACCGCGAACCCGCTGATCGTGTGGCCGCCGGTGTTGCCCGAGTACATCCGCGTGCCGTCCGCGCTGAACACGAAGTTGTGCGGAACGCGGCTCGACGGGAACGGCGAGCCGGGCACGGGCGAGAGCGAGCCATCCGGAGCGATCGCGAACACCGTGATGGTCTCCACGCGTTCGTTGGCGACGTAGAGGTGCCGTCCGTCGGGCGAGAACATCGGGTTGATCGGCGAGTCGCCGGTTGCGACCCTGTCGATCGGCTCCTTCGACAACGTGCCGTCGTTGTGGATCCGGAATCGGATCACCGACTGGGTCGGGAAGCTCAAGACGTAGAGCCAGGCGCCGTCGCGCGAGACGGCCGGCTGCGGCACGCCGTCGTCGTCACGCCCCAGGCGGTACGCGTCACCGACCTGGACGGGCGTGCCGTCCTCGCCGATGCGGAAGTGCACGACGGCGCCGTGGCCGTTCATGCCTCCCCAGCCGTCCCCCACGCCGACATACAGGTTGCGCCCATCGGGCGACATCGCGAGCGTCACCGGCGTCTGCTCGAGCGGCAGCGGCGCGACCAGCTCCTCCAGGCCGCCGTCGGGCCTGACCCGGAAGCTCTCCACCTGCGGCGGCTGGTCCACGCTCAGCACCGACCCGAGCCCCAGGCCTGCGGCGCTGTAGAGGTACTGCGCGTCCGGGGTGAGCATCAGCGCGAACGCCCCGGCGCCCGACGGATACGGCGAATCGGGCAGCGCACGCATGCTGCCGTCGCTCATCAGGTCGATCGCGGCGATGCCGCCTGACTGCGAGCACACATACAGCCGGTCGACGGCTTGCTCGGCCCCCTGCCGAGGCGGCTCCGCCGCAGATCCCACATTGCGTTCATTCATCCTGATCTCCTCCTCCCCCATCGTCCCGCACATCCGACCGCGCGGGGCTGCTACCCAGGAAAGCGATCAGCACGTCGCCGTCCGCCTCGCGAGCCGTCGCCCACCCGGACCACCCAGCCAGTCATGGAGTTTTGACGCACAACCCCGGCTTCTCTGCCCAATCGGGCACAGCAAGTGGAGTTGTGCGTGAAAATTCCATGTGCCGCGCGCAAGGCGCTGCGTGCAGACCCTCCACCTCGGCTCGCCGAGGTCAGTCGAGAACGTCGGAGTCGTGAGACGGATCACTTACGGTGACCCACGATCTCCCGCCCGTCTAGACTCACGCGGTGGAGGTACCCGCCGAGCTTCGTCTGTCGCACCGACGGTTCTTCGGCGAGGCGGCCGATGACTGGCTCGATGCAGCGCCCGGGCTCGCTGAATCGCTACTCGACCGCTGGGAACTGACTCCCGACGGGCCGGCAGCGCACGGCGCCGTCGCCTGGGTCCTCCCGGTCCGACGCGCCGCCGGCCCAGCAGCGGTGCTCAAGCTCCAGCCGATCGACGACGAGACGGTCGATGAGCCGCTGGCGCTGCAGTCTTGGGCCGGACAGGGCGCGGTGCGCCTGCTGGATCACGACCGAGAGTCCGGGTCGATGTTGCTGGAGCGACTTGATGCCGCACGGTCGCTCGGCTCCGTCCCCGACGACCTCGACGCGCTCCAGACGCTCTCGGTGCTGCTCGCCGAGCTGTCTGCGGTTCCCGCTCCGCACTGTCATCGTCGCCTCAGCGACATCGGCGCGGACCTGTTGGAGCGAGCGGAACGCGTACTGCCACGCGCGGCCGACGCGAGCAGCATCCTCCGTGACTGCTCAGCAGCGCTGCGCGACGTCCTTCCCGAGTCAGGCGATCGCCTGCTCCACGGGGACCTGCACTACTTCAACGTTCTCGCTCCCCTGCCGGACGCTGCGGACCGCGGTCCGTGGCTCGCGATCGACCCTAAGCCGCTTGCCGGCGACCCTGGTTTCGAGCTGCTCCCCGCGCTCCACAATCGCTGGGATGACGCCGTCGCCACAGGGGACCTCTCCCGCGCGATCATCCGCCGTTTCGATCTGATGACCGACGTCGTCTGCCTTGAGCCGGATCGAGCGCGAGCCTGGACGCTCGCGCGCATCCTCCAAAACATGGTCTGGGAGCTGGAGAACGGCGCACCCCAATGGTCTAGCGAGCCCGACCGCACCATCGCACAGGTGCTGCTCGCACAGGGTTGATCGTCAGCGAACCACCGCACGGGGGCACGGCTCGCCCTCGCGGCCGTACACGTTCAAGGAACGGTCGAAGTAGCCCGACTTCCCGCGATCGACGTACCGAACTTTTCCGCCTCACCGCGTTGGAGAGGTTTTCGCGCCAGGGCGGGTCTCACGAATTGTCAGAGCGCAGTTGAGGCGCGGCCGATCCCTCCGTCGCGACGTGCCGACGCAACGACTCGGCAAGCGGCGGCAGATAAGTCCCCACGACCTCGCGGACGACATCGGTGTCAACCCCAAAGTACTGGTGGACGAGGAGGTTTCGGAAGCCGCGGATCTGCGGCCAGGCGATCTCAGGGTGGGCATCGGTGATCTCCGCCGTCAGGTGGTTCGCCGCTTCGCCGATGATCTGGAGGTTCCGCTCGATCGCGTCCTCAGCCATCATGACGACATCTTTGTTGTCGCTGCCGAGAGCCCCAACATAACGCTGGCACCGGTCGATGCCCTGCAGTATGTCGAAGATCCGCTGTTCGGGGTTTCGGCTCACTGGGCGACCATCCTTACGTCAGCGTTCTCCGATAGGGCGCTGATGCACCCCGGGTGCCGCCAGGCCACTGCCCTGCTCGCTTGACGCGAAGGACGTCCACTGTGAGATCCGCAGGGTCTGGTGGTTGCCCGGGACGTGTGGACCGTCGATAGGGCTGTGCGCCAAGACCACGTGTGGTTGCGAGCGCCGATCAGTGAGCGAACCGGCAGACACGTCCCGGCACCAACGACACCCGAAGAAATGGGTGCCTCCCCACTGGGTCTAGCAGCGAGGAGGCTGACGTGAAGTCTGCCAGCACTACCCCGAGTAACCAACGTCCTCTGGTCCTGCCCGAGGTCGCTCCCAACGACGTGACCGCGGGCATCGACTGGGCCCGTGACGACCACGCCGCATGCATCATCGACGGACGCGGCCGCAAAGTCGCCACCGTCATGGTCGAGCACACCAACGCTGGTCTGCGCGACCTGATCGGCTTCCTGCGGCGTCATGGCGTCGAAGAGGTCGCGATCGAGCGACCTGACGGACCCGTCATCGACGCGCTCCTGGCCGCAGGGCTGACCGTGGTGGTGATCTCCCCGAACCAGGTCAAGAACCTGCGCGGCCGCTACGGCTCGGCCGGCAACAAGGACGACCGGTTCGACGCCTACGTCCTGGCCGACACCCTGCGCACCGACCGTGCCCGACTCCGCCCGCTGGTCCCCGACACCCAGGCCACCACCGCGCTGCGCCGGGCCTGCCGCGCCCGCAAGGACCTGGTCAAGCACCGCGTCGCCGCGGCCAACCAACTCCGCGCGCACCTGCGCAACGTCTTCCCCGGCGCCATCGGCCTGTTCGCCGCGATCGACTCCGAGATCGCTCTGGCGTTCCTGACCCGCTTCGACACCCAGGACCGCGCCGACTGGCTCACGCCCAAGCGACTGGGCGACTGGCTGACCCGACAGGGCTACTCCGGCCGCACCGACCCCGCCGTGCTGCACCAGCGCCTGCTCGACGCCCCCCGCGGCGCCACCGGCGTTCACGCCACCAGCCAAGCAGCCATCACCGCCAGCTACGTGACGCTGCTGCGCACTCTGCTCGAGCAGATCAAGACCCTCTCGACCCAGATCGACCACCAACTCGACGAACACGCCGACGCCCACATCTTCACCAGCCTGCCCCGCAGCGGCCGCGTCCGCGCCGCCCGACTCCTGGCCGAGATCGGCGACTGCCGAGCGAGGTTCCCCACCCCGGAGTCGCTGACCTGCCTCGCCGGCGCAGCACCCTCCACCCGCCAATCCGGCAAGCTCCGAGCCGTCGGCTTCCGCTGGTCCTGCGACAAACAACTGCGCGACGCCGTCACCGACTTCGCCAACGACACCCGACACGCCAACCCCTGGGCCGCCGACCTCTACAACCGAGCCCGAGCACGAGGCCACGACCACGCCCACGCCATCCGCATCCTGGCCCGCGCCTGGCTCCACATCATCTGGCACTGCTGGCAAGACGGACTCGCCTACGACCCCAGAAATCACCGCGCACTGCAACGCGTCCTCGTCCAACAGAACGAGGCGGCTTGACATAGGGCTCCTCACAGCGGGACCGCATCTTCCAGGGCCGAGGCCGAGATCGATCGCTTGAGCAATTGCACCGGGAACACGTCGATGTCGTCGCGACCGAAGAGGTCCCGGGTTTCCTCCATGAGCCCGGAGGCCCGCATGAGGAGGTTCCCGTCAGCCGGGTCCATCTCGACGAGGATGTCGATATCGCTTCCGGCGTGTGCAGTGCCACGCGCAACGGAGCCGAAGAGCCTCGGATTCGTCGCAGCGTACTTAGCCAGGAGCACCCGGAACTCATCGCGACGCGCGTCGAGCAACTCATGCAGAACGACGGTCTCCGGCGTCACGGCGAGTTTCGACATATCGCAAGGATACCGGCAACGCCCGGTCTTGATCGAAGACGAGCGGGGTCTTCACGGCGCCAAATGGCGTCGCACTCGGGTCGGTCTCGGCTACCGTCTCCGCTGACAACGCGGGCAGAAGTGCGACGACCTGTTCATGAACGCAACGCGCTTGATCGGCGTGCCGCAGCGGGGGCACGGCTCGCCCTCGCGGCCGTACACGTTCAAGGAACGGTCGAAGTAACCCAACTACGGCAGCCAGAGACGTTGACGTCACATCGTGTCCTAGCGTGTCCAAGCTTGAGCCGAAACGCCTGGAAACACAGGGATCTCGGGGCCTTCTCCACCAATGCTGAGGCCGCTCCGAACCTCTTCATCGATCACGGAACGCTTGGAGCGGGAGAAGCTGAGCCGGGTTGCCCGGTGCGACCGGTTTGAACCTCTTCATCACTCCTCCGCACTGTCCATCGGTCGACGTCTCCTGACGAGAGGTCGCTTGGCGTCAGCTCACAATCGCCGTGCGCTTCGTGAGCCCTCGCCGGCGCAGCGACACCTCGGTGATGGCAGGCGGGTCGTAGGCCATGTCGAGGTGGCCAATGTCGGTGCCGGGCGGGACGATCTCGTCGAGCCGGTCGAGCACGTCGTCGGTGAGGACTGTGTCCATGCCTGCGAGCAGATCGTCGAGGTGCGCCATGGTGCGGGGACCGATGATGGCCGAGGTGACGCCGGGATGGGCGATGGCGAACGCGACAGCGAGGTGCGTCATCTTGATACCGGCGTCATCGGCGACATGGGCGATCTGCTCGACGGCCGCCAGGCGACGCTCGTCACGCATATGGCTGAACATGCGGGTACGACGCAGGTCGCTCTCCCGCCCCTTGCGCACCCGGCCGGTGAGCAGTCCCTGCGCCATCGGGCTCCATACCAGTACGCCCATGCCGTAGCGCTGGGCGACGGGGAGGACTTCCCGTTCGATGCCGCGGTCGAGGATCGAGTACGGCGGCTGCTCGGTGCGCAACGACTCCAGGCTGTGCCGCTCGGCGATCCACTGCGCTTCGACGATGCCGGAAGCGGGGAGCTTTGACGTGCCGAACGCGCGGATCTTCCCAGCCCGCACCAGGTCGGTCAGCGCCGACAGCGTCTCGGCCATGTCGGTGGCGGGGTCGGGTCGATGCAGCTGGTACAGGTCGATGTAGTCGGTATCCAGGCGGCGCAGCGAGTCCTCCACCGCGCGCATGATCCACCGCCTCGACGCGCCCTGCTGGTTCGGGTCCTCGCCCATCGGGACGCCGAACTTGGTGGCCAGCACAACACTGTCGCGGCGTCCGGCGATCGCCTTGCCGACGATCTCCTCGGACTCGCCGCGCGAGTACATGTCGGCTGTGTCGACGAAGTTGATGCCGGCGTCCAGGGCCTTGTGGATGATGCGGGTCGCGTCGTCGTGGTCGGGGTTGCCGATCGGGCCGAACATCATCGCCCCGAGCGCGTAGGGGCTGACGTGGATCCCGCTCCGGCCGAGCGTTCGGTACTGCATGAGTGTGCCCCCTCCTTGTTGGCGTCGCGATCAGCGCCATGGAATGATCGAACCGGAACCGTGTTCCACAAAGACACTATATGGAACGTTGTTCCGGTTAGCAAGGAGGTGGCTCGTGCCCAGGGCCGATGCGCAGCGCAACGTCGACGCGATCCTGGCGGCAGCGAAGCAGGAGTTCGCCACCGAGGGCGTCGATGTGAACGTACGCGCCGTCGCGGCCCGTGCCGGAGTCGGCACCGGCACGCTGTACCGGCACTTCCCGCGCCGCGCCGATCTCATCTCAGCCGTGTTCCGCCGTGAGATCGAAGACTGCGCCGCCGCGGCCACGACGCTGGCCGCATCGCATGAGCCATGGGATGCGCTTCAGCTGTGGGTGCAGCGCTACACCGAGTTCGTGGCCACCAAGCACGGCCTGGCCTCAGCTATTCACTCTGGAGACCCCGCCTATGCCGGGCTGCGGGACTACTTCGAGCAGAGTGTCGGCCCCCAGCTGCGGATGTTGTTGGATCGTGCCGAGCAGGCGGGTGTCATCGGCGAGGGCGTCAGCGAGATGGACCTGATCGGCGCGATCGCGAACCTCTGCGTCCCACCGCCTGGGTCCCAGGAAACCTCCCGCGCGGGGCGCATGGTGGATCTGCTGCTGGACGGCCTGCGTTATCGCGGCGGCGGGACGTCTCGGAGGAGCTGATCGGTGTCGCGTTCCTGGTCTGACAGAGTTCAGCCCGTTGTGGGCACTGGGGCCAGCGCCCACACGACCGGCATGGTGACCGTTGCGACGAGCCCGCCGCCGAGGCGGGGCGACAGGGCGAGCGATCCGCCGTGCGCAGCTTCTGGCGCAACGACATATTTCTCGTTGACATTCATGTGCCTAGCAGTGTCCGAGTTGGCCAGGCATGGTGAAGCGCGACGCCGCCTCTGCCCTCAATGCAGAGGCTGAGCCGTGCGGATCAGCGTCTCCGCTGGCACCGCGGTCAGAAGTGCGACGACCTGTTCATGAACGCAACGCGCTTGATCGGCGCGCCGCAGCGGGGGCACGGCTCGCCCTCGCGGCCGTACACGTTCAAGGAACGGTCGAAATAGCCGCTCTTCCACGTACTTCGACATTGCGGTTCACCTTGTCGAGGCTATGTTCACGCCTTCCTCGCGGTGGCGATCACCGTGTTCTTCCGAGGCTCGATCGACTCGGCCATCATCGTGATCTCCTGCTCACGGACGCCGTTCATCCGCGCGGCGTCGCGCCACCCGGTGACCGCTCCGGCTACGCGCGCGATCCGCTCGCGTGCCTGGGCGGGCGAGAGGCTGCACTCCTCTGCCAGGGCGAGCAGTGCCTCGGCCTCGTCGGGCGGGGCGTCGGCTCCCATGATCGTGGTCGAGCGGGCCCGCTGCGGGTCGGGGTTCGGGTTGACGTCGAACACGGGGCTCAGCGTCCACGAACCGCGATCAGCGAGGAGGCCGTGGTTGCGCAGATGGTCGTCGGTGTTACCGAGCGCGACGCCCGCGACGACGCGGTCGAAGAGCTCGTGGTGGTCGGCCCGAGGCGAGAGCGACAGGTCCCGCATCGCCTCGGCGATCTCGGCGTAGTCGCGGTGCTCTCCGTCGGCGGCGCTCAGCGCCGTCATCGCGCTGATGTAGCCGATCCGGTGCCCCTCGCCCGTCCGGTCGAACCGGCGCAGGATCAGCACGCTGCGCTCGCCCACCCGGGCGAGCCGTCGCTGCGGCACCCGGATGCCCGCGGCCTCCAGCAGATCGAGCGCCGTCGCCTCCCAGGCCATGACGTCCCACCGGTCGCTGGAATGCGGGAACTTCGCGATCGCCAGCGAGCCGTCCTCGAGGCGCACGGACGCCTTGGGCCGCGCGCCGCCCAGGCCGGTCGTGCCGGTGTCGAGCAGTTGCTTGACGGCCCAGCTCGGATCCTCGTCCGAGGCGAGCTCGTCCGAGGCGCGCAGCAGCTCCGGCAGCGAGACGAGCCGGGGGACAGTCGCGGGCTTCCCGAGGAACTCCTCGCTGCCTGGCAATCGGTAGCGCAGCGCTCCCTGCCGCGTGTCGTCGCTGACGCCCAGGAGGAAGTCGAGGTCGTCCAGCCGGCGCGGCACGCGGCCCTCGTCGCGGGCACGCGCGCGCTCCGCCTTCTCGACGAGGTTGCGGCCCCAGCGATCGGGAGCGCTGTCGGCGAAGGCGCGCACCAGCCCGGACTGGTGCTGCGCGCCCGAGACCAGCGGCAGGGCGGGGTCGATGCTCGTACCGTCGCTCGACAGGTAGCCCGGGTCGTAGAAAAACGTGGTGGAGATCTGGCCGCGCTGCCTGGTGAAGTGCGCCTGGCCCACCACGCGCGCGCCACCCGCCTCGTCGACGAGGACTTCGACGGTGGTCATCGCGCGCGCTTCTTCGCAAGGCTCCCCGCACGCAGGCGGCCGATGTCGCTTTTGAGCGGGTCGACGGCCTCGACCACCCGGTCGAGTACGCCGAGGGCGCGCAGCACCTGCGCGACGTTGCCGAAGCCCGCACTCGGGTCGCCCGCCTCGATCTTGCGCAGGGTGTCCCGGGTGATCCCGGCGCGCTCGGACACCTGCTGCGCCGTCAGGCCCAACACCATGCGCCAGCCCCGCACATGCTCGCCGAACTCGGCAAGCTGTCGGTCGATCTTGTACCCGACCATGGCACATTCTCCTCTCCTGCTACGACGACTACCGTAGCCAGATAGCCATGATATGGCGAGCATAGTCGTCACAATCGAAGAAATGCACATCGAAACCGCGAACTCGTGCGGCTCTCGCAGGCCGTGCTCAGGCGTCGACGCTCAGCGAGGAGCCGTCGGCAGAGAGCCGTTGTGCTCCGCGCCGGAGAAGACCGCCGTGATCCAGCGCTTCGTCGCGGACATCCTGCGCATCGGCGGGCTCCTGGTCGAGAAGCCCTGAAGGCCAGTCCGCCCCGGAGGCTTCAGTCGAAGATGCGGCCGAGGAGCGCCGCCTGACCTCCCGCCACCACATGGGCCTGCGCGAGCGGGACCCAGTACAGCTCGAAGCGGATGCGCTCCCCGGCACCGTCGCCGTCCTCGAACGCCTCCCAACACTCGGGGAGCTCCTCACCGTCGACGGCGAGGAGGAAGTAGTACCGCTGATGGATGGCATCCGCGTACGGCCGCATACGGCGGCCGCGGTCGGCGACGCGAGGGGCGGAGAGCCAGACCGCGGTCAGGTCGTCGAAGAGATGGCGGCACCCCGCAGGGGCTATGTATCGAGCGTGAGAAGCGGGGCGGGCAACATCATCGCCGCGGCCGGCGCTGACAGCGCGGGCAGAAATAGCTCGACCGGTTCATGAACGGCTCTCGCACGATCAGGGTGCCGCATCGCTCGCAGGGTTCTCCGGCCCTGGAATAGCAATGCAGAAAACGTGAGAAGTAGCCCGACTCGCCGTTGACGTTGACGTACAGCGCGTCGAAGGAGGTGCCGCCCTGCGCGAGGGCGTCGGCCATCACGTCGTGCGCCGTCCGCAGCACGGCGAGAGCCTGACGGGGGCCCAACTCGTCGGTGGGCTGATCGAAGTGCGTCCGCGTGCGCCAGAGCGTCTCGTCGGCGTAGATGTTGCCGACGCCGCTGATGAGCCGCTGGTCGAGCAGCGCGCGCTTGACGGTTGTCCGCTTGCCGCGCATCCGCGCCGCGACAGCGCGCACGTCGAAGGCGGGATCGAACGGGTCGAGAGCGATGTGCGGCACGGGGTCGACGGCGGCGCCGGGCCGGAGGTCGAGCCCGCCGAACATGCGCTGATCGACGAACCGGAGTTCGACGCCGTCGTCCAGCGGCAACAGAACGCGGGTGTTCGGCAGCAGCGGGTCACCGGGACGGTTCACGCGGAACTGGCCGCTCATCCCGAGGTGGATCACCAGCGCGTCGTCGGCCAGCGCCAGCCACAGGTACTTGCCCTTGCGGCGGACCGCGTCGACCCTGCGACCGGCAAGCTCACGAGAGAAACCGTCGACGCCGAGGGGATGACTGCGCACGGGGCGCGGGTGCAGGACGGCGGGCTGCCCGATGGTGCGGCCCTCCACGTGCAGTTCCAAGCCGCGTCGGACGACCTCGACCTCGGGCAGCTCAGGCACTGCCGAGCTCCGACACCGCGATCCGCGCCGCGATCTGCTCGGCCCGCTTCTTGCTCGGCGCGACGCCTGTGCCGCGCGGCCGGCCGTCGACCAGCACCGTGGCGGTGAACTCGCGTCGATGGTCCGGGCCGGTGCCCGTCACGTCATAGCGCGGCGCGGGCCAGCTGTTGGCTGCGCACAGCTCCTGCAGGACGGTCTTGTAGTCGGCGAAGTCGCCCGCCGCCGCCGAGGCCGAGATCAGGTCGTCGAACGTGCGGTGGATGAACAGCGACGAAGCCTCGGGCCCGGCGGAGATGTGGATGGCGCCGATCACAGCCTCCATCGTGTCGGCCAGGATGGAGGTCTTGTTCACGCCATCGGTGGCGATCTCACCCTTCCCGAGGAGCAAGTGCTCCCCGAGGTCGAGGGTCTTGGCCACCTTCGCCAGCGCGACGGCGCTCACCACACTGGCGCGCAGCTTCGCCAACTGCCCCTCGGGCAGCTCGGGGTAGGTGCGGTAGATGTGCTCCGTCACCACGATCTGGAGCACGGCGTCGCCCAGGAACTCCAGGCGCTCGTTGGACGAGTGCCCCGGATTCTCGTAGGCGAAGCTGCGATGAGTAAAGGACAGCTCAAAGAGCTGGGCGTCAACCTCGACGCCCAGCTCCTTCAGTCGTACACGTAGCCTGCTCACCCGCGCGGCTGGCGGGGTCGGCCGGCTCAGGCCTCGAGGACCTGACGACGCGCGCCGCGCGGGCCGTACTGGCCACAGCTCGGGCACGCGGTGTGCTGCAGGTGAGGCTCGCGGCACGCCGGGTTCGCGCACACGACGGTGGGGACGACGGTCGTCTTCCACTGCGCACGACGCGAACGGGTGTTGCTACGCGACATCTTCCGCTTCGGAACGGCCACGATCTTCTCCTTCAGGTGTCTGTAACAGACGTCTTCTCTTGGTCAGTTGTTGGTGTCGCCGGCCAGGTCGGTGAGCTTCGACCATCTCGGGTCGACCTGCTCGCCGTGCCCGTGCGCAGGGTCGAGGTTGCGGTTGAACCCGCAGTCCGGGCACAGGCCCAGACAATCTTCCTCGCACAAGGGCGTGAACGGCAACTCGAGCACCACGGCGTCCCGCAGAGCCTCCTCGAGGTCGATCGCGTCGTCTTCGACGACGCTCTCCTCCTCGTCCACCTCGTTGCCGGGGTAGAAGTAGAGTTCCTGCAGGTCGTAGGAACCCTCGTCCTCGATGTCGTCCAGGCACCGGGCACACTGTCCGCGCAACTGCACGAACGCCGTCCCCGACGCCAGGACGCCCTCGGAGACCGACTGGAGCGTCAGATCGAGCTCCACCTCAGAGTCCTGCGGCACCCCGATCACTCCGAGGCTCATGTCGGCCGGCGCGGGAACCGTCGTCGTGATCCGCTTTATCGCTCCGACCCTTCGCCCCAGCTCCGTCACCTCGAACACGAGGGGCGAGCGGTGATCCGGGTGGTGATGCACGGGTGACACGTCGGAATCCCTTCGCTAACCGTCCATGAACCTCGTCATGACCGACCGCCAACTCTACCTCAGCGCACCATGCGCGGCAAAAAGCCGGGAAGGCACCGGCCGCACCCCCCGCGTGGCGCGCGCTGCCGCCCCGGCGGTCAGCGCGAAACCAGCGCAAATCCGCGGATACCAGCAGTGGTGCCAGTTACCAGCGATATTGCGCTGGTAACCAGGACGAACGCTGGTATCCGCGGATTTGCGCTGGTATCCGCAGACTTACGCTCAGTCGCCGGCCGCCTTGCGGGCGAGCGCGCGCTGGACGTTGTCCGGCACATAGGCGGAGATGTCTCCGCCGAGGCGGAACACCTGGCGGATGATCGTCGACGACAGTGACACGTGCTCGCGCGCCGCCGGCAGCAGGACGGTCTCCACGCCGCCCATGTCGTAGTTCATGTGCGCCTGCTGCAACTCGAAGTCGAAGTCAACGGCGAACCGCAGGCCCTTCACGACCGCGGGGATGCCGCGCTCGCGGCAGAAGTCGACAAGCAGGCCGTCGAGGGCCTCGACGGTGATGCCGTCGAGGTCGGCGGTGGCGCCGCGCACGAGCTCGACGCGCTCGTCGAAGGAGAACAGGTAGTTCTTGGTGGAGTTGTTGCCGATCGCGACGACCACCTCGCCGAACAGCGCGTGCGCGCGGCGGATGATGTCCAGATGACCGACGGTGATGGGGTCGAACGACCCAGGACACAGCACCTTCATTGGCGCCCCTCCTCGAAAACGAAGCGAGAGGGGCGCCGACCCATAGGTCGACGCCCCTTCCCGTTCAGACGGTGTACGTCAGTTGCCGGCGAGCTTGTCGCGCAGCGCCTGCAGCGACTCGTCGGAGGCGAGCGAGCCCTCGACAGGCGACTCGGTCACGTAACCGGTGCCGGCCTCGACGGCCGCGTCGCGCTCGGCGGACTCCGCAGACTCGACCTGGCGCTTGTGGGCCTCCCACAGAGCGTGCGCCTGGGCGTACTGGGCCTCCCAGGCAGCGCGCTGCTCCTCGAAGCCGTCCTTCCACTCGTTGGTCTCCGGATCGAAGCCCTCGGGGTAGATGTAGTTGCCCTGGTCGTCGTAGGACGCCTGCATGCCGTAGAGGAGCGGATCGAAGTCGTCAGCGGCGACGTCGACACCCTCGTTGGCCTGCTTGAGCGACAGCGAGACGCGGCGACGCTCGAGGTCGATGTCGATGACCTTGACCATGCGGTCGTCGCCGACGGAGACGACCTGCTCCGGGATCTCGACGTGACGCTCGGCCAGCTCGGACACGTGGACCAGGCCCTCGATGCCCTCACCGACGCGCACGAACGCACCGAACGGAACCAGCTTGGTGACCTTGCCGGGCACGATCTGGCCGATCTGGTGCAGGCGCGCGAACGTCTGCCACGGATCCTCCTGGGTGGCCTTCAGCGACAGGGACACGCGCTCGCGGTCCATGTCCACCTCGAGCACCTCGACGGTGACGGGCATGCCGACCTCGACGACCTCGTTCGGGTGGTCGATGTGCTTCCACGACAGCTCGGAGACGTGCACGAGGCCGTCCACGCCGCCCAGATCGACGAAGGCGCCGAAGTTGACGATCGAGGACACGACACCCTTGCGGATCTGGCCCTTCTGCAGCTGGGTGAGGAACGTGTGGCGCACCTCGGACTGGGTCTGCTCGAGCCACGCGCGGCGCGAAAGCACCACGTTGTTGCGGTTCTTGTCGAGCTCGATGATCTTGGCCTCGAGCTCCATGCCCACGTAGGGCTGGAGGTCGCGGACGCGACGCATCTCGACGAGGGAGGCGGGCAGGAAGCCACGCAGGCCGATGTCGACGATGAGGCCACCCTTGACCACCTCGATGACCTGGCCGGTGACGACGCCGTCCTCTTCCTTGACCTTCTCGATCGTGCCCCAGGCGCGCTCGTACTGAGCCCGCTTCTTGGAGAGGATCAGACGGCCTTCCTTGTCCTCCTTCTGCTGAACGAGGGCCTCGATCTCGTCGCCCACCTTGACGACGTCGAACGGGTCGACGTCGTGCTTGATGGAGAGTTCCTTCGAGGGGATGACACCTTCGGTCTTGTAACCGATGTCGAGCAGGACCTCGTCCCGGTCGACCTTGACGACGGTGCCGGACACGATGTCGCCGTCGTTGAAGTACTTAATGGTGGCGTCGACCGCGGCCAGGAAAGCCTCGGGAGTGCCAATGTCGTCGACTGCGACAGTCGAGGCCTCAGTAGAGGAGGTCATGTAGTAGGGCTCCGATGGGAAATTGTCGTCGCACCTGGCCCTCAATGAGCGCACTCCCTGCTCCGTCTGAGGGATTGCAGGCCATAGTGCCAGTTCAGACTACCTGTGCGGGACGACAAGGGTCAAACGCAGCGATGCCCTGCTCCTCCACTTAAGCTAGCCGACGTGAGCCACATCGCGAACCCCTCCCGACGCCCCGCTCAGCGCACCCTCCTCCTGACGATCGCCGCCCTCCTCGTGGCGGCGCTCCTCGTCACCGCAGGATGGGCGTTCTTCGGCAACCGCCCCGAGGCCCCGACCGCCGCCTCCACCCCCTCCTCTTCCTCCCCCGTCTCGACGACGCCCGCGCCGAGCCCCTCATCGACGCCCAGCCCCAGCACGACGCCGTCCTGCACCACCGCCGACGGCGAGTTCGTGCCCACGTCGTTCAGCATCGAGGGCTTCGGCGACGACTACCCCGTCGTCGCACTCAACCTCGACGAGCACGGCAACATCGCCGCCCCGCCAAAGAACGAGTCGCACGCCGCGTCCTGGTGGAGCGGCGGCCCCAAGCCCGGCAGCGCCGCGGGCAAGGCCGTGCTGAGCGTGCACACCTACCGCAGCGGCGGCGCGCTGGGCAACGAGATGTACTCCGACGACGGCCCGAGCATCAAGCCCGGCGACATCATCCGCCTGACGGCCGACGGCAAGGTGCAGTGCTACGAGTTCACCGACGCCACCAAGATGTGGGTGAAGGACTACGACCCGTCCTCCGACGCGATGGTCGACTTCGACGGCGACCCCCAGCTGCTCATCATCATCTGCTGGGACTTCGATCCCGCGACCGAGAACTGGGACTCCCGCATCTTCTTCCACGCGACGCCCGTGAAGTAGCCGTCGCCCGCCTCAAGGAACGAACTCAAGGAACGGCGTCAGTGGGCGGCGGACTGCCAGGTGTCGCCCACGCCGACGGAGACGTCCAGCGCGACGAGCAGGTCGAAGGCCCCGGCCATGTGCGTTGTCACCAGCTCCGTGACCTGCTCACGCTCGCCCGGGGCCAGCTCGAGCACCAGTTCGTCGTGCACCTGCAGCAGGATCCGGCTCTTGACGCCGGCCTCATCGAGGGCGGCGGCCAGCCGGATCATCGCCACCTTGATGACGTCGGCGGCCGAGCCCTGGATGGGCGAGTTGAGCGCGGCCCGCTCGGCCATCTCCCTGCGCTGCCTGTTGGTCGTGGTGAGGTCCGGCAGGTACCGGCGGCGGCCGAGCATCGTCTCGGTGTAGCCGCGGCGGCGCGCCTCCTCGACGACGCCGGCCAGGTAGTCGCGCACCCCGCCGACGCGGGCGAAGTAGGCGTCCATCAGGTCCCTGGCCTCGCCGACGCTGATCTTCAGCTGGTTGGACAGCCCGAACGCGCTGAGCCCGTAGGCCAGGCCGTAGTTCATCGCCTTGATCTTCGCGCGCATCTCACCCGTGACGTCGCCTGGCTCGACGCCGAACACCAGCGACGCCGTCTCGTTGTGGAAGTCGCGGACGGACGCGAACGCCTCGATTAGCCCCTGGTCCCGGCTCGCGTGCGCCATGATGCGCATCTCGATCTGGGAGTAGTCGGCCGACATCAGTGCCTCGTAGCCCTCGCCCGGGATGAACGCCGAGCGGATCTGGCGACCCACCGACGTGCGGATCGGGATGTTCTGCAGGTTCGGATCGGTCGACGACAGCCGGCCCGTCGCCGCGATGGTCTGGACGTAGGTGGTGTGGATGCGGCCGCCGGGCGCGACGGCGGCCAGCAGCCCGTCGACGGTCTGCCGCAGCCGGATGGCGTCGCGGTGCGCCAGCAGGTGGCCGAGGAACGGGTGGCCCGTCTTCTCGAACAGGCCCTCGAGCGCCTCGGCGTCGGTGGTGTAGCCGGACTTCGTCCTGCGGGTCTTGGGCATGTCCAGCTCGTCGAAGAGGACGCCCTGCAGCTGCTTGGGCGAGCCGAGGTTCACCTCGTGGCCCAGCACGTCGAAGGCGGCCTGCTGCGCGGCGGACACGGCCTTGTCGAAGTCGTCGCGCAGGGCCGTCAGCCGGTCGACGTCGACGGCGACGCCCACCTGCTCCATCCGTGCGAGCGTGCGCTGCAGGGGCAGCTCGACGTCGGTGAGCAGCGCCGCAGCGTTGCGCTCGGCGAGCTGGCCCTCCAGCGCATCGCCCAGGTCGAACACCGCGCGGGCGCGCAGCAGCGCCGCGTCCACGCCCTCGTCGGCCTCCTCCTCGAACGAGAAGGCGCCCTGGGCGTCGTCCGCGGCCGCATAGGGGGCCGCGGTCAGGTCGCGGTGCAGGTAGCGGACGGAGAGGTCCGCGAGGTCGTAGGTGCGCTGATCGGGCCTCAGCAGGTAGGCGGCGAGCAGCGTGTCGCGCGTGACGCCGGCCAGGTCCCAGCCGCGCGCCCAGCAGGCCAGCGTCGGGCCCTTCGCGCCGTGCACCGTCTTGTGGCGGGCGGGGTCGGCCAGCCAGTCGGCCAGCGCCGCGTCCGCCGACGGCGTGAGGTCGGCCGTGTCGATGTAGGCGCCCGCTCCGTCGCCGGCGGCCAGGGCGAGGCCCGTGACGTCGCCCGTTCCGCCGCCCCAGTGGCCGACGAACTCGACGGCGGTCTGGCCCTGCGCGTGGTCGGCCAGCCAGGCCGCCACCTCGTCGGACGCCAGCCGCGCCCCGGCCACCTCGAACGACGAGGTCGCCACCGGCTCGGCGGGGGCCAGCTCGAGCAGCCGCTCGCGCAGCACGCGGAACTCCAGCGCGTCGAAGAGGGTGTGCACCCGCTCCCGGTCCCAGTCCTGGCGGGCCGTCTGGTCGACGGCGAGGTCGAGGGTGAGGTCGCGCAGCAGCGCGTTCAGGCGGCGGTTGCGCACCACGTCGGTGAGGTGCGCGCGCAGCGACTCGCCCGCCTTGCCCGGCACCTGCTCGGCCCGGGCCACGATGTTGTCGAGGCCGTCGAACTGCGTGATCCACTTGGCCGCGGTCTTGGGTCCGACGCCGGGGACGCCTGGCAGGTTGTCGCTCGTCTCCCCCACCAGGGCTGCGAGCTCGGGGTACCGCGCGGGGGGCACGAGGTAGCGCTCCTCCACCACCTCGGGCGTCATGCGCGCGAGGTCGGAGACACCCTTGCGCGGGTACAGCACCGTGACGTGCTCATCGACCAGCTGCAGCGCGTCGCGGTCGCCCGTGACGATGAACACGTCGAAGCCCTGCGCCTCCGCCTCGGCCGACAGCGTGCCGATGATGTCGTCCGCCTCGTAGCCGGGCAGCTCGACGTGCGCGATCCGCAGCGCGTCCAGCACCTCCTTGATGAGCGCGACCTGCCCCTTGAACTCGTCAGGCGACTTGGACCTGTTCGCCTTGTACTCGGGGTACTCCTCGGTCCGGAACGACTCGCGGGCCACGTCGAAGGCGACGGCGAGGTGCGTGGGCCGCTCGTCGCGCAGCACGTTGATGAGCATGGAGGTGAACCCGAACACGGCGTTGGTGTGCTGGCCCGTGCTGGTGGCGAAGTTCTCCACCGGGAGCGCGAAGAACGCGCGGTAGGCCACAGAGTGGCCGTCGATCAACAGCAGCTTGCCCGCGTCATTCACGCGGCCGAGCCTACCCAATGTGGCAGAGTGCCGACCATGAACAGCGTTCCCGCGTGGGCCAAGGACGTCCTCTCACCGCTCGACAGGAAGCTCGGCTTCGTCATGACCGAGCTCAGCGCCGAGCGGATCGTGGGCTCGATCCCGGTGGAGGGCAACCAGCAGCCGTTCGGGCTGCTGCACGGCGGGGCCTCGGGCGTGCTGGTGGAGACGCTGGCCTCGATGGGCGCGATGGCGCACGGCTACCCCGACCGCGCCGGCGTGGGCGTCGACCTGAACGTGACGCACGTGCGGGCCGCCACCACCGGCCGAGTCACGGGCACGGCGACGGCGGTGCACCTGGGCCGCAGCGTCGCCACCTACCAGGTGGAGATCGTCGACGACGAGGGCAGGACGACGGCCGTGGGGCGGCTCACCTGCCACATGATCACGCTGCCGAGGCCCGTCCGGCCGGAGAACGACACACGCCCCTGAACCGGCCGTCGCACGGGGCGAATCGGCCGGCTCAGGGGCGCGTAAAGAAGGGTCAGCGCTTCTTGTGCGAGATGACGCCCTCGGCGACCTCCCGCATGGACTTGCGCATGTCCATGGCCGTCTTCTGGATCCAGCGGAAGGCCTCGGGCTCGGTGAGCCCCAGGTCCTGCTGCAGGATGCCCTTCGCCTGGTCGATGATCTTGCGCGACTCGAGGCGGTCCTCGAGGCTGGCCAGCTCCTCCTCGATCGCGGTGATCTCTTGGAACCGGCCCATCGCGATCTCGATCGCGGGCACGACGTCGGACGCCCCGAACGGCTTGACGACGTAGGCCATGGCGCCGGCGTCACGGGCCCGTTCCACGAGGTCGCGCTGCGAGAACGCCGTGAGCATCACGATGGGCGCGATGCGCTCCTCGGCGATGATCTCCGCGGCGCTGATGCCGTCCATCTTCGGCATCTTGACGTCCATGATGACCAGGTCCGGCTCCAGCTCGCGGGCGAGCTTGACGGCCTCTTCGCCGTCGCCCGCCTCACCGATCACGTGGTAGCCCTCCTCGCTGAGGAGTTCGACGAGATCGAGGCGGATCAGCGCCTCATCTTCGGCTACAAGGACAGTTGGCTTCTTCTTCATATCTTCTGGCACTTCCCACCCGCCCCGGGAGGCGATCTCTACTGGTCAACCAAGCTGGATCCTACCCGGACTTGTCGCGCCGCCGCTCGCTCGCCGAAATAGTCCCTACCAAGGAATTCTCTTGGACGGAGCCCGGTGTGACCTGGGCTGCGGTTCCCACTAGACTGAGCCACGCCCAGCCCGGGTGGCGGAATGGTATACGCGGACGGCTCAAACCCGTCTGGCCGAAAGGCCGTAGGGGTTCGAGTCCCCTCCCGGGCACTCCGCCAGGATCCTCCTGGCAAAAGAAACCGGGGCCCCAGTTCGGGGCCCCGATTCGTTTGTCCTGACTTACTGCTCCTCGCCCATGTCCTTGACCTTGTGGACGCGGAGGTTGTTGGTCTTGCCGGGGACGCCCATCGGGGAGCCGCTGACGATGACCATGCGCTCGCCGACGTCGATCATGCGGCGCTCGCGCAGGATCATGTCGACGGCCTTCACCATGTCCTCCTGCGTGTCGAACTCCGGCGTGAGCAGGGTGTCGACGCCCCAGCTGAGGGTCATGGTCTGACGCGTGGCCTTCTCCGGGGAGAACACCAGCATCGGGATGGGCGAACGGAGGCGCGAGAGGCGCCGGCCGGTGTCGCCCGACTTGGTGAACGCGACCAGATAGGTGGCGCCGATGCGCTCGGCGACCTCCGCCGCCACCTTGGCGAGCACGCCGCCGGTGGTGTGGGGATCCCAGTCGATGATGTTGATCTGCTCGTGGCCCTCGCGCTCGGTCTTCTCGACGATGCGCGCCATGGTGGCCACGGTCTCGACCGGGAAGTCGCCGATCGAGGTCTCGCCCGAGAGCATGACCGCGTCGGTGCCGTCGAGGATCGCGTTGGCGACGTCGGAGGCCTCTGCGCGGGTCGGGCGCGGGTTGCTGATCATGGACTCGAGCATCTGCGTGGCCACGATCACCGGCTTGGCCCACTTGCGGGCCGCGCGGATGATGCGCTTCTGGACCAGCGGGACCTCCTCGAGCGGGAGCTCGACACCCAGGTCGCCACGGGCCACCATGAACGCGTCGAACGCGTCGATGATGTCCTGCAGGTTGGCGATGGCCTGCGGCTTCTCGAGCTTCGCGATGACCGGGAGGCGGCGGCCCTCTTCGTCCATGATCTCGTGGACGCGCTTGATGTCGTCGCCGCTGCGGACGAACGACAGAGCGATCATGTCGATGTCCTGGTGCAGCGCCCAGCGGAGGTCGGCCTCGTCCTTGTCGGACAGGGCGGGAACGGAGACGGCGACGCCGGGCAGGTTGATGCCCTTGTTGTTCGACACCGGTCCGGGGACGGTGACCTCGCAGGTCACGTCGGTGTCGGTGACGCTGATGGCCTTGAGGCCCACCTTGCCGTCGTCGATGAGGATCTGATCGCCCACGTTCACGTCGCCCGGCAGACCCTTGTAGGTCGTCGAGCAGCGCTCGGAGTTGCCGAGGATGTTGTCGGTGGTGATGGTGAAGATGTCGCCGATCTCGAGGTTCGGCTTCAGGTCGTTCTCGAACCGGCCCAGACGGATCTTGGGGCCCTGCAGGTCGGCGAACACGCCGACGGCCTTGCCGGTGAGATGTGCGGCCTCGCGCACGTTCTTCAGTCGGGTGCCGTGCTCGTTGTAGTCGCCGTGGCTCATATTCAGGCGGGCGACGTTCATGCCGGCGTTCAGGAGGTCGACCAGCCGGTCGACGGCCTCGGCAGACGGGCCGAGGGTACAAACAATCTTTGCTCTACGCACGGCCCTCACCCTACCGGACAGCGGCGAAACCCGATACGTAGGCGAGCCTCCGCGGCCGGAAACGGACGCGTCAGCCGCGCCGGACGACGTCGAGCGCGTGCACCAGGTCGTCCGGGTACTCGGAGGCGAACTCCACGTACTCGCCGCGCGTGGGGTGCACGAAACCGAGGTGCACCGCGTGCAGCCACTGGCGCTCGAGGCCCAGCCGCGCCGCGAGCCGCGGGTCGCAGCCGTACAGCGGGTCGCCGGCGAGCGGATGGCCGATCGCGGCGAGGTGCACGCGGATCTGATGCGTCCGGCCCGTCTCGAGCCTCACCTCGAGGAGCGTGGCGGCGCGGTGCGCCTCCAGCGTGCGGTAGTGCGTGACGGCGTGTCGGCCGCCCTCGACGATGGCCATCTTCCAGTCGTGGCCGGGGTGGCGGGCAATGGGCGCCTCGATGGTGCCCTCGAACGGGTCCGGGTGACCCTGGGCGAGCGCGTGGTAGGTCTTGTCGACGCGACGGTCCCGGAAGGCCTGCTTCAGCACGCTGTAGGCGAGCTCGGACTTCGCCACCACCATGAGGCCGCTGGTGCCCACGTCGAGGCGCTGGACGACGCCCTGCCGCTCGGCGGCACCCGACGTCGACACCTGGACGCCCGCGGCGGCGAGGTGCTCGGTCACCGAGGGGCCCTCCCAGCCGAGGCTGGGGTGCGCGGCAGCGCCCGCAGGTTTGTCGACCACCACGATGTCGCGGTCCTCGAACGCGAGCCGGACGCCGTCGGCCAGCCGCGCGTTGGGCGTCGGCGTGGTGGGGCGCGGGGCTTCCAGGAGCTCGAGCAGCTCTCCCCCGGTGACGCGCTGGGACCCCTTGGTCACCACGTCGCCCGCCAGCGCCACCGCGCCGGCATCGATCAGGTCGAGAATCCGGGAGCGGCTGTAGCCGGTCACGCGCGCGGCCGCGGCGTCGACACGTTCGCCTGCGAGCGTGTCGGGGACGAGGAAGACGCTCATGCGTCCGCCGTCTCCTTCGCCTCGGCCTCCTCGGAGGTCCGCCGGTCGCCGAGGAAGCTGAACCCGATCAGGACGACGGCCGCGCAGGTGATGAACATGTCGGCGACGTTGAAGATGGCGAATCCGCGCAGCTGGAACATGTCGACGACGTGGCCGTGCAGGACCGACGGCGGCTGGGTGATGCGGTCCACGAGGTTGCCCGTGATGCCGGCCAGCAGCATCCCGAGCACCACCCCGTGCCACACGCGGGTGATCCTCGGGAGCGCGTAGCCGAGGCAGGCCAGCGTCGCGACGATCGCGAAGACGGTGAAGACGATGGTGGCCTCGGCACCCATGCCGAAGGCCGCGCCCGGGTTGCGGATCAGGTTCAGCTGCAGCAGGGAGCCGACGAGCGGCACGGGCACGCCGGGCTCGAGGAACGCGACGCAGGCCGCCTTCACGAGCTGGTCCAGCCCGAGACCCAGCAGCGCGATCCCCAGCGCGAGCAGCCGGACGCCGGTCCGGCGCCCGGTCAGCGTCGTTCCTCGCGCTGCTTGCAGGTCACGCAGAGCGTGGCGCGGGGGAAGACCTGGAGGCGGCCCTTCCCGATGGGTTGGCCGCACACCTCGCACAGCCCGTAGTCGCCGCTGTCGAAGAGGTGGATGGCGAGCCTCAGCTGCTCGGCCATCTCCCTGACGTTGGCCACCAGCGAGACCTCCTGGTCGCGCTCGAAGTTGCTCGACCCGACGTCGGCTGGATCGCGGCCGGCCCCGTCGGAGCCGCCCTTCAGCAACGACTCCAGTTCTGCCTCGGTCGCGGCGATGCGACGCTCGATGCGGGCGAGCTCGTCCTGGAGCTCGGCGCGCTGCTCCGCGACCTCCTCAGGGGTCCACGGTTCCTCCCCCTCCAGGACCGGGAGCACCAGGTCCGGGAGGTCGGCGGATTTCTTGTTCGTCGGCAAGGATCTGCCCTTTCTGGCGAGAAGATGTCAGGCGAGGGTACACCACTGCGCACCCAACGCGAGGGGCCGACGCCAGATGGCGTCGGCCCCTCGCAGAACGGGTGCGCGAACTAGACCTGATCCCCGTTGGCCAGCGCGTCGAGGCGCGGGGTCTCGGACGGGCGCTGGGCCAGCTCCGGAACGTCCTCGGGCTCGGGGTGCGTGTCGTTGAGGCCGCTCAGCAGGCCCTGCAGCGTGCCCACCAGGTTCTTCCGGTAGGTGGCCTCGAACGAACGCAGCGCGTCCACCTTCGAGGTCAGCTGGCCCTGCTCCTGCTCCAGCGCGGCGAACAGCTCGCGACGGCGGTCGGTGGTCTGCTGGTCGACGGCGGCGGCGCGGGCCTCCGCCTCGTTGGTCAGCTGCTCGGCGTTCACGCGAGCCTCGGACTCGACGCGCTCCGCCTTGGTGCGGGCGTCGGTCTTGATCTCGGTGGCGCGCTGCTCGGCCTCGGCGAGCTTGCGCTGCGCCTCGGTCTGGGCCTCGCTGACCAGCGTGGTGGCCTGGTCCGTAGCCATCTGCAGCAGGCGGGTGACCGCAGGGGCGGCCTCCTCGCTGGCGGTGACGACGAGGTGCTCGGTGCCGCCGGCTACGGAGGTGACCTGCTCGGTGCGGAGCCGGTCGTAATCGCCGCGGACCTGCTCCAGCTGGTTGCGGAGCTGCTCGTTCTGGGCGGTCAGCTCGGCGACCTGGCGCTCGACGGCGGCGGTGGCCGCGCTCGCGGCGTCGCCCTCGCCCGCCGCTTCGCCCGCGGCCTCGGTCAGCGCGCGGATCTCGGCGCGCAGGCGCTCGATCTCGGCGTCCTTCTCCTGGAGCTCCGCGGCCGATGCGCCGTCGGCGGGCTCGCTCTCCTGCACGCCGGCCGACCCCACGGACTCGACCTCGCGGCGAAGGCGCTCGCGCTCCTTCTCGAACTCGTCGAACGTCAGCTCGACCTTGTCAATGAAGGTGTCGACGTCGCCGACCTGATAGCCGACCTCACCACGCCGCGTCATGCGGAAGCGGATCTGGCGGACCTCATCCAGGGTCAAGCTCATGTGTGCTCCAAGAATCGTCGATGGGAAAAGCCACCCGGGGCCCGGGTAGCTGTCAGGCTAGCCTAGCGGTGGCTCGGCGTACCAGTGCCTCGGGGCTCCGCCCTCAGCTCTGGTTGAAGAAGCCGCCGGAGGCGATGCGCTCCTTGTCCTCCGGCCCGACCACGAGGTTGTGGGGGCACAGCAGGAAGACCTTGCTCGAGATGCGCTCGAAGTTTCCGCGGAGCCCGAAGATCAGGCCTGCGGCGAAGTCGACGAGGCGCTTGTCCTCACCGTCCTCGAGCTCCGAGAGGTTCATGATGACGGGGATCCCGTCCCGGAAGTTCTCGCCGATGACCCGCGCCTCGTTGAACGACCGCGGACGGACGCTCACGATACGGCTCAGGTCGGCAACCTCCGGCTGCGCGACCGGCGCCAGCGGGGCCGGCTTCCTTGCGGGCAGTTGAGACACCTTGCTCACCTCCTGACTGGGCTCGTCGACGTAGACCTCGTTCGTGGCCTCGTCGTCGATGGGGTCGTCCGTCTGGTAGCGCCCGTCCTCGACGAGCCCCATCCACGCAGCGATCTTGCGAACGCCCACGGTGCCTCCTTCACGTTCTAACAGTGAGGTCAGGCTATCGTGGCGCGCGCCTCGCGCCCGCCACGACGCACCGACGGGTTCACTTCATGAAGTCGGGGACATCCAGGTCGTCGTCGTCCTCCACGTCCGCGGGGCGGTTGAAGGTCGGACGCTGGCCGGGCATCGGGCTGGCCTGCGGGGCGGCCGAGACCGGCGCGGCCGCGGGCGTGGCGGCCGGACGCTGCTGCGACGGGCGCTGCTCGACGGGGCGGGTGACGCGCTTCTGCGGCTGCCCCCCGTCGAAGCCCGCGGCGATGACGGTGACGCGCACCTCGTCGCCCAGGGCGTCGTCGATGACCGTGCCGAAGATGATGTTGGCCTCGTCGTGCGCGGCCTCCTCGATGAGCTGGGCCGCGGCCGAGACCTCGAACAGGCCCAGGTCGGAGCCACCGGCGATCGAGAGGAGGACGCCGTGCGCGCCGTCGATGCTCGCCTCGAGCAGCGGCGACGAGATGGCCATCTCGGCGGCCGCGCGGGCGCGGTCCTCGCCGCGGGCCGAGCCGATGCCCATGAGGGCGGAGCCGGCCTGGCTCATGATGGACTTCACGTCCGCGAAGTCGAGGTTGATGAGGCCCGGGGTGGTGATCAGGTCCGTGATGCCCGAGACGCCCTGCATGAGCACCTGGTCGGCCTGCTTGAAGGCGTCCAGGATGGCGACCTGGTGGTCGGTCATCTGCAGCAGCTTGTCGTTCGGGATGACGATGAGGGTGTCGACCTCTTCGCGCAGCGACTCGATGCCCGACTCGGCCTGGGTCGCGCGGCGGCGGCCCTCGAAGGAGAAGGGGCGGGTCACGACGCCGATGGTCAGCGCGCCGAGCGAGCGGGCGATCTTGGCCACGATCGGCGCGGCGCCGGTGCCGGTGCCGCCGCCCTCGCCCGCGGTCACGAACACCATGTCCGCGCCGCGCAGGGCCTCCTCGATCTCGTCGGAGTGGTCCTCGGCGGCCTGGCGGCCCTTGCCGGGATCCGCGCCGGCACCGAGGCCGCGCGTCAGTTCGCGGCCGATGTCGAGCTTGACGTCCGCATCGCTCATCAGGAGCGCCTGCGCATCCGTGTTCACAGCGATGAATTCCACGCCGCGGAGCCCGGCCTCGATCATGCGGTTCACGGCGTTGACGCCGCCGCCGCCGACGCCGACGACCTTGATCACGGCGAGGTAGTTCTGAGATGCGCTTGCCATGTGCTGAAGGTTAGGTGAGGCCTCGACGCGCCGTCCAACGGCGCGGGGAAAACGGCCCCGATTGACCTCAAGCGGTACTTCAGGGTTTGTTCACCTTGAGGGTTGAGGGTCAGCGCGTGGTGGGCGTGCGGGGCGCGGACACGTCGTAGACGCGCGCCTCCTTGGAGAGCAGCACCGCGAGCACCTCGCCCTTCAGCTCCGACTCCGCCGCGTTGCCCCAGAGCACGCTGCGCTTCTCCGTGAGGACCAGCCTGATGTCGTCGATGCCGTCGGCGCGCAGCGTCTTCAGGTCCTTGCGAACCGTCTCGGGCAGGTGGGCGGCGACGGTCGCGATGTCGCGCAGCAGCCGCTCGTCCGCGGTGGGCGCGAGCACCTGCACGACGCCCTTCGTCGGCTTGGCCGTGCGATGGAAGACGACGCCGTCGGCGTCGATCCACTCGACCTGGCCCTCGTTGGTGCGCTGGAAGACCACCGTGCGTTCGGTCACCGCGATCTCCACCGTGTCCGGCAGCACCACCCCGACGGTGGCCTCCTTCACCGCGGGCAGCGCCTGGACGCGCGCCGCGATGCCTGCCATGTCCTGCCGGGCCAGCGGCTCCCCCACCTGCACGGCGGCGGCCTGCCGCACCTCGTCGGCGTCGAGCAGTTCCGTCCCCGTGACCACCACCTGGCGGGCGGCGAACACCGGGGAGAGGAACGCGAGGTAGAAGACCACGAGCGTGACCACGATCACGCCGGCGGAGATCCCCCAGATCAGGAGCTTGCGGCGGCGGGCGGCCGCGCGCTTCTCCTGAAGAGCCTTCGCGAAGGCGCCGGGGGGCAGGGGCTGCGTCACGGCCGCACGGCCTCCGGGTGCTCCTTGAGGAGGGTCGCCAGCAGCGGGCCGACGATGGTGACATCGCCGCAGCCGAGCGTGATGATGAGGTCGCCGGGCCGGGCGATCTCGTTCAGGGCGGCGGGCAGGTCGTACTTCTCGACGACGTAAACCACCTCCTTCGCGCCGTGCGCCTTCGCGGCGTCGACCACCAGCTGGCCGGTGACGCCCGGGATCGGGTCCTCGCGGGCGCCGCAGACGTCGTTGATGACGGCGATGTCCGCCAGGGTCATCACCTCGCCGAACTCGTCGGCGAAGTCGACGGTGCGGGAGTACAGGTGCGGCTGGAAGCACGCGATGAGGCGCCCCCCGAGGCCCGTGGCCTCGTTCCCGGCGGCGGTGGCCCGGCGCGCGGCGGTCAGCGCGGCGCGGATCTCCGTCGGGTGGTGCGCGTAGTCGTCGTAGACGCGGATGCCCGCGGTGTCGGTGATCAGCTGGAAACGGCGCAGTGTCCCCTCGAACCGGCCGAGCGCTGCCACCGCCTCGTCGTGGCTGAGGCCGAGCAGGCGGCCGACGGCGTACGCGGCCGACGCGTTGGCCAGGTTGTGGTTGCCGGGCACCTGGAGCACGATCCTGCCGGATTCGTCGCCGTAGGTGATGGTGGCGGCCACGCCCATGCCGTGCGCCTCGACGTCGATGATCCGCACGTCGGCGTCCTCGGACTCGCCGTAGCGGATGATGTGCTTGGCCTCGCCGACGAGCGTGTCGGCCAGCGCGCGCGAGCCCGGGTCGTCGACGTTGATGACGACGTGGCGGACCCTGGGACGGGTCGCGAACGCGCGGAAGCCGTCGGCGTACGCCTCCGGGGTGCCCCAGTTGACGAGGTGGTCGGCCTCCACGTTGGTGATCACGGCGATCTCGGTGGGGTACTGCAGGAACGAGGCGTCCGATTCGTCGGCCTCCACCACGAAGGCCTCCCCCGCGCCCATCGCGGAGCTGACGCCGCTCGTGGAGAGCGCGCCGCCGATGACGTAGCTGGGCTCCCGGCCGGCCTCGGCGAGCATCACGGCCGTCATCGCGGTGGTGGTGGTCTTGCCGTGCGTGCCGGCGACGGACACGCCGCGCTTGCCCTGCATGAGCGCCGCGAGCGCGGCCGACCGGTGCCAGATCCGCAGCCCGCGACGGCGGGCCTCGACGAGCTCGACGTTGTCGGCGCGGATGGCGGACGAGATGACGACGGTCTTCGCGTCACCCACCTGGGCGGCGTCGTGCCCGACGTAGACCTTCACGCCGACGCGGGCGAGGCTCTGCAGCGACGTCGAGTCCGACTGATCCGAGCCGCTCGTCGGGATGCCGAGCTCCGCGTAGAGCCGGGCGACGCCGCTCATGCCGGAGCCGCCGGCCGCGATGAAGTGCACGGGGCCGACCTCGATGGCGGGGACGACCTCGATGGGGTTGAGGAGCATCAGTTACCTTTCCTCCCGGCCGCCGCGAGGACGGCTCGGGCTAGGACCTCGGCGGCGTTCGACGGGTACATCCCGCGGCAGGTCTCGGCCATGCGGGCCAAGCGCGTGGGGTCGGCGAACGCCTGGGTCACCAACGCGGCAAGTTTATCCGCAGTCAGCTCGGCGTCCTGCACGAGCCAGCCGGCCCCGGCGTCGACGAGCCCCGCGGCGTTCTTGCCCTGCTCGCCGTTGCCCCAGGGCAGCGGGACGAAGATCACGGGCAGGCCGCTGACGGAGGTCTCCATCACGGTGCCCGCGCCGGCACGCCCCAGCATCAGGTCCGCGGCGGCGTAGGCCCGGGCCATGTCGGAGACGAAGGCGATGGGCACGTAGCGCGCGCCCGACGGGTGGGGCACGACGACGTGCTCGGGCGTGAAGTTCTTCGGGCCGAGCACGTGCAGGATCTGGATGCCTGCGGCGAGGATCTCGTCGCGGGCGCCGAGGACGGCGGTGTTGATGCTGACGGCGCCCTGCGAGCCGCCGCTGACCAGCAGCGTGGGGCGATCGGGGTCGAGCCCGAACTCGACCCGCGCCTCCTCTGGCGTGACCGATGGCGAGGTGATGGACCGGCTCATCGGCATACCGACCAGCGTCCCGCCGCGCATCACGGTCTCCGGGAAGGTGGTGCCGACGAACCGGGCCCAGCGCGCGCCCACCTTGTTGGCAATGCCGGGCAGCTTGTTGGCCTCATGCACCACGACGGGGATCCCGGCGAGGCGGGCGGCGAGGTAGGCGGGCAGCGCCACGTAGCCGCCGACGCCGACCAGGACGTCGGCCTGCGCGCGCTTCAGGATCCGCCGAGCCTGCAGGACCGCGCGGGTGAGGGTGTAGGGCAGCTTCGCGAGGTCCACGTTGACCGTGCGCGGCAGCGGCACGGGATCGATCAGCGACAGTTCGAGCCCGGCCGCGGGGATGACGGTGGTCTCGAGCCCCTTGGCCGTGCCGATGGCGAGCAGGCGCACGTCGTCGGCCAGCTCCTCGAGGGCCCGGGCCGTGGCGATCAGGGGCGAGGTGTGGCCGGCGGTGCCTCCGCCGGCCAGCACGATGCTCGTGGGGGCCACGTATCAATCCTCCTTGGACGCGGCCATGACGCTGGTCATCCGCGGCCTCGACTTCGTCTTGCGCGAGGCCAGGTAGGCCCGCGCCGTCGGGGTGTCCCTGGCCAGCGACAGCAGGACGCCGACCGCGAGCAGCGACGCCATGAGTGCCGAGCCGCCGTAGGACATGAACGGCAGCGGGACGCCCAGCACCGGCAGCAGGTGCATCACGACCATGATGTTGATGACGGCCTGCACCAGGAACCAGCCGGTGATGCCCGCGGCGACGATCCTGTTGAACAGCTTGTCGGAGCGCAGCGCCACCTCGAGGCCCGCCCAGCCGAGCAGCGCGAACATGCCGATCACCAGCAGCACGCCGAACAGCCCGAGCTCCTCGCCGATCACGGCGAAGATGTAGTCGGTGTGCGCGCCGGTCTTGAGCCCGCCCCACTTCTGCTTGCTGGCGCCCAGCCCCGCGCCCCACCAGCCGCCGGAGGCCAGCGCGTAGAGCGCGGCCATCGGCTGGCTGGACAGGTCGGTGTTCGACTGCGGGTCGAGGAAGATCGCGATGCGGCTCATGCGGTTGCCTGAGCCGTAGACCAGCAGGCCGACGAGGGCCAGCGCCGCGGCGCCCAGCGGGGCGAGCACGCGGAACGGGAAGCCGATGAACCACATGATCATCACGAGGATGAGGCCGAGGATCAGGCCCGTGCCGAGGTCCTTGCCCGCCAGGACGAGGGCCACGATGAGACCGCCGAAGGGAATAAGGGGCAGCACCAGCTGGAGCGGCTCGTGCAGGCGGCCGCGCTTGATGTGGAAGATCGTGCCGCACCAGACGACGAGCGCGAGCTTCGCGAACTCCGACGGCTGGATCTGGACGGGGCCGATGCCCAGCCAGTTCTTGTTGCCGTCGACGTCGATGCCCAGCGGCGTGAGCACGAGGCCGAGCAGCGCCACCGCGAGCCCCCACGCGAGCCAGCCCATGCGTCGGAGCGTGTCGGGCGGCAGGAACATCAGGGCGACGGCGCCGACCACTCCGATGGCGAACGGGATGGCCTGGCGGCCGAGGTAGTAGAACGGGCCCACGCTGCGCGACATGGCGATCACGGACGACGACGACAGCACCATCAGCAGGCCGAGGCCGCTCAGCACCGCAACGGAGGCGGCGATGAAGTAGAAGGGCGCCATCGGCGAGCCCGCGAGGGCCTTCACCTGCTGCCAGGTGGTGGCGCGGGCCGGGGCCGCTGCGTCGGTCGCCATCGCTGGTCCCCCTACTTCAAGTACCGCTGCACCGCCTCGGCGAAGCGATCGCCGCGGGCCGAGTAGCTGTCGAACATGTCAAGGCTGGCGCAGCCCGGGGAGAGCAGCACCGTGTCGCCGGGCCGGGCCATCGCCCCCGCGAGGGCGACGACCTCATCCATCACGTCAGTGTGCGGGTTGTCGCACACCCGGACGGGGACCTCGGGCGCGTGTCGGGCCAGCGTGTCGGCGATCAGCTGCCGATCGACGCCGATCACCACCGCGCCGCGCATCCGGTCGCGGTAGCGGGCCACCAGGTCGTCGAAGGTCGTGCCCTTGGCCTGGCCCCCGGCGATCCAGACGAACGAGGGGTAGGCGCGCATGGCCGAGTCGGCCGCGTGCGGGTTGGTGGCCTTGGAGTCGTCGACCCAGGCGATGCCGCCGGACTCGGCGATCTGCTGGATGCGGTGCCCGGCGAGCGTGAGGTTCTTCAGCCCCTGGGCCACGGACTGGGGCTTGACGCCGACGCTGCGGGCCAGCGCCGCCGCCGCGGTGGCGTTGGCGATGTTGTGCGGCGCGAACGGCTGCACGTCCGAGACCTTGGCCAGCTCGAGCGCCGAGGTCTGGCGCTGCGGGACGAAGGCCCGGTCGACGATCAGGTCGTCCACCACGCCGATCATCGAGACCGCGGGGATGCCGGTGGTGAAGCCGATCGCGCGCGCGCCCTCGGCCACGTCGGCCTCCTCGACCATCGCCTCGGTCGCCCGCTCCTCCGCGTTGTAGACGCACGAGTGGGTGACGCCGTGGTAGATCTTCGCCTTGTCGGCCGCGTAGCGGGCCATGCCGTCCTCGCCGCCGTACCACTCGAGGTGGTCCTCGTGGAGGTTGAGCACGACGGCGGAGTGCAGCGGCACGTCGTTCATCCAGTGCAGCTGGAAGCTGGACAGCTCGACGGCGAACGCGTCGTAGGCCACGTCGTCCAGCACCGCCTCGACGATGGGCCGGCCGATGTTCCCGACGGCGGCGGCCTTCTTGCCGTCGGCGATCAGCATCGATTCCAGCATCTGCGTGGTGGTGGTCTTGCCGTTGGTGCCGGTGATGCCGAGCCACGGGATGACACGGTCGGGCAGCATCATGCGCCACGCCAGCTCGGTCTCGCCCCAGACGGGGATGCCCGCGGCGGCGGCCTGGCGCAGCAGCGGCGCGGTGGGCCGCCAGCCGGGCGAGGTGACGACGAGGTCGGTGCCGGCCAGCAGGGTCGCCGTCGCGCCCTTCCCCAGGCGGACCGTGACGTCGAGGGCCTCGAGCAGCATCGCCTTGTCGGCATAGCCCTCGGACTCGTCCAGCACCGTCACCTTCGCGCCGAGCGACATCAGGCCGTCGGCCGCGGCGAAGCCGGACACACCGAGGCCCGCGACGACGACGGAGGCCTGCTGCCAGTTCGACAGCCGGGTCGCGCTGCGGATCCAGTCGAGGCTCACTGCGCCACCACCCATTCTGCGTAGAAGATGCCCATGCCGATGGCCACGCAGAGGCCGCAGATGATCCAGAACCGGATCACCACCGTGACCTCTTCCCAGCCCTTCAGCTCGAAGTGATGGTGGATGGGCGACATCTTGAAGATGCGCTTGCCCTTGGTGGCCTTGAAGTAGCTGACCTGCAGCGCCACCGAGCCCACCTCGATCACGAAGAGCAGGCCGAGGATCACGAGCAGGAGCTCGGTGCGGGTCATGATCGACAGGCCGGCGAGCGCGGCACCGATGGCCATCGAGCCGGTGTCGCCCATGAAGATCTTGGCGGGCTTGGCGTTCCACCAGAGGAAGCCGAAGCACGCGCCCGCGAACGCGATGGCCACCATCGCGAGGTCGTTGGGATCGCGGACCTCGTAGCAGTAGGGGCCGGACGTGGAGGCGCGGCCGCACCACTGGTTGAACTGCCAGATGTTGACGATCGTGTACGCGGCGAACACGAGCGTCGCGCTGCCCGCGGCGAGGCCGTCGAGACCGTCGGTGAGGTTCACGGCGTTCGACCACGCGGCGATGAGGAAGACGATGACGATAACGGCCAGGACCAGCGGCAGCGTCGCCCAGCCGATATCGCGCAGGAACGAGATGGCAGGCGAGGCCGGCGTGACGCCGCGGTGGTCCGGGAAGTGCAGCGCGGCCAGCGCGAACGCGGCGCCGATGCCCGCTTGGCCGATCAGCTTTCCCCGCGGCGTGAGACCGAGGCTGCGCTCCTGCGAGATCTTCGCCCAGTCGTCGAGGAAACCGAGGAAGCCCATGCCGGCGGAAAGGCCGAGCAGCAGCAGGCCCGACAGGCTGGGCGCCTGCCAGCGGACCAGGTGCGTCACGACGTAGGCCAGCAGCACGGCACCGACGATCACGAGCCCGCCCATGGTGGGCGTGCCGCGCTTGACGTAGTGCGCCGTCGGGCCGTCCTCGCGGATGAACTGGCCGTACTGGCGCCGGGTCAGGAAGCGGATCAGCAGCGGGGTCCCGATCAGCGCGAAGACGAGCGACAAGCCGCCGCTCAGCAGGATGTTGATCACGACGCTCCTCCGTCCTCGGCGAGCAGTTGCGCCGCCACCTTCTCCAATCCGACGCCGCGGGAACCCTTCACCAGGACCACGTCGCCGGGGGTAAGCGTAAGGGAATCCGCCACGTCATCTCTGTCGGCCACGCGGGCGGGCGCGCCGCCGGCCGTGGCTCCGTCGACCACATCGGCCGCCAGGGTGCCGACCGCGACGACCTCGGCGACGCCTGCCGCGGCGGCCTTCCGGCCGAGGTCGCGGTGCAGTTCGCCCGCGTCCGGGCCGAGCTCCAGCATGTCGCCCAGGACGGCGATCGCGCGGGCCCCCGGACGGGTCTCACGGGCGGTCTCGGCGAGCCGGGCGAGCGTGTCGAGCGCAACGGCCATCGAGTCGGGGTTGGCGTTGTAGGCGTCGTTCAGCACGACGACGCCGTCGGGACGCGTCGTCAGCTCCATCCGCCAGCGCGAGCGCGGGCCGGCCGCCGACAGCGCACGGGCGACGGCGTCGAGGTCGAGGCCCGCGGCGAGCGCCGCGGCCGCAGCGGCCAGCGCGTTGGAGACCTGGTGGCGGCCGATCACGCCGAGCCGCACGGGCGCCGAGCGCTCCCCCGCGGCGTCGGTGGCAACCAGGGTGAACGCGGGGCGGGCCAGGGGATCGAGCACGACGTCGCGGGCGGTGACCCGCAGGTCGCCGCCGGCCAGCGGGCCCTCGCCGAACCATGCGACCCGCGCGCGGGTGGCGTCGGCCATCTCGGCGACCAGCGGGTCGTCGGCGTTGAGGACGGCCCAGCCGTCGGGTGCGAGGTCGGCCACGATCTCGCTCTTGGCGCGCGCGGTGGCGTGCATGTCGCCGAACTCGCCGACGTGCGCGCGGCCGATGTTCAGGCAGACGCCGATGTCGAGGCCCACGAGCGAGGTGAGCCAGGCGATGTGACCGATGCCGCGGGCGCCCATCTCGGAGACGAGGTAGCGGGTGTCGGCCCCGACGCGGCACGCGGTGAGCGGCACGCCGATCTCGTTGTTCTGCGAGCCGACGGGCGCGACGGTGGGGCCGGCGGCCTCGAACACCTGCGCCATCAGGTCCTTGGTGCTCGTCTTGCCCGAGCTGCCGGTGACGCCGATGCTCAGCATCCCCCGGGCGCGGGCGCGGCGCACCAGGCCACGGGCCAGCCAGCTGAGGGCCTCGACGGAGTCGGCCGCGAGGATGTGCGGGACGTCGGCCTCGGTGACGGACATGCCGATCACGCCCGCGGCACCGGCGGCGACCGCGGCCGGCGCGAACGCGTGCCCGTCGACCCGCTCGCCGGGCAGCGCGACGAACAGCGCGCCCGGGGTCACGGCGCGGCTGTCGATCACCACGTCGGGGCCGATCGGCAGGTCGTCGCCCACCAGCTCCACCGCGGCCGGCTGCATCAGCTCGACGAGCTCACCCATCGTGGTCGGTTCCACCATGGTCTCCTTCCTCTCGCAGCCGGCGCCAGGCGGCCACCGTCTCCTCCACGTCGTCGAAGGGCTCGATCCGGTCGGCCAGGATCTGGCCCCGCTCGTGTCCCTTGCCGAGGATCGCCACGACGCCGCCCACCGGGGCCGCGCGCAGCGCCTCGCCGATGGCGGCCCTGCGGCCCGCCACCTCCCGCACCGTCGCCCCCGGCACCGCGCGGGCACCCGCGATGGTCTGCGCGCGGATGGCGGCCGGGTCCTCGGAGCGCGGATTGTCGTCGGTGACGATGGTGAGCGCGCTCGCGGCCGCGGCCGCGGCGCCCATCTCGGGGCGCTTTGCCTGGTCGCGGTCTCCCCCGCAGCCCAGCACCGTGACGACGGGACCTGCGGCGGCCAGCGACTCGACCGCGGCGCTCACGGCCTGCGGGGTGTGCGCGAAGTCGACCACCACCAGCGGCGCGCCGGGGCCGAGGTCGACGCGCTGCATGCGGCCCGGCACCTGGGCGGTCGCCAGCCCGCGGAGCGCATCGTCGGCGGCCACGCCCACGGCCTCGAGCATCGCGAAGGCGACCGCGGCGTCGATCATGTTGTACCGGCCGGGCAGCGCCAGCGTCAGCGCGAACGCCTCGCCGCCGCGGACGACGGTCGCCGCCCCGCCGAGCGGCGCGACGTCCCGGTAGCCCTCGAGGCGGTAGTCCGCGTCGGACCCGGTGCCGACGGTGACGACGCGGCTCGCGCCCTCGGCGTGCACGCGCGCGGCGAGTTCTGCGCCGCGCGGGTCGTCGACCCACAGCACGCTCACCGCCGCCCTGCCGGGCTCGAAGAGGCGGGCCTTGGCGGCGAAGTAGTCGTCGAGGTCGCGGTGGAAGTCGAGGTGGTCGCGCCCGAGGTTGAGGAAGCCCACGACGTCGAAGGCGATGCCGTCGACGCGGGCGAGCGCCAGCGCGTGCGAGCTGACCTCCAGCGCGACGGCGTCGGCCCCGCGCTCCACGAACACGGCGAGCAGGGCCTGGAGATCGGGAGACTCGGGCGTCGTGACGGTCCCGCGGGGCGAAGGGATCTCCCTGTCGCCCAGCCGGAAGCCGATGGTGCCGATGGTGCCGGCCCTGCGGCCCGCGGCGGCCAGGCCCGCCTGCAGCAGCGCGACGGTGGTGGTCTTGCCGTTGGTGCCGGTCACGCCCAGCGTGGTCAGCGCCCGGGCGGGCTCGCCGAACAGCCGCGCGGCCACCAGGGCCATCGCGGCCCGGGCGTCGGCGGCCGCCACCACGGGCACACCTTCGTGCCCGAGGAGGGCCCTGCCCTCGTCGTCGGTCAGGATGGCGGAGGCGCCCGCGGCCACCGCAGAGCCGGCGAACTGCGCGCCGTGGGCCCTCGTGCCGGGCAGCGCGACGTACAGCCAGCCGCGCTCGACGGCGCGTGAGTCCAGCGTGATGCCGGTGACCAGGGCCCTCGACCCGGTATCGCCGGTCAGCCCCAGTCCGGAGACGAGGGCTGACAGCGGGACCGGAGGCTGGCCGGCCGGGCGAAGGGCGCTTTCCATCAGTCGTACGTTATCGGCAGGTCGGGGGCCTCGGACGAGGACGGCGTCGCGTTGTAGCGGGGCAGCGCCATCTCGAGGATGTTGTTCACCACGGGCAGCGCGAGCTGGCTGCCGAGGTTGCCCTTGGTCGGCTTGTCGAGCATCACGTAGACCACGAGCTGCGGGTCCTCGACGGGCGCGACGCCCACGAACGACGACGTGAAGCCGCTGTAGCACTTGCACGTCTCGTCGTAGCGCTGCGCGGTGCCGGACTTGCCCGCCGTGCGGTAGCCGGGGATCTTCCTGTTGTCCTTGAGCGTGATGACCGACTCCATCATCTCCAGCACGGCGGCGGAGGCCTCCTCCGAGATCACGCGGTGGCTCTCGGGGGTGGGCTGCTCGATGACCGTGCCGTCGGCCGCGGTGGCCGACTTGATGATGGTGGGCTGGTGGTAGACGCCCCCGTTGACCACCGCGGCGACGGCGGCGGTGATCTGCACGGCGTTGACGCTGAGGCCCTGGCCGAACGAGATCTGGTCGCGCGTGTAGTCGGGCATGTCGGCCGCGGGCAGGCGGCCGGCCGTCTCGCCGGGCAGCCCGACGCCGGACTTGGTGCCGAGGCCGAACTTCTCGAGGTAGCCGCGCAGCTTCGCCTTGTCGAGCTGGCGGGCCAGCATGATGGTGCCGATGTTCGACGACTGGGCGACGACGCCGCGCGCCGTCAGGTGCAGCTCGCCGTGCGAGAACGAGTCGCGCACCATGCGGCCGCCGGACGCGATGCTCGCCGGCACCTTGACGGGCGTGTCGGGCGTGACGAGTCCCTGGTCGGCCAGCGCCGCCATGGTCAGCACCTTCTCCACCGAGCCCGGCTCGTACGCCTGCGAGACGGCGCGGTTGCCGCGGTCCGCCTCGTCGGCCGCGCCGGGGTTCGACGCATCGAAGCTCGGGCCGTTGGCCAGGGCCAGCAGCTCGCCGTTCTTGGCGTTCATCACCACCGCGATGCCGCTCGCGGCGCCCGACTTCTTGAGCCCGTCGGCCAGCGCCTGCTCGGCGATCCAGTTGAGGTCCGAGTCGAGGGTCAGCTGGTACGAGGCGCCGTCGACGGCGGGCGTCATGATGTTGGTGCCCAGCGGGATCCTGCCGTACGTCGAGGCGTCGTAGACCATCTTGCCTGGCGTGCCGGTGAGCGTGCCGTCGAGCGCGTACTCGAGGCCGCTGATGCCCTTGCCATCGGCGTCGACGAAGCCGATCACGTTGGAGGCGACCGTGCGGTTGGGGTACACCCGGATGGGGTCGGGCGTGCCGTAGACGCCGTACCAGGGCCGCTTGCCGTCGCCGTCGATACCGAGCTTCAGCTCGGCCTCCAGCGCCGTGAACGTCGCAGCCGGCACCTTGCGCGCAACCACCTTGTAGCGCGTCTTGGGCGTCGCGATGGCCTTCAGATAGTCGTCGCGCGTGCCACCGAGGTGACGCACCAGGATGTCGGCGACCGCGTCGGGCGCCACATCGATCTCCTGCTGCTTCTTCGTGCTGATGGCCCACCGCTTGTCCGCGCCGTTGGTGCGGACGATCTCCGGGTCGATGGAGACCACCATCGCCGGCTCGGTGGTGGCGAGCACCACGCCGTTGCGGTCGACGATCGAGCCGCGGTTGGCGGGCAGGTCGCGCGTCGAGGTCATCTTCTTGGCGGCCTCCGCGGCGTACGCGTCGGCGTCGAGCCCTTGGAGCTGCACGGCCCTGAGGCACGTGCCCACGAGGACCAGGCCGATGACCACCATGAAGAGGCGGATCCGCACGGCCGAACGGCCGACGGGCAGGCGCATCGTCCTGCGATAGCGGCGCGGGGCCGCCGGGCGCGGGGAGCGCGCGCTCACGGGACGTCCTGACGATCCGGCTCGGTGACGATGGTGATGGGCGTGGGCGCGAGCTTCTTGCCGCGGAGGAACGGCAGCTCGTCACCCTTGACCGGGGTCGGCTCGCCGGTCATCGTGCCGTCGCCCAGGTTGATGAACACGGGGTACGGGTTGGGCACCATGCCCAGCTCGCTGGCGCGCAGCGCGAGGGCGTTGGCGCTCGTGACGCGCTGCAGCTCGGAGGTGAGGGCCGCGCTCTCGTAGCCCAGCGTCGTGGCCTCCTTGCGCAGCGAGCTCAGCTCGCGCGACTGCGCGGCGACGGAGGTGGTCACGAACATGACGCCCGCCAGGCCGGCCGCGATGAGCAGCACGACGATCCCGACGAACCCCAAGGTGGAGACGGTCGCGGTGGGGGCCTGCACGAGGCGCAGCCTCGGCTGAGTTCGGGGACGTTCCTCCAGGGCGATGGTCTCTGCGCTCACGCTGCCTCCCTCACGCGCTCGGCTGCCCGGAACCGCGCGGATGCGGCCCGGGGGTTGACGGCGACTTCTGCCTCGTCCGGGCGCTCCGCGCCGCGGGTGAGCAGCCGAAGCTCCGCCTTCAGGTTCTCGGGGACCACGGGCAGGTTCCGCGGCGCTCGGTCGCTGGCCCCGGCCGCGAAGGTGCGCTTGACGAGGCGGTCCTCGAGCGAGTGGTAGCTGAGCACGGCGATCCGGCCGCCGACGGCGAGCGCCCGCACGGCGGCGGGCAGGACGCCCTCGAGCGCGGCGAGCTCACGGTTGACCTCGATGCGCAGCGCCTGGAACGTGCGCTTGGCGGGATGCCCGCCGGAGTGCCGGGCGGCGGCGGGGATGGCGGCGGAGACGACCTCGACGAGCCGGCCCGAGCGGTCGAACGGCCGGTCCGCCCGCTCGGCGACGACGGCGCGCGCGATCCGGTCGGCGAACCGCTCCTCGCCGTAGCGCTTGAGCACCGTGGCGATCTCGCCCTGCGAGGCCTGGTTCAGGAAGTCCGCCGCCGTCGGGCCCGTCGCCTGGTTCATGCGCATGTCGAGCGGCGCGTCGACCCGGTAGGCGAACCCGCGCTCGGCGCGGTCGATCTGGAGGGAGGAGAGGCCGAGGTCGAGCAGGATCGCCTGCACCGACGAGACGCCGAGGTCGGCCAGCACGTCGGGCAGCTCGTCGTAGACGGCGTGCACGAGCGTCGCCCGCTCGGCCAGGACACCCAGCCGCTCGCGCGCCACCTCGTGCGCGTCGAGGTCACGGTCGATGCCGATCAGCCGGGCCTCGGGGCAGGCCTCGAGGATCGCGCGGGCGTGCCCGGCCAGTCCGAGGGTGCCGTCGACGTAGACCGAGCCGGGCTCCTGCAGCGCAGGGCGCAGAACGTCGACGATCCGGTCACGCATGACCGGATCGTGCACATCCGCAAAACCTGGCATTGGCTAGGCCCTCGACCCTTTCGTCTGTTCTTCGTCGTTCTTCTCTCCCACACGGAGGTTCCCTTCCGGGCCCTTGAGTCCCTGGCCCCGGGGAAGGGAGGTCAGGTACGGTCCGGCCGGGAGCCACCGAGTGGGAGCTAGAGTCCGCCCACAGCGGCGAACTCGTCGTCCATCTCCGAGAAGCCGGCCTCGCTGGCCTCGGAGTACTTCTGCCAGGCCTCGGCATCCCAGATCTCGGCGCGGTCGCCCGCCCCGATCACCACGACGTCGCGGTCCAGCCCGGCGTAGGCGCGCAGGTGTGGGGGAAGGGTCACCCTGCCCTGCCGATCCGGAACCTCATCGCTGGCCCCGGCCATCAGCATGCGCTGGTAGTCGCGGACCTGCTTGACGGTGCTGGGAGCGCTGAGCAGGGCGGCCATCTTCTGCTCGAAGGCCGCCCTGGAGTAGACCGCCAGCGCCCGCTCCTGGGTCCTGGTCACCACCAGTCCCTCCTCGAGCGCGTCGCGGAATTTGGCCGGAAGGATGAGTCGCCCCTTGTCATCCAGCTTCGGAAAGTACGTTCCGAGAAACATCGCAGGGCACCTCCTTCCTCCACCGGGCCACCACTTCGCTCCACTGTGCGCCACTTTAGCCCACTTTCCTCCCCCTGCCACCCATTTTCCGGCGTCTGTGCGCTCGCTGCGGGACTCGCTACGCTTGGGAAGGCCGCGCCGACCCGAGGAGACCCACGTGATCCAGAACCCGCTGCCCTCACTGCCTGAGGTCGCAGACCTCGCCACCGCCGTCATCGGCGAGATGAGCAAGGTGATCGAGGGAAAGCCGGAACAGCTCCGCATCGCGGTGACCGTCCTGCTCGCCGAGGGGCATCTCCTCATCGAGGACGTGCCCGGCGTCGGCAAGACGCAGCTGGCCAAGGCGCTGGCCCGCTCCATCGCGGGTGACGTCAAGCGCATCCAGTTCACGCCGGACCTGCTGCCGAGCGACGTGACGGGCGTGAGCGTCTTCAACCAGTCGACGCGCGAGTTCGAGTTCAAGCAGGGCGGCATCTTCGCCAACATCGTGGTGGGCGACGAGATCAACCGCGCCTCACCCAAGACGCAGTCGGCGCTGCTGGAGGCCATGGCCGAGAACCAGGTGTCGGCCGACGGCCACACGTACCGGCTGCGCCAGCCGTTCATGGTGATCGCCACGCAGAACCCCATCGAGATGGAGGGCACCTACCCGCTGCCCGAGGCCCAGCGCGACCGCTTCATGGCGCGCATCACCATGGGCTACCCGGCGCGCGCGTCCGAGGTCGCCATGCTGGAGAGCCATGGCGTCGGCGACCAGCTCGCCACCGTCCGCCCCGTCACCGACGTCGAGACCGTCGCCGCCGCCATCCGCGCGATCCGCGCCGTCTACGTCGCGCCGGTCATCAACGACTACATCGTGGCCATCGTCGACGCCACCAGGCACCACCCCGACCTGCGGCTGGGCGCGAGCCCGCGCGCCAGCCTGCACCTGATGCGCGCCGCGCGCGCCGCGGCCGCCCTTGCGGGGCGCGACTACGTGATTCCCGAGGACGTCGGGGCGCTCGCCGGCATCGTGCTCGCGCACCGCATCCTGCCGACCGTCGAGGCGCAGGTCGCCCGGCGTGACCCGGCCGGCATCATCGCCTCCGCGGTGGGAGCCATCCCCACCCCGGAGCGGAGGTAGCGGATGCGGCGTCGCGCCCGGCTGACCGGCCGCGGTTTCACGCTGCTCGCCTTGGGGGTGGTGACGTCCGTCGCCGCCGCCGTCGCGGGCGAGCGGAGCCTCCTATGGCTCACCGGAGTCCTCGCGCTGCTGCCGCTGATCGCGCTCGCCCACCTGCTGCTCGCGCCGCCGCGCGTCAGCTCCCGGCGCGAGGTCGACCCGCCGGCGCTCCCGTTGGGCGAGACCGCCCGCGTCGTCGTCGAGCTGACCAACGAGACGCCCGCGCAGCCCGCCGCGCTACGGTTCACAGACCAGGCGCCGCCCGCCCTCGGCGGCGGTGCGCAGTTCTCCATCGCCCGCGGCTTCGGCCGGTGGGCGCAGGCCGTCGGCTACCGCGTCACGCCGGAGCGGCGCGGCCGGTTCGAGCTCGGCCCGCTGCGGGCGCGGGCCACCGACGCCCTGGCGCTGGCCACCGTGTCGTTCGCGGCGTCCGGCCCCGCCACGCAACTGCGCGTGACGCCCCGGGTGTGGGCCCTCGACGGCCTGACGGGCGGCGCGGGCATGGGCTCGGCGGGCGACGCGACGCCGCAGCGGATCGGCCACGCGGGCAGCGACGACGTGCTCGTGCGCGAGCACCGGCACGGCGACGACATCCGCCGCGTGCACTGGAAGATGAGCGCGAAACAGGACGAGCTCATGGTGCGCCTGGAGGAGCATCCGTGGGACCCGTCGAGCACCCTGATCCTCGACAACCGCGCGGCCGCGCACCGGGGCGACGGGCCGGACGGGTCGCTCGAATGGGTCGTCTCCGCGGTGGCGTCGGTGGCCTCGCTGCTCTGCTCCGAGCACAGCAGGCTGGCCATCGTCGCCCCCTCCGGCCCGGTGTGCGACCCCGGCCACACCCGCGGCGAGACCGCCCGGCTCCTCGTGCTCGAGGCGCTGACCGACCTCGCCCCGTCCGGCGAGTCCTGGCTGGGCACCGCCGTCGACGACCCCGAACTGCTCTCGTCGGCCGCCTCGCTCGTGGCCGTCACCGGCCTGTTGACGACCCGCGACGCCGCGGCCCTGACCGCCGCCGGCGGGCGGGCCCGCAGCAGGGTGGCGCTGATCCCCGACGCCGAGGCGTGGGGCGAGCCGTCGGAGGAGCACGAGGCGGCACGCTCGCTGCTGGTCAGCGGCGGATGGACCGTGCGGTCGTACACGCCGGGTCGGCCCGTTCCCGACGTGTGGAAGGGGGTGGCGAAGGCATGAGACCCCTCGCACACCTGGTGGCCGGCGTCGCGGTCTGGCTCTCGCTCCTGCCGCTCAGCCTCCTGATCAACGACCCGGCGCTCCCCCTGCTCCCGCTGCCGGTGCTCGCCACCGCGGTCGCGCTCGGCGCCGGGCTCTCCGCGCTGCGCGTGCCGCGGCTGGCGGTGGCGTTCGCGCAGCTCGTCGGCCTCGTCGTCGTGCTCGGGCTGCTCGGCCTGTCGCTCTCCGGGCTCGGGCCGTCGTCGGCGTTCGAGTGGCTGGTGTCGACGGGGGTCGACGCCATCCGCAACGGCGCCGCCCCGGTGACCAACACGTCGGGCCTGACGTGGCTCATCCTGGTGCTGGCGTCCGTCCTCATCCTCACCGTCGAGCTGCTCGCCAACGCGCTCGAGCAGCCGGCGTGGTCCATCGTGCCGCTCGCCGTCACGTTCGGCACCGCCGCGCTGCTGATCCGCCCCGAACTGCCCTGGCTCCTCTCCCTGCCCGTGGTGCTCGCCTACGTCCTCGTGCTGCTGGTGTCGACACCGCTGGCGCGCGACGCCGCGGGCAAGCTCTCCCGGCGCGCACCCTTCCAGGCGTCCCGCGCCGCGACCGGCCTCGGGATGGGCGCGACGGCCGCGGTGCTCGCGCTCATCCTCGCCCTGCTCGTGCCCATCGCCGACCCGCGCTCGTGGGGCTCCGACGGCCCGGACGGCCCCATCCAACTGGCCGACCCTCAGGTGCAGCTGGACCGCGACCTGCGCCGCCCCGCGGACGCGAAGGTGCTGACCTACACCTCCACCGACGGCAGGCCGCTCTATCTCCGGACCGTCGCGCTGCCGCTGCTCACCACCGACGGCGCGCGGCTCGTGCCGATGGAACTGCACCGGACGGGCCTCGACCGGGCCTACAACTTCCCGGGCGACGAGGTGGAGGCGACCGTCACCATGTCGGCGCAGTCGGAGTACCTGCCCGCGCCGTTCGCCCCGCGCCGGATCCGCGCGGACGGCGCGTGGAGCTACGACCTCGACTCGTTGAGCATCGTCGCCACCGGCAAGGATCGCGCGGATCAGACCGTCGGCCTCGAATACAGCGTGGTGTCGAGCGTGCCGAACGCCACCCGCGAGAGCATCCTCTCCGCCGAGGCCGGCGCGGCCCCCGACGCGCGTACGAAGGAGCTGCCCGAGGGGCTCGACCCCGCCGTGCGCGAGCTCACCGAGCAGGTGACGGCCGAGGCGAACACCGCGGGCGAGGCCGCGCTGCTGATCCAGCGCTACCTCCGCTCCGGCGAGTTCGACTACTCGTTCTCCGCGCCCGCGTCGTCGGGCGCCGACGTGATCAGCACCTTCCTGCTGAGCAGCAAGAAGGGCTACTGCATCCACTTCGCCGCCGGCATGATCACCATGGCCCGCATCTACGGCATCCCCGCGCGGATGGCGATCGGCTTCACGCCGGGCGAGCGCCAGGAAGACGGCAGCTACGAGGTGACGGCGCACGACGCGCACGCCTGGCCCGAGCTGTACCTCGACGGCCTCGGCTGGGTGCCGTTCGAGCCGACGCCGGCCTACGACGGCGATCCGGATTACACCGAGCCCGCGGGCCCGCAGCCGACCAAGACTCCGACGGCGACGCCGAGCGAGACGCCGTCCGCCGAGCCCACGACCCTGCCGACGCAGAGCGTCGAGCCGACGCCGACCGCCACGTCGCAGCCGAACACCGTCGGGTCGGCCAGCGGGGGCCTGCCCCTCGGCTGGCTGCTGCCGGTGCTGCTGGTCGTCGCGCTCGCCGCCGCGCCCGGCGTAGGCCGGATCCTGCAGCGCCGCTCGCGACTGCGCGCGGGTCAGCCCACGGACGAGGCGGCGGACGGGGCCTGGCGCGAGGTCCGTGCGCTCTTCGCCGACTACCGTCTCCCCTGGCCCGAGGGCTCGCCCGGTCCCGCCGCGGCGGCCGCGGCGCCGTCGCTCCCGCCGCAGGGCGCGGCCGCGTTGACCACGCTGGCGCACACCGTCGAGCTCAGCCGATTCGCCCCGGGCGGCGCGGATTCCGGCCAGCTGGTGGCGCAGGTCACCGCGCTCAGGGTGTCGCTCGATCGGGCCGCGAGCACGCGGAACCGCGTGCTCGCCCGCGTGCTCCCACCGTCGCTGCTGCCTCGTCGCCGGCCTGCCGCCGCAGGACCTCGGACCGAGTGATGCCGACGGTTGCGCAGCGGCATAGAATGCAGGTAATCAGCCGACGAGGGAGATGCCATGGCGCTTTCTGAGCAGGAACGCAAGCTGCTCGAGCAGCTTGAGGCATCCCTCATGGCCGAGGACCCGAAGCTGGCCGAGACCCTGAGCGGTAACGCCGAACTCCGGGTGCACCGCCGCCGGGCCGCGCTCGCCGGCCTCGGCTTCGTCGTCGGCATCGTCGTCCTCCTCGGCGGCGTGCAGTTCCATCCCGCGATCAGCGTGGTCGGCTTCCTCGTGATGCTGGCCTCCGCGCTCATCGGGATCAGCTCGTGGCGCCGCGTGGGCGACGAGGGCTCCGGCGTGACCCGCCGCCGTTCCCCCGAACCGCGCCCCACCAACCCCGGCACCGAGTTCATGGAGCGCCTGGACGAGCAATGGCGCCGCCGCCACGAAGGCGACGACAAGAGCTGACGCCCTAAGCTGGTCCGCGTGTTGACGGTGCGTGGGGCCACGCTGGCGGGGATGGCCGCGGCCGCCCGTCTCGCCCGCCTCGGCCACGAGGTGACGCTCGTCACCGATGGTTCGGCGCTCGGTGCCGACTGGTCCGACGACGGCCCGCTCCTCCTGCCCGCCGCCTGGCGGGATCTGTTCAAGAAGTCCGGCGCGCACCTCGTGACCGCCCTCAACGGGGCAGGGCTCGAGCTCGTCGCCGCGCCGCCCGCCGAGCACCCGCTCCCCGACGGCACGAGCATCGCGCTGCCCGCAGAGCGCGGGGCCCAGTACCGCGCGGTCGCAGCCCGGTTCGGCGCCGACGAGGCCGCCCGCTGGCGGAGCCTCGTCGACGACCTGGACGACGTCTGGCTCGCGTTCCGCCGCCACGCGCTGGAGGGAACGGCGCCCGTCGAGACGCCTGCGCAGCGGGCCGCGCTGTGGTTGGACCGCACCGTCGGCGACGTCGCAGCCGGGCTCGCCGATCCGCTCGCCTCGCTCCTCCTCTCCCTCGCCGAGACCCCGGACGCACCGGCCCTGCTCGCGCTGCCGCTCTCGGTGGAGCGCACGTTCGGGCGCTGGATGCTTGTCAGCGCCGACGGCGACACCCGGGGCTCGACTCTGCTCGTCCGGCTGCTGGCCGACCGGCTCGCCGAGCGGGGCGTCCGCGTCGTCGACGAGCACGACGGCGCCGTCGACATCGACGGCGTGCCCCCTGCGGGCTGGGTTCCGCGGACGCGCTCCGCGGACGACTGGCTGGCTCGCGTCCCGATCGTCGGAGCCGACGGCGCGCTCCGGGCCTCGGCCGCCTCCCCCGCCGGGCCGGAACCCTGGGCGCAGCTGGGCAGCGCCGCGCTCGCGGTCTACGAGCTGCACGAGCGCCTGACCGGCGAGGACCCTCGCCCCACCAACAGGGACTTCACGCTCCCGCGCCTCGCGCGCCGGTAAAGCGGCGTCGAGGCTTGCTCAGGCGCGCCGGCGGAGCCAGCGCCAGAGCGCGACCGCGACGAGCAGCGCGAGCACGCCGACGACCGCCAGGTCGGGCACGCCGTCGGCGATCGCGCGCAGCCGGCCCTCGACGCGGGCCTGCGCCGAGGCGTCGAGCAGCCCGCCGAGCGCGGCGGTGGCGTCGGTGGTGAGGAAGAGCACGCCGATGGCGGCGAACAGCACGCCCGAGATCACCTGGAACCACGTGGTGGTGAACGGGCCGAGGTGCAGCTCTCGCGGACGGGCGCGCTCCCCCAGCCGCAGCCGATCCCACAGCCAGGCGAGCACCAGCAGCGGCAGCACCATGCCCAGGCCGAAGAGCGCGAGCAGCACGGCGCCGTAGACGGGATCGCCTCCGACGGCCGCGACGGCGAGCACCGCGCCGAGCAGCGGCCCCGTGCACGCGCCGGCCAGGCCGTAGGTGGCGCCGAGCAGCACAGCGCCCGCCGCGCCGCGCGGGTCTCCGCGCCGCTCCACGCCCGGGACGCGGAGCGAGATGCCGAGCGCCTGGACGAGGCCGAAGACGATGAGCACCGTCCCGCCGACGGCGGCCAGCTCGCCGCGGTGCACGGTCACGAGCGAGCCCAACGCCCCGGCGCCGAGGCCGAGCGGCACCAGCGCGACGAGCAGGCCGAGGTAGAACAGCCCGGTGCGCCCCACCAGCTTGGCCCGGTCCTCGCCGAACGCGTACGCGAAGAACGCGGGCAGCAGCAGCGCGGCGCACGGGCTGAGGATCGCCGCGACGCCGCCGAGGAAGGCCCCGCCGTAGCCGATCACCGGCGCAGCGCGGCCTGTTCCGCGATCACCTGCTGGAAGGTCTCCAGCGGCTGCGCGCCCGGCACGAAGCTCGTGCCGACCACGAACGACGGCGTGCTCCCGATGCCGAACTGCTGCGCCTCGGCCGTGTCGGCCCGGACGGCCTCGGCGTGCGCGGGATCGGCCCAGTCCTCCTTGAACTGCTCCAGGTCGAGGCCGAGATCGGTCACGATGCCGTGCACGAGGTCGTCGGGGATGTCGGGGTGCCCGGAGTTGGGCAGCGCCACGAACAGCGCGTGCTGGAAGGCGAAGTAGGCGCCCTGCTCGCCCGCGGCGCGGGCCGCCGTCGCGGCCTTCATCGACTCGTCGCCGAAGATCGCCAGGTCGCGGAACTCCACGCGCAGCGTGCCGTCGTCGATCAACGGCTGCAGCGCGGGCAGCGTCTCCTCGGCCCAGACGGAGCAGAACGGGCAGCGATAGTCGGCCCATTCCGTCAGCACGACGGGCGCGTCGACGTCGCCCATCGCCAGCGGGTCGTCCTTGGCCCTGCGGGGCAGCGCGAGCAGGAACGCGTCGCGCGCGGCGTCCTCCGCCGGGTCGACCGAGGGCGCGGCCGAGGGCGACTCCGCCGCCGACGGCGTGCTCGCCAGCGCGGACGGAGCTGCACCCGGCGCGTCCTGCCGCTGCGAGAGGACGGCCAGCAGCACGACGATCACGGCGGCCAGTGCCACCACCAGCCACTTCGTCGCGTCCATGACGGGGGTCTGCTTCTCTGTCATCTCTCTCATCAGCTCAATCGGCTCGGGGACGCGGGTCGGATGCGTCCACTCTGCCGCATGCCCCCACCGGTACCAAACCCGGCCCCGCGGAAGGGCTAGACTGGATCGTCTGTCTCAAACCGAGGGAAACCGCCACCTTGACTACTTCGCGCTCCGAGCAACTCCGAGAGATCGCGCTGGAACAGGCCCACGTCGACCGCGTCTACCGCTTCCTGGGCACCGCCACGGCCAGCGCAAAGCAGCTCGCGCAGCAGGGCAGGGAGATCTTCCTCTCCGACCGCACCGACTTCCTCCGCGAGGAAGACGGCACCGCGCTGTTCGAGCGCGACGCGTTCGCCTACCAGGCCGCCCGGCGCCTCGCCACGCTGGACGCGGAGCACGAAGGGCTCGTCTTCGGCCGGATCGACCTCACGGACCTCGAGACCCGCTACATCGGCAGGATCGGGGTGCGCGACGACGAGTACGAGCCCCTGGTGATCGACTGGCGCGCCCCCGCCGCCGAACCGTTCTACCGCGCCACCCCCGCCGCTCCGATGGACGTGGTGCGCCGCCGCGTGCTGCGCTGCCGCGACGACAAGGTCATCGGCCTGGAGGACGACCTCCTCGACTCCTCCGTCGAGACCGACCTGCCCATCATCGGCGAGGGGGCCCTGATGGCCTCGCTCAGCCGGGCCCGCGGGCGCACCATGCGCGACATCGTCGCCACCATCCAGGCGGAACAGGACGAGGCGATCCGCGCGCCCTACCAGGGCGTGACGATCATCTCCGGCGGCCCCGGCACCGGCAAGACGGTGGTGGCGCTGCACCGCGCCGCCTACCTGCTCTACACCAACCGCGCGAAGCTCGAGAAGGGCGGCGTGCTCGTCGTGGGCCCGTCGTCGGTGTTCATGAACTACATCGAGCGCGTGCTGCCGAGCCTCGGCGAGGACTCCGTGGCGCTCAAGGCGATCGGCGCCGTCGCGAGCGACGTGCTGGGCGTGGTCAGCGAGCGGATCGACGACGCGGCCGCCGCCACCGTGAAGGGCTCGTTGGGCATGGTGCCCGTGCTGCGGGCGCTCGTGCGCACGCCGGTCGTCGACGACCCCGCCACCCGCCGCGTGCGCGTCACGGTCAAGGGCGAGGTGCTCGGGCTGGAGGGCAAGGAGCTGGACCGGATCCGCGAGCAGGTGCTGTCAGCCACCAAGCTGAACCGGGGCCGGGCCATGGCGAACGACCTCGTCGCCCGGGCGCTCATCGCGAAGTTCCCCGACGACATCGAGATCGGTCCCAGCGAGCTGTCCGCGCTGGTGCGCGAGCACCCGAACCTGGGGCAGTTCATGTCGGCCTGGTGGCCGGCGCAGAGCCCCACGCAGGTGCTGGCGCGCCTGGCCGACCCCACGGTGGTCGCCCGCGTCGCACCCGGCCTGAGCGCGGAGGAACGCGCCGCGCTCGTCGACTCCTATGCCTGGCTGGACCACGGCCAGGCCGACATGGCGCGCGGCTGGTCGGTGGCCGACGTCGCGCTGCTCGACGAGCTGGCCGCCATCCTCGGCCCCGCGCCCGAGGAGCGGGAGCCGGAGGTCGACCTGTTCATCGAGGGCGGCGGCGTGGCCGAGGTCCTCACGACGGCGGATCTGCTGCGCCACGAGCGCGTCGTCGACCCCGACGACGACCCGCAGACCACCTACGCGCACATCCTGGTCGACGAGGGGCAGGACGTGACTCCCATGCAGTGGCGGATGCTGCGCCGTCGCGGCCCGCACTCGTCCTGGACCATCGTCGGCGACCCCGCGCAGAGCTCGTACCCGAACCAGGAGGAGACGGCCCGCGCGCTCGACGAGCTGGTCGGCCGCGCGCCGCGCCGCACGTTCACCCTGAGCACGAACTACCGCTCCCCCAGCGAGGTCTTCGACTTCGCCGCGCGCGTCATCACGAAGGTGTTCCCCGACGCGGACCTCCCGCGCGCCGTGCGGTCCACCGGGATCCAGCCGCTGCTGGCCGCCACCGACCGCGCCGGCCTGCACGACGCCCTCCGCGCGCACCTGCTGGAGCTGGCCGCGAAGGTGGGCGGCACGATCGGCGTGGTCTGCCCGCCGTCGCTGCGCGCCGAGGTGCAGCTGCTGGCGATGCGCGACCCCCGGCTGGCGGCCTTCGAGGACAGGATCATCGTCGTGACCGCGCTGCAGGCGAAGGGCCTGGAGTACGACGGCGTGATCGTCGTGTCGCCCGACGGCATCGTCGCGGAGGCCCCCGGCGGCGCCCGCGTGCTCTACGTGGCGCTGACCCGCGCCACCCAGCGAATGGTCACGCTGGACGTCGACACTGAGGATTGGCGCGCACTGCTCGCCTGAGAACGGACAAGCCGTGATCGAACTCCTCTATATCGCCCTGGCCTCGCTCCTGGTGATCGCCGGCGCGACCGCGCTCGGCAACCGCCTCGGCCTCGCCTCCCCGCTGGTGCTCGTCGCGGTCGGGGTCGCGGCCAGCTTCCTGCCCATGTTCGCGTCGGTGCACATCGAGCCGGAACTGATCCTCGAGGGTGTCCTCCCACCGCTGCTGTATTCGGCGGCCGTGTCGATGCCGGCGATGAACTTCCGCCGCGAGTTCGGCGCCATCAGCGGGCTGTCGGTGTTCCTGGTGGTGGCCAGCTCGCTGCTCCTCGGCCTGTTCTTCATGCTGGTGCTCCCCGACCTCGGCTTCGCCTGGGGCGTGGCGCTCGGCGCGATCGTCAGCCCGACCGATGCGGTGGCCACCTCGATCATCAAACGCACATCGGTGTCGAAACGAGTGGTGGCGATCCTCGATGGCGAGAGCCTGCTCAACGACGCCAGCGCCCTGGTCATCCTGCGCACGGCGATCGCGGCGACGGCTGCCGCCTTCTCGTTCTGGGACGCCGTCGGCGCATTCGTCTACTCGGTGGCTGTGGCCCTCGTCATCGGCGTGGTTGTCGGCCGGCTGAACCTCGTCATCAGGTCTCGGGTGAGCGATCCGACGGTCAACACCGTCATCTCGTTCACCGTGCCCTTCCTCGCCGCGATGCCCGCGGAGCTCCTCGAGGCTTCCGGTCTGGTGGCCGCCGTCGTCGCGGGCCTGATCACGGGCATTCGAGCGCCGCGAGAACTCTCGCCCCAGCACCGGCTGTCCGATCAGCAGAACTGGCACATGGTGGAGCTGGTGCTCGAGGGCGCCGTGTTCCTGACGATGGGCCTGCAGATCCGCTCGATCGTGATGAGCGTGCATGCCGAGCATGCGGGTCTGGGGCCCGCGATCGCGATCGCTCTCGGCGCACTGGTCCTGACCATCCTTGTGCGCGCCGCCTACGTCGCGCCGCTGCTGGGATTCCTTTCCCACAAGGCCAAACGCGGAGCCGCCGTCAAGGAACGGTTCAAGGACTTCCGGGAACGGGCGATCACCTCGGAGGAGGCCAAGCAGCGGCTGGCGGACCTGTACACCGGTGCCGCTCCCCCCGATCCCAGCCGCAGCCGCGCGGTGTCGCGGTTCGTGCGCGCCTTCGCCGACATCGACTACTTCCTTCGCGCGCCGCTGGGCTGGCGTGAAGGGGTGGCCGTCGTCTGGGCCGGCATGCGCGGTGCTGTCACGGTCGCCGCCGCCCACACCCTGCCCACCGACACCCCGCAACGCGCGGTGCTGATCCTCATCGCCTACGTGGTCGCGGCCGTCTCGCTGGTCCTGCAAGGTGGCACGATCGGCCCCCTGCTCCGCGCCATCGAGAAGAAGGACGTCGACACCACCGCGGCCGATGCGCAGACGGACGAAGCGCGCACCCGGATCATGCGCCTGATGCGCGCCAGCGCCGAATCGATCCCGGAGCCGGAGAAGGCCAAGGAGCGCACGCCCGAGGGCTTCCAAGCCTCTCGGGCACACCGGCTGGCGGTGATCGCCGCCCAGCGCACGGCCCTTCTCAACGCGCGCGACAACGGCACCTTCGACGCCGATCTGCTCGCCGACATCCTCGCCAACCTCGACGCCGATCAGATCGCGATCGAGCTGCGCAGCGTCGCCGAGTAGCCGCGCATGGGTGAGCTACTGAGGCGCTACGGCCCGATGGTCTACCTGCCGTCGCTGGTGTTCGCGGTCGGCGAGGGCGCCATGATTCCCCTCATCCCCGTCATCGCGACGCAGCGCGGCGCCGACATCCCGACGGCCGCGCTGGTGGCGTCGGCGCTGATCGTCGGGTCGCTGTGCGGCAACATCCCCGCGGGCTGGCTGGTCGGCAGGCTCGGCGAGCGCTACACCATGGTGATCGCCGGCTCGGTGGCGCTGGCCGGCGCCGTCGGCTGTGCGCTGCTGCCTGGCCTCGCGTGGCTGACCGGTGCGGTGTTCGTCGTCGGCCTGGCCGGCGCGGCCTTCGCGCTGGCGCGGCACGCGTTCATGGCGACGCGCGTGCCGCTGGCGTTCCGCGCGCGGGCCCTGTCGCTGCTCGGCGGATCCACGCGCTTCGGCATGTTCACCGGCCCCTTCCTGGCCGCCGCGCTCCTCGCGCTGACGGGCACCGCCGTGTCGTCCCTGTGGTTCTTCGCCGCGCTGATGCTGGGCCTCGTGCCTTTGGTGCTGTTCGGCCCCGACCCCGAGGAACGGGCGCGCGCCGAGGGGGCGCCGCTCCCCGATCCCACGCGCCGGAGCAGACCGGAGTGTTCAGGGCGATGTGGGGCTCCCGGCACGTGTTGCTGCGCCTGGGCACCGCGTGCATGCTGTTGGCCGCGGTGCGGGCAGCGCGCCAGGTCGTCCTGCCGCTGTGGGGTGTGTCCATCGGGATGGACGCCTCGGGGATCGCGCTCGTCGTCGGCATCTCGGGCGCGCTCGACTTCGCTCTGTTCTACGCGAGCGGCCAGGTGATGGACCGCTACGGGCGGCTGTGGGCGGCGCTGCCCGCCATGGTGCTGATGGGGTCGGGCTTCCTCGCGCTGTCGTTCACGCACGACGGCGGGCACGCCGTCGGCTGGTTCACAGCGCTCGCGGCGCTGCTCGGGCTGGCCAACGGCCTGTCCAGCGGCATCCTGATGACGGTGGGTGCCGACCTCGCGCCGACGGGCGCGACGGCGTCGTTCCTCGGCGCCTGGCGGCTGTTCACCGACACGGGTTCGGCGCTGGCGCCCGTCATGGTCGGGATCGTCTCCGCCGCGGCCTCCCTGCCGCTGGCCACCGGGTTGGTCGGCGGCTTAGGGCTGCTCGGCGCGGCCGGGCTCCTCCGCTGGGCGCCGCGCTTCCTGCCGCATACGCGCTGACCAGGGGTCGGGTCAGCCCCTTCCGAAGAGTCGGCTCCAGAAGGCTCCTGGCCGGAGTGGTTCGCCGCTCTGCAAGGTGGCGTCGGGTCAGCCTCTGCCGAAGAGTCGGCCCCAGAAGCCGGGCTTCTGCTCGGGTTCCGGCTCTGCCTCGTCCTCATCGTCGTCGTCCTCGCCGTCGACGAGCTGCAGGTCGATGTGCACGGCGAGCAGCCTGCCCGCCGCGTCGTAGGTACCGACCACCGGGTAGAACCCGTCGCCCCAGCCGGAGTGGGCCAGGACGACGTTCTCGCCCGCCTGCGCCAGCGGGAAGACGATGTTGGCCGAGCCGTCGATGTAGTGGTTCTCGTCGTCCATCAGCGCGAACCAGCTGCCGTCCTGGCCGGTGTCGAAGACGCCGTCGTACCAGTCGTCCTCCGGCATGCAGCGGGGAATCGCGTCGGCGTCGGCGAATCCGACGGTGCCTGCGTCCACGGGCACGCCCGGGGCCTCGTCCTCGGCCGGCGGCCGCGTCGCGCCCTCCGGCATCAGGCCCGCCACGCGCACGGGCAGTCCCTCCGCGAGGATCACGCTCAGGTGGCTCTCGCGCAGGTGGCTGCCGTCCTGCTCGTCGCTGACGTCGACGATGGTGACGGCCGCCGGGTAGTCGCCCGGCGGGATGGCAATGACCACGCCCTCGCCGAGGTTCACGAACGGATCGCTCGCCTCCAGCCGACCGCTCGGCACCCGCAGCGTCCCCAGCGGGACGACCCTGCGGGCATGCCCGTCGATAGTGCCGGTCTTGAGCGCGTGGAACGTGTCGATGTTCATACCTCGACCCTAGCCTCGATCCCCCGATCCGCGCCTGCGGCGCCCGATGAGCACGCCCCGGAGCCCACCAGCCCCCGATGAGCACGCCCCGGAGCCCACCAGCCCCCGATGAGCACGCCCCGGAGTTCGTTGCGGAAAAGTGCCGATTTCGGGCCGTTTCCGACGACGAACTCCGGCACGTGCTCATCGAGCCCTCACTCCCCGGGAGCCCCAGGGCGGGTAATAGGGCGGTAGTCGTCGGTCCCTGAGGAACGGCCGACATCGGTCCCTGAGGAGCAGCCCCGCGTGCCGGCCTTCGCCGAGCGAAAACTGTGCGGGGCTGCGTCTCGAAGGGTCCGAGACCACAGCCCGACCGATCCCCACAGATCCGCAGCCGTACCAAGCCCGGTGCACAGATCTCTGTATACGAGCACCCAGCCCCCTATGCGGCCTGGCTGCCCGTATACAGAGATCTGTGCACCGACGCCCGCCTCATTCGACACAGCCCACACCCGATTGATCAGCACTTCCGTGGGAGCGAGGCCTCGTACAGACTGGTACAACAACGTACAATCAGGTCATGACTGTCATCAGTGCCAGTGAGGCGCGCCGGACCCTCCCCGCACAGCTCGACCTGGTCGAGGCGGGCGAGCGGGTCGAGATCACCCGCCACGGCAAGGTGGTTGCTGTCCTGATACACCCCAGCGCGCTCCGGTCCCCCCGAACCGCGGCGTTGCGCGACCACGCCGAGCAGATCCGCGTGATGCTGGATGAGGCGCGCACAAGGCCGCTCGCTGATGCACCCCTCGGAGCCGCGCGGACAGCCGAGCTTATCGGCGACGTCGACGCCGCCCGTCGGGCGCGATGAGCACCTGGACGGCGTTCGACGCGGACGTCCTCATCGACGCCGCCGATGCTGAGAACGAGCTCGGCGCTCGGGTCAGGGCGTTGTTCACGGACACTCAGCCGGGCGACGTCGTCGGATCCGGGTCCGTCCTCCTGCTCGCCGAAGTCCTGGCCAAACCGCTGCGCGCCGACCCGGCATCGCCCGAGACCGCGGCGCTGATGGGACTCCTCAGTCGGCTCGACCTGCGCCCGCTCGACGAGCCGACTGCCCGCACCTCGTTGGCGCTCGCGGTGACCTACGGACTCCGGGCCGCCGACGCCGCACACCTCGCGACGGCGATCGAGGCCGGAGCCGACCGCTTCCTCACCAACAACCGGAAGGACTTCCCCAAGACGATCACGGAGATCGACGTCGCCTACCCCGAGGACCTCGCATGACGCGCGCTCTGCCGGCCCCGCCTTTCCCGGCCCCGCCTTTCCCGGCCTCGACTAAGCTGCCCACGTGACACGTCCGTTTGATCCCGCCTCGCCGCTCAGCCCCGGGTTCTTGGGGGCTGTCGGTGAAACGCTCGAGGTGTTCCTCGCGGAGAAGACACCTCTGCTTGAGGCGGTCGGCGCCACGGACCTGCTGCCTGTCGCGCACGAGTACGTCAGCGCGGGCAAGCGGCTGCGGCCCGCGTTCTGCTACTGGGGGCACGTCGCCGCTGGTGGTCAGCCGGACGACGACGCGGCGTTGCTCGCCGTCGCCTCCTCCCTCGACCTGCTGCACTGCAGCGCGCTGGTCCACGACGACTTGATCGACGCCGCCGACACCCGACGCGGACTGCCCGCGGCCCACCGTCGTCTCGAGGCGCTGCACGCGGAACGCGGTGGCCGCGGCTCGGCCACGGAGTTCGGTGCGTCGTCGGCCATCCTGCTCGGTGACTTGCTGCTGATGTGGAGCATCGAGCTGGCCGACGGCTCCGGTGCCGACCGACTCGACGCCGCCCGACCGCTGCTGGCCGCCATGCGCGCCGAGGTCACCGCCGGGCAGTACCTCGACGTCAGCGCCCAATACGGCGTCACGGGCGCCTCCGGCTACAGCGCGGAACTCGACGTGGCGCGCCGCGTGCTGGAGTACAAGTCGGCCAGCTACTCGGTGCGCCGCCCCGCGCAGGTGGGCGCAGCCCTCGGCGGCGCCGGCGACGAGCTGCTCGACGCTCTTGGCTCCTTCGGCTCGCTCATCGGCCGCGCGTTCCAGCTGCGCGACGACCTGCTCGGCGTCTACGGCGACCCGGCCGTCACCGGCAAGCCCTACGGCGGCGACATCCACGAGGGCAAGCGCACGGTGCTGGTGCTCACGGCCCTCGCCTCGGCCGACCCCGCCGACGCCGCCGAACTCGACGACCTCCTCGGCGCGCCCGGCCTCAGCGACGGCCACGTCGACCGCGCGGCCGCGCTCATCGAGGCCAGTGGGGCGCGGGCGCACGCGGAGGAGCTGATCGACGACGGCGCCACACGCGCGCTCGCCGTGCTCGCCGCCGCACCGATGACGGAGGAGGGACGGACCGCCCTGGCCCGCCTCGCCGAGATGAGCGTCCGGCGTGCCAGCTGACCTGAACGGCCTGACCTCCGCGGAGGTCCGGGACCGGATCGAGCGCGACCTCGTCAACCGTCTCCCGTCCCGCTCCGGCCGCTCGACCGCCGACATCGTCCGCGCCAACGTCCTCACGCGCGTCAACCTCATCCTCTTCGTGCTGTTCTGCTGCGTGCTCGTCACGGGGCACCTGTTGCAGGGCGCGTTCGGTCTGCTGATCATCGCGAACTCCGTCATCGGCATCGTGCAGGAGCTGCGCGCCAAGCGCACGCTCGACAACCTCGCCGTCGTCGGCGAGGCGCACCCCACCGTCATCCGCGACGGCCACCGGCACCAGATCGTGCGCGACGCCGTGGTGCTCGACGACCTGATCGCCGTCGGCCCGGGCGATCAGATGGTCGTCGACGGCACCATGGTCGCCGCCGACTACCTCGAGGTGGACGAGTCCCTGCTGACCGGCGAGGCAGACCCCGTCACCAAGGCCCCCGGCGACGGCGTGCTCTCCGGCTCCTACGTCCTCTCCGGCACGGGCATCTACCGGGCCGAGAAGGTGGGCTCGGACGCCTACGCCGCCCAGCTGACGGCACAGGCGGCCAAATTCACGCTGGTCAGCTCCGAACTGCGGCAGGGCATCGACCGCATCCTGCGCGTGGTCGGCTATCTGCTCATCCCCGTGGGACTGCTGAACATCGTCGTGCAGTTCAGCCAGCCGGACACCGACTGGCGGACGTCCGTCCTGCGCGCCACCGCCGCGCTCGTGCCGATGGTCCCCGAGGGCCTCGTGCTGCTGACATCGATGGCCTTCGCGCTGGGCGTGATCCGGCTCGGCCGCCGCAACTGCCTTGTGCAGGAGCTGCCGGCGATCGAGGGCCTCGCACGCGTCAGCGTGGTGTGCGCCGACAAGACCGGCACGCTCACGCAGCACGCCATGACGCTGGGCGAGGTGATCCCGCTCGGCGTGCCGCGCGGACGGATCGAGGAGGTGCTGAGCCAGCTGGCCGCCGCCGACCCCGCGCCCAACGCGTCGATGCGCGCCATCGCCGATCACCTGCCCACCCCCGTCGAACCTTGGCGCGTCGTGTCGCGGGCGCCGTTCACGTCGGCGAAGAAGTGGTCGGGCGCGACGTTCGAGCGGGAGGGCAGCTGGCTGGTCGGCGCGGCTGACGTGCTCGGCGACGCCGACGTGGCCGACCGAGCCGAGCACATCGGCGCCACCGGGCGCCGCGTCCTGCTGCTGGCCACCACCCACGCGGCCGTGGACGCACCCGACGCCCCGGGCCAGGTCACGCCCGCGGCCCTGCTCGTGCTCGACCAGGTGCAGCGCCCCGACGCCGCCGACACCCTCGCCTACTTCCAAGCCCAGGAGGTGGCCGTCAAGGTCATCTCCGGCGATAACGCCGCCTCCGTCGGGGCCGTCACCCGCTCGCTCGGCGTGCCGATCGGCGCGGCCGTCGACGCCCGCACGCTCCCCGACGGCGAGGAGTTCGTCGACGCCGTCAACGCCGGCGACGTCTTCGGCAGGGTGACTCCCGAGCAGAAGCGCGCGATGGTCACGGCGCTGCAGGCCCGCGGGCACCACGTCGCGATGACCGGCGACGGCGTCAACGACGTCCTCGCACTCAAGGACGCCGACCTGGGCGTGGCCATGGGCTCCGGCGCCGCAGCAACACGGGCGGTGGCCCAGATCGTGCTGCTGGACGACAAGTTCGCCACCCTGCCGCACGTCGTGGCCGAGGGCCGGCGCGTGATCGGCAACATCGAGCGGGTCGCGAAGCTGTTCCTCACCAAGACGATCTACGCGGTGATCCTCGCGCTCGCCGTCGGCATCCTGCACCTGCCGAACCCGTTCATGCCGCTGCAGATGACCATCGTCGGCTGGTTCACCATCGGCATCCCCGCCTTCCTGATGAGCCTCGCGCCGAACAAGGAGCGCGCCCGCCCCGGCTTCGTCGGCCGCACGCTGGCGGTGGCCGTCCCCGGCGGCATCATCGTCGCCACAGCGGCGCTCACCACGTACCTCACCACGCGCGGCGGCCTCGCCGACCTGCCGCACGACGTGCAGGTGCGCGCGTCGACGGCCACGCTGATCGCGCTCATCATGTCGGCCACGTGGGTGCTGTCGGTGGTCGCGCGGCCTTATGTCTGGTGGCGGCTCCTGCTGGTGGCCGTGGCCTACTCCTTCTACTTCGCGGTGTTCGCCGTGCCCGCGTTCCGCGGCCCGCTGAACCTCGACGTGTCCGACCCCGCGACGGTGACCTTCGGCGTCGTCGCAGGCCTGATCGGCATGGCCGCTGTCGAGGCGACATGGTGGATCACCGCCCGCATTCGCGGCGAGCGGCCGATCGTGTGGGAGAATCGCCGTGCAGACGGGCTCACACGGCCTCCTTCCCCGACCGTGCATGGAGTGGCATGAACAGCACTTTCGACCCGTTGGTCGGCCAAGTGCTCGACGACCGCTACGAGATCGTGGCGAAGGTCGCGCGCGGCGGCATGGCCACGGTGTATCGCGCTCGCGACCTGCGGCTCTCGCGGCAGGTGGCCCTCAAGGTGATGCGCAGCGACCTCGGCGAGGACGACGAGTTCGCGGCCAAGTTCGACCGCGAGGCGCGGGCCGCGGCGGTGCTCAGCCACCCGAACGTCGTCAGCATCTTCGACCAGGGCTCCTCACAGGGCAAGCCGTACATCGTGATGGAGTACATCGAGGGTGAGACGCTGCGCAAGGTGATCAGCCGCGAAGCCCCGCTGGCCCCCGAGCGGGCTCTGACGCTGTTCGAGCAGATCGCCGCCGCGCTCGCTACGGCCCACGAGGCGGGCGTGGTGCACCGCGACATCAAGCCGGAGAACGTGCTGATCACGGACCGCGGCCAGGTGAAGGTGGCCGACTTCGGCCTCGCCCGCCAGGTCGGCTCGCCGCAGATGACGGCCACCGGCGTGCTGGTGGGCACCGCCAGCTACCTGCCGCCCGAGCTCGTCACGCACGCCCGCCCCGACGGCCGCAGCGACGTCTACTCCGCCGGCGTCGTGCTGTTCGAGCTGCTGACCGGCAAGAAGCCGCACACGGGTGAGAACAACTACCAGATCGCCTATCGGCACGTGAACGTCGACATCGAGCGCCCGTCCGAGCGGCTCGCGGAGATCGGGCACGCCGCCGACTGGCCCATCCCCGACTACGTCGACGCCCTTGTCCTCGCTGCGACCGCCCGCGACCCCCGCGCCCGGATCAGCGACGGCCGCGAACTGCTCTCGGGCGTCCGGCGCGCCAAGCTCGAGTTGGCACGCGGCGGCGGCACCGACAACCCCCAGCTCGCGGCAGCCCTGCTGCCCGCCTCCCCCGTCGAGCCGGACACCCATCCCGTGCGGCCCCGCAGCGGCGAGCGCCCCCGGCCCGCGTCCGGCGCCACGCCCGAGACGATGGTCGTGAGCCAGGCCGAGTGGCGCGCCGCGGCCGCCGCGACGCCGATCCCCGCGCCGGAGGCCGCGCCCGTCTCGCCGCGGTCGCCGTCGCCCGCGTACGACCGGCCCCGCAGCCAACGCACTCCCGTCTTCCCGCAGCTGCACGTCTCGCAGGACCCGGTGCACCGCCGACGGCGCGGCATCATCCTGCTCCTGCTCGTCATCGTGCTGACGATCGGCATCGGGCTCGGCTCCTGGTGGTGGACCGCCGGGCGGTTCACCACGGTGCCGCCCATGGCGTCACTGAACGAGGTGAAGGCCGGTGAGGCAGCCAAGGCCAACGACATCAAGCTCGTGGTGCAGGAGGCCTACTCCGAGACCGTCCCCAAGGGGCAGGCCATCAGCACGAACCCCGGCCCCGGCGAGCGGATGCTGCGCGGCGGCGAGGTGACCATCGTGATGTCGCTGGGGCCCGAGCGCTACCCCATGCCGGAAGTCGTGGGCCTGACGAAGGACAGGGCCGAGCAGGCGATCACCGACGGGAAGATGACCGTCGGTGACGTCAAGGAAGACTGGTCGGAGACCGCTCCCACAGGTGAAGTGCTGAAGGCCACCACCAAGGACGCCGACGGCAAGAACGTCGAGGTCAAGACCGGCGACCCGCTGAAGAAGCAGACGGTCATCGATCTGACGGTCTCCAAGGGCCCCGAGCCCATCCGGTTCCCCGATCTCGTGGGCGCGCCCGTCGACGAGGCTACCAAGCAGCTGAAGGACCTCGGCTTCGAGGTGTCGTCCTCCGAGGAATACGACAGCAAGGTGGAGAAAGGCCGCATCATCCGCCAGGACCCGAAGACCGGCACAGGCAAGCGCGGCGACACCGTCACCATCGTCGTGTCGCGCGGCCCGGAGATGATCGAGGTGCCCGACATCGGATTGCCCGGCGCCCTGAACCCGAAAGAGGCCGAGAAGCTCCTCACTGACCGCGGCCTCGTCGTCGAGGTCATCGACTTGGTCCCCGACGCGACTCCCCCCACGATTGCCTTCAGCATCGACCTGAAGCCCGGCGACATGGTGCCCAAGGGCACGAAAGTGAAGCTGACTGTTGGATAGCGCGCCAAGAGAAGGAGCCTCGTGTCCGAGTTCATGATCGTGATCCTGGTGATCCTCGGTGTGGTGGCGGCCGGGTTCGCCGTGTGGGCTTTCCTCCGGCACCGCTACATCTCGGCGTTGAAGGCGAAGGGCTGGAGCTTCCTCGCCGCACCTGACATCAGTATCACGTGCGGGTTGAACGTGCCGCCGTTCGGCGTCGGCTTCGACCGTGCGGTGAAGGACCAGGTGGTCGGCGCCACGAGCGACGGCACGCCGTTCACTGCCTTCGAGTACCGCTCGGACTCGTGGCGGGGCTACGTCGCCGTCGTTCCGCTGCCGCACTCCCTGCCGCCCGCGGCGATGAGGGCGGCCGGCGGGGGCGGCGGTTCCATCCAGGTGGATCACGCATCGCTCGTCATGCTCGGCGCCCGCAAGGAGCCCGACGACCTGCAGGCCGACGTCGAAGCACTGTCCGGTGCGCGGCGCGAGCTGCTGGCCTCGGCCCATGCCCAGCTGACCGGACCGCCGCCACCCACGCACCTCGCGTTCCACGACCACCCCGACTGGACCTACATCCCGCAGGACGACCGCTACCTGGACCTGGTCGAGGTCACCGACGGTGGGTCGGATCACGAGGCGGTCAACATCATCACCGGCGCCGGCCCGCTGCCCTTCGTGCGCCTCACGCACAAGTGGACGACGACGCGGACGACGACGGACTCCGAGGGTCGCACGAGCACCACCACCGACCACCACTCCGAGGACGTCTGCGAGTTCCGCACCACCTTCGCGTTCGGCGACATCGCGTTCAACTGGGGTCTGTTCGGCCGCTCGCAGAGGTTCGAGTGGGAGGAGTTCAACAAGCGGGTCCGGGTCAACGCGCCCGACCAGAAGTTCGCCTCAGACGTGGTCCATCAACGCCAGATGGAATTCCTGCTGAAGGCCGGTGCGCCGTCGTTCCGCATCGTGCAGGGCAGGATCCAGGTGGGCGGTGGCAGCGAGTGGCTGCCCGACGACATCGACCTCGCACGGCGTTTCCTCGACGGCTTCTTCGGCCGCGTGCCGAACTTCGTGTGGCAGGGGCTCGGCGCCTGGCCGCGCCCGATCGCCGAGATCGAGTCCCCGCCGTCGCCCCGCAGCCCGGCCTAGTCAACACGCGGGACTGCTCCTCAGGGACCGACCCTCGAGCCAGCCATCGTTCCGAGCCGGCCGTCGTTCCTTGAGCCGGCCGCCGTTCCGTGGTCCGCAGCGCCGTTCCTTGAGCCGGCCCGGCGCGAAGCGCCCGGCCGTGTCGAAAGGTCCCGCACCCTGGGCAGGAAATCACGGCAGAGAAGCCACCAATAGCTGTGCTCTCGGACCCTTCGAGACGCAGCCCGCATGATCCACGTTGAGTGTGAGCCAGCATGCGGGCTGCTCCTCAGGGACCGACCTTCCTTCGAGCCGGCGATCGTCCGTGAGCCGGCCAGCATTCCTTGAGCCAGCCGCCGTTCCGTGGTCCGCAACGCCGTTCCTTGAGCGGCGATCGTTCCTTGAGCCGGCCCGGCGCGAAGCGCCCGGCCGTGTCGAAAGGTCCCGCGCCCTGGGCAGGAAATCACGGCAGCAAAGTCACCAATAGTGGTCTCGGAGAACACACCTAGTTGTCGGAGGGCTTGTCCGCTGGCGGGGGCTCGTGGACCGGCCACGGTGGGCGCTTCGCCGACGCGGCCCGCCTGCGTCGGATGAAGGCCCGGAGGGGGAAGAACAGGATCAGGGCGGCGATCCACAGCGGCGAGCTGGCGATGACGGCGGTCAACACGCCGGTGAGCAGCGCGGCGGCACCCCGGATGCCGCTGGTGACGGCGTCGACGAATCCCCAGTTGTTGCCGCCAGGTGAGACGACCGGGCGGGGCTGCGCGATCTCCACGGTCACGGTCGCCATGGCGGCCTGCCGCTCCAGATAGGTCACCTGCGCATCCATCGACTCGATCTCGCCGCGGATCCTGCCCAGTTCCTTCTCGACCGAGAGCATGTCGTCGACGTCCTTGGCGGCGTCGAAGAACTCGCGCAGCCGCGCCTCCTGCGCGCGGAGGTTGGCCAGGCGCGCGGAGAGGTCGACGTGCTGCTGGGTCACGTCCTCAGTGGACTCCGACTGGAACAGCACGGTGCCGATGGCGGCCACGTCGGCGACGAACTGCTCGTACGCGTCCGTGGGCACCCGGACGGTGATCCAGCCCCGCAGCGCGGTGCCGTCGCCGGAGCCGTCCTTCTCCTGGCGGTAGATCCACTCGTCGTTGTCCGTGGCCACCTGCATGGCCTCGACGGTGCCGGAGCGGCTGCGGGTCGCCTCGCGGACTTTGTCGATGGCGTCTGGCGTGCTGTCCACCTGGAGCCGCAGCACCTTGGTGCGGATGACCATGCGTTCGCCGTCGGTGGTGTCGCCCTCCTCGGGCAGGCCGCCCGCCTGCGGTGCCACCTCGCCCTGCGCGGGCGCGCGGGCGGGGGCGCCTCCGCTCGGGGCCTCGGCCCCGCACGCGGCGAGGGCGAGCGGCGCGATGAGCGCGAGGATGACGAGGGGAAGGCTCCCCAACCGACGGTGAGGCAACATCCGCGTTCCTCCTAGCGGGACGCCGGCGTCAGCGCCATCGCCTGAGCCGGGTTGCCGGAAGACTACCCACGCGCGTTACGCCGCCGAAGACCGGCGGCGAGATTGTTCTGCGTTCGTTATCCCGACTATGCGAGCGCGTCGGCCAGGAGGCGGCCGGCAGCGGCGCAGTCGGCCTCCGTCACGTCCAGGTGCGTCACGGCCCGCAGCGCATTCGCGCCGACCAGCGACACCAGCACGCCCGCCTCGCGCAGCCGGGCCGCGACGTCGGCCGCCCCCGGAGCGGGGATGAGCACGATGTTGGACTCGACGGCGGTCTCGTCGACGGTGCCCGGCCGCACCTGGTTGACGGCCTGGGCGAACGCCTTCGCCGCGCGGTGGTCGTCGCCGATGCGGGCGAGGTTGTGTGCGAGCGCGTGTCGGGCCGCCGCGGCGAGCAGCCCCGCCTGGCGCCACCCGCCGCCGAGCCGCTTGCGCTGGATTCGGGCGCGGGCGATGTCGTCGGCCGAGCCCACGAGCACGGAGCCGACGGGGGCGCCGAGGCCCTTCGAGAGGCACAGGCTGACGGTGTCGAACAGGGCGCCGTACTCGGCGAAGCTCCGGCCGGTGACGGCCGCTGCGTTGGCCAGGCGGGCGCCGTCGAGGTGGGTACGCACGCCGAGCGCGCGGGCGCCTGCGGTGAAGCGGGCCACCTCGTCGAAGTCCTGGACGGTGCCGCCGCCGAAGTTGTGCGTGTCCTCCACCGCCACGCAGGAAGTCTCCACGAGGAACGGGCCGCAGCCGACGGCGATCAGCTCGAGCGCCGCGTCAGCGGCCAGGCGGCCGCGCGGCGTGGTGAAGGTGCGCATCGTGACGCCGTGCAGGGCGCCGTGCGCGCCCATCTCGGCGCGGGCGATGTGCGCCCAGGTGTCGCACAGCACCTCGGAGCCGGGCCGGGTGTGCAGCCAGACGCCGAGCAGGTTGGCGAGCGAGCCGGTGGCGCAGAACAGCCCCGCCTCCTTGCCGAACAGCGCCGCGACCTCGGCCTCGAGCGCGTTCACGCTCGGGTCGTCGCCAAACACGTCGTCGCCGACCGGGGCCTCCGCCATCGCGGCCCGCATCGCGGCGCTGGGGCGGGTGACAGTGTCGCTACGAAGGTCGATCACAGGTCCTTCACCTTGAACTCCTGGACGGGATTGACCCGGCCGAGCCGGCCCGAGCGCAGCCGCTGAGCGACGGTGAACGCCAGCTCCAGCGACTGGTTCCTGTTGAGCCGCGGGTCGCACACCGTCTCGTAGCGGCTGGCCAGGTCGTCTTCGCTCAGGTTGTTGACGCCGCCGACGCACTCGGTGACGTCGTCGCCGGTCAGCTCCACGTGCAGGCCGCCCGGCCAGGTGCCGAGCTTCTCGTGCACGTCGAAGAAGCCGTTGACCTCCTCGACGACGTCCTCGAACGAGCGCGTCTTGTAGCCGTTGGCCGCCTCGAAAGTGTTGCCGTGCATCGGGTCGCACACCCAGGCGACGGTGCGGCCGGTGGCCTCGACGCCTTGGATGATGTCGGGGAGGATGTCGCGGACCTTGCCCGCGCCCATGCGCGTGATGAAGGTGAGGCGGCCGGGGATGCGGTCGGGGTCGAGCCTGTCGGCCAGCGCGATGGCGTCGTCGGCCGTCGTCGACGGGCCGAGCTTGACGCCCAGCGGGTTGCGGACGCGGCGCAGCAGCTCGACGTGCGCGCCGTCGAGCTGACGGGTGCGTTCGCCGATCCACAGCATGTGCCCGGAGCAGCCGTACAGATCCTCGGAGCGGGAATCGACGCGGGTCAGCGCGCGCTCGTACTCGAGCAGCAGCGCCTCGTGCGAGGCGTAGAAGTCGACGGTGCTGAGCGCGTCGTCGTGCACGCCGCAGGCCACCATGAAGGCGAGCGCGCGGTCGATCTCGGAGGCGAGCTCCTCGTAGGCGTGCTCCACCTCGGAGTCGCGCACGAACGCCGCATTCCAGCTGTGCACGCCGCGGAGGTCGGCGAAGCCGCCCTTCACGAAGGCGCGCACCAGGTTCAGCGTGGCGGCCGAGGAGTTGTAGACCTGCAGCAGGCGCCGAGGGTCGTGTACGCGGTCCTCCGCGGTGAACTCGAAGCCGTTGATGGCGTCGCCGCGGAACGCGGGCAGGGTGACGCCGTCGCGCGTCTCGGTGTCCTTCGAGCGCGGCTTGGCGTACTGGCCGGCGATACGGCCGACCTTCACCACCGGCACCTGCGCGGCGTAGGTCATGACCACGGCCATCGACAGCTGCACCAGCAGCTTGCCCTTGATGTCCTGCGCGGTGACGCCGTCGAACGTCTCGGCGCAGTCGCCACCCGTCAGCAGGAAGGCGCGCCCCTCAGCCACCTCGGCGAGCTTCAGCCGGAGGTCGTCGCACTCCCCCGCGAAGACGAGCGGGGGCAGCTTCTCGAGCGCGTCGATGGTGTGGTCGAGGGCTTCGACGTCCGGGTAGGAGGGCTGCTGAACGAAGGGCAGAGCGCGCAATTCTTCCCGGGACATGTTGCTCGACATGCGGGAAAGGGTACCCCAGCCGCGGATCAGGGCCTGTCGCCGGGGAGCGCGGTGGACGCCCGCTACCGGGTTTTCTTCTCCACCACGGGCGGGTCGCCGCCGCCGGGCCGAGGCAGCACGAAGGCGTCGGATCCGCCATCCTTGAGGTCGCCGGTCTTGACCCGCGCGCCGTAAACGTCGACGTACTCCTGACCCGTCAGCTCTTGGATGGCGGCGAGCGTCTCGTCGGTCACCCAGCGCAGCACCTTGCTGTTGCCAGGCGTGTCGGCGAAGGCGCTGAAGTCGAGCGGCTTGCCGATGATCACCACGGGCCGCTTCGCCCACGGGATACCGAACGGCCCCTTGAACGACTTCGAGCCTGCGATGCCGACCGGCACGATCGGCACGCGGTTCTGCAGCGCGATGCGCGCCATGCCGGTCTTGCCCTTGTACATCCGGCCGTCCGGCGAGCGCGTCCCCTCGGGGTAGATGCCGATGACATTGCCCTCCGAGAGCAGATCAGAGATGACCTGGAGGGCGTCGGCGCTCGCCCGCCCGCCGCTGCGGTCCATCGGCACCATCTTGATGGTCTTGAGGAACCAGGCCACGATGCGCGCCCCCGCCCCACCGCCGGTGGCGAACAGTTCGGCCTTGGCCGGGAACGTCAACGGCCGCGGCAGCATCGCCGGGATGATCAGCGAATCCAGCGCACCGATGTGGTTGCTGGCCATGATGACCCCGCCCTCGCGAGGGAAGTTCTCCGTGCCGTGCACGATGGCGCCCCAGCCGTGCTTCACCAGCGGCCTGAAGATCGTGAACTTGAAGAACCGGTACCAGAACATGGGCGGCAGTCTAGTGCGCCGGGCCCTCATGGAGGATTGACGCACAACTCGCCTGCACGTGCCCTGTAGGGCAGATTCGGGCTAGTTGTGCGTCATTTCTCCAGGCGTCGGCCGGTACTGGACGAAGTCGAAGCCCACGCGCTGCTCGCGCGAGATCTCGGTCCACTCCCGGGGCAGGATCGGCGGGAAGACGGCCTCACCGTCGGGTGACTGGTGCACGATCGTGATGTCCAACTCGGTCAGGTACGGCCACGCGGCGGCATAGATCTGGGACCCGCCGCCGACGTAACACACCTTGTCAGGCGTGTCGGCCGCCAGCTCGAGGGCCTCCTCCACCGAATGCGCCACCTCGACGCCGTCGCCGTGCCAGTCCGGGTCGCGCGTGACGACGATGATCCGTCGGTTGGGCAGCGTCCGCCCGATCTGCTCGTGCGTGCGCCGCCCGAAGATGAGCGTGTTGCCGGTGGTGACGCTCTTGAATCGCGCGAAGTCCTCCGGGATGTGCCACAGCATGTCGTCGCCGGAGCCGATGACGCCGTTGTCGGCCACGGCCGCGATCGCCACGATTCTCACTTTTCCTCCAAGCTCGTCAGTTGCCCATCCCTATCGAAGCGCGCGACCTTCGTCACGTCCCCGTCATCGACGGTCACCTCGATCTCCGGCTCACCACCCGTGGTCCACACCAGCTTCGCCTGGGTCGGCGCGCCCTCGGCGAGGGCTCCGGACACCGCGATGTCGAGCATCGCCAGCAGTTCATCCAGCTCGACAGTGTGCTGAACGTCGCGGGCCTCAGGGCCGGTGACCACCACCGAATCCATGCCTTCTTGTGAGAACGTCGACAACTCACCGGGGCTGCGCTCGGACGTCGCCGAGCCGTCCACCGACGTCTCAGTGACGCGCAGACTAGCGATGGACGTCAGGTTCTCGTCGTCCAGTCGGCTCTGGACGTCGGAGAGGCGGTCAGCTGAGATCTCCAACGTGAAGTCGCCGTCGGGCTCCTCCCAGAAGGACTCCACCGCGGTGCCCGTCGGAAAGTCCGGCGGCGAAGCGGCGCTCATGACGTTGGCGAACCCCACGACGCCGATCACTCCGACAGCGGCAAACCCGAGAATGCCCAGCGACCGGCGCGACATCTCATTCGAGCGGGCGACCGGCTGCTCGACGAATCGCTGCGGCAACGGCTCGATGGTGTAGCGCGACGCAACCGGCTGCGGCTCGGGCAGCTCAAGCGCCGGCGGGGCGGGCGCGGCAGGCGGCAGCACAGTCGGCTGCGGCAGCCCCTCGAACTGCGCAATCGCATCCTTGTGCGTGACCGCCGCCAGCACCGCCTGCGTGCGCTTCTCCAGCTCGACGTCGTCAATGCGCCCGTCCGCGTACGCGCTCGAAAGCAGGTCGAGGTACTTGTCGCGCTCCTCGAACGACGGCCGCAGCTGCTCGCTCATGTCCCAAGGGTAGTCGAGGACAGCGCAGCGCAGCCGCCAACAGCCGGTCACTGAGGGCGGGCCACGTATCAGTCCGCGCGGAACAGACCACGCCAGTCCCCTGCGGAACAGCCCACATCGGTCCCTGCCGAGCAGCCAACACCGGTCCCTGCCGAGCAGCCCCCACCGGTCCCGGCCAAGCAGCCCCCACGCCAGCCCCGCCGAGCCGCCCACACCGATCCCTGCGGAGCAGCCAACACCAGTCCCTGCGGAACAGCCCACATCGGTCCCTGCCGAGCAGCCAACACCAGTCCCGGCGGAACAACCCACCGCCGGTCCCTGAGGAGCAGCCCCGCACGGTAGCGCGCACCGAGCGGAAATCCTGCGGGGCTGCGTCTCGAAGGGTCCGAAACCCACACGCTCCCGATCGCCCACCGCATCAGGACTCGGGCCATCTCCTGCACAAATCTTTACATGCTGACAGCGACGCAACTATTCGCGCGGCTGCCGGCATATAGAGATTTGTGCACGGAGATAGCGGAGGTAGGCGCGAATGAAGGTGCTATGCCCCGGGCACTCCCTGTTGAGAATGGATGAGCACGACACACCTCTCATCGAACTGTGACGACGCTGAGGCTGGCGACCGTTGTCTCCGGAATCCCAGGCCGAGGACCAATAGCCGGTCCCTGAGGAGCAGCCCCGCACGCTGACCGACACCGAGCGAGAACCGTGCGGGGCTGCGTCTCGAAGGGTCCGAAACCACAGCCCGACCGATCCCCAAGAGCCGGAGTCACACCCTCCCGCGCGCACAAATCTCCGTATACGGGCAGCCGCGCGAATAATTGCACCGCTGCCCGTATACAGAGATTTATGCAGGGAAACCACCGCAAGACCGGTCAACGCTGACCATCGGGAGGCAGGGCCAGGGTCCCGCCGCCCGGGAGACGGCAGAGGGTGAGGTGGGGAGGCGCTTCGACGAAGCGTAAAAACACCCATGCACTGAGACCAGAGGTGACTGTGGTCACAGAGCTGGGCCGGCAGCGAGACGGAGCGCCTCCCCACCTCACCCGCCCGCCCTGTTGCCAAGACCCTGCCCACAACGCGGGACCTTTCGACACGGCGTTCGGCTGGCGCCTCACGGCCGGCTCAAGGAACGGCGGCCAGGCTCAAGGAACAGCGGCCCGGCTCAAGGAACGATGCTCACCTCAGCCGTCCGCCCTCGTGGTTGAGATCCCGGGCAAGTGCGGGACCTTTCGACACGGCGTTCGGCTAGGAGACTGCTGAACAACTCGTCATCTGGTGGTGTGGGTGGCGGGCGGAAGGTTGTCGAGGCTGTGGAGCGGGGAGTTTGAGTTAGCGCTCTGGGTGCGGCAGTGGGGTCGTTCCGCCCGCTGTCGGTGATCTTGTGTGGTCCCGGGGGCCGGGTGCAAGTGATCGGGACTGAGGCCGTGTCGGTCTGGTCAGGCCAGGGCCCAGGCTTCGTCGGTCATCGTGAGGCCCATGGCGAGGAGTCGTCGCAGGTTGAGGGCGGCGACGCGGTGGTGGAGCCAGTTGTTGTTCTTCTCGACGCCTCGGTATGGGACGCGACGGGCGCCGCGGGTGAGCCAGGCGATCGAGCGTTCGACCATCGGTCGGTGCTGCCGGTAGTCGGCCCGGAAGCCTTCGTCCGTTGCGCGTTTACGGTGCTCGCGTTGCAGTTGGTGATGCTCGCCCAGCAGCAGAGCGCGGCCAGATACCGCGGTGGTGCACTGCTCCCGTAACGGGCAGCCGCGACAGGCGGCCCCGAACGTGACGGCGCCCTTCGCGGACCGTCTCCTGGTGATCCCGGCCGGGCAGGTCATGGTGTCGGCGTCAGGGTTGAAGGTGAAATCGTCGATGGTGAAGCCACCCTCAACGGCGGGCTTGAGCGGCCACGGCTTGAGCAGCGGAATCCACTTCTTCTTATCGAGTTCATGGAGCATGTCGCCGGTGGCATAGGCCGAGTCCCCGAGCACCTCGACCTGCTGGTCGGCCGCGAGGGTCGAGTCGGCAGTGACCAGCTCGGCACCGACGGTGGCGTCGGAGTTGTCCGGCCCGTTGGTCTTGGTCAGCTCGCACACCATGGTCAGCCCGGTATCGGGCTCGACCACGACGTGGGCTTTGAACCCGTCCTGGCGTCGTTCCCGGGTCTTGTGGGCATGTCGGGTGTCGGGGTCGACGGTCGAGATCACCCGATCGGGAGCGGTCTTGCGGGCGATCCGCCACCGGCCGTCGGTGCCGTCGGAGTCCTCGGCCGGTTCCACGTCCTGACCCGCGACCAGAGCCAGCAGCGCGACCGCATCGGCCGGTTTCCCGCCCGCCTTGCTGATTGCCTCGACATCCAGCGCGGCGAGCAGCGCCAGCGCGTCACCGACCAGCGCGGAGACCAACTCGTCACGGGCAGCCGGGTCATCCCACGCGATCGGCGGCTTCCCGGTCGAGTCGTAGTCCTGCCCAGTAAACGCGGCCAGCCGGGTGCACTGCACCCCGATCAGGTCCTTGGCGCCGGGCACCTCACGGCCGACCCGACGAATCTGGGCGATCAACTGGGTCACGGTGTCCTGCCGGGCCACCGCGTCATCAAGGATCGTGGAGTCCAGCGCCCGACGCTGCTTGCCGGCCACCGCACCCGTTTCAGCGATGACGTCGCGGACCACCTCGAAGATCCGCTGCGGCCGATGGCTCGCAGCCAACCGGCGCCGCCAGTGAGTCAACGTCGAGGAGTCGAAGCCCTTCGCGTCGATCGCGTACCCGCACGCTGCCTTCCACCGCAGATCGAAGGTCAACGCGTCAACCGCTTCGCGGTCCGAATGGCCGTAAAGCGCCTGGAGCACGATCACCGAGGCGATCACCTCGCCCGGGATCGAGGGCCGACCACGCCCGGTCGGGAACAGGTCAGCGAACAACTCGCTCGGGAACAACCGGTCCCGATGCCCGGCCAGCAACGCGAACACGCTCCCCGGCTCAAGCAGGTGCCCAGCAACCGACTCCACATCCAGCAACTCACGCTGCCGACCCGACTCACCCAGCATGCACACAGGATCCCAGCCCAGCCCGACAACCCCGGAAGGCGCGCCCTTTAATCAGCAGTCTCCTAGCGCCTCACGGCCGGCTCAAGGAACGGCGACCAGGCTCAAGAACGGCGGCCCGGCTCAAGGAACAGCGGCCAGGCTCAAGCGGCACCGGCCCTGATCTATCCCCGGGCAGGCTAGACGGCGATCGGGGCCTTGATGGTGGGGTGTGGGTCGTAGCCGTCGACGGTGATGTCGGCCAACTCGAAGCGGTCCAACTCCGTGACGTCCGGGTTGAGGCGCAGGGTCGGGAGGGGGCGCGGCTCGCGGGCCAACTGCGTTGCGACCTGGTCGAAGTGGTTCGCGTAGATGTGGGCGTCGCCCAGCGTGTGCACGAACTCGCCCACGCGGAGGCCGGTCACCTGGGCCACCAGGTGGGTGAGCAGCGCGTAGGACGCGATGTTGAACGGAACACCGAGGAACACGTCGGCTGAGCGCTGGTACAGCTGGCAGCTGAGCACGCCCGGGCCGCCGTCGGGATGCGGCGCCACGTAGAACTGGAATAGGGCGTGGCACGGCGGCAGGGCCATGTCGTCGACATCGGCCACGTTCCAGGCCGACACGATGTGCCTGCGTGAGTCGGGGTTGCGGCGGATCGCCTCGACGACGCCGGCGAGCTGGTCGACGTGCCTGCCGTCCGGCGTGGGCCACGACCGCCACTGGTAGCCGTAGATAGGCCCGAGGTCGCCGTTCTCGTCGGCCCACTCGTCCCAGATCGTGATCTTGTTCTCGTGCAGCCAGCCGATGTTGGTGTCACCGCGCAGGAACCACAGCAGCTCACCGAAGACGGAGCGGGTGTGCACGCGCTTGGTGGTGAGGAGGGGGAACCCGGCGGTGAGATCGAAGCGCATCTGGTAGCCGAACACGGAGCGAGTGCCGGTGCCGGTGCGGTCCGGCTTGTCGACGCCGGTCGACATGATGTGCGTGAGCAGGTCCAGGTACTGCTTCATGCCTCGAGCCCCGCGAGGTAGTCGACGAACGCGCCGACGGCGATGCCGCGGTGCGAGATGGAGTCCTTCTCGGCGGGCGTCAGCTCACCCGCCGTCGCCTCCAGGCCCGCGGGCACGAACAGGGGGTCGTAGCCGAAGCCGTTCTCCCCCGCGGGCGCCTCCGCGATCCGGCCCGGCATCCTGCCGTGCCAGACGCGGCGCTCACCGTCCGGGGTCACCATCGCGAGGGCGCAGACGAAGCGGGCGGTGCGGCGTTCCGCGGGAACGCCGTCGAGCTGGGCGAGGAGCAGCGCGTTGTTGTCCTCGTCGTCGCAGGCCGGGCCGGCCCAGCGGGCGGAGCGGACGCCGGGCATGCCGTTCAGCTCGTCGACCTCGAGTCCGGAGTCGTCGGCCACGGCCACCAGACCGGTCTCGCGCGCCGCGGCCGTCGCCTTGAGGAACGCGTTGCCCTCGAACGTGCGCTCGGTCTCCTCCGGCTCGGGGTAGCGCGCGAGGTCGCAGAGGCCCAGCACCTCGACTCCGACGCCGGCCGCGTCGAGCATCCGGCGCAGCTCGGCGAGCTTCTTCGGATTGTTGGTGGCGAGCACGATGCGCTCCGGGAGCTTCACGCCAGGGCCTCCTGCTGGATCCTGGTCAGCTCGGCGCAGCCGGCGGTGCCCAGATCGAGGAGGACGTCGAGTTCCTGGCGGCTGAACGGGGTGCCCTCGGCGGTGCCCTGCACCTCGATGAACGCGCCCGAGCCGGTCATGACGACGTTCATGTCGGTCTCGGCCACGGAGTCCTCCTCGTAGCGGAGGTCGAGCAGCGCCTGGCCTGCGGCGTCGAATCCGACGGAGACGGCCGCGACGGAGTCGCGCAGCGGATCGCCCTTCAACGCGCCGAGGCCGCGCAGGTGAGCGACGGCGTCGGCCAGCGCCACGTACGCGCCCGTGATGGCCGCGGTGCGGGTGCCGCCGTCGGCCTGCAGGACGTCGCAGTCGAGCACGATGGTGTTCTCGCCCAGCGCCTTGTAGTCGATCACCGCGCGGAGCGACCGGCCGATCAGACGCGAGATCTCGTGCGTGCGGCCACCGATCTTGCCGCGCACCGATTCGCGGTCCGAGCGGGTGTGCGTGGCCCGCGGCAGCATGGAGTATTCAGCGGTGACCCAGCCCAGGCCGGAGTCCCTGCGCCAGCGCGGCACGCCCGTGGTGACCGAGGCTGCGACCAGCACGCGCGTGCGGCCGAACTCGACGAGGACAGACCCTTCGGCGTGGTCGAGCCAGTTGCGGGTGATGCGGACGGGGCGGAGTTCGTCGGGCCTGCGGCCGTCGATCCGGGGCGAAATCATGGGTCTCAACGTACACGCAAATCCATGGGAGTAACGTGGCAGGCGTAGCGAGACGAGAGGCGTCGGAGCCAGGATCATCTTCCTCTTGGTGACGGCGCGACGCGCACCCACGTCACGCCCGCACTAACGCTCGCCTACACCAGCGCAGGTCCCCGGGCGCCTTGGGGCGGAACGCATCCGTTCAGATGATCCAGGAAGGCTGCGTTGTGGCTATCGCTGGCTGAGGTCAGCGGGGGCAGGTGCAGCGCTCGTCGACGGGAACGTCGTACAGCGCCTGCTCGATGTGCTCGCCGCAGCCCGCCCAGGTGGGCTTGCCGCAGGTATTGCAGGTGACCTTCTGACACATGGTGGTTGTCCTCTCTAGAGCGAGACGGTGGTGGCGTTGGTGACGAAGCCGCCGAGCAGACGGCGGCCGATGCCTTGGAAGTCGTGGGCGTCGCCCGTGGTCAGGAACGTGCGAACGGCCTCGCGGGGTTGGTGGCGCAGGAGGCCGGCCTGCGTGAGCTGCGCGTAGGTGGACTGCGCGCAGGCTTCCGCGGACGACACGAGTGTCACGCCGTTGCCCAGCACGTAGCCGATCACGCCCGCGAGCAGCGGGTAGTGCGTGCAACCGAGGATGAGCGTGTCGGCCTGCGCTCGTTTGACGGGCGCGAGGTACTCCTCCGCGATGGCGAGCAGCTCGTCGCCGCCGGTGATCCCCGCCTCGACGAACTCGACGAAACGCGGGCACGCGTTCTGAGTCAGCGCGATGTGCGGGGCGATGGCGAACGCGTCCTCGTAGGACCGCGAGTTCACCGTCGACTGCGTGGCGATGACGGCCACGCGCGCGTTCCTGGTGGCGGCGACGGCGCGGCTCGCCGCCGGCAGGATCACCTCGGTGATGGGGACGTCGTAGCGTTCGCGGGCATCGCGGAGCACCGCGGACGAGGCGGAGTTGCAGGCGATGACGAGCGCCTTGACGCCCTGCTCGACGAGATGGTCGAGGCCCTGCAGCGCGAACCGGCGGACCTCGGCGATGGTTCGGGGGCCGTAGGGCGCACGGGCGGTATCGCCCAGGTACACGAAGTCCTCGTTGGGCAGCTGCTCGACGAGGGAGCGGAGCACGGTCAGGCCGCCGAAGCCGGAGTCGAAGACGCCGATCGGCCGGTCGAGGGCCGTCACTGCGCCGCCCTTCGGTGATCGAACTGCGCCGGATCGAGGCTCATGTCCTCCGACTGGCAGACCGCGCGCATCTCCAACAGGTCCTCGATGAGGTAGCCGAGCCACTCGATGAGGTCGCCGAGCCCGGGGTTGGACTCGAGGATCTCCTCCCGCGGCGTCGCGAGGCGACCCGGCCCCGCCACCTCCGCGTACCAGAACAGGCGCAGCGCGCCCAGGGTCCTCGCCCAGTCGTCGACGGCGTCGAGTCGGACGGGAACGTGGCCGGACCAAGTGTCCAGGTCGGCCAGCACACGGTCCGACGACGCGAGCCGGGCGCGCGCCTGGCCGTGGATGGAGTCCCGCCAGAACTCGTCGGCGTCCTTCTCATCGGCGACCGCGGGCGGGAACAGGCGCGCCAGCCGGTTGTTGCCCAGCATGCGGTTGGTGGGGTCGTCCGCGAGGTCCGCGACGATCTGCTCGAACGGGTCGTCGCTCTCCGGGGGCAGCAACTCGCGCAGGTGCGACTGGTAGAAGCCGATCATGGCGCGCAGCCCGCCGTCCCTGCCGTCGGCGCCGTCGAAGGCCCAGACGATCGCGTCGCCGGCCAAGCTCATGACTGCTCCATCGTGGCCCAGAGGTTGTAGCCCTGCATCGCCAGAACGTCGCGTTCCATCTCCTCGCGGTTGCCCGACGACACGACGGCGCGGCCGTGGTGATGGACCTGCAGCATGAGCTCCTCGGCCCGGTCGCGAGGGTACGAGAAGTACTCCTGGAAGACGTAGGTGACGTAGCTCATCAGGTTGACAGGGTCGTCCCAGACGATGGTGACCCACTGCCGCTGCTCCACCGGCGCGGCGGCCGGGCGTTCGGTGACCTGGGTGTCACCGGCGGGCTGTGTGGTCATGGGTCCAACAATGCCGCGTCCGGCCAAACCTCGCCACCGCAGACGACGGCGTGTGCGGAACCGGACATACCATCCAGCGTGGCGGGACGGCGGCACGAGGGCCGGGCGCGCAAGTAGCATGCGCGCATGACCTCGGCATTGCTGACCGATCACTACGAGCTCACCATGGTGCAGGCCGCCATGGATGCGGGCACGGCGGGGCGCCACTCGCTGTTCGACCTGTTCACCCGGCGCCTGCCCGAAGGCCGCCGGTACGGCGTGCTCGCCGGCCTCGGCCGCGCGCTCGACGCCATCGACGAGTTCCGCTTCGGCGACGAGGAGCTCGAGTTCCTGCTGCGCCAGGGCGTGATCCGCGACAATCTCGCGGCCTGGCTGGCCGACTACCGGTTCAGCGGCGACATCTGGGGCTACCCCGAGGGCGAGGTGTACTTCCCCGGCTCGCCCGTGCTGTCCGTAGAGGGCAGCTTCGCGGAGTGCTGCATCCTCGAGACGCTGCTGCTCAGCATCTACAACCACGACTCGGCCATCGCGGCGGCCGCCTCGCGGATGACGGCCATGGCCGGTGACCGCCCCTGCATCGAGATGGGCTCGCGCCGCACGCACGAATGGGCGGCGGCCGCCTCGGCGCGCGCGGCCTACATCGCGGGCTTCGCCAGCACGTCGAACCTGGAGGCGGGGCGCAGCTTCGGCATCCCGACGATCGGGACGGCTGCGCACTCGTTCACCCTGCTGCACGACTCGGAGGAGGACGCGTTCCGCGCGCAGATCGCCTCCCTCGGGGTCAACACCACGCTCCTGGTGGACACCTACGACATCGACGCCGCCATCCGCCGCGCCGTCGACCTCACCGACGGGAAGATCGGGGCCATCCGCCTCGACTCGGGCGACCTGATGTTCGCCGCCCGCGCCGCCCGCGACCTGCTGGACGACCTCGGCGCCACCGACACGAGGATCATCGTGACCAGCGACCTCGACGAGTGGCAGATCGCGGCCCTCAGCGGCTCGCCCGTCAACGGCTACGGCGTCGGCACGTCGCTGGTGACAGGCTCCGGCCACCCCACCTGCGGCTTCGTCTACAAGCTCGTCGCCCGCTCGGACTCCGACGACCCGCACTCCCCCATGACGCCCGTCGCGAAGAAGTCGAAGGGCAAGAACACCCTCGGCGGCGCCAAGTTCGCGATGCGCAGGCTCGGCGACGACGGCCGCGCCGAAGCCGAGGTGATCGGCCTCGGCACAGCCCCTGTCAACGACGGCAACGATCGTCCGCTGCTCGTCGATCTGATCAAGGGCGGCGAGCGGGTCTACGCCGACGATCTCGACGACGCCCGCCGCCGACACCTCGCCGCCCGGGCGGAGCTCCCTCTCGCGGCGCTGCGCATCTCGAAGGGCGAGCCGGCGCTTGAGACGATCATCCTGGACGAAACGGGCTCGGAGACGACGAACCCCTACCAGTCCGCGCCCGTCGTCTCGAACATCTGACACCCGCCTCGGTCAGCCCCGAGCGAGCCGCTTCGCGTGGAAACTCGTGGCGTACGGGTTGTCGTTGTAGCGGGCGATACGCTCATACCCCAGGTGGTCGTAGAGCGCGACGGCCTCCGGCAGGTTCTCGTTGGTGTCAAGCACCACCCGGGCGAAACCCTGCGCGGCGGCACGCCCCTCGAGGAGCCGCATGAGCCTGGACGCGACGCCCGCGCCACGCCAGTCCGGGCTCACCCACAACCTCTTGATCTCGACGTCGGTGCTGGTCAGCGCACGGTAGGCGCCGAAGGCAGCCAGACGGCCGTCGCTCACAGCCGCGAGGCAGACGGCCGCCATGTCGATCGGCTGGTCCCCTGGGTCGAAGCCGCCGGGGAAGCGCGCGTCCAGCTCGGCGAAGTAGTTCACTAGCGCCTCCTGAGCGAGCGCGCTGTCCGGCGGCACCTCCCTGACCTCCAGCGTGGCTGCACGGATGAGCAGGTCGGCCGTGGTCAGCGCCTCCTCCAGGCGCGCACGCTGACCCGGGGTCAGTGGCTCGACCACCCGTTCGACGAGCTGTTCCGACCGGTCGTCGAGCTCCTCGGCGGCCCGGCGGCCGCGGTCTGTGAGCCGGGCAGCCCGCCGACGGCGATCCAGGGCATCCTCCTTCACCTCGACCAAGCCCTCGTCGGCCAGCTGCGCCAGCATGCGGGAGAGGTAGCCGGAGTCGAGCCCGAGGCGCTCGCGCAGGTCGAGCACGCCCGCCCCGTCGGGGAACTGCGCGATCTCGAACAGCAGCCGCGATTGGTTCAGCGGGCGCCCGGTGCCGAGATGCGACGCCTCCAGCAGCCCGACCCGCTGCGACCACGACCGATTGAACCGACGAAACACCTCAGGCAACGACATATCTCTGACTTTAGTCAGATAACCGGCCGGTGTCAGCCCCAGAAGGGCTTCAGCCGCTCCGCGAGTTCGCTCCCCTGCCGGTAGCCCGCTCGGGCCGCCGGCGGGCGCGTCGACAGGTCCATCATGTCGGCGCCGAACGCCTCGAGGGACGCCTCGTCGGGCAGGACAGTCTCGACGGCGCTGCCTGCGGCGCGCAGGTCCTCCACCTGGGCCGAGAGCTGCATCCGCCACGCCAGCGGGTGGCGCGTCCGGCCGCTCAGCGGCGACAGGACGAGAACGCGCTCGTATCCGGCGGCGAGGTCCGCGTTCTCGTTGCGCCGGTACCCGCCGTCGATGCAGCGGCGGCCGGCGATCCCGTACGCCGACGCGGCAGAGCAGCTGGCCGCCACCGCATCCACGAGCGCCACACCGCTGTCCCTGTCGAAGACGACCGGCTCGCCCGTCTCCGCGTCGACCGCGGTGAGGAGGAGCCGTCGCTCCGGCCAGGCGTCGACCGGCAGCCGAGAGGCGACGACGGCGCGCCACCGCTCCCCGCCGCCCTGGGCGTCGGCGAGCTCGATCGCGGACGCGCCCATCCGGCGGCGCATGTCGGCCGCGTCGGTGGATGCGGCGATGATCCCGGCGGTGGACTCCAGGTGGGTCGATGTCGGTCGGGCGAGGCCCGGGCGGGCGGCGACGGGCGCGGCCGGGGGCGCGTCGAGGATGGCGGCGAGCAGCTCGGCCGGACTCGCGCCGGCCAGCTGCGCCGCAGCGGTGGCGCCGGCCGACGTGCCGACGGTGAGGTCGGCCCGCGTGACGTCGAGCCCGGCGTCGGCGAGGCCCGCGAGGACGCCGATCAGCCAGGCATTGCCGGCCGATCCGCCGCCGCCGAGGACGAGCGCCCGCTCGCCGGCGCGCGTGAGTGCGGGAGAGGTGAAAGACATCTCAACCTCCTCCTGGTCGATCACGATCGGCAGAAGTCTAACCCCGCTCGGCCAGCGCCTCGACACGGTCGAGGACGAACCGCGCCCACAGCACCGCGGCCGGGCTCGGCGAGGCCAGGACCCGGCGGAGAGCCCCGGCGAGCGTGCCGAGGCCCAGGTCGTCGGCCTGCGCCGCCCTGCGGGTCAGCGACTCCGCGTGGCGCGCCGGGAGGCCCGCACGGCCTGTCGCCCCGAGGGCTTCGAGGACATCGGCGCACGCCGCGCACAACCGCGCGAGTTCCGACGGTGGGGCAGGTGGCGCGGCGCGGACCTGCTGGTCGCGCCCCAGGACACGGCGCAGCCAGGATGGCGCGTCAGCCGCGGGGCCCAGCTGCGAGAGCGTGAGCGACACCAATCGGATCCGCCCGTCCTCCTGCACGAAGGCCGCCTCCGGCCGCAGCCCGATGACGGTGACGGCCAACAGCCCGCGCTGCGCCACCAGCCAGCTGAGCACCCGAGAACTCCGCTCGTCGGCAGGCAGCGTCAGCCGATGGAGACGTCCGCTCGTATCGACCACCGGCCAGACCAGCTGCTGGCTCACCTCGTCGACCTCGATCGCACCCAGCCCGAACTGGCGGCGCGGCACGATGACACGCAGCGGCTCCGCCGTCGCGCCGAACGCCGCACGCGCCGCGCCGGTGGTGACGACGTCGACGCGCGCCGCCAGCTCCGGAACGTCCAGCTCGCCCCAGGGGCTCACCGCAGCGCGCGTGCGCGTGGACACGCCCAGCGTGCCGTCCGGCCGCCGCTCAGCACCGGTCAGCGTCACGACGCCCGACGACAGCGCCGCGGGCGACAGCCCCCACAGCAGCGGACGGTCCCAGCCCGCCTGGAACGACGGATCGGCGCCGGCCGCGCGCCCGTTCGTCGCCTCCTCCACCCGGCCGTGAGCCTGGTCGAACCCGTGGAACGTGACGCCACGCGCCCCCGAAGGCGACCTCCACCAGCGCACCGCCAGCGGCAGCAGCGGGCCGACATCGGCGTCGCCAGCCCGCGTGCCGCGCGCCCCGATGAGAGCCGGGTCGGCCTCGCCGCGGGCGAGAGCGTCAGCCAGCGCCCAGGCCTGCGCGAGCGCAGACAGGCACGCCGATTCCGACGCGTCATCAGCCCGACGGTGCAGCGCACGCAGCCGCCCCACCGCCGTTCCCACCAACCGCGCCAGCAACCCCAGCCCCTCCAACCGCGTCCGCTCCCCCGATCGCGCCAGCCGATCGATCGATGCCGCGGCCAGCTGCGAGACGCCGTCGCACACCACTGCTTCCACCGTGTCGGCCACATCCCGCGCCGCTCTGCACTGGGTGGGCGTCATGCCAGCGACGCTGTCGGGCGCGGGACCTTTCGACACGGCCGCGGTCGACTCCGTCGACGCGGCCGGCTCAAGGAACGATGGGGACGGCTCCGTCGACGCAGCCGGCTCAAGGAACGCTGGTGATGCAGCCGGCTCAAGGAACGGTTGGGCCGTCCTCGCCCAGAGGCAGGCCGCGACGATGTGCACGCACACGCCGGCGGCCGGGCAGTCGCAGCGGGCGGCGACATCGATATCGGCGACGAGGCGATCGGCGGCACGAGCCGTCGGGAGCAGGCGGATCGTCGCGTCATCGCAGGTCAGCACCACCTCTGTGTGCGAGCTCTCTGGGTTCCCCTCCCCGCCGTCGGTGGGCGCGACGCGGTCAGCGAGCTTGGCTGCGCGGCGGACGAGGCCCCTGTTGCTCGCGGCGGACAGCGCGTCGTCGTCGAGCGAGGCGAGCGGCGCCAGCCAGGTGGGGATCGTCATGCCGTCACCTCCGCGAGCCACTCGGCGAAGCGGTCGGGCGTCATCGCGGCGATCTCCATGCCTGCGGCGGCGAGGCGGCCGGCCAGGTGACGGTCGTACCACGGCTCGCCGTCGTCGGCGAGCGACGCCAAGCCCAGGAGGCGCACGCCGGACCCGGCGAGCCGGCGGACGCTCGCCAGCAGCGCGGAGACGGACCCGCCTTCCTCGAAGTCGCTGATCAGCGCGACGACGGTGCGCGTCGGCTGGGCGACCAGCCGCTCGGCGTAGCCCATCGCCTGGGCGATGTTGGTGCCGCCACCCAGCTGGGCCGTCAGGAGCACCTCGACGGGGTCGTCGGCCAGGTGGCTCATGTCGACCAGGCCGGTGTCGAACAGCACCAGTCGCACGGAGATCCCGGGCAGGCCCGCGAGGATGGCGGCGGTGACGGCGCTGTGCAGCACCGATCCGGCCATGGAACCGGACTGGTCCACCAGGATGATGACCTGCCAGTCGATATTGCGGCGGCGTTGCCGGGCGTGGAACCGGACCCGCTCCACCATCATCCGGCCGGTCTCCGGGTCGACGTGGCGCAGGTTGTCGGCGATGGTGCCACGCCAGTCGAGATTACGCAGGCTCGCGTGCGGCGCGCGGCGGTGCCGGGCGCGGCTTCCGCTCAGCGCGGTGACGAACCGTGGCCGAAGCCTGTTGACGATGTCCTCGACCACCTTCGCGATGAGGGTGCGGACGCCTGCGGCGGTCGCGGGGTCGAGCCGGCCGCGCGTCCGAAGGAGCGCCGCGGCCAGTTCCGGGCTGGGCTGCAGGCCCTCGACCGCCGCGGGGTCGGCGAGCAGCTCGGCGACGCCGTAGCGGGTGAGGGCGTCGCGCTCCATCCTCTCGAGCGTGGACTCGGGGAAGAGCCGGCGGGCACCGGCCAACCACGTCAGCGCCGTGAGGGCGGATGGGTCGAGGCTGCCGCCCCGGCCGTGTGCATGCCGGTGACCGCGGGCGGCGTACTCGCGGTCGTACAGGTAGGAGAGGGTGGATTCAAGGCCCGCGTCGGCGGCCGACGGCGGGAGCGCCTGGTCCGCGTAGCGGCCCAACACGAGGCGCCACCGGCGCGCCAGTTCCCCACTCACGACGGCCCCCTGACGCCATCGCGCGCCAGGCCGGCGAGGAGCTCGCGTTCGATCGCCGCCGCCCGGGCCGCCAACGCCGGGTCGACGGTGAGCACGGCGTCGAAATCGCCGGCGTCAGCGCCGGTCAGCGCGGCCACGGCTGTCGCGAGGCTGTGAGTCTCGTCGGGCCGGAGCCAGGTGAACGCCTGCCGGAGATCGGGCAGCACCGCCATGAAGGCCTCCGGCTCCAGGTCAGCCAGCCGGTCGTTGACGGCCGCCAGCAGATCGGGCGCGTGCAGCACGAGGTCCGGCGACGCCTGCAGCAGCCCCAGCAGGAAGGCCGCCAGCCGGTCGGCGTCAGCTCCCGGATGGAGCTGGGCCGCCACCTCGGCTCGCAGCCCCACGTCGTCGACCTCGCCGGATGCGTGGGCCAGCGCCACGAGGCACCCCCGCAGCCGGGCAGGCGTCGCTGAATCCCTGAGCCGGGTCAGCTCGCGGCGCACCCCGTCGGCGGCATCCTCCTCGAGCCCGCCGTCGCGCAACCGGCGCAGGAGGTCGCGCAGGCTGAGCAGCGCGGTGCAGGCGGTCTCGGCACCGTCGTCGTCGATACCGCGCAGCAGCGCCACCTGGTAGGCGACGGCGGCGAGCCCCGCGCGCACCAGGCGCCGGATCTCGCCCTCCTGCGCGCCGAGATCCAGCCGGCTGTGCTCGGTGAGCATCGCGAGAAGCCGGTGGAGGCTGCCGACGAGCGAGCCGATGCTCGGGTCGGCGTCGTACGCTGCCTCGAGCCTCCCGGTGGCCAGCGGCAGGTCGTCCGCCGCCCCCATCACGGCCAGCTCGACGATGGTGGCGGCGACGGCACCGGCGTTGCCGTCGTGGTCCGTGAGGCGCCGGAGGAGCCGCGAGCGGCGCACGTCAGCGAGCGTCGCGCCCTCGTGGCTCGCCTCGACGAGCGCGGCCTCCACCAGCGGGGTCCAGGCGTACTCCCATTCCTCGTGCAGCGTGCCGAGGCCGCTTCCGGCGACCAGGTCGGGTCCGCCTACCTGGCGGGCGAAGCCCGACCCGACGAACCGCAGCGTGGCCAGGAACTCGCGTCGCCGCGCGTGGGCGGGGGTCCGCGCCGTGTCGAGGCTCGCGTGCCGCGTGGCGCCGTCGCCGATGGCGAACCGGAGCCGCTCCGCGGTGGCGCGGGCCTCGGCGACCAGCGGCACGGCCTCCGCCCCTCGGGGGAGGCGGCCTTGGCCGGTGCCGCCGAACACCCGCCCGATGGCGCGGCCGAGCGGCCCCGACAGGCCGAGGTCGTCGCGCACGAAGCAGCTGAGCATCGCGTCGAGCAGGTCGGTGCGGCCGGGCCACGCACGGCCGCGGAGCTCCGCAAGACGCAGGGCCTGCTCGGCTGCCGCGGTCACGTCCGCAGAGCTGAGCAGCTCCCCGTCGGCGCGCAGTTCCGTGGCCACGTCGAGCAGGACGCCCACCGCGAGACGACGGCCTTCGGCGCCCGTGCCGCGGTTCTGCCAGGCGCGCTGCCAGAACCCGGGGGCCGGCATTCCTGCGCCGTAGCCGCGCAGGGCGTCCAGCCGGTCGAAGTCGTAGCGGATCAGCCAAGACGGATGGCCGGGGTCGAGGTCACCGGGGTCACGGCCTGTGATCCAGCCACCCTCCGGTGCGCCGTCGGCGGCCTCCAGCAGCCCGAGCGTGTGGAACGCGCCGGTGACGACAACCGTCGGGCGCTCGGTCGAGCGTGCCTGATGGCGCTCGACCATCGCGGCCATGACCGCCTCGCGGGCGTGTGTGCCGTCGCCGTCGAGCACGGCCCGCTCCGCTTCGAGCCGCGCCAACCCTGCCCAGGCGAGCACGCCGTCGAAGTAGTCGCGCCATGCGCCGAGTCCTTCGGGCAAGCGGAGCTCGAAGAGGTGCTCCCAGACCTCGTCGTGATCACGGCAGCCGAGCTCGGCGGCGAGCCGTGCGATGGCCGCGCTGCGCGCCAGGTGCTGCTCGGCCTGGAGGGTTCGCACCAGAGCGCCCGGGTCGTCGTCCGGGCCATCTCCGGCCTGGTCGGCGTAGGACTGGTCGATGAAGTCCACCGTGCTGCCGTGCTCGGCTCCCCAGCGCAGGGCGACCCACTCGGGCGAGAACTCCGCCAACGGATAGAACGCCGCGCGGGAGCCGTGCAGGGAGAGGATCGCGACGGGCGGCACCGTCTCCTCGTCCGCGAGCGTGCCGAGGAGGGCGGAGTACTCCCGCGGGCCCTCGATCAGGATGGTGGCCGGCCGCACCTCCTCCAGCAGCGCCGCCAGCGCCATCGCGCATCCCGGCGAGTGATGGCGGATGGGCACGAAGTGCAGGCCCGCCTCGCCCCATCGGCGAAGCGACGCCAGCCCGCGCGCCAGCCGGGGCGGTGGGGCTACGCGGTCCGCCATAGGGCGTCCGCCGCGTCGAAGAAGGCCCGCCACTCGGGGCTGCGGCGGGCACGCTCCCGCACCACGTTGTCGACGTAGTGCCGCATCATCCGCGCATCCTCCTCGGAACCCTTGGAAGCGGTGCCCACCAATTGCTGAGCGATCTCGCCGGCCGTGACGGTTCCGCTGCCCAGGTAGCGCGCCGACATGGACGCTGCGATCGCCACGTTCACGGCCTCGGCGGTGGACATCACCGCCTCCGGCCGCTTCACCGGGGTGCCGGCGTCGGTGGTGCCCGTGCGCAGGTCGGCGAACGCCGTGACCAGCACGTCGAGCACCGGGACGGGAACGGGCGGACGACGCTCGCCGAGCTCGGCGTCGAGGCTGCGGGTTATCAGCTCGGCCTCGAACGCACGGTCGCGGATGGGGCGCACGGTCTCGAAGTTGAACCGGCGCTTCAGCGCCGCGGACATCTCGTGCACGCCGCGATCCCGCAGGTTCGCCGTCGCGATCACCGTGAAGCCGGGGCGCGCCGAGACGCGCGCCTGGCCACCCAGCTCGGGCACCATCAGCTGCTTCTCGCTGAGGATCGACACGAGAGTGTCCTGGATCTCCGGCGGGCAGCGGGTGATCTCCTCGAACCGCACGACGGCGCCGGCCTGCATCGCCTGATACACGGGCGAGGGAACGAGCGAGCGTTCGCTGGGCCCCTCCGCGATCAGCAGGGCGTAGTTCCACGAGTAGCGGATGTGGTCCTCCGTGGTGCCGGCGGAGCCCTGGATGGTCAGGGTGGAGCTGCCGGAGACGGCGGCGGCCAGCAGCTCGGACAGCATCGACTTCGCCGTGCCGGGCTCCCCCACGAGCATCAGCCCTTGCCGCCCGAGGAGGGAGACGATGGCGCGGTCCACCAGCGGGTCGTCGCCGTAGAACTTGCGCGTCACCCCGAGCGCAGGGTCGCCCAGGATGAAGGCGCGGACGAACCTCGGCGAGAGCCGCCATCCGGGCGGGCGCTCCAGGCCCGCCGCCCGGTCGGCCGCGTCGAGGCGGGCCAACTCGTCGGCGTAACGCACCTCGGCCGGCGGCCGGAGCTCTTCTTGCTGCTCGCTCATCATCACAGACCCGCCTTGTCTCGGAAGTCGGGGTCGAACGGGCCGAGAGCGGCCAGCGCCGCATAGTCGGCGTAGCACTCGGCGAGCAGGACGTCGGGCACCTCCGACAGTGGCACTGGCCGGTGTGCGCGGTGGAACGAGAGCGTGTCCGTGGCGCAGGGGATGTTGTCCTCTGGGAGGTACGAGCCCGTGAACTCCAGCATCGCCGTGAGCCCGGCCGACGAGAATTCCTTGGAGTAGTGCGTGAACCAGCCGCCGTCCTCCGCGTAGCCGCGCGTGTAGCCACGTTTCGTGGCGACCCCTCGGAAGGTGAACGTGTCCGTCATGTGGCCTCTCAGGTCACTCAGTTCCACGGCTCCCTCGCTGAACGACGGCGTCGTGGCGGTCAGCTGGTCGAAGAGCGGCTTGACGGCGTAGTCACGCAGATGGGCCGTCCAAGACGCCGCCTCCTCGGGCGTCATCCGCACGCGATGGGCCAACCGGACGTCGCCGTCGCCGAGTTCCACCGCCTCATCCTCCAGGTCGATCAGCTCCCCGTCCTCGGTGGGTCGGAACCGCCGCCCCGCGCTCTCCCAGATGAGCCTCGTGGCGAGTTGGGCCATGAGCGGATGTCCTGCGATGAACTCCCGCCAGTCGGCCGCGGCCCACGAGCGGCCGGCGCACATCGCCTCGTAGAGCCGCGCGGCCTGGAGTCCCAGGACGGCCTTCAGCTCCTTGCGTGCCGTGCCGAGCTGCTTCTTGGCCTCGGCTGCGGCATCGGCGTCGTCCGCGACCCTCGGAGCAGGCAACGTCTTGATGGCCTTGCCGTCCGGATCGGTCAGGTCGATGCCGAAGGCCGCGTTGACCCGGCCGATGAACTCCCGCGCGCCGAAGCTGAGGCGCAGGAGCCGGTCGTCGCCGAAACCGGCCGTCGGGATGGTGCGGTCGGCCAGCTCGTCCGGGCTCCATCCGCGCTCGTCCGCGAGCCGCTCGACGAGTTCCCTGGCCTTGGCCTGCACGGTGGCTTGCTTGAACCGGCGGGAGATGGACAGGAGCAGCTGGACCGCGGCGGGGTCCCCGTTGCCGAACAGGGCGTGCACGAGGGTCTCCACCTGGGCCCGGCGCCCGCCGAAGTTGCGGATGTACGACTGAACCGCGTTGGCCAGCTCGATACCGGGGAGCCGGGTGGTGAGCGCGAGCAGGCCCTTGTCCGCGGTCGCCGATCCGACGAGACGGTCCTGGTCCTCGCGGAACGCCTCCTCGACGAAGGCCTCGACGGGCAGCTGGGCCCGCTCCAGCATCTGCTGTTCCCAGGGCGATCCTGCGTGCGGGCTCCCCGCGATCCTGCGCGCGTAGTCCTGCGTGTTCTGCCAGCGTTGCGGGCCGAGGGTGGCGGCGTGCGCGCGGCTCTCGGCCTCGGTGGGGCGCCGCGTGTCCTGGGCGATCCACGCGCGCAGCGCGAACCGCCCCAGCTCGGCTGCGTCGTCGGGATCGAGCAAGGAGAGGTAACGGTCGAACAGGCCGGAGCCGTCCGGATCCTTCAGCTTCACCGCGAGCACGGCCCACCAGCGCAGCAGCGCGGGGTCCGCGGCATCGCCGTTCGCCCACCGGGCCGCGGGCAGCAGGTCGAGGTTCAGCCAGTCCATGGAGGTGGGTGGCTTCGCCTTCAGCCCCTTCCTGGCGTCGGCAACCAGCCTCTCGGGTGCGAGATCGGCCGAGATGTCGTCCCCCAGCCGCTCCAACGCGGTGAGCATCGCGGCCTGGGCCGCCGGACGCTTCTCCTTCGCCAGTGCGGCGCGCAACGGCCGGATGCCGTCGGCCTGTCCCAGATCCGCCATCCAGCCGGCCGCGGCGGCGCGGATCTCGCCCTTGCCATCAGCGAGACCTTGGCTCGCGAGGGCCAACGCCGCCGGGTGGGAACGCAGGGCGGCCTGGGCCAGCGGGCGGTTGGTGCGGGACTCGCTCACCGCGACGCGCGCCACGAGAGGCAGGAGCCGCTGCGGCAGGGTCGGGAATTGACCCAGCACCTGCAGCGCCGAGGTGACCTCGCCGGCTTCGCCGCCCAGCCAACGCTCCAGGATGTGGAGGTGCCCCGCGAACCAGGGCCAGGCTTCGTCGGGATAACGCCCCACGGCGTAGGAGGCGAGGTTGTCCTCGCTGATGCCGTCGGGGCCGAGCTGGTCGGCGTGCACGCCGGCACGGCGGGCGGCGTCCTCCACCGCCCTGAGATCGGTGACCTGTTCGCGTCTCATCCCGGGCGCGTTCAGCTTGTACCGGTGCTGCCCGATCCTGGTGAGCCGGAAGAGATGGATCAGGTTCAGCGAGGGCCCGGCGGAGCTGATCCACCACAGGTTGTAGATGCCGAGCAGCCGGCACGAGTCGGTATCGCCGTTGGCGGCCGCGACCGCCTCGACGAGGTCCGCGTCCCTGACCTTCCTGGCGCGCTCGAGCGCGTATCGCGCCCAGGTGATGTCGCGGCCCTCGCAGCGCGCGATCTCCGCGGCGAGCGCGGCCCGGAGCTGCGCGACGGTCTCGCGGCCGACCCGCGCCTCAGGCACGGGCTCGAAGGGCGGGAGCAGCAGCGGCTCGTCGGTGGCCTCGGCCTCGATGGCTTGGAGACGCAGTGCGGACTGCTCCACGACGGCGCCGATCCTGGCTCCGTCGGCCACGGCCTCAGCGAGCAGCTCCGGGCCGCCGGGTACACGGCCGAGCAGGTCGACGAGTTCGGCGGCGCGGCCGGGCGCCGCGGCGGCCAGGACGGGGCGGATGGCGCCGGCGCGCACCTCCGGCGGCAGGGCCTGCAGCGCTCGCAGCGCCGCCGCCCTGGGGCCTTTCGCCGTGTCCAGTGTGAGCGCCGCGACGACGGGGGCGAGCGCGGCGCCGACGGCGGGCGTCTGCTCAGCCCTGCCCATCAGCCACGTCCGCCCCTCCGCGTTGAGCCGCGCCGCATCAGCCGGAGTGAGCACGCCGCCCTGCGCGAGCAGGTCGTCCACGCCAGGGAAGGAGTTCGGCAGGCACCGGCGGCTGCCGGAATCCTCCGGCGCCTGGGCGATCGCCAGGATCGCCAGCCGGACCGCCTCGTCGGGCGGCGCGCCGTCGGCCGCGAGCAGTTCTGCGACGAAGGGCGCTCGCCATCGCGGCAGCCGGTCGGCGAACGGCCGCACGTCGGGCCCACGATCCGGATACGTGACGGCGACGTCGTTGATGAGCGCCGTCACCCAGACGGGCACGCCCTCGACACGGCGGTTGACGCCCGGGTTCAGGGCCGCGAGCAGCCGCCCGAACCGCACGAGTTCCTCGGTGCTGGGCTGCGACGCGTAGTAGTCGCTGCGGGCGCTCTCCACCTGCGTGGCGGTGAGCCCCATGGACTTCCAGGCCTCGGCCGTCGGCGGCGTCGGCCACCACCAGGTCCCCACGCAGCCCGGGTTGTGCAGGAGTTGGACGGGTTCGTCTCTGCCGGCGCGCTGCAGCTCCAGCACGACGGCGTCGTCGCCCTGCCGCACGTAGGCGACACACCGGTCGGTCAGTCCCGCCGCGTGCGCGTCCAGGGGCCGCAGGGCCGCGTGCATCAGATCGAGTCGTTTGGGCGCGTCGTCCCTCTCCGTGATCCCCCCGAACAGCCTCTTGAGCTTGTCGAAAACCACCGTGGCTCCTCCCTCGTGGGGAAGACCCTACCGAGCGGCCCCGACAATTTCGGCGGAGTCTGCCTACCGCCCCCAGCGCGACGGCGGCAGTTCGGGCAGCCCGTTCATCACGGCGGCGAGCCTGCGCGGCAGGTCCGCGGCGAACACGTCCTCCAGGCTCACGCGGCGGCCGTCCTGGTCGGCCAGCGGCACGCGCCAGTTGGGGTACTCGTCGACGGTGCCCGGCTGGTTCTGCGCGCGGCGCTCGCCGACGGCGTCGGTGAGGTTCGCCAGCAGCACCTTCGACGGCGTGCGCAGCAGGAAGCGGTGCAGCGCGAGCATCACCTCGACGGGCTCCCCCACCTTGTCAGGGTCGAGTACGCCGTCGACGACGAGCTTGTTCAGCCAGTCGGCCTGCTCCTGCGCGGCGGCGGCCAGCTCGTCCTCCAGGGGCTCGGTGAGGATGCCCAGTTCGTCGCGGAGGCGCACATGGTCGCCCGCGAGGTAGCCGAGCGACGGCGGGAGGTCGTGCGTGGTCACCGAGGCCATGCAGTATTCGCGCCACCACTGAGCGTCGAGCGGCTCGCCCTGCATCCCGGCCTCGAACCACAGCACGGAGGTGCCGAGGAGGCCGCGACGCGACAGGTACTCGCGCACCCACGGCTCGACGGTGCCCAGGTCCTCGCCGACGACCAGCGCCTGGGCGCGCTGGGCCTCGAGCGCGAGGATGCCGATCAGCGCCTCGTGGTCGTTGCGGACGTAGGTGCCCTGGTCCGGGGTGCCGCCCATCGGCACCCACCACAGGCGGAAAAGGCCGATGATGTGGTCGATGCGGACGCCGCCCACGCGGCGCAGCGCGGCCGACACCATGGCGCGGAACGGCGCGTAGCCGAGTTCGGCCAGCCGGTCGGGCCGCCACGGGGGCTGCCCCCAGTCCTGGCCCAGCTGGTTGTACTGGTCCGGCGGCGCGCCGACGCTCATGCCCTGCGCGAACACCTCGGGCATCATCCAGGTCTCGGCGCCCATGCGGTTCACGCCGACGGCGAGGTCGGTGACGATGCCCACCGGCATGCCGACCTCCTCCGCGCTCGTCTGCGCGGCCGAGATCTGGGTCTGAGCCACCCACTGCAGCCACTCGAAGAAGTCCACCTCGTGCGCGTGCTCCTCGGCGAAGGCCGCCACCTCGGGCGAACTCGGCCGCTGCAGCTCCGCCGGCCAATCGGCCCACTCCTGGGTGTAGGCCTCGGTGAGGGCGCTCCACACCGCGAAGTTGCGCAGCCCTGCGCCCTCGCGCCGTCGGAAGTCGTCGTAGGCGATCCGGCGCGCGGGGCGCATCCCGGCCGAGTGGATGAGCCGCAGCGCCTCAAGCTTGAGGGGCCAGACGGCGTTGCGGTCGACGATCCCCGAGTTCTGGGCCGCGGCCCTCGCCTGCTTGCGGAGGCGGCGCACCTGGCGGCGCTGCTCGCGGGTGAGCGCGGCGTACTCCTGGATGTCTTCGGGGCGGATGTAGATGGGGTTGATGAAGCGCCGGCTCGAGGGAAGGTACGGCGAGGGCTCCATGGGCGGTACCGCCTGGGCGGCGTGCAGCGGGTTGATCAGCACGTAGCCGGCGAACTGCTTGGTGCCCGACCAGATGAGCAGATCGGCCAGGTCCGCGAGGTCGCCGATGCCCCACGACTCCTTCGACGTCACGGAGTAGAGCTGCGCGCCGTATCCCCAGATGCGCTCGCCACGCATGCGGGGCGGGAGGCCGACGAAGGTGGGCGTGACGATGAGCGAGGCGCGGTGCTCGCCGTCGACCGTCTTGGCGACGACGTGGTGGTAGCCGGTGGGCAGATCAGCGCCCAGCCAGAACGTGGCCTCGCCGATCGTCGCGCCGTCGACGAACCGATCGGGGGTGTCGTTGGCGCTCTGCCACGCCGGGCGCGTCTGGCCGGACTCCAGTTCGATGTGGACCGTCACCTCGGAGCCCGCAGGCACGTGGACGTCGACGTGGATCCCCTGCCCCTCCTCCGCGACGGTGCAGTGCGGCAGCGTCCGTCGCCACCGCTCGTCCTCGAGCCGGGCCCAGGAGGCCTCGGCCGCTTCCGGCGAGGAGGCGTCGACGTCGAAGGCTCCGAGCACGCGCACGATCGTGTCGGCGGGGATGGCCACGTAGCGGCCCTTCCAGTCCCAGAACTCGCGGGCGATCCCGAATCGCTCGGCGAGCCGTTCGAGGGCGGGGGTGTAGTCCATTTATCGGGCTCCTCTACCTGACCTTGATGACGTGCGTGCGCGCCACGAGATCCTGCAGCGATTGCCGATTCCGGTTCACCAGCATGCAGACGCCCGAGACGAAAGTCACGAACGCGATCGTATAGGTGAATGCGCCGACGATGCCGCGCAGGACCGCGGTGCCCCAGCCGATGCGCGAGTCGGGTGCAGCCCCGACCTTCACGGTGCGCAGCCCCACGGCCAGCTGGCCGAGGGTGGCGGACACGGTGCCGAGCATGAGGGTGCGGTAGATGATGAACAGCACGAGCAGCAGGACGGTCAGTTCGGAGTTCGCCACGGACAGGTCGTTCGGGATGCCGGGCGGGTCACCCGCGGCGGTCTCGCTCCAGATGGCCAGGTCGCGGAACCAGCCCTCGAGGGCGTGGGACATCTTGTCCGTGATGCCCAGGGGGCCGGCGACGATGCCGCCCACCACGGAGATCAGGATCGCGTCGATCAGGAAGCACAGCAGGCGCCAGCCGAAGGCGGCGATCCGGGGCCCGGACGGGCGCTGCGCCGGGTGGTATCCCCCGTACGGCGCAGGAGGCGACGTCGGGTCGGGATGCTGGTAGCCGCCCTGCTGACCCATCGGCTGCCCGTAGCCCGCGGGCTGCGGCGACGGCGGGGCGAGCGGCTCGGCCGGCGGCGGTGGCGCGGGCTTGTCGCGCGTGGCCTGCGACCACGCGACGCCGTCCCAGAAGCGCTCTCCGTCGGACCCGGCGGGATCGGGGTACCAACCGGCCGGTGGCTGGGGGGTATTCGTCATGCTCCCGAATCTACCGTGCCTCCGCGGACCCGCCCGTCACCGTCTGGCCACCCCTCACCTGTCCCTCGCCTGATGGCCACCGACGATGGCCATCGCTCCGACAGCGAGGATGCCTGCGGCCCCCGACACAGCGGCCGCAAGGAGGAATGCGGTTCCTCGCTGCCCCGGGGTGAGCGGGCTCCACGCGGCCGCTCCTACTGTGTCTCGTCGATGCCGAAGAGCCACACCGACAAGGCTCGCTGGTTGTCAACACCCGCGCGGCTGAAAATCCGCCGTAGTCGCTTGTGGATGCCGGGGACGCTCATCTGCGTCGCTTTCGCCATCTCTGCAACGCTGTGACTCCGCAGCACGAACTCCAGCAGCCTCATGTCGATATCGTCCTTGGCCACCCGCCGCGACCGCTCAGGATCGACGATCGCCAAGCGATCGAGGTGGCGCGCGATCGCCGCCGCTACGACGTCGTTGCCAACCTGGTAGCCGGCGTGCACCGCCTTGACCGCCGCACCCACGTTCAGCAAGAACGCATCCTTGTGGACGAAGCCGCCGATCCCGATCTCCAGCGCGTTGAGCACTTCTCCGACGTCGAACGAGGTCATCAGAAGGACCTTGGCTGACCTACCCATGGCGCGCATCGCGGCGGCCACTTCGACGCCACTGATCCCGGGGAGACGGACGTCCATCAGCCAGACATCCACCGTCCCCTCATAGGCGAGCGCTGCCTCGCCCGTCTCGACCGCAACCACCGCCTCGAGTTCCGGATCAGCATTCAGGACCCTCTCGAGCCCGGAGAGGATGCTGCGATCGTCGTCGCAGATGGCCACGCTGATCATGTTGGTATTCCTTCGCGGTCGATCGGGATGGTGACACGGCAGACCCAGCTGTCACGGTCGGCCTGCGACACCGCGGCGCCTCCAGCAAGCGCCGCATGCCGCTGCATGCCGACGAGCCCCAGCGACGGCCGCGAGCGAAGACGCCGGTGCCTGACGCCGTTGGTAACGACGATGCTGAGGATGTCGCCATCACGGGTGGCTTCCAGCTTGCACGGCACCGACTTGTCGCCGTGTACGAGGACGTTGTGGAGTGCTTCGGCAACGATGCGGCTGACCACGAGATCGACCTCCGGCGGAAGACCGGCCAGCAGCACATCAGCTTCGGGATTCTGGCGCACCTCCATGCCGGCCGCAGCCAGCTCGGCGACGCCGGCCCGGAGAGCATCGGCCGCCCCCACCGTGCGGAACGGCCGCGCGCTGCCCTCGCGCTGCAAGTCGGCAGTCACCTCACGCAGCGTGGCATCGGCAGTCCTGACCCTATGAACCAGTTCGTCGAGGAACGCCGGATCGGACTGTTGTTCCACCGTCGCCCCGTCCGCACGGGCCAGAACGCCCGCGAGGTTGCGTCCTACGAAATCGTGAATGTCGACCGCCATCCTCATCTGTCTCTCCAAGAAGGCCTTCGACACACGTTCCGCTTCAACGCGGGCCACCCAGCGGAACCCGAGGCCGACAAGCCATCCAACAGCGACCACAGCCACCGCGCCCACCACGCCACTGGCGTAGTCGGCCATGCTCGCAGAACGCCCCCTCATGACGATGGCCATCGCGGCAAGCACGCCGATGGACAGAAGGAGTGCGGCCCTCGCCCGGCCCCGGTGAACCGCCAGGATCACGGCGCAGGCAGTGATGTAGAGACTGAGCCCAAGACCCTCTGGATCGACCCAGAGCCCGCCAAGCGCCAGGCCACCGACGGCCCACATGCCAACCAGCGGCCACCGTAGCGTCAGCAGGAGCGCGCCCAATGTCGCCAGGTCCCAGCCGAACACGGTCAGCGGCACCCGCCCAGATAGCAAGCCCACCGCGGAGAGGGCTACCCAGAGCGCACCGATGCATGCTTCCACCCACCCTGTGGCCAGGACCCGGTGAGCGCGCATGCGGGGAGCGTAGCCGCACCACGCCCACCCGCGTGAACACTGGGTCCAATCTCAGCACCTAGTGTCGCGTGTCGTAAATAGGTTTACGGTGGTTGGTTGAGACAATGGGGTATGTCGATAGCGTCCCCGCTGGTTCTGCGTCCTGGTGATGAGGCGAGGCTGAGCTCGCTTGTCCGGTCCTCGACGGTGGGGGCGGGGTTGGCCCAGCGGGCCCGGATCGTATTGTTGGCCGCCGCTGGTGAGTCGAACACCGAGATCGGTCGGCAGGTTGGGGTATCGCGTCCAACGGTGAACCTGTGGCGGTCCCGCTACGAGGCCGGTGGTATCGAGGCGTTGAGTGATCTGGCTCGGTCGGGTCGCCCCGCGGTGATCGATGAGAACGCGGTCGTGGTCGCGACGTTGACTCCGCCGCCGGCCTCGTTGGGGGTGACGCACTGGTCGGCGCGGCTGTTGGGTCAGGAGTTGGGGATCTCCTTTGGTGAGGTCGCCCGGATCTGGCGCAAGTGGAAACTGCAGCCCTGGCGGCGTGGAACGTTCAAGTTCTCCACCGATCCCGAGCTAGACGCAAAGGTCCGCGATGTGGTGGGGCTCTACCTGAACCCGCCCGAGAAAGCGGTCGTGGTCTGCGTCGACGAGAAGACCCAGGTCCAAGCCCTAGACCGCACCGCGCCGATCCTTCCGCTGCGACCCGGGTTGCCAGAAAGAGCCACCCACGACTACGTCCGCAACGGCACCACCAGCCTGTTCGCCGCGCTCGAGGTCGCGACCGGGAAGGTCACCGACCGCTGCTACCAACGCCACACCCATGCCGAGTTCCTCGACTTCCTCAAGCTCACCGCGAAGACCTACCCTCGGGTCAAGCTGCACGTGGTGGCCGACAACTACGCCACGCACAAGCACCCCAAGATCAAGGCCTGGCTGGCGAAGAACCCCCGGATCACCATCCACTTCACCCCAACCTCCGGGTCGTGGCTGAACATGGTCGAGATCTTCTTCGGGATCATCACCCGTCAAGCCATTCGCCGAGGCACCTTCACCAGCGTCAAAGAACTCGTCACCGCGATCGAGACCTTCATCGACGGCTGGAACGAACGCTGCGAACCATTCGTGTGGACCAAAACCGCAGACGACATCCTCACCAAAGCCCACCGTAAACAGACTTCAAACACGGGACACTAGTGTAGTCAACTACCGTCACGGCAGTTGCCTACCCTATCCTGCAGAAAGCGCACATTCGGGGGATAGATCGTGTAACTAGTCGGCCATGACAAAACTCATCTTCATCACGCTCGCACCATTCATCTTGCTCACGGCGCCGCCACACTTGGTTCCAGACACGTCCGCTGCACAGACGCCTGGCATGTGCGAGATCTTCCCAATGCTCCCCGGCTGCCCGCGGTAGTCAGCTACACCGCTCGGTAGTCGACTACCGAGTTTGGCCGACTCCCTAGCCCCCGTTCGCCCGGGGCGCCTAGAGTTCCGGCCATCCCTCCAACGAAAGGAACAACGATGTCAGCAAAGAAGCGCATCGCTCACCTCTGCGCGGCCCTCGGGCTTGTCGCAACCCTCACCGTCACCCTCGCCACCCCCGCCCAGGCCGCCAACCAGGACGGGGTCCAGGAGACCAACGAGATGGTCTACTACTACAACTCCGGCCTCGCCGGCGCCTGGTCCGACTTCGCCTGGAACGTCCCGAACCTCGCCGGCTACGCGTACATCGGTGGTGGCACCGGCGCCAACGGCTTCGGCGATCCCGTCAAGAACAACGCCGCCTCGGTGAGGAACAAGCACAGCACCGCAGCCATCCACATCTACTACAACAGCGGATACGGGGGCTATAGCAACAAGTTCTACCCAAACATGTCGGGCAACCTGTCACCCACCCTCAAGAACGAGAACGCCTCGCATCAGTGGATGACGCCGTAGGGTGGCGGCACACTCCACCACCAGGATCAGGGCTGCGCTCGTGAGCGCGGCCCTGGTCCTATTGACGCCCGCATGTGCAGGACCACAAGAAGAGCCTTCCGCACCCTCAATGCCGAGCCGACTTGTCAGTCAGGCCCCAACCCCGATGTCCTCAGCATCCGCCGGGCCAACAAGGCCTCCGATCCAAGGGGAGGACCCCACATACCCCACCCCGCTCGCGCCGTACCTGCATACCCCCACCGAGACAGTCACCATCAACCACGCTCGCCAGCGCATGGTGGCCAACTGCATGCGGCCCTTTGGCTTCGAGATGCCCGTTAGACCTTTCAGTGAAGCTCTCCAGCAAGAGCGTCAAATGGAAACCCAGATGCTCTCCCGCCTGTTCGGGCCCACGGATCGGGACCTCGCCAAGAAATACGGGTACTTCATCAAGATCGACCCGCCGCCACCCGGCCTCCCTGGCGAGGCTGACCCGAACTTCTTCTTCGTACTCCTGGGCGTTAAGGATCCCGATGATTGGATCATCACAACAGGCGTGGCGGCCACCGAATCCCCGGGGACCATCGACGGCATCGAGATCCCCCCGGGCGGCTGTACCAGCGACGCCGAACGCAGGCTCGGTGGAGTGTCCGAGTACCCGACCTCCTACGCCCGCGACTTGTTGATCCTCAACAGCCTAGAGGCACCCGCACTCCCCGAGTACCAGACCGTGGTCAACGAATGGGTGGAGTGCATGGCAGACAAGGGATACTCGGTGTCGGGTCTCACCACCCAGCCCGGCGACGACGACTGGGAGTTCAAGCTCCGCGATCCTCTCACATCACCCTCTGACGAAGAAGTGACCATGGTGCTGGCCGACATCGACTGCAAGGAACAGACTCGTCTCCACAACCGCCTGCAAAAAATCCTCCAGGAACTAGACAAGAAGAGCGTCGAGAAGCACCAACTCGCACTACAGGAGGACCGGGCACGAATCGAGGAGAGTGTCCGGCTCGCAACCGCGGAGATCGAGAAGATGGGCGGATTTGAGTGATCATGCCCACGCCGGGGCCGCCAGGTGCCGAACTCGCTCGTCGACTACCGAGTTCGGCAGAAACCACCATCGCCGGATCTCCGGAAGTCTAGAGTGCGAACCCATGACCACCATCCTTACCTCTCCAGCCTGGAGTGCCAGTCAACGGATGTCGCCGTAGTGGCAGCCACACGTGCCCGGGCTGGGGCCGCGCGCATCAGCGCGGCCCTGATCCTGCTGACACCCGCATGTGCAGGGCCACAAGAAAAGCCTTCCATGCCCCCAATACCGAACCGGCTTGTCAGCCAGGCCGCAACCCCGACGTCCTCAGCATCCACCCGTGCAGCAATGCCCGCGATCGAAGGGGAGGACCCCGTCTCCCCTACCCCGCTTGCACCGTACCTGCATACCGTCACGGAGTCGGTCACCATCAACCACGCCCGCCAGCGCATCATCGCGGAGTGCATGCGCCCATTCGGCTTCGACATGGCTGTTCCGCCCTTCAGCCAGTCGCTCCGATCGGCTCGCCAGGAGGAGACTCAGATGCTCTCCCGCCTCTTCGGCGCGACGGACCGCGACCTCGCCAAGCAATACGGGTACTCCATCAAGCTCGATGAGCCCCCCGAAAGCGCCCAGACAGCGGAACCGAACCACAGCTTCGTACTCCTGGGCGTCACCGAGCTCGCGGACTGGGACCCGCGGGCTGGTGCGGCTGCCACCGAATCGCCGGGGACGATCGACGGCATCGAGATCCCCCCAGGCGGTTGTGCCAGCGAGGCCGAGCGCAGACTCGGAGGCGTGTCCGAACACGTCAGCTCTCTCGCTCGAGACCTGTGGATCGCCAACAGCCAGGAAGCAACTACGCTCCCCGAGTACCGCGACGTCGTCAACGAATGGACCGAGTGCATGGCGGAAAAGGGCTACACCCTCTCAGGCCCCCACACCTCCCAACCTGGCGATGACGACTACGAAATCAGGCAGCGCAACCCCCTCACGTCGCCCTCCGACGAAGAAGTGACCATGGTGCTGGCCGATATCGACTGCAAGGAACAGACTGATCTCTACAGCCGCCTGCAAGAAATCCTCCAAGAGTTCGATAGGAAGAGTGTCGAGAAGAACCAGCTCGCACTGCAGGAGGACAGGGCACGAATCGAAGAGACTGTCCGGCTCGCGACCGCGGAGATCGAGAAGATGGGTGGATTCGAGTGAGTGATACCGAGAGGTCGGGGGCAGACGAAGCCGGAGCGCCCACCCACGGGCCACGCCGGCGGCGCACGTTGCGCGTCAACCCGGTTACGGCGCTGGCCGCCATCATGGTGGTATTGGCGCTGGGCGCCTGGCTGGGTGCGACGCTGACCACGACGCCACGGGAAGCAGCTCTCAAGGCCGAGGCTCCCCCGCCGTCGATGATCGTGGCTCAAGTGGAGTCGCGCACGGTGACGCAGGAGATCGTCACGCGCGGCACCGTGCGGGCCGATCGCACCGTCTCCGCGCTCGCCGGCCACACACCAGCGGGCGCGACGCTCGCCGTCGTCTCCCAGCCACTGCCCCAGCGCGGCGACACGTTCGAGGCGGGGGCGGCCGTCGCAGAGATCTCCGGGCGGCCGGTGATCCTCCTCGCCGGCACCGTGCCCATGTATCGCCCGCTCGGGCCGGGCGCAACCGGCCCAGACGTGACCCAACTCCAGGAAGCGCTGCGCGCCCTCGGGCAAGAGGTGGGCGATCCCAAGGGCAGCTTCGGTGAGACCACACTCGCCGCTGCCCGAGCCCTCTATGCCGACGCAGGCTACGAGCTGCCGCCGGAGGGGATCCCCCTCGGCGAAGTGGTCTTCGTTCCGGGGTTCCCCGCCACCGCCACCACGGTGGCCGGCGAGGTGGGCGCCCTCGCCGCCGACGCGCAGCTGGTCCTGGCGTCCGGCCGCCTCGCCGTCACGGCCGCGTTCCCCACGAAACAGCACTCGCTGCTAGGCACGGGCGATGTCGTCGTCATCTCGTCCGAGTTGCTCGGTGAAGAAGCCAAGGCCACCATCGGCCGGCTGGATGTCCCAGCACCGTCCGACGAGGGCGCTGTCGGCACCACCGTCGAGATCCTGCCGGACGAGCCTCTGCCCAGCTCCTGGGCGGATCAAGGGGTGCGCGTCCGGGTGATCACTGCCGCGTCGCAGGGTGACGTGCTGGCCGTGCCTGTGGGCGGCGTCTTCATGAGCGCCCAGGGCTCGGCCGAGGTGGCGGTGATCACGGAGCCCTCCACGGATGTCACGAAACTCAGGGTCACGCGGGTGCCCGTCGCCGTCGGCGCCATCGGCGGCGGGTTCGCCGAGGTCTCCTCGGACAACCCCCTGCTCGCGGCCGGGGCCGACATCCTGCTCTCCACCCCGCCATCGCCATGACGGCGCTCATCGAGATCGATGACGTCACGGTCCGCTTCGGAGCCGATGTCGTCGCCCTCAACCGGTGCTCGCTCACGGTCGACGAGGGCGAGTTCGTGGCCGTCACCGGGCCGTCCGGCTCGGGAAAGTCGACGTTGCTGAACATCATCGGGCTGCTCGACCAACCAACCTCCGGCAGCTACGTCCTGGCGGGCGAGGCGGTCGCCGGCCTGGACGACCGTGGGCGGGCGGCGAAGCGCTCACGTGACATCGGCTTCGTCTTCCAGTCCTTCCACCTCATCGGGCACCGGACGGTGCACGAGAACGTGGCGCTCGGCGCGCTGTACCAGCACCTCCCCCTCGCCGAGCGAGCGGCCGAGGCGGACAAGCACATCCACCAGGTGGGGCTGGCGCATCGACGCGGCGCCCGGGCCGGCACACTTTCGGGTGGCGAGTGCCAACGGGTCGCCCTGGCGCGCGCACTCATGGGCAGTCCCAAGCTGCTGCTGTGCGACGAGCCCACCGGAAACCTCGACTCCGCGAACACCGAGGCCATCCTCGACCTCCTGACCAGGCTTAACGAGGACGGGATGACGGTGGTCATCATCACGCACGAGAACGACGTCGCCGCCCGCGCCGGCCGGCAAGTAGTGCTGCGCGACGGCGCCGTCTCCGCCTCCATCCTGGCAGGGGCGTCGTGAGCCGCCGAGGATTCCGCCCGCTCGGCCTGCGCGAGCTGTGGCGAGAGGCCTACAGTTCGCTGGTCGCGCGCCCGCTGCGATCGGTGCTGACGGCGGCGGGAACCATCATCGGCGTGGCGGCTCTGGTGGCCATCCTCGGGCTGGCCTCGACGGCGAACGGGCAGGTCTCCGCCTCCTTCGATCAGTTGGCGGCCAACACGGTCACCGCGAAGGACTCCCGGCCCTTCGACGGCGAGGCGTTGGGCTTCCCCTTCACCGAGCAGGCCATCGGCCGCGCCCGCACCCTGAACGGCGTGATCGGGGTGGGCGCACTCTATGCGCCCAGCACGATGGACCAGGTACGCGGGCCCAGCCCTCGGACATCGGGGGCGCAAGCCATCCCCATCGTGGCGGCTTCTTCCACGATCTGGGAAGCGGTGGGCGCGACAGGGTTCCGCGGCCGGGGCTTCGACGCCGCCCTCGCCGACACCCCGGTGGCCGTGCTCGGCTCGGGGGCGGCCGCCAACCTCGACATTCGCGGCTTCGTCACCCCCACCGCCATCGAGATCGGAGAGCGACCATTCACCGTCGTCGGCATCCTCGACGACGTCGAGCGTCACCCCGAGCTCCGGATGTCCGTGATCATCCCCATCGAGACGGCGATCCAGCTGTGGGGCGATCCGACGGCCACCGAGGCAGCCGAGCTCATCGTCGCCACGCGCCAGGGCGCAGCGACGCAGGTGGCGAAGGAACTGGTCTGGGCCGTCTCGCCCGGTGCACCAACGGCCATCACCGTGGAGGAACCCCCGGATCCGCGAACGCTCCGCGAATCCGTGTCCGGCACACTGCAGGGCCTCCTGCTGGGCCTGGGGACCGTGTCTCTGGTGATCGGCACGTTCGGCATCGCAAACTCGACGCTGGTCTCGGTCATGGAGAGGCGCACGGAGATCGGGCTCCGCCGCGCCCTGGGGGCCTCCAAGGGCGACATCGCCCGACAGGTGGCGCTGGAGTCGGCCCTGTTGGGCGTCCTCGGCGGGCTCGTCGGCGCCACCGTCGGGATGTATGCGGTGATCGTCGTAGCGGCAGTGAAGGACTGGTCGCCCATCGTGAACCTCGAGCTGCTGTTCATCGCGCCAGCCATCGGCGCCGTCACCGGCCTCCTGGCCGGCGCCTACCCTGCCTTCCGAGCCGCCGGCATCGAGCCGGCTCAGGCGCTGCGCTCCACCTGAGCATGAGCCGCCAGCGGCGGAAACTTCACCACCAAAGGTAGACACCTACCCCAGCGGTAGCCGACTACCATGAAAGAAAAGCGCGCGACATAGCTTCCACGGCCACTTTATGCTGATAGCGCGGCCTCGTCGTCCACGAGCGGGCTCGACAGACGTGGGCTTTTGAGCTTCCCACCGACCGAAGGGACTTCCATCATCCATCCAATTCGGAACAGCGCGCTAACTCCCCGTCTGCTCTCGGCGGAGGGAGTCGGATATTCCTACTCCCTCCGCCGGCGGCTTATCCCCGCCCTCATCGATGTGTCCTTCACCCTCACCACGGGCGAGGTTCTGTGCCTCAAAGGCGAGAGCGGGTCGGGCAAGTCGACGATGATTTCGCTGGCCGCAGGCCTCCAGACCGCCAACTCTGGGACGGTCTCCGTCCTGGACCGCAGCCTATCGACGATGCCCGAGAACGAACGCGACGAGTTTCGCCTCCGGAACATCGGCGTCGTGTTCCAGGACCACAATCTTGTCCCACAGTTCACCGCAAAGGAGAACGTCCTCCTCGTCCTTCGCTGTCAGGGCAACGACGCTCCGGACGAGGCGATGCGCCTGCTCGACTCTGTGGGGATCGCCGACCTGGCTGAGCGTCGCGCGTGGGAAATGTCAGGTGGCCAGCGCCAGCGGATCGGCATCGCGCGCGCTCTCGCCGGCCAACGCAAACTCCTCCTGTGCGACGAGCCGACGGGGTCGCTTGACAGGGTCAATGCAGACCGCATCTACGCACTCCTGCGCTCGATAGCACAGCGCGAAGAGGTGGGCGTGGTTATCGCAAGCCACGATCCGGTCGCATCCGAGATTTCAGACAAGACCATCACCCTGGACTCGGGACGAATAGTCGGGGAAGCATGAGCACTCCCTGGCTGAGCCAGCTTTCCCGACTCACCTGGCGCTCTCGCCCTGCACTCGCACTGCTCATCTCCGCCGCCGTCATCAGCTTTCTCCTCGCCGTCGCCAGCAGCATCTCCGGCGCGCTTGAACCGTCCTCCGATCAACGGCTGCGCGCCGAGTTCGGCACGTCGGACCTCGTCATCACCGCCGAGGCTTGGGATGGCGCACCTCCGGGCCATGCCCTTCCCGATCTTCCACTACCGGACCTTGGCCGCACCGTGGAGCACTGGACGGTGTGGTCTGCAACGCCGGCTCTGCGCATCGACGGCACGAGCAAGCGTGTCGACTACCGAGAGGGCACCTGGCCTTCTCCGGCCTCAGACGACGTGTTCGAGCTGAGATCCGGCCGATGGCCGTCAGCCGTCGGCGAGTGCGCGGTGGCGGGCGGAACGAACATCGCACCGACAGTGGGCGATTGGCAGATCACAGCGACCGGAACACTGACGCCCACGGCGCTGCGAAACACCACCGCCGCGCTCTGCTTCCCGGGCACCTGGTCGCAGTGGGCCTTGTCCGCGGAGCTCAAGCCCTTGATTGCGGAGACCGCACGGGCCAAGGTCTATGTCGTCGGAGCCGAGCCGGATCTCGTCAGCATCCGCGATTCCGCCGATGGTGCGACAGGAACCGAAGTGACATACCGGGCGGACTCGATGCGAAACCGGATCGGACCCGTGGACTTCCTGCGCAAGTTGCTGCCATGGCTGATGCTCCCCTTCTTCGCAATGGCGGCGGTCGGCTCTGTTTTCGGCCGCTGGGTAGGCGGAACAGCTCACGTCGTCAGACTCATCGGCGGTGGCTGGTCCCGGTTCCGACGCCGGGCCATCCTTCAGGCAACCGTGGCAGCGGTGGCCGTCACCTTCATCAGCGCACGCCTGGCAGTTGGTCTCACGGCGCTCGCTCTTCCCCTGCTACAAGCACACGTCCGGCTTGAGTCCACGGACCCGAAGGTCAGCCCGCTCACCTCTCTGGTGCTCTCCGTCACCGCCGGCGCCGGCGCGGCACTCGGCGCGCGAATCGGCGCACACCGCGCCCGCGATCGGCGGACCGGTCCCAGCGAGCCCGCGGGCCACACCGCGCCGGCCCGCGTCGCCCCGCCTTTCGTCGCGGCGGCCATCGCCGCGGGCGCTTGGGCCTGCTTGCTCGCATTCGGCACCTCCAGCCTGTGGTTCCTGACGTTGGCCACCATCGCTCTCGCCCTTAGCGGCGCCCTGGCCGCCGTCGGCGCCCTTCGGGTCGTGGCATGGAGGATGTCACGCACGAGCCCCACACCTTTCTTGCTCGCGCGGAGACTCCTCCAGGACCACGACAAATCGGCCCTCGTCGGCCTCCTCGCGGGCCTGCTCGGGATCACCATGAGCGGCCTCGCCCTCACAACGGCGAACGGCACCATCCTGGTGAAGCTAGCCCAGTCGATCGCGCCTGCCGGATTTGCTGTCATCGGCAACCAGACTCAGCTGGGCGACGACGTACCCGCGGAGATCATCGCTGCCTTCCGCACCGATATCGGGGCTGGCGCGGACCCGGTGTCGGTGTACGAGACGATCGTGCACGAGACAGACGGGTATCTGTGGAACTTCGCGTCGCTTTCCGACGCTCAGCGCATTCTCGGCGTGCTCACTCAGGAACAGCAGGCAGTCCTTCTCGACGGCGGCGCGCTACTCCAGGCACCCGAAGGGGCGATGCTGACGGTCGCGGAGACTGACGAACCCATCGAACTCACGACCATGCCGTTTACCGGCCCCACTGATCGCGTGTTCCGGGTGGCCGGTTTCACCCTCGAGAGCGCCTTGCCCGAGGCCGCACGACACACGCGCGACCAGATGACCTGGTACGTCTTCGACAACCTGACGCCCGAGGCGGACGAGGTCGCCGACGGCTGGCTGAAGAACACCGGCTTCAGCAATCTCTACGTCTACGCCGCGCACCCAGCTACGGCTCAGCTCGTTCAGTCCGCGGTGGCGGCGATGTTCCTCGGGATCGGAATCGGAATCGCCTTGGCGACGGGACACGCACTCAGGGGCGAGGCCCGACAGCTGGAGAGCCTCGTCGCCGGCCTTCGAGCGACGGGGGTATCGAAGAGCTGGACCCGGCACGTGTTGCTCTATCTCGCGTTCATCATCGGAGGGATCCCCGTCCTTGCCGGCGTGACCGCGACACTCGCAGTGCTGGGAGGTTCCCACCTGACGTTCCCTGACGCATTCTCGCTGAGCGGCACTTCGTGGGCGATCGTGTGCGGCGTCGGGCTCGTGACGCTGGCCGGGTCCGTCCTGGGCGCACTCGCCATCCGTGGCCGGGTGCGGTACGAACAGCGACTGAACACCTAGCGACCACCATATACCCCCTAGGGTATATAGTGGGTCGCATGAGAATCGTGATTGTGGGTGGCGTCGCCGGTGGGATGAGCGCGGCCACCAGGCTTCGGCGGCTCGACGAGACCGCCGAGATCGTCGTCGTCGAGCGCAGTGGCTACGTGTCGTTCGCGAACTGCGGGCTGCCGTACCACGTGGGCGGCGTGATCGAGGAGCGCTCGGCGCTGCTGCTGCAGACGCCTGAGTCGCTCGCAGCACGCTTCCGGATCGACGTGCGGGTGGGCACGGAGGCCGTCGCCATCGACCGCACGCACAAGACCATCACCGTGCGTACGCTCACCACCGGCGACGAGCAGGAACTCCCCTACGACAAGCTGATCCTCTCGCCCGGCGCCCGGCCGGTGCGCCCACCGATCCCCGGCATCGATCGCGCCCTCAGCCTGCGCGACGTCGAGGACACCGACGCGCTGGTAGCCGCGGCCGCAGGGGCCGAGAGCGCAGTCGTCATCGGCGGCGGGTTCATCGGCGTGGAGCTGGCCGAGAACCTCCGCCACCGCGGCATGGCAGTGACGCTGATCGAGGCGACCGCGCAGGTCATGGCACCCATCGACCCGGAGCTGGCGGCGCTTGTCCACGCCGAGCTCTGCACGAACGGCGTCGAGCTGCGCCTCGGGGCCGCGGCCGCCGCCATCGGCGAGGATCATGTCGTCCTGGGCGACGGAGAACGCCTGCCTGCCGACCTGGTGGTGGCCGCCATCGGCGTCCGCCCCGACACGTCGCTCGCGCAGGCGGCGGGCCTCGATCTGTCGGCCTGCGGCGGCATAGCCGTCGACGAGCACTGCCGCACCTCCGACCCCGACATCTACGCCGTGGGCGACGCCGTCGCCAAGCGGGACGCGCTGGGCGGCGGTGACGTGCTCGTCCCGCTGGCCAACACAGCCAACCTGCAGGGACGCAGGGTGGCCGACCACATCGCCGGGCGACGCGCACCCGGCCGGCCCGTGCTGGGCACCGCCATCGTCGGGGTGTTCGGGCTGCAGGTGGCAGCCACCGGCTGGAACGAGAAGCGGATCCGCGCGGCCGGCCGCCCCTACCGCGCCATCCACACGCACCCGTCGTCGCACGCGGGCTACTACCCGGGCGCCGAGCGGATGTCGCTGAAGCTGCTCGTCGACCCACGGACCGACGGGATCCTCGGCGCGCAGGGCGTCGGCCGCGACGGCGTGGACAAGCGCATCGACGTCATCGCCACCGCCATGGCGGGAGGCATCGCGGCCAGCGACCTCGCCCACCTCGAGCTGGCCTACGCGCCGCAGTTCGGCTCCGCCAAGGACCCCGTCACCATGCTGGGCTTCATCGCGGAGAACCTCCACGAGGGCATCACGGAGGCCATCCAGTGGCACGAGCTCGAGAGCGTCCTCGCGGCCGGCGCCACACTCCTCGACGTCCGCAACCCCGGCGAGCGCGCCGGCGGATCGGTCATCCCCGGGGCGATCAACATCCCACTGGACGACCTCAGGGACCGGCTGGACGAACTCCCCGACGGCGACCTCGTCGTCCACTGCGCCGTCGGCCTCCGCGGCCACACCGCCGCGCGGATCCTCACACAGGCCGGCCGCCGCGCCGTCAACCTGGACGGCGGCTACACCACCTGGGCCGCCGGCACCTCCGCCTGACCCCGTCGCCGGACACAAATCTCTCTCTGCGGGGCGCCAGGCCGCATATAGACCTGGCTCCCCGCAGAGAGAGATTTGTGTTGGCGACAGGCGGACAGCTAGGTCCGAGTCAGGCCAGCGAGAGGAACAGCTTCTCCATCTGGGCGAGGTCCGGCTCGCCGGACTCACCGTCGGCCACGCACTGCTTGAGACCGATCGAGATGGTGGCGAACCCGGCCCTGTCGACGGCCTTGGACACCGCGGCGATCTGCCCGACGATCTCCTGACAGTCGCGGCCCTCCTCGATCATGCGGATGATCCCGCCGATCTGCCCCTGCGCGCGCTTCAGGCGCTTGACGACGGCCTCCATGGGCTCCGGGTCCAGCTGCATGGCCACTCCTCTCGATACCCCCAAGAGTATCCGGGCGGGACTACTCGGGCGAGCCCAGCAGCTCGTTGCGAATATGCCCGATCCGACGGCTGACCAGCACGGCAGCCCCCGCCACCAGCAGCGCGGCGCCGAGCGCCGCCGTGAAGGCCAGCTTCTCCGGCGGGGCGAGCAGCAGCGCCGTGTAGATGCCGCCCGAAACGGCGGTGACCACCGAGTTGCCGACCGACTCCGCCACCTGCATCGACGACTGGTTGCGCCCCTGCTCGAACCTCGACGACAGGCTCATGACCGCGACGGCCGAGCTCGGCATCGCCAGCCCCATGCCTGCACCGGCGACCACCCAGAGCCCCAGCCCGACGAGCAGCGGAATCTGCGGGAACCACGCGAACGCCACCAGGCCGGCGAGCCCCGCGGCCGACAGCGACGAACCCAGCGTGATGAACGTGTCACGGCTCAGCCGAAGCCAGCGCTGCGACTGGAGCCACGACCCAGCCGTCCAGCCGATCGATCCGACGGTGAGCGCCCACCCCACCTCCACCGGCGTGTAGCCGCGGAGCCGCTGCAGCGTGACGAGCAGGATGGTCTCGCTGGCGAAGAACGCCCCTGCCTGGAACGAGCGCGTGAGCACCACGCTCGGGATACCGGGCCCGAACCCTCGGGCCGCCGGCGCGAGGATCCGCGGGAGGCCCCATGCCAGCGCCACGACACCCAGGACGCCCGTGGCCAGCGCCCACCAGCCGATGGGCTGGCCTGCGAGCAGGATGAGCGACGGCGCCAGCGTGATGGCCACCGTCGGCCAGACAGCCACCGGGCCCACCTCGTCCTCACCCGGACGGAACGCTGCCTGCACCTGCCGCAGCCCGGGCAGCGTGCAGACGAACGCGACGACCACCAGCGGGATCATCGCAGCGAACACCAGCCGCCAGTCGTAGTGCGTCAGCCACGCCGCGAACGGCGGGCCGACGAACGCCGGCAGCAGCCAGCAGAACGAGAACATCGCCATGATCTTGGGCCGCTGGTCGGGCGCGAAGCCGTGCGCCACCGTCACGCCCAGCGTCAGGTTGAGCGCACCGGCGCCCAGGCCCTGCACCACGCGAGCGAGCAGCACGATCCACACCGACGGCGCCAGCCAGCCCAGCACCAAGCCGATCCCGAAGAGCGCGAACCCGAGGTACATGGGCAGGGCGGGGCCCCGCTGGTCGGCGATCCGCCCCGACACGATGGTGGCAGCGAGCATGCCGGAGACCATCGTCGTGAACGCCCACGGGTACAGGCCCTCCGCGCCGAACGACGCCATCAGCGTCGGCAGCGCCGTCGCGATGCCGATGGACTGGAACGCCACGGAGAACACGGCGAGCATGATCCCGACGATCAGCACGCCCTTTCCGCTTCCTCGCACTACGCCTTTCCCTTCCGCGGGCTCGTGTCGGCCGCGTATCATGCCTGCCATGACTGAACTGGCACCGGGCTCCCAAACCGTCCTTGATGAGCGCGCCGAGCTGTTCGAGGACGGTGACCAGGACCGATTCTCGCACTACGTGCCGAAGGACAAGCTGATGGCCGCCATGGTCAACGGCACCCCCGTCGTCGCCCTGTGCGGCAAGGTGTGGGTGCCCACCAAGAACCCTGACAAGTTCCCGGTGTGCCCGGACTGCAAGGAGATCTGGGAGTCCCTGAACCCGGGTCGGTAGGTCAGTACCTGTACGCCTCAGGCTTGTAGGGGCCCTCGACGGGCACGCCCAGGTAGGCGGCCTGCTTCTCGGTCAGCACGCTCAGCTCGACGCCCAGCGCGGCCAGGTGCAGGCGGGCGACTTCCTCGTCCAGGTGCTTCGGCAGCACGTAGACGCCCACCGGGTAGTCCTCGGACTTGGTGAACAGCTCCAGCTGCGCCAGCACCTGGTTGGTGAACGAGTTGCTCATCACGAACGACGGGTGGCCGGTGGCGTTGCCCAGGTTCAGCAGGCGCCCCTCGGAGAGCACGATGATGGAGTGCCCGTCGTCGAAGCGCCACTCGTGCACCTGCGGCTTGATCTCGATCTTCGTGACGTCGGCGCGCGCCTCGAGGCCCGCCATGTCCAGCTCGTTGTCGAAGTGGCCGATGTTGCCCACGATCGCCTGATGCTTCATCCGCGCCATCTGCTCATGGGAGATGACGTCGCAGCAGCCGGTGGTGGTGACGAAGATGTCGGCGGTCTCCACCACGGAGTCGAGCGCGGCCACCTGGTAGCCGTCCATCACGGCCTGCAGCGCGCAGATGGGGTCGACCTCCGTCACGATGACGCGCGCGCCCTGGCCGCGGAGCGACTCCGCGCAGCCCTTGCCGACGTCGCCGTAGCCGCACACCACTGCCACCTTGCCGCCGATCAGCACGTCCGTGGCGCGGTTGATGCCGTCGATCAGCGAGTGCCGGCAGCCGTACTTGTTGTCGAACTTCGACTTGGTGACGGAGTCGTTGACGTTGATCGCAGGGAACAGCAGCGTGGATTCGCGCGCCATCTCGTACAGGCGGTGCACGCCGGTGGTGGTCTCCTCCGTGACGCCCTTCACCGACGCGGCGATGGCCTCCCAGTCGATCTCGCCGAACGTCTCGCGCAGCAGCGCCTTGACGACGCGGAACTCGTGGCTGTCACCGTCGGCATCCTCCGGGGCCGCGCCGGCGCGCTGCGCGGCGACACCCTGGTGCACGAGCAGCGTCGCATCGCCGCCGTCGTCCAGGATCATGTTCGGCAGCCCGCCGTCTGGCCAGTCGAGGATCTGGCGGGTGCACCACCAGTACTCCTCCAGCGTCTCACCCTTCCAGGCGAACACCGGGACGCCACGGGGGTGCTCCGGCGTGCCGTCGGGCCCGACGGCGACCGCAGCCGCCGCGTGGTCCTGCGTGGAGAAGATGTTGCAGGACGCCCAGCGCACCTCCGCGCCCAGCGCCACGAGCGTCTCGATCAGCACGGCCGTCTGGATGGTCATGTGGAGCGAGCCTGCGATCCGCGCGCCCTTCAGCGGCTGCGCCGCGGCGTAGCGGGCCCTCATCGCCATCAAGCCCGGCATCTCGTGCTCGGCGAGCACGATCTCCTTGCGTCCGAAGTCGGCCAGGGACAGGTCAGCTACGCGAAAATCCACGCGGGCAACCATACCCTGCCCTGTTCGTCGGTCAGCCGCGAGGAGTCGGCCGAAACCCGGCGACGGAGAGGTCAGGAGTGCGTGGCGGCGAGGTGAGCGAGCGCCAGGTCGTAGCCGCCCACGCCGCAGCCGACGATGATGCCGGCGGCCTTCGGCGACAGCACGCTGTGCGCGCGGAACGACTCCCGGGCGTGCACGTTGGAGATGTGCACCTCGACGTAGCGCCCGACGAGCGCGGCGGCGTCGGCGATCGCGTACGAGTAGTGCGTCCACGCACCGGCGTTGATGACGACGTCGGCGCCGGTATCGGCGGCCTCGTGCAGCCACTCGATCATCTGGCCCTCGTACTCGGTCTGCCGCACGTCGACGTCCAGGCCGAGACCCGCCCCCGTGCCGACCACATGCTCGGCGAGCGACGCGTAGGTGGTGCCGCCGTAGACCTCGGGCTGGCGGGTGCCGAGGCGGCCGAGGTTGGGGCCGTTGAGGACGAGGACCTTGTGCATGGCGCTAGTCTGCCAGCCCGATCTCCAGGTACGCCGCCCCGTACAGGCCCTTCTGCAGGAGCGTGACGTAGCGCTCCACGTCGCTGGCCTCCATCTCGACGTCGCCCGACGAGATGCGGGCCACGCGAACGCCCACCGCGTCGGCCAGGCGACGAAGCCGATCCGCGGTCCCGCGCAGGCGATCGGGCAGCAGCGCGTCGTCGAGGAGGACGAGGACGGGCCGCACGTCGTCGCCGTCGTCGAACGGGTCGGAGAACGTGTCCCGGGCAGGGGTGGCGCGCAGCAGCGTGTCGAGTTCGGAGGCGTCGGCTGCAAGCGCCGGCCGGCCGCACGCCCGGCGCAGCGCCTCGGCGATCCTGCGCGACGCGCGGCTGGCCAGCACGCTGCCACCCCAGATGAGCGGCAGGGAGTCGGCCAGTTCGAGCGCCAGCATCTTGCCGGGATTGACCGACAGGTCGCGCAGCGGCGAGCAGGCCTCGGCCACGAAGTCGGCCGCGTCCGCGACGTGCTCAGGACGGACGACGGGGCCGAGGCCCAACGCGCCGAGCTGCGCGAGGACGGCGACGGCCGCGGCCATCGGGTCGGCCTCCTGCGTGGGGATGAGCGTCGTGGCCGACGAGCTGCCCGCCGCGGCGAGCTGCGAATCCTCCGGCGCGGCGACGATCAGCGACGCACCCCGGCGCGCCGCCTCCGCGGTGCACTGCACCACCCACTCCGACGAGTCGTAGCCGCCGAGCACGACGGTGAGGTCGAGCGGACCCACCCACGCGGGCAGACCGGGCCCGGGCCACGCCATGAACGGGACGGGGCAGGCCGGCTCGAGCACGGCGCGCACCAGGCGCGCCTCATGGCCCAGCACCAGGATCCCCCGCGGCCGGTCCCCCCGCACGTTGTTCCCCAGCGGCTGGCTGAGCGCCGCGCGCCGGATGCGGGCACCCGCCGTCGCGAGCCGCCGCAGCGCCTCGTTGCGGACAAGCTCCGGATCCTCCAACCGAGCGTCGTCGAACGCCGGGCCGATCACAGCGTGCTGCGAGCCTGGTCGATGAGGAGGACGGGGATCTGGTCGCGCACGGGGTACGCCAGGCCGCACGCCTGGTTGGTGCACACCAGTTCCTTCGCGTCGTAGTCGACGGCGAACTTCGCGTGACACGACGGGCACGCCGCGATCGCCAGGAACTCGGGCGACAGGTTCAGCTGATCGTCAGCCATGGGTCCTCCTTGCCGGATATGCCTCCGAGCCTATCGCTCCTCGCGGCAGCCCACGTTCTCAGCGGTCGGCGCTCGACTCAAGGAGCAATGCTCAAGGAGCGGATCACCGCCAGGACCTCGTCGCGGAGCGCGCCCATCGTGGTGTCGTCGTGGGCTTCGACGTTCAGGCGGAGCAGGGGCTCGGTGTTGCTCGGGCGGAGGCTCACCCACCAGCCGGCGGGATCGTCGCGGATCAGCAGGCCGTCGCCCCATGCCGCCTCGGCGCGGCCCTCGAACGCGGCGGCGACCGCGGCCATGCAGGCGTCGGCGTCGTCCACCGTCGAGTTCAGCTCACCGCTGCGGGCGTAGCCGTCGTACACGGCGGCCAGCTCGGAGAGCCGGCGGCCGGAGGCGCGCAGCAACTCGAGGACGTGCAGCGCGGCGAGCATGCCGGTGTCGGCCGACCAGAAGTCGCGGAAGTAGTAGTGCGCGGAGTGCTCGCCGCCGAAGACCGCGCCCAGCTCGGCCATCATCGCCTTGACGTAGGTGTGGCCGACCCGCGACACGGCCACCTGGCCGCCGTGCTGCAGCACCGCCTCGGCCACGCAGCGCGACGTGATGGTGTTGGTCACCACCCAGGATCCGGGGTGCTTCTCCAACTCGGCGACGGCGATCATCGCGGTGATCACCGACGGGTCGACGACCTCGCCGCGCTCGTCGATGATGAAGCAGCGGTCGGCGTCGCCGTCGAAGACCAGGCCGATGTCGGCTCCCTCCTCGAGGACGGCGCCGCGCGCGTCGACCAGGTTCTCGGGCTCGAGCGGGTTCGCCGGGTGGTTCGGGAAGGTGCCGTCGAGATCGAGGTAGAGCCCCACGATGTCCAGCCCGCGGCCGGCGAGCACGCTCAGCGCGGTGTGCCCGGCCATGCCGTTGCCCGCGTCGATGACGACAGTCAGGTCGCCCTCGCCGCGCTGCGGCACGAGGTCGCCCAGTTTGTCCGCGTAGGCCTCGAGCGCGTCGAGTTCGCGATACCCGCCGATGGGCTCCTCCCCCAGCTCGACCCCCGCGGCCAGGTCCCGCAACCGCGCGGTGAAGTCCGCAGCCACCGGCGCGGCGTCGGCCAGGCAGAACTTCACGCCGTTGTACGCGGCGGGATTGTGGCTGGCGGTGAACTGCACGCCGGGCACGCAGAGCCAGCCGGAGGCGAACCACAGCTGGTCCGTGGAGGCCAGACCGATGTCGACGACGCTCGCGCCGGCGCGGCGGGCGCCGTCGGCGAAGGCGAGCGACAGCTCGCGGCCGAGCGTGCGCATGTCGCGGCCGAGCACGAACTCCTCGGCACCGGTCAGCGCGACGAAGGCGGCGCCCAGCGCACGGGCGCCGTCGACGTCCCATTCGGGCTGGTCGCCCACGACGACGCCGCGGATGTCGTTGGCCTTGAAGATCCGAGGATGAAGCACGCCCCCCAACTTAGCGGGCCGCCCCGACAGTCCGTCGCCGCAGCCGGGCGGCGGGCGTACTCACTCCAGCGTGGGCACCAGGCGCAGGTGGCCGCCGCGGGTCGACGGCTCTGCCGGGTCCTGCTCGGGACGCGCGGCGGGCGCCGGCTCCTCGCCCCGCAGCCCGATGGCGCGCACGGCGTCGGCCAGCGCCATCAAGTCGTCCTCGACGGGCTCGGCCGTCCGGGGCTCGCCGTCGAGCGGCAGGCGGAGCACCTGCCAGCCCTGCGGGACGCTGGTTCGCTCGGCGTGCCGGGGGCAGAGATCGTAGGCGCCGGGTTCCGGCGACGGCGACAGCGGCCCGAGGACGGCCGTCGAGTCCTCGTAGGCGTACGTCATGGTCGCCACGGCCGGGGCGGAACACGCGGTTCGGGAGCAGCTGCGCACGAGAGGCAACCTAACCGATGCCCCACTAGAGTGGCGGCATGCCACGCAGACGAGACCGACATGGGCGCGGCATCCGCGGGCCCCTCGCCGGGCCGAATCGCTTCACCGGCCGCCCCGTCCCGCTCCACCGCCCGAGCAGGGTGGCGTTCTTCAACTCGTGCGTGACCGCCGCGCTGGCCGACATCGCCGACGTCGCACCCGACGCCCTGAACGGCATCGTGGTGGGCGTCGAGGAGGTGCCGCACCTGAACGTCGCGTGGTCGGGCGACCGGGTGCCGCTCTCGGCCGCGCTCGAGCCGGCCCGGGGCCGCAAGGCGCAGATCGTCCTCTTCCAGCGCCCGCTGGAGCACAGGGCGATGTCGCGCGGCGACCTCAGGGACCTCGTGCACCAGACCATCGTCGAGCAGCTCAGCGCGTTGACCGGCCGCTCCATCGAGGAGCTGGGCGGGGAGCCCGACTGGTCCTGACGCCGGCTGCGGCAGGCCTCGTCAGCGGAGGTTCGGGTCGACGACGGCGAGCGCGCTGTCGGCTTCGGCGGTGCCGATCGGGCCCAGCGGGGCCACGGAAAGGCCCTTGTCGCTCGGCGAAACCAACGCACCCACGAGCGGCCCGGACGCCTCCACCTCGACCTGCGCGCGCTGGGTCTGCGCCACCGCGACGCCGACCGTCGTGCCCGCCGGCACCGCCACATCCCTGCTCGTCGCGCCCACCAGGCGCGCCGTCACGTCCTCGGTGCCCGGATTCGTCAGCTGGAGCTCCCCGCCTGCGGGGCCGTGGCCGGTCAGTTCGGCCGATGCTGTCACGGGCGTGAGCGTCGTGGGCGGTCCGGCCAGGGAGTCGAGGACCACGGCCGCGGCCAGCTCGCCGTCGGCCGTGATCCTGAGCGCGCTGGGCTCGCCGCCCAGGTCGTCGCCCAGGTCGACGAGTACGGTGCTGAGCGGTGCGACCGTGAGCCCCGCAGCGGAGGCCGGCTCGTAGGTGCTGGTGGCGCCGAGCGCATGCACCGCGAGCGTCACCCGGTCGAGCCCTGGATTGCTCAGGAGCAGCTTCGGCGACGACACCCCGCCGGGAATGCCGGCGATGACGACGTCCTCGGCCGCCACCGCGGGTGCGGTCAGGTTCGTGCCCCGGCCCTCGACCGCGACGGCGAACGCCGAGACCCGCCCCACGCTGGTGGAGAACGCCACGCCGACGGGGCCGTCGGGCGCGAGCACCGACAACGCGACCCTGCGGCTGGCGCCGGGGGCGATCGCGATGCCGCGCGCGCCCACCGCCGCGATCTCGCCGTCGGGGCCGAGGAGCGTGAGGTCGACGACGGTCTCGCCGGAGTCGGAGTTGATCAGGAGCAGTTCGCGCTCCGAGGGGTCGGGCACCAGCAGCACGCCCGAGGTGCTGGGGGCGGTGCACGGCAGGAAGGTCCGGGCCGCGTCGGAGGTGAGCACGCCCGCGACGGAGCGGCCGTCCGTGGTCAGCACGGTGGGGCCGTCGATGGGCGCCGCGAACGGCGAGGCCCCCAGGGGCCCGGCGTCGCCGCCCAGCGTGCGGCTCGTGAACGAGGAGCCCGCGACGGCGAGCGCCTCCCCCGCCACGCCGCACGTGACGCTGGCGGTCCGCGGCAGCTCCACGGCGGCCGAGGCGGGTCTGCGGTCCGGGGTGATCAAGGAGACGGCGACCGTCAGCGCCGCGAGCAGCGCGAACGCGACGAGGGATACCCCCAGTCGGCGGATCATTCGTGCCCCCTTCGCGCGGAAGCGGCCCCGCCGAGCGACGGCGCCGCGAGGGTCGCGAGCGCGGCCAGCAGCACCGCGTGCCACACCAGCTGCCCCCAGCGCGGCGTCGGCCGCACGGTCAGTTCGCCGCCGTCGGCGGGCACCGGCCCGAAGGAGATCACCTTTTCGCCGTCCAGCAGCGGGGCGGCGACGTCCTCGGCCCGCGGAAGGTCGCGCCCATCGAGCGTGGCGGTCCAGGACGACGACGCGGCGTCGGCCAGGACGAGGCGGTCCGTGCCCGCGGGCACGCTGCCGTCGGCCACAGGATCGCCCGCCGCGGTGGTGACCCGGGAGACGAGCCCGCTGACGGTCCAGACGGTGGTCTCGTCGTCGGCCGGCGCCGGCACCATGCCGGCCAGGTTGTCGAGGGCGGCCTGGCGCTCCACGTCGAGGCCGCGCACCCACAGGTGGGAGACGCCCAGCACGCGGAAGCGTTCGGCGAGGTCACCGGGTGGGTTCCCGGACGCGATCGCCTCTGCCAGCGCCCCCAGGTGCGGCGCGAAGTCGCCCACGGGGTTCCGCTCGCCCGTACCCCACTGCGGCTGCCGGGCATCCACCACGCTCCAGTGCACGGTGCGCGGGACGGTGAGGTCGATGAGCATGGCGCGGGTGTCGCGCGGCGAGCGCAGGACGTCACGCACGTAGCCCGGCAGCACGCTCGGCGTGGAGCGCACGGGGCCCGCGAAGCCGACCCACGCCCACACACCGAACGTCAGCGCCGCCACCAGGCCGAGCGCGACAGTGGCGCGGCCGCGGAACACCTCTCCGACGGCGGCGCGGCGGACGATGGGCGCCAGCAGCGCGGCCAGCACGAGCAGCGCCCACGGGGACAGCAGCGGGCGGACGACCGAGCCGTCGACCGGCACGACGAGCCGCGAGAGCGCGGCGCCCACGACCAGCGGGGCGCCGATGGCCGCGAGGGTCAGCAGCCAGTCGCGGCGCGGCAGCCCGGCCACCGCGACGAGCGCGACGAGACCCAGGAGCGCGAAGAAGGCGATGTTGGCCCACAGCGGCAGCCCGGACGGCAGGATGCGGCCCAGGATGAGCGCATAGGAGGCGGGCGGGTAGTCCGGCCAGGCCAGCGGGTCGACGCCGGTGAGGAGCCGGCCGGGATAGCGCGCGAGGGTGGGGAGCCACGGCGCGAACAGCAGCCAGGCGGGGAGCACGAGCACGGCGGCCTCCACGGCCCGCTCGCGGCGCCGCACGCCCCACACCACAGCCGCGACCGTGCCGAGCACGAGCAGTGCGGGCCAGGCGCTGGCCGCCACCAGCAGCCAGAACGCGGCGCCGGCCGGGGCGCGGAGCCGTTCCGCTCCCCCGGACTCGTTGCGCACCACCGACAGCACCGAACGCGCCAGCAGCGGGCCGACGGCGGCCAGGATCATGCCTGTCACGTCGCCCGCCGAGACGACGCCCAGCAGCAGCGTGCCGGCCGCCCAGGCCGCAGCCCCGCCCGCCGCGACGGACCGCGGCACGAAGAGGCGTCTCAGCAGCGCCAGCGCCGAGAGTCCTGCGAGCACCGGCGCCGCGGCGAGCGCGAGGAACGCGAACCACCCGGGGCTGCCGAGCCCCAGCAGCGAGGCGACCGCAGCGAACCCCAGCCACGGCGCCGAGCCCGTGAGGTACGCCTGCCACGCCGCGCCGAGCGACGGCGGCGCAGCCAGCAGCCCTCCGCCGGAGACGGGCCCGCCGCCCAGCAGCGTGCGCCCGGCCACGAGGCTGGCGACGATCAGCACCACCACGAGCAGTGTCACGGGAGAGAGCGACGCACGCGGAGCCGCGGCCCCGAACTCGTCGCTGGTCAGCTCGTCGAGCGAGGTGTCGACGGAGGTGTCGGTCACCTCGCGGTAGCGCTCGGCCACCCCGGAGCCGAAGCGGTCGACGGCGTGCTGCAGCGGCCAGAACCGGCTCGGCAGCAGGTCCTCCGGTGTCATGTCCTCCTCGGGGAGGCGGGCGCGGAGGGCTGCCGTCGCGTCCGGTGTGGCCCGGTAGGTCCGCCACGCGGCAAGCTCGGCGCGGGCGTGGCCGGGGGCCTTGGCGAACAGGAAACCGACGGCGCGGGCTACGGAGGCCGCGGCGAGGCCCAGCCCGCTCGCGCCGTGCGAACCCGCGATCCGCAGCGCCGCGAGCCGGTCGGAGACGTGCGGGTGCTCGTCGGACGCGCGCCAGCCGATGCGGCCGGCGCGGAGGTGGTGCAGCGCCGCGGCGGGCCAGGTGAGGACGCGGAAGCCGTGCGCATTCGCCCGCCAGCCGAAGTCGACGCCGTCGCGGTGCCGCGGCAGCTCGGGGGCCAGGCCGCCCAGCTCACGCCACGTGCTGCCGCGCACCAGAAGCCCCGCGGTGGAGGCGCCCAGCACGTCGCGCACCTCCGTCTGGCCCTGGTCGATGTCGCCCTCCTCCACCTGGGGCACGCGGATACCGCCCGGCGTGATGGCCTGGCCGGCCTCGGAGATGGTCTCGGGGTAGTTGCGCCGCTTGGGCTCGAGCAGCTTCGGCACCACGACGTCGGCGCGGCGGGCGCCGTCGAGCAGCCGGGCGAGCGTGTCGCGAGAGGGGGCGGAATCGTCGTGCAGGAGCCAGATCCAGTCGGGCTCGGTGTTACCGAGGGCCAGCGCGACGGCCGCGCCGAACGACGGCGCGTCGGCCTCGATCACCTCGTCGAGCACCCCCTCCTCCCGCGTGCGGCGCAGCAGGGAGCGGGCGGCCTCGGAGGATCCGGTGTCGACGGCGACGAGGCGGCCCGGGCGGGGCGAGAGGCCTGCGAGGCTGAGCAGTTGACGGGGCAGCCAATCCTCAGCGCCGTGCACCACCATGACGGCGGTGACAGAAGCGGGATCGACCTCGGGCAGTTCCTCCTCGGCGTCCTCCTGGCCGATCCACGACCACAGGTCGTCGTCGAGGTGGCCGTGCTGGGGTTCGTCGGTCAACTGTCCTCCCGGGAGTCGAGCTACGACCCTATCACCGGGCTCAGACAGCAGCGCGCTTGAGCTTGCGTCGCTCGCGCTCGGAGAGGCCGCCCCAGATGCCGAACCGCTCGTCGTGCGAGAGCGCGTATTCGAGGCACTCCGTGCGGACGCTGCAGCTCTGGCAGACGCGCTTGGCCTCGCGGGTCGAGCCGCCCTTCTCCGGGAAGAAGGCCTCGGGATCGGTCTGGGCACACAGCGCCTCCGCTTGCCAGGCGTAAGCCCCGTCGTCGACCAGCTCGAACAGGTTGTCGTCCACGATCCCTCCTTCCAACGCCGTTCAGAATTACACAGGAGTGATTATCGGTCAAGCAAAGGCCGGGCCCCTTTGTGCCCTCACCAATGCGACAAGGTCCTTCACTCGCTCCACTTCCGACAGCGGGGCGGCGAGTGTGGCCGTCGGGGTGGCGACCACCAGGCAGTCGGCCAGCCCGAGCGCGGTCACCACGTGCCCCTCCCCGACGGCGTTGATCAGCACGCAGCCGGACGCGTCCAGGGTCACCGTGGGCCCGTCGACGGCGTTGCCTGCGTCGTCGCGGCCGAGGACCTCGGCCAATGCGAGGTAGCCGCCGACGTCGCGCCAGTCGACGAACAGCGGGACGGTCACCACCTCGCCGTCGGTGGCGCCGCGCGAGACGGGTTCCATCACCGCGTAATCGACCGAGATCCGGGTCAGCGTCGGGAACAGTTCGTCGAGCCGCTCGGGACGTGCGGCGATCTCGCGCACCACCCGCGCCGTCTCGGGCATCAGCTGATCGAGCTGGCCGAGCAGCGTTGCCGTGCGCCAGACGAACATCCCGGCGTTCCACCAGTACTCGCCGGTCTCGAGGTAGGCCTCGGCCACCTCGCGCGGCGGCTTCTCCCGGAACTCGGCCACGCGGTGCAGGCCGGGCACGTCGGGCAGGGGCTCGCCACGGTGCAGGTAGCCGTAGCCGGTGTGCGGCGACGTGGGCACCACGCCGAGCGTGACCAGCGCACGCGGGCGCGCCTCCGCCACCGCGAACGCCGCGTTCAGCGTCCGCTGGAACTCGTCGACGGGCGTGATGATGTGGTCGGCCGTCACCATCGCGACCACGGCCCCGGGGGCGCGGCGCTCCACCTCCGCCGCGGACCAGGCGACGGCGTTCAGCGAGTCGCGCCCCTCAGGCTCGCCGAGGATGTTGCCGGCGGGCAGCTCGGGCAGCTGAGCGGCGACGTCGGCCGCGTAGTCGCGCCCGGTGCACACCAGGATGCGGGCCGGGTCGATCAGGCCCTCGAGGCGGTCGAAGGCGAGCCGCAGCAGCGAGACGCCGCCGAACAGCTCGAGCAGCTGCTTGGGGCGCCCCTGGCGCGAGAGGGGCCAGAGCCTTGTGCCGGACCCCCCGGCCATGATCACGACGTACCGCATGCTTCGGAAGCGTACTGTCCCGCGGGCCGCGGGTAGCATGCGCGGCATGTTCACCCGCTCCCTGGCCCGGCGCGTGGCGCGCCGCGGCGCCCAGCCGCTCCTCACCCACTACGCGGCTGACGGCGGCCGCACCGAGCTCAGCGCGGTCACGTTCGCGAACTGGGTGGACAAGACGGCCAACCTCATCGTCGACCTCGGCCACGAGGACGGCGAGCCCATCGACGTCGCCCTCGCCGAGGCCCACCCTGCGCACTGGGTCACGCTGGTGTGGATCGCCGCGGCCTGGCAGCGCGGCTGCCCCGTCACCCTCGGCGCCACCGGCGCGGGGCTCATCGTCGTCGGCCCCGGCGACGATCGGCGGGCCGACCTGACGGTGGCGTGCTCGCTGCACCCCTTGGGCCTGGGCTTCCCCGCCGTCGACGCGGGCGTCGTCGACTACGCGGAGGTGTTCGTGCAGCCCGACGCGCACGACGAAGGCGCAGCGCCGCTGTCGCTGGTGGATCTGGCCGGCTCTCAGTCCTCGGCGCCGGATGCGTATCCCGCGCGCGACACCCGCATCCTCCTCGCCGACCCCGCTCCCGGCTGGTCGACGGTGGCCGACGCGCTCGTGGCGCCGGTGCTCGGCGACGGGTCGACGGTGGTGGCCGTCGGCTACGACGAGGATGCCCTGGCTGAGTTGGCGCGCACCGAGCGCGCCCTGCTCGGCTGAGCCGGCGCGGTCAGACGCCGCGCAGGAAGCCCAGTCCCCAGGCCATGTGCATCACGACGAGCACCAGCGGCAGCCGCAGCCGCGCCGCGGGGCTCAGCCCGGACGCCGTGGCCGAGGCCGCGCCGACGAAGACGAGGTAGACCACCGGCGCCGCGAACAGCGCCGTCAGCCAGCGGTTGCGCAGCAGGATCCCGAGCGTGCCGATGACGAGCCCGAGTCCGACGCCGAGCACCGTCACGGGTGGCGCGAGGTACCGCAGCGAGGCCGTCTCCGGGTAGCGGCGGACCACCTCGCGCCGCCACTGGCCGGTGCGGTAGAACTGTCGAGCCAGGGCTCCGACGGTGTCGCGCGGGCGGTACACCACCTTCAGGTCCGGCGAGAAGTAGACGAGGTGCCCGGCTTGGCGGAGGCGGTAGTTCAGTTCCCAGTCCTGCGCGCGGTGCAGCGTCTCGTCGAAGCCGCCCAGCTCGAGCAGCACATCCCGGCGAAAGACGCCCAGGAAGACCGTCTCGGCCGGCCCGGGCGGAGTGTTCTCCAGGTGGAAACCCCCGCCGCCGAGGCCGACCTTGGAGTTGTAGGCCGCGGCCACCGCCTCCGAGAAGGGCGAGAAGCCCTGCGCGTCCATCAAACCGCCGACGTTGGCCGCGCCCGTCTCCTCAAGCAAGCGCACCGCGGTGGAGATGTAGCCGTCGCTCAGCTCGCCGTGGCCGTCGACCCGGACGACGACGTCGTGCCGCGCGGCGCGGATGCCGACGTTGAGTCCGGCGGGCGTGGCGCCCGTGGGGTTGTCCAGCACGACGATCCGCGGGTCGGCCGCGGCGAGCTCGTCGGCGATCTCCCGCGTGCGGTCCGTGCTGGGCGCGACCGCGAGCAGCACTTCCAGCTCGCCGTCGTAGTCCTGCGCGAGGACCCGGCCGACCGCCGCGGCCAGATGGCGCTCCTCGTTCAGCACCGGCATGACGACGCTGACGCCTCCGGACACGGCACCTCCTAGGGCTCGAACTCGCGCCCAGTCTGTCAGTTGCTCACCGTGCACACCGAATCCAGATCCTCGGTTTCGGTGTACGGCTCCTGGACCGCCGGGGTCTCACCGGAGGAGGGCTCGGACGCGTCCGCCGAGGGGCTCTTCGTCGGCGAGGAGCTCGGCGACGGCTCCTTCGACCCGCCGTCGTCGGGCTTGGCCGTCGAGTCCTTCTTGCCCTCGTCGCGGCGCTCGGCGTCGGCGATCTTCTCGGCCACAGTCGAGCGGATGAGCGCGAAGTCGGGATGCGCCGACACGATGAGCGGCGGGGTGAAGTTCACCGAGGACATCTTGAGGCCGCGCGCCTTGAGTGCGAGCTCGCCCAGCTCGTAGGCCTCGCCGCGGCCGACGTCGGTGCGCAGCAGGTCCTTGCCCGCCTCGGACAGCTCGCCGAACTTCGTGGCCACCGTCATCGGGTCCAGCTGCTGGGCCATCGCGGACATCACGCACTTCTGCCGCACCATGCGCTCGTAGTCGCTGCTCTCGGCGCGTGAGCGGGCGAACCACAGCGCGTGGTAGCCGTCGAGGAGCACGTTCTTGCCGGGCTGGATGTAGCCCTTGATCTTGGTGCTGACGCCACCGATCGGGATGGGCTTCGCGATATCGAGCCGGATGCCGCCCATGGCGTCGATCAGCGACTTGAAGCCGCCCATGTCGACCAGCGCGTAGTAGTTGAGCTCGAGGCCGAGGGTCTCCGAGACGGCTTCGCGCACCGCGGTCAGCCCCGCGTCCTTGCCCGGGTAGAGGTCGGCGTGTTCCTCCCCCAGCGTGTAGATCCCGTTCAGCATGCATTCGCCCTTGTCGCACACGAAACCCTCGGGATACAGCGCGTGCAGCGGCGACGAGGCGGGGAACGGCACGCGCTGCAGGTTGCGTGGGAGGCCGAAGAGCACCGTCCTGCCGGTCTCGGCGTCGACCGACGCGACGTTGATCGAGTCGGGCCGCAGCCCCTCGCGTCCCTCGGCGGAGTCGGCGCCGAGCAGCAGCACGTTGTAGCGGCCTGCCTTGGCCGTCGTGTCGCCACCGCCGCTCAGCACCTGGCCGACGTTCGCGGCCCCCGTCAGCGCCGACGCCGCCACCGAGGACACGAGGCCGGCCAGCAGCGCGGCGACGAGCGCGAGCACCGAGAGCCCGATCCGGGGTCGGCGTTCGAGGCGCAGCGGGCGGGCGAGCCGCCACGCGTCCAGCAGCAGGAGGAGCCATGCGGCGAACAGGACCCAGACCGCCACGCGCAGCGTGCCAGCGACGGCGGGGGTGAGCAGCAGGCCGACCGTGAAGCCGCGGAGGAAGAGCAGACCCAGCAGCGCGAGCACCACCAGCGCGAGAGCCACGCCGAAGACCCGCAGCGCGATGCGCCCCACCCGACGGTTGCCCGCGAACGACTGCACCGAGCCCGGCATGAGCGCGGACATCAGCAGGAACCCGAACGCGCGGCGCGTCTGCACCTGCTCGGCGGTGTTCTGCGGGGCTGAGGGCACGAGGCCTCCTTCGACGGGGACAGCCCAGTGTCACGCACGCCCCGGCGCGCCGAGGAGCCGCCACGCCGAGACGCACCCGGTTCACCGGAGATCCCCACGCGACGTGCGGCAACCCCGCGCGGGAAGGGCATTTGCCGTCCGTGGGTAGTCTGGCGGCCCGGAGGTGGGACGCATGGCGGACAACAAGGAGGACCTCGACTGGCTGTATCGCCGGGACGAGGAGCCGCTGGATCACACGCGCGTCCTGCGCCCCGAAACCACTCAGCCGTCGCCTCCCGCGGGTTACCCGACCCCGGGCGCCGCGGGTCCTGTCGGACCGCCGCCGCGCGGGTCGCAGCCTCGAAGCGATGGCCGACAGCCCGGCGCCCCGCAGCCCTGGGGTGACGGCCCGCAGCCAGACGCCCCGCAGCAGCGGGGCGGCGCGCCCGCCGGACACACCCCGCGAGGCGCGCAGTGGGCCGACGCGCCCCGGCCAGCCCCGTCCTCACCGCAGGGGCCGACTGGCCCGGTGCCCCCGTCGACGCGTCGGCGCCGCCGCCGTCGGCCGTTCCTCACCTTCGTCCTCGTGCTGGTGCTGGCGTGGCTGGCGTTCCTCGTCGGCACCCCGCTGTACGCGCTCGGGGTGTCCACTCAGGTGCAGGCGTACGGCGCCGATCGGCCGGCCGACCAGCCCGGCACCACGATCCTGCTCGTCGGCTCCGATGCGCGCGACGACCTGACGAAGGAGGAGCGCAAGCGGCTCGGCACCGGCAGCACCGAGGGCCGCCGCACCGACACCATGATGCTGCTGCACCTCCCCACCAAGGGCGATCCCGTCCTCCTCTCGCTCCCCCGCGACTCGCTGGTCAGCATCCCCGGGCGCAAGAAGAACAAGCTCAACGCGGCTTACGCGTTCGGCGGCGCCCCGCTGCTCACCGAGACCATCGAGCAGAACACGGGCATCCGCATCGACGGGTACCTGGAGATCGGCTTCCTCGGCATCGTCGACGTGGTCGACGCCGTCGGCGGCATCACCGTGTGCCCCTCGTTCGACATCAACGATCGCGACTCGCACCTGAAGCTGAAGAAGGGCTGCCAGACCGTCGACGGCGTGACGGCGCTCGGCTACGTGCGGATGAGGAAGCAGGACCCGCGCGGCGACCTCGGGCGCATGGATCGTCAGCGCGAGACGATCTCCGCGATCGTGAAGAAGGTCGCCAACCCGATGACCGTCCTCGATCCCGTCCGCTACTGGAACGTGAACCAGGCGGCGTCGCGCTCGCTGGCCCGCGGCGAGGGCACGGGCCTCGGCCAGCTGGCCCAGACCGGCTTGGGCTTCATGAGCGTGATGTCAGGCAAGGGCATCTCGATGACCGTCCCCATCGCCGACGCCAACCGCATGACCGATGTCGGCTCCACCGTCATCTGGGACGAAGCCGCGTCCAAGGACGTCTTCGCGGCCATCGCCTCAGGTGACACATCCTCCTTGGAGAAGTACCGGAGCTAGCCAGCCGCTCCGTAACCCTCCGTTCTCCTTGGATCCCGACGCGCGAAGCCACCACCGCTCCTTGAACCGGGCCCCGCACGAGGCCACCACCGTTCCTTGAGCCGACGCGTGAGCGCCACCACCGTTCCTTGAGCCGGGCCCCCGCGCGAAGCGCCGGGCCCGTGTCGAAAGGTCCGAAACCGTGGGCAGAAACCCAAGTCACGCCTACAAGTCACCACCCACTCCGGTATCGGACCCTTCGAGACGCAACCCCGCACAGCCCACGCTCGGCGAAAGACACCACGCGGGGCTGCTCCTCAGGGACCGATCCTTGAGCCGGGCCCTGCGCGAAGCCACCACCGATCCTTGAGCCGACACGTGAGCGCCACCACCGTTCCTTGAGCCGGGCCCCCGCGCGAAGCGCCGGGCCCGTGTCGAAAGGTCCGAAACCGTGGGCAGAAACCCAAGTCACGCCTACACGTCACCACACACTCCGGTATCGGACCCTTCGAGACGCAACCCCGCACAGCCAACACTCGGCGAAAGACACCACGCGGGGCTGCTCCTCAGGGACCGCTCCTTGAGCCGGGCCCCGCACGAAACCACCACCGTTACTTGAGCCGACACGTGAGCGCCAGCACCGATCCTCGGGCCGGGCCAGCACGCGGGGCTGCTCTTCGAGGACCGACTCGGCCCTTGAGCCGACCCGCGAAGTGACGGCGCTTTGGGGGCCAAGACTTGGCCCGGTACACTTGTCGGCACCCCCCAAGATCGCATCCCGCAAGGAGCCGTTTCGTGTCCTATCCCCCGTCCCAGCCCGAATGGGTGGAGCCGCAGCCCCTCGATGAGCAGGCCGCGGCTGTCACCGAGCCCGCCGCACAGGTCGAGGCGCCGTCGAAGAAGAAGTCGAAGGGCCCGATCATCGTCGCTGCGGTGGTCGTCGTCGCGCTGGTCGGCGCGGTCGTGTTCGCCCTCAACATGCTGCGCGGTGGCAGCGCCGTCGCGGCCAAGGGCATCCCCGACACCGCGATCCTCGTGGTGGACTTCAATCTCAAGCCGGCCGCCGGTGACCAGCTGGCGCTGAAGAACATCGCGAAGAAGTTCCCGCAGGTGGACACCCCCGACACGGCCGACTACAAGGAGGCCATCTGGGAGCTCATCCCGGACGCGGAGGACAAGCCCGCCTACTCGGAGATCGAGCCGTGGTTGGGCGACACGCTCGCGTTCGGCTTCCTGAGCAATGGCTCGATGGAAGACGGCACCCCGGTCATCGCCGTCCAGGTGAAGGACAAGGGGAAGGCGGAGGCCTTCGTCAAGGCCCAGGACGCGAACGTCACGCCGTTCTTCGTGGACGACGTCATGGTGATCGCCCCCGCCGAGGCCGGCCTCAGCACCGACTCTCTCAAGGGCCGCTCCGTGGCCGACAACGCCGAATACAAGGCCGACATCTCCGCGCTGTCGGGCACGCACCTCGCGACGTTCTGGATGTCCCCGCGCCTGATGGAGCTGGGCCTGAAGGACATCGAGCAGACCTCGGGCCTGCCCGCTGCCAGCATCGACCAGGTCCGCGGGATGCACGGCGCGGCGGCCCTGCAGGTCAGCGAGAACGAGCTCACGCTGCGCGCCATCACCTCGATGCCCAACGCGACGATGCCGGACAACCTCCCCGACGTCACCGACTTCGCCGCAAAGCTCGACGGCTCCGCCCCGTTCGCCTACGCGGGCAGTGCGGTCGAGGAGAGCTACACCCAGATCTGGGAGCAACTGTCCACCGCTCCCGAGTTCGGGGACAGCTTCGGGGCCCTCGGCATCACGAGCGCATCCGATCTCTTCGCGGTGTTCGGCACCCAGATGGGCATCACCGTCAGCATCGACGACAACGCCATGCCTGTCATCGGGGCCCAGCTCACCAGCCCTGACCCGGCGAAGCAGAAGGAGATCTTCGACGGCATCCTGTCGATGTTCGCCGACTCGGGCATGCAGGTGGCGCTGGAGCAGCGCGGCGAGACCGGCGTCGTGGCCTTCGGACAGAGCGTCGACAACGTCGTGAACCCGGCCGTCAAGCTGGGCGACGTCGACGCCTATAAGAAGGCCGTCCAGGGCAAGTCGCTGGCGGTGGCGTTCGTCAACGTGGACGCCATCGAGGCGCTGCCCGTCTTCGCGCAGGTTCCCGCCGAGGTGTCCGACTGGTTGAAGCCGATCTCCGCGATGGGCATGACGTCCACGTCGAACCCGTCGGCCAAGACCGCTGAGGGAGTCTTCCGGGTGGTCTTCAACTGAGCCATCCGAGCCCTTGAGGGAGGCGAGCGTCGGTCAGCCGGCGCTCGCCTCTCGCACTATTTCCCCCTTGGCGTGGGCTGCGTCGCGGAGCGAGTCCTGGAACGCCAGCATCCGATGCAGCAGCGCCTCGTCCGAGGCCGCGAGGATCCGGACGGCGAGCAGCCCGGCGTTGCGGGCGTTGCCGATGGCCACGGTCGCGACGGGGACGCCGGCGGGCATCTGCACGATGGAGAGCAGCGAGTCCATGCCGTCGAGGTACTTCAGCGCCACCGGCACGCCGATCACCGGCAGCGGCGTGAGAGCGGCGAGCATGCCCGGCAGGTGCGCGGCGCCGCCGGCGCCCGCGATGATCGCCTTGATCCCGCGGGTGTGCGCCTCGCGGCCGAACCGCACCATGTCCTCAGGCATGCGGTGCGCGGAGACCACGTCGGCCTCGAAGGCGATGCCGAACTCGGTGAGTGCATCGGCTGCGGCCTTCATGGTGGGCCAGTCGGAGTCCGAGCCCATCACGATCGAGACGAGCGGGGCATCAGGCATCGGGGTCTCCCATCAGGTAGCCGGCGGCGTGCCGGGCGCGGCGCAGGACGTCGTCGAGGTTGCTGCCGGAACAGGTGACGTGCCCGACCTTCCTCCCCGGCACCACAGACTTGCCGTACAGGTGGACGCGGGCGGCGCGGTCGCGGGCGAAGACGTGCTGCAGCGCGCCCGTCAGGTCCTCCTCCGATCCGCCGAGGACGTTGCGCATCACCACCACGTCGTCGCGCAGCTCGGGCGACCCCAGCGGGAGATCGAGCACGGCGCGAATGTGGTTCTCGAACTGGCTGGTCCGCGCGCCGTCGATGGTCCAGTGGCCGGTGTTGTGCGGACGCATCGCCAGCTCGTTGACGACGACGCGGCCGTCGCGTGCCTCCATCAGTTCGACGGCGAGCACGCCCACGACGCCCAGCTCGGTGGCGATGTTGATGGCCATCACCTGCAGCTCGGCGGCCCGCTCCTCGTCGAGGCCGGGCGCCGGGGTGATGGTCTCCACGCAGATGCCGTCGGTCTGGGTGGTCTGGCTGATGGGGTAGGCCACCACCTGGCCCGACGGGGCGCGCACGACGAGCGCGGAGAGTTCGCGCGCGAAGTCGATGAACTCCTCCGCGACGATGCGCACCCGCTCCCCCGCCGACACCGTGGGCTTGTTCTCGAACACCTCGAGCACCTCGTCCGGGCCGTCGACCTTCCAGACGCCCTTGCCGTCGTAGCCGCCGCGCGAGGTCTTGAGGATGACGGGCCAGCCTTGGGCATCGCCGAACGCGATGGCCTCGGCCGCGTCGTCGCAGACGGCGAACGCGGGGCACGGTACGCCGAAGTCGTACAGGTACTCGCGCATCTCGGCCTTGTCCTGCGCGTACACCAGCGCCTGCGGGCCCGGGCGGACGGCCACCGACTGCGCCAGCTCGTCGAGGTGCCGGGTGGGCACGTGCTCGTGGTCGAACGTGAGGGCGTCGGCGCCGTCGACGAGCGCCTTCAGTGTGTCGAGGTCGCGATAGTCGCCGACGGTGGTGAGCGGGACGACCTGGGCGGCCGAGACGTCCGGGCCCTCCGCGAGGAGCCGGACGTCGATGCCGAGCGGGATGGCAGCCTGCATCATCATGCGGGCCAGCTGCCCGCCTCCTGCGATGGCGACGGTGTAGCGGCCCGTCACTCGTCGTCCCCGTCGTGCACGGCGAACAGGAGCTCCGTGATGGTCACGTGAACGCGCTCGACCTTCGGCACGTCGGGCAGGGTGAGCGGCTGCCCCGCAGCCGTCTCGAGGATCAGCGTGCCGCAGCCCAGCATCCGGTCGGTGAGCGAGCGCTCGTAGTTCACGTTGTTGATGCGGCGCAGCGGCAGGTCGTGGCCGAGCTTGTTGATGATGCCCTTGCGCGTGATGATGCGGCGGTCCGTGATGGTGTAGGTGGAGGTCCACCAGCGCAGGAACGGCAGGAGCACGAGGAAGAAGAAGAGCACGACGGCCACCCCGACGGCGACATAGGTCGCCACAGGCTGCCAGTCCGGCGGGAAGAGCGCGATGGCCACCCCGAGGACGGAAGCCAGCGCGAAGAGGCTGATGGCCGGCACGATGAGTGCCTTGCCGTGCGTGCGCATCTCGAGCACGACATGCTCGTCGCCGCCCAGTTGGTCCTTGCTGATCGCCATGGGCCCAAGTCTGGCACGGCCCGCCGACAAAACGTCAGGGCCGCAGGCGCGCGTGGACGACGTCGCCGACGGCGAAGGTCCGGATGCCGTCGGCCGAGGCCACCTCCAGCCTGCCGAACTGGTCGACGCCGCGGCCGACGCCCGTGACGGGCGGCTCACCCTCGAGGAGGACCGTCAGGTCGGCGCCGATGGACGCGCAGCGCGCGCTGTACTCGGCGCGCAGGCTGCCGCGCGCGGTCCACACGTCGTACCAGCGGGCGAAGTGCGTGAGGACGGCGGCGACGATGGCGCTCTGGTCGACGGCGAAGCCCGCGAGGGCCAGCGAGGTGGCGGTGGGCACCGGCAGCTCGTCCTCGGCGAGCGCGACGTTGATTCCCATGCCGACGACGGCCAGAGCGCCGTCGGGCCGCTCGATGCGCTCGGACAGGATGCCGCACACCTTCTTGCCGCCGATCAGCACGTCGTTGGGCCACTTCAGTGCCACGGCGCGCGGGTCGGGCGCGAGCTCGGCGAGCGCCGAGGAGACGGCCATGCCCGCGAGGATCGACAGCCAGCCCCATTGCGGGAACGGGGGCCACGGGCGCAGCAGGAGTGAGAGCGAGACCGAGGCGCCCGGCGGGCTCACCCAGCGCCGATCCAGCCGGCCGCGCCCCGCCGTCTGCTCCATCGCCACGAGGACGGCCCCCTCGGCCTCCCCCGCCCGCGCCCGGGCGGAGAGATCGGCGTTGGTCGAGCCCGTCGTCGGGACGACGCGGATGTCGCGCCACGGGCTCGGATGGCCGACGAGCGCGGCGATCCGGTCGGCGTCGGGAAGCTGGCTGGTCACGGGCCGATGCTATCGGCAGAGATGTTTCCGAGTCGGCCGTGCGCGCGGCGCGTGCGGGCTACGCTGACCCCCATGGAGTTCGACATCCACACAACGGCGGGTCGGATCGCGAATCTCGGAGTGCGCATCGATGAGGCCGTGCACGCCGGTTCGGCCGAGGCCGTGGAGAAGCAGCACGCCAAGGGCAAGATGACCGCACGGGAGCGGATCATGGCCCTGCTCGACGAGGGAAGCTTCGCCGAGTTCGACCAGTTCTCGCGTCACCGCTCGACGTCTTTCGGGATGGACGCGCGGCGTCCGTTCGGCGACGGCGTGATCACCGGCACCGGGTCCATCCATGGCCGTCCGGTGTGCGTGTTCAGCCAGGACGTGACGATCTTCGGCGGCGCACTCGGCCAGGTCTACGGCGAGAAGATCGTGAAGATCCAGGACTTCGCCCTGAAGACGGGCGTGCCGATCATCGGCATCAACGAGGGCGGCGGCGCACGCATCCAGGAAGGCGTGGTGTCGCTGGCGCTCTACGGCGAGATCTTCAAGCGCAACACGATGGCGTCCGGCGTCATCCCGCAGATCTCGCTCATCATGGGCGCCGCGGCCGGCGGCCACGTCTACGGCCCTGCCCTGACCGACTTCGTCGTGATGGTCGACAAGACGTCACAGATGTTCATCACGGGCCCCGAGGTGATCAAGACCGTCACCGGCGAGGACGTCACCATGGAGGAGCTGGGCGGCGGGCGGACGCACAACGCGAAGTCCGGCAACGCCCACTACCTGGCAGCCGACGAGAACGACGCCATCGAGTACGTCCGCGAGCTGCTGACCTACCTGCCGCAGAACAACCTCGAGGATCCGCCGATCTACGACGAGGACGAGGTGGACCTGACCATCACGGACCACGATCGCGAGCTCGACGCCCTCATCCCCGACGCGGCCAACCAGCCCTACGACATGCGCGACGTGATCCACAACGTCCTCGACGACGGGGAGTTCCTGGAGGTCATGCCGCTGTTCGCGGGGTCGATCATCGTCGGCTTCGGCCGCATCGAGGGCCGCTCGATCGGCGTCGTGGCCAACCAGCCGACGGTGTTCGCCGGCTGCCTCGACATCGACTCGGCCGAGAAGGCCGCGCGCTTCGTCCGCACCTGCGACGCGTTCAACATCCCCGTGCTGACCTTCGTCGACGTCCCCGGCTTCCTGCCCGGCGTCGGCCAGGAGCACAACGGCATCATCCGCCGTGGCGCCAAGCTGATCTACGCCTACGCCGAGGCGACGGTGCCGCTGCTCACGGTCACCACGCGCAAGGCCTATGGCGGCGCGTACGTCGTGATGGGCTCGAAGCACCTGGGCGCCGACATCAACCTGGCCTGGCCCACCGCGCAGATCGCCGTGATGGGCGCGCAGGGCGCCGTCAACATCCTGTACCGCAAGCAGCTCGCGGCTTCCGACGACCCGGACGCCGAGCGCGCGCGGCTCATCCAGGAGTACGACGACGAGCTGACCAACCCGTACGTCGCGGCGGACCGCGGCTACATCGACCAGGTGATCTACCCGCACGAGACGCGGGCGCAGGTGATCAGGGCGCTGCGGCTGCTGCGCACCAAGCGCGAGGCGCTGCCGCCGAAGAAGCACGGGAACATCCCGCTATGAGCGAGTCCCTGTCCTTCGACAAGGCCCGACTCACGGAGGAGGAGGTCGCGGCCATCACGACGGTGCTGGCCGCGGCGTCCCGCCCGGAGCAGCTCCGTTCGGCCGACGACCGACCCCTCGCCGGCGGCTGGGGTTCGTACTATCGCACCTTGCGCCCCGCGCTGGTCACCGGCCGCGAGGCCTGGCGCACCTACCACCGGCTGTGACCTGAGCCAGGTTCACGCCTCGAGCTCGCGGATCGCTGGGAGCGAGTACGGCAGGATGTCGGCGAGCAGCGCAGCGCACTTGGCCATCAACGCAAGCGCCTCGTGCCTGGTCGTCGCGGCAGCCTTGACGGCGAGCAGCTTGGCCTTTTCGGCGTCGGCGAGCGCGCCGTCGGGGTAGTACGTCATGCCGCGCTCCTCGGCGTTTCGCTTCGCGTCGACGAAGGCGCGTTCCAGCCGCGTCGCGGCGTCATGACGTCGCAGTCGTCATCCCATGCGATCAAGGACTCTTGACGTCCGCGGCCAACTGACGGGCATCTCCCGGGACCGCGGCCGGGATGCCGGGGCCGGTGACAGCGCGGATCTCGGAGGGACTCCTGCGCAACAGCGCCACCAGGACGGCGACGCCCATGTCGACGAACAGCGCCGCGGCCCACCACGCGACGAAACTCATCGGTCGCCTCTGCCGTTGAGCAGCATCATCAGAGGAAGTGCCAATCAACATCCTCACACAGTCTGCGTTCCCGCACGCTACACGACTACCGAAGTAAGTAGTGGGTGCTCCGGCCGGAAACTGGCGTGGATCGTGCAGGCGTACCGTGTGATCGCACCGCCGGTAGCTGATCTACAGAAGGTCGCGCAACTCCCGCAGCGTATCGATGCCGCCGACGAAATCACTGGCAGCCGGCCCGTCCCCGTTGGCTTCGATATAAGGGAATGTGATATTCCCATCACCATCGACTTGGGCGAATTGATAGGGAGGATCCGTAAGAACACGCCGAAGGCCCCCGAACTCGGGCGAGTCAGGCAACTCTTTCGACATCAGTATCACCGTGCCCGAAGCCCGCAACGCCCGGCTAATCGACTTCCAGTCCTCTCCATCTTTGGAGCTTCCGAAAATACGCCAGTCCAGGACCAGTGACTGAGGCGACTCTTCTCCAACCGACTCCTCGGCGGTGACCGTGACCCGCAGGGTGCGCCAATTCACGTCCGGCGAATCGAAGTCCACGACTTCTGGACCGGGCTCGCCTTCAACCGACGGCATCGCCCGATCGATGTAGCCACTGCCGGGCGCAACCTCGGTGATACGTCCAACCGTAATAGCGTCCGCCGCGCCTTGGGGGTTACCTTTGTCGGCAAGCATTTCCGCTAGGGTGGAGTAGGACCGAAAGAAGGTTCCCGGCAAATCAGGGTTGACATTGCTGGCCAAAATCTCTCGGTCTTCCTCACTGACAGGTGAACTCGAGCCGGCGACTGTGCATCCAACTAGCAATACAGCCCCAAGTAGTGCGGTTACCACGGATCGCAGCAATGAACGAAGAATCATTGGACTCACCTCCTAGTAGTTGCTTGTGATGTGCGCGATGTCATGATCGGTCAACCGGGTTAGGCCGTTAACAGAGGAAGGCATGCAACCACCCGTTACACCCGTCTGATTATTGCGATGAAGCAGTCCGATCGTGTGACCGAGTTCATGACATGCAAGTGAGCGCTCGTTTGTGGTGGATTGCGGCCCCATGTAGTCGGTGTCGAAAAATAGATAGTGCTGTTCACACGTGTTCCCATAGAGGCTCTCACAGGTTACGTAGCCCACCCAGCCATTAGTTGCACCTGGGTTTGAATACCACACGCCACCGCACCACGCGCCTACATAACCAGCATCATGAACGATCACATCGACGGAGCTTGTTCGGGCGGCCGCGTTGGTCGTATCGATGTCTGTCGGGTTATAGATGTTCGTGCGAGCCCAGTTCACTGCCGAACTCGAAGCCGTAGTCAGCGACTCGTACCAGAACGTATGCAACGAATTGTCCGCCATGTTCACTTTGCACTTGTCAGTACTGCCGGTCGCGCCCGAGAAGTTCGTTGCACTAACGATGGCCGGCGACAACACCTGCATCCCGAGCAATGCGATGACGATGGTGACTGCCATGAAGACACGTCGCCTTACTAGACACCGGCCCAGACTCCGGTGGCGAACGGTACTGGTACCACTCGCAACCAATCGTTGATCGTCTTGCAGGTCTTCCATTTCACTCTCCTTCGAGTCACATAGTTGGCCAGGTTCCGCAGCGTCACCCAACGCGGCACTACTGATCGAGATCAGTAGCAAGACACTAAGAGCAGCCGTGTCAACCTAGTCGGAGCACCTCCCAGCCCTTCCGCCTCCCGGGCTGGCCCACTTCCGTGAAGTTGCTAGAGTCAGCATCTCTTGATTCCACAGCGATGTCAAAGGGTTCTTCACATTCGAGGCTTCCTGGCGAGAAGTGGGTACAAACGTACCCTCCCAATCGGCTCGACCGGGCGGAGAGCACGAGGCCGTCGATTACGAGGGCGCCGGTACCCGTGACTCACCCCGTTACCTTTGTGGTGACCCCACGGTGGGGTCACGGTCGCTGGGTTCGGCATGACTCAAAGCCCCTGTCGAAGTCATGATCCGGGGGGTGTTGTCGCCGGGCCTGGTGGCGTCGGGTTGACCGCTGATAGGGACAGGGCCACCGTTGATGGGTAGGTCTCTTCGTAACGTGGGTGCCGGCGACTGACGCTCGATCGGTGACCGTCCGAACTGGAAGGATGGCCATCGATGAGTGAAGAAGCCGCGGCGGCGTTCGCGGTCTGGTGCGGGCTGGACGTCGGCAAGCAGGACCACCATGCCTGCGCACTCGACCCCAGCGGGAAGCGTCTGTTCGACGCGCCCTTGGCCCAGGACCAGAAGCGGATCGAGGACCTCTTCACCAAGCTCCAGGCTCACGGCCGGGTGTTGGTGATCGTGGACCAGCCGAACACGATCGGCGCATTGCCGATCGCGGTCGCCCGGTCAATGGGTATCGAAGTGGCCTACCTGCCCGGGCTGGCGATGCGCCGGATCGCGGACCTTCACCCCGGCAACGCGAAGACCGATGCCCGCGACGCCTACGTCATCGCCGACGCCGCACGGAGCCTGCCCCACACATTGCGCAGGGTCGATGTTGGAGAAGAGGCGCTGGCGGAGCTGAAGGTGCTGGTCGGGTTCGACGACGACCTGGCAGGTGAGGCCACCCGGCTGTCGAACCGGATCCGTGGCCTGCTCACCCAGGTGCACCCTGCCCTGGAACGCGTACTCGGACCCAGGTTGGCCACCAAGCAGGTCCTCGCCCTGATCAAGGCCCATGGCGGACCCCAAGGCATGGCCAAGGCCGGGAGGTCCCGGTTGCTGCGCACCGCGACAAAGGCCAACCCGCGCCGTGTCGGCGAGCTGGTCGACGCCATCGACAAAGCCCTCGGCGAACAGACCGTCACCGTGCCCGGCACCGCTGCGGCCGAGACCGTCCTGCCCAAGCTCGCCACCACCTTGGCGACCGTCCTCGATCAGCGTGCCGAAATCGCCGCCCAAGTCGAACAGGTCCTCGATGCACACCCTCTTGCCCAGGTCCTGACCTCCATGCCAGGCATCGGGGTCAGGACCGCAGCCCGCATCCTCCTCGACGTCGACGACGGCAGCGCCTTCCGCACCGCCGGCCACCTCGCCGCCTACGCCGGCCTGGCGCCGGTCACCCGACGCTCCGGCACCTCGATCCGGGGCGAGTTCCCAGCCCGCAGCGGCAACAAGCACCTCAAACGAGCCCTGTTCCTGTCCGCGTTCGCAGCCCTGCGCGCCGATCCCGTCAGCCGCGCCTACTACGACCGGAAGAGGGCTCAGGGCAAGAAGCACAACGCCGCGCTCATCTGCCTCGCCCGCCGCCGCTGCGACGTCCTCCACGCCATGCTCAGAACCGGCAGTCACTACCAACCCCCGGCAGCCAAACCAGTCCCCACCGCTTGACAGGAAACATAGGGACACCCCCCGCCACTAGGGTGTGGCGCATGCGCTTGATCCTGGCTTCCAAGTCCCCCGCACGCCGGGCCGTCCTGCGCGCAGCCGGGCTGCACCCCGAGGTGCTCGTCTCGGGCTTCGACGAGCACGCCGTCCGCGACACCGTTCCCGCCCGCCTCGCGTGCCGGTTGGCCGAGGCGAAGGCATCCGTGGTGGTGCCGCAGGTCGAGGGAGACGCCATCGTGATCGCCTGCGACTCGGTGCTGGAATTCGAGGGCAGAGCCCACGGCAAGCCCGGGACCCGCGAGGCGGCCATCAAGCGCTGGCAGACCATGCGCGGCCGTGAAGGGCTGCTGCACACCGGCCACCACCTCGTGGTGCTGCGCGCCGGCGAGGTGACCAGCCAGACGAGGCTCGGCACCACCACCGTCCGCTTCGCCGACCTGGACGACGAGGAGATCGGCGCCTACGTCGACACAGGCGAGCCGCTGCGTGTCGCCGGCGGGTTCACCATCGACGGCCTCGGCGGCGCCTACGTCACCGCCATCGAGGGCGACCCGTACAACGTCGTCGGCCTCTCCCTGCCGATCGTGCGCCAGATGATCATCGACGCAGGCGTCCGCTGGGAATCCCTCTGGCACCCGCGCTAGCTGTACCGCCGTCAGGTCGTGTTGCAGGGGCGGAGCGGGATACAACGGCCGGGCCGCGGTCGGCCCCTGAGGAGTAGCGCACCACGGCCGGCCCCTGAGGAGCAGCCCACAGCGATCCCTGAGGAGCAGCCCCGCACGCTGACCCACACCGAGCGAGAGCTATGCGGGGCTGCGTCTCGAAGGGTCCGCAACCACCGCTTCTAAGTGGTCTACCTGCCAGCCATGGAATTTTCACGCACAACTGCACTCCCTGTGCCCAGTAGGGCAGAGAAGGCAGAGTTGTGCGTCAAAATTCCATGCCGCAGCTCCCTGCCGAACTCCCTGCCCAAGGTTTCGGACCTTTCGACACGGCCGGGCGCTCCGCGCCGGGCCGGCTCAAGGAGCGGCGCACCACAGCCGGTCCCTGAGGAGCAGCCCCGCACACAGACCCACACCGAGCTAAAGCCCCGCGGGGCTGCGTCTCGAAGGGTCCGCAACCCACAGCCCAACCCATCCCCCAAGAGCCAGAGTCACACCCCCACTCGCGCATAAATCTCTGTATACGGGCAGCCACGCGAATAATTGCGCCGCTGCCCGTATACAGAGATTTGTGCAGGGAAACCACCGGAAGACCGGTCAACGCTGGCCATCGGCGAGGCAGGGCCAAGTTCCACCGCCCGGGAAGACAGCAGAGGGTGAGGTGGGGAGGCGCTTCGTCGAAGCGTAAGAACACCCATGCACTGAGACCAAGAGTGACTGTGGTCACACAGCCGGGCCGGCAGCGAGACGGAGCGCCTCCCCACCTCACCCGCCCGCCCTGTTGCCAAGACCCTGCCCACAGCGCGGGACCTTTCGACACAGGCCCGGCGCTTCGCGCGGGGGCCCGGCTCAAGGAACAGTGCCCACCTCAGCCGTCCGCCCCTTGTAGTTGAGATCCCGGTAAGTGCGGGACCTTTCGACACGGCGTTCGGCTAGCGCCTCACGGCCGGCTCAAGGAACGACACTGCTGCCGTAGCTCCCTGCCCAGAGTTTCGGACCCTTCGAGACGCAGCCCCGCAGTATTCCCGCTCGGCGCACGCCAGCGTGCGGGGCTGCTCCTCAGGGACCGCCGCCGACTGCCGCCCAAGGGCCGCTTTGGGCTGCTCCTCAGGGACCGCCGCCGACTGCCACTCAAGGGCCGCTTTGGGCTGCTCCTCAGGGACCGAGCGCGGGTTGTTCCTCACGGACCGCTGCCAACTACCCCTCAGGGACCGCTACCGACTGCCGCTCAGGGACCGCTGCCGACTGCTCCTCAGGGACCCGACTCGTTGGGTCCGAAGAACAGGCCCAGGGTCTGTTGCGGAAGTGGTGGCCAGCAGGGCGTCGTGCATTAGTCCACGTCCACTTCCGTAACGGACCCTAGCCGGCCTGTTCCTTGAAGATCTCCGCGAACCGGCCGCTGGCGGCCAGCAGCTCCTCGTAGCGGCCCTCCTCCACGACTCGACCCTCGTCGAAGACGTAGATGCGGTCCATACCGCGCAGCGTCCACGCACGGTGCGAGACCACGATCGTGATGCGCGCGGCCGCCGACTGGCGCAGCTGGGAGAAGATCTCCTGCTCCGCCTCGGCGTCGATGGCCGACGTCGGCTCGTCCAGCAGCCAGATACCTGCGCCACGCAGATAGATCCGGGCCAGCGCGATGCGCTGCCACTGGCCGCCCGAGAGTCCCGTGCCACCCCACTGCGTGCCCAACTGGGCATCAAGGCCCTCGGGGAAGGACCGCACCAGGTCACCCGCACGCGCGGCGTCGAGCGCCGCCCAGATCCGCTCGTCGGACACGTCGAGGTCCGGCGTGCCCAGCGCGACGGACTCGCGAACGGTCAGCTCGTAACGGCCGAACTCCTGCGTCAGCAGCCCGAAGTAGCCGAGGCGCTCGAACCGGGTCATCCCCGCGACGCTGCGCCCGTCGATCAGGATCCGGCCGTTGTCCGCGTCGACGATCCCCAGCAGCGCGTTGACCGCCGTTGTCTTGCCCGCGCCGTTGACCCCGACAAACGCGATGGTCTCACCGCGTCTCACCAAGAACGAGAAACCAGCAAGTGCAGGGGCAGTCTTGGTGGGATAGGTCACCTGAAGGTCCGCGGCCCGCAGCTCATGCACCACGGGTACGACGACGCTCGGCTCGTGCGGCTCGATGGAGCCGATGAACTCGCGGAACCTGCTGACCTTCGGCGCAGCCGTCATGAGGGAGCCGTAGGAGTAGCCCGCGCCCTGAATGGCCGCGACGCCGGAGATCACGCCGAGCGTGCCCGCGGCGATGCCCGCACCCCCGCCGCCACCGAGCGCAATCGCGCCCAGGGCACCTGCGATCAGCGCGGCCGTGACGGCGCCCGCCAGGACCCCGGAGATCGTGTAGGTGCGCAGCAGGCGGCCGAACAGGCGGTTCCGCTCGAGCTGCGCCTCATCGGTCAGCCGCGCCATCCGCACGCCCGAGCCCAGCGTCGCCAGCTCCGTGCCCGTGCGGGAGAACACCAGCTGCTCCTGGTAGTAGCCCTTCTTACGCTCGTACTCGCCGATCAGCGGCCACTGCTTGTCCTCGGCGACGGCCGTCCAGGACGAGGAGACGATGGCGGGAACGACGGCAACGACCACGAGGATGCCCGCCCACGGGTTGATGGTCCAGACGGAGAGACACAGCGCCACGGCACCGACGACCGCGGTGACAGCCGACGTCGCGTGGCGGACATTGATGCTGAGATCCCAGAGCGCACCCCGACAGCCCTGAACGTTGGCGTTGACCTCCTCGGTGGCCAACCGCTGCGGCGGTAGCTCCGTGATAGCCCACAGCAGCTGCCTCTGATACTCGCGCACCATCGTGATGGCGAAGCTCTGAACGAGCATCACGCTCAGATTCCCGGTGATCATGGACAACGCCAAGAACGCGGAGAGGAGGATCAGCGGCGTCCAGACATCCTGCCCCACGCCCCCGTCGACGCCGCGCACCAGCTGGGCCACGAGCTGCACCTGAATGGCGGGGGTGAGCGCGATCAGCAGTTCGAGGATCACCGACAGGGCCAGCCAGCCTGGCGTCCACACCACCGCCTGCTTCACGCTGTAGCCGGCCGACGTCAGCGCCTCGGCCAGCACGGTCATCTTCGATCTCGTCGCCGCTTCGCTCATCCGGCCATCCTGACAGAGCCGACTGACACCGGGGAAATGCCGCGCGCCACACGGCCCTCGGGGCCGAGCGCGGCCGAGCCGGGCCCGCACTCGCGGGTCCGGCTCGGGACGTCACCACGGATGAGAGCGGCGTCAGCTCCGGGGCCAGTTCCAGCGGATGTCGTCGCCGAAGTCCGCGGGTGCGTAACGCAGGTTCGGGAAAAACAGATCCGGGTTACCCGGCTCCACCTGCACCCAGCCGCTGTTGCACTGACCCACCTTCACCAGCTTGGCCTCATAGACCGGCGACCAGTGAGTCGACGGCGGAAGGCTCTTCACCTTGACCCACTCCGCGGCTCCCCCGGACTCGCCGTCCTGCACCGAGAAGTACCACGGATCGACGCTCGTGCGAGTCGTCCCGTCAGCGTTCTGCTCGGGATGCGGCGCCGCGTAGCAGACCTCCACCTTCGCACCCCAGGAAAGGCCCTCCTCATCAGCCTCGAGCGCGCTCACAGTGACGTCAAAGTAACGGGTCCGCACCGTCTCGCCCAGCTCCGCGGTCACCTTCACGGGGCCGGTCGGGCGGTCAAGTGTGGCGGTGGACGACGGCCAGTTCCAGCGGATGTCGTCGCCGAAGTCCGCGGGTGCGTAGCGCAGGTTCGGGAAGAACAGATCCGGGTTAGCCGGCTCCACCTGCACCCAGCCGCTGTTGCACTGACCCACCTTCACCAGCTTGGCCTCATAGACCGGCGACCAGTGAGTCGACGGCGGGAGATTCTTCGCCTTGACCCACTCCGCGGCTCCCCCGGACTCGCCGTCCTGCACCGAGAAGTACCACGGATCGACGCTCGTGCGAGTCGTCCCGTCAGCGTTCTGCTCGGGGTGCGGCGCCGCGTAGCAGACCTCCACCTTCGCACCCCAGGAAAGGCCCTCCTCATCAGCCTCGAGCGCGCTCACGGTGACGTCGAAGTAACGGGTCCGCACCGTCTCGCCCAGCTCCGCGGTCACCTTCACGGGGCCGGTCGGGCGGTCAGGCGTGACCGGCGGCGAGGATGTCGGCGACGGGTCGGGCGACGACGAGGGGTCGGGCGACGGCAGCGTCGTCGTGACCCGCGGGGTCGGCGAGGACGGCCCGGGCACCGCCGGGGTGATACCGCGGCCCATCAGCTGGACGGCCACGATGCCGAGCGCCACCAGCGTGACGGCGGCAGCGACGGCGAGCACGGGCAGGCGGGGCGCGCGGACGGTGTCGGCCTCGGCCGACTCAACGCCGCGGACGATGTCGTCGACCATCCGGTCGGCGGCGGGCAGATCGCGTTCAGGGGGAAGGGTAATCATCTCAGTTCTCCTTGCCGAGCAGGTGGGCGACCTCGGAGGTCGCGAGAGTTGTGCGGGCGCGGGCGAGCCGCGACTTGACGGTGCCGACGGGGACGCCCAGCGCGTCCGCCACCTCGGTCATCGAGCAGCCGCCCCAGGCGACCAGCTCGACGACCCGGCGCTGGCCGTCGGGCAGCCGGGAGAGCACGCCGTTGATGCGACGCATCGACTCCTCGTGGCCGAGCCATTCGTCGACGTTGTCGTGCTGAGCCGGCGGCGGGTCCTCGCCGACGCGGCCGACGAGGCGGAACCGTCGCCGATCGGAGCGGACGAGGTTGCGGGCCTCATTGCGCCCGCAGGCGCAGAGCCAGGCGCGGACGGCGCCGGGGCGAACCGCAGGAAGGCGGCCGCTCAGCGCCTGGCGCCAGACGGTGCCGAAGCACGCCTGCGTGGCGTCCTCGGCGACGGTCCAGGACGCCGCGTGCCGGAATGCGACGTTGTAGACGGCCTTGTTGTGCCGGCCGAAGAGCTCACGGAACGCGGCTTCGTCGGCGCCCCGCAAGGCTGCCCACAACGTGTCGTCGTCCATGGCGTCCATCATGTCTGTTGCCTCTGACCGGCGGAACTGCATGTACATCCTCACCCCTCCTTAGGTTGCGGTTCACCCTCGAATGTCCGGATAGACCCGCACCGGTTCCCTCGGGCCCTCCCGCAGGGGCGTCTAGGCTGGGTCCGTGCACCGAATCCTCATCGCCCTGGTCTCCGTGGTCCTGCTCGCGGGCTGCGCCGGAGCACCGGTCGCCGATCCCCCGTCGCCGCCCGCGAAGACCGCTCCCGCGACGGTGCCCGACGGGGGCGTCTTCCTCACGGCACTGGGCTTCACCTACGCGCCGGCCGGGCTCTCCGTGCCCGCCTCCTCGATCCTCGACCAGGGCACGAACGCGACCAACAACATCACCGCGGTGTTCACCGGGCCCGGCGGCGCCGAGATCGCCGACTACCTCCGCGCGAACCTGCCCGCGGCCGGCTTCGAGATCACCGCCGACGCCGACGACTCGCTCATCTTCACCGACGGCGCCTGGCAGGGCGCCTTCACGGCGACGGGCCCGCTCGCGGCCCTCACGCTCAGGACGGACAGGGGCTAGCCGTGGGCGGCGAGGAGGTCGCGCTGGACGTGCTGGCCATCGCCGGCTGGGCGGGGCTCGGCCTGGTCTTCGGCGCGCTGGCGTCGATCGTGCTCTCGGTGAGCGGCTGGGCCATCGTGCGTCGCCACCCGCGGATGCGCGGACTCACCAAGCGCATGCGGGCGCCGCAGCGGGTGTTCTGCCTCGTGCTCGGCATCGGCCTGACGGTCTACGCCGCCACATCGCCGGCCGTCGGCAGCTCCGAGCCGACCTGGCGGCAGGTGTTCCTGCACACCTTCATCATCGTGCTGATCCTCGCCGGCGCCTACGTGCTCACCGGCGCCGTCCGCACGGTGGAGGACGCCGTCGTCCACCGCCCCAATCCCGACGAGGAGGAGACGGCGCACTACCGCAGGGTCCGCACGCAGATGCAGATCGTCACGCGGGTGCTCATCGTCGTGGTCTGGGTGTGCGCGCTGGCCGGCGTGCTGCTCACCTTCCAGGGCTTCCGCGCCGTGGGCGCCTCGCTGTTCGCCTCCGCCGGCGTGCTGTCGCTCGTCGCGGGCCTCGCCGCGCAGTCGTCGCTGGCCAACGTGTTCGCGGGCATGCAGATCGTGTTCTCCGACGCCCTACGCGTCGGCGACCTGATCGTCTTCAACCAGCAGAGCGGGTCGGTCGAGGAGATCACCCTGACCTATGTGGTGGTGCGCACCTGGGACGGCCGCCGCTGGATCGTGCCGAGCAACCACTTCACGACGCAACCGTTCGAGAACTGGACCCGCCGCGAACCCCAACTGCTGGGCGACGTGCTGTTCGACTTCGACTGGCTGATCCCCGTCGAGGCCATGCGCGTGGAGCTCATCCGGCTCGTCTCCTCCAGCGACCTCTGGGACGGCCGCAGCGCCTCACTACAGGTGACCGACGCCGTCGGCGGACACGTCAGGATCCGCGCCGTGGTGTCGGCCGCCACCTCGGGCGACCTGTGGGACCTGCGCTGCTTCGTCCGCGAGGAGCTCATCGGCTGGGTCCAGCGGGAGGCGGTCTACGCCCTGCCGCGGATGAGGGTCGAGCCCGAGACGACGACAGCGCCGCCCGTCGAGGAGCGCGAGAACTACGTCGAACGCGTCGTCGAGGAATACGAGCGGGAGCAGCAGGCCGAGGAGACCCGGCTGATGGAGGCGACCGCCACCGTCGAGGACACCGGAGAGGAGCCCGCCCTGCCGCGGTGGCTGCAATCCTGGATCGACAACCGGCGCCAGCCCAAGGCCGACGACGCCGAGTCGCCCGTCGAGACCACGCTGTCGTCGCGCAGCCCCGAGGCGAGGCTCTACTCAGGCTCCCCCGAGGCCGACGAGCGCAACCGCCAGCTCTCCGGGCCAGGCGCCGCGGCGCTGGCCGAGCGCGAGCAGGCCGCCGAGCGGCGCCTCGGCACCACGGGAGAGCAGCCGAAGGTCAAGGGCTAAGCGACGCGGGCCGGGTGCTCCGCGCCGGGCTCGGGATCCAAGGAACAACGCACCACGGCCGGGCCGCGGTCGGTCCCTGAGGAGCAGCCCCGCACGCTGACTGACACCGAGCGCGAGCCCTGCGGGGCTGCGTCTCGAAGGGTCCGAACGCCACAGCCGGGCCGATCCCCTAAGCATCAAGAACCAGAGTCACACCCTCCACCACGCACAAATCTCCGTATACGGGCAGCCACGCGAATAATTGCACCGCTGCCCGTATACAGAGATTTATGCAGGGAATCCGGCTGAAGCAGGCCACTTCGGCCATGCGAACGCGGAGCCGGCGGTCAACCGGCCGGGACGACAGCAGAGGGTGAGGTGGGGAGGCGCTTCGACGAAGCGTAAAAACACCCATGCACCCAGACCAGAAGTGACTGTGGTCACAGAACCGGGCCAGCAGCGAGACGGAGCGCCTCCCCACCGCACCCGTCCGCCCTCGTGGTCGGGTTGGCGGGCGGGTGCGGGACCTTTCGACACGGGCCCGGCGCTCCGCGCGGCGGCCCGGCTCAAGGAACGATGCCCACCTCACCCGTCCGCCCTTGTGGTCGGGTTGGCGCGCGGGTGCGGGACCTTTCGACACGGGCCCCGGCGCTTCGCGCGGGGGTCCGGCTCAAGGAACGGCGCCCCACCTCGGCTGTCCGCCCTTGTGGTCGGGTGAGCGGGCAGGTGCGGGACCTAACGACCAAGGCGTTCGGCTAGCGCCTCACGGCCGGCTCAGGGAACGGTGCTCAAGCAACAGGCGCTAGTCGAGATGGAACGCGACGTCGCGCCTGTCTTCGAGGGCGAGGCGGATCATCGTCTCCAGCTCCGGGATGCGGGGCTCGGGCAGCGCGTCGACGGGGAACCAGCCGACGTCCGTCGACTCCTCGTCGCCTACCCGCGCCTCGCCCGAGAGCCAGCGTGCGCGGAAGCCGTGGTCGAGGTACTGGCACTGGTCGCCGTTGGCGTACACGTGTGGCTCGGTCACGTTGACCCACAGCAGCCGCTCGATCTCGATCTCCACCGAGGCCTCCTCCGCGGCCTCGCGGACGGCGGTCACCGAGGGGTGCTCGCCCGGGTCGACGATGCCGCTGATCACCGACCACTCGCCGGAATCGGAGCGACGCACGAGCAGCACCTCGCCGTCGCGGAGCACGACGACGTTGGCTCCCATGAGCCACAGCGGCGCGTGCCCGATGCTGCGACGGAGCTCCAGAATGAAGGGTGGTGTCGGCATGGGCCCCACCCTTGCACACATCCACCGAAGTGGGCTCGCGCGCCGAGCCAGGCCACTAGACTCGCCGCAGAATTCCATCTCAGGAGGAAGAAGTGGGCAACGACGCCATCAAACGAGTCCTCATCGCAAACCGTGGAGAGATCGCCGTGCGCGTCATTCGCGCGGCCAGGGACGCGGGCATCGAATCGGTCGCGGTGTACGCCGACTCCGACGCGGACTCGCTGTTCGTGAAGCTCGCCGACGAGGCCTACGCGCTGAACGGCGCCACGCCCGCCGACACCTATCTCAACGTGGAGAAGCTGCTGGCCGTCGCGGCGCGCTCCGGGGCCGACGCCGTGCACCCCGGGTACGGCTTCCTGGCCGAGAACGCGTCGTTCGCCGCGGCTGTCGAGGGCGCGGGCCTGATCTGGATCGGTCCGCCGCCGGCCGCCATCGACGCCCTGGGCGACAAGGTCAAGGCGCGGCACATCGCGCAGAAGGTGGGCGCGCCGCTGGTGCCCGGCACAGCCGATCCGGTCGCCGACGCGTCGGAGGTCGCCGCGTTCGCGCAGGAGCACGGGCTGCCCATCGCGATCAAGGCCGCGTTCGGCGGCGGCGGCCGCGGCCTGAAGGTCGCCCGCACGCTCGACGAGGTGCCCGAGCTGTTCGAATCGGCCACCCGCGAGGCCGTGACCGCGTTCGGCCGGGGCGAGTGCTTCGTCGAGCGCTACCTGGACAAGCCGCGCCACGTCGAGACCCAGTGCCTGGCCGACAAGCACGGCAACGTCGTCGTCGTGTCGACCCGCGACTGCTCGCTGCAGCGCCGCCACCAGAAGCTGGTGGAGGAGGCGCCGGCGCCGTTCCTCTCCGGCGAGCAGGTCGCGCGGCTCTACGAGTCGAGCAAGGCGATCCTCCGCGAGGCCGGCTACGTGGGCGCGGGCACGTGCGAGTTCCTGGTCGGCCTCGACGGCACCATCTCGTTCCTCGAGGTCAACACGCGCCTCCAGGTGGAGCACCCGGTCTCCGAGGAGGTCACGGGGATCGACCTGGTGCGTGAGATGTTCCGCATCGCGGCGGGCGAGGAGATCGGCTACCACGACCCGGCGGTGCGCGGGCACTCCATCGAGTTCCGCATCAATGCCGAGGACGCCGGCCGCGGGTTCATGCCCGCCCCCGGCACGCTCGTGAAGTGGCACGCGCCCAGCGGCCCCGGCGTCCGGGTGGACGAGGGCTACCACGCGGGCATGACGGTGCCCGGCGCGTTCGACTCGCTCGTCGCCAAGGTGATCGTCACCGGCGCGGACCGCGACCAGGCCATCGCCCGCGCGCGGCGCGCGCTGCAGGAGCTGCAGATCGAGGGCATGCCCACCGTCGTGCCGTTCCACCGCGCGGTGCTCGACGACCCCGCCTACACGGCCCACGAGGGTGCGCTCGACGTGCACACCCGCTGGATCGAGACGGAGTTCACCGGCGTCATCCCGCCGTACACGGGCGTGCTCGGCGAGGACGAGGACGCGCCGGAGCCGGAGATCGTCGTCGTGGAGGTCAACGGCAAGCGCGTCGAGGTGAAGCTGCCCGGCACGTTCGCTGCACGCCCGGCGCAGGCCAAGACGGCCAAACGGCCGACGAAGCGCGACCGCGGCGGGAGCAAGGTGTCGGCCCCGAGCGGGAACGCGCTGACCTCGCCGATGCAGGGCACGATCGTCAAGGTCAACGTCGAGGAGGGCCAGTCGGTGGCCGAGGGCGACACCATCGCCGTCATCGAGGCCATGAAGATGGAGCAGCCCCTCAACGCGCACCGCAGCGGCATGGTCGCCTCGCTCTCGGTCGAGGCCGGTTCCACCGTCACCGCGGGCCAGGTGCTCTGCGAGATCGTCGACGAGTAGGCCGTCCACCGGCCCTTGCGAGACGCACGTATCCTTGAAAAACGTCAGCGGCTGATGGGTTGGTATGTTCGGTATGTCAAGTCTATTCGTGATGATCGTCATCATCGGGATCGTCTCGATGGTGCTCGGCTCGACGCGGCGCAACCGCCCGAGCCTCGGTGACAGCGGCTACCCTCCGCAGCTCGACCCACGCATGGGTCCGCCCGGATTCGGCGGGCCGGCGGGCTTCGGCGGCCCCGGGATGGGCGGCCCGATGGCCTTCGCCCAGCAGCAGTACGGCGCGGGCTACGACCCGGCCGCGGCCCAACCGATGACGCAGGCCTCGCGCGACGCGATCGACGAGGACATCACCCGATTCGGCGATGAGCTGCGCGATCTCGACCTCGACGTCGTCGGCCGCGAGCTGGACGAGGCCACGCAGGCCGACTACACGACGGCCCTGGACGCCTACGACGGCGCGAAGCAGCATCTCGCCACGGCCCGATCGAACGCCGACGTCAGGAAGATCGCGGAGATCATGGAGTCGGGCCGCTACGCGGTGGCCTGCGTCCGCGCCCGCGTCAACGGCCAGCCGGTGCCCGAACGCCGTCCGCCCTGCTTCTTCGACCCGGCGCACGGCGTGTCGGTGGCCGACGTCGCGTGGGCCCCGCCCGGTGGCGCCGCCCGCCAGGTGCCGGCCTGCGCCGCGGACATGCAGCGCATCCGCACGGGCCACGATCCGTCCATCCGCATGGTCTACGCCGGCCCGCAGCAGGCGATGGTGCCCTACTGGGACCACAGCGACTACGCCCCGTGGGCCCAGGGCTACTACGGCCGTTACGGCATGGACCCCGCGCTGCGCTCCATCGCGCACGGCGCGCTGATGATCGGCGGCTTCTCGCTGCTGATGGGCGGCCTGTTCGACGATTAAGTCGGCTGCCGGGGTGTAGTTTTCCCTCGACGCCATACGAGGGAGAACTCATGTCCAGCGCAACCGAGGCCATCCGCACCGCCCGCGACCTCCTCCTCAGCCTGCGGGGCCAGGGCGACGAGGCGCGCGCCGCGTTCGCCTGGCCCGAGATCACCGGCCCGTTCAACTGGGCGATCGACTGGTTCGACGCCGTCGGGCGCGACCGATCCGACCTCGCGCTGTGGCTCCGCGACGAGCATCACCAGGACGAGCGCTACACCTACGGCGAGATGGTCGACCGGTCGGACAGGCTCGCAGCCTGGCTGGGGCACCAGGGCATCGGCAAGGGCGACGTCGTGATGCTCATGCTCGCCAACCAGGTGGAGCTGTGGGAGGCCATGCTCGCGGTGATGAAGGTGGGCGGCATCATCCTGCCGACGGCCCAAGCCCTGCAGCACCACGACCTGGCCGACAGGGTGGCCCGCGCCGACGTCGCGGCCGTCGTCGCCAATCCCGCCGACGAGGAGAAGTTCGACGGCATCGACGGCGTCGTCTGCCTCACCACCGGGGCCGCGCACGACCGCTGGCTCGCGCTGGCCGACGCCGCTGCACTGCCGGCGGAGCCCCGTCCGATCGTGACCGAGGCGACCGATCCGGTGCTCTACTACTTCACCTCCGGCACCACGAAGGAGCCGAAGCTCGTGGTGCACACGCAGCTGAGCTACCCCGTCGGACACCTGTCGACGATGTACTTCATCGGCGTGCGCCCGGGCGACGTGCACCTCAACATCTCCTCCCCCGGCTGGGGCAAGCACGCCTGGTCGAGCTTCTTCTCGCCGTGGCTGGCCGAGGCCACGGTGTTCAGCTACAACTACGCGCGCTTCGACGCCGCCGCCCTGCTGAAGGAGCTCGAGGACTCGGCCGTCACCACCTTCTGCGCGCCGCCGACGGTGTGGCGGATGATGATCCAGGCGAACCTGGGCGAGAAGCCGTCGTCGCTGCGCGAGGTGGTCGGTGCCGGCGAGCCGCTGAACCCCGAGGTGATCTCCACCGTCGAGCGCGCGTGGGGCCTCACCATCCGCGACGGGTACGGCCAGACCGAGACCACGTGCACCGTCGGCAACGCGCCGGGCGAGGCCGTGCGGCCCGGGTCGATGGGCAGGGTCATGCCGGGCGTGCGCCTCGAGGTGATCGACCCGGACACCGGTGAGGAGGCCGCGCAGGGCGAGATCACGTTCCCGCTCGACCCGTGGCCGTTCAACCTGACGCCCGGCTACCTCGGCGGCACACCGGCCACGGCGGGCGACGACGGCCGCTACCACTCGGGCGACCTGGTCTCCGTGAGCGACGACGGCTACCTGACCTATGTCGGCCGCACCGACGACGTGTTCAAGGCCTCGGACTACAAGATCTCGCCGTTCGAGCTGGAGTCTGTGCTGATCGAGCATCCCGCCGTCGTGGAGGCCGCGATCGTGCCCGCGCCGGATCCGATCAGGCACGCCGTGCCCAAGGCCTACGTGGCGCTCGCGCAGGGCTACGAGCCCACCCGCGAGACGGCCCTGTCGATCCTCGCCTATGCCCGCGACAACCTCGCCCCGTACCTGCGCGTCCGGCGGCTCGAGTTCGCCGACCTGCCCAAGACCATCAGCGGCAAGGTGCGCCGCGTGGTGCTCCGCGCACGCGAGCACGACCCCGCGGCCGAGATCGACGACTTCCGCTACGAGGACTTCCCGGAGCTCAAGCGCGGCTGACTCAGGTCGTCAGGTGTGCGGCGTCGCGGCGGTGCAGGCGACGCGCGGCCTCGGCGAGCGAGCCCGACATCGACGGGTACACGGTGAAGGCGTGACTGAAGTCGTCCACGTTGACCTGCTGCGACACCGCCACCGACACCGCGTGGATCAGCTCGGAGGCGCGCGGCGCGACGACGACGCCGCCCACGATGATGCCTGTGGTGGGCAGGCAGAACAGCTTCACGAACCCGTCGGTGAAACCCTGCATCTTCGACCTCGCGTTGGAGGCCAGCGGCAGCAGCACGGAGGCGACCCGGAGATCGCCACGGTCCACCTCGGCCTGCGAGATGCCCACCGTCGCCACCTCGGGCGTGGTGAAGACGTTGGACGAGACGTTGCGGAGATCGAGCGGCGTGACCGCGTCGCCCAGCGCGTGCCACATCGCGACGCGGCCCTGCATGGCGGCCACCGACGCGAGCGCGAACACGCCCGTCACGTCGCCGGCCGCGTAGACGTCGCGGTTGGTGGTGCGGGACACGCGGTCGACGACGATGTGGCCCGACGGCGTGAGCTGGATGCCCGCGGTCTCGAGCCCCATGTCGGCCGTGTTGGGGATCGATCCGACGGCCATCAGGCAGTGCGAACCCGCGACCTCGCGGCCGTCGGCCAGCGTGACGACGACCTCGTCGCCCTCCCTGCGCGCGGCCACGGCGCGGCACTCGCTCATGATGGTCATGCCGCGGTCCGAGAACGCCTTCTGCAGCACCGCCGCCGCGTCCTGGTCCTCGCCCGGCAGCACCTGCGCCCGGGAGCTGATCAGCACCACCTCGCAGCCCAGGCCGTCGTAGGCGGACGCGAACTCGGCGCCGGTCACGCCGGAGCCGACAACGATGAGCCGCTCGGGCACCTCGGTCAGGTTGTAGACCTGCTTCCAGTTCAGGATCCGCTCGCCGTCGCAGGGCGCGTCGGGCAGCTCCCGGGGCGTGGTGCCGGTGGCGATCAGCAGGATGTCGGCATCGAACGCCCGCTCACCGTCGGCCGTCTCGGCCAGCACCCGGTGCGGGCCGTCCACCCGGGCCCGGCCGCGGACGATCTCCACGCCGTCCTGCACGAGGCGGCGCTCGATGTCGCGCGACTGGGCGCGCGCCAGGTCGAGGACGCGTTCGTTGACCTCCCGCAGGTCGACCCGCACGACGTCGGTCACGTCGTCGCCGGCGATGTGCAGGCCGAGCTGGCGCGCGTTCTCGATGCGCACCATCACCTCGGCCGTGGCGATCAGGGTCTTGGAGGGCACGCAGTCGCTCAGCACGGCCGCGCCCCCCATGCCGTCGCGCTCCACGAGGGTCACCTCGCCGCCCAGCTGGCAGGCCACCAGGGCCGCCTCGTATCCGCCGGGCCCGCCTCCGATGATCACGACTTTGGTCACGCGGCCATCCTCCCACAGACCCTTCCGCCCGGCAGACGCATCAGTATGCTGACGGGCATGACCAGCACCCCGCCCTTTGACCTGGCCGCCGAGGCCGCCGCCTTCCTCGCGGACCGGTTCGCCGTCGAGAAGATCGACATCACCCTCGTCCTCGGCTCGGGGTGGTCCTCGGGCGCCGAACAGATCGGCGAGGCCCTCGGCGAGATCGAACTGGGCGACGTCCCGGGCTTCAGCAAGCCCGTCGTCGCAGGCCACGGCGGCAAGCTGCTGCTGGCCCGCGCCGCGTCGGGGAAGCTGGCCGCGATCCTCACCGGCCGCACCCACTACTACGAGGGCCGCGGCGTCGACCCTGTGGTGCACGGCGTGCGCACCGCCGCCGCGTGGGGCGCCGAGACCCTGGTGCTCACCAACGGCTGCGGCGGCCTCAACCCCGCATGGGCGCCCGGCACCGTCGTCCTCCTGAAGGACCACATCAACCTCACCGGCGACACCCCGCTCCGCGGCGCCACCTTCATCGACCTCTCGGAGGCCTACTCCCTCAGGCTGCGCGAGCTGGCGCGCCGTGTGGAGCCCGGCCTGCCCGAGGGCGTGTACGTGCAGTTCCGCGGCCCGCAGTACGAGACGCCGGCCGAGGTCAGGATGGCCGCCATCATCGGCGGTGACCTCGTCGGCATGTCGACGACGCTCGAGACCATCGCCGCACGTGAGGCGGGCCTCGAGGTGCTGGGCCTGTCGCTGGTCACCAACGCCGCCGCAGGCATGAGCGAGACCAACCTGGACCACGCCGAGGTGCTGCAAGCGGGTCGAGACGCGGGGCCGCGGCTGGCCGCGCTGCTCGCCGGGATCGTGGGAGAGCTGTGATGACGGACGTGCTTGCCCTGGCGTCTGCGTGGCGCGACGCCGACATCGACGACGACACCCGCGCCCAGCTGGACCACCTCATCGTCCAGGCCCAGGCCAACGACGGCAGTGTCGCCTTGGGTGCGCTCGAGGAGCTCACCGCCGCCTTCGCGGGGCCACTCGAGTTCGGCACCGCGGGCCTCCGCGGCCCCATCGGCCCGGGCCCCGCGCGGACGAACCGCGTCGTCGTCACGCAGGCCGCCGCCGGCTTCGCCGCCTGGCTCGCCGAGCAGGGCCACAGCGGCGGACGTGTCATCATCGGCCACGACGCCCGACACAAGTCCGACGCGTTCGCCGAGGACACCGCGCAGGTGATGGCCGGCGCAGGCTTCGAGGTGCTGTGGACCGAGGGTCCGCTGCCCACGCCGGTGATCGCCTTCGGCATCCAGCAGCTCGGCTGCGTGGCGGGGGTGGTCGTCACCGCGTCGCACAACCCGCCGCAGGACAACGGCTACAAGGTCTACCTCGGCGACGGCTCGCAGATCGTCCCGCCGACGGACTCCGAGATCTCCGCCCACATCGCCCGGTTCGCCGAGGGCCCGTGGGCCACGCTCCCCCGCTCGTCGGAGCGCACCGACGTCACCGAGGAGCTGTTGGCGGCCTATGTCGCGCGCGCCGCGTCGCTGTATCCCGCCGATACCCCGCGCGAGCTGACCTGGGTCCACACGGCGATGCACGGCGTCGGCGCCGCCACCGTGCGCCGCGTGGCCGCGGCCGCGGGGCTGCCCGCGCCGCACGAGGTCAGCGAGCAGGCCGAGCCCAATCCGGACTTCCCCACCGTCGCGTTCCCCAACCCCGAGGAGAAGGGCGCCATCGACCTGGCGCTCGCGCTCGCGGAGGCCGAGGGGGCGGACGTGGTGGTCGCCAATGACCCGGATGCCGACCGGTGCGCCGTCGCCGCCGTCGTGGACGGAGCGTGGCGGATGCTGACGGGCGACGAGCTGGGCGCCATCCTCGGCGACGACGCCATCCGCCGCGGCGTGCCGGGCACTTTCGCGAACTCGGTGGTGTCGTCGACGCTGCTCAGCCGCATGGCGGAGGCCGCCGGGCGCGCGCACACCACGACGCTGACGGGCTTCAAGTGGATCGGCCGCGTGCCCGACCTCGCGTTCGGTTACGAGGAGGCGATCGGTTACTGCTGCGACTCCCGCGCCGTGCCGGACAAGGACGGCATCACCGCCGCCGTGACCGTGCTGCGCATCGTCGCCGAGCTGCGCGCGGAGGGCAAGACGTTGGCCGACCGCTTGGACGACATCGCGCACACCCACGGCCTGACGGCGACGTCGCAGCTGTCCGTCCGCGTGGCCGACCTTCTCGATCATCGCCGACGCGATGGCACGGCTGCGCGCCAACCCGCCGGCCGACCTGCTGGGCGAGCCCGTCGAGGTCGTCGACCTGCTCAACGGCCGCGGCGACCTCCCGCCCACCGACGGCGTGGAGCTGACGGGCCGCGCCGTGCACGTGGTCGCCCGCCCGTCGGGCACCGAGCCGAAGCTGAAGTGCTACCTGGAGGTACGGCTGGGCGTGGAGCAATCTGCCGACCTGCCCACCGCCCGGTCGAAGGCCGCCGCCCTGCTGGCGGACCTCCGTGCCGAGATGGCCACCGCACTGGGCGTCTAGGCTCGCCACTCCGAGGGACCCACACCGGGCCCTGATGAGCAGCCCCGCACACTGACCCGCGGCTCAAGAACCGGCCAAGGGCCGACTCAAGGAACGACCGACGGCACAACCACCGGTCCCTGAGGAGCAGCCCGCGAGCAGACAGGCACCGAGCGACAACGACGCGGGCTGCGTGCTCGTTGGGTCCGAAACCACAGCGCGTGGTGGTCTACTCACCGGCCATGGAATTTTCACGCACAACTCTGCCTTCTCTGCCCTACAGGGCACAGACAGTGCAGTTGCGCGTCAAAACTCCATGCCCGTCTTGCTACCGAACTCCCTGCCCAAGGTTTCGGACCTTTCGACACGGCGTTCGGCTGGCGCCTCACGGCCGGCTCAAGGAACGGCAACCCGGCTAACCACCGCTCCCTGAGGAGCAGCCCCGCACACTGACCCACACCAGGCAGAAGCCGTGCGGGGCTGCGTCTCGAAGGGTCCGCAACCACAACCCAGGCGACACAGCTACCGCAAGTCCCTGCCCAAGCGCGGGACCTTTCGACACGGCGTTCGGCTGGCGCCTCACGGCCGGCTCAAGGAACGACGCTGCCGGCTCAAGGAACGACACAGCTACCGCAAGCCCCTGCCCAAGGTTTCGGACCTTTCGACACGACGTGTTCGCTGGCGCTCACGCGTCGGCTCAAGGAACGACAGCCCGGCTAACCACCGCTCCCTGAGGAGCAGCCCGCAGCAGACCAACACCGAGCGACAACGACGCGGGCTGCGTCTCGAAGGATCCGAAACCACAACCCCAGGCGGCCTACCCACCAACCATGGAATTTTCACGCACAACCCAGCGTCCTCTGCCCTACAGGACACAGACAGTGCAGTTGTGCGTCAAAACTCCATGCACCAGCTCGCTACCGCAGCTCCCTGCCCAAGGTTTCGGACCTTTCGACACGACGTGTTCGCTGGCGCTCACGCGTCGAATCACGGATCGACCGCACGGCTGACAAAACGCCAGTGGCCCCGAGTCGAAGACTCGGGGCCACTGCGGCAGCTCTGGGATCAGCCGACTCGGCGGGCGCCGGAGAACGGCATGTACTTCAGCTTGGTGACGTTGACGCCGGTGCGCGGGTTGCCCGCGTGGACGACCTTGCCGTTGCCGATGTAGATGGCCACGTGGCTGACCGGGCTGTAGAAGAACACGAGGTCGCCGGGCTTGAGGTCCTTCTTGGCGACCTTCTTGCCGACGGACATCTGCGAGCGCGACACGCGGGGCAGCTTCACGCCGGCCTTGGAGAAGGCGTAGCTGGTGAGGCCGGAGCAGTCGAAGGCGTTCGGGCCGGTGGCGCCGTGCACGTAACGCTTGCCCACCTTGGCGAGGGCGTAGTCCATGGCGATCTCGCCGACGCTGCGCGCCTTGACGGTGAACTTCGAGGAGATGCCCTTCTTGTAGCCCGTGGTGGCGGTGCTGACGACGCGGAGGCGGTACGAGCCGTGCTTGGCCTTTTTCACGGTGAGGGTGTAGGCGCCCTTCGAGTTGGACTTCGCGGTGGCCAGCACCTCCCAGCGCTTCCCGGTCCAGCGCTGCAGCTCCATCTTGGCGGCGCGGGCGGGCTTCACGGTGCCCTTGACGGTGATGCTCTTGTTGACCTTGACGGTCTTCGGCGTCGAGGTCAGCTTGACGGAGGCCGACTTCGGCGTCGGCGCGGGCTGCACGGCCGCCTCAGGTGCCTTCACCACGGCCTCGACGGCGGGTGGCGTGACGGGCAGCTCGTCGGCGAGCGCGGTCGGTGCGCCGACCGAGCCGAGGCCAACGGCCACCGAGCACGCGATCGCTAGCAGCGTCTTGCTGATCTTCATCCGGGTCCTTCTTCCTCATCCAGGCAGAACCGGTACGGCCGCCCCCCATGAATCTGTGATGCAGCTTAAGTTTTCTCAGATTCAAGTGCAAGTTCTCAGAAGATATCGATCTCATCCCGTGTGCACTGACCCCCTGGCGGTATGGACACGCCCGGCTACCCTGGATGCATGACGAAGCTCCGCTCGTTCCTGACCGCCGTCGCTCTCGCTCTGCTCGCCACGTTCGCGGTCGCGCTCCCCGCTGCCGCGGACGACAACGCGCCCATCACGCGCTACGACGCCCAGGTGACCCTCACGCCCGCGGGGGCCGCGGAGGTGACGATCAACTTCACGATGGACTTCTCCGCCGTCCGTGGACGCGGCCCCATCGTCGTGCTGCCCACGCGGCAGGAGGACGGCGCCGACCCGGGCTGGGACTACTCCTTCGACTACCAGGGCATCCGCGTGTCCTCACCCAGCGGCGCGAGCGCCCAGGTCAGCCGGTCCTACGAGGACCGCATGATGGCGCTGCGGATCGGCGAGGAGGACCGCTGGAACACCACCCCGCAGGACTACACGCTGAGCTACACGGTGGAGGGCTTCATCGTGTCCAACCATCCGAAGAGCGGGCTGGACGAGTTCAACTGGGACATCATCGGCCCTGGTTGGAAGTCGCGGATCTCGAACGTGACCGCCACGATCACCGGGCCGGCCGCCGTGGGCAAGGTGGCCTGTTTCTACGGGCCGTACAACGACCAGCAGTCCTGCGACGCCTCCTCCTCCGGCGACACCGCCACCTTCTCCTACTCCGGGACGCTTCCCCCGACGAACCCCATGCAGCTCGTCGCAGGCTTCCCTGCGGGCACGTTCGGTGGCGTCCAGCAGAAGCGGGTGAAGGCCCAGACGCTGGCCAACGCGTTCGAGATCTCGCCCACCACGGGCGGCGTCACCGGCGCGGGCCTCGTGGCCGCCGTCGCCGGCCTGGTGGCCATCCGCCGCAGGCATGCGCGCGACGACGTCTACCTCGGGCTGACGCCGGGCATTGTGCCTGGCCCGGGCGAGCAGGCCACCGTGGGCCGACAGTCGGGCAAGTTCCCGGTGACCGTCCAGTTCCACCCGCCGAAGGGCGCGAGCCCGGGCGAGATCGGCACGCTGATGGACACCACGGCCGACGACGTGGACGTCTCCGCGACCATCGTCGACCTCGCGGTGCGCGGCTTCCTGAAGATCGAGTCCACGAGCAAGAAGAACTTCACGCTGTACGCGATGAACCCGCCGGCGGGCGAACAGCTGCGGCCGTACGAGAAGAAGCTGCTGGAGAATCTGTTCCGCGGCAAGGCGGTGCGCACATCCAAGGAGCTCAGCAAGCAGAAGTTCCAGACCGTGCTGCCTGAGGCCCGGGGAGGCCTCTACCGCGCCGTCGTCGAGCTCGGCTGGTTCCGCGGCAACCCGATCACCGCGCAGGCGGCGCCGCTGATCCTCGGCGGCCTGTGCCTGATGGCCGCGCTGGCCGTCGCGGTGGCCGGCGGCATGGTCGGCTGGGGGCTCCTCGCCATCCCGTTCGCGGTGTTCGGCATCGGGCTGATGGCCATGTCGAGCAAGTTCCGCAAGCGCACGGCCGCGGGGTCGGCGTACCTGGCGCAGGCCAAGGGCTTCGAGCTCTACCTGCGCACCGCGGAGAAGGACACGCTGAAGTTCGAGGAGGGCCAGGACATCTTCTCCCGGTACCTCCCCTACGCCATCGTCTTCGGCGTGGCCGAGCGCTGGTCCAAGCTGTTCGCGCAGCTGGGAGCTGAAGGCATCTACCAGGCCGACACCTCCTGGTACATCGGCACCGACCTGATGCGCGGCGCCTACTTCGCCAACGCCATGAGCAACCTGACGACGTCGATGTCGAGCACGATGCAGGCCGCCCGGATGGACGGCGTCAGCTCGTCGACCGGCGGTTCGTCCGGGTTCTCCGGGTTCAGCGGCGGAGGCGGCTTCGGCGGAGGCGGCGGCGGCTCCTGGTGACCGTCGGCTAATCTGCCGGGGTGACCCGGACCCTGCTGCTCATCGCCGGCGCGTCGGGCTCGGGCAAGTCGCGGCTGACGAGGCTGGCCGAGGGCCGCACGACCGCCCTGTGCCTCGACGACTTCTACCGCGACGCCGACCATCCCGGCCTGCCCATGACGCCGATGGGCATTCCCGATTGGGACGACGTCGCCACGTGGGACCTGCCGCTGGCGCTCGAGACCATCGGCCGGCTGCTCGTCGACGGCACGGCCGAGGTCCCCGTCTACGACATCTCGCTCTCCCGCCGCGTGGGTCGCAAGGTGGTCGACGCGCGCGCCGCCCAGGTGGTGGTCGCCGAGGGGATCTTCGCCGTCGAGACGCTGCGGCCCGCACTGGAGGCCGGGCTGGCCGCCGAGGGCTGGTGGCTGGACCGGCGCCGCGGCGCGAACTTCGCCCGCCGCCTCACCCGCGACCTGCGCGAGCGGCGCAAGACGCCGGCGGTGCTGCTCCGGCGCGGGGCAGCGCTCTACCGCGCCGAGCCCACGCTGCGTCGGACGGCCCTCGACGCCGGGTTCCGGCCGGTGGGCATGCGGGCCGCGCTGGGGCGACTGGCCGAGGGCTGAGCCCTGCTCAGTGCAGCACGATGGGCATGACGACGCCCCACACCGCGATGACGATGCCCCAGTACTCGATGGGGATCCAGAACAGCGTGTTCTGATTCTTGGCCCGCAGCATGGTGGGGATGTGCACCTGCAGGTAGGCGGCCGCCTGCCCCTGAGCCTCGGCGTAGGAGGTGGGCGGCGGCTGGTTCGGGAGCCGGAAGGTGCCGTCCTCGACGGAGCGCAGCACCTGGTCGCGGAAGGCGGGCACGGTCTGCTCCGCGATCCGCTGCGGCTTGATGACGTTCAGGTAGCGCCCGGTGAACCAGCAGCCGGCCCCGGCGGCCAGAGCCACGGGGATGAGCGCCCACTTGCCCGCGACGCCCCAGATCGCGTACGGCAGGCCCATGCCGAAGATACCGGCCGCCATGAAGAACAGGACCGCGAGAATGCCCGCGCCGCGCCAAATGATCATGCCGGGAAGCTATCAGCGTCGCGGCCCGGCACCGCGCGGGCTTCCAGAGTCTGGGAGGTCTGCCCCGGGATCGGTCGACGCGGGGATCGGCCTATGCTCGGGTGATGACCGCCCCCCATCACCGCGCAGTCGGGCGGCGCGCCTTCGGCGCGGCCACGGTCCTGGCGGGCCTCAGCGCGGCTGGGTGCGCTCCCTCCCGGGACTGGTCGCCCCCGGCGACGACGCCGTCGTCTCGCCACTCACGCCCGGCGACGCCAACCTCGCCCGACCCCTCGGAATCGCCCACGACGAGTCCTCCCCCGGCAAGTCCTTCGCCGAGCCCCAGCCCGGCCGGGCCGAACCCGGACGAGGTCGCCGATCGCTTCGCCTCGAAGAAGCCGAAGAGCTGGGGCATGCATCTGCCGGGCATCGTCTCCGCGCTGGACGAGCCGTCCACCGCTGACGGAAGGCCACGGATTGCGCTCACGTTCGACGCGTGCGGCGGCCGCCATGGTTCCGGATTCGACGAGCGGCTGATCTCGGGGCTGATCGCCGCGAAGGTGCCCGCCACGCTGTTCGTGAACCTGCGGTGGATCGACGCGAACCCGGACATCGTGACGGATCTTCTCGCCGAGCCGCTGTTCGAGCTGGGCAACCACGGCACCCGGCACGTGCCGCTGTCGGTCACCGGCCGCGAGGCCTACGGGATCGCAGGAACCGAGAGCGCGCGCGAGGCCGTCGACGAGGTCTGGGAGTGCCGCGAGCGGCTGACCTCCCTCGTGGGCACCCCTCCCCGTTTCTTCCGTTCGGGCACCGCGCACTACGACGACGTCGGCGTCGCGATCGCGCGAGCGCTGGGCGAGGCCCCCGTCGGGTTCAGCACGAACGGCGACGCCGGCGCCACCTTCCCCGCGGCCACGGTCCGCGCCGAGGTGCGGGCGACGACACCGGGTGGCGTCGTGATCGCGCACTTCAACCGCCCGGGCTCGGGCACCGCGAAGGGCATGCTCCGCGCCGTCGACGACCTCCTGTCCGACGGCGTCGAGTTCGTTCACATCTGAGTCGCTCAGGCGAAGACGAAGGCCTGCAGCACTGCCCATCCCAGGATGATGAAGGCCCAGTGCTGCAACGCCATCCCGGCAACCGAGTGCCGGTTGCGGAGGCTCTCCAGGAGCGCCGGCCCCGCCTCCGTCTCCAGGTAGTGCTCGGCCTGCGCGCGCGCCAACTCCGGTGTGTTGGGCGGCGCCTGATCCGGGAGCTGGAAGGTGCCGTCGTGGACGGAGCGCAGCACTTCGTCGCGGATGGCGGGCATGGCCGCCTCGGCGAGCTCCTTCGGACGCAGCACGTTGAGGTAGTAGCCGATGATCCAGCAGAGCGCGCCCGCGCCCACCCCGATCCCGACCGTCGCCCACTGTGCGGCCGACTCGCCCCAGCTCTCCTCCGGGATCGCGCCGATCAAGGCAGCCGCGATCCCGATGAGCACGATCGCCAAGACGCCCCAGCCACGCCAGAAGTACATCTGCGTCAGCCGACGGGCGCCCAGCTCGGGCCCGTCTCCCCCAGCTTCTCGTCCAGCTTCGTGAACAGCGGCGCCGGCTTGTCGAGCGGCGTGCCGGGCACGATCGGGCGCGAGGCCCAGGTTGCCTGCTGCCCGGCGTAGTCGCCCTGCAGCGTGGGATAGGTGAGCTCGCCGTCGGTGACCTCGACGATCTGCGGCTGCGCGGCCCAGACCCCGGTGCCGCCGAGCGCCTCGAACACCTTCTGCGCGGAGTGCGGCAGGTACGGCGTCAGCAGCGTGTTGCAGTCGGAGACCACCTGCAGCGTGACGTGCAGCACGGTGTCGCGGCGCGCCGGGTCGTCCTTCAGCTTCCAGGGCTCCATGTCGGAGACGTACTTGTTCGCCAGGCCGACGATGCGCATCGCCTCGGTGATGCCCGCCTTGAAGCGGCGCGCGGCGATGTGCTCGCCGACCACGTCGAACGCGGCCGACGAGGCGTCGAGCAGCGCGCGGTCCTCGGCGGTGAGCTCGGCCGGGGCGGGGATACCGCCGTTGTTCTTGTGCGCCATGGACAGCGACCGGTTGACGAGGTTGCCCCATTCGTTGGCCAGCTCGAAGTTGGTCCGGCGGACGAACTCCTCCCAAGTGAAGTCCGTGTCCTGGTTCTCGGGCCCGGCCACCGCGATGTAGTAGCGCAGCGCGTCGGGGCCGAATTCGGCCAGGAAGTCGCCGACGAAGATCGAGGCACCGCGCGACGAGGAGACCTTCGAGCCGCGCATGGTCATGAACTCAGAGCTGACCACCTCGGTGGGCAGCTGCAGCTCGCCCAGCGCCGGGCGGATCTCGCCGCCCAGCTCCCCCTGGCCGTTGGCGCCGAGCAGGATGCCGGGCCAGATGACGGAGTGGAAGACGATGTTGTCCTTGCCCATGAAGTAGTAGCTGAGCGCCTCGGCGTCGTTCCAGAACGCGCGCCACGCCTCGGGATCCCCGGAGCGCTTGGCCCACTCGACCGAGGCGGACAGGTAGCCGATCACGGCGTCGAACCACACGTAGATGCGCTTCATGGGGGCGTCGCGCCAGCCGTCGAGCGGGATGGGCACGCCCCAGTCGAGGTCGCGGGTGATGGCGCGCTCGCGGATCTCCTTCAGCAGGTTGTGCGAGAACTTGAGCACGTTGGGGCGCCAGTCCTCGCGGCTGTTCAGCCACTCGGTGAGCTGGGGGGCGACCTTCGGGAGGTCGAGGAAGAAGTGCTCGGTCTCCACGAACTGGGGCGTCTCACCGTTGATCTTGGACTTCGGGTTGATGAGGTCCGCCGGGTCGAGCTGGTTGCCGCACTTGTCACACTGGTCGCCGCGCGCGTTGTCGTAGCCGCACAGCGGACAGGTGCCTTCGATGAAGCGGTCGGGCAGCGTGCGGCCGGTCGACGGCGAGATGGCGCCCATCTGCGTCTTCGCCACGATGTAGCCGTTGTTATACAGCGCCGTGAAGATCTCCTGCACGACGGCGTAGTGGTTGGGCGTCGTCGTGCGGGTGTACAGGTCGTAGGACAGCCCGAGGCCCTGCAGGTCGGAGACGATCTGCGAGTGGTACTTGTCGGCGGTCTCGCGCGCGGTCAGACCCTCGGAGTCGGCCTTCACCTGGATGGCGGTGCCGTGCTCGTCGGAGCCGGAGACCATCAGCACGTCGTGGCCGGCCATGCGCATGTACCGGGCGAACACGTCGGAGGGGACTCCGAAGCCCGACACGTGACCGATATGGCGGGGCCCGTTGGCGTAAGGCCAAGCGACGGCGGCAAGAACACGACTCATGCGCGTCATCCTATCGGTGCCCGCGTCACGCCTCACACGCCCGGGAGGCGGGCCGTCCTTCTAAGATCAGCCGACATGGACCCTGATCCCTGCCCGTGCGACACCGGCCGGCCGTACGCCGCCTGCTGCGGCCGCCTGCATGGCGGACGCCCCGCGCCGACCGCGGTGGCGCTCATGCGGTCGCGCTATTCGGCGTTCGCCCGGGGCCTGGGCGACTACCTTCTGGTCACCTGGCACCCGGCCACCCGCCCCCGCGTCCTCGATCTCGACGACGGGCTCTCCTGGACCGGGCTGGTGATCGAGGAGACGGAGGCGGGTAAGGCGTGGGACGACACGGGTGTCGTCGCGTTCGCCGCGTCGTGGCGGCAGGCCGACGGCACCGAAGGTGTGCTGCGCGAGCGCAGCCGGTTCACCCTGGTCGACGGCCGCTGGCGCTATGTCGACGGCATGCAGCTGTGAGGCCCGACACCGACCCGACCGACGCCGGCACCGGCCCGCTCCTCCTCGATGCGCTGAGGTCCGGCGCGATCGCCGTTCCCGATCCGGCGCTTCGGCCGGACGACGCCCGCGCCACCCTCCTCGGCACGGGCGAGACCTACGCGGCCTGGCTGGTCACCGACGGCGCCGCGTCGCTCGTCTTCCGGCTCGCCCGCCGTCGGCCGGCGGACATGCCCTGCCCGATGGCCGACGAATTCCTCGCGGGGCCGCTCATCCCCGAGGACATCGGCTCGCGCCCGCTCGCGATGGACGACTCCGCCGACAATCCGCTCCGCACGCCGTACATCGTCGCCACCTTCGTACCCGGCTCGCTCCGAGACCCCCTTGCCTGGGACGCGCCGCTGCTCCGCGCGCACGCGCGCAGGCTCGCCGCACTTCACCGGCCGGCGTATGCACTGGCGGGCCCGATCGGCCGCGAGGCAGGTCGGCTCGACATCGTCGCGGAGTTCGATGGCGGATACTCCTGGTGGCGCGGCGCACACCCCGACATCGCAGAGCGCGCTGAGGCCGCCGGCCTTGCCCGACTCATCCGCCGCCGCCTGGTCGACGCGGCGCCTGCCTTCGCGGCGATCGACTACTCGTTCATCCACGGCGACCTCGTGGCCACCAACATCGTCGTCGACGACGCCGGCACGCCGCGCTACATCGACTGGGAATGGGCACGCATCGGCGACGTCGCCAACGACCTCGCGCTCATCGGCGGCCGCGTCACCGGCGGCCCGTGGTACGTCCCCATGGACGACGCCACCGTCGACGGCTTCCTGCGCGAGTACCTCGCGGCCCGCGAGGAGCAAGACCCCGGCGCCGCGGAGCCACTCGACCAACTCCGCGAGCGCCGCGACGCCTGGGAACTCCTGGAGCGCTTCCTCACCAGCATGCACTTCGAGCTGCAGTCGCGGCACGCGCCGAACGCCGCGATGTACGCGCAGGCGACCGCCGACCTCCGCCAGGGGCTACATGCTGTCGTGGCCACCTGAACGTCGGCCGACTCCCCCGCTCAGACACCGGAAAAGTGCACCGAGATGGACCTTCCACCTCCATTTCAAGGCTTTCCGTCCATCTAGCCGCACTTTTCCGTCAGGAGCCGGCGGCAAAGCGCAGCTGCCAGCCCGCCGGTACCTGCACCCACACCAGCGCGGCGGCCGAGCCGCCGACCCTCGCCCGCACCAGGCCGGCGTCGGAGCCCAGCGCGTCGACGGCGAACAGCTCACCGTCGACGGCACCCTCCCACGGCAACCGTTCGGTCTCGACTCCGCCGCTCTGGCAGACGAAGTCGGGATGCAGCGGCGCGGAGGACGGGTCGTCGAAGAGCGCGCGCGTGGCGCGCACCAGGGCGGCTTTGCTCCGCGGCGCCGCCGACCCGGGGACGGGCCGGGGCGCGTCGGCGTCAGGCGCGTCGGAGAACAGGTCGGGCTGCGGCTCGACGGCGCCGACGGTGAAGTCCGTCCGCCCCGCGGGCCGAGCCACCGCGGGGAAGCCCGGCCCGGTGTTGGGCTCCCTCCCCTGCTGGTACGCCGTCGCGGCGGCCCGCGCCCGCTCGTCGGCAGCCTCGTTCATCTTGTGCCCGGCGTGCCCCTTGACCCACTCGAAGGTGATGTCGCGACCGCGAAGCTCCTCGTCGAGGTCCTTCATCAGCTCGACGTTCATCACGGGCTTGCCGTCGCCCTTCTTCCAGCCCTTGCGCTTCCAGCCCGGCAGCCACTTGGTGAGCGAGTTGATGACGTACTGGGAGTCGCAGAGGATGGTCAGCGGCTCGTCGAGGTGCGCGGTGGAGCGCAGCAGGTCGAGCACGGCCATCAACTCACCCATGTTGTTGGTGCCGTGGTCCCAGCCGCCGGCCGCCCAGATGTCGTCCGAGACGTACCAGGCCCACCCGGCCGGTCCGGGGTTGGAGAGCGAGGAGCCGTCTGCAGCCGCAATGATCACGGCCACGAGAATAGCGGCACCGCTCCCCCCGATCTCCGTGCACAAGTCTCTCGCCTCCCTTGCGCGGCCCGACTGAGCGGGCCGTGCCTCCGACGCCCGCCAAACGGAATGATGGCGGTATGCAGAGCACCATCACCGCCGTCGTCACGCACTCGATGGCGAAGGTCACGCCCGACTGGACGCCCACCGAGCCCCTGGCCGCGCTCACCGGTTGGGCCGGCGAGCGGGTGTCGTTCCAGGTGGCCTGGCTCCCGGCGCCGACGCGCCACCACCGCGCGCTCAATCAGGTCTCGGTCGAGGTCCTAGGAGCGGAGCAGGTCAGCCTGTTCGACGTGGAGCTCGTGCCCGTGCAGGCGCCGTGCTGGCCGGAGCACTCCACCGGTTACATCACGGACCGCGCAGGGCTGCTACCCGACATCCTGCGCCCCCGCGCCGCCGACGCCCGCACCATGACGCGGCACACCGGCTGGCAGAGCATCTGGGTCGACGTCGTCCTGCCCTGCTCCGACCTTCAGGTCGTGGTCTTCGACGGAGACGAGAAGGTCCTGGAGCACACGATCGAGGTGCGCACGGTCGACCGACCCGCGGCCGCACCCGAGCTGACGGTGGCGCAGTGGTTCCACGCCGACTGCCTCGCCACCTACTACGGCGTCGAGACCTGGAGCCAGCAGCACTGGACGGCCATCGCGGGCCAGCTCCGCTCGCTCAAGCGGCTGGGCACGACCATGGTGCTGACGCCGGTCTGGACCCCGCCGTTGGACACCGACGAGGGCATCGACCGCCGCACCACGCAGCTGCTCGACATCCGCCTCGTCGACGGCGTCTACCACTTCGGTCACGAGCGGCTGGACCGCTGGATGGACCTTGTCGAAGACGCCGGGTTCTCCCAGGTCGAGGTGCCGCACCTGTTCACGCAGTGGGGCGCGAAGCACGCGCCGCAGATCTGGGTCGAGGTCGACGGCGAACCCACCCGCCTCTTCGGCTGGCACACCGCCGCCGACGACCCCGCCTATATCGACTTCCTCACACAGGTGCTGCCGTTCCTGACCGACTACTTCGGCTCCCGTGTGGGACTGACGAACACCTTCTTCCACGTGTCCGACGAGCCGAGCGAGGAGCACCTCCCCGGCTACCTCGCCGCCCAGGCCTCCGTGGCCGGCCTCCTCGAGGGCTGCCGGATGATCGACGCGCTCTCGGACCCCGAGTACGCGGCGCACGTCCCGACGCCGATCGCCTCCACCAGCTCCGTGCCCGCGTTCCGCGCGGCGGGCATCGAGCCCGACTGGGTGTACTACTGCATCTCGCAGAGCTGGGAGCTGTCCAACCGGTTCATCGCGCTGGACGGCGTGCGCACCCGCGGGCTCGGCTGGCAGCTGTACAAGGCGCGCGCGGTCGGCTTCCTGCACTGGGGCTTCAACTTCTACAACGCGGTGCTCTCCCGCTCGGCCATCGACCCCTTCCGGGAGACCAGCTCCGGCGGCGGCTTCCTCAGCGGCGACGCGTTCGTCGTCTACCCGGGGCCCGACTTCGAGCCGCTCGAGTCGCAGCGCCACCGGCTGATCGCCGACGCGATGCAGGACCTGGCCGCGGCGCAGCAGGCGGAGGCGATCCTGGGCAGGGAGCGGGTGCTGGCGCTCATCGATCCCGACGGCGACCTCGACTACGCGTCCGGCTGGGTGCCGGCCGAAAGCTGGCTGAGCCGCCGCGCGGCTCTCGACGACGCGGCTCGCACCGCCCGGAGCTGACCTCCGCTCGGCCCTCGCCGAAACTGTCCGAGGCCGCCGCTAGCTTGTCTTTCACACAGCCGAGCGAGAGGCGGGGACCATGGGCGCCAGAGACGTCGTTGCCGGCTCGTACCGTCTGAACGGGTCCAAGCCGGTCGCCTACATCGACGAGACCTACAACCTGGACGACCGCTGGGCGAAGTTCTACGTCATGACGGCCGTCGTCGTTCAGGCGGACCAGCGGGACCTGGTCCGGAGGGCGCTGATCGCCCGCGCCGGCTGCGGCTACTGGCACACGTCCGAGGCGCTGAGGAGCAGCGAGGGCCGCAGGAGGGCACACGACCTGCTCGACTACCTGGGGCATCCGGAGGGCTCCGAGTTCTGCGTGATCGCGCACGCTCGCGCCATCGAGGAGCACGACACCGACGGCGAACAGGCCCGCGCGGGCTGCCTCACCCAGATCCTCAGCCGGCTCAGCGCCCTGGAGGACTCCGTCGAACTCTTCCTGCTCGAGCGGCGCCGCGGCCGGCGGCAGTCGAACCAGGACGCGCAGACGAAGACCGACGCCGTGCGGGCGGGCCACGTTCCGCGACACGCTCAACTGCTTCAGCTCAGTCCCGGGGACGAGCCGCTGCTCTGGCTCCCCGACCTGGTGTGCAGCGCCTACCGCCGACAGCTCACGGCCGACGACGCCACCTTGTTCTGCTACATCGACCACATCTGCCAGGTGCTGCCGTGAAACGAAAGCAGCCCCCGGCTGCCGTGGCTACACCGAGGGCCAATCCGGCTCACCTGAAGCGGGGCCGAGATCTTGCTGCCCACAACTCTACCTTTCGCCTCATCGACCATCAACCCTGCGCCGCAGCGCCGACCGTTGGAACTGTCGGCCCCGGGTGCCATACTTCCCGACATGCCAACTGACGGTCACTCCCAGATCCGCGTCCGTGGCGCGCGCGTGAACAACCTGCGCGACGTCGACGTCGACATCCCCAAGCACCAGATGACCGTCTTCACCGGCGTGTCCGGATCAGGCAAGAGTTCGCTGGTGTTCGGCACCATCGCGGCGGAGAGCCAGCGTCTGATCAACGAGACGTACCCGGCATTCGTGCAGTCGTTCATGGCCAGCCCCGCCCGGCCCGACGTCGACAGCCTGGAGAACCTGTCGGCCGCGATCGTCGTGGACCAGGAGCGGATGGGCGCGAACTCGCGCTCCACCGTCGGCACCGCCACCGACGTGAACAACCTGATGCGCCTGGTCTGGTCAAGGCTCGGCGTCCCGGAGGTGGGGCCCAGCTTCCACTTCTCGTTCAACACCCCGCAGGGCATGTGCCCCGGCTGCGAGGGCAACGGGCGGGTCTCCGCGGTCGACGAGTCGCTGATCGTCGACCGCGAGCGTTCCCTGAACGACGGGGCGCTGCTGGTGCCCGGCATGGGCGTCGGCACGTGGTACTGGAAGGGCTACGCGGAGAACCCCAACATCGACGCCGACGTCCCGCTCAAGGACTTCGACGACGACGCCTGGAACTACCTGATGTACCAGGAGGCGACCAAGGTCAAGGCGCACGGCATGAACCTCACCTACGAGGGTGTGATCCCCCGGGTCAAGCGCATGTTCCTGAACCCGGAGAAGGCCCCGGGCCAGAAGCACGCGCGGGAGTTCGCGGAGCGGATCGGCACGTTCCGGCCGTGCCCCGAGTGCGGCGGCACCCGGCTCAACGAGGCCGCCCGCACGGCCGAGGTCGAGGGCGTCACGCTGCCGACAGCACTCGGTTGGCAGATCTCGGACCTCGTCGGCTGGGTGGCGAAACTGCGCGACGACAAGGCAGGAGACCGCGCGCGCCCCGTGCTGACGGCCCTGGCCGACCTCCTCGGCTCGCTCGTCGAGGTGGGCCTCGGCTACCTCTCGCTGGACCGCGAATCGGGCACGCTCTCGGGCGGCGAGGCGCAGCGCGTGAAGATGGTGCGGCACCTGGGCTCGGCCCTCACCGACATCACGTACGTGTTCGACGAGCCGACGGTGGGCCTCCACCCGCACGACATCAACCGCATGACCGACCTGCTCACCCGCCTCCGCGACAAGGGCAACACCGTGCTCGTCGTGGAGCACAAGCCGCAGGTCATCGAACGCGCGGACCACATCGTCGACATCGGCCCGGGCGCGGGCACGCACGGCGGCGAGATCACCTACACCGGCGACGTCGCGGGCCTCCGCACCTCCGGCACCCTCACCGGCGAGCACCTCGACACGCGACAGCCGCCCCGCACCCGGCTCCGGACACCGTCGGGGGCCCTCGAGATCCGCGGCGCGGCCACCCACAACCTCCGCGACGTCGACGTCGACATCCCGCTGGGGGTCCTCGCCGTGATCACGGGCGTCGCGGGGTCAGGCAAGTCGAGCCTCATCCACGGCTCGATCGCCGACGGCTCGATGGCCAAGGCGGGCGAGGTGCGCGTCGTCGACCAGACGGCCATCCGCGGCTCGATCCGCTCCAACCCGGCCACCTACACCGGCCTGCTCGAGCCCATCCGCGCGGCCTTCGCCAAGGCCAACGGCGTCAAGCCTGCGCTGTTCAGCGCCAACTCCGAGGGCGCCTGCCCCAACTGCAAGGGCCTGGGCGTGGTCTACACCGACCTCGGCATGATGGCCGGCATCGCCAACACCTGCGAGGTCTGCGAGGGTCGACGGTTCACCGACGAGGTGCTCCGGTACACGCTGCACGGCCTCAACATCGCCGAGGTGCTGGCGCTGCCCATCGCGGAGGCCGCGAAGGTGTTCACCACCGGCAACCACGGCAAGATCCTGCAGCGCCTCCTCGCCGTCGGCCTCGGCTATCTCCGCCTCGGCCAGCCGCTGTCGACGCTCTCGGGCGGCGAGCGGCAGCGCATCAAGCTGGCCATCAGGATGGGCGACGGCGCGGGGATCTACGTGCTCGACGAGCCCACCACCGGCCTGCACATGGCCGACATCGAGGCGATGCTGGCGATGCTCGATCGCCTGGTGGACGAGGGCAACTCCGTCATCGTCATCGAACACTCGCTGCCGGTGATGGCGCACGCCGACTGGGTCATCGACCTCGGGCCCGGCGCGGGCCACGACGGCGGCCTCGTGGTCTTCGAGGGCACTCCTGCGGACCTCGCGGCCTCGGGCACCCTCACCGGCCAGCACCTGGCGGCCTACTTGGCCTGACCGGTCGGCGCTTTCGGATCTTTCGGCACCGGCGGCGCTCCTTCGTCGCCGCCGCCCGGCTCACGGAGCGTGAGATAGGTAGGCGTAGGCGTGGTGGTCGGCGAACCCTTCGGACTCGTACAGGCGGCGCGCGGGTGCGTTGTCGTCCTCCACCTGCAGCGCCACATGCCGGGCGCCGAGGCGAACGGCCTCCGCGACGAGGGCTCGGGTGACGGCGCGGCCTTGGCCTGACCCGCGTGCCTCCGGCGCCACCTCGACGCAGGACAGCACCGCCCAGCCGCGCGCCAGTGCCACCCGGCCGACCGCGTGCTCACCCACGCGGAGATAGCGCGCGGGGGCCGAGGTCACCTCCGCGAGCCGCTCCCGATCGATCTCACCGCCCCGGTGGACGGCGAGCCAGGCGGCGTCCGGGTCGTCGGTGGCCGTCCCGGGATCATCGGGCCCCTCGATCGCCGAAGCCTCCGCGACCAGGACGAGCGTCGGGAACTCCACCGTCCAGCCGAGGGCCAGCGCCTCGTCGAAGATCCGGCTGCCCCGCACCGCCTGCAGCGGCAGCCGCACCCCGGCCCATTCCGCGGCGAGAAGGCCGGCCTCGGCGAGCGGCAGTCCCGCCTCGCCGACAGCCAGCACCGAGTTCGCGCGATGCGTCCGCCCGCGGCCGACGCGCACGGTCCAGCCGCCGAGGCGGCCCCGTCTGAGGCCGGGCCAGGTCAGGTCCAGCACGCGCTGCAGCGCATCCGGGGCCGACGACGGCAGCACCGTGCGCTCAGGCACCCGGCGGACGGCCTGTACCTCCGAACGCGGCACCCATTCCGCTGCCCTGTCTTCCGGCAGGACCACCATCCACTCGTCGTTGGCCGCGATCAGGTGGCCGACGACGTCGGCCAGCGCACCGGAGGGTCGCCGCCGACGGATGCTCACCCGGGCCGCGTCAGGTCCGGGCGCAGGGATGATGGTCACAGAGCGGCGGCGGCGTAGGCGGGGCGGATCACGTCGCGGATGATCGCCTCGCGCTCGGGCAGCGGCAGGAACGCGGCGTTCATCGCCGCGAGGGTGCAGCGCTCCACGTCGTCGATGGTCCAGCCGAACGTCTCCGACAGCAGCGCGAACTCGCGCGACATCGTCGTGCTGCTCATCAGCCGGTTGTCGCAGTTGATCGTGACGTTGAAGCCCAGTTCCTTCAGCAGGTTCACGGGGTGCTCGGCCATGGTGCCTGCGATGCCGGTCTGCAGGTTCGACGACGGCGCCACCTCGAGCGGCACCTGCGCGTCGCGCACGTACGCGGCCAGCCGGCCGAGGCGCGGGGTGCCGTCGACGATCTCGATGTCCTCGACGATCCGCACGCCGTGGCCGACCCGGTTGCCGCCGCACTGCTGCACGGCCTCCCAGATGGACGTCGGCCCGTCGGCCTCGCCGGCATGGATGGTGATGAACATGTTGGCGCGCTTCAGCAGCTCGAACGCGGGCAGCCAGCGTGCCGCGGGGAAGCCGTCCTCGGCGCCGGCGATGTCGAACCCGCAGACGGAGTCGTCGCGGAAGTCGATGGCCAGCTGCGCGGTGTCGACAGTGGGCGCCACGTGCCGCATCGACGTCACGATCTGGCGCGCGACGATCGGGTGCCCGAGCGCGGCCGCCTCGGCCATGCCCTCGGCCAGGCCGTCGCGCACGGCCTCGACGGCCTCGCGCCGCGTCATCCCCTTGGCCTCGTGCTGCTCCGGGGCCCAGCGGGCCTCGGCGTACACGACGCCGTCGAGGGCCTGGTCGACGACGAACTCACGCGCCACCCGCGCCAGGTGCTCCGCCGTCTGCATCGCGGCGACGGTGTGGTCGAACGTCTCCAGGTACCGCACGAGCGATCCGGAGTCGGCAGCCTCGAAGAACCAGCGGCCGAGCTCGTCGGCGTCGGTGGTGGGCAGCTCGTGGCCGGCCTCGGCGCACAGCTCGATCACCGTCGCGGGCCGGAGCCCGCCGTCGAGGTGGTCGTGCAGCGCGACCTTGGGCAGCGGGCGGATGTCATCGATCGAGAGCATAGGTTCCTTCCGAAGTGAGCGGTGAGGGTGCGGACCTTTCGACACGGGGGCCCGGCGCTTCGCGCGGGGCCCCGGCTCAAGGAACGACAACCCTGCCCAGGCTATCGCGCGGGGACCCAGCTCACGGAACGGCGTCGAGGTCGGCGGGGCCGAACCCCTGCGGGAGCATCTGGTCCAGTGTGCGGATGCCCTCGGGGGTCTCGAGCAGCAGGCGCGGGCCGCCGTGCTCGTTCAGCAGTTGGCGGCAGCGGCCGCACGGGGTGATCACGTCGCCGGCGCCGTTGACGCACGTGAAGGCGACCAGGCGCCCTCCGCCGCCGGCCACCAGCGAGGAGACCAGGCCGCACTCGGCGCAGAGGACGACGCCGTAGGCGGCGTTCTCCACGTTGCAGCCGACGACCACGCGGCCGTCATCGACCAGCGCCGCCGCCCCCACCGGGTAGTGGGAGTACGGCGCGTAGGCCCGGGCCGACACCTCGACGGCGGCGGCGCGGAGCGCCTCCCAGTCGACGTCGCTCACTGGCTCTTCACGAAGTGGTCGCCGTCGGCCGCGGGTGGCCGGACGCGGCCGACGAGGCCGGCCACGGCGATGATCGTGGCCAGGTACGGCAGCATCTCGATGAATTGGCTGGGGATCGGCAGCTGCATGGGCTTCGTGGTCTGCGCGAGCGCGCGGGTGAAGCCGAAGAACAGCGCCGTCAGCGCGCCGGCCACGGGGTGCCAGCGGCCCATGATCACGGCGGCGAGCGCGATGAAGCCGTTGCCCGCCGTCGGGTTGTTGTCCTGGAAGGCGCCCACGGAGCCGATGGTGAAGTACGCGCCGCCGAGGCCCGCGAAGATGCCGCCGAGCAGCACCGCGGAGGTCTTGGTGCGCACGACGGGGATGCCGACGGTGTCGGCGGCGTGCGGGTGCTCGCCCACGGAGCGGACCCGCAGGCCCCACTTCGTGCGGAACAGCAGGAACCACACCAGCGGCACGGACAGGAACGCGATGTAGGTCAGCGGCCGCTGCGCGAACAGGATCGGGCCCACGAACGGGATCTTGTCCAGCCCCGGTATCGCGACCGGCAGCATGGGCTGCACCGCCGAGTAGGTGGCCTGGTCCTTGGCGACGAGCTGCTGGTAGACGAAGCCCGTCAGGCCCGCGGCCAGCACGTTGATGACGACGCCGATGATGACGTGGTCGACGAGGTAGCGCAGCGCGAACAGCGTGAGCACCGCCGACATCAGGACGCTCGCGAGCGCGGCGGCGAACAGCGCCGCCACGAACGACTTGGTCAGCGAGAAGGTCAGCGAGGCCGAGAACGCCGCGGTCAGGAACTGGCCCTCGATGGCGATGTTGACCACGCCCGCGCGCTCGGCGAGGACGCCGCCCAGCACGCCGAAGACGAGCGGGGTGGCGTATTCGAGCGTGAGGTTCAGCTGGCTGGTGATGGTGAACGGCAGCTCGGAGCTGGCGGCCGCCCAGACGAGGAAGCCGACGAGCACGCCCAAGCCCGCGACGACGGCGGCGACGGTGCGGAGCCGCTTGTCGAGCCGTCCGCTGAGGTAGCCGATGCCCGCGCCCAGCACGAGCAGCGCGCTGATCAGCACGGTGGGGGTGCCCGGCACGGTGATCTTGGGCAGCTGCACCTCGTCGAACGCGTCCGACAGCGCGAGCACACCCGACTTGTGCACCGTGAACGCCATCACGGCGAGGATGGCGCCGATGACGGTGACGAGCACGCCCGTCGAGATCCGCTGCGCCCGCGCCTCGGGCGATTCGACCCGTCGGGTGACAACGGTCATGGTCTCCGCGGTCATGCCTTCACCGCCTTCGCGGCCGAGCCTGCGGTGGGGCCGGCTTTTCGTTCCCTCAGGAAGGGCAGCATGGCGGCGACGAAGGCCGGTGCCGCGACGAACAGCACGATCAGCGCCTGGATCAGGTCCGTGAGCTTGTCGGGCGTGCCCGCCATGGTGATCATGGTGCGACGCGACGCCTTGAGCGCCCCGAACAGCAGGCCGGCGAACACCACGCCCAGGGGGCGGGAGCGGCCGAGCAGCGCGACGGTGATGGCGTCGAAGCCGAGCGTGCCGATGATGGTGCCCGTCATCTGCGTGGGCGTGCCGGTGAGCAGCTGCGGCGCGGAGATCATCATTACGCCGCCGAGGCCCGCGAGGGCGCCGGCGATCGCCATGGTGATCATCGTCACGTTGGGCACGCTCGCGCCGGAGACGGCGGCGGCGTTCGGGTTCAGGCCGACGGCCTTCAGCTGCACGCCGAACTTGGTGCGCTCCAGCAGCCACCAGACGATGAACGCGGCGGCCAGCGCGATGAAGAAGCCGAGGTGCAGGCGGGTGCCCGCGAGCCGCGGCATCGTGGCGGACCACTCGAGCACCGGCGAGATCGGGTCGTTGCGGCCCGGCGCCTGGAAGGTCTTCTGCAGCATCAGGTAGGCGAGCAGGCTGCCGGCGATGTAGTTCATCATGATCGTGAGGATCACCTCGTGCGCGCCGGTGCGCGCCTTGAGGATGCCGACGATGCCGCCCCAGACGGCGCCGAAGATCAGGCCGACGAGGATCACCAGCGGCAGGTGGATCACCAGCGGCAGGCCCTTGATCGAGAACCCGACGTAGGCGCCGATGAGCGCGCCCAGCATGGCCTGGCCCTGCGCGCCGATGTTGAAGAGGCCCGCGCGGAAGGCGATCGCCACGGCGAGGCCTGCGGCGATCAGCGGCGTGGCCTCCGCCGTCGTGTTGGTGATGTTGACCCAGTTGCCCATCGAGCCGTACCACATGGCGTAGAACGTGGACGCGATCTTGTCCCAGCTCGCGCCCAGCGCATCGCCGGGCCGGGCGAAGAAGTAGGCGAACTTCGAGGCGACCTCGGCGTCCGAGACCACCATGATCACGGCGGCGACGACGAAGGACAGCAGCATGGCCGCCACCGTCACGATCACCGTCTGCACCCACGCGGGGCGCGACCTGGTCTTGTCACTCATGGCTGTCTCCTCCGGCGGCGGCAACCGCGTCCTCGTAGCCGACGCCGGCCATCATCAGGCCGAGTACGTCGCGGGGCGTGTCGGGGCCGACGACCCCGACGATCTGGCCGCGGTACATCACCGCGATGCGGTCGGCCAGCGACTCGACCTCCTCCAGCTCGGTCGACACGATGAGCACGGCCGTGCCGACGTCGCGCTCCTCCACGATGCGCTTGTGCAGGAACTCGATGGCGCCGACGTCGACGCCGCGGGTGGGCTGGCTGGCGAGCAGCAGCGACAGCGGGCGCGACAGCTCGCGCGCGAGCACCACCTTCTGCTGGTTGCCGCCGGAGAGCGAGCTGACGGGCTGCGCGCCGGACTCGGCGCGGATGTCGAACTCCGCGATGCGCGAGGCCGCGTTCTCCGCGATGGCCTTCAGCTGGAGCGAGCCGTGCTTGGAGTAGGCGTCCAGGTTGTTCAGCACGAGGTTCTCCGCGATGGAGAATTCGCCCACGAAGCCGTCCCTGTGCCGGTCCTCGGGGACGAATCCGAGACCCGCCTTGATGGTCTGCGCGGGCTTGGCCTGCGTGATGTCGACCCCGTCGAGGGTCGCGGTGCCGCTCAGCGGGGTCATGGTGCCCAGCAGCGCCTCGGCCAGCTCGGTCTGCCCGTTGCCCTGCACGCCGGCGATACAGACGATCTCGCCGCCGCGGACGGTCAGGCTCAGCTTGTCGACGGCCACCGCTCCCGAGGGGCTGGCCACGGTGAGGTCGGTGATCACGAGCCGCTCGTCGCCGGGCGAGGCCGGCTCCTTGTCCACCTGGAGCGACACCGATCGGCCCACCATCATGGCGGCCAGCTCGCCCTCGGGGGCGTCCGGCTTCGCGGTGCCGACCACGGTGCCGCGGCGGATCACCGTGATGTCGTCGGCCACGGCGCGCACCTCGCGCAGCTTGTGGGTGATGAACACGATGGCGCGGCCCTCGTCGCGCAGGGACTGCATGACGAGCATCAGCTCGTCGATCTCCTGCGGGGTGAGCACCGCGGTGGGCTCGTCGAAGATGAGATAGGTGGCGTCGTTGGCGAGCGCCTTCAGGATCTCGACGCGCTGCTGGATGCCGACGGGCAGGTCGGCCACGAGCGCGTCGGGGTCCACGTCCAGCTTGTAGCGGGCGCTCAGCTCACGCACCCGGCGGCGGGCCGACTCGACGTCGAGCAGCCCTCCGCGGCCGGGTTCGTGTCCCAGGACCATGTTCTCGGCCACCGTGAACACGGGGATCAGCATGAAGTGCTGGTGCACCATGCCGATGCCCTCGGCCATGGCCTGCTTGGGATTGCCGAGGCTGAGCGTGCGCTCCCCCAGCCGGATCTCTCCCTCGTCCGGGGTGAGCAGCCCGAACAGGATGTTCATGAGCGTCGACTTGCCCGCGCCGTTCTCGCCCAGCAGGCAGTGGATCCGGCCGGGCACGACATCGATGCTGATCGCGTTGTTCGCCGTGAGCGCCCCGAAGCGTTTGGTGATGCCGTCCAGGGACAGCACCGGGGCCTTTTCGCCAATGACGGTCACCCAATCCTCCTTCGCCGCCGGGGGGCGTGGCAGCAGCCTAACGTGAAGCGGGCCCAGTGGTGGGCGGAAAACGGGGAGGGGCGCCGCGCTGCGCCCCTCCCCGGGTTCTGGTACAGCCCTTACTTGGGCTGGCTGGGCGACGTGATCTTGATCGTGCCGCTGATGATGTCGGCCTTGATCTGATCGAGCTCGGCCTGAAGACCCTCGGGCGTCTTGCCCTCGAAGTCGTGGAACGGGGCGAGCAGCGCACCGTCGTTGGCGAGGGTGCCGACGTACGGATCCGACGAGAAGTTCCCGTCCATGGCCGACTTGATGGTGTCGAACACCGCGACGTCCATGGCCTTCTCCACCGAGGTGATGATCACGGACTTGTAGTCGGGCGCCGAGATGTAGCCGTCGGTGTCCACCCAGATCGCGTTGACCTTGCCGTTGCTCTCCTGCGCGGCCTGCAGCGCGCCGAGGCCCGCGGGGCCGGCCACCGGCATGATGATGTCGGCGCCCTGCGAGATCAGCGTCGCGGCGGTGTTCTTGCCGCCGGGGATGTCGCCGAACGGGTTGTTGCCGCCGACCAGCTGGCCGTCCTGCTTCTTCTCGTCCCAGCCGATCAGCTTGACGTCCTTCTCCTTCTTCGTGTTGTAGTACGCCACGCCCTCAGCGAAGCCGTCCATGAAGACGGTCACGGTGGGGTACGGCGCGCCACCGAAGGTGCCGACGGTGCCGGTCTTGGTCATCGCGGCAGCCACGTAGCCGGCCATGAAGGCGGGCTCGGCGGTGTTGAAGATGATGCCCTTGGCGTTGTCGACGCCCTCGAAGCTGCCGTTGTCGACGATCGTGAACTTCACGTCGGGGTTCTGCTTGGCCGCAGCCTCGGTGGCGCTGGCGAGCGCGAAGCCGACGGTGATCACCAGGTCGCACTTGTCGTCGATCATCGCCTGGACGTTGCCCGCGAACTGATCCTCGGCGTTGGACTCGATCTGGTTGGTCGCGATGCCCAGCTCGTCCTTCGCCTTCATCAGGCCCGCGTAGGCCGTCTCGTTGAAGGACTTGTCGTCGAAGCCACCGGCGTCGGAGACCATGCAGGCCTTGAAGTCGGCGCCCGAGGGGGCGGGATCGGTCGCGGTGGGCGACGAGGCCGGCTTCGAGCCGCCGGTCCCTGGGGTGTTGGTGGTCTGGCTCGGCGGCTCTGCGCAGCCGGCGAGGGCGAGCGCCGAAGCGCTGGCCAGCGCGAGGAAGCTCAGCATGGACTTCTTCACGAAGATCCTCCTTGGGTCTTGGCTTGGACGGCCTCGACTCTACCGCTGCGGCCTCCCCCATGGCGCGCCGTGCGACCCGTCGTTACCGAAACGGTACCTACAGCCCCACCTGGCGCACGAGGGCCTCGGCGGCGCGCACCATCGCGACGGTCTGCGGGCGCCAATCGGGCTCCTGGCCGCGGTACGGGCCGGTGGCCAACGAGATGACGACGGCGGCCGCCCTGAGGCGCAATTCCACGGGGTCGACGCGCTTGTCGAACACGGGAACCCAACGGCCGAGCAGCTCCCGCACCCGCGCCTCCTGACGCGCGTTCATCCGCTGGATGGTGGAGAGATGGCCGATCAGGCAGGCCAGATCGTCGGCGCGGCGGCCCGGGCCGATGGTGTCGACGTCGAGCATGCCGACGATGCGGCCGCCGGCCACGCTCAGCTGCCCCTCATGCAGGTCGCCGTGCGTGGGCTCCGAGCCCTGCGGGTATCCCGAGAGCCCGGTGAGGATGCGGTCGGACAGCCGCGAGAGGTCGCCCTGCAGCTCGGGCAGCGTCGCCGACACCATCCCGGCGTAGTGGGCGACGGCGTCGGACCAAGGGGCGCGGCGCTCCAGCTGCGCCACGGCCGGCGGCATCCCGTCCAGCAGCTCGACGATCTCCTCCGGCCGGCACGGCTCGTCCGCCTCGAAGAGCGCGTGTGCGAGCGGGGCGCCGGGCACTTCGCGGGTGACGAGCAGCTGGTCGTCGGTGGCCACCAGCACCTCAGGGGCGGGGATGCCGCCCTCGCGCAGCAGCGTGTGGCGGCGGTGCACATCGGCGAAGACACGCGGCCGGAGCACCTTGACGTACAGCGCCTCGGCCGGGTCGCGCAGGTCGACGCGGACGACGGCGCGGCGCCGCGGCCGGTAGCCGATCATCGTGAGCGTCAGGTCGCCCGCCGCCACCGGGCGGCCCAGCGCCGGGGCGAGCACCTCGGCCATCTGCTCGGCGTAGGCGGCCCGCGGCAGGCCGGGCAGGTCGGGGTCGCTCGGGTACAGCCAGACGGCCACCCGGCGGGTGCCGTCCTCGAAGACGTGCGCCCGCTCGTCGGAGGGCGAGAGTTCACCGGTCCGCGCGCTCACGCCGAGCAGTTCCGTGCGCTCGCCGTGCGGCCAGCGGACGGTGGCCAGGTAGGTCGCGGTGGTGGACGCCGAGGGCGCGGAGTCGACGTGTTCCAGCGCCCAGCCCCGCAGCTCGCCGCCCTGGTGCGCCACGGCGGCGCGCAGGAGCGGCTCGACGCCGGGGCCGGTCAGCAATTCAGAACCGTCGTCAGTCATCGGGCTCCGCCTCCGCCTCGGGGAGCGGGTCGCGCCGGAGCCCGATCCACGCGGCCCTGCGCCCGTCCAGCTGCATCACCGTCAGGGTGAAGCGCGCGGCCGGCCCCTCGCCGTCGGCCGCAAGGGTCACGGTCACGTCGTCGCCCGCCTGCGGCAGCGCGCCGAGCTGGGCCATGACGTAGCCCGCGACCGTGTCGTACGGGCCGTCGGGCAGCACGTGCCCGGTGAGCTCCGCGAACTCCTCGATGGTGGTCAGGCCCTCCACCTGGTCGACCTCGCGAGCCTCGGCCCCGCGCGGGTCCTCGTCGTACTCATCGGTGATGTCGCCGACGAGCTCCTCCACGAGGTCCTCGATGGTCACGATGCCCGCGGTGCCGCCGTACTCGTCGCGCACGATGGCCATGTGCGAGCGGGCCGCGCGCATCGACGACAGTGCGCGCAGGATCCTGACGGTCTCGGGCAGCGAGAGCACGTCGCGGGCCAGCGTCCGGACGGTCTTGTCGCGGTCGCGGCCTTCGACGTCCATCAGGTCGCGCACGTGCAGGAAGCCGACGATCCGGTCCGCCCCGCCGTCGGTCACCGGGTAGCGGGAATGCCGGGCGCCGCGGACCTCGCGGTACGCCTGCGAGATGGGCATGTCGGCGGGCAGGAAGTCCACCTCGGTGCGCGGCACCATCACCTCGCGCAGGGTGCGGGCGCCGGCGTCGAACACCTCGTCGACGATGCGCTGCTCCTCCGCGCCCAGTGTGGACGACGACGAGACCATGGCCCGGAGCTCCTCGTCGGTGACCTCGTCGCGGGCGAGGTGCGGGTCGCCGCCCAGCACGCGGACGAGGAAGTTGGTCGACCGGTCGAGGAACCAGATGACGGGCCGCGCGAGGCGCGCGATACCGGCCACCAGCGGCGCGAGGCCCAGCGCGAAGGCCTCGGCGCGCTGCATCGCCAGTCGCTTGGCCGTCAGCTCGCCGATCACGATGGAGAAGTAGGAGATGGCGACGGTGACGAGCACCAGCGCCGTCGGCGCCGCCACCGACGCGGGCATCCCCCAGCTCACGAGGACCGGGGCCAGCGCCTCGGCGATGGTGGCGCCGCCGAAGGCCGCGGACAGAAAGCCGGATACCGTCACGCCGATCTGCACCGACGAGAGGAACAGGTTGGGGTTCGAGGTCAGCGACTCGATGGCCCTGCCGCGCTTGCCCTTGCTCGCGAGCTGCTTGACCTGCGCGTCCCGGAGCGTGACCATCGACATCTCGGCCGCGGCGAAGACGCCGCCGACGAGGATGAAGAGGAAGACGAGCGCGATGTCGGCGACCATGTAAGGGGCCCTAGCGGAAGATGACGGTGCGGTCGCCGTCGGCGAGCACGCGGTGCTCGGCGAACAGCCGGACGGCCTCGGCGAGCGTCTGCGACTCCTGCGCCTGGCCCTTCCTGACGAGCTTCGCCACGTCCATCGTGTGGTCGACGCGGACCACGTTCTGCTCGATGATCGGGCCCTCGTCGAGGTCGCTGGTCACGAAGTGCGCGGTGGCGCCGATCAGCTTGACGCCGCGGGTGTGCGCCTGGCGGTAGGGGTTCGCGCCCTTGAAGCCGGGCAGGAACGAGTGGTGGATGTTGATCGCGCGGCCGGCGAGGAACGCGCACAGCTCGGGGCTGAGGATCTGCATGTAGCGCGCGAGCACCACCAGCTCGACGTCGTTCTCCTCGACGGCGCGGCGCACCTCCGCCTCGAACTCGGCTTTGGTGTCCGCGTTCACGGTGCGGCTGGTGAACGGCACGCCGTAGAACTCCGCCATGGGGGCCAGGACGTCGTGGTTGGCCATGATGCCCACCACGTCGATGGGCAGCTCGCCGCCCTGGCAGCGGAACAGCAGGTCGTTGACGGCGTGCCCGGCCTTCGAGGCGAGGATCAGCGTGCGCGTGGGGCGGCGGGCGTCGTCGACCTGGAGGCGCGCGCCGAAGCCTGCCGTCGCCTCGCCGATCTTCGCGGCCAGGTCGTCGGCCTCCGCGCCGCGGACCTCGATGCGCGTGAAGAAATGGCCGGAGTCCGGCGACGAGAACTGCTGCAGCTCGGTGATGTTTCCGCCGGCCGCGACGATGCCGCCCGTGATGGCGTGCACGATGCCGGGACGGTCGGGGCAGTCGAGGGTGACGACGAGCTGATGCATGGGGGCCATCGTAGTGGCGGTGGTCCGAGAGGCCGATTCGGCGATTCGCCTACGAAACGTAGTAGACGTTGGTAGCGTCGCCCCAGCGCAACGCTGCGCTGTCACATTCACCAGGAGTCACAACCATCATGAGCCACTCCCCCGACGTGCCCAAGGGCACGATTCCGCCCGAGGAGTTCCGGGAGGTTCAGGCCTCACCGGAGTTCGCGCACCTGAAGCGGGTCTTCCGCTCCTTCGCGTTCCCGATGACCGCCGTGTTCCTCATCTGGTACCTCGCCTACGTGTTCTGCTCCATCTTCGCCAAGGGCCTGATGATGACGTCGGTCTTCGGCAACGTCACGGTCGGCTTCCTTTTCGGCATCGGGCAGTTCGTCAGCACCTTCCTCATCACCTGGCTGTACATCCGCCACTCGAACAAGAAGGTCGACCCGCTGGCCAAGGACCTCCGCGACCGACTGGAAGGAAGCATCCGATGAGCCTCCTCGAGACCCAGAACCTGGGCAACCCCGTCATCAACATCGCGATCTTCGCCGCGTTCGTGGTGATCACGATGTGGATCGTGATCCGCGTCACGCGCGGCGGCAAGAAGAAGGCGGGCGACTTCTACACCGGCGGCGCGCAGTTCGACGGCCGCCAGAACGGCTTCGCCATCGCGGGCGACTACCTGTCGGCCGCGTCCTTCCTCGGCATCGTCGGGGCCGTGGCGCTCTACGGCTACGACGGCCTGCTGTACTCGGTGGGCTTCCTGGTGGCGTGGCTCGTCGCGCTGCTGCTGGTGGCCGAGCCGCTGCGCAACACCGGCAAGTACACGATGGCCGACGTGCTCAGCTTCCGCATGCGGCAGAAGCCCGTGCGCCTCGCCGCAGCCATCTCCACGCTCGCCGTCACGTTCTTCTACCTGCTGGCCCAGATGGCGGGCGCCGGCGGCCTGGTGTCGCTGCTGCTCGGCATCCAGTCCGTGGTGGGCCAGAACATCGTCATCGCGCTGGTCGGCCTCCTCATGGTGGGCTACGTGCTCATCGGCGGCATGAAGGGCACCACGTGGGTGCAGATGATCAAGGCGGTCCTGCTGATCCTCGGCGCGGCCGTGATGACCGTCTGGGTGCTGGCCAAGACCGGCTTCAACATGTCCGAGCTCCTCGGCAAGGCCATCGAGACCTCAGCCGCGCAGGGCTCCGAGATCAACCTGCTCGCCCCGCAGGCCAAGTACAAGGATCCGGTGGCGCTGGTGTCGCTCGGCATGGCGCTGGTGCTCGGCGCCTCCGGCCTGCCGCACGTGCTGATGCGCTTCTACACCGTGCCCACGGCCAAGGAGGCCCGCCGCTCGGTGACCTGGGCCATCGGCCTGATCGGCGCGTTCTACCTGTTCACCATGGTGCTCGGCTACGGCGCAGCCTGGCTCGTCGGCCCCGAGGCCATCAACGCGATGCCCGGCAAGGCCAACGCGGCCGCCCCCGCACTGGCCTTCGCGCTCGGCGGCGAGATCCTGATGGCGGTCATCGCGGGCGTCGCGTTCGCCACCATCCTCGCGGTGGTCGCGGGCCTGACCATCACGGCGTCGGCCTCCTTCGCGCACGACATCTACAACTCGGTGATGAAGGACGGCAAGGCCGACCCGGCCAAGGAGGTCAAGGTCGCGCGCTGGACGTCGGTGACCATCGGCCTGATCGCCATCGTCGGCGGCATCGCGGCCAACGGGCAGAACATCGCGTTCCTCGTGGCGCTGGCGTTCGCCGTCGCGGCCTCGGCCAATCTGCCGTCGATCCTGTACTCCCTGTACTGGAAGCGGTTCTCGACGGCGGGTGCCGTGTGGTCGATCTTCGGCGGCCTGATCACGGCCGTCGTCCTGATCGTCTTCTCCCCCGCGGTCTCCGGCGCGCCCGGCGCGATGTTCCCCGACCTGGACTTCGCGTGGTTCCCGATCGACTCGCCGGCCATCGTGTCGGTGCCGGTCGGCTTCTTCCTCGGCTGGCTGGGCTCCGTGCTGAAGCCCGACGGCGACACGTACGCCGCCCAGGGCGCCGAGATGGAGGTCCGCTCCATGACCGGCGCCGGCGCCGAGGGCGCCCTCGACCACTGAGCGACGCTCCGCAAAAGCGGCCCGCCCCGGTTTCCACCGGGGCGGGCCGCTTGGCTTTCTCGGACGGGCTCAGATCAGGCCGAGCTCCGTGACCGCTGCGCGCTCGTCGACGAGCTCGGCCACCGAGGCGTCGATCTTGGCGCGCGAGAAGTCGCCCACCTCGAGGCCCTGGACGATCTCATAGGCGCCGTCCGTGACGGTGCACGGGAACGACGAGATGAGGCCCTCGGGCACACCGTAGGAGCCGTCGGACGGCACCGCCATCGACACCCAGTCGCCCTCGGGCGTGCCGAGCACCCAGTCGCGCATGTGCTCGACGGTGGCGTTGGCGGCCGAGGCGGCCGACGACAGGCCGCGGGCCTCGATGATGGCCGCGCCGCGCTTGGCGACGGTCGGGATGAAGGTCTGCTCGATCCACGCCTCGTCGTTAACGAGCTCCGCGGCGTTCTTGCCGCCGACCAGCGCGTTGAACAGGTCGGGGTACTGCGTGGCGGAGTGGTTGCCCCAGATCGTCATGTGCGAGACCTCGCTGACGGAGACGCCGAGCTTCGCGGCGACCTGCGACTTGGCGCGGTTGTGGTCGAGGCGGGTGAGGGCGTTGAACCGCTCGGCCGGGATGTCGGGGGCGTTCTTCATGGCGATCAGCGCGTTGGTGTTGGCCGGGTTGCCGGTCACGAGCACCTTGATGTCGTCGGCCGCGACGTCGTTCAGGGCCTTGCCCTGCGCGGTGAAGATCGCGCCGTTGGCCGACAGCAGGTCGCCGCGCTCCATGCCTGCCTTGCGCGGCATGGCGCCGACGAGCATGGCCAGGTTGACGCCGTCGAAGACCTTCTTGGGGTCGTCGCCGATCTCGATGTTCACGACGTTGCCGAACGCGCAGTCGTCGAGCTCCATGACGACGCCCTCGAGCGCCTTCAGCGCGGGCGTGATCTCGAGGAGGCGCAGCTCGATCGGGCGGTCGCCCAGGAGCGCGCCGCTCGCGATGCGGAAGAGCAGGCTGTAACAGATCTGGCCTGCGGCGCCGGTGACGGCGATCTTGACGGGAGCCTCAGTGCTCACTTGTTTTTCCTCTCGGGAAAGGTGATGTCCGGATGCCCCGACTCTACCGCTCCCGCAGACCTCAGATGACGCCGAGGCCCCACTTCAGGACCTCGACGAGGACCACGAGGACCAGCCAGGCCATGAGCGTGATCGTCATCCAACCGCCGCGCTGGAAGGCCAGCGCGCGCTCCTGCCAGCGGGGCGAGAGGTAGAGGTTGCCCTCGAGGATGTTCCACTGCGTCATGGACCAGAAGACGAAGGTGGTGGAGAGGGTGACGAGCAGGCACCACGGGCACAGCGCGCCGATGACGAACGTGGACTGAAACAGCAGCCAGTAGGCGAAGATCACGCCGAGCAGGTAGACGGCGTTGGCGGTGAACATGAACCAGCGCGGGAATCGGGTGCGGCAGAGCGACGCCACCGCGATGGTCATCACCACCGGCTCCGAGATCAGGCCGAGGAACGCGTTGGGAAAGCCGAGGATGCTGGCCTGCGGCGTGAGCGCGACCTTCACGCAGTCCAGCACCTCGTTGATCGAGCAGTTGAACTGCTGATCGGGGTTGGCGGCCAGCAGCACGGCGTCGTAGGACAGCACGAACGACGCGACGAGGCTGAGCGTGGCGAACAGCAGCATCTCCCCGAACAGGAGATAGCGCGAGCGAAGCGGCGGCTCCGGGCGGGGATCGACGGGAGCCTCGAGCGGCTGGTCAGCGAGCTGCATGACGGCCATCGTACTGGGGCGCCCGAACGGCTCAGCGGAGCAGCCGGTCGATCTCCGGGTGCGCGGCACGGTAGCCGTCGAGCAGCGCGCGGCCGAGGCTGGGCGAGTCGACGAGCGGGTGCAGCGCGAAGCCGAGCCACGCGGCCTCGGGGTCGCCGGTCGCGGCCGCACGCGCGATCAGCTGCTCGGAGCCGCGCAGCCGCGCCATCATGCCCAGCTGCCAGAGCTCCGGCTGCGCCACCGGGACGGCGTGCACGCCGTCGCCGTCGACCACGCAGCCGACTTCCACGACGGCATCCTCCGGCAGCCCCTCGACGATCCGGTCGGTGTTGCCGACGTTCAGGATCATCCTCTCCCGCGTGCCCGTGGCGAGCGCGGTCATCAGCCGCACTGCCACCTCCTGGTAGCCGCCGCCCTCGACGTCGGCCTCCTCGCGCTGCTCGCCCTCCTCCCGCGCCTCGGCCATGTAGGTGGCCTCGCGCTCGTGCAGGGCCGCGCGCCACGAGGCCAGTGCCGAACCCACCTCGCCCGCGCCGTCGTAGAAGGCCGCCTGCTGCCGGGCTAGGTACTCGCCGCGGGTCTCCCCCGCGGCGGCGATGTGCGCGATGGCCTCGTCGGTCAGCCAGTAGTAGAAGAGGTACTCGTTGGGCAGCGCGCCGAGCGCGCGCACGAGGTCGGGGCCGACGATCCTGGCCTCCTCGATGCCGGCCAGCAGCTCGTCCGAGGCGAGCAGCCCGGGCAGCAGGTCCCGGCCGTCGACGCGGAGCGCGCGCAGCCAGCCGAGGTGGTTGAGGCCCACGTAGTCGTAGTCCACGTCCTCGGCCGCGACGCCGAGCAGCCGCGCGGCGCGCCGGACCAGCCCGATGGGCGTGTCGCAGATGCCGACGACGCTGTCGCCCAGGAACTCGCGCATCGCCTGCGTGACGATTCCCGCGGGGTTGGTGAAGTTGATGGTCCATGCGTCGGGCGCGACTTCGGCGATGACGCGTGCCGCCTCCCGCATCACCGGGATGGTGCGCAGCGCGTAGGCCAGGCCGCCGGGACCGATGGTCTCCTGGCCCAGGAGGCCGAGGCGGAGGGCTACCCGCTCGTCGGCGATCCGGCCCGCCGTCCCGCCTACCCGGACGGCGGCGAAGACGAAGTCGGCGCCGCGGAGCGCCGTACGCATGTCGGTGTGGCAGGTGACGCGGGGCGCACCGGGGATCTCCGCGGCGAGGTCGCCGAGCACGCGGCTCATCACGGCGAGCCGCTCGGCCGACGCGTCGTGCAGCACCACCTCGCCGATTCGCGCACCTCCGGCCGCGGCGCCCCGGGCGACGGCCTCGTAGACCAACGGCACGCGGAAGCCTCCGCCGCCGAGGATGACCAGCTTCAACAGGGGATGCGCGCTCACCGGGCCAAGGTACCGCGCCCGCAGTAGAGTCCCTGACCATGATGGATCACGCGCACGTCGAGGAGCGCTGCCCGACCTGCTGGGTGTGGGACCCGCTGGCCGCCACCCGCACGCCCGACGACCCGCCACTGGACGTGCTGACCACCGGACCGTTGTTCTTCGATCTCATCTTCACCGGGCTCCCGCGGCTCCCGGAGCCGGGCGAGGAGCTGCTGAGCGAGGGCATGGGCTCCTGCCCGGGCGGCATCGCCAACCTGGCGACGGCGACCGCGCGGCTGGGGTTGCGCACCGGACTCGCGGCGGGCTTCGGCGACGACGCGTACGCCGATTGGATGTGGGACGTGCTGTCCCACGACGAGCACATCGACCTGACCGCCTCGCGCCGGTTCGAGGGCTTCCACTCCGCCATCACGGTCTCGATGGCCATCAAGGGCGACCGCGGGATGGTCACGCACGCCCACCCGCTGCCCGAGTCCATGTCGCGGGCGCTGCTCGACGCCCCGGCCAGCCGCGCGGCCGCGATCGACCTCAAGGCCGTCGGGCCTTGGTGGCGCACCCTCAAGGAGCGCGGCACGCTGCTCTTCGCCGACGTCGGCTTCGACGAGACCGGCGCCTGGGACAAGGCCGACCTCGCGCCGCTCCAGCACTGCCACGCGTTCACGCCGAACGCGGTGGAGGCCATGCGCTACACGCGGACCGACCGCCCGGGCGACGCCGTGCGCAAGCTGGCCGACCTCGTGCCGCTCGCCGTGGTAACCGACGGCGTGGGCGGGGCGTTCGCCATCGACGGCAGCACGGGCGAGGAGGCGTACTGTCCCGCGGTGGCCGTCGACGCGATCGACCCCACCGGCGCCGGCGACGTGTTCGCCGCCGCCATGGTGCTGGGCACACTCGCCACGTGGTCGCTCGACGTCCGGCTGCGCTTCGCCGCGCTGGCCTCGTCGCTCGCAGTGCGGCAGTTCGGCGGCTCGCTCGCCGCCCCGGGCTGGGGCGACATCGCCGACTGGTGGCGCGACATCGCCGGCCGGTCAGCCGCGGGCGACCTCCGCGCGGCCTACATCGCGCGCGACTACGGTTTCCTCGCCGACCTCATCCCCCGCCACGCCGTGCACGGCGTGCGCCGGGCGGAGGGGACGTTCGCGATCGCCTCGCACCTCGGCTGAGGCCGCGCCGGCCTATCGGGCGGGCGGCACCAGGAACGCGACGACGGCGGTGGCGATGCCCAGGCCGAGCATCACCGTGACGTCGACCCAGCGGCCGCGCACAACGAGCATGCCCGCGGCCTCGCGCGACAGCACGAGACGCAGGACGCCGCCGAGCACCAGGCCCGCGGCGATCATCAGCGCCGCGCGCCGCCAGTGGCCCAGGGCGGCGAAGGTGACGCCGACGCTGACCAGCAGCAGCGACACGGTCAGCGCCCACGGGCTGTCCGGGAACCAGTCGACCGGTTTGTCCGGCTTATCCGGCATGCAGCGCTTCCGCGCGGTCGACGACGTTGCTGAGCAGCATCGCGCGCGTCATCGGGCCGACGCCGCCCGGGTTGGGCGTGACCCAGGAGGCCTTGTCCCACACGTCAGCGGCCAGGTCGCCGACGGTCTTGCCCTCGACGCGGCTGACGCCGACGTCGACGAGCACGGCGCCGTCCTTGATCATGTCGGCCGTGATCATGCCGGGCACGCCGGCCGCGGCCACCACGACGTCCGCCTTCCGCGTGTGTTCGGCCAGATCGCGGGTGCCGGTGTGGCACAGCGTCACGGTGGCGTTCTCGGAGCGGCGGGTGAGGATCAGGCCGAGCGGGCGGCCCACGGTGATGCCGCGGCCGACGACGACCACCTCCGCGCCGTTCAGCTCCACGCCGTGGCGGCGCAGCAGCTCGACGATGCCCCGCGGGGTGCAGGGCAGGGTCGCGGGCTCGTTCAGCACGAGGCGCCCGAGGTTGATCGGATGCAAGCCGTCGGCGTCCTTCTCGGGATCGATCAGACTGAGCGCCCAGTTCTCGTCCAGGTGCCTCGGGATGGGCAGCTGCACGATGTAGCCGGTGCACGCCGGGTCCTGGTTCAGCCCCTCGATGGCCGCCTGCAGCTGGTCTGCGGTGGTGTCGGCCGGGAGCTCCACCTGGATCGAGGCGATGCCCACCTGCTCGCAGTCGCGGTGCTTCATCCGCACGTAGTTCTGGCTGGCGGGGTCGCTGCCGACCAGCACGGTCGCGAGGCCGGGGACGACGCCCCGGGCCCGCAGCGCGGCGACCCGTTCGGTGAGTTCTGCCTTGATGGCGGCGGCGGTGGCGAGGCCGTCGAGCTTCTGCGCGGTCATCCTGGGTCCCCGATCAGTGAAGGCTGTCGTCAGTGGAAGAAGTGGCGGGTGCCGGTGAAGTACATCGTGATGCCCGCCGCGGCGACGGCGTCGATGACCTCCTGGTCGCGCACCGACCCGCCGGGCTGCACGATGGCGCGCACGCCCGCGTCGAGCAGCACCTGGGGGCCGTCGGCGAACGGGAAGAAGGCGTCCGAGGAGGCGACCGAGCCGGCGGCCCGCTCCCCCGCGCGGTCGACGGCGAGGTGGCAGGAGTCGACGCGGTTCACCTGGCCCATGCCGACGCCCACGGAGGCACCGTCCTTGGCGAGCAGGATCGCGTTCGACTTCACCGCGCGCACCGCGCGCCAGGCGAAGGCCAGGTCGGCCAGCGTGGCCTCGTCGGCCGGCTCGCCGGCGGCAAGGGTCCAGTTGGCGGGGTCGTCGCCGGGGGCGTCGATCCGGTCGGGCGCCTGCAGCAGCGCGCCGCCCGAGATGGGCTGCAGCTGCCGCTCGCGATGCGTGTAGGCCGCGGCCTGCAGCACGCGGATGTTCTTCTTCTTGGTCAGGATCTCCAGCGCGCCGTCCTCGAAGCCGGGCGCGATGATCACCTCGGTGAAGATCTCGGCCACCTGCGCGGCCATCTCGACGCTGACCGGGCGGTTGGTGGCGATCACGCCGCCGAACGCCGAGACGGGGTCGCAGGCGTGGGCCTTGCGGTGGGCGTCGGCGATGTCGGCGCCGACCGCGATACCGCACGGGTTGGCGTGCTTGATGATGGCGACGGCGGGCGCGTCGAAGTCGTAGGCCGCGCGGTAGGCGGCGTCGCCGTCGGTGTAGTTGTTGTAGCTCATCTCCTTGCCGTGCAGCTGCTCGGCCTGGGTGATGCCCGCCGGGCCCGCCGGGTAGCTGTAGAGGGCGGCCGGCTGGTGGCTGTTCTCGCCGTAGCGCAGCGTGCCGACCTTCTCCCACGCGCCGCCGATCCAGGCCGGGAAGCCGTCGCCGCCCGAGGTGTCGGTGACGACGCTGCCCATCCAGCTGGCGACGGCGACGTCGTAGCTGGCGGTGTGTACGAAGGCGGCCGCGGCCAGCTGCTGGCGCTGGGCCAGCGTGAACCCGCCCGCCGCGAGCGCGTCGCGGAGCGCCGGGTACTGCGCAGCGGAGGTGACGATGGCCACCGAAGCGTGGTTCTTGGCTGCGGCGCGCACCATCGTCGGGCCGCCGATGTCGATCTGCTCGACGCACTCGTCCTGATCCGCGCCCGACGCGACGGTAGCCGCGAACGGGTACAGGTTGGTGATCACCAGGTCGAACGGCGCGACACCCAGCTCGTCCAGCTGCGCCCGGTGCGAGGCCAGGCGACGGTCGGCCAGGATGCCCGCGTGCACCTTGGGGTGCAGCGTCTTGACCCTGCCGTCGAGGCACTCGGGGAAGCCGGTGACCTCCTCGACGGGGATCACGGGAACGCCGGCCTCGGCCAGACGCGCGGCGGTCGACCCCGTCGACACGATCTCGACCCCGGCGGCGGCCAGGTCGCGGCCGAGCTCCACCAGCCCGGTCTTGTCGTAGACGCTCACCAGCGCCCGGCGCAGCGGGAGGACATCGGTCACGAGAGTTCCTTCTTCCATTCGGAGACTGCCTTGATCAGGAGCCGGCGTTCGACCACCTTGATGCGCTCGTGCAGCGACTCGACGTCGTCATCGTCCAGGACGTCGACCGCGCCTTGCAGCAGGATCCTACCCGTGTCGACCCCGGCGTCGACGACGAAGACGGTGGCCCCGGAGACCTTGACGCCGGCCCGCAGCGCGTCGCGCGGGCCGTGCATGCCGGGGAAGCTGGGCAGCAGCGCGGGGTGTGTGTTGATGGTGCGCCCGCCGAACCGTTCGAGGAACGCGGCGCCCACCAGCTTCATGAACCCGGCGGAGGCGACGAGGTCGGGCGCGTAGCCGGCCACGATGTCGGTCAGCTCGCGGTCCCACTGGGTGCGGTCGGCGCCGCGGGCCAGCGGGTGGGCGAGGGCGGGGATGCCCCGGAGGCGCGCCCGCTCGAGCCCGTAGGCATCGGCCTGGTCGGAGATGACGGCCACCACTTCGGCATCCACCTCACCGGCGTCGATCGCGTCGAGCAGCGCCTGGCACAGGGTGCCGGAGCCGGACAGCAGCACACAAACCCTCGTCGTCACGAGGGCAACCCTATGCCTTCGCGTCCTCCTGGTCCGCGTCGCGCGGCGGGCGTGGGCGTCGGAGGAGGCCGACGGCGAGGCCCGCGGCCAGCCCGGCGAGCCCGAGGATGCTGGGCGCGAAGAGGAAGATCTCGGGCGTGCGAGCCCCCAGCCGGGCCAGCCGCGCGGCGCCGAGGCCGCCCGCGCCCAGCGCGCAGGCCACCGCGACCAGGAGACCTGCCACCGCGCCCGAGAGGCCGCCGACGAGCGCCGTCTCGTCGAACCGCGCCCGCGGACGGGCGAGCGCCACGACCACCCCTGCGACGGCGCCGGCCAGCACGCCGACCGCCAACCAGGCCAGCGCGAGCGCGGGCACCGGGCCGGGCTGCGGGACCGCGCCCAGCACGGGGATGGACGGCAGCAGGCCGAGGTCGGTGGAGCCGAGCGTCAGGAGCGATCCGTCGCCGAGCGTCACGCCGGCGCCCAGGACCCACGACGCGCAGGCGAGAATCAGGTTCGGCAGGTAGGCCAGGTGCAGGGCAACCAGCAGCACGACCGCGGGCACGCCGCCGTCGAGTCCGGCCACCAGCTCCGTGACGCGGGCCCTGCCCTGCCAGAGCGCGACGGCGAGCGCGGCGCCCGCGCCCGCGATCACGGCAAGGATCGCCGCGGCCAGCGCCCGCGGCACCACGCGCAGCCACGCGGGCCAGCCCGCCGTCGGGTCGTAGCCGACCCCGCGGCTGGCGCCCCACAGGCCGCCCACCGCGCCGACCGTGACGGCGCCCAGGATCAGCCCGGGCGTGAACATCTTGAACGACGCCGCGAGCACCAGGACGGCCAGCGCGTAAGTGCCCCCGAACACGCCCGCGACGCGGTAGGTGGTGGCCTCGGGGTCGGCCCACACGCGGCCGGTGTCGTCCGGGCCGTGCCGGTCCGCGGCCGCCTGGCGCGCGGCCGTGGAGGCGAGCGGGAGCGCGAGGAAGATGAGGAGGAGGGTGACGCCCAGGGGCGCGAGCGTGACGGCCTGGCCGCCGATCTGCGCGGATCCGCCGTGCGCGAGCAGGAGCAGCTGGGTGGCGAGGCGGAGCGCGCCGGGCAGCTCGGCCGACGGCGAGCTCAGCCAGCCGACGGCGGCGAGGCCCGCGAGGATCAGCCAGCCCGCGGCGAGCACCGCCAGCGGGCCGAGAATCCCCATCAGGTACCAGGGCCAGGGCATGCGTCGGGTGGTGTCGGAGGCCGCCGCGTCCACGTCGACGGCGACCGTTCGGGGCGCGCGTCGCGCCATCACGCCCACCCCCCTGCCGGTGCCGTCTGCCGCATGGTCTTTCGTCCCCCGGTAGTGTTGCCCCCAGACCTAGCGAATGGTCCGCGTGTCTTTTGGAGGTGCTGACATGTCTGCTGGCGAGCCGCTTCGCCCCCGCCGTGGCTGGCAGCCCGACGAGGGCCCTGAGGACCCGACCGCATCGGACGATACCCCAGAGTCGAGCCCCAGCCCCGCGCGACGCGGCGCACCCCTCGATGATCAGGCCGAGGCTGCCGAGGCCCCGCAACAGCCCGAGCGCCCCTACAACCCGTTCGCGCGTCCGGGCTCCGAGGCCGCGATGGCGGACGTGCCGCCGGCCCCCGCGCTGCCGCTGTCCGACACCCCGATCCCCGCGCCGGTGTTCCCGCGCTCGTCCGGCGAGTTCGCCGATTCCCCGAGCCCCGCGCCACGGCGGTCGGCGCTGTCGTCGACCACCCCGGTGGAGGCCGAGCCCGCCGAGGCCGCCGCGCCGCACTGGTTTCAGGAGCACCGGCGCACGCTGATCACCTGGGCGGCCGCGGGCCTGGCCGCCGCGCTCGTCGTCGCCGTCGTCGTGTCGCTGGTGGTGAGCAGCCTGCGCCCCACCTCGCCGACGAGCGGGTCGCCGTCGCCCAGCGCCAGCCCGAGCGTCTCGGTCGCGCCCGACGCCGCGACGCCGGCCGACCTCGTGACCGCCGAGGACCTCTCCGGCATCGCGGGCGGCGGCTGGGCCATCACCGAGACCACGCACGCGGCCGCCGACCACAAGGGCCGCGTCGCCTGCTTCCAGACCAAGTCCGACGACGCCAACCCCACCTTCAGCCTGCAGCGCACGCTCGGCACCACCGCCGACGAGCCCGTCGCGGCCCTCCACAGAATCGATGCGTTCTCCAGCGCCGCGGTGGCGAAGGCCACCTACGAGGCCCGGCTGAAGGTCCTCGCCAACTGCGCCGAGGTGCCGTCCTTCCTGCAGAGCGCCAACAAGGTCGAGGGCCTCGCTCCCGAGGCCTTCCAGATCACCGTGCTGTTCCAGGACGACAAGCCGCGCTACCACACGGTGCTGCTGACGTTGTCGGGCACCGTCGTCCAGGTGCTGGACGTCACGCAGGTGGACAAGGCCGTCGACGCCGCGTCCCTGGCCACCGCGTTGGAGCGCTCGCAGACTCAGCTGTCGGAGAAGCAGGGCGAGCCCGCGCCGAAGGACGTCAAGGTCTCGGGCGCGGACCTCCCCGCGGCCGACCCCGCCGGCTGGCTCGTTCCTTCCGACCTGCCGCGCATCCGCGCCGGCGTCGGCCGCTGGAACATGAAGGCACCCGGCGCGCTCACCAGCCAAGGCATGGGCTGCGAGAACATGACCCTGGTCAGCGTGTCGGGCCCGAAGTCGCGCGAGCAGTCGACCTACCTGATGACGCAGGACGACCAAGCCCCGGAGACCTTCGGCATCGACGAGATGCGCTTCACGTTCGACAAGAACAAGGACGCGGAGTCGTTCGCCAAGAAGCTCGGCGACGCACTGGCCTCCTGCAAGGACCGCGCCCCCGGCTCGAACGTGCAGAAGCTGAAGGACGTCAAGACCAAGACCGCCGACGGCGAGGTCACCTCCCGCCTGTTCGTGATCACGCGGGCGACGTCGGCCAGCAAGTCGGTGACGTACCAGCTGATCGTCACCCAGATCGCCGAGCGGGCCACCTACTCCCTGATCACGGTGACCGACGACTACCGGTTCAGCGACGGGCAGCTCGCAGCCCTTGCCTCCCGCGCCGCCCTGCGCACCGCCCAGGCCTAGCGTGTTGCGAAAGTGGAAGTGGCCTACTGGACGACGCCCTGGCGCGCCAGGAAGCCGCTCACCACAGCCACCACTTCGGTAAGGACCCCGTTCCTTGAGCCGGCCGCGAGGCGCCAGCCGAACGCCGTGGTCGTTAGGTCCCGAGCTGTGAGCAGTGACTCGACCACAAGGGCAGACAGCTGAGGTGGGGCACCGTTCCTTGAGCCGGGCCCCCGCGCGAAGCGCCGGGCCCGTGTCGAAAGGTCCCGCGCTGTGGGCAGCGACCTAACAACAAGGGCGGACGGGTGAGGTGGGGAGGCGCTCCGTCTCGCTGCCGGCCCGATTCTGTGACCACAGTCACCTCTGGTCTCAGTGCATGGGTGTTCTTACGCTTCGACGAAGCGCCTCCCCACCTCACCCTCTGTCAGCTTCACGGGCGGCGGACCGTCGCCCCCCTCACCGATGACCGATGGTGGCCGGTTCCCCGGTGGTTTCCTGCACAAATCTCTGTATACGGGCAGCGGCGCAACTATTCGCGTGGCTGCCCGTATACGGAGATTTGTGCGTGCTGGAGGGTGTGACTCCGGCTCTTGGAGGATGGGTTGGGCTGTGGTTTCGGACCCTTCGAGACGCAGCCCCGCATCGCCTGCGCTCGGCGCGGGTCAGCGTGCGGGGCTGCTCCTCAGGGACCGGCTGTGGTCCGTCGCTCCCCAGGGACCGTTCCTTGAGCCGGCCGTGAGGCGCCAGCCGAACGCCGTGCCGAAAGGTCCCGCGCTCTGGGCAGGGAGTTGCGGCAGCAGTTCAGGGCACTCGTCTCGCCGGTCGGCCGGGTGGGCGTGAACCACACCATTTCGGCTTTCGCAACACGACCTAGTCCTCCCGATCGGGTCAGACGCGGCTCACGCGCAGGTGAGCGATGGCGTCGCGGGCCAGCTGGGCGGTCAGCGACGGGGTCTCGCCGACCACGACACCCGCGGCCTCCAGGGCCTCCTTCTTCGCCGCGGCCGTGCCCTTCGAGCCTGTGATGATGGCGCCGGCGTGGCCCATCGTCTTGCCGGGGGGCGCGGTGAAGCCGGCGACATAGCCGACGACGGGCTTGGTGATGTTCGCGGCGATGTACTCGGCCGCGCGCTCCTCCGCGTCGCCGCCGATCTCGCCGATCATCACGATCAGATCCGTGTCGGGGTCATCCTCGAAGGCCTGCAGGACGTCGATGTGCGGGGTGCCGACGACGGGGTCGCCGCCGATGCCCACCGCGGTCGAGAACCCGTGGTCCCGCAGCTCGTACATCATCTGGTAGGTCAGCGTGCCTGACTTCGACACCAGGCCGATGCGACCCGGCCCGGAGATGTGCGCGGGGATGATGCCGACGTTGGACTTGCCGGGCGAGATGAGGCCCGGACAGTTGGGGCCGATGATCCGCACGCCGGCTTCGCGGGCGGCGGCGTGGAACTCGACGGAGTCGCGCACGGGGATGCCCTCGGTGATGACGACGACGAGGCCGACCCCCGAGCCGACGGCCTCGAGCACCGCGCCCTTGGCGTAGGCCGGGGGCACGAAGACGACAGACACGTCGGCATGCGTGGCCGCGACCGCGTCGGACATGGAGCCGAACACCGGTACCGGGTCCTCCTCGAACAGCACCGACCCGCCGGCCTTACCGGGCGTGACGCCGCCGACGACGCGGGTGCCCGACATGATCATGCGCTGCGTGTGCTTGCGGCCTTCCTTGCCGGTCATGCCCTGCACGAGGACGCGCGACGACGCGTTGATGAAGATCGACACGGCTCAGATTCCTTCCGAGGCCAGGCGCGCGGCCGTGCGGGCCGCGGCGTCCATGGTGTTCTTGACGGTGATCAGCGGGTGGTTGGCCTCGGCGAGGATGGCCTTGCCGATCTCGACGGAGTTGCCGTCGAGGCGCACCACGATGGGGTGGCGGGCCTCGTCGCCCAGGATCTCGAGGGCGTTGACGATGCCGTTGGCGACGTCGCTGCACGCGGTGATGCCGCCGAAGACGTTGACGAACACCGAGCGGACCTGCGGGTCGCTCATGATGATGCGCAGGCCGTTGGCCATCACCGCGGCGGAGGCGCCGCCGCCGATGTCCAGGAAGTTCGCGGGGCGCGGCTTGCCGGGGAAGTCCTCGCCCGCGGCGGCCACGACGTCGAGCGTGCTCATCACGAGGCCCGCGCCGTTGCCGATGACGCCGACGGTGCCGTCGAGCTTCACGTAGCCGAGGCCGAGCTCACGGGCCTGGCGCTCGAGGTCGACGTCGGCGCGGGTCTGCTCGTACTGCGCCCACTCGGGGTGCCGGAAGTCGGCGTTGCCGTCGAGCGTCACCTTGCCGTCGAGGGCCATGATGCGGCCGGCGGAGGTCTTCACCAGCGGGTTGACCTCGACGAGCGTCGCGTCGTTGTCGCGGAACACCTCCCACAGCCGGATCAGCACGTCGCTCACCTTGGCCCTGTCCTCCTCGCGGAAGCCGGCCTCCTCGACGATCCGGGCGGCGACGGCGGCGTCGATCCCGACGACCGGGTCCAGGGCCACCTTCGCGAGAGCCTCGGGCCGCTCGGCCGCGAGCGTCTCGATGTCCATGCCGCCCTCGACGCTGCAGAGTGCGACGTAGCCGCCGGCCGCGCGGTCGAGCAGGATGGAGAAGTAGTACTCCTCCGCGATGTCGGCGGCGGGGCTCAGCATGACCTGCTCCACGCGGTGACCCTTGATGTCGAGGCTGAGGATCTCCCCCGCGGTCTGCGCCACGGCCTCGTGGCCGCGGGCCAGCTTGACGCCGCCCGCCTTGCCTCGGCCGCCGGTGCGAACCTGGGCCTTGATGACCGCGACCTCGGCTCCGAGTTGCTCGTAGGCGTCCACCGCCTCGTCCGGCGTCGAGGCCACCCTGCCTGAGAGCACGGGGACCGAGAATCGCTCGAACAGGTCTCGCGCCTGATACTCCAGAAGATCCACGTCGTTCCTTCGCCTGTGAGTGCTATGCGGCCGCCACCTTACTCCCCGGACGGGTGGGACGACAGGGCTTCCGACCGCCGTCCAGCACCCCGCGGACGGCCGCGGAAACACTAACCGACCCCGATTTTGAGAGGATCCTGAGAACTGTTAAGGTTCCTCAGGGCGGTCAGCAGACCGCCAGCAGTAGAAGTCAGGAGCCAGGTGAACGACAACGCCTCAGGCCGCGCACGTCGCGCCGTCGCCGACATCGAAGACGTGTTCGAGCTGGAGGCCCCGCAGGCCCCCGCGCGCCGCGGCTCCCTCGCCGGCTTCAGCAAGCGCATCGTCGCACTCACCGTCACCGGAACGGTTGCCGCGGCTGCGGTCTTCACCTTCGCTTTCGCCGCTCGGGGCCTGAACACCAGCGCCGCGAGCGAGACCTCCGAGGCGGCCGTTCCCGCCGCCGCCGCATCCGCCGCCGCCGAGGCCTTCGGGGACCGCTCCGAGCAGGTCAGCCGCGACGCCATCCGTGGCAACCTGAGCGCCGCCGTCGCCGAGGACGCAGCCAAGGACCGCGAGGAGCAGCTCGACGCCACCGCCGCCGATGTGGCCCAGGCCGAGACCGAGCACGCCATCGCCGAGCGCGACGAGCTGATGGACGCCGACATGAAGCTCGTGGCCAAGCAGGCCAAGAAGCTCAAGCAGGAGGCGAAGGAGGCCGCCGAGCGGCTCGCCGCCGCCCAGGCCGCCGCGGGCGGCAACGTCGACCTCAAGAACCTCTCCGCCGACGACATCAAGAACCTCACCTCCAGCGGTGGCTCGATGCCCGTCAAGTCGAACGGCTACCGCGTGGGCGCCAGCTTCGGCGCCACCGGCTCGTGGTCGCGCTACCACACGGGCCAGGACTTCCCGGCCCCCATCGGCACCCCCATCTACGCCGCGGCCTCCGGCGTCGTCCTCAGCCCCACCAACGGTGGCTGGGCCGGCACCAACGTCGTGATCCAGCACTCCAACGGCGGCGCGACGCTGTACGCCCACATGAGCAAGAAGGTGGTCTCCACCGGCCAGACCGTCAAGGCGGGCCAGCTCATCGGCTACGTGGGCGTGACCGGCCGGTCCTTCGGCCCGCACCTGCACTTCGAGTACTACAAGCCGGGTGTGACCCCGGGCGACGTCTACTCGGCGTCCAACCCCGTCACCTTCCTGCGCTCGCTGGGCGTCACCGTCCGCTGAACGACACAGAAAGAGAAGGCTCCGGCGCGATGCGCCGGAGCCTTCTTCGTCTACCTGCCGGAATCCCGGCCGTGTGGTCGGGCTACAGCTTCTCCATCGGCGCGTGCTTGAGGCTCAACCGCTTCTTGCCCGCCGACCCGAAGTCCACGTCGGCCTTCGCGGCATCGCCCACGCCGTAGACGGCCAGCACGGTGCCCATACCGAAGGTGGCGTGCAGCACCCGCTCCCCCACGGCGACGCTCGCCACGGTCTTCGCGGGCTCGGCGCCGCGGCCGAAGCTCTGCATCGACGCCGTCGTGCTGCGGTTCCTCGTGGCGCTCTGGCTCGCCCACGTGGTCGTCGCGGCCGCGGTGCGGCGCCAGTCGAGCACGTGGTGCGGGATCTCGTCGAGGAACCGCGACGCCGGGTTGTACTGCGGCTGGCCGAACGTGATGCGCACCTGCGCGCGGCTGAGGAAGAGCCGCTTCCGGGCGCGGGTGACGCCGACGTAGGCGAGGCGGCGCTCCTCCTCCAGCTCGTTCGGGTCGGTGAGGGCGCGCATGTGCGGGAAGATGCCCTCCTCCATGCCGGTGAGGAACACGGTGTCGAACTCGAGGCCCTTGGCGGTGTGCAGGGTCATCAGCGTGACCACGCCCTTGCCGTCCTCGTGTTCCGGCACCTGATCGGAGTCGGCCACGAGCGCGACGCGCTCCAGGAAGGCGGCCAGCGAGTCGTCGGGCTCGGGCATGCCCGCCACCAGGCCGGTGGCCATGGCGTCCTCGTCCAGGTCGACGGCGTTCGCGCCGGCCACGAACTCGGCCGCGACCGACACCAGTTCCTCGAGGTTCTCGATCCGCGTCTCGTCCTGGGGGTCGGTGGAGTTCTGCAGCTCGGGCAGGTAGCCGGACTCCTTCAGGATCGACACCAGCACCTCGTCGGCGGGGACGCCCGCGGCGACCATGCCACGGTGCAGGTTCATGACGTCGACGAAGCCCTGGATGAGGCGCTGTGAGCGAGCCGCCAGGCCGGGTGCCTCGGACGCGCGCTGCAGGGCGTCGAAGAAGCTGATCCGCTCCGCCGTCGCGAGCGTGGCGACGGCCGCCTCGGCGCGGTCGCCGATGCCCCGCTTCGGCACGTTCAGGATGCGCCGCACCGACACGTCGTCGGCCGGGTTCACCAGCGCGCGCAGGTAGGCCAGCGCGTCGCGGATCTCGCGGCGCTCGTAGAACCGCACGCCGCCGACCACCTTGTACGGCATGCCGACGCGGATGAACACCTCCTCGAACGCGCGCGATTGTGCGTTGGTGCGGTAGAACACCGCGGTGTCGCCGTACTGGCTGATGCCTTCGTCGGAGAGCCTGTCGATCTCGGTGGCGACGAAGTGCGCCTCCTCCTGCTCGGTGTCGGCCACCCAGCCGACGATCAGGTCGCCCTCGCCGAGGTCGCTCCAGAGGCGCTTGTCGCGGCGGCCCTTGTTGCGCGAGATGACGGCATTGGCGGCCGTGAGGATGTTGTGGGTCGAGCGGTAGTTCTGGTCGAGCACCACGGTGGTGGCGCCCGGGAAGTCGAGCTCGAAGTCCAGGATGTTGCGGATGGTGGCGCCGCGGAACGCGTAGATGGACTGGTCGGAGTCCCCCACCACCATCAGCTCGGCGGGCTCGACCACGGGGGTGCCGTCGACGACACCGGAGGTCTGCTCGCCGCAGAGCTCCCTGATCAGCACGTACTGGGCGTGGTTGGTGTCCTGGTACTCGTCGACGAGCACCTGGCGGAACCGCCGGCGGTACTTCTCGCGGACGTCCGGGAACGCCTGGAAGAGGTGCACCGTCGTCATGATCAGGTCGTCGAAGTCCAGCGCGTTGGCGGCGGCCAGCCGCGACTGGTACTCGCCGTAGGCCTCCGCGTAGGCCTTCTGCGGCGGCGTATTGGCGTTCTGCGCGGCCGTCTCGTGGTCCACGAGCTCGTTCTTGAAGTTGCTGACCGCCGTCATCACGGCACGCACGGGGAAGCGCTTGGGGTCGAGCTCCAGGTCGCGACAGACGAGCGACATGAGCCGCTTGGAGTCCGCGTCGTCGTAGATGGAGAAGCTCTTGGAGATGCCGAAGCGGTCGATGTCGGTGCGCAGGATGCGCACGCAGGCGGAGTGAAAGGTGGAGACCCACATCAGCTTGGCGCGGTTGCCCACCAGGTCGACGACGCGCTGGCGCATCTCTGCGGCGGCCTTGTTCGTGAACGTGATGGCGAGGATCGATCCGGGGTGGACGTTGCGCTCGGCCACCAGGTAGGCGATCCGCCGGGTGAGCACCCGCGTCTTGCCCGAACCCGCGCCGGCGACGACGAGCACCGGGCCGCCCTCGTGCACCACAGCCTCCCGCTGGGGCCCGTTCAGCCCGTCCAGCAGCTCCTCGACGCTGACCTGCTTGCCCTTCGCGGGGCGCGCCTCACCGTCGGGGCGCGCGGGCCTGGGGGCCTTCTCGTCGGGGGCGAAGAGGACGGAGAGGTCGGGGAAAAGGGAGTCGCTCATGTCGGGGCACAGACTACCCGCCATGGCGGGTCGCTATGCTGGCCGCCATGCGAAGGACCCTCGCCTCCGCCCGTCGTCTCCTCAACCTCGTGACCCTCGGCCTCGTGATCGCGCAGATCTCGGCGATGGTCTATCTCACGGTGCTCGAGTCGTTCAGGAAGAAGCGCCGCAAGCTTCGGCGCTTCCCCGTCACCGCGCCCGCGCCGCTGCACGTCAACTACAACGAGGTGACCGTCTACACCTACGGCGCCGACCTGTACGACGCCATGATCGAGGCGATCGACGGGGCCACCGACCACGTCTACTTCGAGACCTACATCTGGAAGGGCGACGAGGCAGGCCAGCGGTTCGTCGACGCGCTGTCCCGCGCGGCCGACCGCGGCGTCGAGGTGTACGCCGTCTGGGATCAGTTCGGCAACCTCGTCGTACCCCGATCGTTCTTCCGCGCCATCCCGCCGACCATCCACACCTTCGCCTACCCCGCGCTGCCCAAGCCGTGGTCGCTGCACACCTGGGGGTTCGACCACAGGAAGCTGATGACGGTCGACGGGCGGGTCGGCTTCGTCGGCGGCTACAACATCGGCTCGCTGTACGCCACCGGCTGGCGCGACACGCACTGCCGCGTCGTCGGCCCGGATGTCGCTGAGCTGGAGAACGCATTCATCGACTTCTGGAACCTGCACGAGGGCAGGCATCACGAGCGGATCGAGCGGAACCCGCACCGCGGCTGGCAGGCCCAGCTGCGGGCGCACCGCAACTCCCCGCGGCTGTCGGTCTACCCCATCCGCAACATGTACCTGGAGGCCATCGACCGCGCCACCGAGCGCATCTGGCTGACGCACGCCTACCTGATCCCCGACGACGACTTCGTGGCCGCGCTGCGCGACGCCGCCCAGCGCGGCGTCGACGTCCGGATCATCGTGCCCGCGCAGTCGAACCACGTGGTGGCCGACTGGTTGTCGCGCGGCTTCTACGCGCACCTCCTGGACTCCGGCATCCGGCTGTTCCTGTACCAACAGGCGATGGTGCACTCGAAGACGGCCACCATCGACGGCGTGTGGTCCACCATCGGCACCGCGAACCTGGACCGCGTCAGCCTGATGGGTAACTACGAGCTCAACCTGGAGATCACCGACCCGGACGTCGCCCGCTTCATGGAGAAGGTCTTCCTGCGCGACGAGTCCAACTGCATCGAGCTGAACCAGCTGCGCTGGCGCGAACGCTCGCTGGTCGCCAAGGCCACCGAAGCACTGCTCTCCCCCTGGCGCCCGATCTTCTAGGGCGGCGTCGGGGGGCCGACCTCGGTGTGGTCGCCGACCAGGGTCGGATCAGGGGGTTCCGGGATGGTCGCGCACCCCTGGCACGTGGAAGGCTGGAGCACATGATCGGATACATCCTCATCGGACTCCTCGCCGGCGCGATCGCGAAGGCCATCCTGCCCGGCCGTCAGAGCGGCGGCTGGATCGCCACCGGGCTGCTCGGCATCGTCGGCGCGTTCGTCGGCGGATTCCTCAGCGACGTGCTCGTCCACCGCAGCCCCGCCGTGTTCTCCGTGGGCGGTCTCATCTGGGCCGTCATCGGCTCGCTCGTCGTCCTGGCCGTGTCCAGCTGGCTGAGCAAGCGCAAGCAGGCCTGACCCCGCCCCTCCCCCGGCAGGGCCGGGGCCCTAGACCAGGTGACGGTCGGTGGCCCACTTCGTCAGTTGGTGGCGGTTGCTCAGCTGGAGTTTCCGCAGCACGCTGCTGACGTGGGTCTCCACCGTCTTGATGGAGATGAACAGCTCCTTTGCCACCTCGCGGTAGGAGTAGCCGCGGGCGATCAGCTTCAACACCTCGCGTTCGCGGGCGCTCAGCTTGTCGAGTTCCTCGTCGATGCTGGCCAGGTCGACGGCGCCCGAGAAGGCGTCCAGCACGAAGCCGGCCAGGCGCGGGGAGAACACCGCGTCGCCGCCCGCGACGCGGGCCATGCCCTCGAGGAGTTCGTCGGAGTTGATGGACTTGGTGACGTAGCCGCGGGCGCCGGCCCGGATCACGCCGATGACGTCCTCCGCCGCGTCGGACACCGAGAGCGCCAGGAACTTCACCCCCGGCTTGGTGGCGTGCACCCGCTTGATCACCTCGGCGCCGCCGCCACCAGGAAGATGCACGTCGAGCAGCACCACGTCCGGTTCCGTCGCCAGCACGGCGGCGACGGCGGTGTCCACGTCCTCGCCCTCGCCGACCACCTCGCACCGAGCACCGATCTCGTGCCGCACTCCCGCACGGAACATCGCGTGATCGTCGACGATCACTACTCGTAGCCCATCGACGGTCACGCTCTCGTCGCTCATCAGCCGATCTCCAACCTCACCTCGGTGCCGTGCCCGGGCTCGGAGCGGATCGTGGCGGTGCCGCCGTACCGCTCCATGCGGGCCATGATCGATTCTCGCACGCCCATGCGGCCCGCGGGCACCACCGCGGGGTCGAATCCCTTCCCTCTGTCGCGGACGAACACCTCGACGTGGCCGTCCTCCACCTCCGCATAGACGTCGATCCGCGCCGCGCCGGAGTGCTTCGCCGCGTTGGTGACGGCCTCCCCGGTGGCCATCACGAGGGCCTCGACGCGCGCGTCGACGTCCGCGTCGCCCACGCACACCAGCTCGACGTCGACGGGGAATCGGCCCTCGACGTCGGCCGCCACCTCGCGCAGCGCCGACCGTAGCGAGGCAGCCCTGGTGGTCTCGCCGTACAGCCAGGTGCGCAGCTCGCGCTCCTGCTTGCGGGCCAGTTGGGCGACCGCGGCGGGGTCGGCGGCCTGGCGCTGGATGAGGGCGAGGGTCTGCAGCACGGAGTCGTGCAGGTGCGCGGCCATGTCCGCGCGCGCCTCGGCCCGGAGCCGCTCCGCGTCGGCCTGCCGCACGCGGGCGCGCTGCTGATAGAGCCACGGGGCGGCGACCACCGCGATGCCTGCCAAGAGGACGCCCGAGGCGCCGAGCACGCCCGGCAGCTGCGAGAGCCCGATCTGCGTGGCGAGGATCCAGCTGACGCCGAGGCCGACGAGCACGAGCCCACCCACCAGGCGGAGCACGCTCATCGCGCCACCGCCGCGCGTGACGCGCTGCCAGAGGCCGCGGCGGACGTCGTCGCGCGTGGCCACCCGCTCATCGACCTGCAGCCAGATCGTGACGACGCCCGCGCCGCCGATCACCGCGGGCCAGAACAACCGCGACGGCAGCGCTCCCCCGGACACGAACAGCCACAGCAGCCCGACGAGGATCACACCCCCGGCGATCAGGACCCCGTCGTCGGGGCGCGAGTACCGCGGGAGGGCCGGGCGCATGCCCCGCCGCGTGGCGGCTTCGAGGCCGACGGGCAGCACCGGCGCCGCGGTGCCGCGCGGGACGAGCACCCACAGCACGCCGTAGGCCAGCGCGCCCGCGCCAGAGAACAGCGCGCCGATGATGAACGCGAGCCGCACCAACGTGGGGCTCACCCCGAGGTGCGTCGCCAGCCCTTGGGCCACGCCGGCGATGACGGCACCGTCGCCGCCACGCCTCAACGGCGCGCGTGCGGGCGCCTCGGGCGCGGCGGGCAGCTGGCTCATGACGTCCAGACTGACATGCCAGGGCGCTCCCGGCCAGTCGCGGGGCCGCTTCCCAGGGGGCTTTCAGGGGGACACCTGATGGAAGGACGGCCGCGGGATGGCCAAGATGGAACCATGGCATCCGCACTTGACCTGGCGTGGCTCGATCCGAGCCTCGGCGACCTGACCCGTCGCGACGCCTCCGGCCTCGGCAGCGGCCTGAGCAGGGCCGTCGCCGCGAGGCTGGGCGTCGACCCGGTCCTCGTGCGCGTCGCGTTCGTGCTGCTCGCGCTGAGCGGCGGCCTCGGCCTCGGCCTCTACGCCTGCGGCACCGCGCTGACCCGCGGCCCCTCCGGCACGCGGCCGATCGATTCCTGGATGCCCACCTTCGCCACCTGGACCACTGCGGCCCAGAAGATCGCCGTGGTGGGCGTCATCGTCGTCGGCATGGCGACCGTCGGCCGCGCAATGCCCCTGCCCTGGCCCACCGGCGTGGTGGCCTTCCTCATCTGGGTGCTGCTGCGCCGCCGTCGGCCCGGCCGCCTCGCGCCCGCCGACGAGTACGTCGACGATCTGCTGAGCGACGACCTTCTCGTCGAGCAGTGGCGCGCCCGCATGGCCGGGGCCGCGCGGTCGACCGGAGCAGCCGCCCCGCAGCTCCCCACCGTCGACCTGTATTCCGACCCCGCGCCGGCCCCCACCCCGAGGCCCCGCCCTGCCTGGCTCGCCGGCCTCGTGATCGTCGCCGCGATGGGCGTCGTCGGCGCCCTCTGCGCGTGGGTGATCGGAACGAGCCCGATGGTCACCCTCGCGGTCACGACGGCCACGGGTGGGGCCCTCGTCCTCGGCTACGCGCTGTTCGCCCGGCAGCGCAGGCTCCCCCGGCTGATCCTCGCGGTCGTCGCCGTGCCGCTCTGCCTGAGCGGCTGGCTGGCCACGCAGGCCGCAGCCTCGCCGCTGCCCTCCCCCGACGCCGTCACCTACTCCGTGGTGGCCAGCGGCCAGACCATCGACCTCACCGGCATCGACACCACGAAGGTGAGCGCCGTCGAGATCAAGGCCGTCGCCTCGGATGTCGAGGTGATCGTCCCCGGTGCAGTCAGGGAGGTCCGGACGACGACGCGGCTCTCCGACGTCACCATCGACCCGACGATGGAGGACGCAGAGCCGTTCGACATCACGCTGATCATCGACGCCACCATCTCGGACCTGGACGTGGTGGTGAGCCGATGAACAGACCGACACTCGACGTGGGCGCGATCGCGCTCGGGCTGGCTGCCGTCGGCTTCGGCCTCGTGCTCCTGTTCTCCGGCAGCCTCCTCGCCTCCTTCATCCAACCGATCCTCGCCGCCATCCTGATCGCGGCCGGCGGGGTAGGACTCCTGCTCAGCCGCGTTCATCCCTCGAAGAGAAAGGCCCAGAAATGACCCTCACCCGTAGCCGCAACGGAATGATCGCAGGCGTCGCCTCCGGCATCGCCCGCTCGCTGAACATCGACCCCACCCTCGTCCGGATCGCCTTCGCCCTGCTCACCGTCTTCGGCGGCAGCGGCGTGCTGATCTACGTGGTGCTGTGGCTCGTCATCCCCCGCGAGGACGACGGCGGCACCATCGCCGAGGAGGGCTTCACCAAGGCCCGCCAGTGGTACGACGACAGGAAGAACGGCCCCCAGGGGCCCAGCGCCTACTGACGGACTTAGGCAACAAAGGGGAACGGCCCCGCCACGCGATTGCGCGGCGGGGCCGTTCCTGTCGGTCACTCCCACTCGATGGTGCCCGGCGGCTTGCTCGTGATGTCGAGCGCGACGCGGTTGACGTCGCGGCACTCGTTGGTGATCCGGTTGGAGATCTTCTCCAGCAGCTCGTAGGGCAGACGGGCCCAGTCGGCCGTCATGGCATCGTCGGACGTCACCGGGCGCAGCACGATCGGGTGGCCGTAGGTGCGGCCGTCGCCCTGCACGCCCACCGACCGGACGTCGGCCAGCAGCACCACGGGGAACTGCCAGATCTCGCGCTCCAGCTTGGCGTGGGCCAATTCCTCGCGGGCGATGGCGTCGGCCTGCCGCAGCGTCGTCAGCCGCTCCTCGGTGACCTCGCCGACGATGCGGATCGCCAGGCCGGGGCCGGGGAACGGGTGCCGCCAGACCATCTCCTCGGGCAGGCCGAGCTGCTGACCGACGGCGCGCACCTCGTCCTTGAACATGGACCGCAGGGGCTCGATGAGCGTGAACTGCAGGTCGTCGGGCAGGCCGCCGACGTTGTGGTGGCTCTTGATGTTGGCCGCGCCCTCGCCGCCGCCGGACTCGACGACGTCGGGGTAGAGCGTGCCCTGCACGAGGAAGTCGATCCCGCGGTCGCCGGCCAGCGCCCGGGCCTGGGCCTCGAACGTGCGGATGAACTCACGGCCGATGATCTTGCGCTTCTCCTCCGGGTCGCTGACCCCGGCCAGCGCGCCGAGGAAGCGTTCCTTCTCGTCGGCCACCACGAGGTCGACACCCGTGACGGCCACGAAGTCGTTCTTGACCTGGTCGGCCTCACCCTGGCGGAGGAGGCCATGGTCGACGAACACGCAGGTGAGCTGCGAACCGATGGCCTGCTGCACGAGCGCCGCAGCCACGGCGGAGTCGACGCCGCCGGACAGCGCGCAGAGCACGCGCCGGTCGCCGACCTGGGCGCGGATCGCCTCGATGGCCTCGGAGACCATGTTCTCCGGCGTCCAGCTCGGGGTGAGCTCCGCGATGCTGTAGAGGAAGTGCTCGAGCACCTGCTGGCCCCACTGGCTGTGCAGCACCTCGGGGTGCCACTGCACGCCGGCGAGGCGCCGCTCGAGGTCCTCGAAGGCGGCGACGGGCGCGCCGGCCGTGCGCGCGAGGACCTTGAAGCCCTTGGGGGCCTTGCAGACGGAGTCGCCGTGGCTCATCCACACGTTGAGGGTGTTCGGCATGCTCTCGAGCAGGCAGCCGCCGTCGTTGATCGACAGTGAGGTGCGGCCGTACTCACGCTGGCCGGTCTGGGCGACGGTGCCGCCCATCGCCTGGGCCATCGCCTGGAAGCCGTAGCAGATGCCGAGCACGGGCACGCCCGCCTCGAACAGCCGGGGATCGACCTGGGGGGCACCCGCCTCGTAGACCGACGACGGGCCGCCGGAGAGGATGATCGCGGAGGGGCGCTTGGCAAGGATCTCGTCGACGTCGAGCTTCGAGCTGACGATCTCCGAGTACACGGCCGCTTCCCGCACGCGGCGGGCGATCAGCTGCGCGTACTGGGCGCCGTAGTCGACGACGAGTACCTTCTCGTGGGCAGTCATGCGCCCGAGTGTATTGCGTCAGGGCACCCGGAAACGAGTCGCGCCCGGCGGATTCACCGCCGGGCGCGCGTCCGTCACGACTGGGTCAGTTGTCGAGCAGGCCCTCGAACAGAACGGTGGAGAGGTAGCGCTCGCCGAAGTCGGGAAGGACGACGACGATGGTCTTGCCCGCGTTCTCCGGGCGGGCGGCGACCTCGGCGGCCGCGGACAGCGCGGCACCGGACGAGATGCCGACGAGCAGGCCCTCCTCGGTGGCGGCGCGGCGCGCGAACTCCACGGCCTGGCTGATGTTGCGGGGCACCACCTCGTCGATCACCGAACGGTCGAGGATCTCGGGGATGAAGTTGGCGCCGAGGCCCTGGATCTTGTGCGGGCCGGGCTGGCCGCCGCTCAGCAGCGGGGACTCCGCGGGCTCGACGGCGACGATGGTCACCTCGGGCTTGCGCTCCTTGAGCACCTGGCCGACGCCGGAGACGGTGCCGCCGGTGCCGACGCCCGCGACGACGATGTCCACCTTGCCCTCGGTGTCGTTCCAGATCTCCTCGGCCGTCGTCCTGCGGTGCACGTCGACATTGGCGGGGTTGGCGAACTGGCGGGCAAGGACGCCGCCGCGCTCGGCCGCGATCTCGTTGGCCTTCTCGACGGCGCCGCGCATGCCGAGCGGGCCGGGGGTCAGCACGAGCTCGGCACCGTAGGCGCGAAGCAGCGCGCGCCGCTCGAGCGACATCGTCTCGGGCATGGTGAGGACGACGTTGTAGCCGCGCGCGGCGCCGACCATGGCGAGCGCGATGCCCGTGTTGCCCGAGGTGCCCTCGACGATGGTGCCGCCGGGTTGCAGCTCGCCGGATGCCTCGGCCGCGTCGATGATCGCCGCACCGATGCGGTCCTTCACCGAGTTGGCGGGGTTGTAGAACTCGAGCTTCGCGGCGACGGTCGCGTTGTCGCCCACGATGCGGTTCAGCTTCACGAGAGGGGTGCGGCCGATGAGGGCCGTCACGTCGGGGTAAATGCTCATGCCAGGCGCAACCGCGGCCGCGCGCGCGATATTCCCGGTGCGGCGGAGTTTTCTTCGCCCGCTCACCGCGCCCGTCGGCGGGGCGGCGAGAATGGACGCATGACGCGACTCACGGCGGTGCACGGCGACATCACGAAGCAGCAGGTGGACGCGGTGGTCAATGCGGCCAACAACGGGATGCGCGGGGGCGGCGGCGTCGACGGCGCCATCCACCGCGCGGGCGGCCCCGCCGTGCTCACCGACTGCGTGCTCCGCTTCCCGCATGGCCTCGCCACGGGCGACGCGGGCTGGACCACCGCCGGCGCCATGGCCGCCCGCTGGGTGATCCACACCGTCGGCCCGAACTACCGCGCAGGCCAGCGGGACCGGGAGCTGCTCGTGTCCTGCTACCGCAGGAGCCTCGAGGTGGCCGACGAGCTGGGCGCCCGCACGGTGGCGTTCCCGCTGATCAGCGCGGGGGTCTACGGCTGGCCGAAGGACGACGCGATCCGCGCGGCCGTCGAGACCATCCGGGACGCCGACACGCACGTCGAGGAGGCACGCATCGTCGCGTTCGACGCGGAGACGCTGACGGCCGTCGAGCGGGCCATCTTCAGCCGCTGACTAGGTCGTGTTGCGAAAGTGGAAGTGGCCTACTGGAAGACGCCCTGGCGCGCCAGGAAGCCGCTCACCACGCCCACCACTTCGGCAAACACCGCTCCTTGAGCCGGCCGTGAGGCGCTAGCCGAATGCCGTGTCGAAAGGTCCCGCACCCACGCAGGATCTCAACCATGGGGGCAGACGGCTGAGGTGGGCGTCGTTCCTTGAGCCGACGCGTGAGCGCCAGCGAACACGTCGTGTCGAAAGGTCCCGCGCCATGGGCAGCGACTCAACAACAGGGCGGACGGCTGAGGTGGGGAGGCGCTCCGTCTCGCTGCCAGCCCGACTCTGTGACCACAGTCACCTCTGGTCTCAGTGCATGGGCGTTCTTACGCTTCGACGAAGCGCCTCCCCACCTCACCCTTCTGTCATCTTCCCGGGCGGCGGACCGTGACCCTGCCTCGCCGATGGTCAGCGTTGGCCGGTGTTGCGGTGGCTTCCCCGCACAAATCTCTGTATACGGGCAGCCGGCCCGTATACAGGCCTGGCTGCCCGTATACAGAGATCTATGCTCGCAGGAGGGTGTAACTCCGGCTCTTGGGATCGGTCGGGCTGTGGTTTCGGACCCTTCGAGACGCAGCCCCGCACGGCTCGCGCTCGGTGTAGGTCAGCGAGCGGGGCTGCTCCTCAGGGACCGGCCGTGGCGCGTCGCTCCTCAGGGATCGACCGTGGTCCGGCCGTGGTGCGTTGTTCCTTGGACCCCGAGCCCGGCGCGGAGCGCCCGGCCTTGGTCGTTAGGCCCCACGCTTTGGGCAGGGAGTCGCGGCAGCAGCTCAGGGCGCTCGTCTCATTGCCGGTCGGCTGGGTCGGCGTGAACCACACCATTTCGGCTTTTCGCAACACGACCTAGGACCCGATCCTGAGATCGCGGGCGCGGAACAGCGGCAGGCCGGCTGCGAGGAGCAGGATCGTGCCGAGGCCCAACCACACCGGCTGCCACCACGCGACGCCCACCTCCATCGGCGTGCCGTGCAGGTAGGCGCGCAGCGGCGACCACCAGCCCCAGGCCTCGTGGCCCGCGGCGAGCAGCAGCGTGTAGCCGAAGTAGCCGACCAGCGCGACGCCTGCGGTGCCCCACACGGCCACCGACGAGCGGCCCGTCGCGGCCGACAGCAGCAGCGCGAGAGCACCGTGGAACCAGCCGAGCAGCGTCGCCAGCACACACGCCCAGGCAAGGTTGGCGAGCGCTACGTCGAGGCCCGCGATCACGATCCCCGCCCACGTACCGAAGAACAGGGTGGACGTGACGACGAGCACGTACAGCGCCGACGTGGCGGCGATCGTCGCGTACACCCGTGTGCGCGAGATCGGCTGCGCGAGCAGCAGGGACATCCGGCGGGCGCGCTCCTCCCCCGCGATGCCCGACGACGCGGCCACCGTCGCGACGAGGATCACCGCAGCCGGGAGCATCATCCCGAACGATTCCAGGTGCAGGAAGCCCGCGGGCGTGGTGAGATCGCCGCCGCCGAAGAGGTCGGTCATCGTCTGCGGGAACGAGGTGGCGAAGCCGCCTATGGCGGCACTCAGCTCCTCGTAGATCAGTGGCATGGAGAGGCCCATCAGCAGCCCCATGATCACCACGACGTAGGCCAGCAGCACCCGCTGCGCCGCCAGCCGCAACCCGAGCAGCGACGGCCGCCGTCCGTCGAGGGAGGCCGTAGCGTGCCGTGGCGCGGGACCGCGGTCCGAGTTTCGTCTGATCCGGGCACCCGGCAGGCGCCGGAGCGCCGCCAACCTCGCCGACAGCGACGACCCCGCCTGCGCGAGCCGCAGCTCCCGCGCTTGGAACCCCAGAGCCCCGACGGCGATCAACGCCGCCGCGCCGCCGAGCAGTAGGGCCAGATGCCCGCCGTCGACACCGTTGACCAGCGGCTTCGTCCCGTTGAACCAGGTCCAGGGGATCCAGTCGGCCGCCCCCTCCCGCCACAGCGGAAGGAGTCCGGCCCCGAGCCAGCCCAACACCATCACCCCGGCGGCAAGGCCGGCGGCCACTCCTTTGCGCCCCGTCAGTGCGCCCACGGACAGCGCCAGCGCGGCGTGGAAGACCGCACAGGCCGTCAGGTGCGCGACCAGCGCGAACAGGTCAGCGTCACCGACCTCCGTGCCGACGACGAGCGGTGCCAGCTCGGCGACAGCCCACAGCAGCGCTCCCCCTCCCACGAGCAGCGCGACCATTGCGGCGGCCCGGCTCAGCACATACGTCACGCGGGAGACAGGTGCGGCGAGCACGAGGTGCAGCGTCCTGTCCTGCTCCTCACCGGCGACGGCCTGCGCGCCGATCGCGACGGCCACCCCCACGAACGCGAGCGCGCCGACCGCAGCGAGCATCTCGTTGTAGGCCATGATCGCCGGGTCCGCATGCGAGGGCAGGCCCATCAGCGAGCGCACCGCGTCGGGAAGACGGTCGTAGATGCTGAGGTCGAGGTCCGCGTAGACGACGAGCCCTACGGCCAGCATGCCTGCGACGACCGCGGCGGTGATCAGCAGCCCCCTCCACCCGTTCGCGAGCCCTCTGCGGAGCACGGCCGCATTCACGACTCGTCCTTGTAGTAGGTCAGGAAGATGTCCTCGAGCTCCGCCTCCTGAGTGCGGATGTCCCGCAACCGAACCACGCCGGTGACGGCGGCGAGCAGCTCCGCCATGTCGCCGTCGAAGTTCAGCTCCACGCGGCCGGGATGGAGGACCAGATCCCTGATCCCCCGGACGTGCGAGAGGTCGGCGGCGGCGAGGGCGCCGTCGACATCGATCTCGACACGGCGCATCTTCTTCCTTCGCAGCGCGGCGACCTCCTCGACGGCGATGAGATGGCCGTGCCGGATGATCCCCACGCGGTCGGCGACGCGCTCCACCTCGGACAGCGTGTGGCTGGAGAGGAAGACGCTACGGCCGTCGTCGACAACCTCGCGCATCATCGCCCAGAACTCGTGCTGGACGAGCGGGTCCAAGCCCGCGTTCGGCTCGTCGAGGATGAGCAGCTCGGGCTTGTGCATGAACACCGAGATCAGCCCGATCTTCTGCCGGTTGCCGGTGGACAGCTCGCCCACGCGCTTGTCGAGGGTCGCTCCGAGGCGCTCGGCGAGGCCCAACGCGTAGTCCCAGTCGACACCACCGCGCAGCCGCGCGAAGAACCTGAGCGTCTCCTGCCCGGTCATTGACGGCCAGAGCGCGAGGTCCGGCGGCAGGTAGCCCAGCCGCTGTCGGTGCGCGACCTCACGCGGAGCCGCGCCGAGCACCGTCGCGGTGCCCGACGTCGGGTTGAGCTCGCCCATCAGCAGCCGGATGGTCGTGGACTTACCTGCGCCGTTGGGCCCGAGGAAGCCGAAGATCTCACCGGGGCGAACCTCGAGATCGAGGTCGACGAGCGCGGGGAACGTGCCGTAGTGCTTCGTGAGGCCGGCTGTCTGGATGGGGTTCATCGCTCCTCCTCGAGCTTGTCGACGACGGCTTGGTACTGCGCGATCACGCCGGGGCTGAGGACGCCGGAGAAGACGTCCATCTGGACGCGGACGTAGTCGACGAAGCCGGGCTGCGTGGCAGGCACGGGCGCGCGCACGTCGAGGCCGAGGAGGCGGTTCAGGTGCCGGTGCATGACGAGCGAACCCAGCGCGTAGATGGTCATCATCACGGCCCGGTGCCGCTCGTTCGGCGCCGGGGTGAACAGTCCGAGAGCCACGCCCTCGGACATGTAGCCCGCGGCGTCGTCGACGATGAGGTCGACCAGCGCGGCGATCTGCGGGCTGTCGTCGGCCAGTCGCATCGCGAGGTAGCCCATCAAGGAGCTGCTCCCGCTGCGGCGGACCGCGGCGAGGGCATCGAACGACGGTCCACCCTGGACGGCCTCGGACTTGCGCTCGTTGATGGTGGCAGCCACGTACTCGTCGCAGGCCACCAGCAGGTCGGCCATCGAGCCGAAGTGGTGCCGGATCAGGCCGGCCGACAGCCCGGCGCGCTCGGCCACGCCCCGCGCGGTCAGCCCGGCAGCCCCTTCTTCGGCGACGATCTCGATCGCGGCATCGCGCAGCCGCGCCTTCGCGGTCCTGTCATCCATGACACGACCGTATCACTTCTTATACGTTTGTATAAGAGCTTAGGTTTCGTCGTCCGCCCAGCGCCAGAGCTTGGGCGGGCGCCCGCCCGCGGTCGGCGCGATCCCCGCCTCGACGAGCCCCGGCGTCTTCATCAGGTCGCGGTTGAGGTTGGCGCGATGCGGGTCACGACCGGTCAGCTGCGCTGTGATCGCGACGGCGTCGGTGGCAGTGAACTGCGGGCCGGTGAGCGCGCGGGTGAATCGCAGGTCCCGCCACAGCAGGTCGGCGAGGATCCGCCGGGACGTCTCGACGATCTCGTCGTGGTCGAACGCCAGCTGGGGGTGCTCGTCGAGCGGCGCCCAGTGCGCGGCGCCCGCGTCCTCCCGGGCCGGATAGGCGGCCCAGAGCGCCACCGACAGCGACGGCCCGCGCGGATCGCGGGACGGCTCGTCGAACGTGCGCAGTTGACCGAGAGCGGTCGGCGACGTGGTCAGGCCGAGCTTCGCCAGCGCCCTTTCCGCCGCGTGTTCGAGGCGTTCGCCGCTCAGGACGACGACGCCGGGGAGCGCGAGCTCGCCCTCGAACGGCGGGGCGATGCGCGCGTGCGCGGCGAGCATGACGCGCCGCGTCCCCCGGTCGTAGGCCAGCGCGACGACGTCCACCGAGACCACGCTGAAGATCGCTTCCACCATGGCCGTCAGCCTATTCGACCGGCCGGTTCAGACGAGGCGCCGGTCGATCCGCCGCGGACCGTGGCCGGTGAGGGCCACGGGTGCACCGACGGCGTCGGCGATGAGGGCGAGGACCCCCCGCTCGTCGGCGGGCAGCGGCTCGAGGTCGGGCCGGGCGGCGAACGCGGCGGCCGTGAGGTTCTGGGTCGCGGCGAGGTCGTGGGTCGCGGGCGGGCGCAGCGGGTCGGGCTCGCCGGCCCACGTCCGGGCGACGCACACCTCCGAGCCGGGCAGCAGGTCGAGGTGCGAGACGCCCACGCCGTCGATCTGGCCCGCGATGCGGGCGGCGTACCGCAGCGCGGGAAGGTCGAGGTGGCCGATCCGCCAGCCGCCCTGGTAGCGACCCGGGCCGTTGTCGGGCTCGGGGAGCGCCAGCGCGGGGTCCTCAGTGGGCAGGGGCCCGGCGCCGTGCCGGGTGGCGTACGGCCGGGTGAGGCCGAGGACGTAGGCGCGGTGGCCGGCCGCCTCCAACTCCGCGACGAGGCTGCGCGGGGTGACGGTCGCCCAGGTGGTGTGCGGGTGGAAGCCGTGCCATTCGTCGAGCAGCACGCCCTGCGAGCCCTCGAAGATCACCGACCCGGCGGCGAGCGTCGCATCGAGGAGTGCGGGGATGTCGTCGTCGACGGTGATCGCGGCCGCGACGTCGGTCAGCCGGCGGGCGAGGTCGTCGACGCCGTCGTGTGCCGCGTCGGGGTCGTCGACCTGCTCGAGCAGCGGGCGCGCGAAGGCCGCCAGCGCGTCGAGAGCGGCGACGGTGGCCCTGCGGTTCCTGAGGTCGCCCATGCGCAGCGCGGGGAGGGCCGGCGCGTCGGCCGGGCAGGCGAAGTTGCCGACGAGCTGCCCGCGCCGCGCGCCGGTCCGCACGGCGAGGTCGTAGGCGACGGTCTCGCCGATGCCGAGGCCCGTCGAGCCGTGTCGGCCCGCGCCCCGAAGGATCTCCCGCGCGCGGTTCATCGCCGCGTGGATCGGCGTGGTGACGAGGCAGTTCGCGTCGGCGGTCAGGAGACCCAGCGGGTCGCGCACGCCGAGCTTCGCGAGGTCGGCAGCTTCGGCGTCGAGCAACAGCGGGTTGACCAGCATGGGCGCGCGCAGGATCGTGCGGACGTCCAGCAACGTGGCCGAGCCGAACTGTCGGAACGTGTGGTGCCGCGGTCCGTGTCGGACGTTGTGTGCGGCCTGCGTACCGCCCGACCACCGCACCACCGCGGCCGTGTCGGGGAGGGCCGAAGCGAGGTAGTCGACCGTAGCACCCTTCGACTCGTCGCCATAGCCCAACCCGACAACGACGACAGCCTGCCGCAGCGTGCTGACAAACATCTTCATTACTTTCCTTCTTTCATTCCCGTTCCTTGACCCGAGCAGCCGTCGTTCCTTGAGCCGAGCAGCCGCGTCGTTCCTTGAGCCGAGCGACAGCGTCGCTCCTCGAGCCGAGCGACAGCGTCGGTCCTCGAGCCGAGCGACAGCGTCGGTCCTTGAGCCGAGCGGCGTCGACGAAGTCGACCCCGCTCGTGTCGAAAGGTCCCGCACCCACGCAGTAAGCCCCAACAGGTCGCCGTCCCCGCGGGGTCTCGGACCCTTCGAGACGCAGCCCCGCACAGCCCTCACTCCGCGAAAGTGAGCACGCGGGGCTGCTCCTCAGGGACCGGCAACCCACCCAACGCGTCGCCCCTCAAACCGAGCGGAAGAGACCCGGCTCATCGCTCCTCAAGCCGAGCGACAGCGTCGTTCCTTGAGCCGAGCGGCGTCGACGAAGTCGACGCCGCTCGTGTCGAAAGGTCCCACACCCACGCAATAAGCCCGACAGATCACCCACCCCACGGGTATCGGACCCTTCGGCGTCTCTCAACCGCGCGGGGTCTCGGACCCTTCGAGACACAGCCCCGCACACCCCTCACTCGCGCAAGTCAGCATGCGGGGCTGCTCCTCAGGGACCGGCAACCCACCCAACGCGTCGCTCAGCAACCCGACCAACAGGCACGACTCATCGCTCCTCGAGCCGAGCGGCACTCATGTCGTTCCCTGGGTCGAGCGGCATCGTCGTTCCCTGAGCCGAGCGACCGCGTCGCTCCTCGAGCCGAGCGACAGCGTCGTTCCTTGAGCCGAGCGGCGTCGACGAAGTCGACGCCGCTCGTGTCGAAAGGTCCCACACCCACGCAATAAGCCCGACAGATCACCCACCCCACGGGTATCGGACCCTTCGGCGTCTCTCAACCGCGCGGGGTCTCGGACCCTTCGAGACACAGCCCCGCACACCCCTCACTCGCGCAAGTCAGCATGCGGGGCTGCTCCTCAGGGACCGGCAGCCAGCCGACGCATCGCGCCTCGGGAACGACGACCGTCTCCTACAGGTCGGCGGGCAGGACCCCGCCGGTGGCCAGTCCCGACCCGGCGGCGCCCAGCGTCACGAGGGCCTTGCCGACGGCCACTCCCCCTGTTGACCCGAGGTTGTGCAGGTCCTGAAGGCCCTCGTCGAGCGTGATCGACTCCTCCATGATCCCGACGGTGACCGCGATCAGGTCGCAGACGGCGTCGGGGTCTTCCAGCTTGAGGAACCGCTCGCCGACGACACCGCGCCAGTGCTGCTCCAGCCAGGGTTCGTCGTAGTAGGAGGTGAGGTTCGGCACCACGAAGTAGACGTGGAACTCCTCCTCCAGCAGGCGGTACACCTCGCGGATGGTGATGTCGTCGGGCACGCTGTCGCCGACGAAGCGGCGCACGGAGGTCGCGCTCAGCACGTCCTTGTTCGCCTCGTCGCCGATGATGAAGCAGTAGCCCTTGCGGCCGCGCTTGTCGAGGCTGTCGAGCTGCGCGCGGGTGGCGAGGAACCACGCGGCGAGGGCGTAGCCCTCCTTGCGGTCGCCGCCACCCCCGCCCTCGAGGTAGATGTCGCGCAGCTGCTCGTCGATGCGGTTGTCGCTCTCGAACTGGCCGACCTGCAGCGGCACGGCGTCGTAGACGTCGTCGCCGATGGCCCCGACCAGGATCTGCGGATCCTGCGCGTAGCCGCCGCGGGTCAGCAGCCCGAGCAGGTCGGGCAGTCGCTTCTGCAGCGTGCGTGGGACGTTGAGCATCGAGCCGGTGACGTCGAACAGGACGGCGATGGGCGTCGAGAACGGGTGTTCGTCACTGTCCCTGGCCTCCCGGACGGCGTCCTTGTAGGCGTTCAGCGACGGTGCGGGCTGGCGCTGGTTGCGGGGCACGCCGCGCATCCGCGTGGTGTAACCGAAGTCGTCGATGCCCGCCTTCCTGCGGGCGCTCGCGGCGTTGGTGTAGGCGGCGGTGTTCCACTGTCCGTTTCCCATGATGGGCTCCTTACTTGGTGGGTGGATGGATGTCTCCTGAGGCGGCCGGCGACGTCTCAGGGGAGTTCGAAGCGCCGGAAGCGGCGCGGTCCGTAGAGGGCGCCGAGCAGGAGGTCGTACTCCCGCAGGCGGCGTCCGGGTGCGAGGGCGGCCGATCCTGTGGCGAATCGGCGCTGACGGGTCTCGCTCGGGGCGAGCAGTTCGTCGAAGAGGGCAGAGACGGCGGGGCCGTCGGGCTGGTCGGACTCGCCCCAGCCGTCGAGGACGACGCCGTGGTGGTCGGGGTGGATAAGGACGGTGTCGAGGCCGATGGCGCCGTGTTGCACGCCGGCGGCATCGAGCGCCATGAGGATGCGGCGTGCCATCCAGGCCCAGTCGCGGCCATCCAGGCCGGCGGGGTAGGCGGCCCGCACCTGACGAAGCGACCTCAGTTCTGCCGCTTCAGTGGGAGCTTTTCGTGCAGATGTGAACGAAAAGCTCCCACCTAGCGGTCCGCCGAGCAGTCGGGATGCGACCCAGGCGCGTCCGGCGACGGCACCCCGGTCGACGACGGCGGGCGCGAACGCGCCGAGCCCCGCGTCGGAGAGATTCTGTGCGGCTCGCAGCAGGGCGGTCGTCGCGTCGTCCGGTCGGCGGCTGATCGCGACGGTGACGCCGGGGTGGTCGGTCGCGTAGATGCCGAGCCGTGCTCCCCTGCGGACAAGTCGGCACAGCCTGTAGGTGCCGCGCGTTCCGACGACGTGCGGGGTCTGCCCCGTCTGCGCGCCGTCATTCATCCAGGCGTCGAACAGCTGGTTCAGCCGCGCAGTCGCCTGGGCTGCCTCGGCAGCACTCACGCCGAACCCGGCGGCGACATCCGGGTGGATGAGCGCGACCAGCTGACGGTACCGACGCTTGGCGCGCCGAGCCGCGTCGGCCTGCGTCGGGTTGCCGTCGAACACGTCCGCCGGCCCCGCCGCCCCCACAATCCTGGCGATCGCTGCTGCTGCTTCATTCATGCTTTTACTCTATATGAGTAATTCTAGGAGTCAAGTGGGATCACCTCGAAGGTCGGAAGCCACGGCCGAGGGCGTGCCACCCGCGAGCCATGGAGCTTGGCATCATCAACCTGTCCCGCAGCTTCTCCATGTAGTCCCACCCGTGGGCCATGGAGTTTTGACGCACAACCCCGGCTTCTCTGCTCTACAGGGCACAGACGGTGGAGTTGTGCGTCGAAATTCCATGCACCAGGGCGGAGACCACGCCGGGGGACGCTGCCCGGTGAGCACGCTCCCCCTCACATCTGCCGGATGAGCTGCAGCCCGAGTCCGTCAGGTCGGATGAGCACGACACACCCCTTGTCAGGACCCGATGAGCACGTGCCGGAGTTCATCAAGGTCGGATGAGCACGACACACCTCTCGTTGGGGCGGGATGAGCACGTGCCGGAGCTCGTTGCAGGAAACGGTCGTTTTCGGGATGTTTCGGGCGACGAACTCCGGCGCGTGCTCATCGGACTGTGCGAACCAGAACTGCGGAATCGCGATCGGGCCCTGAGGAGCGAGCCACACAGGTCCCTGAGGAGCGAGCCCCCATCGGTAGCTGACGAGCGGGCCATGTCGTTCCCAGAGCAGAAGCCCACATCGGGCCCTGAGGACCGATCCACACCGGTCCCTGAGGAGCAGCCCCGCAGGCCAACCGACACCGAGCGCGAACCGTGCGGGGCTGCGTCTCGAAGGGTCCGAAACCACAGCCCAACCCATCCCCACAAGCCAGAGTCACACCCTCTCGCGCGCACAAATCTCTGTATGCGAGCACCCGGGCCTATATACGGCCCGGCTGCCCGTATACAGAGATTTGTGCAGGGAGACCACCGGAAGACCGGCCAACGCTGACCATCGGGAAGGACAGGTCATGGTCCGCCGCCCTGGACGACGACAGAGGGTGAGGTGGGGAGGCGCTTCGACGAAGCGTAAAAACACCCATGCACTGAGACCAGAAGTGACTGTGGTCACAGAACCAGGCCGGCAGCGAGACGGAGCGCCTCCCCACCTCACCCGCCCGCCCTGTTGCCAAGACCCTGCCTACAGCGCGGGACCTTTCGACACGACGTGTTCGCTGGCGCTCACACGTCGGCTCAAGGAACAGCGGCCTGGCTCAAGGAACAGTCCCCCACCTCAGCTGTCTGCCCTTGTGGTTGGGCGAGTGGGCGGGTGCGGGACCTTTCGACACGGCGTTCGGCTAGCACCTCACGGCCGGCTCAAGGAACGGCATCCCGGCTCAAGGACCGGTGCCCCACCTCAGCTGTCTGCCCTCGTGGTCGGGTCGCTGCCCCAAGCGCGGGACCTTTCGACACGACGTGTTCGCTGGCGCTCACACGTCGGCTCAAGGAACAGCGGCCCGGCTCAAGGAACGGCGCTCACGCGTCGGCTGAAAGAGCGGGGCCCCGCTCACCGGCTCAAGGAGCGACAGCCACCTTGAGGGACAGCGACGTTAGCTGTGCTCGCGGGCGATCTGCTCGTGGTGCCTGACGACCTCGCGGACGATGAATGTGAGGAACTTCTCGGCCAGTTCGGGGTCGAGGTCGGCGTCGACGGCGAGCGCGCGCAGGCGGGCGATCTGCCGGGCTTCGCGGTCGGGGTCGGCCGCGGGCAGGCCCGCGCGGGCTTTCAGCTCGCCCACGCGCTGCGTCACCTTGAACCGCTCGGCGAGCAGGTGGATGAGCGCCGAGTCCATGTTGTCGATGCTGCCGCGGAGCCTGTTCAGCTCCTCGCGTGCCTCGTCCATCGGGGCTCCCGTCAGTGGAGGATCAGGTCGATGCGCTGGAACGACTTGATGTCCGTGTAGCCGGTCAGCGCCATGGCCTTGCGGAGGCCGCCGGCCAGGTTCATCGTGCCGTCGGGCACCCGCGACGGGCCGTGCACGACCTCCTCCAGGGTCCCGACCTGCTCGTAGAACGAGCGCTCACCACGGGGCAGGCGCGAGTGCCAGGCGCCGGAGCCCCAGTGCCAGCCGCGGCCCGGGGCCTCGGTGGCGCGGGCCAGCGGCGAGCCGACCATCACCGCATCCGCGCCGCACGCGATGGCCTTCGCCATCGCACCGGAGCGGCCGACGGCGCCGTCGGCGATGATGTGCACGTAGCGGCCGCCGGACTCCTCCAGGTAGTCGCGGCGCGCCTCGGCCACGTTGGCCACGGCCGACGCCATGGGCACCTCGATGCCCAGCACGTCGGAGGTGGTGTGCGTCGCGCCGCCACCGAAGCCGACAAGCACGCCGGCCGCGCCCGCGCGCATCAGGTGCTGCGCCGCGCGGTAGGTGGCGACCCCGCCGACCAGCACGGGCGTGTCGAAGCGGTAGATGAACTCCTTGAGATTCAGCGTGTCCTCGCCGCCGACATGCTCCGCGGAGACGGTCGTGCCGCGGATGACGAAGAAATCCATCCCGGCCTTCTCGATGACACCGGCGAACTCCTGCGTGCGCGACGGCGACAGCGACCCCGCGACGGGCACCCCGGCGGCGCGCAGTTCGGCGACCCGGTCACGGATCAGCTCGGCCTTCACGGGCTCGGCGTAGATCTCCTGCAGCCGCTTGGTGGCGGTCACCTGGTCGCAGTCCTGCGTGAGCAGGTCGTACTGCGGCTGCGGGTCCTCGTAGCGGGTCCACAGGCCCTCGAGGTTCAGCACCCCGAGGCCGCCCAGCTGGCCCATCTTGATGGCCGTTGCCGGCGACATCACCGAATCCATGGGCGCCGCGACGATGGGCACGTCGAACGTGACGGCGTCGATCCGCCACGAGAGGTCCACCTCGCTCTCGCTGCGGGTGCGGCGCGTCGGGGCGATCGCCACGTCGTCGAAGCTGTAGGCGTGACTGGCGCGCTTGCTGCGTCCGAGCTCGTACATGCGGGTTCTCTCCTGGGTGGTGGGGGTCAGCGCGACCAGTAGTTCGGCGATTCGGCGGTCAGTTGGATGTCGTGGGGGTGCGACTCGCGCAGGCCGGCGGCGGTGATCCGCACGAATCGGCCCCGCTCCTGCAGGTCCGGCACGGTGCGCGCACCGAGGTAGAACATGGACTGGTGGAGTCCGCCCATCAGCTGGTGCACCACGGACGAGACGGGGCCGCGGTAGAGCACCTGGCCCTCGATGCCCTCGGTAGTGATCTCGTCGTCGCTCAGGTCGCCCTGGAAGTACCGGTCCTTGGAGTACGAGCGACGATCCCCGCGCGACGTCATGGCACCCAGCGACGCCATACCGCGGTACCGCTTGTACTGCTTGCCGTTGACGAAGACGGTCTCGCCGGGCGACTCCTCGCAGCCCGCCATCAACGACCCCACCATGACGCTGTTGGCGCCCGCCACCAACGCCTTCGCGATGTCCCCGGAGTGCTGCAGGCCGCCGTCGGCGATCACGGGCACCCCCGCGGGCCGACAGGCAAGGGCCGCCTCGTAGACGGCAGTGACCTGGGGCACGCCGACCCCCGCGACGACGCGGGTGGTGCAGATGGAGCCCGGCCCGACGCCCACCTTCACGGCGTCGGCGCCCGCGTCGACGAGCGCCTGGGCGCCCGCGCGGGTGGCGATATTGCCGCCGATGATCTGCACATGGCTGGTGGCGGGATCGGTCTTGAGCCGGTGGACCATCTCCAGCATGAGCTTGGCGTGGCCGTTGGCGGTGTCGACCACGAGGGCGTCGACGCCGGCGTCCACGAGGGCGGTCACCCGATCCCAAGCATCGCCGAAGAATCCGACGGCGGCGGCGACGAGCAGGCGCCCGTCGGCGTCCTTGGAGGCGAGCGGGAACTGCTCGGACTTCACGAAGTCCTTGACGGTGATGAGGCCCGTGAGCCGGCCGTCGCTGTCCACCAGCGGCAGCCGCTCGCGCTTGTGCTGACGGAGCAGCGCCGTCGCATCCTCGCGCGAGATGGTCTCCGGCGCGGTGATCAGCGGCATCGGCGTCATCACGTCGCGCACCAGGGTGGTGGCCCATTCGGCCACGGGCGTGAAGCGGAGGTCACGGTTGGTGCAGATCCCGAGCAGACGGCGGTTCTCGTCAACGACCGGCAGTCCCGAGACGCGGTACTGGCCGCAGATCTCGTCGAGCTGCTCCAGCGTGGCATCCGCCCCGATGGTGACGGGGTTGGTGATCCGCCCGGTCTGCGTGCGCTTGACGAGGTCCACCTGGTAGGCCTGATCCTCGATGGACAGGTTGCGGTGCAGCACGCCGAGGCCGCCCTCACGGGCCATCGCGATGGCCATCCGCGACTCGGTGACCGTGTCCATCGCCGCGCTGATCAACGGGAGCTTCAGGCTCAGACCCCGGGTGAGCTGCGTCGTGGTGTCCACCTCGGAGGGAATGACATCGGTCTCCCCCGGCAGCAGCAGCACGTCGTCGTAGGTCAGCCCCAAGGCAGCGAAGGGGCCTGGCACTCCGGAACCGGTCAGCTCTTCTTGCACGGGACACCTCTCGCTCGGCGTGCATGGGCAGGCACAGTCTAGTTCTCGAGGCGGGGGCGCCCCAATCGCGGCCGACGACGCATTTCGCTCTCCGGGAAACCGGCGGCGCGTTTGCCGGATCCCGCGGCGACGACGACACGCCACCCCTAAGCTCCACCTCAATCACACCTCGTAGATGGAGCTTTCCCATGCCTGACACCCAGACCGTCATCGCCGCCCGCGACGCGGCCTTCGCTGCCTTCGGCGGCGGATTCCGCCTCGTGGACCTGACCGACGCCCTCGGCCCCGACACCGTCCTCTGGCCCGGCGCCCCCGGCCTGGAGATCGCCGACGCCGTGAGCCACGACAACGGCGGCTACCACGCCCGCATCTTCACCACGTTCGAGCACGCGGGCACGCACTTCGACGCCCCCGAGCACTTCGTGCCGGGCGGTGCCGACACCTCGACGATCGGCATCGACGACCTCGTCGTCCCCGCCGTCGTGATCGACATCCGCGAGAAGGCGGCGGCCGACCCGAACGCCGTCGTCGAGGTGGCCGACGTCGAGGCCTTCGAGGCCGCGCACGGCACCATCCAGCCCGGCAGCGCTGTGCTGCTGAACTCCGGCTGGGCGCACCGCAAGGCCGACGCCCTCAGCTACGCCGGCACCGAGACCACCGAGGACCTGAAGTTCCCGGGCTTCGGCGTGGAGGCCAGCGAGCTTCTCGTCGCGCGCGGCGTGGTGGGCCTCGGGGTCGACACGCTCGGCATCGATCCCGGCGACAAGCCCGACTTCCCCGTGCACCGGCACGTCACGCACCCGGCAGGGCTCTGGCACCTGGAGAACCTCATCAACGTGGACCAGCTGCCCCCGACCGGCGCGGTGATCGCCGTCGGCGTGCCGCGCATCGTCGGCGGCACCGGCTTCCCGACGCGCGTGTTCGCGTTCGTGCCGAAGGCCTGACCACCGCGGGATCGGCAATCTGTGAGATGCGCCCCGGCGGCCCGGCAGACGGCCGCCGGGGTGCGTTAGCTTTGGCCTGGAACGGACCACCGAGCCTCAAGGAAGTGACATGGAGCAGTACACGCCGATTCTCCCCGTCCTCAGCGACGACGAACTGGATCCCCGGGCCGCCGCAGTGTTCGCCGACATCCGCGCCACCAGGAACACGGACTTCGTCAACAACTTCTGGCGCGTCCTGGCCAACGATCCGGCGAACCTGGAGCGCACCTGGGCGGAGCTGAAGGAGCTGATGGGCCCCGGCACGTCGCTGGATCCGCTGGTCAAGGAGCTCATCTACGTGGCCGTCTCGGCCGTGAACAACTGCACCTACTGCGTCCGCTCGCACACCGCGGCCGCGCGGTCCAAGGGCGCCAGCGATGAGCAGCTGGCCGAGCTGCACGCCATCGTCGGCGCCGCGAACAAGACCAACCGCATGGCCATCGGCCTGCAGGTCCCCGTCGACGACGTCTTTCTCTGAGGAGCGCACACCATGGATCTCGGACTGAACGGCCGCCGCGCCATCGTCACGGGCGGCTCGAAGGGGTTGGGCCTGGCCATCGCCACCGAACTGGTCGCTGAGGGCGCCACCGTCAGGATCTGCGCCAGGAACGCCGACGAGGTGGCGGCCGCCGTCGAACGGCTCGGCGACAAGGCCGACGGCCGCGCCGTCGACGTGCGCAACGCCGAAGAGCTGGCCTCGTTCGTGGCGTGGGCGGCGGAGTCGATGGGCGGCATCGACGTGCTCGTCAACAACGCGGGCGGCGCGCACCCCGGCACGTTCCGGACGCTCGAGGAGGAGTCGCTGGTAGCCGACTTCAACATCAAGGTGCTCAGCTGGTTCCGCGCGGTCAAGCTCGCGCTCCCCTGGCTGACGCAGAGCGACGCCCCGCGCGTGATCAACATCGGCTCGGTGTACGCCCGGATGCCCGACTTCAAGTTCTTCTCCACCACGCTCAACCGCGCGGCAGGGCAGAACTTCACCAAGGCGCTCGCGCAGGAGCTGGCAGCCGACGGCGTGCTCGTCAACGGCGTGAACATCGGCTGCGTCAAGACCCCGCAGTGGGCCAACATCCACGCCAAGCGGGCGCCCGAGAAGTCGGCCGAGGAGTTCTTCGCCGACATGGCCGAGGCCGACATCCCGCTGGGCCGGTTCGGCGAGGCCGACGAGGTGTCCGGCGTCGTCGCCTTCCTGGCCGGCGCCCGGGCCAGCTACATCACGGGCGCCAGCATCGACGTCGCGGGCGGCATGGGCCGTTACGCCTGAGAACTGAGGACTGATCATGACCGCATTCACCGTCGAGGACGCGCTGCGGCGCCACACCCCCGAGCAGCGGGCGGCCACCCTGGCCGACCCGGGCTTCGGCGCGCTGTTCAGCGACAGCATGGCGCGCATCGACTGGACCGCCGACCAGGGCTGGCACGGACACCGGCTGACGCCCTACGCCCCGTTCACGCTCGACCCCGCGAGCGCCGTCTTCCACTACGCGCAGGAGGCGTTCGAGGGGCTCAAGGCCTACGCGCACGCCGACGGCTCGGTGTGGCGGTTCCGCGGCGAGGTCAACGCCGCTCGGTTCCAGCGTTCGTGCCGCCGCCTCGGGCTGCCCGAGCTGCCCGCCGACGACTTCCTGGCCAGCATCGACGAACTCGTCAAGCTCGACCGCGACTGGGTGCCCACCGGCGAGGAGCAGAGCCTCTACCTCAGGCCGTTCATGTTCGCACGCAGCGCGTTCCTCGCGGTCAAGCCGTCGACGGCGGTGACCTACGCCGTGATCGCCAGCCCGTCGGGCTCCTATTTCGGCGGCTCGGGCGTCAAGCCCGTCGACATCTGGTTCTCCACCGAGTTCTCGCGCGCCGCGCCCGGCGGCACCGGCTTCGCGAAGTGCGGCGGCAACTACGCCGCCTCGATGCTCGCGCAGGCCGAGGCCGAGGCGAACGGGTGCAGCCAGGTGGGCTTCGTCGACGCCATCGAGCACCGCTACGTCGAGGAGCTCGGCGGCATGAACCTCTTCGCCGTCACGGCGCGGGGCGAGCTGCTGACACCTGAGTTGACCGACACCATCCTCGAGGGCGTCACCCGGTCGGCCGTCCTGCAGCTGGCGCGCGACAACGGGCTCGAGGTCGTCGAGCGCAAGATCACCCTCGACGAGCTGTTCGCCGGTATCGACGACGGCTCGGTCGGCGAGGTGTTCGCCTGCGGCACCGCCGCGGTAATCACGCCGGTCGCCTCGCTGAAGAACGCCGACGGCGCGCACGTCGTCGGCGGCCGCGAGCCGGGCCGCGTCACGCTGGACCTCCGCACGCAGCTCACCGAGATCCAGTACGGCCTGCGGCCCGACCCGCACGGCTGGATGCACCGGATCGTCTGACCCGGTGGCTCTCGGCATGCGCGCGGCCGTCCGCCTGCTCGCGGGCCTCGTCGTCCTGCTCCTGGCAGCGCTGCCCTCGTCCGCCCGCGCGGACGAGGGCGACAACGAGATCGGGGCCTGCCTCGGCTCCGGCCAGGTCTGGCTGCTCGTCATCACCGACGGCGATCAGGTGCTGGCCAACCAGTGCGTCGGCACGCCGTCGACCGGGATCGACGCGCTGGCGCGGGGCGGCATGCGGCTGGGATTCGGCAAGGGAACGCTGATCTGCAGCATCGGCGGCTACCCCGACCCGTGCCCCACCACCTGGACCGGCGCCTACTGGGCCTACTTCCAGGGCTCCCCGGGCAAGGACTACACCTACTCGTCGCTCGGGGCCGAGTCGGCGACGCCCGTCGGCGGCGCCATCGAGGCCTGGTGTTACACGGTCCCGCCCGCGAAGTCGTGCACGCCCCCGCAGCTGGAGATCGTGCAGGGCGGCGCCGCCGTCGCTCCCCCGTCGGGCTCGGCCCGAGCGCTGCCCGTCACGCAGAACCCCGCCGTCAGCCCGCCGTCGAGCACGCCCTGGCCGACGCTGATCGTCGCGGCCGTCGTCGTGGCCGCGGCCGTCGGACTGGTCCTTTGGAAGCGGTCGTCCCGCAAGGACGGCCCGCGGGGCGGCCGCTGACCAAAGCTGCTCTACGTGACGGAGGCGTCGTAGATCTCGCGGATCGCACTCGCGAGCTGCGCGTCGAACTCCTCGGGCGTCATCGACTCGGTGAGCCCCTCGGTGAGCGCGCGGGAGAAGCTGGCGATCAGGCCGTGGTTCCGGGCGAGGATCTCGCACGCCTCCGCGCGGCTGTAGCCGCCGGAGAGGACGACGACCCTGAGAACCGACGGATGCTCCCGCAGCGCCGCGTAGTGCCCGTCGGCCGAGGGCGGCGTGAGCTTGAACATGATCGGCACCTCGAAGGTCTCGGTGTCGAGCCGGCGCAGGATCTCCTCGAGCAGGATTCGCTCGCATTCGGCCTTGTCGGGCGAGTGGATGTCGATCTCGGGCTCGAGGATCGGCACCAGCCCTGCGGCTGCGATCCGGTGGCCGATGTCGAACTGCTGCGCGACGATCGCCGCGATGCCCGCCGGCCCCGCAGCCCGGATCAGCGAGCGCATCTTCGTGCCGAACATGCCGGCGGCGGTGGCGCGCGCGAGCAGGTCGTCGAGGTCGTCGATGGGCTTCATCAGCCGCACGCCGTCGGCCTCGTCCCGCAGCCCCTTGTCCACCTTGAGGAACGGGAGGATGTCCTTGCTCCGCAGGTAGTCGCCCGCGGGCACGCCGGCGAAGGTGCGGTCCATGGTCTTCTCGAAGAGGATGGCGCCGACGATGTGCTCGCCCGTGAACGACGGGCTCATCACGATGCGCTCCCTCATCGCGTGCACGAGGTCGAACATCTCCTCGTCCCCGGAGTAGCGCTCCTGCCCGATGCCGTACCGCGTGAGCGCACCGGGGGTGCTTCCCCCGCTCTGGTCCAGGGCCGCGATGAAGCCCTTCCCGTGTGCCATCCTGTCGAGCTGTTCGGTATTCATCGTCCCTCCTGACAACGTCTGGCGCCACATCGTCATGGCGTCTGGAGTGCCCTTCATTCTACCCGCGGGCCTGCCTGCGGCCCCGGGTGGGGGGATCGTCTCAGCGGGGGTCGCTCGGAGTCCGGCGGCTCAGGGAACGCGGGCCGGGTCGACCCGCCGCAGGCCCGGACAGCGGTCGAAGTCAGGGTCGACGGTGACGATCTCGTCGAACCCCTGCTGCAGCGCCGTCGCCGCATGGACCGCGTCGCGGCCGCGCATCCCGCTGCGCTCCACCAGGTCGATCGCCGCCCGCAGCACCTCATCGTCGAACGCGTGCAGGACGCACGAGGCCGCGACGAGCCGGGCCTCTGCGGCCGCGTCGGATGCGTCGCCCCGTCGCAGCCGATGGAAGAGCACCTCCTGCACCATCTCGACGGTCGCGTGCAGCACGACCTCGCCGCGGGCGGCCCGCTCCAGCAGGGCGATGCACGCGGCGCGGTGAGGCGACTCGCCACCCAACGCGTAGATCGGCACGTTGGCGTCGATGAAGATGCGACTCACCGGCCGGCCCCGGCCACGTCGTCCTCGTAGGCGTCCTTGATCGCCGCCCAGTCCTCTTCCGGACGCTCCCGCGGCGTCTTGCAGAGGTCGACGAGCGAGGTCAGCGCGGCCACCCGAACGGCAGCCTCGCTGGGATACGCGAGATCGATCGCTCCTCGGATGACCGCGGACACGCTGCGCCCAGAGCGCTTCGCCTCACTGTCGACCCGGGCGAATCGCTCCTGATCCAACAGCAGCTGGAGCCGCCTCTCCATCACACTCATACACATACAGTAACATGTGTATGTTATTCGTCGGACGGCGCGGCTCGGGCCTCAGGGCAGGGTCGAGGCGCCGTCGATAGGCCTTCTCACCGGGTGTGCTCGGCCGACGGCAATCGCAGGACCACCCTCGTGCCGACGCCCGGCTCGGACCGCAACTCGGCCGATCCTCCGTGCCGGGCCGCGATGACGCGCACGATCGACAGGCCGAGGCCGGAGCCCTCCACGGGTCGCGGATGCCTGCCCCGGGCCAGCTCCTCCCACACCTGCGGGAGGGCCTCACCGTCGATGCCCCACCCGTGGTCGTTGACCTCGAGCGAGACGACGCCGTCGGCCTCGGCGGCCCGGATCTCGATGCGTGCGCCGTCGTCGGAGTACTTGACCGCGTTGCCGACGAGGTTGAAGAGAGCGACGCCGAGCAGGTCGCGGTCGCCGACGACGGGCGGCACGGGCCAGGGCACGTCGGGGAACTCGACCGAGATCCTCCTGTCGGCGGGCGGCAGCGCCTCGAGCACCTCGTCGACGAGCGATCGCAGGTCGACGGGCTCGCTCTCGAGCGCGCGCGTCTCCAGGTCGGCGAGCTTCGCGAGGTCGCCGACGAGCGCGCCCAGCCTGCGGGCCTGGGCCCCGGCCACCTGCAGCGCGGGCGAGCCCTCCCCCTCGCTTGCCAGCGCCGTCCTGATCGCCGTAACGGGGTTCTTCAGCTCGTGGTCCAGGCGCCGCATGAACCGGCGCCGGGCGAGCCGCTCCTCGTCGCGCACCCGCGCCTCGGCCTCCGCGATGCGCCGCCTGCCGCGGCTGAGGAGCGCCGCTACGCCGAACCACGCGGCCGACGCCAGCGCGCCCACGACGAGCAGCACCAGCCACACGCGGGCCGACAGGACGAGCCACCGGTCGAGGCCCGACAGCACAACCACGATCGCCGCCGCGGCGCCGACGGCCAGCGGGAGCAACCCGAGCCACCTCCTCACGCGCCCCGCACCTCCCCCACGAACCGATATCCGCCGCTGGTGACGGTCTCGATCCAGCGCGGCGCCTGCGCGTCGTCGCCGAGCACGCGGCGCAGCTCGGCCACCCGATGGTCGACGGCGCGCGTCGAGACCGCGAACTCGTAGCCCCACAGCGTGCCGAGCAGCCGCTCGCGCGTGTGCAGCTCGTCGGGATGGCCCATGAAGTACTCGAGCAGCAGCACGGCGCGCGGGGTGAGCACCACCTCGCGGCCGGCCACGAACACCCGGCGCGAGACGCGGTCGAACTCCAGGTCACCGCTGACGAGGCGACGGGCGGAGGCGAGCGTGCGTTCGCCCGGCCTCGTCCTGCGCAGCACGGCGCGGATCCGGGAGACGAGCTCCGGTGGGTCGAACGGCTTCCCGAGGTAGTCGTCGGCCCCTTCGTCCAGCGCGGCCGAGCGCTCGAACGAGCCGTCCACCTGAGTGAGGAGGATGACGGGGGTCCAGTCCTGCCGGGCGCGGAGCTCGCGCACGAGCGAGCGGCCGTCGCGACGCGGCATGAGGATGTCGCTCACGATGATGTCGTAGGCGCCCGCGGCCAGGGCCTCCAACGCGGCCTCGCCGTCGCCGACGCACCGCACCTCGAAGCCGGAGCGTTCGAGGTACGGCGCCAGGGTGCCGGTGATGGCCTCCTCGTCGTCGACCAGCAGGATCACGGCCATCAGCGCCCGCTCAGGAAGATGCCGAGCCCGCCGAGGAGCACGAACAGGATCGCGATCGCGTACCCGATGGCGGTGAGGTAGCCGAGCACGAGGCCGACGACGGCGAGCGCCTGCCCGTCCTCACCCGTGCGGCGGATCTGGCCGAGCGAGAGGTGGCCGAGCACGATGGGCACGACGGCCAATCCGCAGATGCCCGTGACGAGCGTCGCGATGGCGAGGCCGTTGGTGCTGCGCGGCTGGTAGTAGTTCACGACGGCTCCCTTCGTACTCACCGGCTGCGGACGACCGAGCCGACGGCCTCGTTCTGGATCTGCGGCGAGCCGTCCTCCCAGATGACGACGGCGCCGACGGCGTCCTCGGTCAGGTGCACCGATTCCAGCCCCTTGACCAGGACGACGGCGCCCGCCCCGCTGACGGACAAGGCGCCGATGTCCTCGGCCACGACGACGGCCCCGACGCCGATGACCTCCACCTGCGGGCAGTCCGCGGGGATCGAGACGATGGTCCCGTCCTTGTCGGCCACGACCTTGCCCGCGGTGCAGGCGTCCTCGATCGTGGCGGCCGCCAGGTAGGTGTCCCGGTCGAAGACCCCGTCGGGATCCCAGTCGCGGATGGCGTCGTCCTCGGTGGGCGCGCCGCTCGGCGACTGAGACGGCGTCTCGGACGGCGTCGGCGGCGTGGTCTCCGGGGCGGGTGTCTTCTGCTCGGCGGGCACGGTCTTCACCGGCCCGGTGGCCGGCGACGCGGGCTCCGTCGACGTCGTCAGGCTGCACCCCGAGGCGAGGAGCAGACCGGGGAGGACGAGGGCGACGGCGGTGCGGGTGATGTTCTTCATGTCTCAAGAGATTATGGACGGGAGCGCCGCCGTTGGTCCCCGTCGTGTCTCAGCCCTGTCGCAGCCCTGCGACACGGCGCCGGGGCGAAACCGCCCCTCCGCATGCGAACGGCGCCCCGGGATCACCCGGGGCGCCGTCGCAGATCGATCGTTGAGATCAGTCGTCGGACTCGCGCTTGTCCACCACCAGGGTCTCGGTGGTGAGCAGCAGCGAGGCGATCGACGCGGCGTTGGCCAGCGCGGAACGCGTGACCTTCACCGGGTCGATGACGCCGTTCTCGACGAGGTTCTGGTACTCGCCGATCTTGGCGTTGTAGCCGTGGCCGACCTCGAGCTCCGCGACCTTCGTCGTGATGACGTAGCCGGCCTCGCCGCCGTTCTCGGCGATCCAGCGCAGCGGCTCGACGAGCGCCTTCGCGACGACCGTCACGCCGGCCGCCTCGTCGCCCTCGAGACCGAGGTTGCCCTCGAGCACCTTGCCCGCATGGATGAGGGCCGAGCCGCCACCGGCGACGATGCCCTCCTCGATGGCCGCGCGGGTGGCCGAGACGGCGTCCTCGATGCGGTGCTTCTTCTCCTTCAGCTCCACCTCGGTGGCGGCGCCGACCTTGATCACGCACACGCCACCGGCGAGCTTCGCGACGCGCTCCTGGAGCTTCTCGCGATCCCAGTCGGAGTCCGTGCGCTCGATCTCGGCGCGCAGCTGCGCGACGCGACCGGCGACCTCGGCGTGCTCACCGGCACCGTCGACGATGGTGGTGTTGTCCTTGGTGACGACGACGCGACGAGCGCGGCCGAGCACCTCGAGGCCCACCTGGTCGAGCTTGAGGCCCACCTCGGGCGCGACGACCTGGCCGCCGGTGAGGATCGCGATGTCCTCGAGCATCGCCTTGCGGCGATCGCCGAAGGCCGGGGCCTTGACGGCGACGGAGGTGAACGTGCCGCGGATCTTGTTGACCACGAGCGTCGACAGCGCCTCGCCGTCGACGTCCTCGGCCACGATGAACAGCGTGCCCTTGGCCGCGATGACCTTCTCCAGCAGCGGGAGCAGGTCGTTCATCGAGGAGATCTTGCCGCTGTTGACGAGGATGTAGGGATCCTCGAGCACGGCCTCCATGCGGTCGGCGTCGGTCACGAAGTACGGCGACAGGTAGCCCTTGTCGAACTGCATGCCCTCGGTGAACTCGAGCTCGGTGCCGAAGGTGTTGGACTCGTCGACGGTGATGACGCCGTCCTTGCCGACCTTGTCGAACGCGTCGGCGATCAGCGAGCCGATCTGCTCGTCGCGCGAGGAGATGGTGGCGACCGAGGCCATGTCGTCCGTGGTGTCGACCGGGCGCGCGTTCTCACGCAGACGCTCGACGACGGCCTCGACGGCCTTGTCGATGCCACGCTTGAGGCCCACCGGGTTGGCCCCTGCGGCGACGGCCCGCAGGCCGGCGTGCACCATGGCCTGAGCCAGGACGGTGGCGGTGGTGGTGCCGTCACCCGCGACGTCGTTCGTCTTGGTGGCCACCTCCTTGGCCAGCTGGGCGCCGAGATCCTCGTACGGATCCTCGAGCTCGACCTCCTTGGCGACGGTCACGCCGTCGTTGGTGATGGTCGGGGCGCCCCACTTCTTGTCGAGGACGACGTAGCGACCCTTGGGGCCGAGCGTCACCTTGACGGTGTTGGCGAGGGTATCGACACCGCGCTCGAGCGCGCGGCGCGCCTCCTCGTCGAAAGCGAGAATCTTTGCCATCTGTTTCGGTGTCCTTACTTGGAGACGACGGCGAGGATGTCGCGGGCGTTGAGCAGCAGGTACTCCTGGCCGTCGTACTTGACCTCGGTGCCGCCGTACTTCGAGAAGATGACGACGTCGCCCTCGGCGACATCCAGCGGGACGCGGTTGCCCTTGTCGTCGATGCGGCCGGGACCGGTGGCGATGACCTTGCCCTCCTGCGGCTTCTCCTTGGCCGTGTCGGGGATGACAAGGCCGGAGGCGGTCGTCTGAACGGCCTCGAGGGGCTTGATGAGGATGCGGTCCTCGAGCGGCTTGATCGTGGTTGCCACGTCAAACACCTTTCTCTTCGCGTTCCGGGAGACCCGGGATGAGTTGTCTAGTCATGGCCGGGCGTCGTCGCGGGTGCCGCCGTGGCCGTTAGCACCCAGGCATGCCGAGTGCTAAGAGACAAACTATCGCGGAGTTAGCACTCAATCAAGCCGAGTGCCAAGGGGTGTTCTCCACGTCGTCGCTCACGGGACGTTCCTCAGCGTCCACCTCGACGGGCGACGGCTCGACGTGGGGCAGCGGCTCGTCCTCGACGTCGACGTACGGCTCGGGAACGTCCTCGGGCTTCAGGGTCGCGGCGTAGTCCGGCACCTCGAGCTGAAGCGCGCGGTCCGTGCGGCGGTAGCCCGTCGACGGCGGGCGCTTGGGGAACGTCAGCGCGGGCCGATCCACATGGCTGTACGGGATGGAGCTCAGCAGGTGATGGATCATGTTGATCCGGGCCTTGCGCTTGTCCTCCGACTCGACGACGTGCCAGCGGGCGCCGTCGATGTCCGTGTGCACGAACATCTCGTCCTTGGCGCGGGAGTACTCCTCCCAGCGGGTGATCGACTCGAGGTCGGTCGACGACAGCTTCCACCGGCGCATGGGGTCCGTGAGGCGCGACTTGAACCGCTTCGTCTGCTCCTTGTCCGACACGGAGAACCAGTACTTCAGCAGGATGACGCCGTCTTCGAGCAGCATCCGCTCGAAGATCGGGCACTGCCGGAGGAAGCGGCGGTGCTCCTCGGCCGTGCAGTAGCCCATGACACGCTCGACGCCGCCACGGTTGTACCAGGAGCGGTCGAACAGCCGGATCTCGCCGGCCGCGGGCAGGTGCTCGACGTAGCGCTGGAAGTACCACTGCGTGCGCTCGCGCTCGGTGGGGGCCGGGAGGGCCACCACGCGAGCGACGCGCGGGTTCAGATATTCGGTGATCCGCTTGATCGCGCCGCCCTTGCCCGCGGCATCGCGACCCTCGAACACCACGACGACGCGGGCGCCGGTCTCCTTGACCCACTCCTGCATCTCGACCAGCTCGGCCTGCAGGGCCAGCAGCTCGGCCTCGTAGAGTTCCTTGTTCATCCGCGGGTGCTTCTTCGCCATGGCACATCCTGACACCGCAGGGCGTCGCGCGCGGCGGATTCCAACTATTTCTCCGCCGATCGAATATTTGAAGGCGTCAGACGGGGTCGAGCCGCACGCGGTCGCCCGGCCGGAGCTGGGCTGCCGCATCGGCCGAGGCGTCCGTCAGCACGCCGACGACGGGGTATCCGCCTGTGGGCGGGTGGTCGGCCAGGAAGAGCACAGGCTCGCCCGACGGCGGCACCTGGATCGCCCCGCGCACCACGCCCTCACTGGGTAGCTCTCCCCCGCGCCGGGCGAGCGGCCGGCCGGTCAGTCGCACGCCCACCCGGTCGACGGCGTCGCCCACCGTCCACTCCGACGCGGCGAGTCCCTCGACCCAGTCGGCCCGCGGCCCGGGCAGGTAGCGCAGCGTGGCGACGTCGGGCACAGGCGGCAGCGGGACGACGTCGACCCCGGGCGCCCACCCGGGTGGTGTCGGCCCGAGGCTCACCTCGTCGCCGGCCTTGAGCGGCGCGGGTCCGAGGCCGCCGAGCGTGTCGCGCGCCCGCGACCCGAGCACCTCCACCGCGTCGATACCTCCGCGCGCGGAGAGATACGTGCGCAGCCCCGCGCTGGGTGCTCCGAGGGTGAGCGTCTCACCGTCACCGACGGCGAACACCACGGCGTGCGACACCGCCCGGCCGCCGACACCCGCCGGGCACGGGGCACCGGTCAACGCCACCGTCAAGGCACCACGCGCGGTGAACGCGGCCTGCCCCAGCGTGATCTCGAGCGCCGCCTCACCGCGCTCGTTGCCCACCAACCTCGCGCCCAGCTCGTAGGCCGCCCTGTCGGCGGCCCCGCTCGCCGAGACACCGACGGCGCCTAGCCCTGGGCGCCCTCGGTCCTGGACGAGCACAGGCAACAGCGCCCGCTCCACGACGAGCGCGCGTTTGCACTGTGAGTCGGCAAGGCGCTGGGCCTCATGCGCAGTGCCGGTTCCTGTCCCAGCAATCGGACCCTTCGAGACGCCGCTCGTTCCTCGCGGCTCCTCAGGGACCGACCGGACACCGCTCGTTCCTCGCGGCTCCTCAGGGAACGACCGGACACCGCTCGTTCCTCGCGGCTCCTCAGGGAACGATTGTCGCGGCTCCTCCGACGACGAGACGAACCGCACCGTATCTCCGGGCGCGATCAGTGAGGGCGAAGCCGCGACCGAGTCGAACAGCACGGCATCGGTCCTGCCGATCAACCGCCAGCCGCCGGGCGAGGCCGTCGGATACACCCCACTGAACTCGTCGGCGAGCGCGACGGCGCCCGCGGGCACACGCGTCCGGGGCGAAGACAGCCGCGGCACGCGCAGCCGCGGGTCACCACCGACGAGGTAGACGAAGCCGGGCGCGAATCCCCCGAAGGCCGCCCGCCAGAGGGTGCCGGTATGCGCCGCGATCACCTCATCGACAGTGAGACCGGTCAGCCGCGCGACCTCGGCCAGGTCGTCGCCGTCGTAGATCGTCGGCACCACGACCTCATCCCCGTCCTCCCGCTCGATCGACGATGGGCCCTCCGCCAGCCGTTCCACAAGGGCCGCCGACAGCGCCGCCGGGTTTGCCGTCACGACCAGCAGCGTGCGCGCAGCAGGCACGAGGTCGGTCACGGCCGCCCACGGCCCACCGGATTCCACTGCTGCTCGCAGCCGACGATGGGCCGCCAGCACCTCGTCGAGCGAGTCGAACTCCAGCAGCACCGCGTGCGGGCCGCATGGCAGGATCCTCACGGGGCGAAGGCCGCGACGGCGACGCCGGCGGCCTCCAGCGCCGACCGCACTCCGGCCGCGAGCGCGCCGGCGCCCGGGGTGTCGCCGTGCAGGCACACGGACTCGACGTCCAGGCGGACCACCGAGCCGTCGACGGCCGTGACCGTCTGCTCGGTCGCCATGGTCACCACGCGTCGGGCGACCTCCGCGGGGTCGGTGACGAGCGCGTCCGGGCGCGAACGGGGAACCAGTCCGCCGTCGGGCAGGTAGCCGCGGTCGGCGAACCCCTCGGCGACCGGCCGCAGGCCCGCCTCCTCGGCGGCGCGCAGCAGCGCCGACCCGGGCGCGCCCAGCACCGCGAGCGAGCGGTCGAACGCACTGACGGCGTCGACGACGGCCCGCGCCTGCCCCTCGTGGCCGACAACCGCGTGGTACAGCGCGCCGTGCGGCTTCACGTAGCTGACCCGCGTGTCGAAGGCCCGGCAGATCCCGTCCAGCGCGCCGATCTGATAGACGACGTCGGCGGCGAGCTCGGCCGGCGAGGCGTCGAGGAACCGGCGGCCGAACCCTGCGAGGTCGCGGTAGCTGACCTGCGCGCCGATCGCCACGCCCCGCTCGGCCGCCAGCCGACAGGTCTCGGTGAGCGTCAGCGGGTCGCCCGCGTGGAATCCGCAGGCGACGTTGGCGCTGGTGACGGCGCCAAGGATCGCGTCGTCGTCGCCCAGCCGCCAGCGGCCGAACGACTCGCCGACGTCTGCGTTGAGGTCGATGCGCATGGAAACGAGCCTAGAGCGCTCAGACGAACGACACCTGCCAGCCCACGCTGTGGCCGCCGTCGTAGGGGATGACGCCGTGGAACTGGCCGACGGCGGGGTCGAACACCAACGGCAGGAAGTGCCGGTCGCCGTCCCACATGGGCAGCTCCATCATGGTGGCGACGTCGTGCCAGGCCAGCGTGCCCTCCTCGTTGGCCTCGGGCACGTCGCCGTCGAAGGCCGTGACGAGGAACACGAAGCCGAACACGTCGCGGCCGTTGAACCCGGGCCAGGACACCGTGCCGCGCAGTTCGAGCGACGTCGCCTCGATGCACGCCTCCTCGCGCAGTTCCCTGCGCACCGCCGCGACGATGTCCTCCCCTGGCTCCACCTTGCCGCCTAGGCCGTTGTACTTGCCCAGCTGCTCGTCGTGGCTGCGGGCCACGCGGTGGACGAGCAGCACCCGGGCGCGGTCGGGCGTCGTGACATAGGCCAGCGTGGTGAGCTCCGGGGCATACGACATGGGCCGAGGCTATCCGACGCCCACCGGGGCGCGGCAGGCGGCGGACCGACGTACGTTCCTGAGCGCTCTCTCAGGTAGGATCTGCGCCGTCAGGGGGCGAATCCGGTGAGATCCCGGAACTGTCGCGCAACCGTGATCCCATCAGGGGAGTCGGACCGCCTTCTGGCACGAGATGCAACTCTCCGTCGCGCACTGCGGATGTCTTGTCCGACGGACCTACCGGGAATAGAGGTCCCTCATGCTGAAGCGCTCCACCGCCAAGCGCCTGTCCATCGCGTCCGCCGCGGCCCTGACCGCGGGGCTCGGCTTCGTCGTCCTCCCGGCGCAGGCCGCGCCGCCCACCACCGCGCAGGAGTGCGTCGCCGCGAAGCTGGTCTGGGTGCACGTCCAGTACGACGACACGGTGACCGGCGCGTGCGCCAGCCACTTCGCCACCGCTGAGGAGGCGCTGCACGACACGGGCCTCGCCACGGAGTCGGGCTTCATCAACACCGTCGACGGCAGGACCGCAGAGTGGGTGCCGAACGAGGAGTGGTGGGCCGTGTGGTCCAAGGCTCCCGAGGCCGACGGAGCCCTGCCCGATGCGTGGACCCTCTCGCAGGTCGGCGCCAACACCCTGAAGCCCGAGCCGGGCGGCATGGTGGCCATGAGCCTCGTCGTCGGCTTCGTGGAGGAGCAGAACTGGCAGCCGCCGCAGCCGGCCAACCCGCTGGATCAGCCCACCCCTGAGCCGTCCGAGACCCCGGAGCCCTCGGAGACCCCCGAGCCGACCGAGACGCCCGAGCCCTCGGCCACCCCCACGCCCACCACGACGGCCCAGCCGTCCCAGAGCCCGACGCCGACCCCGTCGCCCACCAAGACCAACGGTGGGATCGGGCTTCCCGACACCGGCAACTGACGATTCTCCGACGGGTGGCGCGCCTCGGCGCGCCACCCGTCGCGCATTGAGGGAGAGATGATGCCGGCGAGGCGATCCGGATGGCGATGGGTGGGCGCCCAGGCGGCGGCCGCCGTCGTGCTCCTCGCCGCGTCCGGGCTCCCCGCCGTCGGCGACGAGCCGTGGCACGACGGTTGGTGCTACCAGGGCGAGGGGCTCACGGTGGTCATCGAGTGGTCGATGGCGCCCAACGATGCCGTCCCCGCGGTGCCGGGCAACCAGGACGACACCGCGCTCGTGCGCTGCATCCCGCTGAGCGGAGCGGGCGACGCGCTGCCCCGCTCGGGCGAGGGCAAGCTGGAGCCGGTGCTCGCCTCGGCGGGCGTGCCGTACACGAACAGGAACGCGCTGATCACCAGCATCAACGGCATCGTGCCCCCGGAGGACGCGATGTACTGGCACTCCCGCGTCGGCTCCATCGACGGCTGGGGCAGCGAGGGGCAATTCGCCGCCTCGCCGCCGTACACCGACCGGTTCTGGAGCTTCACCTACAACCCCGCCGAGCCGGGCGAGCCGCTGCCCGTGCCCCGCGTCACCCCGGAGTTCGCTGAGAAGCCTGAGACCACGCCGCCGGAGGAGACCCCAACCGGCGACGCGACGCCCACCGGCTCGCCGACCTCCACCACGACGACCACGCCCCGCGCGACGGCGACGCCGACCAAGACCGCCTCGACGCCGCGCTCGACGAGGACGCCGACCAAGACACCGACGAAGCGTCCGAGCCGGAGACCCACGCCGACGCGCACGACGCCGACCCCCACCCCGACCAGGACGACGCCCACGCCGACGGTCTCGCGCACGCCGACCCCCACACCGACGCCGACCCCGACACCCAGCGCCACGCGGGTCCAGACCGTGGCGCCCGTGGCATCGGCGGTGCCGTCGCCCACCCCCACCGTCTGGGGCGCCGAGAACGCGGCCCGCACGCCCGGCGGGCCCGCCTCGGCGGCGCCGGCCCATCCGCTCTCCCCGCTGCTGACGGTCGCGGGCCTCGCAGCGGCTGTTGGCGCCCTTGTCACCGCCGCTTCGCTCGGGCTGCGCACGCCCCGCGCCGCAGGGGTGGAGGACGAATGAGGCGTCTCCTGCCCGCCGCGCTCGCCGCCCTCCTGCTCGCCGCCACGCCGCTCGCCGCCCGCGCGGACACTCCGCCGCAGGTCACCGCGCTGTGCGCCGACGCACCCGCGGGCTGCTCGCTCCGCTTCGACCCCTGGATGCGCGAGGGCGCCACCTACCCTGTGGTCGTCACCGGGGCTCCGGGCGCGCGCGTGGAGGTCGTGGTGTCCCTGGCCACCATGGCCGACGGCGTCGTGACAGCCCTGACGCCCCTCACGAAGGGCGGCGAGGTGCTCGTCCCCGCCAGCGGCGTGACCCGCATCGACCTGACCATTCCCCCGGCGCCCGACGGCCTGGCCGGCGGCTGGGCGCTCGTCAGCCTGGGCGGCGCCGAGGTCGGCGACCTCTCGGAGGCCATCGGCGGGTTCGTGCCCTTCGGCTCCCGCACGCCCACCCTGCTGGGCGACGGCTACGGCGACCTGAAGCCCGCCGGGGCCGCGCTGGACCTGCACCTCGTGGGCACGGTGCCCGGCTCCCAGTTCGCCGTCGACTACGCCGACGACGACGGCCGCTGGCACGATGCGACCCTCGACGGCCGGGAGGGCAACCAGCCGGCCCGCCGCCCCGACGGCGTGGCCATCGTCTCCTACCAGATGCCGCGCGGCCTCACCGCAGCCCCGCACGCCTTCCGGCTGCGCAACGTCACGGCGGGCACCGCGGTGGCCACCTGGCTGGCCACCCCGGGCACCACGGGCACCGCCGCACCCCGCGCCGCGTGGCCCGCGCCGCCGCCCGTCGGTGAGCGCGTGGCCGGGGCCGCGGTCCTGATCGCGCACCCGACCGCGACGGTGACGGCGGCCGCCGGCGGCATCGCGGCGGCCGCGCTGGCCACCGTCGCGGTGGGATTCGGGATCGGCGCGCGCAGGAGGCGCCTCGCATGACCGCAGCCCTGCTCGCCGCCACCCTGCTCCTCCTCGGCGCCGCCGCCCTGGGCGCCACCAACCCGCTGTTCCTCGGCACGCTCGCGCTCGCCGTCGCGCTGGCCGGGCCGCTCTGCGGCGCGCGCCGACGCCTGGCGCACCGGCGTGCCGTGGCCCTGGGCCTCGCCGCGCTCGCGTGGTGGCTGGTGGTCCCCGTCCTCCTCCCGATGGGCGCGAGCGGCACGGTGCTGCTCCCGCTGCCCACCTGGCAGATCAGCGACGGCGTGGCGCTGGGCGGCCCTGTCACCTCCGACGGCCTGCTGACGAGCGCCGTCGCCGGCCTGCGCGCGTTCGCGCTGTGCGCGCTGTTCGGCGTGGCCTGGCAGGCGCTCCCCGGCACGCGCTGGTGGGCGCTGGCCCGCGCGGCCCTCGGCCGGGGCGCCGAGTTGGTCGGCCCCTGGTGCTTCCTCGGCGACGCAACGGTGGCCGCGTGGCATCGTCGGCGCGCCGAGGCGTCGCAGGGCTGGCCGGGCCGGTCGGGGTGGGGTGAGACGTTCGCGCTCGCCCGCGCCGCCGCGCACCGCGCCCGTCCCGCCGACGACCCCGCCTGGCGCACGGCGCTGCGCGGCCTGCTGCTGGCGCTGCTCGCGGCGCTGCCCGTGCTGTCGCTCGCGGGCGCCGTCCCCGCGACGCTGCGTCAGGCCTGGTCACCGCTGGATCTGGCGCTCCTCCCGCTGCTGGGGCTGCTCGCGCTCGCCGCCACCGCGGCCGACGCGGGCCGCCCCGCGTGGCCCTTGGTCGGCGCGTTCGTCCTGGCCGTCACCTGGCTGGGACGGCCCTGGCTGCCCGGCTTCGACGCGCTCGTCTGGACGCCCGCGGACGGCTGGCCGGGCGCGCCGCTCCTCCCCCTGCTCGCGGCCGTGGCCCTGCCCGTCGCGCTGCTGCTCACCGAGGAGGGCCGCGATGCTTGAGCTGGACGGCATCCGCGTCGACCTGCCGGGCCGCGGCACCGCGATCGACGACCTCCGCCTGACCGCCGACACGGGCCGGGTCACCGCCCTGGTCGGCCCCGGCGGCCGCGGGACGAGCACCCTGTTCGCCCTGCTCGCGCGCGACGCGCCGCCGGGCGCGCGGTTCGCCGGCCGCGCGCTGCTCGACGGCGTCGACCTGCTCGCGGCCGACCCGGGCGATGTCGCCCTGCGCGTCCTGCTCGTCGATCCCGCCGCGCCCGATCCCCGGTCCGTGCGCGAGGCGCTCGCCGAGCTGGACGCGGTGGCCGACGACGAGGAACTCGCCGACCGCCTGGACCGGCCCGTCTCGTCGCTGCCGCCGGATCTCCGCGCGCGCCTCGCGCTGGCCGAGCTGCGGCTCGCCCCGAGGACGTCCGTCGTGCTGGTCGACCAGGTGATGGCCGCGGCCGACCCGGCGCTGCGCCACGACCTGGGCCGGGCCCTGCGCGCCCGGGCCGCGGACGGAGCCCACGTGCTCTGGGCCGAGCACCAGCTGGACGCGGTGTGGGCGTTCGCCGACGACGTGGCCGAACCCGGCGAACCGACGATCCCCCTCGACGACTGGCAGCCCGCGACGGTCCGCGAGCCGACCCTGCTGACGCTGGCCCGCGTCTTCGGCCTGCCACGTGGCCGCTGCCGGACGCCGGCCGCGGTGCGCCGGCTCGTCGGCTCCCCCGCCCTCACCCGCGCGGTGCCGTCGGGGCGCAGGGTCGCGCACGCGCCCGAGGTGACGGTCGACGCGGCCGAGCTGGGGCTCTCCGGGCGGCAGCTGGACATCCTGCCCGGCGAGGCCATCGGCGTCGTGCACCGCTCGGGTCGCGCGGAACCGGTCGCCCGACGGCTGGTCGCCCGGCTCGGCGGCGCGCGCGTGCCCAGCGTCCTGCCCGAGGCGCTCACGCCCGTCGACCTGCTGGCCGCCTGGGATGCCCGGCATCGCACGGCCGCGTCCGGGGCCCTGGGCGCGCTGCGCGGTGTGCGTCCCTGGGCGACGCTCGCCACGCACTCGTCGGGCGAGCGGGCGGCCCTCAGGATGCTGCTGGCGCGCGAGACGCCCGGGGCGGTGTGGCTGCCGCAGCCGCAGCTCGGCCTGGACCAGACCGGCCAGATCGCGGCGCAGCGAGCGCTCGCCGACGGCTCCCCGGGGATCAGGATCGTCACCAGCCGCGACGTGGAGTTCCTGGTCCGCGCCTGTCGCCGGATCGCGGTCGTCGACGGCGAGGAGATCGTCGCGTTCGGCTCCCCCGGCGCCGTGCAGCACGCGCTGCCCGCCCTCCCGCTGACCGCCCAGGCGCTGCCGCGGACGGCCCCGACGCGGCTCGGCGAGATCATCGAGTCGGCCGCCGTGCTGTCCGGGGGTGCGGCATGAGGCCCGTGGGCGCCGTCACCGGCGCGGGGCCGCGGCTGGCGGTCCTCCTCACTCTCGCCGTCGGTCTGGGCTGGTTGGCCTGGCCCGTGTGGTCGTCGAGCACCGCGCCCGACGGCGCCGCGCGGGCCGCCGAGGTGCCGTGGGTGCTCGCGGCCGTCTCCGCGCTGCTCCTCCTGCTCGGCTTCGCACTCTGGACGACGGCGGGCAGGACCCTCAGGCCGTTCGCGCCGGCCGCGCTACTCGGCACCGCCGCCACCCTCACCCGAGCCGCGCTGCACCCCGGCGCCAGCGGCGTGGAGTTCCTCTACGCGTTCCCGCTGCTGGCCGGCGCGACGATGGGCGGCCCCGCGGGCTTCCTCACGGGCGCCGCCTCGGCGCTGCTCTCGTCGCTGGTCACCGACACGGTCACCGAGCACCTCGTGGCGCAGTGCCTGGTCTGGGGCCTCTGGGGCCTCGCGGGAACGCTCGTCCGGCCGCTCGGTACGGTCGCCGCCTGGCTCGGCGCCGCGCTGCTCGCCCTGCCCCTCGGGCCGCTGTCCGGCGTCCTGCTCAACCTCACGGGCTGGGCGGGCGACCCGTCCGAGTCGGGCACCTTCCTGCCAGGGCTCCCGCCGTGGGACGCGGCCGTGCGGCTCTGGCAGTACTGCTGGGAGACGTCGTTCGCCTACGACCTCACGCGCGGCGTGGCCACCTTCCTCTTCCTGTTGCTCGTCGGCCTGCCGCTGCTGCGCGCCCTGCGCCGCAGCCACGACGCGCGCCCGCTCCCCGCGGAGCCCACCGACGCCGAGCCGCAGGGCGTCGCGCCCCGTGCCCTCGCGCGCCGCGCCACCGCCCGCACCATCCAGAACATGTGGCACCCCGACCTAGGAGACCCCGATGACTGAGCCCACCCGCCCGCCGCTGACCGCCGACGAGATCGACGGCGCGAAGGCCACGCTCGACCGGTTGTCGGCCACGTTCGGCGCCACCGTCGTCGGCCAGCCGCAGCTTCTCAAGGCGCTGCTCGTCACGGTGCTGAGCCAGGGCCACATCCTGCTGGAGTCGGTGCCCGGCCTGGCGAAGACGCTCGCGGCCAGCACCCTCGCCCGCGCCGTCGACGGCAGCTTCGCGCGCGTGCAGTGCACGCCGGACCTGCTGCCCAGCGACATCATCGGCTCGCAGATCTTCGACCAGTCGACCAGCCGGTTCAGCACCGAGCTGGGCCCCGTGCACGCGAACTTCGTGCTGCTCGACGAGATCAACCGCTCGTCGGCCAAGACGCAGTCGGCGATGCTCGAGGCGATGCAGGAGCGGCAGACCACCATCGGCGGCCGCAGCTATCCGCTGCCCAGCCCGTTCGTGGTGCTCGCCACCCAGAACCCCATCGAGGAGGAGGGCACCTACGTGCTGCCGCAGGCGCAGCTCGACCGCTTCCTGCTCAAGGAGGTGGTAGCCTACCCCAGCCCGGACGAGGAGTTCGAGGTGCTGAGCCGCAGCGAGGCGGGTGCGTTCGAGCACGTCACCACCGCCTGCGCCACCACCGACGAGGTGCTCCAGCTGCAGGAGCTGACCAAGCGCGTGCGGGTCGACGACACCATCAAGCGCTACATCGTCGAGCTGGTCAACGTCTCGCGGCGCCCGGCCGACTTCCTCTCGGGCGACCAGGCGCGCTGGATCGAGTACGGCGCCAGCCCCCGCGGCGCGCTCGCGTTCCTGCACGTCGCACGCGCCTCCGCGCTGCTCGACGGCCGCGGCTACGTCACGCCGGGCGACGTCACGGGCATGCGGCACGCCGTGCTTCGCCACCGGCTCATCCTCACCTTCGAGGCGCTCGCCGAGCGCGTCCGCCCGGAGGAGCTCATCGACGCCATCTTCGCCACGGTGCCCACTCCGTAGATGGCCCGCATCACCCGCATCCGCGCGACGGTCGCCCTCGCGATCCGGCACAAGGTGTCGGATCCGCTGGAGGGCGTCCACGCGTCGCTGCACGTGGGCCGCAGCCTCGATTTCAACGACCTGCGCGAGTACGTGGTGGGCGACGAGGTCTCCGACATCGACTGGCGGGCGACGGCCCGCAGCGGCGCGCTGCTGGTCAAGCGGCACGTGGCCGAGCGGCGCAGCACGCTGCTGATCGCGGTGGCCGGCGGCCGCGGGCTGGCCGGCCTCGCCACCCCGACGACCCCCAAGGCCGAGGTGGCGCTCGATGCGGCCGCCGCGCTCGGCGTGCTCGCCACCGGCTTCGGCGACTACGTCGGCATGCTCTGGAGCGACGGCGACCACGTGCGCGCGGCCCGGCCGTCGACACGCCTCGTGGACCTGGAGCACCAGCTGGGCCTGGCCGAGGCCACCGTCTCGCCCGACGCCGCGCCGGCCGACCTGGGCGCGCTGCTCGCCACCGCGGCCCGGACGCTACGCCGTCGGGCCGTCGTCGCGGTGATCTCGGACGACGTGGACCTCACGGCCGACCTGGAGGCCCGCATCCGGCGCCTCGCCGCCCAGCACCAGGTGCTCTGGCTGACGATCCCCGACGCCGATCCCACAGCCCCCGAGCTGGCCGGCCGCCCGCTGCTCGACCTCGACACGGGCCGCGCGCTGCCCGACTGGCTGGACGACGACGAACTCCGCCGCGAGCTGCGCGAGGCGACGGCCGACCGCGCGGCCCGCCGCGCCGCCGCGCTCGCCCGGCTGGGCGTGGCCGAGGCCGTGCTCGCCGACCCCGCACTCGTCGCGCGCGACGTCGTCGCCCTGGTCAGGAGGCAGCGCCGTGCCCGCTGACGCCCTCCTCGAACTCAACCCGCCGCTGACGCACGCCTGGTGGTGGTGGCTCGTCGTCGCCGCGCTCGCGCTGACGGCTCTCGGCCTGGCCGCGCTGGGCATCTGGCGGTGGCGGGCGCTGCGCACGACACCCCCGCGGGCCGACGACGCCCTCGCCCTCCTGCGCGCCGACGCCCTGCGCCGGATCGACGAGCTGGCGGCCACCGACCTTCCGGGCCCCGAACGCGCGCGGCGGATCGGGCAGGCTGCGCGCACCTTCGTCGGCACCGTCGGCGACGGCGACGCGGACTACCAGTCGGCCGACCAGCTGCGCCTCGAGGCGCTGAAGGACCCGCGGCTCGGCCCGGCGTCGGCGCTGGCCGACCGGGTCGACGCCTACGCGTTCGGCGGCACCGACGACGACGCCGACGCGATCGCCGCCGCGGCCAGGGAGGTGGTCTCGCGATGGCGCTGACCCAACCCTGGGCCGCCCTGGCCGCGACCATGGTGCTGCTCCTGGTCGGCGCGATCGCCCTTGTCCGCAGGCCCGCGGCCCGGCGCGACGCGGGGGCACCGATCTCCGGCGCCGACCGGCTGCGCTCACTCCCCCGGTTCCGCGCGCTGGCCGCCCGCCGCGCCCGCGCGCTGCTCGTGCAGGTGGCCGGGCTCAGCCTGGCCGCGACCGGCGCGCTGCTCGCCGTCGCCCGCCCCGTCGAGCCGCTGTCCTCGGCCGAACGCACCACCAACCGCGACATCGTGCTGTGCCTCGACGTCTCCGGCTCCATGGCGGAGGTGGACCGGCAGGTGGTCGACGCCTACCTCGCGCTGGCCCAGCGCCTCGACGGCCAGCGGATCGCCTTCGTGGCGTTCGATGCCTCCGCGGTGACCGTCTTCCCGCTCACCGACGACGCGGCCTTCATCACCGAGCAGCTCACCGAGGCCAAGGGCTGGCTGGACGGCAGGGTCGTGCCCGGCACCGAGATCGGCGAGGGCACCTCGCTGATCGGCGACGGCCTGACGAGCTGCCTCTCGCGCTTCGACGTGCCCGAGGAGAACCGTTCGCGCACCGTCGTGCTCGCCACCGACAACCAGGTGGCCGGGCGGCCGCTGTTCACGCTGGACCAGGCCGTCGGCCGCGCCGTCGAGCGGAACGCGCTGGTGTACGGGATCGCGCCCGCGGACAACACCCCGAGCGTCACGCGCCAGCTCGCCGAGGCGCTGCGGCTGACCGGCGGCGACGTGCTTTCGCTCGGCCCTGCCAGCGATGTCGGCGCGATCGAGGCCGCCGTGACCGCGCAGGAGGCAAGGGCGCTGGTCGCCGCGCCGCGCGCGCACGCCGCGGACCTGGTGTGGCCCGCCGCGCTGCTCATGGCCGCGGGCATCGCGCTCACGGCCGTGGGTTGGCGGCTCGGGTCCTGGTGGCGGCGGCTGCTCGTCCTGCTGCTCGCGGCGGCCATGGCGCTGCTCCCCCGGCCGGCCCCCGGCGCGGGCGCCGCCCCGCCGACCGGCCTCGACGTGCTGCTGATCATCGACCGCACCACCTCGATGGGGGCCACCGACTGGGCCGGCTCGCGCCCGCGAATGGACGGCGTCGCGGCCGACGTCGCCGAGCTGGTCGCCCGGCTCGGCCCGGCCCGCTACGCCGCGATCGCCAGCGACAACGTGGCCCGCATCTCCGCGCCCTGGACCACCGACGCCTCCGCGATCGTCAGCCTCGCCCGGACGGTCGGCTGGCGCGAGGAGGCGTACGGCTCGGGCAGCGACATCGCGGCCTCCGCGGGGCTCGCGCAGCAGGTGCTGGCCGACGACGCGGCGGCCCGGCCGGACGCCACGCGGCTCGTCGTGTACCTGGGCGATGGCGAGCAGACGGCCGACGACGCGCCGGGGTCGTTCGCGGGGCTGCGCGGGCTCGCCGACCACGCCCTCGTGCTCGGCTACGGCACCCAGGCCGGCGCCACCATGCGCGCCAGCCCGCTGACCGACGGCCTGGTCGAGCGCGACGGGCAGCCCCAGCTGTCGCACATCGACGAGTCGGCGCTCCGCCGGGTGGCCACCGAGCTCGGTGGCTCCTACGAGCACCGGGCGTCGCCTGGGCCCTTCACCGCCGCCCTGCCGGCACCCAGCCCTGCCGTCGTGCGCGACGAGGGCCTGGACGCGGCGTCGTTCGCCTGGTTGCTCGGGCTCGCCGCGCTCGTGCCCCTGGGCTGGGAGCTGTTCGGCGCCCTCCGCCGGTGGCGCGCGGCCCGCGAGGAGGTGCCGCGATGAGGACGAGAAACGCCCGCCGCTGGCTGTGGGCGACCCTGATCCCCGCCGTCCTGCTGCTGTGCGCGGCCGGCTGGCTCGCGCTCCAGCTGAGCGCCGTGCAGGTGGGCGTGCAGCGCTCTCGGGCGGGTGACGCCGCGGGCGCGGAGCGGGCGTTCGCAACGGCGGGCCGCCTGGCCGTCGTCGAGCGCTGGGTGCCGGCCTTCGACCATGGCACGGCCCAGTACGGCCTCCGGCTGTGGGACGCGGCCGCGGCCGACTTCGAGCGCGCGGCGGGCCTCGCGCCGGACGACGCCCAATGCCTCGTCCGCCTCAACTGGGCCTGGTCGCTGGAGGCCGGCGCCGACGAGCTGCTGTCGTCGAGCGACACCAAGGGCGGGATGGTCCGGCTCCAGCAGGCCCAGCTGGTGCTCTCGACGGCGCGGTGCCCGGCCCGCAGCACGCCCGGGGGCGACCGGGGCACGCTGGCGCAGCAGCTGGCCGAGACCGCGCAGCGGCTCGAGGACAAGACGGGCGACACGCCCCCCGACGAGCCGGAGGCCGAGGACCCGTCCGAGGCCAAGGACCACCAGCTGGCCGACCGCGAGCAGCAGGCCGCCGAGCAGCGCCAGCAGGTCGTCGACCAGGGCAGCGGTGTGGCCCCGGACGACGGCCAGCGCACGTGGTGACCCCGGGGTGGCCTGGACCGGCCCGGTGTTACGATCGGCGGGTCGCGCGGGTCCGAAGTGTCGACCCCGATCCCGACCCCGACGGAGAGAGGCCAACATCACCGTGACCCAGCTCAAGCACGCATCCAGCGCCCTGATCACGGCCATCGCCGTGTTCTTCGCGTCCATCCTCGTCGCGCTGCCCGCGCACGCGGACACCCTGATCTCCGACAAGGACAGCGTCCAGCGCGCCGCGAAGTGGATCAGCGACGAGTGGACGAGCGGGCGCTACTCGAAGTCCGACACCGGCCTGGTGGCCGACGGCGTCATGGCGCTGGCGTCGGCGGGCCTGTACGAGTCGACGATGAACCAGATGGTCGCCCAGCTGCGCAAGGACGGGCCGTCGTGGTCCGACGGGCGCGGCGACGCGCTGGCGAAGGTGCTGATCGCGGCCGACATGTCGGGCCATGCGGACCCGGCGCACTTCTTCGACGCCAAGCGCGACCTCGCGGCCGAGCTGGTCGGCCAGGTCAAGGGCAAGAAGCTCGGCCAGGCGTGGGGCGGCTACCTGGCCACCATCGCGCTGGCCCGCCTGGACAAGCTCGGGGCGCTCAGCTCCGAGGACCTCGCCTACCTGATGAGCCGCATGACCACGTCCCAGGACGGCGGCTTCGGCTGGAACGCGTCGTCCGGAGACCCCGACTACACCGGCCTCGGCATCTCCGCCATGCTGCTGCTCACCAGGAGCAACGCCCCCGCCGCCATCAAGTCCCAGGCCCAGGCGCGGCTGGGCGATGCCATCGCGTGGACCGTGAGCGAGGCCAACCGCCAGCGCGACGCGCAGAACGACTACTTCTGGGCCACCTACTCGTCGGCGAGCTCCACCGGCATGGTGGCCTCCGCGCTGGCCGAGGCGGGCGTGAACACCGAGTCGCCGCGCAGGGCCCTGAAGCGCGAGCAGGCTGCGACGACGTCGCATGCCGCCTGGTCCTACGAGCACATGGGCACCGAGAACGACCTGCGCGCCACCACCCAGGCCATCTTCGGCGTCACCGGCAAGGGCTACGCCACCGGCGGCTACCACCGCTTCGCCAAGACCGCGACCCCGACGATCTCCGGCACCGCGAAGGTCGGCAAGAAGCTGACCGCGAAGACGGGCACCTGGTCGCCCACCGCCGCCTTCTCCTACCAGTGGTACCGGAACGGCAAGGCCATCAGCAAGGCCACCTCGTCGACCTACACCCTCACGTCGTCCGACAAGGGCACCACCATCACGGTCAAGGTCACCGGCAAGAAGGCGGGCTACGTCACCGTCGCCAAGACGTCGAAGAAGACGGCAACGGTCAAGGCCGGCACCTTCACGACGAAGACGCCGACGATCTCCGGCACCGCGAAGGTCGGCAAGAAGCTCACCGCGAAGACGGGCACGTGGTCGCCCAAGCCCAGCTTCTCGTACCAGTGGTACCGCAACGGCAGCAAGATCAAGGGCGCGACCAAGAGCACCTACACGCTGAAGAAGTCGGACAGGCGCAAGAAGATCACCGTGAAGGTGACGGGCAAGAAGTCCGGCTACACCACCGCCTCGAAGACCTCCAAGGCCACGTCGACGGTGAAGTAGCGGGCGCCGCCGCGATGCCACGGCTCCTGCCCCGGGTCGCGCAGCCCGACGTCGTCGACCCCGTCGTGCCCGACGGCACCCACGCCGGTCGGCTGCGGTTCGTGCACCCCTGGGCGTGGTGGGCGTGGGCGATCAGCGCCAGCGGCGCGGTCAGCCTGACGACGAACCCGCTCGTGCTGGTCCTGATCGCGGGCGCCGTGATCGGCGTCGTGGTGCTGCGCCGGCCGGATGCGCCCTGGGCGCGATCGCTCAGCGTCTACCTCGTCCTCGCGCTCTTCATCGTCGCGATGCGGCTGTTCTTCCAGGTGCTCCTCGGCGGCGTGCGCACCGGCGAGGTGCTCTTCACCCTGCCGGCGCTGACCCTCCCGGCGTGGGCCGCGGGCATCAGGATCGGCGGGCCGGTGACGATCGACGGCGTGATGTACGCGCTGTTCGACGCGCTGCGGCTCGCCACGATGCTGCTCTGCGTCGGCGCGGCGAACTCGCTGGCCAACCCGCGCACGGCACTGAAGTCCGTCCCTGCGGGGCTGCGCGACATCTCGACCGCCGTCACCGTCGCGCTCGCCCTCATCCCGCAGCTGATCGCCTCGCTCCACCGCGTCCGGCGCGGGCAGCGGCTGCGCGGAGGCCGCAGGACGGGATTCGCCTCGCTGCCCGCCACTCTCATCCCGGTGGTGGAGGACAGCGTCGAGTCCTCGCTCCAGCTGGCCACCTCGATGGAGGCCCGCGGCTACGGCCGCACCCGTACCGCCGACGAGCGGCGGCGCGGCACTTGGCCGCTACTCGGCGCGCTGCTCGCCCTCACCCTCGGCATCTACGTGCTGCTGGGCGTGCCGAACACGGGCGACGGCATGCTCGGCCTCGGCACCCCCGCCGTGTTCGCCGTCGCCCTGATCCTGCTGGGCGCGGCCCTGACCGTCGTGGGGCTGCGCGCCTCCAGCCGGCAGCTGGGCGTGACGCGCTACCGGCCGGCGCCGTGGGGCGGGCCCGAATACCTGACCGTGGCGTGCGGCCTGCTCGGCCTCGCCGTCGTCGGGTTCCTCGCCTCGGAGCTCGGCGCCCCGCAGGCCATGAACGCGCCGGCCTCCCCGTTCCAAGCGCCGACGCTCCCGCCGCTCGTCCTGGCCGCGGCCGCCGCCTTCGCGCTGCCCGGCGTCGCGACCCCGCCCTCGAGGAGCGCCTCATGATCGAGTTCGACGACGTCACCATCACGCAGCCCGACGCCGCCCGGCCCGTGCTGCGTGGAGTCACCGGCACCATCCGGGAGTCCGACCTCACCGTCGTCGTCGGCCGCACCGGCTCGGGCAAGTCGACCCTGCTGGGCGCGATTAACAGCCTCGTGCCCACCACCACCGGCGCCACGATGTCCGGCCGGATCCGGGTGGCGGGCCGCGACATCACGGGCACGCGTCCGCGGGAGCTCGCCGACCTGATCGGCTACGTCGGCCAGAACCCCCTCATGGGGTTCGTCACCGATGTCGTCGAGGACGAGATCGCCTACGGCATGGAGCAGCTCGGGTTGGCGCCCGCCACGATGCGCAAGCGCGTCGAGGAGACGCTCGACCTGATGGGCATCGCCGAGCTGCGCCGTCGGCCGCTCGTGGAGCTCTCCGGCGGGCAGCAGCAGCGCGTCGCGATCGCGGCCGTCCTGGCCGCGCAGCCCCGCGTCCTCGTGCTCGACGAGCCCACGTCCGCGCTCGACCCGAACGCCGCGCAGGACGTGCTGGCGGCGATCGGCACGCTGGTGCACGACGTCGGCCTGACCGTCGTGCTGGCCGAGCACCGGCTCGAGCGCGTGATGCACACCGCCGACTCGGCCCTCTGGCTGCCGGGCGACGGCAGCGCGGTCTTCGGCCCCACGCCCGAGGTGCTGGGGCGCGCCGACGTGCGGCCTCCCCTGGTGGAGCTCGCGGACGTGCTGGGCTGGCCGAACGTCGCCACCAGCGTCCGCGACGCCCGACGGCGGGTGAAGGACAGGGGGCCGCGCGTGCCGCTGCCCGACCTCCCGCGCGAGGACGTCGCCTGGAACGACGCGGGCCTGAGCCGCGCGCTCGAGGCCCGCGGGCTGACGGTCCGATACGGCGCGCACCGCGCCGTCGCGGCCGATCTCGACCTGCATGCCGGCACCGTCGTCGCCGTGATGGGCCGCAACGGGTCGGGCAAGTCCTCGCTGCTGTGGGCGCTGCAGGGCGCGGTGGCGAGCACGGGAACGCTGTCGGTGGGCGGGGCCGACCCCCGCACGGTGGGCGACGAGGAGGCGCGCCGGCTGGTCTCGCTGGTGCCGCAGACGCCGTCGGACCTGCTGTACCTGCCGACGGTCGGCGAGGAGCTGCGCCAGGCCGACGCGGAGTCGCACGCCCCCGCGGGCACCACCCGCGGCATCCTCGACCGCCTCGGCGCCGACCTCCCCGAGAACCGCAACCCCCGCGACCTGTCCGAGGGCCAGCGCCTCGCCCTCGTGCTTGCCATCCAGCTGGCCGCGCGCCCGGCCGTGATCTGCCTGGACGAGCCCACCCGCGGCCTCGACTACCAGATGAAGCACGAACTCGCGGGCATCGTACGCCGCCTCGCCGACGACGGCGCCTGCGTGGTGATCGCCACGCACGACGTCGAGTTCACCGCGCAGGCCACCGACCGCTCAGTGGTCCTCGCCGACGGCGACGTGGTGGCCGACGGCCCCACCCGCGTCGTCTGCTGCGCCTCCCCCGTGTTCTCCCCCCAAGTCGCGAAGGTGTTCCACCCGCACGACGTGCTGACTGTCGCGGAGGTCGCAACCGCCCTGCAGGCCCAAGATCCGCGATGAGCCGGCCACCCTCCCCCGAGCCTGGCGCCGAACAACCGGCCCCCACACCGCTCCTTGAGCCCGGCACACCCGCCAAACCGAACCCCACGCCGTTCCTTGAGCCGGGCACACGCGCGAAGCGCCGTGCCCGTGTCGAAAGGTCCCGCACCCGACAACTCGAAGCACCCACATCGGACCACGAACCAACCCCCAGCACGAAGCCGGACCCCACGCCGCTCCTTGAGCCCGGCACACCCGCCAAACCGGACCCCACACCGCTCCTTGAGCCGGGCACACCCGCCAAACCGAGCCCCACACCGTTCCTTGAGCCGGGCACACGCGCGAAGCGCCGTGCCCGTGTCGAAAGGTCCCGCACCCGACAACTCGTCGCGCCCACGATGCTGGTGCTGGCTGTGATGCTCTCGGTACTGGCGTTCTGCTGGCCGCTGGTGGTGGCGCCGTCGGCGACGCTCGACGGCAACGCGCTGTCGCCGTTCGTGTTCGCGCTGTTACTGCCGTTGGTGATCGGCATTGTGGTGTCACAGTTGAGCCAGGGCACGATCGAGCCGAAGACGTTGGCGATGTTGGGCGTGCTGTCGGCGTTGGGTGCGTTGGCGCGCCCGTTGGGGGCAGGCACGGCGGGGATCGAGTTCGTGTTCATCCCGCTGATCCTGGGTGGACGGGTGTTCGGGCCGGCGTTCGGCTTCTTGCTGGGGGCGACGACGCTGTTGACGTCGTCGCTGCTGACGGGTGGTGTGGGGCCGTGGTTGCCGTTCCAGATGATGGCGGCGTCGTTCGTCGGGATGGGCGCGGGTTGGCTGCCGCGCGGGCCGCGGACGACGCACGGTGGGTGGGGTGAGATCGCGCTGCTGGGTATCTACGGCGCGGTGTCCACCACGTTGTACGGCGCGCTGGTCGACTTGTCGTTCTGGCCGTTCAACGTGGGCCTGGCCACGGAGTTGAGCTACCGGGCGGGTGCGCCGATCGGCGAGAACCTGCACCGCTTCCTGCTGTTCAACCTCGCGACGGCGATGGGTTGGAACGTCGGTCGGACAGTGACGACGGTGATCACACTGGCCGTCGTCGGCCGACCACTCCTGCGCATCCTGCGCCGCACCAACCGCCGCGCCACATTCGCGCCAGACTAGGTCGTGTCGCGAAGAGCTCGGGCTCCAAGGACCGATGCCTGAGGAGCAGCCCCGCAGGCTGACTCGCGCCGAGAAAGAGCCCTGCGGGGCTGCGTCTCGAAGGGTCCGCAACCACAACACCAGGCGGGCTACTCGCCAGCCATGGAATTTTCACGCACAACCCCGCCTTCTCTGCCCTACAGGGCACAGACAGTGCAGTTGTGCGTCAAAACTCCATGCCCCAGCTCACTACCGAACTCCCTGCCCAAAGTTTCGGACCTTTCGACACGGCCGGGCGCTTCGCGCCGGGCCGGCTCAAGGACCGATCCCTGAGGAGCAGCCCGCACACTGACCGACACCGAGCGAAAACCACGCGGGCTGCGTCTCGAAGGGTCCGCAACCACAACCTTTGGTGACTTCCCTGCCACAGCTCCCTGCCCAAAGCGCGGGACCTTTCGACACGGCGTTCGGCTGGCGCCTCACGGCCGGCTCAAGGACCGGTCCCTGAGGAGCAGCCCCGCACACAGGCCCGCGCCGAGCGAAAGCCCCGCGGGGGCTGCGTCTCGAAGGGTCCGCAACCACAAACCCAGGCGGGCTACTCGCCCGCCATGGAATTTTCACGCATAACCCCGGCCTCTGTGCCCTGCAGGGCACAGAGAGTGCAGTTGTGCGTCAAAACTCCATGCCCCAGCTCGCTACCGAACTCCCTGCGCGAGGTTTCGGACCTTTCGACACGGCCGGGCGCTCCGCGCCGGGCCGGCTCAAGGAACGACGCCACTACCGCGGCTCCCTGCCCAACACGCGGGACCTTTCGACACGACGTGTTCGCTGGCGCTCACGCGTCGGCTCAAGGAACGACGGGCCGGCTCAAGGAACGGCGCGGGACCTAACTGCTCCGCGGTCTGGGTCAGCGGAGCAGGCGGGCGGCGATCACGCCGTTGATGTCCTGGACGCGCGCGAGCAGGTCGTCGGGCACGTCGCCTTCCACGTCGACCAGCGTGTAGGCCAGCTCGCCGCGCGACTTGTTCAGCAGGTCGGCGATGTTCAGGCCCGCTTCGGCCAGCAGCGTTGAGATCTGGCCCACCATGTTGGGCACGTTGGAGTTGACGATCGCGAGGCGCGCGCCGCCGTTGCGGGGCAGGACGGCTTCGGGGAAGTTCACCGAGTTGGTGATGTTCCCGTCCTCCAGGTACTCGCGCAGCTCGGCGGCGGCCATCCGTGCGGAGTTCTCCTCGGCCTCGTGCGTCGACGCACCCAGGTGCGGCAGCGTGATGGCCCGCGGGCGGGTGTTCAGCTCGGGCACGGGGAAGTCACACACGTAGCCGCGGAGGCGTTCGGTCTCCAGCGCCTCGACGACCGCATCGAGGTCGACGATGGGCGCGCGGGCGAAGTTCACCAGCACGGCCGACTTCTTCATCATCGCGAACTGCTCGCGGCCGATCAGCCCGCGCGTGGCGTCGATCAGCGGCACGTGCACCGTCAGGATGTCGGCGCGCTTGAGTAGCGTCTCGAGGCTGGTGACGTGCTCCACGCGGCTGGACAGCTTCCAGGCGTGCTTGACGGTGATCCCGGGGTCGTAGCCCATCACCCGCATGCCGAGGCCGATGGCCGCATTGGCCACCTCGACGCCGATGGCGCCCAGGCCGATCACCCCGAGTGTCCTGCCGGGCAGCTCGAAGCCCGCGAACTGCTTCTTGTTGGCCTCGACGAGTGCGTCCATCTCGGCGGCGTCGCCGCGCAGCCGGTGCGCGAACGCCGCCGCGTCGACGATGTTGCGTGCGGCGAGGAAGATGGCGGCGATCACCAGCTCCTTGACCGCGTTGGCGTTGGACCCGGGCGTGTTGAACACGGGGATGCCGCGGGCGGTGTATTCGGCGACCGGGATGTTGTTGGTCCCCGCGCCGGCGCGCGCAACGGCCTTGACCGACAGCGGGATCGGCACGCCGTGCAGGCTCGCCGAGCGCAGGATCAGCGCGTCGGGGTCCTCCACCTGCGGGCCCACCTCGTAGGTCTCCTTGGGCAGCTGGCTGAGGCCTGCGTTGCTGATCGCGTTCAGGGTCTTGATCGTGAAGGCCACCGGGGTCACCCGTTGCGTCGCTCGAAGTCCGCCATGAAGTCGGTGAGAGCGCGGACGCCCTCCAGCGGCATCGCGTTGTAGATGCTCGCCCGCATGCCGCCGACCGACCGGTGTCCGGCGAGGAACGTCAGCCCGGCCTCGGTGGCCTCCGCCACGAAGGTCTTGTCGAGCGACGCGTCGGCCATCAGGAACGGCACGTTCATCCAGCTCCTGGCGTCGCGCGCGACGGGGTTCGAGTAGAACGCGGAGCCGTCGATGGCGGCGTAGAGGGCCTCGGCCTTGGCGCGGTTGCGCTCCGCCATCGCGGCCAGGCCGCCGGTCTCGGAGATCCACTCGAGGATGAGCCCGAGGAGGTAGAGGCTGAAGGTGGGCGGGGTGTTCAGCATCGAGTCGCTGGCGGCCATCTGCGCGTAGTCCAGCACCGAAGGGGTGGTGGAGCGCGCGCGGCCGAGGAGGTCGTCGCGGACGATGACGACGCAGAGGCCCGACGGGCCCATGTTCTTCTGCGCGCCCGCGTAGATCAGGCCGTAGCGCGAGACGTCGATGGGGCGCGAGAGGATGGTCGACGAGAAGTCGGCCACCAGCGGGACGTCGCCGGCGTCCGGCACGTAGCCGAACTCCACGCCGCCGATGGTCTCGTTCGGCGTGTAGTGCAGGTAGGCGGCACCGGGATCGACGGCGAAGCTGCCGGCCGCGGGGACGGTGGTGTAGCTCGAGGCGGCCTCGTCGGCCACGACGTCGACGGCGAGTCCCTGCTTCTTGGCCGCCTTGATCGCCTTGGCGGACCACTGGCCCGTGTTGAGGTAGGCCGCGGCCTCGCCGGGCGCGGTGAGGTTCATCGGGATGACGTCGAACTGCGCGCTGGCACCGCCTTGGAGGAACAGCACGCGGTAGTTGTCGGGCACGCCGAGGAGTTGTCTCAGCAGTGCCTCGGCCTGAGCCGCGCAGGCGACGAACGGCTTGCCTCGGTGGGAGACCTCCATGACGGACATGCCGGAGCCCTGCCAGTCGAGCAGTTCGGATTGGGCGCGCAGCAGCACGCTCTCGGGAAGCATCGCGGGGCCGGCGGAGAAGTTATAGACGCGCACCGGCTCATTCTTGCACCAGCCGCCACCGCGCGGGATCGGTGCACGCCTTGCGGGCTTCTAAGCTACGAGCGACCAACGACCGGAGGACGCGCCCATGGACCGCCCCACACTCACCGCGCCCGCGCGGCCCGACCTCGAGCGCGCGTTCAACGCCGCTGTCGACACGCTGCTGGCCAGCGGCGTCGTCCCCGGGCGCGGCCCGCAGGATCCGCCGCGCTATATCCGCGCAGGTGGCGGCTACCCGGAGCCGTGGACGCGCGACGCCGCCATCAACACGCTGCAGGCCGGGGCGCTGCTCTGCCCGGAGGTCGCCCGCGACACCCTCCTCATGGTCTGCGAGCGCGAGCCCGACGGCACCCTGGTCATCGCCCGCGACAACCAGTGGTGGGACTCCATCATCTGGGTGCTGGGCGCGTGGCGGTATTGCCTCGTCACCGGCGACGCCGACCTCCTCGAGACGGCCCTCGCCGTCGGCCTCCGGTCGCTGACGGCGCTGCGGGCCGCGCGGTTCGATCCCCACCGCGGCCTCTTCGAGGGACCCGCCGTGATGCAGGACGGCATCTCGGGCTATCCCGACGAGCTCGTCGACCCGGCCCGCGCCGGCACGCATTCCTTCGTGCTCGATCACGCGGCCACGCACAGGATCGCCTGCCTCTCCACGAACCTGGTCTACCTCCGCGCGCACCACGAGCTGCGGGCCATGGCCGACGAGCTGGACAGGCTAGGTCGCCCCTCCCCGGACCGGGCGACCAGAGCGGCGCTGGGCAGGGACGCCGACGCCCTGGAGGAGTCGATCGAGCGCTGGTTCTGGCGCGGCGATACCTACGGCTTCCTGGTACACCCCGACGGCCGACGCGACGACGCGCAGGAGGGCCTCGGGCTGGCGCTCGGCATCCTGGCCACCCGCGACGACGACCGCGCGGCCGCCGTGCTCGCCGGGGCCCATCGGCAGCCCCGCGGGATCGTCAACCTGTGGCCGCACGTCCAGGGCTACGACGACGCGCGGCCCGGGCGGCACAACGCGCTGCTCTGGCCGATGGTGATGGGCTTCTGGGCGCAGGCCGCGGCACGCACCCGCGATGCCGTCGCCTTCGGTCAGGCGCTGGACGACATCGTCTCCCTGGTGGCCGGCACCGACAACGCGTTCTACGAGACCTACGACGCGGTCACCGGCGCGGCGCACGGCGGCTGGCAGACCGGCGCCGCGTGGGCATCCGAGCCGGATCAGACCTGGTCCGCGACGGCGTTCATCGGCGCAGTGCTCGAGGGCCTGCTCGGCCTCGGCTTCACACCCGACGGTCTCACCATCAGGCCTGTGGTCCCGCCGGGCACCGGGCCGATCGCCCTGCGCGGCCTCCGCTACCGCGGCGTCACACTCGCCGTCGACATCCACGGCGAGGGGTCGACCGTCCGGTCGCTGTCGCTCGACGGATGCCCCGTCGAGCCCGGCGGTGTGGTCGTGTCGTCAGCTGCGGCGGGGTCGGCCGCCGTGGACGTTCACCTCGGCTGACGCGGCGGGCGGGCGTTCGACGACGATCGCCTTGGCCCCTTCGACCGTGCGGGCCAGCACGATGGTCGCCGACGCGCGGCCCTTGGGTTTCAGCTCGCGACGCAGCGCGGCGGGGTCGACGTCGAGCCCACGCCGTTTGATCTCCAGCGTCCCGATGCCGTTGTCGGCCACGAAGCGGCGGAGCCTCTTCCTGTCGTAGTCGAGCACCTCGCGCACCTCGAAGCAGGTGGCCAGCGGCGAATCCACCGGCTCGTCGCTGGACAGGTAGGCCGTGTGCGGGTCGAGCAGCCAGACGTCACGGCCCGGCGCGATCGCCTCGAAGGCCCCGGCGCGGATCACCGCCCCGTTGGGCTCGATCAGGTAGCGGCCGATCGGCCGCACGTCCAGCCCGCCGGAGGCATCCTGCCGCTCGGCGATCACCGGCTCCGGTCCCCCGCCCAGCACGACGGCCGCCGTGCCCGCCGGGAACCTGTTCCAGAGCGACGCCTCCACGACGTCGCGCGACTCACTGACCCACACGGCCTGCACCCCGCCGGGGATGAGTTCCTTCGGCACACCCGGGCCGAGCTTGACGCAGACGAACCACTCAGACGCGAGCTGCCCCAGCACGAACTCCCACGGCGGCGTGAAGTCGGCCACGTTCCACGTCCGGCCGCGCGCAGTGCGTCGCGCCGGGTCGAGGAACACCGCGGCCCCTGGCGGCGGCTGCTGCTCCTCCGCGCGCCCGAGGCGCACCTCAGCGCGCGGGTCGATCAGAGCGACGTTGTGGCGCGCGACCTCGACCGTCTCCGGGTCGGCATCCACGGCGACCACCCGCAGGCCCGCCTCGGCGAACGCCATGGCGTCGGCGCCGATGCCGCAGCCCAGATCCCAGACCTCTTCGACGCCGGCGTCCACGAAGCGCCGGGCCCGCCAGCGTGCCACCGCCTGGCGCGTGGCCTGTTCCAGTCCGTCGCGCGTGAACAGCATCAGATCAGCGCGCTCGAACTTCACCGCAGCCGCCCGGCGCAACGCCGCCTGGCGCAGCGCCCACGTGGCTTCCTCACGACTGAACCGCGTCCGCAGCCGCTCCCCCGCGCCGAGCGACGACGGGTCCGGCTCCCCCATCGCCGCCTCCAACGCAGCCGTCCGATTCATGGCCTACGCCCTCCGAACAGTCGCGCGTCCACCCGAAGGCCGTCCGCCCAGATCAACGTTCCGCTCCCCGGAACGACGGCGACGAGAGACATCCTGCGAGCATACAAGCCGTCGCTCCTCGATCCAGGCTCAATGCCGCTCCTCGAAGCGAGCCTGACCCCCGTTCCTTGAGCCAGGCTCAATGCCACTCCCCGCAGCGAGCCTGACGCCGTTCCTTGAGCCGGGCTCAATGCCGCTCCTCGAGGCGAGTCTGACGCTGTTCCTTGAGTCGAGCCCCCGCGCGAAGCGCCGGGCCCTTGGTCGTTAGGTCCGAAACCTGCGCACACAACCACGGCAGCAACGTCACCAACCACTGTGCCCTCGGACCCTTCGAGATGCAGCCCGCACCACTCACGCTCCGTGCACCTCCGCACGCGGGCTGCTCCTCAGGGACCGTTCCTTGAGCCGAGCCCCCGCGCGAAGCGCCGGGCTAGTGTCGAAAGGTCCGAAACCCGCGCACACAACCACGGCAGCAACGTCACCAACCACTGTGCCCTCGGACCCTTCGAGACGCACCCCCGCAAAGCCCGCACTCAGTGCCAGTCAACCAGCGGGGGTGCTCCTCAGGGAACGGGTACCGGACCCTTCGAGACGCAGCCCGCACCATTCGCACTCGGTGCACGTCCGCACGCGGGCTGCTCCTCAGGGACCGATACGGACCATCACTCAGTGCCAGCCAACCAACGAGGCTGCTCCTCAGGGAACGCGCCTCTGCACGCGGGCTACCCTCAGGGAACGCCCTCAGCTCTTCGAGGAACTGCCGCCTCTCAGGGAGCCGACGCTGCTCGTCGACCCAGGACTTCTAGAGCAGCTCGCGGGTGTCCAGCTCGACGACGCGGTCGCCCAGCGACTCCAGCAGCGCGTGGCGCTCCTCGCGGCGGCGGCGCTGCTCCATCGGGTGGGGCACGGGGGCGGCGGCGAGCAGGCGCTTGGTGTACTCCTGCTGCGGGTTCAACAGCACGTCTTCGCGGGTGCCCGCCTCGACGATCTTGCCGAACTGCATCACGACGACGCGGTGGGCCAGCGAGTCGATGACCGCCAGGTCGTGCGAGATGAACAGACACGCGAAGCCGAACTGCACCTGGAGGTCCGTGAACATCGCAAGCACCGAGGCCTGCACCGACACGTCGAGGGCCGAGGTCGGCTCGTCGGCGATCAGCAGGTCGGGCTTCAACGCGAGGGCGCGCGCGATCGACACGCGCTGACGCTGACCGCCCGAGAGTTCGTGCGGGTAGCGGTTGTACGCGCTGCGCGGCAGCTGCACGGCCTCCAGCAGCTCGTGGACGCGCGCCTCGCGCTCCTTGGCCGTCCCGATGTGGTGCACGCTGAGCGGCTCGGAGATCACATCGCCGATCGGGAACCGCGGGTTCAGCGACGCCGCCGGATCCTGGAAGATGACGCCGATGCGCTTGCGGAGCGCCTTCAGGTCTTTGCCCTTCAGCGAGAGCAGGTCCTTGTCGAGCACGCGGACCTCGCCGGACTCCGACGGGATCAGGCCGAGCAGCGCGCGGCCGATGGTCGACTTGCCCGAACCCGACTCGCCCACCAGGCCGACGATCTCGCCGCGCTTGACGTCGAAGCTCACGTCGTCGACGGCGCGGAACGGCTTCTTGCCGGAGCGCTTGTACTCCACGACCAGGTTCTGGACCGAGAGCGCCGTCTCCGCATCCGCGGGCACGTCCTTGGGCGCGACGCCGAACTGGCCGTGGCCGTCGCCCAGGTGCGGGACCGCGGCAAGCAGCTTCTGCGTGTACGGGTGCTGCGGGTTGACCAGCACCTCGTCGACGGGGCCGCGCTCCACGATGTTGCCCTTGAACATCACGGCGACGTTGTCCGCCATGTCCGCCACCACGCCCATGTTGTGCGTGATCAGCAGGATGCCGGTGTTCAGCTTGTCCTTGAGCGAGCGCAGGAGGTCGAGGATGTCGGCCTGCACGGTCACGTCGAGGGCCGTGGTGGGCTCGTCGGCGATGATCACCTCGGGGTCGCAGGCCAGCGCCATCGCGATCACGACACGCTGCCGCATGCCGCCCGAGAGCTCGTGCGGGAACTGCTTGACACGTCGCTCGGGCGCGGGGATGCCGACGGCGGCCAGCAGGTCGATGGCGCGCTGCCACGCGTCGCGGCCGAAGGCGACACCGTGCACCTCCATCGACTCGGTGAGCTGCTCGCCGATCTTGATGACCGGGTTCAGCGCGGTCATCGGCTCCTGGAACACCATGGCGACACGGCGGCCGCGGATGGCGCGCAGCGCGCGGCCGGACAGCTCGCCCACCACCTTGTCGCCGACGACGGTGCGGCCCTGGATGCGGGCGGTCTTCGGCAGCAGGCCGAGCGCCGTCGTGGCGGTGACGGACTTGCCGGAACCCGACTCGCCCACCAGCGCCATCACCTCGCCGGGCTCGACGGTGAGGCTCAGCCCCTTGACGGCGTGCACGGTGCCGAACTCGGTGCGGAACTGGACGTCGAGGTTGTCGAACTCGAGCGCGGCGTTCTCGCCCGTGAATGTCTTCTGCTCAGTCATCGTCTACTTCCTCAGTCCATCTGCTGACGGGGATCGAACGCGTCGCGCAGGCCGTCGCCGATGAAGTTGACGCACAGCGAGATCACGAGGATGAACATGCCGGGGATCCAGAACAGCCAGGGTCGCGTGGTGAGCGCGTTCTGGTACTCGGAGACCAGCAGGCCGAGCGACGTGTCGGGGGCCCGCACACCGAAGCCGAGGAAGGAGAGCGCGGTCTCGGTGAGGATCGCGGCGGAGATCAGCAGCGTCGCGTTGACGACGATGGTGCCGAGCGCGTTGGGCAGGATGTGCCGCACGATGATCCGCGGGGCCGGCGTGCCGAGCGCGCGGGCCGCCATCACGAACTCGCGCTCGCGCAGGGACAGCACCTCGCCGCGCACCAGGCGGGCAAGCCCCGTCCACGAGACCAGCGCGAGCACGAGGGCCAGCATCACGATGTTGCCGCCGAACATGCGGCCGAGCACGGCCGCGAGCACCAACAGCGGGATGATGATGAACAGGTCGGTGACCCGCATCAGGAAGGCCTCGATGAGCCCGCGGAAGTAGCCGGCCATGGCCCCGATCGCTGTGCCGATCACCGTGGCGATGACGCCGACGGTGGCCGCGACGAACAGCGACTGCTGCATGCCGCGCATCACCAGAGCGAAGTAGTCCTTGCCGATGGTGTTCTGACCGAAGGGGTGCTCGCCCAGCGACGGCGGGAAGAACTGGATGGTGGGGCGCGCCTCGTTGACGATGTCGAAGGGGTCCACGTAGTTCTTGGGCCACCAGCCGGGGATGGGACCCCAGCCGATGGAGGTGAAGGCCAGCAGCAGGATGATCGCCAGAACGACCAGCGAGATCATCGCGGCCTTGTGGCGCAGGAAGCGGCGCAGCACGAGCTGCCCCTGCGAGTAGGACTTGGTGTTGGTGGTCTCGACGTCGTCCTCGATGGAGAACTCGTTCTTGGGATCGATCGCCGGGTTCGCGAAGTTGTTGTCGCTCATGATGCTCCTTAGCGCGCGATCCGCGGGTCGAGGAAGGCGTAGGCGATGTCGGCCGCCAGGTTCATGACGACGGCCGCGGTGCCGGTAACGACGTAGAACGCCATGACGGGGCCCGGATCGACGGTGTCGAGACCCGACTTGAACAGCGCGCCCATGCCCTGCCAGCCGAAGACGCTCTCGGTGATGACCGCGCCGCCGATGAGGCCGGCGAAGTCGAAGGCGACGATGGTGGCCAGCGGAATGAGCGAGTTGCGGAACGCGTGCCGGGTGATCACCTTGCGCTCCGAGACGCCCTTGGAGCGCGCGGTGCGGATGTAATCCTGGTTGAGCACGTCGAGCATCGAGGCACGGGTGTAGCGGGTGTAGCTGGCGATCGAGATGAGCGTCAGCACCACGGTCGGCAGCACGAGGTGGGTGGCCGCGTCGAGGAAATAGCCCCAGTAGTTGGAGTCGAAGTTCGGCGTGGCCGAGCCGATGGTCGGGATGGGGCGGGCCTGCAGCTTCAGGTAGGCGGCCCAGTGGCTGAGCGAGAGGTCGGCCAGCGCCATGAGCGAGGCGATGACGGCCAGAACGCTGGAGGCCGACATGGCCTGGCGGCGGGAGAAGCCGCCCCAGAAGTAGCCGCTGACGAGCGCGATGACGATCCCGGCGGCGAGGCAGCCGAACAGCAGGGGCGTCGACGGCGCGGTCATCAGGACGCCGCGGGTCACCGCGTAGCCGACGATGGTCAGGACCGCGGTGGTGGCCACCGCGTTGCGCACGCGGCGGTTCTGGAAGCCGGACGTCATCACGATGACGATGGCGGCGGCGGCCAGCACCACGATCGCGAAGATCGGGATGCCGATGGACGGGCGGCGGAACCAGGTGACCGCGTCGAAGTAGAAGAGGGCCCCGGTGAAGACGACGAAGGCGGCGCCGAAGCTGATCAGCCGGCGCTTCATCGGTCCGCCGATGGCCGCGGTCAGGATGAACGCCACCACAGCGGCTATCACCACGATGGAGAGTGGACTGAAGTGCGCGTCGACGATCCAGTTGTTGAACTCGATCGCGGCGTAGTGCTTCAGCAGCACCGCCGCCCAGAAGACGGGCAGCGAGAAGAACACGAAGGCCATGAAGGTGACGGTGTAGTCGAAGCCGCTGTACTGGCGGATGGCCGTCACGATGCCGAGGATGACGCCGATCACGATGGCGAAGATGGTGGCAAGGACCACGAGCCGCAGCGTCGAGCCCGCGGCGGAGATGACCAGCTGGTTGACCGCGCGCCCCTGCCGGTCAGGCCCCAGGTCGCACTGGCCGATGAGGCACTTGGCCGCGCCGCCCAGCCAGGCGAGGTAGCGCTCGTACCAGGGGTCGTCGAGCCTCATCGTCGCGATGCGCTGCGTGATGAGGTTGTCCCGGTTCGGGGCGTTCGACTCCCGCAGATCGGACAGCGGATCCCCCGAGTTGATCGTCAGCACGAACATCAGGAGCGAGCCGAACAGCAGGATGATGAGGGATATCCCCAAGCGTCTGGCGATATATCTGATCACGAGTAGGTCCTTCGATTCCGTACGCGGGCGGCTGTGCCGACGCGTGGCTGATCATACGACGATTCCGCGTCCTCGCGCGGAAATAGGAAGGAGGGGCGGGCGGCCGATGCCGCCCGCCCCTCCCACCAGGATCGCGGAGCGCGACAGCTAGATCAGCTGTTGAGCCACTGCGGGGCGTTCCACGACAGACCGCTCTGGGCGGCCGTCGGGCGAACGTTCAGCATCTTCGCGTCGTAGCCGGCGATGCCGGGGTGCGCGTAGAGCGGGATGCCGAACAGGGTGTCCCACAGCTCCTTCTCGATGACCTTGGTCTGCTCCAGGTGGACGTTCTCGTCCAGCGTGGAGACGAGCGTGTTCCACGCCTCGTCGACCTTCTTGTCCGAGTACTTGCCGTAGTTCTGGCCCTTCTTGGTGGCGTAGATGTTCTGGCCGGACGTGATCTGGCCGGAGCCGGCCCACGCGAACAGCGCAACCTCGTAGTCACCGTTGGCCAGCGCGACCTCGAAGAAGTCAGCCGCGTTGGAGTCGACCACGTCGAAGCCCGCATCCTTGCAGGAGGCGGCGATCGCGGCGACGGTGTCGGCGCGGCGCTGGTTGCCCGCGCGGTAGCCGAGACGGACCTTGACCGGGGTCTGCACGCCGGAGTCGGCCACGAGCTGCTTGGCCTTCTCGATGTCGACCTTGTCGTAGCGGCCGTCGTAGGACGCGGCGACGACGTCGTTGTAGTCCTCCTGGAACGGGAAGACCTCACGGGCGTTCATGACGACCGTGTCGGGGGCGATCGGCTTGATCAGGGTGTCGACGATGCGCTGACGCGGCACGCAGTAGGCGAACGCCTCGCGCAGCTTCAGGCCGCCGTTGGCGTCGGCGAACACGCTCTTGTCACCGAAGTTGAAGTCGAGGTGCTCCCACGTGAGGGTCGAGTACTGGGCCACGGTGACCGACGGGCCGATGCCCTGCAGCTGGCCGAGCGTGTCGACGGTGGCCTGCGGCGTGATGGCCTGGACGTCGCCGTTCTGCAGCGCCTGGACCTGGCCGGCGTCCTCGAAGAAGCGGAAGATCAGGTTCTTCGTGGCCGGCGGGGTGCCCCACCACTTGTCGTTGGCCTCGAGCGTCAGGGCGTTGCCCTTCTGCCAGCCACCCTGCTTGACCTTGTAGGGACCGTTCGAGGGGATGTCCTCGGCCGGGGGCAGCTCGCCCGGGTTGAGGGTCCAGCCCTCGTTCCAGAACTTGGCGGCCTTCTTGACGGTGTCGGCGTCCTTGTCGAGGACGGCCTGGGCCAGCGCGGCCGGCTCGAGGCCGCTCTTCTTGGCCACGACGTGCGCCGGCATGGTGCCGCCGATCTGGATGCGCCAGTCGGGGTTCGGGCTGGTGTAGGTCACGGTGAAGGTCTTGCTGTCGACCTCGCCCTGCGGGCCGTCGGGCATGAACTCGGCGAACGAGGAGCTGACGTGGTCGAAGACCGGCTTCGCCTCCGGGTCCTTGCCGTTGACGTAGCCGGGCGCGATCCACTCGGGGTTCTGCGCGGCGTAGTCGAGCAGGTAGTCGTTGATGGTCACCGGGGTGCCGTCGGACCAGACCGCCGCGTCGTTGATCGTGTACTTGATCTGCAGCGGATCCTCGGACAGCACCTCCATGGTGCCGAACGTGGTGTTGTCGCAGACGGTGCCGTCGGTACCGAAGTACGTGAAGCCGGAGATCATCTGATCGCCGATGGCGGAGTTGTACGTCGAGTACGTCTTCGCCGTGAGGCCGTTGTAGCTGGACCAGTCGCCGGGGCCGGCGGTGAACTTGACCTCGCCGTCCTTCGTCTCGGTGACGCCGACGTCCTGGAGGCAGCCTGCGGCCGCGGTGCCGGGCGCGCCGCCGTTGCTCGGCGCAACGGACGGGGACTTGGATCCGCCGTTGGTGGGTGCGGTGGTGCCGGCAGGCTCCTCAGGGCTGGTGCAAGCACCCAGCATCAGAGCGCCGCTCAGCGCGAGGCCGATGGCGGCCGTCGTTCGCCTGAACTTCATTGATGGGACTCCTTGTCGTGAGACGACGTTGACGTGGCCATAGTGCGGCCAAGTGGTCAGCACCCTAGCGACATCACCGGAGGTTTGGTTATCCGCCCCCGCGTAACCGCGCGAGATCGTTACGCAGTTGTTGCGAACCGGGCCCTCAGCGGACCACGACGGTGGACACGGGGAGCCCGGAGTGCGCGGAGATCCCGAGCCCGGACGGCGCCAGGCCCGCTCGGACGACCTCGCTGCCGACGGCGGCGATCATGGCCCCGTTGTCGGTGCAGAGCGCCGGCCGCGGGCGGCGCAGCTCGACGCCGACCGCCGCGGCCCGCTCCTCGAGGAGCGTGCGCAGCCGCGAGTTGGCCGCCACTCCCCCGCCGAGCAGGATGGTCTGCACGCCGAGGTGCTGGGCCGCGTCGACCGTCTTGGCCGTCAGCACGTCGCACACCGCTTCCTGGAAGCTGGCAGCGACGTCGGCGACCGGGACGTCGAGCCCGTCGAGGCGGCGCCGCTCGACCCACCGCGCCACGGAGGTCTTCAGCCCGGAGAACGAGAAGTCGAAGCGATGCCGCTCGAGGTCGTGGCGGGCGGTGAGGCCGCGCGGGAAGCGGATCGCCGTCGGGTCGCCGTCCTGGGCCGCCTTGTCGATCACGGGTCCGCCGGGATACGGCAGACCGAGGATCCGGGCCACCTTGTCGTAGGCCTCGCCCGCGGCGTCGTCGATGGTGGAGCCCAGCTCGGTGATATCGGTGGCGATGTCGCGCACGTGCAGCAGCGACGTGTGGCCGCCGCTGACGAGCAGCGCGAGCGACGGCATGGGCAGTGCGCCGTGGTCGAGCAGGTCGACGGCGACGTGCCCGACGAGGTGGTTGACGCCGTAGAGCGGCTTGTTCAGGTAGGCGGCCAGCGCCTTGGCGGAGGCGAGCCCCACCACGAGCGCTCCCATCAGGCCCGGACCGGCCGTCACCGCGATGGCGTCGACGTCGGCGAGGTCGATGTCGGCCGTGGCCGCGGCGCGCTCCAGCGCCGGCACGAGCGCCGACAGGTGCGCGCGGCTGGCCACCTCGGGCACGACGCCGCCGAACCGCACGTGCAGGTCCACCGAGCTCGCCACCTCGTTGGCCAGCAGGGTGCGGCCGCGGACGATGCCCACGCCCGTCTCGTCGCACGACGACTCGATGCCCAGCACCAGGGGTTCGCTCACTGCTGCTCCTCCATGTCCCACATGCCGACGGAGTCGGCGTCCACGCCCTCGAGCGGGCGCTCCATGATGACGGCGTCCGCGCCGGGGCCGTAGTAATCGGCGCGGGCGGCGATCGGCCGGAACCCGTAGCCGCGGTACAGCGCGATGGCCGGCTCGTTGTCCTGCTCCACCTCAAGCACCATGCGGAGCGCGCCCTCGCGGATGGCCCACTGCAACCCCGCGACCAGCATGGCGCGCGCGAGCCCCAGCCGGCGCTGCTGCGGGGCGACGACGATGCGGTGCAGGTCGACCACCTCCGCGAGGCGCTGGAAGCAGGCCACGCCCACGAGTTCGTCGTCGGACCGGGCCGCGAGGACGAGGCGGCCCTCGCCGGTCAGCTCGGCGAGCCACGACTCGTCCGACCAGCGGACCCCGAAGTGCTCCTCCAACGCGACGATGGCGTCGAGGTCGGCGACGGCGGCCGGCTCGACGATCATCGGGCCGCCCGCAGGCGCGGCAGCGCGGACTTGGGCTTGCCCGGCACCGTGGCGTCCGCGGCCCGCAGGTAGTACGGCTCGTCGCCGGCCGGCTCGAGGCTCCGCCACGACGCGGCGAGCACGCCGGGATCCAGCGGCCGTTCCGTGAACCGTGCCGACGGCGACGAAGGAGCGGCGAGGCCGGCGAGGAGCGCGTCGGGCACGCTGCCGACGATCTCCAGGCCCGGCACCTGATCGGGCGCGCTCACCTGCGGGTCGCCCGCGGGCGACCCGTCGGCGAGGTACCGCCGCCAGTAGAGCTCCTCGCGGCGCGCGTCGGCGGCGACGACGAACTCCTCCGAGGCCCCCTCGGCGGCGAACTGGCGGGCGACGACGTCGAGCGAGCACACGCCGTGCGGCGTGCGGCCGGCGGCGTGCGCGAGGGTCCACGCGGTGGCGATGCCGACGCGCAGCCCGGTGAACGGGCCGGGGCCCATGCCGACCACGAACTCGTCGACGTCCTGCAGCGCCACGCCTGCCTCGGCGCAGGCCTGCAGCACGGCGGGCATGAGCGCCTCGGCGTGCGCGCGGGTGTCCTGCACGACGACGCGGGCGCGGGCCTCGCCGTCGACCGCGATACCGACGGCCACGAAGGCGCTCGTGTCGATCCCGAGGGTGATGGTCATGGCCGCTCCCGGAGGCTGTCGAGGGCACCGGCCCAGCGCGGGCCGACACCGGTGAGATAGACGGTGCGCGCGTCGTCGTCCTGCCCGCGGACGATGTCGATCTCGAGCCGGTCGTCGCTCAGCCATTCCGCGAGGCCCGCACCCCACTCGACGAGCGTGACGGCGTCGGCGAGCGACGCGTCGAGGTCGATGTCCGCGAGCTCTGTCGCATCGCCCAGCCGGTAGGCGTCGACGTGCACGAGCGCCGGGCCCGTGCCGCGGGCGGCGTGCACGCGCGAGATGACGAAGGTGGGTGAGATGACGGGGCCCTCGACGTCGAGCCCCTCCCCGATGCCTTGAGTGAGCGTGGTCTTGCCCGCGCCCAAGGCGCCGGTGGCGACGATGACGTCGCCCGGCCGGAGCACGCCCGCCAGCCTGCGGCCGAGCGCGTGCATGTCGTCGGCCGTGGGCACGTCGACGATCACCGGCAGGTCGCGGGCCAGCCAGACGCCGCGCGGCGCGTCGCCCACCACCTCGAAGCCGTGGTGTCGCCAGAACGCGATCAACTCGGGGAACTCGGTGCGGGCCACCAGGCGCACCCGGCTGGCGCCGAGATCGGCGGCCAGCGTGATGGCACCCTCCACGACGGCGCGTGCGACGCCGTGCCCGGCATAGGCAGGCAGCACCGACACGCGGCGCAGCGTGGCCACCGCGCCGTCGAGATCGATGAGCAGTCCGCCCACGAGCTCGCCGTCCAGTTCGGCGACGACGCCCGCGCCCTGCTCGAGGGCGCGGGCGACATCGGCCTCCGTGTCGGAGAGCGCATCGGCGGGCGGGTCAACGGGGCGGCGCGCGGCGAAGGCCTCCCTGATCACGCGCAGCATCCGCGGCGCGTCGTCAGGGGCCGCCGCCCTCAAGGTCACATCGTCCATCGCCCGCCGATATTAGTAGCGATCGCGACGCTGACGCGGCCGGTAGCCGCGGCCGCCCCGCGCGCCGCGGGCGGCATCCGGGCGGCGCCGCTGCTGCTGCTTCGGCGCGATGAGGGCCAGGTAGTCGGCCTCGGAGATCGGCACGCCCGACGTGGGGCGCGCCCCGGTGGCGTCGTGCAGCTCGGACGAGCTGGGCTCCACCGGCAGGGCGTCGGTGTGCACGCCGGCCTGCCCGAGGAGGCGGCGCGCCATCTTGCGCTGGTGCGGCAGCACGATGCTCGCGACGACGCCCTCGTTCCCGGCGCGCGCGGTGCGGCCGGCGCGGTGCAGGTAGTCCTTGGAGTCGTGCGGCGGGTCCACCTGCAGCACGAGCGTCACGTCATCGACGTGGATGCCGCGCGCCGCGACGTCGGTGGCCACCAGGACGGGGACGGTGCCCTCGCGGAACGCCGCGAGGATGCGGGCGCGGGCGCCCTGCGTGAGGCCGCCGTGCAGCGCGCCGGCCATGACGCCCGCCTCGCGCAGCTGGAGCGCGATGCGATCGGTGCCCAGCTGCGTGCGTGCGAAGAGGACCGTGCGGCCGTCGCGGTTGGCGATCTCCGCCGTCACCTGGTTCTTGTGGTGGGGGTGCACCAGCAGCGGGCGGTGCACCATCGTCGAGACGGACGCCTTGCCGGAGTCCACCTCGTGCGTGGCGGGGTCGGTCAGGTAGGTCTTGACCAGCGACGCCACCGCGTTGTCCAGCGTGGCGGAGAACAGGAGGCGCTGGCCGTCGCCCGAGGCGTCGAGCAGCGTCTGCACGGGCTGGAGGAAGCCCAGGTCGGCCATGTGGTCGGCCTCGTCGAGGACCGCGATCTCCACCTGGCTGAGGTCGGCCACGCCCTGCTCGAGCAGGTCGATGAGTCGGCCGGGGGTGGCGACCACGACGTCGACGCCGCGCTCGAAGGCCTTGATCTGCGGGCCGTAGCTCATGCCGCCCGCCACCAGCGTGAGGTCGATGCCGACGGCGGCGGCGAGCGGGGAGAGGTTGTCGGCGATCTGGAGCGCCAGCTCGCGCGTGGGCGTCAGGATCATGGCGCGCGGCGAGCCGACGGGGCGGCCCTCCGCCAGGCGCGTGAGCATCGGGAGACCGAACGCGAGGGTCTTACCGGAGCCGGTCCGCCCGCGGCCGAGGACGTCGCGGCCGGCGAGCGCGTCGCCGATCGTGGCGGCCTGGATGGGGAACGGCGCGGTGATGCCCTGGCCCGCGAGCACACGGACCAGCGGCTCGGCGACGCCCAGCTCGAAGAAGCCCGACGCCACCTCGCCCTGCACGGCCTCGGCCGTGGTGGCGGTCCAGCTCATCTGGTCGGACTCGAACGCGTCGCCGTCCTCAGGACCACGGTCGAAGCCACGGTCGCGGTCGAAACCGCGGTCCCGATCGCGATCACGGTCGAAGTGCCGGCGCTTGTCCACGTGGCCTCGCGGCTCGTGCGAGCGGCGCGGCTCGAACTTCGAGGCGCCCGGGCGGAGCTTGGGACGGTCGTGGCGGTCGCCGCCGCGATCCTCCCAGCCGCGGCGGTCGTCGCGCCTGCGGTCCTCGAAGCGATCGTCTCCGCGGGTGTCGCGGCGGTCGTCCCAGCGACGCTCGCCTGCCCTGTCGTCACGGCGCCGGTCCTCGAACCGGTCGTCGCGGCGGGGGCCGTGGTCGTCACGGCGGTAGTCACGGTCATCGCGGCGGAAGCCGCCCCGGTTGTCGTCGCGGCGATCATCACGCCTGCGGTCCTCGAACCGGTCGGTCCTGCGGGACTCGTCGCGGCGCTCTCCGCCACGGTCGTCGCGGCGGCGGTCCTCGAAGCGGTCGTCCTTGCGGTAGCCCCCGCGGCGGTCGTCGTCGGGGAAGCGACGGCTCGGGCGGCGATCGTCTGCACGCTCGGCGCGGGGCTCCTCGGAGCGCGGCCGCTCGTCCTTCGGGGCTTGGTAGGGGCGGTCGCCGAACTCCAGCGCACGGCGCTGCTTGCGGTTCAGGGGACGGTTGGGGTCGACGTCGTCGCGGCGGCCGCCGCGGCGGGACGGATTGGCGCCCTTGGCGTTCCGCTTCTCAGCGGACCAGCGCGGCTTTTTGCCAGGATTCTTCATGAAGAGAGCTCTCGGTGAGGGGCTGAAATGGTGCCCGCTCATGTGTGTCACGCGGGCGGTTACGCCTCGTCCGGGCCCGTCAAGTGTACGCGTGTTGCCCCGAATCACCGAAACGTTCATCTGGGGTTGGGTCTACGGGATGATTTTGGCGCCCCGGATGCCAGGTAGACTCCGAGCCGTGCGTGTTGCCATCGTTGCGGAGAGTTTCCTCCCGCAGGTCAACGGGGTCACCAACTCGGTGCTCCGCGTGTTGGAGCACCTCCGGGCCACCGGCCACGAGGCTCTGGTGATCGCCCCGCAGGACGGGGACCGGACTCCCGCCGAGTACTGCGGCTTCCCCATCGAGACCGTCGCGTCCATCGGCCTGCCCGGTTACGACGTGGTGCGCGTGGTCACGACGTCGACCCACAGCGTGTCGCGCATCCTCACCGGCTTCCGCCCCGACGTCGTCCACCTGGCTGCGCCGTTCCTGGTGGGCTACAAGGCGGCCTCCGTCGCGGCCCGGCTGGGCATCCCCATGGTGGGCATCTATCAGACGGAGGTGCCCACGTACGCGACGCGCTACGGCTTCCCGCACCTCGAGCAACTGCTGTGGCACCGCGTCCGCCGGGTGCACTCGCTCGCCTCTTTGAACTTCGCGCCGTCCACCTACGCCCGAGACCAGTTGATCGGCCAGGGCGTGCCCCGCGTCGGCGTGTGGGGCCGCGGCGTCGACTCCGTCCGCTTTCACCCCGGCCACCGCAGCCCCGCGCTGCGTGCGCACCTCGCGCCCAACGGCGAGCGGCTGATCGGCTACATGGGTCGGCTGGCATCCGAGAAGCGCGTGGAGGACCTGGCCGCCGTGGCAGATCTGCCGGGCACCCGCCTCGTCGTGATCGGCGACGGCCCGCAGCGGGCGCAGTTGCAGGCGCTTCTCCCCCGGGCCGCATTCCTGGGCCAGCTGACAGGCGACGAGCTGCCCGTCGCGCTCGCGTCGCTCGATCTCTTCGTGCACCCGGGCGAACTCGAGACGTTCTGTCAGGCGATCCAGGAGGCGAAGGCCTCCGGTCTGCCGATCATCGCCCCGCGCCGCGGCGGCCCCATCGACCTCGTCGACCCCTCGCGCACCGGCTGGCTCTACCGGCCCGGCGACCTCACGGCGATGCGCGCCCACACGCTCGACCTGATCGGCGACGACGCGAAGCGGCACGCCTTCGGTGAGGCCGCGCGCGCGTCGGTCGAGGGCCGCACCTGGAGCCGGATCTGCGACGAGCTGCTCGGCCATTACCAGAAGGCCATCGGCATGTCGGTCCGCGGCGGCATGCTCGTCGCCTGACCCACAGGCCCTGCCGGGCCGCCGCTACTCGTGCGTGTGGTAGGTGTCCTGCTCCTCGGTGAACTCCTTCACCGGCGCGAGGATGTCGATGGTCTGGCCGTCGTCGAAGGTCAGGGTGCAGCTCAGTTCCTCCGAGCCTGCCGGCAGTTCCTTCGTCAGCCCCATCAGCATGATGTGCGGGCCGCCGGGCGCGAGGTGTTCGTGCTTGCCCGCGGGAATCAGGATGCCGTCCTCGGACTTCTTCATCACCATCTGGCCGTCGACCTTCTCCATGATGTGCAGCTGGGCCGCTGCGGCGACGTCGCCGCAGTCGGCTGCGGTGAGCGTGCGGTCGGAGCTCGTGGGGTTGGTGAGGTTCACGAACACGGCAGTCATGTCCGGGCGCTCGGCGCCGTCGGTGGTGCGCACCCAGGGGTCGGCGGCGAGCACGCCGGGGGCCGCCGCCGGGTCTCCGCCGCACGCGCTCAGCCCGAGCATCCCGACAACGACCATCACCGCACAACGCCTCACGCCCAGGACCCTACCCCCACCCGATGGTGCCGCCTGTCGGATAAGTGCTGTCACAACAAGACTCTCGAAGAAACGGGCCTCCACAGAGCATCTCGATGCACTTTTCCGGCAAGCCCGTCCGAGTCGTGGCGGGGTAGGCTGCGGACCATGTCCCCCGTATCTCGCCGCGGCCTGTTCGGCTACGCCGGCGCCACCGGCGTGGGTGTCGCCGCGGGGTTCGCGGGCGGCTGGACGGCCAAGCCCGCGGCCGAGCGCCACCAGGTGCTGGGGCAGCGCTACTCCGCGCACGGCGATCATCAACCGGGCATCCTGACGCCGACGGCGGCGGCGAACCAGCTCGTCGCACTCGACCTGCTGCCCACCACCGACGCCGCGGCCCTCGCTCGCCTGATGCGCTCCTGGTCCGGGGTGATCAACGCGCTGATGTCCGGGCGCCCGACGGCCGGCGACACGCTGCCCGACCTGGCGCAAGAGGCCGTGTCGCTCTCGGTCCTCACCGGTTTCGGCCCCCGCGTCTTCGAGCTGCCCGAGCTGAAGGCCCGGCGCCCGGCAGGCTTCCAGGAGATCCCCCCGATGGCCCACGACAGGCTCGACGAGCGCTGGACCGGCGGCGACCTCCTGCTGTGGGTCTCCGCCGACGACTTCACCAGCGTCGACTACGCCGTCCGCCGCCTCGTGGCCGACGCCGCCCCCTTCGCGCGGCGCCGCTGGACGCAGACCGGCTCGTGGCGCGGCTTCGACGCCGAGGGCAAGGCCGTCACCGGACGCAATCTCTTCGGTCAGGTCGACGGCTCGGGCAACCCCGACGGCGACGACCTCACCCACGCGCTCTGGTCGACCGACGACTGGCTGACCGGTGGCACGCAGCTGGTCATCCGCAGGATCGAGATGAACCTCGACACGTGGGACGAACTCACCAGAGACAGGCAGGAGTCGGCGATCGGGCGCAAGCTGGCCGACGGCGCCCCGCTGACCGGCGCGCAGGAGTCCGACGACCTCGACCTGGCGGCCACCGAAGACGGCATCCCCGTGATCGCGCTCGACGCCCACGCCCGCCGCTCACACCCCGACGTCAACGGCGGCCGCCGGATGCTGCGCCGCGCCGTCAACTACACGCACGAGGACTGGCACGACGGCCAGCCGCGCTCCACTGCCGGCCTCATCTTCTGTGCCTTCCAAGCCAGCATCGCCGACCAGTTCATCCCCGTGCAGCGCACCCTCGACGACTCGGACGCCCTCAATGAGTGGACCACGGCCATCGGCAGCGCCGTGTTCGCCATCCCACCGGGCTACACCTCGGACACCTGGCTCGGTCAGGGCCTCCTCGCCCCCTGAGCCGGGCCGCCCCGTCGTTCCTTGAGCCGGACCGCCCCGTCGTTCCTTGAGCCGGCCCCGCCAACGTCGTTCCTTGAGCCGGCCCCGCCACCGTCGTTCCTTGAGCCGGACCGCCCACGTCGTTCCTTGAGCCGGCCCCCGCGCGAAGCGCCGGGCCGTGTCGAAAGGTCCCCCGCCTTCCGCGCCTACCTGCCCACAGTCTCGGACCTTTCGACACGGGCTGCGGCTCCTTCGTCGCCGTGGCCCGGCTCAAGGAACAATCCCACCGCCTGCGGCTCCTTCGTCGCCGTAGCCCGGCTCAAGGAACGATCGGGTAGCTCAACCAACGAGGGCGGCGATGGTCTCAGGCAGCAGCTCGGCGAGCCGACCGGGAGGGTAGGGGCCGGGGTTCCGCGCGGCGGTCATCGCTTGGATGCTCGCGCTTGCCACGCCGGCCTGCCAGGCGGGCAGGCCCGCGGCGAGCAGCGCGCCGCAGATGCCGGCCAGGACGTCGCCCGAGCCGGCCTGGGCCGTCCAGTGCGGGCCGGCGACGGCGACGGTGACCCGGCCGGAGGGCTCGGCGACGTACTGCGTCGCGCCCTTCAACAGCACCGTCGCGCCTGTGGAGCGGGCCACCTCGCGGACGCATGCGAGCGGGTCGGCCTCGACGTGTGCGCGGGAGCAGCCCAGGAGCCGGGCCAGTTCGCCTGCGTGCGGGGTCAGCAGCCAGCCGTCGAGCCGACCCGACGGCAGCGCGGTGAGCGCGTCGGCGTCGATCACGGCGGGCACGCCCAGCCGGCGCACGTGCGCCACGCGCTCCGCTGCACGATCGTCATCGCCCCAGCCCGAGCCGAGCACGAACGCCTGCGCCCGGCCCTCCCCCAGCACGACGCTGGGGTGCCGCGAGAGGATCAGCCCGCCCGGCACGCGGCCCGTGTAGCGCACCATGCCGACGCCGGCGTGCAGCGCGCCGGCCACACCGAGGAGCGCGGCGCCCGGGTAGGTCTCGGAGCCGATGTCCATCGCGAGGACGCCGCGGGAGTACTTGTCGGATTCCGGCCCGGGCACGGGCCACCAGCGGGCGACGTCGGCGGCCTCGGCCTGGCGGAGGCTGGACTCGGGCACGGTGACGCCGATGTCGACGACGTGTAGCTGCCCGCAGCGCGACGCCGCCGGCTGCTGCACGTGGCACGGCTTCGGCGCGGCGAAGGTCACTGTGGCGGCCGCACGGAAACTCGAGGGGGCGGCGCCGGAGTCGGCGGTCAGTCCGCTGGGCAGGTCGACGGCGACGACGGGCACGTCGGCGGCCGCGCAGGCCTCCGCGAACGTCTCGACCGTCCGCGACAGCCCTGCCCTGGACTGCAGGCCGGCGACGGCGTCGATCACCAGCGCGGAGTCGGCGAGCGCCTCCAACGCACCCAGCGCGTCCACCTCCTGGCAACCCGCGGCCCGCGCGGCCGCGAGGCCCGCCGCGTGCGCGCCACCGAAGGCGCACCACACGAGTACGGGGCGGTGCGCGGCCAGCCGGGCGGCCGCGAAGAGCCCGTCGCCACCGTTGTTGCCGCGGCCCGCCACGACGAGGATCTGCCCCGTCGGCGCCAGCTCGCGGGCCACGCGCGCGACGTCCGCCGCGGCCCGGCCCATGAGGTCGACCTCGGGCTGGGCATCGAAGACGGCCTGCTCGGCCGCGCGCAGCTGCTCGGCGGTGACGACGGCCCTCACGACTCGCACACCACCATCGCGGTGGCGAACCCGCCGTCGTGGCTGATGGTCAGGTGGATCGTGCCGACGCCGAGCTCCCCGATCCGCGCGGCCACCGAGCCCCGCGTCTCGAAGTGGGGTGCCCCGTCGCCGTTCTTGACCACCTCGCAGTCGAGCCAGCGCATGCCACCGGGCGAGCCCAACGCCTTGGCCAGCGCCTCCTTCGCGGAGAACCGGGCGGCCTGCGACTCGATGCTGAGCTCCCGCTCCCCCGGGGTGAGCAGCCGCTCTGCGAGCCCCGGGCGTCGGTCCAGCATCGCCTGGAAACGCTCGATGACGACCAGGTCCGTGCCGATGCCCACGATCATGGGCCTACCCTAACGACCCACAGGCTACGAGGGCCTACTCGACGGTGACCGACTTGGCGAGGTTGCGCGGCTGGTCGACGTCGTGGCCCTTGACCGTTGCCAGTTCGCACGCGAACAGCTGCAGCGGCACGATCGCGACGAGCGGCTGCAGCAGCGTCGAGACGCGCGGCAGCTCGATGAACGTGTCGGACACGGCGCGGGCCTCGTCGTCGCTCCGCTCGGCGAGCACGATGGTGCGGGCGCCGCGCGCGCGGACCTCGGCGATGTTGGAGATCACCTTGTCGCGCAGCTGGTCGCGGCCCTTCGGCGGCACGACCACCACCACCGGCAGGTCCTGGCTGATGAGAGCGATCGGCCCGTGCTTCAGCTCGCCCGCGGCGAAGCCCTCGGCGTGGATGTAGGCCAGCTCCTTGAGTTTGAGCGCCCCCTCCAGCGCGCTGGGGTAGCCCACGTGGCGGCCGAGGAACAGCACCGACTGCGCGTCGACGAGTTCCTTCGCCAGGTCGAGCACCTGCTGCTGGTTGTCGAGCATGCCCTGGATGGCCTCGGGCATCCGCTCCAGCTCGGCGAGCAGCGCGGCGATCTCGTCGCCGTACTTCATGCCGCGCACCTGAGCGAGGTAGAGGCCCAGGAGGTAGCAGGCCACGAGCTGCGTCGTGAAGCCCTTCGTCGAGGCGACGCCGATCTCCGGGCCCGCGTGGGTGTAGATGACGGCGTCGGACTCGCGCGGGATGGTCGCGCCGTTGGTGTTGCAGACCGCGATCACCTTGGCGTGCTGCTCACGGGCGTGCCGGATGGCCATCAGCGTATCGGCCGTCTCGCCGGACTGCGAGATGGTCACCACCAGGGTCATGGGGTCGATGATCGGGTCGCGGTAGCGGAACTCGGAGGCCAGCTCCACCTCGCACGGGATGCGGGTCCAGTGCTCGATGGCGTACTTCGCGACGAGGCCGGCGTAGAACGCGGTGCCGCAGGCGACGATGACGATCTTGTTGACGCGGCGGAGCAGCTCGGGGCTGATGCGCAGCTCGTCGAGCACCAGCTCGCCGCGGTCGTTCAAGCGGCCGAGCAGCGTGTCGGCCACGGCGCGCGGCTGCTCGAAGATCTCCTTGCGCATGAACCAGTCGAAGCCCTGCTTCTGCGCGGCCTCGAGGTCCCAGTCGACATGGAAGGCCTTGGTCTCCGCGGGTGCACCGTCGAACGTGGTGACGGTCACGCCGTCGCGGGTGAGTTCGACGATCTGGTCCTGGCCCAGCTCGATGGCGTCGCGGGTGTAGGCGATGAACGCGGCCACGTCCGAGGCCAGGAACCACTCGCCGTCGCCGACGCCCACCACCAGGGGCGAGTTACGGCGCGCGGCGACGATGCGCTCGGGGTCGGCGGCGTCGACCGCCACCAGCGTGAACGCCCCCTCCAGCTGCGCCACCACCGCGCGCATGGCGGCCGTCAGGTCGGCCCCGGCCGCCACCTCGCGGCGCAGCAGATGCGCGGCCACCTCGGAGTCGGTCTCGGAGCGGAACTCGGCGCCGGGCAGCTCGGCGCGCAGCTGATCGTGGTTCTCGATGATGCCGTTGTGCACGATCGCGATGCGCTCGGCGACGTGCGGGTGGGAGTTCTGGTCCGTGGGGGCACCGTGCGTCGCCCACCGCGTGTGGCCGATGGCGACCGTCGCGTCGGGCAGCGGCCGCGCCTCGATCTCCGCCTCCAGATTGACGATCTTGCCTGCCCGCTTGCGCCACTCGATGTCCCCATCGTGGGGAACGGCGACGCCGGCCGAGTCATAGCCTCGGTACTCGAGGCGCCGCAGTCCGCTCAGGACCACGTCGAGGCCGCTACGATTTCCCAGGTATCCAACGATTCCACACACGCCGGAAACCGTACAGGACTTCTGCGCGTTTCTTGACATCTCGCCCAGGAGGGCTCGTGTCCGATCCGTTCATCACGTTGCAGCGCCGCGCGTGGGCCGACCTCGCCGACAAGACGGACATCGACCTCGACGAGGCGACGCTCGCTCGCCTGCGCGGCATCGGCGATCCGACGTCGGCCCTCGACGTCACCGAGGTGTACCGGCCGCTGACGCAGCTCATCCACCTCTACATGACCAACACCGGCCGGCTCTTCTCGCAGAGCAACGACTTCCTGCGCGTCGCCCCCGGCCGCACGCCCTTCGTGATCGGCGTCGCGGGCTCCGTCGCCGTCGGGAAGTCGACGGTGTCGCGCCTGCTGCAGGAGCTGCTGCGCCGCGCACCCGGCTCCCCGAAGGTCGACCTGGTGACCACCGACGGGTTCCTGCACCCCAACGAGGAGCTGCAGCGCCGCGGCCTGCTGGACAGGAAGGGCTTCCCCGAGTCCTACGACCGCCGCGCGCTGCTGCGCTTCGTGATGGAGGTGAAGTCCGGCGTCGACCGCGTCGAGGCGCCCGTGTACAGCCACCTCGACTACGACATCGTCCCCGGCCGCACGATCGCCGTCGAGCACCCGGACATCCTCATCATCGAGGGGCTCAACGTCCTGCAGCCCGCGCGCGCCGAGCACGACCCCGGCCTCAGCCTGGCCGTCAGCGACTTCTTCGACTTCAGCGTGTTCGTCGACGCCGAGGAGCACCTGGTCAAGACCTGGTTCCTCGACCGGTTCATGACGTTGCGCGAGACGGCCTTCCAGGACGAGCGCAGCTTCTTCCGGATGTTCACGACCCTGTCGGAGAACGACGCGCGCAACGCCGGGTCCCAGGTCTGGGACACGATCAACGGCCCGAACCTGCGCCAGAACATCGCCCCGACGCGCGACCGCGCCACCGCCATCCTGATCAAGGGGCCGGGGCACGCCATCGACGCCATCCGCATCCGAAAGGTGTAGGGCGTGAGCGCTGAGGCGGTGCTGGCGTTCCTGCAGTGGGTCGACCTCACCGGGGTGCTGTTCAACGCCATGATCGGCGCGGTGATCGGCCGCGCGGCCAAGCTCGATGTGCTGGGTCTCGTGGTGCTGGCGATCATGTCGGGCCTCGGCGGCGGCATGATCCGCGACGTGCTGCTCCAGTCGGGTCCGCCCATCGCCATCACCGACTGGCGCTACCTCACCACCGCGCTCGTCGGGTGCCTCGTGGTCGCGTTCGTGCGGATCGAGGGCCACTGGTGGGAGCGCCTCTGGCCGCCGATCGACGCGCTCGCCGTCGGCACCTGGGCGGCAGCGGGCACGCTGAAGACCCTGGGCGCAGGCTTCGGCATCCTCCCCGCGCTCATGCTCGGCACCATCACCGCGGTGGGCGGCGGGTTCGTGCGCGACGTCGTGCTGCGCCGCGTGCCCGCCATCCTGGGCGGCAATACGCTCTACGCCACGGCGGCGCTGATCGCCTCGGGCGTCGCGGTGCTGGCCCACGAGCTGGGCTACCCGGTGGTCGGCTCGCTCGCCGCCACGGTCGTCGGCAGCGGCCTCGTGCTGCTCGCTCGACACCGCGGCCTGGTGCTGCCTGCGGCCGACGACGCGCTCACCGTCGGGCATGCGGTCCGCCGCGCGATCGCCAAGTCGCGGCGCTGGCTGCCGCGCCGCGGGGAGGCCGAGGGAGAGGGGTAGGCTTTCGCCCCATGAGCGAGACCCAGGACAGCAACGAGAACCGCCGCGACCCCTTCTCCGAGGCGTTCAAGAAGTTCATCGTGAGCGACTGGGCGCCCTACTCCGACGACCTGCCCGCCGAGCTGCCGGCCGCACCCTATGCGGCCGCCCGCCGCGCCGCGCTGGCCGCCGCGCACGAGGGCGCGACCCTCGTGCTGCCCGCCGGTCCGCTCAAGCAGCGCTCCAACGACACCGACTACCGCTTCCGCCCGCACAGCGCGTTCGCCTACTACACCGGGCTGGGCGAGGACAGGGAGCCCGACGCGGTGCTGGTGGTGACCGGCCCGGAAGCCGTGCTGTACTTCCGCCCGCGCGCGCCGCGCACCGAGCGCGAGTTCTACGCCGACGCCCGCTACGGCGAGATGTGGGTGGGCCAGCGCGACTCCGCAGAGGAGATGACGGCCGCCACCGGCCTCACGGTGGCGCACATCGACGAGCTGGAGGGCGCGCTGGCGGCCGCCGCGGATCTCCGCGTCATCCGCGAGGCCGACCCTGCCGTCACCGCGCTCGTCGACGCCGCGCGCGGCACGGAGGCCGCCGACGAGGACGCCGCGCTCGCCCGGTTCGTCTCCGAGGCCCGCTTCACCAAGGACACCTTCGAGGTGGCGGAACTGGAGCGCGCCTGCGCGGCCACCGCTGTCGGGTTCAACGCCGTCGCCGCCGCCCTGCCCGAGGCTGTCGCCGCCGGCCGCGGCGAACGCTGGGTGGAGGGCGTCTTCGGCCTGCACGCCCGGCACCTCGGCAACGCCGTCGGCTACGACACCATCGCGGCCGGCGGCGACCACGCCAACACGCTGCACTGGATCCGCAACGACGGCGAGCTCCGCGAGGGCGACCTCCTCCTGCTCGATGCCGGCGTCGAGGTCAACACCCTCTACACCGCCGACGTCACCCGCACGCTGCCCGTGAGCGGCACCTTCACCCCGGCCCAGCGCCGCGTCTACGAGGCCGTGCTCGCCGCCCAGGAGGCGGGTATCGCCGCATGCCGCGCCGGCCTGCCGTTCGCCGGCGTGCACCAGGCCGCGATCCGCGTGGTGGCCGAATTCCTCGCCGAGCTCGGCATCCTGCCCGTGTCCGTCGACGAGTCGCTGAGCGCCGACGGCGGACAGCACCGTCGATGGATGGTGCACGGCACGTCGCACCACCTGGGCCTCGACGTCCACGACTGCGCCCAAGCGCGCGCGGAGCTGTACAAGGAGGGCACGCTGCGCTCGGGCATGGTGATCACCGTCGAGCCCGGGATCTACTTCAAGGCGAGCGACCTGCTCGTGCCCGAGGAGTTCCGGGGCATCGGCGTCCGCATCGAGGACGACGTGCTGATCACCGACGGCAGCCCCGTGATCCTGTCGGCGGCGCTGCCGCGCGCCGCGGACGAGGTCGAGGCCTGGCTCTCCGCGGCGCGCGCCTGAGGTTCTGAGGTCAGTCGCTCGACTCGCTGACCACCAGCGAGGGGGCCGAGCGGTCCATGAACGCACGGATCTGGTCTGCCACCTCTGCCGGGGCGGCAACCGGCACCTGGTGCGCGGATCCCTCGACGATGTGCAGCTGCGCGCGCTGGGCGGTCTCGGCCACCAGTTCGACGTTGGCGATCGGCGTCGACGTGTCGCGCTCGCCCGCGATCAGGAGGATCGGGGTGCTGATGTACGGCAGGTCGGCCCGGACGTCGTGCACGGCGAGCGAGCGGCAGAGCTGCGCGTAGGAGTGGTCGTCCGCAGACGAAAGGCCCTCCATGATGACGTCGACCACGGCCGGCTGCTCGGCCGCGAACGCCGGGGTGAACCAGCGCTTGGTCGTCTCCTCGACCAGCTGCTGCGTGCCGGTGGCCTCCACCTGCTCCGCGCGCTCGATCCAGCGCGGCGGCTCGCCGACCGTGGCCGCGGACGCGACGACGACGACACCGGCGAACAGGTCGCCGTAGTCGCGGGCGAGGTGCAGCGCGGTGGCACCGGAGATCGACAGGCCGGCGAAGTAGATCGGCACGTCACCCAGGTCGGCGCGCAGCCCGCGCGCGACGTCGGCGATACCGGCGGCCACCGTGTCGAGGCTGGGCTCGTCGGCATCGTCCCACACGGCCCCGAGGCCGGTGCCCGGTAGGTCGACGAACACCACACGCGCGTCGCTGATCAGCTCCGCCGCCACCTTCGTCCACTGGTGCACACAGTTGCCGCCGAGGCTGGGGCCGACGATGAGCACGCGCTCAGCCGGCGTAGTGCGGTTGTAGACGGTGGTGTTGAGGTTCATGACGCGCTCCTGGGTGGGTCATAGTTTCCGATAAGGGCAAACCTACCGGAGCGTGTCCAGCCCCGGGAGGCCGGGTCCCGACGACCCGCCGCTGGGCTCTGTCGGCCGCTGAGGACCAGCCCGCACCCGACCCTCACCGAGCAGAAGCCGTGCGGGTCCCGGCTCAAGGAACGGCCCTCCACAGCCGACTCAAGGAACGGTCCTCCACGGCCCGCTCAAGGAACGGCCGACGGCACAACCACCGGTCCCTGAGGAGCAGCCCGCCAGCAGAACGGCACCGAGCGAAAACCACGCGGGCTGCGTCTCGAAGGGTCCGAAACCACAGCGCGTCGCGGTCTACTCACCGGCCATGGAATTTTCACGCACAACCCCGGCTTCTCTGCCCTACAGGGCACATACAGGGCAGTTGTGCGTCAAAACTCCATGCCCCAGCTCGCTACCGAACTCCCTGCCCACGGTTTCGGACCTTTCGACACGACGTGTTCGCTGGCGCTCACGCGTCGGCTCAAGGAACGGCGCGGGACCTTTCGACACGGCCGGGCGCTCCGCGCCGGGCCGGCTCAAGGAGCGGCACACCACGGCCGGTCCCTGAGGAGCAGCCCGCCCGCAGACCAACACCGAGCGAAAACCACGCGGGCTGCGTCTCGAAGGGTCCGAAACCACAGCCCGTGGCGGTCTACTCACCGGCCATGGAATTTTCACGCACAACTCCGCCTTCTCTGCCCTACAGGGCACAGACAGTGCAGTTGTGCGTCAAAACTCCATGCCCCAGCTCGCTGCCGAACTCCCTGCCCAAAGCGCGGGACCTTTCGACACGGGCCCGGCTCAAGGAACGGCCAGGGCCCGGCTCAAGGAACAGCCATCCACAGCCGGCTCAAGGAACGACTGACGGCACAACCACCGGTCCCTGAGGAGCAGCCCGCCAGCAGACCAACACCGAGCGAAAACGACGCGGGCTGCGTCTCGAAGGGTCCGAAACCACAGCCCGTGGCGGTCTACTCACCGGCCATGGAATTTTCACGCACAACTCTGTCTTCTCTGCCCTACAGGGCACAGACAGTGCAGTTGTGCGTCAAAACTCCATGCCCCAGCTCGCTGCCGAACTCCCTGCCCAAAGCGCGGGACCTTTCGACACGGGCCCGGCTCAAGGAACGGCCAGGGCCCGGCTCAAGGAACAGCCATCCACAGCCGGCTCAAGGAACGACTGACGGCACAACCACCGGTCCCTGAGGAGCAGCCCGCCAGCAGACCAACACCGAGCGAAAACGACGCGGGCTGCGTCTCGAAGGGTCCGAAACCACAGCCCGTGGCGGTCTACTCACCGGCCATGGAATTTTCACACACAACCCCGGCTTCTCTGCCCTACAGGGCACAGACAGTGCAGTTGTGCGTCAAACCCCATGCCCCAGCTCGCTGCCGAACTCCCTGCCCAAAGCGCGGGACCTTTCGACACGGGCCCGGCGCTCCGCGCGGGGGCCCGACTCAAGGAACGGTCCTCCACAGCCGGCTCAAGGAACGACCGACGGCTCAACACCGGTCCCTGAGGAGCAGCCCGCCAACAGACCAACACCGAGCGAAAACCACGCGGGCTGCGTCTCGAAGGGTCCGAAACCACAACCTCGACGACCGGGTGGGGTCAGCGCTTGCCCAGTGCTTGGACCACCGAGCTCAGGCCTTGGTGGTCCATACCCTCGAAGATCCGGCGTTCGAGCAGCCGCACGTCCAGGTGCCAGCCGGACCAGTCGGTTTGGACGTCGGCCCTGGTCATCAGCAGGTCGGGGTCCGACGGGCCGCCGGTGCCGAGGGCGGGCTGGGCCGGGGTGTAGGCCTCGAGGATCAGGACGGCACCGGGGGCGGACTGCTCGGTGGCCGTGCGCGCCACGGGGCGGCGCAGGGCGGGAGGGAGGTGGACGAAGATCGACACAATCGCGTCCCAGGGCTGGTCGGGTGCCGGGTCCGACACCCAGTCGGCGAGGTCCCTCAGCTGCGTCTCGATCCGCACGCCCTTCTCCGCCGCGAGCGCCTCAGCCTTGCGGAGGCCGACGCGCGAGTAGTCGACGCTGACGACGTCGTGCCCGCGCTGCGCCAGCCAGACGCCGTTGCGGCCCTCGCCGTCGCCGAGGCACAGCACGCGGGCGCCGCGCCTGAGCATCCGCTCGTGCGCGGCGAGGAAGTCGTTGGGCTTGTAGCCGAAGACGTGATTCGGGTGCGCGTAGCGCGCGTCCCAGTCGTCTGCTCTCACTCGAACAGGGATGCGCGAGCGCCCGGGCGCTCGTTCAGCAGGTCGCGGGCCTCTTGGGCCACCTTGTGCTCGGCGAGGATCTCGTAGCTGGTGGCAACGGTGACGCGGGCGGAGTTGAAGTCACGACGCCCGCCGCTCAGCGCGTAGCCCAGGCCGCCGGCGATCACGCCGAACGCGACACCCATCGCCAGGCCCACCCACAGCATCTGCAGGCCGGCGTTGGGGATGAAGAGCAGCAGCATCAGGCCGACGAACAGGCCCGTGCTCACCCCGGAGATCGCGCCCTGGCCCAGCACCGTGCCCCACGTGCGGCGCCCGGTGACGCGCTCGAGCATCTTGAGGTTCGTGCCCACGATCATGAGGTTCTGCACGGCGAACCGCTTGTCGGACAGGTAGTCGACGGCGGCCTGCGCTTCCTCGTAGCTGGGGAACTCCGCGACGTGTTGCGGGTACTTGAGCTGCATCAGCTTGTTCGGGATCGGCTCAGTCATAATCCTCCGCGCCCCTTCTCGTGGCTCCGACCCATAGTAGGCCGGGTGACGCCTGGGCGCCGCACGCCTTGTTACGAGTAGATTTGCCCGCATGGTCGCCAAGGAATCGCAGGTCTTCATCTCGCGCATCATCGGCCTCCCCCTCGTCGACGCCAAGGGCGACCAGGTCGGCCGCGTAAAGGACGTCGTCTGCTACCTGCGCGCCGACGGCCGCGCCCCCCACGTCAAGGGCCTCGTCGCGGAGCTTTTCGCGCGCGCCCGCATCTTCGTGCCGATGGTGCGCGTGCACGACATCTCTCCCGCGCAGGTGGCGATCCTCGGCCAGGTCGACACGCGCAGGTTCCAGCGCCGCGAGGCCGAGGTCCTCGTCGCCGCCGACCTCTTCGACCGCAGCATCCCGCGCGACCGGCCCACCAAGATCCTCGACGTCGCCATGCACCAGGTCCGCAACCGCGAGTGGGAGCTGTCCAGCGTCGCGCTCCGCAGCTCGACGCGGGCCAGCAGGTTCGGCTTCGGCGGCCGCGGCACGCCGCAGGTGGTGTCCTGGAAAGAGGTGCCCGACCTGATCCTGCAGACGGGCAGCCGCACCGCCGCGCACCTGGTGGCCGAGTTCTCGGACATGAAGCCGGCCGACATCGCGCAGGAGCTGCACGACCTCGAGCCCGACCGCCGCGCCGACGTCATCGAGGTGCTCGACAACCAGATGCTCGCCGAGGCGCTCGAGGAGCTGCCCGAGGACGAGCAGGTGGCGCTGATCTCCGACCTCGAGACGTCCCGCGCGGCCGACGTCTTGTCCAAGATGGATCCCGACGACGCGGCCGACCTGGTGCACGAGCTACCCAGCGACGTGGCGGAGGACCTGCTGCAGCGGATGGAGCCCGAGGAGGCCCGCGACGTCCGCCGCCTGCTGCTGTACGAGGAGTTCACCGCCGGCGGCATGATGACGCCCGAGCCGGTGATCCTCGACACGGACGCCACCGTGGCGCAGGCGCTGGCGTACGTGCGGCGCGAGTCGCTCACGCCGGCGCTTGCGTCGATGGTCTTCGTCACGCGGCCCCCGCTGGAGACGCCCTCGGGGCGGTTCGTCGGCGCGGCGCACACGCAGCGGCTGCTGCGGGAGCCCCCCACCACGCTGGTGGCGACGCTCCTGGACGAGAATCTCGAGCCGCTGGCGCCGAACGCCCCGCTCGCACAGGTGAGCCGGTTCTTCGCCACCTACAACCTGGTGGTGGCCCCCGTGGTGAACCAGGAGGGTCACCTGGTGGGCGCGGTGACGGTCGACGACGTGCTGGACCACATGCTGCCCGACGACTGGCGCGGCGATCAGATGGACGAATTCGAGGCGAGCGAGGTGAGTGGTGGCTGAACGAAATCCCTTGTCGCAGCCCAGCGAGCGCAGCTGGCTGCCGAAGGTCTCCGTGGACGCCGAGTCGTTCGGCTCGTTCGCGGAGAATTTCGCGCGGTTCATGGGCACGGCGAAGTTCCTCGTGTACATGACCGTCTTCGTGGTGCTCTGGGTCACCCTGAACCTGGTGGGCATCTACGGCTTCAAGTGGGACGAGTACCCCTTCATCCTGCTGAACCTGTTCTTCTCCACGCAGGCCTCGTACTCGGCGCCGCTGATCCTGCTGGCCCAGAACCGGCAGGAGCTGCGCGACCAGTTGAGCATCGAGGAGGACCGCAGGATCGCGGCCCAGTCGCGCGCGGACATGGACTTCCTCGCCCGGGAGATCGCCGCCATCCGCATGCACCTGGGTGAGCTGGCGACCCGCGACTTCGTCCGCAGCGAGCTCCGTTCGGAGCTGCGCGAGCTGGCCGAGCGCCTGGACGCGGCCGAGGACAAGTCCCGATGACCGACTCGGCCGACGTGGCGGAGGTGCCGGAGAGCGCGACGGAGGTGCGCTGGTTCGGCGTCGTGCTGCTCGTGGGGCACCTCGCGCTCACGGTGATCGGCGCGGTGGCGCTCTGGCGGATCGCGGGCGGCTGGTGGGTGGGCGCGCTCGCCGCCGTGCTGTTCGTGCTGGGCTACGTCCTGTTGTGGCGCTACCTGCTGGCCCCCGGCTCCCGACGGCGGCTCGCCTACCGCGAGCGACTCACGATCGCGCTCGTCGTCGGGCCCGCGGTCGTCGTGCTCGGCGGCCTCACCAGCCTGTGGCTCCCCGCGCTGGTGGCAACCAGCGTCCTCATCCTCGGCGACGCCCTCAACGAGCGCTCGCGCTGAGCCCGGCGCGGCCGTCGGGTAGACTGCCCGCGAACAGGGTCACGCGCGCCGGGTGGTTGGGACGGCGCGCACGGATCGCGGCGTAGCCGTCGGAGGAGACCCTTGACCACCACCCCGCCCACAGGCCTGCGCGCGATGCGCGACCACGTCGGCCTCGCCTACTTCCCCATCTCTGCGCTCGCGCGGCTGCCCATCTCGATGCTCGGCCTCGGCTCGCTCACCTACGCCGTCGCCTCCGCCGACCAGTTCGCGACGGCGGGTACCGTCTCCGCGTTCGCCGGCCTCGGCGTGGCCCTCGGCGCGCCCCTGTCCGGCGCGGCGTCGGACCGTTGGGGGCAGCGCGTCACGCTGCTCGTCGCGACGGTGGCGCACGCGCTGGCGCTGCTCGGCCTGCTCGCGGTGATCGCCCCGACGGCGACGCCGCTGACCCTCACCCCCATCGTCGCGGGGGCCGCGCTGCTCGCCGGCGCCACGGCGCCGCAGTGCGGGCCGATGACGCGCGTCCGCTGGATCAGGCGGCTGGCCGGGCGCGACCCGCACACCCTCGAGACGGCCCAGGGTTACGAGTCGACCGTCGACGAGCTCGGCTTCGTGTTCGGGCCCGCCTCGGTGGGCATCGTCGCGGTCCTCGCCGGCCCCGCCGCCCCGCTCTGGGCGTCCCTGGTTCTCACCCTGCTGATGGTGCCGGCCTTCGCGCTGCACCGCAGCTCCGCGTTCGCAGCCGGCCATCGCGACGGCAGGCACGGCGCCGCGGGCGAGACGGCGCCGACGCCCTGGGGCGCCATCGCGCTGCTGCTGCTCGGCATGCTGAGCATCGGCACCGTCTTCGGCTCGCTGGCCACCACCACGACCGTGTTCGTCGAGGAGACCGGCCACGCCGACATCGGCGGCGTCATCTACGCCGCCATGGGGCTGACCTCGGGTGCGGCTGCGCTCAGCGTCTCGCGCTGGCCCACCAGTTGGAGCGCGGGGCGACGCTGGGTGAGCTGCGCGACCGCCCTGCTGCCGGCACTCGCCCTGCTGTGGCTGGCGGCCGAGCCGTGGCACCTCGGCCTGCTGCTCCTCCTCGTCGGCGCGCCGATCGGCCCGGTGCTCGTCACGGTGTTCCACGCCGCGGGCACCTGCACGCCCGCGCGGCGGCTGGGCCTCGTCATGACGCTGCTCAGCGCGGGCATCACGCTCGGCACGTCGCTGGGGAACTGGCTGGGCGGGGCCCTGGCCGACGCGGGCGGCCACCGCGCCAGCCTCTGGGTGACGTTCGGCGCGGGCGGCTTCGTCCTCGCCTTCGGGCTGCTGTTCGCACTTCGCTCGCGCGGGCGCAGCGAACGCGGTGGCCGACTTGCGTAACCCCGTTCGCCGCGCAAGTATCGAGGACGTGAGCGAACATCCTCTCCTCCCCCATATCCGTGCAGCCCTTCACGAGGTCGAGGACCCGGAGATCCGCCGCCCCATCACCGACCTGGGCATGGTCGACGATATCCAGGTCACCGACGCGGGCGACGTCGCCGTCCGCGTGCTGCTGACGGTCTCCGGCTGCCCCATGCGCTCGGAGATCACCGGCCGCGTGACGAAGGCGCTGCGCGCGGTCGAGGGCGTCGGCGAGATCGCCGTCGAGCTCGGCGTGATGAACGACGAGCAGCGCGAGGCGATGCGCACCATGCTGCGCGGCGGCCAGCCGCAGCGGCAGATCCCGTTCGCGCAGCCCGGCAACCTGACCCGCGTCATCGCGGTGGCCTCAGGAAAGGGCGGCGTCGGCAAGTCGTCGGTCACCGTCAACCTGGCGCTCGCGCTGGCGAAGCAGGGCCGCTCGGTGGGCATCCTCGACGCCGACATCTACGGCCACTCCATCCCGGACCTGCTGGGCCTCGGCGACGCGCGCCCCACCGTCGTCGACGACATGATCCTGCCCGTGCCCGCCATCGGCGGCTTGAAGGTGATCTCCGTCGGGATGCTGAAGCCCTCGCGCGACCAGGTGGTGGCCTGGCGCGGCCCCATCCTCGACCGTGCGCTCACGCAGCTGCTGAGCGACGTCTACTGGGGCGACCTCGACTACCTCCTCCTCGACCTGCCGCCCGGCACCGGCGACGTCGCGATGTCGCTCGGCCAGAAGATCCCCACCTCCGAGGTGCTGGTGGTCACCACGCCGCAGTCGGCCGCCTCCGAGGTGGCCGAGCGCGCGGGCACCATGGCCCACATCATGGAGCAGAAGGTGCTCGGCGTGGTGGAGAACATGAGCTGGCTGGAGACCCTATGCCCGCACTGCGAGCACACGCACCGCATCGAGCTGTTCGGCTCCGGCGGCGGCACCCTGGTGTCCGAGGCGCTCTCCGAGCGGCTGGTCTACGACGTCCCGCTGCTGGCCCAGATCCCGTTCGACGAGGCCCTCCTCGCGGGCGGCGACCGCGGCACGCCCATCGTCGAGACGAACCCCGATCACCCGTCGGCCCAGGCGCTGACGGCGCTGGCCGCCGAGCTGGCGGAACGCAAGCGCGGCCTGGTCGGCCAGCGCCTGCCGCTCCACACCTGAGCGGCCCGGGCCGCGACGAGCACGCGGCGGGGGGTTTACGTCGCTTCGAGATCGAAGGGGGTCGGGAGCGGGGCGGGCTCGGCCTTCGAGGCCGCGTCCTTGTCGTCCAGCTTCGCGGCCGACTCGATCTCCTTGGCGCTCTCCTTCAGCATGGTGGTGGTCGAGGACAGCTCGCGCTTGGTCTCCTCGATCAGTGCCACTTCGTCGCGCAGCTGCTTGGCGATGAACGCCTTGGGGTGGAGGTCTCGCAGCTCAAGGTCCGCGTACTCGGGGCCCAGCTCGGTGCTGATGGTCTTCTTGGCGTTGTTGGCGATGTCGCGCAGGTAGACGAAGACGCGGGCGCCCTTGCGCGCGAAGTCCGGGAGCTTGTCCGGCCCGAAGATGATGACAGCGATCACGATGATGAAGATCAGCTCTGCGCCGTCGATCCCGAACAACATGGCGCCTAGGTTACCCGTAGGGCAAAGGATCAGCCCAACGGGTTCAGCCTGCTCAGCCCCGCTGAGACGCGATCCATCAGCGTCTCCTGGTAGGGCTGCTCCTCCGGGAGCTGCGCCATGATGCGGCTGAGCGTCTCCTCGTCGCCGTCGGAGGCGACGAAGACCACCGCGTCGCCGCACTGCCACACGGCGACGGTGGGCAGGCCCGCCTCCTCGTCGGTGAGCCCGGTCTCGCCCTCCTCGAGGCGCCCCTCCGTCCAGCCGACCACGGCGGTGTGCACGCCGTCGGAGTAGACGAGGTTGAGGCCGCTGCTGCCCTCGCGCACGGTCGGCGCGTAGCCGATCAGCGGCATCCCTGCCACCTCGTGCGGGCAGCGAGGCAGCCCGAAGCACCATTCGTCGTCCTCGTCGTCGTCCTCCGCCTCGGCGGGCCGGAGCGACAGGAGCGCCGCGGCCGCCCGATCGGCAGAGCGCGCCGCCAGGTAGTGCTCGCGCGCCGTCCGGACGGGATCGGCCAGCCGCGGCGGCTCGGGCGCGATCAGCACGGCGATGATGGCGACGGCGGCCGCGCTGCCCAGCAGGGCGACACACGCCTGCGCGGCCCGGCGGACGAACATCCCGCGGGCGCTGGGCAGGTGCCCGGGCCCGCAGGAGAGGTAGAGCGGCTCGTCGGCCGCCTCGCCGGCGATCGAGGCGAGGCGCTCGGTGAGGTCGTCGGGGGTCTGGGAGAGCCGGAATGCGCTCAGCTGGCTGCAGACGGCAGCCAGGGCGGCGGCCTCGTCGGTGCACGCCGGGCAGCCGTCCAGGTGTGCGCGTACGGCGTCGGCCCGCTTCTGCGGCAGCGTCCCATCGACGTAGCCGGAGAGGTCGCCGCGAAAGCGACCACAGCAGGGACGAGCCACCGGGTTACACCCCCGCGTACCTTGTCCGGTCGCCGGTGGGGGCGCGGTGGGCCAGCGCCTCGCGGAGGGCGGCGCGGCCGCGCGCGATGCGGCTGCGCACGGTGCCGAGCTTCACGTCGAGGACGGCTGCGATCTCCTCGTAGCTCAGGCCCTCGATGTCGCACAGCACGACGGCGACCCGCTGTTCGGGGCTCAACGCCCTGAGCGCCGCGTCGACGTCGGCGTCCAGCTCACCGTCGAGGTGCAGGTCCTCCGGGCCGGTGGCCGAGCCCCAGACGTGATCGGGAGCGGCGCTCAGCGCGTCCATCCTGATCCGCTGGCGACGGCGCGCCTGGTCGAGGAAGAGGTTCGTGGTGATCCGGTGCAGCCAGCCCTCGAGCGTGCCGGGCTGGAACGTGTTGATCGACTTGAAGACGCGGACGAAGACGTCCTGCGTGAGGTCCTCGGCGTCGGGGCGGTTGCCGGTGAGGCGGTACGCGAGCCGGTAGACCTGCGCGGAGTGATCTCGGACGAGTTCCTGCCACGTGGGCGCGGTCCAGGTCGACTCCTGCGCCGCTTGGGCCTTGGGTCCCCGAAACACCGATCGCTTCTCCATGTTCTTCATCATGACAGGGGAACCTGTGGGCACCCTGTGAATCCCTCTAAGGAGAAGAACGTACGAGAGGCGGCGGTTGTTCCGTCAGGCGCCGAATCCGAGGGTTTCGAGGGTCTCGGCGTACCGACGCGCGACCCCCTCGGGCACGGCGCCCATCGGCGGACGGCAGGGACCGACGTCGAAGCCGCGCAGCGTGAGCGTCTCCTTGACCATCATGCAGCCCTGCGTCGCGAACACGCCCTGGAAGGCGGGCAGCGCGTGCCGGTTGGCCGCGACGGCCTCCTCGACGCGGCCGGCGAGGAAGTGGTCGATGATCTCGTGGGCCGCGGGGGCCGTGAAGTGCGTCGACGTGCCGACGACGCCGACGCCGCCCACCGAGAGCAGCGGCAGCAGGAATGCGTCGTCGCCCGCGTAGTAGGCGAGGTTCGTCTGCGCCAGGACCGCGGAGCTGCTGACGATGTTGCCCTTGGCGTCCTTGACGGCGCGGATGCGCGGGTGCGCGTCGAGCCGGATGAGCAGCTCCTCGGGGATCGGCACGCCGGCGCGGTGTGGGATGTCGTAGAGCATCACCGGCAGCTCGGTGGCGTCGGCGACGGCCACGAAGTGGTCCTCGAGCGCGTCGACCGGGGGCCGCGAGTAGTAGGGGGTCACGACCAGGAGCCCGTCGGCGCCCACATCGGCGGCCTGCTTGGCCAGCTCGATGGTGTGCTTGGTGGAGAAGGTTCCGACGCCCGCGACGACGCTCGCCCTGTCGCCCACGGCGGTGACGACGGCGTCGAGGATGGCGCGCTTCTCGGCGTCGCTGGTGGTGGGCGCCTCCCCCGTCGTCCCGTTGATGATGAGACCGTCGTTGCCCAGGTCGTCGACCAGATGCGTGGCCAGACGCGCGACCTGCGCGTAGTCGGTCTCGGAGCCGTCGGGCGTGAATGGGGTCACCATCGCCGTCAGCACTCGCCCGAACAGGGGCAGCATGTCGCTGTCGTGACTCATGTCGGCCATCCTAGGTCAATTCGCGGTGTCGCTTGAGTAGTCTGGTCTCCGTGAACCACGAGCTCGTTTCCCCGACCGCTGCCAGCTGGACCTTCGCCGAGGACCACATCGCGCCCTCCCCGGAGGTGGCGGAGGCGCGCGACGACGCCACCGTCGCCGGCCTGGCGCCCATCTCCACCGGCGTCGCTGCCGCGTTGAAGGTGCTGACCAAGGCCATCGGCGCGCGCGCCGTCGTCGAGGTCGGCACCCTGATGGGCGCCTCCGGGCTGAGCTTCCTCGAGGGCATGGGCACCGACGGCGTGCTGACGTCGATCGACCCCGAGGCCGACAACCAGCTCCCGGCGCGCGCGCTCTTCGTGAAGGCCGGGCACCAGACCTCCCGGTTCCGCCTGATCGCCGGCTCGCCGCTCGAGGTGATGCCCAAGCTGCGCGACGGCGCCTACGACATCGTGTTCGTCAACGGCGACAAGCTGGAGTACGTCGAGTACGTCGCGGGCGCGCTGCGCCTGCTGCGCCACGGCGGCCTGCTCATCGTCAACGACGCCCTGTGGCACAACCTGGTGGCCGACGCGGCCGACGAGTCGGACGAAGCCATCATCATCCGCGAGGCCCTCGACGCCGTCACCGCGTCGGAGTCCTACACCCAGGCGCTGCTGCCCGTCGGCAACGGCCTGCTGGTGGCCGTCAAGGACTGACGCCCTCGAAGCAAAAGGAAAGCGCCCCGGCCGAAGCCGGGGCGCTTTCTGCGTGTCGACCGCCGATCAGTGCGGCGGGACGACCATGCCCTTGCCCACGACGGTAATGCCGTTGTCGGAGACCACGAAACCGCGCGCGCGGTCGTGCTCGTGATCGACGCCGATCTGGACGCCGTCGGGGACGACGACCTCCTTGTCGATGATCGCGCGGCGCACCACCGTGTTGCGGCCCAGCCGGACGGAGTCCATCAGCACCGCGTCGGAGACCTGCGCCCACTTGTCGATGCGGACGTTCGGGCTCATCACGGTGCGCTCCACCTCGCCGCCGGAGATGATGCAGCCGGCCGTCACGATGGAGTCCTCGGCGCGGCCGCGGATCACGAACTTCGCGCCGGGGGCCTGCACCTGGTCGGTGAAGATCGGCCACTGCGAGTTGTAGAGATTGAACTCGGGGTCGATGCTGACCAGATCCATGTGCGCCTCGTGGAACGCGTCGATGGTGCCTACGTCACGCCAGTAGTTGATGTCCTTGTCGGTGGCGCCCGGGACGCGGTTGTCCTTGAAGTCGTAGACCTGGGCCTGCCCCTGCTCCGTGAACCACGGGATGATGTTGCCGCCCATGTCGTGCCGCGACGTCTGATCCGCGCCGTCGGCGCGCAGCGCCTCGACCAGTTGCTTGGTGCTGAAGATGTAGTTGCCCATCGACGCGAACGACTCGTCGGGCGAGTCGGGCAGCCCGGGCGGATCGGCGGGCTTCTCCAGGAAGCTCTTGATCTTCTTGTCCGCGGCAGCGTCGATGATGCCGAAGGCCGACGCCTCGCTCCTCGGCACCCGGATACCCGCGACGGTGGCCGCGAGCCCGGAGTCGATGTGCGCGTCGATCATCTGCGAGATGTCCATGCGGTAGATGTTGTCCGCGCCGAAGACAACGATGTAGTCCGGCTTGGCATCGAGGATCAGATTGAGCGATTGGAAGATGGCGTCCGCGCTGCCCTGGTACCAGCGCGGCCCGAGGCGCTGCTGGGCCGGGACCGGGGCCACGTAGTTGCCGAGCATCGTGGAGAACCGCCACGTCTTGGAGATGTGACGGTCCAGCGAATGCGACTTGTACTGCGTGAGCACCGCGATCTGGCGCAGGTTCGAGTTCGCCAGGTTGCTGAGCACGAAGTCGATGAGGCGGTACGTGCCACCGAACGGCACCGCGGGCTTGGCCCGGTCAGCCGTCAATGGCATCAGCCGCTTCCCCTCGCCGCCTGCGAGGACTAGGGACAAAATCTCTGGACGCTTGACCATGCCCAGAACCTATTGCCTTTTGCCCGGGAAGACGAGCGAATCCACGAAATCCGTGAGCGAATCCGGGGCACCGCCGCGGGCCGGCCCCCGAGGGCCCGGACCAGCCTCCGAGAAGCCCTTTTCGGTCCACGTCTCCCCTCGTTCACCGAGGTGTGACAGCATGCCCCCATGACGATGAAGCTCTCCCTCCTGACCCGCGAGTACCCACCCGCCATCTACGGCGGCGCCGGCGTACACGTCGCACAGCTGGTGCCGCAGCTGCGCAAGCTGATCGACGTCGAGGTGCACTGCATGGGCGCGCCGCGCGACGGCGCAACGGCCCACGCGGAGGACTTCCCGCCGGGCGCGAACGCGGCACTGCGGGTGCTGGGCGCGGACCTGAGCATGGCGGCGGCCATCGGCGACGACGTCGACATCATCCACTCGCACACCTGGTACGCGAACATGGCGGGCCACCTCGGATCGCTGATGCTGGACGTGCCGCACGTGGTGACGTCGCACTCCCTCGAGCCGCACCGCCCGTGGAAGGCCGAGCAGCTGGGCGGCGGCTACCGGGTGTCGTCGTGGGCGGAGAAGACGGCCTACGAGGCGGCCGACGCGGTGATCTCGGTGAGCGAGGGCATGCGCAGGGACGTCCTGGACAGCTACCCGTCGCTGAACCCGGACAAGGTGCACGTGGTCAAGAACGGCATCGACACCGACGAGTTCCGCCCGGATCACGGCACCGACGTCGCGGCGTCGCTGGGCATGGAGATCGGCCGTCCCTCGGTGGTCTTCGTGGGCCGCATCACCCGCCAGAAGGGCCTCGTGCACCTCGTCCGCGCGGCCAAGCAGTTCGATCCCGACACGCAGCTGGTGCTGCTGGCCGGCGCCCCGGACACCCCGGAGATCGCGGCCGAGTTCAGCGCGGCCTTCGCCGAGCTCGAGGCCGAGCGCACCGCGCCCGTCATCTGGGTGCAGGAGATGCTGCCCCGCGCGTCCGTCCGCCAGGTCCTCACGCAGGCGACGGTGTTCGCCTGCCCCTCGGTCTACGAGCCGCTGGGCATCGTGAACCTCGAGGCGATGGCCTGCGAGACGCCGGTCGTCGCGAGCGCGGTGGGCGGCATCCCCGAGGTGGTCGTGGACGGCGAGACGGGCCTGCTGGTGAACTACGACCCGGCCGAGGCCGGGGATCCGGCGTTCGTGGCGGGCTTCGAGGCCGACTTCGCCGCGAAGGTGAACCGCCTGACGCGCGACCCGCAGACGGCCGCCGCCATGGGGCTCGCGGGCCGGCAGCGCTGCATCGACGAGTTCTCGTGGGCGAAGATCGCCGCGGAGACGGTCGCGGTGTACGAGTCGGCCATCGGCGCGCGCGGCTGAGTCCGCCCGGAGACGAAACGAGGGCCGCCCCATCCGGGGCGGCCCTTGCCGTCTCACAACAACTGCGTCGGCTAGCCGACGACCTCCTTGAGCGCGTTCAGCAGGTCCGTGGCCTCGACGGCGTTCATCTCGACGACCAGCCTTCCGCCACCGTCGACCGGAACGCGCATCACGATGCCGCGGCCCTCCTTCGTGACCTCCATCGGCCCGTCACCCGTGCGAGGCTTCATCGCTGCCATCTGCCGCCCTCATTCCTTTGCGTCGCGTACTGCGGTTGGGCACCATTATGGCTTACGGCGCCAACTCCGGCGGCGCAGGGGACCATTCGTCCTCCTGCCGAGGGGCCAGCGGGCGGTCGAGCAGGGCGTCGATCACCTGCATGTCGTAGCCCTGCCGGGTGACCGTGAACAGCGTCTGCGCGGCCGGCGGCGCGGTGCCGTCTGCCAGGCGTCGCAGGTAGTCATCGACCTCTTGCACGGCGTATCCGGTGGACGCGCGCGGGAGCCGCGCCGCGGCCAGGAACTCGTCGGTCACCGGCCCGTCCGGCACGAGGCCGCGGGGCCTGTCGATGACGCCGCGGGGAGCCATCTCGCCCAGCCGTCCGGTGCCCGCGTAGGCGGCGAAGCCCAACACCACGAGGCCCACCACGACGATCGCGATCCACATGGTCAGGCCGTCCCGAACTGCCCGGGTGTGCCCATGGCGTCGACGGCCTCGCCGATGTCGTCGGTGACGATGACGAGATCCGGGTCGCCGGGCGACACATAGCCCCCCTCCGCCATGGTGTGCCGCACCCAGTCCATCAGCGGCGTCCAGTAGTCGCGGCCGAACAGGACCACGGGGAAGTGCGTGACCTTGCCCGTCTGGATGAGCGTCACGGCCTCGAACAGTTCGTCGAGCGTGCCGAACCCGCCGGGCATCGTGATGAACCCCTGGCTGTACTTGATGAACATCATCTTCCGCGCGAAGAAGTACCGGAAGTTCACGCCGAGCGTCACGTAGTCGTTCATGCCCTGCTCGTGGGGCAGCTCGATGCCGAGCCCGACGGAACAGCCGTCGGCGCCGTGCGCGCCCTTGTTACCCGCCTCCATGATCCCCGGGCCGCCGCCGGTGATGACCGCGAAGCCGCGGTCGGCGAGTCGTGCGCCGATCTCCTCGGCGGCCGCGTACATCGGGTGGTCAGGCTTGGTGCGCGCCGACCCGAAGATCGACACCGCGGGCGGGAGCCCACTCAACGCGTCGAACCCCTCGACGAACTCCGACTGGATGCGCAGCACCCGCCACGGGTCGCGGTGCGCCCAGTCGGCGCTGTCCGGGATCTGGAGCAGGGCCTCGTCGGCGGTGGGCTGTTCGTGCTCGCGGCCGCCGAGCAGCACGGCACCCTGACGTCGCTTCGGTTCGCTCATAGGTCACATCATCCCCCATGGCGAAAGCGAGGAGAGGCACGCAGGGCGGGACGGCGTGTGCCGTCCCGCCCTGAGGCTGGGGAAGCGGGGGTCAGCCCAAGCCGCCCTTGGCCCTCGTGCCCTCCACCCGGTCGTCGGGCTCGTAGGAGTCCGGGTCCAGCGTGCCGCCGCCGACGAGCACCTTCGCCTCTTCCTCCTGCACGCGCAGGGCGGGCGCGGCGGCGAAGTCGTTCGGGTCCTCGGGCCTGCCGGGCAGGAACACGTTGAAGAACAGGTTGAGCAGCACCGCGACGATCGCGGCCGCGCTGATGCCGGAGTGGAAGATCGTGACGAACCACTCGGGGAAGGCGTGCCAGAAGTCGGGCGCCACCACGGGGATGAGGCCGAAGGCGAGCGACGCGGCCACGATCACGAGGTTGTTGTTGCCCTGGTAGTTCACCTTGGACAGCGTGCGCACGCCGCTGGCCGCGACGGTGCCGAAGAGGACGACGCCCGCGCCGCCGAGCACCGGTCCGGGGATCAGGCTGAACACGGCCGAGGCCATGGGCGAGAGGCCGAGCACCACGAGGATGGCGCCGCCGGCCGCCACGGCGAAGCGGCTCTTGATGCCGGTGAGGGCGACGAGGCCCACGTTCTGCGCGAAGGCCGACGCGGGGAACGCGTTGAAGACCGGCGCGACGAGCGTCGAGATCATGTCGGCGCGCAGGCCGTTGCCGACGCGGCGGGAGTCGACCTTCGAGCCGACGACCTCGCCGACCGCGAGCAGGTCGGCGGTGGTCTCCACCATGATGACGAGGATCACGATGATCATCGAGATGCTGGCGCCCACCTCGAAAAGCGGCAGCCCGAACGCGAGCGGCTGCGGGAACGCGAACACCGGGGCCTGGGCGACGGCGGACGCGTCGGCCATCCCGAGGAGCAGCGCGCAGACGGTGCCGATAGCCAGGCCCAGGAGGACGGCGAGCCGGGAGAGCACCTGGATCTTGCTGAGCACGATGACCACCGCGAAGGTGAAGAGCGCGAGCAGGGTGTTGGGCAGCGAGGCGTAGTCGGGGTTCGCGACCGTTTCGCCGTCGACGACGATGGTGGCGTTGCCGGTGATCCAGCGGGCGGCCACCGGCATCAGCGAGAGCCCGATCACGGTGATGATCGAGCCCGTCACGACCTCGGGGAAGAACTTGACGATGCGGGCGAAGAAGGGCGTCACCAGCAGGCCGAAGACGGCCGCGACGATGATGGCGCCGAAGACGTGCTGCATGCCCTCGGCCCCGCGGTCGCCGATGATGGCGAGCATCGTGGACACCGCGGCGAACGACGTGCCCTGGACCAGCGGCAGCTGCGCGCCGAAGAACCGCACGCCGAGCGTCTGGAGGAGGGTGGCGAGGCCGCTGACGAACAGGCCGCAGGCCACGAGCAGCGCCTTCTCGGCCGTGTCGAGGCCCGCGGCGCCGCCCACGATGAGGGGCACAGCGATGACGCCGCCGAACATGGCGAGAATGTGCTGGACCCCGTAGCCGATGGTGCGCCCGAGGCCGAGGCGCTCGTCCTCAGGCCGGGGCGGTGAGCTGGTGGGAGGGGCCGCGGGGGCGGCGATGGTCTGTGTCATGGTCGATCTCCAATCGATCTCTCAGATCCGCTTGCCGGCAAAGCTAAGCCCTCAAGATCGACGGGCGATTTCCGCATTGTTAAGGCCGCGTATCGAAATACGCGGCCTTAACAACATGACTGAAATAATACGTGGCTCAGCTGCCTCGATAGGTGGAATAGGCGAAGGGGCTGAGCAACAGCGGGACGTGGTAATGGGCCCGCTCCCCCACCGCGAAGTCCACCCGGACCGTGGGGTAGAAGGCCTCGACGCCGAGGCCCTCGAAGTAGGCGCCGGTGGCGAAGGAGAGCGCGTAGCTGCCGGGCACCAGGACGGCGGGGCCCAGGCCGAGGCGGCCGTCGCCGTCGGTCAGGCCGCGGGCGATCTCGTCGCCGGAAGGCGCGGTCAGGACGACCTCGACACCCGCCGCCGGGGTCCCGGCCGTGGCGTCGAGGATGTGGGTCGTGAGGTGGTTGGTCATGGGTTCTCCGTTCGTCATTCGTGGGCGGCGAGGTCGGCGCGGAGGCGCAGCAGCGCGATCTGCCTGAGCTGGTCGAGGGCCTCGCGGGCCTCGAACTCGTCGTCGTTGCGGAGCCTCCGACGCGCCTCGGCAAGCATCTCCTCCGGGGATCGCCCCGCGGCGCGGATCAGGAAGACGCGCCCGAACCGCCGCTCGTAGGCCGCGTTGGCCTCCGCCATCGCGGCCGCCAGCTCGTGGGTCGCCTCCCCCATCGCCGCCTGCTCCCTGCGGGATGCCTCGGCCTCCGCGTCGTCGCCGGACGGACGCTCGCCGATCCTGGGGTGGTGGGCGAGGGCGGTGTCGAGGTCGGCCGAGACCCAGGCGAGCGATGCCTCCTCCGCCTCGGCGGCGGCGTCGTCGACAGTGGCATACGGTCGGCCTGCGGCCACGGCCTCCGCCCAGGAAGGGACCGCGGCCCACACCAGGGCGGCCTGGACCGCGTCGGCAGCCTCGGCGCGATTGAAGTCGTCGAGAAACATGTCGCGAATCGTATAAGAAATCACACGATCGATGGAACCTCGCATTCACCGAAACAGCACCGGCACGCCACATATCCGAACGGCAATGCGGCCGAAACATGCACGAAATAGAGCGGGATTACGGTCGACTCGATTCACTGGCCCGCGAGACCCGCTTCGGAGACGACATGGCAACTTCCCCCTTCTCGGTGGTCGCGTCGCACGTCTGGCTCGGCGGCACGTTCCGGCCCGCACGGGTGGGCATCCGCGACGGCGTGATCGCCGAGGTCGTGCGCCTCAGCAGCGTCTACGATCCGTGCGGCCCGCCGGGCGACATCGGGGGCGCGGTCTACCGCCTGCCCGACGACACGGTGCTGCTGCCGGGCCTCGTGGACACGCATGTGCACGTCAACGAGCCGGGCCGCACCGAGTGGGAGGGATTCCGCTCCGCGACGCTGGCTGCGGCCGCCGGGGGCGTCACCACCATCGTCGACATGCCGCTGAACTCCATCCCGCCGACGACGAACGCCGACGCGCTGCGGATCAAGCGGAAGGCGGCCGGCCGCAACGCCTATGTCGACATCGGCTTCTGGGGCGGCGCCGTGCCCGGCAACCTGGGCACGCTGGCCGACCTGCACCGCGAGGGCGTCTTCGGATTCAAGTGCTTCCTCTCGCCCTCGGGCGTCGACGAGTTCCCGCACCTCGACGCCGCGCAGCTGGTGCACGCGATGGCCGAAGTGGCGCGCCTCGACTCCCTGATGATCGTGCACGCGGAGGACCCGGACCTGCTGGCCGACGAGGGTTCCATCGGCCCGGCCTACGGCGAGTTCCTCCGCTCGCGCCCCGCCTCCAGCGAGCGCTCCGCCATCGACACCGTGATCGACGCCGTGCGGCGCACGGGCTGCCGGACCCACATCCTGCACCTCAGCGACGGCAGCGCCCTGCCCGCCATCCGCGCCGCGAAGGCTGCGGGGCTGCCGCTCACGGTCGAGACCTGCCCGCACTACCTGTCGCTCGTCGCCGAGGAGATCCCCGACGGCGCGAGCGAGTACAAGTGCTGCCCGCCGATCCGGGAGGCGGGCAACCGCGACCTGCTCTGGCGCGGCGTGCTCGACGGCACGATCGACGCGATCGTCACCGACCACTCCCCCAGCACCGTCGCGATGAAGCGCGCCGGCGACGGGGACTTCGGCCTGGCGTGGGGCGGCATCTCCGGCCTGCAGGTGGGCCTCTCCGTGGTGTGGACGGAGGCGAGCAAGCGCGGCGTGCCGCTCTCGGCCCTGCTGCCGCTGTTCACCACGGGGCCCGCCCGCGTCGCCGGGCTCGCAGGCGCCGGGGAGATCGCCGTCGGCCGGCCCGCGCACCTGACGGTGTTCGGCCCCGACCGCCCGATGCCGGTGAACGCGCACGAGCTGCAGCACCGCAACAAGATCAGCGCCTACGACGGCCGGGTGCTGGCCGGCCGTTTCCTCCGCACCTGGCTGCACGGCGAGAGCATCTTCGACGCCAAGGCCGGCGGGGCCGGGCAGGCGCCGTCGCTGCGGCGCTCGCCGAAGGGTCGGCTGCTCAACGCCCGCGCTGCGGGGCGCGCATGAGCCCGGGCGGGTTCGGGGCCGTCCTACAGCCCGGTTCGGGGCCGATCCCGGGCGACGCCTATCTCCCGGCACGCCCTGACACGGTGCTGTGGGGACGCCTGCCGTGCCGCGCGGACGCCCCCGTGCTGCGCGTCGCCGCCGGCACGTCCGTGACGATCGACACCGTCAGCCACGAGGGCCTCCTGGAGGATCAGGGCCGCGACCCGATCGCCTACTTCGGCGCGCAGGGCGTGGCCGAGGACGCGGTACTGACCGACGCCGTCGAGATCGCCGCCGCCGTCGCGCACGACCCGGCGGTCGACGGCCCGCACGTCGTCACCGGCCCCATCCACGTCGAGGGTGCGCGGCCCGGCGACCTGCTCAAGATCACTGTCCTCGAGCTCGCGCCGCGAGTGCCGTACGGGATCATCTCGAACCGGCACGGCCGCGGGGCACTGCCGGACGAGCTGCCACGCGGCGGCTCCACCGTCAGCGTTTTCTGCCCGGCCGAGGAGCGAGCCTGCGGCGCCGTCGGGCTGCTGCCCGTCACCGACGGCGGCGCGCGCGTCGTCGCGTTCCCGCTGGCTCCCTTCCTGGGGACCATGGGCGTGGCGGTCGACGACGACCAGCGCCCGCACTCGGTACCGCCCGGGGCGCACGGCGGCAACATCGACGTCAACCTCCTCGTCGAGGGCGCCGAGCTGTACCTGCCCGTGCAGGTGCCGGGCGCGCTGGCCTACGTCGGCGACCCGCACTTCGCGCAGGGCGACGGCGAGGTGGCGCTCACCGCGCTGGAGGCCTCGCTGCGCGCCACGCTGCGCTTCGACGTCGTGCCGCGCGCCGAGGCGCTCGCGTCCTTCGGCGAGGTCGCCGGGCCGCTGATCCGCGCCGGCGGCCACCTCGTGCCGACGGGCCTCGACCCCGACCTGAACGAGGCGATGCGCGCCTGCGTGCGGGCGGCCCTCTCCCTGATCCGCGCGCGCTGGGGGCTCGACGAGCACCTCGCCTACGCGTACCTCAGCGCGGCGACAGACTTCGACATCTCCCAGGTGGTCGACAGGGTGTGCGGCGTGCACGCCCGCATCCGGGAGGCCGACTTCGAGGCGGTGAGCCATGACCGACACGCATGACGCAGCCGAGACCATCCCGGCCGACCTGCTCGCGGCGTTCCGGCGCTACGAGGAGGCGCTCCTGGCCGACGACCTCGACGTCCTCGACGACTGCTTCGAGGATGAGCCCGGCACGATGCGCGGCGACGCGGGCGGCCTGCTAGTCGGCCACGACGCCATCTCGGCTTTCCGCGGCGTGCGCGGCGGGGTGCCCGCTCGGCGGATCGAGCGGATCGAGTACCGGCCGCTCGGCGACGACGCGGCCCTGCTGGTGTCGATCTCCCGCTATGCCTCGGGCGGCACCGGTCTGCAGACGCAGCTGTGGCGCCGCGCCGACGGCCGGTGGCGGATCGCCGTCGCGCATGTCACCCCGCGCTCCCAGCCGCTCGACCGATCGGTGTGGCGCAACGTCGGCGACCCGTTCTGGCACGGCGCGCCCGCGGGCCCGCTGCGTGGCCTCACCGTCGCCGCCAAGGATCTGTTCGCGATGAAGGGTCGGCGGATCGGGGCGGGCAACCCCACGTTCCTCGCGGAGGCGCGGCCGGAGGCGACGACGGCACCCGCCGTCGCCGACCTGCTGAACGGCGGCGCGTCGCTGCGCGGCGTGGCCCGCACGGACGAATTCGCCTACAGCATCGCCGGCGACAACCCGCACTACGGCACCCCGCCCAACGGCGCTGTGCCGGGCGCGCTGCCCGGTGGGTCGTCCAGCGGACCGGCGAGCGCCGTCGCGACGGGGCAGGCTGAGGTGGGGCTGGCCACCGACACCGCGGGCTCCATCCGCGTGCCCGCGTCCTATCAGGGCCTGTGGGGCCTGCGCACCACGCACGGCCTCGTCCCCCGGCAGGGGCTGCTGCCACTAGCGCAGTCGTTCGACACGATCGGCTGGCTGACCCGCGACGGGGCGACCCTGCAGCGGGTGGCCGACTGGTGCCTGGGCTACGAGGGCTCCGAGTCCACCGAGAGCGTGTTCGGCCCCGCGGACGACGACCTGCCCTGGCGGCTGCTCGTCGCCGTCGAGGCCGTGGCGGCGGCGGAGCCCGACACGCAGCGGGCTTTCCTGGCGATGATCGAGCAGCTGACGTCCAGGCCGGACGCGCCCGAGGTGCGGGAGGTCTCGCTCGGCAGCCTCGACGCCTACTACGACGCCTTCCGCGTGGTGCAGGGCGCGGAGGCCTGGCGCAACAACGGTGCGTGGCTGCTCGCGCACCCGGGCGCCGTCGGAGCCGCCGTCGACGAACGGTTCCGGCTGGCCGCCGAGATCACCGCCGAGCAGGAGGCCGAGGCCCGCGCCACGGCCGCGCGGCTCCGCGACGACCTCAGGGCGCTGGTCCGCGACGGGATCCTGATCCTGCCCACGGTGCCCGGCCCGGCCCCGATGCGCACCCGCTCCGGCGAGCACGTCGCGGGCGTCCGGGCGGCGACGCTCCGGATGACCACGCCGGCGGCCATCGGCGGGCTGCCCGCGCTGTCGGCACCGCTGCTCACCGTCGCCTCCCGGCTGGGCCCCGCCCCCGTCGGCGTGGGTCTGATCTCCGCCGAGGGCACCGATGTCGCCCTCGTGCGGGCGGCCCGCCGCCTCGAGGACGCACTGTCGTGACGCTCATCCCCTCCCCTGAAAGGATCCCCGTGACTCTCCCCGGACCGATCGATCCGCCGGCGCGTCTGCTGATGGGCCCCGGCCCGATCTCCGCCTATCCGAGCGTGCTGCGGGCGATGTCCGCGCCGCTCGTCGGCCAGTACGACCCGTTCATGACGGCCACGATGACCGAGACGCAGGAGCTCTACCGCGGCGTGTGGGGCACGCGGAACGAGGCGACGCTGTTGGTCGACGGCACGTCGCGCGCCGGGATCGAGGCCGCGCTCGTGTCGCTGCTGCGGCCGGGCGACCGCGTGCTCGTCCCCGTGTTCGGCCGCTTCGGGCACCTGCTGGCCGAGATCGCCGAGCGCGCCATGGCAGAGGTGCACATCATCGAGACCGCCTGGGGCCAGGTGTTCCCGGTTTCGGCGATCGAAGAGGCGATCATCCGGGTCAAGCCGACGCTGCTCGCGCTGGTCCAGGGCGACACGTCCACGACGATGAACCAGCCGCTCGACGAGGTGGGCGCGATCTGCGAACGCCACGGCGTGCTGTTCTACACCGACGCCACCGCCTCGCTCGGCGGCAATCCGTTCGAGGCCGACGCCTGGGGCCTCGACGCCGCGACCGCCGGCCTGCAGAAGTGCCTGGGCGGACCGTCGGGTTCCTCGCCGATCACGCTGTCGGAGCGCGCCGTCGAGGTGATCCGCGCGCGCGGCCGGGTCGAGGCGGGCATCCGGGAGGAGGGTGACGCGTCGTCGGCCGACTTCGTGCGCTCCAACTACTTCGACCTGGGCATGATCCTCGACTACTGGGGCCCCCGCCGGCTCAACCACCACACCGAGGCCACCTCGATGCTGTACGCGGCGCGGGAGTGCGCGCGCGTGCTGCTCGCCGAGGGCCGCGACGCCGTGATCGCGCGGCACCGTCTGGCCGGCGACGCGATGCTGGCCGGTGTCCAGACGCTCGGGCTCGGCGTCTTCGGCGACGTCGCGCACAAGATGAACAACGTCGTCGCCGTCGAGATCCCCGAGGGCGTGCCGGGCGACATCGCGCGGGCCGCGCTGCTGGAGGACTTCGGCATCGAGATCGGCACCTCGTTCGGGCCGCTGCACGGCCGGGTGTGGCGGATTGGCACGATGGGCTACAACGCGCGCCGGGACGCGGTGCTCGCCACGCTCGCCGCGCTCGAGTCGGTGCTCCGGCGCTTCGGCGTCGCCGTGCCGAACGGGGGTGGCGTCGAGGCGGCGAGCGACGTGTACCGGGCCGGATGATGGCGCGCCTCCAGGCCGCCCCGGATCGATGCCTCATCGCCGCGCGACGCGTGATGGCCCGCTGCGACGAGCTCGCCCGCGTCACGGCGACGCCCGGCGCGGGGATCGAGCGGGTCTATCTCTCCCCCGAGCACGCGCGGGTCAACCGGCTCGCGGCCGAATGGATGCGCGAGATCGGCATGTCCACCTGGCAGGACGCGGCGGGCAACCAGGTGGGTCGCCTGCTCCCCGCCGACGGCGACCCGGAGGCACCCGCGCTGCTGCTCGGCTCGCACCTCGACACGGTGCTGGACGCGGGCCGTTTCGACGGCATCGCGGGCGTGTTGATGGCCATCGAGGTCGCCCGCCTGCTGCGCGTCCCCGGCGACGGCCCGCCCCGGTCCGCCCTGCCGTTCGCGCTCGAGGTGATCGCGTTCTCCGACGAGGAGGGCACGCGGTTCGGCAAGGCGCTGCTGGGTTCGGCCGCCGCGGCCGGCGCCTGGCGCGACGACTGGTGGGGCCTCACCGACGCCAGGGGCGTGACGCTGCGCGAGGCGTACCTGGACTTCGGCCTCGACCCGGCGCGCGTCGGCGAGGCGGCGTACCGGCCGGACCGGCTGGTCGGCTATCTGGAGGCGCACATCGAGCAGGGCCCGGAGCTGGACGAGCGGGGCGAGGCGCTCGCCGTCGTGTCGTCGATCGCCAGCGCGAAGCGGTTCCAGATCACGGTCGAGGGCGAGGCCCGGCACGCCGGCGGCACCCCGTACGAGGCGCGGCGCGACGCGCTGCTGGGCGCGAGCGAGGCCGCGCTCGCCGTCGAACGCCTCTGCCGGGCCGAGCATCACATCATCGGCACCGTCGGCCAGCTGGAGACCTATCCCGGCGCCGTGAACGTGGTGCCGGGCGAGGCCCGGCTGAGCCTCGACCTCCGCGGCGAGTTCGACGGCACCCGCGATCACGTCTGGGCGGCCATCTCGGGCGCGTTCGACGAGATCATGGGCCGCCGCGGCCTGCGCTGGCACGCCCGCGAGATCCACTCAGCCCCCGCGGTGTTCTGCGCACCGCTGCTGCGCGACGTCGTCCGCGAGGGCATCGTCTCCACACTCCCCCGCGGCGCCGACGAGCCCGCAACCATCTTCAGCCGCGCCGGCCACGACGGCATGGCGATCGCCGACGTCACGGATGTCGGCATGCTGTTCCTCCGCAACCCGGGCGGCATCAGTCACCACCCCGACGAGTCGGTGAGCGTCGCCGACATCGCCGTGGGCATCCAGGCCTTCACCGAGGCCGTCCTCCACCTGGCCGCCGAGTGACGACGGTCGACGCCGACTACGGCAGAATCCCCTGCTCGTACGCCCAGACGAAGAGGCTCTCGCCCGCCAGCCCGGCTGAGATGTGTGTAGGTGCTGGTATCGACAACCCACCGGTAGCCACACTCGGGACGATCAGTCGTCATGACCGAAAAAGGACCGCCGAAGAGTCTCGAGCGAGCCTCGGTCTTGAGTAGGAAGCTGATCTTCTTCGAGCGTCCCCCTCAGCAGTTCCAGCGTGCGAGCCCTCGTCAACCGCTCCCCCGCATACGCATTCAATACAGACGCTGTGAAAGCCGGTGACACGTACGGCGCCGCGAGCTCCTCCATCCACGTCAGCCCAATCCTGAGATAGTCGCCCCGGCTGGGCTCATGCGCGCCAAGCGCACGATGCTGGTCGTAGTCGATCAAGCCCAGGTTCCGCAGTTGGCCGATGGCGGCGGACCAGCTCAGCCGGAACACCGCGCCGACCGCCAGCGCGCGATCGTGTGTCTTCCAGTCCTGATGTTGATTCCATACCCCGATCACCCCCGCCCGTGGGGCAAGGAAGTGGATGGCGAAGGAGTTGATCATTCGTTCGCTGCTGCTCGATGCCTCCGCGTCGTAGGCGTCCCCGAAGACCCAATGCCCCAGCTCGTGGGCGAGCGTCATCCGGCGACGCCCCGCCGGCAGATCACCGTTCAGCACGGCAGCGCCGACGACGACCCCCGCATGCTCAACCTCGACGCACGCGCCATCGGCACCACTCTCACCGAGCGCGGCCGCGAACACGTACAGTCCCAGATTCTCGCAGGCCGCACCAAGGTCGGCGATCGGCCCGGAACCAAGGTCGCCCCAGATGCGTACTGACTCCGCCGCCCGTTCCGCATCCGCATGGTTCTGCGGAACACGAAGCATGCGTCGCTCGCCCCGTCCCGACAAGACCTCTTGCCTCAGAAGCGCTCGAATGTCGGAGGCGAACTGGTCGAGTTCGACATCAAGCAGTCGAGTCGTTGCATGCGCGTGCGCAGTATCGCTTCGCCGACTCACCACCGCCGGCACCGGATCCGACACGAAAAAGGCGAGCGGCCTTCCCAAAGCCGCAGCGATTCGCACGAGTTCCGGGACGTTCACCTTCCGGTCGCCCTTTTCGAGACGCGAGATCGCGGATCGATCCAACTCGACGGCTCGTCCCAGCCCGTCCTGCGTCATGCCCGCATCCTCACGGGCCTGCGCGATCCGTCGGCCGAGCATCAGCGTGTCCATGTGTGTGATTATCACACACATCGCCGGCTCAGCTACCACTATTGGGGCCTTCGATAGGTCGCAACGAAGGAAGCGCCCAGGGCTACCCCAGCAGCTGATAGATCACCGACCGTCCGCCGTCGATGCCCTGGTCCAGCACACCACGCGGACGCCCACAAACGTATAGTTGAGACGCCCGTAACCGTATAGTTGAGCGGCTTCGGCGTGCGGCCAGGAGGAGCACCAGGCCCTCCGATCGGCGTCAGACGAGGAGGCCTGCACCGAGGTTGACCGGGCTGCCTTCGATGTTGCCGACGATGCCCTTGATGATCCCCGTACCGTCGGTGCCGCGCAGGCTCTCGTACCAAGCGGCGGTGGCCGCCTCGTCGTAGGCGTGGGTCTCCTCGCCGCGCTTGCGGGCGCGGAGCACGAGGTCGCCGGCGCGCTCGGCACGGATCTTCTCGTACCGGAGGAGGGTGTCCTCGACGCTGATGGTGTTGGTCGCCACCGCGATGGCCAGCGCGAACGAGTCCTCCAGCGCGGAGCAGGCGCCCTGGCCGATGTCCGGCGCGGTGTTGTGCGCGGCGTCGCCCAGGATGGCGACGCGCCCCTTCACCCAGGTGGTGAACGGGGTGATGTCCCAGATCTCGACGCGGTTCAGCGAGGCCTCGGGGTCGATCGCCTCGATGAGCCGCTGCACGCCCGGCGCCCAGCCGGCGAACGCCTCTTCGAGGGGTGCCTTGCCCTCGGACCGGTCATAGGGCAGGCCGGGCGGCTGGACGACGTCGAACCAGAAGTAGAACCGGTTGCCGGCCACGGGCATGACGCAGGCACGCTTGCCGTCGGCCACGTAGCTCGTCCACTGCGTCTTCGGGCCGATGGCCTCGTCGACGGGGATCAGCCCGTTGTAGTTGGTGTAGCCGGAGTACTCGCGCTCCGGGGCCGCGACGCCGTCGGGAGTGATGTACTCGCGGGTGATCGAGCGTGCGCCGTCGGCGCCGATCAGCATGTCGGCGGTGTCGGTGGAGCCGTCGGCGAACGTTGCGGTGACGGTGGTCCCGTCGTCGGAGATGGCCTCCATCCGCATGCCGAGCCGGACGTCGTCGAGGCCGAAGCGCTCCATCAGCAGGGCCTGCAGGTCGGCGCGGGCCACGGGGTAGGGCTTCTGCCCGGTCTGCTCGGTGACGGGCGCGAGCGAGAACTCGCAGAGCGTCTCGCCGGAGTGCCCGTCGACGTACGACATGGTGTCCATCGAGCCGCCGAGCGCCGCGACCTCGTCGGCCAGGCCGAGCCAGTTGAGGACCTTCACCCCGTTGGACCACAGCGACAGCGCGGCCCCCACGGGCTTGTTCTCCCGCATCTGGTCGTAGATGACGACCTCGTGGCCCAGTTTCTTCAACGCGATGCCGGCACTCGTGCCGCCGATGCCTGCCCCAATGATGATGATCTTCATGCACCGGCACGCTATGAGGCCCGTGTCACCGCCCGGTTTCGCCCCAGATACCGCGTCGTTAAGAGCCTTCGTCGGGCGCGTTACGGTCGCAGCCAGGCGCGCAGCCCGTCGGCGCAGGCGTGCAGGTCGGCGACGGGGCAGAACTCGTCGGCGCGGTGCGCGTACGACGGGTCACCCGGGCCGTAGTTGACGGCCGGGACGCCGACGGCACTGAACCGCGCCACGTCCGTCCACCCGTACTTCGGCCGCGCCTCCTCGCCGATGGCGTCGACGAAGGCCTTAGCAGCGGGCCGGTCGAGTCCCGGCCGGGCGGCCGGCGAGAGGTCGGTGACCCGCAGCTCGTAGCCGTCGAACCAGCCGCGCAGCCGCGCGAGCGCCTCGTCCGGCGACTTGTCCGGTGCGTAGCGGTAGTTGACCGTGAGCGTGGCCGACGGCGGGATCATGTTCGAGGCGACGCCCCCGGCGATGCCGACGGCGTTCAGCCCCTCGCGGTAGACGAGGCCCTCGACCTCGATCTCCTCGGAGCGATAGTCGGCCAGCAGCTGGAGCGCTGGCGCGAGGCCGTGGATGGCGTTGACGCCCATCCAGGCGCGGGCGCTGTGCGCGGCGACGCCCTCGACGTCCAGCTCGACGCGGATGGTGCCCTGGCAACCCCCCTCGATCTGCGCCCCCGTCGGCTCCATCAGGACGGCGAAGTCGGCCGCGACCAGGTCGGGGCGGTTGCGTGACAGGCGACCCAACCCGTTCAGCTCGGCGGCCACCTCTTCGTGGTCGTAGAAGATCCACGTCAGGTCGCGGTTGGGCTCGGCCAGTTCGACGGCGAGCGCCAGCATCACGGCAACCCCGCCCTTCATGTCGCAGGCGCCTCGGCCCCAGACGATGTCGCCCTCGGGCCGTTCGATCAGCCGGGACGGCAGGTTGTCCAGCACCGGCACCGTATCCAGGTGCCCGGCGATGACCACACGCTCAGCGTGCCCCAGGTCCGTCCGCGCGACGACACAGTCGCCGTCGCGGTCGACCGTCAGGTGGGGCGCGGCGCGCAGCCGGCCCTCGACGATGTCGGCAAGCGCGCGCTCGTTGCCGGACACGGACTCGACGTCGATGATCTCCTGCAGCAGGGCCGCCAGCTCAGACATGCGCCGAGCCTATCGCGCCTCCTCCACCGTCGACGATGAACGGGTCCTCGATATCCTTTCACTCACCAGCGATCTAGTAAAGGATCGCCTGTTATCCTTTACTAGATTCATCGTCGACGAAAGGAAACCGCCGATGGCGACATGGGAAGAGGCCCACTGGCAGGCCGACATCGCCTCGGGCATCCCTCGTGCTGAGCAGCGTTCCGGAACGTACTCCCGATACGTCCCAGACCGGCTCGACGGAGTCGGCCTCGCCATCGACGGCCCGCTTTCCAGAAAGGTCGCGTCCATCGAGCGGGGGATCCGTGCGCTCAACGGTCCCGGAGCCGAGGGCTTAGCGGGGATCTCACGGTTCCTCGTGCGGTCCGAGGCCATCGCAAGCTCCCGTATCGAAGGCATCGCGCCCTCGGCGCAGCAGGTTGCGCTCGCCGAACTCGGCCAGAGCGAGAACCTTCGCGGCGTCACAGAGCAGGCGCGGCTCGTGGCCAACAACATGACCGTCGTTCGGCAGGCGACGAGTGCTTTGGCTGCGGCGGAGACGCTCACCGTTGACCACCTCGTCGCACTGCATCGCTCGCTCCTGCCGAACGAACCGCAGCACCACGGCCTCCGCACGGTGCAGAACTGGATAGGCACGTCAAGCTGGAGCCCGGTGGGCGCCGGCTATGTCCCGCCCGCACCGGAGCAGGTCAACTCGCTGATGGCGGATCTCGTCGACTACATCAACGGCGCCGCCCACTCACCGCTCATCCAGGCCGCCGTCGTCCATGCACAGTTCGAGACGATCCACCCGTTCACCGACGGCAACGGCCGTGTCGGCCGCGCCCTCATCCACACCGTCCTCTCGCGCCGCGGACTCACTGATCGAGCAGTTCTTCCTATCAGCCTGGTACTCGCCACTCTTCGAGAGCGCTACATCGACGGGCTCACCGCGTTTCGGCATTCCTCCCCCACTGGCAGCGCGGCTGCGAGCGCCGCAGTCAACTCATGGGTGGAGGTCTTCCTCGAGTCCGCCGCGATCGCCATCGAAGAGTCCGAGCGCCTGATAGCCGCCATCGAAACACTCCGCACTCGTTGGATCCGCCGCCTCACGACACACCGAACCGGCGTCGGGCTTCGGCCGGCACCCCGCGCGGACTCCGCTGTCGCGCGTCTGCTGCAGCAGCTTCCTGAGGCCCCCGTCGTGACGCCGGCAACGCTCACCCGTATCCTCGACATCACGCCGCCCGCCGCGGGAGCGGCACTGGACGAGCTGCGGCAAGCGGGAATCCTCACCACCAGATCGATGGATCGCGGCGCAAAGGCCTACCTCGCACGCGAAGTCCTCGACCTCGTCACTCTGTCAGAGCGCACGTTGGCGAGCACTCAGTTCGACACCAGAGTCTCACCGCCCATCCGCCCCGTGCCGGCTCGGCCACAGGAATAGCCCCCTGAGCAAAAACCCCGCGCACTGACGCCTGGCTTGTGACGGTGTCGCCTGGCTTACGTCAATACGCCTGCCCTACAGGGCAGGCGTCACGGTAGAACGCAGGCGTTACCGACGGAAGGCAGGCGTTACGGGCAGGGGCAGGGGCCTACCCGCCCCCGCCCGCGATGGGTGAAGGGGCGACGAGTAGGGTGAGGCCAACTTCCCCCGGCAATGAGGCGTCAATGTTGATCACCGACGAGTTCGACGGCGTTCGTACGTTCCACGTCCCGACGCCCCGCCCCACGCTTCACGCCGTCCTCAGGTTTCGCGCCGGGATGGTCGACGAGACGTTGCCGACCAGCGGATGGCTCCATCTGCTCGAGCACCTGGCCTTGCACGACATGGGCACGGCAACGCTCGCCGTCCAGGGGACGACGGAGTTGCTCACGACGACGTTCCAGTTCGACGGTCCACCGGAAGAGGTGTCCGAGGCGCTGCAGCGGCTCACGGCGTGGTTCGCGGACCCGGATCTCTCACGCGCCGAGCACGAATCCGGAGTTCTCCAGGCCGAGGCGCGCCTCCGTCGCGGCAGCGCGGCCGGACGGGCTCTGGGCGAACGCTACGGGGCTGTCGGGCCCGGGCTCGCGAGCTACGACGAGCCGGGCCTGGCCCGCGCGGAGCAGGCCGCGCTCCGGGAGCTCTGCGCTCGGGTGTTCACGCGAGGAAACGCGACGCTCGCCCTCTACGGCAGCCCGCCGGACGGGCTGCGGCTGAACCTGCCTGGCGGGCAGCTGCAGCCGATTCCCGTCGCCGTCGAGACGCCGGATCCGCGCCCGGCCGGCTACCGGATCTCTCCGGGTGGCTTTGTGCTGAGCGGGGTCATCGACCGCGGGCACGTTCCCCTGTCGTCGTTGCTGGCGCGCGCGATCAACGAGGTGTTCCGGACGATGGACGGCGTGGCGTACGCGCCGTGGTCCAGCTACGAGGCCGTCGACCGCATGCAGGCCGTCGTATTCGGCGGCGCCGACGTCCCCGACGAGCTGGGTCCGCAGCTCGTGAAATCGATCCGACGCGCGACGGCCCTTCTGCACGACCGGGACTGGACCCGCAAAGCCATCGATGAGATGCGGGCTCGCGCCCGGCAGGAGGCGCAGGACGAGCGCACGGCCGGCGTTCTGCCCGCACGTGCGGGGCACGCCTACCTGACGGGCCAACCGATCGTGGCCAGCATCGACGACATGCTCGAGGAGACGCTCTCGCCGGATGCCGAGGCGCTCTCCCGGGCCGTCGCCCGCTTTGAAGGCTCGCTCCTGATGGGTGTCGGCCCGTCTGTTGAGTGGAAGCAGCGGATGCCGATGTCCACGCAGCCCACCGAGAAGCTCGCCGTGGCGGGGGCGACGCACAGAGCACGCGGCTGGCCCATGGAGACGTCCTTCCTCGCCGTCGACGTCGACGGAGTCAGTGCGGGATCCGACAGCACGCATGTGGTGGCCCCTTTCGCCGCACTCGCCGGAGTCCTCACCTATCCGGATGGCGCGAGGACGCTCATCAAACGCGACGGCTGGTATCTGCACGTCGAGCCCACCCTCTGGGCCGACGGCCAGAAGGCGATCGCGGCCATCGACGCCACCGTGCCCAGCTCGATCACTCTCCCGATGCCCGCCCGGCGCGCCGACGAGATCCCCAGCCCTCCCCGCCTGCACCAGGTCATGTGGTTCATCGTGCAGCGGATATGGCTGCCGGTCGTCTGCGTCGCGGGGCTCCTCCTCGTCGTGTGGCTGATCCTCGAGTACGACATCAATCCGCGCTACGCGTTCGTTCCCCTCCTGACGGGAGCCGTCTCGATGATCATCGCGCGAACCCGCGAGAAAAGTGCCTCGTGACGACGTCGCCTGGCTTACGTCATAACGCCTGCCTTGTGACGACGTCGCCTGGCTTACATCGTGACGCCTGCCCTACAGGGCAGGCGTCACGGTAGAACGCAGGCGTTACCGTCGGAAGGCAGGCGTCGCGGTAGAACCGTCTGCAGGATCGCCGGGCCCGGGCCGAGGTGGGGTCCACTAAACTCCATCGCATGACCGACGCGACCCGCTCCGCCTGGGCCTGGGGCCTGGCCACCGTGCACAAGACCGGCGACGTCCTCGACGCCTGGTTCCCCGAGCCGCACCTCGGCACTGACGCGACCGACGAGCCGTCATCGACGCTCGCCGAGGCGCAGGTCGTCGACGAGATCCGCCAGGTGGAGGTGAAGGCCGTCCGCGTGGCTATCGACCTCGATGAGCCGCCGGCGTCGGTCGAGGACGCCTACCTCCGCCTGCACCTGCTGAGCGCCCGGCTCGTGCCGCCGCACGGCCTGAACCTCGACGGCATCTTCGGCGTGCTGCCGAACAACGCTTGGACGACGGTCGGGCCCGTGCGCGTCCCCGACATCACCCGCGTGCGCTCCGTGCTCCGCGCCCGCGGCGAGCAACTCACCGTGTATGGCATCGACAAGTTCCCGCGCATGGTCGACTACCTCGTGCCGTCCGGCGTGCGCATCGCCGACGCCGACCGCGTCCGGCTCGGCGCGCACCTCGCCTCCGGCACCACCGTGATGCACGAGGGCTTCGTGAACTTCAACGCGGGCACGCTCGGCGCGTCGATGGTGGAGGGCCGCATCTCGGCGGGCGTCGTCGTCGGCGACGGCACGGACGTCGGCGGCGGCGCGTCCATCATGGGTACCCTTTCGGGCGGCGGCAAGGAAGTCATCGCACTGGGCGAACGCTGCCTCCTGGGCGCGAACTCCGGCGTCGGCATCTCGCTCGGCAACGACTGCGTGGTGGAGGCCGGCCTGTACGTCACCTCGGGCACCAAGGTCACGCTCGACGACGGCGCAGTGGTCAAGGCCCGCGAGCTGAGCGGCCAGGACGACCTGCTCTTCCTCCGGGACTCCGTCAACGGCGCCGTGCTCGTGAAGAACCGCCGCGGGGCGAAGGTCGAACTCAACTCCGCCCTGCACGCGAACTGACGGCCTTGAAACGCTTCCTCGTCGTCCTCGGCGTGGTGGTCCTCGTCGCGGGCATGGTCGTGGGAGGCCTGGCCGCCAACCGCTACTTCTACGAGCGGTTCACCCCCGAGCGCTGCACCGTGACCGTCGGCGAGGTCTCGACGACACTGACCAGCGAACAGGCGGCCAACGCGTCGATCATCGTGGCCGCGTCGGTGCAGCGCGGGCTACCCGAGCGGGCCGCCGTGGTCGCGCTGGCGACGGCGTACCAGGAGTCGGGCCTCAGGAACCTGGACTACGGCGACCGCGATTCCCTCGGCCTCTTCCAGCAGCGCCCGTCCTACGGGTGGGGCTCCGAGGAGGAGATCATGGATCCCTGGTACGCCTCCAACCGGTTCTACGAGGAGATCGTCAAGTTCGACGACTGGGAGACCACCGACGTCAACGACATGGCCCAGAAAGTGCAGCGCAGCGGTCATCCCGAGGCGTACCGCAAGCACGAGGCCAACGCGCAGGCCGTGGCCGACGCCCTGCTCGGCGCGCCCGCATCGCTCAGCTGCGTGAACTTCGACGTCGGCGCCCCCGCCCCGGAGGCGTTCACCGAGGTGCTGGACGCCATCGGCGCCAAGTACACCATCGACGGCGACACCGTCCTGATCTTCACCGACGGCGAGGCCGAGACCTGGCGCGCCGGCAACATGGCGGTCGCGAACAACTACGCGGGCGGCATCAGGATGGCCGTCGTCAACGGACGCCAGTGGAAGGCCGACCACGAGGGCTGGGCGACGGCGACCACCGGCCACGACGACGCGTCGGCTGTGCTGTGGCTCGGTAAGCGATAACCGTCTCGGACCTTTCGACACGCGCCCCGGCGCTCCGCGCGGGGGCCCGGCTCAAGGAACGGTCAAGCAGGCGCCGCTCAAGAAACGTTCGTGAGCCTCGCTGCGGCCGCGGCGATGCGCTCGTCGGTGGCCGTCAGCGCGATGCGGACGTGCCGGGCGGCCGCCGCACCGTAGAAGTCCCCCGGCGCGGCCAGGATGCCGCGCTCGGCCAGCCAGGCGACCGACGTGCGGCAATCCTCGCCGCGAGTGGCCCACAGGTAGAGCGAGCCCTCGGAGTGATCGACGCGGAAGCCCGCGGCCTCGAGCGCAGGGCGGAGCGTCGCCCGGCGGGCGAGGTAGCGGGAGCGCTGGTCCTCGACGTGCCCCTGGTCGGCCAGCAGCGCGATCATGGCCGCTTGGATGGGCCAGGGCACGATCATGCCGAGGTGCTTGCGCGCGGCCACCAGCTCCTGGACCACCGCCGGGTCGCCGCCGACGAAGCCCGCCCGGTAGCCCGCGGCGTTGGAGCGCTTGGACAGCGAGTGCACCGCCAGCAGGCCGGTCAGGTCGCCGTCGTTGACCCGCGGGTCGAGGACGGACACGGGCTCGGCGTCCCAGGCGAACTCGCCGTAGCACTCGTCGCTGGCCAGCACGGCGCCCGCCGCGCGGGCCGCCGCCACGAAGGCGCGGGTCTCCTCGAGCGTGAGGATGCGGCCGCTGGGGTTCGCGGGTGAGTTGATCCAGACGAGCCGGGTGTCCGCGGGGAGGCGGGTCGGGTCGTCGAGCGCGACGGGCCGGGCGCCGGCGGTCAACGCGCCCACCTCGTAGGTGGGGTACGCACACTCCGGGAAGACGACGGCGTCGCCGGCCCCGAGGCCGAGTAGCGTCGGCAGCCAGCCGACGAGTTCCTTGGTGCCCACCACGGGCATGACCGACTCGTCGGTCAGGGGCACGGAGCCCCAGCGGCGCTCGAGGTAGCTTCGGATGGCCGCACGCGTCGCGGGATCGCCCCACACCGTCGGGTAGCCGGGCGCGTCACCTGTGGCTGCAAGCGCGTCGATCGCGAGCCTCGGCGTCGGGTCGACAGGCGTGCCGACGGAGAGGTCGACGATGCCGTCGGGATGCGCCTCAGCGGCGCGTCGCGCGTCGGCGAGGGTGTCCCAGGGGAAGTCCGGCAGGCGCTCGGCGAGGCCCATCACTCGCCCTGCGGGGGCAGGGCCTCCACGACCGGGTGGTCCTTGTCGATCACGCCGAGCTTGGCGGCGCCGCCCGGCGAGCCGATCTCGTCGAAGAACTGCGTGTTGACGTCGTAGAACTCGGCCTGATCCTCGGGGACGTCGTCCTCGTAGTAGATGGCCTCGACGGGGCACACCGGCTCGCAGGCGCCGCAGTCGACACACTCCTCAGGGTGGATGTAGAGCATCCGGTTGCCCTCGTAGATGCAGTCGACCGGACACTCCTCGACGCAGGCGCGATCCTTCACGTCGACGCAGGGCAGACCGATGATGTAGGTCACAGTTTCTACTCCTTCAGGGGCCGACGGGGCGAAGACGACCGTCGCGGCAACTACCTTACCCCCGTCTGATGTGGGTCGGTTACTCGCAGGTGATGCGGTCGCCCGCCGAGTACTTCCAGGAATACGGCTCGGTCTTGACCACCTTGCCGTCCTTGTAGAACAGCCTCTTCCAGTTCACCGTGAAGCCTCGGATGGGGGCCTGCGGCTGGCACTTCGGGTCGCCCTTGATCACGCGATCCGCGCCCGAGTAGAAGTCCGACTTCACGAGGTCGGTGGAGACCACCTTGTCGTAGGTGGGCTTCGACCAGATGCGGAACGTGATCGAGCCGCGGTTGCCGGGCGAACCCTTCTTCACGAAGCCCTGGATGATCGACGGGTACTTCGAGTCGTTCTGGAAGCTCATGTCGAGCGCGCCGTAGTAGATGGTGGACTCGCGGCCGGCCGGGTAGCGGTCGAAGTACAGGCTGTGCGGCTTGTGCTCGATGTCCTTGTAGCCCGCGAAGAAGGCCGCGTTGTACAGCGTGGTGGCCGACTGCGAGATGCCGCCGCCCGCCTCCATCACGAGGCGGCCACCGTTGATGACGTACCCGTCCACGTAGCCGTTGGCCGCGGTGCGCGGGCCGAGGGTCTTGTTCAGCGAGAAGATGTCGCCGGCCATGAGCACGGTGCCGTTGACCGACTTGGCCGCCCGGCTGAGGTTCGTATTGCGGTAGGGGGCGTAGGGGAAGTAGGTGGTGAACTCGCCGATCACCTCGAACTCGCCCAGCTTCTCCGCGTCGGCGGTGGTGAACTCGGGCTGCTCGGTGGTGGTCTTCACCTCACCCGTGCGCGCGTCGGCGGCTGCGACGGCCGCCTTCTCCGCGGCCGCGATGAAGCTCGCCTTGTCGATGGTCTGGCCCTCCTTGGCAGGCACCACGACGACCTCGCCGTCCTTGAGCGCGAAGCTCGCGTCCTTCGGCCCCTTCAGCTCCAGCGCGTTCCTGGCCTTGGCCGTCGCCTTGTACAGCGCGTCGCCGTCGAGGAAGCCGACCAGTTTGCCGCCTTCGGCCTTGAAGCCGGCCGCGTCCGCGAGGGTCTTGGTGGAGATCTCGAGGGATTCGTCGCCGATAGTGAGCTTCACCGGGCCGCTGAGCAGCGGGTCGGCGAACGTGGCGACGGCCTCGTCGACCATCTCGTTGGTGACGGCAGGCGGCGTGGCCTCGACGGGGGCGGTGGCCTCGGTCTCGCCCGCGCGGAACGCGTCGGCCACGGCGTCGACCGCAGCATCCACGTTCAGCGCGAGGCCGTCGGTTCCCTCGGTCTTGTCGATCTTCCCGTCGGCGAAGGCGAGGGCCGCGTCCTTCGGCTCCAGCGCGAACGATGCGGCGCTGGCCTGCACGGCCGTCGTAAGGGCGTCCTCGTCGACGACGCGGACCAGCTCGGTCTCGGACCCACCGAAGAGCGTGGTGACGATCTCGAAGGGGTTCCAGGTGAACCCGCCGCCGGCCTTGGCCACGGTCTTGTCGAAGTCGATGCTGAGGCCGGACTCGGCCGGCACGAACGTGGCCGATGCCTTCTCACCCTTCAGCGTGATAGGGCGCGCGGTGTCCTCCGACAGCTCGGCGACCAGCTTCTCCCGCGCCTGGGCCGGGGAGAGGCCGCCGATGGCCACCCCCTGGACGGTCGCCTTGGCCGCCACCTGGTTGCCCGCCACGAAGTACGACGCGACGTACCCGGCGCCGACGACGACGAGCGCGCCGACGCCCACCCCGACCGCGATCTTTCCCGACTTCTTCACATTCACCCCTCGGCGGCTTGGGTCCCGCACCGGTGAGTCATCGTACGGAACGCCGCGCCGGTACCCAAACGCCTCGTCTCACCGGACGCGCAGCGACCACGGCAGCGCCAGCGCCCCCGCGCCGCCCAGCCCGGCCCGCGCCGCGACGGCGCCCAGCAGGGACTCCGCATCGGGCACCCGGGCCCCGCCCTGGGCGCGCTCGCTCGACGTCGCGGGCTTCAGCATGGCCAGCATGCCCCTGTCTCCCACACGCGCGACCTTGACCTCGTCGGGGTCCAGCCCGGCGAGGGCGCAGGCCCGTTCCAGCGCGAGGCGGCGCCCGCCGATGTGGTCCACCAGGCCGCGCTCCCGCGCGTCCGCCCCTGTCCAGACGCGGCCGCGGGCGAGCCTCTCGAGCTCCTCGTAGGCCATGCCGCGGTCGGCGGCGGCGAGCGTGGTGAAGTCCAGGTAGACGCGGTCAAGCCAGCGGTTGAGCCGCTCCCAGTCGGCGTCGGAGAAGCCGTGCGCCGACGAAAACGCTCCTGCGGCCGCGCCGATGTCGATGGTCTCGCGGACCAGGCCGAGCTTGTCGTACAGGCCCGCGGTGACCATCTTGCCCGCGAGCACACCGATGGAGCCGGTCAGCGTCGCGGCCTGCGCGACGATCTCGTCGGCGGCCATCGAGACGTAGTAGCCGCCGGAGGCCGCGACGGCCCCCATGTGCGCGACCACGGGCTTGCCCGCCTCCTTCAGACGCACGACGGAGCGGCGGATGAAGTCGGAGGCGACGGCCGAGCCGCCGGGCGAGTCGACGGCGAAGACGACCGCCTTCACGTCGTCGTCCCGCAGCGCGGCCCGCAGGTGCTCGTCGACGACGTCGGAGCCGACCGACGTGCCGCCGAGCGGCGACGAGCCGCCCCGGCCGGTGACGATGGCGCCGCGCAGCGTGACGACGGCGACCTTGTCGCCGCCCGGGCGCAGCCGGCGGGCGAGCTGGCCGCGGTTGGCGTAGCGGTGCACGAAGAGCAGGTGCTCGGGGTCCGCGCCCCAATCGGCGAGCGTGGCGGCGTAGGCCTCGTCGCGGTAGCCGATCCTGTCGATCAGGCCGAGCCGCTGCGCCTGCTCGGGGTCCACCGGGGACGCGTTCACGGCCTCCCAGACCACCGAGACGTCGACGCCGCGGCGCCGCGCCACCGCGGCGACCAGCTCCTCGACGAGCGACTGCCCGATCCGCTGCATCATCTCGCGGTGCGGCTCGGTCACCTGGTCGGCGGCATACGTGTTGGCCGCGGTCTTGTACTCGTGGCGCTGCCCGAACTGCGGCTCGACGCCCGCCTTGTTCAGCAGGCCCTTGAGCAGCGTGAGGGAAAGCTCGAGGCCCTCGATGCTCAGCATGCCGGTGGGCTGCACCCACACCTCGTGCGCGGCGGAGGCGACGACGTAGGCGCCCAGGCCGTGGGTCAGCTCCCCGAACGACTCGGCCCAGGCCATGGTCTTCTTACGGGTGCCGAACTCCTCGACGAGCCCCGCGACCTCCTCCAGGTGCGCGAGCTCGACGCCCGACGGCACCGCGTGCACGATGAGGCCGAGGACGCGCTCGTCGTCGGCCGCCGCGCGCAGGTTCACGCGCAGCGCCCCGAGCGTCGGGCTGTTGATCAGTTGCACGGCCTCGAGCGGATTCGTCGGCTTGGCGACGAGCAACCCCCTCGCCAGATCCAGCTCCAGCACGACCGGCTTGTCCCCGGCGATCTTCCCCAGCACGTCAGCGATGCCCATGCGGGTAATGCTACGGGCGGGCCCCAAAGGAGACCCGCCCGTCGCATGTCCCGGCCGCGGCCGGGGTGAAACCCGATCAGCCCAGCAGCGCCTTCGCGGTGCGGGCGACGTTCTCGGCGGTGAAGCCGAACTCCTCGAAGCACCGGTTGCCCGACGCCGAGGCGCCGAAGTGCTCGATGCTCACCGAGGCACCCTTGACGCCGACATACTTCGACCAGCCCATCGCGATGCCGGCCTCGACGCTGACGCGCGCCGCCACCGAGCTCGGCAGCACCGACTCGCGGTACTCCTCGTCCTGCTCGTCGAACCACTCCTGGCAAGGCATGGACACGACGCGGGTCGGCACGCCCTCGGCCTGCAGCGCCTCCTGCGCGGCGAGCGCGACGGCCACCTCGGAGCCCGTGGCGATGAGCATCACCTGCAGGTCGCCCTGCTCCTCGCTCAGCACGTACGCGCCGCGCGCGACGCCCTCGGCGGAGGCGTAACGCTCGCCGCGGGGCACGATGGGCAGGTCCTGGCGCGAGAGGATGAGGCCGGCGGGGCGATCCGCGCGGCGCAGGATCTCGCCCCAGGCCACGGACGTCTCGTTGGCGTCGGCCGGGCGGACGATGTCGAGGCCCGGGATGGCGCGCAGCGAGGCGAGGTGCTCGATCGGCTGGTGCGTGGGGCCGTCCTCGCCGACGCCGACGGAGTCGTGGCTCCACACGAAGATCGACGGCACGCCCATCAGGGCCGCGAGGCGGACGGCGGCGCGCATGTAGTCGGCGAACACCAGGAAGGTGCCGCCGTAGGCGCGCGTCAGGCCGGACAGCGTGATGCCGTTGATGATGCCGCCCATGGCGTGCTCGCGGATGCCGAAGTGCAGGGTGCGGCCGAACGGGTTGCCCTTCCACTCCTTCGTGACGCGCTCCGGCGGCAGGAAGCTGGGCTCGCCCTTCATCGTCGTGTTGTTCGAGCCCGCGAGGTCGGCCGAGCCGCCCCACAGCTCGGGTAGCTGGTCGGCGAGCGCGGAGAGCACCTCGCCGGACGCGGCGCGGGTGGACTTCTTGCCCTCCTCGAACACCGGCAGCGTCAGGTCCTCGGGCAGCTTGCGGGCTTGCGCGCGCTGCAGCAGCGCCGCCTTGTCCGCGTTGGCCGCGGCCCACGCCTCGAACTTGGCATCCCACTCGGCGCGGGCGGTCGCGGCGCGCGCGGCCACGTTGGCGCGGGCGTGCGCCACGGCGTCCTGGTCGACGGCGAACGGCGTCTGCTCGAAGCCGAGCACGTCCTTCAGGCCGGCGATCTCGTCGGCGCCGATCTTGTTGCCGTGCACGCTGTGCGAGCCCTGCTTGTTGGGCAGCGGCCAGCCGATGATGGTGGTCAGCTTGATGAAGCTCGGCTTGTCCGTGACCGCCTTGGCGGCCTCGATGGCGTCGTAGAGCGCCTGCACGTCTTCCTTGTACTCGGTGCCGCCGTTGGTCCAGTCGACGTGCTGCACGTGCCAGCCGTAGGCCTCGTAGCGGGCCGCGACGTCCTCGGTGAACGAGATGTCGGTCTCGCCCTCGATGGTGATGCGGTTGTCGTCGTAGATCAGGACGAGGTTGCCCAGGTTCTGCGTGGCGGCCAGCGAGGAGGCCTCGGAGGCGACGCCCTCCTGGAGGCAGCCGTCGCCCGAGATGGCGTACACGTAGTGGTCGAAGACGGACTCGCCGAGCGGCGTCTCCGGGTCGAAGACGCCGTGCTCACGGCGGGCCGCCATGGCCATGCCGACGGCGTTGGAGATGCCAGCGCCCAGCGGGCCGGTGGTGCACTCGACGAACTTGGTGTGGCCGTACTCGGGGTGGCCCGGGGTGAGGGCGCCCCAGGTGCGCAGCGACTCGATGTCGCCCAGCTCGAGGCCGAGGCCGCCCAGGTACAGCTGCGTGTACTGCGTCAGCGACGCGTGGCCGGCGGACAGGACGAAGCGGTCGCGCCCGATCCACTTGTCGTCGGCCGGGTCGATGTTCATCACCTTCTGGTACAGCAGGTAGGCCACCGGAGCCAGCGAGATCGGGGTGCCGGGGTGGCCGTTGCCGACCTTCTCCACGGCGTCTGCGGCGAGGATGCGGGCGACGTCGACGGCGCGGGCGTCTTTCTCGGTCCAATCGAGGGTCACGGTATCGATTTCCTTACTACTTGTGCGCCAGCCGGGCTGGCGGCCAACAATTCGGTCGTGGGGGTGGTGCTCAGGCCTCGCGGACCACGGGCGGGTCGGCGGACCACGGGAAGACGATCCAGTCCTCCGTCGCGCGCCAGACGTAGTCCGGCTGGATGAGGGTGCGGGGCTTGGAGTAGAGCACGGCGGAGCGCACCTCGGCCCCGAAGCCGCGCAGCAGCTTGATGACGAGGCCGAGCGTGCGGCCGGAGTCCGCCACGTCGTCGACGACGAGGATCCGCTTGCCCGCGATGGACTCGGTGTCGAGCATCGGGGCGAGCAGCACGGGGTCGGGCAGCGTCTGGTTCACATCGGTGTAGAACTCGACGTTGATGGCGTCGGAGAGCTTCACCCCGAGCGCGTAGGTCAGCGCGCCGGCTAGGCAGAGGCCGCCGCGCGCGACCGCGATGATGACGTCGGGTTCGAAGCCCGAGTTCGCGATGTCCTGGGCGAGCTCGCGGTTCGCCGAACCGAGCCCCTCCCACGTGAGGATCTCTTTGGTGTCCAGCTCGCTCGAGTCCGCGTGATAAGCCATGGGCCCTAGCCTAGTGGCCCGTCCAGATCAGTCCGGGTCCGGTCCGTCGAACACCCTGGTCATGAACACCGCATCCAGCCAGCGCCCGAACTTGCGCCCCACCTGCGGCAGCCGGCCGTTCTCCTCGAATCCGAGGCGGCGGTGGAAGGCGATGGACTCCTCGTTGGCGCCGTCGATCACGCCCACCATCGCGTGCACGCCGCGGCCCCGCGCGTAGTCGATCAGGGCGGCCATCAGCATCCGCCCTCCCCCGGCCGCGCGATGCCCCTCGCCGATGTAGATGCTGTGCTCCACGGTCCGCGCCCAGCCCGCGAGCGCGCGGAACGGGCCGTAGCTGGCGAACCCGACCGTCGCGCCGTCGTCGGCCTCGAGCACCAGCACGGGAAACTCGCCTGCAGTCAGGCGGTCGAACCACGCCCGCCTGTCCTCCAGCGTGACGGGTTCGAGCGCCCAGGAGGCGGTGGTGCCGACCCCCGCGTCGTTGTAGATCGCCGTGATGTCCGGGAGATCGCTCTGGCGGGCGGGGCGAATGATCGGCATGGCCGCATCCTAATGTCGCCCGGACTAGGGTCTTGCACCATGACCACCGCGCGCGACGACGGAGACCACCTCCTGCTCACCGGCCGCTGGGGCTCGCTCGCGGCCACCCCGCTGGGCGGCACCGTGACGTCCTGGCGGCCTCGGGGTGTCCCGCGGCTGTTCACGAGCCGCGCCGCGAGGCCCGCGCTGGGCGAGATGTGGCACGGCGGCGTCCCACTCTGCACGCCCTGGTTCGGCCAGGCGGCCGGCGCGGGCTGGCGCGTGCCGTGGAGCCACGGGCTGGCCAGCCGGGTGCGCTGGGACGTGACGGGCGCCGAGGGCGACGACGAGGGCGCGCGCCTCACGATGACGACCACCGGTGCGGCCACCGCAGGCCTACCCGGCGCGGACCGGTACCCCGCCGACCTGACGTACCTCCTCGATGTGCGGGCCGACGCCCGCCGCCTCGAACTGCGGCTCACGATCGGCAGCCCCACCGAGGACACGGCGGTGGACGCGGTCTTTCACCCGTACTTCTCGGCCGACGCCACCGCGGAGGAGGTCCACGGGCTCGACGGCGTGGCCTTCCACGACTACGCCGACGACAGCGACGGGGTCCAGGCGGGCCCGGTGCGCGCGGCCGGCCCGATCAACAGGGTCTACGTGGGCGCGCCTCCGGTGAGGCTCGCCCGGTCGGGCCTGCGCCTGGACGGCGACGGCTGCGACACCGTCGTGGTGTGGAACCCGGGCCCCAGCTCCGGCCAGGTGCCCGGCGACGAGTGGGGGTCCTTCGCCTGCGTCGAGTACGGCGCCCTCGGCGTCGCGATCCCTGCGGGCGGGACACACGAGGTCACCCTCAGGGTCACTGCCTCTTAAGAAGGCTCCGCCTCGCGTCCGAGGCGCTCGGCCTCGGCACCGATGGTCGTGTCGTCGCCGTGCCCGGTGTGCACCACCGTGTCGTCCGGCAGCGCGAACAGCCGCGTCCTGATCGACTCCTCGATCAGCGGCCTGCTGCTGAACGACCGCCCCGTGGCGCCCGGCCCGCCGTGGAAGAGCGTGTCGCCGGTGAAGACGCAGCCCAGCGTGGGCGAGTACAGGCAGACGGCGCCTGGCGCGTGGCCTGGCGTATGCAGCACCTCGAGCGTCACGGCGCCCACCGCGAACTCCTGGCCGTCTGCGAGGTCGTTGTCCCAGCGTCGATCGGGGTGCGTGAGCGCCCACAGCGGCTCGTCGTCCGGGTGCAGCCAGATGGGCGCGCCAGTCCGGTCAGCGAGCTCCGGTGCGACGCGGACATGGTCGTCGTGCGCGTGCGTGCAGACGATCGCCCGGACGTGTCTCCCGGCGACGGCCTCAAGGATGGCCTCGACGTCGTGCGGGGCGTCGATCACGATCACCTCACGATCGTCGCCCACGATCCAGACGTTGTTGTCGACGTCGAAGGTCTGCCCGTCGAGGCTGAAGGTCCCGCGGGTCACCGCGTGCGTCAGAGTCACAGGACCACCACCGAGCGCAGCACGTCGCCGCCGTGCATCTTGGCGAACGCCTCCTCGACATCGCCCAGGCCGACCTCTTCGGTGACGAACGCGTCGAGGTCGAGCCGGCCCTGCCTGTACAGGTCGACGAGCATCGGGAAGTCCCGCGAGGGCAGGCAGTCGCCGTACCAGCTGGACTTCAGCGCCCCGCCGCGGCCGAACACGTCGATCAGCGGCAGGTCCGGCACCTTGGCGTCGGGGTGCGGCACGCCCACGAGGACGACGGTGCCTGCCAGGTCGCGGGCGTAGAACGCCTGCTTCCAGGTCTGCGGGATGCCGACGGCGTCGATCACCACGTCGGCGCCGAAGCCGCCGGTGAGACCCTGGATCGCCGCCACGGGATCCACCTGGCCCGAGTTGACGGTGTGGGTGGCGCCGAGCGAGCGGGCCCGCTCCAGCTTCCTGTCGTCCAGGTCGACCGCGATGATGGTGCTCGCGCCCGCCAGCGCGGACCCGGCGATGGCGGCGCAGCCGACGCCACCGCAGCCGATCACCGCCACCGACTTCCCACGGGTCACCCCACCGGTGTTGATGGCCGCGCCCAGGCCGGCCATGACGCCACAGCCCAGCAGGCCGACCGCGGCGGGCCGCGCCTCAGGGTCCACCAGCGTGCACTGGCCCGCGTGGACCAGCGTCTTCTCCACGAAAGCCCCGATGCCCAGCGCGGGCGTCAGCTCCGTGCCGTCGGCGAGCGTCATCTTCTGGGTGGCGTTGAAGGTCGAGAAGCAGTACTGCGGGTCGCCGCGGCGGCAGGCGCGACAGTCGCCGCACACAGCCCGCCAGTTGAGCACCACGAAGTCGCCCGGCTTGACCGACGTCACGCCCTCGCCCACCGACTCGACGATGCCGGCCGCCTCGTGGCCGAGAAGGAACGGGAACTCGTCGTTGATGCCGCCCTCGCGGTAGTGGAGGTCCGTGTGGCAGACGCCGCACGCCTGGATGGCGACGACCGCCTCGCCCGGGCCGGGGTCGGGAACGAGGATGGTTTCGAGTGTGACCGGGGCGCCCTTGGCGCGAGCGACGATGCCCTTGACTTCCTGCATGCCCGCCACCATAGCCAAGCCCTGCGACACCGGGAAGGTATCTTGAGGGCGAACGAAGGAGGAGCCGATGAGCAGAGCGCTGATCGTGGTGGACGTACAGGTGGACTTCTGCGAGGGCGGGGCCTTGGGCGTCGAGGGCGGCAACGCTGTGGCCGCCGGCGTGGCCGAGGTGCTGGCCGGCGCGCACGGCTACGACCGCATCGTCGCCACCCGCGACCATCACATCGACCCCGGAGCCCACTTCTCCGCCCAGCCCGACTATGTCGACAGCTGGCCGCCGCACTGCGTCGTCGGCACACCCGGCCAGGACCTGCACCCGGCGCTGGCCGACATCGCGTTCGATGCCGTGTTCGACAAGGGCTCCTACGAGGCGGCCTACTCGGGCTTCGAGGGAACGGTCGGCGGCACACCCGACGGCGACCGCCTCGCCCCCTGGCTGCGCCTGCACGGCGTGACCGACGTCGACGTCTGCGGCATCGCGACCGACTACTGCGTCCGCGCCACCGCCCTGGACGCCGCCGAGGAAGGCTTCACAACACGCGTCCTGGTGAGCCTCACCGCCGCCGTCCACCCCGACGACGTACCCGCGGTCGTCGCCGAGCTCACCGAAGCAGGCTGCCTCATCCCCTGAGCCGACCCTTGAGGCGGCCGTGAGGCGCAAGCCGCACGCCGGGCCTTGGATCCCGAGGCCCCCGCACGAAGCGCCGGGCCCGTGTCGATCCTTGAGCCGGGCTCCCGCGCGAAGCGCCGGGCCTCCACGTCGGTCCTTGGATCCCGAGGCCCCCGCGCGAAACGCCGGGCCCGAGACGAAAGGTCCCGCCGCCCACGTAGAAAGTACGGCAGCAACACCGCCAAAGCCAATGGTCTCGGACCCTTCGAGACGCAGCCCCGCACAGCCAACACTCGGTGTCAGTCACCCAGCGGGACTGCTCCTCAGGGACCGACCCTCGAGCCAGTGCGCGAGACAACCCACCGACCCTCGAACCGACACGCGAGACGACCAGCCGGTCCTTGAACCGGGCCCCGCGCGAAGCGCCGGGCCCGTGTCGAAAGGTCCCGCCGCCCGCGCAGAAAGTACGGCAGCAACACCACCAGAGCCCATGGTCTCGGACCCTTCGAGACGCAGCCCCGCACAACCAACACTCGGTGTCAGTCACCCAGCGGGACTGCTCCTCAGGGACCGACCCTCGAGCCAGTGCGCGAGACGCCCCGCCGACCCTTGAGCCAGGCCCCGCGCGAAACGACCAGCCGGTCCTTGAACCGGGCCCCGCGCGAAGCGCCGGGCCCGTGTCGAAAGGTCCCGCCGCCCGCGCAGAAAGTGCGGCAGCAACACCACCGAGGACGTGGTCTCGGACCCGACGAGCACGCAGCCCCGCACAACCAACACTCGGTGTCAGTCACCCGGCGGGACTGCTCCTCAGGGAACGTTGTTGGCGCCGGAACGGCGAACGGGTGGGAGCCCGGAGGCTCCCACCCGTTCGGCGGTGTTCTTGGCTAGCTCACTCGGCAGGCTTCGTGGCCGCGACGTCCACCAGGACGCTCGGGCTCATGGTCGCCGAGAAGGAGATCTTGCGCACGTAGCGGCCCTTCGAGGCCGACGGCTTGAGCCGCAGGATCTCTTCGAGCACGGCGAAGTAGTTCTCGGTCAGCTGCGCGGCATCGAAGGAGGCCTTGCCGATGATGAACTGCAGGTTCGCGTGGCGGTCGATACGGAACTCGATCTTGCCGCCCTTGATGTCGGCGACGGCCTTGGCGGTGTCCATGGTCACGGTGCCGACCTTCGGGTTCGGCATCAGGCCACGGGGGCCGAGGACGCGGCCGAGGCGGCCGACCTTGCCCATCATGTCGGGCGTGGCGACGACGGCGTCGAAGTCGAGGTAGCCGCCGGCCACCTTCTCGATCAGCTCGTCGGCACCGACCTCGTCGGCGCCCGCGGCGCGCGCGGCCTCTGCCTTGTCACCGGCGGCGAAGACGAGGACCCGTGCCGTCTTGCCAGTGCCGTGCGGAAGGTTGACCGTGCCGCGGACCATCTGGTCCGCCTTGCGGGGGTCGACGCCCAGGCGGACGGCGACGTCGATGGTCTCGTCGAACTTCGCCGACGCCATCTCCTTGATGAGGCGAACGGCCTCTTCGGGGCTGTAGGCCTGCGAGCCGTCGCGCTTGTCCGCGGCCGCCCGGTATACCTTGCTGTGCTTCATGTCTGGTTCCTTAGAGAATCAGGTCGTGGTGTGGGGAGCACTCCCCTGCCACTGGGTGTTTATCGGTGCCCTCCGCCTCAGGCGACGGGCGGGGGTGTCACTCGACGGTGACGCCCATGGAGCGCGCGGTGCCCTCGATGATCTTCATGGCGGCCTCGACGTCGTTCGCGTTGAGGTCGGGAAGCTTCGTCGAGGCGATCTCGCGGACCTGGTCCTTGGTCAGCTTGCCGACCTTGTCCTTGAGCGGGTTCGCGGAGCCGGAGGAAAGGCCGGCGGCCTTCTTGATCAGCTCGGACGCAGGCGGCGTCTTCGTGATGAAGGTGAACGTGCGGTCCTCGTAGATGGTGATCTCGACGGGGATGACGTTGCCGCGCTGGGACTCGGTCTGGGCGTTGTACGCCTTCACGAACTCCATGATGTTGACGCCGTGCGGGCCGAGGGCCGTACCGACCGGCGGGGCAGGCGTTGCAGCGCCGGCGTTAAGGGCGACCTTAACGAGGGCGGCTACCTTCTTCTTGGGAGGCATGGGTGGGTCCTTTACCTGTGTGGATGGATGAGCCCGCAGAGCGGGCGACGCACAATCCTAGACGACCTTCTCGACCTGCTTGAATTCCAGGTCGACGGGGGTCTCTCGGCCGAGGATCTCGACGAGGGCCCGGAGTCGTGAAGTGTTGGCGTTGATCTCGGTGATCGTGGCGTGCACCCCGGTGAAGGGGCCGTCGACCACCATGACGGAATCGCCGACCGCGAAGTCGACGACCTCGACCTTCCTCTTCCGCGTCGCGGCGGCGCCCGCCTGAGCGGCGTTGACCTTCGCGACGACGGACGGGGTAAGCATGTGGAGGACCTCGTCGACGGACAGCGGCACCGGCTGCTGACCCTGGCCGACGAAGCCGGTCACGGACGGGGTCTGGCGCACGACGCTCCACGAGTCGTCGGTCAGCTCCATCCGGATGAGGACGTAGCCCGGCAGCACGCACCGGGTCACCGTCTTGCGCGCGTTGTTGCGGACCTCGACGACCTCCTCCGTGGGGACGACGGTCTCGAAGATGTAGTCCTCCATGTTGAGGGTCTGGGCGCGGGAGTCCACGTTCTGCTTGACGCGGTTCTCCATGCCCGAGTACGTGTGGATGACGTACCACTCGCCGTACTTGCTCTCGAGGTCCTGGCGCAGCTCTTCGAGCGCGACGGCCACGGCGTCGTCCTTGTCGACCTCGGACTCGTCCTCGTCGTCGCTCTCGTCCTCGTCGGACAGCGCGACGACCTCGGCCTCCTCCTCGGGGGCGGCGCCCAGGTCGCCGAGATCGATCTCGATCTCGTCGGCCGGGGTCTCCTCGATCGTGCCGAGGTCGATCTCGAATTCGGTGTTGTCAGCGTCAGTCATGGCTTATCAGCTCCCAAACAGCTTCAGTAGGCCCCAGCCGAAGGCGAAGTCCAGGACGCTCACGATCGCGATCATGATCAAGACGAAGATCAGCACTGCCGAGTACATCTTGACGGTCTCCGGCCAGGTGGGCCAGACGACCTTCTTCAGCTCGCCGGCGGACTGCCGGACGAACTCCGCCGGGTTCTTCGCCGTGTAGGGGTCTTCGTGTGCCTTCTCGGCCTCGCTGCGCTTGCGCGTGGGGCGGTCCTTCTTGCGGACCGGCGCCTTCGCCGTGGCGCGCGCGATGGCGGGGGCGGCCTCGTCGGAGAGGTCCTCCTCCAGCTCCTCGGGGGCCTGGTCGATGGCATCCTCGGGGGCGGCCTCCGTGGCGGCTTCGGGCTCGCCGGAACCAGCCGGCTGCTCCAGCTCGTCGCTCACGCTGGATTCCTTCCCTCGACAAACAAAATGCCTCCGGCCGAGGCCGGTAGGCGCAAGTGCAGGTGGCCGAAAGATCGGCAACCTCGCAGGGCAGGAGGGACTCGAACCCCCAACCTGCGGTTTTGGAGACCGCTGCTCTGCCAGTTGAGCTACTACCCTTTACGACCGTTTCCGCTGCCGCTTCGGCGTGTTCTGCGCACGCTTCACCCTAGGCAACTTCTGACCGGTGCTCGACAACTATAGGCGCTTTCGGCGCGGGAGTCGAACCGGCGGTCGTCAGGCCAGGGAGTCGACCCACGCGCGGTGCAGGTCGGCGTATCGGCCGCCGCCGCGGACGAGGACGTCGGGACGACCGTCCTCCACCACCTCGCCGTGCTGCAGGACGAGCACCCGGTCGGCCACCTCGACGGTGGAGAGCCGGTGGGCGATGATGATCGCCGTCCTGTCGGCGAGGATGGTCGAGAGGGCGGCCTGCACGAGGCGCTCGCTCGGGATGTCGAGCGAGCTGGTGGCCTCGTCGAGGATGAGGACGCGCGGGTCGGCCAGCAGCACGCGGGAGAACGCGATCAGCTGCCGCTGCCCCGCCGACAGCCGGGAGCCGCGCTTGCCTGTGTCGGTGTCGTAGCCGTCGGGCATCGCCTCGATGAAGCCGTGCGCGCCGACGGCCTTGGCCGCCTCGACGATCTCCTCGCGGGTGGCGTCGGGCCGGCCGAACCGGATGTTGTCGGCGATGGAGCCGCCGAAGATGAAGTTCTCCTGCGTGAGCAGCGTGACATGCGCGCGGAGCGTCTCGTCGTCCAGCTTGCGGGCGTCGACGCCGTCGAGGAGGACGGCACCGCTCTGCGGGTCGTAGAACCGGGCGATCAGCTTCGCGATGGTGGTCTTGCCCGCGCCCGTGGTGCCGACCAGCGCGACCGTCTGCCCTGCGGGAATGCTGAGGCTGAGGTCGGGCAGGACCGTCTTGCCCTCGACGTAGGCGAAGGTCACGCCTTCGAACTCCACCCTGCCGGGTGCGTGGTCGAGCGGCGTCGGGTCGGCCGGGTCGTCGACCTTGGGCTCCTCCGCCATCACGCCCGCGATCTTCTCCAGGCCGGTGAGCGCCGACTGCAGCGTGGAGATGAACTGGCTGAGGTCCTGCATGGGGTCGAAGAACATGCGGACGTAGAGCACGAAGGCCGCCATGGTGCCGACGCTGACGCCGCCGCCGATGGCCAGGTAGCCGCCGCCCACGACCACGAGGACGACGCCGAGGTTACCGATGAACTGGATGCCGGGCATGGCGCGGGCGAAGACGCGCATGGCCCGCACGTTCGCGTCGCGGTAGTCGAGGGCCACCTGCTCGTAGATCTCGGACGAGCGCGGCTCGCGGCGGAAGGCCTGCACGGCCTTGATGCCGGTCATCGTCTCGATGAACTGGACGATGACGAGCGCGGAGCGGGTGCGCACGGCCCGGAACTCGCGCGTCGAGGCGCGGGCGAACCAGCGCATCACCGCGTACAGCAGCGGGTAGGTGAGGAACGCCACGAGCGCCAGGCGCCAGTCGAGCGAGAGCATGATGATGCTGGCGCCCAGGATGGTGAGCACGGCGATGATCACGGTGTCGATGCCCTGGAGCACCAGCTCCTGCACGGCCTCGACGTCGCTCGTCATGCGGGAGATGGCGCGGCCCGACGTGTAGGTGTCGTGGAAGCCGACGTCCAGGCGCTGGAACTTGGTGAACAGCCGACGACGCAGGTCGAGCAGGATCGCGTTGCCGACGCGCCCCGAGCGGCGCAGGAAGAGCACGCGGGCGACGATCTGCACCAGGATCGCGGCGCCCATCAGCACGAGGCTGGGCACGAGCACCGGCGCGTTGCCGGTCAGGCCGTGGTCCAGCACCCGGCGCACGAGGACGGGGATCACGAGGCGGGCGCCGGCTTCGACGACCACCACGGCGACGAGGAAGATCAGCCAGGCGCGCCACGGCCGGATCAGGTCGAGAAGAAGGGTGCGGGAAGGGCCTCTCAGCCCGACGGAGGCGTCGGCCTCCTCGGTCTGTTCCTGCATCACCCCGCGCCACGACGGCGCGGCCTGCACGTCACTCACCGTCGCCATTCAACCCCTGCCGGGGCCGGGGTCGCAACTATCGCTCAGGAAGAATCTCTGCCGACGAGCCCGTGCTCGTAGGCGGCGACGACCACCTGCACGCGGTCACGCAGACCCAGCTTGCGGAGGATGGCGCCGACGTGCGACTTCACCGTCGACTCCGACATGTACAGCCCGGAGCCGATCTCGGCGTTGGACAGCCCCCGGGCCACCAGCCCGAAGACCTCTCGCTCGCGCTCGGACAGGTCGTCGAAGCCCGGCGGCGGCTCGGGATCGCCGCGGAACGTGCCGTCGAGCAGCGCGGCCAGGTCCTGGGGCGCGAGGACCGCGTTGCCCGCGTGCACGGTGCGGATCGCGTCGGCCAGCATCTCCGGCGTGATGTCCTTCAGCAGGAAGCCGCTGGCGCCGTGTCGGATGGCGGTGGCGGCGCGGTCGTCGAGGTTGAAGGTGGTGAGCACGAGGACCTTCAGCGGGGTCGGTCGGCGGCGGGCAGGGTCGAGCAGCCGACGGGTGGCCTCGACCCCGTCCATGTCGGGCATGCGGATGTCCATGAGGACGACGTCGGGGTGCACCTGGTCGGCGACGGCCACCGCCTCCACGCCGGTGCCCGCCTCCCCCACCACCTCCATGTCGGGATGCACGGCGATCATCACCTTGATGGCGGCCCGGAAAAGGCTCTGGTCGTCGACGAGCAGCACGCGGATCGGCGGGTTCACGGGTGGGTTCCTCCCTGGTCTCTGAGCGGCAGCCAGGCCGTCGCGGTGACGACCTCGCGCCCGTCGACCCTGTGCCTGCTGAGGTCGAACGTACCGCCTACGGCGGCGAGCCGGTTGGTCATCCCCGGCACGCCCGCGCCGCGGTAGCCGCCCACGAGCGTCTGCTCCTCCTCGGGCACGGCGTTGCGCACCTCGATGCCCAGCCTGTCGGCCCAGACGCGCGACACGACGATGGGCGCCTCGCGGTCGCCGTGCCGCAGCGCGTTCGTGAGCATCTCCTGCAGCACCCGGTAGGCCACCACCTCGAGCTCGGGCGGCAGCGCGCGCGGCACGCCGACGGTGTGGGTCTCGACGATCGCGCCGCTGGCCGCGACGCTCGCGATGAGCGCGTCGAGGCCGCCGTCGGGCGCCTGAGCCACGGGTTCGCCGTCGCGGAGGTGCCCGAGGAGGTCGCGGATCTCGCGGAGCGAGCGGCGGGACGAGTCGGCGATGGCCCGCATCGACTCGTGCAGCTGCTCGGTGTCGTCCAGGTACTGCGAGGCCTGCGCCTGCGCGAGGATCACGGCGAGCGAGTGGCCGACGACGTCGTGCACGTCGCGCGCGAGCTGCGCGTTGCCTGCCTCGACGTTGGCGAGCCGCGCCTGTCGCCGCTCCTCCGCCTCCGCCAGCGCGCGCGCCTCCTCCGCCGCCTCGGCCCGGGAGCGCTGCGTGGCCGCCGACGCGCGCATCCTGAGGCCAAGCCCGATGCCCCACGGCACGGCGAGCGGCGCGAGCGCCACCAGCACGGCGAGCTCACGCCAGCTGCCGAGATCCATGATCATCGGGCGCAGGTGATTCGCGATGCCGGTGCGCGACACCCAGAGCAGGAAGATGCTGGTGCCCGCGACGATCGAGAGCCCGGAGAGCACCACCGTGACCGGGCGCCCGTGCCGGGCCGACGCGAAGACCACCCAGATGGCCGCGACGAGCATCGACAGCGGCTGGAACTCGGTCATCGCGAAGGTCGGCAGGACGATCACCCAGAGCATCAGCCCCGCGACCATCGGGTACTTCCGGGCCAGGATGGTCGGGATGACCGGAGCCAGCGGCAGCACCCACGCCGGCGGGTAGTCCGGAAAATCGAGGACATAGAGCACGCCGACCATGCCGACGAGCACGACGGGCACCCACGTGGGGACCTGCCGCGTCGACGTCATGCGCGCCAGCCTAGGCCCTGTGGGGACCGTCAGGAGGCGGGCGACGAGGTGAGGCCCGGCTCGATGTTGTAGTCGGCGGAGAGCAGCTCGCGGTACTCCGGCACGGACAGGAGCAGGTCGTGATGCCTGCCGACGTGAGCGATCCTGCCCTCGACGAGCATCGCGACACGGTCGGCGAGCAGCACTGTCGACGCACGGTGCGCGACGACGAGGCCCGTGACGCCGACGAGGGTGGACTTCAGAGCCTCCTCGACCTCGGCCTCGGTGTGGATGTCGAGGGCGCTCAGGGTGTCGTCGAGCACGAGGAGGCGGGGCTTGACCAGGATGGCGCGCGCCAGCGCCAGGCGCTGCCGCTGGCCGCCGGAGAGGCTCAGGCCCTGCTCGCCGAGGCGGGTGTCGAGGCCCCACGGCAGGTCGTGCACGAACTCGGCGCGGGCGACGCGCAACGCCTCCTCGACCTCCTCGTCTGTGGCCTCGGGCCGGCCGAGGGTCAGGTTCTCGCGGGCGGACATCGAGAACAGGATCGGATCCTCGAACGCGGTGCCGATGAGTCGGCGGAGCTCGACGAGCTCGAGGTCGCGGATGTCGATGCCGTCGAGCAGGATCTGGCCGCCGGTGACGTCGACGAGGCGCGGCAGCAGCGACACGAGGGTCGACTTGCCCGAGCCCGTGCCGCCCACCAGCGCGACCGTCTCGCCGGGCTCGATCTCCAGGTTCACATCGGTGAGCGTGGGGGTGTCCGCGTCGGGGAACCGGTACGAGACGCCGCGCAGCTCCAGGCGCCCGCCGAGGTCGGCGGGCTTCAGCCCACCGGTCACGATGCTCAGCGGCGCGTCGAAGACCTCGGCGACGCGGTCGGCCGCCGTCGCCGTCTCGCGCGCGAACGACAGCAGCCAGCCGAGGCTGCCCACAGGCCAGGCCAGCGAGAGGAGCAGCGTGACGAACGTGACCGCGGCACCCAGCGACAGCAGGCCGGCCGACACGCCGTAGGCCACCCCGATCAGGACGACGAGCAGCAGGATCGACGGGAACACCTCGAGCAGCGTCCAGAGCACCGCCGCGAGGTCCATGCGGGCCACGCCGCTCTTCGCCAGCTTGGTGGCGCGCTCGTCGAAGGTGCGACCCACGTAGCGCGAGCGCCCGAACGAGCGGATCACGCGGACGCCGTGCAGCGCCTCCTCGGCCGCGGACGCGACGTCGCCCGTCTCGTCCTGCACCCGGCGGGCGAGCTTGCCGAAGCGACCCATCAGCGCGAATGTGGCCAGCACGACCGGCACCACGAGCAGCAACACCGCGAGGCCCACCTGCCACAGCGTCGCGATCATGATCCCCAGCACCACGATGATGTTGATGGTGTTCATGAACAGCACGACGATGCCGAAGGACAGGAAGCGACGGATGGTGCCGAGGTCGCTCATGATGCGCGACAGCAGCTGGCCCGACTCCCACGCCTTGTGGAACTGCATCGGCAGGCGCTGCAGCTGATCGAACAGGTCCAGGCGGATGTCGGTCTCGATGAAGGAGGTGGCCCGCACCATGATCCAGCGGCGCAGGAAAGAGATGAACGCGTCCAGCGCGCCGACGCCCAGGAGCGCGAGGCCGTACCACAGCACGCCCTTGGCGTCGCCCGCGCTGATGGGGCCGTCGATGATGCCGCCGAGCAGCAGCGGGATCGAGATGCTGAGCAGCACCCCCACCGGCGCCATCGCGAACGAGAAGACGAACTGCCAGCGGTAGTCCTTCAAGTAGGGAAGGAAGCGCACGATGGTGGGACGGGATTGCTTCGCGGGCGCCAACTTCGGGATGCGCTGACTAGCGGTGGGCATTGCCTCACCCTATCCCCGGTGATGCGGTGGCGCGCAAGCGGATCAGCTGCCGGGTAGTGTCACCCGACATGAAGGACCAGCTCCTGAACGCCCTCGTGGCTGGCATCGACCGCGCACTCCCCGACGCCGTCGCGCTCCGCCGCGAGATCCACGCCGACCCGCACCTGAGCGGCGAGGAGGAGCCGACGCGCGACCGTTTCGTCGCCGCGACCGGCTGGCTCGACTGGTCGCCCGTCGCGCACACCGGGGCGTGGGCACGGCTGGGTCCCGAGGGGCCGGCCGTCGGGCTGCGGGCCGAGCTCGACGCCCTCCCGATCGCCGAGTCGACCACCGTCCAGTGGCGCTCCGCCCGGCCCGGCGTGATGCACGCGTGCGGACACGACGTCCACCTCGCCGCGCTGTGGGCGATGCTCAGCGCCGCCCGCGACCTCGAGCTGCCCACTGGCCTCGTCCCGATCCTGCAGCCGCGCGAGGAGACCACCCCGCCCGGCGCGGTCGACGTCGTGTCGTCCGGTCTGCTCGCCGACCAGTCGATCGAGGCCATGGTGGGCGTGCACGTCCAGCCGCAGGTGGAGCCAGGGATCGTGTCGACGGGCGCCGGCGCGGTCAACGCCGCCTACGACTCGTTCGAGATCGTGGTGCGCGGCGCCGCAGGGCACGGCGCCTACCCGCACCTCGCCGTCGACCCCATCACGACGCTCGCGGCCATCGTCGACGCGGTGTCCGGGCTGCCCAACCGGATCATCGACCCGACGCACCCGACCGTGGTGTCGTTCGGGCTGATCTCCGGCGGCACCGCACCCAACGTGATCCCCGAGGAGGCAAGGGCGCGCGGCACCATCCGGACGTTCTCCGACGGCGACCGCTACCGCCTGCACCGCGCGATCGAGGGGACGGCCGAGGCCGTGGCCACCTCGCGCGGCGCCGCGGCCACCGTCCGGTTCCGCACCGGTGGCCCCGCGCTCGTCAACGACCCCGGGCTCGTGCACCGGCTGGACCCGCTGCTGACGGGGCTGGGCATCACCGTGGCGGAGACGCCGTTCAGGTCGTGCGGCTCGGACGACTTCGCCGAGTACGGCTCCGAGGCCGCCTCCGTGATGTGCTTCGTCGGCACGGGGAGGATCAACGGCGCCGGCCTGCACCATGGCTCGTTCCTGCCAGACCGCGAGGCCCTGCGCATGGCGGCGCGGGCCTTCGCGGCCGGCTATGTCGCGGCGAGCGGCGTCGTCGGTTCCGGGGCGGAGCCGGTCACTTCTTGAGCAGCGCCGCCCAGGTGAGCGGGCCGACGTTGCCGGTGGCGGAGATCTTGTTCTTCTTCTGGTAGGCCTTGACCGCCTTCACGGTGGCCGAGTCCATCTTCGAGGTGATCTTCAGCTTCGCGCCCGCTGCGCGCAGCTCGATCTGCGCCGCCTTCACGGCCGCACCCTTCTGCCCCGGCTTCAGCAGGGGCAGCAGCTTGGTCCACGTGGCGTCGGTCATGGCGCCGGCCGCCTTCAGCTTCACCTTCTTCTGATACGCCGCCACCGCCTTCTTGGTCTTGGCGCCGAAGATGCCGTCGACGGCGAGCTTCGCGCCGTTTCGGGTGTTGAGCAGCGCCTGGAGCGTCGTGACCGAGGCGCCGCGTGAGCCCGATGTCAGCTGCGGATATGTCGACTTCTTCGCGGGAGTCGTCGGCTTCTTGGTCGGCGCAGGCGTGGGCTTCGGCGTCGTCTTGGTCGGGGTCGGCGTCGGCTTCGGAGTTGCTGTCTTGGTCGGCGTGGGCGCGGGGGTCTTGGTGGGCGTCGGCGTGGCGGTCTTGGTCGGCGTCGGCGTGGCCGTCTTGGTCGGCGCAGGCGTGGCCGTCTTGGTCGGCGCAGGCGTGGCCGTCTTGGTCGGCGCAGGCGTGGGGGTCTTGGTGGGCGTCGGCGTCGGGGTGGGCGTCTTGGACGGCGACGGCGACGGCGTCGGCGAGGGCGTCGGCTTGGGCGTCAGCGCCGGCGGCGCGCCGGGCGGCGTGCCCGCGCCTGCGCCGCTCACGTTGTAGCGGTACAGGTTGTACGACTTCATGATGCCGATCACCGTGGTGGCGTAGCTCGGGTCGGTGGCGTAGCCGCCGCGGTGCACCTGGATCACGAACTGGTCGGGGTAGTCGGTGTAGTCGAACGCCGAGCGGTAGCGCGAGAGCGAGGTCAGCAGCCGTCCGTAGTCGAGCAGGGAGTCGCCCCAGCTCGCATAGGTCCGGAACTCGTCGACGATGTAGTACTTGGAGCCGTCGGAGCGGTACTCGGCGGTGCGCACGGGCACGCAGCCGGTCTGGTACGGCGACGGTGTCGCGGTGCACTTGATGTTGAAGAGGGTGTTGACCTGGTAGGTCTTCTCGGTGGGCAGTCCCTTGTCGACGACGTATTCGCCCGTCATCTTCGATCCGCCCCAGCCGGTCTCCAGCGCGGCCATGCCGATGGCGACGGAGGCGGGAATGCCCGTCTTCTCCTCGTTCTCCTGCGCGGCCTCGACCAGCGAGGCGATGAAGTCGCTCTGCCGTGAGGCCTGCGCGGGAACGACCCCGGCGATCGTCGCCACCATCGCGACCAGGAGAGTGAGCGACGTGATTCTCAGCCAGCGCATGGGCTGCCCTTTCGTGAAGCCCCCCGCTTGTTTCGATTCCCCGCAGAGCAGGGTAGCCGGGGTGGGCGCGCCACGCCAGGTCGCGTGGCAAAAGTGGCAGTGGCCCGACTCACGCCGGTCCCTGAGGAGCAGCCCCGCACACTGACCCACGCCGAGCGAAAGCTACGCGGGGCTGCGTCTCGAAGGGTCCGAGACCACAGCCCGTGGCGCTCTACTCACCAGCCATGGAATTTTCACGCACAACTCCGCCTTCTCTGCCCTACAGCGCACAGGGAGTGCAGTTGTGCGTCAAAACTCCATGCCCCAGCTCGCTACCGAACTCCCTGCCCAAGGTTTCGGACCTTTCGACACGACGTGTTCGCTGGCGCTCACGCGTCGGCTCAAGGAACGGCGCGGGACCTTTCGACACGGCCGGGCGCTCCGCGCCGGGCTCGGGATCCAAGGAACGGCGCGGGACCTAACGACCACGGCGTTCGGCTGGCGCCTCACGGCCGGCTCAAGGAACGATCCCTGAGGAGCAGCCCCGCACACTGACCCACCCCAAGCGTGAGCCGTGCGGGGCTGCGTCTCGAAGGGTCCGCAACCACAGCGCGTGGGGGCTACCCGCCAGCCACGGGGCAGCTAAAGGGAGACGCCGATCAGGTTCACCTCGGGTACGAGCGTCACACCGAAGTGCTCGGCCACGCCGTCGCGCACCGTCCGAGCGAGCGCGACGACGTCCGCGGCTGTCGCCTCTCCCCTATTGGTCAGGGCGAGGGCGTGCTTGGTGGAGAGCGACGCGGGTCCCTCGCCGAAGCCCTTGCCGAAGCCCGCGTGCTGGATGAGCCAGGCTGCGCTGGTCTTGACCTGGCCGTCGTCGGCCGGGAACCGGGGGGCGCCCTCGGGCAGGCGGTCTGCGTCCGCGGCCGTCAGGACGGGGTTGGTGAAGAAGGAGCCTGCGCTCCAGGTGTCGTGGTCGTCGGCGTCGAGCACCATGCCCTTGCCCCGGCGCAGGCCGAGCACGGCGTCGCGCACGGCGACGGCGGGGGCGCGGCTGCCCACCTCGACGCCGAGCGTCCGCGCCAGCTCCGTGTAGGCCACGGGGGCGCTGAGCGAGGCGAGCGGGAACTGGAAGCCCACCTCGAGCACCAGGTAGCGGCCGGGTTCGCGCTTGAAGCGGGAGGCGCGGTAGCCGAAGCCGCAGTCGACCAGCGGGAAGGTGCGCTGCGTGCGCTCGACCCTGTCCCAGGTGCGGACGAAGGCGATGGTCTGCGCCACCTCGGCGCCGTACGCGCCCACGTTCTGGATGGGGGTGGCGCCGACGCTGCCGGGGATTCCGGACAGCGCCTCGACACCGCTCCATTCGCGCGCGACGGCCTCGGCCACGAACGCGTCCCAGTCCTCCCCGGCCGCGACCCGCACCGCCGCGCCGCCGCAGGCGGAGACGTCGGCGTGGATGCCGCGGGTGGCGACGAGCACGACGGTGCCACGGAAGCCCTCGTCGGCCACAAGCAGGTTGGACCCGCCGCCCACGACGAGCACAGGCACGCCCTGGCTGTCGCACTCGTCGACGGTCTGGATCAGCTCGGCCTCGGTGGTGGCGACCACGAGCCTATCGGCCGGGCCGCCGACCCGCAGCGTGGTGTGATCGGCGAGCAGCGGCGACCCGTCAGGGGCCGCTCCCCCACCGTCGACGTCGACCCGATCGATCCTGCACTCAGTCAATGCGCACCTCGGCGCGGGCGGCGCCCAGCACCTGGTCGTCGCCGCATTCGGCGGTCAGCGAGACCTTGGCCACGCCGTCGGTCACATCCGTGACGGTGGCGCGGTAGAGCACCTCGGTGCCCTCGTCGGTGTCGGGGACGACGACGGGGCGGGTGAAACGCACGAAGTAGCCGGTGACGCGCGCCGGGTCGCCGATCCAGTCGGTGACCACCTTCAGGCCGGCGCCCATCGTCCACATGCCGTGCGCGACGACGCCGGGCAGGCCGATGGCGCGGGCGTGCCGGTCGGAGAAGTGGATCTCGTTGAAGTCCGTGGAGGCGCCGGAGTAGCGCACCACCACGGAGCGCGTGACGCCCACGCGCAGCTCGGGCAGCTCGGTGCCGACGGCGACCTCAGGCATGATCGTCCTCCCTGGTGTGCATGAGGCCGGAGCGGGCCTCGCAGACGGTCTCGCCGTCGACGACGAGGTCGACGACCACGGTGACCATGTCGAGGGTCCCGCGGTTCCTGACCTTCTCGATGGCGAGCTGGGCGTGCACGACGTCGCCGGCACGCAGCGGCCGGTGGAACGTGAAGCCCTGGTCGGTGTGCATGGTGCGGTTGAGCGCGAGGCCCAGCTCCTCGTCGCCGAAGAGCGCCTCCCACGCGTGGGCGGCGATGACGGCGGCGAAGGTGGGCGGCGCGATGGGCTCGTCCGCGAAGTAGGCGGGGTTGTCGTCGCGCAGCGCCGTGGCGAACTCGGCGATCTTCGCGCGGCTGACCTCGTACGGCGGGGCGGCCGGGTAGCGGCGGCCCACGTGTTCGGCGGTGATCGGCATGGCGCTCACCCTACCGGCGAAAACGAGAACCGGCCGCCCCCTTCAAGGGGACGGCCGGCTCGCGAAGATGTGCGGCTCAGCGGGTCTCGCGGTGCGCGCGGTGCGTGCGACAGCGCGGGCAGAACTTGCTCAGCTCCAGACGATCCGGGTTGTTGCGCCGGTTCTTCTTGGTGATGTAGTTGCGCTCCTTGCACTCGGTGCAGGCAAGCGTGATCTTCGGACGGATGTCCGCGCCCTTCTTGGCCATTGCTGCCACTTCCTTCAAGCTGTCTGCTCGCTGCCAAGCGAGATTCTCGATCTTCGGTTTCGGTGACGAGGGCGGGACTTGAACCCGCGACACAGCGATTATGAGCCGCTTGCTCTACCGACTGAGCTACCCCGTCGATGTTCGAGTCTTGTGAAGATCCCAAGACAAGAACAGAGCCCCCATGCGGAATCGAACCGCAGACCTTCTCCTTACCATGGAGACGCTCTGCCTACTGAGCTATAGGGGCCAGCGACGCACAAACATACACGAGGCTCGGGGGCGCGACAAATCCTGCAGTCCGCCCAGCCCCTCAGGCCTTCAGGCCCGCGATGGCGGCCTCGAGGGCGCCCTGGAACTGGGTCTCGCGCTCGTCGGCGGAGTAGTCCGCCGAGCCGTCCTGCAGATGGTCGGAGACGGTGAGCACCGCGAGCGCCTCCCCGCGGTGGGCGAGCGCGCAGGCATACAGGCCGGCCGCCTCCATCTCCACGCCGAGCGTGCCCAGCCTGTCGAGAGCGGGCACGACGTCGGCGCGCGAGCTGTAGAAGAAGTCGCTGGTGAACACGGGGCCGACGTGCACGATCGCGCCCGAGGCCCGCGCCTGGTCGACGGCGCCGCGCAGCATGTCGAAGCTCGCGGCCAGCGAGAGCGTCACCCCGGGCAGGCCGAAGGTGGCCGCGGCCGAGTTGGTGTGCGCGGAGGCGGCCACGATGACGTCGGAGACCGCGACATCGCGGGAGATCCCGCCGCACGTGCCCACGCGGCAGATCCGCTCCACCCCGAACTGCGTGTACAGCTCAGTGGCGTAGATCGACAGCGACGGCACACCCATCCCGGAGGCCATCACCGTCATCGGCACGCCGTCGACCGTGCCCGTCCAGGCGCCGATGCCGCGCACCTCGGAGACGAGGCGGGCGCCGTCGAACCTCGTGCGCGCGATGCGCTCGGCCCGCCGCGGATCGCCCGGCATGATGACGAGCGGCGCGATATCGCCGCGCTCGCACGCGATATGTGGTGTGGCCATGAGTCGTCCTCGTTATCGAAGAGAAGCAATCAGGCTCCGGATCAATCCGATCCGGAGCCTGTTGTGGCAAGTGTTGGATTCGAACCAACGTAGCTTACGCGACGGTTTTACAGACCGCTCCCTTTGGCCGCTCGGGCAACTTGCCGCGCCGGTCTCCCGGCGACGCACGAGCTTAGCAGCAGCCCGAGCCCGACGACAAAGCGGGTCGGGTGCCCGCGTCAGCGGTAGTTCACGAACTGGACCGCGAAGTCGTAGTCCTGCTCCTTGATGAGCTGCTGCACGCGCTGCAGGTCGTCGCGACTCTTGGACGAGACGCGCAGTTCGTCGCCCTGGATCTGGGCCTTGACGCCCTTCGGCCCTTCATCGCGGATGAGCTTGGAGACCTTCTTGGCGTTCTCCTGCGTGATGCCCTCCTTGGTGGTGGCCGTGATCTTCCACAGCTTCCCGGACGACCGCGGGTCGCCCGCGTCGAGGGCCTTGAGGCTGACGCCGCGACGGAGCAGCTTCGACTGGAACACGTCGAGGACGGCCTTGACCCGCTCTTCGGAGACGGCCTGCATCTCGATCGACTCCCCCGACCAGGCGATCTTCGCGTCGGTGTTCTTGAAGTCGAAGCGCTGCGAGACCTCCTTGGCCGCCTGGTTGAGCGCGTTGTCCACCTCCTGGCGGTCCACCTTGCTGACGACGTCGAACGAGCTGTCTCCTGCCATTCCTGACTCCCTGTCTATCGAATCGACGGTGATGGCGGCCATTCTGCCAGGCCGCGGCGCGCCGGGGGCCAGGCCCGTGGGCTGATAGGCTCGCCGAAACCCCCGCACCCCACCGAGGTGAGCCATGCCCGAGATGACACTCCGCCCGCTGCGCGCCGACGACGCGGCCGACGTCCTGGCCGCGTTCGACTCCGACCCAGGCATGGCGCGGCAGGGCACCGTGACGACGCTGGCCGAGGCCGAGGTCTACGTCGGACGCCTCCTCGACGCCGCCGGCACGCAGCACGCCTTCGCGATCTGCGACGACGACCGGCTGGTGGGCCTCGTGGCCGTCACCGTCGACCCCGTTCACCGCGTGGGCTGGTTCTGGTACTGGATGAACAAGTCGCACCGCGGGCGAGGTTGGGCCTCGCGCTCCGCGACCACCGTCGCCAACTGGGCGCTGCGCTCCGGCGGCTGCGACCGGCTCGAGCTCGGCCACCGCGCCGACAACCCGCTGTCCGGCAACGTGGCGGCCGCCGCGGGCTTCCGGCACGAGGGCCGTGAGCGCGGCAAGTTCCTGATCGACGGACAGCGGGTGGACGTGCTCACCTACGGCCGGCTGCAGACCGACCCGTGGCCCACCGCGACGGTGGAGATCGCCCGATGATCCGGATCGGCACGCACAACGTCAACGGCATCCGCGCGGCGCTGCGGCGCGGCTTCCGCGGCTTCTGGGACGGCACGGCCGCCGAGGTCGTCGCGCTGCAGGAGGTGCGCTGCCGGGTCGACGACCTGCCGTTGGAGGCCTTCGACGGCTACCACGTCACGCTCGACGCGGGTCAGTTGGCCGGCCGCAACGGCGTCGCGCTGCTCACCCGGCACGCGCCCGAGCGGGTGCGCTCCCTGGCCGAGGTGGTCACCGAGATCTCCCCGGGCGGCCGCCCCACGGATCTGTCGGCGGAGCGGCTCGTGAACCGCGACCTGGCCGCCTTCGCGCACGAGGGCCGCTACCTCGAGGTCGACCTGGCCGACGCCCCGATCCGCGTCGCCTCGCTGTACCTGCCCAAGGGGGCCGCGTGGCCGTACGAGGAGGGCTCGGAGGAGAAGTACCAGCGGAAGATGCGCTTCATGAAGGGCCTGGCCCGGGCGCTCACCGCGTCCAAGCGCGAGGCAGCCGCCGAGGGCCGCGAGTTCCTCGTCATGGGCGACTTCAACATCGCCCACACGAAGCAGGACCTGCGTAACTGGCGCTCCAACCAGAAGTCCGAGGGCTTCCTGCCTGAGGAGCGCGAGTGGTTCGGCTCGGTCGTCGGGCCGCGCCGCCTGGTCGACGTGGTGCGCCGGCTGCACCCCGACGTCGAGGGCCCTTACAGCTGGTGGTCGTGGCGCGGGCAGGCCTTCGCCAACGACGCCGGGTGGCGCATCGACTACCACCTCGCCTCCCCCGGACTCGCGAACAAGGCCACCCACGCGTTCGTCGGCCGCGAAGCCAGCTACGACGAGCGCGTGAGCGACCACTCCCCCGTGGTGGTGGACTACGCGGTATGACGGCCGCCGTCGGCCATACAGGCCTCGAGCAGCGACCATCCACACACCAAGCCAGCGACCAAACGAACAGCTACCTAGCGACCAAACGAACAGCATCCCGACGACCAAACGCACATTCGTGGCAGAATGAACCCATGAGTGCGCACATCCCTCCACTGGGCCGAGTCCTCCCGCGGCACGCCTATGGAGCGACGATGGAGGCGCTGGGCGACACACGCGTCGCCCTTCTCACCGGCGCCCGACAGAGCGGGAAGAGCACGCTGGCTCGCGAGGTGACCCGCAGCCGCGAAGCGACCGTAAGGAATCTCGATCACGCGGCCACGCGGCAGGCAGCCCAGTTCGACCCGACATCATTCGTCAGGGCTCCCGGACTCCTCGCGATCGACGAGGTGCAACGCGTACCAGAGCTCCTGCTCGCGATCAAAGAGGTTGTCGACGCCGACCAGCGCCCCGGTCAATTCCTGCTCACCGGCTCAGCCAGGCTCCTCGGCATGCGCGGGGTTCCCGACGCCCTGCCCGGCAGGATGGAGACCATCGAGCTCTGGCCCCTCTCCCAAGGCGAGATCGATGAGTCAGGCGACGGCTTCGTCGACGCCGTCTTCGATCAGGGCGCGGATCTCACCCACCACAGCTCCGAGGATCGGGCCGGCTACATCGACCGGCTCGTCCGAGGCGGCTTCCCAGAAGCCGTCGCACGGGAGGGGCGCCGACGCGAGACATTCTTCGACAACTACGTCGCTGACCTCATCAACCGCGACGTCATCCAGCTGTCTGAGATCGAGCGCGGCCCGCAGATGCGGGCACTGGTGCGCTTGCTCGCCGCGCGATCGGGAGGGCTCCTGGTGCCCGGCAACCTCGCGACGGAACTGGGACTCGCGCGCCCGACGATCGAGCGCTACCTCAGCCTCCTCGAGGAGGTTTTCCTTATCAAGCGGATCCCAGCCTGGTCGCGGAACCTGTCGTCGCGCGCGGTGTCGACCGCCAAAGTCGCCATGGTCGACTCCGGCATCGCGGCGAACCTCCTCGGACAGGATGCCCGCAGCCTCGCCCGGCTCGATGCGCCGCTGGGCGGCCTGCTCGAGGGTTTCGTCGCAATGGAGATATCCAGGCAGTTGACGTGGTCGTATGCCCGCGCCGAGGTCTTCCACTACCGCACGAAGGACAAGGTCGAGGTGGACATCGTCCTCGAAGACCGCAGGGGGCGCGTCGTCGCCATCGACGTCAAGGCGTCAGCAACGGTCCGTGCGGATGACTTCCGTGGGATCAACCACCTCGCAAGCCGACTGGGCGACGACCTCCTGGCGGGACTCGTCCTCTACACCGGCTCGGAGACTCTCGCATTCGGGCCGAAGAACCGCGCCATGCCGATCGCGGCCATCTGGGAGCTCGCGCAATAAGTGGCCACCGGTGATCACCTGACCCGAGGCCTGCGCGCGGTGAGACGGAACACCAGCGCGGTGTAGCCGCCGATCATCGCGGTGTCGAGCAGGAGGCCGACCCACGAGCCCCCGGTGGCGCTCAGATCCACCAGCCCGACGGCGCCGAGAAGGTAGAGCGAGGCGTTGTTCACCACGTGCAGTGCGATCGCGGCCTCGAGGCCACCCGTGCGCCAGGTGAGGATGCCCGCGGCGAGCCCGAAGACGGCGACGGAGATCTGGCCGGCGAGGTCGTAGCCGTGACCGATGACGAACAGCGGCACGGGCAGGAGGATGCCCCACCACGGGCTCTTCAGCCAGGAGCCCAGCGCCTGCTGCGGCAGCGCCCGGAACACGTACTCCTCCGCGGCCGCCTGAAACGGGACGCCCAGCAGCGCGACGGCCACCAGCGCGAGCGACGACGGCATCCAGCGCACGGCGACCGTCTCGCCCTGCGCGACACCGGCCAGCAGCGACACGGCGACGAAAACCGCGAACACCGCGGCGGCCAGCAGCAGGCAGCGGCTGAGCAGGCCCACGCGCAGCCGGCCCGCCACGGAGGAGAGTGTGCCGAGGCCGCGCCGCTCGCCGATCCACACGCCGGCGGCCACCGCGGGGATCATCAGCGCGAGCATGACGGACGAGACCCAGGACAGCACCGGGTCGCCGAGATCGGGCACGAGCGGATCGATCGCCATGACCTGCTGCGCCAGCCTGGGAGTAGCGAGCACGACGAAGATCAGGGCCGCGATCACGATGACGGCATAGGCGGCGACGCTCGCCACGATGGAGACCAGCGGACGCCACCAGCGGTGGCCGGGCCGGGCGGGCATCATGCGGTGGAAGGGCACCGGGACGTCGGGCGTGAGGGTCGGTGCGTCGGGCTGGGGATGAAGTGAAGTCGTCATGGCTTCATCCTGTTTCCCGGACGCGGCGGCCACCATCGGGCGATGGGACGGCGTCCCGCGCCGAGTGGATGATGCTCAGTTCATCCCTTTGACCGACACCGCCCGGCCGCCGCGTCGCCTAGGTTGGGGCGCATGCCTCCCCTGTCCCGCACACAGCGCTGGTGGATGGCTGCGCTCATCGTCCTCATGCCGGTGATGCTCTTCGTCTCCTGGGGGCTCCAGCTCGAGGAGCATCTCCCCGAGCCGCTCAACACCGTGCTGATGCTGCTGGACCCGATCCTCGGGATCGTGGCCCTCGTCCTGCTTCCGCGGGTGCTGTCGCGCGACACCGACGCGGAACCGGCGGCGGATGCCCACAGGGAACGTCGGGCGCTCGTCTTCGGCGTCGTCGTGATCGCGTGCTCGGGGATCGCCGGGTCCGCGATCCTGCCTGCGGCAGCCGCCGTGATCTCGCTCGCGGGCCGCCGTCGGCGCGGCTGGGTGCTCGCCGCGGCGGCGTCGTTCCTCGTGACCGCGACGCTGAGCGCGATCAGCTGGGGCGACCCCCTGCCGTGGCACGAGGCGCTGATCGCGTCGGTGCTGCTCGACGCGGTGCTCATCCTCGTGGGCCTGTACCGCGGCGGTCGGCGCGAGCTGCTGCGCTCGCTGCGTCACGAGGCCGACGCGGCGCGGCGTGGCCAGGAGGCCCGCGAGGCGCAGGCCCGGCAGGAGGAGCGCACCGAGATCGCACGCGAGATGCACGACACGGTCTCGCATCGGCTCGCGCTCGTCGCGCTGCACGCCGGCGCGCTCGAGTTTCGCGACGACCTCACACCGGAGCAGATGCGGGAGGCCGCCGCGGTCATCCGACGCGGCGCACAGGAGGCCGCAGATGAGCTGCGCGCCACGCTGCACGTGCTGCGGGCCGACGCGAGCGACACGCGTCCCGCCCCCACGCTCGACAGCCTGAGGACCCTCGTCGACGACGTCCGCGCGGCCGGGGGCTCCGTCGCCTTCGCCCTCGAGGCACCCGAGGGTGCCCCGCCCCCGCCGACCGTCCTGGCTCACGTCTACCGGGTGGTGCAGGAGGGGCTGACGAACGCCGTCAAGCACGCCCCGGGGCAGGAGGCCGACGTCGTGGTCCGGGTCGCCCCGGCCGAGGGCGTGCAGGTCACCATCAGCAACCCGCTGCCCCCGAACTCCGCGCCGGGGCAGGGAGCGCGCGTCGGGCTGGTCGGCCTGCGCGAGCGCGTCACACTCGCGGGTGGCCGGCTCGACGCGGGACCGCGCGGCGAACGGTTCGTGCTGGAAGCATGGGTGCCATGGAGCCATTGACCGTGTTGCTCGTCGACGACGAGCCCCTCATCCGCGCGGGCCTTCGGCTCGTGCTCGACGGCACAGCCGGCATCCAGATCGTCGGCGAGGCGGGCGACGGCGTCGAGGGCGAAGAGCTGGCCGCGCGGCTGCGGCCCGACGTCGTGCTGCTCGACGTCCGGATGCCCCGGCGCGACGGCGTCGAGGCCGCCGCACGCATCGCGGCGCTGCCCGACCCGCCCGCGGTCCTGATGCTCACGGCCTTCGCCACTGACGCCTACGTGCTGGGGGCGCTCCGGGCCGGTGCCGCGGGATTCCTGCTCAAGCACACGCCGCCCGCCCAGTTGGTGGACGCGGTGCGGCAGGCGGCGGCCGGGACGGCCGTGCTGTCGCCCGAGGCCGTCGCTGCGCTGCTCGCCGCCGCCAACGCGCCCGCTGTCGAGGGTGCGGATCGCGTGGCGCTCCTGTCCGAGCGGGAGGCCGAAGTGGCCGAGCTCGTCGCGGAGGGTCTCACCAACGCCGACATCGCTGCACGCCTCTACCTCTCGCTGCCGACGGTGAAGACGCACCTGGCCCGCGTGTTCGAGAAGCTGCGGGTGACCAACCGCGTCCAGCTGGCGCTACTGGTCCACGCTGCCCGCCGGCACTGACTCCTTGACGGGCTCCTCGCCCTCCATGGGTTGGCTCAGCTCGTGGGTGTGCACGATCCAGTAGCTGATGGCGAACAGCACGAAGACCATCAGCCACATGCCGTTGCGGAGCCCGAAGTTCATCGCGTTGAACCCCAGCAGGAACACGGTGAAGACGATCGCGGCGCGGAGCGCACGGGTCGACGGCTTGGTCATCGGCAGCAGCACCGCGCCCCACAGCAAGTACCACGAGTGGATGGCAGGGGCGCAGAGCGCGAACCAGATGAACGAGTAGCTGACGAAGTGCAGCGGCCGCCGGCCCAGGTGACGGAGGGCGAACCAGGCGATGCCGATGCCGCCCACCACCGCGCCGATGCCCTTGAACGTGGCGACGATCGCACGCCCGTCGGGATCCCCCGTCAGGAGGTTCACCGGATACTGCACGATGTGGCCGGCGACGGTGAACGGCGAGACCGTGTCCACCATGCCCGGCACGTTGATGGCGTTGATCCAGCCGAAGCCGAGGCCCGTGGCCACGGAGATGCCGGCGAAGACGCCCACCGAGAGAGCGAGGGCCGCCACCGCGCGGGCGAAGGCCACGAGCGTCGGGCGCACGCGCCAGGACGTCCACGGCGTGACGAGGAAGGGCAGGGCGACGGCCACCAGGAAGGCCGGCTGCTTGACGGCGGCCGCGATCCCGACGACGAGAGCGCCGAGCCACCAGGCGCGGAACCGCATCGTCAGCCAGATGCCGAGCAGCATCAGCCCGGTCATCTGGGAGTCGTTGTGGGCGCCGCCGATGAAGTCGATCACCAGGATGGGGTTCAGCACGGCGAACCAGCTCGCCGCCGCCGGATCGACGCCCACACGGCGGGCGATGCGCGGCACGCACAGGCCGATCAGCGCCACGCCGAACAGCGCGGGCACCCGCATCAGCATGGCCGACAGGAACGGGTCGAAGTTCACCAGGCCGTCGAGCACGTGGCTCTGCCAGAGGGCCAGCGGCCCGTAGGGGGCGGTGGTGTCGCGCCAGACCCACGCCACCTGGTCGGCGAAGTAGCCGGGCAGGATGCCGGGGCCGACTTGGTACGGGCTGAGGTGGTTCTCGATCAGCCAGCCGTGCGCGGCGTAGGAGTAGGCGTCGTGCGAGAAGATCGGCGGGCCGAAAAGCAGCGGCGCCGAGACGATGCCCAGCACCGCCCACGTCCTCAGCTCCGGCCGGCCCTGCTCCCTGCGACGCGCGGGCCGCAGGCGGAACCAGGCCTCGAGAAGCAGCAGGAGACCGATCAGCGTCGCACCGGTGCCCACCCATTTCGTGGTGGGTCCGTCGATGCCCCAGCCGCGCAGCACGTCCCACATCGGCGAGGCCTGCGGGAGGTAGGCGGGGCTCAGCGAACCCACGAGGATGAGGAGGCTACCGACGAATCCCAGCCACACGGCGCGCGAGGAGGCCGCCGCGCGCAGGGCCGCGGCGGGTCCGGACAGGGCGCTACGCACCGCGGCCCGCGGCCTCGGTCATGACCATGTCGGAAGTCTACTTGGGTATACGGCCGACGGTTTTGTCGGCCGGTGCGCATAGAATCCCTGCGCGATGACGAAACTCCCCTCCTGGCTCGAGAGCCTGACCGACGCGGAACTGAACCGGGTCTTCGGCGCGGCCACGGTGGCCCGCGGGAGGCAGTACGCCACCCTGGGGCGCGTCTCCTCGGTGAAGACGGTCGGCGAGCTGGCCACCGCGTCCGTGCGCGGCAGCAACTACCGCACGTATCACTGCACCATCAGCCCGAGCGCCACGTCGGGCCTGCTGGCGAACTGCTCCTGCCCCATGCAGCGCAACTGCAAGCACTGCGTCGCGCTGCTGCTCACCCTGACGGCGCCCGGCGCCGCGCCGCAGACACAGGGCTGGCAGTCGGTGCTCGCCCCCTTCCTCCCTCGGGCCGACGACGGGGCTCCGCTGGCGCTGGAGGTGGCGGAGGAATCCGGCACGCTCACCGTGCGACTGCTGCGGCCCGGAAAGCGTGAGAACTGGATCCGGTCCGGCATCAGCTGGGACGACGTGACGTATCCGAACAACGGCCTGCGCGAGGCGCACCGCGTCGCCCTGGGCGCGCTGCGCGCCGCGGAGGGCCTGAACGGCTACGCCCGGAGGGAGACGCTCTCGCTGGGCGCGATGCTGCCGTCGGGCTGGCACGCGCTCGCCGAGGCTGTCGCGGCCGGCGTCACCCTGCTGCCCGGCACCACGTTCACGGGCCGCCCGCTCGGCCGGCCCCGCTTGCTCGACCGGATCGAGCCGCTCGTGCGCATCTCCCGCGCGGGCGACGGGCTCACGGTGCGGGCGCTCACCAGGATCGACGGCGACGTACGCGCGCTGCCCGCGAAGGCCTTCCTGGGCCGCCCGGCGCACGGCGCCTGGATCGCCGAGGGCGACGACGTGCTGTTCGGCCCGCTCAGCCGCACCCTGTCGCCTGCCGCCGCGGGGCTCTTCCGGCACGGCGAGCTCGCCATCCCCGCCGACGAGGTGGAGACGTTCGCGGCCGGCTACCTGCCGCAGCTGCGGCGCGCGGTCGCCGTCGAGCTGGACGAAGGCGTCGACATCCCCGAACCCCAGCCGCCGCAGCTGCTCTGCCGGGTGGACTTCGGCACCCGCTCGGCCAGCGTGCACTGGGGCTTCCGGTACCGCGTCGGCGCCACCGTGCAGGACGTCGGGCTGGCCCCGCAGGCCGGCGTCGCGCGCGACCGGGCGGCCGAGACGCGGCTCGCCGAGGCCGTCCCGCGCGGCCCGTGGGCCGAGGCGGGCCTCACCGGCGTCGAGCTGCGCCCCGCGTTCCTCACCGGGCGCCCGCTCATCACGTTCGTCTCCGAGGTGCTCCCCGAGCTGTCCGACCGCGACGACGTCGTGCTGGAGCTCGACCGCGACGCGCCCGTGTTCACGCAGGCCGACGACGACCCCGTCGTGCGGCTGTCTGTGGGCGAGGCCGAGGCGGGCGACTGGTTCGACCTGCACGTCGAGATCACCGTCGGCGAGGAGAAGGTACCGCTCGCGGACCTGCTGGCCGCGCTCGCCGCGGGCGACGACCACCTGATGCTGGACTCGGGCACCTGGTTCTCGCTCGACGCCCCCGAGCTCGCCGAGCTGCGCACGCTCGTCGAGGAGGCGAAGCTGATCGTCGACGTCGAGGGCGACACCTTCCGCCTGCGCCCGGAGCATGCCGGGCTGTGGGAGGAGCTGGTGTCGCTGGGGGTCATCACGGAGCAGGCTGAGTCGTGGCGGTCCGCGGTCGGCGCGCTGCTCGACCCGGCGTCGCTGCCCGAGGTGCCCGTGCCGGCCGGCCTCCAGGCGGAGCTGCGCCCCTACCAGGCCACCGGCTTCGAGTGGCTGAGCTTCCTGCTCGCCTCCCGGCTGGGCGGGATCCTGGCCGACGAGATGGGCCTCGGCAAGACGGTGCAGGCGCTCGCGCTGGCCCTGTCCGCGCGCGAGCGCGGCACGCTGCAGGGGCCGGTGCTCGTCGTGGCGCCGACGTCGGTGATCGGCACCTGGGCCGCCGAGGCGGCACGCTTCGCGCCGGGCCTGACGACGGTCACGGTGACCGCGACGGAGACCAAGCGCGGCGCGTCTGTGGCCTCGGCCGTCGAGGGTGCGGACCTCGTCGTCACCTCCTACACGCTGCTGCGGCTGGAGTCCGATCAGTACCGGGCGCTGAGCTGGGGCGCTGTGCTGCTGGACGAGGCGCAGTTCGTGAAGAACCACGCCTCGAAGGCCTACCAGGCCGTGCGGAAGCTGGACGCGGGCGTGAAGATCGCGCTCACGGGCACGCCGTTGGAGAACAACCTGATGGACCTGTGGTCGCTGCTGTCGATCACCGCGCCGGGGCTGTTCCCCGATCCGAAGGCGTTCACCACCGCGTTCCGCCGCCCGATCGAGGCCGGCGACACCGAGGCCCTTGCCCGCCTGCACCGTCGCATCCGACCGCTGATCCTGCGGCGCACGAAGGCAGCTGTCGCGGCCGAGCTGCCCGAGAAGCAGGAGCAGGTGGTGCCCGTCGAGCTGTCGCCCGCGCACCGCCGCCTCTACGACAGGCACCTGGCACGCGAGCGGCAGAAGGTGCTCGGCTTGCTGGGCGACCTGGGCCGCAACCGGATCACGATCCTGCGCTCGCTCACGCTGCTGCGCCAGCTCAGCCTCTCCCCCGCGCTCATCGACGCCACGCACCCCGCGGCGTCGGCGAAGATCGACACGCTCGTCGAGATGCTGGGCGAGGTGATCGCGGAGGGCCACCGCGCGCTGGTGTTCTCACAGTTCACCGGCTTCCTCGGCCTGGTCCGCGACCGGCTGAAGGAGGAGGGCATCAGAACCGAGTACCTCGACGGCCGCACGCGCGACCGCGCCGGCGCGATCGACGGTTTCCGCGGGGGCGACGCGCCCGTGTTCCTGATCAGCCTGAAGGCCGGCGGGTTCGGCCTCACGCTGACGGAGGCGGACTACGTCTTCATCCTCGACCCATGGTGGAACCCGGCGGCCGAGAGCCAGGCGATCGACCGCACGCACCGCATCGGCCAGGACAAGCCCGTCAACGTCTACCGGCTGGTGGCCACCGACACCATCGAGGAGAAGGTCGTCGATCTGCAGGCCCACAAGCGCCACCTGTTCGACTCGGTCGTCGGCACCGGCTCGGACACGGCCGCCCCGCTGTCGGCCGACGACATCATGGGCCTCCTCGCGCCCTGAGCCCGGGCGCGAGGGTTCGGACATCGGGAATCGGCACCACGCCCGGACGGGCCTAGAATGGGCGAGGTTTCTCACCTAATTGACTCGAGGTAAATGCGTCGTGCCTAACCAGCTCCCCCTCCAACGGGTGGTCATCCGATTCGCCGGGGATTCCGGCGACGGCATGCAACTCACCGGCGACCGGTTCACCGCCGAGACCGCCAGTTTCGGCAACGACATCGCCACGCTTCCCAACTTCCCCGCCGAGATCCGCGCGCCTCAGGGCACGCTGCCGGGCGTCTCAAGCTTCCAGTTGCACTTCGCGAACTTCGACATCGTCACGCCGGGCGACGTGCCGGACGTGCTCGTCGCGATGAACCCGGCGGCGCTGAAGGCGAACCTGCGCGACGTGCCGCGCGGCGGGACGATCATCGTCGACACGGCGGACTTCACGAAGCGCAACCTCGCCAAGATCGGCTGGGACTCCAACCCACTCGAGGACGGCACGCTCAGCAACTACTCGGTGCACGCGCTGGACCTGACGGGCCTGGCGACGGGCGCCGTCGCCGAGTTCGAGCTGACGCGCAAGGACGCGTCGCGCACGAAGAACATGTTCGCGCTCGGCCTGCTCAGCTGGCTGTACTCGCGGCCGACGGAGGGCACCATCTCGTTCCTCGCGGAGAAGTTCGCGAGCAAGCCCCTCTACCGCGACGCGAACATCGCCGCGTTCAAGGCCGGCTACGCCTACGGCGAGACCACCGAGGTGTTCGAGGTCCAGTACCACGTGGACCCCGCCCCCATGCCCAAGGGCCGCTACCGGCAGATCTCCGGCAACCTCGCGACGGCGTACGGCCTGATCGTCGGCGCCCACAAGGCGGGGCTGCAGCTGTTCCTCGGCTCGTACCCCATCACGCCCGCCTCCGACATCCTGCACGAGCTGTCGCGCCGCAAGGACGTCGGCGTCATGACCTTCCAGGCCGAGGACGAGATCGCCGCCGTCGGCGCGGCCCTGGGCGCGTCGTTCGCCGGGTCGCTCGGCGTCACCACCACGTCGGGCCCCGGCCTGGCGCTGAAGGCCGAGACCATCGGCCTGGGCGTGATGACCGAGCTGCCGCTCGTCGTGGTCAACGTCCAGCGCTCCGGTCCTTCCACCGGCATGCCCACCAAGACCGAGCAGGCCGACCTGCTCCAGGCGCTCTACGGGCGCAACGGCGAGTCGCCGGTGCCGGTGCTGGCGGCCAAGTCGTCGACCGACTGCTTCGACACCGCGGTGGAGGCCTGTCGCATCGCGGTGAAGTACCGCACGCCGGTGATCATGCTGTCCGACGGCTACCTGGCCAACGGCGCGGAGCCGTGGCGGATCCCGGATCTGGACGCGATCGAGCCCATCGACCCGCGCTTCGCGACGGGCCCGAACGGCACCGACGACAAGGGCCAGCCCACCTTCCTGCCGTTCCTTCGCGACCCCGAGACGCTCGCCCGCGAGTGGGCCGTGCCCGGCACACCCGGCCTCGAGCACCGCATCGGCGGCATCGAGAAGGCCGACGGCACCGGCAATGTGTCGTACGACCCGGACAACCACGAGAAGATGACGAAGCTGCGGCACGCCAAGATCAAGGGCATCGCGCGCGACATCCCCGATCTCGAGGTGGACGACCCGTCCGGCGAGGCGAAGATCCTGGTGATCGGCTGGGGCTCCACGTTCGGGCCCATCACCGCGGCGTCGCGCCGCGTGCGCAACACCGGCAGGAAGGTGGCCACGGCGCACCTCAGGCACCTGAATCCCATGCCGCCGAACCTGGGCGACGTGCTGCGCCGGTACGAGAAGATCATCGTCCCCGAGATGAACCTCGGTCAGCTGGCCGCGCTGCTGCGCGCCCGCACGCTGGTCGACGTCCAGGGCTACGGCAAGATCCGCGGCCTGCCCATCTCCATCGTCGACCTCGAGACCGACCTCATCGCCGAGCTCGACGCCCTCAACTGACCCGCCGATTCCAAGGAGCAACGCATGACTGCATCGGGCCTGGCCGGCGTCCCCCTCGCCATCGAGCCGCTCACGAAGAAGGACTACACCAGCGACCAGGAGGTCCGCTGGTGCCCGGGCTGCGGCGACTACTCCGTGCTCGCCACCTTCCAGTCGATGATCGCGACGCTGGGCATCCGGCGCGAGAACACCGTGATCGTCTCGGGCATCGGCTGCTCGTCGCGCTTCCCGTACTACGTCGACTCCTACGGCATGCACTCGATCCACGGCCGCGCGCCGGCGATCGCCACGGGCATCGCGCTGACCAGGCCGGACGTCAACGTCTGGGTGGTGACGGGCGACGGCGACGCGCTGTCGATCGGCGGCAACCACCTCATCCACGCGCTGCGCCGCAACGTGAACATCACCGTGATGCTGTTCAACAACCGCATCTACGGCCTCACCAAGGGCCAGTACTCCCCCACGTCCGAGATGGGCAAGGTGACGAAGTCGACGCCGTACGGCTCGCTCGACACGCCCTTCAACCCCGTGTCGCTCGCGCTGGGCGCCGAGGCGTCGTTCGTGGCCCGCTCCATCGACTCGGACCGCAAGCACCTCACCGAGGTGCTGACCGCCGCCACGCAGCACCGTGGCTCGTCGCTGATCGAGATCTACCAGAACTGCCCGATCTTCAACGACGACGCGTTCGCCACCCTCAAGGGCCCCGACGGCGCGCTGATCTCACTCAAGCACGGCGAGCCGATCGTGTTCGCCGGCGGTGAGTACTGCGTGGTCCGCACGCCCGACGGCCAGCTGAAGGTCGCCGCGACGGCCGATGTCGACCCGGCGTCGATCGTGGTGCACGACGAGACACGCGAGGACCCCTCGCAGGCGTTCTCCCTCTCGCGTCTGACCGAGCCCGGCGTCCTCCGCCAGGCCCCCATCGGCATCTTCCGCCGCGTGGAGCGCCCAGCCTACGACGACCTGGTCCGCGACCAGATCCACGCCGTCGAGGCCGAGGACAAGCACTCGGCGATCGCCTCGATGCTGGCCGGCAAGGACACCTGGGAAGCCGACGAGCGGTAACCCTCCGCCGGCCCTTGAGCCGCCGCGTGAGCGCCACCGAACCGGCGAGTCGAAAGGTCCGCAACCCGGAGCAGCTAGCCGCGGCAGCAACCATCACCAAGAGCCACGGCAGTGACATCACCAAGAGCCACGGCAGTGACACCACCAAACGCTGTGCCCTCGGACCCAACGAGCACGCAGCCCGCACCATCCCCGCTCGGAGCCAACCAGCTGGCGGGCTGCTCCTCAGGGATCGCTCCTGCCCCGGCCCCCGCGCGAAGCGCCGAACCTGCGGTCGCTAGGCCCCGCACCGTTCCTTGAGCCGCCGCGTGAGCGCCAGCGAACCGGCGAGTCGAAAGGTCCGCGACCATAGGCAGCGAGCCCGGCAGCAACCATCACCAACAGATGCACCCTCGGACCCAACGAGCACGCAGCCCGCATCATCCCCGCTCGGAGCCAGCCGGCGCCAGCTCGCGGTCAACCGCTCGCACACTCGCCGACTGAAGCCGCTGTCGAGGAGCTGTGCGACCGTGATGACGCCCTGTTGATGGTCGAGAAGCTGCGCCACCCCGGGCGGCAGAGGTTTTCGTGTGGCCATTCGACGAGCTTCGACGCCATGCAGGCTTCTTGCACCTGTCCCGCGGGCGCGGACAACACCGTCGGCCATGCGGACAACACCCCGACCCAGCGCCCTGGATCAGGCTTAGGAGTTCCTTGACTCTTCCGTGCTTCGGAGTTACATTTTGAGAAATCGATTACTCAGACTTTCTCGTCGGCGCTGACGCCGGCGCTGAGCGAAGGACACATACATGACCGGCTACGGAAGCCACGGCTCGTCCCTCAGGGATCTCCCGCGCCTGCGGGACTCGATCAGGAGGCGCGTCTCGTCCTACGACCCCCTCGGCGGCAACGAGGACCGCGTCACGCTGCGGCCGGGCGACACCGTGCAGCTGGCCGACATCGCCGGCGCGGGAAACATCAACCACATCTGGATGACGGTGGCGCCCGCCGGGCCGACCGACCCGGAGACGCCGGACAGCGACTTCCTCCGCAAGCTCGTGCTGCGCGCCTACTGGGACGGCAGCGACAAGCCGAGCATCCTCGTACCGCTCGGCGACTTCTTCGGCGTCGGCCACGCGCGCACCACCAACTTCGCGTCGCTGCCGCTGCAGATGAGCCCGCAGGACGGCAAGGCGTTCAACTCGTTCTTCCACATGCCGTTCGCCGACGGCGCCCGCTTCGAGCTGACCAGCGAGTGCAGCGAGCTGGTGCTGTGGTTCTACTACTACATCGACTACGAGGCGTTCGACGCGCTGGAGGAGGGGCTCGGCCGGTTCCACGCGTCGTGGCACCGCGAGAACCCCGCCGACGGCATCGAACAGGGCGACCTCAGCAACAGCGAGTTCCTCTTCGGCGGCGACAACACCACGGGCGACGGCAACTACACCATCCTCGAGACCACCGGCCGCGGGCACTACGTCGGCTGCACGTTCAACGTCACCAACCTGCGCCACACCGAGGCGTGGAACTGGTACGGCGAGGGCGACGACATGATCTTCGTCGACGGCGAACAGTGGCCGCCGAACATCCACGGCACCGGCACGGAGGACTACTTCAACACCGCGTGGTGCCCCGCCGAGCCCTACCAGAGCGCCTACCACGGCATCACGCTGCCGGGCGGGCCCAACTGGTCCGGGCAGATCTCCCTCTACCGGTTCCACATCGAGGATCCCGTCACGTTCACCACGTCGGTCCGCGTGACCATCGAGCACGGCCACAACAACCAGCGCAGCGACGACATCTCGTCGGTCGCCTACTGGTACCTCGACCGGATCGACGAGACCCTGACGCTGCCGCCCGTCGAGCAACGGCTCCCGAGGCTCGGCTGATGAACCTCACCCGGCGTCACCTGCTCGCGGCCGGAGGCGCCGCGACGCTCGTGAGCGCCTGCGGCGTGGGCCCCGCCGGCCCCTCCCCCACGCGGATCGACAGCGGCTTCCGGCTCGCCGGCGTGACGCGCGTCACGCAGATCGCCCAGCTCACCGGGCCGGGCGCGATCAACGACACCGCCGCCGTCCTCCTCGCCGGGGCCGACCTGGGACACATGACGACGGTGGGCAACCGCACCTGGTTCGTCTTCGGCGACAACTTCGGCATCCGCCCCGACGACGCGTTCGGCGGCACCGGCGAGGTGTGGAAGTCCAACTGCCTGGCGTGGAGCACCGACGACGATCCGTCCGACGGCATCACGTTCGACGGCTGGATCCTCGACGACCTCGATCAGGTGGCCGAGGTGCTGCCCGGCGACCATCGGCCGAACGACGTCGAGGGCGAGGTCACGAAGATCCCCACGCAGCTGTTCGCCGCGGGCGACGCGCTGTTCCTCGCGTACATGTCGGTGATCCACTGGGGCGACCCGGGCGTGTGGACCGCGGGCTACGCCGGCCTCGCGCGCAGCGACGACGACGGCGCCACCTGGCAGATCCTCGAGGACGTGCGGTGGCCGGGTGACTCGGGCTTCGTGCAGCTCGCCCAGGCCGAGGTCGAGGACGGCGGGCGCGCCTACGTCTACCTCTGGGGCGTCGGCGCGGGCCGCTTCGGCCCCGTGCGGCTGATGCGCGTCCCCGCGGAGGCCGACGCCGCCGCGCGCCTCGACGCGTACGAGTACTTCGCGGGCACCGACGACGACGGCGCGCCGCGATGGAGCCCCACCTTGGGCGACGCCCAGGTGGTGCTCGACGCCGGCACGGGCGAGCTGTCCGTGCTGTGGTCCCCGCTGCTCAAGCGCTGGCTGCTCAGCTCGATGCTGGACAACGGGAGCGCGGTGCTCTACGAGGGACTCTCGCCGTGGGGGCCGTGGAGCGACCCGCACGAGATCCTCACCCAGCAGCAGGCCCCCGGCCTCTACGCCCCCTACCTCACCCCCAGATACACCGCCGAGGACGGCAGGCGGCTGTATTTCACCTTGTCCCTCTGGGGTCCGTACCAGGTGTTCTGGTACTCGATGGACCTCACCCTCACGGGCTCCGGCTGACCCCAGCCGGCGCTCCCCTGCGACGACGCAGCTTTCACCATCTCACGAAGGAGAATCCATCATGACCACCAAGATCTCCCGGCGCTGGCTCTTCGGGGCCGGTGGCGGAATCGCGGCTGCAGCGCTGCTCAGCGCCTGCGGATCGGGCACGCCCGGCGAGCCGGCCCCGACCGGCAAGCCGACCACTGCGACCAGCGGCGGAGGCGGCGGCAGCGCCGCGGCCACCGTCACCATCCAGTTCTGGCACCGCACCTTCACCCCGGTGGAGAACACCTGGTACGAGAACATCATCGACCAGTTCAACAAGGCGCAGACCGAGGTGAAGGTCGTCGGCACCGAGGTGCCGGCCGACGCCTGGGACCAGAAGATGAAGGCCGCGCAGGCCGCGGGCAAGGCGCCCGACATCTACACGCACCCCGGCGCCATCCAGGACGCAGTGACCGCGGGCCAGCTGCACGACCTGAACTCCGTCGTCCCGCAGGCCGCGCTCGACGAGATCATCGAGGCCGCCCGCCCCGTCTCCGAGATCGACGGCACGTTCTACGCCTACCCGCTGCTGCTCGAGCCCCAGGCCGTGCTGTTCTGGAACAAGGACATGCTCCAGGCCGCGAACCTCGACCCGGAGAAGGGCCCCACCACGTGGGACGAGCTCTTCGAGATGTGCGAGAAGATCAAGCCGACGCTGGCCAAGGGCCAGTACTGCATCTCGCCCGCATCCGACGCCGTCACGTTCGCCTGGTCGACCGTCGGCCAGCAGTACAACTTCACCGGCCACCTGGCGCTGGCCGACGACTGGACCAAGGCCGCGGTCGAGGAGGACGGCTACAAGGCCCTCATCCAGACCTACAAGACGCTCTGGGACAAGGAGTACATGCCGAAGCAGGCGCTGGCCGCCTACGTCGAGGGCAAGGACTTCGGCCAGAAGAAGTGCGCGTTCAAGGTGTCCGGCTCGTGGATGATGTCGGAGATCGGCTCCGACTACCCGGACCTCCTGGCCCGCACCGGCGTCGGCCCCATGCCGAACGCCGCCAACGCCGACGGCCGCACGGCCACGACGCTCGGCAACTTCAAGTGGGTCATCGACGCCAAGGCCGCCAACGCGGAGGCCGCGGGCAAGTTCCTCTCCTGGGCCATCGCGGGCGACCCGGCGAACCTCGTGCCGTTCTTCGTCAACACGCAGTTCACCAAGGTGCCGGTGCGCAAGTCCGTGCAGGACGCCGTCGCCGGCGACCAGGCCGCGGCCAACGCGCCGTGGTCGTCGATCGTCACCAACGACATCGCCCCCACCGCCATCCCCGAGCCGACCTACCCGTGGGACGTCTCGCTGGCCGTCGGCACGGCGATGGAGTCGGGCATGAAGGGCGCCGCCGGCATCGACGCGTCGCTCGCCACCGCCACGGCGGCCATCAAGACGGTCATCGACCGCGACGGCCTCCCCGCCAAGGCGCCCAAGAAGTAGCCGATGTCGACCATCCACGACGCGGACCGCGCCGCCCGGCGGCGCCACAACCGGCACAGGTATCGCGACTCCAAGGTCGCGTATCTCCTCCTGCTGCCGGTCGTGGTGCTGCTGGGGATCTTCGTGATCTGGCCCGCGGTCTACGCCGCGTACCTCTCGTTCCAGGACTGGAGCTTCTACAAGCCCCCGCGCTTCGTGGGCTGGAAGAACTTCTCCGACGTCCTGAAGGACCCGCTGTTCTTCGCCACCATCCGCAGGGCTTCACGTTCGTGCTGATGACGGTGCCCATCATGCTGGTGCTGGCGTTCGCTTTCTCCAGCCTGGTGGTCAGCGTGGCCCGTCGGTTCGCGTCGTGGTTGAAGGTCAGCATCTACGTGCCGACCATCATTTCGACGGTCATCACGTCCATCGTGTTCGTGCTGATCTACGACTACTCGGGTGGCCTACTCAACTGGGCGCTCAGCTACCTGGGCGTCGACCCCATCGCCTGGATCGGCGACCCGGCGTGGTCCCTGATCGCCATCGCGGTGCCCGCCATCTGGCTGGGTCTCGGCCTCACGTCGCTCATCATGGTGGCGGCCATGGTCGACATCCCGACGGAGTTCTACGAGGCGGCGTCGATGGAGGGCGCCGGGTGGTGGGCCAAGACGATCTACATCACCATCCCGCAGATGAAGAACGTGCTGCTCTACCTGCTGATCACGGGTTTCGTGGCCGCGATCCAGCAGTTCGAGCTGCCGCTGATCATGACCAACGGCGGGCCGCTCGACTCGACGACGCTGCCGAACCTCTTCATCTTCAACCACTTCCGCAACGACATCAACGTGGGCTACTCCATCGCCGCGGCGCTGCTGCTCTTCGTGGTGCTCGGCACCGTGTCGGCGCTGGTGTTCAAGGTGCTCAACTCCGAGAAGCTGGTGGACTGACATGGACGACGCACGACGCCGCAGGCACCGCGACCCGCAGTGGTGGGTCCGCGGCATCCTGAAGGGCATCATGGGCGCGATCTTCATCGTCGCCTCGCTCTTCCCGCTGGCGTGGATGGTGATCGCGGGCTTCAAGACGAAGACCGAGGTGATCCAGACGCCGTTCCAGTTCTTCCCCGAGGTGTGGAAGTGGGAGAACTACGCGCAGATCCTGGCCGATCCCACCTTCCTGCGCACCATGGGCTGGACGCTGCTGGGCGCGCTGCTCTTCACCACCCTCAGCCTCACCGTGAACTCGTTGGCCGCCTACGCGTTCGCCCGGCTGGAGTTCCGGTTCAAGCGCACGCTGTGGGTGGTGGTGATCACCACCATGTTCATCCCCGGCATGACCATCCTGCTGACCAGCTTCATCGTCGTCACCAGGCTGCACATGCTGGACACGCTCGCGGTGCTCGTCATCCCGGGCGCGGCCAGCGCGGCGAGCGTGTTCTTCATCCGGCAGTTCTATCTGAACATCCCTTCGAGCCTCGAGGAGGCCGCGATGATCGACGGCTGCGGCCGGCTGTCCATCTTCTTCCGGCTGTTCCTGCCCTTGTCGAAGCCGCCGTTCGTCGTCATGGGCATCACGGCGTTCCTCGCGTACTGGAACTCGTACGTGTGGCCCATCCTGACCGTGACCACGCCGGAGCGGTTCGTGCTGCAGCAGTACCTGGCCACCTTCCGGTCCGAGCGCAACACCGAGCTGGGCCTGCTGATGGCGGGCTCGACGCTGGCCGCGGCCCCCGTCGTGCTGCTCTTCCTCATCTTCCAGCGCCAGATCATCGGCAACATCAAGATGGCGGGCCTCAAGTGAGTTGGCGGCCCGACGAGCATCCCGCCGTCGCGATGCCGCTCGGCGGGGTCGGCACCGGCTCCCTCGCGCTGGGCTCCGACGGCGGCTGGCGGCAGGTGCAGCTGATGAACGTGGGCACGCACCACGGCGACCTGCCCGGCACGTTCCTCGCGCTGCGCACGCAGCAGCTCGAGCCCATCCACCACTCGACGACCATCCTGCAGGCCCTGCGCGACGACCCCGGCGCCCTCGGCCGGCCCGCGACGCCCATGGTGAACGACGACCTGGTGCCCGCGTGGCAGCGCGAGCTGGTCGAGCGCTTCGGCGGCACCCGCACCGAGATGGACGGCACCTACCCCGTCGCCGAGGTGCGGCACACCACCGGCGGGCCGGTGGAGGTGACCATCCGGGCGACGTCGCCGATGGTGCCGGGCGACCTCGACGCCTCGGGCATGCCCGTGGTGCTCGTCGAGGCGACCCTCACCAACCGCACCGACGTGATCGCCTGGACCTGGCTGGCATTCTCGGCGCACAACGCCGTCGGCCTCGACCCGCACCTCAACCCTCGCGGCGTGCGCGCCCCGGGCTACGGCGGCAACACCAACCGGCTCCGCCGCGCGGGCAGGCGCGCCGATCTCGTGATGGAGAACCCGTCGGTGGCGCCGTCGTCGCCCTGGTCGGGGCAGATGGTGCTGAGCGCCGAGGCCGAGCGCGTCGTCGCGTTCCCCTGCTACGAGCAGCCCGACGAGCTGATCGACTTCCTCCGTGCCCTCGCACCGTGGGGCGACCAGACGTCGCCCGCGGCCGCGCCGTGGGTGCAGGCCGGCCAGGCCAGCGCCCCGTCGCCGCGCTTCGGGCCCAGCCCGCAGGGTTCCACCTGGCTGGGCGCGCTCGTGGCGCACGAGGTGCTCGAGCCGCATCAGTCGCGGACGGTCCGGTTCGCGCTGGCGTGGCACTTCCCGAACCGCGAGGTCGACTTCGTGCAGTACGGCCCCGACCGGCCCGAGCACGGGCCGACGCGGTTCTGGGTGGGCAACCACTACGCCACCCGTTACGCCGACGCGCTCGCCGTCGCCGACGACGCCCTCGGCGGGTGGGACCGGCACTGGGCGGAGACCACGGCCTGGACCGACGCGCTGGACGCCCTCCCCCTGCCCCGCACCTGGCGGACGCACCTCGCGACGCAGCCCGTGCCGCTGCGCACGCCCACCACCTTCCGCACGCACGACGGCGCCTGCTACGGCCACGAGGGGGTGCTCGGCGAGTCGACCCTGATGTGGTCGGGCAATGTCGGCGGCGCCTGCCCGCTGAGCTGCACGCACGTGTGGAACTACGCGTCGGCCGCGTCGGCGATCTTCCCCGCCTGGGAGAGGTCGATGCGCGAGACCGAGTTCGGCGTGATGCAGGCCCCCTCCGGTGCGCTGCCGCACCGCGTGCACCTGCCCACCTACCTGCGCCAGCACGGCGACGGCCCGGTCGGCGCACCCGACGAGCCCGCGCTCGACGGCATGTGCGGGGCGGTGCTGAAGACGTATCGGGAGCTGCGCCGCGGCGCCGTCGACCTCGATTGGCTGCGCGAGCGGTGGCCGCGGGTCGTCGCGCTGATGGACCACATCGCCGGCTGCTGGGACCCCGACAACACCGGCCTGCTGCACGGCATCCAGCCCACCACCCACGACATCTGCCTGAACGGCGCCAACACCTTCACGGGCACCTTCTGGCTAGCCGCACTGCGGGCGGCCGAGGAGCTCGCACGGCTGCTCGGCGATCACTCCCGCGCCGATGCCTGGCGCGGCCGGTTCGAGACGTCGTCGCGGGCGCTCGACGAGGCCTGCTTCCACGGCGGCTGGTACATCCAGGTGCCCGACCCGTCGCTCCCCGAGAAGTTCCAGTGGGGCGCGGGGTGCCTGTCGGACCAGCTGATCGGCCAGTGGTGGGCGCACCAGCTGGACCTCGGGTACCTGCTGCCGGCCGAGCACGTGCGTGAGGCGCTCGCCAACGTCGTGCGGCACAACCTCCTGGACGACGCGGGCACCGATCGGCAGCGGCCGTACGCCACCGCCGGCGAGCGGGGGCTCGTGGTCTGCACCTGGCCCCGCGGCGGTCGGCCCGCCGAGCCGACGCCCTACTGCGACGAGGTCTGGACCGGCGCCGAGTACGAGGTGGCCGCCCACCTGGCCTACGAGGGCATGGCGGCCGAGTCGGCCGCCGTCGCCGAGGCGATCTGGGCGCGACACGACGGTCGCCGTCGGAACCCGTTCAACGAGGTGGAGTGCGGCGACCACTATGCGCGCGCGATGGCTGGTTGGAGCCTGCTGGAGGCTACTCTGGGGCTCCGCTGGAATCAGCTGGACCAGAGCCTGCGGGTGGGCGGCGACGGCACCTTCCCACTGATCACTGGACGGGGGTGGGGCACCGTGGAGATCACGCCCGAGACCGCGCGCGTGCGCTGCCGCCGCGGCGTGCTCGACGTCGCCACCATCGTCCGCGCCTCCGACGGCGCCACGTTCCGCCTCGCGGACGTCTCGCCGGAGGACGGCGTCGTCGAGGTGCGACTCGGATGACCGACCTTGTGCGGGAGGCGACCATCAGCGATGTCGCGCGGGCCAGCGGCGTGTCGGCCGCCACCGTCTCGCGCGTGCTGAACGGCAACCCACGGGTGGCGCCGGAGCTGGCCGAGCGCGTGCAGGCCGCCGTGCAGGAGGTCAACTACCGCCCGAACCCGGCCGCGAAGGCGCTGCGCAGGCAACGCTCCGACCTGCTGGCCGCGATCGTTCCCGACGTCCGCAACCCGTTCTTCGTGCGCCTCGTCGAGGCGTTCGAGAAGGTGGCGCACGAGCAGGGCTACTCCGTCGTGCTGTGCAACACGATGGAGGATTCGGCGCAGGAGAAGTCGTCCATCGACACCGTCATCGCGCACCGCGTCTCCGGCGTGCTGCTCGCCGCTGCCCGCCCGCGCGCCGCGCGGCTGCAGCAGTTCGAGCGGGCCGGCATCCCCGTCGTCACCGTCGACCGGCAGGTCGAGGGCTTCCAGGGCGACTCGCTGTCGGTCGACAACGAGCTGATCGGCCGGCTGGCCGCGCTGCACCTCGTGGAGCAGGGCTGGACCACCCCGCTGCTGCTCAACCACCCCGTCGACATCTCCCCCATGCGGCAGCGCGAGGAGGGCTTCCTCCGCGCGATGGCGGAGGCGGGGCACCCCGTGTCGCCGGACAGGGTCGCCCGGCTGCCTTTCCACGACGACCGTCCCAAGGAGGTCGTCAGCCTGATCGCCGACACACCCGCCGATTCGGTCTTCGCCACCACCAACACCCTCACTTCGGAGGCCTTCGTGGCGCTCCGCGGCCTCGGCCGTGCCATCGGCCGGGACATCGCACTGATCGGTGTGGACGACGACCGCTGGAACACGATGGTCGAGCCGCAGATCAGCGTAATCGAGCAGCCCAGCGAGGAGCTCGGCTCCTGGGCCGGCCAACTGCTGGCCACCCGCGCCAAAGGCGGCTCGATGCTGCACGCCCGCATCATCCTTGACCCCGTGCTCCGCGCCCGCGCCAGCACCCTCGGCCCCGCCTGACCCCAGGTCGCCCCTTGAGACCAGGCCCGAGACGACCCACCGTTCCTTGAACCGACACGCGAGACGACCCACCGGCCCTTGAACCGAGACGCGAGACGACCCACGGACCCTTGAGCCGGGCCCCCGCGCGAAGCGCCGGTCCTTGGATCCCGAGGCCCCGCGCGAAGCGCCGGGCCCGCGTCGAAAGGTCCCGCCGCCCACGCAGAAAGTGCGGCAGCGACAGCGCCAAAGCCCATGGTCTCGGACCCTTCGAGACGCAGCCCCGCACAGCCAACACTCAGCGCCAGTCACCCGGCGGGACTGCTCCTCAGGGACCGACCCTTGAACCGACCCACGAGACAACCCACCGACCCTTGAGCCGGGCCCCCGCGCGAAGCGCCGGGCCCGAGACGAAAGGTCCCGCCGCCCGCGCAGAAAGTGCGGCAGCAACACCACCAAGGACGTGGACGCGGACCCTTCGAGACGCAGCCCCGCACAGCCAACACTCGGTGCCAGTCACCCAGCGGGACTGCTCCTCAGGGACCGACCCTCGAGCCAGTGCGCGAGACAACCCACCGACCCTTGAGCCGGGCCCCCGCGCGAAGCGCCGGGCCCGCGTCGAAAGGTCCCGCCGCCCGCGCAGAAAGTGCGGCAGCAACACCACCAAGGACGTGGTCTCGGACCCTTCGAGACGCAGCCCCGCACAGCTCTCACTCAGAGCCAGTCACCCGGCGGGACTGCTCCTCAGGGACCGACCTTGAACCGACACGCGAGACGACCCACCGTTCCTTGAGCCGGGCCCCCGCGCGAAGCGCCGGGCCCGAGACGAAAGGTCCCGCCGCCCGCGCAGAAAGTGCGGCAGCGACGGCGCCAAAGCCCGTGGACGCGGACCCAACGAGCACGCACCCCGGTGGGGTCCTACTCGGGGCGCATGGAATTTCGACGCACAACTCCACTCCCTGTGCCCTGTAGGGCACAGAGGCCACAGTTATGAGTCAAAATTCCATGGCTCGCTGATGCACATCGCTACCGATCGTCGGACTCGTCAGGACACAAGCCCCTGGCGGAGGATCCGGTAGCGCGTGCGAACGAGGCCTTCTGGGGTGACGCCGCAGTCGATCAGTTCCGCGCGGATCGGCAGTTCGGCATGTTCGAGTTGTGCGCCGTCCATGATGGACGGGGTACCGACCCCGCCGATCAACCCGGGCAGTGTCACGACGTCGATCTCGTCGACGAGGTCGGCCCGGACCAGGGCCGCATTCAGCGTGCCGCCCGAGTCGGCGACCACGGTCCGGGCACCAAGAACCGCAGCGATCTTCGCGAGCCCTTCCTTCAGGTCAACTCGCTCGTCACCGGCGCAGAGGTAGCCGATGCCGCGGTCGCGCAGCAGCTGCAGATATCCCGAGGGCGTCTTGGCGCACACCAGGATCAGCAGCGTGGTCGTCTCGTCTCCGGTGTACGACCAGTCCACGCGACCGCGGCTGTCCGCGACCACGAACCACTGAGGCGTGCGCCGAGGAACGTGATCGCGCCGCAGTTCCTCCTCCGACAGCCCCGGGACGGGAAGCGCGACGGGCGGGTCGTCGTCACCGATGAAGCTGCCACTGCCCTCCAAGGTCACAGTCGCGCCGTGCTCTCGCGCACGGCCTCCGAGCATCCCGTCGGTGCCCTCCGGTTTCATGATGGCCCAGCGACGTGCCGCGTCCGGCTGCATGAGCAGCGTGTCTTGGCTGAGCGCGATGCGACCGTCGATGGAGGCCGTGGTCGTAATGACCACCTTCGGCACTGTGTCTTCCACAAGCCAACCCTAGCCAGAGGCTCGTCGACCCTCTGGCGGGAAGTCTCGTCGAGCGACTGAACGGAATGCGCCAGGCTCATGCTCCGCAGGGCCTGGTCCGGGCGGCGAATAGATGTCACTGACCTCGCCCCACTCGGACTGCCCCGCGGTTCCTGATCGCCAGCGGCCACGGCACCGGATCCAACCAGCGAGACGAACCGCCGACCCTTGAACCGACGCACGAGACGAACCGCCGGTCCTTGGATCCCGAGGCCCCGCGCGAAGCGCCGGTCCTTGAGCCGGGCCCCCGCGCGAAGCGCCGGGCCCGCGTCGAAAGGTCCGCAAGTGCAGGCAGGGAGCTGCGGAAGCAAACAGGCCCGTGATCTCGGACCCTTCGAGACGCAGCCCCGCACAGCCAACACTCGGTGCCAGTCACCCGGCGGGACTGCTCCTCAGGGACCGACCCTCGAGCCGAGGCGCGAGACGACCCACCGGCCCTTGAGCCGACACGCGAACCCAGCCGCCGATCCTTGGATCCCGAGGCCCCCACGCGAGACGAACCACCGTTCCTTGAGCCGGGCCCCCGCGCGAAGCGCCGGGCCCGAGACGAAAGGTCCCGCCGCCCACGCATAAAGCGCGGCAGCAACACCACCAAGGACGTAGTCACGGACCCTTCGAGACGCAGCCCCGCACAGCTCTCACTCAGAGCCAGTCACCCGGCGGGACTGCTCCTCAGGGACCAACCCTCGAACCGACACGCGAGACGGCCCACCGGCCCTTGGACCGACGCGCGAGACAACCCACTGTTCCTCGAGCCGACGCGCGAGCCAGCGAGCCGTCTTCGTGAGCCGCCGCCCGCGCACAGATCTCTCCATACCGCGACCCAGGCCGCTATTTCGCCTGGCTCCCCGCAGGGAGAGATCTGTGCACCAGGATCGACTACGCGGAGCAGCAGACGGCCGCGCGCCCGTACACCTAGGGTGGGGACATGGCCGACGACGTTCAGCTGCCCCGCGTGTACCAGGACTCGATGCGCGCGCAGTGGGCCTCCGTCGCGTCCATCGTGCTGGTGCTCCCGGCTGCGCTGCTGAGCTCCCAGGGGCGGCTGCGCGACGACGTCACCGACCGCGCGGTGCAGTTGCTCGCCGTCGTCGACCTGCTGCTGGTCGCGTTCGCGCTCATGTGGTTGATCTTCACCGCGCTGTACCTCGTGTGGACGCACCGGATCTTCGCCCGCATGTCGCCGGGGCGCCTGCGGGCGGTGGCATCGGCCCAGGGGCGGGCTAAGACGAGCTTGAGCGACGAGCTGTCCGGGCTCGGTGGGGCGTCGTCGTGGTCGGTGAATGCCGCGATCACCGCGGTGGTCGCGTCCGTGGCACTGATGCTGTTCGCCGACCGACTACCGGGGCTCGTCGCGCCGGCGTTGGCGATCGGGATGGCGGTGTCGTCGTGGCTGACGATGGCCTACTCGTTCGCGCTGCGCTACGCGCGCCTGGACGCGCAGCGGCCCTGCTTCGAGTTCGTGGTGGCCCGGCCGCTGCGGTTCGTCGACTACCTGTCCCACTCCCTGATGGTCTCGACGCTGGGCGGCACGGCTGCGACGCCGCGGACGAGGGCCGCGCTTGAGGCGCAGCGCACGCACACGCTGCTCGCCTTCGTGTTCAACGCCGTCGTGGTGGCCCTCACCGTGTCACTGGTTGTCAGCGCAGTATCGCGCTAGCAGCTCCGGCACGCCTTCGGGGTAGAGCGGCACGCCGTCGCTGATCGGGGCCCACCCGATGGGGCTGCCCTCGTCCAGCACGTGGAGGGCGGCGTCCAGCGGGATAGCGTCGATCTCCTCGGACTCGACGGCGAACACGTGCGCGATCTCGTGCCCGGGCCTGCCCTCGTACTCGAAGATGTTCTCAACCACACCGAGGAGGCGCACGTCGCCGAGTGTGACTCCGAGCTCCTCCACGAACTCGCGCCGCACCGCCGCCTCGGCGGTCTCGCCGAACTCGATGCCGCCGCCGATGGCGCGATGGAAGTTCTGGCCCTTGACGGGATCGTTGCCGTCGAGCACGAGGACGCGGCCGCCGCGCACGGGGAGGCCGACGGCGATGTTGCGGATGGCTGGCATGGTCGTGAGTCTACGGAAGGGTCCGCGGGGCGGCGCGGGAGGCCACGTCGGCTTTCACAACAGGCCCTAAGCTGGCGCGCATGACCGCAGCCATCGAGTTCGCGCATGCCGACACCGCCGTGCGCCCGCAGGACGACCTCTTCCGCTTCATGAACGGCACCTGGTTGCGGGAGGCGAAGATCGACCCGGACCAGTCGTCGGCCGGCGGTTTCGTCGACCTGCGCGACCAAGCCGAGCGCGACGTCCAGGAGATCATCACCTCCCTGCCCGCCGACGCCGAGGGCGACGAGGGCAAGATCGCCGCGCTGTACGCGTCGTTCATGGATGAGGAGCGCGTCGAGGAGCTGGGCGCGGCCCCGCTCGCGCCGATCTTCGCCGCGATCGACGAGATCGACGGCCCGGCAGCGCTCGCGCGGCACCTGGGCTGGTCGCTGCGCCACGGCCTCAGCCCGCTCGTCCACCTGTACGAGGAGTCGGACCCGGGCGACCCGTCCCGCTACGCCGTGTTCACGGCCCAGGGCGGCCTCGGGCTGCCCGACGAGGCCTACTACCGGCTGGACGAGCACGAGGAGATCCGCGGCCAGTACCGCGCCCACCTCGCGCGCGTGTTCGCGCTCGCCGGCTTCGACGACGCCGAGGCCCAGGCCGACGCCGTCTTCGGCTTGGAGACCGAGATCGCGGCGCACCACTGGGATCGGGTGCGGCTGCGCGACCTGCGCGCCATGTACAACCCCATGACCCTCGACGCCCTCATCGCGGCCACGCCGGGCTTCGACTGGGACGCCTACCTCGACGGCGGACGCATCCCGCGCGAGAAGGTCGCCGAGCTGATCGTCTCCCAGCCGTCGTTCCTCGAGGGCGTCGCGCCGCTGCTCGCCTCGGCGCCGGTCGACGCCTGGCGCTCGTGGGCGCGGTGGAAGGCGATCTCGGGCCTCTCCGGCTACCTGTCGCGCGCATTCGTCGACGCCCGCTTCGACTTCTACGAGAAGATCCTCTCGGGCAACGAGGAGCAGCGCCCGCGGTGGAAGCGCGGGGTCGCCCTCGTGGAGGGCGTGCTCGGCGAGGCCGTCGGCCGCGCGTACGTGGCCCGACACTTCCAGCCGGAGAAGAAGGCCGCGATGGACGCGCTGGTCGCGAACCTCCTCAAGGCCTACCGCGTCTCCATCGAGCGCCTCGGCTGGATGACCGACGAGACGCGTGCGGAGGCGCTGCGCAAGCTGGAGAAGTTCACGCCGAAGGTGGGCTACCCCGTCCGCTGGCGCGACTACTCGACGCTCGCCGTCGACCGGAACGACCTCATCGCCAACGTGCTGGCCGCCAACTCGTTCGAGCTGGACTACACGCTGAGCCGGGCCGGCGGCCCCATCGACACCGATGAGTGGCAGATGTTCCCGCAGACGGTCAACGCGTACTACCACCCGCTGCGCAACGAGATCGTGTTCCCCGCAGCCATCCTGCAGCCCCCGTTCTTCAACGCCGACGCCGACGACCCGGTCAACTACGGCGCCATCGGCGCGGTGATCGGGCACGAGATCGGCCACGGCTTCGACGACAAGGGCTCCACGTGCGACGGCGACGGTCGCCTCCGCGACTGGTGGCAGCCCGCCGACCGCGAGGCCTTCGAGGCCCTCGCGCAGCGCCTGATCGCGCAGTACGACGGCCTCTCACCCGAGGGCGTCGAGGGCACCGTCAACGGCCAGCTCACCGTGGGCGAGAACATCGGCGACCTGGGCGGGCTCGGCATCGCCTACGACGCCTGGCTCCTGGCCGGCGGCGACCCGAACGGCGCGGAGATCGAGGGCTACACGCCCGCGCAGCGCTTCTTCCTCGGCTGGGCGCAGGCGTGGCGCGGCAAGCGTCGGCCGGAGTCGGCCAAGGTGCTGTTGGCGACCGACCCGCACTCGCCGAGCGAGTTCCGCTGCAACCAGATCGTGCGCAACATCGACGCGTTCTACGCGGCGTTCGGCGTGACCGAGGACGACGCCCTGTGGCTCACCCCCGAGGAGCGCGTCAGCATCTGGTGACCCGACCCGGTCGCCACGGCGCCTCCGCCGCTGACGGATAAGTGCGGCGAGATGGGTATTCCGCCCTGATCTGGGCCTGAAGTACTCATCCCGCCGCACTTTTTCGTCAGTTCTCGAAGGGAAGGCACGTAGGCTTGCGGACGACATCCACGAGTCGAGAGGGGCAGTCACGAATGTCCGGACCCACGATCAACCTCGCGTACGTGACCCTTGACTGCCCGGACCCAGAGGAGCTCGCCGACTTCTACTCCGTCCTCCTGGGATGGGCCAAGAACCGGATCAGCGACGAGTGGCTAGCCGTTGCACCTCCCGAGGGCCGGTTCTCCCTCCTCTTCCAGGAGTCGAAGGACTACATCCCGCCGGTCTGGCCGTCCGAGCAGGGCAAGCAACAGCAGATGATGCACCTTGACTTCTCCGCCTCGCCGGGCGACAAGGAAGCCGTGGAACGCCACGCGCTGTCCTGTGGTGCGACGCTTTCTCCCGTGCAGCACTACCCGGAGTACACGATTTTCCTCGACCCGGTCGGGCACCCCTTCTGCATCGGCTTCGTCGACTGATCGGCCGAGCTTCCGGTACTACTGACTCACTGCACGGAAAGACCCCCGGGGCCGAGCTGTCAAAGGTGTTCGTAGTCTTCGCCGCCGTAGGACGGGGTCTATCTCCCGTCCCTCTTCCCCAGCCCGACCCGCCTGAGTCGGAACTACTGCGACTCCTCGCGGACCGGCGGGCATAAGCACCAAGCAACTCGCCGTGCTGCTCTATCAGCGACAGGTTGGCGTCCCGTGACGCCTGCCTTAGACCATGACGCCTGCCCTATTCGGGCGTGCAGGGCAGGCGTCACGACGGAACGCTGGCGTCACGGTCAGAGGCCAGGCGTCACGGGTGAGAAGCCAGGCGTCGGCTCGGGTCCGAGCCGGGTCAGGCCTCCCAGCGGTAGCGACCGCCTCGCGCTTCGAACTCGGCCGCCACCTCCGCGCGGAGATCCGCGTCCGCCAGGTAGTCGACCGCCGCGGCGGCCAACGCGACGGCAGCGTCCGCCAGAGCGTCGAAGGCTGGGGGCAGGATGGTGGAGTCGGCGAACGCGCCGTTGTGCGGCTGCACGTCGGCCGGGCCGCCGAGGCCGATCGACGGGTGCAGCGCCGGGATGAACTGCGTGACGTTGCCCATATCGGTCGACGCGCCTGAGCGCACCGGGGTGAGGGGCGACGGCGGCACGTCGCGGCCGCGCGACGCCAGCGCGCCGGCCCAGCGCTTGGTCAACTCGACGTTGGTCTCCAGCGGGAGGTACGGCGGGACCGGGTCCACGTCGATCTCCGCGCGGGTGCCCGTCGCCAGCGCCGCACCCTCGAGCGCCGCGACCACACGGTCGGTGAGCACGCGAAGGGTGTCGATCTCGCCGGAGCGCACGTAGAACAGCGCCGACGCCCGATCGGGGACCACGTTGGGCGCGCCGCCGCCCTCGGTGATGATGCCGTGCACGCGGTCGATCGGCAGGATGTGCTGCCGCAGCTGAGCCACCGACTGGTACGCGGTCACCACCGCGTCCAGCGCGTTCAACCCCAGCCAGGGCGCGCCCGCGGCGTGTGCGGCCCGGCCGTGGTAGGTCACCGCGACGCGGCGCACGCCCGTGTTGCGCTGGCCGGACACCGGCGAGACGGTCGACCCGGCGCCGGGGTGCACCATGCCCGCGGCGTCGACGTCGTCGAACCCGCCCGCGCGGATGATGTACTCCTTGCCGCCGCCGTTCTCCTCGGCGGGCGTGCCGATCAGCGAGAGGCGCGCACCGAGGCGCTCAGCGATGGGTGCCGCCGCGAGGAACGCGCCGATCCCGATGCCGGAGATGATGTTGTGCCCGCACGCCTGGCCGACCCCCGGGAGCGCGTCGTACTCCGCCAGCACCGCGAAGTGCGGGCCGTCGCCGGAACCGACCGACGCACGGAACGCCGTCTCCAGGCCGTAGACCCCCACCTCGGCCTCGACACCGTGGGCGGCGAGCAGCTCGGCGATCTTCGCGACGGAGCGGTGCTCCTCGAAGCCGATCTCCGGCTCCTCGTACAGCGAGACGGCCAGCGCCTCGAGCTCGGGGCGGAGCGCGTCGACGGCGCGGCCGATCTCCGCGACGGCCTCCTCCCCCGCGCCCGCGAAGCGCGACGGCGCGTCGTCGGGCGGAGTGGGCGGCTGGGCCGCGCGCTGCTGATAGGCGACGTAGATCTCGCGTGGGTCGGTCATGAGCGTTCTCTTCCTCTTTCCTTCGTCGCCCGATCAGAGGGTGACGAGTTCGCCGTCGGCGCGCCGCAGCACCAGTTGGTAGCCGGGCTCGTCGCCCTCGACGACCTCCGCCACGCCGTCGCCCAGGCCGAGGGCCGCGAGCCTCGCCCGCAGGGGCTCCGGATCGGGCTCGACGCGGACGAGCGAGACGAGCTCGATGGCGGGGATGTCGCTCAGACCGGGCTGGAGCGTCGTGCCCCAATCGATGAGGAAGGGCACGCCCGCCAGCCGCTCGCCCTTGGTGAGGCGCCATTCCAGCAGCTCACCGTCGGGCTTGCGGCGCGACAGGTCGCTGACGTCGCCCGGGTCGAAGCCACGCTCACGCGCCGCAGCGACCGTCGCCTCGATGTCGTCGGGGTGCACCGCGTAGGCCTGCACGCTCGGCGCGCTCAGCCCGTCGATACCGAAGGTCGACGGCGGCGCCTCGCCGGCCCGCGCCGGGTCAGGGCCGATCAGCTCGATGTAGTGCGGGCCACGTGCACCGTCGACGGTCAGCGCCACCAGGGCGTTGGCCGTGCCGGTCGGGTGCGCGCCGCCCGGCGCCGCCGTGATGCCGGTGCGCTCGGCGAACCAGGTGACGAGACCGTGCAGGTTCGGGGCCGCGATGACGACGTGGTCGAGAAGGGTGGGGATGCTCATTGCCGGGCCTTCCAATAGGCGGGTTCGTTTCCGACACGAGCACACCACGGGCTGCGGCGATCGCCCCCATCGCGTGTCACAAACACGTAATGGGACACGCCCAGGGCCTGTTGCGAAAGTGGACGTGGCCTACTGAGCGACGGCCACCACTTCCGTAAGGACCCTGGGTCTGTTCTTCCGCCCCTGATTCGGCCCCTGACGAGCAGCCCGCAGCGGCCCTTGAGGAGCAGTCTGCAGCGCTCACTGAGAGCAGCCGCAGCGCTCACTGAGGAGCAGTCTGCAGCGATCCCCGAAGAGCAGCGCACAGCGGTCCCTGAGGAGCAGCCCCGCGCGCTGGCGTGCGCCGACCGGGAATAGTGCGGGGCTGCGTCTCGAAGGGTCCGAAACCTTGGGCAGGGAGTCACGGCAACAGTGTTGTTCCTCGGATCCCGGCCGCCGTTCCTTGAGCCGACGCGTGAGCGCCAGCGAACCGTCTTGGTCGTTAGGTCCCGCACCCACGCAGGATCTCAACCACAAGGGCGGACGGCTGAGGTGGGCCCCGCTCCTTGAGCCGGCCGTGAGGCGCTAGCCGAACGCCGTGTCGAAAGGTCCCGCGCTGTGGGCAGCGACCTCACAACAGGCCGGACGGGTGAGGTGGGGAGGCGGGGAGGCGGGGCGTCGCCCCGGCCTCACCGATGGCCAGCGTTACCCCGCTTCCGGTGGTTTCCCTGCACAAATCTCCGTATACGGGCAGCGGTGCAATTATTCGCGTGGCTGCCCGTATACAGAGATTTATGCGCGTAGGAGGGTGTGACTCTGGCTCTTGGGGGATCGGTCGGGCTGTGGTTTCGGACCCTTCGAGACGCAGCCCGCGCGGCTCGCGCTCGGTGTCGGACGCCACGCGGGGCTGCTCCCCAGGGACCGGCTCTTGAGCCGGGCCGCCGGTCCTTGAGCCGACGCGTGAGCGCCAGCGAACACGTCGTGTCGAAAGGTCCCGCACTGTGGGCAGGTTCTTGGAAACGGGGGCGGACGGGTGAGGTGGGGAGGAACGTGACCCCACCCTGGCATGGTCAGCGTTGGCCGGTCTTGCGGAGGTTTCCCTGCACAAATCTCCGTATACGGGCAGCGGTGCAATTATTCGCGCGGCTGCCCGTATACAGAGATTTGTGCTCGTGTGAGGGTGTGACTCTGGCTCTTGGGGGATGGGTTGTGCTGTGGTTTCGGACCCTTCGAGACGCAGCCCCGCATAGCTCTCGCTCAGCGTGGGTCGGCGTGCGGGGCTGCTCCTCAGGGATCGCTGTGCCCGGCCGTGGTCCGCTGCTCCTCAGGGACCGGCCATGGTGCGCTGCTCCTCGGGGACCACCGTGCCCGGCCCTGTCGCCGCTCCCTTGGATACCGAACTCGCGCGGAGCGCCCAACCGTGGTCGTTAGGCCCGAAACCGGGCAAGCTGTTGCGGCAGCAGCTCAGGGCACTCGTCTCAGCGGCGGTCGGCCGTTCTGCGTGAACCACACCAGTTCGGCTTTTCGCCACACGACCTAGTGCCGCATCGCGGTGATCAGCCTGCGAGTCGGCGCTCCGCCGCGGACACGAAGAGGCGGCCGTCGTCGTCGCGGCAGGGCACGAGGATTGCGAACGACGAGCCCAGCCAGAAGACGGCGACGTCGTCGACCCGCTGGATCCGCTCAATCCTGCGCCACGACGCGGAGAAGTGCCGGCCGTCGATCTCCTCGTGGAAACGCTCCCTGTCGAACCACCACGCGCCGGGGCCCACCTTGTAGACGCCGGTCTCCACGAAGTGCCGGGACTGAATGTTCAGCGTGAGTCGGAGGAGGACGGCCACCGCGACGACGCCGAGGAGCCCGCCGACCGCGGCCGTGCGCAGCACCGGCAGCGACACGCCCGGGAGCAGCGTCAGGATCAGGCCCGCGAGCGCGCCGACGACGAGCCCCGTGCCGAGCGCGGCGGCGATCTGCCTGCGGCCCTCGGCGCTCCGCCGGAAGGCCGTGTTGACGGCCGCGTAGTCCTCCGGGAAGACGTCGGCCACCAGCTCCGCCACGGGGACGCCTGCGCGGTCGACGCCCGGCCGCGGCGGGGCCTCGTCGACGGCGTCCTCGGCCCGCACAGCCACGTCGCCGGCCAGCTCGTCGAGGCCCGGCACCGAGCGCGGCACGATCAGCGCGCAGCCCGCGAACGCCGGGGCGTCAGGACTGAGGTTGGTGAGCGGCACCACAACATGCGCGCCCGCCACGTGCGGGCGGCCGACGACGGCCCAGCGATGCACCTGCTCGACGTCGCCCACCCACTCGTGCAGGCCCTCGTCGTCCGCCCACACCCTCCGCGGGCCCAGCAGGAGAACGCTGGCCTTGACGGCCTGCTCCGCCTGCTTCTTGGGGCCGCCGAACACCGAGGAGCCGGCGAGCGCTCCCTTCGGGCGCAGCGCCGCCAGCGAGGTGAGCGCGGAGACGATGTCGTCGCGGGTGAGGGAGTACTCGATCACCCGCCTCAGCCTAGGGCCTGCCGCGAAAGCGGGAATGGCCTCCCGCGCGGCGGATCATGCCGTGCGGTCGACCAGGTCCGAGCAGACGCGCAGCAGGGCGTCCTTCGCGTCGCCGTCCGGCAGCGCGGCGAGGTGCGCGCGGGCGACATCAGCGTGTCGCTCCACCTCGGCCTTGGCGCGGGCCAGGACGGGGTGGGCGCGCAGGCCGCGCAGGGCCTCGTCGAGGGCCTCGTCGGAGGTGAGATCGCCGTCGATGAGGGCGAGCAGCTCGGCGTCGGCGGGGTCGGCCTCGGCGCGCAGCATGAGAACGGGCAGCGTCGGAACGCCCTCACGCAGGTCGGTGCCTGGGGTCTTGCCGGTGGTGGTGGAGGTGATGTCGATCAGGTCGTCGGAGAGCTGGAAGACGAGCCCCACCTCCTCGCCGAAGGCCGCGAGCGCATCCAACACGTCGGGTGCGGCACCGGCGACCATGCCGCCGAACCGGGCCGAGGCCGCGATCAGCGAGCCGGTCTTGTCGGCGATCACCTGGAGGTAATGCGCCAGCGGGTCGTCGCCCTCGGCGGGACCCTTGGTCTCCGCGATCTGGCCCTGCACGAGCCGCGCGAAGGTCTCGGCCTGCAGCGCGACGTACTCGACGCCCAGCTCCGCCACGGTCGACGACGCGCGCGCGAACAGGAAATCGCCCACCAGGATGGCGACGGAGTTGCCGAGCAGGCGGTTGGCCGACGGGGCGCCGCGGCGCAGGTCCGCGTCGTCCATCACGTCGTCGTGGTAGAGGCTGGCCACGTGGGTCAGCTCCATCACCATGGCGGCCCGCATGACGTCGTCGACATCCACGCGGTCCCCGAACTGGGCGGCGAGGAACACCAGCAGCGGGCGGAATCGCTTGCCGCCCGCGTTGATGATGTGCCGAGCCGCCTCGGTCACGAACGGGGACGAGGCGACGGCGACGTCGACCAATCGCTCCTCGAACTGGTCGAGGAGCGAGGTCAACGTCTCGTCGAGCGGGGCTGCCGCCACGGCGCTTCTCCTAGGGATCTGGTCAGCGGATGAACTGGGCCGCGTTCGCGAGCAGCTCGAGCACATTGCCCGGAACGAGACCGAGCACGAGCGTAGCGACACCGGACACGATCAGCACACACCAGGTCCACAGCGACGGCGTCTCCACCGTGCCGACGGCCTCCGGGTCCTCGTCCTGGAACCACATGACGACGATGACCTTGAGGTAGAAGAAGGCGGCGATGACGCTCATCAGCACCGCGACCAGCACCAGCCAGCCGTAGCCGCCGGCCCACGCCGCCGCGAACACCGTCAGCTTGCCCACGAAGCCCGCGGTCACCGGGATGCCGGCGAAGCTGAGCATGAACAGCGTCATGAGGAGCGCGATGACGGGGTTGCGCTTGCCGAGGCCCTTCCAGGCGTCCAGCGAGTTGGCCTCGCCGCCGGAGCGGCGCACCATCGTGACGATCGCGAACGCGCCGAGCGTCGCGATGCCGTAGGTCAGCAGGTAGAACGAGATGGCGCTCACCGAGGAGACCTGGACGTCCGGGCCGCCCGCGACGGCGCCGACGACGCCCACGAGGAGGAAGCCGGCGTGCGCGATGGACGAGTAGGCCAGCAGGCGCTTGATGTCGTTCTGCGCGATCGCGACGCTGGAGCCGAGGGCCATGGTGGCCACGGCGACGACGGCGAACACCAGCTGCCACGTCCACGCCGCGCCGCCCAGGCCCACGTAGAACACGCGGAGCAGGGCCGCGATGGCGGCGGTCTTGGTGGCGACGGCCATGAACCCGGTGACCGGGGTCGGGGCGCCCATGTAGACGTCCGGGGTCCACGCGTGGAACGGCACGGCGCCCACCTTGAACAGCAGGCCGACCGAGGTCATCACCAGACCGCCCAGCAGCAGGCCCTCGGCGGAGGTGCCCTCGACCACGGCCGCGTCGAGCTCCGCGAGGCTGAGGCCGCCTGAGTAGCCGTAGAGCAGCGCGATGCCGTAGAGCATGATCGCCGAGGCGAGCGAGCCGAGCAGGAAGTACTTCAGCGCGGCCTCCTGGCTGAGCAGGCGGCGGCGGCGCGACATGGCGGTCAGCAGGTACAGCGGCAGCGACAGGATCTCGACGGCGACGAACAGCACGAGCAGGTTGTTGGCCGCGGAGAACAGCATCATGCCGAAGACCGCGAACACCAGCAGCGGGAAGACCTCCGTGTGCTCGCGGCGCAGGCGCTCGGCCTCACGCTCGAGCGGCGAGCCGGGCACCGTCGAGGCCGACGCGGCGAAGGCGGAGTGCTCGCCGCCGAGCGTCCGCTCCGCGAACAGCGCCAGGCCGCCGAGGCCGACGATCAGGAGCAGCGTCCAGAACACGTAGGCCGGGCCGTCGATCGCCAGCAGGTCCATCGCGGCCAGCTGCGGCGCGGCCTTCACCCAGTTGAGGATGGTCAGGCCGAGCGCCACCACGAGGCCGATCGCGGCCAGCGCGGTCTGCGAGATGAACCGCCAGTCCCGCGGGACCATGGCCTCGAGCACGATGCCGAGGCAGCCGACGCCCAGGAGGACGATGAGCGGCGACAGCAGCGCCCACTCGAGGGTCGCCGTGGGAAGTTCCAACAAGGTGATCATCGGTTGCCTTCCTGAACCTGCGGGGCGGGGTCGACCGCGCCCACGATCGCCATCGTCTGGGTGGCCGCATCGTCAGCGACGGAGAGCACCGGCTTCGGGAAGAAACCGAAGACCACCAGGAGGATGAGCAGCGGGGCGATCACGGCCTTCTCGCGGGACGTGAGGTCTGAATGGGTGGAGACCTGCTCGGTCACAGGGCCGGTCATCGTGCGCAGGTACATCCGCATCACGTACACGGCCGCCAGGACGGTGCCGAGCGTGATGATCGCGGTGTGCACCGGGAAGCGACCCCAGGCCCCGGCCATGACCAGGAACTCGGAGACGAAGCTGCCCATGCCGGGCAGCGCCAGCGCGGTGAGGCCGGAGGTGAGCAGCACGCCCGCCAGCACCGGAGCCACCTTCTGCACGCCGCCGAACGCGTCGATATCGGCCGAGCCGCGGCGTCGGATCATGAACCCGACGACGAGGAACATGGCCGCCGTCGACAAGCCGTGGTTCAGCATGTAGAAGATCGAGCCGCTCAGCGACTGCGTGGTGAGCGCGAAGATGCCGAACACCATGAAACCGAAGTGGCTGATCGAGGTGTAGGACACGAGCCGCAGCAGGTCGCGGGCGTTGATCGCCATCAGCGCGCCGTAGAGCACCGACACGATCGCCCAGATCAGGATGAACGGCGTGGCCCACGCGCTGGCCTCGGGGAAGACGGCGAGGCAGATCTTGATCATGCCGAAGGTGCCGATCTTGTCGAGGATGCCGACGAGCAGCGTCGAGGTGCCCGCGGTCGACTGCTCGGCCGCGTCGGGCAGCCACGTGTGCACGCCCGCCATCGGCGCCTTCACCGCGAACGCGAAGAAGAAGCCGACGAACAGCCAGCGGCCGAGGCCCACCGACATGTCGAGGTTCTGCAGGTCGCTCAGCAGGAAGCTCGCCGTCCCCTGCCGCGCGCTCGCCGCGTAGAGACCAGCGACGGCCACCAGCATGACGAGGCCGCCGGCCAGCGAGTAGACGAGGAACTTGATGGCGGCCGCGCGGCGCTTCGGGCCGCCGTAGCCGGCGATCAGGAAGTACGTCGGGATCAGCGTGGCCTCGAACGCGATGTAGAACAGCAGCACATCGGAGGCCATGAACACGAACAGCGCGAAGCCCTGCATGAGCAGCGCCAGCGCGAAGAACACGTTGGCGCCCCAGCGGGCGTTCGGCTCGTCCCCGACGTGCCACTCGGCGAGCAGCACCACCGGCACGAGGATCACCGTCATCAGCACGAGCACGGCGCTCATGCCGTCGAGGTCGAGCGCGTAGTGCGCGCCGACGGCGGGGATCCAGTTCACGCTCGTCGCCTGCATCGCGCCCTGCGTGTGCAGCACGAAGGCCAGCACACCGAGCACGGCGGTCGTCAGCGCGACGCCGTAGCCCACGAGCTTGGCCACGTGCCCCTTCAGGAAGAAGAGCACCACAGCGCCGAGGATCGGCACGAGGGCGAGGATGGTCAGAAGCATTGACATTGTTGTTTCCTACTCCTTAGCCCAGGTGCCCGAGCAACGCGACGGCGGCGAGCACCAGCACACCGACGCCGAGGATGAGGCCGTAGCTGCGCACGTAGCCGTTCTCGGACTTGCGCAGCCACTCCCCCAGACCTGCGGCCACGGTGGCGGATCCCATCGCGGCGCCGTCGACGGCGGCCTTGTCGAACGCGGCGAGGCCGCTGGCGAGGCCCACCGTGGGGCGGATGACGACGTGCTCGTTGAAGGCGTCGCCGTAGAGGTCGTTGCGGCCGGCCAGCACCAGGATGTTGCCGGTCGCGGGCTCGTCGCGCGCGATGCGGCCCTTGTGCAGCCACCAGCCGATCAGCACACCGACGGCGACCACGGCCAGGGTCAGCAGGCCGACGGGCGTGAAGTTGACCAGCGGGGTCTCGTGAGCGTGCTGGCCGGTGGCCGGCTCGAGCCAGCCCTGGATCCAGCCGTTCATCAGCAGGCCGGCGATGACCGAGAGCACCGCGAGCACGATCAGCGGAACGGTCATCACGGCGGGCGACTCGTGCGGGTGCACGCCGTCCTCCCAGCGCTTCTGGCCGAAGAACGTCATCATCATCAGGCGGGTCATGTAGTAGCCGGTGACGCCCGCGCCGAGGAGGGCGAGCACGCCGATCACCGTGTTGTGCTCGAAGGCAGCCTCGATGATGTGGTCCTTCGAGTAGAAGCCCGCGGTGAACGGGAATCCGATGATGGCGAGGTAGCCCATCGCGAAGGTCAGGAACGTGATCCGCATCGGGCGGGCCAGCGCGCCGTAGTGGCGCATGTTCACGTCGTCGTTCATGCCGTGCATCACGGAGCCGGCGCCGAGGAACATGTTGGCCTTGAAGAAGCCGTGCGTGATCAGGTGGAAGATCGCGAACGAGGCGCCGATCGGGCCGAGGCCCGCAGCCAGCATCATGTAGCCGATCTGGGACATGGTCGAGCCGGCGAGGACCTTCTTGATGTCGTCCTTGGCCGAGCCGATGATCGCGCCGGCCAGCAGCGTGACGGTGCCGACGATCGCGACGGCGGTCAGCGCCACCTCCGACTGCGCGTAGATCACGTTGGAGCGGACGACGAGGTAGACGCCCGCGGTGACCATCGTGGCGGCGTGGATGAGCGCCGACACAGGCGTCGGGCCCTCCATCGCGTCCAGCAGCCAGGAGTGCAGCGGGACCTGCGCGGACTTGCCGCACGCGCCCACCAGCAGGAACAGACCGATCATCGTGGCCCAGAACGGGGTGAGGCCCGCGGCGCCGGCGTTCACGTCGGCGTAGCTGACCGAACCGAACATCGCGAACATGGTGAACATCGCCATCATCAGGCCGAGGTCGCCGACGCGGTTGACGATGAACGCCTTGTTGCCCGCGCGGGCGGCCGACGGCTTGTGCGCCCAGAAGCTGATCAGCAGGTACGAGGCGAGGCCCACGCCCTCCCAGCCCAGGAACAGCACCAGGTAGTTGTCGGCCAGCACCAGCGTCAGCATCGCGGCGACGAACAGGTTCAGGTAGGCGAAGAACCGGCGCCGGCGGTCGTCGTGCGACATGTAGCCGATCGAGTAGACGTGGATCAGCGAGCCGACGCCGGTGATCAGCAGCACGAACAGGATCGACAGCGGGTCGACGAGCAGGCCGAGCTTCACCGACCAGGAGCCGGTGGCGATCCACTCGTAGACCTCGACGCCGAAGGACCGGGCCGAAGCCTCGGTGCCCAGCAGCTGCACGAACAGCACGAGGCCGAGGAGGAAGGAGACGATCGGGGCCAGCGTCCCGAGCCAGTGGCCCCACGCGTCGGTGGCCTTGCCCGCCAGCAGCAGGAACGCCGCCGAGGCCAGGGGCACCGCGATGAGCAGCCAGATCATCAGACCCTGGCCGGAGAAGGCGGAATACGTTTCGAGGAGGTGCACGCTTCTCGTCCCCTTAGAACTTCATCAGGTTGGCGTCGTCGACCGAGGCCGAGCGGCGGGCGCGGTACACGGCGACGATGATCGCCAGGCCGACCACCACCTCGGCGGCCGCCACGACCATCACGAAGAAGGCCGCGATGAGCCCGTCGAGATTGCCGTGGAAGCGGGCGAAGGAGACGAACGCGAGGTTCGTGGCGTTCAGCATGAGCTCGATGCTCATGAAGGCGATGATCGCGTTGCGGCGCAGCAGGAATCCCGCGATGCCGATCGCGAACAGGATCGCCGAGAGGATCAGGAAACCCTCGGGGTTCATTCGTCGTCTCCTTCGATCTCCTCGTCACGGGCGTCGAGCGCCGCGTAGGCCGAGGTGGTGGGGGCGCGCAGCTCGTCGACGTCCACGATCACGCCGCGCAGGGCGAGGGTCGGGGAGATCGACTTCTCCGCGATGGAGCCGTCGGGCAGCAGCGCCGGGGTCGAGATCGCGTTGTGCCGCGCGAACACGCCGGAGTTGGGCAGCGGTCCGGGGTGCTCGCCGTCCTCGGCGTAGGCCCGGGTGCGCTCGAGCATCTGCTCCGGCTGCGACAGCCGCTTCTGCAGCTGCTCGCCGTGGGCCAGCACCATCGCGCCGACGGCCGCGGTGATCAGCAGCGCCGCCGTCGCCTCGAACAGGAACACGTACTTGCTGAACAGCAGCGCGGCGAGCGACTCGATGTTGCCGCCGTACTCGGCGTTCGCCTCGGCGAGGCCCGCGGGGCCCTTGCCCAGCGTGAACTGGCCGACGGCGGTGATCAGCAGGATGCCGACGCCGAGCGCCACCAGGGAGGACGCGACGCGGTGCCCCTTGATGGTCTCGACCACCGAGTCCGTCGCGTCCACGCCGATCAGCATGACCACGAACAGGAACAGCATCAGAATGGCGCCCGTGTAGACGACGATCTGGATCACGAACAGGAACGGGGCGTCCTGCGCCGCGTACAGCACGGCGATCGAGATCATCACGCCGGCCATCGAGATGGCCGAGTGCACCGGCTTCCGGGACAGCAGCAGCCCGAGGGCGCAGAGCACCGCGATCGGGGCGCACACCCAGAAGGCCACCGAGCTAGCGGTGACGAGCGGAATCATGGGCATCATTTGGCCGCTCCAGAGGTCGTCGCGGTGCGGGTGTCTGGCTGGCCCGTTGCGGGCAGCCCCAGGAAGTAGTCCTTCTCGTCGTCGCCGAGGCGGCGCGCGTGCGGGGGCTGCTCCATGCCCGGCAGCAGCGGGGCGAGCAGTTCCTGCTTCTCGTAGATGAGGCTCGTGCGGGTCTCGTCGGCGAGCTTGAACTCGTTGGTCATGGTCAGCGCGCGCGTCGGGCAGGCCTCGATGCAGAGCCCGCAGAAGATGCAGCGCAGGTAGTTGATCTGGTAGACGCGGCCGTAGCGCTCGCCCGGGGAGAAGCGGTTCTCCTCGGTGTTGTCCGCGCCCTCGACGTAGATGGCGTCCGCGGGGCACGCCCACGCGCACAGCTCACAGCCGACGCACTTCTCCAGGCCGTCCGGCCAGCGGTTCAGCTGATGCCGGCCGTGGAAGCGCGGCATCGTGACCTTCTCCTTGCCCTTCTCCGGGTAGCCCTGGGTGAAGGTCTTGCGGAAGATCGTGTTGAACGTGATGCCGAAGCCGGCCCACTGCTTGAGGAATCCCATCAGGCGTCCTTCCCTTCCGCGGCGTCGGCCGGGATGTCTTCGTCGTTCTCGTCCGCCTGGTGGGCGCCGGCGACGACGCTCACGAGCTCGGGCAGCACCTGCCCTGGCATCGGGGGCACGGGGTATCCGCCCGCGAAGGGATCGAACTCCCGCTCGACCGTGAGCTCGGGCTTGTCCGCGGCCTTCTTCGTCTGGCCGAAGATCAGGATGAAGACGGCCACCAGGACCACGGCCAGCGCGAGCGTGTACTGCGGCGCGAGCGCGACCATCACGATCCAGATGAGGGAGACCTCGATCAGGATCTTCCAGCCGAAGCCCATGAACTGGTCGTAGCGCAGGCGCGGCAGCGTGCCACGCAGCCACACGAACACCGAGATCAGCAGCTGCACCTTCAGCATGAACCAGATCGGCCCGAGCCACGGGTTGTTCAGGAACGGGATCAGGTTCAGCGGCCACGGCGTCAGGTAGCCGCCGAGGAACAGCGTGGTGCAGACCGCGGAGACCGTCGCCATGTTGATGTACTCGGCGAGGAAGTAGAGCGCGTAGCGGAAGCCGGAGTACTCCGTCAGGTAGCCGGAGACCAGCTCGGACTCGCACTCGGGCAGGTCGAACGGGGCGCGGTTGGTCTCGCCCACCATCGCGATCGCGTAGATGATGAACGACGGGAACAGCAGCAGGAAGTACCAGCCCTGCAGGCCCGGGTCGAAGGTCACGCTCCTGTCCCACGGCAGCGACAGGATCATGGCGTCGCGCTGCGCCTCGACGATCTGCGACGTCGACATCGAGCCGGCCATCAGGAACACCGCGACCATCGAGAGGCCCATCGCGATCTCGTAGGAGATCATCTGCGCCGTGGAGCGGATCGCGCCGAGGAACGAGTAGGTGGAGTTGCCGGCCCAGCCCGCGAGCACGATGCCGTAGATGCCGATCGACGCGGACGCGAGGATGAAGATCGCCGAGACCGGCAGGTCGGAGACCTGCATGCGGGTGGTGACGCCGAACATCTCGAGCTCGCCGCTGAACGGGATCACCGTCCAGCAGGTGAACGCGGCCACGGCGGTGAGGATCGGGGCCAGGTTGAAGACCCACTTGTCGGCGTTCTTCGGCCGGAAGTCCTCCTTGGCGATCAGCTTCGCGCCGTCCGCGAGGGCCTGCCCCAGACCGAACGGGCCGTTCATGATGGGGCCGATGCGGTGCTGCATCTTGGCGACGAGACGGCGCTCGTACCAGACGTTGAAGATGGTCCAGACCAGCAGCACCACGAAGAGCACCACCACCTTGATCAGAACCAACCACCACGGGTCATTCAGAAAGATGCCCATTGGAGTCACTCCCCTTCGGCCACGGAGACGGGCGAGACGGTCACGGGGGTGCCCGGGACCGCGTGGAGCCGCTGCTCGGTGCCGGGGTTGAGCGGCACCCAGATCACGTCGTCGACCATGGAGTCGACGACATCGAGCGGCAGGAGGGCCGACCGGTCGCCGACGGCGACCGAGACGACCTCGCCGAGGCCGAGGCGCTCGGCGGTGGCGGTGGAGGCGCGGGCGACCACCGGGCGGGCCGTCGCGCGGAGCGCCAGCTCGTAGTCGTTGCCCTGCGAGGCGTCGAGCAGTTCGCGCCAGCCGGCCAGCAGCACGCCGTCGGCGGGTCCCGCGGCCGCGACGGCCGGGGCCGCCGGGCGCGTGCCGTCCCAGGCGCCGAGCTCCGAGAAGTCGTTCCACGCCTGGACCGCATTGCGGAAGCCAAGGTCGGAACCCAGCGCGTCGGCCAGGGCGGCGAGGATCCGCAGGTCGGTCATCGGCGACGGCGTTGCCTTGTTGACGATCCGCACCTTGCCCTCGCGGTGCTCCCAGTTCAGGAAGTGGCCGCTCTGCTCCTCGAGCAGCGCGGCGGGGAAGACCACGTCCGCGCGCTCGGTGACGGCGCTGGTGCGCTGCTCGATGCTGACCACGAACTCGGCGGCCTCGAGGCCCGCGAGCGCGGCGGCCGGGTCGGCCAGGTCGGCGGGATCGACGCCGGCGACCACCAGCGCCTTGAGCGTACCCGCGGCCAGCGCCGCGAACTGCTCCTCGGCCGTCAGGCCGGGCGTGGTGGGCAGCGAGTCGACGCCCCAGTGGGACGCGACGTCGACGCGGGCGGCCGGGTCGGCGGCGGGACGGCCACCGGGCAGCAGCCCGGGCAGGCAGCCGGCCTCGATGGCGCCCATGTCGCCCGCGCGGCGCGGCATCCAGGCGAGGCGGGCGCCCGTGGCGTCGGCCTTCGCGACGGCGGCGCTGAGCAGGCCCGGGATCGCCGCGGCCCGCTCCCCCACCAGGATGACCGTGCCGGCGTCGAGGTCGGCGAGCCCTTCGAGGGCCGCGGCCTCCGCACCGGGGGCGGTGGGCACCAGCGTCGCCGACATCTTGACCGTGCCGCGGGACGCGAACGGCGCGATGGTGGTGACCTGCAGGCGGTTCTTGCGGACGGCCTTGCGGAGGCGAAGGAACACGCTGGGCGTCTCGTCCTCCGGCTCGTAGGCCACGAGCACCACGCGGGAGGCCGACTCCAGATCGGAGAAGGTCACCGAGTCGCGCAGCGCCACGCCCGCGACGCGCGCGGCCAGGAACTGGGCCTCCTCCGCCGAAGCGGCGCGCGAACGGAAGTCGATGCTGTTGGTGCCGAGCACCGCGCGGGCGAACTTCGCGTAGCCGTAGGCGTTCTCGACGGTCAGTCGGCCGCCGGTCTGCACGCCGACCGCTGCTCCCGCCGCGCGGAGGCCGTGGACGGCGGCGTCGATGGCCTCGGGCCACGACGCGGGCTCAAGCACGCCGTTCCTGCGCACGAGCGGGCGGGTGACCCGGTCATCGCCGCGGCCGTACATGAAGGCGAAGCGGCCCTTGTCGCAGTTCCACTCGTCGTTGACCTCGGGCTTGTTGCCCGCGAGGCGACGCTTGACCTGGTGGTGCCGGTGGTCGGTGCGCAGCTCGCAGCCGGACGCGCAGTGCTCGCAGGTCGTCGTCGTCGACACGAGGTCGAACGGGCGCGACTGGAAGCGATAGGCGGCCGACGTCAGGGCGCCGACGGGGCAGATCTGCACGACGTTGCCGGAGAAGTAGGAGTCGTACGGGTCCTGCTCGTACATGCCGACCTGCTGCAGCGCGCCGCGCTCGACGAGCGCGATGAACGGGTCGCCGGAGATCTGCTCGGAGAAGCGGGTGCAGCGCGCGCACAGCACGCAGCGCTCGCGGTCGAGCAGGATCTGCGCCGAGATGCTCACCGGCTTCGGGAACGTGCGCTTGAGGTCGGTGAACCGGCTCTCGCCCCGGCCGTTGCTGAGCGCCTGGTTCTGCAGGGGGCACTCGCCGCCCTTGTCGCAGATCGGGCAGTCCAGCGGGTGGTTGACGAGGAGCAGCTCGAGCATGCCCTCCTGCGCCTTCTTCGCGCCGGCGGAGGTGAGCTGGGTGTTGACCTTCATGCCCTCGGCCACCGGCATGGTGCAGGAGGCCTGCGGCTTCGGGAACCCACGGCCGTTGCCCGCGTCGGGGATCTCGACCATGCACTGGCGGCAGGCGCCGACGGGGTCGAGCAGCGGGTGGTCGCAGAACCGCGGGATGGCGGTGCCGATCATCTCGGCGGCGCGGATGATCAGGGTGCCCTTCGGCACGCTGACCTGCGTGCCGTCGATGGTCAGCGTGACCAGGTCCGGCTTGCGCGTCACCTCGTCCGAGGTCGTCTTTGCGTCGACGGTCATCGCGCGTCTCCTTCCACGGCGAACAGGGCGCTCTTCTCGTAGGGGAACAGCTCCCAGGCGGGAGTGTGGTAGCCCTGCTCGAACTCAGAGCGGAAGTGGCGCACCGCGGAGGTCACGCACGCAACAGCTCCGTCGGCGAGGGCGCAGAAGGACTTGCCGCCGATGTTGTCGCACAGGTCGAGCATCTTGTCGACGTCGCCCTCCTCGGCGGTCCCGGCCTCGAAGCGCATCAGCAGCTGCACGAGCCACCACGAGCCCTCGCGGCACGGGGTGCACTTGCCACAGGACTCGTGCTTGTAGAACTCGACGAAGCGGAGCGTGGTGCGCACCACCGAGGTCGTCTCGTCGAACACCTGCAGGGCCTTGGTGCCGAGCATCGTGCCTGCGCCGGCCATGCCCTCGTAGTCGAGCGGCAGGTCGAGGCCCTCGGCGGTCAGGATCGGGGTGGACGAGCCGCCCGGCGTGAAGAACTTCAGCTCGTGGCCCTCGCGCATGCCGCCGCCCAGCTCGATCAGCTGGCGCAGCGTGATGCCCATGGGCGCCTCGAACTGGCCGGGGCTCTTGACGTGCCCGGACAGCGAGTAGATGGTGAAGCCCTTCGACTTCTCGGTGCCCATCGAGGAGAACCACTCGGCGCCGTTGGCCACGATCGACGGGACCGACGCGATGGACTCCACGTTGTTGATCACCGTCGGCGACGCGTACAGGCCCGCGACGGCGGGGAACGGCGGGCGGAGGCGTGGCTGGCCGCGGCGGCCCTCGAGCGAGTCGAGCAGCGCCGTCTCCTCGCCGCAGATGTAGGCGCCGGCGCCGGCGTGGACGATGATGTCCAGGTCGTAGCCCGTGCCCATGATGTTGCGGCCGAGGTAGCCCGCGGCGTAGGCCTCGCGGACGGCCTGCTGCAGGCGGCGGATCACGTGCAGGACCTCGCCGCGGCAGTAGATGAACGCGTGCTTCGCGCGGATGGCGTACGAGGCGATGATGATGCCCTCCACCAGCGTGTGCGGCGTGGCCATCATCAGCGGGATGTCCTTGCAGGTGCCCGGCTCCGACTCGTCGGCGTTGACGACGAGGTACTTCGGGTTCGGGTTGTCCTGCGGCACGAAGGACCACTTCATGCCGGTCGGGAAGCCCGCGCCTCCGCGGCCGCGGAGGTTGGCGTCCTTGACCAGCGTGATCAGCTCGTCGGGCTGCATCGTGAGGGCCTTGCGCAGCGCGCGGTAGCCGCCGGTGGCCTCGTAGCGGCTGAGCTTCCAGGACTGGGCCTCGCCCCAGTGGGCGCTGAGGACCGGGGTCAGCAGGTCGGTCACTTCGCGGCCTCCTCACCGACGGCGGGGGCGGCCCAGTTGTTCTCCTCGGCGATGCGGCGGCCGAGCAGCGAGGAGTCGCCCGCGGAGGGGCCCTCGTCGGCGCGGCCGTCGGGGAAGCCGGCCAGCACGCGCTCGGCCTCCTTCCACGAGGTGATCGTGGCCCCGCGGGTGGAGGTGACCTCCTCGTCGCGCGACAGCTTGTCGAGCAGCTCGTCGGCCTTCTCGGGCGTCATGTGGTCGAAGAACTCCCAGTTGACCATCATCACGGGCGCGAAGTCGCAGGCCGCGTTGCACTCGAGGCGCTCGAGCGAGATCTGGCCGTCGGGCGTCGTCTGGTTCTCGTCGATGCCGAGGCGCTTCTTCGCCCTGTCGAGGAGGATGTCGCCGCCCATCACCGCACACAGCGCCGTGGTGCAGACACCCACGTGGTGCTTGCCCGCCGGGCGGCGCTTGTACATGGTGTAGAAGGTGGCCACGCCGGAGACCTGCGCGGTGGTGATCCCCAGGATCTCCGCGCAGACCTCGATGCCGCGGGGGCTGACCCGGCCGTCCACCGACTGCACCAGGTGCAGCATCGGCAGCAGCGCGGAGCGGGGCTGCGGGTAGCGGCCCGCGAGCTCGCGCAGCTCGGCGATGGCGGCGTCGTCGATGTTGCTCGACTGATCCGAGTAGTCCACCGAGCCGGACTCGGGGAAGTGACTGGCAAAGTGGCCGCTCATCGGTCCACACCTCCAAGGACGGGGTCGAGGCTCGCGACCGAGACGACGACGTCGGACATCATGCCGCCCTCGCACATGGCGGGCACGGACTGCAGGTGGTTGAAGCCCGGGTCACGGAAGTGGGCCCGGAAGGGGCGAGTGCCGCCGTCGGAGACCAAGTGCACACCCAGCTCGCCCTTGGGCGACTCGATGGCCTGGTAGACCTGACCGGCCGGAACCCGGAAGCCCTCGGTGACGATCTTGAAGTGATGGATCAGCGCCTCCATGGACTCGCCCATGATGTGCTTGATGTGCTCGTTGCTGTTGCCCTGGCCGTCGGAGCTGACCGACAGCTGCGCGGGCCAGGCGATCTTCTTGTCGGCGACCATCACAGGCTGGCCCTGGGTGCGCTCGAGACGCTCGTAGCACTGCTCGACGATCTTCAGCGACTCCCAGCACTCGTCCAGACGGATGCGGAACCGGCCGTACGCGTCGTCGGACGCCCACGTGACGGTGTTGAAGTCGTAGGTCTCGTAGCCGCAGTACGGCTGCATCTTGCGCAGATCCCAGTCGTAGCCGGTGGCGCGCAGCGGCGGGCCGGACACGCCGAGCATCATGCTGGCCGTCAGGTCGAGCACGCCCACGTTCGAGAGACGGCCGATGAAGATCGGGTTCTCGTTGCAGAACAGCGCGTACTCGGGCAGGTGCTTCTTCAGCCAGTCGATCACCGTTCGGAGGTGGCTGAGGCCATCCTCCGGCAGGTCGGTGGCGACGCCGCCGGGGCGCACGTACGCGTGGTTCATGCGGACGCCGGTGAGAGCCTCGAGGAAGTCGAGGATCATCTCGCGCTCACGGAAGCCGATCGTCATGACGGTCAGCGCGCCGATCTCCATGCCGCCGGTGCCCATGGCCACCAGGTGCGATGCGATGCGGTTCAGCTCCATCACCAGCACACGGATGATGCTCGCGCGCTCCGGGATGTCGTCGGTGATGCCCAGGAGCTTCTCGACGGCGAGGCAGTAGGCCACCTCGTTGAACAGCGGCGCGACGTAGTCCATGCGGGTGCAGAACGCGACCCCCTGGGTCCACGTCTTGTACTCCATGTTCTTCTCGATGCCGGTGTGCAGGAAGCCGATGCCGGGGCGGATGGACACGACGGTCTCGCCGTCCATCTCCAGGATGAGGCGAAGCACGCCGTGGGTCGACGGGTGCTGCGGGCCCATGTTGACGACGACGGTCTCGTCGCCGCGCTCGGCCTGCTCGCTGGCGATGTCGTCCCAGTCGCCGCCCTGCGCGAGGTAGACGCGGTCGACCTTCTCGTCGCCGGGGCCGGCGAAGATGTCCTCAGTGGCTGCGTGCGTGCTCATTAGGAGTAGTTCCTCCTCTGATCGGGAGCGGGCACCTTGGCGCCCTTGTACTCGACGTCGACGCCGCCGAGCGGGTAGTCCTTGCGCTGCGGGTGGCCGCGCCAGTCGTCCGGCATCAGGATCCGGGTGAGGGACGGGTGGCCGTCGAAGATGACGCCGAACATGTCCCACGTCTCGCGCTCGTGCCAGTCGGCCATCGGGTAGGTCGGCACGACGGACGGCACGTGCGGGTCCTCGTCGGGGCACGTCACCTCGAGCCGCACCCTGCGGTTATGGGTGTAGCTCAGCAGGTGGTAGACGACGTGCAGCTCGTGGCCCGTGTCGCCCGGGTAGTTGACGCCGGAGACCGAGACGCAGACCTCGTAGCGGAGGAACGGGTCGTCGCGGAACGCCTGCACCGTCTTGGTGAGGTGCTCGCGGGGCACGTAGATGGTGAGCTCGCCGCGGTCGAAGAGCACCAGCTGGCCCTCGAGCTCCGGGACCACCTGCAGCGCGCGGCTGTACACGGCGTCGAACGGCTCGCCGAACGGCTGCGCGGTACGGCCGGGCATCGCGATCTCGCGGACGAGGCCGCCGTAGCCCGACGTGTCGCCGGAACCGGACGACCACATGCCCACCTTGGTGCGCACCACGGGGTTGTGCGGTGCGGCCGCGCCGTCGGGAACGGGAAGGTTCTGATCCGTCAGCTCACTCATCGCATGAGGCCCTTCATCTCGATCTTGGCGGGCGCCGCGAGCGCCAGCTGCTCCCGCTCCTCGATGGCGGCGGCCTCGTTCGGGCCGATCGGGCGGGTCTGGACCCGCTCGCGGAGCTTGAACATGGCGTCGATCAGCATGTCGGGCCGCGGCGGGCAGCCGGGGATGTACATGTCGACGGGGAGGAAGTGGTCACAGCCCTGGACGACGGCGTAGTTGTTGAACATGCCGCCTGACGAGGCGCAGGCACCCATGGAGATGACCCACTTCGGGTTCGGCATCTGGTCGTAGACCTGACGCACGACGGGGGCCATCTTCTGGGACACGCGGCCGGACACGATCATCAGGTCGGCCTGGCGCGGCGAGGCGCGGAACACCTCCTGGCCCCAGCGGCCCGCGTCGAACCGCGGGGCGCCGTAGGCCATCATCTCGATCGCGCAGCACGCCAGGCCCATGGTCGCGGGCCAGAACGATGCCTTGCGCACCCACCCGAAGATCCCTTCGACGGTGGTCAGCAGGATGCCGCTAGGAAGCTTGTCTTCGATACCCATATCAGTGACTTCCAATCATTCCCAGTCGAGGCCCTTGCGGCGCAGGACGTAGAAGGTAGGGGACGAAGAAGAGCACGATGAAGACGATCATCGCGATCTTCGTGAACCATTCCAGGTGCTGGAAGGCCACCGCCCACGGCAGGAGGAAGACGACCTCGATGTCGAAGACGATGAACATCATGGCCGTGATGTAGTACTTGACCGGGAACCGGCCGCCGCCGACGGGCTGCGGGGTGGGCTGGATGCCGCACTCGTAGCTGTCGTACTTGGCGCGGTTGTAGCGACCGGGACCGACGACGGCACTCAGCCCCATCGACACCACGACGAACGCCGTGGCGAGGAGCACCATGCCCAGAATCGGGATGTAGGGATTCATCGGTTACTCATTCCTTCCGGTCAGGCCGACGGGGCGACCTTGCAGAGCGCGTTGATGATGCGGTCCATGGCGTCACCGTCATTCTTGTCGGTGAGGTTGGCCAGCAACTTGAGCACGAAACGCATGAGGGTCTTGCGCGGAAGGCCGTACTGCGTGCAGAGCTTCATGATCCGCGGGTCGCCGATCAGCTTCACGAAAATGGTGCCGAGGCGGTAGTAGCCGCCCAGCTCCGCCTTGAGTCGTTCGGGGTAGGCACGCATGGCCTTCTCCGCCGACGAGGTGCCGAAGCCGCGCGAACGCGCCTCGGCGATGGCTTCGGCCGCCAGTTCGGCCGATTCCATGGCGTAGGGGATGCCCTCGCCGTTGAAGGGGTTGACCATGCCGCCGGCGTCGCCCACGAGCACGAGCCCGCGCCCGTAGTGCGGCTGGCGGTTGAAGGCCATGGGGAGCGCGGCGCCCTGCACCTTGCCCACCATGTTCTCGTCGCGGAAGCCCCACTCCTCCGGCGTGTTGTCCAGCCAGCGCTTCAGCAGCGCGCGGTAGTCGGTCTGGCCGAAGCCCTTCGACGTATTGAGGACGCCGAGGCCGACGTTGCTCGTGCCGTCGCCCATGCCGAACACCCAGCCGTAGCCCGGCATCAGCGTCGACTCGTTCGGCTTGCCGTCCCAGAGCTCGAGCCAGCTCTCCAGGTAGTCGTCGTCCGTGCGGGGGCTCTTGTAATAGGTGCGCACGGCCACGCCCATCGGGCGGTCGTCGCGCTTGTTCAGGCCCATCGAGATGGACAGCCGCGACGAGTTGCCGTCGGCGGCCACCACGATCGGCGCGGTGAAGCTGCGGCCGTCCTTGGTGGTGACGCCCACGATGCGGCCCGTGCGGTCGTCGAGGATGCCGCCGTCGACGTTGGCGCCCTGCACCAGCGTGGCGCCGGCGCTGACCGCATGCTTGGCGAGCAGGTCGTCGAACTCGGAGCGCGGGCGCTGCAGGCCGTGCGGCGGGAAGTCGGTGAGGTCGGGCCAGGGCAGCTCGAACGGCTCGGTGCGGCCGCCGTAGACGCGCAGGCCGTAGTTGTGCATCCAGCCCGCCTCCTTCGACGTGTCGATGCCGAGGCGGGTCAGTGCGCGGGTGGCGCGCGGCGTCAGGCCGTCGCCGCAGACCTTCTCACGCGGGAAGTGCGACTTCTCCAGGAGCGTGACGTTCAAACCGTGGCGAGCGAGGTAGGCGGCAGCGGTAGACCCGCCGGGGCCGGCACCGACAACGACGACGTCGGATTCGGCGGCAGCCTCGCCCTGGGGCTTGGCGAACGACATTCGGTCTCCTGTTATTCCCGAAGCAGTGAAATCTCTCGGTCAGTCTAGGGGTGGGCCAACGCTTCGGCCAACCTGACCCACCCTTCCGCTAGTGGCAAGCGACAAGGCATTTTGCCGAGAATTTCGCTACTGCTACATTGCGTAAACAAGAGCGATTTCAGGCGCCTCGGGAGGGCCCACTACATGTCGTCGCAGCACTAACTAGCCGGACTCCCGGCCCATGGCTATGCTCGCGAGGGTGATCCTCGACTTCGGCTCCGCGCGCATGCGCGCCACGACCGTCGCGATCGACGACCCTGGGCCCCTGGAGCGGTTCCTCCCGGAGAGCGGCCCGAGCGGTGCGTTCATCCGACGAGGCGAGGGTTTCGTGACCCTGGGCGAGGTCGCGCGCTTCGACACCGACCGCTTGGAGGCCGCCGACGTCTGGTGGGACGAGATCTCCGATCAGATCGACCACGACTCCGAGATGCCGGGTGAGTTCGGCACCGGCCCGCTCGCCGTCGGCTCGTTCACGTTCGACCCCGACCGCTCCGAGGAGCGCTCGGTGCTGACGGTGCCGGAGATCATCATCGGCCGCCGCGGCGGCGTCTCGTGGATGACCAAGCTGGGCACGGGCCGGTTCGACACCAGGCTGCCGTCCCCCGGCGAGGCCACCCGCGCGCCGTCGGGTGTCACGTCGCTGGGCGGCGCCATGGGCGAGAGCGTGTGGACCACGATCGTCGGCGAGGTGGTCTCCCTCATCCGCCGCGGCGAGGTGAGCAAGGTGGTGATGGCCCGTGACCTGCGCGTCCGCGCCGACGCGCCGCTCGACCTGCGGCACCTGCTGGCCCGTCTGCTCGACCGCTACCCCATGACCTGGGCGTATCTGGTCGACGGCATGGTGGGCGCAACACCCGAGCTCCTGCTGCGCCGCCAAGGCGGGCTGGTGACGTCGCGCGTGCTGGCCGGCACCATCTGGCACGACACCGAGGGCAGCGACCCCCTGCTGCTGGCCGCCGAGCTGGCCCAGTCACACAAGGACAGCGCCGAGCACGAGTTCGCCGTCGAATCCGTGGCGCAGGCCCTCGCGCCGTACTGCGCGGCGATGAACGTGCCCGAGTCGCCGTCGGTGCTGAAGCTGCCGAACGTGATGCACCTGGCCACCGACATCACCGGTGTCGCGGTGCCGGGCGCGAGTTCTGTCGCCCTGGCCGCGGCCCTCCACCCCAGCGCCGCCGTGTGCGGGACGCCCACGCACCTGGCCATGGACATCATCAGCGAACTGGAGTCCCTGGACCGTGGTCGCTACGCGGGCCCCGTCGGCTGGGTCGACACAGCGGGCGACGGCGAGTGGGCCATCGCGCTGCGCGGCGGTGTCGTCCGGCCCACCGCCCCGAACGAGATCCAGCTCTTCGCCGGCGCCGGGATCGTCGCCGACTCCGACCCGGCCGTCGAGTTGGAAGAGACAGGCGCGAAGTTCATCCCGATGCTCCAGGCCTTGGGCCTGGAACCCTAGGACCGCCCACCGCGACGGCCGGACATCGCTAGGGTCGTCGCATGATCGTGACCCGGTGGCAGCGCTACGGGCACGACCGGCTGTACGTCCGCACACCCGACGGCGTCGACCTCGGCTGGTGGGACCTCAAGACCTCCACCCCGCACCCCGCGGCCGCCGCCGATGCAGACGTCGTCGCGAACGCCGCCGCCGAGTGGCTGGCCGCGCAGTCGTCGCCTGCCGACGACCCGCCGGTCGCTCCCCGTGGCCCCGACTTCACCCTCCCCGACGGCGTCGCGCCGATCCCTCCGCTCGAGCCACGCGCGCCCTCGCCCGAGGCAGCGCCGTCGGCACTTCCCGAGACGCCAGCACCCCTTGTTCCGCCACCCGCCCAGAACTTGGCCGCGACGCATCCCGGCCAGAGTCTGCAGCCGCAGGTGGACGCGGCGCGAGCCGCGGGGCAGGTGCCGAGCATGCGGCGACGGCTGCTGCTCGGCACGCGTGCCTATTCCAGCTGGGAGCTCGGGCAGATCGGGGAACGCCTCGTGTGCGACGAACTGCTCGCGTTGACACGCAAGGACACCAGCTGGGCGTTCCTGAACTCGATCCCGGTAGGTGACGGCGATGCCGACATCGACCACGTCGTCGCCGGTCCCGGCGGCGTCTTCACCATCAACACGAAACACCACCCCAACGGGAACGTGTGGGTGGGCGGCAACACGTTCATGGTCAACGGCACCAAGCACCCGTACGTCCGCAACGCCCGCCACGAGGCGCAGCGCGCGTCCCGCCTCCTCGGCGTCGCGCTGCGGAGAGACGTGCCGGTCCGGGGCCTCATCGTGCCGGTCAATGCCCGCACCGTCACGGTCCGAGCCCAACCCGAGGACGTGACCGTCGTCCCGCGGCGCCAACTCGTCCGGTACCTGCAGCGCCTCCCCCGGTTCCTTGACGATCGGCAGGTCATCGACGTGATCCTCGCCGCCCGCGAGCCCTCGACCTGGGTGTCGTAACGGCGCCAGAAAGCCCATGGCGCTCGCGGGCATCGGCCAGGTTGATCCCGTCAACGTGGTCACCAAGGGGGCCTCCCTCCAGCCGGCTCGCCGCATCGATCCCTGAGGAGGCGCCGCGTCGGTAGGCCGGCACCGAGTGGCACCCACCGCGGCGCCGTCTCGAAGGGTCCGAAACCACGACGAGAGGGAGCCGAGCCGACGACGGTCAGCGCGACTTCCGCTGGACCTGCACCTTCTGCTTGCCGGGGGCGGCGAGGCCGGCGCGGCGCGCCTTCTCCGCCTCCAGGATGCGACGCTGCTCCTCCTGCTGCTCCATGATGGCGTCGCGGTCGAAACCGCTGCGCAGGAGCGAGAAGGCGATCACGGCGATGACCAGCGACACCCAGACGGGGAGGTTGAACACCACCGGGAGGGTGATCAGGGCCACCATGTCGATGCCGCGCACCAGCGAGAACATCAGGCCAGGGGGCATCGCGCCCATGCCGGTAGCGACGATCGGGCCGGAGTAATCGGCGGGCTTGGCCGCGACCCAACGCACGGCGGCGAGCAGACCCGCGACACCCGTCACGAGCGCGGAGCTGGCCGCGTCCACCGGGCTGGCGGGAACGCCGCCGGCAAGACCCAGGAATGCGGGGAACGCCGCGATGGTCCACAGCAGCGCGAGGATGCCGGGCACCACCATCGCGGCCTGCTTCACCTGGCCGACGCTGTACGGGAAGCAGCGCTGCAGGCCCTTGGTGCGGGTCAGCACGCGCAGAGAGTTCATGAACGGGATCAGCGCGACCATCAGGACGAGCGCCGACAGCGGCGGGTTGAGGCTGGTGAGCCCCAGCGCCTGCACCGCGTAGGGGACGACGGCGCTGCCCAGCAGCGTGAGCAGCGGGAGGGGCTGGCGCCACAGCCGCTGCACGTCGCGCATGACGAGCGCGCGCATGCCGGTACCGACGCCGCGCGTGGGGCGCACGTGCCCGCGCTCCTTGGCCTTCGCCTCGATGAGGATGTCGCGGATCAGGGCGAACTCGAGCGCGAACGCCGCGCCCTGCAGGCCGCTGAGCAGCGACCCGCCCGAGGTCAGGCGCTGACGGCGGATGTTGTTGAGGCGGCCCCAGGCGACGAGGCCGGCGACGACGATCAGCAGGACACCGACGCCGGCGATGATGAGCGCGAGCTCCACCGACAGCAGGGCGAGCGCGCCGAGCGCGAACCAGCCGGCCGCACCGCCCACGAGCAGCACCATGGTGCCGATGGCGGCGAGCGCGATCAGCCATTGGACGAGCAGCAGCACCCAGCGTCGGTCGGCACCCTGCTCCGCGGCCGACAGCGCGACGAGGCCGGCCGCGCCGAAGCCGCCGGCCAGGGCCCAGATGCCCACCTGCAGGATCGGGGAGCCGGTGAGGGCTGCGATCAGCGCGCCGAACAGAACGCCGGCGACGAAGGCCAGGGCGATGGCGGCGATCAGGCGCTTGGCGAGGATCCGCCGTCGGTCCGTCGGTCCGTCCATCAGCCAGAAACCCTCGGCCGACGACGCCAGCACGGGTCCGAACATGCGCGAGAGCACGATCGTGAACGCGAGGATGCCGGCCACCGCCGCCCAGGGCAGCAGGCCGCGCGCGGCCTGGCAGCCGGCCGTCTCGCAGACCGCGACCACCTGCTGAGCCTGGATGATCGAGGACACCAACATGGCGCCGATCATGACGAGCGCGAACACCATGACGTAGCCGTCGGAGAGCGCCTGCCACAGGTTGCGGTCGGCACGGCCACGGCGCCAGTCGCGCATCAGCAGCGCGAGCTGCCGCTCGTCGACCTCACCCACCTCGCCGAAGCGCGGGTCGATCGTCGACATCAGACCCCCAGCCGCATCTGACGAGCGCCGATGGCCTCGAGCAGGCTCGGCTCGTGGCTGGCCAGGACGATGGCAAGGCCGTTGTCGATCTCCGCCTTGAGACGCCGGCCGAGCCACTGGACGCCCTCGACGTCGAGGCGCTGCTCGGGCTCGTCGAGGACGAGCAGCGAGCGCGGACGGACGAAGGCGGTCGCCAGCGCGAGGCGCCGACGCTGGCCGGACGACAGGGTGGAGGGCAGCTGCCCGGCCTGCGGCACGAGCTGGACTTCCTCGAGCACCTCGTCGACGAGCGCGTCGGGGTCGGCGAGGCCGTGTGCCCGGGCGAGCAGGTCGAGGTGCTCGACGACGGAGAGGTCGGGGAAGAAGTCGAGGTCGTCGATGACCGTGGCGACGTCGCGTCGGATGACCGGGTTGGTCTCGCTGACCTTCACGCCCTTGACGGTGACGGTGCCCTCCTCCGGGCGATCGGCGCCGACGAGGCACCGCAGCACGGTGGACTTGCCCGCGCCGTTGCGCCCGGTCAGGGCCACGGCCTCGCCTGCGTGGACCTTCATCGAGAAGCCCTCCACGATGGTCACGGGCCCGTAGCCCTTCTTGAGGTTATCCACCTGGAGCACGACGTCTTTCTTAGCCACGGACGCCATTGTCCCCCAAAGCCAAAGCCCTGACGAACCGGCCGACCCGGCACCGCATCCGTGAGCACACCTTTCGCGGTTATCCACAGATTCTCCTTGAGGGCTGTCGCGCCCGCGCGGGGCTTGGTTGAATGACCCCACATGTATCGACCAGTTCCGGGGGGTTAGCGATGCGTCGAGTTCTGTCGGCCGCGGCCGCGGTGCTGCTCCTCGCGAGCTGCACCCCGCCGGAGCGTCCGCCGACCACGCCCTCGCCCACTCACACGTCGGCCTCTCCCGTCGTCTCACCCTCCCCTTCGCCAACCTCGCCGTCGCCCAGCCCGTCGCCGAGCGTTCTGCCGTCGTACCCCATCGATCTGCCCACCGAAGATCCGGTGTCAGCCGCGATCCTCGCCGGCTGGCAGCGCTATTGGGAGGTCTACGAGAATTTCGCGGCCGACCCGATGGGGCACAGCGACTTCACCGAGACTCAGCTGGTGACGGCCGGAGAAGAGCAGTCCGGCATCCTCGACGCCCTCGTGGCCCTGCGAGACAGAAGGACTGGTGTCGCTGGGTGGAATGAGGTTCCGCGATGTGGAGTTGGCCGAACCAACAGAAGGTCCTGATGGCACCCGGACAGCTGTCCTCACCTACTGCTTGGATTCCAGCGACCTGGTGATTCAGCACGCCGACGACCACACACCCCTGGAGCGCCCGGAGGTCGTGACCCTGGTGGAGTCCATGACCCTCGTCGAGGGCACAGACGGCACATGGAGGGTCTCACTCCGCAGGAACGAGTCCAAGAAGTGCTAACCCGCCTTCGCTTGTTCTTCGCGATGCTGCTGCTCATCGCCTGGTTGCCTGGCACGGCACACGCAGCGCCGCACTGCCTGAAGCTGGACCCGTCAGGCACCATCTGCCTGCTCCGCGCCGACACCGACAACGGGCCCGGCGACGACGACGGCGGGGACGACTCAAGCCGGGGCGGGTCTCGATCGGCACACCCAGGAGAGTGCCTGTTCGGGGGTCGCGCCGTTCGCTGCCGCACCACGGCCGGCGAATGGAGCAACGCGCAGCAGGCGTGGTGCAAGGACATGTCGGAGACCGTGCCTCTCGACCACCCGGCGTGGGGCGGAAGAACGGAAGGGCATGTGGTGCGATGCGTCCGGCCAGGCGGCTCGCTCGTGCCGGACCCCGCCCTGTGGTTCTACTCCTGGCGGGCAGACACCTCGCTCCCGCCGCCGGACCCAGAGGACATGGCGCGGCGGATCCTGGCGTCACTGGAGCTGAGCGCGCCCGAGCTGCACACGTTCCCGCAGGGTGACACGAAGCAGCACATGACGTACACCGGCTGGCACACCTGGCTGTGGAGCGCCGCCCCGTCGGCGAAGCAGTGGGGGCCGGTCTCGTCGTCGATGTCGGAGCGGGGAGTGACCGTCACTCTGACGGCCACGGTTCGTCGCGTGGTCTGGGACATGGGAAACGGCGAGACCGTCACGTGCGGGAAGGGCACCCCCTGGTCCACCACCCGGTCGAACGGCGGACGCAACGTCGCCTCACCCGACTGCGACTACGTGTACGAGCGGATGGGTCACTACGAGGTGACGGCACGCTCGGAGTGGGACGTGTCGTGGTCGAGCGGCGGCGCGTCTGGCACCTTGCCCTTGGAGTTGTCGCGCACGGCGCCGATGCGGGTGGGCGAGCTTCAATCGGTGCTCGTGAACCGCTGAGGACGGGGCTTCTTCGCAGCGGCCCAGGCCGGCTTCTCGGCGGCCATGGAATTTTGACGCACAACTCCGCTTGCAGTGCTCTACAGGGCACAGGGACCCGAGTTGTGCGCCAAAACTCCATGGTCTGCCCGGGTCCTGGGCAATATCCCTTGTCGGACGGACGCGTGAGGATCAAGGCGTGGACGGCGCCATGGCGGCGAGGTGGCGCAAGGGAGGTCCACTACGCTGGTCACCATGCAGAACCAGCAGCGAGCCGGGTTGGACAAGCGCCATGTCGACGTCCAGCGCATGTTCGACGGCGTGGCCAAGCGCTACGACTTCATGAACTCCGTGATGACCGGCGGGCAGGACCGCGCGTGGCGTCGGGCCACCGTCGCGGCCATCGCGCCGCGCTCCGGTGAGCGGGTGCTGGATCTTGCCGCAGGCACCGCACGCTCCTCTGCCGCCATTGCCACGCGCGGCGCCGCTGTGACCGCCGCCGACCTCTCACTGGGGATGCTCGGCGAGGGCCGCGCGCAGTTCCCCCACCTCGACTTCGTCGGCGCAGACGCCCTGGCGCTCCCCTTCGACGACGACACCTTCGACGCCGTCACCATCAGCTACGGACTGCGCAACATCGACGACACGCGCGCCGCGCTGACCGAGATGCTGCGCGTCACGCGGCCCGGCGGGCGCGTGGTGATCAACGAGTTCTCCACCCCGTCGAACCGCGCCTTCCGCTACGTCTACGACCGCTACCTTCCCGTCGCGCTGCCCACCATGGCCAAGCTGTCGAGCAACCGCGCGGCCTACGAATACCTCGCCGAGTCCATCCTCGCCTGGCCCGCGCAGGATGAACTGGCCGACGTCATGACCGAGGTCGGCTGGACCGACGTCGAGTGGCGCAACCTGAGCGGCGGGATCGTCGCCCTGCACCGCGGCTGGAAGGCCGAATGAACCAGTTCGTCCTGGACGCCTACGCCGCGCGCAGCTGCCCGGTGAAGACCTTCAACGCCTTCGACCCCACCCTCAGCAAGCCCGAACAGCCGCTCGACGAGTCGCTGCGCGAGTCGTTTCAGGGCGGCTCGGACTTCCGCAAGACGGTCCTGGACCGGATCGCGGAGATGCCCGGCGCGGTCGACCTGCGTGGCCAGCACGAGGCCGGGCTCGACTGGGAGGCGCGCGAGGAGGCCTGCCTCGCGGCGATGGGCGCGGGCGCCCCGGTCATCCTGGGCGGCGTTCTCCCCCTGGACCTCGACGGCCACCGCAGCGGCCGACCCGACGCCCTCGTCCGCGGCGACGACACCCCTTCGGGCGCGCCCGGCTACTGGCCACTGAAGGTCAAGCCCTACCGGGTGCGAGAGAAGCAGTCGGGCTCCACGGCGCTGCGCATGTCACGCCTCGGCACCATCGGCGCGCTCGAGCCGCTGCCCGACGCCCGTTACCGCGCCTTCCGCGAGGGCACGCTGCTCGAGCTCGCGCACCACTGGCGGCTGCTCGAGTCGTGCGGGTTCGCGTCCGGCACGCCCATGGCGGCCGTGGTCGGCGACGACCGCTGCTCGGGGGCCGAGCCCACCGCGACCTGGGTCGACCTGACGCACAAGTTCATCCGCACGTTCTCCCGCGCGGCCGGCCACAAGCTGCGTTCGCCGCTGGAGCGCTACGACCACGAGCACCGGTTCCGCGTGCACGTAGCGCAGCAGGCCTCGGCCCGCACCGGCATCGACGACCCGCCGCCCGCCGTCCGACCCATCCGGGTCAAGGAATGCGAGTGGTGCGCCTGGTGGCAGGTGTGCCGGACGCAGATCGACGACGACGACCTCTCGCTGCGCATCAGCAAGGCGCCACTCGACGTGCGGGAGCTGCAGACGCTGCTCTCGCTCGGCATCAAGACCGTGGCCGAGCTGGCCGAGGCCGACATCGACGAGATCCTGCCGCGCTACCTGCCGGAGACCGGGCACCGCGACCGGGCCGAGGACCGGCTGCGCCAGGCGGCGCGGCGCGCGCGGATGCTCGCGCACGGCGTGCATCTGGAGCGCGTGAGCGTCGACCCGATCGACGTGCCGCGCTCGGCCATGGAGGTCGACCTCGACATCGAGACGGCCGACGACGGCTCGATCTACCTGTGGGGCGTGCTGATCGGCGACGACGAGTTCCGCCACTTCAGCCGGTTCGAGCGCCTCACGCCCGACGCCGAGGTGGAGCTGGCCGTGGAGTTCGCGCGCTGGCTGCTCGACCTCGCGGAACGCCACCCCGACCTGCGCGTCTACCACTACAGCGACTACGAGACCGTGCACCTGCGCCGCCTCGCAGACCGCAGCAGGCACCCGGACCTTGTGGCGGCCTGCGCGCTCATCAAGGAGCACTTCGTCGACCTCTTCGGGTACGTCCGCGACAACTTCGTGGGCGTCGACGGCCTCGGCCTCAAGGTGGTCGCCAACCGCGGCGCGGGCTTCGCGTGGCGCGACGAGGAGCCCGGCGGCCTGAACTCGCAGTCGTGGTTCAACGAGGCGATCGACGGGCCCAGCGAGGAGGAGCGCACGGCGGCCCGGGCGCGCGTGCTCGACTACAACGAGGACGACGTCCGCGCCACGCTCGCCGTGCGACGCTGGCTGACCGCTCAGGACGAGTCGTCATGACCGACGACCCGTTCGTCCACCGCTTCGACTACGCCGACTTCGGGCGCGGCCTCCTCTGCGGGCTCGGGGCCCTGCTCGTGGCCAACCTCGCCCTCGATCTCCTGTTCGCCGGGCCGTCCTACCGCCTCATGGTCGCGGCCTTCGCCACGATCGTCGGGGGCGTCGTGCTGATCACCTACGGCCTGCTCTCGGCCGCGCTCGCAGCCCTGCTGCTGCGCCGCGTCCGACACGAATGGGTGCACCTGGTGGTGTTCGCCGCGCTCGGCGCCGTCGGCGGGCTCGGTGTGATGCAGTCCTTCGCCGGCTACGACGGCGTCGTCGCGACACCGTCGACCTTCCCGCTGTTCGTGATCCCCGGGGTCGTCGCGGCGCTCGCCGGCCGGATCGGCATGCGCGCGTGGGCCAAGCGTCTGCGCACGACCTGAGGATCCGTCCGTCGCACCCCCTTGCTCATCCGTAGCAGGTCGTGCGGGTCTGCTCCTCAGGAACCTGCCCCCTCACGGACCCCAGGGCCGTCACGGTTCGATGAGGTGGGCGTCCATGATGCGGCGGACGGCGAGGCTGATGTCGCGCCAGTGCGGGTCGGTGCGGCCGGCGTCGACCTGGTCGGCGAAGACGTCGAGTTCGTGGACCATCGTGTCGGCGGGCGTGACCGGCGGGGTGTCGACCAGCACCACGGGATCCTGGCCGCGGCGGTGCAGCTCCACCCGCGACGGCTCCCCGACGGCGTTGACCGTGACGGTGCCCTCCTCGCCGTGGACGCGGGTGGGGCCGAGCCCGGAGACGATCTTCGAGTAGGCGACGTCCACCAGGAAACCCTCGTAGCGGAGCTGGATGCTGCCACCGCCCTCGAACCCGTTGTGCAGTCGATAGCTGCCGCCGGACTGGGTCACGGGACGCGTGCCGAAGCACTCGAGGGCTGCGGACAAGGGGTAGAAGCCGATGTCGACCAGCGCGGCGTTGCCCAGCTTCGGGTCGAACGCGTTGACGTGCTCACCGGCGAGGAAGCGGCCGTAGCGGGACGAGTACTGCAGCATCTCGAAGTGGGCGTAGCGGACCGTGCCGATGTCGCCGATCGCGCGCCGGAATTCGTGGAACGCGGGCGTGTGCAGGTGGCGGGCCGCCTCCATCGCGATGACGCCCCGACGCTCCGCGGCGGCGAAGATCTCCTCGGCCTCCGCGGCGGAGGCGGCCATCTCCTTCTCGATCAGCACGTGGCGGCCGGCCTCGATCGCGGCCATGGCCTGCGGGTGATGAGCCGACGTCGGGCTCGCGATATAGACGGCGTCCACCGCCTCGCACATCTCCTCGACCGTGGTGAAGGAGCGCGGGAGGTCGACGCGCCCGGCGAACTCGGCGCCCCGCGCCGCGTCGCGCGAGCACACCGCCGTCGGGCGCACCCTGCCCGAGCCCGCGCGGCACGCGGCCACGAACCACTCGCTGATGAAATTGGTACCGATCACGCCGATCTCGATCACAGCGCCTCCCCTTCCACGTTCGCCACGATGAACTCTGCGTCGCCGGCCAGCGCCTCCGCGAGGCCCTCGACGGTGCCGACCCGTGCGGCGCGCCAGCCCAGCGCCGTCGCGACGGCGGCCAGGTCGACGCCCTGCGGGGTCAGGAACACGCGGTCGAAGCTCGCGGCGTACTCGGGCGCGCCCTGCTCCAGCGTGCGGAAGATGCTGCCGCCGCCGTCGTCGGCCACGACGACACGCAGGCTGGGCCACGGCTCCGACGGCGGCCGGACGAGCGCGCCCAGGTCGTGCTGGGCGGTCAGATCGCCCAGCAGCACGGTGGTGGGCCGGCCGCCGGCCAGCGCGACGCCGGTGGCCGTGGCGATCGTGCCGTCGATGCCTGCGAGGCCGCGGTTGGCGAACACGCGCGGCGGGCGGTCGGCGACGGGCGCGAGGTCGGCCGCACGGATGATCGAGCTGGCGCCGAGCACCAGGTCGTCGCCCGGACCGAGCGCGGCCAGCACGGTCGCGGCGATGGCCTCGCGGGTCAGGCCGGGGGGCGGCGGGGCCGGCGTCGAGCGCCACTGGTCCAGCCATGCCGGGTCCTGGTCGGCGAGGAGCACCCGGTCGGCCACCACGGCGGCGCGGTGCCCGGGGTCCGGCCAGGTGGCGCGGCCCGACACGACGACGATCTCCACGTCGTCGCGGGCCAGCAGCCAGGAGACGGGGCGCGACAACGTCGGGTGCCCGAAGACCACCACCCGCTCGATCCGGTGCGCGAGGTCGGCCAGCCGCAACCGGTAGTCGGCGACGGCGTGCGCCCCGGCCCGCGCGTTGGACGAAGGCTCGGCAAGCAGCGGCGCGCCGCTCACCTCGGCGAGCGCGCGCGCCTCGGCGCCCACCTCCGGCGGGGCGTCGCCGGCCAGGACGACCGTGCGGCGAGCGTCGAGCTCCACCACGCGATGCCCGGCTGAGGCCGACACCACCGTGGCCGACACACGCGGCTCGGGCAGCGGTCCGACGAGCGGTTCGGCCAGTTCGACGTTCAGTTGGGCGGCGCCAGGCTCCCTCGTCCGCACGCCGGATGCGACGGCGAGCGCGCGGTGCGTACCCGCGGCCCAGGCAGCGACGTCCCCGGATTCCGACGAGAGGCGGACGACGGCGAGCGCGGCCGGGCCGAACGCCCCGGCCTGGTCGCCGCATTGGTTGGCGCCGGTGCCCACGAGGTGCGCAGGCCGATCTGCCGTGACCAGCAGCAGCGGCACGCCCGCGGCCGTCGCCTCCATCGCCGCGGGGGCAAGGTTCGCGACGGCGGTGCCGGACGTGGTGATCACCGCGACGGGGCGGCCGGACGCCTTCGCCAGGCCGAGCGCGGTGAACGCCGCCACCCGCTCGTCGATCCGCACGTGCAGCCGAAGCCGACCCGCACGGTCCGCGCGGTCGGCGGCGAGCGCGAGGGGCGCGCTGCGCGAGCCGGGCGCGAGCACGACGTCGGTGACACCTCCGCCGATCAGCGCGTCGATCACGGCGGATCCCAGGCTGACGCTGCTCATCGCTTCCCCTCCACGATCTCGGTGACCCGCGCGAGCCGGGCGAGCCAGAACCGCTCGAGTTCCTCGCCCGCCGCATGGGCGCGCAGCAGGTCAGGGTCGACGACGACGTCGCGCACCGCGAGGCTGCCCGCCTCGGGCGTCAGCGGCCCGTCGACGACGTCGCCCGTCAGGAGCCGCGCCGTCTCCAGGCCGCACGCGTACGGCAGCTCGGGCAGGGCCGCAGCGAGCGCGACCCCCGCGCGGAGCCCGACGGAGGTCTCCACCGCGCTCGACACCACGACGGGCAGGCCCAGCTCCTCGGCCAGCCGCAGGCAGTCGCGCACGCCGCCGAGGGGCTGCACCTTGAGCACCGCGATGTCCGCGGCGCCGGCGCGGGCCACGCGCATCGGGTCGGCGGCGCGGCGGATGGACTCGTCCGCGGCGATCGGCACCCCGAGGTCGCGGGCGCGGAGCCGCGCCAGGTCGTCGACCGAGGCGCAGGGCTGCTCCGCGTACTCCAGGCCGAGGGGCGCGAGTTCGCGCAGCGCGTCGACGGCCTCCGCCAGCCGCCAGCCGCCGTTGGCGTCGACGCGGATCCGCGCGTCGGGCAGCGCGGCGCGCACCGCCGCGACGCGGGCGATGTCGTCGGCGAGGGATTCGCCCGCCGCGGCCACCTTGATCTTGATGGTCCGGCAGCCGGAGGCGACGGCGCGCGCGGCGGCGGCCTCGGGGGCGAGGGCGGGCACGATCCCGTTGACCTCCACGGCGTCGCGCACCGGGGCGGGGTGGCCCAGGTTGGCGGCCTCACGCGCGGCACGCAGCCAGGCCGCGGCCTCCGCGTCGTCGTACTCCACGAACGGGCTCCACTCCGCCCAGCCGGCCGGGCCCTCGAACAGCACGCCGGAGCGCCGGGTGATCCCGCGGAAGGCGACGGTGAGCGCGATGTCGAAGACGAAGGGGGTCATCCGAGGACGACCCCGACGAGCAGCCCCAGCCCGATGCCGATCTCGGCGAAGCCGGTGGCCTGGATCACCGGGATGAGGTCGCGTCCGCCGGCGCCGCCCAGCACGCGCCTCAGCGGCGCGATGAGCAGCAGGAGGGCCAGCAGCGCGAGCAGCGCCCACCACGTGGTGAGCGCCGCGAACCCGACGACGAGGAGGCCCGCCGCGGCACACAAGGCCGCGTAGAAGGTGCGGGCGTTGCGGTCGCCCAGGCGGGCGGGCAGCGTCATCTTGCCCGAGACCAGGTCGGTCACGATGTCGCGCAGGTTGTTGGCCACCAGGATCCCGCTGGCGAGCACGCCGACGGCCGCCCCGGCCAGCCAGGCGTGCGCGGGCGCCTGGCCCGCGATGACGTACGCGGTACCGACGGTGGCGACCAGCCCGAAGAAGACGAACACCATCACCTCGCCCAGGCCCAGGTAGCCGTAGGGCTTCGAGCCCCCGGTGTAGAACCACGCCGCGACGATGCAGAGGGCGCCGACGATCAGCAGCCACCACTGGCCGCTCAGCGCGACGACGCCGAGCCCCGCGACCGCGCCGACGCCCAGCGAGAGGAATGCCGCGCGTTTGACGGCGCCCGCCGGCTTCAGGCCCGAGGCCACGAGCCGGGTGGGGCCGACGCGCTCGTCGTCGGTGCCGCGAACGCCGTCGGAGTAGTCGTTGGCGTAGTTGACGCCGACCTGCATGGCCAGCGCCACCACGAGGCAGAGGGCCGCGACCGGCCAGTCCCAGGAACCCACCGCGGCGGCCGAGGCGACCCCGGCGAGGATGGGGGCGACGGCGGCGGGGAGCGTGCGGGGCCGGGCTCCGGCCACCCACGCGGAGAGGGAGTCGTTCATGATTTCGGCAACTCTAGCCGTCGGGCGAGGGTGGCCAGCTCCGCTCTGTCCGGCTTGCCGCCCAGCCCGCGGGGGATGCGGTCGACCCGCAGCAGCTGCCGGGGCAGGCAGGCTGCGGGCAGCGCGGGCCGCAGCCGGGCGCGCCACTCCTCGAGCGTGCCCCACGTGGCGGCCAGCACCACGCGCGCGCCCCACTCCTCGTCGTCGACCGCGAGCACGGCCGTCTCGGGGTCGAGCGCAGCGGCGGCGGCGTACACCTCCGCGAGGTCGACGTTCACGCCGCCGCTCTGCACCACGTCGTCGATCCTGCCGTCGACGACCAGGCGGCCGTCGGGGAGGAGGCGGCCGCGGTCGCGGGTCAGGACGGCGCCGTCGCGGAGCACCTCGCCGGTCAGGTCGGGCCGGCCGAGGTAGCAGGAGAAGAGGGTCGGGCCCGAGATGAGGATGCGGCCGCGCTCCCCCAGCCGCACGTCGGTCCCGGGCAGCGGCGTGCCGTCCCAGACGACACCGCCGCAGGTCTCGCTCATGCCGTAGGTCTCGACGACGGGGATGCCCGCAGCCTCCGCCCGGGTGCGCAGCTCCGGACCCAGCGGGGCGCCGCCGATCAGCACGGCGTCGAACCGCGCGAGGGCGGCGGTCGTCTCGGGCGACTGCAGGGCGCGGTAGAGCTGGGTGGCCACCAGCGAGACGGCGTTGCGGCCCGCGCGCGGCGCCAGCCGCTCCAGGCCCGGGCCCGCATCGGCCACGCCGGCGCCGCGCAGCCCACGCACCAGCACCATCAGGCCGGCGACGTAGCGGGGGTCGAGGGCCAGGTGCCAGGTGGCGGCGAAGCCGAGCCGCTCGGCCGCCGCATCGGCCGCCGCAGCGAGCGCGTCCCGGGAGAGCACGACGAGCTTGGGCTCGCCTGTCGACCCCGAGGTGCCCACGACGGCAGAGCCCTCCGGCGCGGCGCCCTCGCCGTCGGCCAGCCAAAGCCCGGAGCCCTGCGCCAGCAGCCGCCGCACGCCCTCGATCCCGTCCTGCACGGCGCCCAGCCTAACGCCGGACCCGCGAGCGGTAGACTCCTCGGCATGCTGCGCGTGCTGCTGATCGTCATCGTGATCATGCTCACCGTGTACTGCGTCGTCGAGGTCGCACAGTCACGGGGCCGATCGGTGCGTGCCATGCCCCGCTGGTTGTGGGCCTTCCTCGTGATCTGCGTTCCTGTCGTCGGGCCGGTGCTGTGGCTGTTCTTCGGCCGCCCCGTGAGCGGCCCCCCGCGCCCGCACCACATCGACAGGGCGCCCGACGATGACGAGGATTTCCTCCGCGGTCTTCGTTAACCGTCCCTTCACTCGTGTGTGAGAGGATGACCCTTCGCACCGGGAAGGGAAGGGCGCACATGGAGTCGGGAGTGACCGCCGTCGTCGAGTGGCTGCGCGCTGCCGCGCGCGAGTTCGACGGCCGTGTCCTCGAGCTGAACGACCTGGACCGGCTCCTGGGCGACGGCGACCACGGCACCAACATGCATCGCGGCTTCCACACCGCCCAGTTCATGGACTTCGACCGGCTGGACACCCCGAACGAGGCCCTGCGACACGCGGGCATGGCGCTGGTGAGCGTCGTCGGTGGCGCGTCGGGGCCGCTGTTCGGCACCTTCCTGCTGCGCAGCGGCGCCATGTGGCCGCGCGAGAAGACCACCGCCTCCATCGCGACGGCGGTCCGCGCGGGCCTGGACGGGATCGTGGCCCGCGGCAAGGCGGAGCCGGGCGACAAGACGATGGTCGACGCGCTGGCCCCCGCGGTCGAGGTGCTCGAACGTGCGGCGGCCGAGGGTGTCGACCTGCAGACCGCACTCGCGGAGGCGGCGGCAGCGGCGGAGGCCGGGCGCGACCGCACGGCCGACATGGTGGCCCGACGCGGCCGCGCCGCCCTGCGCGCGTCCGATTCGCTCGGCGTCCTCGACCCCGGAGCCGTCTCCATGGCCGTGATTCTGCGCACCGCTGCCGAGCACATCAGCTGACTCGGTTTCCCCCTGGCACAGGGGTTCAATACGCTGCTGGATATGACCTACGGCACACCCCATAAGGCAGTCATCCTGGCGCGCGGCCTCGGCTCCCGCATGCGAAAGGCCGCCGAGGGCGTCGCCCTCAGCGCCGAGCAGTCCAAGGCCGCCGACTCAGGCGTCAAGGCGATGATCTCCGTGGGGCGCCCCTTCCTCGACCACGTCCTGACCGCGCTCGCCGACGCGGGCTTCACCGATGTGTGCCTTGTCATAGGCCCCGAGCACGACATGATCCGCGAGTACTACGACGCCGTCCCCAAGGAGCGGATCACCATCTCGTATGCCGTGCAGGAGGAGCCGCTGGGGACCGCCAACGCCGTGCTGGCCGCCGAGGAGTTCGCCGGCGACGACCGCGTGCTCGTGGTCAACTCCGACAACTACTACCCGGCCGACGCCCTGCGCCTGCTCTCCGCCGTCCCCGGCTCTGCGCTCGTGGGGTTCACCAAGGAGGGGCTGCTCACCGGCTCCAACATCGCGCCGGAGAAGATCGCGGCCTTCGCGCTGGCGACCGCCGACGAGGCTGGCAACCTCGACGAGCTCGTCGAGAAGCCCGACGCCGCGACGGCCGAGCGTCTGGGCCCCGACGCCGTCGTCTCCATGAACTGCTGGCTCTGCGGCCCCGCGATCTTCGCGGCGGCCCGCGCCATCCCGAAGTCGGCGCGCGGTGAGTACGAGCTCCCCGACGCCGTCCGCGCGGCGATCGCCGCCGGCGACCCGTACGCCGTCGTGGTCAGCGACCAGGGCGTGCTCGACCTCAGCAACCGCGGGGACATCGCGTCGGTCGCCGACGCCCTGGGCGACCGCGAGGCTCGACTGTGAAGTGGTTCGTCCCCGGCCGCCTCGAGGTGCTGGGCAAGCACACCGACTACATGGGCGGCCGCTCGCTGCTGGCGGCCGTCGACCGCGGCATCACCGCCACCCTGACCCCGCTCCTTGAATCCCACGTCTCCGGCGCGGACCCGAGCTCGTTCCTTGGATCCCGAGGCCCCGGCGCGGAGCGCCCGGACCGTGTCGAAACATCCGATGCCCCGTTCGTGGTCTCGACCACGGCGCTCCCCGGCGAGCTGGCACTGCGCCCGGGCGTTGACCCGGCGCTGCCGGCCGGGCACTGGGGCAACTATGTGCAGGCGGCGTTGGACCGGTTGGCGCTGAACTTCGGCGCGCTGCGCCCGGCGCGGATCGTGCTCGACTCCAACCTTCCGCTGGCCTCCGGCATGAGTTCGTCGTCGGCCCTCGTCGTCGCGACAGCGCTGGCGCTGGTCGACGACAACAATCTCCGCTCGCACCCCGCGTGGTGCGCGAACATCGTCGACGACCTGGACCTGGCCGGCTACCTGGCCACGATCGAGAACGGGCTGACGTTCAAGGACCTCGAGGGGCTGCGGGGCGTCGGCACGTTCGGCGGTTCGGAGGATCACACGGCGATGCTGTGCTGCGCGGCGTCGACGCTGACGGAGTTCACGTTCTGCCCCATCGTGCGTCGCCGCGAGGTGCCCTTCCCCGCCGACCTGACCTTCGTCGTCGCCGTCAGCGGCGTACTCGCGGAGAAGACAGGGGCAGCGCTGGAGGCGTACAACCGCGCGTCGTTGACGGCGCGCGCGCTGGTGGAGGCGTGGAACGACGCCACCGGCAGCGCGCATGCGGTCCTGGCCGACGCCCTGGCCAGCGACGAGGACGCGCTCGAGGGGCTGCGCGCGGTCGCGGCCCACGACCCGGCGCTGACCGCCCGGCTGACCGCCTTCGTGACCGAGACCGAGGTGGCCATCCCGCGCGCGATCGAGGCGCTGGAAGCGGGCGACCTGGAGGCCTTCGGCCGCGCGGTCGACCTCTCGCACCGCAATGCCGCTGAGGCGCTGGGTAACCAGATCCCGGAGACCAACCGGCTGCAGGCGCTGGCCCGGGAGTTGGGCGCGCACGCCGCGTCCGGCTTCGGCGCGGGCTTCGGCGGCTCGGTCTGGGCGCTGGTCGACGCGGCCGACGCCGAGGCCTTCGGCGCACGCTGGCTGGACCGCTACGTCGCCGAGTTCCCCGCCGTCGCGGGGGCCGCGAGCACGCTCGTCACGCGCCCAGGGGGCCCCGCCCGCAGACTCGACTAGGGCCATCGCTAGCCTGGAGTGAAGTCAGCAGACACCGACATGGCTCACAGGCGAGGCGATGATGAACGACCAACTGGCGACCCTCCGGGAGAAGCGGCAGCGGGCACTGGAGGGCGGCGGGCCTGAGCGGATCGCCGCCCAGCACGCCCGGGGAAAGCTGACGGCGCGCGAGCGCCTCGCGATCCTGCTCGACGAGGGCTCGTTCCAGGAGCTCGGCGCGCTGGCGACCCACCAGACCACCGATTTCGGCATGGCCGAGCGCCGCCACCCGGGCGACGGCGTGATCACGGGGTTCGGCAAGATCCAGGGCCGCCGCGTCGCGGTCTTCGCGCAGGACTTCACCGTGCTGGGCGGCTCGTTCTCCGAGGTGCAGTCCAACAAGATCTCCCGGATCCAGGATCTGGCCATCGAGGCGGGCATCCCGCTGATCGGGCTGAACGACTCGGGCGGCGCGCGCGTGCAGGAGGGCATCCGCTCGCTGGCCGCCTACGGCGAGGTGTTCATGCGCAACGTCAAAGCGTCCGGCGTCATCCCGCAGATCTCGCTCATCATGGGCCCGTGCGCGGGCGGCGCCGTCTACTCGCCGGCGCTCACCGACATCACCGTGATGGTGGACCAGACCTCCAACATGTTCCTGACCGGCCCGGACATCATCAAGACGGTCACCGGCGAGGAGGTCACCGCCGAGGAGCTGGGAGGGGCCTACGTGCACAACGTCACGTCCGGCGTCGCGCAGCTGATCGCCGAGGACGAGCAGCACGCGCTCAGCCTGACGAAGGCGCTGCTCGGCTACCTCCCGCAGAACAACGCGGAGGACCCGCCACAGTTGGAGCCGTACGACCCGGCCGACAGGATGGACGAGGCGCTCAACACGATCGTGCCCGAGGACGACCGCGTGGCCTACGACATGCGCGAGGTGCTGGAGCGCGTCTTCGACCACGGCTCCGGCTTCGAGCTGCACCGCGACTTCGCCCCCAACGCGCTCGTCGGCTTCGCGCGGCTCGACGGCGCGAGCGTCGGCTTCGTCGCCAATCAGCCGACGGCGCTGTCCGGCTGCCTGGACATCGACGCCTCGGACAAGATCGCGCGCCACATCACGCTGTGCGACCAGTTCAACATCCCGCTCGTCACGTTCGTCGACTGCCCCGGCTACCTGCCCGGCGTCGAGCAGGAACACCGGGGCGTCATCCGGCACGGCGCGAAGATCATCTACGCCTACTGCCAGGCGACCGTGCCGAAGATCTCGATCGTCACCCGCAAGGCGATGGGCGGCTCATACGTGGCGCTCAGCTCCCGGCAGATGAACAACGACGTGGCCTACGCGTGGCCGTCGGCGCAGATCGCCGTGATGGGCGCCGAGGGTGCCGCGCGGCTCCTGCACCGCACCGCGATCGCGAAGGCCGACGACCCTGCGGCTGAGGAGGCCCGGTTCATCGCCGAGTACAAGGCGAAGTTCTTCAACCCATACCAGGCGGCCGACGTCGGCCAGATCGACGAGGTGATCGAGCCCCGCGAGACCCGCACGCGCCTCATCCGGGCGCTGGAGGTCCTCCGCACCAAGGTCAGCCAGGACGTGCCGAAGAAGCACGGCCTCTTCCCGGTCTGAGGTCGTCGCCATGGAGAACCTGGGCTGGGGCCTCATGATGATGCTCGTGGGCATGGGCGCGGTGTTCGCCCTGCTGCTCGCGCTGATGCTGGTGCTGATCCTCATCGGGCGCCTCGACCGGCGGCCTGCCCTTCCCGCGGCCCAGCCGTACGACGAGCTGCCCGAGCCCGCGGCGCCGACCGTCCGGATCCTGGCCGAGGGACTGACCGACGACCAGGTGGCCGCCATCGCCGTCGCGGTGATGACCCACGCCGAGCACCGTCGGCGCCAGGCCGCGCCCGAGACCCGGGCGTTCGCGCCGGGCAGCCAGCTGTTCGCGAGCCGCTGGGTGGCCGCCGGCCGCTCCCGCCTTTCCACCCCCATCCGCAGGAGATAGCCATGCGCCGCTACACGATCACCGTCAACGACCAGCCGATCGTGGTCGACGTCGAGGCCGCGGGGGCCAACCTGTTCCGCGTGCAGCTCGACGGCCGGCTGATCGACGTCACGCTCGACGACCACCGCGACCTGGCGCACTCCCCCATCACCCCCGCGCTGACGCCCCGTCCCGAGGCTGCCGCCGTTCCCGCACCCGCGCCTGTCGCGCAGCGGGCGGCTGCTCCCGCCGCGGCACCCGCGGGCCCGTCGGCCGGCCCGGCCCGTGACAAGCTGACCGCGCCCATGCCGGGGCTCATCCTGTCGGTCGACGCCGCTGTCGGCGATCGGGTCGCCCGCGGCGAGCCCGTCGTCTCGCTCGAGGCCATGAAGATGGTCAACCAGCTGCGCGCCCCCCGCGACGGCGTCGTCGCCGAGATCTACGTCTCGGCCGGGGACCAGGTCCGTTACGGCGAGACGCTGGTGCGGTTCGAGGACGACCTGTGAGCCCGGACACGCTGAGCTACCTGCTGCAAGGCCTGGCCGGCGTCACGTGGCAGGGCGTCGTGATGATGGCCGTCGGGCTGCTGCTCGTCTGGCTGGCCGTCACGAAGGAGTACGAGCCGCTGCTCCTGCTGCCCATCGGGGCCGGTGCGGTGCTGGCGAACCTGCCGCTGTCGCCGTTGGTCGGCGAGCACGGCATGCTCAGCGTCCTCTACGACATGGGCGTCGGCAACGAGCTGTTCCCGCTGCTGATCTTCGTCGGCATCGGCGCCATGACGGACTTCGGCCCCCTGCTGGAGAACCCGAAGATGGTGCTGCTGGGCGCCGCCGGCCAGTTCGGCATCTTCCTCACCCTGCTGCTGGCACTCGGCCTCGGGTTCACGCAGGCGCAGTCGGCGTCGATCGGCATCATCGGCGCCATCGACGGGCCGACGTCGATCTATGTCGCCAACAAGCTGGCCCCCGACCTGCTCGCCCCCATCACGGTGGCCGCCTACTCGTACATGAGCCTCGTGCCGATCATCATGCCGCCCATCATGCGGCTGATGACCACCTCCAAGGAGCGGGCCATCGTGATGCCGTACACGAGCAGGGAGATCTCGCAGCGCACCAGGATCCTGTTCCCCATCGTCGTCACCATCGTCGTCGGCGTGCTCGTGCCGTTCGCCACGCCGCTCATCGGCATGTTGATGCTGGGCAACCTGATGCGCGAGTCGAAGGTGGTCGAGCGGCTGGTGGGTGCGTCATCGAACGAACTCGCCAACGTCGTGACGCTGTTCCTGGGTCTGGCGATCGGGTCGACGATGGTCGGCGAGAAGTTCCTGAACGTGTCGACACTGCTGATCCTCGTCCTCGGCCTGGTCGCCTTCTGCCTGGACACCGTGATGGGCGTCGCGTTCGGCAAACTCATGAACGTGTTCTCCCGCGGCAAGTTCAACCCGTTGATCGGCGCCGCCGGCATCTCCGCCTTCCCGATGGCCGCCCGCGTCGTGCAACGCGAGGCGCAGCGCGAGAACTTCGACAACTTCCTGCTCATGCACGCGATGGGCGCCAACGCCGCCGGCCAGGTGGCCTCGGTGGTAGCCGGCGGTGTGCTCCTCGCCCTGATGGGCGCCGGCTGACACCACCGTCACCCCAGTGCCCACCAGCGCTATTTCCCGGACACCAGCACAACTCCCGGACACCAGCACAACTCGCCGACACCAGCACAACTCGCGCCGACACCAGCAGTACTCCCGGACACCAGCAGTAATCCGCCGACACCAGCAGTTGTCTCCGTTACCAGCACTACTCGCGGATACCAGGACTAGTCCCGGATACCAGCGGTAGTTCGCGGATACCAGCAGTCGTCTCTGTTACCAGCGCTATAGCGCTGGTAACGAGGGTTTGCGCTGGTGTCGGCGGATTACTGCTGGTGTCCCGTTAGGTCGTGTTGCGAAAGTGGACGTGCCCTACTGGACGACGCTGTGGCGCGCCAGGAAGCCGCCCACCACGGCCACCACTTCGGTAAGGCCCCCGTTCCTTGAGCCGGCCGTGAGGCGCTAGCCGAACGCCTTGGTCGTTAGGTCCCGAGCGTGAGCAGTGACCCGACCACAGGGCGGGCAGGTGAGGTGGGCGTCGTTCCTTGAGCCGGGCCCCCGCGCGAAGCGCCGGGCCCGTGTCGAAAGGTCCCGCGCTTACCCGGGATCTCAACCACGAGCACGGGCGGGTGAGGTGGGCCCCGTTCCTTGAGCCGGCCGTGAGGCGCCAGCCGAACGCCGTGTCGAAAGGTCCCGCACCTACCCGGGATCTCAACCACAGGGCCGGCGGGTGAGGTGGGGAGGCGCTCCGTCTCGCTGCCGGCCCGGTTCTGTGCCCACAGTCACCTCTGGTCTCAGTGCATGGGTGTTCTTACGCTTCGACGAAGCGCATCCCCACCTCACCCTCTGTCATCTTCCCGGGCGGAGGAACGTGACCCTGCCCCTGGCATGGTCAGCGTTGGCCGGTCTTGCGGTGGTTTCCCTGCACAAATCTCCGTATACGGGCAGCGGTGCAATTATTCGCGCGGCTGCCCGTATACAGAGATTTATGCGCGCGGGAGGGTGTGACTGCTGGATTGGGGATCGGTCGGGCTGTGGTTTCGGACCCTTCGAGACGCAGCCCCGCATCGCCTGCGCTCGGTGTAGGTCAGCATGCGGGGCTGCTCCTCAGGGATCGCTCGGTGTCGGCTGGTCTGCGAGGCTGCTCCTCGGGGACCGACCGTTGTGCGCTGCTCCTCAGCGACCGACCGTTGTGCGCCGCTCGTCAGGGCCCGGCCGCGGTGCGCAGCTCCTCGGGGACCGGCCGCGGCCCAACTGCGGTGCGCTGCTCCTCAGAGACCGGTCCTTGAGCCGGGCCCCCGCGCGAAGCGCCGGGGCCCTTGGTCGTTACGTCCCGCGCTTTGGGCAGGGAGTTGCGGCAGCAGCTCAGGGCACCCGTCTCATCAGAGGTCGGCCGGGTCGGCGTGAACCACACCATTTCGGCTTTCGTAACACGACCTAGTCGAGGTGCTGGTCCTCGTAGCTGCGCGGGTCCTCGATGGGCTCGAGGTGGCCGGTGACGTGCACCTCGGGGAACTCCGCGCGGATCAGGTCGGAAAGGTCCTCCAGCGCGTCGTGGCCGCGTTTGACCGTCCACTCGCCGGGCACCAGCATGTGCATCTCCATGAACGCGCGGGCACCGGAGACACGGGTGCGCATGGCGTGGAACGAGACGTCGTCGGACGAGTGCTCGGCCAGGATCTCGCGGAGGCGTTGGTTGGTTTCCTTCGGCAGCGACTCGTCCATCAGGCCCCGCGACGACTCGGCGATCAGTCGCCAGCCCGTCACGATGATGTTCAGGCCGACGGCGATGGCGACGACCGGGTCGAGCCACACCCAGCCGGTCAGCGCCACCAGCCCGACGCCGATCACGACACCCACCGACGTCACGAGGTCGGTCATCAGGTGGTGGCCGTCGGCGCGCAGCGTGATGGAGTTGTAGGTCTTGCCCGCGCGCAGCAGCACGAGCGCGACGGCGCCGTTGACGATCGCCGCGACCACCGTGATGAGCAGGCCGATGCCCACCCGCTCCAACGGCTGGGGACTGAGCAGCCGCTGCACGGCCATGACGAGGATCGCCGCCGCGGCGACGAAGATCATCGCGCCCTCGACGATCGCCGAGAAGTACTCGGCCTTGGTGTGGCCGTAGTGGTGGTTGTTGTCGGCGGGCTTGGCCGCGACGCGCAGCGCGATGAGCGCGACGATGGCCGCGACGAGGTTGACGACCGACTCAGCCGCGTCCGACGCCAGACCCACCGAGCCCGTGATCAGCCACGCGCCCGCCTTCAGGGCGATCGTGACGAGGGCAGCAGCGATGGAGAGCCAGGCGAACCTGGTCAGGTCGGTGCGGGTCGAGCTCACCTCCCCATCCTTGCACTGGTCCACCGCAACGCCTGTGCACGACCGTGACGCCAGCCTTCCGACCCGTGACGCCTGCTTCCGGCACTAACCGCCTGCCTTGCACCGTCACGCCTGCCTTGCACCGTCACGCCTGCCTTGCACCGTGACGCCTGCCTTCCGACGTCGACGCCTGCGTTACGTCGTGTCGCCTGCCCTAGGAGGCGTGACAGCGCAGGCGTCACGGTGCAAGGCAGGCGTCACGGATCTGGGGCAGGCATCCGGGACGAGATCAGCGCGGGATGAGATCAGCGCAGGATGAGATCAGCGCGGGACGACGTTCCGCAACGGGCGGCCGGCGCGGAGTGCGGCGATCTGGCTGGTCAGCAGGCGGTCGGCGTGCCGCGGGCGCCCGCCTGCGGTGTGCGGGGTGAGCAGCAGGTTGGGCGCCACCCACAACGGGGAGTCGGCGGGCAGCGGTTCTGTGGCGGCGACGTCGAGCGCCGCGGCTGCCAGGTGACCGGACTCGAGCGCGCGCACCAGCGCATCCTCGTCGACGGTGGTGCCGCGGCCGACGTTGACCAGCAGCGCACCTTGACGCAGGCGTGCCAGCCGCTCGGCGCTCAGCGCGCTACGGGTCTCGGCGGCGTGCGGGAGGATCATCACCAGTACGTCGGTCTCGGGCAGGAGCGCGTCGAGGCCCGCCTCGTCGACCACCGGGTAGCCGTGCCGCTCGCCGGCGCTGCGCGCCACGCCGGTCACGCGCGCGCCGAGCGCCGAGAGCAGCGGCGCGAGCGTCGACCCGATGGACCCAAACCCCCAGATGGTGACGTTGGCGCCGTCCAGCGTGGTGACGCGGCCGTCGTAGGCGCGCGGTCGCAGGGTGCCGCCCAGCCGACCGTCCCACTGCCGTTCGGCCTGACGCCGGAGCGCGAGCGGCAGGTTGCGCAGCAGCGCGAGCGTGAGGCCGAGCGCGTGCTCGGCCACCGGGCCGTCGTGCAGGCCGACGCCCGAGCAGATGGGCACCTCGGGCGCGAAGCCCGCCGAGACCACGACGTCGGGTCCGGCCTGGAAGCCTTGGACCAGCCGGAGGTCGGTCAGGCGTTGAGCCGCGTCGCGAAGCACCGCCTGGGGTTGCCCCCAGGCCACGAGCACCTCCGCGTCGAGGTGCTCCTCGGCGATGGGCTCGCGAGTGGGCACGACGACGATCTCCACGCCTTCGATGATGGGCAGCGCACCGCGGTAGGCGTCCGGGACCAGGACCTTCATGGCAGCTTCTCCTCTCTGAGACCGCTCTCCTCCCACCATAACCACTCCTGGCTGGGCACGTGGGCCGCTCGCCATGCCGCCGAGTTGGCCGCCCGTCGCAGCATCGACGTGAGTCGAGCGACGGGGGGCCTCCCAGTCGTTGGGCTGGCGACCTTCACGGTGATGGTCTTTCCTGCGCGCTTGGTCAGGCGGCGCGGAGGGTGACGGCGTCGGGGAGTTGGGCGACCAGTTCAGGCAGGGCAATCGGCGTCGCGACGGTGAAGTCGGGGCGAGTGCCGACAGTGCGGGCTTCCTGCAGGACGACACGAACAGCACCTCGTCCGAGCAGGCCGTAGACCAGCTCGACCAGATGCTCGCGGGTGTGGATGGCAGGGTCGACGGTGACGCGCACCTCGTGATCGACGCCGCTGGCCAGCACCAGGTTCAGCGACTCGAACGCCTTGGCCGCACTCGCCTCCACCCCGGTGACCGCCGCGTATGTCGACGGCAGCGCCTTGATGTCCAGGCCCACCCAGTCCAGCAGCGGCAGCGCCTGGGCCAGGCGTCGCGGATAGGCGCCTGCGGTGTGAATCCCGACGTCGAATCCTCGCTCCCGCACCTCCCCCATCGCGGCGACCAGCCCCTCCTGGCGCGTCGGCTCCCCGCCGGAGAACACCACGCCGTCAAGGAGGCCGCGTCGCCGGTCGAGAAGGCCCAGCACCGACACCCACGACACCTGGCCCGGCGCTGTCATGTCCAGCAGCTCGACGTTGTGGCAGTAGGTGCAGCGCCACGGGCAGCCCTGCAGAAACACAGTGGCCACCAGCTTGCCCGGCCAGTCGCAGGTCGACAGCCGGCTGAGCCCGGCGATGGCCAGCTCCCGCTGGTCCGATCGTCGGGCCTCCGCCGTCGCGCCGAGTGTCATGCGCCCGCCGGCTCCAACTGGGCCCTGGCCTCGAGGAACGGCGTCCGCTCCGCGTGCTCGCCCTTCTTACCGATGTTGAACGACGACGTGGGCCGGTGGTAGCCCATCACGCGCGTCCACACCTCGCACTCCTGCTCGACGCCCGCGGCGGCGCAGGTCGGGCAGGTGGGCTGCTCGCCGTGCAGGTAGCCGTGCGAGGGGCAGATCGAGAACGTGGGCGTGACGGTGATGTAGGGCAGCCGGAAGGTGCTGAGCGAGCGGCGCACCAGCTCGCGACAGGCGTCGGCATCCGAGATCCGCTCCGACATGTACAGGTGCAAGACGGTGCCGCCGGTGTACTTGCCCTGCAGCTCCTCCTGACGCTCCAAGGCCTCGAACGGGTCGTCGGTGAAGCCGACGGGCAGCTGCGACGAGTTGGTGTAGTAGGGGTTGGTCTCGGTGCCGGCCTGCAGGATGCCGGGGAAGCGCTTGCGGTCCTCCTTGGCGAACCGGTAGGTGGTGCCCTCCGCGGGCGTGGCCTCCAGGTTGTACATGTGGCCGGTGGCCTCCTGGAACTCCACCATCCGCGTGCGGACGTGGTCGAGGATCCGCACGGCCATGGCGTGGCCGCGCTCGTCGGTGATGTCGTAGGCGTCGGCCGTGAAGTTTCGCACCAGCTCGTTCATGCCGTTGACGCCGATCGTCGAGAAGTGGTTGCGGAGCGTCCCCAGGTAGCGCTTCGTGTAAGGGAAAAGCCCCTCGTCGATGTAGCGCTGGATCACCTTGCGCTTGATCTCCAGCGAGTCGCGGGCCAGCTCCAGCAGCCGGTCGAGCGCGATGATCAGGCCCGCCTCGTCGCCGGCATGGGCGTAGCCCAGCCGCGCGAGGTTGACGGTGACCACACCCAGCGAGCCGGTCTGCTCCGCCGATCCGAACAGCCCGTTGCCGCGCTTGAGCAGCTCGCGCAGGTCGAGCTGGAGACGGCAGCACATCGAGCGCACCATGTTCGGCTTCAGCTCGGAGTTCACGAAGTTCTGGAAGTAGGGCAGGCCGTACTTGGCGGTCATCTCGAACAGCGCGTCGGCGTTCGGGGAATCCCAGGCGAAGTCGGGGGTGATGTTGTAGGTGGGGATGGGGAAGGTGAACACGCGGCCGCGGTCGTCGCCCTCGGTCATCACCTGGATGTAGGCGCGGTTGATCATGTCCATCTCGGCCTGCAGCTCGCCGTAGGTGAAGTCCATCTCCTCGCCTCCGATGACCGGGATCTCGTCGCGCAGATCCTCGGGGCACACCCAGTCGAAGGTGAGGTTGGTGAACGGCGTCTGGGTGCCCCAGCGCGACGGGGTGTTGAGGTTGTAGATCAGCTCCTGGATGGACTGCAGCACCTGCTCATACGTGAGCCCGTCCTTGCGAATGAAGGGCGCCAGGTAGGTGTCGAAGGAGCTGAACGCCTGCGCGCCGGCCCACTCGTTCTGCAGGCAGCCGAGGAAGTTGACCATCTGGCCGACCGCCGACGTGAGGTGCTTCGGCGGCGTCGCATCCACCTTGCCCGCGACGCCGTTCAGGCCCTCGATCAGCAGCGTCTTCAGCGACCAGCCGGCGCAGTAGCCGCTCAGCATGTCGAGGTCGTGGATGTGCAGGTCGCCGTCGCGGTGCGCGCGCCCGATCTCCGGCGAGTAGACGTGCGAGAGCCAGTAGTTGGCCGTCACCTTGCCCGCGGTGTTCAGGATCAGCCCGCCCAGCGAGTAGCCCTGGTTGGCGTTGGCGTTGATCCGCCAGTCGGAGCGGTCGAGGTACTCGGAGATCGAGTTGGCCACGTCCACGACGGCGTTCCTGGTGTCGCGCAGGCGGGTGTGCTGCTCGCGGTAGACGATGTAGGCGCGGGCAGTGGCGGTGAACCCCGAGTCGATCAGCAGGTGCTCGACGGCGTCCTGCACCTCCTCCACGTGCGGCTGCTCCGGCCGCCGGGCGAGCCGCGTGCTCACCTGGCGTGCCAGGAGATGGGCCTCCACCCCGTCCAACTCCCCCGTCGCCGAGCCCGCGCGAGCGATCGCGGAGCGGATCTTCTCGATGTCGAACGCCGCGACGCTGCCGTCGCGCTTGATGATGGCTGTCGGGGTGATGGTCTCGGTCATGGGGCGCCTCTGCTCGCTGGACGGAACACTACATATGGATTTCATGCGCCGAGAGCGCACAACATGTAGAGGATACCGGAGTCTAGACCATCCCTACGACAGTTTGTAGGAGGGGGCCCTAAAGGGCCGGAAGTCGGCTGATACGCTCATTTCCGAGCCGTTGGACGACGGCTCTCGAGGCACCGGGGTTCGGATCCCGGCTCGAGCAGGGAAACGTGGTGAGAGTCCACGCTGTGCCGCAACTGTGATGCGTCTTCGAGCGCTAAGTCAGACCGCCTGCTGTCTCGGTTTCCTCGAGCAAGGAGCTGGCTCATGAGCCGCACGCCGTCGACCCCGGCCGCCGCGCCGCGACCTTGCCTACCGCAAGGACACGCGCATGGCACCCATCTTTGATCTTCTCGCAGCGCAGCCGCTGCTGCTGTTCGCACTCCTCCTCTGCGCCGGGTCGCTGCTCGGCCAGGTGAGGATCGCCGGCGCCTCCCTCGGGCCCGCAGCCGTGCTGTTCGTCGCCCTCGGCCTCACCGCGTGGGGCCAGACCTACGGCGCGGAGCTGCTCGTCCCCGAGATCCTCGGCAACTTCGGGCTGGTGCTGTTCACCTTCATGATCGGCATCATCTCCGGCCCCAACTTCTTCGGCTCGCTGAAGCGCGGCTGGCCCGTGATGCTGAGCACGCTGGGCGCGCTCGTCGTGGCCGCCGTCGTCGCGGGCCTGGGTGGCCGCGCGCTGGGCCTCGAGAACCCCGTGATCGCGGGCACGTTCGCCGGCGCGCTCACCAATACCCCCGGCTTGGCCGCCGCCAGCCAGGCGGCCGGCAGCGCCGACCTCCCCGCCGTCGGCTACTCCATCAGCTACCTGTGGGGCGTCATCGGCATGATGCTGGCCGCGGCCTGGGCCCTGCGCCGCAGCCAGGCCACCGACACGTCGGCTGCGCCCGTGTTGGAGCAGACCACCATCCGCGTCGACACCCAGGACGCCCCCACCATCGACGACCTCCTCGCCCACTACCCGGCCACCGTCAGCATCACCCGGCTCAAGCACAAGGGCGACCGCGCGATGGTCCCCTCGCCCACGGAGTCCGTGCTCGTCGGCGACCTGATGAGCGTCGTCGGCCCCGCCGATGCCCTCGCCCGGCTGACCGGCGACATCGGGCACACCTCGTCGGTCGACATCATCGGCGACCGGACCTCGCTCGACTCGAACCGCGTGACGCTGTCGGCGTCGACATGATCCCCGCGCCCGACTTCCAGGTGCAGATGGGCGACCGCCTGCGCGTCGTCGGCCCGCGCGAGCAGATGCGCGCCATCCGCTCGTACCTGGGCGACTCCGAGCGCGGATTCTCCGACATCAACCCCATCGGCCTGGCGCTCGGCCTCCTCGTCGGCGTCGGGATCGGCGCCATCCCGCTCCCCCTCCCGATGGGCCACTTCACGCTGGGCTCCGCCGCGGGCACCCTGATCGTCGGCCTCGTCTTCGGCCGCATCGGGCGGATCGGTCCCGTGCCGCTGTCCATGTCGACGGCGGCGGCGCATTCGCTGTCCGGCCTCGGCATGCTCACCTTCCTCGCCTACGCCGGCACCCGCGCAGGCACCCAGTTCGCGGGCGCCATCACCTCGAGCATCGGCTGGAAGGTGGCGCTCCTCGGGTTCGTCATCACCATCGTCGGCGCCGTCTGCCTGCTGGCTCTGGCCCGCCTCGTGCACCGCACCGACTGGGTGCAGCTGGCCGGCCAGCTCGGCGGCGCCCAGACCCAGCCCGCCGTGATGGCCTTCGCCAACACGCGCACCAACTTCGACACGCGGGTGGCCCTCGGCTACGCGCTCGTCTACCCGGTGGCCATGGTCGGCAAGATCCTGCTGTCCCAGCTGCTGGTCCTCATCGGCTGACCCCCACCCAATCAAGAAGGAGTACGTCATGTTCGAGAAGATCCTGGTGGCCAACCGCGGCGAGATCGCCGTGCGCGCCTTCCGGGCGGCCACGGAGCTGGACATCCACACGGTGGCGGTGTTCCCCTACGAGGACCGGCACGCCGAGTACCGGCTGAAGGCCGACGAGTCCTACGAGATCGGTGAGCGCGGGCGTCCCGTGCGCGCGTACCTCGACATCGCCGGCATCATCGAGGCCGCCCGGCAGGCCGGCGCCGACGCCATCTACCCCGGCTACGGGTTCCTGTCGGAGAACCCCGAGCTCGCCGGCGCGTGCCGCGAGGCGGGCATCGCGTTCATCGGCCCGACGAAGGAAGTGCTGGAGCTCACCGGCAACAAGGCGCGCGCCATCGCCGCCGCGGAGGCCGCCGGCCTGCCGACGCTGCGCGGCAGCGAGCCCAGTGCCGACGTCGCCGAGCTGCTCGCAAGGGCCGACGAGATCGGCTTCCCGCTGTTCGTGAAGGCCGTGAGCGGCGGAGGCGGCCGCGGCATGCGGCGCGTCGAGGATCCCGACAAGCTCGAGGCGGCGCTGAGCGAGGCGATGCGCGAGGCCGAGTCCGCGTTCGGCGACTCGCGCATGTACCTCGAGCAGGCCGTCATCCGGCCCCGGCACATCGAGGTCCAGATCCTGGCCGACGCCACCGGGGACGTCATCCACCTCTACGAGCGCGACTGCTCCGTGCAGCGTCGCCACCAGAAGGTGGTCGAGATCGCGCCCGCGCCCAACCTCGATCCCGCGCTCCGGCAGCGGATCTGCGACGACGCGGTGCGGTTCGCCCGACACATCGGCTACGTGAACGCCGGCACCGTCGAATTCCTGCTCGGCGAGGACGGGCGCTACGTGTTCATCGAGATGAACCCGCGCATCCAGGTGGAGCACACCGTCACCGAGGAGGTCACCAACATCGACCTCGTCGGCGCCCAGATCAGGATCGCGGCCGGCGAGACGCTCGCCGGAATGGGGTTCACGCAGGAGGGTGTCCAGGTGCGCGGCGCGGCGCTGCAGTGCCGCGTCACGACGGAGGACCCGGCCAACGGCTTCCGCCCGGACTCCGGCACCATCTCCGTCTACCGGACCCCCGGCGGCACGGGCGTCCGGCTCGACGGCGGCGTGGTGTTCAGCGGCGCCACCATCGGCGCGCACTTCGACTCCATGCTGGTGAAGCTCACCTGCCACGGGCCGAGCCTGGCGACGGCCGCCCGCCGCGCGCATCGCGCGCTCACCGAGTTCCGCATCCGGGGCGTCGCCACCAACATCCCGTTCCTCGAGGCCGTCATCTCGGACCCCGAGTTCCTGGCCGGCCGCACCACCACGTCGTTCATCGACGACCGGCCGCACCTGCTGCACCACAACATCCCGGGCGACAGGGGCACGAAGCTGCTCACCTACCTGGCCGAGGTGAGCATCAACAAGCCGCACGGCGAGTCCCGGGCGACGGTGCGGCCGCGCGCCAAGCTGCCCGAGCTGTCGCCCGACGTGGCCGCGGCCGCACCGCCGGCCGGCTCCCGGCAGCGCCTCCTCGAGGTGGGACCCGCGCAGTGGGCCGCGGAGCTGCGCGCGCAGCAGGCCGTCGGGGTCACGGACACCACGTTCCGCGACGCCCATCAGTCGCTGCTCGCCACCCGCGTGCGCACCCGCGACCTGCTGGCCGTCGCACCGACCATCGCACGCACGCTGCCCGGCCTGTTCACGGTCGAGGCGTGGGGCGGGGCCACCTACGACGTGGCGCTGCGGTTCCTCAAGGAGGACCCGTGGGCCCGGCTCGACGCGCTGCACGAGGCGATGCCGAACCTGCCGCTCCAGATGCTGCTGCGCGGCCGCAACACGGTGGGCTACACCCCATACCCGCTGAGCGTGACGAAGTCGTTCGTGGCCGAGGCCGCGCGCTCCGGGCTCGACGTGTTCCGCATCTTCGACGCCCTCAACAACGTCGACCAGATCCGCCCGGCCGTCGAGGCCGTGCTGGAGACCGACCACGCGGTCGCCGAGGCCGCCCTCTGCTACACGGGCAACATGACCTCGCCGAAGGAGCGGCTGTACACGCTCGACTACTACCTGCGCCTGGCGGAGCAGCTCGTCGAGTCGGGTGCGCACATCCTGGCGGTCAAGGACATGGCCGGCCTGCTCCGTGCGCCGGCGGCCGCGAAGCTCATCACGGCGCTGCGCGCGAACTTCGATCTGCCTGTCCACCTGCACACGCACGACACGGCCGGCGGGCAGCTGGCCACGCTGCTCGCGGCCATCGAGGCCGGGGTGGACGCCGTCGACGTGGCCTCGGCGCCCATGGCGGGGACGACGTCGCAGGTGTCGATGTCGGCGCTCGTCGCGGCCCTCGAGGACACCGAACGCGCGCCCGAACTCGACCTCGCGGCCGTGCAGGCGCTCGAGCCCTACTTCGAGGCCATGCGCACCGTCTACGCACCGTTCGAGTCCGGGCTGCCGGGCCCGACGGGCTCGGTGTACCACCACGAGATCCCGGGCGGGCAGCTCTCGAACCTGCGCCAGCAGGCCAACGCGCTGGGCCTCGGCGACCGGTTCGAGGCCGTCACCGACATGTATGCCGAGGCGAACCGGATCCTCGGCAACATCGTCAAGGTGACGCCGTCGTCGAAGGTGGTGGGCGACCTCGCGCTGGCGCTCGTCGGCCGCGGTGCCGACCCCGCCGACTTCGAGGCCAACCCGCAGAACCACGACATCCCGGACTCGGTGATCGGCTTCCTGAACGGCGACCTGGGCGACCCGCCCGGCGGCTGGCCCGAGCCGTTCCGCACCAAGGCACTCGCCGGCCGCGTCACCAAGCCGGTGGTCACAACGCTGTCCGACGACGACGCCGCGGCCCTGGCCGCCGAGCCCCGGCACACGCTGAACCGCCTCCTGTTCCCCGGCCCGCTGGCCGACTTCGAGCAGGCCGTCGAGGCGTACAGCGACCTGTCGGTCGTCCCGACGAAGGAGTTCCTGCACGGCGTCGAACAGGGCCAGGAGATCGAGGTGGAGCTGGAGCGCGGCCGCGCGCTGCTGCTCGCCATCCAGGCCGTCGGCGAGCCCGACGACCGCGGCATGCGTCAGGTGATGTGCACCGTCAACGGGCAGCTGCGCGTGGTGACGGTGCGCGACGAGTCGGTGGCGTCCACCGTCGCGAAGGCCAAACGTGCCAACCCGGACAACCCGGGCGAGGTGCCCGCACCGTTCGCGGGCGTGGTGACGCTCACCGTCACCGCGGGCGACGAGGTGGCCGCCGGAGACCAGGTGGCCACCATCGAGGCCATGAAGATGGAGGCCGCGATCACCGCCCCCACGGCGGGGACGGTGCGCCGGGTCGCCATCGGCAAGGCCCAGGCCGTCGAGGGTGGTGATCTGCTGCTTGAGATCTCGTGATACGCACAGGTGGGGAGGCCGGGTCGTGGGACCCGGCCTCCCCCTTTTCGCGCGCGTTGTTCGCCTGCCGTGAAACCGCCGCGGACCAGGTCACGCCCCGGTGCGGCAGCGTGAGAGACTTGCGAATCGCAGCTGGTTCGCCACGTCCCTCGGGGCGTGGCGTCGCAAGAGGGAACCCGGTGAGAATCCGGGACTGCCCCGCAGCGGTATGCGGAAACGACCGTCGGCATCAGCACTGGGCACCAGCCTGGGAAGCGCCGGCCAGTAGGAACTCCACCCCCGGGTGGGCCTGTCCGCGAGTCCGAAGACCTGCCAGCCGCACCGTGCCCGACGGGCGCGGTTGGTCTGCGGCCCTCGTGGGAGGGGCCCCGACGGAGCAGGGCTCTGCCCTGCCCTCGGCCGTCCCCACTCGCCGTCCGCAGGCCGTCCACCGACGAGCTCGCGAGGGATGAGCACATGACCACCACCCATTCACCCATCGGCGCCACCGCGCTGGGGTTCCCGCGGATCGGCAGGAACCGCGAATTGAAGAAGGCCCTTGACGCCTACTGGGCCGGCCGGATCGACGCCGACGCGCTCGACGCCACCGCCGTCCGCCTGGACGCCGTCGATTCGATGGCCGCCGCCGGCCTCGACTCCGTGCCGGTCAACACCTTCAGCTGGTACGACCAGGTGCTGGACGCGATGATCCTCACCGGCGCCGTTCCCGGCCGCTACCAGGCCGTCTCCGGGGAGCACACCCTCGCCGGCTTCGACGCCGCCCGCTACTTCGCGATGGCGCGGGGCAACGCCGAGGTCGCCCCGCTGGAGATGACCAAGTGGTTCGACACGAACTACCACTACATCGTGCCCGAGATCGGCCCGGAGACGGCGTTCGCGCTGAACGCCGCCAAGCCGCTGGCCGAGCTCGCCGAGGCCACCGAGCGCGGCGTGCGCGCCCGGCCGGTGGTCGTCGGCCCGTTCACGTTCCTGGCACTGGCCAAGGCGTCCGACGAGGCCCCCGAGGGCTACGACCCGCTCGCGCGCCTGGACGACCTGGTCGAGGTGTACGCCCAGCTGCTCGGCGAGCTCGCCGCCGCCGGGGCCGAGTGGGTGCAGCTCGACGAGACCGCCGCCGTCCGCGACCTGTCCCCCACCCAGGCCGAGCAACTCGGTGCCGCGTACCGTCGCCTGGCCGCCGTCGCCGAGCGCCCCGCCATCCTGGCCACCACGTCGTTCGCCGACCCGGTCGAGGGCCTGCCCGCACTGGCCGCGTCCGGCGTCGAGGCCATCAGCCTCGACATCCTGCACGGCCCCTCCCCCGAGACCGTGCGCCAGCTGCCCGGCATCGACGGCGTCGAGCTGGTTCTGGGCGCGATCGACGGCCACAACATCTGGCGCGCCGACCTCACCGCCACCCTCGCGCAGCTCCGCGCCTGGGACGGTGTGGGCGCGGCGCGCAGCGTGGGCACCACCTGCTCGCTCCTGCACGTGCCGTACAACTCTGAGCGCGAGACGACGCTGCCGGAGGCGCTGCGCAGGAACCTGGCGTTCGCCGACCAGAAGCTCGCCGAGGTGGTGGCGCTGCAGCGCGCCGTCGACGGCAGCTCCGACGCGTCAGCCGAAGCCTTCGCCGCCTCCGACGCGGCGCTGGCCGAGCGCGACGCCATCCCCGGCCGCGTGAACGCGGACGTCACGGCGCGCCTGGCCGGCCTCGGCGATGCCGACCGCACGCGTGAGCCCCGGGCCGAGCGCGCCGCCGCCCAGGCCGAGCGTCTGGGCCTGCCGCTGCTTCCCACCACCACCATCGGCTCGTTCCCGCAGACCCAGCGCCTGCGCGCGGCCCGTGCCGCCGTCCGCGCCGGGCGCCTGGACGAGGCCGCGTACGCGGAGCAGATGCGCGAGGAGGTCCGCGAGGTGATCGCGCTGCAGACCGAGATCGGCATCGACGTGCTCGTGCACGGCGAGCCGGAGCGCAACGACATGGTGCAGTACTTCGCCGAGCAGCTCGAGGGCTACGCGGCCACCGAGCACGGCTGGGTGCAGTCCTACGGCTCCCGCTGCGTGCGCCCGCCGATCCTCTTCGGGGACGTGCACCGTCCCCGCCCGATGACGGTGGTGTGGGCTCAGTTCGCACAGTCGCTCACCTCGAAGCCGGTCAAGGGCATGCTGACCGGCCCGGTGACGATGCTGGCGTGGTCGTTCGTGCGCGAGGACCAGCCGCGGTCCGTCACGGCCGACCAGGTGGCGCTCGCGCTCCGCGACGAGGTGTCCGACCTCGAGGCTGCGGGCATCGGCATCGTCCAGGTCGACGAGCCGGCGCTGCGCGAGACGCTGCCGCTGCGCGCAGCCGACCAGGCGGCCTACCTCGACTGGGCCGTCGCCTCCTTCCGGCTGGCCACCAGCTCCGTCCGCGCCGAGACCCAGGTGCACACGCACCTCTGCTACTCGGAGTTCGGCGAGATCATCGGCGCCATCGACGCGCTCGAGGCCGATGTGACCAGCATCGAGGCGGCCCGCTCGCGTATGGAGCTGCTGGCCGACATCCAGGAGCGCGGCTTCGGCGGCGCCCTGGGCCCCGGCGTCTACGACATCCACTCGCCGCGCGTGCCGAGCGCCGACGAGGTGGAGGAGCTGCTGCGCGCGGCGCTCGCGTCGCTGCCCGCCGAGAAGCTGTGGGTGAACCCGGACTGCGGCTTGAAGACCCGCGGCTACGCCGAGGTGGACCCGGCCCTCAGGAACCTGGTGACCGCCGCAGCCGAGGTGCGAGCCAGCCTGGCCGGCTGACCGCACACCTGTCGACGACGAGCCCGCCCGGGTCATCCCGGGCGGGCTCGTCGCGTCGGGTCGCGGCGCGCGACGGGCCACGTCCGGTCCCGGATAGAATGCGCGGGTGCTGACGATGCAAGACGCTCTGCGACGACTCTCCGACTACTGGACCTCCAAGGGCTGCCTGACGTGGCAGCCGTTCAACACGGAGGTCGGCGCGGGCACGATGAACCCCGCGACGGTGCTGCGAGTGCTCGGTCCTGAGCCGTGGGACGTGGCCTACGTCGAGCCGTCGGTGCGTCCCGACGACTCCCGCTACGGCGAGAACCCCAACCGTCTGCAGACGCACACGCAGTTCCAGGTGATCCTGAAGCCCGAGCCCGGCGACCCGCAGGAGCTGTACCTCGGGTCACTCGAGGCGCTCGGCATCGACCTTTCCAAGCACGACGTGCGCTTCGTCGAGGACAACTGGCAGCAGCCGGCCATCGGCGCGTGGGGCCTCGGCTGGGAGGTGTGGCTGGACGGCATGGAGATCACGCAGTTCACCTACTTCCAGCAGGTGGGCGGCCAGAACCTCGACCCCATCCCCGTCGAGCTCACCTACGGCGTGGAGCGCATCCTCATGGCCCAGCAGGGCGTGACGCACTTCAAGGACATCGTCTACTCCACGGCCGCCGACGGTCGCCCCGTCACCTACGGCGAGGCGTTCGGCCAGCAGGAGTACGAGATGAGCCGCTACTACCTCGACGACGCCGACGTCGACGCGAACCGGCGCCTGTACGAGACCTACGTGGCCGAGGCCACGCGCATGGTGGAGAAGCGCCTGCCCGTACCCGCGCACAACTACATCCTGAAGTCCAGCCACGCGTTCAACGTGCTCGATGCCCGCGGCGCCATCTCCACCACCGAGCGCGCGAAGGCCTTCGCCACCATGCGCCGCCTGATGCGCGACACCGCCGCGCTGTGGATCGAGCGCCGAGAAGAGCTGGGCTTCCCCCTGAACCGCGAGGCCTCGCTCCCTGAGACGGAACGGTCCGCCGACCCGGTCCCTGAGGTGCGAGGAACGAGCCTCGAAGGGTCCGCTCCCCAGACGCTCGCCTTCGAGATCGGTGTGGAGGAACTGCCCCCGCACGTGGTGCCGCAGACCATCGACGCGGTGCGCGAAGCGCTGACCGCAAAGCTCGCCGCCACCCGCCTCGCGCACGGCGCCATCACCGTCGACGGCACGCCGCGCCGCATCGTCGCGACGATCGCCGACGTCGCGGCCAGCGAGCCCGACGCCGAGCAGCTCCGCAAGGGGCCGAAGTGGTCGGCGGCGTTCGATGCCGACGGCAACCCGACCAAGGCCCTCGAGGGCTTCATGCGCGGCCAGGGCGTCGCCGCTGCCGACGTCGTGAAGGCCGAAATCGGCGGCAACGAGCATGCGGCTGTGAAGGTCTCGATGCAGGGCCGCGGCGTCCTCGAGGTGATGGGCGGCATCCTGGCCGAGGTCGTCTCCGGGCTGCGCGCCGAGAAGAACATGCGCTGGAACGACCCGAAGCTGTCGTTCTCGCGCGCCATCCGCTGGGTGGTGGCGCTGTGGGGCGACGCCGTCGTGCCCATCCAGGTGTCCGAGCTGGCGGCGGGGCGCACCACGTACCTGCAGCGGCCGGTCGCGGGCGAGGAGTCCGGTAAGCGATCCGATGGCGCGCTGGTCGGCCACGTGGAGATCGCCTCGGCCGACGACCTGGTACCGACCATCGCCGCGGGCTCGATCGAGCTGTTCACCGACGCGCGACGCGCGGCCATCGTCGAGCAGGCCACCGCCCTGGCCTCCGGTGTGGGCGGCAAGATCGCGTTCGAGGCCGAGGCGGCCGTCGTCGACGAGATCACCAACCTCGTGGAGGACCCGCACGGCGTGCTGGGCAACTTCGACGAGCGCTACCTCGACCTGCCCGAGCGCATCCTGACCACCGTGATGCGCAAGCACCAGCGCTACCTGCCGGTATACCGCGACGGCAAGCTGGCGTCGCACTTCGTGACCATGGCCAACGGCCTGTGCGACGACGACACGGTGCGCGCCGGCAACGAGTCGGTGATCCGCGCCCGCTACGAGGACGCGCTGTTCTTCTGGAACGCCGACCTGGCTACGCCGAAGGCCGACGAGTTCGTGCCCGGGCTGGACAAGCTGACGTTCGAGGATCGGCTGGGTTCGGTGGGACTGCGCGCTCGCCGGATCGCCGACGTCGCGGCCCGCCTCGGCGAGCGCGTGGGCGTCTCCGGCGAGAAGCTGGTGACGCTGAAGCGCGCCGGCGAGCTGGCGAAGTTCGACCTGGCCACGCAGATGGTGGTGGAGATGAGCTCGCTGGCAGGGTTCATCGCCCGCGAGTACGCCGTCCGCATGGGCGAGACGCACGCCGTGGCCGATGCGCTGTACGAGATGGAGCAGCCGCACACGTCGGCCGATCCCGTGCCGGCAAGCACCCCCGGCGCTCTGCTGGCCCTCGGCGACCGCTTCGACCTGCTGGCCGCGATGTTCGCGCTGGGCGCCAAGCCCACCGGCTCGTCCGACCCGTTCGGCCTGCGCCGCGCGGCCCTCGGCGTGGTGCGGATCCTGCGCGAGTCGGCGGGCACGCCGCTGGAGTCGCTGACCATCCGCGACGGTCTGGAGGACGCCGTCGCGCGCCTGGCCGAGCAGGGCGTGGACGTGGCCGCCGACGCTGTGGACGCCGCCCTGGAGTTCACCATCGGCCGGTTCGCGCAGCTGCTGCGTGACGAGGGCACGCCCGCCGAGCTGGTCGCCGCAATCCTGCCCGCCGCCGACGCACCCGGCCGCGCCGCCCGCCTGCTGGCGGAGCTGTCCGCGTCGTCGGAGGATCAGCGCCTCCGCGACCTGGTCGCCACCCTGGTGCGCATCTCCCGGATCCTCCCCGCCGACAGCTCGTCGAGGAGGAGCGATGAAGGAGCGGCTAACCCCCGTTCCTTGAGGAGCGACGAAGGAGCGTCTCGAAAGGTTCCGACCGAGGAACGAGCGACGTCTCGAAACGTCCTCTCCGAGCCCGCCGAACTCGCCCTGGCCGACGCGGTGGACGCGGTGCCCAGCGACACCGCCGACGAGCCGATCGCAGCGGTCCTCGACCGCACCACGGACGTGGTGGCGAAGGCCTCGACGTTCTTCGACGAGATCCTGGTCAACGCGGAGGACGCCGACGTGCGGGCCGCCCGCCACGCCCTGCTCGCCTCGATCCTGGCCCTGGCGCCCGCGGGTATCGACTGGAAGGCCCTGGACATCGCTCTTGGCTGATCCCGCTGACCAGGCTCTCGCCCCCACCGCACAGGAGGACGCCGCAAAACTGCTCGACTTCGTCGGCGGGTTCGCCATGGACATGCTGACGCGGCACAAATCCTTCGCGCCGTGCGGGGCCGCCATCGACCTCGACGGCCAGATCGTTCAGATCGCGGCCGCGCCGGACGGGTTCGACGACACGCGGCAGCTGTACGAGTTCATGGTGGATCAGGCGCTTGGTCAGGCTTCCGACTGGCGAGCCGTCTGCTTCGCCCTCGACACGGTGAACGCGGACTACGGTGACGCTGTTCAGTTCAACCTCGACTTCCGGGACCATCCCACCGGCTTGATCACGCTGCTTCCCTACAAGCCGGGCGGCCTGTGGCGGAAGGCTCAGTTCGGGGAGGCCATACACCAGACGTGGCCGTCGTTCTTCTTCGACTCGTCGGCGAACGGATCCGACTGATGGCGTTCTGGTCTCGCAAGAAGCCCGTCGACCCGGCCCAGGCGAAACTCGCCTACCTCGCGCAATACACGCGGGGCGACTACGAGTTGCTGAGCCCCTACCCCGGCGACATCGCAGGCATTCCCGACTCATGGGATCGGCTGCTCGGCCTTCCCCGGGCAGAGCGGGTCGAGGCCGTACTGGCTCTGTGGGACGGCGTCGTCGCACAGGCGATGAGCAACACCATCGCCTATCTACACACCCACCTGCGTGACGTGGACCTCCTCCGCGTGCAGGACCAGTACCTGCTCCTCTACACCATCGCCTCGACAGGATCCGACGACACGGCCTACTACGCGGGAGGAAACCCGCTCACGCCGAATTTCGCCGCCAACACCCGGCTTGCCGACGACTGGGCCCGGGCACCCGAGCGGCTGCGCGCGTTCTACGCCGAACTGCACAACGGTTTCTATCACTACTCCAGCGAGAGCGCCGGCCCACTGCCCCTGAGCGGTGTGTGCGCGATGAACAGCATCGAGTGGGGCATCCTGGAGACGCTCGACGCCCCGGTCGCGTTCGATCTCGAGAGCAGCTACGCGTTCTTCAGCAACGGCGGCGGGGGCTACGTGGTGATCGATCTCGCCAACGCAGACGCAGACAAAGCCACGTTGTTCTGGACCGACGAACCACCCGTCTACGACCAGAAGTTCTGGGACCTCGTCGACGAGTGGACCGTCATCGGTTTCGGCTAACCAGCGACGCCGTCCGATCTGTCGAGGTTCTTCGACGAGCGTCAGCCCGCGCGCTCCAACTGCTGCACGCGTTGGCGCGAGACGCCGAGGACAGCGGCTGACTCAGCTTGGCTCAGCCCGCCAGTCGTACGCAGTTGGTGGATCACGCGGCGTCGCAAAGTCGCTGCCTCTTCAAGGGCCGCCCGGCCAGCAGCGTCCAACTCCCGGGCCCGGGCGAGATCTGCGTTGACATCGTCAGGGAGACGGAAAGCTACGGCGACGTTGACGTCTGCCTCGTCAACGTCCAGCCACAGGGCCACGAGGCGCCGAGCCTCGTCCGGGATCTCCGCGACAGCTCGAGCCTGGCCCATTGCGACAATTCGATGGTCACCACCGCGTGGAGAGGGCGAGGTCAGAGCCGGAATCTCAAACACCCACCACTTGCCGTCGCGATAGGCGACGACGTCGTAGCTCCTACTCATGCCTGCTACCTCCAGCCCGCTGGAGCCTCCGGAAACTCCCGCACGATCTGCCGAATGATCCCCGCGCTGACCTCGCCGTGAGCAGGGACGCTGATACATGCCCCGGTCTCAGGGTCACCCCACATCTCGTGGGACCCCTTGCCGGGGCGAAGGCGTCGCCAGCCCTGAGACGTCAGGAACCTGGTCACGTCGCGGTACTTCTGCGGCTTAACCATCATCTTACGACACCCCCTCTTGCACTCCAAGTGCAAGCCCCTCTAGCATCTCGGGCACGAGCGCCACGCAGACCTGTCACTCAACGAATGATGCAGCCAGACCCGCGGGAATCGAACCAGGCAGTGACGGGCTGTGGATAACTCGGCGCACGCAAAGAGCAGGTGGACGACCAGCGGAACGTGCGCGCCGCCGCCACTGGCCCCCCGCGAACACACCCGGCATACTTGACGACATGCTCGGCTGGACCATCGGAAGCTTCTCCGACGCCGACTTCGTAGAGGAACCGAGTCCCGCAAGTGCCTCGGGTTGACACTCATGTGACCAGCCGGAGGCTGGAACTTCGATGAGGGTGGGATGCGCGCGGCGCGCCCACCCTCGACACGTTTTGGGTCTTCCAATCGTTTTGTCGGTGGCGCAGTGCAGGATGAACACCGTGACCTCCTATCCCGCCGGATTGAGCTCGCTTGATCCGGTTCCGTTGAGGGCCACCCTACACGACCAAACCACTTTCGTGATTCTATGTAGGCCATCATCAACAAAGGAGGCTCCATGCCTGACCTGATCAAAGCCGATCTGTCCTTCGACGACCTAAAGGCCGCCTGCTCACCAGGCGGGGCCAGCGTCCTCACCTCCGTGTGCCACCTCGCACCGGCCGTCGGACCACACGGGACCGTGGCTCCCGCAAAGTACCTCGCCGGGAAGGAGCCCACCTACGCCTACACTCCCACCATTGTTGATGGGCAGCCTGCGATCGCGGTCGTACTGTCCTCGAAGCAGGATCAGGCTCATAGGCGACAGATGGCGCTGGCTAGCGCGATCGACGACGCGATCCATCCGGCACACGCGCTGATGCGACGAGTGCCCAGGATCAGCCTCCGGTACGAAGGCTCGGACGCGGTCTTCACCGATTTCGATCTGCCCCACCGCTTCGCCGACGGCCACATCCGAGCGGGGATGCACGGCTCGACGCCTGTCACGGCTACCGACGCATACCGCGCTGTACGCGACGCGACGCCACGCAACGCAACGCCGCTGTTCAACTTCTCCCCCATCTCTCTTGCCCATGGCGCGTGGGATGCCTCTCGCAAGTCGAATCAGGTCCGCCTGCCGTCGGCCATGGTCAGCGAGATCATCGGCGTGCTCGCCGACCAAGGGGACGGAGTGATGAAGACGCTCCCCCGCGGCGCAGCCCGCGTCGATCCCGTCGCAGCAAGCATCAACCTTGCCAAGGCCGACATCAAGAAGATCGCTGACCGCCAGAAGGACGAGCTGAGCGACAAGAACTACAAGAAGATCAGCAAGCCCTCCGAGCTCGGGTTGGGCAATATCGCCCCGTCACTCGAGTCGATCGGCACGGTCGCCTGCTCCGACATCACCCGGAGCACCGTCTTGAGCTTCGCCACGCTCCGCCAGCTCCGTTTCGGGGGCAGCTCGGAGCAGGACGTCGCATTCCGCGCGGTGTTGGCGGCACTCGCCCTGCTGGGAATGGCCTTGTCTGATGAAGAGTTGTACATCCGCGCGAACTGCCATCTCGTGGAGAGCGAGGAGCCCCTTGTCAAGCTCGATGGCCGGTACGGGCGGTCGACGCAGCTTGCTCCCATCACTGCCGAGCTTGCTTGCGAACTCCTCACCCAGTCGTACGCGTACGCCGCCGAGGTTGGCGACTTCACCTGGGATGGGCAGGTGTTCGAGGTGACCGGCGACCCCGCGATCCTTGCCGGGTCGACGGACGACGCGGATGCCGACGCCTGAGATGGGCTTCGGTCTTTCGGCGCGCTGGCCGTTGGGCAGCTACCTCGGGCATCGGGCAGACGGCACAGCCGAGTTGCTGCCGAGCTTCGGCAGGGTCTTCAGCAGCCTGGTGCATGCGGCGTCCGTCGGAACCTGCGCAGCCAGGGACGACGAAGGGGCGCGAGGCTTTCCAGCGATGACCGACGCCTCCGTAGCTGTCCTCCGCTGGCTCGAGGAGCACCCTCCCCACGGGGTAGCCGTTCCTCCCTACCCAGAGGTGCAGGGCCCCCCCACGTCCACTCGTGTCATTGCCTGGCGCAAAGAGGGGGTCTTCGACAAGGAAGTCTCCTTCCGAGGACGCGTCACGGCGCGGGCCTTCGCGGAGCGAACAAGCGTCTCCCGTCCCCTGTCATGGATCTGGTCGGAGTCGCCACCATCCGGCATCCTGGATCACCTCGACGCGCTGTGCGCCGACGTCGGCTCGCTCGGTGAAGCGGAAAGCGTCGTCGTGCTTGAGGTGCATCGAAACGTCGACTCGGATGCTTGCACACACCGGCTCGAAAAGGCCAGTTTCTTCGAGACCAGCGGCGAGCCGGTTGACGTCCCAGAAAGCGGACGCCTGGATGCACTGGAATTGCAGTTTCGAGAGGCGAACCCCGTGAAGCCTCCTCATGCGAGGTACGACTCCCACAAATATGGTCCCGCAGGTCTGCCGCGGGCCAACACTCCCACGCGTGCCGGTCTGACAACCCGCCTGCTCGTGCCGGTCGACGCTGTTGAAGCCGCCGTTCCGTGGCCCACTGCTGTCGCTCTGCCCATTCAGCAGGGTCCAGCCGTAGGCCCTGAAGACAGAGTGGGTGTCGCACGCGACCTCCACCGCGCACTCGTGGCGGTCATCGGCCAGGACTGCCCTCCAGTCGTGACGGGCCACTATGTCGAAGGGGCTGCACGCCCGACGAACCGGGTGGCACTGCACTACGTTCCACCCGGGGCGCCACTGGCAACCGGAAACAGGGCGCCGCACCTGCTGGCACTGATCCCAGGGGGAACCCCAGCGGAGGAAGTCGACGCGATCCTGAGCGGCCTGGGGCGCATCAAGAAGCTCAGAACCACACTTGGCGCCTTCATGTTGGACCGGATGGATCTACGTGGCGGGCGCGAGTTCTGGGCCCCGCCCGCGGCGGGAACCCACCGCGAGTGGAAGACGGACCCGGTAGCCATTCCAGAGCGGCAAGGGAGCGCCCCGACCCGTGAGGAGTTGCTCGCACAGGCCGCGGCTTGGGCACTGGGCAACGTGCTGCGGGGTCTGGATGAGCAAGCGGGCAGCCGGGACCCTCGGCATCGGCTCGCGTGGCTCCGCAGCCGGGGAGGAGAGGTGCTCGAGGCCGAATCGTACTTCACTCCGCGGCCAGCCCGGTTCGTCCACAGGACGAACCGGTCGATGCCGATCATGCCTTACGTTGCTCGACTGGCTCTCGGTGATCTCTTGCCCTCTCAGGCGGTGATCGCCATCGGCCAATCGCGACACCTGGGCGGCGGCCTGCTCGTTCCTGTCGATAGGCGAGCAAGGAGCATCTATGCCTGACCTCACTATCGATTCCTTCGAAGCGTTCTTCTCGGCGCTCAATGGCAACAACGAACCGTACCCTTGGCAAAGCCAGCTAGTCCGTGAGATCTCAGCAGGCAACTGGCCAGATCAGCTGGTCGCACCGACAGGGGCGGGGAAGAGTTCGCTCATAGAGATGCTCGTCTTCCTGCGCGCGCTAGCGACAGCGGAAGGACGCTCGTTCCCACGCCGATTCGTCATGACGGTAGGGCGGCGCGCACTCGTTGACTCGCAAGCACGACATGGCGAAGACATAGCAGCGCGGATCGCCAGCGCTCCCGACGGCATTCTCGCGCTCGTGCGGAACCATCTCCCGGGGGGAGAAACGAATGCTGTGCAGGTGGCGCTCCTACGGGGAGGTATAGCTCTCGACGATTCGTGGCTCGACGATCCCGTGGGATGCCAGCTCATCTTCGCCACACCTGAGTTGCTGGGCAGCAGGCTTTTGTTCCGCGGCTACCTAGCAAGCAGGCTCTCCAGGCCCCGGCACGCGGGGCTACTCGCGTACGACACCGTGGCGGTGGTGGATGAATCCCATCTCAACAGGCAACTCGTCCGGACTCTCCGACGGGTCGGAGAGTTGGTTTCACGCTCCGCACTATGCGAGGCGCTTCCTCCACTACGAGTAATCGAGACGACGGCAACACCCGCTGAGCCCGGGCGGTGTCCCGCGATAGTGGATGATGCCGGCGGCGACGAACGGCTGGAGCACCGGCTCATGGCGCGCAAAGTCCTCGAGATCCAGTCTGTACCAGATTGGCCAGCGCCACGCACCGGCAAAGCCAGGAGCGACTTCTGCGAACGCGTCGCGGAGACGGCGCATGCCATGCGATCCGCGGCCGGTGGAACGATCGGCGTAATCCTGAACCGAGTACGCGATGCTGTCGATGTCGCCAACACCCTCGCGAACCACGGGCTCGCGGTTCAGGTCCTAGTGGGCCCGATGCGTCCCTACGACCGCCAGTTGATCGAGCAAGAGAAGCCCGGCCTCCTCACACCCGCCGGCAACAGTGACGTGGACGTGCTGGTTGCCACTCAGACGGTCGAGGTTGGCGTGGACTTGGACCTCCATGGCCTCGTTACGGAGCTAGCCCCGGGAGCCGCTCTCGTGCAACGGTTCGGTCGCGTCAACAGGCGCGGGTTGTACGACTCCACACGAATCGTGGTCGTCTGCCCCGAGGACCTGGCGACGGTGAAGGACCCCGCCCCGTACAAGTCCAAGGACGTCACGGAAGCGATGGCTTGGCTCACCGCTATCGGAGGCGGCGGGGATCTCTCGCCCCGCGCACTATTGACGACGCCAGCTCCTCCGGCGAGTCTGCGGCGGCTGCTCCTGTCGCGGCTCGAACCAGCTGAAGCTGCCCTATTGTCACGGACGAGCGAGGACCTGTTCGTGGAGCCCGATCTCGATCTCTGGCTCCGCGATGACCTTGATCCTGTTCAGCCAGAGGTATCGGTAGTGGGACGATACCTCCCGCTTGATCTGGGAGCGGCGCGTGATCTGATAGCTGCCACTCCGCCCCAGCCGCAGGAGCTGTACCCCGCGCATATCGGCGAGGTTCGTACAACACTCAGGAGACTGCCCAATGACGGCAGAGCATTGGCATTCATCTGGCGAGCTGGCGAACTACTCGAAGTAGGTACGGCGGCTGAAGCCGCATCGGCGGTGGCTCCTGGCGACATTCTCGTCTTGAATGCCCGCACCCCAGCGGCATTCGGCGGCGTCTTCATTGGGACGACGGCTGCAAGCGACCTGGGGGCCTCCTCCGGTCCGTCCCTCGAGACGCAGCTTGGTGACGTGTCCGGGCTCCCTTATGCCGCTGGCCAGAGCACGCTGTACCCGGCACGCTACACGGTGCTGCTCGGCGGATCACCTCAGGGCTCTGACTCCAAGGGGCTACTTGGACCCGCTGAAACAGAATGTCTGTTGGCGGAGCTCCCATCGGCGATCCACCACGCCGAAGACGAGCGAGAGAGCAGCACCTCGTTGACTGTCACCCATATCGCTGATCGCTTACCGCCTGGCACCGCGAGCACGTGGCTAGCACTATTCACACAGGACGAGGGGCGAGCAACGGTGGCACCAACCTGGGTCGCACCGACCGCGCCTGACGCCGAGGGCGCGTTTCCTTGGCTCGTCGTCGTGCGGGATCCGGTCCGTCTCGCACCCTCTGATCTCCTTCAGGATCAGTCACCGGGAGGGGCCGTCACGTTGATAGACCACCAGCGAGACGTCGGCGAACGAGCAGAGCAGTTGGCCGACTCGCTCGGGCTACCCAAGCCCCTCCGGACGGCGCTGGGTGCCGCTGGTCGCCACCACGATGACGGGAAGGCCGCAACCGAATGGCAGCTACAACTCGGGATTGCATCGCAATCGCTGCTCGCGAAGGGCCCGAGACGGATCGGCTCATCCCGCAAGCGACGCCGTGTTACCGGGCTACCCATCGGCTGGCGCCACGAGCAGCTCTCCGTCGCCCTAGCATGGGATCAGCTTCCACACGACGTGCACTCCCTGACATCGCGGCTGATCGGCACCTCCCATGGCCATGGCCGCATGGCCTTTCCTCACGGGAGCGAAGATCTCGTCCGTCAGGACCATGCACACGTGAGAGAACTGGCTCACGAACTCTTCGATCTCGGCCGCTGGGACGAGTTAATCGACGAGACAGATCGCGAGTGGGGTCTGTGGGGTGCCGCCTACCTAGAGGCAGTGCTCCGCGCTGCAGACATCCAGGTTTCGAAGGAAGGCCACTGATGGGACAGCAGACGAGGCATTTTGCCCTTGCCGGCGAGGTGACCGACCTCTTTAGCCACATGGCTCTCTGGGGTCTCGCGCGCATCTGTGCGGACAGCGGGCTCCAGGATGTTCGTTGCTGGTGGACGGAGGGGCCTGAGCCACGCGCCACAATATCGGTGTCAGACGCCGACGAGACGACGATCTCTCGGACACTGCAGCAGCACGCGGCTATACGTGCAGCCGAGGGCTCCTGGGTGACCCAGGTGTTCGCGACAGATCCGGGCAAACCAGACTCGACCGTCGGGCTGCTCGCCCCTCGCACCGCTGTGCCGAAGAGCGACGAGAGGTGGCATCAACTGGAAGATGCCTGCCTCGCGGCGCGCGACCGCCTCCCGTCAGATCTCGACGGGGAACTCCTGCTCGGCTTGGGATTTAGATCCTGGTGGGCTGTTGACCAAAGCGGCAGCATCCGCGCCGAACGAGGCTGCTCCTCTTGGGAGATGCGCACTCGGAACCAAGGCACCGATTTCGTGGCCGACCGACTCCTCCCCCTATCCCGCCATGTCGCCGCCTGGTCCGAAGAGAAAATCTGGGCGGGCCTGTCCGGCGTCGCCACGGATGATTCCACCAGTGGCAACAAACCGAACTCCCGGACATCTACCGGCTTCCGTCTTCCGGGACCTGTCGACTCGGCCCGTGCCTGGTGCGCTTTGTGGGCCCTTTCGCTCTTCCCGGTGATCGCGGATGCCCGGCGGGGGGGCACATCACCCGCTTGCCAGCTGCTCGCCGCGGGCGACTCTAGCCGGCACCGCCTATTAATTCCGATCGTCACGGCACCTACGGCGATCCAGCGCTTCGCCGCACTGGCCCGCAGTAGGTGGCTGACTGACGCTCCAGAAGGAGGACGTCCACACAAAGGGGCTCAAGACGAGGATATCAACCAACGGATCCGGAGGTCAGCAAAGGAAAGACTTCGACAGCGTGGCGTATTGGGCATAATGATCTTCCCTGTTCACGAGATAACCAAAGGGCCAAACACGGAGCGACAAGCACTCGCAGGGGGTTTTCTCGCAGTATGATCAACGACACAACCATCATCGATGCAACACGACCACCACCCGACAGCGATTCGATCCCCATCTCGCTCGTTGCGCACTACGCCTTCTGTCCACGGCGAGCGTGGCTTGAGGCAGCGGGAGAGAAACAGCCACTTTCATATGCAATGGCCGTCGGCGATTCAGCCCACCGGCGAGCACACGACAGCACCGAGTCTGGCGCCACCGTGCTGCGCGGCATGGCGGTTGAAAGTGTTCATCACGGATACCACGGCCTGCTCGATGTAGCAGAGATACTTGCCGACGAGTCAATTAGGATAGTGGAATACAAAGCGAGCCCCATAAAGGGTCGGGCTGAGGTGACAGACCCCATGAAACGACAGATCGCTCTTCAGTGGTTAGCCTTGGAGGAAATGGGTCACATCGTGCGGGAAGCCGAGATCTATTTCACAACCCAGAAGCAGCGAACGAAGGTAGGACTCCGGGCCGCCGAATTCAATGCGGCTCTCGCGGACGTGGAAGCTGTTCGGCTCACTCTCGATTCACAACAGGCGCCGGAACCCCTGGAAGACGACGCACGATGCTCGCGCTGCTCACACGTCAGCCTTTGTCTGCCCGATGAGCGTCGCGAAAAGAACACCCCAAGAAGGATCACCGTTGCAGACCGAGATGCCCAGGTGCTACACCTAGCCACTTACGGTGCGCTCGCATCGATCCGCAATGGTCGTATTCGCGTGCGCAAGGCCGGGGAAGAAATTGCCAACCTACCCATCGAACGAGCCCAGGCGGTGACCGTACACGGGAATGTAGACCTCACCAGCGGGCTTCTACGCGAACTTATGTGGCGGCGAATTCCAGTCAGCTGGTGTTCTAGTGGCGGACGACTTGTAGGCTGGGCTTCATCTGCCGAATCACCCAACGGTGCCGCGCGCGTAAAGCAGCATGTCGCCTCAAGTCAAGGCCACTTAGGCTTGGCCCGCGAATTTGTGGCCGCGAAGATCCACAATCAGGCGACCTTATTGCGCCGACACGGCCGCAACACGGAAGACGTCAAATTGCTACGCCTCCTGTCGAGAGAATCGCCGAACGCTACGACCATTCCAGGTCTGTTTGGCATCGAAGGAGCAGCAGCTAAAGTGTACTTCTCACAGATGACTACGATGCTGATGCCCACTCGTGCGACATTCGCCGAGGGTTTCCCAGGGCGCGTAGGACGAGGAGCATCCGACCGCCTAAACGTCTGTCTGAATTACGTCTACGGACTCCTCGTCGCCGAATGCGTTCGAGGCATCGTTACCTGCGGGCTTGACCCGCACGCAGGCTTCCTGCATAGCTCCCAGCGAAACAAGCCCGCCCTCGCCCTCGACCTCGTCGAGGAATTCCGCGCTCCGATCGGCGACTCGGTGGTATTGGGATCGATCAACAACGGAGAGATCAACCCCAGTGATTTCTGGGACATCAGCGGCTCCATGAAACTTAAAGATCCTGCACGGAAGGCGCTGATCACCGCATATGAACGACGTGTCTCCACGGCTTTCAAGCACCCGGTATTTGGGTATCGGGTGACCTGGCGACGCGCGATCGAAATCCAGGCCGCATGATCCTGGGCGTACTCGATGGCACACAGAAACGATACGTGGGCATTCGGGTGCGATGAGAGACGATACGCACCGCTACCTCGTCGCGTACGACGTTCCGAGTGATCGCCGTCGTAGCCAGCTGGCCAAGATCTTATCGACTTACGGCGATAGGATCCAGTACTCGGTTTTTCTAGTGGACGCAGCTCAGGCGAAGCTCATTCGGCTGCGCGACAGAATCCGGGGGCTCATCCAGCACGACGAGGACTCCGTGCTCATCTGCGATCTCGGGCTCCTTACCCAGGTTGACAGCAACGCTTTTACGGTCCTGGGCAGGACCAGGCCGATCACCGGCACAGACTCCCTCGTCGTCTGACAGTCAACATAACTGCGAGCTCTCGGGTAGTCACCCGCGCACGCCGGGAGGGTTCGTCAGGCAAATCCGCTTGTCAAGCGGCATTTCCGTTGATTGACAACTCCACAGGAACACCTCTACCGACGCATAGCAGCGAGGCTTCGCAGCCAACCGGTATCTGACCTAGCCAGCGAGGTGTAAAATCGGGTGCTGTTCCTGCTCATCACCGAGCAGGACTTCGTTGAGGCCTGCGGCATGTCGAGCAGATGGGCTACGTCCTGTGTTCCTGCTCATCACCGAGCAGGACTTCGTTGAGGCATGAGGAAACCCTTTCGTCAGGTTAGCTTGCGTGCCCCAGTTCCTGCTCATCACCGAGCAGGACTTCGTTGAGGCTGGATCACCTGCGGCGAAGACGACCCCGACGAACTCGGGTTCCTGCTCATCACCGAGCAGGACTTCGTTGAGGCCTCACCCTCAACGTGCCCGAGATCTGGTACGTGACTGGTTCCTGCTCATCACCGAGCAGGACTTCGTTGAGGCGTCATCGACTCCGCCACGACGCCCCGACAGCCCGTCAAGGTTCCTGCTCATCACCGAGCAGGACTTCGTTGAGGCGTGGCTACAGATTAATTAATCTGTAGCCACCTTGCGGGTTCCTGCTCATCACCGAGCAGGACTTCGTTGAGGCTACACGTGGGACTGCGCGTCCGGGTGCATCTGGGACGCGTTCCTGCTCATCACCGAGCAGGACTTCGTTGAGGCTACATGCAGGCCGCCTGGTACCGCCGCCTCGTGCACGGTTCCTGCTCATCACCGAGCAGGACTTCGTTGAGGCTGAGGGGAAGTGACTGGTGCTGAGTTTCGCGAACGTGTTCCTGCTCATCACCGAGCAGGACTTCGTTGAGGCGCCCGGCTGCTGGATGCATGGCAGCTCGAGCCGGTGTTCCTGCTCATCACCGAGCAGGACTTCGTTGAGGCCAGTCGCCGTGCAACGCGCTGAGCGCGCTCGCGTCCAAGGTTCCTGCTCATCACCGAGCAGGACTTCGTTGAGGCCTCTGAGGAGCCCCGCAGTGCCTGCCTCCATCCAGCGGGTTCCTGCTCATCACCGAGCAGGACTTCGTTGAGGCCTCTGAGGAGCCCCGCAGTGCCTGCCTCCATCCAGCGGGTTCCTGCTCATCACCGAGCAGGACTTCGTTGAGGCCGGCGACAACCTCGTCGAGTGGGCGCATGCCTGGGCCACCGGTTCCTGCTCATCACCGAGCAGGACTTCGTTGAGGCATGGAACGACACATGGGTGGGGGTCGGTATGAGGTGCATGTTCCTGCTCATCACCGAGCAGGACTTCGTTGAGGCCCCATGGCGACTACCCGCTGCGTCGCTACGTCGCCACCGTTCCTGCTCATCACCGAGCAGGACTTCGTTGAGGCTCTAACCCGGATGGGTTAGGACGCGCAAGAAATGGCGGTTCCTGCTCATCACCGAGCAGGACTTCGTTGAGGCCGCTACGCCGACGCCCTCGCCCTCGCCGCCCCCAACACGTTCCTGCTCATCACCGAGCAGGACTTCGTTGAGGCGCCCACGACGCCCGCACGCTGCGGTTCCGGGTGGAGGGTTCCTGCTCATCACCGAGCAGGACTTCGTTGAGGCTAGCACGCTCACCGTTTTGGACGTCGTCCAGCATGCGTTCCTGCTCATCACCGAGCAGGACTTCGTTGAGGCCGCCTGAATGATGAGGGCGAGGAGTGGTCGCTGACGTTGTTCCTGCTCATCACCGAGCAGGACTTCGTTGAGGCTTTTCGGCCGACGGCGCCCAGCAGGGGCAGTGGCAGGTTCCTGCTCATCACCGAGCAGGACTTCGTTGAGGCCACGTGACTCCGCACTCTCTGGGGCACTCTCACGCCACCGTTCCTGCCCATCACCGAGCAGGACTTCGTTGAGGCTACGTGGCCGCGCGCTGGGCCGAGACCCGCTGGCCCCATGTTCCTGCTCATCACCGAGCAGGACTTCGTTGAGGCGGCCTGATCCCGAACTATGTGTCGACGACCGTCGCACCGGTTCCTGCTCATCACCGAGCAGGACTTCGTTGAGGCCAGTGCCCGCCGGTGGACTTGGCCCAGCCGTTGCGGGGTTCCTGCTCATCACCGAGCAGGACTTCGTTGAGGCAGCCAGCTGAAGTTCGAGGCTCAACAGTGCCCTCGGCGACCGCTGGCTGCGACTGAGCGAGCACCTAACGGCGCAGAACCCGAAGCTCAGACGACCCTCACCCCCAGGATCGCCGCGAACGTCGGCGCGAGGTCGAAGACCTGCTGTGTACTCAACCTCAACGCTCTCAGGCCCTCGGGGTTCGACTCCAACGACGTGATGTGCGCGCTGCGGGCGTCGGCGTCGACACACCGCGCGTTGGAGAGCGCTAATTTGCCGATGGTGCAGCCGGGGAACTGGACGCGTTTCAGATGGGCTTCGGCGAGGTCGATCTCCTCGATGGCGCAGTTCTCGAACACCACATCGGTGAGTTTCGCCGCCCTCAGGTTCAGGTAGCCCACTTTGCAGCCTGTCACGCGCACGCGGGTCCACACGCCGGCGGGCGCGGAGACCCCGCCCAGTCTCGACTCCGTCACGGTCACTCCTTGGAGCACGGACTTCGACAGGTCGAGGTCCGGCGCGTTCGCGCTCGTGAACTCCACATCGACAAACCGGCAGCCGACCAGGCGTGCGTCCGAGAAGCGCGCATCAGCGAAGTGCGAATCGAGGAACAGCAGCCCGTGCTCGTCGGCGCCCGTGAAGTCGACACCCGCGGCCCGCGCGCCCTCGATCTCGTCGCCGTCCAACAGCTCGTGCCACATCACCATGACCCGAACCTAGCCGGTGCCGACGACATCAGCCGACGGCGCTCCTCCTCGCCGCCCGGCGGAGCGCCCGGCCCAGCAGCAGGCCCAGCGCCGCGAACGCCGCGTAGACCACGGCATAGACCAGCGCCGACTCGTTGAAGGCCAGGAACACCGCCGGCACCCACGCGACGGCGGTCAGCACGATCAGCACCCAGGCGTACCCATGGCGGTAGCCAGCGAGCGCCGCCACGGCGAACGTCATCGCCGGGTACACCCCCAGCAGGTACGTCAGCCGCACCCCCGTGAGGTCCCCGTCAACCACCCTGCTGGCGATGCCCACGTGGATCAGCACCACCGCGACGTAGGCAACGGCGAGAGCGGCGGCGTAGGGCCAGGTCTTGCGCAGTTGGATGAACATGTCCCCTCCTCTTGGGTCGGTCAGCCGGGCATGGCCGAGGCGAAGGCCAGCCAGATCAGTGCGAAGACGACGACGGCGCCCACCACGATGGCGAGCACGACGCCCCACCGCCAGCGAGGCGTGTGCGCGTCCTCCAGCGGGTGCGTGAGCTCGCGAGCCGACCCCATCGAGGCCAGCACCGCGTCGACAGCGTCCGCCTCCGGCCGCCCAGACGCACGCTCGTCGTCGAGGCGGGCCATCATGTGGTCGACGATCTCGGCCGCGGCGGCTTGCCGCTCGCCGCGGTCGTCGATGCCGGCGGTGGCGGCCTTGGCGTAGCCGAGGAAAGCCGCCGGGATGCGCTCGTTCATCGCTCGCCTCCCAGCACGGCGCGGACCGCGGCGCTATAGGCACCCCACTCTTCCCGGCGCGCCTCCAGCGCGGCCGACCCAGCGGCCGTGATGCCGTAATACTTGCGACGACGCAGGCCCGCCGCGGCCTCCCACCTGCTCGCGACGAGGCCGTCGCGCTCAAGGGCGTGCAGCACGGGATAGAGGGTCCCCTCCGAGAACGTGAACGTGCCGCCCGACCTCGCGCTGATCGCCTTGATCAGCTCGTAGCCGTAGGTGTCGCCCTCACTCGTCAGCTGCAACACCAGCATCGGCAGCGTGCCCTTGACGAGTTCCTTGTCGATCGCCATCGGTCAACCTCGGATCTAGATGCATCGAGTACAAATACATCGTAACCCGATGCATTTAGAGCGGCAAGGGCCCCGACCCGATCGCAACCGACGGGTCTCCCGGGCCTACCGCCGCCGCGGGCTAACCAGCTGGACCTGACGGTAGCCGCCCGCCAGGGAGCCCTGGCGCACCTCCTCGGCGCGAGCCCCGTCGCCGGCTGCCTCCAGCGCCGCGCGAACCAGCGCGGCCGTCTCGTCGACCAGCCGGCCATCGGTACTGCGCACCACGGTCATCCGCCACGAGGAGACGGTGCCGTCGTCCGCGACGGTGGCGTACAGCATCGCGTTCACGGCCGCGGTCAGGCGCAACGTCACGTAGGCCTCAGGCTTCTCGTCGGAGGTCCGCCATACGACGGTGTCGGGATCGCGCGTGGCCCAGCCGATGGCGACGAGGTCCTGCCACAGGGCGTCGAACGTGGTGGCGGCCCAGCGCTTCGTGGCGGCCACGAAGGAGCCGACCGACGACCGGCTCGGCGGCACGGTGCGCAGGCCGGGGATCTCCCACGTGGCCCAGTCCGGCCACGAGCTCCGGTCGGCGATCAGCACCTGGTCGCGGCTCAGCCACGCCAGCCGGTCGTCGACCCGCCACAACGGCTCCCCCGGCGCGCTGGCCGGCACCACCTCCGCGGAGATGGCCGCGCCCAGCACCCGCCCCTGCCAGCTGTCCGCGAGCCGCAGCGGCGGCAGGAACTCGCCATCGACGAGCCACTTTCGTATCGCGTCGAGGGGGCCTCGGACGTCATCCTCCAGCAGGATCAGGCGGAACTGGAAGCCTGCGGGGCCCGCGTCGCCGCCGTACCAGGCCGACATCGACCCCACGCTCCACTGGCGATACGACCCGGCCATCGCCGGCTCGCCGAACGCGCCGGTCATCGACTCCTCCGGGAGGCGGGGGTTCTGCGCCGTGCGGCACAGCCGAACGGCCGCGTTCGCCACGCGATTGTCGATCAGCCGGACGCGCGCCGGGACGCCCCGCGGTGTGGTCAGCGTGATGCCGCCGGGCCAGCTCTCGGGCGCACCCGACCCGATCACCCCGGCCTTCGTCAACGCCGTCAGCGCGTCGTCCCGCAGCGCCCCGCGCTGCCGGGCGAGCTGGGCAAGGAGAGCCGTGGCCTCCGCGGGATCGGGGTCCGGCGTGCTGGGCACGTCGACGCGCTGACCCCGGATGGTGACCTGCCCGGGCGGCGCCTCGACGAAGTCGATGCTGCGCGAGCGGCTGCGCATGTGCGTGAACGAGAACGAGCGGCTCCCCCGGATCCAGCACCCGGGCGCGGCCTGGTCGCCCAGCTCCTCCGCGAAGAAGGCCAGCGTCTCGGCATACCGCTCGTCGTCGCCCGCGGCCGGCTTGCCGGGCGGATGGACACCAGGGTCCATGAAGAAGCTGACGCTGACCGGGGAATACCCGTCGGTGCGCACGAAGGGCTGCACCGGGGATCCCGCGAACCGCGGCCACTTCCCGTCGACGTCCGGCTCGGCATCGGGCGCCACGAAACCGCTCCCGACCAGCCACTCACGCGACTCCGCACCCACCAGCCACGCCGCGGCCACCTGACGAAGCCTAAGTACCGAGTATTGGGGCCGCAGCCACAGCTCGACGCTGTCGCGGTAGCCGCCGAGGTGCACCTCGTAGGGCCCCTGGAACCAGACTTTCGCCCCACCCGACGGCTTGCCAATGGCCCGCGTGACGGCCGGCCGCAAGCGACGCAGCAGCGCCTCTTTGTCCTCGTCCCCAATGGGGAACTCGAGTCGATCGCTCGGCTCCTCCTCGGGCTCGGGCCGGAGACCGGCCGCCACAGCCTCCGCGAGCACCGCGGCCGGATCCGCGAGCTCGTGCCGGTCCAGCCCCGCGAGGAAACGCGGGATCAGGGTCACCAGCTCGTCCGCGGTGTGAGGGGTTGCCGTCATGTGCGGACTCTACGAGAGCGCGGTGACAATCCGGGCCACGTCCGGCTAAATCCCTTTAGAACGCAAGACGAAGGGACCGCGCCCGGGCGATCCCGGGCACGGTCCCTCATCGGAGCCTCGGAGGCTGCGGTCAGCTGAGCACCTCGGCGAGGCGCTTGGTGACGCCCTCGGCCGCGAACGGGATGGAGAGCGGGCTGGCGGCGCTGAAGGCCTGGGTCAGCTCGTCGGTGGACTCCAGCCACACGACGTGCTTGTCCTTGACCACCTTCAGCGAGGCGAGCAGCGGATCCTTCTCCATCTCGGCGAGCGTGTAGCCGATGGGGAAGAACACGGCGACGTCGGCGTCGAGGGCCGGCACCTGCTCGGCCGAGAGGGCCGCGTAGAAGCCAGTGGGCGTGACGTCGAGCACCGGCGGGTTCTGCACGAAGCCGAGCGAGGCCATCAGGTCCCAACGGAAGTCGCCGGCGATGTAGGCGCCGTACTGGTCGCCGAACTTGGTGCCGGTGACGGCCTTGACGCCCTTGAACTCGGGGTGCGCCTCGGCCTGCTGCGTGATGACGGCGTCGACGGACTCGACGACCTTCTTGGCCTCGTCCTCGGCGCCGAGCGCCTGAGCCACCTGGTTGACCTGCACGTCCCAGGCGGTGCCGTAGTCGGCGGTGCCCGCCGGGGCATACACCGTCGGCGCGATCTCGGTGAGGCGCTTGTAGACGTCCTCATCGGCCGCCGCGCGGGTGTTCAGGATGACGTCGGGGTCGAGCGCCGCGATGGCCTCGTAGTCGTAGCCGCTGCCGGGCTGCTCGAAGATGGTGGGGGTCACGTCGCCGTAGGCCTGCACGGCCCACGAGCCGACACCCTTGTTGTCGGCGCCGAAGCCCAGCCAGTCGGACGCGCCGACGGGCTTGACGCCCAGCGAGAGCGCCACCTCGGCATCGGACCAGCCGAGCGCCACGACGGTCAGCTCGCCGTCGTCGGGCGCGGGGATCTCGACGGGGCCGTACAGCGTGTCGGCGACGGTCGAGCCGGACGCGGCCGGCTCGGAGGCGGGGCTCGAGGCGGGCTGGCTGGCCGGGGTGCTGCCACCCGTGGCCGGCGTCTGCGGGGTGGTGGTGCTGCCGCAGGCGGCGAGGGCGAGCGACGCCAGGGCGATGCCAGCGACGGCGATGCGAGAGGTACGCATATCTTTCTCCTTGTTGGGTGCGGATGCGGGTCGGGCGGCGGGGCCGCCGGACGATCAGGCGACGACGGGCGCCGCCGGAACGATGAGGGGGGTGCCGGTCTCAGGGTCCGGGATGACGCTGGCGCGCACCCCGAAGACCTCGTCGACCAGCTCTGCGGTGACAACCTCCGACGGGTTGCCCTGCGCGACGATGTGGCCGTCCTTCATCGCCACCAGGTTGGTGGCGTAGCGGGTGGCCTGGTTGAGGTCGTGCAGCACCGCGACGAGGGTGCGGCCCTCGCGCTGCAGCGCGCTGCACAGGTCGAGGACGTCGATCTGGTGCGAGATGTCCAGGTAGGTGGTGGGCTCGTCGAGCAGCAGCAGCGGAGTGTCCTGCGCGAGCGCCATGGCGATCCAGACGCGCTGACGCTGGCCGCCGGAGAGCTCGTCGACGACGCGGGTGGTGAGGTCGGTGAGCCGGGTCCGCTCGAGCGCGGCCTGCACGGCCTCCTCGTCCTGCGTGCTCCAGCGGCGGAACAGCCCCTGGTGGGGGTGCCGGCCGCGGGTCACGAGGTCGATGACGGTGATGCCCTCGGGCGCGATGGAGGTCTGCGGCAGCAGGCCGATCTTGGTGGCCAGCTCCTTGCTGCGCACCGTCGCGACGTCGGCGCCGTCGAGCAGGACCGCGCCGGAGAACGGCTTGATGAGCCGCGCGAGGGAGCGCAGCAGCGTGGACTTGCCGCAGCCGTTCGGGCCGATGATGACGGTGAAGGAGCCGTCCGGCACGTCGATGTCGAGCTCGTGCACGATGGTGCGATCGTCGTAGCCGGTGGTCAGGCTGCGCGCCTGCAGGCGGGACGTCGCCGCGGCCGTCTGGGTCATCGGTTCCTCTTTCCTTGCGCGGCAAGCAGCCACACGAGATACGCGCCGCCGACGCACAGCGTCACGACGCCGACGGGGAGCTGGGTGGGCGCGAGGATGGTGCGCGCCACCATGTCGCTGGCCAGCAGCAGCAGGCCGCCGAGCGCAGCCGACGGGATGATCCGCACGCCCGGCGTGCCGCAGAGCCGCATGGCCAGCTGGGGTGCGGCGAGCGCGACGAAGGCGATGGGCCCGGCCGAGGCGGTGACCACGGCCACCAGCGCGACGGCGATCAGCAGCATCCGCACGCGCACGCCGTCGGTGCTGACGCCGAGTCCGCGGCCGATGTCGTCACCCATCTCCATCATCCGCATGTCGGTCTCGCCGAGCATGAGCGCGGGCACGGCGATGACGACGGCGATGATCACGGGGATAGTGTGGGTCCATGCGATGTCGAGGAGCGAGCCTGAGCCCCAGCTCGCCGCCGAGATCGCCTTCTCCACGCGCATGGTGGTCAGCAGCCAGGTGTTGAACGCGCCGAGGAACAGGCTGACGCCGATGCCGACGACGATGATTCGCATGCCGGTGACGCCGCGCTGGTACGCGAACAGGTACACGACGACGCCGGTGAGGATGCCGCCGCCCAGCGCGCCGAGCGACATCGCCAGCGAGCCGCCCGCGCCGAACAGCATGGCGAGCAGCGCGCCCGTGTAGGCGCCGGTGGAGAAGCCGATGATGTCGGGGCTGCCGAGCGGGTTGCGAGTGATGGACTGGAACACCGCGCCGCCCACCGCGAGCGCCGCGCCGCCGAGCAGCGCGAACACCGTGCGGGGCATGCGCCACTCGAGGAGCGTGCGGGTGGTGCGCGCGTCGGCCGTGCCGCTGAGGGCGGCGACGAGGTCGGACACGCCGAGCCCCGCGCTGCCGAGCGTCAGCGACCACACGGCGCAGGCCAGCGCTGCGACGATGACGATCGCGGTGACCACGACGGCGCGGACCTCGACGCGGGCGCTGAACCGCCCGACACGGAGCGGCGCGATGGCCCCGGGCCAGCGGAGAGACTCGTTGCGGGTGTTCACAGGCCCCTCGCCCCCTTCCTGCGAGTGAGCGCGATGAGCACCGGCGCCCCGATGAAGGCGGTGACCACGCCGGCGGGCAGCTCGTTGGAGACGGCCACGCGGCCGACGATGTCGGCGGTCAGCAGCAGGATCGGCGCCGCGAGCAGGCTCAGCGGGACGATCCAGCGCTGGTCCGGCCCCACGATCGAGCGCAGCGCGTGCGGCACCATCAGCCCGACGAAGGCGATGGGCCCCGCGGCCGCCGTCGCGGCGCCGCAGAGCAGCGTGACGGCGACGACACCCGCGAACTTCGTGACTCCCGGGCGCGACCCGAGGGCCACCGCGGCGTCGTCGCCCAGCGCCAGAGCGTTGAGCGCACGGGGCAGGGCGAGCGCGATGAGGACGCCGACGACGATGAACGGCAGCGTCGCCCACAGCGTGTCGAACTGGCGGTTCTGCAGCGAGCCGGCGCTCCAGAACCTGATCTTGTCGAAGACCTCGGGCATGGTCAGCGTGACCGCGTAGCTCACGCCCGAGAGGACGGCGCCGAGCGCGGTGCCCGTCAGGACGAGCTTCGTCGGGGTGCCGCCGGCCTGGCCCGTCGTGCCGATGCCGTAGACGATCAGGGAAGCGAGCAGGGCCCCGACGAGCGCGAAGATCACGTGCCCCGCAGAGAGCGAGGAGCCGAAGAAGGCCGCGGCGATCACGACGGCGGTGTACGCGCCGGCGTTGACGCCCAGGATGCCGGGGTCGGCCAGCGGGTTGCGCGTGATGGCCTGGATGATGGCCCCGGCCAGGCCGAGCGCGATGCCCACCGTGATGGCGATCAGCGTGCGCGGCACGCGGAACTCGCGCACGAGCAGCGCCGTCGTCGAGCCGTCGTCGGCCTGCAGCACGCGCCACACGTCGGCGGGCGCGATGCCGCCGGAGCCGACAAACAGGCTCGCCAGCGCCAGCAGCACGAGCAGCCCGACGCCGATCGCCGCCACCGCGACGCGGCGGCGCAGCATGGCGGTCACCGGCTGGGCGGCCGCCGTGACGGCTGGTGGGGCGAGAGTCATAGAGCTCCGGTTCGGGTGCAGGGGGAGCTAGCGCCCCCCAGTTAGGCAAGCGAAGCCTAACCTAAATCCGACCGAACGAGAATCTCACGCCCTCGACCGTCTCACTTCCCGATAACGGAAAGGTCGTGTCGGCTCGGAGCCGTCACCCCAGCTTGGTGAGCTCGACGGAGACGAACATATCCGAGCCGCTCGGGCCCGCATAGACGCCGCGCAGCGGGGCGACGTCGGCATAGTCGCGCCCGTGGCCGACATAGACGTGCGACTCCCCGATCTCGACGAGATTCGTGGGATCGAACCCGCGCCACTGGTCGGCGTACCACTCCACCCAGGCGTGCGACTCCCCCACCACCGGCACGCCCACGGGCGCCTCGCGGTCGGGGTGCAGGTAGCCCGAGACGTAGCGCGCGGGGATGCCCGCGGCGCGCAGCACGCCGAGCGTCACGTGCGCGATGTCCTGGCAGACGCCCGAGCGCGTGGGCCAGGCGTCGCGCGCCGTGGAGTTCACACCCGTGACGCCGCGCCGGTACGCCATGGCCTCGCCGACCTCGGCGCAGATGGCCCGCGCCGTCGCCTCCACGTCGCCGCCCTCGGCACGGATCCGCTCCGCCATGGCCACCATGTCGTCGTCCGGGCTCGTGGCGGGCGTCTGCTCGAGACACTCGGTCAGCGCCAGGGAGCTCTGCGCGCGGCGCTCCAGCTCGCGCCAGCCGAGGGTGACCGGCCGCAGCGGCTGCGGGCGCGTGTCGACGACGCTCGTGGCCCGCACCGACAACTCGTCGTGCGGGGTGAGCACCTCGAACGTGGAGACGGTGGTGCCCCAGTAGTCGGTGTACGAGTAGCGGGTGCCCGACGCCGACACCTCGATGGACGCCTCGAGGACGAACTGCCCCTTCTCGCGTGTGCGGCAGCATGCGCGCCTCGTTGTACGACGCCGTCGCGGGCTCCGAGTAGCGGAATCCCGTGTGGTGCACGATCCTGAGCCTGCTCACAGCGCCTCTCCGATCCACACCGGCATCGCCGCGGACGGGAAGTAGCGCTCGCGGATCGCGTCGCTGACCATCGAGACCCCCACCTGGACCTCCTCCATGCTCGCCGTCAGATGCGCGACGACGTCGCCGATCGGCCGGAACTCCAGCTCGGACCTGATCCGCCCCAGCTCGCGGTGCGCCACGCCCGGCGGGCCCAGCGAGCCGCGCGGGTCGATGCCGCGCAGGCAGTCCTCGGCGGCAAGGAAGCTGGCGAGCACCGAACCGGGGAAGAGCCGGTCGACGAGCAGGAACTCGACGGCGGATGCCGCCGTCGGCACGGCGTGATAGCCGCGCAGATGCGCCTCGTACGCGCCACAGCTGCGCAGCAGCGCCGACCAGTTCGAGCCATTGGCGTCGGTGAGCGAGCGGGTGGCCAACAGCCGGGCGGTCATGTCGGCGCGCTCCAGGCAGCGACCCAGCGAGAAGAAGCGCCAGGCCTCGTCCCTGCTCATCGCGGAGTCGACCAGCCCGAACGCCAGCGCGGACCGTACCCGCACCCACTTGAAGAAGGTGTGCGTGCGGTCCGCGGGCACGCGGTGCGGCATGCGGGCGTTGGTCTCGTTCAGCGCCTCCCACAGCTCGCTGGAGATGATCTCCCGCGCGCGCCGGGCGTTCTCGCGCGCCGCGCTGATGGAATGCGCGACGGATGCAGCATGCTCCCGGTCGAGCACCAGCAGGCGCACGACATCCTCGCGTCCCACCCGCTGCGCGGGGTCGACGGAGGTGCCCATCACGCTGAGCAGCGCACGGCAGGCGCTGCCCTCCTCCACCCACGGATCCTCGAGGAGCAGTTGCAGGTGCACGTCCAGCAGGCGCGCGGTGCCGTCGGCGCGCTCCACGTAGCGGCCGATCCAGAACAGCGCCTCAGCGATCCGGCTCAGCATGTCGTCCTCCCGTCGCGTGATCGTCCCTGCTGTTGCTGCTGCTGTTGCTGGTGGTGTCGGGCCTCGACGTCCTCGTCCTGCGGGGAGGAGCGGAAGGGGGTGTGTCGGTCGGCGGGGTCGCCGTCGGCCGCCGCGGACATCGCACCGCTGGCCAGGGACTCCTCGTCGGCCGCCGCTGTCGACGACGCAGGCTGGAACGCCCGGTCGAGCACCCACGTGTCCTTCGAGCCGCCGCCCTGGCTGGAGTTCACCACCAGCTGCCCCTCGGGCAGCGCGACGCGGGTCAGGCCGCCGGGCAGCACCCAGACGTCGTTACCGTCGTTGACGGCGAACGGCCGGAGATCGCAGTGCCGGGGGCGGAATCCGTCCTCCACCAGCGTCGGGATGGTGGACAGCTGCACCACCGGCTGCGCGATCCAGCCGCGCGGGTCCGCCAGCAGCCGCTGGCGCAGAGCGTCGAGTTCGGCGCGCGAGGCGTCCGGCCCGACGACGAGCCCCTTGCCGCCCGAGCCGTCGACCGGCTTGACGACCAGCTGGTCGAGCCGGTCCAGCACCTCCTCCAGCGCCGCGGGCTCCTCCAAGCGCCACGTGTCGACGTTGGGCAGCGTCGGCTCCTCGCCGAGGTAGTAGCGGATGAGGTCGGGCACGTAGGTGTAGACGAGCTTGTCGTCGGCCACGCCGTTGCCGACGCCGTTGGCGATCGTCACGTTGCCGAGCCGCGCGGCCAGCATCAGCCCGGGCGCGCCGAGCACGGAGTCCGGGCGGAAATGGAGCGGATCGAGGAACTCGTCGTCGACCCGGCGGTAGATCACGTCCACGCGTGTCGGCCCCGCGGTGGTGTGCATCCAGACGCGGCCGCCGGAGCAGAACAGGTCGCGCCCCTCGACGAGCTCGACGCCCATCAGCCGCGCGAGCAGCGTGTGTTCGTAGTAGGCCGAGTTGAACACGCCGGGCGTGAGGACGACCACCGTGGGGTCGGCGATGCCGCGCGGCGCGGCGGCGCGCAGGGCCTGGAGGAGGCGTTCGGGGTAGTCGACGACCGGCCGCACCTTCAGGCTGGTGAACAGCTCGGGCAGCGTCTGCGCCATCACGCGTCGGTTGGCCAGCACATAGCTGACGCCGCTGGGCACGCGGACGTTGTCCTCGAGCACCCGCCACGCGCCCGCCTCGTCGCGGATGATGTCGATGCCTGCCACGTGGATGCGCACCCCGTTGGGCCCGACGACGCCTGCCGCCTGGCGGTGGAAGTGCGTGGACGAGCTGATCAGCGAGGCGGGCACCACGCCGTCGTGGATCGCCCGGCGGGGCCCGTAGACGTCGGCGAGGAAGGCCTCGAGCGCGCGCACCCTCTGCGCAACGCCGGACTCGACATAGGACCAGTCGTCCGCGGAGACCACGCGCGGGACGACGTCGAGCGGGAACGGCCGCTCCTCGCCCGCGAAGTCGAAGGTGACGCCCTGCGCGAGATACGAGCTGGCAAGGGCCTCAGTGCGCACCCGCAGCTCGCTGTCGTCGATCCCCATCAGCGCGGGCACCAACTCGCGGTACGGCTCCCGGACCTCGACGCCGGACTGCAGCGCCCCCGTCGGGAACATCTCGTCCCACGGCCGGCCGCCAGGGCGGGCCGGCACCCTCCTCGAGGCGTACCCGGCGAACAGCGTTTCCATGCTCGAATGATGAGCACTCGCCGTTTCGCCGACGTAACGGCCCAGAGTCGCTGGCGCTACGCCTCCGGTTTCCGCGCTCCTGCGATGAGGGCGACACCCAGCAGCGCGAAGAGCGGCCGGTAGGCGGTGCCGTCCAGTCGGCGGAACCGCTCGCCCGCAGGAGGAAGGCCGAGAACGGATAGGGCGACGTCGCCGCCCAACACGGCCCGGGCCAGCAGCCCGGCGCCCATCGCCCGCCGCAGCCACACCGCCCCAGGGCCCTCACCGAGCCCACCGGCCGCCACCGCGCCGCCGAAGAACGCGAGCCCGGACACCACCCAGGTGGCCCGCGTGCTCGGCATCGCCGACGGGTTGCCGACGACGGCCTCCGCAAGCTCCTCCTTGGTCTCCACGGGCCATGTCGAGCCGGATGCCCAGACGGCGTGCAGCGCACCGCACGCCGCCAACCCGGCCCAGCCCACCATTCGCGCCACGCGCCTGACCACTGTCATGCCGCGACTCTAGGTGTACCCGGCCGTCGGGTTAGTTGCATCTACGGCCTGTTCCGAAAGCGGAAGTGGCCGACTACGCGAAGCCCTGGCATGCCATCCACCGCGTTGCACTCGTCGCCGTAGGCAGTGGTGTAGTTCCCCGATTCGGCGCTCCGCGCACGCACCGGGCGTAACGTGGGCGTCAGGACGACGAGAGGATTGCCATGACCAACGACGACACCCCACAGGTGACCGCCGTCGAGGACCTCGACCTCCAGCGCTACCTCGGCCTGTGGTTCGAGGTGGGTCGCCTGCCGCTCCGCTTCGAGGACGACGGCGCCCGCGACGTGACCGCCCAGTACTCCCTGAAGGACGACGGCACCATCGAGGTGGACAACCGCTGCATCAACGAGAAGGGCGAGCCCACCCAGGCCCTGGGCCAGGCGGTCCCCGGCGACGAGCGCCCGAGCGAACTCCGCGTGACGTTCCTCCCCGCGGCTCTGCGCTGGATCCCGTTCACGCAGGCCGACTACTGGGTACTGAAGGTGGACGCCGACTACCTCCACGCGCTGGTCGGCACCCCGGACCACAAGCACCTCTGGCTGCTGGCCCGAGACCCGCGCATCACCCCGGAGACCGAGGCGGAGTTCCTGGCGGAGGCCCAGCGCCAAGGCTTCGACCTCACCCCCTGGATCCGCCCTGAACACTCCGGCGGCCGGGTGACCGACGACCAGGTCGACGACTGAGCACAACCGCATCAACCCGAGGAGCACCTCCCGCGGTCCAGCCCGCGCAACAGTCTGAGGGTGCACCGCCATCCGCTCCAGCAGGGATGGCAGGTTGTTCATCAACGCGGTGCTCCGCTCGCTGATCACCGGAGCAACCCCCGCAGTCCCGCTTGGGCAACGGTCCCTGAGGAGCAGCCCCGCGTGGTGTCCGGCTCCGAGCGAGAACCGTGCGGGGCTGCGTCTCGAAGGGTCCGCAACCACACCGAGGCCGAGACACGGTGAGCACGACACACCCTCGTCGGCGGCCGATGAGCACGAGCCGGAGCTCGTCAGGGTCTGATGAGCACGAGCCCGGACTCATTGAGAGAAGAGACCGATTTCGGGCTGTTTTCGGCGACGGACTCCGGCGCGTGCTCATCGAACCGTGAAGGCCCGGGAGTCGCAGGGCGACGATCGGTGTCTGTTGAGCAGCCCACACCGGTCCCGAAGCGCGAGCCACGCCAGCCCCTGAGGAGCAGCGCACCACGGCCGGGCCACGGTCGGTCCCTGAGGAGCAGCGCACCACGGCCGGGCCCTGAGGAGCAGCCTCGCAGACCAGCCGACACCGAGCGATCCCTGAGGAGCAGCCCCGCACGCTGACCTACGCCGAGTGCGAGCTATGCGGGGCTGCGTCTCGAAGGGTCCGAAACCACAGCCGGGCCGATCCCCACAAGCCAGGGTCACGCCCTCCACCACGCACAGTTCTTTGTATACGGGCAGCCACGCGAATAATTGCACCACTGCCCGTATACAGAGATTTATGCGGGGAAACCGCCCCAAGACCGGCCAACGGCGGTCACGGCGAGGGAGGGGCGACGCCCCGCCGCCCGGGAAGACGACAGAGGGTGAGGTTGAGAGGCGCTTCGACGAAGCGTAAAAACACCCATGCACCCAGACCAGAAGTGACTGTGGTCACAGAACCGGGCCGGCAGCGAGACGGAGCGCCTCCCCACCTCACCCGCCCGCCCCTGTGGTTGAGATCCCGAGTAAGCGCGGGACCTTTCGACACGACGTGTTCGCTGGCGCTCACGCGTCGGCTCAAGGAACGGTGACCCACCTCACCCGCCCGCCCCTGTTGTTGAGATCCTGCCTGGGTGCGGGACCTTTCGACACGGCGTTCGGCTGGCGCCTCACGGCCGGCTCAAGGAACGATGCCCACCTCAGCCGTCTGCCCTTGTGGTTGGGCGAGTAGGCGGGTGCGGGACGTAACGACCAAGGGCCCGGCTCAAGGAACGCGGTCGGGTCCGCGGGCGGGTGCGGGACTAACGACCACGGCGTTCGGCTAGGAGACTGCTGATTAAAGGGCGCGCCTTCCGGGGTTGTCGGGCTGGGCTGGGATCCTGTGTGCATGCTGGGTGAGTCGGGTCGGCAGCGTGAGTTGCTGGATGTGGAGTCGGTTGCTGGGCACCTGCTTGAGCCGGGGAGCGTGTTCGCGTTGCTGGCCGGGCATCGGGACCGGTTGTTCCCGAGCGAGTTGTTCGCTGACCTGTTCCCGACCGGGCGTGGTCGGCCCTCGATCCCGGGCGAGGTGATCGCCTCGGTGATCGTGCTCCAGGCGCTTTACGGCCATTCGGACCGCGAAGCGGTTGACGCGTTGACCTTCGATCTGCGGTGGAAGGCAGCGTGCGGGTACGCGATCGACGCGAAGGGCTTCGACTCCTCGACGTTGACTCACTGGCGGCGCCGGTTGGCTGCGAGCCATCGGCCGCAGCGGATCTTCGAGGTGGTCCGCGACGTCATCGCTGAAACGGGTGCGGTGGCCGGCAAGCAGCGTCGGGCGCTGGACTCCACGATCCTTGATGACGCGGTGGCCCGGCAGGACACCGTGACCCAGTTGATCGCCCAGATTCGTCGGGTCGGCCGTGAGGTGCCCGGCGCCAAGGACCTGATCGGGGTGCAGTGCACCCGGCTGGCCGCGTTTACTGGGCAGGACTACGACTCGACCGGGAAGCCGCCGATCGCGTGGGATGACCCGGCTGCCCGTGACGAGTTGGTCTCCGCGCTGGTCGGTGACGCGCTGGCGCTGCTCGCCGCGCTGGATGTCGAGGCAATCAGCAAGGCGGGCGGGAAACCGGCCGATGCGGTCGCGCTGCTGGCTCTGGTCGCGGGTCAGGACGTGGAACCGGCCGAGGACTCCGACGGCACCGACGGCCGGTGGCGGATCGCCCGCAAGACCGCTCCCGATCGGGTGATCTCGACCGTCGACCCCGACACCCGACATGCCCACAAGACCCGGGAACGACGCCAGGACGGGTTCAAAGCCCACGTCGTGGTCGAGCCCGATACCGGGCTGACCATGGTGTGCGAGCTGACCAAGACCAACGGGCCGGACAACTCCGACGCCACCGTCGGTGCCGAGCTGGTCACTGCCGACTCGACCCTCGCGGCCGACCAGCAGGTCGAGGTGCTCGGGGACTCGGCCTATGCCACCGGCGACATGCTCCATGAACTCGATAAGAAGAAGTGGATTCCGCTGCTCAAGCCGTGGCCGCTCAAGCCCGCCGTTGAGGGTGGCTTCACCATCGACGATTTCACCTTCAACCCTGACGCCGACACCATGACCTGCCCGGCCGGGATCACCAGGAGACGGTCCGCGAAGGGCGCCGTCACGTTCGGGGCCGCCTGTCGCGGCTGCCCGTTACGGGAGCAGTGCACCACCGCGGTATCTGGCCGCGCTCTGCTGCTGGGCGAGCATCACCAACTGCAACGCGAGCACCGTAAACGCGCAACGGACGAAGGCTTCCGGGCCGACTACCGGCAGCACCGACCGATGGTCGAACGCTCGATCGCCTGGCTCACCCGCGGCGCCCGTCGCGTCCCATACCGAGGCGTCGAGAAGAACAACAACTGGCTCCACCACCGCGTCGCCGCCCTCAACCTGCGACGACTCCTCGCCATGGGCCTCACGATGACCGACGAAGCCTGGGCCCTGGCCTGACCAGACCGACACGGCCTCAGTCCCGATCACTTGCACCCGGCCCCCGGGACCACACAAGATCACCGACAGCGGGCGGAACGACCCCACTGCCGCACCCAGAGCGCTAACTCAAACTCCCCGCTCCACAGCCTCGACAACCTTCCGCCCGCCACCCACACCACCAGATGACGAGTTGTTCAGCAGTCTCCTAGCGCCTCACGGTCGGCTCAAGGAACGTCGGACGGCCCGCCTATGCTTGCCGCATGGCAGGTAAGGGTTGGTTCGGGCTCCCGTTCTTCGCGCTCACGCCCCAGCCTGAGGTCGTCTCCTGCATCCTCTCGGGCGGCGGGGCGCGCGCCAGTTTCCAGCTCGGTGCACTCGCTTATCTGTACGAGCACGACGAACGGTTCACGCCGACGGTGTTCGTCGGCGCTTCGGCGGGTTCGATCATCGCGTCGTCGCTCGCCCAATCCGACACCCGAGAGGGACAGCGCGCGTACCTGCAGCGGCTCACCGAGATCTGGCACTCGATGACGAACGCCGGCGACATGTTCACGCCGCGGCCGTGGTTCGACCGACTGCAGACCGAGGGGCCCGGCTGGTTGGAGCTGGTCAAGCCCATCCGCGCGCAGCGCCCGGAACCCACGAAGCCGCGCCCGGCACTGCTGCCGTTCCTCAAGTCGCAGACGCCGGAGAGCCCGCCGTCGCCCATCGAACCGCTCGACCCGCTCGAGCTGGCCCTCACACCGGACGAGGACATCCACTCCGAGTGGTCGCTGGCCACGTTGTCCGGGCTCGCTCAGCACCTGGGCAGACTGCCGCGGATGGGCAGCGACCTGACGTCGATCGCCGTCGGCCTCGAGCACACCAAGTCGATGTACCGGCCGGGCCCCGTGCTCGCGAAACTCCTCGAGGAGGAGATGTTCTCGCCGGCGCGGGTCACAGCCTCGGGCATGAAGCTGCGCATCGCGATGGTGGCCCTCGAATCCGGCCAGCTGCGCTACATGACCGAGCGCGGCACGCTTGTCGACCGCGACAACCAGCCGTTCGACCCGTCCGAGCGCGACCTCACCGTCGGCGTCCTCGCCTCCTGCTCGATTCCCGCCGTGTTCCGGCCAGTGCCGATCGGCCCCGAGACCTATGTCGACGGCGGCGTCCGCGAGAACCTGCCTGCCGAGCTCGCGATCGGCCACCTCGGGGCGGCCCGCAACTACGTGGTCAGCTCGCAGACGATGGGCGTGCAGCGTCGACAGTCGATGGCCGACGCAGACGTGTTCTCCGTCGTCATGCGCTCCACCGAGATCCTGATCGACGAGGCGGGCCGCGACGAGCTGGCCTACGCGCACTCCACCGGCGCCATCGTCATCGCGCCGGAGCTGAGCGTGCACGACGCCATGACTGTCGACCCGGGTTTGATCGCCATCAACGGCGACTACGGCTGGCTGCGGGCCTGCGAGCGGCACCTCGGCCTCGACCCGGCCACCGAGGCCCGCCACCGGCTGATCATCCAACTGCGCGTGCGTGCGCTGCAGACGGAGCAGGAGTATCTGGCCGCCGAAGAGCCCACCCGGCGACAGCGGCAGGCGCTGCGCAGCGCGAAGGTGGAACTGCGCGACGCGGTGCACTCCACGCACGGCTCGCCGCTGCCGCCGGGCGCGGAGACGTGGTGGTCGACGTGGGAGAAGCACGCCGTCCAGCCGACCGTCGCGCCGCCCTGGATCAGCTGACGGGCACTGAGACGGTCACGCTGACGGTGACCTCTCCCCCGATGCCCTCGACGGTGATGTCCTCGCCTGCGGGAACGTCGACGAGCGATGTGAGGGTCGAGAGGCCGCCGTCGGCGAAGATCTCGACGGAGGTCATGTCGGTCCAGATCGTGAGCGCCAGCTGAGCTCCGCCGGTGGTCGGCAGGACCTGCGCGGCGCGGAAGCTCTGCGGGAAGCCGCGGACGGCAGAGCGGTCGAGCCGCACAGCGCCCGTTTCGCCCTCGTAGCTGAGCACGACACCGCCGCCGTCCTCGCCGTGCCGGATCCGCAGCGTCGCGCCGTCGGCGTCGCCGAGGTCGACCTCGACGTCGATCCGGCAGCAGCCCGGCGCCGACGCCACGACGGTCGGGTCGGTCACGCGGACGCCGCGCACCTCCGAGGCCACCTGGACCGCCGGCTCGACCGGGGTCTGGCGCAGCACGGTCTGGCCGTTCGCCGTCGCCAGCGACAGCCGACGCGGCAGGGTCATCGCGCCGCGACGCGGGGCGTCGGCGATGAGGGGCAACTCACGCGCGTAGATCCAGTCGCCCATCCAGGCGACGAGCGTGCGCTCCTCGTCGGGCAGCCCGTAGAAGGTGACGCCGGCGTAGTTGTCGCGGCCGTGGTCGAGGCGGTGGAAGTCGCCTTCGGCCACGAAGGTGGTGCCGTCGAACGAGCCGACGGAGTAGATGGTGCCGAAGCCTGCGACGACGGGCGCCATGCCGAGGCTGATGATCAGCACCCATTTCTCCTCGCCGTCGACGACGAGCGGGAACAGGTCGGGGCATTCCCAGATGCCCTCGCCGACCTGCGGGGCGTCGAACTCGGAGAGCAGATCCCAGTCGAGGAGGTTGTCGGAGCGGTAGAGGACGACACGCTTGTCGGCGGCCTCGACGGCGGCCATCACCCAGTACTCACCCGCGGGGCCGCGGTAGCGCAGCACCTTGGGGTCGCGGAAGTCGCCCGAGTCGCGGTCAAGCACGGGGTTGCCCTCGTACTGGGTCCAGGTCAGGCCCTGGTCGAGGCTGTAGGCGAGGGCCTGAGCCTGGTGGCGACGCTGCGCGGCGTGCGCGGTGTAGAACGCGATGAGCGCGGGCCCGAACCCTGCGACACCCTCGCCGTCCCACACGATGGAGCCGGAGTAGATCTCACGCTCGTCGTCGTGCAGCAGCGCGACGGGGTGCTCCTGCCAGGTGATGAGGTCGGTGCTCGACGCGTGGCCCCAGCTCATGTCGCCGTGGTCCGACCCGTTCGGGTTGTACTGGTAGTACATGTGGAACGTGCCCTCGTGGAAGACGAGCCCGTTGGGGTCGTTCATCCAGTTGCGTCGCGGCGCGAAGTGGATCTTCTGCGGGCCACCGAAGGCGATCTCGCGGGAGGGCACAGCGGTCACGGGGACCTCTTTCGATGTCAGGGCGTGGACGGGCGGAGGGTCGCTGCGCGAGCCTACCGGAAGCAGCGGCGAAGGAGGGTCCCGGGCCCCGGGGCGACGACCCCCGGGCCGGGCCTCCTCCGCCGCCGTCCCCTACTTGCCCGCTCCGGCCGTCAGGCCTTCGCGGAGCGGGTTCTGGCCGAAGACGAACACGATCAGCGCCGGGATCATCGACAGCACGACGCCCGCGAGCACCGTCGACACACTGCCGGTGCCGAGGTTGCCCTGGAGGGTCACCAGGCCGAGCGGCAGGGTGAAGTTCTGCTCGCTGATGGTCATGATCAGCGGGCGGAAGAACTCGTTCCAGTGGTAGTTGAACGCCAGGATCCCGACGATCGCGAGGCCCGGGGTGGCCAACGGCATGTAGATGCCGAAGAACGTCTTCCAGGGGCCCGCACCGTCGATCTCCGCCGCCTCGCCGAGCTCGGCCGGCAACCCCATGAAGTACTGCCTCATGAGGAAGGTGCCGAACGCCGTCGGGAGGGCGGGGATGATCAGTGCCAGGAGCGTGTCGGCCAGGCCCATGCCGCGGATCAGCATGAACACCGGCACGATCGTGACCTGCATCGGCACCATCATCGTGGCCAGCACCAGGCCGAACAGCACGTTCTTGCCCTTGAACTGGAACCGCGCGAACACGTAGCCGGCCATGGCGGCGCTCAGCATCTGGCCCGCCGCGACGAGCAGCGTCACGAGCGCGCTGTTCCAGAAGTACAGCCAGAAGTCGACGCGGTCGAACACGTCCTGGAACGCGGAGAACCCGACCATCGTCTTGCCGGTCTCCACATCGGTGGGGGTCAGCGCCGTGTATGCCGTCCAGACCATCGGCCCGAGCGTGAGGAACGCGCCGACGGCGAGGAGGACGTACCTGCCGACCTTGCCCAGCTTCATCGCGGGCGACTTCTGGTCTACTGCTTCGATTGACATGTCTTGCCCCTCACCCGTAGAAGACGTAGCGCTGGCTGAGCTTGAACTGGAGAGCCGTGACCAACATGATCAGCAGCGTGAGCACGATGCCGATGGCGGAGGCGCCACCGAAGTCGAGCTGCCGGAACGCCGACTCGTAGATCACCATCACGGCCGTCCGCGTCTCGTCGCCGGGCCCGCCGCGCGTGAGCACCCAGGGCTGGTCGAAGATCTGCAGCGCGTTGATGATCGCCATGACCGACGCCACGAGCGCCGTCGGGCTGATCAGCGGGATGGTGATGTGCCGGAACTGCGACCAGCCGGTGGCACCATCGATGGACGACGCCTCGTAGACCTCCTTCGGGATGCCCGCGATGCCGCCGATGAACAGCAGGAACGTCAGGCCGAAGTTCTGCCACACGTAGACGATCAGCACGACGACCTTCGCGCCGAAGCCGGTGGTGAGCCAGCCCACGGGGGCGACGCCGAACCAGCCGAGGAACTGGTTGATCAGGCCGAACTCCTGGTTGAACAGGTAGCTCATGATCAGCGAGACCGACGCCGCCGAGAGGATCAACGGGAAGAACAGCGCTGAGCGGAAGAAGCTGCGCAGCCAGTTCGGCATCTTGGACTGCACCAGCAGCGCCAGCAGCAGCGCGACGGCGAGCTGGATGATCACCGCGACCACTACGAAACCCATGGTGTTCAGGAACGACACACGGATGGTGGGGTTGGTCGCCATCTGGGCGAAGTTGTCGACGCCGACGAACTCGGGCGCGGTGATGATGTCCCAACGGAAGAACGCCAGCACCGTCGACGCGATGATGGGCAGGAAGTTGAACAGCCCCAGGCCGATCAGCGTCGGCGCGAGGAAGATCCAGATCAGCTTGCCGTTCTTGCGGGACAGCGCGTCCCGCTTGGGGCGTGTTGCGGTGACAGACATCAGCGTCCTCCCAATGCGATCTCGAGGTCGCGCTGCATGGTCTCCAGACCACGTCGGACGCCGGCCTTTCCGTTGGTGATCGAGGCGACCACGTTCTTGATGAGCGCCGACTCGACCGCGGCCTGCTGCGGCGGCGCCGGGATGGGTCCGGACGTCGGGAACTTGTCGAGCGTGTCGTAGAAGACCTTCCAGTGCGCGGGGCCGACGCCGGCGCCGTAGAGCTCGTCGTTCAGCGAGCGCCGCGGCATCGCCGAGGCCCTGCTGGAGGCGGGGCACACCAGGCTCGGCATCATCGGCGAGCTCGAGGGCGCGAGCGATCCCCGGATGTCCGTGACCATCGACCAGCGCTTCGCAGGTATCGACGACGCCCTCCGCGCGGCCGGCATCTCGCCTGCCCGCGTCGTCCTGCCCCGCTGGAATCCGTCGATCGGCTACGACGAGGGCCTTCGCCTCCTCCGCGAGCACCCCGACCTCACCGGCATGATCGCAAGCAACGACGGCGTCGCCATGGGCATCTACCAGGCGGCCCGCGACCTCGGCCGGCGCATCCCCGAGGACCTCTCCGTCGTGTCGTTCGACAACGAGGAACAGGCGGAGTACCTCCGTCCGGGTCTGACCACCGCCCACCTGCCGTACACGGAGATGGCCGAGATCGCCATGGAGATGGTGCTGGGCATCCGCGACCTCGCCCACGAGGTGGTCCCCATGCCGCTGGTCATCCGCGACTCCGTCCGCCGCCTCCGCTAGCCGCCCTCTCCCGGCGACACGAGCGCCCCGCCCCCGTCGAGCAGCACGACGCGATGAGCACGACACACTGCGCGTCAGCCCGCGATGAGCACGGCCCGGTGTCGATCGGACTGGGATGAGCACGAGCCCGGGCGCGTCGGCCGAAATGGCCGTTTTCGGCGCATTCTGAGCGACGAACCCGGGCTCGTGCTCATCGCGGCTGGGCGGACGCTAGGCCGACGGCCAGGGAGCGGGCTCCGTCGTCGCAGGCTGGCCCGTGGCCAGCGACTCGTGGATGGCCATGGCGATCGTGTGATCCTGACACGCGCGGGCGAGCGGGTAAGGCGCCTCGGCTTCACCCCGCGCCCAGTCCGCCGTCGCCCGCAGCAGCGCCCCCATGGCGATCTCCTCATCCATGAATCGCGCGCCGACGAACGGGTTCGTCCACAGCACCTCGCCGTTCAACGAGATGTGTTCGGTGTCGTGGCCGTCGAGGTTGAGGTCGTGGCCGAGCTGGTACCGCCCGAAGGACGACCGCACGATCTGCCGTGGACCTGCAAGCCGGACGACGTCATCGTCGGCGATCTCGCCATGGCTGCCGCGCACCACGATGCGACGGTGCCGGAGCTGGTTGTGCCACTGGTTGTCCGTGAAGTCGTACAGGCCGAAGCCGTCACCGAAGTCGATCGTGGCGAGCACGGTTCTTGCACGCTTCGGCTCCAGATCCTCCGACCACCCGGCCCTGCTCAGCGGATCCACCAACGCGCCCTCGAATCGCTGCGCCCGCACCGCGACAGGCCCGACGCCCCTGTGGCCGAGGAATCCGCGCATCATCGAGACCGCGTGATAGTCGTGCGTCGACGAGACCTCGACGCCGCTCACCTCACCGATCAGTCCACGTTCGACGGCGGCGAGGCGCGCCGCGTGTCCCGGCAGGGCGAGATACTGCTCCGCCACCTGCACCCGCTCGCGGTGCCCGACGGCGTCCCACAGCCGGCGCAGGTCGGCGACATTCTCCGCGGGCGGCGTCTCGGCGAGAACATGCGCGTCGGCATCGACCAGGGCCTCGACGACCTCCGGGTTCGCCGTGCGCGGCACGCAGACGACGACCGCGTCGGGGCGCGCGGCGCGCACCAGCTCGCTCGGCGTCGAATACGCGGCTGTCCCCCAGCGCACCGCCGCGCGTTCGGCGGACTCGGCGGTGCGGGCCGTGGCTCCCACGAGCTCGAAATGCTGAGGAAGCGCCGCGACGATGCGGGCGAAGAGGTCCGCACGCCACCCCGTACCGACGATGCCGATCGTCGCCGTCTTGTCACTGGCCATGCCCGCTCCTTCGCCCGATGATGACTTCCGGCCTCAGGCTATGGGGCGCGAGGCGAGCAGGACAAAGGACGCAGCTACGCCCCGAGGGCGGATCGATCCCTGTGGAGACGGCAAGGGGGCGCTTGTCGTCGACTTCACCTTCGTCAACAACTCCGACGACGACGCCACGAGCTTCATGCTCGCCGGTGAGCACGACACACTCTGCGTAATCCTCGATGTGCACGGTGGCGTGTTCGTCGGACTGCGATGAGCATGTGGCCGGGCGCGTTGGCAGCACGTGGCGATCTGGGCCGGTTTTCCGCGACGAGACCGGGCTCGGGCTCATCGTCGCGCAAGAGCGATCGCCGTCAGTGGCCCCACACGCTGGCGAACAGGTTGAAACCCACAAGGAGAACGACCCCGACGACAATCCCGAAGATGTACCCGGCCACGGCCGACACCTTGCGCGTGATCAGCACCTCCGGAGCTGCTGCATCGTCGTCCGGGTCATACCAGACGGCCAGGGTCCCGCCAGGATCCGGACAATTGTCGACAGGATCGCGGCTGTCGAAGGTCCGCGACCGACCGTTGCGGTCGGTAAAATTGACGGTCGGCAGCCGGCTGGTCATAGGACCCTCTCCGGCCTCACCGCGTTCCGTGATCGCCACGACCGTCCCCATGGTCGTGATTCCGCGGGCGCGTTGCTGCGCCATCACCAACAGGTCTCGCACGAGGCCGACGACGCAGACGACAATGGCTCCGATGATCGCGAGCACCGCGATGACCATCCACCAGCGCATGATCCCTCCTTCGATCAGGGCATACTCCCGATGCTACTGACGATCCTCTCGACGTCGCGCAGGGATCAATCGCTCAGCGCATCCTCGATGGCTCGGATCGCGCGCTCGACCATGTATTCGAACAGCTCATCAGCCGAGACGGGCGACAGCCGCAAGGCCCGCCGAGACAGCGGGGCCTGCGCGTCGGGATGCGCATCGAGCCAGGATTCCTGCACGGGGTGCGGAACCGCGCGAGGCGGGGCGACGGGGGCACGATCGTGGGCATAGTCGATGAGCAGAGCGAAGCCGAACACATCGGTGAGGAACTGCTGACGCCAGACGAGAGCCTCTTCCAGCGAGAGACCGAGCGCCGTCAGAGAAGGTCAGCAACTGCTCGGGCAGCAGGATGCGACCGGGTGGGAGCGCGGCGGGAGTGACGCTTTCCTCGAAGGCAAAGAGGACGGCGCGGCCGATCTGACGGTAGACCTGGCGGGTTCTCCGATACAAAGTGCGCACGCCGTCGCGCCACTCGTCGGCACTGAAAGAATGCTCGGCCTGTAACTCGATGATGCGGGCAGCGACGAGATCGATCACTTCCTGCCGGTCGGCGATGTGCCGATAGAGGGCGCGGACCGTGACGTTCAGCGCGTCGGCGAGCGTTCGCATCGTGAGCGCCGGGAATCCTCCGTCGGCGGCGATGCGCAACGCGGCGTCGACGATGGCATCTCGGTCGAGCGGCGGATGCGGCCCGTCACTGCGCGGGCGCCCTCGGGGCCTTCCTGCGCGTCGCTCACCCTCCTCTGTCATCTGCACAGAGTAGCACCCCAGGAATTAAATACATCCATTGTTGACTTAATAGACCTCGTTCACCTAGCGTTTGTGAGGTGACCCTAACTTCGCCCGCCCGAACCCGTCTGAGCACCACAGAAGAGAGCCCCGGGCAGGCTGACAGCATCGGCTCGATCGTCAGAACCCATCGTCGTGGCCTCGTTGCCTCCGCCGTCCTGGCGATCATGTCGGGTGCCTGCGGCCTCGCGCCGTATGTCGCGGTCTACGCGGTGACGGTGGCGCTCTTCTCCCCCGACGGCGCGGGCGTGAACGCGATCACACCGATCGCCGTCTGGACCGCCCTCGCCATCATCCTGCGCGCGGTATGCGCGGGCCTGTCCACGCATGTCGGGCACGTCGCGGCCTATCGGATCCTCGCCGAGCTGCGGCGCGCGATCGCCCGCCAGCTTCAGCGCCTCCCGTTGGGCCGTGTGCAGGCACGCTCGGCCGGCGAGACGAAGAAGCTGCTGCACGACGATGTGGAGCAGTTGGAGGAGGCGCTCGCGCACGGGGTGCCCGACATGGCGGCGGCTGCGGCGGTGCCGATCGCAACCACAGTCTTGCTGTTCGTGATCGACTGGCGTCTCGCACTGGTGGCGCTGGGGTCGCTGGTGCTCCTGATCCTGGTCTCGGCCATCGGGATGAGGCTCTCCATGGGAACGAGCACCCTGCTTGCCGCCCACACCGGCGTCCTGAACCGCGCGGTGCTCGGATACCTGCAAGGGATCAAGGTGATCCGCGGGTTCCTGCGCCCGGACTCCGGGTACGACCAGGCGCGGGGCGCGATCATTGCCGGCGAGGAGTTGCAGGCGCAGCGCACTCGCGGGGCCACGCGCTGGCTGGTCGCGACGATGACGGCCGCGACGGGGTTCGCCACCGCCGCGCTGATTCCTGTCGCGAGCACCTGGTACGCGCACGGCGGGATCTCGCTGGCGACGCTGGCGCTGTTCCTGCTGATCAGCCTCGCCTATCTGACCCCCGTGATCGGGCTGGTCGGCACCATAGCCCGGGCGATGAACGCGGTGATGCTCTCCTCCGGCTCGATCCGCGAGATCCTTGCGGAGACGCCACTCCCCGGGCCGCGTGAACCGCGTGTTCCCGTCCGCTTCGATGTCAGCTTCGACCGCGTGTCGTTCGCGTACGCACAGGACGCCGAACCCGTGCTGCACGACGTCGACCTTCGCATCACGGAGGGGGAACGCGTCGCGCTCGTCGGCCCCTCCGGGGCGGGAAAGTCGACGATCGCCCGCCTCCTCGCCCGGTTCTGGGATACCAGCTCGGGCACGGTCGAAATCGGCGGAATCGACGTCCGCGACATTCCCCAGACAGACCTGGCCGCATTGATCGGGTTCGTGCAGCAGAACGAGTACGTCTTCGCCGCGACCCTGCGGGAGAACATCCGCGTCGCCCGCCCCGGCGCGACGGATGCCGAGGTGGAGGCAGCGGGTCGCGCCGCGCAGCTCGAAACGCTGGCTGCCGACCTCCCCGGCGGATGGGACGAGAAGCTGCCCGCCGGGGGCGGAACCCTCTCCGGCGGCCAGCGGCAGCGGATCTCGATCGCCCGGGCGCTGCTGAAGAACGCGCCCGTGATCGTGCTCGACGAGGCCACCGCATCGCTCGACGCGCGGACCGAGCAGGCCACCCTCGCCGCTATCGGCGAACTCACCGCCGGACGCACGGTGATCGCGATCGCGCACCGCCTCGACACCATCCGCCACGCCGACCGGATCGTCTACCTCGAGAAGGGCGCGATCGTCTCAGAGGGACCACACGAGGAACTGCTGGAGGCAAGCGCGGGCTACCGGCAGCTATGGAACGCCTATTGCAGCGCAACCGGCTGGCGCCTCGAACGAGACGACGCTGCGACCGTCTCACTCCCCTCGCCGCAGAACGGCGCCGACGTCGTGGCGGACGAACGCGACGAGGTCGCGCGACGGATCGTGACGCCCGGACTGGGAGGGCTCGGGTTCGCGCGCCAATGGGTGCGGCTGCTGGGCCGCGGCTGGCCGGTCCTGCTGCGGCGGGGCCTTCCCCGTCTGATGGTGGAGGGGCTGCTGCGCGGCGCCCCGCTGGTCGCCGTGTTCTTGATCCTGAACGCCGTCGTGACAGCCGCACCCGGCACCGGCCCGCTCGACACCGGCGTGGTGTGGGTGGTGAGCGGTGGCTTGCTGGTCTGGCTCGCCGTGCGCCTGCTCGCGTCGGGATGGGTCAACGGCACGGTGTGGGACATCGCGGCGGTGTCCAAGATGGATCTGCAGCTGTCGATCATCGAGCGGCTGCGGCGGGTTCCGCTGGGCTTCTTCTCCCGCGTCGACAACGGCCGACTCACCACGCTGATCGTCAACGAGATCCCCGCGCTGGACTTCCAGAACGTCCCCCAGCAGGTCGCCGGCGCGCTCGTTCAGCCGGTGATCGTGACGGGCATCCTGCTCGCCATGGACTGGCGGCTGGCCGTGGCCGCACTCATCGGCCTGCCCGTCTACTGGGCGCTGACGGCGTGGAGCGACCGCATCTACCATCGCGCGTTCTCCGACATGAACACCGCGCGACGCGAGGCGACCACCATTCTCGTCGAGCAGGCCACCGGCGCCGCCGTGCTGCGCGGCAACCCCGGCTCGTTCATCGCCACCCGCTTCGATCAGGCGGTCGACCGCTTGCGAACGGCCTCCATCGACATGTCGGTGCGCGCGACGCCGGCCACCGGCCTCGCCGCAATCGCGCTCGAAAGCGGCCTCGCGGTGCTGATCGCCGTCGGCGGCACGCTCTACGCCACCGGAACCGTGCCCCAGACGACGCTGCTGCTCTTCCTGGTCCTCTCCCTTGCGCTCTACCAGCCGATCCAGGAACTCGGTGCCCTCACCGGGTACCGGCGCATGCAGCAGCAGATCGCCGGGAACATTGCCGAGGTATGGGACGCGCCCGCACTGTCCGAGCCCGATCAACCAGCGAGGCCACGGGACGGCTCGATCGAGTTCCGCCACGTCACCTTCGGCTACAACCGGGCTCAGGACGACGGCGACTCCCCCGTGCTCCGCGACGTCTCCTTCATCGCGCCTGCCGGCACGATCACCGCCCTGGTCGGCCCGTCGGGCTCCGGAAAATCCACCATCGCCAACCTCACCGCGCGACTGTGGGACGTCGACGACGGTGCGATCCTGCTCGGCGGAAAAGACCTTCGCGAGTTGGGCACCGACATGGTGATGAGAATGGTCACCACCGTCTATCAGGACGTCTACCTCTTCAACGACACCGTGCGCACCAACGTCGCCCTCGGTCGCCCCGATGCGAGCGACGACGAGATCTGGGGCGCGCTGCGTGCCGCGCAGATCGACGACGAGATCCGGGCGCTCCCCGAGGGGCTCGACACCGTCATCGACGAGGGCGGGGCCGACCTCTCCGGCGGGCAGCGGCAACGCATCGCCATCGCCCGCGCCCTCCTCAAGGACGCTCCGGTCGTCATCCTCGACGAGGCCGTGGCGAGCGTCGATCCCGACACCGAGGCGCGCATCCAGGATGCCCTCAGCAGCCTCGTCGCCGGCCGAACCGTGCTCGTCATCGCCCACCGCCTGTCCACCGTCAGCGATGTGGACCAGATCATCGCCGTCCGCGACGGCACCTGCGAGATGTCTCAGTCCGGCTCCAAAACCGCATCATCAGGAGGCTCGATCCATGCCTAGCATCACCGTCACCCACGCCGACTCCGGTCTCGTGCTCACCACCGTGAGACGCACCGCCCAGGTCAGCCCCCACATCATCCGGGTCACCCTCGGCGGTGGACAGCTGGACCGATTCGAGTACAAGGGCTTCGATCAGTGGTTCCGCCTCGCGCTGCCCGTCCGAGACGAGAACCGGTTCGACAATCTGCCGCAGAAGTTCGGGGTCGGCGGCCTGCTGAAGTTCCTCACGCTCCCCAAGGACACCCGCCCGGTGATCCGGAACTACACGATCCGCCAGTTCGACCGCCAGACGGGCGAGCTGGACATCGACTTCGTGGTCCACGGGACACAGGGCGTCGCCGGACCCTGGGCGGCGTCGGCGCAGCCGGGCACGCAGGTCGCATTCATCGATCAGGGCTGCGGCTGGGCGCCTGTCCCCGCTGAGCGCTCGTTGATCGTCGCCGACGAGAGCGCCATGCCCGCGGCACTGGCGATCCTCCGCGACATGCCACGCGACGCCGTCGGAGACGCGCTCATCGAACTCTTCGATGAGCGCGACAAGCAGGAAGCCGAAGCGCCCGACGGGGTGACGGTGCACTGGCTGGTTCGCAACGCCGCCGACAACCCTGGCACCCTCGCCCTTCCCGCGCTTCGCGAGCTGCCGATCGGTCCCAGCCTCTACGCGTTCGCTGTCGGGGAATCGGCGCTGGCAACCGGCACGCGCCGGCATCTGGTCGGCGAGCGCGGCGTCCCCAAGGCGAATGTGACGTTCTGCGGGTACTGGCGCCTCGGCAAGTCCTCGCCCGGGTAGGCCGCCACCGACGGCTACCCGCTCAGCCCTTCCACCGCGCTCACATCGCGTCAGAGGAGGTGCCCCTTCGTAGAGAGTTTGAGAACTTTGACCCGGCCCTGAGAACCGTGGTTTCTCGCCTCTCTCGGGCCATGTACAAGCGTAGCGAACGACCCTCGGAGTCGTCGATCACGGATGACCGGGGCAAGGTCATCCGTTCAGTTGGGAAGACTCAAACTTTTCTGACCGCCGCCCAGATAGATCAGCTCGTGGCCCTGTACCTAGAGGGGCTGACCATCGCGGAGCTCAGCCGGAGGTTCAGCATCTACACAAGGACGGCGGCCGCGCACCTCGTTCGCCGTTCGGTTCCGCTGCGCCAGCGCGGCCTTCTGGCGGCGGACATACCGGAGGCCGCACGGCTCTACGAGAGCGGGCTGACGCTGACGGAAGCGGGGCTGAGATTCGGCGTCAGTCAGCAGGCGGTCAGAAGGGCGATCGCGCCGCTGGGGGTGACGATTCGCCCGCGAGGCCGCCGCACTCAGGTAAGCGTGTAGCGGGCACTCATCGACTAGAGAGATAGGTGAGGACGGCCTTGACTCGTCGGTTACCTCCCGATTGACCGAGGCCAAGCTTTCCGAACAATGCCCCGGTGTGTTTCACGACGGCGGCTTCAGTGACGAACAGCGTCTTGGCGATGGTCTCGTTGGTGTGCCCTTCCGCCATGAGTTCGAGGACTTCTCTCTCCCGTGGCGTCAGTTTTTCGAGGATCGCGTGATTACGTTCGCGGGAGATGAGGTGCCGGATCATGGTCGGGTCGATGACGATTCGACCCTGGGCGACTTCCGTGGCGCTGGTCATGAAGTCGGCGACCCGGCTAATCCGTTCTTTGAGTAGGTAGCCGAGCCCCCCAGCACCGCCGTCCACGTCGCCCGATTCGAGGAGCTTGGTGGCATATGCGTTCCCGAGGTATTGGGATAGCACGAGGATGCCCAAGGAGGGGTGCTGTCGTCGGATTTCGAGAGCAGCTTTGAGCCCGTCGTCGTCGTTGCCTGGCGGCATCCGAACATCGCTGACGAGAAGGTCGGGCAACTGATCGTCACTCATCAGAACGAACGACTCACGCAGCGTTTCGGCATCTTCGAACTGCGCGGTGACAGTGTGCCCGAATCGAACGAGAAGCCCGGCTAGGCCTTCTCGAAACAGCACCGCGTCGTCGGCGATGGCGATGCGGAGTGACGGGTGGGCGGGGGTCATGCGGTTCGCTCCTCGGTCTCGACAGGGGCGAGGAGCCGAACGACTGTGGGGCCGCCGCGGGGGCTATTGACTTGCAGGCTGCCGCCGATGACGTCTGCCCGTTCACGGAGCCCTGCGAGGCCGCCGCCCGGGCGTGGAAACGCGCCTCCCTGGCCGTCGTCCTCGATTCGTAGTTCGAGAAGTCCTCCATCGGTGTTGATGCTCATACGGAGCTGGCTGGCTTGCGCATGGCGAAGTGCGTTCGTACATGCCTCGCTCGCGATGAGGTAGCTGGTGTGCTCGACATCTGAGCTGAGACGATCGCTGAGGTTGTCGACGTAGATCACGGGGAGAGGCATCGCGTCGGCGAGCTCGCGGAGAGCGGTTCCGAGGCCGAACTCCGTCAGAGTCGGAGCCCTCAGATTGAGTAGTGCTTGACGCATGGCGTCGTGGGCTGCCTGTGAAGATGCGTGCGCCGCGGCGAGCACCCCGGAGGCGCGCGAGGTATCGGCGCCCGACTGATGAAGGTCTTGTAGCTCTAGTTCCAGGGTGCCGAGTTGCATCGCGAGGACGACCATGTGCTGCTGAACGCCGTCGTGAAGATCCCGCTCGATGCGACCCCGCTCGCTCTCCACAGCTTGGACGAGGACTTTGCGCGAGAGCGTCAATGCGTCGATCTGAGCCTGCAGCTCTAGTTCCTTCGGCGTAAGGAGTGCGCGGGCGATGCTGGCCTGAACCCATCCCAGCAACGCGGAGAGGTAGAGGAGCGCGATGAGGATGAGGATGCCGAGCACCGGGAGCGGCCACGCCTCCCACGGGGCCGCAGCCGTCCATCCCATGATCGTGATCGGCTCGTAGACCGCCACCGCGATTGGGGCGGCGAACAGGGCTGCGAGGAGGGTGGCGGCCGCGTAGAAGGTGAGAGCGATCACGGCCCCGAGCGCGGTCGCGATGAGGGCGTAGCCGACCTCTCGCCATGTCATCGCCTCGCCCAGTCGGATCAACAGCCATCGCTTGCGCATGGCTCTTGGCACGGGCGCGTGGCCTGATCGAATCGCGGGATAACCGACGAGTCGGATTCGCCGGCGCTCGACGGCGCTGATCCAGATGCCGAGCAGCGGCAGGAACGGAAGCAAGACCGCCGCTCGATCACCGAAGGACAGCGGTAGAGCCCACGCCATACTGGTCACGGCATAGAGCAGAGCGCGCCACGGCCATGCCGACGCAAGGAAACGCCACGGCGGCAGCCGCAACGCCTCACCAACGGTTTTCGACATGCTCGATTTTATCGACCGAAGGTTCCGCATCCCGCGAGAATCCGCGGAAGGTAGACCTAGGTGGAGGGTATCTCGGGCATGTACGCCCAGAGACATGCACGCTCCGTCCCGGTTGTCTGGAAGCATGCGCACGATCGAAGCCTCCGAAGTGACCAAGGTGTTCCCGCACCCACGAACCGGCACCGAGGTACACGCCCTGAGCGGGGTGTCGCTGAGAGCGGAGTCCGGCGAAATGCTCGCTATCGTCGGCCCCTCGGGCTCCGGGAAGTCCACTCTCCTGTATTGCCTCGCCGGGTTAGAGCCGGTGTCGAGCGGCTCGGTGTCTCTGCTCAGCAGCAACCTCGCTGAGCTCTCGCCCACGAAGGTAGCCAAGCTGTACCGCGATCGCGTCGGGTTCGTCTTCCAGTCCTACAACCTCATCGCCTCCCTCTCTGCCGGTGAGAACGTCGGCCTACCGTCCAGACTGGCGGGCAACCACCCCAGGCAAAATGCCGTCGATCGCGTCATGGAGCAAGTCGGACTAGACGGGCTTTACGCTCGGATGCCTCATGAGCTGTCGGGCGGGCAACAGCAGCGTGTAGCCATCGCACGCGCTGTCTTCACGCAGCCGGCGGTTGTGTTCGCCGACGAGCCGACGGGTGCGCTCGATACCCGAAGTGGTGAGTTCGTGATCGCGACCCTCCGAGCTCTCGCGGAGCAGGGCTCGACAGTCGTGCTCGTCACACACAATCTCGAAGCAGCGGCACAGGCCAGCAGGGTCATCGTCCTCCGCGATGGGACGGTTGCGGCAGAGCTTCGGGACGTCAGCGCCGCTCAGATTCTTGCCGTGATGGAGCATCCGATGAGGCACGACGATTCGAGCGGTTCATGATTCGCCTGATGCTGTCACAGCTTCGCCACTCGCCCGCGGTCTTCATCGGGCCGTTACTGACCGCGGCCGTCACGGCGGTGTTTGTGCAGCTCGCGGCGGTGTTCTGGTGGTCTGTGGTTTCCGACGCCGGGAGCGCCGCTTTCGCCGCCTCGGGCGACCGGGCTGGCGGCGGCACCTTCTCCACGCTGGGGCTCTTCATCCTGGTCTTCGGAGTGGGCCTCCCCGCCATCATCGCCTTCACGTCTGTAGGACGGAATAGCGTCTCGATGCTGCGAAGTGACTACGCGCACTGGCGACTCGCAGGGGTCACCCCGCCTCAGATCGTCCGTGCCGTCATTTCCCAGACCGTCTTGCTCACCTTGCCTGCCAGCCTTCTCGCGCTGCTGGTGTCATTGCCATCGAGCCAGGCCGCCGTCAGTTTCGTAATGACGCTCGGCTCTACCCAAGCAGATATTCCCGTCTCCGTTTCATGGCAGCCACTCCTGCTCAGCATCATCGCTGCACTTGGCTTCGCACTCTTGGGAGCGGTCGGCCCCGGCATCAGAGCGGCCCGAATCGCTCCAATCGAGGCATTGCGGGCGAGTGCCGTCACGCTCAGAAGCCGGACGATCCTTCGACTTGTTCTCGTCGGCGTGCTTCTGCTCGTCGCTGTTCTCGTCGCCGTCAACGTGGCGACCGCGATAGAGGGAAGCGGCGGTGCGTCGATGCTCGCACTCGTCGGAATCCTCACCGCTCTCGTCGCGGCCGCAGGGCCCATGATCTACCCGTCTGTCACTCGTCTGTGGACATTGATTCTCCTCCCTGCAGCGAAGACGACGGTGTTCCTTGCACGCCGCAGCAGCACCGCCGATGGAACCGCTGCGGCCGCCGTTATCACTCCCGTACTCATCGCGGGATCGCTACTCAGCGGGTACTTCAGCGGTGCCGGAACCTACAAGGCCGCCGTCGAGCTCATCGGACGCGATTACACCATCAATCTCCTCCAAGGACTGATTCTGTTTGGCCCGGCAGCCGTGATCGGACTCGTTGCCGGGATCATGAGCGTCATCGCGAAGTCCGGCCCCGACGAGCGCGCGGCGGCGCTTTTACGCACAGTCGGCGCAACCCCGAGAACGCTCATCCTGATCCCCCTCTTGGAGACCGCGTTCTACGCCGTCACCACCTTGCTCCTCACAGCCGCGATCGTCTTCGTTCCCACGGCGCTCTATGCGCTGGGCTTCCTCAACGCCCAAGGACTCGCGGTGCCGATCATCTTCGACCTGCGGGCATCAGTCCTCCTCACCGCATGCGCGGCTATCGCAGTCTTCATCATCCGGGCCTTCCCAGCTCTTCGCACTCGGCAGATGAGCCTCCGTCTCGCAACTGCCTAACATCGGGCGGTGCTGAGAGTGACATCTGCCCCTGGTGGTCGGACTCATGCAGGTCTCAAACGAGGAACAACGCTCCGCTGGACGTTCCGGGTTCGCGCCAATCGTCGCCCGCACGCGCACCGTGCATCGTTCGAGCCTTGTGCGTTGGGTGCCCCCAGCGGGGCTCGAACCCGCGACCCATGGATTAAAAGTCCACTGCTCTGCCAACTGAGCTATAGGGGCGTTCGAAGTCTAGCCTCAGCGCGCGTGGCAGGCTTAAGGACATGGAGTTCTGGGGCTGGTTCCTGATCGCGGTGGCTGTCGGCGGGGTACTGCTCGCGCTGGCTGTCACCGCTGATCGGCGGGCGCGGCGCCGCGAGGTGGGCGCGGGTGAACCGGCGCCGGCGCGCGGGGTGCCCGCGGTCGACACCCAGGTGCCCGCGTACGTGACACAGGACGAGGTGGACGCCATGCCCGCGCCTGGGCGCGGCGTGCCCGGGGAGCTCTCGCACGCGGGCGAGGGGTTCGGCTTCGGCCATGCGCACGCCGACTTCGCCACCACCGCTGCGGGCGCGGAGTGGCGGCACCCGCGGATCCTGGTCGTCGACGGCGAGGTGGACGCCATGCGACAGCTCCTCGCGCCGCTGTCCGCTGCGTCCGAAGAGTCCCCGCTGGTGATCGTCGCGGACGGTTTCAGCGCGGAGGTGCTCACCACTTTGGCTGCGAACCGGCGCGCGGTTCGGATGCCGATCCTGGCCGCGGTGGCGGGGACGAAGGATCGACGTCGGCTCGCCGAGCTCACCGGCGCCGAGCCCCTCACGCCCGACGATCTTCGCGCCGGCTACGTGCCCGACCAGGCCCTCGGCCGCGCCGCTCGCTGGTCCAGCACGACGTCCGCCACCTGGGTTCAGCCGTAGTCCGCAAACCCTCAACCTCCAACCCTCAACCAAGGGGTGAACCTCAAGGTGCACTTGAGCCGGTTGGAGCCTGAGAGCCGAGGACGACAAGATCTCGACCCGACGTCGACCAGAATCCTCACCGCCGGCAGAAAACGCCCTTGTCAAAGGCGCAATCAGCCTCGACACAGACCGAAAATCACACTGTTGTGATTTTCAGGAATCGACGGCGTGTCGCCTTGATTCCTCTCAGGCAACTCTCAACCTCGCCATTGCTCCACCCCCACCCGACACCTACTGTCACCGCAGGGAGGGGACGTGTCGGGGTCACCTGACCCGGGGAAGCGGCACGTCCCCCCTATCTGCTTCAACGAGGAGAGACGTGAGAAACGCAGTTAAGGGCATTCGCGGGGTTGCTACCGCGGCCGGCTTGGCCGTGCTGGTCCAGGGCCTGGGAACGCTCGCCGTCGGACCGTTCGCCGACGCAGGCACCTCCAACGTGACGGCCACGACGAGGGTGCACGTCCGCACCGAGCCCTCCACCTCGTCGAAGAGCCTCGCGATCCTCTCCCCCGGCGACACCCTGCCGGCCAAGGGCAGCACCAAGGGCTGGACGAAGGTCACCTACAAGGGCAAGACCGCCTACGTCTACAGCGAATACCTCAAGGGCTCGACGTCCGAGACGCCCGTGTCCGACAGCGCCGCCAAGGGCGCGCACTACACCACCGCGAACCTCAACCTGCGCACCGGCCCCTCCCTCAGCGACAAGGTCTCCCTCGTCGCGACGAAGGGCGCGAAGCTCTCTCTCACGGGCAAGGTCAGCGGCAACTACGCGCAGGTCACCTACAGCGGCAAGACGCTATGGGCGTCGCTGAGCTACCTCTCGGACAACGCCCCCAGCAAGAGCACCGACCTCCCGAAGGTCACCGGACAGAAGCGCGGCACGACGGCGCTCATGATCCGCACCACTTCGAACAGCAGCTTCACCAGCCTCGGCGACGCCCCCAAGGGCACGATCTTCGACGTCACGGGCAAGACCTCGGGCGGCATGGCACAGGTCATCTGGATGGGCGCCGCGCGCTGGGTCAACGCCGCTTATCTGACCTCGGTCGACAGCAAGGTGGAGGCACCCACCGCACCGTCGACGCCGAAGACGTCGGTGCAGTACGCGACCACCGTGCTGAACATCTGGTCGGCGAGCACCGGCTCCTCCTACAAGGACGAGCTGCCCCGCGCAGCCAAGGTGAACGTCACGGGCACCGTCAAGAACGGCCGCGCGGAGATCGTGCACAACGGCGCCATCAAGTGGGTGACCGCCCGCTACCTCTCCTCGAGCAAGCCGTCCTCGGGCAGCGCCTCCAGCGGCAGCGACGACTCACTGAACCGCGGCTGGTCCAGCGGCCTCGACAAGGCCAACGCGCACGTCCAGGCCATCGCCCGCGACGTGTGGGACCGGTTCCCGCAGATCAAGACGCAGTACGGCTGGCGCCGCGACGTGACGCCGGACCACCCCGCCGGCCGCGCCGTCGACGTGATGATCCCGAGCTACAAGAGCAACCGCGACCTCGGCTGGGAGATCGCGCAGTACTACAAGGCCCACGCCGAGGAGTACAACATCAACTACATCATTTTCGCGCAGCAGATCTGGTCCGTGCAGCGCAACAGCGAGGGCTGGCGCCGGATGGCCGACCGCGGCGGCGACACGGCCAACCACTACGACCACGTCCACATCAACACCTACGGGTGAGCCCATCGCTCGATGAGCCGTCCACGGCGGAAGCCTCAGCCCACTCGGGCTGGGGCTTCTTCCTTTCCCGACAGTTGGTGCACGCGCGCGGCTGCCCCTATGCTTGGTCGAGCTGGTCCCCATCGTCTAGCGGCCTAGGACTCCGCCCTTTCACGGCGGCAGCACGGGTTCGAATCCCGTTGGGGATGCGACGTCTCCTCCCCCGCCAGGGAGGGGGCAAAACGGTAGCGACAAGGGGCTTTGCCCGATGTGACAACCTCAACGGTGGCACGCTATAGTTACCGGGCTGGCTCAGCCAGCAGGTCAAGAAATTGGCCCCGTAGCGCAGTTGGTTAGCGCGCCGCCCTGTCACGGCGGAGGTCGCGGGTTCGAGTCCCGTCGGGGTCGCTAGGTCAGACGACATGTCAGGCCCAACGGCCAGGTAGCTCAGTTGGTACGAGCGCTCGCCTGAAAAGTGAGAGGTCGCCGGTTCGACCCCGGCCCTGGCCACGCACAAGATGAAGACCCGCCCGATGGCGGGTCTTTCGCTTTCCCCAGGTTTCGACCCCGGCTCACAGGGTGCTGACGGGACGGTCGTCGGCGTAGCAGCGGATGAACCGGGCGTACTCCGCGAACACCTGACTGCGCACGTCGGGTGCGGACAGCACGAGGTCGTGCATCGCGTCGGTGAACCGTGCGATCACCACGAGCCGGCCGAGCCCCGCGGCGCGCTCGACGATCCGGTCGACGTCGAGCACGATGTCCGCCTTGGTCAACGCCTCGTCCCACTTGCGACGGAAGTCGCTGCGCTCGGAGACGCCCACGAGGATGGGGCAGTCGATCTCCAGCCCGGCGGAGACCTGCGCGTGCCCCTCCATGATCGCGGCCAGCCAGCCGATGCGCAGGAGGAACGCAGGGTCGCCCTTGAGGTTGACGTTGAAGTCCCACTCCCCGTCGAGCGACGCATGGATGGCGCGCTGGTAGTGGCCTACCTCGACGGCGGGGAGGGCTGTCGTCGGCGCGACAGCGCGGACGGCGCTGAACACCGGCTGGGTGGCGGGGCGGAGGATCGCGTTGCCCTGCATCTCCAGCCACGGCGAGTTCAGGACGAGGGCATCGAAGGTGCCAGGACGCTCGTGGGCGTACAGCGAGGAGACCAGGCCGCCCGTGGAGTGCCCCATCAGCACGACGTGCTCGTGCCCCTCGGCCCGGATCCGCTCGACGGCCAGGTCGAGCTCCACGAAGTAGTCGGACAGCTGCGCGATGTAGCCGGCCAGTTGCTTCGGCCGCAACGATCGACCGTAGCGGCGAAGGTCGAGGGCGTAGAAGTCGTAGCACAGCGCGGTCACCTCGTCGGCAAGGTGCCGTTGGAAGAAGTAGTCGTTCCAGCCGTGGACGTAGAGCAGGGCACGCGTCGACGACGGCTCGCCCGCGCGCACAAGCGTCGCGACCAGGGACTTCTCGGGTTCGAGGGCATAAGTCGGCTCTTCGGGCAGAGGGAAGACCCACTGCTCGAAGCCGTCCAGCTCGGTGTCAGGCGCCCACTCGGTCATGGGCGTACGAGGTCACGACGAGGCGCGCTCGTCGTCCTCGTCCTCATCGTCCGCGTACTGCTCTGCGAGGTCGGCGTAAGCGTCAGGGATGTCCTCGGTCACCTCTACGTACTCCCCGTAGGAGCCACTGCGGAGCTCACGCTCCAGAGAGGCGAAATCGGTGTCCACCGGGCGATACTTTAGATCGCGGGCCACCCTCGTCTGCTTTGCCTTTGCACGGCCGCGCCCCATATCGGGTCGACCCCCTTGCCTTGTCCCTCGCGGCCTTGCCGCGGAATGTTCAACCAACTCGTGGGGTACAGGCTACCCAATCCCCCCATATCCGCCAAAGCACTCGTCCAGGCCGTCTCACCCGTTCGAGGCGGCGAGACCGAGCCTCTCGGTGGGGACGTCCTTGGTCTCGCGAGCCGTCAACGCGCTCGCAGCGGCGATCACGCAGATCACGGCGGTGAAGGCGGAGATGACCACCCAACCGCCGTCCTTGACCCCGCCCAGCGCGGTGACGATCGACGGCGCGAACCCCGCCATCAGGAAGCCCAGCTGGGTGCCGATCGCCATGCCGGAGAAGCGCACACGGGTGCTGAACATCTCGCCGTAGAACGACGGCCATACCGCGTTCGCGGCGGCGTATCCGAAGGAGAAGGTGAGGATGGCCAGGGCGAACACCAGCGGGATGTTCCCGGAGCTCATCGAGAGCATGTAGAACGGCATGAACACGGCCGACGACACCGCCCCGTAGATGAACACCGGCTTGCGGCCGATGCGATCGGCCAGCATGCCGAACAGCGGCTGCGTGCCCAGCGCGACGGCGTTTGCGGCCACCACCAGCCACAGCGTGACCGACTCGGGCAGCTGGACGTGCTTGCCGTAGGCCAGCGCGAGGTTGCCGAACACCGTCGACACGGCGGCGATGAACGCGCAGCAGACCACGCGGACGACGTCGCGCCAATGGTCGCGGGCCAGGGCCACGAGCGGGATCCGGACGATCTCCCCGCCCTTCTTCGCGTCCTCGAACGCCGGCGTCTCGTGCAGGCTGCGCCTGATGAAGAACGCGACGAGCACCACGACGGCGCTCAGCCAGAACGGGATGCGCCAGCCCCAGCTGTACTTGATGTCGTCGGGCAGCGCCACGACGGGGATGAAGATCAACGCGGCGAGGATCTGGCCGCCCTGCGTGCCCGTCAGGGTCCAGGAGGTGAAGAACGAGCGGCGATGATCGGGGGCGTGCTCGAGCGTGAGCGATGAAGCCCCGGCCTGCTCCCCCGCAGCCGACAGACCCTGCAGCAGTCGGCAGAGGACCAGCAGCGCGGGCGCCCACCACCCGATCTGGCTGAACGTGGGCAGGCAGCCGATCACGAACGTCGCACCACCCATCAGGACCAGGGTGAACATCAGCACCTTCTGCCGGCCGATCCGGTCGCCGAAGTGGCCGAGCACGACGGCGCCGAGCGGGCGGGCGATGTAGGCGAACCCGAAGGTGGCGAACGACATCACGAGCGACGCCGAGTCGTCGCTGCCGAAGAAGATGGTGGGGAAGATCAGCGCGGAGGCGGAGCCGAAGACGAAGAAGTCGTAGTACTCGACGGCGCTGCCCATGAAGCTGGCCACCGCCGCCCGGACGGGCGTGCGGGGCGGCGCGGGGGGCGTCAATGACATGTGGGCTCCTCGGGGTCAGTGCTGTTCGGCGGCGAGCAGATGAAGGAAATGGCGGCGCATGCGGTCGGGGTCGGGCTGCAGCCCGGTGATCAGCTCCATCGCCTCGACGGCCTGGAAGACGGCCATCCGGCCGCCGTCGAGGGTGGCGCAGCCCAGGCCGCGCGCCACGGTGAGCAGTCGGGTGCGGAGCGGGCGGTAGACGATGTCGGAGACCCACAGCTCGGGCCGCAGCAGCGCCGCGTCGAGGGGCATTCCCGGGTGGTGATGCATGCCGATGGGGGTGCAGTTGACGAGGCCGGTCGCGTCGGCCAGCGCCTCAGGGAGGTCCGAGGGCGCAGCGGAATCCACGCGCGCGTCCCGGTCCGCGCCGAGCGCCGCCGCCAGCTCGGCGGCCCGGGTGGCGTCGACGTCGACGATGGTGAGCTGGGCGGCGCCCAATCGGAGGAGCGCGTCGGCCACGCCGCTTCCGCCGCCGCCCGCGCCCAGCAGGACGATCCTGGTGAGGTCGGCGCCCGGCATGCCCGCGCGGAACGCCCGCTCGTAGCCGCTGGTGTCGGTGTTGTAGCCGACGGCGCCTGCGTCGGTGAACACCACCGTGTTGACCGAGCCGAGCCGGAGGGCCGTCGGGTCCACGTGGTCGAGCAGGTCCACCACCTGCCGCTTGCAGGGGAACGTCACGTTGAGGGCGTCGTAGCCGAGGGCGCGCGCCCAGTCGACGATCTCGGGCAGGCGCTCGGCATCGAGTCCGAGGGCGTCGAGGTCGATGGGACGGTAGACGTAGCTGACGCCCAGCTCCGCGGCCTCGGCCATGTGCATCGGAGGCGTGAACGACGGCAGAACGCCGGAACCCACCAATCCGACGAGATAGGGCCGCCTCGGCGCGGCGCTCGGAGACGTCACGCGGATGAGGATAGTTGACGTCTCCACTCAGTCGACGCGCGCACCCCAACAGTGGATGCCCGGTAGGCTTGGCCCGGCTTACCCGCGCCTGACCACTAGGAGTACCGCCGCCATGGGCACGATCATCTACACCCTCACCGACGAGGCCCCCCTCCTTGCGACCTACTCGTTCCTGCCCGTCATCAACGCCTTCGCCGGCCAGGCCGGGGTCGACGTCGAGACGCGCGACATCTCGCTGGCGGGCCGCATCCTCGCCCAGTTCGCCGACGTCCTGCCCGAGGAGCAGCGCGTCGCCGACGCTCTGACCGAGCTGGGCGAGCTGGCCAAGACGCCCGAGGCGAACATCATCAAGCTGCCCAACATCTCAGCTTCGGTGCCGCAGCTCAAGGCCGCCGTCGCCGAGCTGCAGGCGCAGGGCTTCGCGATCCCCTCCTACCCGGAGGATCCGCAGACCGACGAGGAGCGCGACATCCGCGCCCGCTACGCCCGCGTGATGGGCTCCGCGGTGAACCCGGTGCTGCGCGAGGGCAACTCGGATCGTCGTGCGCCGGAGTCGGTGAAGAACTACGCCAAGAAGAACCCGCACCGCATGGGCGCGTGGTCGGCAGAGTCGAAGACCGCCGTCGCCACCATGGATGCCGACGACTTCCGGCACAACGAGCAGTCGGTGATCCTGCCCGCCGCCGATGTCCTGCGGATCGTGCACCGCGCCGCGGATGGCACCGAGACCGTGCTGAAGGATGGGCTCAAGGTGCTGGAGGGCGAGGTCGTCGACGGCACCGTCATGCGCGCCGCCGCACTGGACGCGTTCCTGGCCGAGCAGGTCGCCCGGGCCAAGGAGTCGGGCGTGCTGTTCTCCGTGCACCTGAAGGCCACCATGATGAAGGTGTCCGACCCGGTGCTCTTCGGCCACGTCATCAAGGCGTTCTTCCCCGAGGTGTTCGCCACCTACGGCGACGACCTCGCCGCCGCAGGCCTCTCCCCCAACGACGGCCTGGGCGCGATCCTCGCCGGCCTCGACGCCTTGGGTAACGGCGCGGAGATCCGCGCGGCCTTCGAGAAGGGCCTGGCCGACGGCCCGGCGCTCGCGATGGTGAACTCCGACAAGGGCATCACCAACCTGCACGTGCCCTCCGACGTGATCGTCGACGCGTCGATGCCGGCCATGATCCGCCAGTCGGGCCACATGTGGGGCCCCGACGGCGAAGAGGCCGACACCCTCGCCGTCATCCCCGACTCGTCGTACGCCGGCGTCTACCAGGCCGTGATCGAGGACTGCATCGCCAACGGTGCCTTCGATCCGCGCACCATGGGCACCGTCCCGAACGTGGGCCTGATGGCGCAGAAGGCCGAGGAGTACGGCTCGCACGACAAGACCTTCGTGATCGAGGCCGACGGCGTCGTCGAGGTCACCAACGCCACCGGCGACGTGCTGATGAGCCACGAGGTGAGCGCCGGCGACATCTGGCGCGCCTGCCAGACCAAGGACGCTCCCATCCGCGACTGGGTGAAGCTGGCCGTCACCCGCGCCCGGATCACCGGCTGGCCGGCCGTGTTCTGGCTCGACCCGGAGCGCGCGCACGACCGCAACATCGCCCAGCTGGTGGGGACGTACGTCCGCGAGCACGACATCGACGGCCTGGACATCAAGATCCTCAGCCCCGTCGAGGCCACGAAGCTGTCGGTGGAGCGCATCCGCCGCGGCGAGAACACCATCTCGGTGACCGGCAACGTGCTGCGCGACTACCTGACCGACCTGTTCCCCATCCTCGAGCTGGGCACCTCGGCCAAGATGCTGTCGGTGGTTCCGCTGATGGCGGGCGGCGGCCTTTTCGAGACCGGCGCCGGCGGCTCGGCCCCGAAGCACGTGCAGCAGCTGGTGGCCGAGAACTACCTGCGTTGGGACTCGCTGGGCGAGTTCCTGGCGCTGGCCGCGTCGTTCGAGCACCTGGCGCAGACCGAGGACAACGCCCGCGCGGCCATCCTCGCCACGACGCTCGACCGCGCCACCGGCACCTTCCTCGACAACGACAAGTCCCCGACGCGTCGCCTCGGCGGCATCGACAACCGTGGCTCGCACTACTACCTGGCCACCTATTGGGCCCAGGAGCTGGCGGCGCAGACCGACGACGCGGAGCTGGCCGCGGCCTTCGCCCCCGTCGCCGCTGCGCTGACCGAGGGTGAGGAGACCATCGTCGCCGAGCTGCTCGGCGTGCAGGGCTCCCCCGCCGACATCGGCGGCTACTACCGCCCCGACGAGGCCAAGACGGGCGCGGTCATGCGTCCTTCGGCCACGATGAACGCCATCATCGACGCCCTCTGATGGAATTTTGACGCACAACTGGGCTCTCAGTGCTCGATAGGGCACGGGGAGCCCAGTTGTGCGTCATTCCTCCATGGTCAGGACAGAGCCGCCGTCACAGCGGCGGCGAGTTGCTCCAAGTGGTCGCCCTCGACGCCGGGACTGAAGCCCAACCGCGCGATGACGAGCCCCTCTGAGGGGATGACGAACAGTCGCTGGCCGTCGTGGCCCGAGGCCCAGTAGGCGTCCTCCGGGAGGCCGGGGATGGCGAGGCTGCCGTCGACGTTGCGGTTCAGCCACCAGCCGGAGCCGTAGTTCTCGTCCTCGCGCGTCTGGGCGGTGGTGTTGGTCGTGGCGTCAGCCATCCAGCCCTCCGGCAGCAGCCGTTCGCCGCGGACGACGCCGTCGTCGAGCGCGAACTGGCCGATCGCGGCCCAATCACGCGGGGTCGCCCACAGATAGGACGAGCAGACGGGCACGCCCGCGGCGTCGGCCTCCCAGACCGCGGAGGAGATGCCGAGCGGCGCAAGCAGTTGGACGCGAGGCAGGTTGACGCCGTCGCGGGTCTTGGCGAGCAGCGCAGCGCAGACGATGTTGGTCGACCCGCTGGAGTACTGCTGGACCGTGCCCGGCGCATGCTCGAGCGGCTGCGCGGCCGCGGAGGCCGCCATGTCGCCGTCGATGTAGAGCATCCGGGTGATGGCGGTGCCGAGGTCGTAGGTCTCGTCCCATGCCAGGCCGGACTGCATGCGAAGGAGGTCGTCGACGGAGATGTCGCGTCGTTCGTCCCTCGCCCATTCGGGGCGCAGGTCGGTGTCGGTCAGGTCGATGGCGCGCTGCTCCACCATCCGGCCCACCAGGAGGCTGGTCACCGACTTCGCCATGGACCAGCCGAGCTGGGGCGTGTCCTCGGTGAACCCTTCGGCGTAGCGCTCCGCGACCAGTTCGCCATCCTTGACCACCACGACGGCGCGCGTGCCGAGGCCGTCGGCAAAGGCGTCGTCGAGCGCCGCAGCGAGCTCCGGCGAGACCACATCAGGAGCGGAAGCCTCCGCGATGGGGTTCGACGACGGGATCGGCGCCGGGGTGGGAAACCGGAGGCGCTGAGCGGCGACCGTGCAGCCGAATCCCTCGGTGTACCAGGCGGTCTGCCTGGCGAACAGGCCCAGCACCGACGTGCTCACCGAGCCGTCGTCGCCGATGGTGGTGCGCAGGTACGGCACAAGGGGGTTGGGCGGCAGGTCCGAGGCCGCGTCGTCGCGCCCCGCGACGTAGTGCAGCGCGCACGCGTTATGCGCCGCGTAGCCCGTCCCCGTCAGCAGAAGGGGGCGGACGTACCAGTACCCGCCGACCGCGGCGCCCACCAGCACGAGCACAACACCGAGCAGCACCCTGCCCACAAGACGTCGTCGTCGAGCCATGCGCGCAACGATAGCCCCACGACCTCCTTTGCCGCCTGTCCACAACATTTCATACCAACATTCAAGTTATCCACAGATTGCCTCCTACCTCTTGAGCTGACAGGCGCGCCTTGCTTGGCTGGGCGCGACGACGTGGGGCGCGTCGTCGAAGCCGAGGAGGCAGGCATGGGACAGCATCGAGCGGCCGCGTTTGTGGCGACTCTTCTGGTGGCGCTGGGCACGCTGGTCGTCGGCCCGGCCGCCGCGGACGACGGCACGGAACAGACGCTGCTGATGGTGCTCGATGCGTCGGGGTCGATGAAGCAGAAGCTGTCCGACGGCAGGACGCGGATCGCCGCGGCCAAGGCGTCGCTGAACAGGGCGATCGATCAGCTGCCGGAGTCGACGAGGGTGGGCATGCGGGTCTATGGCGCGTCCGTGCCCGACGAGAAGGGCAAGAAGGCCCAGTGCGCCGACTCCGAGCTGGTCGTCCCGATCGGCACGGGGAACCGCAGCGCGCTGCGCACGGCCGTGAAGGAGTATTCCCCGCTCGGCGAGACCCCCATCGCCTACTCCCTGAGACAGGCGGCCAAGGATCTCCCCGAGAGCGGCAACCGCACCATCCTGCTGGTGTCCGACGGCGAGGAGACCTGCGCGCCGGATCCCTGCCCCACGGCCGAGGAGCTGGCCGGCGTCGACCTGCGGATCGACGTCATCGGCGTCGACGTCAACGCGAAGGCACGGCGCCAGCTGACGTGCATCGCCGACAAGGGCAACGGCCGCTACATCGACGCCCGCACGAGCAAGGACCTGGATCTCGCCCTCAGTCGGCTCGCCGAGCGGGCGTTCCGCCCGTTCGGGCTCAGCGGAACCCCGGTCACGGGCACCGCTGACGTCGTCGGCGCACCGGGGATCGGCGAGGGAAACTGGGTCGACACCGCGCCCGCCTCCGGGAGCGGTGGCAAGAACTACCGGATCCGTCGGACCATCCCCGGGTCCGACGTCTGGGTGGGCCTGGCGTTCACGAATCCTCCCGGACTGACGGGGACGCAGATCGTCGGGCTCGACGTGGAGGTCTCCGCCGTCGGCGAGCGCCTCACGCGCTGCGACGGCGCCACGGCGTCGGCATTCGGGGGCGGGGGAATCGGCTCGGCGCAGGGCCTGTTCAGCGCTCTCGTCACCTCGTTCGAGCGTGGCGTGGAGGCCTGTGACACCGCGGACGAGCTGGCGGTCACCGTCGCGCCGAACGTCGGCGCCGACCTCGCGGGCCACCCCATCCAGCTGAGGGTCCACGAGGAACCGCCGGTCGCCGACGAGGGCGCCTTGCCCGCGCCAGCGGACCCTGTCTGGGAGAAGATGAAGCCGGGCAACAGCTCGGCCGCCCCGTCGCCGGGCAGCACCTTCGACGACGCGCCCAGCCTGGCCCCGGGCACCTTCCGCATCGAGGTCGTGCCCGGCGAGATCGCCGTCTACCAGGTGCCCGTCGGGTGGGGTCAGCGCCTCCAGGTTCAGCTCGACTCGCCGGGATTCGAGGGCGACGACGGGCACCGGATCGGCACCCGAACCGCCGACCTCGGGCTCATCGGCCCCTACGGCGGCGACGCCGGCGTTCCCGAGGTCGGCCCAGGTGGCACCACCCGGCTCGTCATCCGACAGGAGGGCAGCGTCGGCGTCTCCACCCGCGCGATCGCCTACCGGAACCGCTCCGCACCCCTGGGCGCCCTCGACGCTCACGCCGACGCCGTGGCAGGCAACGTGCGGGTCGTCGTCAACGTGGTCCGCGAGCCACAGGACCCCGAAACCATCCCCTGGGCCATTCCGCTCACCATGACGATCAAGGTGATCGGCGACGAGTCGGGCCAGCCCATCTACCTGCTGCCGACCGCACCCAGCCCGACGCCGACCGCCGACACGTCGACACCAGCCCCCACCACGAGCGCCGTCACGACGCCGGAGCCGACACCACCGTCAGTTCCCGCGCCCCCATCCTCCGGCGTCCCGTGGCTCGCCCTCGGCCTGGGCGGTGGACTCTTCGTCGCGGCCGCGGCCTTGGTCTGGGTGTTCCGCAAACGGCGCGTTCGGTGACCCCGAAGTGACCTCGATTCAGACCTGACATGCGTTTTGCATGCGAGTAACATGAAGTGCATGTCTACTGTTCAGGTGAGGGACGTCCCTAGCGACGTGCACCGCACACTCAAGGCGCGCGCCGCCGAATCCGGACGCAGCCTTTCGGAGTATGTGCTGGACATCCTCACGCGCGAGACGCGACAGCCCACGATCGACGAGCTCCTCAAGCGGGCGCGCCTCCGCGGGCAGGTCGACCTCGGCGACAGCGTCACCAAGATCCTCCGAGCCGAGCGCGATTCGACGCGATGAGCGTCGTCCTCGACGCGTCGATCGTCGCGGAGCTGCTCGTGCTGAGCCCTCTCGGCGAGCGGGCGGCGCCGCTGGTGCGCGCGGCAGGCGGAGACGTGCATGTGCCGCATCTGCTGGACGTCGAAGTCATGTCCGTGCTGCGTGGACTCGTCCTCGGCGGCATCCTCACGGACGCGCGCGCAACCCACGCGCTCACGGATCTGCGGGACTTCCCCGCCCGCAGGTGGCCCGCCACGGTGTTCTTCGAGCGGATCTGGGAACTGCGCAGCACCGTAACCGCATACGACGCGAACTACGTGGCCCTCGCCGAGGCCCTCGACGCGGACCTGATCACCTCCGACGCCAGGTTGGCCCGGGCACTCAAGGGCGTCGCGCGGTGTGGCATCACCCTCGTTGCGTGACACCGACATCAGTGCGGCTGACTCCGTCGCTATACCGACGCACGCAGCCGCACTGACCCCGAAACGGTCGCGGAACCGACGCAGGCAGCCGCGTTACCGCCAGGGATCGAGGCAGGTCACGCCGAGCGGTTCAAAGTGCCGGACGTTGCGGGTGACGACCGTCTTGCCCACGGACTCCGCCACAGCGGCGACGAGCGCGTCGTCGAGTGGGGCGTGCTCCGGAACGCGGTAGTTCGCGATCACTCGAGCCGCCGCAAGATCGAAGGGAAGCACCCGGCCGGCGAAGGCGGGAAGCACGTGGGTCTCCAGCCAGGCCCGGAGGACGCCGCCCTGTGCCGCATCTGACCGCTCCTTCGCAACGACACCGCGCTCGATCTCCGCGATCGTCGTGGCCGCGACGAACTGCTCTCCTATCGGGACGGACGCGGCCCACAGCTCCACCTGCGGGTTGCGTCCGCGGACGCGCAACGCGGACACAACGTTGGTGTCCAGCACGTATGTCATAGCTCGGGGATCCGCGCCACCACGCGCAGCCGCTCCGGCTCGAAGTCGGTGTCCGCGCCCTCATCCATGCTGAGCAGATCGACGATCGTGACAGCCTCGGCGGTCAGCGCCCGCGCGAGCATGTCGCGCGCCTCGGCTTCCACCGAGCGCTGGTTCTGCCGTGCACGTGCCCTCAAAGCGGCCTTCGTCCCCGGTGGAAGATTGCGTATCAACAGCTGTTCCATCGCGTCACCTCCGATATCACTAGCACGATATCACCTAGTCCGAGCGAGGCGGCGAACAGTAGCCTGAGCACAGCCTGCACTCGTGGGCACGCATCAAGGGAGATCGGCGAGATGAGACCGCTTCGCTACTCGATCAACGTGACGCTCGACGGTTGCTGCCATCACGAGGCGGGAGCCCCGCCGGATGAGGAGTCGATGCGCTACTGGGCCGCGGAGATGGCCCGGGCCGACGCGCTGATTCTCGGCCGCGTGACCTACGAGATGATGGAGGCGGCCTGGCGGAGACCCGCCACCGGCGAGTGGCCCGACTGGATGGATGAGTGGGACATCTCCTTCGCCGAGGCGATCGACGCGGCCACGAAGTACGTCGTCTCGAGCACGTTGACCGATGTCGACTGGAACGCGGAACTCCTGCGCGGTGACCTCGCCGAGGCCGTGACGCGGCTCAAGCAACAGCCGGGCAACGGCCTATGGGTCGGCGGGGTGACGCTCCCCCTCGCGCTGGCGAACCTAGGGCTGATCGACGAGTACGAGTTCCTCGTGCAGCCGATCCTCGCCGGACACGGCCCGACGCTGCTCGCCGGCCTGAACGAGCGCATCCCGCTGGAACTCGTCGCCCGCACCGAGTTCCGGTCCGGGACCGTCGCCCTGCGGTACCGGGCGGTGCGCCCCGATCCGACCGACTAACGCGGCTGCGTGCGTCGCTATAGCGACGCACGCAGCCGCATTGACCCCGAAATGGCCGCAGAACCGACGGACGCAGCCGCAGTAACCTCCGCCTACTTATCCACAGATGCCAGGAACGGGCTTTCGGACCCATCCTCCAGCGTGCACGATCAGGGGATGGACAGGCGGGCGTTGGCAGCGTTGATGCGGGAGGGCCGCGGCGTCGCGACGCGCGCGGAACTGGACGCGGCAGGGATCAGCGCCGGTGCGATCGCCGACCGCGTCAACAGCGGCGAATGGCAACGGCCGTTCCGCGGCGTCTACCTCCTCTCGCCCGCGGTCGCGGGGGTCGAGCAGCGACTCTTGTGCGTCCAGAAGTGGGCCGGGGACAGGGCCGTGTTCTCGCACCAGACGGCCGCCTTCCTCCACGGGCTCCGGGCCGACCTCCCCTCCATCCTCGAGGTCTCCGTTCCGCCGTCGGTCGGGTTGCGGTCCACCGAACGATGCAAAGTGTGGCGCCCGCGGGTCGCCATATCCCGGACCGGCAGTCCACCTCGGACGTCGCTCGAGCAGACGGTCGTCGACCTCATCGACGACGCGACGTCAGAGTCCGCCGTGCTGGGAGTCCTGACCAAGGCCGTGCAGCAGCACATGAACGTCGGCAGGTTTCTCGACCGGCTCGCGCTGTACGGCAGGGTCAGGAACCGCGGCTTCGCCGTGGAACTCACCAGACTCACCGCGGAAGGAGTCGAGTCGCCCCTGGAACTGGAATATCGGCGACGGGTGGAGAAGGCCCATCGGCTGCCGCCGACCGTGCGCCAGGACTGGGAACGGATCCGCGGCAGGTGGATTCGCTCGGACTGCTGGTACCCGGAGTTCGGCGTGCGGGTCGAACTCGACGGCGAACTCGCCCACCCAGGCAGGGCCACGGACGACGACCTCCTGCGCGACAACGACGTCCGCCTCGCTCTCGACGAGATCACGCTGCGGTACCGCTGGGCGCACGTCTGGGATTCGCCGTGCCTGACGGCGGCCCAGGTTGCCGCCGCGCTCCAGGCCCGCGGCTGGTCGAAAACACCGAAGAAATGCTCCCCCACCTGCGGAGTCGCGGAGATCGTCGACGCCCTGACGGCCCGCGCGGCCTGAGCCGAGCACTACTGCGGCTGCAAACGTCGGTTCGAGGGCCTGTTCACGGTTACTGCGGCTGCGTGCGTCGGTTTCACGAACAAACGAACGTTAACGCGGCTGCGTCCGTCGCTATAGCGACGGAGGCAGCCGCATTAACGACAAACCGGTCGTCGCACCGACGCAGGCAACCGCACTACGCGTGGATCGGCGGGACGGCCGCCTACACCAGGCGGGCGGCGCCCGGGCCTTCGGAGGCGACGATCTCGCCCAGTACCCAGCTGGACACCCCGCGGGAGGTCAGCGCGGAGAGCGCCGCGGGAACCTGATCCTGCGGCAGGATCGCGACCATGCCGACGCCCATGTTCAGCGTGGCGTCGATGTCGGCCTGGGACAGCCCGCCCACCTGCTGGACCAGCTGGAAGATCGCCGGGGGCGTCCACGACGAGCGCTGCAGCACGGCGGTCATGCCGTCGGGGATGACGCGAGCCAGGTTGTTCGCGAGCCCGCCGCCGGTGATGTGGCTCATGGCGTGCACGTCGGCCTTGGCGATCAGGTCGAGGACGTCCAGCGCGTAGACCTTCGTGGGTTCGAGCAGTTCCTCGCCCAGGGTGCGGCCCAGCTCGTCGACATGCCGGTCGAGCGCCCACCCCGCCTGGTTCAGCAGCACGTGGCGCACCAGCGAGTAGCCGTTGGAGTGCAGGCCCGACGACGCCATCGCCACGACGGCGTCGCCCACCTGGACGCGGTGCGCGCCCAGGATCTTGTCCCGTTCAACGACGCCGGTGGTGGCGCCCGCGATGTCGTACTCGTCGGGCTCCAGCAACCCGGGGTGCTCGGCGGTCTCGCCGCCGACGAGTGAGCAGCCCGCGGCGACACACGCGTCGGCGATGCCCGACACGATCGCGGCGATCCGCTCGGGCACGACGCGGCCGGTGGCGATGTAGTCGGTGACGAACAGCGGCTCGGCGCCGCAGACGACGAGGTCGTCGACGAGCATGCCGATCAGGTCGAAGCCGATGGTGTCGTGCGTGTCCAGTGCCTGCGCGATGGCGACCTTCGTGCCCACGCCGTCGGTGGACGTCGCCAGCACCGGGTGCGCGTAGCCCTTGAGGGCGGAGGCGTCGAAGAATCCGGCGAAGCCGCCGAGGCCGCCCAGCACCTCCGGGCGGCGGGTCCGGGCCACGGACACCTTCATCAGCTCGACGGCGCGGTCGCCCGCCTCGATGTCGACACCGGCCGCGGCGTAGGCGCTCTGGTTCACTTCACTTCCTCCAGGTTCAGCAGCGCGGCCTGAGCCGGCGGGATGGCGACGGGGTACTTGCCGTCGAAGCAGGCGCGACACAGCTCGTCGGCCGGCACCTCGGTGGCCTCGGTGAGGCCGTCCAACGAGATGTAGCCCAGCGAGTCGGCGCCGAGCGAGCGACAGATCTCGTCGACGGTGAGGCCGGGCGCGATCAGCTCGGCACGGCTCGCGAAGTCGATGCCGTAGAAGCACGGCCACTGCACCGGCGGCGAGGAGATGCGCACGTGCACCTCCTTGGCGCCCGCCTCGCGCAGCATCCGCACGAGGGCCCGCTGAGTGTTGCCGCGCACGATCGAGTCGTCGACCACCACGAGCCGCTTGCCCTCGATCACCTCGCGCAACGGGTTCAGCTTCAGCCGGATGCCCAGCTGACGGATGGTCTGCGTGGGTTGGATGAACGTGCGGCCGACGTAAGAGTTCTTGACCAGCCCCTGGCCGTAGGGGATGCCCGAGCCCTGCGCGTAGCCGATGGCCGACGGGGTGCCGGACTCGGGCACGGGGATCACGAGGTCGGCGTCGACGGGGTACTCCTCGGCGAGCTTCCTGCCGATCCGCACGCGCACCGAATGCACGCCGTGGCCCGCGATGGTGGTGTCGGGCCGCGCGAGGTAGACGTACTCGAAGATGCAGCCCTTGGGTTGCGCGTCGGCGAACCTGCGGGTGCGGAGCCCCGCCTCGTCGATGGCGATGAACTCACCGGGCTCGACCTCGCGCACGAACGAGGCGCCGACGATGTCGAGCGCGGCCGTCTCGGAGGCGACCACCCAGCCGTTGGCCAGCCGGCCGAGGACCAGGGGCCGGATGCCCTGCGGGTCGCGCGCCGCGTACAGCGTGGTCTCGGTCATGAATGTCAGGCAGAAGGCACCGCGGAGGCGCGGCAGGACCTGCATCGCCACCTCCTCGAGCGGCACCTCGCCGAAGCTCGACATGAGCGCGGTCACCAACGACGTGTCGTTGGTCGAGTCCATCGTGCGCTTCTCCGGCACCCGCTCCGACGGCGCCAGCTCGGCCAGCCAGGCCTCGAGCTCGTGCGTGTTGGTCAGGTTGCCGTTGTGGGCGAGCGCGAGGCCGCCGTGCTGCGTGGCGCGGAACGTGGGCTGCGCGTTCTGCCACACGCTGGCCCCCGTGGTGGAGTAGCGGGTGTGGCCGATGGCCAGCCGCCCGGGCAGCGACTTGAGCGTGGCCTCGTCGAACACCTGGCTGACCAGGCCCATGTCCTTGTAGACCATGATCCGCGACAGGTTGCTGACGGCGATGCCCGCCGACTCCTGTCCGCGGTGCTGCAGGGCGAACAACCCGTAGAACGTCAGTTGAGCGACGTCCTCCTCGGGCGCCCACACCCCGAAGACGCCACATTCCTCTTTCGGACCCTCATAGTCAGGCACCCGGCAAGCCTATCCTGATCGACCGGTCTGTCTCCGCCCGCCGACCAGGGGTGGCTACTATCTGAACCCATGACGACGTGGCCGGGGTTCAGCCTCCGGCGCGCGGCGTCGGCGCGGGCGCTGCTGGGTCTGCTGCTGGCGCTGGTGGTGGTCTCCACCGCGATCGTGGCCGGCACGCTGGGCCAGTCGCGCGCACTGGCGACCAGGGCCGCGGCCACCGCGCTGGCCGACACCTCGGTGGGCGACATCGGCATCGAGGTGCAGACCCGCCTCGGGCCCGACCCCGCCGCGCAGGACGAGACGGCCCGCAGCCTCCTGGCGGCCGGCTTCGCCCCCGCGCCCGTGATCGTCGACACGAGCTACCTCTCCTCCAAGGGCGAGCCCATCGAGGCCGCCGACGCCTCGAACAAGGCCGAGTCGTTCGTGCGCTGGACCGTGCGGCCCGACATCGCGCGCATCCAGCCCGATCAGCTCGACGCCCTGGCCGGGGGCGCGGAGCGGGCGCGCGCCGTCGTGAAGAAGGTCGACGTCACCGGCCGTGGCATCACCGTCAACGGCGATCTGGGCGAGACGGCGGCCCGCGCCGCACAGGACTTCGCCGTCGGCGAGGCCTTCCGCCTCGTCCCCCTCTCGGTGCTGCTGCTCGTCGCCATCGTCGGCCTCGCGCAGGTGGCGAGCCTGCTGGCGACCGCGCGCGAACGCGAGCTGCACCTGCTCTTCGCCCGCGGCGCCAGCCTGCGCCAGGTGCTGGCCGCCGGGGTCGCCGAGGCGCTCGTCGTCGCGTTGGTCGGCGCCCTCGCGGGCACCGGCGTCGCGGCGCTCGTCGTCTGGGCCATCTCCGGCACCACGGCCCACGGCACCCCGGTGCTTGCCGGCGGCGCGATCGGCGCCGTCCTGGCCGCCGCGTGCCTCAGCGCCGTCTCCGCCCGCTCCTCGATCCAGGCCGCGCGCGGCGAGACCGTCCGCTCGGACCGCGTCCGGGCCGTGGCGGGGGCCGCGGGGTTCGTCCTCGTCGCCGTCCTCGCCGGCATCGCCGCCTGGCAGCTCCGCCGCGCGGGCCGGTTCCTGACGGTCGACGACGAGGGCACCGTCAGCACCGACGCGGTGTCGGCCCTGGCGCCCGCGCTGCTCATCGCCGTCGCGGCCGTCGCGGCGCTCCTCGCGCTGGCCCCGCTGACGAGGCTGCTCGAACTGCTCACGAGGCGCGGCCGCTCCGCCGCCCTCTGGCTGGCGGGCGCGCACCTCGCGCGCGGCCTCCGGCTGCATGCGGTGCCCGTCGCCCTGACGGTGCTCGCCACCGCGACGGCCACGTTCGCCTCGCTGTTCGCCGGCACGAGCTCCGCGATGCAGCGTGACCTCCAGATCCTCACCGCGGGCGCGCCCATCCGCGTGACGGCCTCCGACCTCGACACCGACTTCCCCACCCGGCTGTCGCTGCCCGCCGTCGCCGATGTCGACGGGGTGACCGCCGCGGCGCCGATCTGGCGTGCGGAGGCGGCCCAGATCGGCGACCTGGCACTGCCCGCCGTCGCGGCCCCCACCACGGACCTCGCTCGGGCCGCCGTCCTTCCGCAAGGCCTGGCCGTCCCGGTCCTCACGCTCCCGCCACCCAGTGCCGATCCCCGTCCGGTCCCCATCCCGGAAGGCACCACCGAGCTCACGGTGAGCCTCGACGCGCGCATCGTCCTCGATCCGTGGCAGCAGCTCCAGTTCGACCTGCAGCCGCAGCTCGCGTCGGCCGGCGACCGGACCGGCGACGTGGCGCGCGAGATCCTCGACCAGGCCATCGAGCAGTACGAGTTCGCGGGGTCCGTGACCGTCACCCTGACCGTGCGCGACGTCACCACCGGCTTCGCCACCGTGCTCGACGGCGCCCGGCTCGATCTCAGCCCGAACACGGTCGAACGCGGGCAGACGAACCGCTTCACGGGCGGCACGGGCACCATCACGGGCACCGTCGCCCTGCCCCCGGGCCGCGCGCTGGCCATCGACGCCGTGCTGATCGACCTCGGCGGCGGCTGGGCCCCGGCCACGCTGGACGCCACGATCGACGTCGCGGCCGGCGGCACCTCCCTGCTCGGCGCGCCGACCGCCGCCTGGCTGGGCGACACCGCCATCAGCTACGACCGCGCCAACGACTACCGGTCGGAGGCCTCCGGGGTGACGCCCGAGGCGCACGTCGAGAAGTCCGAGTTCGACGACATGGTGACCTACTACGTCTCCACCAACGCGCCCTTCATCCCCGCCTCGGTGCTCGACGCCGGCGCGGCGCCGTGGCGACTCACCGCTTCGGCCACCGATACCAGCATCCGCGTCGGCCCGACGGTGACCTTCGGCGGCGCCGAGCCCGCCGTCCTCGACCCGCTCGGCGTGATGGCCGCCCCCGCCGCGCCCGCACCGGAGCCCGCACCCGTGGCGCTCACGACGCGCGCCGCCGCCGAGGCCAACCTGGCGGTCGGCGACCGGATCGAGATCAACGCGTTCGGCTCGCGGATCCCCGCCGTGGTGGCCGCCGTCCTCGACTGGCTGCCCTCGGTGGCGGGCGACCGTGCGATGCTCATCGACTCCGGCGTGCTCGGTGCGAGCCGCGCCGCGCCCACCCCCGTCCTCGGCCGCCCCACCGAGCTGTGGGTCGGCGTCGACGGCGACGCGAACGCCGTGGCCGAGGCGGTACGCGCCGTGCCCGGCGTGACGGCCGTGACGGTCTCCTCGCCCGACACGGCCCAGGGCCCGGCCGAGGCGGCCGCCGGCTCGCTCTGGCTCGCCGCCGTCAGCGCGCTCGCGCTGGCCGTCACCGGGCTGGCCGCCGCGGTCAGCACACAGCTCACCACCCGCCGCCCGGAGGTCGCGGTGCTGCGAGCAGCGGGCATGACGCCCTCGGCGCAGGCGCGGAGCCGCGCCTGGGAGGTCGGCGGCGTGCTGGCCATCGCCGGCGCGGTGGGACTGCTCGCGGGCTGGGCGATCAGCGCGGTGGTCGTCGGGCCGCTGTCCGGGTCTTCCGGGTCGATCGCGCTGCCGACGTCGCTCCGCCCCGACGTCCTGCCGCTGGTGCTCATCCTCGCCGTCGGTGCCGCCGGCGTGGCCGCCATCGTCGCCTGGCTGGCCGCGGCCGTCCGCAGGCAGGCCCTCGACTCCGAGTACCGCGAGGAGGTGCGATGACGCTCGCCACGCTCCTGCGGCGCCAGCTGCAGGCCCGGCCCTGGCCGACGCTGCTGCTCGCGCTCACGCTCCTGGTCGCGGCGGCGCTCGCCGCTGCGGTCCCCCGGCTCAGCGCCGACCTGGATGACCGCCAACTCGCGCAGCGCCTCGCCTCGCTCTCCGCCATTCGCGGCGACGTCACAGGCACCTGGGGCCCGCAGATGATGTACGGGCCGTGGGACGTCGCCGGGGACCCCTGGCCGGAGTACACCGCGAAGATGGAGAGCATCCGGGAAAGCCAGCCGGAGCCGCTGCGCTCGCTCCTCGAGCCCGCCCAGTTCGTCGCGCGGTACGCAACGGCCAGCTCCTTCACGCCCCCGGTCGAGACGGGCTACTTCCGGGTCTCCTTCGACATCCTGGCCGACCCGGGTCTGGCGACGCAGGCCGAGCTGGTCGACGGCGCCTGGCCGCGCGTCGGCGGCCCCGAGGACATCGTCGAGGTGGCCGTCCCCGAGGTGTCCGCGACGCGCATGGGGTGGCACGTGGGCGATCAGCTCGGGCAGGCGTTCCGTCTCGTCGGAACCTTCCGCCCGCTCGACCCGGACGACGTGCGCTGGGAGCACGTGGAGCTGGGCCGCCGCTACCACGAGCTGAGCGACCCGAACAACGGCCTCGAGCTGCACACCGCGTTCTTCGTCGATCCCGCCATGCTCGGCAGCTGGTCGGACCTGATGAGCGCCACGTTCGGCATCACCGGCTGGTTCCGGCTCGACCCCACGCGGGTCGCGGGCGTCGACGTCGACACCCTCAGCGCGCAGCTCACCAGCCTGTTGTCGCACCCGTGGGTGGTGCGCGACGCGACCGACGACAGGTCGGCCGAGGACACCCGGCTGAGCAGCGAGCTGGGCGGCACGCTCGCCTCGGTCGCGGCGCAGCAGCGCGGCATGCGCGCGCTCATCGCGGTCAGCGCCGCCGGCCCCCTCGGGGTAGCCGCGGCGCTCGTCGTTCTCGCCGCACGCCTGGTCGCCGACCGTCGCCGGACCACCCTGACCCTCACCTCGGCGCGGGGGATGTCGCCTCGCCAGCAGCGCAGGCTGGCCGCCGCCGAGGGCCTCCTCGTGGGCCTGCCCGCCGCAATCCTCGGGACGCTGCTCGCCTGGGCCCTCACGCCCGGCGGCGTCCCGGGACCCGTGACGTGGCTCATCGCCGTCGCGCTGGCCGCGGCCCCGGCCGCCGCGCTCGCTTGGCAGACGGCGCCGACCTCGGGCAGGCACGACCTTTCCTCCCGCGGCGGCAAGGCCCGGCTGGTCGCCGAGGCGCTGGTTCTGCTGGCCGGCATCGCGGCGGTGTGGCGGCTGCTCGCCGGCCCGTCGGCCGCCGACGGCCTCGACGTGCTCGGCGCCGCCGCCCCGCTGCTGGTCGCGCTGGCCGGCTGCCTCGCCGTGCTGCGCGCCTACCCGTTCCCGCTGCGCTGGCTGCACCGCCTCCTCCGCCCGCAGCCGGGCCTCACGGGCTTCCTCGGCTCGGCCCGCGCGCTCCGCGAGCCCGGCGGCGGGCCCATCCCGGTGATCGCCGTCGCGCTCGGCAGCGCGCTCGCCCTCTCGGGCTCGATCCTGCTCGGCACCCTGTCGCAGGGCACGGAGCGCGCCGTGTGGGAGCACACCGGGTCCAGCCTGCAGGTCGGCGGGCCGCGACTCACCGCGGAGATGGCCGACGCCATCCGCGCCCTCGACGGCGTGACCGCCGTGACACGGCTGCGCGAGGGCGGCACCAACGTGCGGCTGACCGTCGGCGGCGCGGACGCCCGCGTGCGCGTCTGGCTCGCCGACCGCGAGCTCCTCGAGGCCTACGCCGTCGGCTTCGAGCGCCCGCCGGTGCCCGCGTCGCTCTTCGACGGCGGCGACCCCGTGCCCGCCGTGTTCGGTGGGGAGGTGCCCGACGGCGCCACGGGCCAGCTCGACCAGTTCGGCCCCGTGCGCCGCGTCGCCCACCTCGACCTGCTGCCGGGCGTGCTGCCCGGTCTCGGCTGGGTGGTCATCGATGCCGACCGCTGGCCGGGCGGCGACACCGCGAAGTCGACGCTGGCGCTCGTGGCGCTCTCGCCCGACGCGGACGCCGCGGCCGTGGCGGCGACCGTCGAGTCGATGGTGCCGAACGCGAAGGTGACGTCGGCCGCCAGCTCCCTCGCCGAGCTGCGCGCCTCCCCCACCGTCTCGGGGCTGACGGCCATCTTCGCGCTGCTCGCCGGCACGACCGCGCTTCTGCTCGTGCTCGCGATCTCCGCGGCCCAGCTGCTGGGCGCCGAGTCGCGCCGCGCCCTCGCCGCGGTGCTCAGCACGCTCGGCATGCCGCGCCGACGGCTGCGCTCGCTGGCCGCGTGGGAACTGGGCCCCGTGGTCGCGGTCGCACTGCTGTTCGGCCTGGCGCTCGGCGTGGGCGTGGCGGCGCTGCTCGTGCGCGCCGTCGACTTCGCCGCACTCACCGGCGGCGCCACGACGCCCGCGCTGGCCCTCGACCCGCTCGCCGTCGGCGGCGTCGTGGGCGGGCTGCTCGCCGCGGCCGTCGTCTCCATCGTGGTCAGCGCCGCCCTCGCGGGGCGGGCCGACGTCGCGCAGCAACTCCGGATCGGGGAGGATCGATGACACAGCCGAGGAGGGCCCTCGTGGTCGCGGAACGGGACCACACCGGCCCCGACATCTGGTGCGAGGACCTGGTCCGCATCCACAACACCGACGGCGTCGAGGTCCAGGCCCTGCAGGGCCTGAGCCTCACGGTCGACCCCGGCGAGGTGGTCGCCGTCGTCGGCGCCTCGGGGTCGGGCAAGTCGACGCTACTGAACATCTTGTCCGGGCTCGACAAGCCGACCGGCGGGCGGGCGCGGGTGGCCGGCGAGGATCTGACGACGATGAGCCCCCGCCAGCGGATCGACTTCCGCCGTCGCGCCGTCGGCTTCGTGTTCCAGCAGACCTCGCGCAACCTGCTGCCGTTCCTCACCGCCACCGAGAACGTCGCGCTGCCCATGGTGATCGCCAAGCGCTCCGGCCGCGCCGAGCGGGCCCGCGACCTGCTGGCGCTGCTGGGCGTGGCCGACTGCGCGGAGCGGCGCCCGGACCAGCTCTCCGGCGGGCAGCAGCAGCGCGTCGCCATCGCGACGGCCCTGGCCAACTCCCCCGCCGTGCTGCTGGCCGACGAGCCCACCGGCGAGCTGGACGAGACCCACTCCGCCGAGGTGCTGGACGCGATGCGCGCATCAGCGGAACAGCTGGGCACGACGGTGCTGATCGTCACGCACGACCCGATGGTGAGCGAGCACGTGGCCCGCACCGTGCAGATCCGCGACGGCCGGACGTCCACCGAGGTGCTGCGCCGGATGGTGCCCGATGGCGCAGGCGGCCTCGTCGAGGTGGCGGAGGAGTACACGGTCATCGACCGCAACGGGCGCATCCAACTGCCGAAGGCCCACGTCGAGGCCCTCGACCTGCGCGAGCGGGTGCGGCTGGACCGGCAGCCAGACCACGTCGCCGTGTGGCCGGGCATCGAGGAGGACGAGCGATGACCGCAACACTGACCGGGCGCGACCTGCGCCGCGTCTTCGGCACTGGCCAGACCGCCGTGGAGGCGCTGGCCGGCGTGGACATCGAGGTGCAGGCCGGCGAGCTGACCGTCGTCACCGGGCCCTCCGGCTCCGGCAAGACCACGCTGCTGAACCTGCTGGGCGGGCTGGACCGGCCCACGTCCGGCACCGTCGTCCTGGACGACGGCCGCGTGCTCAGCGAACTCCCGGAGGACGACGTGCTCGCAGCCCGCCGGCAGCGGATCGGCTACGTGTTCCAGACGTTCGGGCTGATCCCGGTGCTGTCGGCCGCGGAGAACGTCGAGGTCCCACTGCGACTCGCGGAGGTCCCGCCCGCCGAGCGCTCGGCCCGCGTGGCGGAGATCCTGGAGCGCGTCGGCCTGTCCCGGCACAGCCGCCAGCGCCCGAACGAGCTGTCCGGCGGGCAGCAGCAGCGCGTCGGCGTCGCCCGGGCGCTCGTCGCGAACCCGGACATCCTGATCGCCGACGAGCCGACAGGCCAGCTGGACTCCGACACCGCAGCCACCATCATGGACCTGATCGTCGAGCTGACCCACGAGCGGGGCCTCGCCTCCGTGGTCTCCACCCACGACCCGCTGCTGATCCAGCGCGCAGACCGCGTGGTCCACCTACTCGACGGCTCCGTCGTCTAGAAGGAAACGACACCCACTACCGCGGCTCCCTGCCCAAAGCGCGGGACCTTTCGACACGGCGTTCGGCTGGCGCCTCACGGCCGGCTCAAGGACCGGCACCACTGCCGGTCCCTGAGGAGCAGCCCGCCAGCAGACCGACACCGAGCGACAATCCTGCGGGGCTGCGTCTCGAAGGGTCCGCAACCACGGCTTCAAGGTGGGCCTATCTGCCGGCCATGGAATTTTCACGCACAACCCCGCCTCCTCTGCCCTACAGGGCACAGACAGGGCAGTTGTGCGTCAAAACTCCATGCCCCAGCTCGCTGCCGAACTCCCTGCCCAAAGTTTCGGACCTTTCGACACGACGTGTTCGCTGGCGCTCACGCGTCGGCTCAAGGAACGGCGCGGGACCTTTCGACACGGCCGGGCGCTCCGCGCCGGGCCGGCTCAAGGAGCGGCACACCACGGCCGGTCCCTGAGGAGCAGCCCGCAAGCAGACCAACACCGAGCGAAAACTACGCGGGCTGCGTCTCGAAGGGTCCGCAACCACAAACCCAGGCGGGCTACTCGCCAGCCATGGAATTTTCACGCACAACCCCCGCTTCTCTGCCCTACAGGGCACAGACAGTGCCGTTGTGCGTCAAAACTCCATGCCCCATCCTGCTACCGAACTCCCTGCCCAAAGCGCGGGACCTTTCGACACGACGGTTCGCTGGCGCTCACGCGTCGGCTCAAGGAACGGCGCGGGACCTTTCGACACGGCCGGGCGCTCCGCGCCGGGCCGGCTCAAGGAGCAGCGCCCCACGGCCGGTCCCTGAGGAGCAGCCCGCCAGCAGACCGACACCAAGCGAAAACTACGCGGGCTGCGTGCTCGTTGGGTCCGCAACCACGGCTTCAAGGTGGTCTACCCACCAACCATGGAATTTTCACGCACAACCCCGCCTCCTCTGCCCTACAGGGCACAGACAGGGCAGTTGTGCGTCAAAACTCCATGCACCCCATCCTGCTACCGAACTCCCTGCCCAAGGTTTCGGACCTTTCGACACGACGTGTTCGCTGGCGCTCACGCGTCGGCTCAAGGAACGGCGCGGGACCTTTCGACACGGCGTTCGGCTGGCGCCTCACGGCCGGCTCAAGGAGCGGCGCACCACGGTCGGGCGCTCCGCGCCGGGCTCGGGACTCAAGGAACGACGTTCGCGCCGGGCTCGGGGTTCACGGAACCACCAACAGGGCCCGACCGGCGCCTCAGGCGCGGCTGCCGCGCGCGGCGCTCACCGCGAAGAGGCGCGCCATCAGGAGGGGCCGGGACGACACGCCGGCCCTGTCCATCAGGATGCGGAGGCGCTTCTTGACGCCCGACTCGGACAGCCCCAGTTTGGCGGCCATGACGTCGGTGGGGTGGCCCTGGACGATCAGCGCGGCGAGCCTGGCGTCCGTCGGGTCCTGCACGATCGTGTCGAGGGCGTCCGGGGTCACGGCGCCCATCAGCGGTTCCTCGGCCATCTTCGCCACGGCCTCGGGCGTGCCGACGGCCAGCCCGAGGGCCGCGGTCCTGATGGCGTGCACGAGGTGCGCGGGGCGGGCGTCCTTGTAGAGGAAGCCGATCGCGCCCGCCTTGACGGCCTCCGCGAGCCGACTGTCCGGGAACGCGGTGACCATGATCACCTTGGGTGGCCGCTCGGCGGTCAGGAGCCGCGCGCAGGCCTCGACGCCCGACATTCCGCGCATGCGCACGTCCATCAGCCAGACGTCGACGCCGCCGCCGTACGCGACGGCCTCCTCGCCGGAGGAGACCGACGCCACGAGGTCGAGGTCCTTGTGACGCGTGACGATGTTGCCGAGCCCGGCGCGTGAGGTCGGGTCGTCGTCGCAGATGCCTACCTTGATCATCTCTCTTCCCTTCCCATCCTGAGCGGCAGGGACGCCGTGCACACCCACGTGCCGCCCTGCGACATGGACTCGGCGCGCCCGCCCAGCACCTCCGCGTGCTGCGCCATGGCCAGCAACCCCATGGTGGGCTCCCCGGGGTCCGCGCGGTGCCCGATCCTGTTGGTCACCACCAGATCGACATGCTGCTCGGACTCCTCCGCCACGACGACGACCGGATCCGACAGGTCGCCGTGCTTGAGCGCGTTGTGCAGGGCCTCGCCGAGGATGCGTCCCAGGACGAGGTCGGCTTCCTCGGGCAGGGCCCTGAGCAGCGCCTTCGTGCCCGACTCGACCTGGACGGCGCCGCCCTGCGCCTCGATCGCCTCGATGCCCTGCGCGAGCGCCTCCTCCGCCCCGATCGCCGGGCGCCGTCCCTCACCCTCGCCGCGCATCACCGCCGTGATCGCGCGCAGCGAGGCGTTGGCCAGGCGCGCCCGTTCGGCGATCTCCACGGCCGCGGACTCGTCCATCCGTTCGGGGAACGCCTCGGCCGCCATCACGAGTGCGGTGAGGTTCCTGGCGACGAAGTCGTGCAGGTCGGCCGCGACGGCCAACTGTCGGTCGCGGTGCCGGGCCTCCACCCGCGCGGCCTCCGCCTTGGCGATGCTGCGCACGCCCCAGCCGACGGCCCACGCGATGAGGTAGACGATCCCGATCGACAGCGCCACGTACCAGAAGTGACCGCCCGCCCGGCGATAGGACGTGACCACCAGCACCCCGCCCAGCATCACGGTGCCGACGACGGCCAGCGGGATGCGCCCGCGACGGATGACCATGACGAGTCCGCAGATGGCGATGTAGTGCGACATTCCGTCGCTCGCCGGGTCGACCAGCAGGCCGAGGAACGACGCCGCGATCAGCAGCCCGACGCCCAGCCGCGGGTAGCGCAGCGTGACCGCGACGCACAGCGTGGTGAGCGCGTCCCAGAGCACGCGCCCCGGCGGCGCGACGCCGCGTACCAGTCCGGCGATCGACGCGCTGAGGAGCAGGCCCGCAACGACGCACTCGAGCCATCCGAGGCGAGACACCCAGCGATTCCGCACGGGCCAACCCTATCCAGGCCGTCGGTCACCGTTGGGCCGATGCGCCCCAAGTCGACGCGAAGGGCACGAACGTGCCTCGTTGGCACCCCGCCCTTACGCCGAACGGCCTTGTGAGGCAGGATGGCGGCATGCTGTTTTTCTCTTGGCTCACAAGCACCGGTGGCGTCAGCCCGCAGGGATGGTGCAACCTCTTCCCGTTCCTCCCGGGCTGCCCGCGCTAGCTCGACCCCTTCAGGAGGCGTGTTCGTCCCGCGCGGCGCGCGCCGCGTAGAGCCGCGCCATCAGGAGCGGTCGCGTGGCGACACCCGCGCGGTGCATGATGCGCCCCAGCCTCTTCTTGAAGCCTGACTCGGAGAGGCCCAGCTTGGCTGCCATCGCCTCGACGGCGTGGCCCTCGAGCACGAGTTCGACGACGCGCTCGTCGTCCTCGTCCAGCACGATCGTGCCGTAGAGGTCCGGGCTGAGGCGGCCGAGGAGCGGCTCGTCCAGGAGCGCCGAGATGGCCTCCGGGCTGCTGACCGACAGCCCCTGCGCCGCGGACTTCACCGCGTGCAGCAGGTGGGCGGGGCGCACGTCCTTGTAGAGGTAGCCGCTCGCGCCGGCCTTCATCGCGTCGGTCACGCTGCCGTCGGGGAAGGCGGTGATCATCAGGATGGCGGGGTGCCCCTTGCCCTCGCGCAGCCGCCGGCAGGTCTCCGCGGCGCTCAGCCCCGGCATCGCGACGTCGAGCAGCCACACGTCGACGGGGCCCGGTGCGGCGAGCGCGGCGTCCCTGGTCTCCACGAGATGGACCACCTCGATGTCGGGGTCCCTGCTCAGGATGCTGGCGACCCCCTTCAGCGAGATGTCGTCGTCGTCGCAGATGCCAACGTTGATCATCGCGTCCTTCCCGGGTGGCTGAGTGGCAGGCTGGCGGTGCAGACCCACACGTCTCCGTGCGCGGCGGATTCCGCGCGCCCGCCCACGACCTCCGCGTGCTGCCGCACGGTGGTGAGGCCCATGGCGTCGTCCGAGGGGTGTTCGCCGTCGCCGACGCGGTTGGACACCACGAGGTCGAGCCTGTCGTCGGCCCGCTCTGCGGCGACCACGACGGGCTCGTCGAGGTCGGCGTGCGTGGCCGCGTTGTGCAGGGCCTCGGCGAGGATGCGGCCGGTGGCGCGATCCAGGACGTCCGGGAGGCCGGTCAGGGCCGACGTCGTGCCGGGCGCGAGCTGCGCCCGCCCGCCGTGCTCGGTGATCTCCTCGGTGCCCTGCGCGAGCGCATCGGCCGCACCGATCGAGGTGGCTGTCTCGCCCTCCTCGCGGAGCACGGCCGTGATCGCGCGCAGTGAGGCGTTGGCCAGCCGCGCGCGCTCGACCACGTCGTCGATGGCGGGGTCGTCGTAGGGCAGCGCTTCGGCCGCCAGCACGAGGGCCGACAGGTTGCGTGCCACGAAGTCGTGCAGGTCGGTCGCGACCGCGAGCTGCCGCGCCCGGTGCCGGGCCTCGACCCGGGACGCCTCCGCCTTGCCCACGCTCCTGGTCCCGAGCCCGAGGGCCCACACCACGAGGTAGATGAGCACCGAGGCGACGAAGCTGCTGAGGATCTGGCCGCTCGAGCGGCTGTACATGGTGAGGAAGAGCGGCGCGCCGAGCGTCGCCGTGCCCACGACGGCCAGCGGGTAGCGGCCGAGCCGCACGGCGAGAATGACGCCGCAGGCAGCGATGTAGTGCGACATGCCATCGCCCTGCGGGTCGAGCACCAGTCCGGCGAAGCCCGAGAGGATGAGCGCCGCGAGCCCCGCGCGCGGGAAACGCACTGTGACGAGCAGCAGGACGAACGTGAACACGTCGAAGAGGAACACCCCGAGCGGTTCGCCGTCCTGCGCGAACCCGAGGATCGAGACCGCCAGGAGGAGCAGGCCGACGACGGCCTCCACCCACCCGAGGACGGGAATCAATCGGCTTCGCACGGCATGACAGTACTAAAGGTGATCCCGGGATGCCCGATCGGGCCGAACCTGCCTCATCGGCTGGGGTGCAGCGCCACCTGCGTCGCCTTGATCACGGCCACCACGGCATCGCCGTCGGCGAGGGCCAATTCGCGCAGCGCCGCCGGTGTCACGTCGGCGTGCAGGCGCTGCCCGGACACGTCGAGGCTCACCCGCTGCACCAGCCCACGGTCCTCCACCCCCGCCACCACCGCGGGCAGCTCGTTGCGCGGGCTGCCGTGCGGCGGCTGCCGGAAGATGCTGACGGCGTCGGGCGGGAACACGGCTCGCGCGGGTCCGGTCCCGAGCGGGGAGGCGGCGAGCCCGGCGACGGCGTCACCGCCCGCGAGCAGGAGTCCGTCGTTGCCGTCGGCCGTGCCGTGCAGGAGGTTGAGGCCGACGAAGTCGGCGAGGAAGGCGGTGCCCGGGCGCTGGAAGACGTCCTCGACCGTGCCCGTCTCCGCCACTCGGCCCGCGTCGAGGTAGACGACGCGGTCGGCGAGGACGAGGACGTCGAGCGGATCGTGCGTGACGAGCAGCGTGGTGATGCCGCGCAGCCGGTCGCGCAGGACGCGCCGCAGCTCGGGGGTTGCGCTGGCGTCGAGGGCCGCGAACGGCTCGTCGAGCAGCACGACGTCCGGGTCGAAGGCCAGCGCGCGAGCGATGGCGACGCGCTGCGCCTGCCCGCCGGACAGCTCGCGGGGGCGGCGGCGCTCGAAGCCCGCAAGGCCGACGGCGGCCAGCTCGACGGTGGCGCGGGCCTGGGCGTCGGCCTTGGCCACACCGCGCGCCCGCGGCCCGAAGGCCACATTGTCGAGCACGGAGAGGTGCGGGAACAGCAGCGGGCGCTGCTCGAGGTAGCCGACCCGGCGGCGGTTGGCCGGCACGAAGGAGCGGGCGTCGGCGACGGTCTGGGCGCCGATCGCAACCGTGCCCTCGTCCGGGCGGAGCGCGCCGGCGACGAGCTGGATGGAGGTCGACTTGCCCGCGCCGTTCTGGCCGATGAGCGCGACGACCTCGCCCGGCTCCGCGGACAGCTCGATGCTGACCCCGCGCGCCTCGACGGTGGCCTCGACGGACAGCGACTCAGGCATGGCTCCCCCAGGCGCGGAAGTGGGTGGCGAGCCAGACGACGGCGCCGGCGACGGCGAGCAGCACGACGGCGAGCGCGAGCGCGAGGTCGGAGTCCGACTCGCGCAGCAGGTAGATCTCGAGCGGCAGCGTGCGGGTCACGCCCTGCAGCGAGCCGGCGAACGTCAGCGTCGCGCCGAACTCGCCGAGGGCACGCGCGAACGACAGCGCCGTGCCGGAGGCCAGCGCGGGCGCGGCCATCGGGAGCGTGACGGTGAGCAGCGTGCGGGTGGGGCTGGCCCCGAGGTAGGTGGCGGCCCGTTCGTAGTCCTCGCCGCTGGAGCGCAGCGCACCCTCGAGCGAGACGACGAGGAACGGCAGCGCGACGAAAGCCTGCGCGATCACGACCGCCACCGTCGTGAAGCCGATCTCAATGCCGAGCGCGGACAGGTGCTGCCCGACGAGGCCGCGGCGGCCGAGCGTCGTCAGCAGCGCGAGGCCCGCGACGACGGGCGGCAGCACCATCGGGACGGTCACCAGCGTGCGGGCCGCGGTGGCCCAGCGGCCGCGCGTCCGGGCGAGCACTAGCGCGGTGGGCACGCCGAGGACCAGCACGATCACCGTCGAGATCAGGCAGGTGGTGAGGCTCAGCCGGAGCGCGTCCTGGGCGCGCTCCGACATCAGCAGCTCGGGCAGCCGCGCCCAGTCGGCCCGCACGAGCAGGCCGACGAGCGGCAGCCCCAGCAAAGTGAGCGCCAGCACCATCGGTGCCAGCGCCCACTTCGGGTAGCTAGAAGTAGCCGTCACTGCTGGGGCGGACCGAACCCGAAGGTCGCGAGCGCCGTCTGGCCGTCTCCGAGGATCTGGGCCACGAACGCGTCGGCGCCGGCCTTGTTCGGGGCACCCTTCACGACGCCGATCCAGTAGGTGTTCGGGTCCTCCTTGGCGCCGGGCACGTCGAAGACCTTCACCTGGTCGCCCGCGCCGGTGGCGTCGGTGGCGTAGACCAGGCCGGCGTCGGCCTCACCCGCGGTCACCTTGCCGAGCACGTCGGTCACGTTGGCCTCCTCGGAGACCGGCTTCAGCGTGAGGCCCGCCCCCTCGGCCGCGCGGATCGTCGCCGCGCCGCAGGGCACGTCGGCGGCGCAGATCACGAGCTTCTTGCCGTCGAGCGACGCGTCGAAGCCGGTGATGCCCGCGGGGTTGTCGGCGGGCGTGACGAGCACGAGGTAGTTGGTGGCGAACATCGCCGGGTCGCCGTCGATGAGGCCCGCTTCCACGGCCTTGTCCATGTTCTTCTTGTCCGCGGACGCGAACACGTCGGCCGGGGCGCCGCCCTTCAGCTGGTCGACCAGGCCGGACGAGCCGTCGAACGAGAACTGGGCGTCGATGCCCTTGGATGCCTCAGGGAAGGCCTTGTTCAGCGATGCGGCGGCGAACACGATGACCTGGCCCGTGGCCGGCGTGGCCGGCGAGGACGAGTTCGTCGTCGGCTTGTTCGGCTCAGGGGTGTTGGAGGGCTGCGCGGGACCCGCCTGCCCGCACGCGGCGAGGAGGAGGGTGACGGCGAGGAGCGCGATGCGCTTCATGCACGATTCCTTTCGATGGTGACGTTGGTCGCCTTGATGACGGCGGTCGCGACGACGCCGGGCTCGAGGCCCAGCTCGTTGACCGCCTCCGTGGAGATGAGCGAGACGATGCGGTAGCGCCCGCACTGCAGCTCGACCTGGCTCATGACGGTGTCGGACAGCACCCGGGTGACCAGCCCCGTGAGGTGATTGCGCGCCGAGCGCGCCCCTGCCCCGGCGTCGAGCTGGTCGAGGGCATGGTCGGCGAGTTCCTGGGCGAGCGCCGCGAGTTCGACGCCCTCGATGGCCTGCCTGCCCGACTCGTCGGTGACGGCATGCAGCCGCCCGCCGTCGACCCATCGACGAACGGTGTCGTCGCTGACCCCCAAGAGACTCGCGGCTGTCGCGATCCGTATTTGCGCCATTTGTCCAGGTTATCAGTATCAAATGCGGGGGCGGGCCGGGGCCTCGGATAGGCCCCGAGTACGCTGCCGCCATGACCTACCCCGCCGTCGTCATCACCTGCTCGGACCGCGCCGCAGCCGACGTCTACGAGGACCGCTCGGGCCCCGTTCTCCGCGACGGCCTGGCGGCCGCGGGGTTCGAGGTGGGCGCGCCGGTCATCCTTCCCGACGACCCGGGCCTGATCGTCGCGGCGATCGTCGAGGCCGTCGATGCGGGCGCCCGCGTGGTGCTGACCACCGGCGGCACGGGGGTCAGCCCCCGCGACGTCACCGTCGAGGCCACCCGCCCGCTCCTGACGTACGAGATCCCGGGCATCGCCGAGGCCGTGCGCGCCGTCGGACTGCAGAAGACGCCCCTGTCGTCGCTGTCGCGCGGGCTGGCCGGCGTCGTCGACCGGGGCGCGGCGCGCGCGTTCGTGTTCAACGCGCCGGGGTCGCGCGGCGGGGCCCGGGACGCCCTCTCGGTGCTTTCGCCACTGCTCGTTCACATCGTCCAGCAGCTCGACGGCGCCGACCACGACATGAGCCGCCCGGCCTCCGACGCGGGCTGACGGGGCAGGTCCCGCCAGATCGGCTGTCGCTCTCGCGCGCCCCTCTCCGATCGTGTGGTACGGGCCGCGTGGACAGCGTTTCGTCCGCGCCGACTCCCGCTATACACTTCCGACTGCCCGGGGGGAGCACGACCTACTCCCCGCATGATCGAGGTAACCCGATATGACCCCCGAGCACGACGCGCGCACGCTGAGCCAGAGCATCGGCCGCCGCCCCCTCCTCAAAGCCGCCGCATGGACCGCACCGGTGATCGCGGTGGCATCCGCCGCACCGCTCGCGGCGGCATCCGTCGAGGCTTTCGCACTCGCGTTCAGCCAGCCGACGGGCTACGTCGGCTCGTACTGCGGTTCGCTGAGCGACGTGGTCGTCACGGCAACGGCCGGCGCTCTTCCGCTGAGCGGCGAGATGGTCACCATCCGACTCTCCAACGGATTCACGTTCGACGACAGCGCCACGACCACGACCGTCGGCCCCACGAACGCGCAGGGTCAGGTCACCGTCCCCGCGATCAAGTCCCCCATCAACGGGGCGAACGGGACGATCATCGCGATGGCGGGTGCCGTGACGACCTCTGCACCGCTCAGCGCTCCTTCGACCGTGATCAGCAGCTACGCCTCGGTCTGGCGCCGGGACGTCTTCCTCTCCAACTGGAGCACCGTTCCGGGCACGGCGACCGCGACCGGCCCCGCTTACTACATCACCCCGAGCCGCCAGCTGCTCTACGCCAACGGCGTGTTCGTCGCCGACGACGTGGACTCCGCCGTCGGCTTCGTGCGTGGCGGCATGCACTACGCGTCGTACATGAAGGGCGGCACGGCCCACACCGCCCAGCTGTCGACGCCGTCGCAGACCTGGCCCAACGTTCCCTCGGACGCGGTGGCACTCGCCGGAAACTACTGGCTCCGTCCGAACGGCGACCTCTGGTACCAGGACGCCCTGGTCGACACCGGCGTGATCACCGCCTACGGCTACGCCCGCGACAGCGACCACTGCACCTACATCAAGGCCGACGGCGGGCACCACATGTCGAACGGGGCCAGCGACGGCGCCTGGTCGAATGTTCCGACCGACGCCGAGCCGCTCGGCAGCGGCTACTTCCTGCGCCCGGGCGGCGACCTGTGGTTCGAGAATGCCTTCGTGCGCGGCGGCGTCACGTCTGCCTGGGCCTTCCACAACGGCACGTCGCCGTTCGTGAACTACGTCGACGCCAACGGTGCGTCGCTCGCGGTCGGCGCCGCGGCACCGACCACCACCTGGGCCGTCCCCTCGGACGCGAAGGCCACCGGCGACAACTACTTCCTGCGCCCCAACGGCGACCTGTGGTTCGAAGGGGCTCGCATCGAGACCGACGTGACCAACGCGTCGACCAACTTCAACGGCGGGGCCGAGTACGTGGTCTGCGTCAAGAACACGGCGGCCTGCTGAGTCGGCGAGCCGAGCTGTAACATACTGAATAAATGTTACAGTAGCTCCATGTCTCCGTCTGACGTCGACCGCGCCCTGAACGCGCCCGCGCCGCACGCCCTGCAAGAACTCCTCAGGCTGCCGGAGGGGCAGTGGTTCGAGCGCAAGTCAGGGAGGATCAGCCCCAAGGACGCAGCCATCGCGATGGTCGCGCTCGCCAACGCCGACGGCGGGGTTCTCGCCGTAGGACTCCACGACGGGGCCATTGACGGGGTCACGGGCGCGCGAGTCAATGACCTGCGCCAAGCGGCATTCGACCATACGGTCCCGCCCGTTCGCAGCCACGTCACCGAGTTGGAGGCGGAGGATGCGAACGGACGGCCCACGACGGTGCTCGTCATCCGGGTGGACCCCGGCGATCAGGTGCACACTCTCACCAACGGTCAGTGCTACCTACGGGTCGGCGACGCGTCCCGACGCCTGACAACAGCCCAGCATCAGGAACTGATGTTCGACCGCGGCTCCGCCCCCTACGACTCCACGCCGACGACTCTCCAGGCAAACGAGCTCGACCAGGAACAGCTCGCCGCCTACGCATCTTCGATCGGCTCGTCATCCATCGACGCCATGCTGCGCGCCCGCGACCTCGTCGATCGCCACGGCCGACTCCGCGTCGCCGCCGTCCTCCTCTTCGACGCCCACCCCCAGACGGAGTTCCCAAGCGCCTACGTACGCGTCCTCCGCTACAGCGGGACCGAACGAGGTGTGGGCTCCTCGATGACGCTCGAGGAAGGCGCCGACCTCCGGTTCGAAGGCTCCCTCCCCGACCAGATTCAGAGCGCCGCCGCCGCGATGGACGAACTGATCCCCAAGTGGCGTCGACTGGGCGAGGGTGGACGCTTCGAGCCGACACACAAAATTCCCAGATCAGCCTGGCTGGAGGGCCTCGTCAACGCGGTCGTCCACCGCTCGTACAGCATGATGGGCGACCACATCCGCGTGGAGATCTTCCCCAACAGAGTGGAGATCTACTCTCCGGGACGCTTCCCCGGGATCGCCGACCCAAGCCGTCCGCTTCAGATCTCCCGATATGCACGAAACCCCCGCATCGCACGCGTATGCGCAGACCTCGGCATCACTCGGGAGCTGGGCGAGGGCATCGCCCGCATGTTTGCGGAGATGCAGCGGCGCGGATTGAGCGCGCCGATCTATACCCAGTCGTCTGAGGGAGTACGACTCACCCTGCTCGCGAGCGATGCTCTCCCTGCGGAGGTCCTCGCCAGACTGACCCCTAGCGCGCGACAGATTCTGGACGCACTGCGGCTATCCGGAACCCCGCTCGGAACCGGTCAGCTCGCCGAACTGACCGGCGTGACTCGGATGACCGCCACTCGCGCACTGAACGCACTCACGGACGAGGGCCTGGTTATCTGGCAGGGCACATCGAAGCGAGATCCCCGTGCCGTGTGGGCACTGTCCTAGGCCACCTACTGTAACGTACTGAATAAATGTTGCAGTAACTGTCGGGCGTCAGGGGCGCGTCCAGTCGCCGGAGCGGCCGCCCGACTTCGCCGTCACCCGCGCGGATCGGATCTCCGCGCTGCGGTCGACGCCCTTGACCATGTCGACGATCGCCAGCGCCGCGACGGTCACGGCCGTGAGGGCCTCCATCTCGACGCCGGTGCGGTCGGCGGTCCTCACCTCAGCCGTGAGCCGGACCCCGTCGTCGACGATCTCGACGTCGAGGACCACGCCGTGCACGCCGATGACGTGGGCGAGCGGCAGCAGGTCGGGCACCTTCTTCGCCGCCGCGATGCCGGCCACGCGGGCGACGGCGAGCACGTCACCCTTGGGTACGGTGCCCTCACGGAGAGCCGTCACGACGTCGGCCGAGCACGACACGTAGGCCTCCGCACTCGCCGCGCGCACCGTCGGCTGCTTGGCGGTGACGTCGACCATGCGGGCCTGTCCCCGCGCGTCCAGGTGGGTGAACTCCATGGCGCTATCCAAGCATCGCCGAGACGGGGAATGCGTCGAGCTCGTCGCCCGGGCGCACCGCCTCCACGTCGGCGGGGACGACGACGAGGGCCTCGGCCAGGTGCAGCGACGCGATCAGGTGCGAGCCGGAGCCCAGCCGGTGCGCGGGGCGCGCGCCGTCGTCGGTGAGCACCACGGGGATGTACTGTCGCCGGCCGGGCGGCGTCTTCCACCCCTCGGCTGCGCGCACCCTGACCGGAGCCCAGCGCGCGTCGGCGCCCTGGTAAGCGGCGATCAGCGGGCGGAGGTAGACCCACGCGGAGACGAAGACGCTGACCGGGTTGCCCGGCAGGGCCAAGAGCGCCTGGGCGCCGCCGTCGGCGCGGCGCAGCGCCCCGCACGCCTGCGGCTTGCCGGGCTGCATGGCCACCTTGACGAACTCGATCGCGCCCTCGACCACCTGGCGCACCACCTCGAACGCGCCGACGGAGACCCCGCCGGAGGTGACGATCAGGTCGGCCGCGGCCGCGTCGGCCAGCGCGGCGCGGAAGGAGTCGGCGTCGTCGGGCACGGCCCGGGCGAGGATGAGGTCGCCGCCGAAGCGGGCCACGAGGCCGGCGAGCAGGAGCGAGTTGGAGTCGGGGATCTGGCCGAAGCCGAGCGGCTCGCCCGCCGGCCGGAGCTCGGTGCCGGTGGCCAGCACGGCCACCTTGGGGCGGCGGCGCAGCCGCACGCGGGCGTGCCCGATCGACGCGGCCGCCGCGGCCGCCGCCGGGGTCCACACCTCGCCGCGGCGCAGGACGACGTCGCCCACCGACACGTCCTCGCCGCCCCGCCGCACGTGCTTGCCCGCAGTCGCCGACGCGACGACGACATACTCGGGCAGCGGCGCCTCACCCTGCGGCTGATCGGTCTCCTCGACCGGCACCACCGCGTCGGCCCCCACGGGCAGCGGCGCGCCGGTCATGATGCGGGCCGCCTCGCCGGGCCCCACCGTCGGCGCGCTGTCGGCGCCCGCAGGGATGTCGCCGACCACGCGCAGGCGCGTCTGCCCACCCGCGGTGTCCGCGCTGCGCACCGCGAAGCCGTCCATGGCCGAGTTGTCGAACGGCGGCACGGCGAAGCGCGCAGCCAGATCCTCGTCGAGCACCCGCCCGAACCCCTCGCCGATCCCGCACTCCTCCGCGGGCAGCGGCTCAGCCAGCGCCAGCACCCGCTCCAGGTATTCCTCGACCGTCAGCACATCCGCTCCCTTCGGCACCCGACGGCGTGGCGCCACCGGGAATCAGTCCCCCAATCATGTCGGTCGGGAGCCCATTCAGGTAGCTGATCGAGTTCCCGTCGCGGAGCGCTGATGGTCGACGATGCCGGGAAGCTGGCGGTAGATGGTCTCGATCAGGTCGCAGACCCGCTCGGCGATGGGGCGGCCGAGGTCGGTGAGCGCGTATTCGACGTGCGGCGGGATCGTGGAGAGCTCAGCACGCGAGACCAGTCCGTCGGCCTCAAGCCGCTGGAGCGTCTGCGCGAGCATCCGATCGCCGATGCCGGCGACGGCGCGCCGCACCTCCGCGAACCGGAGGGGCCCGTCCACCAGGGAGGCGAGCGAGCCGACCTCGTCGTGCTGCCGATCGCCGGGGACGACCCCGCGGCCAAGACCCGGGTGGTGGCCTTCCTGGACGCGATCGGCTTCGATGCGCTCGACCTCGGAGCGCTGGCCGAAGGCCGACGGTCCCAGCCGGGCAGCCCCATCTACGTGACGCCGTACTACCGTCCGACGGATCCCGCCGCGGAGGATCCGATGCAGGCCTTCGTCAGCGCCGCCCCGGTGCCGGTCCCGCTGGCCCGCGCACGAGAGCTGACCGCGATCAGCTGACCTTGCGCCGGTAGATCGCCGTCGCGGCGACGAAGGCCACCGCGAGGCCGCCGACGCACCAGGCAAGCGCCATCCAGATGTCGGCGGTCACGGGCTGGGCAGCCAGCAGGCCGCGGATGGCGTCGACGATGGCGGTCACCGGCTGGTGCTCGGCGAACCAGCGGACGGGGCCGGGCATCGACGCGGTCGGCACGAAGGCCGAGCTGAGGAACGGCAGGAAGATCAGCGGGTAGGAGAACGCGCTGGCGCCGTCGACGGACTTCGCCGTCAGGCCAGGAATCACAGCCACCCAGGTCAGCGCGAGCGTGAACAGCACCAGGATGCCGATGACCGCCAGCCAGGCGAGCGGGCCGGCACTGGAGCGGAAGCCCATCAGCAGGGCCACGCCGACCACGACGACGAGCGACGCGAGGATCGCCACCAGGGAGGTGAGGACGTGGGCCCAGAGCACGCTCGACCGGGCGACGGGCATCGAGCGGAAGCGCTCGACGATGCCGCCGCTCATGTCCATGAAGAGCCGGAAGGCGGTGTACGCGATGCCGGAGGCCACCGTGATCAGCAGGATGCCCGGCAGCAGATAGCTGACGTACGAGCCGCCGCCCACCCCCTGGCCGGTGTCCACCGCGCCGCCGAAGACGTAGACGAACAGCAGCATCATGGCGATCGGCATGAGCGCCGTCGTGATGATGGTGTCCGGGCTGCGCAGGATGTGGCGCAGTGATCGGCCGGTGAGCACCGCCGTGTCGCCCAGTGCGTGACTGCTCATGCTGCCTCTCCTCCGCTGGTGTGCCCGACGACGGCGAGGAAGACCTCTTCCAGGGTCGGCTGCTTCTCGATGTATTCGACCTTCGCGGGCGGGAGCAGCTTCTTGAGCTCCGCCAGCGTGCCGTCGACGATGATCCGCCCCTCGTGCAGGATCGCGATCCGGTCGGCCAGCTGCTCGGCCTCGTCCAGGTACTGCGTGGTGAGCAGCACCGTCGTCCCGCCGTGGGCGAGCGTGGTGACGGCCTGCCACACCTCGATGCGCGCCTGCGGGTCGAGGCCCGTCGTCGGCTCGTCGAGGAAGACAACAGGCGGGTTCCCGATGAGGCTCATCGCGATGTCGAGGCGTCGACGCATGCCGCCGGAATAGGTGGCTACCCGTCGGCCGCCCGCGTCGGTCAGCGAGAACCGGGAGAGCAGGTCGTCGGCGATGGCGCCCGGGTCGCCGAGGTGCCGGAGTCGGGCGATCATCACCAGGTTCTCCCTGCCGGTCAGCACCTCGTCGACGGCGGCGAACTGGCCCGTGAGGCTGATCGACTCGCGCACCCGCTCGGCCTGGGTGGCGACGTCGAAGCCGGCCACCTCGCAGGTCCCTGCGTCGACGCTCAGCAGCGTGGCGAGGATCCGAACCAGCGTGGTCTTGCCCGCGCCGTTGGATCCGAGCAGCGCGAAGATGCTGCCCCGCGCCACCTCCAGGTCGACGCCGCGCAGCACGCGCAGGTCTTTGTAGGACTTCTCCACCCCGCGGACGCGGATGGCGGGATCGGCCGTCGACGGCGCGGTCATCGCTTCGCCCCGTCCTGATGGAGTTCGGCCCGCGAGACCGCGTCGATCAGCCGACGCCGCTCCTTGTTGATCCAGCCCGCACCGCCATAGTTGGCGGCGAAGGCCTCGACGAAGTCCACCGGGTCGGCGCCCACCACGTCGCGGACCGGGGTGCCGTCGGCGGAGGCCTGCTCGAGCAGGTCGGCCAGGTCGTCGAACGCGTCGAGCCACAGCTCACCCTCCGTCGCGCCGAAGTAGAGCAGGTAGCGCTCCAGCGCCTCGGCCGTCTCGCGGTAGGGGCCAGGCAGCGCCCTGACGCGGGCCTTGTAGTCGCACCAACGGCGCTTTTCACCGACGTCGCCGATGACCTTCTCCCAGATGTTCACGATCCCTTGTCTCCTTCATGGAGCCGTTCCAGTCGTTCCGCGAGGAAGCTCCATGTCCTCCAGAACTCGTCCAGGTAGGCGCGCCCCTGCGCGTTGAGCGAGTAGACCTTGCGCGGCGGGCCCTTCTCCGAGGGCACCTTCTCCACGTCGACCAGACCGCGCTGCTCCACACGCACCAGCAGCGCGTAGACGGTGCCCTCCGCGATGTCGGAGAACCCCTCCGCGCGCAGGCTCGCCGTGATCTCGTAGCCGTACGCGGGGCGAGCGGCCAGGATCGCGAGCACGATGCCCTCGAGCGTGCCCTTCAGCATCTCCGTGATCTGCTTGCCCACACCGCACCTCTCGCTACTCAGCGTTGCTAACTACCAGTAGATAGTAACACTAGCTAGCTGCGGCGCACAGCTCCCACCGAGGCAGTTTCGCTCGCCGCGCGCGACTCTGCGCGCGGGCCGACGCTGCATCAGGCCCTCTCGCGTGCACAAATCTCTATATACGGGCAGCCGCGCGAATAATTGCGTCGCTGCCCGTATATAGAGATTTGTGCATGGAGACCGCCGGCAGACGCGGGATGACAGCGCCTACGCAGACCGCAGAAGGTCGCCGAAGCGTAAGACACCCACCCGCCTGGCATGGGCGGCGCAGCGGTCAGTCGGCCGAGACACTCCGCCAGTCGTCGGTCAGCGGAACTGGCGGCGGGACCACGCACGTGCTCGACACCGGCTCGCGGCGGCCCGTCTCGGCCGAGCGGAGGATGGACTCCATGACGTCGAGCACATGGAAGCCGACGTCGGCGTTGGCCCGGCCCGAGAGCCGGTCGGGGCCGCGCGCCACGTCGACCAGCCCGATGCCGCGGCCCGCACCCACGTAGCCGGCCGACGGCGGCACGGGCCGCCACTCGCCGCCCACCGCATGCACCTGGACGTCGCCGTCGAAGCAATTCGGGTCGGGCACCAGCAGCGTGCCCTCCTCGCCGTGCACCTCGATATGCGCGGCACGGCTGGCGGCGCCGTCGAACGTCATGATCAGCGTGCTGAGCGCACCCGAGGCGTGCTCGCAGATGGCGGTGACGTGCGAGTCGACCTGCACCGGGAACCGCTCGCCCGCCTTCGGGCCCGTCGCGACGACCCGTTCGAGCCGCGTGCGACGGCCGGCGCCGTAGACCGACGCGATGGGGCCGAGCAGCGTCACGAGAGACGTGAGGTAGTAGGGGCCCATGTCGAGCAGCGGACCGCCGCCCGGGGCGTAGTAGAACGCGGGGTCCGGGTGCCAGAGCTCGTGGCCCGGGCCCACCATCGTCGCGGTGGCGAACACCGGGCGTCCGATGCCTCCGCTGTCGACGACCGCGCGCGAGGTCTGGATGCCCGTGCCCAGCACAGTGTCGGGCGCCGATCCCAGGCCGACGCCGGCCGCGGATGCCGCGTCTCGCACGCGGCGCGCGGCCTCCACCGTGGCGCAGAACGGCTTCTCGTTGTAGACCGAGGCTCCGCCCGCGATCGCCGCCAGCGCCACCGTCTCGTGGTGTGCGGGGGTGGTGAGGTCGAGGATCCACTCCACGTCGGCGCGGCCGTAGACGTCGTCCAGGGCGACGGCGCGGGCGCCCGTTCGCTCGGCTGCGGCGCGCGCCCGGCCGGGGTCGACGTCGGCGACGGCCACGATGTCGATGGCATCGGTGGCTGCGGCCAGGTCGAAGTACTGCCCGGAGATGGTGCCGCAGCCCACCACACCGACCCTCAGCGGCTCGCCCACAGCAGGCTCCTCTCCACCAGCGTCCGGACCTCGGGAACGCTCAGCGTGGCGGGGTCATGCCCGGGCGTGACGACGGCGATGCGGCCCGCGCCCCACTGCCGCGTCCAGACCGCGGGGCAGGTCACCGGGCGGTGCCACGGCTGCCCCTCGGGCGCCGCATGCGTGGTGACGGCGAGGACGTCGCACAGCTCGTCGGTGAGCACCCAGTACTGCTCGGTGGTGAGCTCGAACGGCCCGATCCCGGCCGTGATGGGGTGCTCGGCGGCCGCGGGCAGCGGCTCGATCGTGTGAGTGGGGTGCGCGCCGTCGGCGCCGGTGGGATGCGCGGCGAACTGCCCGCCCACCAGCTGCACATAGTCCGAGCTCGCCCGGAACGAGTCGACGATCCCGCCGTGCCAGCCCGCGAGCCCCGTGCCGGCCGCGACAGCGGCTCTGAGCCCTGCGACGGCGGCGTCGGACGCCTGCCCCATGGTCACGCACTGCACCACGAGGTCCGTCTCGGCGGGGTCGAGGGACGCGTACACCTCGGGGGTATCCGCCACCCGCACGTCGTACCCCTCGTCGCGGAGGAACGGCAGGAACAGCTCCGTCGCCTCCACCGGGAAGTGTCCTTCCCACCCGCCGCGCACCACGAGCGCTCGCTTCATCGTCAACCTCCGCACTACCTCAGCTGCGTCTTTCGCAGCGGAATCACCGACCAACGCGCGGCGAGGGCGTCGAGCACCATCACCCGTCCGACAAGGGGCTCACCGAAGCCGGCGAGGAGCTTGGTCGCCTCGGTGGCCTCCAGGGAGCCGATCTGGCCGACCATCGCGCCGAGCACACCGATGTCGAGCGCCAGGGGGTAGTCGCCCGGCCGGGGCTCGATCGGGAACAGGTCGCGCAGGTAGAGCCGGTCGCCGTACGCGTCGGGCACCCCAAACACCGAGCACTGGCCCTGCATGCCGACGGCGGACGCCCAGATCAGCCGCGCGCCCACCTCCTCGGCCGCGTCGGAGAGCAGGTACTTGGCGCCGTAGGTGTCCGTGCAGTCCAGCACCAGGTCGTAGCGAGTGAACAGCTCGCGCGCCCGCTCGGCGGTCAGGTACTCGGGGTACTCGTCCACGCGCACGTCGGCGTTCAGCAGCCGGAGCCGCTCGGCCGCCGACTCGGCCTTGTTGCGCCCCAGCTCCGTGTGCAGCACCTGGCGCTGCATGTTCTTCAGCTCCACCGCGTCACCGTCGACGACACCGATCCGGCCCACACCGGCAGCCGCCAGGTAGGGCAGCGCGGCGGAACCGAGCCCGCCCGCGCCGATCACGAGCACCGACGAGGAGAGCAGCCGCAGCTGGCCCTCCTCCCCCATGCCGACGACGTCGATGTTGCGCAGGTAGCGCTCGCGCTGCTCGTCCGTCAGGCCCGTCACGCGGCGCTCCCTTCGATGCGGTAGTCCACCAGCAGGGCCGCGTGGTCGGAGTAGTACGGCCGGGCGGCGTCGGCGCCCGTGGTGTGCTCGGGGAGACGGTCGCTCAGGAGGCGCGCGTCGTCGACCGTGACGCCGGCGCCGCGGACGAACGCGAGGTCGATCCGGGCGGGCGCGGCCAGCGACAGCCTCGGGCTCCAAGAGACGCCCGGCTCGGCGCACGCGTCCGGATGCACGGCACGGAACGCGTCGACGAAGCCCGCGTCCTCGAGCTGCCGGGTGGCGACCAGCGGGTAGGACAGCCCGGCATGGCAGGGCGCCCATTCGGCCGCCCAGTCGGCGGACGCGACGGTGTTGAGGTCGCCGCCGAGGATCGCGGCGTCGGCGGCGTCGGGGCTGTGTCGGTCGGCGTAGGCGACGAAGTCGGCGATCATGGCCGTCGGCACGCGATCGGCGGCCAGGATGTCGGCCTCGGCGTGCCGGGGCTCGCGCCCCGCGGCTGCGTCGCGCACGTTCTCGTCGATCAGGTCGCCGATCCATGGCTCCGTGTAGGAGCTCCACACGTCGTAGACGGCCGCGACACGGCCGTTGCCCAGTCGCACCCGCACACCCCCGGCGTGGAAGTCGTTGATGCCCAGCCCGTCCGGCGCGGGCAGCTCCTCGAGCACGGGAAGCCTGCTGAAGATCCAGAGGTTGTCGTCGACGCCTCGCGTGATGCGGCGGCCGGAATAGGTCCAGCCGTGGTCGTTGCGGTTGAGCGCGGCGAGGATCGTCTCGGCCGCGCCGTAGGTCTCGATGCAGACGAACACGTCGGGCGCCAGCGACGCCGCATACTCGGCCGCCTGCCGACGGTTGCACTCGTCGGTGCTGTCGTCGTCGCGGCCGCCGTGGTAGATGTTCCAGGTCAGCACGCGCAGCGCGCACGCCTCACCGGTCACGGGCACTGCGACCACTCGTGGGTGCCGTCCAGCAGGAACTGCTTCTTCCAGATCGGGAGGCGCTCCTTCACACGGTCGACCAGATCCGACGCACAGCCGAACGCCTGCCCGCGGTGGGAGGCGGCCACGGCCACGAACAGCGCCACACCGCCGATGCCGAGGTAGCCCACACGGTGCTGCGCCGCGACGGCGTGCACACCGTCGCGCACGGCGAACTCGGCGACGATCTCGGCCATCACGTCGGCCGCCGACGGGTGGCCGACGTACTCGATCCCGGTCACCGCAGCGCCGTGATCGTGATCGCGGACCACGCCCGCGAACGTGACGACGGCGCCCGCCCGCGCGTCCTCGACGACGGCTCGCAACGCATCGCAGTCGACGTCGACATCGGTTATTCCGGAGACGACGCGGGGACCATCAACCATGCGTTGGACGCTATCACGAGCGGTCAGTCGAGTTCTTCCGACAGGAGCACCGTGACGCCTGCCTTCGACCCGTGACGCCAGCGTTGTGTCGTGACGCCTGCCGTGTAGGGCAGGCGTCACGACACAACGCTGGCGTCTTCGTCGGAGGGCAGGCGTCACGACGGGTCTCGGACCTTTCGACACGGGCCGCGGCTCCTTCGTCGCCCCGGCCCGGCTCAAGGAACGACGAAGCTACCGCAGCCGGGCTCAAGGAACGACCGAGGTTCCCGCGGCCCGGCTCAAGGAACGACGGATCAGCTCTTCTTCGGGGCGCCCGGGCGGGCGTAGCGGACCCAGGTGATGGCGATGCAGGCCACGGCCCAGACGGCGCCGATGACGTAGAACGTCGTGGGCGACATGACAGTCAGACCGACGCCGAACAGGAACGGACCGAAGGCCGCGATGGCGCCGGTCCAGCCGATCACACCGCCGGCCTGGCGGCGCTCGAAGATCATCGGCATCTGCTTGAAGGTCGACGCGTTGCCGATGCCCGTGAACAGGAAGATCAGCAGCATGCCCCAGAGGAACTGGTTGAAGCCGCCGGTCAGCGCCGCAGCGCTCGAGGTGTCAGGGACCAGGGCCGGGATGGTGAAGATGATCGAGCCGAGGATGCCGATGCCGGAGATCAGCGTCCAGATGGCGCCGCCCATGCGGTCGGTCAGCGGGGAGAACAGCACGCGCGCGCCGGCGCCGATCAGCGGGCCGAGGAACACGTACTTCACCGGGTCGGGCAGCGCGTAGCCGTCCACCAGCATGGTCGCCGTCGCGCCCGCCCCCTTGACGATCTCGGTGTTACCGGAGCCGTACAGGTTGCTCATCAACAGGCCGAACTGGGCCGACAGGCCGGAGAACGTGCCGAACGTCATGATGTAGAGCACCGTCATCCACCAGGTGTCCTGGTTGCCGAAGATGTCGAACTGCTGCTTGATGTTCGCCTTGACGGGCACCGACTTCAGGATGACGTAGGCCCAGATGGCGCCGATGATGATGAACGGGATGTAGACCAGCGCGGAGTTCTGGTACCAGACGACGACGGACTCCTTGCCCGGCACGGCCATCTGCTGCGAGCCGAGGAAGCCGAACATGCCGAACGTGATGAGCCAGGGCGTGAGCAGCTGCACCAGCGAGACGCCGAAGTTGCCGATGCCTGCCTGGATGCCGAGGACGGTGCCCGACATGCGGCGGGGGAAGAAGTACGACGTCGACGGCATGAAGCCGGAGAAGGCGCCGCCGCCGATGCCGGCCAGGAAGGCCAGCGCCATCAGCCGCCAGTACGGCACGTCGGGGTTGGTGACCTCGAAGCCCCAGCCCAGCACGGGCAGGATCAGCAGCAGGGTGGTCAGCGTGACCATCTTCCTGGTGCCCATGATGGGCGGCAGCACCATCCAGACGAGGCGGAGCAGGCCGCCGGACAGGCCGGGCATGGCCGCCATCCAGTACAGCTGCGCCTTGGTGAAGGTGTAGCCGAGCGCGGTCAGCTTCGGGACGATCGCGCTGGGCAGGAACCACGCCACGAAGCACAGCGTCAGCGTGAACGTGCTGACGGTCAGGGTGTTCCAGGCGAGCTTCTTGTCCCACTTGGACTCGTCCTCGGGATCCCAGGCCTGAAGCCAGTCCCCCTTTGTCTCGATTGCAGTGCTCATGCGTTCGCCTCCTCAAGCGGACGTTCGATGCTGCCGGCCAGCTCCGGTGCCTTCTCGTGCAGCATCTTGACGATGGTGATGTGCATCCACGCGGCGCAGATGACCACGAGGATGAAGATGCAGAAGAACGTGGAGCTCGGGAAGCCCGACCACGTCTTCGTGTAGGCGAACAGCGGCGGCAGGAAGAAGCCGCCGAGGCCGCCGAGCATGCCGACGAGGCCGCCGACGGAGCCGACGTTCTCGGGGAAGTACTCGGGGATGTGCTTGAACACCGCGGCCTTGCCGAAGCCCATGGCGCAGCCGAGCAGGAAGACCAGGACGACGAACCAGACCAAGTGGATCTCGTAATGCAGGTGCGCGGTCTGCTGCCCGTCGGGGTGCACGACGGTGATGAAGCCGTTGGGCATCATCAGGATGCCGCTGCTCAGCAGCATGAGTCCGAAGGTCCAGTACATGACCTTGCGGGCGCCGAAGCGGTCGCTCAGCCAGCCGCCCACCGGGCGCAGCAGCGAAGCCGGGAAGATGAACGTGGCGGTGAGCAGGCCGGCGACGGTGAGGCTCACGCCGAAGTTGTCCACGTAGTACTTGGGCAGCCACGACGACAGCGCCACGTACGCGCCGAACACGGCCACGTAGTAGAGGCTGAAGCGCCACACGCGCACGTTGCTGAGCGGCGCCAGCATCTCCTTGACCGGGCGCGACGACCCGGGTGCGCGGTCCACGCGGGGCACGATGATCCAGGTGGCGATGCCGGCGGCCACCAGCAGGACGGCATAGATCACGGGGATCAGTCGCCAGCCGCCCTGGATGCCCAAGAAGTAGGTGCTGCCTGCGGTGGCGGCGATGAGCGGCGGGCCGATGAACTTCGTCACGGACGCGCCGACGTTGCCTGCGCCGAAGACGCCGAGCGCAAGGCCCTGGCGCTGCTTGCTGTACCAGGCCGAGTTCCAGGTGGTGCCGACGGAGAACAGGTTGCCCGCGAAGCCGACGAGGAACGCCAGCACGAGCAGCCACGTGTAGCTGTGCGCGAAGCTCACCATGTAGGCCGGGATGGCCGAGGCGAACAGCAGGAACAGCGTGACCTTGCGGCCGCCGATGCGGTCGGCGATGATGCCGGCCGGCAGCCGCCACATCGAGCCGTTCAGCACCGCGACGGCCGAGATCCAGCTCAGCTGCTCGTCGCTGATGCCCAGTTCCTTCTGGATGGGGATGCCGAGGATGCCGAACATCATCCACACCGCGAACATCAGCGTGAACGAGATGGTCGACATGGTCATGACGCGGCCGGCGCCCTTGCCCGTCTCATGGGCAGGCGGGACCTCGATGAGGTTCTTACTCACGGAAGGTGAACTCTCTTCTCGAGCGGATATGTTCAAACTGTTAGTAGTTATGGGCACAGTCTGCCCAAGGCCCTCCGCGCCGTTGCAGGCGGGCCCGGTTAACTCCTTCAGCGGCGCGTCTTCTCGTTATCCCGAGTACCGATCGGGTCCCAACCACGGCCCTTGACGGTCTGCGACTGACGCGCCTGCGCGTCCCGCGAGCGGTACACGATGTAGGGGCGGAACAGGTAGTGCAGCGGCGCGGAGAACGCGTGCACGAGCCTGGTGAACGGGATCATGGCGATCAGCAGCAGCGCGATGACGATGTGCGCCTGGAACTGCCAGGTGGCCTCCCCCATCGCCTCCACGTTCGGCTGGAACGTGAACAGTGACCGGAACCAGATCGACACCGTCTCGCGGTAGTTGTGCTCCTCGCCGGTGGCCGTCTTGTCGCCGGTGAGCGTCGCCACCATGCCGAGGCCGACGGCCAGCGCCAGCACCAGGTACATGATCTTGTCGTTCCAGGTGGTGGCCTGGAAGACCGCGGACTGCGTGCGACGGCGATAGATCAGCAGGCCCAGGCCGACCACGAGGGCGATGCCCGCGAGGCCGCCGCCGTAGAAGGCACCCATGTGATACATGTGCTGATCCAGGCCGACCCAGTCGGTGAAGGCCTTCGGGATGATCAGGCCGACGACGTGGCCGAGGAACACCGCGAGCAGCGCGAAGTGGAACATCGGCGAGGCGATCTTCAAGAGCTTCGACTCGTACAGCTGCGACGACCTCGTGGTCCAGCCGAACTGGTCGTAGCGGTAGCGCCAAGCCAGGCCGCCCAGGAGGGTCAGCGCGACGACGTAGGGCAGGACCCCCCAAAGGAAGACGCTCATGTCATTCTCCTCGTACGGCGTCGGCCAGTTGGTCCGACGCAGGGAACGGCGTGGTGTGGATGAACGGATCGAGCCCGACGAGCTCGGTGGGCGGCGCGCCGAGGAGCTGCTGCACCTCGGCCCTGGTCTGCGGCGAAGGGCCGCCGAGGCTGTCGCAGATCGCGGCGACGACGCCGGCCTGCGGCAGCTTGTCCTTGAGCAGCCCGAGCCGCAGCAGCTCGAGCGATGCGCGGTAGGTGTTCAGCAGCGCGAGTCCGAGAGCGGGCGCGCCGTTGGCGGCGAACTCCAGCACCATCGGCAGGTAGTCCGGGAGTTCGCCGTCGAGGTCGACGACGAGGCCGGAGTCGCGGTAGGTCTGCTTGATGGCGGCGAGCACCTCGCCGCGGCGTCGGGTGTCGCCGTCGGTCCAGTAGGTGAGGTGCAGCGCGTGCCTGCGCGAGAGGTCGAACTCCTGCACGTGCCACGCCTGGACGTCCATCAGCGGCATGGACCTCAGGTGCGCGAGGGTCTCGGCGAACGGATCCAGCGCCTCGGCCTCCGCGAGGGCCTGCTCGACGAGCGGCAGCCGGCCGAGCACCTCCTCGTCGGGATAGGACAGCACGACGGCGGCGGCCGCGTAGATCACGCGGTCGCGCCGGGGCGGCGGGGCGGGGAGCTTCATGCCCGACCCGCCTTCTCCGCCATGTCGCGCTCGGCTTCCTCGCGCTTGGCCTTGACGGCCGCGAACGACTCGATGGCCACCGGGACGAGCCGGCCCGACGACTCACCGAACCCGCCGCCCGCGCTCGGGTCGTCGTCGAAGTTCACCGAGCAACCCATCTCCTCCAGGTTGTGCGCCTGCTCGCGGTGCGCCTTCGGGATGACGTAGCGGTCGTTGTACTTCGCGATGGCCAGCAGCCGGTACATCTGCTCCATGGCCGCGCCGGTCATGCCGACGGCGGCCGCCAACTCCTCGTCGCGCTCCCGGCCCAGCGTCACGTCGCGCATGTACGAGCGCATGGCGGCCAGCTTCTGCAGCACCAGCCGCACGGGCTCGACGTCGCCCGCGGTGAACAGCTCGGCGAGGTACTCCAGCGGGATGCGCAGCGCGTCGATCGCTCCGAACAGGTTCCCGCCGGCCTCGGCGTCGTGCCCCTGGCCCCGCAGCAGGTCGACCACGGGCGAGAGCGGCGGGATGTACCAGACCATCGGCATGGTCCGGTACTCCGGATGCAGCGGCAGCGCCACCTTGAAGTGCTTGATCAGCGCGTACGTCGGCGACTTCTGCGCGGCCTCGATCCAGTCGCCCGGGATGCCGTTGGCGCGGGCGTCGGCGATCACCTGCGGGTCGTGCGGGTCGAGCATCAGGTCGAGCTGCGACTCGTAGAGGTCCTTGTCATCGGCCAGTGCAGCCTGCGTCACCCGGTCGGGGTCGTAGAGGATGATGCCGATGTAGCGCAGCCGGCCGACGCAGGTCTCGGAGCACACCGTCGGGATGCCCACCTCGAGGCGCGGATAGCAGAAGTGACACTTCTCGGCCTTGCCGGAGCGGTGGTTGAAGTAGATCTTCTTGTAGGGACAGCCCGTGATGCACTGGCGCCAGCCGCGGCAGCGGTCTTGATCGACGAGCACGATGCCGTCCTCGGCGCGCTTGTAGATGGCTCCCGACGGGCAGGAGGCCATGCACGACGGGTTGAGGCAGTGCTCGCAGATGCGGGGCACGAAGAACATGAAGCTCTTCTCGTACTCCAGCTTGATCTGCTGGTTGGCCTCCTCGCGCAGCTTCTTGAGGATGGGGTCGCCCTGCTCGGTGGCGGCGACGCCGCCCAGGGAGTCGTCCCAGTTCGCGGACGCGCCGATGGCCATGTCCTTGCCCGTGACGAGCGACTTGGGCCGCGCGACGGGGAAGTCGTCGCCGAGCGGGGCCGTGATCAGGTTCTCGTAGTCGTAGGTCCAGGGCTCGTAGTAGTCGTCCATGCCCGGCTGCACCGGGGAGGCGAAGATGCTGAGCAGCTTCTTGAACCGGCCGCCGGAGCGGAGCTTCAGCCGGCCGCTCCTGGTGCGCACCCAGCCGCCCTGCCACTTCTCCTGGTCCTCGTAGGTGCGCGGGTAGCCCTGGCCGGGGCGGGTCTCGACGTTGTTGAACCAGACGTACTCGGTGCCTGCGCGGTTGGTCCACGCCTGCTTGCACGTCACGGAGCAGGTGTGGCAGCCGATGCACTTGTCGAGGTTCATCACCATGGCCACCTGGGCCATGACGCGGCGCTGCTTCGCCATCAGTACTGCACCTCCTGGGAGCGACGGCGCACGGTCGAGACGATGTCTCGCTGCACGCCGGTGGGGCCGATGTAGTTGAAGGCGTACGCCTGGTGGGCATAGCCGCCGATGAGGTGGGTGGGCTTGACGAGGATGCGCGTCACCGAGTTGTGGATGCCGCCGCGGCGGCCGGTGGCCTCCGACTTCGGCACGTCGATGGTGCGCTCCTGCGCGTGCTGCACGTAGCAGATGCCGTCGGGCAGCTTCGAGGTGACGACGGCGCGGGCCACGAACACGCCGTTGGCGTTGGTCAGCTCGATCCAGTCGTTGTCCTTGACGCCGATCGACGCGGCGTCGGCCACGCTCAGCCAGGCCTGCGGGCCGCCACGGCCGAGCGACAGCATGAACAGGTTGTCCTGGTACTCGGAGTGGATGGACCACTTGTTGTGCACCGTGAGGTAGCGCAGCGTGATGGCCTTCTCCCCCGCCGGGCCCAGCTCGGGTTCGCCGTAGGCCTTGGACATGTCCAGCGGCGGGCGGAAGGTGGGCAGCTGCTCGCCGGCGTCGATCATCCAGTCGTGGTCCAGGAAGAAGTGCATCCGGCCGGAAAGCGTGTGCCACGGCTTCAGGCGCTCGGTGTTGATGGTGAAGGCCGCGTAGCGTCGGCCACCCGTCTCCGAGCCCGACCATTCCGGCGACGTGATCACCGGCTGCGGCGCCTGCTGCGTAGCCACGAAGGTGATCTGCTTCTCCTCCGAGCCCTCCGCGAAGTCGGCCAGCTTGCGGCCGGTCTTCTTCTCGAGATCATGGAAGCCCTGCGTGGCCAGCTCGCCGTTGGTGGTGCCGGAGAACATCAGGATGGCCTCGGCCAGGCGCTGATCGGTGTTGATCGCCGGCCGACCCTCGGCGGGCCCGCTGGGGTAGACGCCGTGCAGCTTGCCGAGCTTGGTCACCTGGTGCTCAACCCGGTAGGTGATGTTCTTCACCGTGAAGCCGAGCTTCTCCGCCAGCGGGCCGACGGTGGCGAGCTTGTCGGCGATCGCCGTGTAGTCGCGCTCGACGACGGCCAGCACCGGCATGTTCTTGCCGGGCTGCGCGGGGATGTCGGTGCCCTTCCAGTCACGCACCACGCCGCCGGGCTGCTGGATCTGGCCGGGCGTGTCGTGCTGCAGCGCGACGGCCACCAGGTCCTTGCGCTTGTCGAGGCGGCCCTTGGCCATCGCGGACAGCGCGTGCGCGAGCTCGGTGAACAGCTCGTAGTCGGTCTTCGCCTCCCACGGCGGGTCGATCGCGGGCGAGAACGAGTGCACATACGGGTGCATGTCCGTGCTGGACAGGTCGTGCTTCTCGTACCAGGTGGCGGCCGGGAAGACGATGTCGGACAGCAGCGTGGAGCTGGTCATCCGGAAGTCGGCCGTCATCAGCAGGTCGAGCTTGCCCTCGGGCGCCTCGTCGTGCCACTTCACGTGCTCGGGGCGCTCATCGATGCCGTGGTTGTTCGGCAGCAGGTTGTTGTGCGTGCCGAGCAGGTGCTTCAGGAAGTACTCATTGCCCTTGGCCGAGGAACCGAACAGGTTCGAGCGCCACAGGATCATGGTGCGCGGCCAGTTCTGAGGCGCGTCCACGTCCTCCATCGCGCTCTTCAGCTCGCCGCTCTTCAGCCGGGCGGCGACGTAGGCCTGCACGCTCTCAGCCTCGCCACGGTCGACGGCGGCCTCAGCCTCGTCGGCCAGGTCCAGCGGGTTGACGTCGAACTGCGGGTAGAACGGCATCCAGCCCAGCCGGTTCGACTGCGCCAGCGCGTCGGCCGTGTGCATGCCGTCGAGCGCGCCGGTGGACAGCGGCGACTTCACCCTGTCGGCGGAGAAGCCGTCGGTGCGCCACTGGTCGGTGTGCATATACCAGTACGCGGTGCCGATCATGGTGCGCGGCGGGCGCTGCCAGTCCATCGCGTTGGCCATGTTGAACCAGCCGGTCATCGGCCGGCACTTCTCCTGGCCCACGTAGTGCGCCCAGCCGCCGCCGTTCTTGCCGATGCAGCCGGTCATCATCAGCAGCGCGATGATGGCGCGGTAGGTGACGTCGGCGTGGAACCAGTGACAGATGCCTGCACCGATGATGATCATCGTGCGGCCCTTCGACTCCTCCGAGTTGGCCGCGAACTCGCGCGCGATGCGGATGCACGCCTCGGCGGGCACCGACGTGATCTCCGCCTGCCACGCGGGGGTGTACGGGCTGTCGACGTCGTCGTAGTCCTTGGCCCAGGTGCCCGGCAGGCCCTCGCGGCCCACGCCGTACTGGGCGAGCATCAGGTCGAAGACGGTGGTGACCAGCTTGTCGCCGAGCCGCCGCGCCGGGACGCCGCGCCGGATGATCGAGCCCTCGCCGCGCGGGTCCTCGAAGCACGGCAGGGCCACCTCGACGGCGTCAGCGCCCGCCTGCTCGTGGAACGTGAGCGCCGGCTCGATGTCGCCCAGGTCGAGGTTCCACTGGCCCGCGCCGTCGTCCGAGTAGCGGTAGCCCATGGAGCCGTTGGGCACCGCGGGCCCGCCCGTGGCCGTGTCCCACACCACCGTCTTGAAGGCCGCGTCGCTCACGTGCGCGTGCTCGGGCAGGTCGGCGGCCGTGACGAACTTGCCTGCCGTCAGCCCGTGCCCGTTCGGGTGCTCGACGAGCGTGATCAGCATGCCGAGATCGGTGTACTGCTTGACGTACGACTCGAAGTACTCGACCTTCCGGTCGACGAAGTTCTCCTTCAGGATGACGTGGCCCATCGCCATCGCGAGCGCCGCGTCGGTGCCGGCCTGCGCGGGCAGCCACTCGTCGGCGAACTTCACGTTGTCGGCGTAGTCGGGGCTGACGGTGACCACCTTGGTGCCGCGGTAGCGGACCTCGGCCATCCAGTGCGCGTCGGGCGTACGGGTCAGCGGGACGTTGGAGCCCCACATCATCAGGTAGGAGGCGTCCCACCAGTCGCCGGACTCGGGCACGTCGGTCTGGTCGCCGAAGACCTGCGGGCTGGCGACGGGCAGGTCGGCGTACCAGTCGTAGAAACTGGTCATCGCGCCGCCGATGAGGTGCGTGAAGCGCGTGCCGATGGCGTGGCTCACCATGCTCATCGCGGGGATGGGCGAGAACGACACGAGGCGGTCCGGGCCGTAGTGCTTGATGGTGTTGACGTAGCTGGCGGCCGCGATCTCGAGCGCCTCCTCCCAGGAGATGCGCACGAGCCCGCCCTTGCCGCGGGCGCGCTGGTAGCGACGGCGCTTCTCCGGATCGGTGCTGATCTCGTGGAAGGCGGCCACCGGGTCACCCAGGCGCTTCTTGGCCTCACGGTACATCTCGAGCAGGACGCCGCGGCCGTACGGGTAGCGCACCCGGGTGGGCGAGTAGGTGTACCAGGAGAAGGCCGCGCCGCGGGGGCAGCCGCGGGGCTCGTACTCGGGGCGGTCGGGGCCGGTGCTCGGGTAGTCGGTCTGCTGCGACTCCCACGTGATGATGCCGTCCTTGACGTAGACCTTCCACGAGCAGGAGCCCGTGCAGTTCACGCCGTGCGTCGAACGCACCACCTTGTCGTGGCTCCACCGGTCGCGGTAGAACACATCCCCGGCCCGTCCGCCCTGCCGGAAGACGGCTCGTCCGTCGGCCGTCTCGTCCCACTTGGTGAAGAAACGGCCGAGCTTCAAGAGCGCATCCGACGCCGGGCCGTCGAGTCGAGCAGTCTGGTCCATGGTGGACAGCTTTGCACAGATTCTTTGTCGAAAACGACGAAATGGGGCCACCTACGACAACTCGTCGGAGACTTTTTTCCGCGCCTCGCTTCTGCGGCTCGGAATGGCACCTTTCTCCGCGTTTACGGAAGAAAGACCCCGGTTATTTTCGCAACTTCGGGAGTGTCTAAATCGCGCGTCGTGGGCTCGGGGGCGGGGATTCGCGAGACGTCCATCCCACCCATCAGCCGGCGTACCGACACGTCGCGCCGCTCACCCAGCGCATCGACGGCCGCCGCCAGCGACACCCTCCGGTAGCGGCCCGCGAGGTACTGCGCCCAGCCCTCCTCGTCCTCGAGCACCACACCGTCGGGGCCCGCATCTGCGGCGGCGAGGAGCGCGACGACGGCGGCGGGATCGGCCAGGTCGCCGGCCAGGAGCAGCACCTCGTCCGCGCCGTCGGCCTCAGCGAGCGCGGCCGCGATCCCCGCCACCGGGCCGCCGAACGGCGGATCCTCCCGGCGGAAGGTCACCCTGGGATCGTCCGTCCAGCCGCGGGGTCGGTCGCCGGCCACCACCACCGTGTCGGCCCAGCCCAGCGCCGCCTCGACGACGCGCGCGAGCAGCGGCCGGCCGTCGAGCAGGAGCGCGAGCTTGTCCGTGCCCATCCGCGACGATCGTCCGCCGCCGAGCACGATGGCAGCGCGGGCGGCCATCGGCCTAGCCGCCCGCGAACGGCGGGAGGACGTCGAGCTGGGCGACGCCGTCGAGGCTGGCGGCGGGGTCGGCGACACGCGCGCCGTCGGCCAGCAGCGAGCTGACCGCCAGCACCTGGGCCAGCCGCTCGTTGCCCTGGCCGAGCCGCTCGAGGAGCGCGGCGACGGTGGGGGCGTCGTCGACGCTCAGCACCTCCGTGCCCGCGGCCTCCGCGGCCCCCGCGAAGAACCTGACCTGCATGGCTGTCTCCCTTCCCCGTCGGTCATCCGCCGATGGCGCTCATGGTGCGGGCCGGCTGCACGAAGCCCGCGTCGTCGATCCCATGGGCCCGCGGCTTGCCCCATTGTGCTGCCGCCCAGGCTGCGGCGAGGTCCTCGTCGGGGGCGCCGTGGCGCAGCAGCCCGCGCAGGTCGGCCTCCTCTTGCGAGAACAGGCAGCTGCGGATCTGGCCGTCCGACGTGAGGCGCGTCCGGTCGCAGGCGCCGCAGAACGGGTGCGTCACCGAGGCGATCACGCCCAGCTCGCCGCCGGGCTGCCCCGTGCCGGGCGCGACCCTCCACAGCTCGGCCGGCGCGGCACCTCGGGGGGCGACGGCGGGCGAGAGGTCGAAGGCCCCGCGGAGTATGCCGAGCACCTCGTCGGCGGTGACCATGTCGTCGCGCCTCCACTCCCCCGCCGGGCCCAGGGGCATCTGCTCGATGAACCTCAGCTGGTAGCCGCGGGCGAGTGAGAACTCGGCGAGCGGCACGATGTCCTGCTCGTTGATGCCGCGCATGATCACGGAGTTGATCTTGACGGGGTTGAGCCCCACACGCTCGGCCGCGGCGATGGCCGACAGCACGTCGGGCAGCCGGTCGCGGCGGGAGAGGCGCGCGTAGCGCGTCCGGTCGAGGGAGTCCAGCGAGATGTTGACGCGGTCCAGGCCGGCATCCTTGAGCGCGGCCGCCCTGCGGTCGAGCCCCAGCCCGTTCGTGGTCAGCGCCAGCTCCGGCCTGCCGTGCGGGCCGCGCAGCGCGGCCGCCCCGGCGACGATCCGCTCGAGCCCGCGGCGCAGCAGCGGCTCGCCGCCCGTGAACCGGATCCGCGCGATGCCCAGGCGTTCGACGGCGACGGTCAGCAGGCGGAGCACCTCGTCGTCGGTGAGCGTCTCCTCCGTCGGCAGCCACTGCAGTCCCTCGGCCGGCATGCAGTAGCTGCAGCGCAGGTTGCACCGGTCGGTCAGCGAGACGCGCAGGTCGCGCGCGACCCGGCCATGCCGATCGGCCAATTCTCCAAGGAACACGGGTAAACCCTACCCGCTGACCGGCCGCGCGCCGTCTTCCACGGGGGCGACCGTCGGTTATGCGGGCCCCCATGGGACGGGATTTATCCGAATGACACAATAGAACTCGTGACGACCACCCAGCAGCATGGCCTGGGTCCCACACGCGCCCGGGTCCTCTCACTCCTTCAGGGCGCCACCGCACCCAAGTCGGTCAGCGATATCGCCGAGGAACTCGGCCTGCACCGCAACTCGGCGCGCTTCCACCTGGACGCGCTGGTGTCGTCGGGCTACGCCGAGCGGTCCGTCGGCGCGTCCGGCGCACAGGGCCGGCCGCCGCTGCTGTACGCCGCCACAGCCGCCGCGCCGACGCTGAGCAGCACCCACCTCCTCGAACTCGCCGACATCCTGCTCGCGCACGTCGCCGCCAGCTCACCCGACGCCCCCACCTCCACCCGCGAGGCCGGCCGCGCATGGGGCGCGCGCCTCGCCGAAGCCGGCACCCCGCCGTGCCAGGCGATGGCGGCACTGACCCAGCACCTGGCCGAGCGCGGATTCGGCACGGAGCTCGACGGCGAGACGCTCGTCTTCCGGCGCTGCCCGTTCCGCGACGCCCTTCCCGGCGGCCGCATGCCGCTCGTCTGCGCCATCCACCAGGGCTTCCTGGACGGCTTCCTCGCCGCGAGCGGCGACGACCTGCACGCGGGCGAGCTGGAGATCGGCGACGAGATCTGCACCGTCGCGATCACGCCCGTCTGAGCCGCTGTCGTTCGAGAGACCCCGCAGCCGCACGGTTGTGGGGGCTGGCTATTCTTAGACGGTCGCAAGCCGGCATGGTCGCCGGCCCGTCCGAAGGAGCCCTGAGTTGCCGAGCAAGAACGTGATCGTCGGTTCCACCGTCGGCCTGCACGCCCGTCCGGCTGCGGTCATCGCGGCGGCGGCGATCGAATACGACGAGCCCATCTTCCTGTCCTTCGGCCAAGACTCCGTGACGGCGTCGTCCACCTTGCTCATCATGTCCCTGGGTGCCGAGCATGGCGCCCAGGTGACCGTCGAGTCCGAGAATGCGGAGGCCGTCGAGCGCCTCGCGTCCTTGATCGAGCAGAACCTCGACGACTGACGGGCGTCAGGCCCAGTCGTTCCTGTCGGCCGCGTCCAGCTCCGCCTCCAGGTCGGCGATGGCCTCGGCGGTGAGCACCGGGATGGGGCCGGTGTCGAACAGGCCACCGGACAGCTCTGCCGGGTCCAGCGCGCGGTCCAGCTCGGCGGCGTTCATCAGCCCCTCCCCGAGAACAAGCTCCCGGATCGACCTGCCCTCGCGGAGCGCCTGCTTGGCCAGCCGGGAGGCGTGCGCGTAGCCGATCCGCGGCGTCAGCGCCGTGACGACGCCTACAGATCCCTCCGCCTGCGCGGCCAGCCTGCTCTCGTTGGCGGTGATGCCGTCGACGCAGTTGATTCTGAGCGTCCGGACCGCGCGCCGAAGCCACGTCGAGTTCTGCAGCAGCACGTGCGCCATGACCGGCTCGAAGGCGTTGAGCTGCAGCTGGCCGGCCTCGCAGGCCATGGAGACCGTGACGTCGCTGCCGGCAATCACGAACGCCACCTGATTGACGGCCTCCGGGATGACCGGGTTGACCTTGCCGGGCATGATCGAGCTGCCGGCCTGCTTGGCGGGAAGGTTGATCTCCCCCAGGCCCATCTGCGGGCCGGAGCTGAGCAGCCGCAGGTCGTTGCAGATCTTGGACAGTTTCATGGCCGCGCGCTTCATGGCGCCGGAGACGGTCATGAAGACACCGGTGTCGCTGGTGGCCTCGATCAGGTCGGTGGCGATGCTGAGGCCGTCGACGCCCGTGATCTCGCGCAGGTGCCGGAGCACCGTCGCGCAGTAGTCGGGCGGCGCGGTGATGCCGGTGCCGATGGCCGTCGCGCCCAGGTTCAGCTCCATCAAGAGCACGCGGGCCTCCTCCAGCCGGTCGACGTCCTCGCCCAGCGTCGTGGAGAAGCCCCAGAACTCCTGGCCGAGCGTCATCGGCACGGCGTCCTGCAGCTGCGTCCGGCCTACCTTCAGCACGTGCCGGAACTCCCGCCCCTTGGCCGCGAACGAGTTCCGCAGCAGCCGCAGCTCCTCGTTGAGCCGCCGCACGGCGTAGACCAGCGCGAGCTTGACGGCGCTCGGGTAGGTGTCGTTGGTGGACTGCGAGCGGTTGACGTGATCGTTGGGCGAGAGAAAGGCGTAGTCACCCTTGGGTCGGCCGGCGAGCTCGAGCCCGCGATTGGCGATCACCTCGTTGACGTTCATGTTGGTGGACGTGCCCGCACCGCCCTGGATCACACCGACGACGAACTGATCGTGCAGCCTGCCGTCGACGATCTCCTGCGCCGCGCGGTCGATCAGGTAGGCCCGCTCAGAGTCGAGGACCCCGATGTCGCGATTCGCCCGGGCCGCCGCCTGCTTCACCTGCGCGTACGCCACGAGCAGGTCAGGGTAGACCTGGATCTCCCGCCTGCTGATGTGGAAGTTGTCGACGGCCCGCGCCGTGTTGATCCCCCAGTAGACCTCGTCCGGAATGGCCATCTCGCCCAGCGAGTCACGCTCGATACGCGTCATGGGGCCACCGTAGCGCTGACGTCGCACCCCGGCGCCCCCTTCGGAAACGAGGGCCTATTGCGAAAGCGGATGTGGCCTACTGGGCGACGGCACCACTTCTGTAAAACCCCCAGGTCTGTTCTTCGGACCTAATGATTCGGCCCCTGAGGAGCAACCCACGGCGGCCCCTGAGGAGCAACCCACAGCGGCCCCTGAAGAGGGACCCACAGCGGCCCCTGAAGAGGGACCCACAGCGGCCCGTGAGGAACAGCCCACAGCGATCCCTGAGGAGCAGCCCCGCGTGCTGGCGTGCGCCGAGCGGGAATAGTGCGGGGCTGCGTCTCGAAGGGTCCGAAACTTTGGGCAGGGAGTTACGCAGCAGTGTCGTTCCTTGGATCCGGCCGCCGTTCCTTGAGCCGGCCGTGAGGCGCCAGCCGAACGCCGTGTCGAAAGGTCCCGCGCTGTGGGCAGTGACCCGGCCACGAGGACGGACGGCTGAGGTAGACACCGTTCCTTGAGCCGGCCGTGAGGCGCTAGGAGACTGCTGATTAAAGGGCGCGCCTTCCGGGGTTGTCGGGCTGGGCTGGGATCCTGTGTGCATGCTGGGTGAGTCGGGTCGGCAGCGTGAGTTGCTGGATGTGGAGTCGGTTGCTGGGCACCTGCTTGAGCCGGGGAGCGTGTTCGCGTTGCTGGCCGGGCATCGGGACCGGTTGTTCCCGAGCGAGTTGTTCGCTGACCTGTTCCCGACCGGGCGTGGTCGGCCCTCGATCCCGGGCGAGGTGATCGCCTCGGTGATCGTGCTCCAGGCGCTTTACGGCCATTCGGACCGCGAAGCGGTTGACGCGTTGACCTTCGATCTGCGGTGGAAGGCAGCGTGCGGGTACGCGATCGACGCGAAGGGCTTCGACTCCTCGACGTTGACTCACTGGCGGCGCCGGTTGGCTGCGAGCCATCGGCCGCAGCGGATCTTCGAGGTGGTCCGCGACGTCATCGCTGAAACGGGTGCGGTGGCCGGCAAGCAGCGTCGGGCGCTGGACTCCACGATCCTTGATGACGCGGTGGCCCGGCAGGACACCGTGACCCAGTTGATCGCCCAGATTCGTCGGGTCGGCCGTGAGGTGCCCGGCGCCAAGGACCTGATCGGGGTGCAGTGCACCCGGCTGGCCGCGTTTACTGGGCAGGACTACGACTCGACCGGGAAGCCGCCGATCGCGTGGGATGACCCGGCTGCCCGTGACGAGTTGGTCTCCGCGCTGGTCGGTGACGCGCTGGCGCTGCTCGCCGCGCTGGATGTCGAGGCAATCAGCAAGGCGGGCGGGAAACCGGCCGATGCGGTCGCGCTGCTGGCTCTGGTCGCGGGTCAGGACGTGGAACCGGCCGAGGACTCCGACGGCACCGACGGCCGGTGGCGGATCGCCCGCAAGACCGCTCCCGATCGGGTGATCTCGACCGTCGACCCCGACACCCGACATGCCCACAAGACCCGGGAACGACGCCAGGACGGGTTCAAAGCCCACGTCGTGGTCGAGCCCGATACCGGGCTGACCATGGTGTGCGAGCTGACCAAGACCAACGGGCCGGACAACTCCGACGCCACCGTCGGTGCCGAGCTGGTCACTGCCGACTCGACCCTCGCGGCCGACCAGCAGGTCGAGGTGCTCGGGGACTCGGCCTATGCCACCGGCGACATGCTCCATGAACTCGATAAGAAGAAGTGGATTCCGCTGCTCAAGCCGTGGCCGCTCAAGCCCGCCGTTGAGGGTGGCTTCACCATCGACGATTTCACCTTCAACCCTGACGCCGACACCATGACCTGCCCGGCCGGGATCACCAGGAGACGGTCCGCGAAGGGCGCCGTCACGTTCGGGGCCGCCTGTCGCGGCTGCCCGTTACGGGAGCAGTGCACCACCGCGGTATCTGGCCGCGCTCTGCTGCTGGGCGAGCATCACCAACTGCAACGCGAGCACCGTAAACGCGCAACGGACGAAGGCTTCCGGGCCGACTACCGGCAGCACCGACCGATGGTCGAACGCTCGATCGCCTGGCTCACCCGCGGCGCCCGTCGCGTCCCATACCGAGGCGTCGAGAAGAACAACAACTGGCTCCACCACCGCGTCGCCGCCCTCAACCTGCGACGACTCCTCGCCATGGGCCTCACGATGACCGACGAAGCCTGGGCCCTGGCCTGACCAGACCGACACGGCCTCAGTCCCGATCACTTGCACCCGGCCCCCGGGACCACACAAGATCACCGACAGCGGGCGGAACGACCCCACTGCCGCACCCAGAGCGCTAACTCAAACTCCCCGCTCCACAGCCTCGACAACCTTCCGCCCGCCACCCACACCACCAGATGACGAGTTGTTCAGCAGTCTCCTAGCCGAACGCCGTGTCGAAAGGTCCCGCGCTGTGGGCAGCGACTCAACAACAGGGCGGGCGGGTGAGGTGGGCGTCGTTCCTTGAGCCGGGCCCCCGCGCGAAGCGCCGGGCCCGTGTCGAAAGGTCCCGTACCCACGCAGGATCTCAACCACGGGGCGGACGGGTGAGGTGGGGAGGCGTTCCGTCTCGCTGCCGGCCCGGCTCTGTGACCACAGTCACTTCTGGTCTGGGTGCGTGGGTGTTTTTACGCTTCGTCGAAGCGCCTCCCCACCTCACCCTCTGTCGTCTTCCCGGGCGGTGAACCGTCACCCTGCCTCCCGATGGTCAGCGTTGACCGGTCTTGCGGTGGTTTCCCTGCACAAATCTCTGTATACGGGCAGCCGGCCCGTATACAGGCCTGGCTGCCCGTATACAGAGATCTATGCTCGCAGGAGGGTGTAACTCCGGCTCTTGGGATCGGTCGGGCTGTGGTTTCGGACCCTTCGAGACGCAGCCCCGCACGGCTCGCGCTCGGTGTGGGTCAGTGTGCGGGGCTGCTCCTCAGGGACCGCTGGGGTGCGTCGCTCCTCAGGGGCCGACCGTGACCCGACCGCGTGGGCCGCCCCTCAGGGACCGTTCCTTGAGCCGGCCGTGAGGCGCCAGCCGAACGCCGTGTCGAAAGGTCCGAAACCTTGGGCAGGGAGGTCGGCAGCAAGCTGGGACATGGAGTTTTGACGCACAACTGCACTCCCTGTGCCCTACAGGGCACAGAAGCCAGGGTTATGCGCAAAAATTCCATGGCCAGCCAGTAACCCACCCGGCGCTGTGGTTTCGGACCCTTCGAGACGCAACCCCGCACGGCTCACGCTCGGCGCAGGTCAGCGTGCGGGGCCGCTCCTCAGGGACCGGTCCTTGAGCCGGCCGTGAGGCGCTAGCCGAACGCCGTGTCGAAAGGTCCGAAACCTTGGGCAGGGAGCTGGGGCATGGAGTTTTGACGCACAACTGCACTCCCTGTGCCCTGTAGGGCAGAGGACGCAGGGTTATGCGTGAAATTCCATGGCCGGCAGATAGACCACCTGGAAGCCGTGGTTGCGGACCCTTCGAGACGCAGCCCCGCACGGCTCACGCTCGGCGCGAGTCAGCGTGCGGGGCTGCTCCTCAGGGACCGGCCGTGGTGCGTCGCTCCTCAAGGACCGACCGTGGCCCGACCGTCGTGCGCTGCCCCTCAGGGACCGACCGTGGTGCGCTGCTCCTCAGGGACCGACACCACTTCGGCTTTTCGCCACACGACCTAGCTGTACCTAGCCGTCAGGAGACGGCGAGGGCCTCCTCATCGCCCCGGGCTGCGATGCGGCCCTTGGTGATCTTGTTCATGATCAGCGCGATGGCTCCGTCGCCCGTCACATTGGTGGCGGTGCCGAAACTGTCGAGTGCGATGTAGGTGGCGAACATCAGGCCCACCTCGACCTCGCCGAAGCCCAGCATCTGGACAAGCAGCCCCGCTGCGGCGGCGATCGCTCCGCCGGGCACGCCCGGCGCCGCAACCATCATGACGCCGAGCATGAGCAGGAACGGGAAGTAGGCCCCGAAGGAGACGTCGCCCCCGCTCAGGAGCAGGATCGCCAGCGAGAAGCAGGTGATCTTGACCATCGAGCCCGACAGGTGGATGGTCGCGCACAACGGTATGACGAAGCCCGCCACCGAGTCGCTGACGCCGATCTTCTTCGCGGATGCCATCGTCACCGGGATGGTGGCGGCCGACGACGACGTACCGAGGGCCGTCGCGTAGGCGTCGCGCATCCCCCAGAGCGCCTTGAGGGGATTCACCTTGCCGACCGCTCCCGCGATGGAGTACTGCAGCAGGAGCACGACGAGCGTCAGCGCCAACGACGTGATGACGACGACCAGGAACGTGCTGAGCACCTTGACGGCCTCACCACTGCGCGACAGATCGAGGAAGATGCCGAAGATGAACACGGGCAGCGCGGGCACGATGATCGCACGGATGACACCCTCGACGATCGTCCGGAATTCCAGTGCGACATTCAGCATGGTCGACTTGGGGATAGCCGTCATGCCGATGCCGAGGATGATGGCGAGGATCAGCGCCGACATCACGCTGATGGCGGGCTCGAGGACGATCTCGGTGGCCGCGCCGGTCGGCGCGCTTGACACGGAGAAGTAGGGGGTGAGCCCGGATCCGCCGCCCTCACCGAGCGCGGAGAGCTTGGTGCCCTGCAGCGCGGGGGTGAAGACCCAGCGGGCCACCACGAAAGCGAGCAGGCCGGCCAGGATCGTCGACCCGTACGCGATGGCCCCGGCGATGCCGAGCAGCTTGCCAGCCCCCCGGCCCAGCTCCGCAATGGCGGGCATCACGAGGCCGAGGATGATGAGCGGCACCACGAAGTTCAGCAGGCCGGAGAAGATGGAGTTGTAGGTCATGAAGACGTTCCCGAGCCACTGGGGAACGATCGGCCCGGCGAAGATGCCGAGCACGATGGCAATGCCTATCCAGGCGAGGAGGGGAATGGTGCGTAGGTTCATGTCGGCCGCCTTTCTTGGGCCGACCCTAGCGCCGCGCGTCGCTCTCAGGTGGGTAAACGCCCAGGTGAGACGCGCTGGCTTCTCACCGCGCTACGACGATTGGGCTGCGATGGCCGCGCGCACCTCGGCCATGTCGATCGCCAGCACCCCGTCCACGACCTGCACGAAGTCCTTCTCGCGGAGCGCACCCGGCTGCGCGAAGACGATGACGCCCTCGCGCAGGGCCATCAGCGTCGGGATGGACGAGATCTCGAAACCGGCGGCCAGCTCGCGCTGCTCTTCGGTGTTGATCTTGCCGAAGACCGCGTCGGGGTACTTCTCGGAGACGCGCTCGAAGACGGGGCCGAACGCCCGGCAGGGCGGGCACCACTCGGCCCAGAAGTCGAGGAAGACGATGTCGTTCTCGTCGGCGATCTGGTTGAGGTTGTCCTTGGTGATCTCCACGGTAGCCATGCCGCCATCCTACCCCAGGGGGTATCTGGACGCCCGGGCCGTTCGCTAGGCGCGACCGGCGGTCAGCGGACCGGCGCGAGCTTCTGCAGCAGCAGGGCCTCGGCGAGGGTGGCCTTCGCGAGGTCGCTCAGGTCCACGGACTCGTCGATGCCGTGCATGCGCGACGTCGGGTCGACCACCGCGGTCAGCAGCACGAGGGCGCCGGGGTTGCGTTCGGCGAATTCCGCGGCGATCGGGATGGACCCGCCGGTGCCGATCTGCGCGGCCTCCACGCCGAACGCCTCGCGGATGGCCGCGAGGACGGCCTCGGCGTGCGGCCCCTCGAGCGGGAAAGCGCTACCCGCGCCGCACTGGCCGTCCTGCACCTCGACCTGAGCGCCCCACGGCGCGTGCGCATGCAGGTGCGCCGTGAGGGCGCCGAGCGCCGAGCGCGGGTCGTCGCCCGGCGCGATCCGCAGGCTCACCTTCGCGCGCGCCGACGGCACGAGCGTGTTGGAGGCATCGCGCACCGGCGTCGCGTCGATGGCCAGGACCGAGGCGGCGGGCCGGCTCCACATCCGGGCCGAGGCCATTCCGTCGCCGATCCACTCGACGCCATCGAGCACGCCCGTCTCCTCCCTGAGGCGGTCGAGGTCGTATTCGACGGCGGGATCCGGGGCGGTGGCGAGGCCTTCGATGGCCACGTTGCCCCGGTCGTCGTGCAGCGTCGCCAGCAGCCGGCACAGCGCGCTCAGCGCGTCGGGCACCACCCCGCCGAACTGCCCGGAGTGCACGCCCGTGCGCAGCGTCGACACGGTGACGACGGCGTCGACGGTGCCGCGCAGCGTGGTGGTCAGCGCCGGCTCGCCCACCCGCCAGTTGACCGCGTCGGCGATGACGAAGACGTCGGCGGCCAGCTTGTCGCCGAACCGGTCGAACAGCGCCGCCATGCTGGGCGAGCCGATCTCCTCCTCGCCCTCCACGAACACCTTCACGCCCACCGGGGGCCGGCCGTCGTGGGCCCGCAGCGCCCCGAGGTGGACGGCGACCCCACCCTTGTCGTCGGCGGCCCCGCGCGCGTACAGGCGGCCGTCGCGCTCGGACGGGGAGAACGCGGGCGAGGTCCAGGCGTCGGGGTCGCCGGTGGGCTGCACGTCGTAGTGCGCGTACAGGAGCACGGTCGGCGCGCCCTCGGGCGCCGGGTAGTGGCCGAAGACGGCGGGCTTGCCGCCGGGCACCTCGAGCAGCTCGACGGCGGGGCAGCCGGCCCCGCGGAGCAGGTCGGCCACCAGGTCGGCGCCGGCGAGCACGTCGTCGTGATGCTCGGGCTGGGACGAGACGGACGGGATGCTGATCAGCCGGTGCAGGTCGGTGAGGACGGAAGGCAGGGCGGCGGAGACGGCGTCGGAGATGCTCATGAGGCCCACCCTACTCAGGCGCGCGCGGCCCCTCGGATCGGCCTCTCGAGGCGCTAACGGGAGCCGGTCAACTCCACAAAAACCGAAGATGTAGCCTCGTTGCATGAAGCAACCGCCGCCGACGTTGTCGCCCTTGCTTCGCTCGGATCTGCAAGGGGATCTCCTGAGCGCGCTCTTCCTCGCTCCGGACGAAGAGAACTCCCTGACCGACCTCGCGCGACGCCTCGGCGCCGGCCTGACGACGGTGCACACCGAGGTAGAACGCCTAGCCACAGCCGGATTGGTGATCGACAGACGAGTCGGGCGCGCGCGCCTGGTGCGCGCCAACGTCGCCCACCCGCTGGCCCCTGCGCTGACGCAGCTACTCACCCTGACCTACGGCCCCGAGACCCTGCTGCCCCGGCTGCTGCGCACGGTGCGCGGCATCGAACGCGCCTACCTCGTCGGGCCCTGGGCTGCGCGGCGCGCGGGCACCCCCGGCGCGTTCCCCGAGCGGCTCGACGTGGTGCTGGTGGGAGACGTGCCGAGCAGGGCCGCCGCCCGCGTGGCCGCCACCGCCTCACGGGCGCTGCAGCGCGACGTCCGCGTCACGGTGTTCTCCCGGGCTGAGTGGTGCCCGAACTCGGAGCCCGCCGTCGAACTGGCGCTCACCGCATAGCTGGATCAACGAAGAAACCCCCTCCCCCGCAGAGTCGCGGAGGAGGGGGTTTCGTCGTGTGGTGTCAGACGCCGGTCGAGGGCAGGCCCGGCTTGTCGCCCGGCTTTGCCGTCGGCGTCGGGTCCGGCTTGGTGGTCGGCTCGGGGTCAGGCTTGGTGGTGGGCTCGGGATCCGGCTTGGTGGTCGGCTCCGGATCCGGGCCGTCGCCCTTCACCCAGGCGGTGCTCAGCAGCCACTGCGCCATCTCGGTGTTGTCGAGGTAGTGGCCGCGGATCGGGTCGCGCTGGTCGGCGAGCTCGTCCAGCGCCTCGGCGCCGGCGCCCTTGAAGAAGAACGGCACGAGCTGGTTGGTGTGGTTGTCCGAGTTCCAGGACACGTCCGGGTACTGCTGGATGGCGTCCACCGAGCCGGCCGTCGGGCCGTTGAGGTAGCCGGTCTCGTGGTCGGCGGTCACGACGACGAGGCTCTCGTCCCAGTTGGAGTTCGTCTCCACCCAGTCGACCACCGCGTCGACGGCGCCGATGAACTCGACGGTCTCCTCCGCGTTGCGGTCCGTCTGGTTGGCGTGGCCGGTCCAGTCGATCGCGCCGCCCTCGACCATGAGGAACAGGCCCTCATCGTTGTTGTCGAGCACGTTGAGCGCGGCCTCGGTGAGGGTGGCGAGCTCCGGCACGTCGTTGCGGCCGGCGCCGACGGAGCGGGCCTGCTGCAGCGTGGAGCGCACCTGCGCAACGCCGAAGACCTTTTCGGGCGTGGCGCCGGAGGTCAGGGCCTCGAAGTCCGCGGTCTCGTCGACGAAGGCGTAGTCGGTCTTGCCGTCGACCAGGCTGTCCCAGTCGGACTGGCCGATGTAGCCGAAGTCGCCCTCGGTGGTGGGCTGGTGGTCGTCGTCGAAGTACGGGTGGCCCGCGCCGATGACGACGTCCATCTCACCGGAGAGCTGCTCGTGCGCGATCGCCTGCAGGTTCTGCCGGGACTCGTTGTGCGCCGAGTAGGCCGCCGGGGTGGCGTGCGAGAACTGGACGCTCGAGACGACGCCCGCGGACTTGCCGAGGGACTTCGCGCGCTGCGAGAGGTTCTCGACCACCTTTCCGTCGGCGTCCACGCCGAGGCCGGCGTTGTACGTCTTGTGGCCGGTCGCCATGGCGGTGCCCGCAGCGGCGGAGTCGGTGGGGTTGTTCTTGATCCAGTCGAACTCGGACCAGGCCTTGCTCGGGTCGTACACCGGGCCGTCGACCCAGTGGGTCGACATGCTGACCAGATCCCAGCTCTGGAAGCCCTCGGTGGGCCGCGGCGCATTGGTGCCTGCGATGTTGACCTTCTTGTCGTGCCCGGTGATCAGCTGGTAGTGGGTCTTGCCGGTCAGCACCTCGTTGGCGAGGTCGACCTGGTTGTAGCCCATGCCATCGCCGATCAGCACGATGATGTTCTTGGGAGAGACGGGGCCGTCTGCGGCCGCCGTCAGCGGGAGGATGCTGCAGCCGGCGACGATGGCCGCGGCCGTCGTCGTCGCGGCGATGAGCTTGGGGGTGTGGAGGGGCATGCCTGCGCCTTTCGCACTCGGTTTCTGTAAGCCGAGTTCATCCAAACCGCCGAAGCTGAACGACCGATCTCGCCCGGGCGACGGGCAAGAGACCGGAAGGTGAACAACGTCCCCTCGGCCGCTCCCGACGAGGGGACGCGGTCAGCCGAGGGCGGCCGGCAGCGGCGCGAGCCAGGCGTCGCGCGCCTCGTCGAGGCCGAGAGAGCAGGCGCCCTCGAACGTCAGGACCGGCTGGTCGACCACCTCGCCCACGCGAACCACGGGCAGCCCGTGCTCCGCGCACAGCGCCTCGAACTCCGCCACGGCGTCGTCAGGCAGCGACACGACGGCGCGGGCCGCGGACTCCGCGAACAGCGCCACCGTCTGGTCGACGCCGGGCAGCTCGGCCCGGAAGCCGAGCCCGCTGCGGAACGCGGACTCTGCAAGCGTGACGGCCAGACCGCCCTCGCTCACGTCGTGGGCCGACGACACCAGCCCGCGGCGCGCCGCCTCGCCCAGCACGCGCGCGAGCGCAACCTCGGAATCCAGCATCACGGCGGGCGGGAAACCGCCCAGGTGGCCGTCGTGCACGGCCGCCTCCCAGATGGATCCGGAGAGCTCCTCGTGGGTCTCCCCCAGCAGCAGGATGGCGTCGCCGGCCGCGGCGAAGCCCGCGCGGATCCGGGTGGCGACGTCGTCGATCACGCCGAGCACGCCGACGGTGGGCGTCGGCAGGATGGGCGTGCTGGCCGTCTGGTTGTAGAGGCTGACGTTGCCGCCGGTCACGGGCACGCCCAGCTCGCGGCAGCCGTCGACGAGGCCGAGGATGGCCTCTGCGAACTGCCACATCACCTCGGGGTCCTCGGGCGAGCCGAAGTTCAGGCAGTCGGTGATGGCGACGGGCTCCGCGCCGGTGACGGCCACATTGCGGTAGGCCTCGGCCAGCGAGAGCTGTGCGCCGAGGTAGGGGTTGAGGTACGAGAAGCGCGAGTTGGCGTCGAGTGACAGCGCAATGCCCAGCCCGGTCTCCTCGTCGATGCGCAGCATGCCGGAGTCCTCGGGTTGGGCGAGGACGGTGTTGCCGCGGACGTAGCGGTCGTACTGCTGCGTCACCCACGTCTTGTCGGCGACGTTGGGGTGGCCGAGCACGCGCAGCAGCGCGGTGCGGAGGCCCTCGGGGGTGTTGTCGCGCGGGAGGTCCTCGGCGCGGTCGGCGTTCACGTCGTCGAGCCAGGCGGGGCGGCGGAACGGGCGCTCGTAGACGGGGCCCTCGTGCGCGACCGTCTTGGGGTCGACGTCGACGATGGTCTCGCCGTGCCACTGGATGATGAGGTGGTCGCCCTCGATGACCTCGCCCACCACGGTGGCGAGCACGTCCCACTTGGCGCAGATCTCCATGAAGCGCGCGACGTTGGCCGGCTCGACCACCGCCATCATGCGCTCCTGGGACTCGCTCATGAGGATCTCCTCGGGCGCGAGGTTGGGGTCGCGGAGCGGGACGAGGTCGAGGTTGACGAACATGCCGCCGTCGCCCGCGGAGGCGAGCTCCGAGGTGGCGCAGGAGATGCCCGCGGCGCCGAAGTCCTGGATGCCGTTGATGATGCCGGCCTGGAACAGCTCGAGCGTGCACTCGATGAGCAGCTTCTCCATGAACGGGTCGCCCACCTGGACGCTGGGGCGCTTCGCCGGGCCCGTCTCGTCGAAGGTCTCGGAGGCGAGGATCGAGGCGCCGCCGATGCCGTCACCACCCGTCGCGGCGCCGAACAGGATGACCTGGTTGCCCACGCCCGAGGCGTGCGCGAGGTGCAGATCCTCGTGGCGCAGCACGCCGACGCAGAGCGCGTTGACGAGCGGGTTGCCGAGGTACGTGCGGTCGAACTGGACCTCACCGCCGATGTTCGGCAGGCCCAGGCAGTTGCCGTAGCCGCCGACGCCGGCGACCACGCCGGGCAGCACGCGCTTGGTGTCGGGCTCGTCGAGCGGGCCGAAGCGCAGGGAGTCCATCACGCCGATCGGCCGGGCGCCCATCGCGAGGATGTCGCGGACGATGCCGCCGACGCCGGTGGCCGCGCCCTGGTAGGGCTCGACGTAGGACGGGTGGTTGTGCGACTCCGCCTTGAACGTGACGGCGTAGCCCTGGCCGATGTCGACCACGCCGGCGTTCTCGCCGATGCCTGCGAGCAGCGGTCCGCGCGGGGTCTCCTGGCTGAGCGCACCGAACTTCTTCAGGTGCACCTTCGAGGACTTGTAGGAGCAGTGCTCCGACCACATCACCGAGTACATCGCCAACTCGGCCGAGGTGGGCCGGCGGCCGAGGATCTCGCGGATCCGGGCGTATTCGTCGTCCTTCACGCCGAGGGCGGCGTAGGGCTGCTCGAGCTCAGGGGTCTGGATCGCGTGCTCAACGGTGTCTGCCACGGGGCCAATCTACCGGTGCCCGCCCTCGCAGGCTGAACACGACCGCCGTCGCCACCGGACCATGGAATTTCGACGCACAAGTGGGGTCCCTGTGCCCTGTAGGGCACAGGGAGCGGGGTTGTGCGTCAAAACTCCATGGGCTGGTGTTGTCCGAACCCGCGCGAGTGTTGTCCCGCGGTCGCGAACGCTGGCCCAGGGCACCGCCCGCCACTTCTACTCGTCGTCATGAGAGTTGACGACGTACTTGCCGTGAATGCAGGGGTCGTGTGTCTGCGCGACTACCCCACGCTCCGATCCGCCTGGACGCAGCACCTCGCGTCCGGTCGCCTGATCCGGGTGCTCCCCGGCGTCGTGCTGGACGCCGAGCTCGCGGACGAGCCGCTGGCCTGGATGCGCGCGGTCCACCGCTGGGATCCGAACGCGGTCCTTGCCGGGGCCGCTGCCGCCCGCCTCACGTTCGCTCCGGGCAGCAGGCCGAAGCAGGTGCTGGTCTATGCACGGACGAAGCTGGCCGATCGCGGCCTGGTGAGGTTTCATCGCCATCGGCTGCCTCCTGATCTCACCATGTGGCGCCACGGGGTGCACGTCACGTCGCCAGCGGTGACGGCGTTGACGGCGGCGCTTGCCGGAGACTACGAGACCGCGACGGCGGCGCTCCGTGAGCGGGCCGCACGCCAGGACACACTGCAGGAGGCGGCACGGCGCCTCCTCGTGCGGCCGCGCGATCAGCTGGACCGCGCACTCGTCGACCTGAGCGGGAATCCCTGGTCCGTCGCCGAGGTCGAGGCGCACCGCCTGTTCCGCGCGGCCGGGATCCGCGGCTGGGTGGGCAACCACGAAGTCGTGGCCGGAGGACAAGCGTTCTGCCTCGATATCGCCCTCCCGGAGTCCCGGACCGCCTTCGAGATCAACAGCTTCGAGTTCCACAGCGGGCGCGAAGCGATGATGCGCGATGCCCGGCGGGCGAACCTTCTGGCCCTGGCCGGTTGGCGGCAGTACGTGCTGCTCCCCACGCAGATCACCAACGACCCCCACGAAACCATCGAGTTCATCCGCAACGTGGTCTGGGCACGGCAGCGCGGCGCGAGGGGTACCGGGGAGGCCATGGAATTTTGACGCACAACTGGGGTCCCTGTGCCCTGTAGGGCACAGAGGGCGGGGTTGTGCGTCAAAACTCCATGGGGATCGCCGACGACCGGGCGTTGGCCGCGATCCGCGCCTCGTAGGTCTGCTCGGTGACGACGCGGCGCAGGGTCGCGGGCGCGTCCGGGTGCGCGGCGAGCCAGGCCTCGCCCGCGTCCGCGGCATCATCCGGGAACCCGTCGCGGACAAGGCGCAACGCGATCTCGATGGGGTGCTCACGCCAGATGTCGACGAGTGAATCGAAGTACGCGCGGGCGAAGGGCGCGCGGAGTTCCGCCTGCCCCAGCGCGTTGAACCCTGCGAGGAGGGCGCCGACGGCGTCGTTGGTCTCGCCACCGACGACATGCGCCCGGCGCCAGGCCTCAGCCTTGACGGCGGCATCGGGACCGGCGGCCCAGCAGCGGAGGCGGGCGACGCGGCCCGCGGCCGTGTCGTCCGCGGCGAGGGCCCCGTCGAGTTCCTCTGCCGTGGCCGCGCCCTGCGCCGACAGCGTCTCCCACGCTGCCCAGGTCACGTCCACGGAAAGCGCCAGCCCCGGCACGCCGCCCGCGAGCACCCAGCGGACGTCTTCCGCGGCCAGCGAGGCCGCCTTGAGGTAGGCCTTCGCCCACAGCAGCTGCTCGGGCGAGCCCGGCTCGGCGCCTGCCGCGGCGGCACGGCAGCCGTCGCGCCAGACCGCCGCCAGCGAGGCATCGGGGCTGTAGTGGGCGACGGCGCGTAGGGCCCACGCGGTGAGCGACGCCAACAGACCGGTCTGCCGCTCCCCCGCCGTGAGGACCGCGCGCACGAACTCCTCGGCCGACACACGGGCCGCGCGAACACCCGTCCACAGCGACGTCCAGGCGACGGCGCGGGCAAGCGGGTCGAGGCTGCCGACATGCTCGACGAGCACCGCGCGCGTGGCGGGGTCGAGGTCGACGGCGGCGAAGGTCTGGTCCCGATCGTTGATCAGGACGGCATCGGGTGCGGGCAGGCCCACGGCACCCTCCACTTCGACGGCATCGCCGTCGATGACCACGGGCAGGCTCGCCTCCCGCTCGAGCCGCCCGTCGCGCAGCCGATACAGCCCGACGGTGGTGGCGTGCGGCCGGTCCGCAGGCCGATCCTCGGGCGCGCGGCGAGTGACGACGAGGCGCGAGATGACGCCGTCGGCCGTCGTCAGGTGGGCCGCGAGAGTGTCGTGACCGGCGGTCTCCAGCCAGGCCGAGGTCCAGCCGCTGAGGTCGCGTTCGGTCTCGGCCGCCAGCGCAGCGATGAAGTCGGCCAGGGTGCCGGAGCCGAAGGCGTGCGCGGCGAAGTAGCGGCGAGAGCCGCGCAGGAACGCCTCGAAGCCGACGTAATGCACAAGCTGCGTGAGGGCCGATGAGCCCTTGGAGTAGGTGATCCGGTCGAAGTTCGTCTTGGCGGCTTCGAGGTCGGGGATGTCGGCGACAACGGGGTGGGTCGTCGGCATCGTGTCGGCGAGATACGCGCCGACCTTCCTGTTGGCCGCGAAGTTCACCCACCCGTCGGCGAACCCGCACGCCTCGACAGAGACGTGGCTGCCCATGAACTCGGCGAAGCTCTCCTTGAGCCAGAGGTCGCCCCACCAGCGGCAGGTGACGAGGTCACCGAACCACATGTGGCTCATCTCGTGCACCAGCGTGTTGCAGCGCGCCTGCGTCTCGGCCGGCGTGGGGGCCGAGCGGAAGAGGTACGACTCGGTGAACGTGACGAGGCCGGGGTTCTCCATCGCACCGAGGTTGTATTCGGGCACGAAGATCTGGTCGTAGGTGGTGCCCCACGGGTAGTCGCCGAAGTTCGCGGTGTACCAGCCGAGCGCCGCCTTCGTCTCGCGGAACAGCTCGTCGGCGTCGAGGTGGGGCGCGAGCGAGCGCCGACAGAGCAGCCCCAGCACCATGTCGCCCCACCGGTCCTCGACCCGGTGGTACGGCCCCGCGCAGAGGCACGTGATGTAGGTCGACAGCGGTTTGGTGGGCACGAACTCGACGGTGACGACGCCCTCGCCGTCGTCAACCCGGCTGACCGCGGGCTGGTTGGATCCGAGCCACCAGTCCGACGGTCCGGTGAGCGCGAAGGTGAACGGCGCGCGCATGTCGGGCTGCTCGAATCCGGGGAACACACGCCGCGCGTCGGCGGGCTCGTACTGCGTGTAGAGGTAGGTCTCGCCGTCGACGGGGTCGACGAATCGGTGCAGCCCCTCACCGGTGCGCGAGTACCGTCCCCGCGCTCGCACGACGACGGCGCAGCGCCCGTGCGTCAGGCCGGAGAGCTGGATGCGTGCGCCGTCGTAGCCGAATGGCACCGTCGCGCCGTCGACCTCCACGGCGTCCACCTCACCGATGAAGTCCAGCCAAGTCTCCGGTTCGGCCGCCGTCAGTTCGATGCGGGAGACGACGGGGAAGAACGGTGCGTCGGGGTCGCGGGCGTCGCGTACGTCCACGTGAACGGAATAGGCGTGGACGATGACAGCCCGGGCGCGCGCGGCGGTCTCGGCTTGGGTGAGGTTGGCGGACATGCGTCCCATCCAACCACCAGCAAAGCCGCCGGTGTCAGGCGCGGATGCTGAGGAAGCGCAGCACGGACTCGAAGAACCGGGCGCCGTCGAGCGACGGCGACGTGAGCTCCTCGACGTTGTGCTCCGGGTGCGGCATCAGGCCGACGACGTTGCCGCGCTCGTTGGTGATGCCCGCGATGTCGTTGGCCGAGCCGTTGGGGTTGTCCAGGTAGCGGAACACCACCTGATCGTTGTCCTCGAGCTTGCGGAGCGTCTCGGGCGAGGCCTGGTAGTTGCCCTCACCGTTCTTCAACACGATGGTGATCTCGTCGCCCTTGGAGAACGCGCAGGTCCACGTGGTGTCGATGGTCTCGACGCGGAGGCGCTCGTCGCGGCAGACGAACTGCTGGCCGGCGTTGCGGATCATGGCGCCCTCGAGGAGGTGCGCCTCGCAGAGCAGCTGGAAGCCGTTGCAGATGCCGAGCACCGGCATGCCCTTGCGCGCGGCGTCGATGACCGTGCTCATCACCGGGCTGAAGCGCGCGATGGCCCCGCACCGGAGGTAGTCGCCGTAGGAGAAGCCGCCGGGCAGGATGATCGCGTCGACGCCGTCGATGGAGTCCGAGCCGTGCCACAGCGGGACGGCCTCGGCCCCCGACAGCTGCACGGCGCGCAGCGCGTCGTGATCGTCGAGCGAGCCAGGGAAGGTGACGACGCCGATCCGTGGCATCAGTCGGTCACCACGTCGTAGGACTCGATGACGGTGTTGGCCAGCAGGGTGTCGGCGGCGCGCTCGATCTGGGCGAGCACCTCGTCGGTGACCTCACCCTCGACCTCGATCTCGAACCGCTTCCCCTGCCGGACGGACAGCCCGTCGAACCCCAGCCGCTGCAGGGCCCCGGTGACGGCCTTGCCCTGCGGGTCGAGGATCTCGGGCTTGGGCATGACGTTGACGACGACGCTTGGCATGGGCCCACTCTAACGGCCAACCGCGCGTCCGTTAGCCTCGGTTCATGCCGTCGCAGCGTTCCGAGGTGCCCCCGTTTCAGGTCATGACGGTCCTGGACAGGGTCGCCCAGCTACGCGCCGCGGGGCGCGAGGTGATCTCGCTGTGCGCGGGCGAGCCGGCCCAGGGGGCGCCGACGGCGGTGAACCAGGCCGCCGCGCGCCTGCACGCCGCCAACCGCCCGTTCGGCTACACCTCCGCGCTGGGCATCTGGCCGCTCCGAGAGGCGCTCGCCGAGCACTACCGGCGCTGGTACGGCGTCGACGTCGACCCGTCGCACGTGGCGATCACCACAGGGTCGTCGGGCGGCTTCCTGCTCGCGTTCCTGTCGGCGTTCGATGCCGGCGATCGCGTGGCGCTCGCCCGGCCGGGCTACCCCGCGTATCGCAACATCCTGTCGTCGCTGGGCTGCCGGGTGGTCGACCTCGACTGCGGCCCGGAGACCCGGTTCCAGCCGACGGTCGCGCAGCTGGCGGCGGCCCACCGCAAGCAGCCGCTGGCCGGCCTGGTGCTCGCCTCGCCCGCCAACCCGACGGGAACGATGGTCTCCCGCGACGAGTTGGCCGCGCTCACCGCGTGGTGCGCCGCGGAGGGCGTCCGGCTGGTCAGCGACGAGATCTACCACGGCGTCACCTACTCCGGCGGGCGCGGCAGCACCGCACGGGAGTTCTCCGAGGACGCGGTGATCGTGTCGTCGTTCAGCAAGTACTGGGGCATGACCGGGTGGCGACTGGGGTGGCTCGTCCTCCCGCCCAGCCTCGTCCCCGCTGTGGACGCACTCTCCGGCAACCTCGCGCTCTGCGCACCCGCGCCCGCGCAGTTCGCCGCCCTCGAGGCCTTCACACCGGCCTCCTTCGCGGAGTGCGACGCCGCGGTGGCGGAGTTCGCCCGCGCGCGGGAGCTGCTGCTCGCCGCCGAGCCGGAGCTGGGTTGGGGCGTGAGTGCCCCGGCCGACGGCGCCTTCTATTACTACGCCGACCTCGGCCCGCAGCTGGACCGCTTCCCCACCTCCGACGCCTATGCCGAGGCGCTGCTGGAGGCCACGGGCGTGGCGGTGACGCCTGGGACGGACTTCGACGGTCGGCTGGGCGGGCGCACGGTGCGGATCAGCTTCGCCGCGGGGGCCGATGCCGTCGCGGCGGCGATCGAGCGCATCGTCGCCTTCCAGAGCTGACAAGGGGCTGGTGGGGCCGCGAGAGCGCCGCCGATTGGTGAGCGTTCGAGGCCCTGGCCGCGTCCTTGACACGCCGTCGAACCCGGCCATACGGTGTGTTGAAACGCTTCAAATTGCACAGACTGGACCTTGCCGTCGATGACCACCCACGTCACCCCTCCCACGTTCGAGCACCTCACCGACGCCCTCGGCATCGGGGTTCCCGCCCCGCGCATCTCCTGGAAGAACGCCGGCCGGCCCGGGTGGCGGCAGGCGGCCTACGAGATCGAGGAGGAGCGCGACGGCGTCGTCGTCTCGTCCGGCCGCATCGAAAGCTCCGACTCGGTCCTGACCCCCTGGCCCTTCGCACCGCTCGCCTCCCGGCAGCGGGCGACGGTGCGCGTGCGGGTGTGGGGCGAGGGCGAGACGGAGCCGTCGGCCTGGTCGCCAACGGCGCGGGTTGAGGCGGGGCTGCTCGACGCCGGCGACTGGACGGCCGCCGCCGTCGGCCCGGGCTGGCCGGAGGACCCGGAGGCGATGCGCAGGCCACCGCGGGTCCGCCGCGCGTTCGACCTCCCCGGCCCGGTGGCGTCGGCCCGCCTCTACGCCACGGCCCACGGCCTGTACGAGGTGGAGATCAACGGGCGTCGCGTCGGCGACGACGCCCTCAGCCCCGGGTGGACCGTATACGGCAGCCGACTGCGCGCCTACACCTACGACGTGACCCAGCATGTCGCCGAGGGGCCCAACGCCATCGGGGCCTGGCTGGCCGACGGCTGGTACCGCGGCCGGATCGGCTTCAACGGCGGCCACACCAACCTGTACGGCGACGACGTCTCGCTGATCGCCCAGTTGGAGGTGGTGCTCGTCGACGGGCGGCGCGTCACCGTGGCCACCGACGGGTCCTGGCGGGTGGCCGAGAGCCCCATCCTCGCCACCGGCCTCTACGAGGGCGAGACCTACGATGCCCGCCTGGACGACCCCGCGTGGAGCACCGCTGGCTACGACGACGACGCCTGGCAACCCGTCCGGGTGCTGCCCGTGAACCATGGCACGCTGGTGGCCCCGGAGGGTCCGCCCGTGCGGTGCACCGAGGAACTCTCCCCCGTCGCCATCACCACGAGCCCCTCGGGCCGCACGATCGTCGACTTCGGGCAGAACATCGCCGGCCGCGTGCGCCTCACCCTGTCCGCGGAGGCGCCCGCAACCGTGACCGTCCGGCACGCCGAGGTGCTGCAGGGCGGCGAGCTGTACCGCCGCCCGCTGCGCGGCGCGCACTCCGTCGACACGTGGATCCATCCCGGCGGCCCCGCCTGCTGGGAGCCGCGTTTCACCCTGCACGGCTTCCGCTACGCCGAGGTGGAGGGCTGGCCGGGCGAGCTTCAACTCGGCGACATCACTGCGCGGGTCTATCACACGGACATGACGCGCACCGGCTTCTTCGAGACGTCGGATCCGCTGCTCAACCGGCTGCACGAGAACATCCGGTGGTCGATGCGCGACAACTTCGTGGACATCCCCACCGACTGCCCGCAGCGCGACGAGCGCCTCGGCTGGACCGGCGACATCCAGGTGTTCGCCCCCGCCGCGACCTTCCTCTACGACTGCGCGGGCCTGCTGCGGTCCTGGCTGCGCGACCTCGCCGTCGAGCAGTGGCCCGACGGCACCGTGCCCTGGTACGTGCCCGTGATCCCGGGCGGCGAATGGTGGACGCCGATCAAGCCGGGCGCGGCGTGGGGCGACGCCGCCGTCCTCATCCCCTGGACGCTGTACGAGCGATTCGGCGACGCGCAGATCCTGGCCGATCAGTACGACAGCGCGAAGGCGTGGGTCGACCTGATGGAGCGGCTCGCCGGCCCCAGCCGGCTCTGGAACACGGGCTTCCAGCTGGGCGACTGGCTGGACCCGACGGCCCCGCCCGAGGCCCCCGATCAGGCCGCCACGGACCGTCACCTCGTCGCCACCGCCTACTTCGCCCACTCCGCGCGCCGTCTCGGCGACACCGCGCAGGTGCTGGGCCGCACGGCCGACGCCGAGCGCTACGCCCGGCTGGCCGGCGAGGTGACGGCGGCCTTCCGCGCCGAGTACACGCGCCCGGACGGCTTGATGACCAGCGATGCCCAGACGGCCTATGCCCTGGCCATCGAGTTCGGGCTCTTCGCCGACGATGCGGAGCGCGACCGGTGGGGTGATCGCCTCGCCGCGCTCGTCCGGGGCAGCGGGCACCGGATCAGCACGGGTTTCGCCGGCACGCCGGTCATCTGCGATGCGCTCACGCATACCGGCCACCTCGACGATGCCTACGGGCTGCTGCTGGAGCGCGCGTGCCCGTCGTGGCTGTACACGGTGCTCTCCGGCGGCACCACCATCTGGGAGCGGTGGGACAGTCTGATGCCCGACGGCACGGTGAATCCCGGCGAGATGACGTCGTTCAACCACTACGCGCTGGGCGCGGTGGCGGACTGGCTGCATCGGAGCGTCGCGGGGATCGCGCCGCTCGAGCCCGGCTATCGCGCCATCGAGTTCCGCCCTCGCCCGGGCGGCGGGTTGACGCATGCGAGCGCCTCGCTGGAGACGCCGTACGGCACGGCGTCGGTGGCGTGGCGGCTGGACGGCAGCATGCTCGTCGTCGCCGGCGCCGTCCCGACGGGGTCGCGCGGGGTGGTCGTCCTGCCCGACGGCACCGTCCAGGAGGTGTCGTCAGGCCCGTTCGAGGTGGTGTCGGGCGCCGGGCGTTAGTTTCCGGCCAGCCAGTCGACGGCCTGCCCGAAGAGCGGGCCGTAGCCGGCCCAGTCCATGAATTCCTGCGGGGCCCAGTGCGGGGAAATGTCGGAGGCGTAGGCGAGCGTGCGGCCCTGGCCCACCTCGCGGACCACGAGCAGCGGGCGGCCCTCGACCTCGGCGAGCACCGTCGCGTCGTCGCGCGCGGTGAGCTTCTGGTAGCCGAGGATGGCGGGCCACTGCTGGTCGAGCCCGGCGGTGACGGGATGCGCGACGTCGGTGAGTGTCCCCTCGACGCCCTCCGGGGTCTCGACGCGGTCGTCGTACGGCAGGATCGTGACCGGCAGCACCTCCTCGACGGGGGTGTCGAAGAAGTTCGCCTTGGCCTGGAAGCCCTGGAAGCTGAGGTAGCCGCCGGCCATCATCAGGCCGCCGCCGCGGTGCACCCACTCGCGCAGCAGCTTCAGCCGGTTCGGCGCCCGCCGTCCCTCCTCGAACACCACCGGCGGCAGCAGCAACGTGTTGGCCCCGACGTCGGAGAGGATGACCACGTCGTAGGCGTCCAGCTCCTCGAGCGTCAGCGGGAAGAACTCCGCGACGTCATGCGAGCGCAGGTGTGTGACGTCGTGCCCCTCGCGTGCGAGCGCCGCAAGCAGAGCCGCGCACCCGATATGCACCTGGGTGTGCGGGAAAGCGTCGTAGCCCTTGTGGTCGATGACCGCGCTGACCCACGATTCGCCTGCGAGTAGCACCTTTGCCATGTCTGCTCCTTGATCTGGGGACGGATGCCGCGTTGGACGGCAGCCTATCCTGCCTGCCCCTCGCCACCAGGCGACCCATCTCGCCCCACCGCCCCCTGAGGAGCAGCGCCGCCAGCTCACACGCGTGGACCTTTCGACCACGGCGTTCAGCGTCACCTCACGGCTGACACAAGGAACGATCCCTGAGGAGCCATCTCGCCCACCGCCGTTCCCTGAGGAGCAGCCCCGCGAGCTAACCGGCCCCAAGCAAGAACCGTGCGGGACTGCCTCGAAGGGTCCGAACGATCCCTGAGGAGCCATCTCGCCAGGCCAACCACACCCAGCGAGAACCATGCGAGATGGCGTCTCGAAGGGTCCGAGACGCGGTCAGGGAGACGCACCAGCATTCGCATGGAGTTTTGACGCACAACCCTGTCTTCTCTGCCCAAATGGGCACAGACAGCGGAGTTGTGCGTCAAAATTCCATGCACCCCGACGAGAGACAGCCCAAGGCTGCGCCTCACGGCCTATCTCGCTCCACCGATCCCTGAGGAGCAGCCCCGCCAGCTCACCGACACCGAGCAAAACCTCGCGCGGGGCCGCGTCTCGAAGGGTCCGAAACCAAGCAGACATCGACCAACGAAGACCGCCGCCCTCTGCCCGTAGCGAGCACCGGAGCTAAGTTGAGGTTCATGGACCATGCGATGACGGTCGGCGCTGTGGACGTTCACTACGACGACGAGCACGGCACTGCGCGAGCTGCGCTTGTCGTGTGCCGTGGCCTGACCTTTGCCGACGTGCAGTCCGAGCACGTGGCTGACGTCGCCCGGACGGCGCCGTACGAGCCAGGTGCGTTGTACAAGCGGGAACTGCCCTGTATCGCGGCCGTACTCGCTCTAGGACCGTCCGTCGACCTGCTGGTCATCGACGGCTACGCCACGCTGGACGCCGACGGTCGCCCCGGGCTGGGCGCGCACGCGTCCGAGGCGTTGCGCATCCCCGTTATCGGCGTGGCGAAGACGCGATTTCGCACGGCGGCGCATGCAGCCGAGGTGGTGCGCGGCGCGGGTGTCAGCCCGTTATACGTCACCACCGCGGGAGGGCTCGACATCGCCCAAGCCGCGCGGATCGTGTCCACGATGGCCGGGCGCTACCGGATCCCGGACGCCCTCCGTCGGGCCGACCGCCTCGCACGAGGCCTCATCCAACCCCGCCAGTAGTACCCCGGACGGCCTACTCAGGTATCTCTCGCGGCCATGCCGAATCGACGCCTTGGGGGACGAAGGCAAAGCTCCGGCTGATCACCGGCTGACCCACGGATCCTGCAACAAGGAACTGGGTTCGAAGTACTCGCCGTCGTCCTCAGCCGCCACGCAGACGCCCGCAACCACGTACCCGTCGAACGCCCCAGCTCGAACGATGAAGATCGTCGTGTCCTCCGAGGTGAGAAGCCCGGTCTCCGTGGAGATCCCCGCGGCCTCGACCGGATCCGCTTCGGCGACGACGAGCCCCTCCAGCACGGCCGGCAACTTCATCGCCTTGACGTTCTGGAAGAGCACGTCAAGGCGGGTCGCGAAAGTCTCCGACTTGGCGCTTCGCAGCAGCAGGCGCGCCATGCCGACCGAGTAGGCCCAAACCTGGAACAGCCGATCGGTCTGTTCGATGACGACGGCGCTCACTGTGGCACCCATGGATTCTCGACAGGCTCCTCACTGAGCCCCGCTGACAACAGGCTGGCCTCGATCTCCTGCATGCTCGGCCGGTAGTGGCGCCGAGGCTGCATCCGCAACTCACTCATCGTCGGCAAAGCCCGCGATGGGCCCCGGTTCCCGCCGGGCACCTCGGTCGCGCCACCTTCAAGGCCACTGGCGAGAGGCACACCGAGAGCACACAAATCGGGGAGAGCTGACAGGCCCGTCAGCACCAGCCGCTCGGCCTCCCCTGTCCCGAAGAGACGCGCGACCACCGGGGACTTCTGTCCCATGATGACCACCTCGACGCGATCCGGGAAGTGCCCGACGGCGAAGCTTAGCTGTGTGCTCATCCGTCGTATGGCTGATTGGGCTTGAGGCTGAAGCGGAGTAGGTCCTTGACCCTGGCCCTCAACGATCGCGCATCCTCCGAGGTTCCGCCGAGCCGCGTCGCGAACTCCCCCTCATCCACGGCCTCCAGCGCCTCAGTGAGCGAATTCGCCAGGAGAACCAGTTCGTCTCGTGTCGCCACGATCACAACTTCGTCGTCGAGGACCTCATCCTCACCGACCCATGAAGAATCACGATGGAGTTGCCGCATCCGATTCACCTCGATCCAATTCAAGACGTAATGCTAGCCGCCGTCCCGAGCGGTCGCTTCAGCGCCCGCACCCCGCCAGCCTATGGCTACGGTGCTGCGCGCGAGGCCGAAGTCACCTCTCTGGCCAAGCCATCTGACCAGCGCTCGCGTCGGCGTGACGCTGCTCCCGTCTTCCGCTCAGGCCGCCAGACTAACCACGCCGCACGAGTCGCGAGTCGAAGCCGTTGGCGGCCTGCCCGGCCGACTCATCGGTCACGGTGAACGCGCCGCACGTGCAAACGAGCTTGCAGTCCTCCGACCACAGGATCAGTTCGACGGTCCACTGCCCTGCGGTCGCCTGGCGGGCATGAACCTCGGTCACTTCGGCGTAGGTCCACGGCTCGGGTATGGAGTTCGTGAAGTGCAAGCCGGAAACGCCGGAGCACACCAAATCGTAGGACGTAGTCACATCCCCATCGACGACGTCGATCTGAAGCACGAGGCGGTGCGCGACAGGCTCAAAGCGGACCGACGCGAGCTGCCCGCCCCAAAGAGCGTCAGTAGTGGGCATCAGCCACCTCCTTGAATTCAGCAACCATCGAGAGGATGCCGTTCAGCAAGGACTCATCGATACTCACAAAGCTTAGTGCAGCGTCGGTGGAGGCCTCAGGCGTTGCCGCGCACGATCAGTGGCCGGCTTGAACTCGCCTGCTCTCATGAGTGCGCCCGTTCGACGAGACCGGCAGCCCTCCGGAATCGGGTATTTCGCGCCCGCTGAGAATCAGGTATGCACTACTCTGAGTTAACCCCCGGAGGCAAGGTTGCCGAAAGAATCTGCTCTGCACCCACCCCGGGGCGATGGACGACATGATCAACGACATCCGAAGGGCGGCACTCGTGGCCAGCACGACAGCAACTCAGCGACACCTCGCCCTTTTCAGCGGCCAACCCAACTGACGACATGGTTTCCTGGCGAGACGCGGCCTCCCAGCAGGCCCAAGATGATCTAGACGGTCTGCTCGGACCGGCTCTTGAATTTGCCCAACAACAGCTGGACAAGCGCGGCGAGTTCCATCCCTACGCGGTCGTCGTCGACGTAGCTGGACAGCAGCGGATGGTCATGGCAGACATCGCCAGCAATCCGCCCGCCTCGGCTGACCTGATCACCAGACTGATCGCCGCGCTCTCGGAGGACCGTGACAGCCTGCGGGCGGCTGCGATCGTCGCCGATGTCCGGCTCCCAGAGACCGGCAGCGACGCTGTCCGCGTCACCCTGGAGCACGCCGAACATGTCGCACTCTCAGTCTTCCTGCCCTACCGACGTCGGTGGCTCGGCCGCAGGATCGACTACGGCGATCTCCAAGCGGGCGCGGCAGCAGCGCTCATCTGGCCAGGCAACTAGGTCGTGTTGCGAAAGTGGAAGTGGCCTACTGAACGACGCCCTGCCGCGCCGGGAAGCCGCTCACCACGGCCACCACTTCGGTAAGGACACCGTTCCTTGAGCCGGCCGTGAGGCGCTAGCCGAACGCCGTGTCGAAAGGTCCCGCACCCGTCCGCCAAGTCGACCACGAGGGCAGCCCGGCTCTGTGACCACAGTCACTCTTGCTCTCAGTGCATGGATGTTCTTACGCTTCGACGAAGCGCCTCCCCACCTCACCCTCTGTCATCTCCCAGGGCGGCGGACCGCCGTCCTCCCTCACCGTGACCAACGTTGGCCAGTCTTGCGGCGGTTTCCCTGCACAAATCTCCGTATACGGGCAGCGGCGCAACTATTCGCGCGGCTGCCCATATACAAAGAATTGTGCGTGGTGGAGGGTGCGACACTGGCTCTTGGAGATAGGTCGGGCTGTGGGTTTCGGACCCTTCGAGACGCAGCCCCGCAGGATTCTCGCTCGGCGTCAGTCAGCGAGCGGGGCTGCTCCTCAGGGACCGACCGTCGTGCGCTGCTCCTCAGGGACCGGCCGTGGCCCGACCGTGGTGCGCCGCTCCCTTGGATCCCGAACTCAGCACCCAGCCGTGGTCGTTAGAGCCGAAACCAGGGGCAAGGAGTTGCGGCAGCAAGCTCAGGGCACCCATCTCATCGGAGGCCGACCGGGTCTGCGTGAACCACACCATTTCGGCTTTTCGCAACACGACCTAGCCCAGCGCCGTCAGCCCACACTTGGCTTCCTTACGCACCCATGCACGCTCGTCGGTGAGCATCGACTCAAGCCCGGCGCGCGCTCGCGGATCCTTGAGCTTTCGCAGCGCAGCCACCGCATGACCATTCACGGCAGGATCGTCCAGCAGCTCAAGGGCCACGTAACAGGCGTCCGGGTTCTTCGAACGCCCCAATCCGAGAACGACCATCTCGCGGTCCCGGCCGTACGAGCGTTCACGAGCCAGGGCGACTAACTCGTCGAACCACCGGTCATCCCACACCACCTCGAGGGCGTTCCCGACAATCCAGCGCAACCCGGGCTCAGTCTCGCCATCAACCTTCTTGAACTCCTCGATGAGCGGTCCCACCGCGGACGGCTTCGCCCACGGAACACTGAGAGCCCTCACCAGCTCACCCTTGACCATCCGATTCGTTGCACGCTGCAAACTGGCAAGCAGCACGGGGATAGCATCCCGATACCTGCCTCCCGACGTCCGCAGATCAGCAATCGACGGGACGACGTAGCCCACCGCGGCCAGATCCCGGAGGACCTCCTCCTCGCGCGGCACCGGATAGATGTACATCACCCCAGCCTAGTGATGTAGACGAACGTCCACCTGACGTCGGTCGCGTTCCCGAAGCCGGAAGACGACCTCCTCCATCGAGTCGAAAAGCTCAGGCGTGGGCAACTCGAAGAGGGCCTTCGACAGGAAGTCGTGATCCGACGAGTCCAGCTCGATGTCCTCAGCGCTATGGACAGCTTCGGCCCAGCGTTCGAGCATGACTGGCGATAGAGCACCTTGGCTGAGCGCTTCGTGAGCTCGTCGAAGAGCGGCGCGGTCCAGGCACGACAAAGATCCACTTGGCCGCGACTCCAGTCGTCTCGGCCTTCGAACGCTGCGTCGAGATCAGGGCCCCAGGCCATACGTCGCGTCTTCCCACAGATGATCGGTGAGTTCGCGGCGAGCATCGAGGATCGCGCCGAGACCTTCAAGATCACGAATAACGTCGGGCTCGAGCCCTATGCTCCATTCGTAGATCTGGGTGCACAGCGTCTCGAACGCTACGAGCCACTCACCTCCATCGATCAGCGACTGCACGTTACCGATGTCGTCCGGCGTGAGTCCCGCAGCTGCGTCGATCGCCTTGTGAAGTCTCACGGTCATCTCCTCAGGACCCGGTCTCGTGGTCATCGGAGGAGCACCAAGCGCCCCTCGACCAGTCGAAACTCGTACCGATGCCCGACCGCGTCAGAGACCACAAGAAGACCATCACTCCAAGTGGCACCATCTACCACCTCACCGAGTTCAATCCTCGACACCTCCGATGCACCGACCAAGCTACGAACCGAGGACTCGCAGACCAACAGAAGAACACTGCCACTCCGGAAGACATAGCGGATGTCGTCATCCACAGTGATAATGCGTCGGTCCGGGTCATCCTCCCAGTCGAGAACCACTAGTGTCCCGTGTTTGAAGTCTGTTTACGGTGGGCTTTGGTGAGGATGTCGTCTGCGGTTTTGGTCCACACGAATGGTTCGCAGCGTTCGTTCCAGCCATCGATGAAGGTCTCGATCGCGGTGACGAGTTCTTTGACGCTGGTGAAGGTGCCTCGGCGAATGGCTTGACGGGTGATGATCCCGAAGAAGATCTCGACCATGTTCAGCCACGACCCGGAGGTTGGGGTGAAGTGCATCGTGATCCGGGGGTTCTTCGCCAGCCAGGCCTTGATCTTGGGGTGCTTGTGCGTGGCGTAGTTGTCGGCCACCACGTGCAGCTTGACCCGAGGGTAGGTCTTCGCGGTGAGCTTGAGGAAGTCGAGGAACTCGGCATGGGTGTGGCGTTGGTAGCAGCGGTCGGTGACCTTCCCGGTCGCGACCTCGAGCGCGGCGAACAGGCTGGTGGTGCCGTTGCGGACGTAGTCGCGGGTGGCTCTTTCTGGCAACCCGGGTCGCAGCGGAAGGATCGGCGCGGTGCGGTCTAGGGCTTGGACCTGGGTCTTCTCGTCGACGCAGACCACGACCGCTTTCTCGGGCGGGTTCAGGTAGAGCCCCACCACATCGCGGACCTTTGCGTCTAGCTCGGGATCGGTGGAGAACTTGAACGTTCCACGCCGCCAGGGCTGCAGTTTCCACTTGCGCCAGATCCGGGCGACCTCACCAAAGGAGATCCCCAACTCCTGACCCAACAGCCGCGCCGACCAGTGCGTCACCCCCAACGAGGCCGGCGGCGGAGTCAACGTCGCGACCACGACCGCGTTCTCATCGATCACCGCGGGGCGACCCGACCGAGCCAGATCACTCAACGCCTCGATACCACCGGCCTCGTAGCGAGACCGCCACAGGTTCACCGTTGGACGCGATACCCCAACCTGCCGACCGATCTCGGTGTTCGACTCACCAGCGGCGGCCAACAATACGATCCGGGCCCGCTGGGCCAACCCCGCCCCCACCGTCGAGGACCGGACAAGCGAGCTCAGCCTCGCCTCATCACCAGGACGCAGAACCAGCGGGGACGCTATCGACATACCCCATTGTCTCAACCAACCACCGTAAACCTATTTACGACACGCGACACTAGCTCCCGCGCAGACCACAGACAGACGACACCACCCACAACCTCCAGCGACACATCACACCATCCAGCCATCGTAAAATGCCGCTCTGAGTGTCCATCAACGCAGAGGTGAACCGCAGCGGTCATACTCTGTCCACAATGAACGGCGTCAATCTCGTAGCGACGCCCCCTGTTCTCTACGTACCTAGAATAGGTTGACCCTCTCATAACTGCCCCATCTGGATCGAGCCTGCATCTGCGGCCTCACGCCACGCTCCCGGCGCTATCAGCCCATAGGCGATGATGCCCCGCTTTTCCTCACCATCGACGATGATCGTCAGATTGTCTCGAGCAAGCAACGATCTCATCGAATCCCCCTCACCTTCGTCTCGAATCCGTCCCCTCAGATGCCCGCGGTCCCCCATGATTCTCGCCCGGACCGTCAGATATGCCACCGGCACGCAGCAGTTCCACCAGGATCTCGTCGAGGGTCGCGACGGCCTGCGCCGTAGGCAGATCCACCGCGACGATGCCGTCCGCCCCATCTTCATACTCAAGCCCGACTGAACCGAGGGCTGAAACCAGCGCCTCATGCTGAGTCTCGTCAGAACAGGTGAGGACCCGAGTGTCGTGGCCGGCGCTGCGCACTTGGCGGACAACCAGCCTGGCCCCCATTCGAGACCGGACCTGCACCAGGTCGTACCGATGGAACCCCGAACGAGAGAACGGCACGCTCAGGATCTCGACGACGTCCTCCATGCCCGGTTCGTCGACTCGCCTCGCCCAGAGGTGCTCAAGAGAGTAGGGACGGCCCGGCATGAGGGCATAGGTCAGAGGGAAAATCCGAGGTCCGTCCTCCTGCGACACCTGCGGCCGAGCGTGGTTCAGCTGCCGGATAGGTTGCACCCAGCCGAGAAGCGCGTCCTCCCACGCCGCACTGAAGTCTGCTGCCGCCACCCGCCTCCCGGAACCGGTGGCCAGGATCCGCGGAAGGTCGTCGATCCAGATGTCCGTCGTCTCGGGCGGCCTGGGCATCGGCGGCTCCCAGAACGCCGGCCGTGGCCGTGGATGCCCGTAGTCCACCACCACATCAGCCCGATCGCCCTGCCGGTAGGCAATCACCCGCCGAGGTTCCCCGTCGATCAGCTCGACGAGGTAGCCAGACGGATCCTCCACCCCGCTGGCGACACTGACGAATTCCGATTCAGACGGCATATCCTGCCTTCCTCGTCGCGCTCACGATCCGCTCCGAGAGGGTGTGGATCGGCGGCCGCGCTGACGTGATGCGCACGGCCCAGGCCACCCGATCAGATCGGGCATCCATCTCCACAACAGCACCGAAGTTCCTCAATTGGGCGACGCATTCGAGCTTGTCGAGCCCAGCCTCGTCGAAGCCCGCGGCTATCCAGGACGCGTTCAGGGAGTCGCGACGAATCACCTCCTTCACGACCGGCAGCCCCTCGCTGTCAGCCAGGACAACCCACTGCCCGGGATACACGGTCGTGGTGTAGAAGGAGCTGGCGCACACCTCCATCTTCTCGTCGTCGATTCGCCGAGCAGGGATCTCCTCAAGGACGCCGACGAGCCCATGCCGCAAGTACACGAAGGTGTCGGCACGGTCTGCCCACACCGCCTCCGGGTGGGTCGACACAACCCACGTCCGGCGGGCGGCCTCTCTCCCGCGGCTCCACACAGCCTCGAACTCCTCCCTTGTGAGGAGATCTCGATACTCACCGAAGAGCGTTCCCTCCAGGAAGAAGCTGAGCGAGTCGGGCCCCTCACCCCAGAGGTAGGTCGGCCCGACATGTTCGCCACTCGACGAGACGTGCACCATGCCGTCACCGGTGAAACTCACACTCCGCGACAGACCTCCGTCAACCACCTCGTAGTACGAGGCCAGCACTCCAGTCCAGCGCGGCGGCCGGTACTCGACGAACCAAGAATCACCCGACGGCAACATCGTCACCGTCGCGCCGTGCCGACGAGCATCGGAGGGTCCGGAACGAAGCTGTGCAGCCCGTAGTCACCAACCGACATGTTGGTCACGAAGTCAGCCATCACACCCCTTCTACGTGAGCCATCCCCAGCGCTTCAATGCGCCGTCCACGGCCAGCCTATGGGTGCGCCGCTTCACGCGAGGGGGAAGCTGCACAGAGGGAACACACGTGCCCGGCCATAGTCGGTCAGCAGAAGCTCCGCACGCGCCGCTACCCGAGCGGTCGTCGAGATGGCTGCGCGCGACCGCTCGCGACGGGACTTCAACGCTCGTGTACCTCGACGGCAAGCTCCCCGCCCGCGACACGCGCAGACACGCTCAGGCCATCGAACGCAACGGTGAGTCCCGCAGCGCCACCGACCTCGTTGAGGTCCAGCACCGCCGAAGTCACAACCCGGCCCACCAGCCGGCACAACTCAGCCGACATCGGCGCCTGCTCCCAGAGCCCGACGCTCACCGCCAGCTCCCTTCGCTGGCTCGCGGACGCGCGAGCGAAAGGGTCGGACCACGGCTGTTCCGATAGTTCCAAAGTCCAGTCGGTCTTGACATCCACCGTCAACCAGGTGCCGTCATCCCACGTGAACTCGATAGGGCCCGTCTCGCTCGCGGGCCCGCCTTCGAATCGGTGATGGAAGCGGCGAAGCGAGACGCAGCGGCGCCCTCGAAGCGAGTCAATCAATGCGAAACACCTCCGCTCAGCAGCGGCTGGGCATCCTCAGGATCGAACATCCCGGTTCGCAGTAGGCCGAGGAAACCCTCCGAGCGGTCATATTCCTGGTCAACCTCCTCGATCTGCCTCTGCAATAAACTCACAGTGGTAATCAGCCGCTTGGAGTCCGTCACAATCGAGTCGCCGCCTCTGCAAGCAGCCACTCAACGGCTTCGACTGGCACGTCGGCCTCAAACATCGTCACCGTACGTCGACCAGACTCGCCCTCCTCGAAGACCTCAGCCACCCGGAAGCCATCGCCCCTCGTGAGCTCGAGAGCCATTCCGTCCCGCTCGCCGACCGAGCTAGCAAGAATAAGCCGATATCCGGCGGTCATCGCAGCACCTCCGACCACCCCATGAAACCGCCATCGTCTTTTGATTCGCGTCCGACGCCCAGCGGAATCTCAGTTTCTGGCAGCCCTTCCGAGCGCGCCGGGCATCCGCACGCTGACCAGGTATACAGCTTGGTCACGAGCGAACCGTTCAGCCATACACTGGCGCGAGGGTGCCATCGAAGAGTCCTTCTATCGCAAGATCCCTCACGTCTGGATCACTACTCCTCAACGCCACCTCCCGAAGCTCGGCCCTGAACTCACGATGCCCCTGCGCCAGAAACTGCGCGCCACCGAAAACCCGCCAGTCATTCATATTGGCCGCCACCTGATCCATCAACACCGGAAGCAGGAACCTCTCCCGAGCATCGTATCCAATCCTACCCATAAGCACACTCACCCCACCGAGCCATCGATCTGACAACGACGCATCAACAAGGTCCTCCATAAGCGGAATAGTCACACTCGGCCCCAGCACCTTTAGCGCCGAGTAGGCCACAGAAGGCTCCTCATTCAGCACCTGACGCAGGAACGACACGACGCCGTCAAGATCCGACAACGCCTCCTCCCGCAAGCCGACGACCACCGACATACGATCAAGCGCCGAGGCAACCACGGACTCCACTGCCGAAGACCCATCCACCGGCCCCAAGGGCACCGACGACTCGACACCACTGGCACCTACGACAGCTCCCACACTCTGACGCACACCGTGATACCTCAGCACCTCACTTGCTCGCTTCTGAAGCTCAGGGTTCCCGACAGAAGCCTCCTCGACGGCCAACGCCAGCCCACTCTCCAACGTCGCACGAGGCGCAACACCGACCGCGAGGGTCGCCTCCGTGCCGTCTACATCAAGAACGGCCCTCGCAGCCAACAACGGAAGCAACTGCTTCACGACACCGCCGGGCGACAACATCGAAACCACCGCGTACAACGCATCCGACGGCTGCTCCGAGAGCAGTCGTGTCAAGACACGCACACCCTCACTCGAATCAACCGTCCAGTCGGCCCTGCGCCGATAAAAGCCATCCAGAAGACCACGAGAGATCACACCAGCAGACTCCACCACTCGTACAATCGCTTTCACAACACACACCTTCCATATCGACGCAATCGGCGTCGAACCGCTACTTCTTGAAAGATCTTTCCCATCGTATGGACATGATGGCCTGATCGAACTCGGAAACCATCAGTTCTCGAGTCGGATAAATCAGTATATGGCTAGAATCCTCAATAGTTGGGGCACTGACCCACTCCAAACCGGGCCCAAGATCCATGAGCGGAGCCTCCCAGATCCACCCGCTCGCCTGTATCATGTCCTTGTTCAGCGAGGCCGAAGCACCCAGGATACCCGGATCCCCCGGCGCGAAGGGACCAACGATCTGACTGGCATCCTCCGAGGGAAGACCAAAATCCCTCATCGCACGTACCGGGCCAACGCGAGACGCGTTCCCGGCGCGATACATGATCTTACCCTCCATCTCTGCGTTACAGGATTGGATAGCGTGCCCCCGCGCCGCACAACGTTCTTCGTTTAGCCGATCTCCAGATTCCTTCCACTGCTCTGCAAGACCGGCCTCATTCCAGATAAAGTCAGCCGCATCCGCCGCGTAGGATGCCAACCGGATATAAGGGTTAAGTTTGGGCAACAATTTAAGAACCATCGAGGGACCAAACCGCGGCCTCGCCGGCCTATTTGCGGGCCGCGTTTTCGGTTCTTGTACAGCTCGGGGCTTTACCGACGGCAAATTTGCTTTTGTCTTCTCTATCTTTCGTCCACCAGTTGTGACGTAATGATTAGCGTCGGGGTTCTGGTGGTAGTTCCGAGGGTTGAGACCAGTGGCGTCATGCGAGTTGATCGGGTCCGCGGCCGTGTAGCCGTAGCCGTTCAACGTCTGTGTGTTCGCCGCATCCAAGACGGGATCGACGCTGAGGAACCGGCCCACCTTCGGGTTGTAGAGCCGCGCACCGGTCTGCACATACCCCGTCGTGGTGTCAGTCGGTCGGTCCAGATACGTGTGATCCGTCTGCCAGGTACCGAGCCCATCGATGCGGTTGCCGTACGGGTCGTGGTACCGCCACGTGGTCTTACTCAGATCACTCCAGTCGACGGCGACAGAAGCGGTACCCGTCTGATCGCCGTCGAGGGCCTGCAGCACCGCGGCCCCGACGCGCTGCGCCACAGACCTGCCGTTATGGCTGTAGAACCTCGTGCCGGTCTTGGTGCTCGTGCCGGTGAGCCTGAGCTCCCCCGCCGGGGTGTAGACCGTGCTGCCGTTCGGGTCCTTCCGCATCAAGATGCTTCCGCCGGCGCTGTACAGGTAGCTGGTGGTCTTCCCGCTCTTGCTCGTGCTCGCCACCTTGCCGAGCGTGTTCCACGCCAGCGACTCGGTGATGCCACCGGTGGTCGATGACGTGGTGTTGCCCGCGCTGTCATACGTGTAGGTGGTCGTCGTCCCTGTTCCGCCCGTGGGAGTCGAGGTCTGCGACGCAATCGCGTGCGCATGCCCCGTGACGCCCAGGGCATAGGTTGTGGTCGTGGTGGCCGCCGGGAGCTGCACCACCTTGTTCTTCGTCTCCTTGGTGCGCACCCCCGCGTCGTTGTGCGTCCACTGATGCCACATCGGCAGGAAGCCGTAGGTGGTGGAGGCCGTCGAGGACGGATTCGCCACGCAGTCGTCGTTGCTGGTCCAGGCATCCGTCAGACGGGCCCTGGTGTCGTAGCGGTAGCACATGGTGCGGACCTTGGCCGGGCTATTGAAGTTCGCCGACTGAGCAGTGCGGACAATCTGGCCGGAGGCGTTTCGGACGTAGGTGAATGCCTGGATCTGCGGCCGGGTGGTCGCCCCGTTGAGGTAGGTGTTGTCGACGGCGAGGGTCTCCACGTTGTACGTGACGCTCTGAACGAGGCTGTCGCCCTCTCGCCCCACCGTCTGGGACGGGAGGCCGTGAGGTGTGTAGCTCGTCGAGTTCACGTACTTGTTCGTGCCCGTGGTCGCGTTCGGCAGGCCCTGGGGCGTGTAGGTGCGGGTCACGGTCTCCGCGGGCAGCCCGCCCAGCGCCGGGAGCGTCTGAGTGGCTACCTGGCCGGTGTTGGTGTAGGTGACCGAGGCGCTGTACGTGCCCGCGAGCGCTCCCTGGTTGGCGGGCACCACGAGGCTGCTGCCGGTGGGGCGCGCATAGGCGTCGTAGCCCGTGACCTTTTCGACGAACGGGTTCGCGGTGTCGCCGTCGATATACGACTTCGTCTCGGTGAGCTGCCCCGGCTTGAGGGTGTCGAAGACCCACTCCCCGATCAGCTTGTCACCCGAACCACCGACCAGCTTGGTCATCCGGCCGAGCTTGTCGTAGGTGTACTTGAGAGTACCCGCGGTGCCGCGCGCATCGACGACGGTGGTCTTCTCCCCGAGATGGTTGTACGAAGTGTTCGTGGTTCCGGTGTCGGGATCGACAGCCTTGGTGCGCCGGCCACCTGCGTCGTAGGTGTAGTACCAGACTGCACCTATCGGATCGGTCAGCCTGACGAGCTGGCCGACGCCGTCGTAGGCGTAGCTTGTCGTGGTGAACGTGCCCCCGGAGACGACATTGCCGCTAACGGTGGGCGCAGTGACGTAGTCGAGCTTCTTGAGTGTCTGGCCAAGCCCGTTGACCACCGACGCCGTGATGGGCGCGGCTGCGGGCGGGAAGACCGTGGTCTGATCACCCGAGTAGACGGTCGTGGTACGTCGTGTCTCGGTGACCCCCTTGTAGGAGATGACGGTGGTCGGACGGCCCAGCGCATCGTAGGTGCTGGTGGTCCGGGAGTTGATGCCCGAATCGGCCGTGCTGATCCTCGTCTTAGCCGGATCCCCCGCCGTGTACCAGCGGTTGTTGGTGCGCACCGCCCAGCCGTGCGAGTCGTAGAACGTGTCGTCCACGATGCGTCCACCGCCGACGGCGCCGGTCTGCGTCTGGAGCAGCTGCCCGAAGGCGTCGTAGAGGGCGACGCTCGTCACCTGCGTCGGCGTCGTCCCGCTGATGGCCGTCGTGGTCTTGGTGGTGATGGTCTCGTAGTCGGTGGGCGAGTTGGTGTAGGCGAAGGTCTGCGTCGCCGGGCCGCTCTTCGGGAAGCCCGGCTCCCAGAGGTCCGTGATTCTCCCCAGCGCGTCGTACGTCGCCTCGGTGATCCTGCCTGCGACGTCGACCTGCTTGAGGATCATGCCGTCCAGGTCATGGTGCGTCTCGGACGACTGCCCCAGCGCGTTGGTGACCGTGACCTTGGTCACGGGCCCGCCCGTGGCAGGCGTGTACGCGGTGGTGGACGTGCGGCCCGTGGTGTCGCTCGCCGACGTGAAGACGGTGCTGGTCAGCAACCGCCCGTAGGAATCGAAGGCCGCGGTGGACTTCGCCCACTCAGACGCTGCGACCGCCGTATCCGTGCGGGTCGGGTTGCCGATGCCGGGCACAGCTCCCAAGGTAGTTGAACCGTCGTAGTAGGTACGCGCCCCCGAGAGCAGCTTGCTGGTGGGCGCACCGCTGCTGGGACAGGCATCTGCGTATGTCGCCACCTCCGCAGGGGTCGCCAGGATGTTCCGTGATGTGTTCTCGGCATAGCTGGTGGTAGTACACGTCGATTCCGCTCCGCTGGCCAGCGTGGAGGCGGAGATCTCTCGTCCTCGCGCATCACGGGTATAGGTGACGGTCGAATTGAGCCACCCACCAGCCGCCGTGGCCGTGTAGCTGCGTTGCTTCGCCACCCCCGTCACACGGGCAACGAGCGAGCCGAGCCCGGTGCGCGCTCGGGTAGCTGTGGTGGCATAAGTCGCGAAGTCGGTGATGGTCTTCGCCGCCGGCGTGGTATCCGTCTCTTTGAGGAACGACTGCGACTCGTAGGCAGCGCCTGCGTACTGGTCGGAGTCGACGATCGTCTCCCCGCGAGAGTTCGTCACCGTAACGCTGCGGGTGCCCCCGGCCGAGAGCTTGTCACCGTTCATGCCACGTAGGTAGTAGGTCTTCGTCAGGGTACGGGCGTCTGCGGCGCCGTTCGATGAGTTGCTGGGATTCCCCGTAAGCGTGTTCACCTGGGCATAGCCGCGGAACTGGCTCCAGGTCCTCTCTCCGGCCTTCACCAGCTCGTTGTCGTCGAAGTGCCAAGCAGGGGTGCCCACGTACTGGTAGGTCGTGAGCTGGCCGGGTGACGCCGCCTGCGAGTCCTGCACCATCACCGAGGAGACGAGGTACTTGTGGAAGAAGTCGGTCTTCATCGTGCCGTTCATGGGCCATCGGACCGGGAAGCAGCGCCGCGTGTTAGCCGAGAGATCTGTTGTGGACGGGACACTGCTCGCTGTGCAGTCCTTCGGCGTGTATGTCACCGACAGGATCGCGCCGTTCTCATCCTTGATCTGCACCAGACGCCACATCAGCATCCCGTGATAGCCCGAATACCCCGCCACGCGGTTGTCCAAGAGGTCTCCGCCGAATTCGACCGGGCCGCGAACGATGGATGCCCCCGAGGGGGTGTAGGTGGTGTGCTTGATCGATTGAAGCCACAGCGCGTCGTCACCCAGGTCCGGATACGTCTGCGTCAGGTTCCAGACGTCACGCGTCACGAACGTACCCGCGGAATTACGCGCCTTGGTCGTGATGGCCGTGATCCGAAGCCGAGTCCAAAACGTGGGCGAAACAACGGTGCAAGCGCCATCGCCCTCACATCTCAGGTCCTGAGGGGTGTCCGGCCAGTGATCGGCGTTGGCGGGCGTGAACTGGAGCGGGTCACAGGTGAACGAGGAGCTTGGAATGCAGCGCTCGGCGGCCGTGAACACCACCTGCGCCTCGGCGACCGTCCCGTAGACAGAGCCGCCGCTGTTACGCAAACCGTAGTCGATGCGGCTGGGCACACCGCCCCTGGTGTAGGCGACGCGAGACGTGCCGAGATTGGCCGAATAGTGGTTGGTCTCCTTCGAGTAGTAGTAGGCCATGGCGTTGCCGTGGACGTCCTCCACGTAGTCGAGATTCCATCTCCAACCCTGAACACAGCGCGAGGAAGCGAAGCCCGACGACGAGTAGCACGGGTCACCGGCGTGCGCTCCGTAGACGGGGACCGTCCACGTAGCACCGGTGAGCGTCTGATCCGTACGGCCCGGCAATGCCTCGGAGCCGAAAAGGTACTTCGTCCCATCCGGGGTCGTCAGCCGCCAGTGCTCTCCATCCTTGGCCCCGCTCGGCGCGCCGGTGAGGCGCTCGACACGGGTGCCATCGTCGGCGCGGAGCTTCCATACCCCGCTTGCGTCGTCTCGTACGAGCTCCCCCGAGTGCCCTCCGAAGTTGAGGAAAAGCGCCTCGCCCGCCCAGCACAGGTCTGCCGTGTTGCCGGCACCACCAGCAGGGTGGTCCTTGCACGTGACGTAGCGCCGCTCGATGAAGCCGGCTTCGTAGGACCAGCCTTGGCCGATCAAGCCCGGCTGATTGTTCGACGAAGCCACTCGTCCATCGACGACGGAGGACGAGTAGGTCAGCGCGACGTCCGGAACGAGCCCTCCGGTGAGACCCAGCGACGGAACACCCAGGGGATAGGCCCAGGTGAAATCACCGGTAGAAGACCCCGCTGACCACGATGACGACGGCGCAAGAGGCTGGGCTGCAAACGAACCCGACGCCCCGTCAACGCCTGCCGCCACCGCAAAGACAGTGGCCCCGGCGCCTGCACTGCTCTTGGGGAGCGCAGCCACCAGACTCTTCTCGTCGCCCTCTCGGCTCGTCTCCAGAGACTTGACCGGCACTGAGCACTCGGGATCGTCGGGGCTCGTCGCGTAGCAAGACGGCAGCTCGACCACTCGCAGTCGGTCCTCAGCGGCCGCAGCGAAACCCGCATCAGCCAGGGCCGCCGTGTCGATACGAACCTCGGCGCCCTGAGGGGCATCGACGGTGAACGCGAGCCCCACTCCTCCGGCGTCGATCACCTCCGCTGTGGGCAGCACCTCGACCTTCGCGGACTCCGGACCCCTCAGCTCGATGGGTGTGCGTCCGGCCCGCACCCACGCCTTCCGGCCCTTGCTACCGTCCGTCTTCACCGTGAAATGGCCCGACACTACGGGCTTCACACCCGCGGGCTTGGACGCCTTGGGGATCTTCAGCTTCAGCGGTTCACCCTCGGAAGCCGTCAGATGAGGGAGCTTCTTCCACTCTTGCGCCTTTGGTCGCCAGTCAGCAGGCGTCTTCGACGGGTCAGCCGAAGCCGGCGACACACCACCGCCCAGAACGAGAGCAAGAACCAGGGCGCCGATAACACCCACACGCCACCGGGCACGCCCCAGCCGCGCGCGACGATCACTACGCGAAGTATTCATTTTGGGCAAACCTCACTCGGTCGATGGTGATCGTGACGCTGGTCTCGGCAGTGATGGTGAACATGTTCACCTGTCCTCCAGCCATGGGCACGGTGACGGCGGTGGCATCTGCGGAATCGCACCCCTTCGGCTCGACGGCATAGTAGGCAAGCGAACCGGTGCCCGTGTAGGCGGTAGGCACGCAGGAAGGACCGAATCCCGTGTCGTCGCCACCCTGCGGGGTCCCAAGAACATGCCCATTGATCTGGAAGGCGACGGCCTTGCCGCTCGGGACGGTGATGTCAGATTGAACGACCCACGGCAGTTCCTCGCCGGGCGGAGCCCCCGCCTTACTGGGTGGTGTGAACGTCAGCGTGACCGGTTGTCCTGGGCTGAGTACCACCATCAGCTTCTTCCCGCCGGACGCATTCGCGTCGGTCGTGACGGACGCGGACCCGGTCGGCGACAGGTCCTCGGCTTCATAGGTCTTGACGAGAACCGGAGCCGCATTGAGCTTGAACGCGTAGTCCTTCACGCTAGAGACCTGACCGTTCAAGCTCACCGCGACGACGCGCAACTGCGCCTGCGCCCCGTTCGCCAGCGAAGGCGGAATGGTGAGAGTCGCCAGACCCGATGTCGCCTTCGCATAGCCGGTCACGGCGCCCGTCGTGCTATTCGTCGTACAACGATCGCTGGTTGTGGAGGGGACAACACCGTTCCAGGAATAGTTGAACCCGAGCACCTGCGGGTCTGTATCCGCCACCAGAAGTTTGCCGTCGGCTCGCTGATCCGTGTAGGACGCGCCGGCAGGGTGCGTGAACGACTTCACGGTAGGAGCGAGCGGCGCTCCGAGATCCACTCGGAAGTTGTACGCGGAGGTCCACGCCGAGCTGAGCGCAGTTCCGTCGGTAACGACGCTCGTCGCCTGAACCTTCAAGTAGTACTCCCCTTCGGCCAAAGCCGGGGATGGGGTTGCTGTGCCAACCGCATTCGAGGCCACAGGATCGCTGTAGTAGGTTCCGACGACGGCATCATTGGACTTCCGGTAAACCCGGAAGGCCAGTTTCACCTTGGTAGTCGTCAAGTTGTTGTCCAGCGCCTTGGCTTCCAGCTTCGGAGTCCCCGAGCTCGCGTACACAACGCCGTTGCAGACCAGCTTGGAGGTGCTGGCCAATCCGACAGCCGTGGGGGTCCCCGGTGGGAAGCCGTAGGTGATGGAGAGCGTCGGGTCGTTCTCGAACTTCTTCCATGCATACGGGTCGGTCTCAGTCGCGGCCCGGAGATGGAAGCCTGCCTTGCTGGCCTTGTCGTCGACCAGGTCCTGCACGTATGCAGCGACGTCCGTGTCATCGAACGTGACACTCACCTTGCCCGACGAGGTCGAAGCTCGGTCAACCTCGGCGCCCTTCGGGCCCGGCCAGTCCGCTGACGCGCTGAAACTGCCGGTGTTCTTCCCAAGGATGACGGCCGTCGCGGCGTTCCCTGCGGCGTGCGTCTGCTCCACGGTGACAGACGCCTTCTTGATCGTGGCCTTGGAGCCATCGGGACGTGGCTTGAGCTGGCTGATATCGAAATCGAAGTAGCTGCGCGCCTTGTAGGCGGGCGAACATCCCGTCCAGTTGCAGTACCCGACCCGCAGCACGTCGGAGGTGTTCGCGTAGTTCGACTGGGTATCGCGCACCACAAGGAAGGAGTTCTTCGCCTTGCCGAGCGACGGGTCGATGTAGACCGGGTAGACAACGTCTTGCCCTCGGAGATCTGCCGCATCGGGAAGGAGCTGCAGCGTCACCGACTGCGCGCCTGCAGCATGACCGCCACCCCGGGCCGCCGGTCCCTCAGATGCGAGCGTTTCGATCAGCGCCGCAGACTCCCCTGGCGACTCAGTGCTCGGAACACCACTCGAGCCAGGGGTTGCATCCCAGATCAACGGGGCCGTCGATCGGAACACCGTCTCACCCGAGGACGTCACAGCCTGCCCAGAGCCATCCTCCGCCAACGAGTAGGACAGCCCGGACGTCTCGATCCGGAAGTCCAGCGCATCCAGCTCTGAATTCAGCGCAGCAGTCCGGTCCTTCACGACAAGGACCTCGGAGAACATCTCGGCATGGGCCGAGACCACGAGGTCGACGCCGGGAAGCACATCCCCGTAGGTCAGCTGATCCCCGTCGACGGACGGCGCGGGCAGCACGAACGGTGCGTGCAGGACCAGCTCACCACTTCCGCTCGACACGGTGGCGAGCGCCGTGTCGCCACCGCTGGAGAAGTCCATGTCAACCGCAGCCGCTACGGGGGCGAGGCGTCCGTCCTTCGGCACAAGGGTGGTGTCAACGTCGACGAACCCACCGCCATCACGCACACGCACAGCTTCTCGATCGACGGTCAAAGTTACCGTCCCATCGGGGTTGGCGACACTGATGCTGTGTTCATCAGTCAACTCTGCGATCTCAACGGCACTATTGGTAGCCACCGCCTCCGCTATCGCTGCCTCGATCGGGTCCGTTGACGACGGGTCAGCTATCGCCGAAGATGCGAGCCCCATCGACGCGAACCCCAGCAAGAGAGAACCAACAGTTGCCCGACGCCACACAGTTGTCACGAAAGACCCTTCGGTTTCCGGAAATATACGAGAGGAGGCGGCGACCTCGCCGGCACCGTCTATCAGGAAACCTAGGGCTACGGCGCAGTGTGCGTGGCGAAAGTTTCAAAGAGGGCACATGTGTACCCTGCTCGGCTCGCAGGTGCAGGGCTGGTGCCCGTCATGCCCTCTCCAGCCGCCCCCGCACGGGTTCCCCGACCGTCGGCAGCGGCACCGCGTAGGGTGACGACATGGCAGTTCTCATGGTGGCCCTCCTCGACGGCACGATCATCGACCCGGCGCAGCCCATCGTGCGCGCGGACGACCAAGGTGTTATTCGCGGCGACGGCGTATTCGACGCGCTGCTCGCCATCCGTGGCCAGGCCAGGGACCTGGATCTGCACCTGGAGCGCCTCGCGCGGTCGGCGGCCATGCTGGACCTTCCCGCGCCGAAGGAGGACGGCTACCGCCGCGCCGTGGACGCGCTCCTCGGCGCGTGGGACTGGGCCACATATCCGGAAGCCATGTTCCGCTTCATCCTGACACGCGGACCGGAGGGCATCTCCGACAAGCCCGGCGGCTGGGTGGCAGCTGCGCCGCTCGACGAGGCCTCGCGCCGCCAACGGGCCGGCGGCGTCGCGGTGATGCTGCTGGACCGCGGCTTCGAGGGCCCCGAGATCGCGCACCTGCCGTGGCTGCTTCCCGGCGCGAAGTCGCTCTCCTACGGCATCAACATGGCGGCCAAGCGCTACGCCGCCGCCCGGGGCGCGGACGACGTCGTCTTCCACTCCCCCTCCGGACGCCTCCTCGAAGGCCCCATGGCGAGCGTGGTGCTCGACCTCGACGGCGTGCTCGCCACGCCCCCGTTCGAGGGCATCCTGCGCTCGATCACCATCGAGGAACTGATCTCACGCGCGCCCGCGGCCGGGATCGAGGCCCAGTTCCGCGAGCTGCACCGCGACGACTTCGACCGCTGCCGCGGCGCCTGGATGCTCTCCAGCAGCAGGGTGGTGGCCCGGATCTCGCACGTCGACGGCCGCGAACTGCCCACCTCCCCGCTCGACGCCGAGGTGCGCCGGCTGATGGACGTGCCGGGCGAGTGATGCTCGTCCCGCCCGACATCTCCTGGGGCAGCCTGCCCGACGAGGGCAGGGCCGTCCTCCTGAAGGTAGCCGCACGCGCGCGAGAGCTGCTGGGCGGGACCCTCACGACGGATCGCGACGGGGACCGCGTCACGCTTCGGATCACCGAGGTCGAGGCCTACGGCGGTGGATTCGACCCCGCGTCGCATGCCTACCGCGGCCCGTCGGCACGCAACGCCGCCATGTTCGGCCCACCGCTGCACGCCTACGTCTACCGACACATGGGCCTGCACACCTGCATGAACGTCGTCGTGGGCGTGGACGGCCTGCCCACCGGCGTGCTGCTGCGCGCGGGCGAGGTGATCGACGGCACCCCCGTCGCCCGAGCACGCCGGTCGGCCCGCGGCGTCACCCGCACCGACCTCGACCTGGCCGCCGGACCCGCGCGGCTGACCGTGGCCATGGGCATCACGATCGACGACGGCGGCATCCCGCTCGACGGCTCGGCCGGGCTCCTGCTCCAGACCCGTCAGGGCCCTGAGCCCGCCCTCGCCGACGGCCCGCGCATCGGCGTGGGGCGCGCCACGGACTTCCCCCTGCGGTTCTGGATCGCGGGCGACCCGACGGTCTCCAAACCCCGCTGACAAGCGAAGAGCCGGGCGACGCCATCGCGTCGCCCGGCTCTTGGTCAGGACCTCAGAAGGCGAGACCTGCGGGCTCGGGGCCGAGCTCGGCCTCCCGCGGGTTCACCACCTGGAAGCCGTTGGCCTTGTAGGCCTCGTAGTCGAACTCCTCGCACTCGTCGAGGCCGATCTTGTGGTACTCGTAGAAGCCGTCCCAGTCCTCGTAGCCGTCGCCCAGGTTGGTACCCAGGAACGCGTCGGCCATGGCCATGCCCAGGCGCGGCGCGATCCAGAACCCGCCCATCGCGAGCACGTTGCAGCCGTTGGCCGCCGCGGCCCGCTTGGCCGACCGCACGGACTCCGCCACAGCGGCGTGCACGTGCGGGCATTTGCTGGCCGCCACGTGGATGCCCATGCCGGTGCCGCAGAAGGCCAGCGCCTTCTCGAACTCGCCCTCGGCGATCTGCGATCCCACCAGGAAGCCCACCCGGTGGTACATCGGGAGGTCGTCCTTCGTCGGAGTGAGGTCGGTGACCGTCCACCCGTTCTCCTCCAGGTGCGCCTTCACGTACTCCTTGAGCGGGAAGCCCGCGAAGTCCGCCCCGACGACGACCTGCTTGTCAGCTGTCGTTCGCATCTCTCCTCCTCTCCCCTTACTTCTTCTTCCTGAACCGGGCGAGGAACCCGGTGCCGCTGTTGCCCGTGCTGATCACGATGAGCAGGACGGCGCCCCAGATGAGCGGCAGGTAGAAGTTGCTGATCTCGGGGAACGTGTTCAGGCCGGACTGCAGGATCTGCAGGATCGCGATGGCCATCACCACGCCCACCAGGCGGCCGCTGCCGCCGTTGGGATCAACACCGCCGAGGACGACGATGAGGACGGTGAGCAGCGTGTAGGCGGTGCCGTAATCGGCCTTCGCCGAGTTGTAGTTCGCCATCATCACCAGGCCCGCGATGCCCGCGCACAGCCCGGAAAGGGCGTAGGTGCGCACGAGCAGGCTGACGGAGTTCAGGCCGCTGAACTTGGCCGCCGTCGCGTTGCTGCCAATCATGTACAGCTTCTTCCCGAAGGCCATCTTCACCAGGATGAACCCGATGATCAGGGCGACGATGACGAAGATGATCAGCGGCACCGGGATGCGCAGCAGCTTGCCGCCGAGCAGGGCGCTGTAGGCGGGCGGGAGGCCGCTGAGCGGCTTGCCCGCCGTGATCACGATGGCGATGCCGGTGAACAGCTCGAGCGTGCCGAGGGTCACGAGGATCGCCGGGATCTTCACCTTGGCGACGAGGAAGCCGTTGAACGCGCCCGCGAGCGTGCCCAGCACGATCGACAGCACGATGGCGACGAGCACAGCCGTGGCCTGCTGACCGTCGGAGGCGCCCGACGGGGCCATGGCCAGCATCACGGAGGCCGACGTGATGGCCGTCATGTTCGCGATGCCCACCGACGAGAGGTCGATGCCGCCCGTGATCATGGTGAGCATTACGCCGAGCGCCATCAGGCCGAACTCGGGGAAGGCGACGCCCATGGCCTGCCACGTGGACACGCGGGTGAACGAGTCGGTCTTCAGGATCGCGAACAGCAGGAGCAGCGCGGCCAGCATCACGACGAGGCGCTGGAGGTGCGGGTCGAGCCCGATCCGGCGCGTCTTCTTGGGGGTAGCGGTAGTCGTGGTCATGTCAGGTCCTTTCACTCCGCCACCAGACGCTGGCGCTTGCGGCGCCGCGTCAACTGGACGGCCGACACGCCCGTGCCGACGATGATCAGCAGGCCGAGCGCGAAGCGCTGCCAGAACGTCGGCACGCCGACGAGGATCATGCTGTTCTGCACGATCACGATGAGCAGGGTGCCGAGCATCACGCCCGTCAGCGAGCCGGTGCCGCCGGTGATGGCGGTGCCGCCGAGGACGACGGCCGCGATGACCATCATCTCCATGCCGAGCAGGTTCGTCGGGTGCATCTGCCCCATGCTCGTGGTGCGCACCAGGCCGCCGAGGGCCGCGATGACGCCGACGATCACGTAGAGCCAGAACTTGATCCTGTTCACCTTGAAGCCCGCACGCACGGCCGACGACTCGTCGCCGCCCAGCGCGAAGATCCCGCGGCCGAACATCGTGTAGCGCATCACGAAGAAGACGATGGCCAGCACCGCGACGAGGATCAGGAACGACACCGGCATCGCAGAGGTGAGGCCCGTGGAGCTCGTCGCCTTGAACAGCGACGCGCGCCCGAACGCCTCCATCGACGGCGGCAGCTGCGAGATCTGCACCGACGCCAGCGCGCCCTGCATCACGCCGGAGAACACATTGGCCGTGCCGAGGGTGATGATCAGCGTCGGCACCGCCAACCGCGACGTGAAGACGCCGTTGAACGCACCGAGCAGCGCGCCCAGCACGATGACGAGCACGAACGGCAGCAGCACCGACCCCTGATACCCGGAGTCCACCAGGTAGCGGGTCACGGCGTACACCGCGAGCGAGGCGAGCGCCGGGAACGACACGTCGATGCCGCCGGAGACGATCACCAGGTAGGCGCCGATGGCGAACAGCCCGGGCACCACCATGGCGTTGGCCAGGTCCACGAGGTTGTTCGGCGTGAAGAACTGGCCGGAGCGGGCCTGGATGACGAGGCTCAGCACCACGATGATCAGCAACAGGTAGAACTCGTTGGCGCGCAGCAGTTTGCCGAGGAAGCCCTGCATCTCACTGCTCCTTTCCGGGCGTCGAGCCGCCCGTGATCATGGCCGACATCTCCGCCTCGGTGACCGACGCGGGGTCCACCTCGGCAACGAGGCGGCCCTCCTGCAGCAGCAGGACGCGGTTGGAGACGGTCAACAGCTCGGGGATGTCGTCGGTGATGACGATGATGCCCATGCCGCGGTTCGCGAGCTCGTTGAGGATCTCGTGGATGACCCGCTTGGAGCCGATATCGACGCCGACGGTGGGGCCGTTGAGGATGAGGATGTCCGGGTTCGTGGCGAGCCACTTGGCCAGGACGACGCGCTGCTGATTGCCGCCGGAGAGCGTGCTGACCGCGTTGTACGGGTTCGCCGTCGCGATCTTCATCTCGTCGACCCGGAACTCGACCTCCTGCGCGCGCCGCTTGTCGTCGAGGATGCCGACGGCGTTGCTCAGCTGATCGAGCTCCGAGATCACGATGTTGTCCGCGATGGAGCGTTGCAGCATCAGGCCCTCGGTGAGCCGGTCCTCGGGAACGTAGGCGATGCCGTTGGAGATCGCGTCCTTGATGCCCTTGAGCACCACAGGCTTGCCGCCCACGCGGATCTCGCCCTCGTCGGCGCCGAAGACGCCGAACAGGGTGAGCGCCAACTCGGTGCGGCCCGAGCCGAGGAGGCCCGTGATGCCCAGCACCTCGCCCTTGTGGAGCGTGAAGTTGATGTCGTAGAGGGCATCCTTCAGCCCGAGGCCCTTGGCCTCGAGGACGGCGTCGCCGCGCTCCCCCGTCGGTGCCGTGCTCGACTCGTCGTAGTCGCGGCCCGTCATGTACTGGGCGAACTTCTTGCGGTCCAGCTCGGCGGGCACCGTCGTGACGACGAGCTTGCCGTTGCGGATGATGGTGAACCGCTCGCTGATCTCGAACACCTCCTCCAGCTTGTGGCTGACGAAGAGGATGGCGATGCCGCGGGACTGCAGGTCGGCGACGACCTTGAACAGCGCCTCGACCTCACGGTGCGTGAGGGCGGTGGTGGGCTCGTCCATGATGAGCAGCTTCGTGTCCGTCAGCAGCGCGCGACAGATGGCGACGAGCTGCTTGTCGGCCACCGAGAGGTCGCCGACGCGGGCGTCGAGATCCACCTTGAAGTTGATCTTGGCGATCGCCTCCTGGGCGATCTGCCGGAAGCGCTTCCAGTTGACGAGCTTGCGGCCGTTGGAAACCTCGCCGGTGAGGGCCAGGTTCTCCATCACGGTGAGGTTCGGGAACACCGAGAAGTCCTGGTAGATCACCTGGACGCCGTTCTGGATGGCCTCGATCGGCGTCAGCTTGGAGTACGTCTTGCCGTTCATGGTGACCTGGCCGGCGGTCGGCTGATAGACGCCCGAGATGACCTTGATCATCGTCGACTTGCCGGAGCCGTTCTCGCCGGCGAGGCAGTGCACCTCGCCGGGGTATATGTCGAAGTCGACCTGGTCGAGGGCCTTCACACCGGAAAACGCCATTGTCAGACCGCGGATCGACAGGAATGGTTCAGCCATTGCTCTCCTATCGGGTGTGGGGCCGCCCATTCAAGGGCGGCCCCACGAGGCTGTGAGTCAGGGAAAAACAGCGGGTCAGAAGCCGAAGCTGTCGACGTTGTCCTTGTTGATCACGATCCAGCCGGCACCCTCGAGCACCTTCTCGCTGCCCTCGGACGGCTTGACCTCCTCGTAGCCCTTGACGCCCAGGTTGATGGGGGCGTCCAGCGACTCCTTGTCGAGGATCTTGCGCGCGAGCTCGGCCATGGCGTAGCCGGCATCGGCCGGATCCCACAGGGTGAGCGCGTGCACGAGGCCCTTCTCGAGGATCTGCTTGTTGGCCTCCGGCATGCCGGTGCCCGCGGTGAAGAACTTGCCCTGCAGGCCGAGCTCCTCGATGGCACGCGCCACACCGGGGGCGTCGAACGACGAGGTGCCCATGATGCCCTTGAGGTCCGGGTACTTCTTGATGAGCTCCTTGGCGGTCTGGTAGGCCACCTCGCCGTCGTCCTGCGACTCGACGCGGGGCTCCGCCTCGAGGAGCTTCATGTTCGGGTACTGCTGCTTCTGGTGCTCGACGCCGCCGTCGGCCCACTCGTTGTGGGAGGCGTTGGTGACGTGGCCCACCATCGTGGTGTAGAGGCCCTCGCCGCCCATGCCCTCGGCCAGGTTGTCCATGATGAAGCCGCCGTAGGCCTTGTTGTTGAAGGCCTCGAGGTCGTACTGCGTGTTCTGCTGCGAAGCACCCTCGTGCGTGACGACGACGATGCCGGCGTCCATGGCCTCCTTGAGGACCGGCTCGAGCGCACCCGGATCCACCGGGACGACGCAGAGCGCGCTGACCTTCTCGGCGATGAGGCTGCGGATCACGCCGGCCTGCTGCGTGGCGTCGGTGGCCGCGGGACCCTTCTGGTACACGTCGAGGCCCTTGTCGGCGGCGTACTTCTTGACGCCTACCTCCATGCGGACGAACCACGGGTTGGTCGAGTCCTTGGGGACGATGACGATGGTGTGCTTGCCGCCACCGCCGCTGCCACCGTCGCCCGAGGGCTTGGTGGTGTTGTTCGGGGTCGCCGTGTCGTCGTTGCAGGCACTGAGGCCCACAGCGGCCGCGACCGCGATGCCGTTGATCTGGATGAAGAGACGCCGCTTCATGGGAGTCCGTCCTTTCGAGGCCCTGGTGTGATACGCCGGGGCGGCCCTGCCCCTGGCTTCCTTAAAACGCTTTAAGTGCGTTGCGGGAGAGACTACTCTGAGGCGAGCAGAGAGTCCACCACCGCCGGTGAGATCGATATCTTTCCGTGATCTAGAGTGAGGAGCCGTGGTGTCCCCCATCCTGTCGCCTGAGGGCGAGCGACCGCGCATCGTCGACGTCGCAGCGCTCGCGGGCGTCTCCCCCGGCACCGTCTCGAACACGCTGAACCATCCCGAGCGCGTCAACGTCGACACCCGCACCCGGGTCACCGCGGCGATCGAGCGGCTGGGGTTCGTACGCAACCAGCAAGCCCGCGTCCTGACCGGCGCGCCGAGCACCACGCTGGGCCTCATCGTCGTGGACCTGCAGAGCCCGTTCTTCATGGAACTCGCCCACGCCGTCGAACGGGCCGCCTCGATGCTCGGGCACGTCGTCATCATGTGCAACTCGGAGAACGACCTCGACCGCGAAGCCCAGCTGATGGAAGTGCTAGCCAGCCAGCGCGTGGCCGGAGTGCTGCTCACCCCCGCAGGCGGACGACACGACAGGACACCCGTCGGCCCGCCGACGGTGTTGATCGACGAGGAGAGCCCCGCCCACCCGTGCTCCGTGCGCGTCGACCATGTCGAGGGCGGCCGCCAGGCCGCCCAACACCTCATCGACCTCGGCCACCGTCGCCTCGCGTTCGTCGGCGGTCGCCCCGACCTCGGCCAGTTCCAGCAGCGCGTCGTCGGCATGCAGCGCGCGATGGCAGAGGCCGGCCTCGACCCCGCCGGTCTCGTCATCACCCGCTCCGACGGCATCAACCTGGAGAGCGGCGAGGCCTCCGCACGGCGACTCCTCGCCATGACCGACCGGCCCACCGGCCTGTGCTGCGGCAACGACATGCTCGCCTTCGGCGTGTACCGCGCGCTCGACCGCGCCGGCGTTCGCGTGCCGCAGGACGTGGCGCTCGTCGGCTACGACGACGTGGCGTTCGCCGCCAACTGGATCGTCCCCCTGACCACCGTGCGGCAGCCGACCCGCGAGATGGGCCGCCGCGCAGCCGAGCTGCTGCTGGAGCACGCCTCCGGCGGCCCGCACGAGCACCAGCGCGTGCTGCTCACCCCCGAACTGATCGTCCGGCGCTCGAGCGGCGTCGACGCCTGAAAAACTGCTGATCCGTCAGGTGTCGGCTGCGTCGGAGAGGGGTCCGCGTGCACAAATCTCTGTATACGGGCAGCCGCGCAATTATTCGCGTGGCTGCCCGTATACGGAGATTTGTGCGCGTGTGAGGGTGTGACTCCTGGTCTGCGGGGATCGCGAGTGTGGGTTTCGGACCCTTCGAGACGCAGCCCCGCGAGATCCTCGCTCGGTGTCAGCAGATCTGCGGGGCCGCTCCTCAGGGACCGATCCTTGAGCCGAGCCCCCGCGCGAAGCGCCGGGGCTCGTGTCGAAAGGTCCCGCACTCGCGCAGGAGGCCGCGGCAGCATCGCCAGCGCTGGAGTAACGGACCCTTCGAGACGCAGCCCCGCATCAGTTCCGCTCCGCGCACGTCGCCCTGCGGGGCCGCTCCTCAGGGACCGATCCTTGAGCCGAGCCGCGACGACACCGGTCCTTGAGCCGAGCCCCCGCGCGAAGCGCCGGGCTCGTGTCGAAAGGTCCCGCGCGAAGCGCAGGAAGCCACGGCAACATCGCCAGCGCTGGGGTAACGGACCCTTCGAGACGCAGCCCCGCATCAGTTCCGCTCCGCGCACGTCGCCCTGCGGGGCTGCTCCTCAGGGACCGATCCTTGAGCCGAGCCGCGAAGACACCGATCCTTGAGCCGCGCCCCCGCGCGAAGCGCCGGGCTCTTGGTCGTTAGGTCCCGCACCCGCACGGAGGACCGACCTAGCACCCCCAAGCACTACCATCGCAGACCGGCATCGGTTTCGGACCCTTCGAGACGCAGCCCCGCAGCAGTTCCACTCGGCGCACGTCGCCCTGCGGGGCTGCTCCTCAGGGACCGGTGTGGGCTGCTCTCCTCAGGGACCGATGCCGGTTGCTCCTCAGGGACCGACGTGCTCGCACACCCCCACGTCGTCACGGTTCGATGAGCACGTGCTCATCGGCCACCGATGCGAGGTGTGTCGTGCTCATCGGCGTCACAGAACCTGGGGCGGTTCAGGGGCCCCGACACACAGACCCCTTCCCAGGGACCACGACGCCGTTCTGGCTCGGCTCGAACATCGCGCTCAGATGGCACCTGATCAGCTGTTCACTGGCGGACGGATTCGCTCCCCTGAACGGGCCGAAGTAAGGTGACCCTAACCTCGTCGCGACCTCGGAGGAACCCGTGACCACAGCACTGCCCACCAGCGCGTTCTTCCGCGTCCGCGTGAGCGCGATCGCCGACATCACGCCGACATTCCGTCGCTTCACGCTCACCGGCGACGACGTGGCGCACTTCGGCGATCCCGGCTTCGACCAGCGCATCAAGGTGGTCTTTCCCACCCCTGAGGCGGGGCTCGACGCGATGCCGGTGGGCGACGACTGGTACCTCCAGTGGCGGAGTCTGCCCGAGGACCGCCGCCCGCCGTTTCGCACGTACACCACCCGCTACGTGCGGGCCGAGCAGCGCGAGCTCGACGTCGACATGGTGGCCCACGACGTGCTCGGGCCCGCATCCGACTGGATCGCCCGGGCACGCGTGGGCGACGAGCTGCTCGTCTTCGGGCCGACGACGGCCCAGTCCGGCGTCAGCTTCGGCATCGACTTCGTGCCGCCGGCGCGCGCCGACCGCATCCTCCTCGCAGGCGACGAGACGGCTGCCCCGGCGATCGCCGCCATCCTCGAGCAGCTGCCCGCCGACGCGCGCGGCGAGGTCGTCGTCGAGCTCCCCCACGCCGACGACGCGGCCTACTTCCCGCGCCACCCGGGCTTCGAGGTGCGCGCCGCCGCGCGGCCCGGCGGCCGCCACGAGCATCTGATTCCCGCAGTGCGGGACGCCGCTCTGCGGCTGGCGCCGCCCGGCGAGGGATCCGCCGTCGAGGAGGTGGACATCGACACCGACATCCTCTGGGAGGTGCCGCGCACCGCAAAGGGCGGGGCCGCGCTCAAGAGCGCGCCGCTCTACGCCTGGCTGGCCGGCGAGGCCGGCGCCATCAAGGCCCTGCGCCGACACCTCGTCTCCGAGCTGGGCGTGGATCGCCGCGCCGTCGCATTCATGGGCTACTGGCGGCTCGGCCGCGCGGAGAACTGACGCCGCGCGAACCGGGCTATCGGGAGGTGAGCCGGCGCAGCGCCTCGAGGTAGCGCTCGCGCGTCGCCTCGACGATCGCGGCAGGCAGCGCGGGCGGAGGGGTGTCGGAGGCCTTGTCCCAGCCGGATTCCTTGGCCAGCCAGTCGCGCACGTACTGCTTGTCGAAGCTGGGCAGCGCGCCGCCCGGGGTCCACAGCTCGGCGTCCCAGAACCGCGAGGAGTCCGGCGTCAGCACCTCGTCGGCGAGGACGAGCGTGCCGTCGGCGCGGCGGCCGAACTCGAACTTCGTGTCCGCGAGGATGATGCCCCGTTCGGCGGCGATGCCCTCGGCGCGGGAGTAGATGGCCAGGGTGAGGTCACGCAGGCGGGTGGACAGCTCCTCGCCGTGGATGCGCGCGATGGTCTCGAAGTCGACATTCTCGTCGTGCTCCCCCAGCGGAGCCTTGATGGCGGGCGTGAAGATCGGGGTGGGGAGCTTGTCGCCGTCGCGCAGGCCGTCGGGCAGCGGGATGCCGCACACCGTCCGCGACTGCTGGTACTCCACCCAGCCGGAGCCGGTGAGGTAGCCGCGCGCGACGCACTCCACCTCCACCATGTCGAGGGCCTCGACGACGGTGGCCCGGCCCGCGACCGCGTCGGGCACATCGGTGCTCACCACGTGGTTGTCGACGATGTCGGCCAGCTGCTCGAACCACCACAGGCTGAGCTGCGTGAGGATCTCGCCCTTGCCGGGGATGGGGGTGCTCAGCACATGGTCGAACGCGGAGATGTTGTCCGTGGCGACCATCAGGATGCGGGGCACGCCGTCGACGTCGAGGTCGTAGAGCTCGCGGACCTTGCCCGCGTGCCGGAGGGGCAGATGCAACAGCTCACCGTACTGACTCACGGCGTTACCCTACTGGCCCGGCGCGATGTCAGCCGGCCTGGACCGCCGACGCCGACGAGGACGCCTCGACGTCGATACTGCGGACGCCGATCATGCCGAGGAACGAGGTCTCGTATCGGCCGCGCACGGTGACCTCCGACCGCTGGCCCACGACGCTCACGGCCGGGTCCCAGCCCGCGGCGACGACGTAGGCGACGGCGGCCCGCTTGGCAGCGCCGACGTTCAGCACCGGACCGTCCGCGGTGAGCGTGAGCTGCTGCGTCGCTGCGCGGGCCGCCTGTCCTGCGACAGCCCTGGCCTCCTGCTCGGCGGCCGCGTGGCCCGCGAGGTCGACGCCGAGGCCGACGGCGATGATGAAGGCGGGGATCATGACCGCGGTCCACACCGACAGTGCCAAGCCGCGCTCGCCGCGCACTGAACCGTTCATCGGCCCTCCCCTCGCCTGCGGCCCATTCAACCAACTCCGGCCGCGCGGGTACAGAGGGCGGCCGCGCGCTGTGGACAACCCGATGAGAGGACTCTCATGCGACGCTCACGGCCCTCTCACCCGCGGCCGGTGAACTGATCCCATCGCAGGCACCCCCGCCCTGAACGACTAAGGAGTCATCATGAACACCACGAAGCTTCGGAAGCTCGCCGCCACCGGGTTCGCCGCCGCGCTCGCCGGCGGCCTGGCCCTTTCCTTCTCACCCCTGGCGGCCGACGCCGCCACCTACACGTGCAACGGGCAGCGCGCCACGATCGTCGGCACCAACGGCAACGACGACATCGTCGGCACCTCGGGCCGCGACGTGATCGTCTCGCTCGGCGGGCACGACGAGATCGACGGCCGCGGCGGCAACGACATCATCTGCTCCGGCTCGGGCAACGACGAGGTGGAGGGCGGCAGCGGCAACGACTGGATCGACGCGGGCTCCGGCCACGACGAGGTCGACGGCGACTCCGGTCACGACGTCATCCGCGGCGGCTCCGGCCACGACAGCCTCGAGGGCGGCAGCGGCAACGACACCATCTACGGCGGCACCGGGAACGACCACATCGAGGGCGACTCGGGCAACGACAAGCTCTCCGGCCAGGACGGCCACGACCTCGTCGAGGGCAACCGCGGCACGGACAAGCTGAGCGGCGGCGCGGGCCGCGACATCCTCGCGCAGGGCTCGGTCTCCGAGCGCGTCGAGGACCGCTGGGAGGACAGGTACGGCTACGACGACTGAGCGTCGCCGACACCGTGAGCGACGGCCGCCCGCAGGCTCTGCGGGCGGCCGTCGTCGTGTGTCGGGCGCGTGACAGTTCGCCGGTATTTTCCGCAAACCCTAGTGAGTGCCCCCTGAGGGTGGTTACCGTGGAACATGGCGCCGACTTCCACAGTTCCCCTGATCGAGGTGCGAAGAGTCAACAAGTACTTCGGCCAGCACCACGTCCTCAAGGACATCGACATGTCCGTCACCAAGGGTGAGGTCGTGGTCGTGATCGGCCCGTCGGGCTCCGGCAAGTCCACTCTCTGCCGCGCCATCAACCGCCTGGAGACCATCGATTCCGGCGAGATCCTGATCGACGGCGTGCTCCTCCCGCAGGAGGGCAAGGACCTCGCCAAGCTGCGCAGCGACGTCGGCATGGTGTTCCAGGCCTTCAACCTCTTCGCCCACAAGACGGCGCTCGAGAACGTGACGCTGGCCCCCATCAAGGTCCGCAAGGTGCCGAAGGCCCAAGCCGAGCAGCGGGCGATGGAGCTGCTGACCCGCGTCGGCGTCGCGGACCACGCCAAGAAACTGCCCGCGCAGCTGTCGGGCGGCCAGCAGCAGCGCGTCGCCATCGCCCGGTCGCTGGCGATGGACCCGAAGGTGATCCTGCTCGACGAACCCACCAGCGCGCTGGACCCCGAGATGATCAACGAGGTGCTCGACGTCATGGTCGAGCTGGCCCGAAGCGGCATGACCATGGTGGTGGTCACCCACGAGATGGGATTCGCCAGGAAAGCCGCTGACCGCGTGGTCTTCATGGCCGACGGCGTCATCGTCGAGGAGGCCACCCCCGAGGAGTTCTTCACCAACCCCAGATCCGACAGAGCAAAGGACTTCCTCTCGAAGATCCTGTCCTAGACCGTCAACGATCCCATTCCCATATCCCCGAAGAGAAGGAGAAAGACCATGAAGCGGTTCACACTGGCAGGAGGCGCCGTCGCCCTGGCGGCCGCCATTGCCCTGACAGCCTGCGGAGGCGACACCGGGAAGGCGTCCGACTTCCCCGAGGGGAGCACGATGGCCAAGCTCGCCAAGGCGGGCTCCATCACCATCGGCACCAAGTTCGACCAGCCGCTGTTCGGCCTGATGGGCCCCGACGCGGTGCCCGAGGGCTTCGACGTCGAGATCGGGAAGCTGGTGGCCTCGAAACTGGGCATCGCCGCGGACAAGATCAAGTGGGTGGAGACGGTCTCGCAGAACCGCGAGCCGTACATCCAGAACGGGCAGGTCGACATCGTCATCGCCACCTACACGATCAACGACAAGCGCAAGGAGGTCATCGACTTCGCGGGGCCCTACTACATCGCGGGCCAGTCGTTCCTCGTGCCGAAGGGCAACCCGAAGGGCATCACCAGCACCGACACCGTGGGCGACAACAAGTTCTGCACAGTGACCGGCTCCACGTCGGAGAAGAACATCAAGGAGTTCACGCAGAACGTCGTGACGCTCGACAAGTACTCCGACTGCCTCGAGCCGATCCGCACCGGCGAGGCGCAGGCCCTGACCACGGACAACGTGATCCTCGCGGGCCTGGTGGCGCAGAACCCCGACGAGTTCGAGGTGGTCGACTACACCTTCACGAAGGAGCCGTACGGCATCGGGCTGAAGAAGGGCGACAACGACTTCCGCGCGTTCATCAACGACACGCTCGACGCCGCCTACAAGGACGGCTCGTGGAAGAAGGCCTGGGAGGACACGGCGGGCAAGGTGCTGCCGACGCCCGAGCCGCCGCCGGTCGACCGGTACTGAGGCCACGAGGAACGAGGAGGAGGCGCCCATGCAGGCCGTGTTGTCCAACCTGGACACGTACTGGCTGGGGTTCAGGGGAACCCTCGAGCTGCTGGTCGTCGGCGGCCTGGGCGCCCTCCTCCTCGGCACCTTCGTCGCGCTGCTGCGCATCTCGCCCATCACGAGCCTCCGCGCGGTCGCCGTCGGCTATACCGAGCTGATCCGCAACACGCCGCTGACGCTGGTGTTCTTCTTCATCATCGTGGTGCTGCCCGCGCTGCAGATGGGCCTGAACGCGAAGGTGGGCGCGTACATCGCGCTCGGCCTCTACACGTCGGCGTTCGTGGCGGAGGCCATCCGGTCCGGCATCAACGGCGTGCCGGTGGGCCAGGCCGAGGCGGCCCGATCCGTCGGGCTGCGGTTCGGCCAGACGGTGCGGCTCATCATCCTGCCGCAGGCCCTCCGCATGGTGGTGCCGCCGATGATCAACATCCTGATCGCGCTCACCAAGAACACCTCGGTGGCCGGCGGCTTCCTCGTCGTGGAGCTGTTCTACGTCTCGAAGGGGCTGGCCAACGAGAACGGCAATGCCGTCATCCCGATCCTGCTCGGCATCGCGGCCTGCTACCTGGTGATCACCATCCCGCTCGGCCTCGTCGCCGCGCGGATCGAGCGGAGGGTGGCGATGCAGCGATGAGCACCTCTTCCATCCTCTACGACGCCCCCGGCCCCAAGGCCCGTCGGCTGTCCCGGGTGGTCTCCGTGATCTCCGCCGTCGTGATCGGCGGGGGTTTCGCCTGGCTGCTCTGGTCCCTGGGCCAGCCCCGTGTCACGGTCAACGGCGCGACGCTCACGGGGCTCTGGAGTCCTGAGCGCTGGGACATCTTCGGCGACCCGCGGGTCTGGAAGCGCCTGCTGTTCGACGGCCTGCTGCTCGGCACACTGCGTGCCGCGGGCCTCGCCGCGGTACTTTCGCTGGTCTTCGGCGTGCTGCTCTGCTTCGCCCGCACGGCTCCTCAGGCGTGGGTGCGCACGCCCGCGGCGGTGCTGCTGGAGTTCTTCCGCGGCATGCCGGTGCTGCTGATGATGCTCTTCATCCTGCTGGCGCTGGGCACCGGCGGCTTCACCGCCGTGGTGCTGGCGCTGACGCTCTACAACGGCTCGGTCATCGGCGAGGCGCTGCGGGCGGGGCTGGCCGCGCTGCCGAAGGGGCAGCGGGAGGCGGGACTCTCGCTCGGCCTCACCTCGTTCCAGACGAGGCTGCTCGTGGAGTTCCCGCAGGCGTTCCGGCAGATGCTGCCGATCATCGTCGCGCAGCTGGTGGTGCTGCTGAAGGACACCTCGCTGGCCTACGTGGTCTCCTACCCGGAGATCCTGCGCGTGTCCTACCAGCTGAAGGACTACTACGGCTCGACGCGGTACTCGTTCTCGCTGTTCATCGTGGTGCTGCTGACCTACCTCGCGGTGAACCTCGCGCTCTCGGCCGTGGCCCGCTGGCTGGCCCGCCGCTCCGGCCCTCGCGAAGGGGCCCTCGACGTCGGCGCCTCGGCCGTCAGGCTGCCCGACGCCGGCGTGGGCGGCGGGGTGGTCTGACGGCCGAGGCGGACGGGGTCGGCTACTCCGGCAGGGCGGCGACGATGTCCTGCACCGTCTCCTTGGCGTCGCCGAAGCACATCACCGAGTTCTCGTTGAAGAACAGCGGATTCTGCACGCCGGCGTAGCCCGCGTTCATCGAACGCTTGAACACCACGACGGTGCCCGCCTCCCACACCCGCAGCACGGGCATGCCGGAGATCGGCGAGCCGGGCTCCATGGCGGCCGGGTTGACCGTGTCGTTGGCGCCGATGACGAGCACGACGTCGACCTCACCGAAGTCGTCGTTGATCTCGTCCATCTCGTAGACGATGTCGTAGGGCACGTGGGCCTCCGCGAGCAGCACGTTCATGTGCCCGGGAAGGCGGCCCGCGACGGGGTGGATGCCGAAGCCGACCGTGGTGCCCGCGCGCCGCAGGCGTTCGGTCAGGTCGGCGACGGCGTGCTGCGCCTGAGCCACGGCCATGCCGTAGCCCGGGACGATCATCACGTTCTGCGCGTCCGCGAGCAGGCCTGCGACGTCCTGCCGCGAGGCCTCGCGGTACTCGCCCTGCTCGCCGCTCTCCGTGATGGCCACGGCGTCGCCGAAGCCGCCGAGGATGACGGAGACGAACGAGCGGTTCATCGCCTTGCACATGATGAAGCTCAGGATCGCGCCGGACGCGCCGACGAGCGCGCCGGTGATGATCAGCACGGTCATGTCCAGCATGAAGCCGCTGGCCGCGGCGGCCCAGCCGGAGTAGGAGTTCAGCATCGACACGACCACCGGCATGTCCGCGCCGCCGATGGCGGCCACGAGGTGCGCGCCGAGCAGCAGCGAGAGGACGGTGGCGAGCGCCAGCGGGATGATCGAGCCGGTGGCCAGATACCACCAACCGAGCAGGGCCAGCGCCACGACGATCGCCAGGTTCAGCCAGTGCCGGCCCGGCAGCGTCAGCGGCTTGGACTTCACCTTGCCGTTGAGCTTGCCCCACGCCACGAGCGAGCCCGTGAACGTGACGGCGCCGATGAAGATGCCCAGGTAGACCTCGATCATGTGGAGCGCGTCGGCGCCGTGGTGGTCGAGGTGCACGTTGTAGCCCACGAGCACGGCGGCCGCACCCACGAAACTGTGCAGCAGCGCGATGAGCTCCGGCATGCCGGTCATCTGCACCTTGCGGGCCTTCCAGATGCCGATGAACGCGCCGATGGCGAGCGCCACGTAGAGCATCACGGCGGCGTCGGGCTGCAGGTTGTGGTTCGCGTAGTCGCGGTAGGCGATGGCGAAGTTCGTGGCGACCACCGCGAACACCATGCCCATGATCCCGTACACGTTGCCCTTGCGGGCCGTCTCGTGCTTCGACAGCCCGGCCAGCGCCAGGATGAACATCAGCCCGGCGGCGATGTAGGTGGCGTTGATGAAGTTCGTCAGCACGGGTCAGCCCTTCCTGAACATCGACAGCATGCGGTGGGTCACCGTGAATCCGCCGAAGACGTTGATGGAGGCCAGCAGCACCGCCACGAAAGCCACGATCTTGACGGCGTAGCTCTCGCTGGCCAGCTGCGTCATGGCGCCGACGATGATGATGCCGCTGATGGCGTTGGTGACGCTCATCAACGGGGTGTGCAGCGCGTGCGTCACGTTCCAGACCACGTAGTAGCCGACGACGCCCGCGAGCGCGAAGATGCCGAACAGGCCGACGAAGCTGGCAGGCGCGACGGTGAGGACGGCGATCAGCACCACAGCCGCGACGCCCACGAGGACCACCTGGTGCCACCACGGGCGGGGCTCCTTGGCCGGCGCGGGCTCGGCGACGGCCGCCGGTGCCGCCGCAGGAGCGGGGGCGGCCGAGACCTCGATCGGCGGCGGCGGGAAGGTGATCTCCCCGTCGCGGACCGTGGTCATCGAGCGGACCACCTCGTCGTCGAAGTCGACGACGAGCTGCCCGTCCTTGCCCGGGGTCATCAGCGTGAGCGCGTTGACGAGGTTGGTGCCGTAGAGCTGCGACGACTGGCCGGGCAGGCGGCTCGCCAGGTCGGTCCAGCCGATGACGGTCACGCCGCCGTCGGTGACGTAGCTCTCGCCGGGCCTGGTCAGCTCGCAGTTACCGCCGCCGGCGGCCGCGAGGTCGACGATCACGGAGCCGGGCCGCATCGAGTCGACCATCTCGGCCGTGATCAGCCGCGGCGACTGGCGCCCGGGGATGGCCGCCGTCGTGACGATGATGTCGACGTCGCGGGCCTGCTCGGCGTACAGCTCTGCCGCGCGGGCCGCGTAGTCGGCGCCCACCTCCTTGGCGTAGCCGTCCGAGCTGACACCCTGGTCGCCCGAGGCGACGTGCAGGAAGGTCGCGCCCATGGACTCGACCTGTTCGGCCGTCTCGGGCCGCACGTCCGTGGCGCGCACGATGGCGCCCAGCGAGTTGGCCGCGCCGATGGCGGCGAGGCCCGCCACGCCGGTGCCGATGACGAGGACCTTCGCCGGCGGGACCTTGCCCGCGGCGGTGACCTGGCCGGTGAAGAACCGGCCGAAGGCGTGCGCGGCCTCCACGACGGCGCGGTAGCCGGAGATGTTGGCCATCGAGCTCAGCGCGTCGAGCGCCTGGGCGCGGCTGGTGCGCGGCACCATGTCCATGCTCAGCGCGGTGACGCCCCGGGCGGCGAGCCGCTCGGTCAGCGCCGCGTCCTGGCGGGGCCAGAGGAACGCGATCAGCGTCGCGCCGGGCCGCAGCAGGGCGAGCTGAGCGTCGGTCGGCGGGTTCACCGCCAGGACCACGTCGGCGCCCCAGGCGTCGGTGGCGGCGCCGATGACGGCACCCGCCTCGACGAAGGCCTCGTCCGGCAGGGCCGCGCGTGCGCCGGCCCCGGACTCGACGGTGACGTCGTAGCCGAGGCCGATGAGTTGGGTGACGGTCTTCGGTGTCGCAGCCACCCGGTTCTCGCCGGGGGCCGCCTCTATGGGAATGCCGATTCGCATAACCAGAACCGTATCGGGTGCCCCTCGCGCACCCTCCACCGGGGTCGGCCGGGGATAAGCGCCGGCGTTACGCCTTGTCGGAGGGCAGTCGGGAGACGAACCGCTCCGCGTTGACCACGCCTCGCCGGTGGCTGCCCGTGCTGATCGTGGCGTACTCGTCGGCCGCCACGACGTCGAACGCGACCGCGCGGCCCGCCACCTCCGTCACGGTGACGTCGATGCGGACCGTGGAGCCCGGCACGGTGGGTGCCACGTGCGAGACGTCGACGTGCGTGCCGAGGCTGATCTCGCCCTCCTCGAGGTGCGGCGCGATGGCCTGCATGCACGCCCATTCGATGATGCCCACCAGGTAGCCGGTGGCCAGCACCGGGGGCATGCCTGTGAACTCGGGGGCCTCCGGCAGCAGGTTGGGCACGGTGCGCTCCGCGGGGACGACGTACTCCATGGTGTGCGCGATGCCCGCGCGCAGCGTGTCGAGCATGGGTTCTCCTTCGAACGTGGCCGTCAGAGTACCGCGCCCGGGCGGTAGGCCGCGGCCACCGGATCCGCGGCGACGACCTCGGCGACCTGCGCGGCGATCCGCGCCACCTGGTCCTCAGCCGTGCCCGCCAGCTCCAGCGGGCTGACCACGAGCGCGCCGAGCTCCTCGCGCGTCAGGCCGAGGCGCTCGTCGGCCGCCAGCCGGTCGAGCAGGTCGTTCTCCTTGGCGCCCTTGCGGAGCTCCAACGCCACCGCGACGGCGTGCTCCTTGATGGCCTCGTGCGCCACCTCGCGGCCCACGCCCTTGCGGACGGCGGCCATCAGCACCTTGGTGGTGGTGAGGAACGGCAGGTAGCGGGACAGCTCGGCCTCGATCACGGCCGGGAAGGCACCGAAGTCGGCCAGCACGGTCAGGAAGGTCTCGAACAGGCCGTCGAGCGCGAAGAACGCGTCGGGCAGCGCGACGCGGCGGACGACGGAGCAGGACACGTCGCCCTCGTTCCACTGGTCGCCGGCCAGCTCGCCGATCATCGACACGTAGCCGCGCACCACGACCGCCAGGCCGTTGACGCGCTCGCACGAGCGAGTGTTCATCTTGTGCGGCATCGCCGACGAGCCGACCTGGCCCTCCTTGAAGCCCTCCGTGACCAGCTCGATGCCGGCCATCAGCCGGATGGTGGTGGCCACGTTCGACGGCGCCGCGGAGATCTGGGCGAGCGCGGTCACCGCGTCGTAGTCCAGCGAACGCGGGTAGACCTGGCCCGTCGACGTCAGCACCTGCGCGAACCCGAGCTCCTGCGCGATGCGGCGCTCCAGCTCGGCCAGCTTGCCCGCGTCGCCGCCGAGGAGGTCGAGCATGTCCTGCGCGGTGCCCACCGGCCCCTTGATGCCGCGCGCCGGGTAGCGGCCGATGAGGTCGTCGAGCCGCGCGAGGGCGACCAGCAGCTCGTCGGCCGCCGTCGCGAACCGCTTGCCGAGCGTGGTGAGCTGCGCCGCGACGTTGTGCGAGCGGCCGGTGAGCGGCTGGTCGGCGTACTGCACGGCCAGCCGGGACAGCTGCGCGAGGGCGGCGACGACGCGCACCCGGATGACGCGCAGCGACTCGAGCACCTGCAGCTGCTCGATGTTCTCGGTCAGGTCGCGCGACGTCATGCCCTTGTGGATGTGCTCGTGGCCCGCGAGGTCGTTGAACTCCTCGATCCGCGCCTTCACGTCGTGCCGCGTCACGCGCTCGCGGGCGTTGATCGAGGCCAGGTCCACCTGGTCGATCACCCGCTCGTAGTCGGCGATCACGGCGTCGGGGTCAGCGCCGCCGAAGTCCACCCCCAGGTCCCGCTGGGCGCGCAGCACGGCGAGCCACAGCCGTCGCTCGGAGACGATCTTGGCCTCGGGGGCCCAGATGTCGCGCAGCTGGGCGGACGCGTAGCGGTTGGCAAGGACGTTCGGAACGCTCATGGGCGCAGATTCTAGTGTCCCGGAAGGGTCGTGCCTCACGCCCGCGCCCTCGCGAGCGGCCTTGCGCATTGGCAAGCAGCTCCTCCGACAGGCTCTTTCTTTTTCACAAGCTAGGGCATGCGATTCCAAAAAAGATGAAAGACATTCGGCAGTTTGCCGCTGGGCACTAGAAATCTTCCGTAAGCACTCCTACCGTTGGGGGCGTTCACGAGGCCCTCGTGAGTTCACATCGACGTGAGGAGAACACCCACAATGCTTACTCGTAAGACCGCCGTCTTGGCGGGCGCCACCGCGCTGGCGCTGGCGGTTGCAGGCTGCGCTGGTGGGGCGAGCAAGCCGAATCCCACCACCAATCCCGGGAGCAGCAACGCCGCCGGCGGCAACACCGTCACCTTCCGCTCGTGGAGCCCCATCGAGCAGACCACCAAGCAGATGATCGAGGCGTTCACCGCCGACAACGCGGGCGTGACGATCGACTCCGCCATCTTCAACTACCCCGAGTACCTCGTCGATCTCCAGACGAGGGCCGGCTCCAACACGATGCCCGACGTGATGGGCCTCCAGCCGGGCGCCCTGACTCAGCAGTACCGCTCGAACCTGATGCCGCTGCAGGAGTGCGCGGCGAAGATCTGGGGCGCCGACTGGGAGAAGAAGTTCTTCCCCATCGGCCTCGAGCAGGCCCGCCTCGGCAACCCCGAGGGCGACGAGAACTACTACACGCTGCCGCTGCTGACCCAGACCGTGAACATGTGGGCCAACACCAAGATCTTCGAGGAGACGAACCAGCAGATCCCGAAGACCTGGGACGAGTTGGTCGCCGTCACCAAGGCGATGGCAGGCAAGGACTACGCGCCCTTCCTGCTGCCCGCCAAGGACTCCTGGCTGCGCAACGTCGTGTTCCTGCAGATCGCCAACAACATCAACCCCGGCCTGCCGTACCGCGCCGAGAGCGGCGAGGACTCCTGGACCAACCCGGACATCGTCAAAGCCCTCGAGTACTGGCAGAAGCTGTTCACCGACGGCATCGCGCAGAGCGGCGCCATCGGCCTCGACGCCTACCCGAGCGGCGCCAACCAGTTCGAGGCGGGCAACGCCGCGATGATCCCGCTCGGTGCGTGGTGGATCCAGCAGTCCGACCCGACGAAGGCCGACATCCCCGAGCTGTCGCAGGGCATGCAGGGCTTCATGCCCTTCCTGTTCCCGACCATCCCGGGCGGCGCGGCCGAGTCGCAGCTGGTCGGCGGCATGGACGTCGGCCTCGGCATCTCGAAGAACACCGCCAACCCGGACCTGGCGTGCAAGGTGCTGACCGAGTTCATCGCAGGCAAGCCGGCGCAGAAGCTCATCAACACCATGAACGACGTCCCCGCCGTCGAGGGCCTCACCCCCGAGACGTTCACGAGCGATCGCCAGAAGGAGATCTGGGAGCTCTTCATGAACGACTGGCTGCCGAACACGAAGTACTCGCGCTACTTCAAGTCTCCCGAGATGGACCAGGCGGTGGGCGACGCCCTCGCCGCCGTCGCCACCGGTGACAAGACGCCCGCCGATGCGGCGGCCGACATCCAGAAGGCGCAGGACGCGCTCGGCTGATCACCCGGTGCGGCGCTCCCTGGCGGGGGCGCCGCACCTCCTTCAAGGAGACCCCTATGTCACAACTCTGGCGCGAGCGCCTGGTCGGCCTGGCCTTCCTCCTCCCCGCCCTGCTGTTGTTCGCGGTGTTCGTGGTGTACCCCATCGTCTACAACGTGCAGGCCTCGACCCTCGACTGGGACGGCGTCAATGAGGGCACGTTCGTCGGCCTCGACAACTACCGCGAGCTCATCGGCGACTCCGTGTTCCACCGCTCGCTGGTCAACTCGGCGCTGTGGATCCCGCTGACGATCATCCCGCAGGGCCTCTTCGGATTCCTCCTGGCCGTGGCGCTCAACCAGAAGCTGCGCGGCAGCACGATCTACCGGGCGCTCTTCTTCATCCCCGCGATCCTCTCGCCGGTGGTCGTCGGCATCGTGTGGCAGCGGATCATGGACCCGTTCAACGGCGTCCTGAAGCAGGTCGGCAAGGCCACCGGGCTGGAGTTCCTGACCAACAACTACCTGTCCGACCCGAAGACCGCGATCTTCGCCGTCATCTTCGTCAACGTCTGGATGTGGACCGGCTTCTCGATGCTGTTCTACCTCGCGGGCCTGCAGCTGATCGACCCGAGCGTGCTCGAAGCCGCGAAGATCGACGGCGCCAGCGGCTTCCAGACCCTGACCAGGATCACGTTCCCGCTGCTCAAGTCGACGACGCTCTCACTCGTGCTGCTCGGCATCATCGGCTCGCTCAAGACATTCGAGCTCGTCTACGTGATGACGGAGGGCGGCCCCAACCACGCCTCCGAGATGCTGCCGACATTCGCGTTCCTCGAGGCGTTCAAGCTGCAGAACGTCGGCTACGCCTCAGCCATCTCGATGGTCCTGCTGGTCATCGCCATCGTCAGTTCACTTTCCATGGTCCGCGTCTTCGGCGCCGGCTTCATGACAGGGAGCGAGAAATGAGCACCCCCACCACCGACGTCGCGCAGTACAAGAAGGGCCGCGGCGGGCAGAAGGTGCCCCGATGGCTGCACGCCATCCTCATCCCCGTCGCCTTCCTCTGGATGGTGCCGCTGATGATGGTGGTCAGCTGGTCGATGATGCCGCCGGAGAACTCGCGCACCAGCTTCTTCGGGCTGTTCCCCGAGCAGTGGTCGGTCAAGAACTACGTCCTCATCTGGACGCAGAACCCGATCCTCCAGCACCTCCTCAACAGCCTGATGATCGCCGTGCCTTCGGTGCTGCTCACCTGCCTGCTGGGCGCGATGTCGGCCTTCGCGCTCGCCCGGCTGCGGGTGCCACTGAAGGCGCTGATCTTCGGCACGCTGCTGCTCGCGCTGATCCTGCCGATGTCGAGCATCGTCGTCGCCACGTACAAGATCCTCCAGTCGATGAGCCTGTACAACAACATCGTCGGCCTGGTGCTGGTGTACACGGCGCTCGGCCTGCCGTTCGCCGTCATCACCATCCGCACCTCGTACCTCGCCATCCCGATGGAGACCTACGAGGCCGCGCGGATCGACGGCTGCAACGCCTGGCAGATCCTGTGGCGGATGTACCTGCCGCTCGGCAAGCCCGCGCTCGCCGTCGTGGCCATCTGGCAGACGATGATGACCTGGAACGACTTCCTGCTGCCGCTGGTCACCCTGAGCGACAACAACCTGAAGCCGCTCACGCTCGTGCCGCTGGCCTACCGGGGCATCTACCTCAGCCAGCCGGGCGCGCTGTTCGCGATCCTGGTGTTGATCTCCATCCCGGTGATCGGGCTGTTCATCGCGGTTCAGCGCTACCTGGTCAACGGCCTCGCGGGGGCGGTCAAGTGAGCGTTCTCGGGATCGACCTCGGAACCAGCGGGATCCGGGTTGCCGCCTATGCGCTCGACGGCCGCGAGCTAGCCGCCGAGAGCAGGGACCTCGTCCTCAGCCGTCCGGCGCCCGGCCGGGTCGAGCACAGCATCGCCGACATCCGCTCCGCCGTGGAGACCGCCGTCTCGACGGTGGCCGCGCGCGAGGGGCTGCGCGGCGACCCTGTCGCGGCGCTCTCCTTCAGCGTGCTCGGGGAGGCCGTGCTGCCGGTCGACGACGACGGCGCGCCGCTGGGCCCCGTCGTGGTCAGCATGGACGACCGCGGCACAGGGCCGGCCGCGCGCATCGCGGCGGAGGTTTCGTCCGCGCGGTTCCATGCGATCACCGGCCAGCCGCTGCACCCCATGTTCTCCGCGTTCAAGATCGCGGCCGAGCACGCGTGGCGCGACGCCGCCCGCTACCTCACCGTCGGCGAGTACTTCACGCTGCTCTGGACCGGCGAGGCCGCCGTCGACTACGGCATGGCCGCGCGGACCGGGCTGTTCGACGTCGACCGTCGCGCATGGAGCGACGACCTGCTCGGCGCCTTCGGGCGGTTCGCGCCGTGGCTGACGCCGGATCGGCTCTCGCGGCCCGGACCGAGCGGCAGCGCGGTGGGCACCGTGCGACCCGCGGTCGCCGAGCGGCTCGGCCTGCCGGCCGGCGTCGTCGTCGCACTGGGCACGCACGACCAGGCGGCCGCCTACCTGGGTGTCGGCGGGCGGGCCGGTGTGCGCTCCTGCATCAGCCTCGGCTCGTCCGACTGTTTCACCGTCGGCTCCCTCGCGCGCCCGCAGGGCTTCGACGACACCGGCCTCGCCTCCTACCCCATCGACGACGAGACGTGGATCACGCTCGCCGGCACCGCCGCGGGCGGCTGGGCGCTGGAATGGGTGACGCGGCTCGTCGGGCGCGAACGGGTCGGCGACGTGTTCGACGACCTGAGCCCCACCCCTCCCCCGCTGATCGTGCTGCCGTACCTGCGCGGCTCCGGCACCCTCGACAACGACCCCGCGGCCACCGGCACCGTCCACGGCCTCACCCTGGAGACCAGCCTGCCCGAGCTGGCGCGCTCGTTCGTCGAGGCCTCCGGGCTGGAGTTCGCCAAGATCGCGGCCGCATTCGAGGCGCGCGGGGTCGACCCCGGCGCGCTCGTCGTGGCCGGCGGCGGAGGACGCAACGCGGCCGCGCTCCAAGCCCGCGCCAACGCGCTGGGCCGCCCACTCGCCGTCGCCGCCGACAACGCCTCCTGCCGCGGAGCCGCCCTGCTCGCCGCCCGTGCGATCGGACTCGGCGACGCGTTCGCCGCCACCCTCGACAGCGCCTCCGCGCCGCTCGCGCCCGAGCAGGAGCACCTGGCCTGGTACGCGTCGCAGCGACAGACCTATGTCGCCCTGCGCGACGCCACGGCCCACCTCACCCCGAACCCCTCCACCCAAACCCATCATGAGGAGAAGAAATGATTGACCCGTCGTTCGACATCAAGCAGGCCCGCGAAGAGATCCTCGAGTACTGCCTGCGTTCCATGGAGTACGGCCTCAACTTCAACACCCAGGGCAACATCAGCATCCGGGTGCCGGGCGACGAGGAGCTCTTCCTGATCACCCCCACCGACCTCGAGTACGACAAGATGAATCCCGAGGACATCGTGCTCGTCAACGACCGCTACGAGGTGCTCGACGGGCACCTCGAGCCGTCGTCGGAAGTCACCGTGCATGTCGCGGTGTACAAGCGCCGGCCCGACGTGCAGGCCATCGTGCACTCCGAGCCCGTCTACACCAACGTGTGGGGCGTCGTCGGGGAGCCGATTCTCGGCACGCTGGTGAACATGGTGATCTACACCAAGGGCGACGTGCCGATCATGCCGTTCGAACTCAGCAACAACGCCGTGTTCGGCGACCACATGTGCGACGTGATGGGCGACCTGAACGCCGTCGTCTGGGCCAACCACGGCCTCCTCACCGTCGGCCCGGACCTGCGCACCGCGTTCAAGACCAGCGTCGCCGTCGAGTCGGCGGCCAAGGTGCTGGCCTATGCCCGCGCCATCACCCCCGACCCGATCGTGCTCGAGTTCGACAAGCTCGGCATCGACCACTCCCTCTGACAGATGGGAATCCGAACACTGCGGCAGCTCCTCGCGGCTGCCGAGGCCGGCGGGTACGCCGTGGGCGCCTTCAACGTCTCCAGCCTCGACCAGGCGGTGGCGGTCATGGAGGCGGCCGCGGCGGAGCAGTCGCCGGTCATCGTGCAGGCCATCTCGGGCATGTCGCCGTACGCGTGCGAGGACCGCTGGTGGCGGCGGCTGCGCGCCGTCGTCGCCGACTACGACAGCGTGCCCGTCGCCCTCCACCTGGACCACGGCCGCACCTACGACGACTGCCTCCGCGCCATCTCGGCCGGGTTCTCCAGCGTCATGATCGACGCCAGCCGCGACCCCGACACCGACGAGCCCGCCGGCTACGAGGCCAACCGGGACCTGACGCGCCGCGTCGTCGAGGCCGCCCACGCCGCGGGCGTGAGCGTCGAGGGCGAGCTGGGCACGGTCGGCGGCGCGGAGGCCGGCGTGCGCGGCGAGCTCGAGGAGATCGTCTTCGCCGATCCGGCCACCGCGGAGCTGTTCGTCGCCGAGACGGGGGTCGACGCCCTTGCCGTGGCGGTGGGCACCAGCCACGGCTCGGTCAAGTTCACCGACGAGGCCGGCGGCCAGCGCCTGCGCATCGGGCTGATCGCCGAGATCAAGGAACGCCTCCCCGACACCTATCTGGTGCTGCACGGCTCGTCGTCGGTCCCGGCCGACGCCGTGGCCAGGATCAACGCGCATGGCGGCGCCGTCATCCCCTCCTACGGGATCGGCCTCGACCAGAAGCAGGAGGGCATCGCGTCCGGCATCCGGAAGATCAACCAGGGCACGGACTCGCACCTCGCGTGGACCGCCGCTCTCCGAGAGCTGATGGCGACGCGCCCGGACATCGTCGAGCCCAGCGAGCAGCTCAAGCCGGCCATGGCCGCGTTCCAGGAGATGGTCGCTCTGCGCATGCGGGAGTTCGGCTCAGCCGGCCGGGCGTCCTGACGCTGCAGGTGGGTCGGCTGGCCGGCTCACGGGGGTCCCGCACAGGAGGCCCACAGGGTGTTGTCCGAGAACCCCGAGGTGTTGTCCGACTCGAACAATCGTTCGTTTTTGTCGGAGGTGTCTTATAGCGTTCAGGTATGCATCAGACACGCGCTCTCGGCACAAGGGAGGCCATCGAACAGATGGCCTCCCTGCTCGGGCGCGTCTCCCCCACGGAGTGGGAACACCTGCCCGAGGCTGACCTCGTCGAGCTGCTGATGAGCGCCCGACGGTTCGCCGATCGGGTGACCGGGCTCACCGCCTCACTCGTGCGGGTGGTGGACCGGCGCAACGCGGCGGGCATCGCGAAGGGCATGCCGCTGCACGCACTCATCACCCTGGAGGAGCACCGCGACGGCAGGGACACCACCCGCGCGCTGGCTGAGGGCAGGGACATCGCGCGGAACCCGCAGGTGGCGGGTGGCGTGCTGGACGGCACACTCACGCCCGATCATGCGGCCAAGGTCGTCAAGGCGATCGACGATCTGCCCCGCGGCCTCAACCGGGAGCAGGCGGAGCGGATCACCGGGATCCTGATCGGCGAGGCCGCCCACTGTCGGCCGAGCGACCTCCCCGGCAAGGCCGAAGCGGCGCTGCGGCAGGTCGCACCCGAGCATGCCCCTTCTCGCGAGGACGAGGAACGAAAGGTCGCATGGCAGCGCCGCGAGGCCCTCAGGAGGCGTTCGCTGCGGTTCGGGGACGACGGCGAGGGATCGTTCTGGTTCAAGGGTTCACTCCCCTACCTTGAGGCGCAGCCGCTGATCTCGTCCCTGGAGCGGTTGGTCGCCGGGCAGAAGCGCGCAGAGCACGACGGCACCCGGCGCCACGGCATCGCGCCCACACACGAGCAGCGGTATGCCGATGCGCTGACCGACCTGGCCCGCGCAGCCTCGTCGTCCCTGCCCTCGGGCGGCGGCGGTGCGGGCACTGGTTCTTCGGCAGCCCCGACTGGTCCCGCGGTCCCGTCTAGGCCTGCGGCCCCGGGTGTTCCTGCCATCCCGGCTGGTCCTACCATCTCGGCTGTTCCTGCGGCCCCGGGTGTTCCTGCCATCCCGGCTGTTCCTGCGGGCCCGGGTGTTCCTGCCATCCCGGCTCTTCCCGCGGCCCCGGGTGTTCCTGCCATCCCGGCTGGTCCTGCCATCCCGAGTGCTCGTGTCATCCCGGTACTTCCTGCGATCCCGTCCGCGACGGTCGTGGTGACCATCAGCGAGGCGGACCTCACGCAGCGCGCCACCGCAGCCGGGCTGCTCGGTTCCGGGCACAGGATTCCCGCCGGTGACCTGCGCCGGCTCCTCTGCGATGCCCCACATCATCCCGGTCGTCCTCGGCTCGCACTCCGAGATCCTGGACATGGGCCGCGCCACGAGGTTCGTCACCGCCGCCCAGCGGAGAGCGCTGGCGATGCGGGATGGCGGCTGCATGTTCCCGGGCTGCGGGGTGAGTGAGCCCGAGTGCCACGCGCACCATGTCGTGCCATGGTGGCAGGGCGGCACGTCGGATCTGGAGAACCTCGTGCTGCTCTGTCCGCATCACCACGGGATCGTCGAACCCACCCGGCTGCACGGCGACAAAGCGACGACCCCATGGGAAGTGGTATTCGACCCGCTGACCCGGAAACCCACAGTCCGGCACCGCTCCTTCAGCACATCCCACGACGATGTCCGATCATCCGGACATGCGAGCAGCCCGCCGGAGTCGGCAGGGCGTGACATGCCAGGACCGCCCGGAGCACTCAGCACACCTGGAACAGCTGGGTCAACTGCCACACGTACGGCATCCTGCGCGCCTGAGACGCCCGCGGGATCCGCCGCGCTCAGCACATAAGGGATCCCCGGCGCGCCTGGGACACGCGCGGTCGGCGTGCAGGGTAGCCAACCGCGAAGCGCACGTCGTTCCTTGAGCCGGGCCCCCGCGCGAAGCGCCGGGCCCGCGTCGAAAGGTCCCGCACCAACACACCAAGGCCAGCCACAACCGGCCACTGCCGCCATCGAGCACCAAGCCGTCGGAGACACACCGCTCGGCAACCGGACCCTTCGAGACGGCGCCGCAACACCTCACACTCGGCGCAGATCAACCATGCGGCGCCTCCTCAGGGACCGACCGCAGCAACCGCACCTCAGGCCCGACCTCAAGACAGACCGAGAGATGACTCCTCAGAGCCGACCGTGGCGCACACGTCACACCTTGAGCCGACCTTGGAGCACGCCGTTCCTTGAGCCGGGCCCCCGCGCGAAGCGCCGGGCCCGCGTCGAAAGGTCCCGCACCAACACACCCACGCCGACCACAACCGGACCCTTCGAGACGGCGCCGCAACACCTTCTACTCGGCGCAGTCACCACTCGGCGCCTCCTCAGGGACCGACCCCAGCAACCACGCCGCGGATCCGCTGTTCCACTTCGGCCACGGTCCCTCCTGCCCGCGCTGCCCGCGGCACTCACCCGAGCGACTGATGAAATCCTCACGCCAGTCGTAAGACGCACGCCGTTCCCTGGGTCGACCGCGAAGCGCAGGCCGTTCCTTGAGCCGGGCCCCCGCGCGAAGCGCCGGGCCCGCGTCGAAAGGTCCCGCACCAACACACCCGGGCCAACCACAACCGGCCCGCGCAAACCGACGCCTTGGCCATCACGCCCTGCCCACTCCCGTCATCGAGCACCATGCCGTCGAGAACACACCGCCCGACAACCGGACCCTTCGAGACGGCGCCGCAACACCTCCACTCAGCCCAGGTCAGCCACGCGGCGCCTCCTCAGGGACCGACCCCAGCAACCACACCTCAGGCCCGACCTCAAGACAGACCGAGAGATCGCTCCTCAAGAGGCGACCGTGGAGTACGGCGTCACACCTTGAGCCGACCGTGGAGCACGCCGTTCCTTGAGCCGGGCCCCCGCGCGAAGCGCCGGGCCCGGGTCGAAAGGTCCCGCACCAACACACCCGGGCCAACCACAACCGGCCACTGGGCTTGACCCTGCCGTCATCGAGCACCATGCCGTCGAGAACACACCACCCGACAACCGGACCCTTCGAGACGGCGCCGCAACACCTCCACTCAGCCCAGGTCAACCACGCGGCGCCTCCTCAGGGACCGACCCCAGCAACCACACCTCAGGCCCGACCTCAAGACAGACCGAGAGATCGCTCCTCAAGAGCCGACCGTGGAGCACGGCGTCACACCTTGAGCCGACCGTGGAGCACGGCGTCACACCTTGAGCCGACCGTGGCGCACGCCGTTCCTTGAGCCGGGCCCCCGCGCGAAGCGCCGGGCCCGCGTCGAAAGGTCCCGCACCAGCGCACCCAGGCGAACCACAACCGGACCCTTCGAGACGGCGCCGCGACAACTCCCACTCGGCGCAGGTCAACCATGCGGCGCCTCCTCAGGGACCGACCCAGCAGCTAGGAGTCGGCAGGGGTTAGGGTCGACTCGTGCTGCTCTTTCTCTTCGGACCGCCCGCCGTCGGCAAGATGACTGTGGGGCGCGCCGTGTGCGCACGCACCGGGTTTCGACTCTTTCACAACCACATGACCATCGAGCCGCTGGTGGAGACGTTCGGCCACGGGTCGCCGCAGTTCAACGTCCTCAATGAGGAGTTCCGGCGACGCGTGCTGGAGGAGGCCGCGGCAGGCGGCATCGATCTGCTGTTCACCATCGTCTGGGGCCTCGACCTCGCGGAGGACCTCGAGCTCACGAAGAACAACATCGCGATCTTCGACGGCGACGTGGCCTTCGTCGAGCTGCGCGCCGACCTCGACACCCGACTCAACCGCAACCACACGCCCGAGCGGCTGGCGGACAAGCGCTCCAAGCGCGACCTGGCCTGGTCGGACGAGAACGTGCGCTCCATGGACGTGCACCTCATGACCAGCGTCCGGCCCAGCATCGCCGACGAACTCCTCCAGGCCTACCCGCACCTCGTCGTCGACAACACGCACCTGACCCCAGACGAGGCGGCCGATCGCATCGCGGCCTGGGTCGCGACCCTCCCTCGTCCCTCCTCGGCAGCGGCCGAGCACCGCTGAGCGCGTCAGCCGACACCATCAGGACTCCGGCCGAGATGAGTAGGTGGCCGTAGACAACCCAGATAACCCACATCCCGCCCGGGCTTTCCCCGTTCACCACCGCACTCGCTACCAACCTCCTGCCCGAGAACACCTCGATAGGAGCTAGCCACAAGGCACGGGCTGGCGCTAACGGTAGGACGTGACCGCAGCCCTCCCTCCACAAGCCGATGAGCACGTCGCCGAGTTCGTCGGCCGAAACCGGCAAGAATCGGCCGTTTCGCTCAACGAACCCGGGCTCGTGCTCATCGAGCTCCGACGGATACCGCGCCGTGCTCATCGTGACGTTGACGAGGGGCGTGGTGCGCTCGTCGCGAAACTGGGCGGAGCGCCTACACCTGATGGACGGCGACGCCGGCGTCGCGGATCGGCTCCAGGTTCGACTCCGGGGTCTCGACGCCCGTGATGAGCAGGTCGATGTCGGACAGCGGGGCGACGCGGGCGAGCTGCGTGCGTCCGATCTTGGTGCTGTCGGCGACCAGCACGCGCTTCCGGGACGACTCCATGAAGCGCTTTTTCATGATCACCTCGGGCATTGACGAGTTGGTGACGCCCTCAGCGGAGACGCCGTTGCAGCCGATGAAACAGATGTCGCCCCGGATCAGGCCCATGAACATGTCGCCCAGCGGGTCGACCAGCGAGTGCTGCTTGTGCCGCACCGTTCCGCCCGTCACCCCCACCGTGAACTGGTGCTCGCCGCGCTCGAATTCGAAAGCAATGGTAAGCGAGTTGGTGAAGACGACGACGCCGGACAGGTCGTCTCGCGCGAGGAGCGCGCGGGCGACGGCGGTGGTCGTTGAGCCCGCATCCATGAGCACCGACTGATCCGTCGACACCATGGCAGCCGCCGCATGCCCGATCCTGCGCTTCTCGCTCGTCGCCCGCGTCATCGCGAGTTCGAGCGCCGGTTCTGTCGCCAAAGCGCGGTGACCAGCGACAGCACCGCCGTGCACGCGCTCGATCACATGCGCCTCGGCGAGTGCGTCGAGGTCCGTGCGGATGGTGACCTCGGAGACCTGGAACGCGCGGCTCAGCTCCGTGACCCGAGCGAATCCCTGGCGCTCGATGATCGAGACGATCTGCTCGCGCCGGACCGACGCGGGGAGGATCGGCGAAACCTGTGCCATGCGGAAACGATACCCACCAGGAGCGCAAGCTATCGAAAGCGCTCGACGCACCGGCCACCCCACGCCATTCACCCTGCGTCGCCTCACGATGAGACCTCGCAGATCCCATCGTGGACGTCATCCATGTCCGGCAGCAGGCGATGACCTGGCAGCACCCGAGGTGCATCAGCGCTCCATCGAAGACGGCTGACACAAGCAAGGTAGACCGATGAGCACGACACACCCCTCGTCGGGCTCCGATGAGCACGCGCCGGAGTTCGTCGGGGTCGGATGAGCACGAGCCGGGGCTGGTTGCGGAAAACGGCTGAATCCGGGCTGTTTCGGGCGACGAACTCCGGCGCGTGCTCATCGAACCCGGAAAAAGGGGTGTTGTGGGTCAGGACTCTGTCCACGGCTTGCGGACCCAGTGACCACATGCCCAGCGCTCCGCGCGGCGCCCAGCTCGAGGAATGATCGAGCTCGGCCCCTCCGCTCGGGGGACTTGACTCAAAGGCCGACCACGAGTCCGGTGCTCGTGCTTCGCAGGGGCTGGCTCACGCCGATCCCTGAGGAGCAGCCCCGCCGGCTGACAGAACCCCGGCCTCGGCCACGCGGGGATGCGTGCTCGTTGGGTCCGAAACCCACGCCTTCAGCGAGGCATGGCCGCCCTGCTCCAACTCCCCGTCCACGGGTTTGCAGACCGAACGACCACGTACCCGCCGCACCGCGCGCAACACTCAGCACGGCCCGGCTCAGGAACGGCCCACAGGCATGGTGCCCCCCGGACGAAGCCAAGGCCAAGAACCACACCCACCGCCCGCTCTTCGCGCGGGCTGGCCCAGACCGCTCCCTGAGGAGCAGCCCCGCCCGCTGACCGGACGCCGGCCTCGGCCGTGCGGGGCCGCGTGCTCGTGGGGTCCGAAACCGACGCCTTCGCGCGCCCTTTGGATCCAATGCGCGTCGCCCGAAACGGCACCTCGCACGGCCGGGAAACCCGGCTGCGACGCGGGGGGGCCAGGGGCCGATCAGCGCGGCGCGGCGAACAGCGTGTCGATCGCCGCCAGGGTGGCTTTGTCGAGCACCGTCGCTCCGGCTTCCACGTTCTGGGCGACCTGCTCCGCGCGCGTCGCTCCGGCGATCACGCTCGTGATCCCCGTGCGGCTGAGCAGCCAGGCGAACGTGGCGCCGAGCATGGAGACGCCGGCATCCGCACAGAGCACACGGTAGGCATCGAGCTGATCCCAGTCGACGTCGCCCAGTCGGTCGACAGAGGCCGCGGCCGAACGCAGGCGACCCTCCTCGCCACCGTCGCGGGTGTACTTGCCGGTCAGCAGCCCGTTGGCCAGCGGGAAGTACGGGAAGAAGCCCAGGCCGAGGCCGACAGCGGTCGGCAGGACATCGCGCTCCGCACCCCGGTCGAGCAGCGAGAAACCGTTCTGCGCCGAGACGAACCGCACGAAGCCGTTCTCCCGCGCCACAGCATCGGCCTCCTGGGCCTGCTCAGCGGAGAAGTTCGAGTGTCCCACGTGACGCAGCTTGCCCTCTTCAACCAGCTCGGTCAGCGCCGACAACGTCTCACCGATCGGAGTCCCAGGGTCCGGCGTGTGCATCTGGAGCAGGTCGATGCGGTCCGTCCGGAGCCGCCTGAGCGATGCGTCGACGGCGTTCCTGATGTACGTGCGGCCGCCCTTCGGTCCCCACTCCTCACTGCCAGGAACCGTGCGCCCGGAGTTACCGAACTTCGTGGCGAGAACCACCTTGTCGCGACGCCCGGCAAGCGCCTCACCCATGAACTCCTCACTCCGCCCCGGCTCGCCGCCGTAGATGTCGGCGCCGTCGAGGAAGGTGATGCCCGCATCAACAGCCGCATGAATCACACGCACACTGCCCTCCAGCGACTCCGTCGCGCTGTTCGGCCGACTGAAGTTGTTACAGCCGAGCCCCACGGCGCTGACGACGAGATCGGACATGCCCACAGTGCGTTGTTCCATGCTCACCAGGCTAGACGGAAAGCAGCCCATCACTGGGTGTCGCCCACGGCCTTCCGGCCCATAGGGCCATCGATGACCGCACCCTGTGCGGCAGACTCCAGGGCCGTCGTTGACCGAAACCCGCTACCGCGACTCCCTGCCCATACTCTCGGACCTTTCGACACAGCGTTCGGCTGCGCCTCACGGCCGGCTCAAGGAACAACACCGCGGTCACGACTCCCCGGACCGACTCACAGACCGGTCCCTGAGGAGCAGCCCGCCCGCCAACCTCATACCGCGCCAAAACCCCGCGGGCTGCGTCTCGAGGGGTCCGAAACCCGCGGCCCACAGGTCCCGCTACCGCGACTCCCTGCCCACATGCCCGGACCTAACGACCACGGCGTTCGGCTGGCGCCTCACGGCCGGCTCAAGGAACAACCTCGCTGTCACACCTCCTCAGAGACCGACTCACAGACCGGTCCCTGAGGAGCAGCCCGCTCGCCGGCCTCACGCCGAGCCAAACCCCCGCGGGCTGCATCTCGAAGGGTCCGAAACCACGGCCCACAGGTACCCCTACCGCCACTCCCTGCCCACACGCCCGGACCTTTCGACACGGCGTTCGGCTAGGAGACTGCTGATTAAAGGGCGCGCCTTCCGGGGTTGTCGGGCTGGGCTGGGATCCTGTGTGCATGCTGGGTGAGTCGGGTCGGCAGCGTGAGTTGCTGGATGTGGAGTCGGTTGCTGGGCACCTGCTTGAGCCGGGGAGCGTGTTCGCGTTGCTGGCCGGGCATCGGGACCGGTTGTTCCCGAGCGAGTTGTTCGCTGACCTGTTCCCGACCGGGCGTGGTCGGCCCTCGATCCCGGGCGAGGTGATCGCCTCGGTGATCGTGCTCCAGGCGCTTTACGGCCATTCGGACCGCGAAGCGGTTGACGCGTTGACCTTCGATCTGCGGTGGAAGGCAGCGTGCGGGTACGCGATCGACGCGAAGGGCTTCGACTCCTCGACGTTGACTCACTGGCGGCGCCGGTTGGCTGCGAGCCATCGGCCGCAGCGGATCTTCGAGGTGGTCCGCGACGTCATCGCTGAAACGGGTGCGGTGGCCGGCAAGCAGCGTCGGGCGCTGGACTCCACGATCCTTGATGACGCGGTGGCCCGGCAGGACACCGTGACCCAGTTGATCGCCCAGATTCGTCGGGTCGGCCGTGAGGTGCCCGGCGCCAAGGACCTGATCGGGGTGCAGTGCACCCGGCTGGCCGCGTTTACTGGGCAGGACTACGACTCGACCGGGAAGCCGCCGATCGCGTGGGATGACCCGGCTGCCCGTGACGAGTTGGTCTCCGCGCTGGTCGGTGACGCGCTGGCGCTGCTCGCCGCGCTGGATGTCGAGGCAATCAGCAAGGCGGGCGGGAAACCGGCCGATGCGGTCGCGCTGCTGGCTCTGGTCGCGGGTCAGGACGTGGAACCGGCCGAGGACTCCGACGGCACCGACGGCCGGTGGCGGATCGCCCGCAAGACCGCTCCCGATCGGGTGATCTCGACCGTCGACCCCGACACCCGACATGCCCACAAGACCCGGGAACGACGCCAGGACGGGTTCAAAGCCCACGTCGTGGTCGAGCCCGATACCGGGCTGACCATGGTGTGCGAGCTGACCAAGACCAACGGGCCGGACAACTCCGACGCCACCGTCGGTGCCGAGCTGGTCACTGCCGACTCGACCCTCGCGGCCGACCAGCAGGTCGAGGTGCTCGGGGACTCGGCCTATGCCACCGGCGACATGCTCCATGAACTCGATAAGAAGAAGTGGATTCCGCTGCTCAAGCCGTGGCCGCTCAAGCCCGCCGTTGAGGGTGGCTTCACCATCGACGATTTCACCTTCAACCCTGACGCCGACACCATGACCTGCCCGGCCGGGATCACCAGGAGACGGTCCGCGAAGGGCGCCGTCACGTTCGGGGCCGCCTGTCGCGGCTGCCCGTTACGGGAGCAGTGCACCACCGCGGTATCTGGCCGCGCTCTGCTGCTGGGCGAGCATCACCAACTGCAACGCGAGCACCGTAAACGCGCAACGGACGAAGGCTTCCGGGCCGACTACCGGCAGCACCGACCGATGGTCGAACGCTCGATCGCCTGGCTCACCCGCGGCGCCCGTCGCGTCCCATACCGAGGCGTCGAGAAGAACAACAACTGGCTCCACCACCGCGTCGCCGCCCTCAACCTGCGACGACTCCTCGCCATGGGCCTCACGATGACCGACGAAGCCTGGGCCCTGGCCTGACCAGACCGACACGGCCTCAGTCCCGATCACTTGCACCCGGCCCCCGGGACCACACAAGATCACCGACAGCGGGCGGAACGACCCCACTGCCGCACCCAGAGCGCTAACTCAAACTCCCCGCTCCACAGCCTCGACAACCTTCCGCCCGCCACCCACACCACCAGATGACGAGTTGTTCAGCAGTCTCCTAGCGCCTCACGGCCGGCTCAAGGAACGACCTCGCTCAGGGACCGGCTCACAGCGATCCCTGAGGAGCAGCCCGCCCACCAACCTCACACCACGCCAAACCCCGCGGGCTGCATCTCGAAGGGTCCGAAACCACGGCCCACATGCACCGCTACCGCGGCTCCCTGCCCACGCTCCCGGACCTAACGACCACGGCATTCGGCTGGCGCCTCACGGCCGGCTCAAGGAACGAACACGCTGCCGTGACTCTCTGCCACGCTCTCGGACCTAACGACCACGGCATTCGGCTGGCACCTCACGGCCGGCTCAAGGAACAACACCGCTGCCGCGACTCCCCGGACCGGCTCACAGACCGGTCCCTGAGGAGCGGCCCGCTCGCCAACCTCACACCACGCCAAACCCCGCGGGCTGCATCTCGAAGGGTCCGAAACCCACAGCCCACAGGTACCGCTACCGCGGCTCCCTGCCCACACTCCGGGACCTTTCGACACGGCGTTCGGCTGCGCCTCACGGCCGGCTCAAGGAACAACACCGCTACCGCAACTACCCGCCCACATCCCCAGGCGTTTCACGGCGTTCGGCTAGCGCCTCGCGACCCGCTCAAGGAACAACACCACACACGGATCCGGTCCGGGCTACTCCTCCGCGTCGCGGACGAGGAGGGCCAGGCGGACGCGGTTGGTGTCGCCGACTTTCGCGAAGATCCTTGTGAGGTGCGTTTTCACCGTCGCTTCTGAACAGAACAGTTTGGCGCCGATCTCGGCGTTCGAGAGCCCCTCGGCCACGCCCTGGGCGACCTCCAGCTCGCGGGGGCTGAGGTCCGCCAGCGAGCCGCGGGCGGCGTCGCGCCGCCTGTCGCGGCCGCTATCGGCGAAGTGATCCATCAGCGCGCGGGTGTGCGAGGGGCTGAGCATGGCGTCGCCGCCCGCCACGATCCGAACAGCCTCGATCAGCTCACGCGGGGGTGTGTCCTTCAGCAGGAAACCGGCCGCGCCGGCCTCGATCGCGGCGAATACATGTTCGTCCAGCTGGAAGGTGGTCAGCACCAGGACGCGCACGTCCGGGTTGCCGGCCAGCCCGCGTGTGGCCTCGATGCCGTCGACGCCCGGCATGCGGATATCCATCACCACGACGTCGGGGCGCTCACGCTCCACGAGGGAGGGCACGCCCGCGCCGTCGTCTGCGTCGCCCACGACCGTCAGGTCGTCGGCCGAAGAGAAGATGGTGCGCAGGCCCGCCCGCACGAGCGGGTCGTCGTCCACGATGGCGATCCGGATCACGTTTCCTCCCACGGCAGCTTGATCGAGAGCTCGAAGACGCCCTTGGTGGCGTGCGCGTCGAGGCTGCCGCCCAACACCTCGACACGGTTGCGCAGCGACGCCAGGCCGGTACCCGCGCCGCGCTCCCCGCCCGGCGCGAGCGGGTTGCGCACCGTCAGCGATATCCCCTGCCCCGGTGCGCCCGCGACGGCGACCTGCACCGGCGCATGCGGCGCGTGCCGATGCGCGTTCGTCAGCGACTCCTGCACCCCGCGGTACAGCAGCCGGCCGACAGAGGCGGGCAGACCCGAACGGTCCACGGCCGCCCCGTCGACATACTCGACGACGGCCCCCGCGCTCCTGCTCGCCTCGACGAGCTGCGAGATGGCCTCCATCCCGGGCGCGGGATCGCGCCGCGCGTCGGCGCCGAGGGCCCGGACGACGGCGCGCAGGTCGGCGAGTCCTGTGCGGGCCGACGTGCGGATGGCCTCGGCGGCGGCCACCGTCTGCTCGTCCTTGGCGCTGACCTCGAGGGCGCCGGCCTGCATGGCGATGAGGGCAAGCACGTGGCCGACGGAGTCGTGCATCTCCTGCGCGATGCGTTCCCGCTCGGCCTGCGCGGCCTCCCTCGCCGCCACCTCGCGCTCGACCTCGGCGCGCACCGCCCGCTCGGCGACCGACGCCTCCAGCCGCCGATGGGTCCTGATGTACGCGCCGACGAGCAGCGGGAGAAGGATCATGTACAGCAGCACGAAGAGCAACGTCGTCGGCCAGGTGTCCTTCGGGGAGACCGGGCTGAACGCGGGCACGAGCAGCGTCGCCAGCCGGATCAGTCCCCCCGCGATGGCGATCGCCCACACCTTCGGGCCGCTCCTGCGGATGGCGAGGCTGAAGACGCCGACGACGCAGACGGCATCCGTGCCGGTGACGAGCGCGACCAAGCCGAGGAGAGGTAGCGCGAACGGCACGCGGGTCCGATAGAGGACGGCGAGCACCACGAACGGGACCAGGATCGCCTGCACGACGGCCTGCCACGGCGCCATGGTGTTGACGAGTTCCATGTTGTTGACGTACGTCGCTGCGATGGCGCCGAGATAGGCGAGGTGCGCGCCCCATTGGATGAGGCGGACGGTGCCGCGCGGCTCGGGGCTGGCTGCCATGGCCTGACACTAGCCGAGCAGGCGGCACATCTGACACCCACCCCGGGGTGACAACCACTACGACGTTGGTCGTACCACAATGAACACCTCCTATGGATGGTGGGATGCGGCGCCCGCGGCGAGGCTTGAGTCATGAGCAACCAGAAGAACCCCTCCGGCACCCTGATCGTGGCCGAGCACGTGTCCAAGTCCTACGCCGTCGGCTCCTCGAAGGTCGAGATCCTGCACGACGTGTCCCTGTCCGTCAGCGAGGGCGAGGTCTGCGCCATCATGGGCCCGTCCGGCTCCGGCAAGTCGACCCTCCTCTACTGCCTCGCGGGCCTGGAGCCCACGACGTCGGGCGATGTCGCGCTGCTCGACCAGTCGCTCTCGCGGATGTCGCGCACCGACCTGGCCAAGCTGCGCCGCACCGACCTCGGCTTCGTGTTCCAGTCCTACAACCTCCTGCCGACGCTGCCGGTGCGCGAGAACGTCGCGCTCCCCTTCCGGCTCCGCGGCGAGCGCGTCGACGGCGGCCGCATCGAGGAGGCGCTGTCCGCGGTGGGCCTCGCCGGCCGCGGCTCCGCGCACCCGTCGTCGATGTCCGGCGGCGAGCAGCAGCGCGTGGCCATCGCCCGCGTGCTGGCGCAGCGCCCGAAGATCGTGTTCGCCGACGAGCCGACCGGGGCGCTGGACACCGCCTCCGGCCGCGCGGTGCTCGCCGAGCTCCGACGGATCGGCGGCACGCCTGGCCAGTGCGTGCTGATCGTCACGCATGACCCGACGGTGGCCGCGGCCTGCGACCGGATCGTGTTCATGCGCGACGGCCGCCTCGTCGACCAGCTGACGGCGGCCAGCGCCGACGAGGTCGCCGCCAAGCTCGCGGCGCTCACCGGCCCGTCCGACGTCGCTGAGCGCAAGGCCGCGTGATGCGAGCCATCATCCTCGCGGAGCTGAAGGCCGCCTGGTCCTCCTGGGCCGCGGTCCTCCTGGCCTTCGTCGCCGCGAGCTTCGCCGTCCTCGTGTCGCTCATCGGTGTGGACGCCGTCGAGCAGACCGTCGCGCTGGGCGTGGTGGACGAGGAGGCCGTGATGTCGCTGCGCTTCCTCCCGATCTGGAACCTGCTGCTCTCGCTGCTGGCGGGGCTGAGCGTCATCGCCGCCGTCACGGGGCTCGTCGTCCAGGCCCGCCGCGGCTCGCTGGCGCGCCTGTCGCTCGCGGGGGCGACCCCGGGCCAGGTGTCGCGGATCCTGCTCGCGCAGCTCGCGGTGGTCGCGCTCCTCGGAGCATTCGTCGGCGCGGTTCTCGCGCTCGTGTCGGTCCGCCCGATCCTCGCCACCGAGCTGCGCGACCGCGCCATCGAGCCGCAGCTGGCCAGCGACATCGCGGCTCAGGTGCATCCGAACGTGGCCTGGGCCGCGCTCGGCGCCGTCGGCTTCGTGGCCTGGGCGGTCCTCTCGGGCATGGGTCAGTCGCGCGTCGCGGCGGCCCTCTCCCCTGTCGAGGCGCTGCGCACGGTGCCCGGCGCGACGGTGCGTCGTCGCCGTATCGGGCGCTGGGTCGGCGCGGTCCTGCTCGCGCTGCTCGTCGCGGGCCTCGGCACCGCCGCGGTGCTGATGGCCCCCGAACTGGGCGTCGACGGCTCCAGCGCGGTCCTCCAGATGTCGGTGATCTGCATGCTGCTGACCGGCTCCGTGCTCTCGCTGTCCGCGCCACTGACCGTCGGCCTGCTGACGCGGGTCTGGACCGCGCTGATCCCCAGCCGCTCCGCGCCGTGGGTGCTGGCCCGCGCCGGCGTGATCGCGAAGGGCGAGCGCCTGGCCCGCACGGTGACGCCCGTCATGTTCGCGATCGGCATCCTCGTGGGGCTGGGCGCGCTGGCCGCGTCCACCAACGCGTTCCTCGAGTCGGTCGGCCGCGAGGGCCTCGATCAGGCCGGTGTCACGTCGCTCCTGCTGCTCGTGGCGCTCGTGCTGCTCATCTCCACCGGCGGCGGCGTCAGCGTGGTGCTGATGATGTCACGTCAGCGCGAGGGCGAGCTGGCGCTGATCGGGGTCACCGGCGGAACGTCGGCCCAGCAGGTCATGGTCGTGGTCTTCGAGGGCGCGATCATCACCGTCACCGCGGTGCTCCTGGGCTGCGTGATGAGCGCGGTCGGCGTGGGCATCTTCGCGGCCGGGCTCGGCGCGCTGGGCATGGCCGCCCCCGTGATCGTCCCCTGGGGCGTGCTGGGCGCCGTCGCGCTCGTGTTCGCCGTGATCACCATCGCTTCGACGACGCTGCCGGTGCTGCCGTCGCTCGGCCGCTCCGCCCGCACGGTGGTGGCCCAGCTCGCCGCCGAGTGACGTCAGGCCCTCAGCTCGCCGACCAGGTGAGGCTTGCCCTCCTTGCCGACGACGGCGAACCGCCAGCCCTCGTCCTCGCGGGTGGCGGCGAAGCCCACCCGGCCGGGCAGCGGGATCGGCTTGGCGAACTGCACGCGGGCCCGGTAGGCGTCCGGCAGGCGCCCGCCGAGGCCCGCGAGAGCTCGGGCGTGGGTCCACATGCCGTGGATGATCGGGCGGCGGAAGCCGAAGAGCCGGGACGTGGCCGGGCTGAGGTGGATGGGATTGAAGTCGCCGGAGACCGCGGCGTACCGGCGGCCCAGGTCGGGCGCGAGGCGCCATTCCTGAGCGACGGCGACGTCGGGGGCGGCCAGCCGCTCGGCCACCGCGGGATCGCCGTCGATGCGGACCCCGGTGGCGAGATAGAGCGACGTGCCGCGCCAGACGGGCTCATCGTCGGCGTGCACCTCGCCCACCATGTCGAACACCGCGCCCTTGGCGTGCGGGCGGAGGTTCTCGGCCCGCACCATCAGCCGCAGCCGATCGGCGACCGAGACGGGGCGGAGGAGCTCCATGTCGTTGCTGACGTGCACGAGGCCCGCGAGCGAGAACGGGAACGCGTCGTCGGCCATCAGCGCGGCCTGCAGCGGGAACGTGAGCACGTGCAGCCACGTGGCGGGCACCCGGTCGCTGAGCCCGAAGCCCGTCACCCGGCAGTACTGCGCGAGGCGGGCGACGTCCTGCGCCTGGTCGTCCATCAGGAGGCTGAGCCGCGGAAGGCCGTCGACGGGGGCGCCGCGTTTCCGCGCCGCGCCCGCCAGGCCCTTGACCAGCAGCTTGCCGACATCGGGCGCCTGGGTCAGCTGCCGCACCTCGCGCGCCATGTCAGGCACCCACCAGGTTCTGGCCGCACACCCGGATGACCTGGCCGTCGACTCCGCCGGACGCCGGGCCGCACAGATACGCGAGGGTCTCGGCCACGTCGACGGGGTTGCCGCCCTGGCTGAGCGAGTTCGTGCGGCGGAAGATCTCGCGCTGCACGAAGGGGATGGCCGCGGTCATCTCGGTCTCGATGAACCCGGGCGCGACGGCGTTGACCGTGATCGGCCGGCCGCGCAGCTCCTCGCTCATCGCCCACACCAGCCCCATCACGCCGGCCTTGGAGGCGGCGTAGTTGGTCTGGCCCTTGTTGCCGGCAACGCCCGAGGTGGACGCGATGCCGACGATCCGGGCCTCCTCGGCCAGGCCGCCGGGCACGTCGTTGCTCAGCAGGAACTCGTTGATCCGCATCTCGGCCGCGAGGTTCACGTCGAGCACGGCGGCCCAGCGTTTCTCGTCCAGGTTGGCGAGCAGCTTGTCGCGGGTGATGCCCGCGTTGTGCACGATGGCCCAGATCCGCGCGTCGGCGCCGTGCCGGCTGGCGACGTGCTCGGCGATCCTGCGGCCTGCGTCGGCTGCGGTGATGTCGAGCTGCAGCGCGGAGCCGCCCACCTCGTTGGCGACGCCGGCGAGCGCGTCACCGGCCGGCGGGATGTCGACGGCGACGACGGTGGCGCCGTCGCGCGCGAAGGTGCGGGCGATGGCCGCGCCGATGCCGCGGGCGGCGCCGGTGACCACCACGACGCGGCCCTCGAACGGCCGGGCCGACAGCTCGTGGGGCGCCTTCGCGGGCCCCACGCGCCACGTCTGGCCGGAGACGAAGGCCGAGCGGCCCTCGAGGAGGAAGGAGAACGTGGAAGCGAGGTCGGCCGCCGTGGTGCCCGGGCGCACGAAGACGAGGTTGGCCGTCGCGCCGTCGCGGAGCTCCTTGCCGACCGTCCTGTTGACGCCGTCGATCCCCTGCGCCACGGCCTTCGCCTCGAGGCCCTCGACGGCGGACGCGTCGGTGGCGAGGACGATCACGCGGCCGGAGCCCTCCAGCTGGCGCATGACGGGCCGCAGCAGGCTGCGGATGCCCTCCAGCTCGACGATCCGGCGGAGGCCCGTCGCGTCCACGACGATCGCGCCCGGCCGGGCCGGGTAGCGCGGCGGCACGTCGCGGCCCTTGTCGTCCTTGGTCCTGCTCTCGGGCAGGTCGCGCGGCGCCTCGGCGGGGCTCACGCCCAGCAGCGCCAGCGTCTCCCGCGCGAGGCCGCCGCCGTCGAGCTCACCCAGCGCGACGGGTCCGGTCGGCATCGTGCGGCCGCGGCGCAGGCGGGGCGGGTCGGCGAGACCGGCCTTGCGGGCCAGGAACTTGCCCGCGGGCGTGGCGTAGATCGACTCCAGGATGTCCATGTCACACCGCCTCGAGGATCGCGACGACGCCCTGGCCGCCGGCCGCACAGATGGAGATCAGGCCGCGGGACCCGGGGCCCCGCGCGGCCAGCATCTTGGCGAGCGAGGCGACGATGCGCCCGCCGGTGGCGGCGAACGGATGCCCTGCGGCCAGCGACGAGCCGCCGACGTTCAGCTTCGCCCGGTCCACGACGCCCACGCCGTCCTTCTCCAACGCCTTGATGGTGGCGAGCACCGTCGAGGCGAAGGCCTCGTGGAACTCGAGCAGATCCATGTCGTCCAAGCTCAGCGACGTGCGCGCGAGCAGCTCGCGGATGGCGGTGGCGGGCGCGAGCAGCAGGTCCTCCGCGCCGGTCACGTAGTCGGTGGCGGCCACCTGCGCGTCGACGACGCGGGCCAGCACCGGCCAGCCGCGGCCGCGCGCGTGCTCCTCCTCGGCCAGCAGCACCAGGGCCGCGCCGTCGGTCAGCGCCGTGGAGTTGCCTGCGGTCATGGTCGCGCCGTCGCCCTTGCCGAAGACGGGCTTGAGCTTGGCGAGTGCCTCGAGCGAGGTGTCGGGGCGGAGGATGCCGTCGCGGGCCACGCCGAGGTACGGCGTGACCAGGTCGTCGTAGAAGCCCTCGGCCCAGGCGCGGGCCAGGTTCTGGTGCGACTGCAGCGACAGCTCGTCCTGCTCCTCACGCGTCACGCCCCACTTGGCGGTGGTCAGCGCCTGCGACTCGCCCATGCTGAGACCCGTGCGCGGCTCGACGACCGCGGGCGGGACCGGCGCGAGGTCGGCCGGGCGGATGCGGGAGAGCGCCTTCAGCTTGTCGGGCACGGACCGGGCGCGGCTCAGCTCCAGCAGGGCCTTGCGCAGCGGCTCGGTCACCACGACGGGGGCGTCGGACGCCGAGTCGACGCCGCCCGCGATGGCCACCTGCGCCTGGCCGAGCCGGATCTTGTTCGACGCGTAGACGACGGCCTCGAGGCCGGTGCCGCAGGCCTGTTGCAGGTCGCAGGCCGGCGTGTGCGGCGAGAGCGCCGAGCCGAGCACGGCCTCGCGCGTCAGGTTGAAGTCGCGGGTGTGCTTCAGCACCGCGCCGCCGACGACCTCGTCGACCTTCTGGCCCGCGAGCCCGAACCGCGCGACGAGCCCGTCGAGCGCCGCGGTCAACAGGTCCTGCGCGGACGCCGAGGCGTATCGCCCACCCGCCTTCACGAACGGCGTGCGGTTGCCGCCCACGATCACGGCGCTTCGTTCGGTCATGCCAGCTCCTCTCGGAAATTATCCGATACCGACAGTAGCAGGTACGACAAGTTTCGGGTACTGTCGATTCATGCAGACCGAGGAGACGCGCGCCCAGGACGGGCGGGCGACGCGCTGGGAGCGGCACAACGCCGACCGTCGCCGCGCGCTGGTGCGCGACGCCGTGCGCGCCATCCGCTCCTACGGCCCCACCGTCGGCATGGACGAGATCGCCGCGCAGGCGGGCACGTCCAAGCCGGTGCTCTACCGGCACTTCGGCGACAAGGCCGGCCTCTACGCCGCCGTCGTCGAGTCGGTGCACGACTTCATCCTGCACAAGCTGCCCCTCGACGAGGCCAGCGCGCTCGAGCCCCGCGAGCTCGTCACCACGCTGGCCGACGCCTACCTCGCGGTGGTCGAGCGCGACAGGAACCTCTACCTGTTCGTGTCCTCGCGCCCCACCGGCGACACCCCCACCGAGGACCCGGTGCTCGGCATCACCACCCGGATCGGCAACGCCGTCGCCGACGCCATGCGCGCGTGGCTCCGCCGGGAGGGGCTCAGCGAGGAGCCCGCCAACATCTGGGCACACGGCGCCGTCGGCTTCATCTGGGCGGTGGCCGACCGGTGGATCGTCACCAACCTGCGCCGCCCGCGCGCCGATGTCGTCGCCTACATCGACCAACTGTTCGCACCCGCGTTCGACGCCCAACGAAGGAGTTGACCATGACCATGACACCTACAAGGCCCGAGACCGCCGAAGACCTCCTTCCCCCGTCCCCGCCGCGCGGCGACACCGGCGGAGGGCTCACCCCCACCGGCTCGGCGCTGCAGCGCTCGCTCGACGGCCCCTTCCACGACATCAAGCAGCGGTGGCGCGACGAGATCACCGCCGACGACATCGTGCGCGACCCCGAGCTGGGTCTCGACGAGGCGCGCGACTGGGCGCTCGACCGCGTGAAGCGGCTGGCCGCGCGCCAGTTCGTGACGGCCGGCTTCCCCACGGCGCAGGGCGGAACGGGCAACGCGGCGGCCTCCGTCGCGAACTTCGAGATGGTGGCCCTGGGCGACCTGTCGCTCACCATCAAGTCGGGCGTGCAGCACGGCCTGTTCGGCGGCGCGATCGTGAACCTCGGCACGGCCTGGCACCACGAGACGTTCCTGCCGGGGGCCATCGATGTGACTCTGCCGGGCTGCTTCGCGATGACCGAGCTCGGCCACGGCTCGGACGTGCAGTCGCTCGAGACGTCGATCACCTGGGATCCGGAGACCAGCGAGTTCGTGGTGCACTCGCCGAGCCCGACGGCGGCCAAGGCCTACATCGGCAACGCCGGCCGCGACGGCAGGATGGCCGCGGTGTTCGGCCAGCTCTGGGTCGACGGCGTGCATCAGGGCGTGCACGTGATCCTCGTGCCCATCCGCGACGAGGCCGGCGCCGACATGCCGGGCGTCACCACCGGCGACCAGGGCCACAAGGGCGGCCTGCTGGGCGTCGACAACGGCACGCTCTCGTTCGATCACGTCCGCGTGCCGCGCGAGATGCTGCTCGACCGCTACGGCGGCGTCGACGAGGACGGCGTGTACCGCTCGGCCATCGAGTCCAAGAACGCGCGCTTCTTCACCATGCTCGGCACGCTGGTGCGCGGCCGGATCTGCGTCGGCGGCGGGGCCGCGTCAGCCGCGCGCAAGGCGCTGACGATCGCGGTGCGCTACGGCAACCGGCGCCGCCAGTTCCGCCTGCCGGGGCTGGGCGACGAGATCCCGCTGCTCGACTACCTGACGCACCAGCGCCGCCTCCTCCCCGAGGTGGCCCGCGCCTACGCCTACGGCTTCGCGCAGAACGAGCTGGCGCTCCAGCTGCAGCGCGTGCAGGACGCGGAGACGCCGGATCCGCGGGCGTCGCGCGAGCTGGAGACCAGGGCCGCGGGCATGAAGGCCGTGCTGACGCGCTGGGCCAACGACACGCTGCAGGGCTGCCGCGAGGCGTGCGGCGGCGCGGGCTTCATGTCGGACAACGGCATCACGCTGGCCCGCCAGGACGCGGACATCTTCGCGACCTTCGAGGGCGACAACACCGTCCTCCTGCAGCTCGTCGCCAAGGCGCTCCTGCTCGACTACAAGGCGAGCTGGGGCGAGATGGACCTGCGCGGCACGGCGCAGCAGACGGCCAAGCTGCTGGGCGGCGCGTTCATGGAGCGCACGACGGCGCGCTCGGTGATCGACCGGCTGGTGGCGGCCGCCGATCGCCGGCCCGAGTCCGGCCGGCTGCGCGCCCGCGGCTGGCATGTCCAGCTGTTCGAGTTCCACGAGCGGCACACGGTGGAGGGCCTGGCGCGGCGGATGCGGGCCGCGGGCAAGGCCGACGACTCGTTCGCCGCCATCAATCAGTGCCAGCCGCACATGCTGGAGGCCGCGCGGGCGCACGTCGACCGCGTGGTGCTCGAGGCGTTCATCGGTGCGATCGAGGCGTGCGACGACGACTACATCGCCGCGCTGCTGGGCCGCGTCTGCGACCTCTACGCGCTGTCGACCATCGAGGCCAACCGCGCGTGGTTCCTGGAGCACGAGGCGTTCGACCCGTCGCGGTCGAAGGCGATCACCGCGGAGGTCGACGCCCTGTGCGGCGAGTTGCGTGCCAAGTCACGCGAACTGGCGGAGGGCCTCGGCGTCCCCGACGGCTGGCTCACGACGCCCCGCGCAGCCATCCCGCCGCTGATCCCGCGCTGACTAAGCCTCGATCCACCGGTGGTCGATGAGCACGTGCCGGGTGTGGGATCCGCTCACGCGCTGCGGCCCTCGCCGTACTCCGCGATCCAGGCTTCGGCCAGCGAGATCTTGTGATCGAGCATCGCGCGGTCCGCCTCGAGCACGTCGCGGTGGGCGTCGAGAACGCGTTGCTGCGCCGCGAACCGCAACGGCCGCACCCGATCGACGAAGGAGGTCTCCTCCTTGCAGCGCGCGTCTGCTTCGGCGAGCTTCAGTTCGTCCTCTCCGGGCTCCCCGAACGTGCGGACCTCCGTCAACCGGACGATGTCACCGTCGTCCAGGATCGGGTCGGTCACCGCGAACCCGGCCGTGCCCATGCACTCGATCCACGGCTCGACCACGCCCCGGTACTCCGGCAGCTCTGCCGTCTCCACCACCGCCATGGTCCAGTAGTCGACCGCGACGCTTCCCCAGGTGATTCCGCCCTCGTCATCGAGCGCGCGCCAGGCCTCGCCACGGCAGCCACCCGGTGGAATCTCGACCCCGTCGTACTCGCCCGGAGACTCGGTGGCGAGCGCCGGCCCGACGGTGCTGTTTCGATCCTTCGTGCCCATCACCAGGAGCGGGAAATAGCGGTCACTCGCCCCCGCCCTCGGCTGCTCGACGGCCGCCCGCTGGTACCCGAACGTCGGGTCGGTCAGCCCGTACTCCCACTCGTTGGAGATCCTCTGCATCTCCTGGAAATACCGACGATACGCAGCATAGGACTCGTGGCTCCACGAGTTTCCGAAACGCTTCATGCATGCATGCGTGAGCGATTCCCACGAGAACATGAGCGCGGCATGCTCGCTGGGCGTCAGCATGAAGCGAGCGAGCGGTCCCTCGGGTAGCGGATCCGTCTCATCCGGCACCGGCTCGGGCGACTCCGATTCGTGGGGCTCGGACACACCGACCTCGGACGAGCGAGCCGACGGGCTCGTGGCGCCGGTCGGGCTCGTGGCTCCGGTACCGCTGCTGGTCTCGGGGCTCCGAGGCCGCTCCCCACCCGCAACGCAGCCTGTCAGCACGAGGACGAGCGCCAGCGACACCAGCCCCACGTCGCGCAGATGTCGGATCACGGCGCACCTCCGTCTGGCCGGCGCTAGTGCGCCACTCCGATGTCGGTGCGGTGGAAGCCGCCCGCCAGCGACACGCCCTGAAGCAGGCCGTAGGCGCGGGCCCGCGCGTCGTCGACCGTCGGCCCGCGGCCGACGACGCCGAGGACGCGGCCGCCGGCCGAGACCAGCCGGTCGCCGTCGAGGCGCGTGCCGGCATGCAGGACGTAGGCGTCGTCCTCGTCGGCGGGCAGCTCGATCGGCGTGCCGACGACGGGGACGCCCGGGTAGCCCTCCGCGGCCTCGACCACCACGACGGCCGCGCCGTCGTACCACTCCAGCGGCGCGATGCTGTCCAGCTCGCCGCGCGCGGCGGCGCGCAGCACCCCGGCGAGCGGCGTCTTCAGGAGGGAGAGGACGGCCTGGGTCTCGGGGTCGCCGAAGCGGACGTTGAACTCGACGACGCGCACGCCCTTCGAGGTGAGCGCGAGGCCGGCGTAGAGCAGGCCGACGAACGGGGTGCCGCGGCGGCTCATCTCCGCCAGTGTGGGCTCGATCACGGTGGCCATCACCTCGTCGACCAGGCCCGGGTCTGCCCAGTCGAGCGGGCAGTAGGCGCCCATGCCCCCGGTGTTCGGGCCGGCGTCGCCGTCGCCGACGCGCTTGTAGTCCTGGGCGGGCTGCAGCGGCACGGCGCGCTCGCCGTCGCAGATGGCGAAGAGGCTGACCTCCGGGCCGTCGAGGAAGTCCTCGATGACGACGCGGCCGCACTCGGCGGCGTGCGCGAGGGCCGCGGCGCGGTCGTCGGTGACCACGACGCCCTTGCCCGCGGCGAGGCCGTCGTTCTTGACGACGTACGGGGCGCCGAACGCGTCGAGCGCCGCGGCGGCCTCCTCCTCGGTCTCACAGACGCGCGCCTCGGCGGTCGGCACGCCCGCGGCGGCCATGACGTCCTTCGCGAACGCCTTCGAGCCTTCGAGCACGGCGGCCTCGCGGCTGGGGCCGAAGGTGTCGAACCCGGCGGCCCGCAGTGCGTCCGCGACGCCGGCGACGAGCGGGGCCTCGGGACCGACGACGACAAGGTCGGCGCCCAGCTCAGATGCCAACGCCACCATGGCGTCGGGCGCGGCGGGGTCGCCGGCGTGCAGGGTCGCGATGCCGGCCAGCCCGGGGTTGCCCGGGACGGCGTGCAGCTCGGTGACGGCGGGATCGGCGGCGAGGGCCCGGCCGAGCGCGTGTTCGCGCCCGCCGGAGCCGAGCAGGAGGATCTTCACGCCCGCCAGCCTAGTGGCGCCTCCCCGGCCGTCGTCACGGTTCGCCGCGGGTGGATGCGGGCCTCAGCGGAAGAGCGCCCGGCCGCACACGACGTAGCCGACGCCCGCGGTGCCCGCCGCTGCGGCGATCGCCTCCGTCACACCGCCGTCGATGCCGACGGGGCGGCCGGCCGCGCCCAGCTCGGGGGCGTGTGCGAGCAGGCCGGGGTCGGCGGCCTGCGTCGATCCGGGGTGGATCAGCATCAGCAGCACGCCGCCGTGCGCAGGGGCCGGGCCACCGGCGGGTGGCCACCACGCGGTCCAGACCTCGCCGTTGGGGAGCGCATCGGCGAGGCCGTCGCTGAGCATGGCGTCGATCGACCAGCGGACGGGGCGCGCCGCGGCCAGCGCCGCGAGCACCGCGCGCACCTCGGGGTCGCGACCGTCGAGGGGCGCGCCGGCGATGACGTGCACGTCGAGCCGCGCGCCCGGCGCCGCGGCCGCCACCGCGAGGATGGTGTCGACGGCGACGCCCGTGTTGACGAGCGCGCCGTCGGGCGCCCGGGTGAGGATGACGTCGGCATGCACCCACAGGCCCGCCGCGTGCGCGGCGAGCGCGCCCTCCACCCGGTCCTCCGCGGGCAGCGCGTAGAGGCTCGCGCTGACGGTCAGCGGACTGGCCACCGCCCACGGTGCGATCGAGACGCCCACGCGGCTCAACGGTCGAGCGCGGTGAGCGCCGCGGCCTGACGGTAGCGTTCCCAGCGCTCGGCGCCCTGGGGCGTCGGCTCGGCGACGACGGGTGCGTCGGGCCGCAGCTCCGCCATCGCTGTCAGGAGCGGCACGCCGGCGTGCAGCGCGTAGGCCTGGACGGCAGCGCCGCGCGCGACGGCCTCCTCCGCCTGCGGCAGGCGCACGGTGCGCTGCAGCGCGTCGGCCAGGAACCGCCGGTACGCCTCGGCGCGGGCGCCGCCGCCCACGACCAGCGCGGCGCCAGGGGTCTCGACGCCGAGCGCGTTCAGCTGCTCCACGCCGGCGCGCAGCCCGAAGACGACACCCTCGTAGGCGGCGCGCGCGAGCTGCTCGCGGGTGGTGTCGGAGGTCAGGTCGACCAGCAGGCCGCGCGCGTTCGGGCGGTTGGGCGTCCGCTCGCCGTCGAGGTAGGCGACGAGCACGGGGCCCTCGTCGCCGGCGGCCAGGGCGAGGTCGCTGAGCGCGCCGTGGTCGACCGACAGCCAGCGGGCGAACGCGTCGGTGACCTTCGTGGAGTTGAGCGTGCAGGCCAGCGGCAGGAATCCGCCCTGGACGGCCGCGACGCCGTTGATGATCCCGCTGGGGTCACGCACGGGGCGGGGCGTGGGCGTGAAGATCACCCCAGACGTGCCGAGCGCGATGACCAGCTCCCCCGGCGCGAGGCCGAGGCCCACGGCCGAGACGTGCTGGTCTCCGCCGCCCGCGCCGACGACGACCTCGCCGGAAAGCCCCAGCTCCCGGAGCGCGTCGGCGTGCAGCACGCCGACCACCTCGTCCGGGCCCGCGACCCGCGGCACGATCGACGGCCAGTCGAGCTCGGGCGAGACGGCCTCGAGGAAGTCCCACACATACTCGTCGGCGTCGGCGTCGAAGTAGCCGGTCCCGGACGCCTCCGAGCGGTCGGTGACGCGCTCGCCCGTGAGCCGGAACGTGACATAGTCGTGCGGCAGCAGCGCGGTGCGCAGGGCGCGCAGCGTCTCCGGCTCGTGCGCGGCGAGGCCCGCCAGCTTGCTGATGGTGAAGGCCGCCGTCGGCAGCGATCCCGTCCGCTCGATGAATCGCTCGGCGCCGATCCGCGCCACGAGCGGCTCGAGATCGGGCGCTGTCGTCGTGTCGTTCCACAGCTTGGCCGCGCGGAGCGGCACGCCCGCGGCGTCCAGCGGCACCAGCCCGTGGCACTGCCCGCCCACCGAGATGGCCGCCACGCGGGAGCCCTCAGGGGCGCCGGCCAGCGCGGCGCGGAACGCCTCGACGAAGGCGCGCCACCAGTCCTCGGGGTGCTGCTCGCTGCACGGCGGGGTGACGGGCGGGTGCGCGGCGGTGCCGCGCGCCACGAGCCGGAAGTCGGCGGCATCGCGCAGCTCGACCTTGCAGGACTGCGTCGACGTGTCGACGCCCGCGACAAGCACGCGCATCGCCGTCAGGCCTTCGCGGCGCGGTACTCGTCGATGCTCAGCGGCTCGAGCGCCAGCCGCTCGACCGGCTCCGGCATGGTGGTCTTGGCGCCGACCGCGCCGCCGGGGTGGGTGTGGTGCACTTTCTCCCACTCGTAGCCGCGGACCTTCATGAGCACCGTCGCCATCGCGTCGCCCCAGACGCCGTGCGCGAGCGTGGAGCCCATGGCGATCATGTCGCCCAGGTCGACACCCGGGGTCGCGCCGGCGACCACCGCGAGGTCGGCATTCTCGGTCAGCGGCGTGCCGGAGGTGCAGGTCAGGGCGATGACGCCGGCGCCGCGCTGCTGCGAGCGCACGACGAGGTCGTTGATCTCTGTGGACCCGCCGCCCTTGGAGATGACGATGACGATGTCGCCCTCGGTGACGACACCGAGCGTGCCGTGCAACGCGTCCATCGCGGGCAGGAAGATGGCGGGCGTGCCCGTCACGGCGAAGATGTGGGCCATCCGGCGGGCCACGGTGCCGGAGGTGCCCGATCCGCTGACGAACACCTTGCCGCGGCAGCCGTAGATCAGCCGGGCCGCGGTGAGGAAGGTCTCGCCCAGCTCGTCGGCCACCGCGCTCACGCCCGCGGCCTCTTCGGCGATGCGGGTCCGGGCCGCCGTCAGGATGCCTTCGACATCAGTCATGGGGGTGGTTCACCTTTCGTTCGGGTTCAGGCGGCCGCCCAGGCGGCCTTCCTGAGGTCTGTTTCTGTCAGGTCGGACGCCAGGCTGGTCTGGCCGGTGCAGGAGCCGTCGGCGAAGACCGCAACGTCGTCGGCGACGGCGAGGATCTCCTCTTCCTCGGACGACACGACGATCACCGTCATGCCCTGTTCGGCCGCGAGCGTGCGCAGCAGGTGGTGGATCTCGACCTTGACTCCGATGTCGACGCCCTTGGTCGGCTCGTCGAGGAGCAGCACCTTCGGGTCCTGGCCCAGCACGCGCGCCAGCAGCACCTTCTGCTGGTTGCCGCCGGAGAGGCTGGCGATCGGCGCGAGGCGGTTGCCGCGGACGCGGACCCGGTCCATCAGCTCCTGGCCGGCCTTGGCCATGGCGCGCGGCTTGAGCAGGAAGCCTGCGTCGGTGAAGCGGTGCACCACGGGGATGGTGACGTTGAACGTGCCGTCGCGCAGCGGGATGATGCCGTCGATCTTGCGTTCCTCCGTGAGGTACGCGATGCCGCGGGCCTGCGCGTCGGCGGGGTTCTTGGGGCGGTACGGCGCGCCGAACAGCCGGACCTCGCCGGCGTCGACGGGGTCGAGGCCCACCAGGGTGCGGAGGAACTCGGTGCGCCCGGACCCGATGAGGCCGTAGATGCCGAGCACGCGGCCGGCGTGCGCGCGGAGCGACACGTCCTCGAGGTCCTTCGTGCGCAGGTGCGACACCTCGAGGGTCACCTCGGCCCCGGCCCCGAGGGCCTCGCGGACGTCGGGCGCCGCGGAGGCCTCGCCGCCCTCGTGGCCGGCGGGCTCGCCGGTGATGGCCTCGATGACGGCCTCCTGGGGCACGTCGGCGACGGCGGCGTCAATGCGCATCTCGCCGTCGACGAGCGCGAAGATGCGGTCCGCGACGGCGTACAGCTCGCTCAGCTTGTGGTCGATGAGCAGGATGCCGATCCCCCGCTCCTTGGAGAGCTCGCGCACGAGGTCGAGGAACTCCTTGACCTGCGCGCTCTCCAGGCTGGTGGTGGGCTCGTCGAGGAGCAGGAACCGGCAGTCGCGGTGCGTGGCGACGGCGATCTCGAGCAGCTGGCGCGTCGCCACCGGGTAGTCGCCCAGCTTGCGGTCGACGTCGACGTCGAGGTTGAACTCGGCCACCAGCTCCCGCGCCACGCGGCGCATCTGCTTGGCGTTGAGCGTGCCGCGGGTGGTCAGCTCCTCGCCGAGGAAGATGTTCTCGGTGATGGTGAGGTTGGGTAGGAGCGCGAGCTCCTGGTAGACGGTGGAGACGCCCAGCTTGAGCGCGTCGATGGGGCTGCCGAACTGGTGCTCCTGGCCGTCGATATGCATGACGCCGGAGTCGGGCTGCACGGCGCCGCTCAGGCATTTCAGGAGCGTGGACTTGCCCGCCCCGTTGTGTCCGACGAGGCCGACGACCTCGCCGGGAGCGAGGGAGATGGACACGCCCTTCAGCACGGTGGTGCCCGAATAGCTCTTGACGATGCCCTCGGCCCGCCACGCCGTCTGGTTGTCTGACATGCCCATCTCCCTCTCTCGTGTGGTCTCGGCTCAGCCGAGCTCGTTGTCCGCCGGCTTCTCGCCCTTGACGAAGAGCTTCAGCGGCTGCAGCTCCTCGGTGTTGACCTTCTCGCCCGCGAGCCACTTCTTGATCTCGCCGATGACCAGCTGGCCGTAGAGCTCGGGCTCCTGCGCGACGCAGGCCGGGTACAGGTCGGTGGTCGTCTCGCCCTCGGCGCAGAAGCCGTAGACCTTGACGTCCTTACCGGAGCCGGACACGGCCTGGATGGCGCCGTAGGCGGCCGGGCCGGTGGAGGCGAAGATGACGTTGATGTCCGGGTTGCCCTGGAGCATCTCCTGCGTGACCTTCATGCTGTCGTCGGGCTTGACGTTGCCGTCGACGGTGGCCACGACCTTGGCGTTCTTGTCGGAGGCGATGCCCTCCTCGAAGCCCTGGTCGCGGAGCACGACGGGCACCTCGTCGGGCTCGGACACGAAGCCGACCTTCAGCTCGGCGTCGGCGCCCATGTCCTTCAGCACCTGCTCGGCGGTCTGCTTGCCGCCCTCCTTGTTGTTGGCGCCCAGGTACTGCACGATCTTGGCGCCCTGCGAGGTCATCGCCTCCGGGTCGACGGTGACGTTGACGGTGAACACGGGCACGCCCGCGTCGTTGGCGGCCTTGACGATGGCGGCGGCCGGCGCGGACTTGACCGCGTTCAGCGCCAGCGCGCAGGGCTTCTTCTGCAGCATGGCGGTGACCTGCGCGAGCTGTGCGGCGTCGTCGTTGTCGGCGACCTGCACCTCGACCTTGTAGCCGGCCTCCTTGCCCGCGTCCTCGAAGCCCTTCTTCATGTACACGTAGTACGGGTTGGTGAGGTTCGGCAGGGACACGGCCACGTAGGGCTCGGACTCGTCGCACGCCGCGGGACGCGGGATGTCGGTCTGGTAGATGCTGGCGGCGGCCGTCTCCCCGCCGGCACTCGGCTTGGTGGTGGGGGTGGTGACGCCCGTGCTGCACGCGCTGAGGGCGAGGGCGGCGATGCCGACGCCCGCGATGAGGGTGTTCCTCAACTTCATGGTGGTTCCTTCCGGTGGTGGGTTCAGTGGGTCTTCGAGGAAATCTGTGGAGAGGCCGTGTCGCCCGGTGGAGCCGACGACGCGTCGCCCGCACCCGCCTCCGCGGTCCGGCGAACGCGGCGCAGGCCGGTGGCGCGAGCGGCCGCGGTGCGGCGGTAGCCGTCGAGGACGACGCCGAGGAGGATGATCACGCCGATGACGAGCGGCTGCCAGAAGCTCGGCACCCCGAGCACGTTCATGCCGTTCGACACGGTGGCGATCAGGATGGCGCCAATGAACGCGCCCAGGATGGTGCCGGTGCCGCCGAAGAGGCTGACACCGCCGACGACGGCGGACGCGATCGAGTAGAACTGCTCGTTGCCCGAGCCTGCGCTCGGGTAGCCGACCATCAGGCGGCTCATCGTGATGAGGCCACCGAACGCGGCGCACACGCCGCTGATGACGTACGCCGAGATGGTGACGCGCGCGATGTTGATGCCGGCCAGGCGGCTGGTCTCCTTGTTGCCGCCGACGGCGTACAGGTGCACGCCGAACGGGGTGCGGTGCAGCACGAACATGAAGATGAGCAGCGCGATGACGAGCAGGATGACGGGCGTCGGGATGCCGGCGAGCGAGCCGCGGCCGATGACGGCGAACATCGGGTCGGCCACGTTGACGGACTGCGCGTTGGTCAGGATCTTCGGGATGGAGGCTGTGATCCCGAATGTCGCGAACGTCACGATGAACGGTGGCAACCCGACGTAGTGCACCACGATGCCGTTGAACAGGCCCACCGCGATGCCCGCGAGGATGGCCACGACCACCGCCATCCACCACGGCAGGCCGGCCGCCATGGTGAGGGCCGCGAGCATGCCCGTGAGCGCGATGTTCGAGCCCACCGACAGGTCGATGCCGCCGGTCAGCAGCACGAACGTCTGGCCGAGGGCGAGGAACGCCACGACGACGCCGTTCTCGAGGAGCACCGTCAGGTTGCCTGGGCTGCGGAAGCTGGCCGAGATCAGCGACATGACGAGAACCACGAGCAACAGCACGCCCGTGATACCCAGCTCGTCGGGCAGTTTGAATCGCGACTTCACGACGCCTCCTTGAATCGTTACGCTCATATGAGCGGTGCAGCAATGCGAGGCCAGTCTAGGACGAAGATTTTCCGTTGACAACCGATCGTTACCGAATCTACATTTGCTCATATGAGCGCAAGGATCGACGGGGAGCGGGCCCGTGAACTGGCCGTCCGAGCGGCGACGCTCTACTACCTCCAGGACCGCAACAAGCTCGACATCGCCGAGGAGCTGGGCATCTCGCGCTTCCGCGTCGCGCGGCTGCTCGATCTGGCCAAGGAGATCGGCGCCGTCACCGTCGTGGTCAAGGAGAACCCGAGCCCGGAAGACGCGCTGGCGGCCCGGCTGCGGCGGACGTTCACGCTGCACGACTGCGTCGTCGTCACCACCGAGGAGGGCGCCAACGCGCTCGGCCGGGTGGCGACAGCCGCAGCCGGGTTCATCACCAGCAGACTCACGCCGCAGGACGTGCTCGGCCTCTCCTGGGGGCGCACCCTCGCGGCGATGAGCTCCTACCTCGGCGAGCTGCCGCCCGCCCGCCTCGTGCAGCTCACCGGAACACTGGGCACGGACCTCAGCATCTCCCCACTCGAGATCATGCGGCGCGCCACCAACCGCTCCGACGGCGAGTCCTTCCCCATCGTCGCCCCCCTGCTGGCCGACAGCGAGGAGTCCGCGAACATGTTCCGACGGCAGCCCGAGGTGCGCCGCGCACTCGACGCGTTCGCCACCCTGACGATGGCCGCGCTCTCCGTGGGCTCCTGGAACCCCACCACGAGCCAGGCCCGCCAGTACCTGACCGACGAGGAGCGCGCGGAGTACGAGGCGCTGGGCGTGGAGGGCGAGATCGGCGGGGTCTTCCTGACGCGCGCGGGCGACGTCATCGAGGGCTCGGCCCAGCGCAGGATGATCGGCATCACCGCCGACGCGCTGCGCCCCGTGCCGCAGAAGATCGTGGTGGCCGAGGGCACCGCGAAGGCGGGCACCGTGCTGGGCGCTCTCCGGGGAGGGCTGGCCAACTCGCTGATCGTGGACGCGGCACTGGCCCACGAGCTCCTCCACCTCGCCACCTGATCCCCCGAAAACCCAGGTCGACGGGCTATACACCGACAGTATACGTGCCGTGTATAGTCCGACTCATGGACAACTCCCTCGTGCTGCTCGGGCTGCTCAGCGTGGAGCCGAGCTACGGCTATGACCTCAAGCACGGCTACGACCGGCTCTTCGGGCAGGAGAAGAACCTCGCATTCGGCCAGGTCTACGCCGTGCTCGCGCGGCTCACGAAGCTGGGGCTCATCGCCCTGCTGGGCGACGAGGCCGGCGCGGGTCCGGACCGCAAGCGCTACGAGGTGACCCCGGCCGGGCGCGAGGAGATCGCCCGCTGGCTCTTCGCGCCCGACACGCCCTCCCCCACGCTGCAGAGCAACCTCTTCGCCAAGACGGTCATCGCCCTGCTCCTCGACGCGGACGCCGACGGCCTGCTCGAGGCCCAGCGCGCCGCCCACCTGGCCCGGATGCGGGTGCTGACGCAGCGCAAGCGGGGCGCCGATCTCGCGACGCTCCTGCTCCTGGACCACGCCCTCTTCCACATCGAGGCGGACCTCCGCTGGATGGATCTCACGGCCGCGCGGCTCGGCGACCTGAAGGCCGAGGTCCGGCCGTGACCGCGCCGTCGGCCGTCCTCGAGCCGCCGACGATGGACCGCGCGGTACTCAGCGCCCGGGCGCTCACGCGCTCGTTCGGCCTCACCGAGGCCGTGCGTGGGATCGATCTCGACGTCGAGGCCGGCGAGATCCTCGCCGTCATGGGGCCGTCGGGCTCGGGCAAGTCGACGCTGCTGCACCTGCTCGCCGGCGTGCTCACGCCCGACTCCGGCACGGTCAGCCTCGACGGCCGCCGCATCGACGACCTCGGGGAGGCGGAGCGGGCGCGTCTGCGGCTGACATCGTTCGGGTTCATCTTCCAGTTCGGCCAGCTGCTACCCGACCTCAGCGCCGTGGACAACGTCACCGTGCCACTCCTGCTGTCGGGCGTCCGCCGTCGACCCGCGCTGGCCCGGGCAGCCGAGGACCTGGAGCGGCTGGGGCTCGCGGACGGGCTCGGGAAGCTGCCGTCCGAGCTGTCGGGCGGCCAGGCGCAGCGGGTGGCCATCGCCCGTGCGCTCGTGACGCGCCCTCGCGTGCTGTTCGCGGACGAGCCGACGGGCTCGCTGGACTCGCTCTCCGCCGAGACGGTGATGCTCGCGCTGACGGACCTGGCACGCGCCGCGGGCACGACCGTGATCCTGGTCACGCACGACCCGCGCACGGCTGCCTACGCAGACCGGGAGGTCGTCGTCCGCGACGGTCGGCTCTCCGGCGGCAGCCGATGATCGCGCTCGCGCGGCTCCTCAACGGCGGCCGCGGCGATCGCTGGCGGCTGCTCGCCATCGTCGGCGGCGTCGCGCTGGGCACGGCGCTCGCGCTCGCTCTCTGGACCGGTTTCACCGCGCTGGCCGAGCGCGACCTCCGCTCGACCTGGATCGACCCCAATCGGCAGTGGACCGACGCCGTCCACCTCGATGACGGGACGGCCCTGCCCGCCGACGCGCTCCTCGTCTACGGCGAGCAGGACAGCTTCGAGGGCCGGCGCATCAGCATCCTGCGCGTGTCGGCCGCGGCCGACACGACCGCGACCGTGCCGGGGATCGGCAGGCCACCCGCGCCGGGCACCGCGGTGCTCTCACCCGCGCTCGCCGCGCTGGTGGAGGCCCGCCCTCGCGACCAGCTCGGGGATCGTTTCCCGTCGATCGCCGGTGTTCTCCCGGACGACGTGCTCGCGGGGCCCGACGCCCTGGTCGCCGTCGTGGGAGCACGACCGGACGACATCGCCTACCGCGGCCTGGTGCTGACCGCGCTCCAGGGCACGGAGTACGCCACAGAGAACTACCGCGTCGTCGCGCTGATCGGCGCGTTCGCCGTCGGGCTGCCCGTGGTGATCCTGCTCGGGATCGTGACGGCCCTCGGATCGGCACGGCGCGGCGAGCAGCTGGCCACGCTCCGGCTGATCGGTGCTGCTCCCGGCGCACTCGCCCGGATCGCCGCGTGGGAGACGGCGGCCACCAGCTGCCTCGGGGTCGCGGCGGGCGTCGCGCTCGCGTGGCTCGTGGCGCCCGTGTTGTCAATGATCGAGCTGGGCGGCTCGCGCTTCTTCCCCGACGACCTGCAACCAGGGCCCTGGCCGTCGGCGATCCTCGGGGTCGGCATCGTCGCGCTGGCCGTCGGCATCGCCGCCGTGCGCGCCCGTAGACTCGCCGTCGGCCCGCTCGGAGCCGCGCGCGAACGCGTCGAACGCACGCCCGGGTGGTGGCGGATCGTCCCTCTCCCCCTCGGCCTGGTGGGAATCCAGATCGACGACCTCGTCCCCGTCGGCTTCGTCCTGGTCAGCGTCGGGCTCCTCACGGCGGGCCCGCTGCTGCTCAGCTGGCTGGCCGGCCTGTGGGCGCGCCTCGCGCAGTCCACGGCGATGGTCATCGCACTGGCCCGCCTCCGCCTGCACCCGCGGCGCACGTTCAGGGCCGTCAGCGGACTGGTGATCGCGTGCTTCGTCGTCTCGGTGTTCGCCGGCGCGCGGACGACGCTGACGGCGCCCGTCCCCGGCGACGACGCCGCCCGCACGACCCTGGTCGCCGCGCTCGCGCCCGCCGCCGACCAGCCGCTGCCGGCAAAGGACGACCCCGCGCTGCGCGCCGCCGTGGAGCGCCTGCGGCAGGTGCCTGGGATCACCGGTGTCGACATCGAGGGCGAGACCGGGGCTGTCGAGCTCATCGTCACGGTCGCCGACGACGGTCCCGCGCTCGAGCGCGCCCGCACGGCCCTCCAGAGCGGGCGGGAACCCCTCACTCACCCGCCGCTCACTGAGGCCGAGCGGCTCGCGGCCGCCAACTCGACGTGGGCCACCGACTACGCCGTCCTCGCCTTCCTCGGCGTCCTGGTGGCGGGTGCGGTCTCCGCGCTGGCCCTCGCCGTCGCCACGCTGGCAGGAATCCTGGACCGACGGCGGGTCTTCGGCCTCCTGCGGCTGACGGGCATGCCGCCACGCACGCTGGGCCGGATCGTCGCCGCCGAGGCGGGCATCCCGCTGCTCGCCACGTTCGCCGGTGTGGCGCTGCTCGGCCACTACGTGGCGCGCGTGATCGTCACGACGCTCACGGACGGTCGGCGCAGCACGGGCTGGCCCAGCGCCGACTATTACGTGGTGCTCGCCGCCTGCCTCGGCATCGCGGCCCTCGCCGTCGCGGTCACGGCCCGCGCCGCGCGGAGCGGAACCGGGACGCTCACCCGCTTCGAGTGAGTCAGGAGTCGCGCCGCTCGGCCTCATCGAGCGCGCGATCCGCCCGCTCGGCCGCCTCCTGAGCACGCTGCACGAGGACGCGGAAAGCGATGATCAGCACCACGAAACCACCGCCGAGCGGGACGGCCCACCACCAGCCCCAGCCGAGGTCCTCCTGCCACACCGCCACCACCACCGTCGCGACCATGAACACCACGAGCAGGCTCACGAGGATGATCATCAGGCGCTTGGTCGTCATGCCCCCAGCCTAGGGAAGTACCGATCAATCGGCCCGACTGCTGCGCACCCGGGTAGGCGATGAGCACGACACACCCTTCATTGGTGCCCGATAAGCACGCGGCGAGTCGACTCCACCCTCTGGACAATCACCGACGCATGGCGCAAGATTTGTCTTGTATTCAAGATTTTCCTTGGAGGAAGCATGCCTCACCCGGACGACCCGAACAAGAAGTTCTACGGCTCCATCACGGTCAGCGACCGTGGTCAGATCGTGATCCCGGCGCAGGCGCGGCGCGATTTCGGCATCGAGATCGGCGACAAGCTCCTCGTCTTCGGCGACCTGCGGCACGGGATCGCCATCGCGCGCGCCGACGACGTGGTGGCCCGCCACCCCGGCAGCGCGGCCATCCTCGACCCCGACTCCGGTGTATCTGACTGACCGGGGCGCGGCCCGGCTCGTCGTCGTCGCGGCCAACGTCGTCGCCGCGCTCTTCGGCACCGGGACTGCGTGGCTCACGGGATGGGCCCCGTGGGGCTTCGCGCTCGCCGTGCTGGCAGGTACGGCGGGCTGGGCGCTCGGCCGGATCGCGGGCGGGGCGCTCGGCCGACGCCTGCGGCGGCTCGGCTACGCGCCGGCCGGCAGGCCCGTCTACCTGCTGGATGCACTGCCGCCGCACGAGACGAGCGCCGGCGGAAAGGCACGGGCGCTCGCTCGGCTGACGCGCGCCGGGCTCCCCGTCCCGCGCGGGCTCGTCGTGCTCCCGCGCGCCTTCGAGGACGAGCGGTTGACCCCGACGGCCACCGCGGCCCTCGCCGTCGAGCTGCACCGGTTCCCGGCCGGCCAGCGCTTCGCGGTCCGGTCGTCGGCATTGACCGAGGACTCGGCCGACGCCTCGTTCGCCGGGGCGTACGAATCGGTGCTCGACGTGCCCGCCGACGAGGTGGTCGCGGCCATCGGCCACGTGCGCCGGTCCCGGCATGCCGCGCGGGTGGCCGCCTACGGCTCGGCGGCCGGCACGGCGTCGGGCGACCTCGCCGTCGTCGTCCAGGCGCTGGTCGACGCCGAACTCTCCGGCGTGCTGTTCACCGTCGACCCCCTCAGCGGCAGCCTCGACACGATGGTCGGCAGCGTGGTCTCCGGCCTCGGCGAGGCGCTGGTGTCCGGCGACGCCACCGGGGAGACCTTCACGCTCGCGCGCCCCTCGGGTGGCTTCGCCGGACCCGACGCCCTGGCCCCGCTGGCCGCGCACCTGCAGGACGTGGCGCACGAGATCGAGGGGATCTTCGACGGCACGCCGCAGGACATCGAGTGGGCGGCGGCCGCCGGCCGGATCTGGGTGGTCCAGGCGCGCCCGATCACCACGCTGAACCCGTGGCGCGCCGCCAGCGCGGAGCGCAACGACTCCCTGGCGGGCGCCTGCCTGTGGTCGGCAACCAACCTCGGCGAGGCCAATCCCGAGCCGCAGACGCCACTGACGGTCTCCCTCGCCCGCTATCAGCAGGCACACGGCGGCCCCGCCATGGCGCTCCGCGGCCGGGAGATGGCCGGCTCGATCGGCGGCCGGCCCTACGCGAACCTCAGCGTCCAGATCACCGCGCGGCGCGGCAAGGCCGCGAAGATCTCCCCACGCGAGGCCTACCGCGCGATGTCGGCCTGGTGGGGCGACCTGCCGGACGACATCCCCATCCCGCTCATCCCGCTGAGGCCACGCGACTGGTCCGAGACGGGGATCGCGCTGCTCGGCAGCCTGGTCCGGATGGGCTGGACCCGCCTCCGTCTCCCCCGCTTCCTCCGCGAGAACACGGCTCGGTGCGCCGCGATCGAGGCGAGGATCGAGCGCTGCAGCACCCCCGGGGAGCTGCGCGCCACCTGGGACGAGGTCCTCTTCGACGCCGGCCTCCAGGCGTTCTGGGCCGTCATCGCCTCCGGGTCGACGTCGCCGGCGCGGCTGGAACACGAGCTGCGCGACGAGATCGGCGCGGACGACGCAGCAGCCCTGATGTCTAACCTCTCGGGCCTCGTCGGCCCGCTGGAGAGCCTGGGCCCCGCCGCAGGCCTCCAGCAGGTGAACGCGGGCACGCTCTCCCGCGCGGCCTACCTCGAGCGGTTCGGACACCGCGGGGTCAACGAGACCGAACTCGCCTGGCCGCGCCCCGCGGAGGATCCGGACTGGCTCGACCGGGCGCTCGCCCAGTGCGCGGGCGACACCACCGTCGAGGAACGCGGCGCACATCAGCGCGCGGCCTTCGACGCGGCCCTCGCCCGCCTGACCGCCCGCGACGCGCGCCGCGCCCGCCGCATCCGCCGTCGACTCACCGCCGCGGCCCGGCAGGCCGCGCTCCGGGAGCGGGCCCGTTCGGAGGGCGTCCGCGCGACGGGTGTGACGCGCGCCTTCGCGCTCCGAGCGGGCGCGGTGCTCGGCATCGGCGAGGACGTGTTCCTGCTCACCGTCGAGGAGCTGCTGGCCGCGCTCGACGGCGACCGGAGCACCTTCGCGCTGTTCGACCTCCGCCGCGAGACGCTGCGCCGCTACCGCGAGCTGCCCCCGCTGCCCGGGATCATCTGCGGGCCGTTCGACCCGTTCGCCTGGGCGCTCGACCCGGACAGGCGCCCGGACGTCTTCGTCGCCGGCCAGCACCGGCCACCCGCGGCGCCGTCGTCGGACGTGATCGTCGGACATCCCGGAGCGCTCGGCCAGGCAGAAGGGGTGGTCCGCCGCCTCGACCGGTTCGAGGACGCGGACCAGCTGCTCCCCGGCGAGATCCTGGTCACACGGCTGACAAACATCGGCTGGACGCCGCTCTTCCCCCGCGCCGGCGGGATCGTCACGGACCTCGGCGCCCCGCTCAGCCACGCGGCGATCGTCGCCCGCGAGTTCGGGGTACCCGCGGTCGTCGGCTGCGGCGACGCGACGGCGCGCCTCCGCACCGGCGACCGCGTCCTCGTGGACGGCGCGGCCGGCGAGGTGAGAATCCTGCCTGCATAAGGCCCTAACCTGCACGCCACGAGAAGGCTTCGCCCTGTCGTAGCCAGGCTCAGCGGAGCAAAGCGTCACTCTCCCCGGAGGTACACCTCGACGTGAGCCGTCGTCCAGGTGGATACACCGACTCCGAAGAAGTCACGGTCCTCAGTCCAGATCGGGCAGGCCAAGGCCAGGGCCGCCGCGACAATCGGCCAGTCGTCCGGATCGCGCGAACCTATCCGAGCCATCGCGGCTTGCTCGAGGGGCTCGGTGACATCCGGGGAAACGGAATCGACCACCCGGCGAAGTTCGTCAAGGACCCCCACCAGCACCCCCGCGTCGCCACCCCGATTGTCGGCGATGATTGGAAGGTGTCGGGCTGCCTCATTGAAAGCGAGTTCGGGCGCGAAGAACGTTGTCTCCTCGCCGTACTGTTCGATCAGCTCTCGGACGCGCCGTCCCAGCACGGCACGAATGAGAATGTTCGCGTCCAGTACGATTCGTCGCCCGGTCACGCTTCCGGCGTAGCTTCGCGTTCGCCCTTTCGAAGGGCATCGAACTCGGCAACCAGTTCGTCCTCAGAGACGCCCCACTCAGCCAGGAGCGCATCTGCCTTCCGCGCTGCCGCCACGTAGGCCGCAATCTCGGCCTTACGATCGCGATGGATGGGAATGAATAGCCCGACAGCCTGCCCATGTCTGGTCACCGTCACGGGGTCGGACTGGTCAATGAACTCCGCGAGGCTCTGCCGAAACTCCCGCACTCCGACTGTCACGCTCACTGGACCTCCCTCTTGCGTACCTTTGTGTACACACTATCACGTCGGCGCGACACACTGAAATGGCACGGGCCGCGATGAGGTGACCCTCACCCGTCTCGCGCTGGGCTTGGAGTAGCCGGCGCTCAGATCAGGTCGTTGATGGCCACCGACTGCTCTCGGCCCGGGCCGACGCCGATGCCGCTGATGCGGCAGCCGATCAGCTCCTCCAGGCGCTTGACGTAGGCCTGGCAGGTGGCGGGCAGCTCGTCGAACGTGCGCGCGCCCGAGATGTCCTCGGTCCAGCCGTCCAGGTACTCGTAGACCGGGGTCGCGTGGTGGAAGTCGGACTGCGTCATCGGCATGACGTCGTGGCGGACGCCGTCCACCTCGTAGGCCACGCACACGGGAATCTTCTCCCAGCCGCTCAGGATGTCGAGCTTGGTGAGGAAGACGTCGGTGAAGCCGTTGATCTTCACGGCCTGCTCGACGACCAGCGCGTCGAACCAGCCGCAGCGGCGCGGGCGGCCGGTGGTGGCGCCGAACTCGCCGCCGATCCGGCGCAGCTCCTCGCCGTCGTGATCGTTCAGCTCGGTCGGGAACGGACCCTCACCGACGCGCGTGGTGTAGGCCTTCGCGATGCCGATGGTGCGGTCGATGCGCGTCGGGCCCACGCCGCCGCCGGTGGTGGCGCCGGCCGCCGTCGGGTTGGACGAGGTGACGTAGGGGTAGGTGCCCTGGTCGACGTCGAGGTGGTGCGCCTGCGCACCCTCGAACAGCACGACCTTGCCCTGATCGAGCGCGTCGTTGATGTAGCGGCCCGAGTCGACGATGTGCGGGCGGATGGCGTCGGCGTGCTTCATCAGCGCCGCGACGACCTCGTCGGCCATGATCGGGCGCCGGTTGTAGACCTTCACGAGCAGCTGGTTCTTCTGCTCCAGCGCGGCCTCCACCTTCTGGCGCAGGATCGACTCGTCGAGCAGGTCCTGGATGCGGATGCCGAGGCGGTTGACCTTGTCCGAGTAGCACGGGCCGACGCCGCGGCCGGTGGTGCCGATGCGACGCTTGCCGAGGAACCGCTCGGTGACCTTGTCGAGCACGCGGTGGTACTCGGTGATGATGTGCGCGTTGGCGGAGACGAGCGGATGCGGCACGTCGACGCCGCGCGAGGTCAGCACCTCGAGCTCTTCGGCGAGCACGTCGAGGTCGACGACGACGCCGTTGCCGATCACCGTGACGGTGTCCGGGTTGAGGATGCCCGACGGCAGCAGGTGCAGGACGAACTTCTCGCCGCCCACCACCAGCGTGTGACCGGCGTTGTTGCCACCGGAATAGCGCACGCACACGTCGACGCGGTCGCCCAGTTGATCGGTTGCCTTGCCCTTGCCCTCGTCGCCCCACTGGGCTCCGACCACGACCACACTTGGCATGCCAGTCCACATCCTCGCACTGCATAGCTGTGCCCCAGGCCGAGCGGCTGGGGCGGGTTTCCGCGGGCAGTCTACCCGCGGACCACGCCGTGGAAGAATGGAGCCATACGCGCAGACGGCGCGGCCCACGCGACGAAGCAGGAGGCAACAAGACATGAAGAAGCTCATCAACTCCCCGGACACGGTGATCGCGGATGCCCTGAAGGGCATCGAGGCGTCGGACCGCTCGGTCCGCGTCGACCACGAGACGCGCGTCATCTACCGCGCCACGCCCAAGGAGGCGGGGAAGGTCGCGCTGATCTCGGGCGGCGGCTCCGGCCACGAGCCCATGCACGGCGGTTTCGTCGGCCTGGGCATGCTCGACGCCGCATGCTGCGGCGAGGTGTTCACCTCCCCCACGCCCGACCAGATGCTGGCCGCCACCACCGCCGTCGACACCGGCGCGGGCGTGCTGCACATCGTGAAGAACTACACCGGCGACGTGATGAACTTCGAGATGGCCGCGGAGCTGGCCGCCGACGCGGGCGTGCAGGTGGAGACGGTCGTCGTCGCGGACGACGTCGCGGTGGAGGACTCGACGTGGACGGCCGGGCGCCGCGGTGTCGGCACCACGGTCCTGCTGGAGAAGATCGTCGGCGCGGCCGCCGAGGAGGGCAGGGACCTCGCCGCGGTCAAGGCGCTCGCGCAGAAGGTCGCCGACAGCGGACGCTCGATGGGCATGGCGCTCACGTCGTGCACCGTCCCGGCCGCGGGCAAGCCGACGTTCGACCTGCCCGAGGACGAGATGGAGATCGGCATCGGCATCCACGGCGAGCCCGGCCGGCATCGCGAGCCGATCGCCGACGCCCACTCCATCGCCCGGCAGCTCGTCGACCCGGTCCTCGCCGACCTGGACTTCACGGGCGCGCCCGTCATCGCGATGCTGAACGGCATGGGCGCCACGCCGCTGATCGAGCTGTACCTCGTCTACGGCGAGGTGGCCGCGCTGCTCGAGGCCGCGGGCGTGACCGTCGCGCGCAACCTCGTCGGCAACTACATCACCAGCCTCGACATGGCCGGGTGCTCGCTGACGCTGGTGAAGGCCGACGACGAGATCCTTGGACTCTGGGACGCGCCCGTGGTCACGGCCGGGCTACGGTGGGGCCTGTGACTGCATCAGACCTCTCCCTCGACCAGCTCGCGGCCTGGCTCCGCCGCTTCGCCGAGATCATCGACGCGCAGAAGTCCTACCTGACGGACCTCGACTCGGCCATCGGCGACGCCGACCACGGCACCAACATGGCGCGCGGCACCGCCGCGGTCGTCACGACGCTCGACGACGCCAACACGGTCGACGCGCTACTGAAGAAGGCCGGCATGACGCTGGTCAGCACGGTGGGCGGCACGAGCGGTCCGCTGTACGGCACGCTGCTGATGCGCGCAGGCATGGCCACGGGCGCGGTCACGTCGCTGACCCCGGCGGAGTTCGCAAAGGCGCTGCGGGCGGGCCTCGACGGGCTCATCGCCCGCGGGCGCACCGAGCTGGGCGACAAGACGATGGTCGACGCGCTGTCCCCCGCCCTCGACGCCCTCGACGGCGCCGTGGCCGAGGGCAAGCCGCTGGCCGAGGCCGTCGCCGCAGCCCGCGACGCGGCCGCCGCCGGACGCGACGCCACCATCCCGCTCGTGGCCCGCAAGGGCCGCGCGAGCTACCTGGGCGAGCGGTCCGCGGGCCACCTCGACCCGGGCGCCGCCTCCGCCACCATGCTGCTGGACGCCCTGGCCGAAGTGGTCGCGGGCTGATGGCGGTCGGCATCGTCGTCGTCTCCCACAGCGCCCCGCTCGCGCAGGCCGCGGTGGACCTCGCCCTGCAGATGGTGCACGGCGAACGGCCCGGCGTGGCCGTGGCCGCCGGCACCTCCGACGGCGGGCTCGGCACGGACGCGACCGCGGTGATGTCCGCGCTCGCCGAGGTGGATGAGGGCGACGGCGTCGCCGTGTTCGTGGACCTCGGCTCCGCGCTGATGAGCGCGGAGCTGGGGATCGAGCTGTACGGGCAGCCGGACTCCGACATCCGGGTTCTCGCCGCCCCGTTCGTCGAGGGGCTCGTCGCCGGGATCGTCCAGGCGGCCGGCGGCGCCTCGCTCGACGCCGTGGCGCGCGAAGCGGCCGGCGCACTGGCGCCCAAGCTGGACGCGCTCGGCGAGCCGCAGGCCGCCCCGGCGCCCGTGGCCGATCCGCTGCCGAGCGACGAGGCGACCGCCAACGCCGTCGTGGTCAACGAGCACGGCATGCACGCCCGTCCCGCCGCGCAGTTCGTCACCGAGGCACGGAAGTTCGACGCCGACGTCAAGGTGCAGTGCCGCGACGTAGGCCCGGTGTCGGCGCGCAGCATGATCGGCCTGGCAACGCTCGGAGCCCGCAAGGGCGACACCATCCGGCTCAGCGCCACGGGCCCCGAGGCCGAGCAGGCCGTGGAGGCGCTCGCGCATTTCGTGTCGTCGGGCTTCGGCGAGTAGCGGCGTGCGTCGAGCCCTTCTGGTCGCGTTAGGCTGACCCCCATGAGCGAGACGCATCCCAACCTGATGGCCTCCGACGTCGTCGTCCAGTTGCCCGAGGACCCGGCGCTGGCTGCCATTGCCGAGCGCGGCAAGGAGCAGTTCCTGGATGTCGTGGCGGCGCACCCCGCGTCGTCGCTCTGCTGGGCGCTGCTCGCCGAGACGTGCCTGGCCGAGCCGGGCGTCGGAAGCGCGGTGGCCGCCTACGCCTATGCCCGCACCGGCTATCACCGCGGCCTGGACGCGCTGCGCCGCAACGGCTGGAAGGGCTCCGGCCAGATCCCGTGGGCGCACGAGCCCAACCGCGGCTTCCTCCGCGCCCTGTGGGCACTGAGCGTGGCCGCCGGCCGGATCGGCGAGCTGGAGGAGCAGGAGCGCTGCGCGCAGTTCCTCCGCGACTCGTCCGAAGAGGCCTTCCAGGCGCTGTCGGCCTGACCGCCCACCCCTCGGCATGGAATTTTGACGCACAAGTACGCCTGCTGTGCGCTGTAGGTCACGAAAGACCTAGTTGTGCGTCAAAACTCCATGGAGGCTGAGTAGCCGCTCCTCGACGGCCCCGCACCAGGGTTCTCGACGCGCGCCGTTAGGGCTGAGCGCTCGGCCGCCTTACACTTTCCGACGGCCCTTTTTGTCTACCCCGTGGGGAGCGCCCGCCTATGCCCATCCGCCAAGACCTCCGAAACGTCGCGATCGTCGCCCATGTCGACCACGGCAAGACGACCCTCGTCGACGCCATGCTCTGGCAGTCGGGCGCATTCCGGGAGGGCGCGGACATCAACAACCGGGTCATGGACTCGATGGACCTCGAGCGCGAGAAGGGCATCACCATCCTCGCAAAGAACACCGCGGTGCGGCACGTGCGCCCCAGCGGTGAGGCCGTGACCATCAACATCATCGACACCCCGGGCCACGCCGACTTCGGCGGTGAGGTCGAGCGCGGCCTCGAGATGGTCGACGGCGTGGTGCTGCTCGTCGACTCCTCGGAGGGCCCGCTCCCCCAGACCCGGTTCGTGCTGCGCAAGGCCCTGGCCAAGAAGCTGCCGATCATCGTGGTGGTGAACAAGGTGGACCGCTCGGACGCGCGGATCTCCGCGGTCGTGGAGGAGACCTACGACCTGTTCATGGACCTGCTCGACGACGATGCCGCCGACGGCCTCGACTTCCCCATCGTCTACGCCTCCGCCAAGGCCGGCCGCGCGTCGCTGACGCAGCCCGGCGACGGCGAGATGCCCGACAGCCCGAACCTCGAGCCGCTGTTCGACGTCCTCATGGAGCACGTGCCCGCCCCCACCTACGAGGACGGCGCGACGCTGCAGGCGCACGTCACGAACCTCGACGCGTCGCCGTACCTCGGCCGTCTCGCCCTCTGCCGCGTGGTGGCGGGCGAGCTGCGCCGCGGCCAGCAGGTGGCCTGGTGCAAGACCGACGGCACGGTCAGCACGGTCAAGCTCACGGAGCTGCTCATCACCGAGGCGCTGGAGCGCGTGCAGGCCGACGTCGCCCGCCCCGGCGACATCGTCGCCATCGCAGGCATCCCGGAGATCATGATCGGCGAGACGCTGTCCGACCCGGAGAACCCCACCCCGCTGCCGCTGATCCACGTCGACGAGCCGTCGATCTCGATGACCATCGGCATCAACACGTCGCCGCTGGCCGGCAAGTCCGGCAAGAACCTCACCGCCCGCCTGGTGAAGGCGCGCCTGGACCAGGAGCTGATCGGCAACGTGTCGATCCGCGTCATGCCCACCGAGCGCCCCGACACCTGGGAGGTCCAGGGCCGTGGCGAGCTGCAGCTGGCCATCCTCGTCGAGATGATGCGCCGCGAGGGCTTCGAGCTCACGGTCGGCAAGCCGCAGGTGGTGACGCGCACGATCGACGGCAAGCTGCACGAGCCCGTCGAGCGCCTCACCGTGGACATTCCCGAGGAGTACGTCGGCACCGTCACGCAGCTGATGGGACTGCGCCGTGGCCAGATGGAGCAGATGGTCAACCACGGCACCGGCTGGGTGCGGCTCGAGTTCCTCGTGCCGGCCCGCGGCCTCATCGGCTTCCGCACGGAGTTCCTCACCGAGACGCGCGGCACCGGCATCATGAACCACGTCGCGGAGGGCTACGCCCCCTGGGCGGGCAACTTCCGCACGCGCCCCACCGGCTCGCTGGTGGCCGACCGCACCGGCGTGGTGACCGGCTACGCGCTGTTCAACCTGCAGGAGCGCGGCACTCTGTTCGTCTCGCCCGGCGACGAGGTGTACGAGGGCATGATCGTCGGCGAGAACCCGCGCGCCGAGGACATGGACGTGAACCCGGCGAAGGAGAAGAAGCTCACGAACGTGCGCTCGTCCACCGGCGACGAGCTGGAGCGTCTGATCCCGGCCAAGAAGATGTCGATGGAGCAGCAGCTCGAGTTCTGCGCCGCCGACGAGTGCCTCGAGGTGACCCCGGCCGTGGTCCGCATCCGCAAGGTGCTGCTGAACGCCAACGACCGCGCCAAGGAGCGCAACCGCACCAAGCGCGTCTGAGCCCGTCGTCAACCAGCGGTCCGCCACCCGAGCCGGTGGCGGACCGCTGCGTTGCAGTGGCCTAAGTTATGGGCCCTCAGCCACCGACGACGAGGTACGCCCATGTCAGCAGCCCCCACCCGCCGCATCGCGATCCTGGCCAGCAGCGGAGGCAACCTCCGCAGCCACGGCGGCGACGACCCGGCCAAGCTCATCCTCGACACCCGCCGCCAGCTGGAGGCTGCGGGCTTCGAGCTGACGGCGGTGCAGTTCGTCGCGGCCGGCACCTCCATGGACACCGCCGACGACAGGACCGCGGCTCAGCTCTGGGGCCTCGCCGACGGGCAGCCCAGCCTGCTCTGCGAGGGCCCGCTCGCCGACATCAACGCCGCAGCCCGCACCGTCGACGTGCAGCTCGCCGAGGCGATCGCCGCGGGTGAGATCGACGGCCTGATCCTGATGAGCTCGGACCCGGAGGACACCAACTCCGCCGCGATCGCCGCCGCCGTCGCGGCCGACATCCCCGCGGCCGGCACGGGCGGCACCTCCATCGCGAAGGCGCAGCAGCTGGGCCTGCGCCTGGTGGGCGCGTCGGGGACCACGGGGACCACGAGCGTCACCCGCTCGGTCGCCTACGTCTCGGCGCTCGCCCAGCTCTGGGGCGTCAAGTACCGGCCCGCGCTGGGCGGCTCGTCGGCCAGCACCGCATCCGGGAGCGAGCCCGCGTGGCGGCGGATCAGCATCCGGGGCATCATGGTCGGCTCGATCCCGGCCTTCATCGCGCTGGCGCTCGTGCTCGCGATCAGCAAGATCCCCGGCCTGGACGGCCTGTCGACGGTGTTCGACCTGCTCATCAACGGCCTGCCGATCGTCGTGGCCACCGTCGCCGCCCGGCGCATCTCGGGGCTCGACGAGGTGGGCCTGGTCGCCGGCGCCGTCGCGGGCATCCTCTCAGCGCCGGGCGGACTGCTCGGCGGGCTCGTGGGCGGCATCCTCGCCGGCCTGCTGGCGTCGTGGCTGATCGGCTGGACGCTGGCCCGCCGCTTCCCCGCCACGACGGCCAACATCGTCACCGGCGCCATCGCGGGCCTCGCGCCCGGCCTGCTGGTCTACTACGTGCTCGCGCCGCTCACGACGCTCCTCGGCACGGGCGTGAAGTTCTCCATCGAGTGGGCGCAGGACGTGAGCCCGCTGCTGGCCGGCGCGCTGGCCGGCCTGGCAATGTGGCCAGCCATCATCGGCGGCGTCTACCACGGCGTCATCCTCCCGCTGGTCCTCCTGGAGATGAGCGAGAAGGGCCACAGCTTCTTCGGCGCGGTGGACATGGTCTCGCTGGTGATGGTGGCGCTCGGCATCACATTGGCCAACCTCGTGAAGCCCCGCACGTCCGGGGAGCGCGCGCTGGCCGCATCCGGCGCCCCCATCAACTTCTTCTTCGGCACCTTCGTGGAGGCGGCCTACCCGTTCATGTTCGGCGACAAGCGCGTCTTCGGCGTGGCCCTGATCTCCGCGACTCTGGGCGGGCTGACGGTCGGCGCCGTCGGCGCCGAGTCCACCGCGTACGTGCCCGCCTTCGTGGCGCCCTTCGTGTCCACCACCGCGGTGGGCATGACTCTCGCGATGCTGGTGGCGCTCGCCTCGTCGTTCCTGCTCACGCTGGCGCTGAACCTGCTGCACCGCCGCTCCACGCGCACCTCGGCGTCCTGATCAGAAAGTCTATCGCGATATATCTTTGACATATCGCGATACGTCGTCCATACTGAGTATCGGCGGCGCCACAGGGGCGCCCCAGAAACCAGAGGAGACGACATGGAACACGCCATGCACCACCCCTTCACCGTTCCGGGCATGCGCGACATCGCCCGGCAGATGTTCACCGAGGCCGACGGCGGGGAGCCCCGTGGTCGGCGCGGCGGCCCGCGTGGCCACCGCGGACACGGCGGCCGAGGATTCGGCCCCGGGTTCGGCGGCCCGATGCCCGGCTTCGGTGGCCCGTTCGGCCCGCGCGGCGGACGCCGTCGGCGCGGCGACGTCCGGCTGGCCGCGCTGCTGCTGATCGCCGAGGCCCCGCGCAACGGCTACCAGATCATCCAGGAGCTCGAGTCCCGCACCGACGGCCGCTGGAAGCCCAGCCCGGGCGCGATCTACCCCGCGCTCAACCAGCTGGAGGACGAGGGCCTGATCCGTGCGGTCGACGCGGACGCGGGCAAGATCTTCGAGATCACCGACGCCGGACGCGCCGAGGCCGAGGCGGCCGCGCAGCAGCCCGCGCCGTGGGAGCACCAGGGCGACGAGGACCCCGCGCACGCGCTGGCGCACAGCATGCGCCAGATGGCCCAGGCCGTGGGCGCGATCGTCCAGTCGGGCGATGCCGAGCTGATCGCCAAGGCAACCGCGGAGCTCGACGAGCTCAAGCGGAAGCTGTACCAGCTTCTCGCCGAGTCGTGACCGGCGGGGCCGTAGGGACGAGCAGGGCCGCCTCCCTCTCGAGGTTGCGGCGGGCCTGCTCCTCCCACAGGTCCCTGGCCAGACCGGTCGCGAACACCCGATCCCGGCCGAGCAGCCGCGCAATGAACGCCCGCCGACGCTCGGCCCACTCCCCTTCCGTCAACCCCGGCAGCTCCACGCGGATCGCCGCGAGGTTGGCGGCGTAGGACTCCCACGAGGAGCCCAGCGGGTGGAGGTCGGCGTCGGCCACCCTTCCCCCCGCGCGATCGCCCGGCTCAGGGTCATGGGCCGCGGTGATCAGCACCAGCCGGCACACCTCCTCCACCTCCGAGGCCGACATGGCGTCGGCCAGCAGCCGGCGGGCCAGCTCGGCAGACGCCCCTTCGTCCGCCGGCGACGAGCCGGTGTGCACCGCGTCGTGGAACCAGAAGGCCACCCGTTCCAGACGCCCGCCACCCAGGCGATCCAGCGCGGCCATGCCGTCAGCGAGGTGCCGCAGCCCGTGATAGCGGCGGTGCGGCTCCCTCCAGCGGACCAGCAGGCCCGCGGCCACCGGCTCCGGCAGCACCCCGGCCCAGAGCGTCGAGTACTCGGTCACAGCAGCCTCCAACCGAGCAGCGCCAGCCCGGCGAACGCCGCGGCCCACAGCAGGGACGCGAACGTCCCGATGATGAACAGCTCACCCTTCCGGGAGGAAGGGCCTGCGGTGGCCAGCTCCGCGTAGCGGCCCAGCCCCTTCACGCCGAGCACGACGGCGATACCGCCCGCGAACCCGCTCACGATGCAGACGAAGGTCGCGAGCCGCTCGAGCACGCCGATCCAACGCCCACCTGGCATCTGGTGCTGGGCCTGCATGAGCCCCAGATTCTCCCGCGCGCGGCGCACATCCTCGTCGTCGCCAGGCGCGGCCGAGGCCGCGTCGATCCGCCGCAGCAGCACCCGCACCACAGGGTTGCCCGCCATGGCAGCCACCGCGCAGGCGGCCACGATGACGCCCTTGATCACCAACATCCACACGCCCGTCACGCTACACGGGGCCACTGACAACCAGACGACGGCTCGATGAAGCTTTCTCCTTCATTTTCAACAAATGCAGGTATTCTCTACATATGAACGGGATGAAGGAGCCGGTGGTCGGCCTGCTGATCGACGTCGTCGGCTCGCGGGCCGACGATCGCCGCGCGCTGCACAGCGCCCTGCTGGCCGCGGCGTCGGCCACCAACGGCCAGGTCCGGCCCCTCGAGCCCCTGCACCCGACGGTGGCCGACGAGTTGCAGGGCATCTATCCCTCCCTGGGGTCGGCGCTCGCGGCGTGGTACTTCTTCCGCCTGGAGCTCGCCCCGCGGTGGGACGTGCGCTGCGGGCTCGGCGGCGGCGAGATCGAGGTCATCGACGAGCGGATCCAGGACGGCTCGGCCTGGTGGCTCGCGCGCGAGGCCATCGACTGGGTCGAGGAGCAGGCCCGCCGCAAGGGCTACGAGTCGGCGCGTACCGCCGTCCGCGACGAACGCGCCACCGCGACTCCTGCGGCCGACGGCGTCGTCCGGCTGATCGACGCGCACCTCGCCCGGCTCCGCCCGGGAGCCGTCGGCACGCTCCGCGCGCTGCTCGACGGGCTCGACAACAAGGAAGCCGCCCGCAGGGCGGGGATCACTGCGTCGGCCAACTCCCAGCGGATCATGCGCGGCGATCTCCGCCCGCTGGCCGACGCCATCCGCGCGGTGGGTACCCTCCCCTGAGGCCCGTCAGTCGTCGGGCTGGATGGCGCTCAGCTTTTCCACGCCGGGCGTCGACGGGCGGTTCTTGCGGCCGCGCTGGACCAGCAGCGGGTCGGTCGGCTTGATCATCGACGGGTCCTTGCCGTCGTAGTCGTGCAGGTCGAGGAACAGGCGCATGGCGTTCAGGCGGGCGCGCTTCTTGTCGTTGCTCTTGATCCGGTACCAGGGCGCGAGCTCGGTGTCGGTGTCCTTCAGCATCGCGTTCTTGGCCGCGGTGTAGTCCTCCCAGCGGCCGAGCGACTCCAGGTCCATCGGCGAGAGCTTCCACTGGCGCACCGGGTCGATCTGGCGGATGGCGAACCGCGTGCGCTGCTCGCGCTGCGTCACCGAGAACCAGAACTTCGTGACGGTGATGCCGGACTCGATCAGCATCTCCTCGAACGTGGGCGCCTCGCGGATGAAGATCTCGTACTCCTCGTCCGAGCAGAATCCCATCACGCGCTCGACGCCGGCGCGGTTGTACCAGGAGCGGTCGAACAAGACGATCTCGCCCCTGGTCGGGAGGTGCTGGACGTAGCGCTGGAAGTACCACTGGCCGCGCTCCCGCTCGGTGGGGGCCGCAAGGGCGACGACGCGCGCCGTCCGGGGATTGAGGTGCTCCGTGAACCGCTTGATGGCGCCGCCCTTGCCCGCGGCGTCGCGACCCTCGAAGATGATGATGTGCTTCTCGCCGCGGTCCTGCGTCGAGTACTGGAACTTCAGCAGCTCGATCTGCAGCTGCCGCTTCTCGATCTCGTACTCGTCGCGGCTCAGCAGCTCCTCGTAGGGGTACTTGTCGCGCCACGTCTCGACGGCCTTGCCCATGGGGTCGAGCAGGAAGGGATCCTCCCCGTGCACATCGGTGACCGTGTACCCCTCCGTGACGAGTTGATCGATGTATTCGCGCAGGCCCTGACTCATGGGCCACATTTCAGCACGGTTTGGTGAACGGCGCCCGAACACGACGGGAATGAACGGTACCGACGGCCCCGGAACCCCTCCCGGAGTGTCGGTGGTGAGGGGTAGGGTCGCCGCATGACTGAAATCACGTTCCGAGGCACCCCCGTCAACACCGTCGGCCAGCTGCCCGAGGTCGGCAGCGCAGCGCCCGACTTCGAGGTCACCGGCGCGGACCTGCAGCCGCTCACCAAGTCCGCGTTCGACGGCAAGGTGCTCGTCCTGAACATCTTCCCGTCGGTCGATACCGGCATCTGCGCCATGTCCGTGCGCCGATTCAACGAGATCGCCGCCGGCCGCGACGGCGTCGCCGTCCTTTGCGTGTCCCGCGACCTCCCGATGGCGCTCGGCCGCTTCTGCGGTGCCGAGGGCATCGAGAACGTGACCGTCGCGTCGGACTTCCGCACCAGCTTCGGCGAGACCTACGGCGTCACTATGGCCGACGGCCCGCTGGCCCACCTGCTGAGCCGCGCCGTCGTGGTGATCGCCGCCGACGGCTCGGTCGCCTACACCGAGCAGGTCCCGGAGATCGGCCAGGAGCCCGACTACGACGCGGCCCTGGCGGCGCTCGGCTGATCCCGCACATCGTTCGACGGCCTGCTTCCCCTCGGAAGCAGGCCGTCGTTGGTGCGGGGGCGCCTCAGCCGAGGCGCGGGCGGACGTGCAGGCCGACGTCCGGGTCCACCAGAATCTCCTGCGCCGCCGCGATCCCCGAGACGAGCAGCTCGGCGTCCACCGGGACGCTGCGCTTGATCAGCCCCAGCGCGATGGGACCGAGCTCGTGGTGCCGGGCCGCGGAGCCGACGAAGCCGACGGCGCGGCCGCGGCCGCGGCCGCGGCCAATGATCGCAAAGGGCAAGAGTCGAAGGCCGAACGCCCGTTCTTCATCAACGCCGGCGGCCAGACCGGCGACGCGTACACGATGTACGGCTTCCAGACCTCCTTCGACGCGCCCGTCCTCGTGCACACCGACGCCTACACTACCGAGGTCGGCATGGGCGGCGAGACAAGCGAGGCCTTCGCCGAGCGCCTGGGAGCCAACGGCGAGAAGGGCAGGAAGTACATCTCGACCACGTTGGTCTACGACACCACCAAGGAGCTCTTCGCCGATGGCAAGGCCCCTTAACACGGTTCTACAGGCACATTGACCACATGATGCCTCATGGCGAAGTCCCCGCGAAACCAGGGCTATTGACACGCCTCCTGGACCCGTGTACCGTCTACCAGAACCAACGTCGTCGGCGCCGGAGGGATCAACTAGTGAGATCGTTGCGCGTGACACCAAGAGCTGTCCTCACGATCATCTTGGCGGGATGCTTGTGCTGGATTGCGGGAACGGCAATCGCCACGAATTTCGGATCACAAGGAAGCGTCGGAACCATCGGCACGACGAATGGAGTCTTCCTTCTGCCCAGCAAGACGATGAGCGTAAAGCGGGTTAATCTGACATCGACGAACTCCGCTGCCGTCAGCAGCCGTGTCGCCAGTGTCTACAACCCGACCGACCTTGTCGCCACCACGCTGGCAAACAACGAAGCCTGCAACTCCTACGAAGTCATCTGCGTCTTCGACGCAAACTATGGAGATAACAATCTGTACGGCTGGAACGCATGCAACTCTGGCGCGTCCGGATCTCATCCCAACATGAAGTGTGGCCAGCAGTGGGTTCGCCTAAACACTGCTTACACTCCGCCTTCAGCATCAATTCTTGCTTGCCACGAGTTGGCCCACACTGTTGGACTACGTCACGTGACGTCGGGCAGCACGTGCGTCATCCAATACATATCGTCAAGCACGCCGAACACGCTTTCGGCCCATGACATCGCCCACATCAACGCGCAATACTAATTCAGACCAACTACCTACGACGGGAGCAGCGATGCGACGAGCAGGCATAGGCACGTGGTGCGCGACGGCGCTTGCAGGGGCTTTGACTCTCGGAGCATGCGCGCCGACGTCTACGGCGTACTCGTGGGATTGGGCTAATCTCGCGGGCGCGGTGGAAGTCGAGACCGCGGGAACAATCCCGGAACTCACCGAGGCGGCCCAAACTGTTGCGCTCGGGCGTTTCGTTGGGGACTGCGGCACCCGGACGGTAGAGACCGATGTTGAGATGGATCGGGTCGGCTACACCTGCGTTCTCTTCGCCATAGACGAGGTGCTGGCCGGCGACACCCCCGACGACGATCGCCTACCCGTGGAACTACTGGGAGACGCCCCGGACGATCACCCCGATCCGACTGGCAACGCCCTCCTGTTCCTGGTCCGGAAAAGGGCCCCGGAGGATGCCTTCTATCGTTCCGTGAACGCGGCGGGATTCTGGGTGGAGTCCGTCGACGGCAAGGCCGTCCAGCCGCTCAGCGAAGAGCCGGACGATTCGCAGACATGGAAGGATTTCGTCCAAGCCGTTCGAGAACAAGTGAGCTGAAGGGGACGCGCCGCCAGGGGTAAACACCGCTCCTTGAGTCGGTCCCAGACACGAAGCGCCCGGCTCAAGGAGCCTCACCCAAGGCGCGGGCGGACGTGCAGGCCGACGTCCGGGTCCACCAGAATCTCCTGCGCCGCCGCGATCCCCGAGACGAGCAGCTCGGCATCGACCGGGACGCTGCGCTTGATCAGCCCCAGCGCGATGGGCCCGAGCTCGTGGTGCCGCGCGGCCGATCCGACGAAGCCGACCGTGCGGCCGCCGAACTCCAGCGCGGCGCCGGGCTCGGGCAGCTCGGAGCGGGAGCCGTCGAGGTGCAGCTGCACCAGCCGACGGGGCGGGCGGCCGAGCGTGTGGACGCGCGCGACGGTCTCCTGGCCGCGGTAACAGCCCTTGCTGAGGTGCGTGCCCAGCAGCCCGATCTCGTTCGGGATGGTCTTGAAGTCCGTGTCGACGAAGATCCGCGGGATGCCTGCGGCGATCCGCATGGCCTCGAACGCCCAGACACCCGCATTGTCGTCCACCGCGGCGTCGGCCGGGACGAACGCCTCGACGCCGCCGACGTCCGAGTCGCGGACACGCCAGGACGGGTCGAGCGGCGCGCGGTGGCCGAACCACGCCAGGCGCAGGTCGGCGCGGCGCGCGACCGCCACGCGCATGGCGAACCGCATCGAGTCAAGGAAGGCGACCAGCGCGTCGGCCTTCCCCGGCTCGGTCCACGCCAGGAAGGACGTGCCGTCGTCGACGCCGTGCAGCACGTGCTCGATGTGGCCGGTGGGCGAGAGGATCAGCGCCGTCGTGGCCTCGCCGGGGCGCAGCGCCTCGAGGTGCTGCGTCGTGAGCGCATGCAGCCAGGCGAGCCTGTCAGCGCCGGTGACCTCGACGATCTCGCGGTTGCGCAGGTCGACGACACCGTCGCCGGCCTCGAGACGGCGTGCCTCCGCCACGGGGTTGCCGAAGTGCCAGGGCAGACCGGCGTCGAGGCCAGCCTCCACGAGGACGGGCATCAGACGCGCTTCAGCCGGGCCCACATGTGGGGCCGGAGGTCGTGTTCGGTGGTGGCGCGGTCGAGCGCATACATCAGGTCACCCTCCACCTTGCCGTACAGCCGCTGGCCCGCTGTGTGCGTGACCTCGGCCGACTCGGCGCGCACGACGGCGTCGCTCAGCAGGTCGATCCTGGTGACCTGGATCTTGCCGAGCAGCAGCTCGGTCCAGCCGTCGGAGGTAGTCAGCACCACCTCGAGCGAGGCGTCGGCCTTGGGGCGCCAGAAGCCCGCCTCCATGCCGAGCGGCGTCGGCTCGGCGCCGTCGGTCCCGAGCAGGAAGGTCTGCGAGGCGTAGAAGAGGTAGTCGCCGCCGTTGTGGCTGAACTCGATGCGCTGCTCGAACTCGAAGTCGGCGCCCTCGTGGTCCGTGCCATTGCCGGTGCCCTCCCAGCGCCCCACCAGCCAGCCGAGCGCGGTCAGCTTCGGGTTCAGGCCCTCGGGCACCTCGATGTCAATGTTCACGGCTGTCATCTCCTCTGAGCTGGTGGCGCATGCCCCAGAGGATGGCCGCCAGCGCCACGAGAGCGATGGCACTCGTGATCCCCGCTGCCGCGATCAGCACCCACACCAGGACGGCGTTCATGGGGCCGAGTATAGGAAAGGCGCAACAATGGGGCCATGCGCGTAGTCCTCACCCGAGTGTCGTCCGCCTCCGTCACCGTCGCCGGCGAGGTGATCGCGGAACTTCCCCGCCCCGGGCTGCTGGCCCTCCTCGGCGTCGGCCACGAGGACACGGCGGCGGACGGCGACGCGCTGGCCCGCAAGATCTGGGGGCTGCGGATCCTCGACGGTGAGCTGAGCGCCAGCGACGTCGACGCGCCGGTGCTCGTCGTCAGCCAGTTCACGCTGTTCGCGTCGACGCGGAAGGGCCGGCGCCCGTCGTGGAGCCGCGCGGCGCCCGGCGCGGTCTCGGAGCCCCTGGTCGAGTCGTTCTGCTCGTCGCTCGAGGGGCTCGGCGCGACGGTGCTGCGCGGCCGCTTCGGCGCGGACATGAAGGTGGCTTCGGTCAACGACGGCCCGATCACGATCGTGATCGACACCGCGGACTGGCAGTGACGTCCGTCAGCTCGCGGTGAGGAACTCCAGCGCGCTGATCGCCACCGAGTCCGACAGCTGGTCCTTGTTCTCGCCGGGCGTCGTGGCGAGGATCTCCATCCGCGCCGTGGCCGTCATCGTCTCCGGGAAACGCACCTCCTGCGGCGAGCTCTCGCTCGGCGCGAACCCCTGATCGAAGTACGACCCGTCCGCGAAGGTCCACCGGATGGCGGTGATCCTGCGCTCCTTGAGGTAACGGTCGGCCACGGCGGTGTTGCCGTTGACCAGTCGGATGCCCACCAGGCCGACGGGCCGCTCGAAGGTGAAGTCGATCACCTCTCCTATGCCGTCTCCGCGGCAGCGCCACACGGTGCTGGGGTCGCCGTCGAGGAGGGTCGCGGGGGCACCCCAGGTCTGCCCGTCGCGGCAGTCGCCCATGGCGCGGAGCGCGGGCACCGTGTCCGCCGGGCCGTCGTAGGGCACCACGACATCGTGGCTCGGCGCGGGCGTCAGCGCCGTGGGGCTCGCCTGCGGTCCCGGCGGGCCCAGCGGGGCAGGCAGCAGGCGCCCGATCAGGAAGCCGACGATCACCGCCAGGACGAGGGGCACGACCACGAGGCTGGGCGCGACGCCGGCCCTGGCGGGGGTCGTGGGCGCGCGCCGGGGAGCGGGCCGCTCGACGGCAGGTTCGGACGGGGCATCGACCCCGACGTCCTGCGATTCGGCGGCCCGCTTCCGGAAGTACTCGTCCGGCAGGCGCTGCACCATGGCGGCCATGCTAACAAGCAGGCACGTACGGCTGCCGAGCCCGGGGAGTCTGGCCGGGGAAAACCACCCCGCGTCACGCCGTAACACGCCGTAACACGACGGCGATACGATGACGCCGTCCCACGTGAATCAAGGAGGGATGCCGACCATGAGCGCAGTGCTGTTCGTCTCCGGGGGTGAGCCCCCCGATGAGCTCCGCCTCCTCAGCCACCAGATCCGGGTCGTCCCCTCCGCGTCCGAGGCCCTGCTCGTCGCCGAGTCCGTCGACGTCATCGTGGTGGACGCGCGCACGGACCTGGGGAGCGCCCGGGCCACGTGCCAGACGCTGTCGAAGACCGCAGGCACGCCGCTGCTGCTGCTCGCGCCGCTGACCGCGCTCGCGGTTCTCACGCCGGACTGGGGGTTCAGCGACTTCGTGGCGGCGGGTTCGGAGCCGGCCGAGCTGGACGCGCGCCTGCGCATCCTGACGCGCACCGGCGTCGACCCGGACGTGCTCGTGGCCGGACCGCTGCGCGTCGACGGCGCCGCCTACACGGCGGCCCTCGACGGGGAGCCGCTCGACCTCACCTACACCGAGTTCGAGCTGCTGCGCTACCTCATGCAGCACCCCGGCCGGGTGCTCTCGCGTGAGACGCTCGTCAGCCAGGTGTGGGGATACGACTACTACGGGGGAACGCGCACGGTCGATGTGCACGTGCGGCGCCTGCGTGCGAAGCTGGGTCAGTACGACCATTACATCGGTACCGTCCGCAACGTCGGCTACCGCTTCGCAAGCACCCGGGAGGGAACCCGTGCTGGTTAACCTGACCACGCTGACCGCGACGATGCAGGACGCCCTGCGTCGCCTGGTCTCCGAGATCACGGAGCACGATGGCGTTTCGCCCATCAACGAGTCGGCCTCGCTCGGCATCGACGGGGTGCGGGAGGCCGATTTCTTCTTCATGGGCCGCCGCGCGGACCCGCACGGCTTCGTGGTGTGCGACGAACGCGACGGCACGCTGCTCGTCGGTGTGCACCCGCAGCACCGCCGCCAAGGCGTGGGCACCGAGCTGCTCACCGAGGCGCTCCGCGCCTACCCCGACTTCTCCGCCTGGGCGTTCGGCACGCTGCCCGGCGCCGCGGAGCTCGCACGGCGGGTGGGCCTCGCACCCGCTCGTCAGCTGCTGCGGATGGAACGCGACCTGCCGGTGCCCGCCCAGGACGAGACCGCCCCCGGCTACACCATCGCCCCGTTCATGTCCGACGACCGGGAGGCCGTCGTCGCGGTGAACGCCGCGGCCTTCGCCCACCACCCCGAGCAGGGCCGCCTGACGCTGGCGGAGTTCGACCAGCTCGCAGCCCTCGACTGGTTCGATCCCGACGGCCTGTTCGTGGCCCGCGCGGGCGACCAGGTGGCGGGGTTCCACTGGACCAAGCGCCACGGCGGGGGCCTGGGCGAGGTTTACGTCATCGCCGTCGCCCCGGGCCACGAGGGCAAGGGCGTGGGCAAGGCCCTGCTGCACCGCGGCCTCCGGCACCTCGCGGAGGTGGGCGACACCCGCGTCCAGCTCTACGTCGAGGGCGCCGAGGAGCGCGTCGTCCGGATGTACCGCAACGCGGGCTTCGAGGTGGCACGAACCGACACCAGCTACCAGGCCGTGAGGAGTGCCCGGTGACCGAGACAGAGCTTCCCGCCGATCGCTACCTCGACCGCGAGCTCAGCTGGCTCGCGTTCAACGACCGCGTGCTGGACCAGGCGCGCGACGCGGCACGCGTCCCCCTGATCGAGCGCGCGAAGTTCCTGGCGATCTTCTCCTCGAACCTGGACGAGTTCTTCATGGTGCGCGTGGCAGGCCTGAAGCGCCGCATCGCCGCGGGCGTCGCGGTGCCGACCGTGGCGGGCAAGATGCCGGGCGAGCTGCACGCCGAGCTGCTGGACCGCGTGCGGGACCTCGTGACGGAGCAGTCGCGCATCTTCCAGGAGGACGTGCGTCCCGGCCTGGCGGCCGAGGGCATCGAGATCCTGCGCTGGGACGAGCTGACCGCCGCGGAGAAGGACTCCATGCGCGCGCTGTTCGCCGAGCGGATCTTCCCCGTGCTGACCCCGCTCGCCGTCGACCCCTCGCACCCCTTCCCCTACATCTCCGGCCTGTCGATCAGCCTGGCCGTCCTGCTGCGCAACCCGGCGACGGGCGCGCGGCAGTTCGCGCGCGTCAAGGTGCCCGACATCCTCGACCGGCTCGTGCGGCTCGGCGAGGGGCGATTCATCCCGCTCGAGGAGATCATCTCCCGCCACCTGGGCCAGCTGTTCACCGGCATGCAGGTGCTGGCGCACAGCACCTTCCGCGTGACCCGCAACGAGGACATCGAGGTGGAGGAGGACGACGCCGAGAACCTCCTGTTCGCGCTCGAGAAGGAGCTTCTCCGGCGCAAGGTGGGCCGGCCGCCGGTGCGGCTCGAGGTGGAGGAGAACATCGACGAGGCCATCCTCGCCATGCTGATGGCGGAGCTGGACGTGGCCGACAACGAGGTGTTCCGCCTCGCGGGCCCGCTGGACCTCACGGGCCTCTTCGCGCTCGCCGGCTCCCGCCGCGAGGACCTGAAGTACCCGAACTTCCTGCCGATCACGCACCCGGACCTGGCCGAGGTGGAGTCGGCCCGGCCCGCGGACCTGTTCAAGGCCCTGAAGCTGCGCGACGTGCTCGTGCAGCACCCGTACGACTCGTTCGCCACGTCGGTGCAGCGCTTCATCGAGCAGGCCGCCGCCGACCCGGCGGTGCTCGCCATCAAGCAGACCCTCTATCGCACGTCGGGCGACTCGCCCATCGTCGACGCCCTCATCGAGGCGGCCCAGGCGGGCAAGCAGGTGCTGGCGATCGTCGAGATCAAGGCGCGCTTCGACGAGCAGAACAACATCGGCTGGGCGCGCAAGCTCGAGCAGTACGGCGTGCACGTCGTCTACGGCATGCTCGGCCTGAAGACGCACTGCAAGCTCTCGCTCGTGGTCCGAGCCGAACCAGACGGCGGGCTGCGCCGATACGCGCACATCGGCACGGGCAACTACAACCCGAAGACGGCGCGGATGTACGAGGACATGGGGCTCCTCACGTCGAACCCCATCATCACCGACGACGTCGCGCGGCTGTTCAACCACCTGTCGGGCATGACGCAGGAGACGAACTACCGCCGCCTGCTCGTCGCCCCGCACGGCATCAGGCAGGGCCTGCTCGACCTCATCGACATCGAGATCGCCAACCACGAGCGCGGGCTGCCGTCGGGCATCAGGATCAAGGTCAACTCGGTGGTCGACGAGTCGCTGATCGACGCCCTGTACCGCGCCTCGCACGCGGGCGTCCCCGTCGACATCCTCGTGCGCGGCATCTGCACCATCCGCCCTGGCGTGCCAGGGCTCAGCGAGAACATCCGCGTGCGGTCGATCCTCGGCCGGTTCCTGGAGCACTCCCGCGTGTTCTGGTTCGCGGGCGGCGGGCGCCCGATGGTGGGCATCGGCTCCTCGGACCTCATGCACCGCAACCTCGACCGCCGTGTGGAGGCCATCGTGTCCCTCACCCACCCGGGTCACGTGCGCCAGGTGGAGCGGCTGTTCGAGCAGGCGTTCTCGCCCGAGACGGTGCACTGGGAGCTGGTCGACGACCGGTGGACGGCGCACACCACGGACGATGAGGGGAACCGGCTGACCGACCTGCAGGAGTCCCTGATCCAGCAGGCCAAGGCCAGGCGCGCCACCCGATGACGAAGCGGGCGAAGGTACGCGCCGCCGGCGCGGTGGTGCTGCGCGGCGAGGGCGATGCGCAGGAGGTGCTGCTCATCCACCGGCAGCGCTACGACGACTGGTCGCTGCCCAAGGGCAAGGGCAAGGCCGACGAGCTGCCGCCCGCCACGGCGGTCCGCGAGGTGCTGGAGGAGACGGGCTTCGTCGTCCGGCTCGGCCTCCGGCTGCCCACCATCCGGTACCGCGTCTCGCGCGGCCCGAAGTCGGTCGAGTACTGGCGCGCCACCGTCGTCGAGGAGCGCACCTTCGTGCCCAACGACGAGGTGGACCGGGTGAAGTGGATGAAGGTCCCCAAGGCGATGCAGAAGCTCACCTACAACACCGAGCGCCGGGTGCTGGCCGCCGCGCTGCTCACCCCGCCGACCATCCCGCTGGTGCTCGTCCGGCACGCCAAGGCGATGCTGCGCAAGAACTGGACGGGACGCGACCAGGAGCGGCGCCTCACGAGTCGCGGTCGCAGGCAGGCCAAGGAGCTGATCGCGCTGCTGGACGCCTACGGGGTCTCGGCCCTCGCCTCGTCGTCGTCGACCCGCTGCGTGCAGACGTTGACGCCCTACGGGAAGTTCGCGGGCATCGAGGTGACCACCGCCGACGTCCTGACCGAGGAGGAGGGCACCGTCCGCCCCAAGGACGTGCGCCGCTACACGGCCCGGCTCCTGGCGGACCTGGACCGCCCCACCGCCGTCTGCGGGCACCGCCCCGTCCTGCCCCAGATGTTCGCCGGACTAGGCATGGAACCGCGCCCGATGGTCGTCGGCGAGGCCATCGTGCTGCACCGCGACGCCGAGGGCCGGGTTGTCGCCCGGGAGATCCACAAGCCCACCGCCTGAGATCTCGTGCCCCACCCGCGGGGGAGCGACCCGAGGCAATAGGCTGGGGCCCGCGCCGCACGCGCGCACCAGGTCGAAGGGGATCACGATGCCAGGGACAACCACCAGGAAGACGCTGCCCGCGTGGCGTCGGCTCACGCTGTTGGGCCTGGCGCTCTCGCTGATGCTGCTGGGGCTGGTCGCCACTCCCGCAACGGCCGCGCCCGCCGACCAGGGCTTCACCGCGAGCGGCACCGGCACGGACACGTCCGGCCTGCGCGAACTGACCGCCGGCGCCTATGCCCTCGCCATCTCCTACGAGGGCGACGGCGACGTGCAGCGGGTGAGCCTCACCGGCGACTTCTCCGCGCACCGCGCGTACGCGTATCGCTGGGACGCGCCCTCCTCCGGTTCGGTGCGCCACGTCGTCGCCGACCGCGACGGCACCTATCGCGCCACCGTCACCGCCGACCCGGGCGTCCGCTGGACCCTCACCGCGACACCCGTCGCCGCCCCGAGCGAGTTCGTCTCGTCGGCCACCGTCGACGGCGTGGGCCCGGGCGAGTCGACGCTGGTGCCGCTGCGGGCCGGTGTCTACACCGTGGACGTCGCCTACGACGGCAACCCGGTCAACGCGTGGTTCCAGGCCCGGCTGGACGGCATGCTCGACGCCTACCCCGCGGTCGCGTTCGGCATGGAGGAGGCCGAGACGGGCCGCATCAACCTGAACGTGAGCCGCGACGGCTCCTACTGGCTCGCCGTGCCGCAGGCCGGACCGGACGCCCGGTGGGACGCGAGCATCACGCGCTGGGACGCACCCGCCGCGCCCGCGACCGGGTTCACCGCGTCCGACGTCGGCGGCACCGCCTCGGCGCCGGTCCTCCTCGACGCGGGCGTCTACGTCGTGCAGGCCTCGTACACCGGCAACGACGACGGCTACCCCGTCCTGACGCTCGAGTCGCCGACGGCCACGCCGCGGACGCACGAACTGATCAGCGAGCTCGACGGCCCCGCGGCCCGCACGCTCACCTCCGTCGTCGCCGTCGATGCGCCGGGCGTCTACTGGGTCACCGCGAACCGCTACGGCGGGTTCTCGTGGAGCGTCGAGGCACGCCGCCTGCCCGCCACCGGCAGCACGTCCCTCCCGTGGTCGTTCACGGGCACCGCCACCGGGTCGTCGGGAGCGATCTACCTCGCCCCGGGCCGCTACGAGGCCGCCGTCACCATCGACCGCTCGCCCGCCAACTACAGCCTCACCCTCAACCTGGGCAGCAACGCCATCGCCGTCGGACCCTGGGAGAAGGGCACGCAGCGCACGACGATCGACGTCACGGCGCCCACCATCGCGTGGTTCGACGCGCACCGCTCCGACGCCGGATCGCAGGACCTGTCGTGGTCCGCGAGCCTCGCACGCGTCCCGCAGGCCCTGACCGCCGCGCCGAAGCCGACCATCACCGGCACCGCAAAGGTCGGCAAGAAGCTCACCGCGAAGGCAGGCACCTGGAAGCCCGCCCCCGTGAAGCTCGCCTACCAGTGGCTGCGCAACGGCAAGGCCATCAAGGGGGCCACCAAGGCCACCTACACCCTGACGGCGTCGGACCGCGGCACGCGCGTGTCGGTGAAGGTCACCGGGTCGAAGGCGGGCTACGCGACCGCGAGCAAGACCTCCTCGGCGACGGGGAAGGTGGCCGCGGGCACGCTCACGGCCACCCCGAAGCCGACCATCAGCGGCACCGCGAAGGTCGGTAAGAAGCTCACCGCGAAGGCAAAGGCCTGGAAGCCCGCGCCCGTGAAGCTCAGCTACCAGTGGCTGCGCAACGGCAAGGCGATCAAGGGTGCGACCAAGGCCACCTACACGCTGGCCAAGGCCGACAGGGGCGCGCGGATCACCGTGCGGGTGAAGGGCTCGAAGGCCGGGTACACGACGGTGTCGAAGACCAGCTCGGCCAGCAGCCGGGTCCGCTGAGGCACACCGTCTCGGGGCGGCGTAAGGCGTTCGGGGAAGCGTTCACCCAGCGTTCACCGAAGGCGCCGGATCGCGTTACCTTCGGCGCCTAGCTTTCCTGCCATGAACATTCGATTCACCGCCGCGCTCGGCCTCGCAGCCGCCCTGTCGCTCACCGCTTGCGCCGCGAACGAGATCACCACCCCGGAGACCCCGAAGAGCAACGGCTCCACGTCCGGCTCCGGCAACACGCAGGCCCCCGCGCTGAACGGCACGCTGTCCGGCAAGGGCGCGTCCTCGGCCAAGGTCGCGCAGGAGACCTGGATCGCGAACTTCCAGACCGCCAACAACGGCGTCACCATCAACTACTCCCCCGACGGCTCGGGCGTCGGGCGCGAGGCCTTCCAGAAGGGCGGCGCCGACTTCGCCGGCTCCGACCGCGCCTTCAAGCTCGACGAGAATGTCGCCGGTAGCTTCGCGGGCTGCGCCGACACCTCCGCCGCCATCGACGTGCCGATCTACGTCTCGCCGATCGCCGTCATCTTCAACGTCGAGGGCGTCACGGACCTGAACCTCACCCCCGACCTGGTGGCGAAGATCTTCCGCGCCGACATCACCAACTGGAACGACCCGGCGATCGCCGCGGTCAACCCGGGCGTCACGTTCCCCGACCTGGCGATCACCGCAGTGCACCGCTCCGATCCTTCGGGCACCACCGGCAACTTCACCGACTACCTGTCCGTGGCCGCCTCGGGCGTGTGGACCGACCCGTCCGCCGAGGACTGGCCCTTCACCACGGGTGAGGCCGCCAAGGGCACCTCGGGCGTCGTCTCCGCGGTGACCGGCGGCGTCGGCACCATCGGCTACGCCGACGCGTCGCAGGCGGGCAAGGCCAGCATCGCGAAGATCGGCCAGGAGGGCGCCTTCGAGGCCCCCACGCACGACGCAGCGAACGCCGCGCTCGAGGCCTCGCCGCTCGAGGAGGGTCGCGCCGACAACGACATCGCGATCAAGCTCGACCGCAAGGCCTCCGGCTACCCGCTGGTGCTCGTCTCCTACGGCATCGCGTGCGCCGAGTACAAGGACGCAGCCAAGGGCGAGCTGGTGAAGTCCTACCTCACCTACGTCACGTCCGAGGAAGGTCAGGCTGCCGCGGCCGAGTCGGCCGGTTCCGCCCCGATCGGAGCGGCGCTGCGCGACAAGATCCAGGCCGCCATCGCGACCATCAAGTGATCCGGAACCGATATACCGGTCACTGAGCGGTGACGCGCTCTCCCCGCGTGCGGCGGGGAGAGCGCGTCTTCGCGCAGGTCGAACATCTTGAGTTAGCAGGAGCATCAATGTCTACCGACACCAAGGAGCCGGGGCTCCGGTCACCGAACGAGGCCGACGCCTCGCTCATGAAGGACCGGCGGCGCTATGGCGACGTCCTCTTCCGCCGCCTGAGCACCGTCTCGGGCAGCCTCATCCTCGTCATCCTCGCCGCCGTTGCGATGTTCCTGCTCGGCCTGTCCCTGCCGGCGCTCTTCGCGTCGGCCGAGGACCTCACCTTCGGGCCGTTCTGGTCCTGGGTGCTGCCGCTGGCAGCAGGAACCGTCTGGGCCGCCTTCCTGGCGATGGTCTTCGCGGTCCCGGTCGCGATCGGCGTCGCGCTCTTCATCACGCACTACGCGCCCCGTCGCCTGGCCCAGGGCCTCGGCTACATCATCGACCTGCTCGCCGCGGTCCCCTCCGTCGTCTTCGGCCTGTGGGGCATCTCGGTGTTCGCCCCGATGCTGCTGCCGATCTACACGTGGCTCAACAAGACCTTCGGCAACGTCCCGGTCCTCAGCTACTTCTTCGGCGGTCAGGTGTCGGGCACCGGCCGCACCGTTCTGACGGCGGCCCTGGTGCTCGCCGTCATGGTGCTGCCGATCATCACGGCCATCAGCCGCGAGGTGTTCCTGCAGACGCCGCGCCTGCACGAGGAGGCCTCGCTGGCCCTCGGCGCCACGCGCTGGGAGATGATCCGCCAGGCGGTGCTGCCCTTCTCGACGCCGGGCATCGTCTCGGCCTGCATGCTCGGCCTCGGCCGCGCGCTGGGCGAGACCATGGCCGTGGCGATGGTCCTCTCCCCGCGCCGGGCTTCCACCTGCGCCTGCTCACGTCGTCCAACCCGAACTCGATCGCCGCGAACATCGCGCTGCAGTTCCCCGAGGCCTACGGCCTGGGCGTGAACCAGCTGATCGCCTCCGGCCTGGTCCTGTTCGTCATCACCCTCGCGGTCAACATGGGTGCCCGCGCCATCGTCGCTCGCCGCGCCGAGTTCTCGGGAGCCAACTGATGTCCACTGCCACCGTGTCGACCAAGAACACCAACATCCTGACCTCGGCGCAGCTGCCGTCGACGACCACGCCGCTCATGCTCGTGGCCTCCTTCGGCGCGAGCTTCGGACTCCTCGCCCTTCTGGGCGGCGCGAGCATCGCGTCGGGCATCATCCTCGGGACCGTGGTCTTCTTCGTCGCCTCCTTCGTGCTCTCCAGCGCCGTCGAGGGGGTCAGGAAGGCCAAGGACCGCTTCGCGCGCAACCTGGTCACGAGCTTCTTCATCCTCGCGCTCTTCCCGCTCGTCTCGGTGATCTGGGGCACCCTCAGCAAGGGCCTCGCCCGATTCGACGGGCTGTTCTTCAACTCGTCGATGCGCAGCGTGGTCGGCGAGGGCGGCGGCGCCGTGCACGCCATCTGGGGCACGCTCATCGTCACGGGTCTCGCCACCCTGATCTCGGTGCCGATCGGCGTGCTGACCGCCGTGTACCTCGTCGAGTACGGGGTCAAGGGTCGGCTGGCCAACTCCATCCGCTTCTTCGTCGACGTCATGACGGGCATCCCCTCGATCGTCGCGGGCCTCTTCGCCTACACGATCTTCTCGTTCGTCTTCGGTGCAGGCACCAACAACGGCATGGCGGGCGCCGCGGCCCTCTCGGTGCTGATGATCCCCACGATCGTCCGCTCCACCGAGGAGATGCTGCGGCTCGTGCCGAACGAACTGCGTGAGGCGTCCTATGCGCTCGGCGTGGCCAAGTACCGCACCATCCTGCGCGTGGTCCTGCCGACGTCGCTCGCGGGCATCGTGACCGGCGTGGTGCTCGGCATCGCCCGCATCATCGGCGAGACGGCTCCGCTGCTCGTCACCGCGGGCATCACGGCGTCGATGAACACCAACCCGTTCGCCAACCCGATGGCCACGCTGCCCGTCTTCGTCTACTACGAGTACACGACCCCGGGCGCCGACCCCACGCCGTACATCGACCGCGCCTGGGCCGGCGCGCTCACCCTGATCCTGATCGTCATGGGGCTGAACCTGATCGGGCGCCTGATCGCGGCCAAGTTCGCCCCCAAGAGCGGCCGCTGACCGGAAATCTGAGTAGGAACCAACGTCTATGTCCAAGCGCATCGAGATCAAGGATCTCAACATCTACTACGGCAAGTTCCACGCCGTGAACTCCGTGAACATGGTGATCGAGCCGCGGTCCGTGACGGCCTTCATCGGCTCGTCCGGCTGCGGCAAGTCCACCGTGCTGCGTTCGCTGAACCGCATGCATGAGGTCATCCCCGGCGCGTACTGCACCGGCCAGGTGCTGCTCGACGGCGTCGACCTGTACGACAAGCAGGTCGACCCGGTGCGGGTCCGCCGCCAGGTGGGCATGGTGTTCCAGCGCCCCAACCCGTTCCCCACGATGAGCATCCGCGAGAACGTGCTGGCCGGCGTGCGTCTGAACAACTCCCGCATCAGCCGCTCGGAGGCCGAGGAGCTGGTCGAGAAGTCGCTGCGCGGCGCCAACCTGTGGAACGAGGTCAAGGACCGCCTCGACCGCCCGGGCTCCGGCCTGTCCGGCGGCCAGCAGCAGCGCCTCTGCATCGCCCGCGCCATCGCCGTCTCGCCCGACGTGCTGCTGATGGACGAGCCCTGCTCCGCGCTCGACCCGATCTCCACCCTCGCCATCGAGGACCTGATCAAGGAGCTCAAGGAGACCTACACCGTCGTGATCGTCACGCACAACATGCAGCAGGCAGCGCGCGTGTCGGATCAGACGGCGTTCTTCAACCTGAAGGAGCACGGCAAGCCAGGCGAGCTGATCGAGATCGGCCCCACGGAGAAGATCTTCCACAACCCGGACCAGAAGGCCACCGAGGACTACATCACCGGCCGGTTCGGGTAGGCCGGGACAAGGAACCGACGCCCATGACCCACCTCGACGGCATCGTCATCTGCTCCTTCTACACCGGCGACGACTACTACCGGTCGAGCGCCGACGCCCTCCGCGGGGACCTCGACCGGCTCGGCATCCGCTCGGTGCTCGAAGAGATCGAGAAGCCGGAAGGCACCGACTGGGCGGACATCTGCCGCAAGAAGATCCCGTTCCTCGCGCGGGTGTGCGAGGAGAACCCGAACGATCGCGTGTTCTGGATCGACGTCGACTGCCGGCTGCTCGACATCCCCGACTACGTGCGCAACTCCACCGCGGACCTGCTCGGTTTCCAGCGCGGCTTCGGCAGCCCCCTGACCATCGGGTACGCGCGCCGCACCCGGTTCTGGGAGCCCACGTTCCTCGGTATCAACGCGACGCCCGGCGGGCGCGCGTTCATCGCGGAGGCGGCGAGCCGGGAGGCGGTGACCGAGATCAAGGCCACCGACGACTACTTCTTCGAGGAGGCATGGCGGGCCAAGGCGGACAACCTGACCTTCCAGATCCTCCCCTCCCCCGCCATCATCGGGCGCGGAGAGCCCGACGGCACCGTGGCGCCCTTCTTCGTGTTCGGCTCCAGCGGCAACGTCGCGGAGTTCAAGGGGAAGGTGGCGCAGCACACCTCGGCGTTCGCCACGCCCGGCCTGCCGTCGGTCCATTCGCTCGCCAACAGCGCCCGCCGCCGGGCGCTGCGCGGGGCGAAGATGCTGCACAGCTGGCTGCCGGAGCGGACGTCGAGCACGCTCCGGCGCGTCGCCGACCGCTCGGGTGTGACGCACCTCCTGACCGGCGGCGCGGAGCGTCAGACCACGCGGCCGCACTCGCTGCATCGGTCGCGGCTCGCGCATTCCATGGTGATGTGCGGGCAGCGCGGCGAGACGGATCAGGTGGCCCGGATCTACGAGCAGCTGGCCACCGGCGCGCCGCCCACGGCGCAGGAGCAGGCCGCGCACACCGCCGCGGTCAGCTTCGCCCACTACATGACGCCCACGGGGGCGACGAGCGACTCCGAGCCCGTCCGGCTCGGCTGGTGGCCGCGGCCCTTCCCCGGCAACTTCGGCGACTGGCTGAGCCCGCTCGTCGTCTCGCGGATCGGCAACACGCCCGTGAAGTACCAGTCGCTGACCGCGAAGTCGAGCGCTCCGCACCTGGTCGCGGTCGGGTCCGTCGGCCGGTTCATCAAGCCCGACTCCGTGGTGGTGGGCACCGGCCTGTCCAGCATGGACACCGCGACGGGGGTGCCCGCTCGCTACGTCTCGGTCCGGGGACCGCTGACCGCGCAGGCCATCTCCGCGGTCCGGGGGCCGTCCGTCGACCGCTTCGGCGACCCGGGCATCCTGGTGTCGCGGATCATCCCGGTGACGCGCGGCGCGACCAACGGCCGCGTGGCTGTCGTGCGGCACTACACGCACGCGGGCGTCCCGCTCCGGCTGCCCGAGCATGTCGACGAGCTGAGCGTGCTGGTCAGCACGCCGGACGACATCGCGGACTTCCTGCGGAAGCTGAACGAGTACGACTACGTGATCACGAGCGCCATGCACGTCCTGATCGCGTGCCACAGCTACGGCATCCCTGCGGGCCTGGTGACGTTCGCCGGGCTCGAGGGCACCGTGCACGGCACGGGCATGAAGTACACGGACTACGCGCGCGGCGTGCAGATCGCCGACCAGCTGGCCCCCCAGCCCATGGGGTTCGACCTGACGCGGCTGTCTCTCGAGACCCTGGTCAGCGACCTGCGGGTGAAGCCCGAGGTGCTGGACGACGTCGAGGACGCCGTCCGCGAGGCCCTCTGCCGCTACACGGTGTTGGCGGAATCCCGCGCCGGTGTTTAAGCACGTCCTCGACGTCTCCGGGCGGCTCTTCACGGACACCCGGAGCCGCGTCAAGGTGGCCAGCCTGATCCTGCTTTTCTCGGTGATCCCCATCACCGAGATGCTGGCCGTCCGGCTGTTCTCCGGGATCATCACCGACGGCCCGCACCAGTTCGCGCTGGACCGCGGCCGGGTGGTGTGGCAAATCGTGATCTTCTTCCTCGCACTCGGCGCCACGCGGTCGGCGCACCACCTCATCAAGCTGGTGCGCGTCCGCGTGTTCCGGTCCGGCTTCGAGGCGGCGGGCGTGGCCGCCCCGCCGAACAAGGAGAGCTGGCAGTGGGCGCTGGCCTTCGAGATGTCCAACGTCTCGTCGGCCGTCGTCCAAGTGCTGATGTTCGCGGCCCTGTTCTTCGTGTTCGATCCCATCACCGGGGCGGTGAACATCGCGGTGGTCATCGCCGCGTTCGCCGCAGTGTCCTGGCTCTACCGTCGGCAGCTCGCCCTGCAGCACGACTATCTCGAGACGCGCTGGTCGCCCGAGGCTGTCGCCATCCCCGAGCGCGTCCGCTCCCGCATCCTGCACTCGGAGATCGGTGCGCTGATCGGCACCGCCGGCCTGCTGGTGACACTCATCGTGGTCTTCGTCCGGGTGCTCGGCGGCCAGATCGCCACCTCGGACGCCATCGTGCTCTTCCTCGGCCTGCGGCTGATGTTCGGCCAGTTCGGCACGCTGTCGTCCAGCGCGATGCGCTTCGCCCGCGCCGCCGTGCACGTGTAGGGAACGCTCGTCGAAAAGGGCGTGCAAGCCTGGGAAAAGAACGCCCCTGCCCGCCAGCTTGGTCAACAGACAAGACAGTCGATCGAGAGCCGGGCCGCCTCGGAGCATCTCGGTACAGCTACGTTCGATCTAGAGGCCAAACCTGGACAGTGCGGCTCCTTCCGTCGCTATAGCGACGCAAGCAACCGCGTTAACCCCAGAAGCGCGACGAAACCGATGCGCTTCGCCCGCGCCGCGGTGCACCGACCATGCGTGGCCAGGCCATCCATCATGGCCACATCCGAGCCGACCAGGATCAGCAGCACAGGAAGCCGCTCCAGCACGCGGTCCCAGTACGCCTGCCTCGCAACCGACCGCCGCGCGCGACAAATATGTACCGTAGAAGCTGACAGATTCGTACAGTAGAACATGTCAGATATGTACCGTAGAGGCATGGCCTATCTCCCGCGCATCGTCGATCGACAGCTTGATCGCCTCCTCACCGGGCTGCCCGCCGTCGCGATCGAGGGCCCCAAAGCAGTAGGCAAGACGGAGACCGCGCGTCGACGGGTGGCCGCCTCCGTATCACTGGATGACCAAACGGAACTCAGCCTCATGCGCGACGAACCGACACCGTGTCCACGATCAAGGGTCAGGACCCGACGCTCTACCGGTGAACTAAGCGCATCTGGCTAGGTCGTGTTGCGAAAAGCCGAAATGGCGTGGTTCACGCCGACCCAGCCGACCGGCAATGAGACGAGCGCCCTGAGCTGCTGCCGCGACTCCCTGCCCAAAGCGCGGGACCTTTCGACACGGCGTTCGGCTAGCGCCTCACGGCCGGCTCAAGGAACGGTCCCTGAGGAGCAGCCCCGCAGACTGACCCACGCCGAGCGAGAGCTATGCGGGGCTGCGTCTCGAAGGGTCCGAAACCACAGCCCAACCGATCGCCCACAAGCCAGGAGTCACACCCTCACTCGCGCATAGATCTCTGTATACGGGCACCCAGGCCTATATACGGCCCGGCTGCCCGTATACAGAGATTTGTGCGGGGCAACCACCGCAAGACCGGCCAACGCTGACCATGGTGGGGAGGCAAGGTGACGGTCCACCGCCCGGGGAGACGACAGAGGGTGAGGTGGGGAGGCGCTTCGTCGAAGCGTAAGAACACCCATGCACTGAGACCAGAAGTGACTGTGGTCACAGAACCGGGCCGGCAGCGAGACGGAGCGCCTCCCCACCTCAGCCGTCCGCCCTTGTGGTTGAGATCCCGGGTAGGTGCGGGACCTTTCGACACGACGTGTTCGCTGGCGCTCACGCGTCGGCTCAAGGAACGACACTGCTGCCATAGCTCCCTGCCGGATCCAGGATCGGTGTCCATCCCCAGAAACGGCACCCTTCTCGGCGCACTCTTCGAGAGCCTCGTCACGTTGTCAGTCCGGGTCTATGCCGATCCGCTGCGCGCAACGGTTCGCCACCTCCGCACGCAACGCGGCGACCACGAGGTCGACCTGATCGTCACCGGCGACGACGGCTCAATCGTCGCTTTGGAGGTCAAGCTCGGGCCCGTTCCGGACGAACGCGACGTTCGACACCTGCTGTGGCTGAGGGAACGCCTCGGCGACGACCTGGCCGACGCCGCCGTCATCACCACCGGGCCTACCGCCTACCGGAGGCCGGATGGCATCGCCGTGATCCCTGCGGCGCTCCTCGGACCGTAACTCCTTGGCGTGGATAGCAGGACGCACTGGTAGCCGAGGACTCAGCTGATATCTCAGGGCGCGTGATCGGGTGGGCCTCAGGGCAGGGGCAGGCGGAGCAGGTCGCCGTCGGACTGGATCGGAGCGGTGAACGCGTGGCCGGCCGACCAGCCGGCGGGGGCGTTCGTCGCACGGATCTCGACGCGGTGGTCGTCGGCCGAGACGTCGAAGATGGCGTGACCGCCACCGGCCCGCGGCACCTCGACAACCCGACGCATGCCCGGCGCGAAGCCGTACAGCTCCAGGGTCACGCCGTCGGCCCAGTCGTAGTCGGGCCGGTCCCGCACCGCGCCGCGCGGCAGGACCGCCCCGGGGCGGGCGAGCACCGGCAGTGAGTCGAAGCCGTGGGTCTCGGTCACCCAGCGGGGGCCCTCGACGGTGGATCCGTCCAGGATGCTGGTCCAGCGGCCCTCGGGCACGTAGAACGTCACCTCGCCGTCGGCCGAGAACACCGGGGCGACCAGCAGCTGGTCGCCCAGCATGTACTGCAGCTCGACGCCCGCGGTGCCGGGATCGTCCGGGAACTCGAAGAACATCGGCCGCATCACCGGCGTGCCCTGCTCGTGCGCGAACTCACCGAGCCGCCCCAGGTACGGCATGAGCGACATCTTCAGCCGCGTGAACGCGCGCGTGACGTCCACCGCCTCGTCGTCGAACGCCCACGGCACGCGGTACGAGTCCGAGCCGTGCAGCCGCGAATGGCTGCTGAGCAGGCCGAACGCCGCCCAACGCTTGAAGACGCCCGGGTCCGGCGTGCCCTCGAAGCCGCCGATGTCGTGGCTCCAGAAGCCGAATCCCGACGATGCAAGGCTCAGCCCGCCGCGCAGCGACTCCGCCATGGCGGTGTAGGTCGACTCGCAGTCGCCGCCCCAGTGGACGGGGAACTGCTGCCCGCCCGCCGTGGCGGAGCGGGCGAAGAGCACGGCCTCGCCCTCGCCCTTGACCTCCGTGAGCAGCCCGAAGACGGCCTCGTTGTAGAGGTGCGTGTAGTAGTTGTGCATCTGCTGCGGGTCCGACCCGTCGTGCCACACGACATCGGTGGGGATCCGCTCGCCGAAGTCCGTCTTGAAGCAGTCGATGCCCTGGCCGAGCAGCCCGCGCAGCTTGCCGAGGAACCAGCGGGTGGCCTCCGGGTTCGTGAAGTCGACGAGCGCCATGCCCGCCTGCCACAGGTCCCATTGCCACACCGAGCCGTCGGCCCGGCGCACGAGATAGCCGTTGTCGCGGCCCTCCTCGAACAGGGCCGAGCGGCGCGCGATGTACGGATTGATCCACGCGCACAGCTTCAGGCCGCGCGCCTTCAGCCGGGCCAGCATGCCGTCGGGATCCGGGAAGGTCGCCGGGTCCCACGTGAAGTCGGACCAGTGGAAGCCGCGCATCCAGAAGCAGTCGAAGTGGAACACCGAGAGCGGGATGTCGCGCTCGGCCATCCCGTCGATGAAGCTGGTGACGGTGGCCTCGTCGTACTGCGTGGTGAACGACGTCGAGAGCCACAGCCCGTAGCTCCACGCCGGGACGCGCGCCGGGCGGCCCGTCAGCGCGGTGTAGCGGCGCAGGACGTCGGCCGGGGTGGGGCCGTCGATCACGAGGTAGCGCAGCCGTTGACCCTCGACCGAGAACTGGGCGCGCGAGACCGACTCGCTGGCGAGCTCGTAGGACACGCGCTCCGGGTGGTCGACGAAGACGCCGTAGCCGCGGTCGCTGAGGTAGAACGGCACGTTCTTGTAGGCCTGCTCGCTGGAGGTGCCCGCGTCGGCCTGCCAGATGTCGACGCTCTGGCCGTTCTTCACGAGGGGGCCGAACCGCTCCCCCAGCCCGTAGAGGTGCTCGCCGGGCGAGATCGTCAGCTGCTCGCGGACGTAGTGCCGCCCGTCGGCCATGGTCACGGCGCCGATCGAGCGCTCGGTCGACGACGTGAGAAGCCGCGTGCCGTGGCGGAAGTCGAGTTGCCAGGGCGTCGACTCGCGCAGCGCCACCGTGAGCGAGCCGCTGGTCAGGGTGGCCCAGCCGTCGACGGAGTCCACCTGGACGTCGGGCGCGGCCTCGGCGAGCCGGAACTGCGGCGCCTTCACGGGCTGGTCCCAGTGCTCGATCGTGACGCCGATCACGCCCTCCAGCGGCGCGTCGATCGTGACGGTGAGCTGCGGGCAGTTGAGGGTGTCGCCGCGTTTCACGATGGGCTGGGTCGGCGCGTAGGCGACGATGCTGCGATCGCTCAGCACCACCTCGTCGATCGACCGGGGTCGGAGTTCCGTGGCACCGTCGCGCAGCTTCCAGTAGCCGTCGGTGAACTTCATGCGGGTTCCTCTCTCAGGACAAGGACGCCGCCGGGCTTCAGCGGCGCGGCGATATCGAAGTCCTCGCCGGTCAGGACGTCCGTCGCCGGCGCGGTCAGCGCCAGCTCCAGGTGGTCGGGAGTGTTGTTGAGGGCGAACGTGAGGCCGCCGCGGCGGGCGACCTCCGCGCCGCCCGTGGCGCGCAGCACGCCGAGGTCGGGCGCGACGCCGGCCCGCGCCAGCACCGTGTCGAGCAGCGCCGCCAGCCGGTCGGCCGGCGGGTCGCAGGCCAGGTAGGTGAAGCCGCAGGTCGCCGAGGCGACGATCGCAGGCCCAAGATCCTCGTGCGCGAAGGCGGCCAGCGGCACGCCGTCGGTCAGGGTGAGCTGCTCGGCCCAGCCGTCGATCTCGAAGTCGCCCAGCGCGGCCGACGACACGGCCACCGGCGCGGCCACCGGCCACCATTGCTCGCCGCGCGCGCCGAGCAGGTCGGTCAGGCCGCAGGGGAACGGGCCGGGCAGCAGCGCCATCGTCTCGTCGACGGCGGCCGAGAACGGCCCCATCACCAACTCGCCGCCGCGTTCGAGGTGGGCGCGCAGGGCCGCGACCGCCTCGGGCCGGAGGAGGTGCTGGGCCGGTGCGAGGACCACAGGGTAGCCGCTCAGGTCGGCCGTCGAGGCGACGACGTCGGCCCGCAGACCCCGCTCCCACAACGGCCGATACCAGGCGTGCAGCGTCTCGAGCGGGTCCCTCAGCCGGGAGGGAACGCTGGGCTCGCGCGCGGCCCACATCGCGTCCCAGTCGAAGAGGAGAGCGACGTCGCCGCGCACGGGCACGCCTGTCAGCTCAGCCAGCGCGCCGAGGTCCGCGCCGAGGTCGACGACGTCGCGGTGTAGCTGGGAGTCGGCGCCGGCGCGGGGCAGCATCGCCGAGTGGAACCGCTCGGAGCCGAAGCGGGACTGCCGCCACTGGAAGCTGAGGACGCCGTCGGCGCCCAGCGCGACGCTCCGCAGCACGTCGCGGCGGCGCTGGCCGCGCGTCTTGGGCACGTTGTGCGGGCGCCAGTTCACCGCACCCATGGCCTGCTCCATGAGGAGCCAGCGGCCGCCGCCCAGCGAGCGCATCAGCTCGTGCGTGAGGGCGGTGCGCGACGGCTGCTCCGGATCCGCGGGGTCGCCGTAGTGATCGTCGGCGACGACGTCGACGTGCGGCGCCCAGGAACGGTAGTCCACCAGGTCGAAGAACCCCATGAAGTTCGTGGTGATGGGGGTCTCGCCCACCAGGGGACGGAGCACGTCGCGCTGCTCCAGGTAGCACTCGAGCAGCAGGTCGGAGACGAACCGCTTGTGGTCCAGCCATTGGGCCGGGTTGACGATGTAGGGCACCCGGCACGGCAGGCCGATCCTGTCCCAGGCGTCGTAGTGCTGGCTCCAGAAGGCGGTGCCCCACGCGTCGTTTAGCCGGTCGAGAGTGCCGTAGCGGCGCCGCAGCCAGCCGCGGAAGGCCTCGGCGCAGTTCTCGCAGAAGCACACCTGGCCGTACTCGTTGCCGATGTGCCACAGCACGACGCCCGGGTGCGAGCCGAACTCCTCTCCGAGGCGGCGCGCGACGGCGCGGGCGTGGGCGCGGTAGACGGGCGAGCTGGGGCAGAAGTGGTTGCGGGAGCCATGCCCCATCCGGACGCCGTCGGCGTCGACCGCGAGCGCCTCCTCGTGGAGCGTGCCGAGCCACGGCGGGGGCGAGGCGGTGGGCGTCGCCAGGTCGACACCGATGCCCGCGGCGGCGAGGTCATCGACGACGTCGTGCAGCCACCGGGAGTCCCAGGAGTCGGGGGTCGGCTGGAGCGTCCCCCACGAGAAGACACCGACGGTGACGAGGTTCACGCCGGCGGCGCGCATCAACGCGACGTCCTCGGCGCGGACCTCGGCGGGCCACTGCTCGGGGTTGTAGTCGCCGCCGTAGCCGAGCGGGGTCACGGATGCCTCCTCACGTCGGCCGGTGATAGCCTCGCCGCACAGTGTCGATCCGCTTCGACACAGGGGAAGGTCTGATGGCTGGGATTCAGGATGTTGCGGCGCGCGCCGGGGTGTCGCCGTCGACCGTGTCGTACGTCTTGAGCGGCCGCCGCACCATCTCCGAACCCACGCGCAAGCGGGTGCTGGCCGCCGTCGAGGAGCTCAACTACCGGCCGCACGCCGGCGCCCGCGCGCTCGCGTCGGCGCGGACCCAGGTGCTCGGGCTGGTCGCCCCGTTCCGTCCCGGGGTCGACATCGACGTCATCATGCAGTTCGTCGCCGGCGTCACGACCCGCTCGCGCGACCACGACTACGACGTGCTGCTGCTCACCGAGACCGACGCCTCGGGCATCGAACGAGTGGCTCAGCGTTCGATGGCCGACGGCTTCATCGTGATGGACGTCGAGTCCGCCGATCCTCGCCTGGCGGCCCTCGAGGCGCTCACGCAGCCCAGCGTCCTGCTCGGCATGCCGGACGCCGTCACGAGCCTGATGTGCGTGGACTTCGACTTCGAGGCCGCCGGCGCGCTGGCCGTCGAGCACCTGCACCGGGCGGGCCAGACCCGCGTGGCGCTGATCGGCTCGCCCGAGGAGGTCCTCGCGCGCGGCACGTCCTACGCGGTCCGACTCAAGCGCGGCTTCGACCGCCGGGCCGACGAGCTCGGCATGGGACGCCGAGCGCTCCCCTGCCCCGCCGATCCGCTCGCGGCCGCCCGGCTGGCCGCCGACGTCCTGGCGGCCGACCCGGACCTCGGCGGCATCGTCGTGCACAACGAGGCGGCCCTGCCGGGCATCCTCGAGGCCGTGACGCGGCTGGACCGGCCCGTCGAGGTGGTGGCGCTCGGCCCCAAGGCCGCCCTCGCGGGCAAGGCGCTCACCCCCATCGACATCCCGGGCGCGGCGATCGGCGCCGCCGCCGTCGACCTGCTCATCGACCTGCTGGTGCACAAGGCACTGCCGCAGCGTCGCCTGGTGGCGCCCGCCATCGGGCTCCCGGCCGCCGGCTAGACGATGCTGCGGCATGGTCATCCCTTGACCGCCCCGAAGATGACGCCCTTGGTGAAGTGGCGCTGCACGAACGGGTAGACGATCAGGATGGGAATGAGCGCCAGCACGACGACGGCCATCTTCACCGGCAGGCCCGTCACGGCGCCCTCGACGACGTCCACCTGGCCGGTGCCGGACCCGGGCAGCGTCGCGCCCTGCAGCACGTAGCTGCGGAGCACCAGCTGCAACGGCCACAGGGTGTTGTCGTTGATGTAGAGCATCGCGTTGAAGAACGCATTCCAGTAGCCGACGCCGTAGAACAGCGCGACCACCGCGATGACCGCCCGCGACATGGGCAGCACGATGCGGCCGAGGATCCGCCACTCCCCCGCGCCGTCGATCCGGGCGGCCTCGATGATCGCCGGCTCGATCTGCATGAAGAAGTTGCGCAGCAGCAGCACGTTGAACGCGCTCACCGCACCCGGCAGGATCAGCGACCACAGGTTGTCGATGAGCCCCAGCCCGCTGACCAGCAGGTAGGTGGGGATCATGCCCGCGCCGAAGAACATCGTGATGATGAACACGAACAGGATGGGCCGATGCCAGAGCGACGACGGCCGCGAGAGGCCGTACGCCGCCAGGATCGACACGCTCGTCGAGAGCAGCGTGCCGACGGCGGTGACGAAGGTCGACACGAGCGTCGCCTGCGTCACGATCCCGCCGGAGAGGATCTGCCGGTAAGCCGACAGCGTGAGATCGGAGGGGACGACGACCATGCCGCCGGCCGCCGTGACGGTCGCGTTCGTGGACAGCGACGTGATGACCACCATCCACAGCGGGAAGAGCACGGCCAGCACGATGAGGACGAGCAGCACGCCCTTGCCCAGCTTGCCGGCCCAGCTCGGCTCCTCGTCCCACACGGCCCGCTGGCTGCGTCGCGGTCGACGGACCCTGAAGCCGGCCTCCGGGGCCGACTGATTCGTTGCGGTACTCATGCCTTCTGATACACCCCCGACTCGCCGAATGCGTGTGCGATCTTGTTGGCGCCCAGCACGAGGCCGAGGCTGACGATGCCCTTGACGAGGCCTGCGGCCGCCGCGAAGGACCAGTCGCCGTTGATGACGCCCTGGTAGTAGACGTAGGTGTCGATGACCTCGCTGGTCTCGGCACCGACGGCGGCCCGCTGCAGGATCAGCTGCTCGAAGCCGACGTTGAGCGCGTCGCCGAGCCTGAGGATCAGCAGGAACACGATGGTCGGGCGCATGGCCGGCAGCGTGATGTGCCACATCCTGCGCCAGCGGTTGGCGCCGTCCATCGCCGCCGACTCGTAGTGCGCAGGGTCGACGGTCGAGAGCGCGGCCAGGAAGATGATGATCCCCCAGCCCGCGTCCTTCCACACCGACTGCGAGGTGATCAGCACCAGGAACGTGTCCGGGTTCGTCATCAGGTCGAAGCCCTGGTGGCCGCTCTCCCGCAGCACGCGGGCGATCAGGCCCGCCCCGCCGAACAGCTGCTGGAAGACCGTCACCACGATCACCCAGCTGAAGAAGTGCGGCAGGTACACGATCGCCTGGACGATGGTGCGCACCCTGCCCGAGACCACCGAGTTCAGCAGCAGCGCGAGCAGGATGGGGATCGGGAAGTAGAACACGAGCTGGAACAGCGTGATCACGATCGTGTTGCCGACGGCGTGCAGGAACTGCGGGTTGTTGAACACACGGATGAAGTTGTCCCACGCGACGAACGGGCTGTCGATGAAGCCGACGTACGGCGAGTAGTCCTGCCAGGCGACGATGTTGCCGAGCATGGGGACGTAGGCGAACACCAACATCAGGACGACCGCGGGGATCGTCATCACCAGGAGCGGGGCATCGCGGCGCAGCCGCGTGCCGAGCGAGAGTTTCCGGACGGACGCCTGCGCGGCCGCCCGGCTCTCTTTCGTGGCCGACATCCGCTTACTGCTCGTCGAGGATCTTCTGGTAGAAGGCCCGCAGCTCCTCGCCTCCGGACTTCCTCCACGTCTCGACCGCGGCGTCGAGGTCAGCCAAGGTCTTGCGGCCGCGGGCGATGTCCTTCTCGAGGTCCGTGAAGGGGGTGCCCAGCGAGGCGAACTGGTTCGGCTCGGTGATGTTCATGCCGTAGAAGACGGGGTCGGCGAACTTGGCGGCCGTGTCGTTGACCCACGTGCTCCACTTCTCGACGTAGCCGGGGTACTGCACCTTGGCGTTCGAGACGGGCGGGTCGACCAGGAAGATGTAGGTGGGCTGCACCTCGGTCTGCGCCAGCTCGGTGGCGGCCGGCAGCCCGTTGGTGTCGAGGGTGTAGTGCTCGCCCTCGACGCCGTACTGGATCAGCTGGAACTCCTGCGTGCCGAACGGCGAGGCCAGGAAGTCGGCCAGCTTCAGCATCTCCTTGATCTTGGCCTCGTCGTCGGTCTTCTTGATGTAGGAGAGGATCGAGGCGGCGTTGCCCTTCCAGACGACGACGTCGGTGCCCTTCTCGCCGAAGACGGGCATCGGGGCCTGCGAGTAGGTCGGGTTGCTTGCCAGGTTGCGCTGCAGCGCCTCGGCCCAGCCGCCGAGACCGTCGGTCATCATCAGCGTGCGGCCCGACTCGAAGCGGGTCTTCGCGTCGCCGTTGTTGCCCGCCACGCCGTCGGGGTGGACGGCGCCGGACTCGAACAGCTTGCGGATCCACTCGAGCGCCTTGCGGTACTCCTCGGACTCCACGCGGTGCACGAGCTTGTCGCCGTCGAGCTTCCATTTGGCGGGGACGGCGTACATGTTGACGGCCTGGGTCCACAGGTCGTCGGCGCCGTAGACGCCCTTGGCCGGGTCGGTCAGCTGCGTGGCCAGCGCGATCAGCTCGTCGGGGGTGGTTGGCAGGTCCGTGATGCCCTGCGCGGCGAAGATGTCGTCGCGGTAGAACAGCGGGTTCGGCACGCCGGAGTCGGGCATCGGCAGGCCCATCAGCTTCCCGTTCCAGACGCAGAATCGCCACGCGTCGGTGGGGATGTTCGCCAAGTTCGGGTAGTCCTTGACCTTGTCGCCGGCGAGGTGCGGCGTCAGGTCGGCGAAGATCTGGTCGACGGCGGTGCCGAACCGGGGCGGCACGTTCCAGGACGGGATGGAGACCCAGTCCGCGACGTCCTTCGGGGAGGCGAGGACGGCCGCCAGCTTGTCGCCGTAGGTGTTGCCGTCGCTGATCTGGAACTCGATGGTGCTGCCCAGCGCCTTGTTGACGGCGTCGAAGTAGTGGTTGCCCGTGGTGGGCGGGATGGCGCCCCACAGCGGCGTCATCGCCTTGTAGGTGCCGCCGGAACCGGGCGGCGTCTCGAACGCCTTCACGAACTCCGGGATGGTGGTGTAGCCGTTGGCGGGTGCCGGGAAGTCGGGCTTGACGTAGTCCTTGGGGATGTAGCTGGGCAGGACCTCCGTGGAGACCGGACCCTGGGTGGGGGCGCCACCGCCACCACCGCCGCCGTTCTTACCCGCACACCCGGTGACCAGGGCGGCGCCGGCCAGGCCGGCCGCACCGCCGAGGAAACCCCGGCGGGAAACGCTAGACAGTTGGACATTCAGCATGCTCGTCCTTCACTTCCTTGTGAGCCATGTAGAAATCATCGAAGCGATTCGATAGGGTGACCATAGATCATCGGGGACGCGGATGCAAGGATTTAGTTGTATCCTCGCCCAAATAGGCATGATGGGCCGTCGGGAGCACACCGAACCCGCCTCATCCGCCCAAGGAAGCCATCGAAGGGCTTCGACGACGAAGGAGTCATCCGTGACCGGATCCATCACCTACGAGCACCTCGCCCAGCTGGTCGACGACCTCCTGGCGCGCCTCGACGACGACACGGTGGTGGCGCTCCTGCACCAGGTGCAGCCCGCGCTGCCCGAGGAGGGGCTCGCCGAGTTCCACACCGGGGCCGAGGCGCTGCACGGCGTCGCCTGGCGCGGCACCGCGACGGTGTTCCCCCAGCCGCCCGGCATGGCGGCGACCTGGGACCCGGAGCTGATCCGCCTGCTGGGCGACGCCACCGCCACGGAGCAGCGCGCCATGCACGCCGCAGATCCGACGGCGAACTCGCTCAACGTCTGGGCGCCGGTGGTCAACCCGCAGCGGAACCCGCTGTGGGGGCGGGGCGAGGAGGGCTACTCCGAGGACCCGCACGTGACGGCCGACTGCGCCGTCGCCTACGCCGCGGGCCTCAAGGGCGACCATCCGGTGTTCTGGAAGACGGTGCCGACGCTGAAGCACCTCCTCGCGTACAACAACGAGCTGGACCGCTGCACGTCATCGTCGAACCTTCCACCGCGCGTGTTGCACGAGTACGACCTGCCCCCGTTCACCGAGCCCGTGGCCGCGGGCGTCGTCGGCGCGGTGATGGCGGCCTACAACCTGGTCAACGGACGCCCGGCGCACGTCTCGCAGGAGCTCTACCAGGCGTTGCGCGACCTCGCCCCCACCCTGGTGGCGGTGTCCGACGCCTACGCCCCCACCAACCTCACCGAGGCCGAGCGCGCGTTCGCGACCGATGCCGAGGCGCACGCGGCGGCCATCCGCGCAGGCCTCGACTCCTTCACGGACCGGGACGCCGACGGCTCCCACACCCGCGCCGCGATCCACGCGGCCCTCGATCAGGGCCTGCTCGACATCGCCGACGTGCGCGCCGCCGCCCGGCGCCTGCTCTTGCTCCGCGCCCTGACCGGCGAGCTCACGCCCGAGGCCGACCCGTACGCGGGCATCGCCGCCGACCAGGTGGACGTGCCCGCGCACCGCGAGCTGGCCCGCCGGGCGTCCGCCGCGCAGGTCGTCGTACTGAAGAACGAGCGCGTGCTGCCGCTCGCCGCGGGCGGCCGGGTGGGCGTGTTCGGCCCGCAGGCGGCCGTCGTCAAGCACGACTGGTACTCCGGCACCCCGCCCTACATGGTCACCGTCGCGGACGCCGTCGGCGAGACCCACGAGGCCGTGGTGCACGACGGCGCCGATCGGCTGCGGCTGCGCTCGGCGAGCACCGGCCGCACGCTGACCCGAGCCTCGGATGGCGTGCTGGTCGCCGACGAGGTGGGCCCCGAGGGCGGCGACGTGATGGCGCTGACCGACTGGGGCGCCGGACAGCTGACGCTCGCGCACGACGCGACGGGCCTGCTGTGGCGCGGCTGCGACAACGCCATGGTGCGGATCGACGCCACGCGACCCGGCGGCTGGGTGGCCAACGAGGTGTTCTCCCGGCACGAGCACGCCGACGGCACGTGGTCGCTGCAGCATTGCGGCTCGCGCCGCTGGCTGCGCGTCGAGAGCTGGGGCGGGCTGGTGAGCGCCACCGCCGAGACGCTCGCGCAGGCGGAGCGGTTCACGGTGGAGGTGGTCAGCCGTGGCGTCGACGAGGTGGCCCGCCTCGCTGCGGGGTGCGACGCCGTGCTGGTGACGCTGGGCAACGACCCGCACATCAACGGCCGTGAGACGGCCGACCGGCCCTCCCTCGCGCTGCCGCCGGCGCAGGCGGCGCTGTGGTCGGCCGCCCACGCGGCGCATCCGGCTGCCGCCCTCGTGCTGGTATCGAGCTACCCGTACACGCTGGGATCGGCCGCGGCCGAGGCCGCCGCCGTCGTGTGGTCCAGCCACGCGGGCCAGGAGCTCGGCCACGGCCTGCTCGACGTACTGGACGGCCGGGTGGAGCCCACCGGCCGCGTCGCGCAGACGTGGTGGGCCGACGAGTCCCAGGTCGGCGACATCTTCGACTACGACATCATCGGCTCGCGGCAGACGTGGTGGTACAGCCCTCACACGCCGCTCTATCCGTTGGGCCACGGGCTCACCTACGGCGACGTCCGCTACGAGGCGCTGGAGCTGCCCGCGTCCGGGGACGACGGTGTCGGCATCGTCACCGTCACCAACGCCGGCTGGCGGGTGGCGCACGAATTGGTGCAGGTGTACGCCGTCAACGACGACCCCGCCGTCGGCCGCCGCCTGCTGGGCACGGCCCGGGCCGCGGTCGCGCCGGGAGCGACGGCGCGGGTCGAGGTGGCGCTGCGTCTGGGGCGGCTCGGCGTGTGGGACCCGGTGGCGGGCACATTCGTCTCCGCCGCGACCCCCTGGCGGGTGGTGGCCGCACCGTCGGCCGCACTCGAGGGTCCGTCGGTAGCGCTGGACCAGCCGGTGGGCAGCCCGGCAGGTTACGCCCTGCCCCTGACGGCGTGGCACGCGCCGGTGTGGCGCGACGTCGTCGGCGTGCCGACGGGGCCGCTGGCCGGCACCGCCTATCGGGCGCGCGTCGACCAGGGCGAACTGGCCTGGCCCGCGGTCGCGCCGCTGCCCGCGACGCTGACGCTCGTGGTGCGCGCTGAGAAGGGCCGCGGCGGCCGGGTCGAGGTCGTCGCCGGCGGCCACACCGTCGAGGTCTCCCCCGACCCGGCACTCGAAGGCCGCTGGCACCCGGTGGAGGTGAACCTGCCGGCCGCCGGCGCCACAGCCCTCACCGTCCGCCTGCACGGCACGACGGCGCTGTCGGAGATCCGCGCGTGACAGTCACCTCGCCGGTCTGCGTCAGCGCGGCGGCACTTGCTGCACGACCTGACCGACGAGATTCCCACCCGGAGCTGTAGTTGCGGACCCTTCGAGACGCAACCCCGCACAGCTCACACTCGGCGCAGATCAGCACGCGGGGCTGCTCCTCAGGGAGCGACGCGGCCCACTCCTCAGGGACCGTTGGTCAGGCCGGAGCGCCGGATTGCTCCTCGCGGACCGACCGCGTTGTCACCCCGCCCCACGATTCCCGGGTCGTCAGGGTTCGATGAGCACGTGCCGGAGTTCGTCACCCGAAACAGCCCGAAATCGGCCCTTTCTGCCAACGAGACCCGGCGCGTGCTCATCCGACCCCCACGAACTCCGGCACGTGCTCACCGGAGACTGATGAGGGGTGTGTCGTGCTCATCGACAAGGAGCACGGTAGGTCGCCGGTCCTTGAGCCGGGCCGCCGCGCGAAGCGCCGGGCCCGTGTCGAAAGGTCCGAAACCGTCGGCAGGGAGCCGCGGCAGCAGCGGCGTTCCTTGAGCCGGCCGTGAGAGGAGGGGAAACCCGCCATGAGCACCATGGGAGCCGCCGCGGGGGCGTCGTTCCTTGAGCCGGCCGTGAGGCGCCAGCCGAACGCCGAGTCGAAAGGTCCCGCGCTTTGGGCAGAGAACTCGGCAGCAACCCGGGGAGCATGGAATTTTGACGCACAACTCCCCTCCCTGTGCCCTGCAGGGCAGAGAAGCCAGAGTTGTGCGTGAAAATTCCATGGCCTGTGGGAAGCCCGCCCGGCGCTGTAGTTGCGGACCCTTCGAGACGCACCCCCGCACAGCTCACACGCGGCGCGAGCCAGCGAGCGGGGCTGCTCCTCAGGGACCGACGCGGCCCGCTCCCCAGCGACCCGCCTCCCTCTCCACCCGCCCTGCAACTCCCGGACTGCCACAGTTCGATGAGGGTGTGTCGTGCCCATCGACAAGGAGCACGTTAGATCGCCGCTCCTTGAGCCGGGCCGCCGCGCGAAGCGCCGGGCCCGTGTCGAAAGGTCCCGCGCTTTGGGCAGAGAGCTCGGCAGGAACCTGCTGGCGCTGTGGTTGCGGACCCTTCGAGACGCAACCCCGCACAGCTCACACTCGGCGCGAGTCAGCTCGCGGGGCTGCTCCTCAGGGACTGACCGGGGCTGCTCCTCAGGGACCGATGTGGCCCGCTCCCCAGCAGCCGACCACCCCGTCGCCCCGCGCTGCAACTCCCGGGTCTTCAGGAGTCGATGAGCACGTGCCGGGTCTCGTCGCCCGAAACAACCCGAAATCGGCCCTTTCCCTCAACGAGACCCGGCTCGTGCTCATCAGACCCCCACGAACTCCGGCACGTGCTCATCGGAAGCTGATGAGGGGTGTGTCGTGCTCATCGACGCGGCACCGGGATCGTTCCTTGGATCCCGGGCCACTGCGCGTGCATGTCGGTGCTGGATCCACGCAGGGCCGGCTCGCTCGTCGTTCGTCAGCCGCAGGTGAGGATGCCTGCGTCCTGCTTGAGCTGGAGGACACGGGCGGCGGACTGCTCGACACGCGCGGCGAAGGCCTCATCGGCCTCGGCCCGCTGGAGTGTCGCGTCGGTCATGTCGGCCATGATGCGTGGGTCAGCGTTGATCGCCAGGTCGCCGCCCGCCTCGAAGAAGCGCAACGCACGGTTGGCAGGCGTCACGTCCGACACGGCCTTGGCCGCGCCCAGGTCGTCGGCGATCACCACGCCGTCGAAGCCGAGTTGGCCGCGCAGCAGGTCCGTGATGACGGCGCTGCTGAACACGCCCTCGTTGTCCGGGTCGATCTTCTCGAACACCGCGGACGACACCATGATGGACGAGATGCCGGACGAGATGGCCGCGCGGAACGGCTCGAGGTTCGGGGAATCGGCGGTGGTCACGGTGTCGAGCGCGGCACCGAAGTCGGTGTTGTTGGTGACCTCGCCGAGGCCCGGGAAGTGCTTCGCGGCGGCGACCACACCGGACTCGCGCAGGCCGTCGACCACCGCGACGACCGAGGCCGCGACCTTCGCGGGGTCGGCCCCGAAGTCGCGCTTGAGCTTCCCGATAGGAGCGTTCGTGGCGCGCTTGGACTCTGGCACGACATCGGCGACGGGTGCCAGGTCGTAGTCGACGCCGGCGCGCTTCAACGCCTCGCCCCACTCGGCGGCGCGCGCCGTCAGCTCCTGGGTGTCCCACTGCCCCTGCTCGCGTGCCGGCGGGATGGTGCCGAAGCCCTCGCCCTTCAGGCGCTGGACGGCGCCGCCCTCCTGGTCCGCGGCCACGAGCAGCGGCAGCTCGGCGGTGCCCAGCGAGCCCAGCTCCGCGGTCAGCGACCGGATGGCCGAACGCCCCTCGCCGCTGTTACCCAGCAGCACGACGGAGCCGACGCTGTTGTTCGTGATCGCCGCGCGGGTGGTCTCGTCGAGGCCGCCCGTGTCGACGCCCATCATGAACAGCTGCCCGACGCGCTCGGCCGGCGTCAACGACCGCGCGAGCGCGACGCAGGCCGGGACCGACGGCGTCGAAGCCGGGGCGGGGGTCGCCGACGGAGCGGTCGCCGCGCCCCCGGATGTGGACGTGGGCGCGGTCGCGCCGGAGTCCCGCGATCCGCCCGACGACACGTGGACGCCGAGCGGCTCGGGCGCGCACGCCCCGAGACCGAGGAGCGTGACGGCGGCGACGGCGAGGGGTGCGAGCCGCCTCACCGGTCGAGCTCCGCCGGCCGGTACGCGGCCAGCAGCCCGAGCAGAGCGTTCTCGACAACCTCCGGCAGCGCCGGATGGATCCAGTACTGGCCACGGGCCAGGTCGTCGACGCGCTGGCCGAAGCTCATCGCCTGGATCAGCGGCTGGATCAGCGTGGAGGCCTGCGGTCCCACGATGTGCGCGCCGAGGAGGCGCCACGAGCCGGGGTCCGCGAGCAGCTTCACGAAGTGGTGCTCGTCCTCCATCGCCCAGCCGTAGGCGACATCGCCGTAACGCTGACGGGCCACCACGTAGTTGGTTCCCCACGACGTGAGCTGCTCCTCGGTGGCGCCCACGCAGGCGATCTGCGGGTCGCTGAACACGGCCGACGGCACGAACCGATGGTCGGTCTGACGCAGGTCGTCGGGGTACAGCAGGTTGTGCTGCAGCGTCCGCATCTCCGCGTTGGCCACGTGCTTCAGCAGGTGGTCGGAGCTGACGTCGCCCATCGCCCACACGCCCGGGGCGGTGGTGCGCTGCTCGGCGTCGACGCGGATCTGTCCGCCCGCGCGCACCTCGACGCCGGCCGCCTCGAGGTTCAGCATGTCGGAGTTGCGGACGCGGCCGACGCAGACGAGCAGCGCGTCGGCGTAGTACTCGTACTCGATGCCGTTGCGGTCCGAGGTGATCACCACGAGGCTGTCGTCGGTGCTCTCCACCGCGGACAACTCCTGGTTGAGGCGCACGCGCACGCGGCGGCCGATCTGCGCGGCGAACGCGTCTGCGACCTCGCGATCGTGGTGGCGCAGCAGCACGTCCGAGCGGTTGATCAGCGTGACGTCGGTGCCGAGCGCGGAGAAGACGTGCGCGAACTCCGCGGCGATGTAGCCGCCGCCCACGATCACCAGGCGCTGCGGGCGCTCGTCGATCCGCATGATGGTGTCGGAGGTGTAGACGCGCGGGTCGTCGATGCCGGGCACGTCGATGGTGCGGGGCCGCGAGCCCGTGGCGATCACGATCTGGTCGGCGCTGATCACGTCGTCGCCGATCCGCAGCGTGTGGCCGTCGACGAAGCTGGCCTCGCCGTGGAAGACGGTGACGTTGTCGGAGCGCTCGCGCCAGTCCAGCCCGCCCGCGGAGATCGGGTCGATGCGGCCGAAGATCCGGTCGCGGATGGCGGCCCAGTCGGCGCCGCCGAACGTCAGGTCGACGCCGAGCCTGCGCGCCTCAGCGGGCGACGTCGCGAGGTCGGCCGGCAGGACGAACATCTTGGTGGGGATGCAGCCGCGATTGAGGCACGTGCCGCCGAACGTCTCGTCCCGCTCGATGAGCGCGACGTTGGTGAACCGCTCGTCGATCAGGGAGTTGCCGGTGCCGGAGCCGATGACCGCAAGGTCGAAATGCTGCATGGCCCCCATTCTGGCACGGCTGGGCACAGAGGCTCCCCGCATGCGGCACGCGCTCGACGATCTCGGACTCGAGCGAATCGTCGTCGTTCATGCCATGACGCCTTTGTCGTCTCGGCTTGGGCTCCCCGCGGCCGGATTCCCTAAGGTGGGCTCATGAGCAGCACTTCTTGGGCAGTGATCACCGGCGCATCGGCCGGGTTGGGCGTCGCGTTCGCGGAAAGGCTCGCGTCGGAGGGCGCCGACGTGTGGCTCGCGGCCCGGAGCCAGGACAAGCTGGAGGAGGTCGCTGCGGGGATCCGTGCGCGGCACGGCGTGCAGACGCGGGTCTCCCCCGTCGACCTGTCCGACGCGGCCGCCCGCCGCGGGTTCGTCGACGAGGTGGGCGCGGCGCGCGTCACGCACCTGGTCAACAACGCGGGCTTCGGCTCGATGGGCGACTTCGCCACCCTGGCGGCCGACCGGCTCGGGCAGGAGATGCAGCTGAACATGGTGGCACTCACTGAGCTCACCCGCGCGGTACTGCCCGGGATGCTCGAGCGCGACAGGGGCGCCGTCATCAACGTGGCCTCCACCGCGGCGTTCCAGCCCATCCCGACCATGGCGGTCTACGCCGCGAGCAAGGCCTACGTGCTGCGCCTCAGCATCGCGCTGTGGGGCGAGCTGAAGGGCACCGGCGTGCGGGCGCTGGCCATCTGCCCCGGGCCCACCGAGACCGCCTTCTTCGCCAACGCGGGCAACGACCAGGTGATGGGCAACCGCCGCACGCCCGAGCAGGTGGTCGACACCACGTTCGAGGCACTGCGCCGCAACCGCCCGTTCGCCGTCGACGGCGCCTCCAACGCGACGATGGCCTTCGCGAACCGGCTGGCCCCCACGTGGCTGGCAGTGTCGCTGGCCCGGCGCATCGCGACTCACTGAGCGCGGCCCGCTGAGCGGGCCCGGCGTCAGCCGACCTTGATCGCCTTGTTCTCCGCGAACACCTCGGACGGGTCGCCCATCACGACGGACGCGCGGATGTCGTAGTTGCCCGCGCCGAGGCTCACCGGCGTCGACCAGGCGTGCCAGCCCTCGGCGTCGACACCGCTGCTCACGGTGGCCTCGGCGTCGACGATGACGGCCCCGGAGTCGATGTCCGTCACGCGGATGAACGGCACGCCGGCGCCGGGCTGGACCTGGCCGGTAACGATCACCTCTCCGACGTCGAACCGTGCGCCGTTGCGCGGCGCGGTGATCATCACGGGCGTCAGCGGGGTCAGCCCTTGGGCCTGGAAGCCGCTCGTGCTGCGGAACGACTCCGGCGGGAGGCCGCCGTCCATCAGAAAGCGGACGCGCACGTCGGGCTGATCCAGCAGGTGCGCCAGCGAGTAGACCACCTGGTTGCGCGCCTGCGAGGCGCCCCGCGCGGTGTCGATGTCGCTGTAGGCCTCCGCGGTGAGGTCGACGACGATGATGCCGTTGTCGACCTCCGCGCCGATGAGCTGCCCGGGGCCCCAGGCCGTCCGGTAGTCGGGGTCGAGGGGCGCGAGGCTCAGCACGGCGTCGATGACGGAGGTGACGAGGTTGTCCGAGGACGGGAGGCCCCGCAGCTCGCGGTAGAGCCGGCCGTCGGAGCGGCCCACGTAGTAGATCACGGCCTGCACCTGCGCCGGCAGCGAGCTGGTCGACCCGGGGTTCGCGGTGGCCGACGGCGTCTCTGTCGTCGGCGCCGCGGGGGCCGAGTCGGGGCGGGTGAGGAGCGCGAGCGCGAGGCCGAGCAGGAGGGCCGTCACCGTCAGCAGCACGACGGTGCGGGGGCCGACGCGCCGCCGGTACGGGCCCGACAGCTCCGACAGCTCACCCAGCAGCGTGTCCGTACCGGGCGCCTGCACGGTACGCGCCGCGGACCGCAGCGCCGCGGTCAGCTCTTGCGACAGGGACTCGATGACGCCGGGTTGGCTGCCGGGGCTGGGTTCGCCCACGCGCGCGCGGACAGCCTCGAGCGCGGCCTCCAGCCGCTGGTTGCAGCCCCGCACCGATTGGCGCATGATGCCGGCGAGCTCGGGCCCGAAGGCCGAGAGGTAGTGGCTGACGACGAGGATCTCCGCCGTCCGGGCGGGCAGCGCGGAGACGGCGTGCAGGAGCTCGTTCTGCCGCGGGTCGTCGACCTCGGGCAGCGTCAGCCTGTCCTGCGCGACGCGCACGGCGCGCGCCAGGTGGACGGTGTGTTCCTGCAGGAACTCGATCCGCTCGGCGGGGTCGATCAGGCGATGGCCGCGGCGGTGCAGCGCCAGCAGCGCGCTGCGCACGATCCGGCCGGACTGGGGCTCGGCCCCGAGCAGCACGACGAGCCGGTGCAGGGAACTCCCCTGCTCCTCGTAGAGCCGGACCAGCCAGTCCGGCGACTCGTGTGCCGCCACAGATCAGATCCCCGAATAGGAATGCATGCCGTTGAAGAGCAGGTTGACCCCGACGAAGTTGAACCAGAACGTGATGACGCCGATCACGGCGATGATGGCGACGGGGCGGCCGCGCCAGCCGGCCGTGGCGCGCGCGTGCAGGTAGGCAACGTAGACCAGCCAGGTGATGAACGACCAGGTCTCCTTGGGGTCCCAGTCCCAGAACCGGCCCCAGGCGTATTGCGCCCAGATCGCGCCGGCGACGATGACGAAGGTCCAGAGCGGCACGCCGAACGCGTGCATCCGGTAGGAGAACAGGTCCAGCCGGACCGCCGTCGGCAGCTTGGCCACGTAGCCGGTCAGCTCCGTGCCTTCGGCCGCGGCGCGGCGCTCGGCCCGCTCGCGGACGAGGTACAGCACGGCGGCCACCGCGCCCACGTTGAACGCGGCGCCCGCGGCGCAGGCCGCCACGATGTGGAAGATGAACCACACGCTGTGCAGCGCGGGCATCAGCGGGGCGACGTCGACGTAGAACTGCGTGACGGCGAGCCCGAGGCCGATGGTGAGGATCAGAGTGACGCCGAGGCCCAGCCAGCGCATGCCGAACTTCAGCGCGCACACCAGGTAGATGAGCACCGCGAACCCGAGCGCCGAGGTGATGAACTCGTACATGTTCCCCCACGGCGCCCGATGCGCGGCCAAGCCGCGGAGGACGATGCCGGACACGTGCAGCGCGGCGCTCAGGCCCGTCACCATCAGGCCGAGGCGGCCGAAGAAGTCGACGCGGATGCGCGCGGCGTCCTCGCTGCCGTCCTCGCGCCGCACCGCGGCCAGCCCCCGAGCGGACGACCACTCGAACGCATGCAGCGCGAAGGCGATGAGGTAGAGCACCGCGGCGGCCACGGTCGCGGTGTACGACCACTCGGAAAGCGTCATTCGGGCTGCTCCTGACTGCCGGTGGGAGGTGCTGCGGCACCATTGTGCCCCTTCTCACCCGATTCGGTCGCAGCAGCCAACAGGGCGGCGACCTCCTCGTCGAGACCGCCCGCGGCGTCGGTGCGGTCCAGGCCGCCCACCTCCGCCTCGCCGTCGCGCACGCGGATGAACAGTCGGCGGGGCCGGACGAACAGGCTGACGGTGAGTCCGAGCACGCCGAGGATGATCGACGCGAGGGTCATCGCGTTGCCGGGTGTCTGGCTGACCTGCAGCTTGACCCAGCGCTGCCAGCCGTCGAACGTGATCGATCCGAGGCCGCCGGTCAGGGGCAGCGCATCGCCCGGCAGCATGCGGCCCCGGAGCACCTCGCCGTTGTCGCCGGGGACCTGCGTCAGACCCTCGGTGTTCAGCGTGTAGATCGACTCGGGGATGCCCGTCTCCTTCTTGGGCTCGCCGTACCAGGCGTTGAGGTACACCTCGGGGCTGAGCGCGTCGGGGAAGACCGAATGCGGGCCGGTCTCGTCGAGCACGGCCGTCGGGTAGAAGAACGCCTCGAAAGCGAGCCGGTACGGGCGCGCATCGGGGGCCTTGACGACGCCGACCGACCCGAAGTTGCCGTCCTGCGGCAGGAAGACCACGGGGCCGGAGAAGGCGACGTCGCCGTTGCCGTCGCGCACCGTGAAGGCGGGCGCGTAGCCGTGCCCGACGAGGTTGACCTGGCTGCCGCCCGCGGTGAGCAGCGGCCCGTTGACCGTGAGGAGCTGCGCCCGTTCGCCGTTGGCGTCGGAGAGGACGACGTCGGCGTCGAACCGGCGCGCCGCGCCGCGCTGCACCGCGCCGGTCTCGAACTCCGCGGCGAAGCTGTCGACCCGCACGCTGAACGGCTCGAGCGCGTCGCTGTTCAGCAGCGCCCCGGCCGTGAAGTCGTCGTACTGGGTGATGACGTTGGCGAAGCCGCGCTTCTCCACGACGACGACGCTGCCGCGGAAGCCCCACAGGTTGGTCCACGCGAGGCCCACGAGCACCGCGACGAGCGACACGTGGAAGAGGAGGTTGCCCGCCTCCCGCAGGTAGCCGCGCTCGGCGCTGATCCCCTCGGCCACGCGACGGGTGCGGTAGCGCTTGCCCTTCAGCCACGACTCGGCACGGTCCAGCGCGGCCGACGACTCACCCTCGACGGCGCCGACGCCGGACTCGGGCAGACGCGTGATCCGCGCGGGCAGGGCGGGCGGCGGCTTCCGGACGCCGCGCAGGTACTTGGCGATGCGCGGCAGGATGCAGCCGATGAGCGAGACGAAGAGCAGGATGTAGACGGCCGAGAACGCCGGAGAGGTGTACACGTGGTACATGCCGAGCGGCTCGAGGATCGAGTCCCAGAACGGGTAGGCCCGCTTGAAGTCCATCACGGAGATCGGCGAGGCGCTGCGCTGCGGGATCATCGAGCCGGGCACCGTGGCCAGCGCGAGCAGGAAGAGCAGCGCGAGGGCCGTGCGCATGCTGGTGAGCTGACCCCAGGACCAGCGGATCAGCTCGCGCACCGGGTTGCCGCCGGATCCGCGGCTCACAGGATGGTCCCGAAGCTCGCGGCCCACTGGCGCAGCCCGCCCATCAGGGCGTCCCAGATGCCGGTGACCATGGCGAGACCGACGACCATCATCGCCAGGCCGCCCAGCACCTGCAGGCCGCGCTGGTGGCGGCGCAGCCACTCCAGCCGGGGCGCCAGCGCCGTGAACGCGGCGGCGAACGCGAGGAACGGCAGCCCGAGGCCGAGCGCGTAGGCGAAGGCCAGCACGCCGCCACGGACGGCGGAGCCCTCGTTCAGCGCGAGGCTGAGGACCACGGCCAGCGCGGGGCCGATGCACGGGGTCCAGCCCAGGCCGAACACCATCCCGACCAGCGGCGACGCCCACGCGCCCAGCCGCGGCATGGCCGAGACCCGCCAGCCCGAGGGCACGGGCAGCCAGCCGGCGAACGCGGCGCCGAGGGCGAGGATGAGGACGCCGAGGACGATGGTGATGACCCGGGTGTTGTGCACGAGCACGGCCCCGACGCCCCCGAGCAGGGCACCGGTCAGCACGAAGACGAGCGAGAAGCCGAGCACGAAGCCGAGCGTCCCGCCCAGCAGGAGGCGCTTGCGGCCCTCGCCGCGCGCGATCTCCGCGGCGCCCAGGCCCGACGCGTAGCTCAGGTAGCCCGGCAGCAGCGGCAGCACGCAGGGCGACGCGAAGGACAGCGTCCCGGCCAGCACCGCGACCGGCACGGCCACGAGCATCGACGACGTCAGCGCGCCGCTCGCCCACGTCTCCAGCGGGATCACGCGCCCGCCTCCACGTCGTCGACGATGCCGACCAGCGTCTTGGCGTCCACCTCGCCGAGCACACGGGCCGCCACCTTGCCGTCGGCGTCGATCACGACGGTGCTGGGGATGGCCTTGGGCGGCAGCTGGCCGAAGCCGAGCAGCAGCTCGCCGTCGGGATCGAAGATGCTGGGGTAGGTCAGCTCGAACGCCCGCTCGAACGCGAGCGCGGGGGCGACGTCGAGGTCGCGCGTGTTGAGGCCGAGGAACGTCGCGCGCTCGCCCAGCTGCTTGGCCGCCTCGACGAGCTGGGATGCCTCGGCGCGGCACGGCGCGCACCAGGAGCCCCACACGTTGACCACGATGGTGGTGCCTGCGAAGTCCGCCGTCGAGATGTCGTCGCCGGACAGCGTGCTGCCTGCGAGGACGGGGGCTGCCTCCCGCTCGGCGGCCGGGACGATCACCACACCGGCGCCGGTGGTGAAGCCGATGCCGTCGCTGGCCCCCGGCGCCTGGGCGGAGCAGCCCACCAGGAGCAGCAGGGCCGCCGCGGCGGCCGCGAGACGCCTCACGTGCCCACCTTGAACGCGCGGCCCTTCTTGACCGGCAGCAGGTCGGCGACGGGCTCGGCGTACTCGACGGCGGTGATCTCGCCGTCGCGCACGGTGAAGCTGGTGACGGAGCAGAGCGTGGTCCTGCGGGCCCGGGGATCGTGCACGAAGGGCCGGCCCTCGGCGTCGCGGCGGGCGATGAAGATGGGCAGCTGATGGCTGACGACGAGCGCCTGGCCGCCCGGGCCGGCGGCCTCGGCGGCGTCCGCGATGGCGGCCCGCATCCGGGCCGCGATCTCGCGGTACGGCTCGCCCCAGCTGGGGCGCAGCGGGTTGCGCATGTGCCAGAACATCCGCGGGTCCCTGAGGGCGGCGTTGTCCTTGCCGAACACCATGCCCTCGAAGACGTTGGCCGCCTCGATCACGCGCTCGTCGGTGGTGATCTCCAGGTGGCCGTGGAGCGCGGCCGTCGGGGCGAGGGTCTCCTGCGCACGCTGCAGCGGGGAGCAGCGCAGGTGGGTCAGCGGCGCGCCGTCCCAGTGCTCGGCCATCCGCGCGGCCATCCTGTGGCCGAGTTCGGAGAGGCCGTAGCCGGGCAGCCGGCCGTAGAGCACCCCGCCGGGGTTCTCCACCTGGCCGTGCCGCATCACGTGGACGATCGTCGCGTTGCTCACGCCAGCCAATCTATTCCGCCGGGGCAACGGGCTTGCGCCGCTTGCGGCGCTTGCGCTGCGACGGCTTGGTCGCGGGCATCCCCGCAGCCAGCTGGTCGGCGCGCCGCTTGTCCGCGTAGCGCGCGAGGCCCTCGGCGACGGCCTCGAAGGTGGGCTGCTCGGCGATCACGTCGACGCGCAGGCCGTGGATCTCGCACGCGGCCGCGGTGGCGGGGCCGATGGCGGCCACGACCGTTGCGGCGTGCGGCTTGCCCGCGATGCCGATCATGTTGCGCACCGCGGTGGCCGACGTGAACACCACGGCGTCGAACATGCCGGTCTTGATGTCGTCGCGGACCTCGGGCGGCGGCGGCGCGGCGCGGACGGTGCGGTAGGCGGTGACCTCCTCGACCTCCCAGCCGAGCCGGCTGAGGCCGACGAGCAGGGGCTCGACCGAGACGTCGGCACTGGGCACCAGGACGCGGTTCAGCGGGTCGATCAGTTCGTCGTAGGCGGGGAACTCGTTGGCGAGCGCGCCGGTGGTGTTCTCGACGACGGGGACCAGGTCCGCGACCAGGCCCAGCCGCGCGAGCGCCTCGACGGTGCCGCGGCCCACGGCCGCCAGCGAGATGCCGGAGAGGGCGCGCGAGTCGAGGCCGTACTCGGCCAGCCGCTCAGAGATGGCGCCCACGGCGTGCGGGGAGGTGAGCACGAGCCACAGGTAGCGGCCGTCGACCAGCCCGCGCACGGCCTTCTCCATGCCCTGCTCGGTGCGCGGCGGCTCGATGGACATGGTGGCGACGATCTCGGTGGACGCGCCGAAGTGCGCCAGCTCGTCGACGAGCGAGCTCAGATCGTCCTTGGTGCGGGGCACGACGACGCGCCAGTCGAACAGCGGCTTGCCCTCGAACCAGAGGTAGCGCTCGCGGTGGGCGTCCTCGATGCCGGGGCCGACGATGAAGAAGCACTCCCCCGCGTCCGAGGCCTTGACCTCGGACCAGGCGAGCACCTGGCTGACCTGTGCGGTGGTGCCCATGTCGATGAGCGAGAGCGTGTGGCCGTCGCGTCCGAAGATCTCCCGGGCCTGCTCGGCCACCCGGCCGGCGAGGTCGCCACGGGTGCGCACGACGACGGTCTCGGCCCGCGGCCAGCTGGCGGCGGGCGGCACGTCGAGCGTGGCGTCGAGGGCGGCGAAGGCGACGGTGGCGCGCACGGCGCCGAAGCTGAGGGCAGCGCCCCAGCGGTTCACGCCGGGGACGACGTTGGCGTGCAGGCCCGCCTGCGCGAACACCTCGGGCAGCACGCCGCCCGCGTCCGCGTCGGTGAAGTAGTCGCCGCTGCTGAGCCGCACGACCTTCCTGCCACGGGAGACGCTGTCGAGAATCGAGCGCACCTCGTTCGATCCTGCGAACTCCACGAGGGCGTGGGCCGGGGCGAACGAGCGCACGAGCTCGATGTCGGCGCCCTCGTCCACGATCACATGATCGGCGAACCGGAGCGCGCGGGAACCCGCGAGGGTCAGCAGGCTGAGGTCTCCGGGGCCGGACCCCACGAAGGTCACGGAACCATTGATCGGCTCGATCTCCACCTCGTCGGCGGTCTGGGTCGGATCCAAGGGTTCGGTCACGTCAGGTCTCCTTCAGGGGCAACGCCGCGATCCAGTCGTCGGCCATGTCGCGCGGCGCGCCATGGATGAGCGCGTCACGCAGGGCCGCCTCGTCGACGAACCAGTAGCCGTGCAGCTGCTGGTCGACGAAGGTCACGGGCACGTGATCGGTGAACCGTGCCCTCAACCGTTCGTCCTCGTCGACGTCGACGGCGCGCCATGACACTCCCAGGTCCGTCGCGATGCGTCGCACCGCGGACTCGGCATCCACGCAGAGGTGGCAGCCGCGCCGCGTGAGCAGCAGGACCCGGGAGGGCGCAGGCACTACTTGCCGGCGCGGCGACGCTGAATGCGGGTGCGCTTCAGCAGCTTGCGGTGCTTCTTCTTGGCCATGCGCTTGCGGCGCTTCTTGATAACAGAACCCACTGTTCGCCTTTCATAGCCGGGGACGTCCTCCCCGGATGTGGTTGCTGGGGCCAACCGTGGCTGGCCAGACCCCAAATATTAACTGTCGGTCGGGTATTCGACCAATCACCTACTGACGCGCCATCTCCTCGCCGCGCTCCTTGCATGCCTGCACGGCCGCCAGGAACGCGGAGCGGACGCCCGCGTCGTCGAGCGTGCGGAGCGCGGCCGCGGTGGTGCCGGCCGGGGAGGTGACCATCTCGCGGAGCTCGGTGGCCGAGCGGCCGGACTCGGCCAGCATCGCCGCCGACCCCACGAAGGTCTGGTTCACGAGCCGGGTGGCGTCGGCGCGCGACAGGCCCTGGTGGACGCCCGCCTCGATCATGGCCTCGGCCACGTAGAAGAGGTAGGCGGGGCCGGAGCCGGAGATCGCGGTGAGGGCGTCGAGGTGCGGCTCGTCGAGGACGAGGGCCTGGCCGACACCTTCCATGAGGCCGACGACGCGCTCGATCTGCTGTTCGCCGACGGTCTCGCCGGGCACGACCCCGGCCATCCCCTTGCCGACGAGGGCAGGGGTGTTCGGCATGACCCGGACGACGGCGATGCCCGGCAGGGCGCCCTCGAGCACGGCGAGCGGCACGCCCGCGGCGATCGAGACGACCAGCGCGTCGGGCGCGAGCCGCCCGGCGAGCACGCTCAGCACCTTCACGACGGTGTTGGGCTTGACGGCGAGCACCACGGTGTCGGCCGAGCCCACGTCCTCGAGCGCGATGGCGGAGATGCCGTGCCGTGCCACGAGGTCGGCCGCGCGCTTCGGCGACGGCTCGACGACCGCCACCTCGGAAGCCGGGATGCCGGAGGCGATCCAGCCGCTGATCAGGGCCTCGCCCATGGCGCCCCCGCCGACGACGACGATCCGGCTCATCGGACCAACAGCTCCGCGATCTGGATGGCGTTCAGCGCCGCGCCCTTGCGCAGGTTGTCGTTGCTGAGGAACAGCACGAGCCCCTTGTCGCCCTCGACGCTCTGGTCGCGGCGGATGCGGCCGACGAACGAGGCGTCCGCGCCGGCGGCCTGCAGCGGGGTGGGGACGTCGGCGAGCTCCACGCCCGGGGCGGAAGCGAGCACCTCGCGCGCCTGGTCCGGGGTGATGTCGCGCTCGAAGCGCGCGTGCACCGTCAGCGAGTGGCCGCTGAACACGGGGACGCGCACGCACGTGCCCGCCACCAGCAGGTCGGGCAGGTGAAGGATCTTGCGCGACTCGTTGCGCAGCTTCTTCTCCTCGTCGGTCTCGCCCTCGCCGTCGTCGACGATGCTGCCGGCCAGCGCGACCACGTTGTAGGCGATGGGCGCCACGTAGGGGGCGGTGCTCTCGGGGCGGAAGGCCGACCCGTCGTGCGCCAGCACCGTCGGGTCGTCGATCTGGCCGAGCTGCCCGGCGAGCGCCTGGACGCCGGCGAGGCCCGAGCCGGAGACGGCCTGGAAGGTGGTGACCTGCAGCGCGACGAGGCCCGCGGCGTCGTGCAGCGGCTTGAGGACCGGCATGGCGGCCATCGTGGTGCAGTTCGGGTTGGCGATAATGCCGAGTTCGGCCTTGGCCACGTCCTCCGGGTTGACCTCGGAGACGATGAGCGGCACCCGGTCGTCGAGGCGCCAGGCGCTCGAGTTGTCGACGACGGTGGCGCCGGCGGCCGCGACCTTGGGCGCGTACTCCTTGGAGGTGCCCCCGCCCGCGGAGAAGAGGGCGACGTCGAGGCCGGAGAAGTCCGCCGTCGCGATGTCCTCGACGGTCACCTCCTTGTCGCCCCAGGGCAGCTTCTTGCCTGCCGACCTGGCGGAGGCGAAGTACCGGATCTGGTCAACGGGATAGTTGCGCTCCGCCAGCAGGCGGCGCATCACGCCACCGACCTGCCCGGTCGCGCCAAAGACTCCAACACGCATGGGCCCGATTCTACGGGCCGCCACCGACAGGACGCTCGACCGTGTCCGCGGGCCTGCTCAGCGGCCGATGAGCGACATCAGCCAGGGCAGCAGCGGCGCGCCCAGGAACGCGGCGATGTCGAGGAGCGAGTGCGTCACCACCAGCGGCATGACCCGCTTCTTGAGGATCGTGAGGAACAGCCAGCCGAACGCCAGCCCCATGACGAAGTTCCCGATGAAGCCGCCGAAGCCCTGGTAGAGGTGGTAGCCGCCGCGGACCAGCGCGCTGACGACGACGATCGTCCACATCGGCCGACCCGTCTGCTCCCAGCGGGTGAACAGGTAGCCGATCATCAGCACTTCCTCCAGCACGCCGTTCTTGACGGCGAGCAGGATGAGCGCCGGCACCGTCCACCAGTTGGCCGTGAGATTGGCCGGGCTGACCTGCGTGTTGATGCCTGCGGCGACGGCCACCAGGTAGAACGCGAGGCCGAGCACGCCGATGCCCGCGAAGATCGCCGACCCCCAGCCGAGGTCGCGCCAGGGGCGGGAGAGGTCGAAGCCCATGGACCGGAACGGCCCGTCGGCGGGCCTGAGGTGCACCGCGAGCAGGTAGAGGCAGAGCGCCACCGGCGCGAGCGGCAGGATGATGTAGCTGACCTGGTAGGCGAGGTCGAGCCACGGCCGGTCGGGCACCGCGGAGTTGTTGATCGACGTCGTCTGCTGGTTCAGCGGCACGTTGCGGGTCAGCTTCTCGATCAGCGACAAGACGGCGTAGATGGCCGAGTTGCCCAGCGAGACCAGGAGCACGACCAGCAGCTCGATCGAGATCACCCGGCGCGGGACGGGGGCCACCGCGGCGGTCATCGCTTGTCCCCGAGCGCGCGGAGGTAGTTGTACGCGGCCCGCGGGCGGGCCGAGACCTGGTTGGCCAGGTAGTCGTACCAGGCGGGCCCGAAGGGCACGTAGGTGCGGCAGCGGTGACCGATGTCGACGAGGCGGCGCTGCTCCAACGGGCGCACGCCGTAGAACATCTGGTGCTCGTAGCCGTCCTCACCGAGGCCGTTCCTGCGCGCGAGCTCTTGCGCGATCGCGATGATCGTCGGGTCGTGCGAGGCGATCATGGCGTAGCCGCCGCGCTCCATCACCGCGCGCAGGCAGCGCACGAGGGCGCGCGCCTTGTCCTGCTCGGTGCGGTGTCCGAGGCCGCGCGGCACGGGGTAGCCGCCCACGCAGAGCCGCAGCCGGGCGCCGTCGTCGGCCAGCGTGCCGACGATCCGTTCGCTCTCCAGGATGTCGGCCGGCAGGGTCAGCCCGAGCGCGGCGTGCGCGGCGCGAACGGCGCGCCACAGGTCGACGGTGGGGGCGAAGCAGCGCGCGCCCTGCATCTCGACGGTGACGACGCCACCGGAGGCCTCGGCGCTTGCGCACAGCGCGGAGAGGCGCGCGCGGGCGCCGTCTGGGTCAGCGAGCAGGCCGAGCTGCGAGGGCTTGACCGAGACCTCCACGCCGCGCGCCGTCTCCCCCAGGCGCACCAGCGCCTCGGGCAGCAGCGACAGCGCCTCTGCCTCGTCGTCGACAGCGGGCAGGTAGGCCAGCGCCACGCTCAGCCCCTGGTCCTCGAGCTTGGCGACGACGGGGGCGACGGCGTCGATGTCGGTGCCCGCGACGTACCCCTTGGCGAACTCCTCGGCGACGCCCGAGGCCAGGGCCGCCGAGCGCACGCGCGGCGAGCCGATGACCTGCCGGAGCGAGGAGTGCAGGTGCCCCACGTCAGTCCCTCTGCGCGTCCACGGCCAGCGCGCGGCGCGTGTTCTGCAGCGCCTCGCCGAGCAGTTCCTCGCGCTCGTGCCGGGACGTGGCCCGCCGCGTGGAGACCTCGAGCACCACGTGGCCGTCGAAGCCGGCGCGGGCCACCTCGGCCAGCACCTCCCACGCGGACTGGTCGCCCTCGCCGGGGAGCAGGTGCTCGTCCTTGAGCGAGCCCTTGCCGTCGGTGAGGTGGATGTGCGCCAGCCGCGGTCCCCAGGCGTGCACGAAGTCCATGGACTGGCGGCGCGACGTCGACGCGTGCGACAGGTCGAGCGTCAGGTGCTCGTAGTCGAAGGGCGTGGGGTCCCAGCCGGGCAGGTAGGCCTGGAAGCTGCCCGCGGGCGTGCGCCATGGGAACATGTTCTCCACGCAGAACTTGACGTCCATCTCCGCGTTCAGGCGGCGGATGCCCTCCACGAACCCGGCACCGTATTCACGCTGCCAGCGGAACGGCGGGTGGACGACCACGACGTCGCCGCCCAGCCGGAGCACGGCCTCGCCCGAGCGGCGCAGCTTGTCCCAGGGGTCGTTGCCCCAGGTGCCCTGCGTGACGAGCAGGGTCGGGGCGTGCACGGAGTGCACGCGGACGCCGTGGTAGTCGGCGATCTTCTCGACGGCGTCGATGTCGACGCTGAGCGAGTCGACGCCGATCATCAGCTCCACGCCGTCGAAGCCGAGCGAGGCGCTCAGCTCGAACGCGCTGGTGGATGCCTCCGGGTAGACCGAGGTGGTCGACAGCAGGATTCGTGGCGTTGACACGGCCCCACCCTACCTTCCGCGTTCCACTGTCTCCCGCTCAGCGCGCCCGTTTCCCCTCGCTCGCATAGCACGCCTAGCCAGGAATAGATGCGGCGCCCCGATTAGTCGAACGGGCGGAGGTGGGGCAACAATGTGGCCATGCACGTCGACCATCTGATCTTCGCGACCGGGCCGGACGGACTCAAGGCAGAGGCCGCCCGGCTCGCCGATGCGCTTGGCACCGACTACAAGGACGGCGGTTTCCACCCGCGGTTCGGCACACGCAACCACATCATCCCGTTGACCGACGCTCGCTACATCGAGGTCGTCGAGGTGCTCGACCACCCGGCAGCGGAGAAGGCGGCCTTCGGCCAGGCCGTCAGGGCCCGCTCGAACATGGGCGGCGGCTGGCTCGGCTGGGTCGTCAGCGTCCCGGACATCGCTCCCTACGAGCGCCGCCTCGAGCGCTCCGCCGTTCCCGGCTCGCGCCAGTTCCCGGACGGCCGGCGCCTCGAATGGGTGCAGATCGGCATCCGCGGCCTGATCGCGGACCCGCAGCTGCCCTATTTCCTGGAGTGGAAGAGCGACGACTCGCTGCGCCCCGCGGCCCTGCCCGCCGAGGTCTCGCTGACCGAGCTGCAGATCGCCGGCTCGGCCGAGCGCCTGTCGGAGTGGCTCGCGCTGCCCATCGGCGACAAGATCGACGGCATCAAGCTGGACCTCGTGTCGCCGCGCGGCACGCCCGGCATCAGCAGCGTCACGTTCGACTCACCGGCCAAGGGCCTCGTCACCATCTGATCGGTCGTCATCCGAATTGCGCATCTCGCGCATTCGGCTGACGGGTGTGCACCCTCGCGGCATGATGAACGGGTGACGTCCAGCACCCCTTCCCTCGACTGGTTCCTTGAGGCCCGCTTCGGCATCTTCGTCCACTTCGGCCTGTACAGCGGCGCCGCCCGGCACGAGTGGATGCAGCACTACGAGAAGCTGACCGAGGACGAGTACCGCCCCTACTTCGAGCACTTCGATCCCGACCGCTTCGACGCGCCGGCCCTCGCCCGGGCCGCGAAGGACGCGGGCGCCGGTTATGTGGTGCTCACCACCAAGCACCATGAGGGCTTCTCGCTCTGGAACACGGCGCTCAGCGACTTCTCCTCGCAGGCCGCGTGCGGCCGCGACCTGGTGCGCGAGTACGTCGACGCCCTGCGGGCCGAGGGGCTCCGCGTCGGGCTCTATCACTCGCTGATCGACTGGCACCACCCGGACTTCCCCGTCGACTGGATCCACCCCCTGCGCGACGACCCCGCGGGCGCCGCCCACAACGAGGGACGAGACATCGCCCGCTACCGCGCGTTCCTGCACGGCCAGGTGCGCGAGCTGCTGACCGACTACGGGCAGATCGACTACCTCTTCTTTGACTTCACCTACCCCGAGGCGACGGTCGGCTGGGCGGGCAAGGGCCCGGAGGATTGGGGCTCCGAGGAGCTGCTGGCCCTCTGCCGCGAGCTGCAGCCCGGGATCCTCGTCAACGACCGCCTCGGCATCCCCGGCGACTTCGTCACGCCCGAGCAGTACCAGCCCACCTCCCCGCTGACGAAGGACGGCGTGCCGCAGGTGTGGGAGGCGTGCCAGACGATGAACGGGTCGTGGGGCTACGACCGCGAGAACGTGAACTTCAAGTCCCCCACCCTGCTCGTGCAGATGCTCGTCGACTCCGTCTCGATGAACGGCAACATGCTGCTGAACGTCGGCCCCGACGGCCGCGGCGCCGTCACCCCGCACGATCGCGCGACGCTCGCCGAGATCGGCGCCTGGATGGAGCTGCACCGCGACGCCGTCGTCGGCGCCGGCCACGCCCCGTTCGACCCGCCGCGCGAGGGCGTCTACACCCTCCGCGGCTCCAAGCTCTACCTACACCTGCACACCTGGCCACTGGGCTTCGTGCACCTGCCGGGCCTGGCAGGCAAGGCCACCTACGCGCGTTTCCTGCACGACGGCTCGTACCTGCGCCTCACGGCCTCGACCCCGGGCGAGTCGACCAACTCGATGATGCCGGCGGGCGAAGATGCCGGGACGCTCACCGTCCACCTGCCCGTCCGCCGCCCCGACGTCCTGCTCCCGGTGATCGAACTCACGCTGTCCTGAACCCGCCGCGCTCATCGCCCCGCCGCCGCACCGCGCCGCCCCGCCTCAGCACGGCGCGGTGCGGCGCCGTGCGGCGATGAGCACGACACACCCCGCGTTGCCCCGCGATGAGCACGACACACCTTTCATCGATCTGGAGCGGGGGCGCCCCCGCGAAGGCACATTCGCCAACCCAGCGGCCCCATCGAGAGGCTTAACCCGACCCCAGGAACCCGGGTCATGGGTTACTGATACCTTGTAAAAGACGACAAGGAGGTCGCATAGTGAACAGGATTCACAACATCAAGGCGCTGCTCGTCAGCCTCGTCGCGGGCGCGATGCTCATCGGTTTCCCCGCGCACGCACAAGCTGACAGCACCGACGACGACACCGGCACCGCCGACCAATTCGGGCGGGACTTCACCGCACCAGAAGAGCGTCTGGAAATGACGCCCGAAGTCCAGCAGCACATCGCTGATGCGCTCGTCACCCTCAGCTTCGCACCCACGCTCCCGGAGAGCGAGCGAAGGCAGATCGAGGCGGAGCTGACGGACCTCGCACAGGTAGCACCGGAGATCGCCGCACGTGCTCGCGCCGAGATCCGTGCGGGAGCTAGCTCCCGCGGCAGCAGCTCAACGGCCGCTGTTCCTGACATCAAGTTCTTGTTCGTAACCCACCAGACGCAGAAGAACAGCTACTACTGTGGTCCGGCAACGGCCTCGATGATCGCGGACTACAAGGGCAAGAACATCAACCAGACGACCTTCGCTAAGGACTCCTACCTGAAGACAGACCGTTTCGAAGCCACACTGTGGTCCGAGAACGTCATGGCTCCAGCTCTCAACAAGGCTCTTGGGACAGGCCACCAGTACAAGGCTATCCAGAGCCCGACACTCGCAACGCTCAAGGGATCGTTCATCCAAACAATCGGTCAAAACTACCCCCTCGCGATCGACACCTACGAGTACGCCGGAGACGATCACTACAACGGGCACCCTCGGAGTCGTGGCATCGGCCACTGGATCGTCGGGAACGGTCAGGTTACTGACGGCGGCGTCCTCAAGTTCGTGGATCCCGCTTCTCCCACCCCCTTCTCGGGTGCCAGCAAGACGTTCGGCGAGAAGGCAACTGTCTTCCACAAGTTCGTGACGACGAACGGGATCGTGGCGTGACGCTCGCGGGACTCGCAAAGGCGGCGACGGGATTCGCTGCGGCGGCGCTGCTCGCCGTCTGCATCACTACGAAGTCGCCGCCACCGAGCCCGCCTGCACCTTCACCCGTCCCCCCTGCGTCGACGCAGGGGGCCACCGAGTTCATGTTCCGCGACGCCGCGGGCAAGCCGCTGGAGTTTCCGCTCCGCGACATCCGCACCCCTCGCCACCCGGAGAGCATCGCCCTCCACGAGGTCACGCGCCTTGAGCCCGCTCCGAAGGGAGAGAGCCGCCTGATTCTGCTCGCCCTCGACGGCCCGGAGAGCTTGGCCGTGCTCTCACCGCCCGAGAACTACGCAAATAAGGGTTTCGTGAAGAGCGACCAAATCGGGCTGCTCGATGACAACGGGAGCTTCCGCCCCCTCGGCACCACCGCTCACATCCAGTCCGACGGTCTCCCCAGGCAGACCTACGCCGGCGACGTCGACGACGAGTGGGCCACCTGGATCGAGACGAGTTCGACGGACCTCTACCAGTCGAACTGGCGCGTGTTCGCCCAGCGACGCGACGGCAGCGGCTCTCCCCAGCTACTCGCTGCCGCCGACGAGCAGCGTTCCGCCCTGACGCCGAGGTTGCCGCTTCTGCAAGGCGACCCGCGCGTGCGGCTGTCCGAGGGCCTGGCGTGGTGGCACACCACGTATGAGCAGCCAGACGGCACTTTCCGCACGCGGGTGCTGGCTGCCCCCGTCGAGGGAGGGGAAGCGACCCCGATGCTGGACCTCGCCGCCCAGCCCTCCCCTGTCACCGGTGGCACGGTGGCCATCCAGCTGGCCGAGGCCACGGCCACGAACCACACCGGGCCGGAGGAGGTGGAGGACTGGACCCCACAGACGGGTCTGACGCTCATCGACGCCTCGGGCACGACCCGCACGCTCGCCACCTTCACCGAGAACTACGACGCGGACTGGTTCATCAGGCACCTCGCCTCGGACGGCGACATTGTTGCGCTCAGCATCAACGACGGCGTCCTCGTCCTCCGGACCGACGGCACCCCCATCGCACACCTCCGGGTGCGGACGGGGACGAGCGAACGCCGCGTCATCGACATGGGGGTCTGCAACGGGAAAGTCGTGTTCACGCCCTACGTGGATCTCGAGGGCGCCGAGTCGGTGGTGATCTACGACGCCAACAAGGACGCGCTCAAGACCATCCAGCCAGAGCACGCCTACGCGGACGTGTACTGCTCAACCGAGCGCGTCGCGTGGACGCAGAGCCCGGACGGATCGCTTGTCACCACCATCGCCGAATGGTGATCTCCCCCACGTCATTCATCCGGACAGGTGCACCAGGCCGCGTTCGCCGTCGACGGTGATGATGTCGCCGTCGTGGATCCGGTGCGTGGCCGAACCCGTGCCGAGCACCGCCGGGATGCCGTACTCGCGCGCGACGATCGAGCTGTGCGACAGCGGGCCGCCGACGTCGGTGACCACCGCGGCGGCCATGGCGAAGAACGGCGTGTAGGCGGGCGTGGTGATCGGCGCGACAAGCACGTCGCCCGGGCGCATCTTGGCGAAGTCCTCCGGACCGCGCAGCAGCCGCGCGGGGCCGGTGGCCTGGCCTGAGCTGGCGCCGAGGCCCTTGAGCGTCGGGCCCGTCTGCTCCGCCTCGTTGCTCGGCATGAACCGGCGGAACAGCCGGTAGTAGAAGCCGCCCTCGGGCAGCCAGCCGGGCGGCGGCGCCAGACGTTGGCCGCGCCAGGTCTCCCTTCGGCGCCCGATCGCGGCGGCCAGCGACGCGCCCGCGGGGTGGCCCGCGTCGAGCGCCGCGGCGCCGCGCTGCGCCTCGTCCAGCGTGAGCCAGAACACATCGTCGGGCTCGTCGACCAGGAACGACGACGCGAGTCTGCCGCCCAGTTCGAGGAGCAGCCCGCGCGCGGCCGGCCACCCAAGGCCGACATCGGCGAGGGCGTCCTCGCGCAGCGGCCCCAGACGATGGGCCTTCGTCATCCACCCGTTCAGGATCCGCCGACGCACCGGCCCGACGTTGCGCTCGAGCCACGCCTCGGCGCGGCGACGCTCGGATGTCAGATGCGCGAGCCGGGCGTCGGGGTCGACGGCCTTGCCCGAGACGGCGTGCGCGAGCGCCGCCAGCACGGGCGTCGGATCGTCGGCGGCCACGGGCTGCATCACGTCGAGGTTGTAGGTGAGGTGGCCGAAGGCGGCGAGGTGCTCCGCGAGCCTTCGCTGGTACGCGGCGGCATGCTCGGCGGGGATGGGGTGGCCCGCGTCGATCGCCTCCGCCACCCCGGGCGTCTCCCTGCACCACTGCGCCAGCCGGTACAGCGAGCGCTCCGCGCGAATGGGCGCGGACTCGAAGCCGAGCAGGAACGTCAGCGCCGGCGGCTTGTCGACGCCGGGCCGGCCGAGCACGAGCGCGTCGTACAGCTTGGTGAAGGTGATCTCCGGCGTCACGGCCTGCGGGATGACGGCCTGGACGAAGGTGTAGTAGTCGGCCCCCGCGGCCACCAGCGCCGCGGCACCCCGGAGCAGTTCCGCGGCCGACAGCGTGGCGGGGTCGAGGCCGGACCACTCGGCGACCACACCGCGGTACTCGGGCAGACCGCGCTCGCGCCAGAGGGTGACGCCGTTGACGGACGAGTCGCTGAACGCCGCCTTCATGCCGCGCGGCGCCATCCGGAACAGCCGTCGCATGCCACCGGAGCTGTAGAAGTAGTAGCCGTAGCCGTTCACCGTCGGGAAGTCGACGTCGTCCTCGCGGAGCGCATCGGGGCCGAAGTAACGCGTGAGGACGTGCACCAGCGACTGCCGTACGGCGGGGCGGATGAGGTCGGCGAACAGCGGCGAGAGCGGATCAGGCAGCTGCTCCACGATGGAGGCGCGGATGTACATGCCGTCGGTCCGCTCCACCGGCCACTGCGTGGGGATGGGGCCGGTGGGGTCCGGCAGCGCGGTGATGGGCCTGCTCTGCGTAAGCCAGAACCGGTCGCCGGCCAGCGCCCACTCGATGTCCTGCGGCGCGCCGAAGTGCCGTTCGGCCCGCCGGCCCAGCTCCACGAGGGCGACAGCGCGGTCGTCGCTCAGCACCGAGGCGGTGCGACGGTCGCCGACGAGCCGCTCGGTGCGCGTGCCTTCGCCGTCGCGAACGGTGCGCACGGCCTTGTCGGCGACGGTTCGGGTGAGCACGCGGCCGCCGTCGACGACGATCTCGTCGGGCGTCACCTCTCCCCCGACGACTGCCTCGCCCAGGCCCCAGGCCGCGTTGATCACGGCCTCGTGCCGACGGCCGTTGGCCGGGTTGGCGGTGAACAGGACGCCGGCGGCGTCGGCGTCCACCAGGGTCTGCACCACGACGGCGAGGCTGACGGTCGACTCGTCGATGCCCGCCTTGGCCCGGTACGCGATGGCACGGTCGGTCCACAGCGACGCCCAACACCGCCGGACCGCGTCGAGCACGCGCTCGCGGCCGACGATGCCGAGGTAGGTGTCCTGCTGGCCCGCGAACGACGCGTCGGCCAGGTCCTCCGCGGTGGCCGACGACCGGACGGCCACCACCGCGCCGTCCCCCAGGCCGGCGTAGGCGTCGCCGATCGCCGTCGCGAGGTCGGCCGGGATCGGCCGGTCGAACAGGGCGCGGGCATCGGCGCCGGGGAGACCCGGCCGCAGCTCGTCGACGATGCGCGTGCGGCGCAGGTAGGTGTTGTAGGCGGTGGTGGTGATGACGAACCCGTCGGGGACGGGGAAGCCGGCGCGGAGGAGGTCGCCGAGGTTGGCACCCTTCCCGCCAGCAGTGGCGATGTCGTGCCGCGTGATGTCGCGCAGCGGTGTGACCCAGCTCATCTGGACTCCTTAGACCACTTCCGAGCGTACGCCTGCCGCGCCGTCGCGGCTGCTGCGTCACGCGGGGTAGGGCGCGAGGTGGTCCAGGACGAGGCGGGCAGCACCGAGGAGGATCGCGTCGGCACCCGTCTGGGCGGCCTCGATCCGCAGCGTCTGCGTGACCAACGGGTGGCAGCCCGCGTAGACGCGGCTGCGGACAGCGGCGATGAAAGGCTCGGACGAGCTCATCGAGCCGGTCAGGAACACGGCGTGCGGGTTGAGGAAGTTGACCACGCCGGACAGCACCTGGCCCAGGTAGGTGCCGGCCCGGCGCACCAGGTGCGTGGCGGTGGGGTCGGCGTCCTCGGCGAGCGCGAGGACCTGGGCCGTGGTGTCGACGGCGTAGCCCGCCTCGCGGAGCTGGCGCACGAGGCCGGCGCCGCTCGCCACGGTCTCCAGGCAGTCGACATTGCCGCAGGCGCAGGCGACACCGGCCTTGGTGTCGATCTGGGTGTGCGTGATGTCGCCCGCCGCGAACGTCGCGCCGCGGTGCAGGCGGCCGTCGACGATGATCCCCGAGCCGATCGCCGTGCCTGCCTTGACCGTGATGGAGTGGTGGGCCTCGCCGAACCGCAGCCGGTGCTCGCCCAGGGCCGCGAGGTTGGCGTCGTTGTCCACGACGACCGGCACGCCGAACCGGGCACTGAGGTGCTCCCCCACCCGGAACCCGGGCCAGCCGGGCATCCGCGACGGGCGGTCGACGGCACCGATCTCGGTGTCGACGGGGCCAGGCAGGCTGATGCCGACGCCGCGCAGCGTCGAGACCTTCATGCCGTCGCACGCCTCGGCCACGGCGGCCAGCGTCGGCTCCGGGCCGTCGGCCAGCCGCACGGGGATCGTGGCCGATTCGAGGAGCTCGCCCGCGAGCCCATGCCTGCCGATCCGCGCGTGACCGCCGCCGAGGTCCACCGTCAGCACCTCGCCCCTGCCCTGGGGCACGATCAGCGCGCGGGGGCGCCGGCCACCGCGCGACGGACCCTCCCCCGTCTCCTCGAGCAGCCCCGCGTCGAGCAGCGCCTGCACCCTCAGGCCCACCGTCGAGGGCGCGACCCCGAGCGCCTCGGCCAGTTCGGAGCGCGACGTCGCCTCGCCGCGGGCCACCAGATTCAGGATCCGGCGGGTGTGTTGATCGTCAGCCGGTCTCACAGGCACACTCTTCTTTCGGTCGTCGAACGAAGATCACACTACGGGATGGATGCACGGCGCACCAGAGGACAAGGTCACCGTTTGATAACAGCTCTGACAAGGCCATGGCCAAGATCCACGCCGAAGGTGCAGGATGGCTTCATTCATACCAACGCGAGGTTATTTCGATATCCGAAGCAACCTCGAGCCAAGGAGGCACCAATGAAGATGCGCCGCGTGAGCGCCATGGCGCTGGCCGCCGGCCTCGCCGTGACCCTGACCGCCTGTGGCGGCAACACCCCCGCTCCCGGGCCGGGAGGCAACACTCAGGGCACGGGCGCGAAGGGCGCCAAGATCGTGGTCGACATGTGGGCCGGTAGCGAGGACGACACCAAGGCCCTCGATGCGCAGATCGCCGTCGTGAAGACCAAGTACCCCGACATCGACGTCGAGCTGCGCACCGCCCCTTGGGGCGACTTCTTCACGAAGCTCACCACCAACATGGCCTCGAACAACATGGCGTGCGTGACGGGCATGAACTCCGGCATGCTCGCCAGCTACACCGCCGGCTTCCAGGTCCTGACGCCCGAGGACCTCACCACCGCGGGCCTCGCCGAGACCGATTTCGCGGCCGGCGCCACCGAGATTCTGAAGAACAAGGGCCAGCTCTACGGCCTGCCCTTCGACGTGGCGACCATGGTCACCTACTACAACGAGGATCAGCTGACCGCCGCGGGCGCGAAGCTCCCCACGATCGGCTGGACCTTTGACGACTTCGAGGCTGCGGCCAAGGCCGCCACCAAGGACGGCAAGTTCGGCTTCGGCATCGGCATGGGCGGCTTCCAGTGGCAGGCCCTCCCGATCGCGAAGAGCGGCGTGCAGCCTGTCACGCAGGAGGGCGCGCTGCAGCTCACCGACCCGAACTTCGTCGCGGCGGCCGAGTGGTACGCGGGCCTCGTGACGCAGCAGAAGGTCGCGGCCCCGGTGGCATCGGCCTCCGACACGGGTTGGGGCGAGAACCAGTTCACCGGTGAGAACGCCGCGATGGCCGTCGACGGCACCTGGAACGCCGTCGGCTACCTCACCAACGACGCGGGCTTCAAGGCAGGCCTCGCTCCGCTGCCGACGGGCGACAAGGGCAACCTGAGCCTGGTCCTCGGCTCCGGCTACGGCATCGCGAAGAACTGCGAGAACAAGGAGGACGCGCTCAAGGTGCTCGGCGCGCTGCTGAGCAAGGAGTCGCAGGACTCCATCGCGTCGTCCGGCCGCAGCTACCCGGCGCGCGCCGAGAGCCAGCCGCTGTACTTCGAGTCGCTCGACGAGGCGTACCGCGACGACGTCAAGGCCGTCTTCGAGGCCGCGTTCAAGAACGTGCAGGGACAGTACGTGTCCGACAACTGGGCCAAGGTCGACAGCTACGTCCAGCCCGAGCTGGTGGCCGTCTACAACGGCCAGCAGGACATGAAGACCGTGCTGGAGACCGCCCAGCAGCAGTTCGGCAGCTGACCCGAGGATCTGCTGACATGACCGCGACTGCCACGCGGCGCCGTCGTGGGGCACTCGCCCGGATGGAGGCGCGCCAGGCGCTGGGCTTCGCCAGCCCAGCCCTGGTGGGCCTCGCCCTGTTCACGATCGTGCCGGTCGTCTTGTCCATCGTGATGAGCTTCTTCGACTGGCCGACGTTCGGCGAGCGCGCCTTCAACGGCGGCGCGAACTACGGCCGACTCCTGAAGGACCCGAACTTCCTGCCTGCGCTCCGCAACTCGCTGGTGTTCACCGTCTTGTACGTGCCGGCGAACATCGTCCTCTCCCTGGTGCTCGCCATCGGGCTGGGGCCCCGCATCCGCGGCCGGGCCGCGCTGCGCGTCCTGTTCTTCATCCCGGTGGTGACCCCCATGGTGGCCAACGTGCTGGTGTGGAAGATGCTGCTGCAGCCGCAGGGCCTGTTCAACGGCATCGCCGTCAGCTGGTTCGGCACACAGCTGCCGAACTTCCTGGCCGACAAGCAGTGGGCGATGATCATGGTGGTCGCGATGAGCGTCTGGCAGGGGCTCGGCTACAACATGCTGATCTTCTCCGCCGGCCTGGAACAGCTGCCCGACAGCGTGCTCGAGGCCGCGGCCATCGACGGCTCCACGGGCTGGCGCACCACCTGGCACGTGGTGCTGCCGATGATCTCGCCGTCGATCTTCTTCGCGACGATCATGACGATGATCACGTCGCTCCAGGTCTTCGCGCAGCCCCAGCTGCTGACCGGCGGCGGCCCGGGCAACGCCACCCTTCCCCTGGTGATGTGGATCTACAACCAGGGCTTCAAGTTCCAGGACCTCGGCCTCGCCGCGGCGGGCGCCTGGATCCTCTTCGCGCTCATCATCGCCATCACGGGCATCCAGTTCGCCGCCCAGAAGAGGTGGGTCCACTATGAGCACTGAGACAGCCCCTTTCGACGCCGAGAACCGCAGCCGGGCGAAGGCGCCCCTCTCGGGCGGCGAGCGGGCGCGGCTCATCGTCGCGCACGTCTTCGTCTACCTCGCGGCGGCGATCTTCATGCTGCCGCTGATCTACGCGTTCTTCTCGGCACTGAAGCCCAACGGGGAGATGTTCGCCATGCCCCCGCGCCTGGTGGGCTCGGAGATCCGGTGGACGAACTTCGTCGAGGTGTTCCAGTTCGGGCCGTTCTGGACGTACATCCTGAACTCGCTGTTCGTCGCCGTCGCGGGCACGCTCGTCGTGCTGATCGTCTCGACGACGGCCGGCTACGCCTTCGGCCGACTGCGCTGGAAGGGCCGCGACATCGTCTTCGTGGCGTTCCTCGCCACCCTGATGGTGCCGGCCGAGGTGCTCGTCATCCCCATGTTCCAGGTCATGCAGTGGTTCAACTGGGTGGACACCTTCCAGGCTCTGATCTTCCCGTTCGCCTTCGGCGCGTTCGGCACGTTCCTGATGCGCCAGTTCTTCCGGGGCATCCCCTACGAGCTGGAGGAGGCGGCGCGCGTCGACGGGGCGGGGCCGCTCCGGACGTTCATCCGGATCCTGCTGCCGCTGTCGAAGTCGTCGATCGCCGTGCTGTCGGTGTTCACGTTCCTGTCGTTCTGGAACTCCTACCTGTGGCCGCTCATCGTCACGGTGGACTACAACGCGCGGGGCACCCTGCCCGTCGGCCTGGCCAGCTTCTCGGGCCTGACCGGCACGCGCTGGGACCTGCAGATGGCCGCGGCGATCATCTCGATGGTGCCGACGACGGTGCTGATCATCGTCCTGCAGAAGCACCTGGTGAAGGGCATCGCGATGTCGGGCATGGGCGGGCGCTGACCCGGCCTGCTCACAGCCGGTGATCGGTTGATTCACATCGCTGCGTGGTCGGGCGACGATAACTTCGATCGAAACTCCGCAGTAACTTCATTCGATAATCGACTCAACATCGAAGGCAGGCTTCAATGACGACACCCCAGGGGCCCGATCAACCGCTGGCCGGCATCGACATCGGCGGCACGAAGATCTCCGCGCTGCTCGTGACCGATGACGGCCGCGTGCTCGGGCGCGAGACCGTGCCCACCCCCGCGAAGGAGGGCGGCGCGGTGATCGCCGACACCGCGTCCGCGCTCGTCCACGCGCTGATCGAGCGCGTCGGCGTGGCGCCCCGCGCCGCGGGCGTCGGCGCGGCCGGCGTGATCGACGCCTTCGGCGCGGTCCTGGCGGCATCCGACTCGTTCCACAACTGGGTGGGCTTCCCCCTCTCCGACGAGCTGGCCGCGCGCCTGGGCGTGCCCACCATCACGCTGAACGACGTCAACGCCTTCCTGCTGGGCGAGGCGACCTGGGGGTCGGCCCACGGCGAGGACGTGCTGGGCGTGATGCTCGGCACCGGCGTCGGCGGTGCGATGCTGCTGGGCGGGACGCTCCGCAACGGGCCGAACGGCGGCGCCGGCGAGATCGGGCACACCGCCCGGTACAGCGACATCGTCTGCACCTGCGGGCGCGTCGGGCACCTGGAGACGGTGGCCGCCGGCCGCTCGATCGCCCGCGCATACCTCGAGGCCACCGGCCGCGAGGGCGTGACGACCAAGGACGTGGCCGACCTCGCCCGCGACGGCGACCCGGTGGCCCTCCGCCTCTTCGAACGCGCGGGACACGCGCTGGCACAGGCCTGCGTCAGCGCAGCCACGCTGCTCGACATCCCCACCATCGTCGTCGGCGGCAGCGTCGCCAACGCCTGGGACCTGATGCAGCCCTCGATCGACCAGGTGCTGCGCGACGACCCGCCCGTCACCGGCGCCCCGCTCACCATCAGCCGCGGCTCCCTCGGCGGCGACGCCGTCGCACTGGGCGCGGCCGCCGCCCTCCGTCAGACCCTGCCAGCTCCCCTCCCGGAAGGAACCCCCGCATCGTGACAACGAGGCCCTCAGCCCACGAGATCTGGATGGGGCCGCTGGCCCCGCTGTCCCCCGGGGGCCTTGAGCGTCCCCGGATCGGCATCGCAGGCATCTCGATCGAGTCGAGCACCTTCTCGCCGCACCTCTCCGACGAGCGCGCGTTCACGGTCCGCACCGGCGCCGACCTGCTCGGCTACTACCCGTTCCTCGACGAGGGCCAGGAGCCGCGCGAGGCCGCCGACTGGGTGCCGCTCACCCACGGCCGCTCGCTGCCCGGCGGGGCCGTGCCGATGTCGACCTACCTGGGCATGAAGGACGCGATCCTCGCCGGCATCGCGGCCGAGGGGCCGTTCGACGCGCTGTTCCTCGACATCCACGGCGCGATGAGCGTCGTCGGCATGGACGACGCCGAGGGCGACCTGGCCACAGCCGTCCGCGCGGCGCTGGGACCCGACGCGCTCGTGTCGGCCTCGATGGACCTGCACGGCAACGTGTCGCGGGAACTGCTGGACGCCGTCGACCTCATCACCTGCTACCGGATGGCGCCGCACGAGGACTGGATGAACACCAAGGAGCGCGCGGTGCATAACCTGCTGGCGCGGCTCCGCGGCCCGCACGGCGCCGACCCGCTGGCGCGCCGGCCGTTCAAGGCCTGGCGCCAGGTGCCCGTCCTGCTGCCCGGGGAGAAGACCAGCACGCGCCTCGAACCGGCCAAGGGCATCTACGACCGGGTGGCCGACGTCGCGGACCTCGACGGCGTGCTCGACGCCGCCGTCTGGGTGGGCTACGCGTGGGCCGACGAGCCACGTTGCCAGGCCGTCGTCGTGGTCACCGGCGACGACCGCACGGTGATCGCCCGCGAGGCCGAGGATCTGGCCCGCCGCTACTGGGACGCCCGCGCGGACTTCGTCTTCGTCGGCCCGACGGCGTCGCTGCACGAGGCCCTCGACCTGGCCCTGGCTCCGGGGGCCGCGCGCCCCTACGTGATCTCGGACTCCGGCGACAACCCCACCGCGGGCGGGGCCGGCGATGTCTCCTGGACGCTGGGCGAGCTGCTCGGGCGCGAGGACCTGCGTGAACCCGGCCGAGTGGTGATCCACGCGTCGATCTTCGACGAGGGCGCCGTCGCACAGGCCGCCGCCGCGGGTGTCGGGGCCACCGTCACGCTCGAGGTGGGCGGCCGGGTCGACCCGGGCCCGCGCGGGCCGGTGACCATCACCGGCGAGGTGTTCTCGGTCACCGAGGGCGATCCGACGGCGGGCACGCAGGTCGTCGTCCGGGCCGGCTCGGTGCACGCGATCATCACCGAGCGCCGCAAGCCCTTCCACGAGCTGCGGGACTTCCGCATGCTGGACCTCGAGCCCACCGAGGCGGACATCGTCATCGTCAAGATCGGCTACCTCGAGCCCGAGCTGTACGAGCTGGCCGCCGACTGGACGCTCGCGCTGACCCCGGGCGGCGTCGACCAGGACCTGCTGCGCCTCGGCCACCACCGGCTGCAGCCGGGCGTGTACCCCTTCGACCAGAGCAACACCAACCCCGACCTGACGCCCGTGGTGACCCGCCGCGGGGAGGAGAGCTGACATGCCCCGCTTCGAGAAGCGCATCGGCCCGGACTTCGGCGCCGACGCGCCGGTCTACCCGCCCCGCCGGATCCCCGAGTGGTACCGCGACGCCAAGCTCGGCTTCTTCATCCACTGGGGCCTGTACTCGGTGCCCGCATGGGCGACGGCGCACGGCCCCGGTGGCGTGCCCGACGAGGACGCCTACACGCACCACCAGTACGCCGAGTGGTACGGCAACACGGTGCGCATCGCCGGCTCCCCCACCTGGGAGCGGCACCAGCGCCTGTACGGCGTCGGCACTTCGTACGAGGACCTGGCCGACCTGTGGCACGCCGAGGCGTTCGACGCGGACGCCCTGGTCGCCGAACTGGTCGGCGCCGGCGCACGCTACGTCATCCCCACCACCAAGCATCACGAGGGCTTCTGCCTCTGGGACACCCCGACGACGGGCTTCAACGCCGTCCGCCGCGGCCCCCGTCGCGACCTCATCCAGGAGCTGCACGACGCCACGCGCAAGGCAGGCGCGCGGTTCGGCGTCTACTACTCGGGCGCCCTCGACTGGCACGTCTCCGACTTCCCACCCATCGAGTCCGACACCGACCTGTTCCGCTTCCGGCGGCACGACGAGCAGTTCTCACGCTACGCCGCGGAGCAGCTGGAGGAGCTGATCGAGAGGTACTCCCCCGACGTCCTCTGGAACGACATCGAGTGGCCCGACGGCGGCAAGGACAAGGCGGAGTACTCGCTCGCCGCGCTGTTCAACCGCTACTTCGCGGCGGTGCCCGACGGCGCCATCAACGACCGCTGGGGCGTGCCGTACCACGGCTTCCTGACCCGCGAGTACATGCGGGTCGACGGTGTGCAGGACGAGGTGTTCGAGGCTACCCGCGGCCTCGGCTTCTCCTTCGGCTACAACCAGGACGAGGACGCCCGGCACTCACTGTCCGGCGCCGCGCTGATCCGGCTGCTCGTCGACGTCGTCAGCAAGAACGGCAACCTGCTGATCAACGTGGGCCCGCGCGCCGACGGCTCGATCCCCGAGCTGCAACTGGCGGCCATGCGCGAGCTGGGCGCATGGCTACGGGTCAACGGCGAGGCTATCTACGGCACCCGCCCGTGGATCCGCGCCGGCGAGCCGCTCGGCGCCCCGGTCGCGTACACCACGACAGGCGACGCCGTGCACGTGCACGCGCTCGACCCCACCGTCGGCACCCTCACCCTGCCCGCCGAGCTACAGGGCGACCGGCGTCTGACCTGGGTCGGCGGCGGCGAAGCGACGGCGACCAACGGCGTGGTGGAGATCCCGGAGGCACTGCGCGGATCGCCCGCCGCCGTGCTGACCGTTCGGTAGGCGAGCGCCGGGCCTCGCGCCTTGAGCCGGGCCCGAACCGAAAGGTCCCCAAGCCGATCCTTGAGCCGGGCCCCCGCGCGAAGCGCCGGGCCCGTGTCGAAAGGTCCGCAAGCGTAGGCAGGGAACTGCGGCAGCGAAGTCACCATGCGCTGTGCTCTCGGACCCTTCGAGACACAACCCCGCACGATTCACACTCGGCGCAAGCCAGCACGCGGGGTTGCTCCTCAGGGACCGATCCTTGAGCCAGGCCCGAGCCAAAGGTCCCCAGGCCGTTCCTTGAGCCGGGCCCGAGCCAAAGGATCCCAGGCCGCTCCTTGAGCCGGGCCCCCGCGCGAAGCGCCGGGCCCGTGTCGAAAGGTCCCGCACCCACGCAGGAACCTCGCCACAGGACACCACCCGCTGTGGTTTCGGACCCTTCGAGACGCAACCCCGCACGATTCACACTCGGTGCCAGCCAGCATGCGGGGTTGCTCCTCAGGGACCGATCCTCGAGCCGGGCCCGAACCGAAAGGTCCCCAAGCCGATCCTTGAGCCGGGCCCCCGCGCGAAGCGCCGGGCCCGTGTCGAAAGGTCCCGCACCCACGCAGAAACCCCACCACAGGACACCACCCGCTGTACTTTCGGACCCTTCGAGACGCAACCCCGCACGATTCACGCCCGGTGCCAGCCAGCACGCGGGGTTGCTCCTCAGGGACCGATCCTTGAGCCGGGCCCAAGCCGAAAGGACCCCGGGCCGCTCCTTGAGCCGGGCCCCCGCGCGAAGCGCCGGGCCCGTGTCGAAAGGTCCCGCACCCACGCAGGAACCCCACCACAGGACACCACCCGCTGTGCTTTCGGACCCTTCGAGACGCAACCCCGCACGATTCACGCTCGGCGCAAGCCACCACGCGGGGTTGCTCCTCAGGGACCGGATCGAGGACACCCGCAGAGTGCTGAACGGTGCTCCGCCTGCGATGACGTGCCCGACGGACGGTTTTGTCAGCGCGACCCAATAGGGTCGGGGACGTGGCGAAGAAGCAAGACACCTACGCCTGCACGGAGTGCGGGTGGACGAGCACGCGGTGGGTCGGCCGTTGCGGCGAATGCCAGGCCTGGGGCACGGTCGCGGAGCGCGGCGCGCCTTCGCCGCGGGCCGTCTCGTCGTCCGTGCCTGTCGACAAGGCCGTGCCCATCGCGACGGTGCCCACCGACAGTGCGCGACGGCGACCCACGGCCATTGCCGAGCTCGACAGGGTGCTGGGCGACGGCGTGGTGCCGGGCGCTGTGATGCTGCTGGCCGGGGAGCCGGGCGTGGGCAAGTCGACATTGCTGCTGGATGTAGCGGCGAAGTGGGCGCGCGCGGGCGAGCGCACGCTGTACGTCTCGGGTGAGGAGTCGGCGTCGCAGGTGCGGCTGCGGGCCGAGCGCACGGGCGCGCTGGCCGACACGCTGTACCTGGCGTCGGAGAACGACCTCGGCACCGTGCTCGGCCACATCGAGGAGGTGAAGCCGTCGCTGCTGGTGCTCGACTCCGTCCAGACCATCGCGTCCGACGGCGAGGGCGCCCCCGGCGGACCCAATCAGGTGCGCGAGGTGACGGGCGCGATCGCGCGGGTGGCCAAGCGCGAGTCGATGGCGGCGGTCATCGTCGGCCACGTCACGAAGGACGGCTCCATCGCGGGTCCGCGGACGATGGAGCACATGGTCGACGTCGTGCTGTCGTTCGAGGGCGACCGGCACTCCGGGTTCCGGATGGTGCGCGCCACGAAGAACCGCTTCGGCCCGGCGGACGAGGTGGGCTGCTTCGAGATGAACGAGCGTGGCATCGTCGAGGTGCCGGACCCCTCGGGGCTGTTCACGTCCGTGCATCGCGAGCCGACGCCGGGTACCTGCGTCACGGTGACCCTCGAGGGTCGGCGGCCGCTGCTGGCGGAGGTGCAGGCGCTGGTGAGCCCGTCGCCGTCCCAGGCACCGCGGCGCGCGACGCACGGCTTGGACGGGTCGCGGATCGCGATGGTGCTCGCGGTGCTGGAGCGCAAGTCCAAGGAAAAGCTCTCCGACAAGGACGTCTACGTGTCGACGGTGGGCGGGGCGCGGGTCACGGACCCGTCGGTGGACCTCGCCACGGCCATCGCTGTGGTCTCCGCAGCGCGCGACTGGGCGGACCCGCGGCGCCTCGTCGCGCTGGGCGAGGTGGGCCTGGCGGGCGAACTGCGGCGGGTGCCCGGCGTCGAGCGGCGGCTCGCGGAGGCGGCCCGGCTCGGCTTCCAGCTGGCGCTGGTGCCCGAGGGCTCGCGGGACGTCACCGTGAAGGTGCCGCGGCTGGGTGGCCTCAAGGTCGTGGAAGTTGCCACGCTGCACGAGGCCCTCAGCCTGCTCCACCTCGTGGAGCCCGTGGTCTGACGAGAGCGCGGTCAGGAACGCACGGCCGACAACCGGCCGGCCAGCTGAGCCAGCAGCGGGTCGGGCCCGGCGGCGATGCGGCGCAGCGGCTCGTCGGCCGCGAAGGCCAACTCGCCCAGCGCGGCGACAGCGGCGAGGCGGACGGCGGGCACCGGGTCGGCCGCGAGTGCCTCCAGCGCGGAGGCAGCGGCGTCGGCCTCGGGGCCGCCCAGGTGGCCGAGCGCCTCGGCGGCGTGCTCGCGCACCTCCGCGTCGTCGTCGGCCAGGGCCGCGATCAGCGCGGGCACGACCGCCTCCCCCACGGTGGCCAGCGCGGTGGTGAGGGCGTCGCGCTGCAGCTGGTCACCGTCGGCGAGCCGCGCCACCAGGGCGTCGACGGCACGCGCGCCTCCGGTGTTGGCTGCGGCGCGGTAGGCCTTGATGGCCACGTCTGCGTCGCCGTCGGCCACCAGCGGTGCGACGGCCTCGAAGTCGTCGGGCGAGGCGACCTTGCTCAGCACGTGCGCGGCCGTGCGGCGCAGCGCGGGGTCCTCGGCGCGCAGCATCTCGACCAGGCGTGCGCGGGCATCGCCCGCGTGCTGCACCACGGCCCAGGTGAGGTCCTCGCGAACCCGCCCGTCGGGCTCGACCGCCAGCCGGTCGAGCAGCGCATCCGCGACGGCGTCGTCCCGGGACGCGCCCAGTGCGAGGGCAGCCTGGCGGCGCGCTGTGCCGTCCAGGGACGTGAGGGCGTGGATGAGGTTCTGAACATCGGTCATACGCCGACGATAAAGGCTCACGCAACGTGCAGCGCAACCCGGCCGGCCCGACACCCACGTCTCCCGGCCCGGACCGCGGCGCCGACGACACGACCCGGGGTCTGTCGCGGAAGTGGTGGCGGTAGCCGTCGCAACACGCCCTAAACTGGCGGGGACCGAGAGGAGGGGCCGGTGTCGAAGCCCACGGTGCGCCGCTACCTGAAGCTGCTCGCGCCCGGTACCCCGCTGCGGGCCGGCGTCGACCGGATCCTGCAGGGCCGCACCGGCGCGCTGATCGTGCTCGGCAACAACCCGGCTGTGCAGCAGGTCTGCTCCGGCGGGTTCCGCATCGGCGTCGAGTGCACCGAACAAGCTCTCCGCGAGCTCGCCAAGCTGGACGGCGCCATCGTGCTGTCCACCGACCTGAGCACCATCGTCGCCGCGGGCGTCCACCTCGTCCCCGCGGGCGACCTCCCGACGGCGGAGACCGGCACCCGGCACCGGTCGGCGGACAGGACGGCACAGGCCGCGGGGCTCCCGGTCGTCACGGTGTCCGCGTCCATGTCGACCGTCTCGCTGTTCCTGGACGGCCACCGCTACCTGGTCGAGTCCGTCCCCCAGGTGATCAGCAGGGCCAACCAGACGCTGGCTACGCTCTCGCGCGTCGTCACGCACCTCACCGACCAGTTCGACCAGTTCTCCGCGCTCGAGATCAGCGAGCAGGTCAGCCTCCGCGACCTGACGCACGTCGTGCACCGCCTGGAGCTCGCACGGCGGCTCTCCGGCGAGATGCAGTTCCACGTCGACCTCCTCGGAGTCGAGGGCAGGATGGTCTCGCTCCAGCACGCGGAGTTGAGCGGCGCCTACGAGGGCGTCGGCCCGCTGCTGGTCGAGGACTACGCGCACAACCTCGACGACCCGTCCCAGTTCGACCTCACGAAGCTCGCGAACTTCTCCTCCGAGGAGCTGTTCAGCGGGCAGCTCGTGGCGGAGCGGCTGGGCTTCGGCCCGAGCCCCAACCTCGAGCAGGCGCTGTCCTCGCGCGGCATCCGGCTGCTCACCACCGTCGGCCGCCTGCCCGTCCACCTGGTCGAGAAGCTGCTCGCGCACTTCACGCTGCAGGAACTCTTCGGCGCCTCGACGGCGATGCTGATGGAGCTCGACGGCATCGGCCCGACGCGGGCCCGCCAGATCCGCGACGCTCTCCTCCGAGTCACCGACCGCTCCTGAGCCCGAGTGGGCTACGCTGGGCCCCGAACACAGGGGAGCGCCGAAGGGCGCTGAGAGTGCGGACGGTCCGCAGACCCTCGAACCTGATCCGGTTAGCACCGGCGTAGGGAGTGGGAGTTCTCCTCGGCACGCGCCGAGCCTCCGAAAGGAGTGCCTTCATCATGACCATTCGGATCGGCATCGCCGCTCTCGCGGCCCTGGCCCTGGCCGGCTGCGCGGCCACGACCCCGCCGGCGACGACCGGGGGCAGCCCGTCGGCGGGCACGTCGACCCCCGCGAAGACACCGACGAAGCTCACCGTCGTCACGCACGACTCGTTCGTGCTGCCCGAGGAACTGCTGAAGAAGTTCGCCGACGAGTCGGGCTACGAGGTGACGTACGTCGCGCCCGGCGAGTCCACCTCGCTGGTCAACCAGCTGATCCTCACCAAGGACTCGCCGCTGGGCGACGTCGTCTACGGCATCGACTCGGCGCTCGCGTCACGCGCCGTGCGCGAGGGCGTCGTCACCCCGTACGTGGCCGACGCGCCGGTCGCGGACGGCCTGGCGGCCGACGGGCTTACCCCCGTCGACTTCGGCGATGTCTGCATCAATGCCGACACGGCGTGGTTCAGCGCGCACGACCTCGACGTCCCCACCACGCTCGACGACCTCACGAAGCCCGAGTACCGCGACCTCCTCGTGATGCCCTCGCCCACCTCGTCCTCCCCCGGCCAGGCCTTCCTGCTGGCCTCGGTCGGTGCCAAGGGCGACGGCTGGCTGGACTACTGGAAGGCGCTGAAGGCCAACGGCATGAAGGTGGCCTCCGGCTGGACCGAGGCGTACTACACCGACTTCTCGGGCGCCGACGGCAAAGGCCCGCGGCCGTTGGTCCTGAGCTACGCCACCTCGCCGGCCTACACGGTCGCCGACGGCGCGTCAACGACGCAGGCGCTCCTCGACACCTGCCTCCGCCAGGTGGAGTACGCGGGCGTCCTGGCCGGCGCTGAGAACCAGGACGGCGCGAAGGCGTTCGTCGACTTCCTGATGACGCCCGAGGTCCAGGCCGCCATCCCCGGCAGCATGTACATGTACCCGGCGGTCTCCTCGGTGGAGCTGCCCCAGGAGTGGGTGCAGTTCGCGCCGCTCGCCGAGCACCCGATCGCCGTGCCCGCGGCCGACGTCGACCAGCACCTCGAGGAGTGGCTCCGCACCTGGGCCGAGGCCATCGGGTGAGCACGGCGGCCTGGCGCGCGGCGTGGGCGGCGGCCGCGCTGCTGCCCGCGGCGTTCCTGGCCGTCTTCTTCGCCTGGCCGGGGGCCGCGCTCGTGCTGCGCGGCTTCCAGTCCGACGGCGCGTGGAGCCTCGACGGCTTCGCGGCCGTGGTCGGATCCGCCCGCACGTGGCGCGCCGTCGGGTTCACCCTTGGCTCGGCGGCCGCCACGACGGTCATCTCGCTGCTCCTCGGGTTGCCGGGCGCGCACGCGCTCTACCGCTGCCGGTTCCGCGGCCGCGACGCGCTGCGGGCGGCGGTCACGGTGCCGTTCGTGCTGCCGACCGTGGCGGTGGGCGTCGCCTTCGGCGCGCTGCTGCAGGGCGACGGCTGGCTCGCCTGGACGGGGCTCGGCGGCACGCCCGTCGCCATCGTCGCCGCGATGGTGTTCTTCAACTACTCGGTGGTGGTCCGCACCGTCGGCGCGATGTGGGCGCGCCTCGACCCGCGCCTGGCGCAGGCGGGCGCCACGCTGGGCGCGGGTCCGCTGCGGGTGTTCGCGACGATCACGCTGCCGACGCTGGCGCCGGCCGTCCTCTCGGCCGCAGCGCTGGTCTTCCTCTTCAGCTCCTCGTCCTACGGCATCGTCATGGTGCTCGGCCACGGCCAGTACCACACGGTGGAGACGGAGATCTGGTTCCTCACCACGCAGCTGCTCGACCTGCAGGGCGCCGCCGCACTGTCCATCGCGCAGCTCGCCATCGTGACGGCCGCGCTGTGGATCACCGGGCGCGCGCAGGCCGGCCTCACGCGGGCGCTGCGCCTCCAGCCCGACATCGGCGCCGCACGGCCGTTCGTCGCGGCCCGGGACCTGCCCGCGCTCGCGGCGACCCTCGCCACCGCGGTCCTGCTGCTGGGGCTACCCCTGCTGCACCTCGCCTGGCGCTCGCTGCACCGCGCCGGCGCGTTCACGCTGGCCAACTACACGGAGCTGGCCACCGCCACCGTGCAGGGCGCCAGTCCCTGGCGCGCGCTCGGCACCTCGCTGACCACCGCCGTGGCTGCCACCGCGATCGCCGTCCCGCTCGGCGTGCTCGTGGCGCTCGTGGCGTCCCGCAGGCCGCGCACCCGCCCGGCACGCCGGGCCCTCGCCGCGGTGGAGGCGGCCTACCTCCTCCCGCTCGGCGTCTCGGCCGTCACCATCGGCTTCGGCTACCTCATCACCCTCAACCGGCCACCGCTCGACCTGCGCTCCAGCATCGTCCTCATCCCCGTCGCGCAGGCCGTCGTCGCCCTGCCGCTCGTGGTCCGGAGTCTGCTGCCGACGCTGCGCGCCGTCGACCCCCGCCAGCTGGAGGCCGCGGCGACGCTCGGCGCGCCGCCGTGGCGGGCGCTGGCCACCGTCGAGCTGCCGCACCTGACGCGCGGCCTCGGTCTGGCGGCCGGCTTCGCGTTCGCCACCTCGCTCGGCGAGTTCGGCGCCACCAGCTTCCTGGCGCGGCCGGACAACCCCACGCTGCCCGTCCTCGTGGCGCGGCTCTTCGGCCGGCCGGGGGCGGAGTCGTACGGGCTCGCGCTGGCCGCGACCGTCGTCCTGGCAGGATTGGCGGGGGTCGTCGTGGCCCTCGCGGAGCGGGCACGGCCCGAGGAGGTGACGGCGTGGTAGCCGGACTTGAGGTATCCCGAGCGACAGTGCGCTACGGCGACACGGTGGCCATCCAGGACGTGAGCATCGCCATCGCCCCCGGGGAGGTGCTGGCCCTCCTCGGCCCCTCGGGCAGCGGGAAGTCGACGCTGCTGCGCGCCATCGCGGGGCTGGAGCCGCTGGTCTCGGGCCGCGTGTCCTGGGACGGCGACGACCTCGCCGCCGTGCCCACCCACAAGCGCGGCTTCGGGATGGTCTTCCAGGACGGGCAGCTGTTCCCCACCATGTCGGTGGGCCGCAACATCGCCTACGGGCTCAGCCACCTGGGCCGCGAGGCGCAGCGCGCCCGAGTCGACGAGCTGCTCGACCTCGTGGGCCTGCCGGGCCTCGCGCAGCGCCGGCCGACCGAGCTCTCAGGCGGGCAGGCGCAGCGCGTGGCGCTCGCCCGCTCGCTGGCGCCGGGCCCACGGGCGCTCCTGCTGGACGAGCCGCTGTCCGCGCTCGACCCGGGGCTGCGCCGCCGCCTCTCCGACGACCTGGCCCGGATCCTTCGCGAAACCGGAACAACGGCCGTGTACGTGACGCACGATCCCGAGGAGGCCGACCGCGTGGCCGACCGAACGGAGACGCTCTCCCCGCCTGTGTGACCGGAATGTTTTGCGACCTCGCGTCGCCATAATTTCGGTGCCAGAATGGGGCGCATGCCGAAGATCGCCGCCGCAACGGTCGCCGAACACCGAGAGAACGTGCTCGGCGCCCTCGTCGACGCCAGCGAGCGCATCCTGCGCGCCGGCGAGCCCCTGACCGCGGGCGTCGTGAGCGCCGCAGCGGGCATCGCACGCAACTCGATCTACCGCTACGTGGAGAGCGTCGACGACCTGCGCGCGCTCGTCCTCGAGCGCTACCTCCCCGGCTGGGAGCGCGCGGTCACCCGCGCGCTGGCCCCGCTGCCCGACCCCGGCGACCGCGTCGTCGAGTGGGTCCGGGTCAACATCGGCCAGGCGCACCTCACGGGCCACGGCTGGTTCATCAACATGGCGCGCGAGGCGCCCTCGTCGTCGGCCATGCGCGACCTCGCCGAGCACGCGCACAACATCATGCGCGGCCCGCTGGGTGGGGCGTGGCAGGAGATCGTCGGGGACCCGGCGGAGGCCAGGCTGCAGTCGTCCCTCACGCTCGGGCTGCTCGGCGCCGCGTTCCAGCAGCTCGACGGCCCCATCCCCCTCGATCAGATCACCGAGGCCACCACGCGCGCCACCCGCGCGCTCGTCGACGCCGCACCCCGGCAACGCGCCGCGCAGCGGGCCGCCGGCCGGAGGTAGCTCAGCGGCCGAGCGCCAGCCAGGCCGCGCGCACCCGCTGCCCCACCGTGAAGGCACTGCCCGCGGCCACGATGCCCAGCGCCAGCGCGAGGGCCCACCCAGGAGCGCCCAGCCCGACGGCGACGACGCCGAGCAGCGCCACCACGAGCCGGTCCGTGCGCTCGAAGAGCCCGATCGACGCGTCGACGCCCACGGCCTCGGCCCGGGCGCGCGCGTAGGACACCAGGAACCCCAGCGAGAGGCAGGCCAGCGCCAGCCAGAGGACGGCCCCGTCCCGGTCGGCGCCCCACACCGCGAGGCCCGCGAACACCGCAGCGTCGGCGGCCCTGTCGAGCGTCGAGTCGAGGAAGGCCCCGAACCGGGACTCCCTGCCCGTGAGCCGCGCCAGGTTGCCGTCGAGGCCGTCGCCCAGCAAGAAGAAGGCCAGCGTGAGGGCGCCGGCGAGGAGGTGGCCTGCGGGCCAGAGTGTCAGGGCCGCCACGATCACGCCGAGCGTGCCGACGACGGTCACCTGGACGGGCGTGACGCCCCAGCGGGCAAGCATGCGTACGGGCGGGCTCAATGCCCGCCCGTACGCGTCTCTGAGAAACCCCAGCAGTGGTCAGTCCTTGTCGACCGCCGGCGCCAGCTCGAGGGCATCGGCCTTCGCCACGCCGGTGAACCGGAACGGCAGCTCCGAGCCCTCCTCCGCGACGTCGACCTGGACGATCTGCCCCGCGGCCAGCTCACCGAAGAGGATCTTCTCGGCGAGGATGTCCTCGATGTCGCGCTGCAGGGCGCGGCGCAGCGGGCGGGCGCCGAGCACCGGGTCGAACCCGCGCTTGGCCACCAGCGTCTTGGCCGCGGGCGTGAGCTCGATGCCCATGTCCTTGTCCTTCAGGCGCGTCTCGATCTGGGCGACCATCAGGTCGACGATCCGCTCGATATCCGCCTGCGACAGCTGGTGGAACACGACGATCTCGTCGACGCGGTTCAGGAACTCGGGACGGAAGTGCTGCTTCAGCTCGTCCGACACCTTGGCCTTCATCTTCTCGTAGCTCGACGCCTCGTCTCCCGCGCGGGAGAAGCCGAGGTTCACGGACTTGGAGATGTCCCGCGTGCCCAGGTTGGTGGTCATCACGATGACGGTGTTCTTGAAGTCCACCACGCGGCCCTGGGCGTCGGTCAACCGACCCTCGTCCAGGATCTGCAGCAGCGAATTGAAGATGTCCGGGTGCGCCTTCTCGATCTCGTCGAAGAGCACCACCGAGAACGGCTTGCGGCGCACCTTCTCCGTGAGCTGGCCACCCTCCTCGTAACCGACATATCCGGGCGGCGAACCGAACATCCGGGAGGCGGTGTGCTTCTCGGAGTATTCGCTCATGTCGAGGGTGATGAGGGCATCCTCGTCGCCGAACAGGAACTCGGTGAGCGCCTTGGTGAGCTCGGTCTTGCCGACGCCCGAGGGGCCGGCGAAGATGAACGAGCCGCTGGGACGCTTCGGGTCCTTGAGGCCCGCGCGGGTGCGCCGGATCGAGCGGGAGAGCGCCTTGACGGCGTCTTCCTGGCCGATGTAGCGCTTGCCGAGCTCGGCCTCCATGCGGAGCAGCCGCTGGGACTCCTCCTCCGTCAGCTTGAACACCGGGATGCCGGTCGAGCCGGAGAGCACGACGGCGATCTCCTCCTCGCCCACCACGGCTGGCAGGTCGGAGTCGCCCTGCTTCCAGGCCTCCTCACGCTCGGCGCGCTGGGCGCGGAGCTTCTGCTCCTCGTCCCGGAGCCGCGCGGCCCGCTCGAAGTCCTGCGCGTCGATCGCGGCGTCCTTCTCGAGCTTGTTGGCCGCGAGGGCCTCGTCGAACTCGCGCAAGTCCGGCGGCGCGGTCATCCGCTGGATGCGCAGCCGCGCGCCCGCCTCGTCGATCAGGTCGATCGCCTTGTCGGGCAGGAACCGGTCCTGGATGTAGCGGTCGGCCATCGTGGCGGCGGCGGCGAGCGCCTCGTCGGTGATGGTGATCCTGTGGTGCGCCTCGTAGCGGTCGCGCAGGCCCTTCAGGATGTCGATGGTCATCGCAACCGACGGCTCGGCCACCTGGATGGGCTGGAAGCGGCGCTCCAGCGCGGCGTCCTTCTCGATGTGCTTGCGGTACTCGTCCAGCGTCGTCGCGCCGATGGTCTGCAGCTCGCCGCGGGCCAGCATCGGCTTGAGGATGCTGGCGGCGTCGATCGCGCCCTCCGCGGCGCCCGCCCCGACGAGGGTGTGGATCTCGTCGATGAACAGCATGATGTCGCCGCGGGTCTTGATCTCCTTCAGCACCTTCTTCAGGCGCTCCTCGAAGTCGCCGCGGTAGCGGGAGCCCGCCACCAGCGCGCCGAGGTCGAGCGTGTAGATCTGCTTGTCGCGCAGCGTCTCGGGCACGTCGCCGCGCACGATGGCCTGCGAGAGGCCCTCGACGACGGCCGTCTTGCCGACGCCGGGCTCGCCGATCAGCACCGGGTTGTTCTTGGTGCGGCGGCTGAGCACGGTCATGACGCGCTCGATCTCCTGCGTGCGCCCGATGACGGGGTCCAGCAGGTTCTCGCGCGCGGCCTGGGTCAGGTTGCGGCCGAACTGGTCGAGGATCTGCGAGCTGGCCTTCTCCGGACCCGTCTCCGGGGCGCCGGACATGGAGGCCTCGCGCCCCTGGTAGCCCGTGATCAGCTGCAGCACGGTGCTGCGGACGCGGCTGAGGTCGGCGCCGAGCTTGATCAGCACCTGGGCCGCGACGCCCTCGCCCTCACGGATCAGCCCGAGCAGGATGTGCTCGGTGCCGATGTAGCTGTGGTTCATCTGCAGCGCCTCGCGGAGCGACAGCTCCAGCACCTTCTTGGCGCGGGGGGTGAAGGGGATGTGGCCGGTGGGGACCTGCTGGCCCTGGCCGATGATCTCCTCGACCTGCTCCCGCACGGCCTCGAGCGCGATGCCCAGAGACTCGAGCGCCTTGGCCGCCACGCCCTCACCCTCGTGAATGAGCCCGAGCAGGATGTGCTCGGTGCCGATGAAGTTGTGGTTGAGCAGCTTCGCCTCGTCCTGCGCCAGGACGATCACGCGTCGCGCCCGGTCGGTGAACCGTTCGAACATATGTAACTTCCCTCCTGTTGCGCGACGCCGGGCGTCGGCAACCAGATCCTAAGCCTACTAACGACTGAGCAAGGCGACTCGATCCACCGTTCACCCTACGCGAATTCCGCCGGCACGCACCGGGCCGGCGGGGGCTTTCGCACCCCGCCGGCCCGACACCTGCGGACGACGCCGCCTGAGCGACGGCTCAGTTGTCTGCCTCGTAGGCCTCCATCACGTTGGCCGGGATGCGGCCACGATCGGACACCTCGTAGCCGTTGGCGCGGGCCCACTCGCGGATCTCGGTGAGGCCGGCCTTCGCGCCGCGCGTGGCTGCCTTGCGAGCGGCGGGACGCTTGCGGCCCACCTTCTCCGCCTTTGCGATGAACGGGGCGAGCGCGTCCTCGAGCTTCGTGAGGTTCGCATCGGAGAGGTCGATCGTGTACGCGACCTTGTCGAGGGAGAACTCGACGGTGCGCGCGTCGGCACTGCCATCGATGTCGTCGGTGAGAATGACGCGGATCTCTCGTGCCACTGTGACTCCTTCTGATTTCGTAGAGGTCTATCGAGTAAACCCTACAATCATCATTGGTCATATTCCAAGTAGTACGACGAAGAAGTCTCATCGCCCGCCAATTCCCATTCCCAAAGGTGCTTGTCCGCGAATGTTCGCGGCTTATCGCGCGATGGCGGCGGGACCCCGCGGGGAAAGGAAAGATCCCCGGCCGACGGCCGGGGATCTCTCGTTGCTTTTCGTGAACGCTCAGGCGTGCAGGCGCAGATCGGGCAGCTCGTCGAGGTTCAGCTTGCCGAGGTCAACCATGGTGGGATGCTCGTCGTCGCCCCAGATGTCCTCGATGCTCGGGCGCACCGCATTGCGCGGCAGCGTCAGGATGTTCGTGGTCTCCTCGGCCTCGAGCTCGGCGATCCTGGCCTCGAGGAGTTCGATGCGCGCCTGGCGCTCCGCGACCTCGGCGCGCAGCCAGACGGCGTTGCCGCGCATGGCGGACAGCTCGCTCTTCGCGGCGCCCAGCTGGCCGCGCAGCTTGGCGATCACGGCCTGCAGGTTCTCCGCGCGGGCGTTGAAGCGGCCGATCATGGCCACCGACTCCTCGTGGAAGCGCGACGCCTGCTGCGCGCGCAGCGCCACCTCGTGGCGGATCTCGGCGGAGTGCCGGGCCCGCTCGGCGGCGAGTTCGCGGCCGGCGAACCAGAACGCCGCGAACGCCATGGCGATCGCCACGACGACGCCCGCGCGGACGAGCCACACGCCCCCGAGCAGGGACGCGAGGGACGCGACGGTGCCCACCGCGAGGATCGCGAGAGCGATTGTTCGTTCAGAGGATTTCGATGCAGCGCGACGACCAGCCATGTGGCGCAGTGTACCGGTTCGTCAACGCGACGAGCCGCCGCCGCGGCGGTGTGTCCACGCCTCAGGCGGCGGTGGGGTGGCTTCGTCCGGTTGTTCCCTCGCCGGGCTCCCCCGGCGCACCTGGGTCGTCGTCATCGTCGTCGTGCACCACGCAGGCGCGCTCCAGGAGGACGCCCGCGCCGGCGAGCAGGAGCGACGCCACGATGGTGACGGCACCCTGCACCACGCGCGCCGACGGCAGGGGGGCCTCGAACCGCGCGATGTAGCGCATCACGTAGACGACATGCCCGCCCGCGAGCACCGCGCCGGTGACGATCAGGGCCTTAGCGATCGCGACCGCGGCCAGCCCCTCCTGCGAGCTCAGCGCGTGATCCTTGCGGCGCTTGGGCAGCGTGTAGCGGTAGACGAGCACGGCGCCGGCGAGGACGACGAGCAGGATCGGCACCGACCAGGGCACCACGGGCGGGAAGCCGCCGGCTGCCTCGAACGCGAGCAGGATGAGCCCGCACACGGCCGCGCCCGCCAGGACCGCCACGACGGCCTGCCGCGCGGTGGTCAGGCCGAGCTTGGGCCGCTCACTCAAAAGCCGGTGCCGGTGAAGGAGATGACGATGTCGTCGCGGCGGGTGACGAGCGAGGTGTCCACCTCGTCGACCAGCTCCGCGATGGGGCCGTGGCCGGCGATCTCCCCGTTCGGGTCGATGTCCAGCCACGGGACGAGCACGAAGGCGCGCTCATGCGCGCGGGGGTGCGGCAGCTCGATGTCGCCCTCGGAGATGCGCTTGCCGACCATGATCACGTCGATGTCGAGCGTGCGGGGGCCGTCCTTGATCTCGCGGGTGCGGCCGAAGTTCTCCTCGATGGCCGCGGCGCGGTCGAGGATGGTCAGCGGCTCGAGCGTTGTCTCCGCGACGACGACGAGGTTCAGGAAGTCGTCCTGCGGCGGGCCGCCGACGGGCGTGGTCTGGTAGACCGGCGACACGTCGACGAGCGCGAGCTCGGGCGTATCGGCCAGGTACTCGACGGCCTCCTGAAGGATGGCGGCGGAGTCGCCCATGTTGGACCCGAGACTCAGGACGACCTTCGAGATGGGACGGAGATTACCCAGCGTGTCGACGTCGATCTCGAAGGGGCCGTTGGACATCACTTATTTACTCCTACTGATCGTGACCGAGACGTCCGCGAAGCTCTGGCTCAGCGGCGCCTGGGGCTTGTGCACCGTTACCGTGACGCGCTCCACTCTGCCATGCGAGAGACACGCGTCGGCAATCTCGCCCGCGACGGTCTCGATCAGATCGTGGGGCTCGCCCGTCACCACGGCCAGGGCGGCCTCGGCGATCTCGGCGTAGTTGACGGTGTCGGCGAGCGCGTCGCTCTTGGTCTCCAGGGGAAGCTCAAGCACCACGTCGACGACGAACGGCTGGCCGTCGCGGCGCTCCTCGGGAAACACCCCGTGGTAGCCCGTCGCGGTCAGTCCGGTCAGCGTGATGCGGTCCATGAGGCGCTCCTTTCCGGATGGCTCGACTCTATCGCACGCCCCCGCGGCGGGGGCCGTGACCCCGGTCACCCCTCCTCCCGGAGGCGGGTGGCGACGGCGACGGCGTCGGCCTGGGCGCGGGCCTCGTGCGTGCGGACCGCCCAGGCGCCGTGCAGGGCGCTCCAGAAGCTGAGGGCCGCCGTGGCGGCGTCGCGGTCCCGCGGCGGCCGGCCGCCCAGCAGCCCCCCAAGGAAGGCCTTGCGGGAGGCCCCGACGAGCACGCGATGACCGAGTCCGGTGAGGGCGTCGAGGCGGCGCAGCAGCGTCCAGTTGTGCTCCCAGGTCTTGGCGAAGCCGAGGCCTGGGTCGAGGACGATCCGGTCCGCCCGGACGCCGGCCGCCAGGGCCGCGTCACGCCGGGCGAGGAGCTCGTCGGTCACCTCGCGGACCACGTCGTCGTACACCGCCGCCTCCTGCATGTGCGCGGCGTGGCCGCGCCAGTGCATCAGCGCGACGTCGACGCCGCGCTCCGCCACCACCGTGAGGAGATCGGGGTCCGCGAGGCCCCCGGAGACGTCGTTGACCAAGACGGCGCCCGCGGCCACGGCCGCGTCGGCCACCTCGGCCCGCATGGTGTCGACCGAGACGCGCACGCCGTCGGCGGCCAGCGCCGCGACGACGGGAAGCACGCGCGCCCGCTCCTCCTCCGCGGAGACGCGGTCGGCGCCGGGGCGGGTGGACTCGCCGCCGACGTCCACGAGGTCCGCGCCGTCGGCCAGCAGCTGCCGGGCGTGCGCGAGGGCGGCGGACGGGTCGAGGTACGAGCCGCCGTCGGAGAAGGAGTCGGGGGTGACGTTGAGGATCCCCATCACGAGGGTCACGGTCACCTGCCGAGGATCAGGCTCATCGCCTCGGCGCGCGTGGCCGGCACCCGCAGCAGCCCGCGCACCGCGGAGGTCACGGTGCGGCTGCCGGGCTTACGCACCCCGCGCATGGTCATGCAGGTGTGCTCGGCCTCGATCACCACCATCACCCCGCGCGCACCGAGGTGCGTCACGAGGGCGTCGGCGATCTGGGTGGTCAGGCGCTCCTGCACCTGGAGGCGGCGGGCGTACAGCTCGACGAGCCGGGCGAGCTTCGACAGGCCCGTCACCCGGCCCTCGCCCGAAGGGATGTAGGCCACGTGCGCGACGCCCGTGAAGGGCAGCAGGTGGTGTTCGCAGAGGCTGACGAGCTCGATGTCCTTGACCAGGACCATCTCGTCGTGCGCGATATCGAACGTGGTGCCGAGCAGCGCCTCGGCGTCGCCGCTGTATCCCGAGACGAGCTCGCCCCAGGCCCGCGCGACCCTGTCCGGGGTCTCGCGCAGGCCGTCCCTGTCCGGGTCCTCGCCGATGGCGGCGAGGATCTCCCGGACAGCCGCGGCGATGCGCGGCTCGTCGACGCTCACGGCTGCGGCGGAGCGCTCGGCGGGGCCCAGGGGCTGACGCCGCCCGGAGCCACCTGAGACTGCTCCGGTGCCGCAGGCAGGAGCGAGGGAGCGGGGTCCGAGGCGGGCACCTCGACCGGGGGCAGCTCGGAGGGGACGCGCAGGTCGGAACCGGTCCACGCGGAGCGCTTCTCGCGGCGGCGCAGCGGCTTGAACACCTCGGCCACCTCCTGCTTGTTCAGCGTCTCCTTCTTGAACAGCTGGCGCACCAGCTCGTCCAGCACGTCGCGGTTCTCCACCAGGACGTCGAACGCCTCCTGGTGCGCGGTGTGAATGAGCTCGGCCACCTCGGAGTCGATGATCGCGGCCATGTTCTCGGAGTACTCCTGCGAGGAGTCGGTGCCGCGCATGCCCATGAACGGCTCGGAGTCGCCACCGCCGAGCTTGACGGCGCCGACCTTCTCGCTCATGCCGTACTGCGTGACCATCGCGCGGGCCACCTTCGTCGCCTTCTCGATGTCGTTGGCGGCGCCCGTGGTCGGGTCGTGGAACACGAGCTCCTCCGCGGCGCGCCCGCCCAGCATGTAGGCCAGCTGGTCGAGCAGCTCGCCGCGCGTCTGCGAGTACTTGTCGGCGTCCGGCATCACCATCGTGTAGCCCAGCGCCCGACCGCGCGGAAGGATGGTGACCTTCTGCACGGGGTCGTTGCCCGGCATGGCCGCCGCCACGAGCGCGTGACCGCCCTCGTGGTAGGCCGTGATCAGCCGCTCGTGGTCGTTCATCAGGCGCGTGCGCTTCTGCGGGCCTGCGATCACGCGGTCGATGGCCTCCTCCAGCTGCGGCTGGCGGATCATGTCGAGGTTCATGCGGGCCGCGAGCAGCGCCGCCTCGTTCAGGACGTTGGCCAGGTCGGCGCCGGAGAAGCCGGGGGTGCGGCGTGCGATCGACGTGAGGTCGACGTCGCTCGCGAGCGGCTTGCCCTTGGCGTGCACCTGCAGGATCCGGGCGCGGCCCTCGGCGTCCGGCGCGTCCACGCCGATCTGTCGGTCGAAACGGCCGGGGCGCAGCAGCGCCGGGTCGAGGACGTCGGGCCGGTTCGTGGCCGCGATCAGGATGACGCCGCCGCGCACGTCGAAGCCGTCCATCTCCACCAGGAGCTGGTTCAGGGTCTGCTCGCGCTCGTCGTGACCGCCGCCCATGCCCGCGCCGCGGTGGCGGCCGACGGCGTCGATCTCGTCGATGAAGATGATGGCCGGCGCGTTCTCCTTGGCCTGCGCGAACAGGTCGCGCACGCGGCTCGCGCCGACGCCCACGAACATCTCGACGAAGTCCGAGCCCGAGATGGAGAAGAACGGCACGCCCGCCTCGCCCGCGACAGCGCGGGCCAGCAGCGTCTTGCCGGTGCCGGGCGGGCCGTAGAGCAGCACGCCCTTGGGGATCTTGGCGCCGAGCCGCTGGAACTTCGCGGGCTCCGCGAGGAACTCCTTGATCTCCTCCAGCTCCTCGACGGCCTCGTCGGCGCCCGCGACGTCCTTGAACGTCGTCTTGGGCGTGTCCTTCGAGACCAGCTTGGCCTTCGACTTGCCGAACGACAGCGGGCCACCAGCGCCCGAGTTCGACATGGAGCGCATGATCCAGAAGAACGCGAGGATGAGGATCAGGAACGGGACGCCGGTGTAGAGGAAGGTCTGCAGCAGGCTGGGCGACGGGTTCGTGCCCGTCCACTCGTCCAGCGTGCCGGCGCTCTTGCGCTTCTCGAGCAGCGGGATGACCTCGTCGACCTGATTGCCGACCCAGGCCGACTGCGTGCGCTTGCCCGTCGCGTCGACCACCCGGATCATCTGCTCGCCGTCGACGAGCGTGACCTGCTTCAGCTTCGCGTCACCCTGGAGTTGGGCGAGCGTGGTGGAGGTGGGCACGGTGTCGAACCCGGCCATGGAGCCGAACAGCTGCATGCCCAGGATCAAGAAGAGCACGCTGAGCACGATCCAGGCCACAGGGCTCTTGAAGAATTTCTGCAAAGTCATCCCACTTCTGATGTCGATTCCACGCGCATCGAAACCTTACCAGCGCGCACAACGCTCCCCGCGCTCGGTAAGCGGGCTCCCGGCTCGGCCTGCGTGGGTCAGCTGTAGACGTGCGCGGCGAGCGTGCCCACGTCGCGCAGGTTGCGATAGCGGCCCGCATAGTCGAGCCCGTAGCCAACCACGAACTCGTTAGGAATTTCGAAGCCGACATAGCGCACGGGGACTTCCATCTGCGCGGCGTCGGGCTTGCGGAACATTGTCATGATTTCGAGGCTCGCGGGGCCGCGGGAGGCCAGATTGCTCATGAGATAGCTCAGCGTGAGGCCGGTGTCGATGATGTCCTCGACGACGATGACGTCGCGGCCCGTGAGCTCGGCATTCAGGTCCTTGAGGATGCGCACGACGCCGCTGGACTGCGTGCCCGCGCCGTAGGACGACACCGCCATCCAGTCCATCTCGACATGGCTGCGCATCGCGCGCTGCAGGTCGCTCATCACCATCACGGCGCCGTTGAGGACGCCGACCAGCAGCACCTCGCGCCCCGCGTAGTCCTCGTCGATCTGCGCGGCGATCTCCGCGATGCGCGCCTGGATCTCGTCGGAGGTGAAAAGCACCTTTTCTAGGTCTTGCATCACGTCAGCTGCATCCACGCGGCCGAGCCTAGCGCAGACGCAGTTCGCCGCCCACGCGAGCCACCGCGCCGCCCGCGAGACAAACGGGCCCCTGGCCGTGCCAGGCGGTGAGCAGCGCGTCGACCGCGAGCACGCCGTCGAACCCCGGCTCGCAGCCCGCCTCGCGCAGCCATGCGCGCAGGACGCGCCAGCGCAGCGCGTCGGGCAGCGGCTCGAGGTCGGCCACGGCCAGGGCGCCGTCGGCCGTCGGTGCGGCGGCGGAGGCGGCAAGGCCGTCGAGGAGGTCCGCGTCCGCGCGGGCGAGGAGCGCGGTGCGCGCCAGCGCCGGGGCGAGATCCCGGCCGAGCCGCTCGCCGAGCAGCGCGAGCGCCCCCCGGGCGCGCACGCGGGCGAACGCCTGGTCGTCGTTCATCGGGTCGTCCCACCACGTGACACCCCAGGCGCGACAGGCGGCCTCGGTGTCGGCCCGGCGAAGGCCGAGCAGCGGGCGGTGGAACGGGCCGCGGACCGGCGCCATGCCCGCGAGCGACCTCGTGCCCGAGCCGCGCAGCAGCCCGAGCAGCACCGACTCCGCCTGGTCGTCCAGCGTGTGCCCGAGGAGCACGGGCAGCCCCGGCTCCGCGAGCGCGGCCAGCCGCGCAGCGCGCGCCGCGGCCTCCAACCCGTCCGGGCCGGGCGTCACCTCGACGGCCGCCACGCGGGCGGGCACCCCCTCGGTGCTCAACAGGTCGACGATGCCGGCCGCGATATCCGCCGACCCGGGCTGCAGGCCATGATCGACGACGACGGCCTCCACCTTGGTGCCCGCCCGTCGGGCCGCCCAGGCGGCGCCGAGCGCGAGCGCGAGCGAGTCCGCACCGCCGGAGCAGCCGACGACGACGTCGCCGGGCGGCAGCGCGGCGGCCACGGCGGTCGCGACGGCGAGGGCGGCCGGCGGCAGCGCGCGCCTAGCCATGCATCCGCTTCAGCCAGGCCTCCGGGGCCGCGATCTCCGCGGCCGACGGCAGGGCGTCCGGGGCGGCGAACGCCGCCCTCAGGGCGTCGCGCCCGGCCCGCAGGGTGACGCGGCGGCAGAACTCGAGGCCGTCGCGATACTGCGCGTCCTTGCCGAGCGAACCGGCCAGGCGCGAGAGTCGCGACTCGCTGGGACGGCGGGCGAAGGCCGCGCGGAGCGTACGCACGGTGGGCACGAGCCGGCGGCCCACCTCGTCGGCCACATGGTCGGCGTGCCCTTCGAGGAAGGTCATGGTCGACATCACCTCGGACAGCCGCTCGCCGCCCTCGCCGGTCGCGATGAGCGAGGCCGGGTCGCCCGTGCGCGCCCAGCCGATCAGCCCCTGGCCGAGCGAGCTGTCGTCGTCGAGGATGGCCTTCGCGCCCTCGCGGAGATGCCCGCGCAGCCACGGGGCCGCGCGGAACTGCAGCGCGTGCGTCTGCTCGTGCAGCGCCACCCACAACCGGAAGTCCGCGGGCACGAAGCCGTGCGCGCGCTCGTGTCGGACGATGGTGGGGGCGAGGAGATAGAGGGTGTCCGCGCCGCTGTAGCCGTCGTACTGGCCGAGCAGACGACGGCTGGCGAAGCGCACGCCGACGCCGAGGGCCAGGCCGTTGCCGACACCGCGGAGCGCCGTCAGCGCACCCGGCGCGCGGTCGGGCAGGCCGAGTTCGGCCACGATGCCGTCGGTCATGGTCCGCACCGCCTCGCCCCAGCCCGCCCAGTCGACCACCCGGATGGTCCGGGCGCCGACGGCGTCGAGGCCGAGATGCTCGGCGGCAGCCTCGCCCGCGCGGCGGGCGGAGACGCGGAGGTCGGCCACCAGCCGGCTCAGGTCCCGGGAGCCGAGTTCGGGCAGGTCGCGGGCGCCCACGCGGGCGACGCGGCGGGCGAGGGCCCAATCGACGGCGGGTGCGTAGTCCATCAGCACCCGCAAGAGGCGACGACGCCGGTGGCCTGGTCCGCCCAGACCTTCGCGGCCCAGCCGTCGGGCACGCCGTTGATCATGAAGGCGAAGGCGAGCAGCCGGCCGTCGTCGGTCACGGTGGTGCCGGCCAGCGTCGAGACGAAAGACAGCGTGCCGGTCTTGGCGCGCGCCACCCCGCGGGCGGGGCGGGCGACGTCGTCCTCGAAGCGGTCGGCGAGCGTGCCGGTCACGCCGGCGGTCGGGAAGCCGTCGAGGAGAACGGACAGGCGACGGTCGGTGTCGATCAGCGCCGCGGCCCGGGCGAGCGTGCTGGGCGTGACGCGGTTGCTGCGCGACAGGCCCGAGGAGTCGTGCAGCTTCGTGCCCTTCTCCCACAGCCCGAGCGGCCGGAGCTGCTCCTCGATGGCGGCGACGGCGCCGGCGAACGTCGACGGGTGGCCCGTATGCCGGGCCAGCTGGAGGCCGAGGATCTCGGTGAACGAGTTGTTGGAGCGGTTCATGGCCGTCTCCATCAGCACGTGCACGGGCAGCGACTCCACCCGGGCGATCTCCTCGCCCTGCCCCTTGGCCTTCTTCGGCTCGCCCTTCACGGTCACGCCATGGGCGGCCAGCTGGGCGGCGAAGGTCTTGGCGGCGTCGACGGCCGGCGTGCGGCTGCGGCCGCCCTCGGGCAGGCGCCCCTCGTCCACCCAGAAGGGCGGAGAGCTGGGTGACCTGGTCGCGGTACATGGCGGGCCAGGTCTCGTTCCAGCCGGGCTCCTCGAAGTAGCTGGCGTCGAACCCGAGGGAGACGTTTTCCTGCCCGGCGGCGAGCAGCGCCTTCGCGGTGGCCGCGGCCAGTTGCTCGGTGGTGGCGGGGACGGGGTAGGCGTGGTCCTTGTCGGGAACGCTGCTGAGGAGCGGGTCTCCCCCGCCGACCAGCACGATCTTGCCCGGCTCCGGCTGGACGACGCGCGTGGCGAACGTCTCGCTGCCGTCGAACGCGCTGAGCAGGGCGATCGCGGTGAGCGTCTTGGTGTTGGACGCGGGGATGAGCGGGGTGTCGGCGCCGCGCGAGGCCACGACGGTGCCCGTCTCGGGGTCGATCACCTCGTAAGCCACGGTCACGGGCGCGCCCTCAAGGCCCGTGAGTTTGCTCCTGTCCAGCCCGTTCAGGCGCCGCTGGAGCTCCTTCTTGGCGGGAGCGGGGCCGTCGGAGATCGGCGCGACGCCCACGAGCCCGGTCCCGACCGCGGGCGGCTCGGGTTCCTCGCCCGGTTCGGGGTCGAGGAGTCCCTCCGGCAGGGTCGTCGGGGCGCCCTCGCGGGTCAGGCCCAGCGCCGCGAACGCCTCCCGCTGGAACACCACGCCGACGAATCCGCCGGCCAGCAGCGCGCCCACGAGCAGGCCGCTGACGACCCACTCCCACAAGCGACGGCTGACCAAGAGGCTCTCCCACGGGGTATCCTGCTGACGATAAGCGCCTGCGACGACGCGCGGGCGGCAACCTTCATCATAGGAGTGTCAAGAGTGAGCGAAGATGCGCCGGTCGGCCTGACCCCGATCGACCCCGGTCGCCGAATCCTGTTCGACGTGACCGTCGAGATCCCCAAGGGCACGAAGAACAAGTACGAGATGGACCACAACACGGGCCGCATCCGCCTCGACCGCACCCTGTTCACCTCCACGCAGTACCCGTACGACTACGGCTTCGTCGAGGGCACCCTGGGCCAGGACGGCGACCCGCTGGACGCCATGATCATCGGCAACGACCCGACGTTCCCCGGCTGCCTCGTCGAGTGCTACGCCGTCGCCATGTTCCGCATGACCGACGAGATGGGCGGCGACGACAAGGTGCTGTGCGTTGCCACGGCCGACACCCGCCGCGAGCACATCACCGACCTCAGCTCGGTGCCGGAGCACATGCTGCTGGAGATCGAGCACTTCTTCTCCGTCTACAAGGACCTCGAGCCGGGCAAGTCCGTCGAGGGCGCCACCTGGACCGGCCGCGGGGACGCGGAGGCCGAGGTCGCGGCGTCGTTCGAGCGGGCCAAGGGCACGCCGTACGAGCACCACCACGTCAACCTCGCCTGAGCGGGGGCACGGGCCGATGAGCCGCTACCTGATGCTGCGCACGCCGTCGGCCAACCGGGTGTATGCCGGTGAGGCCGGCCCGCTGACGGCGGCCGAACTCGAGCTGACCGCGCGCTTCGCGCGGGAGGTCGAGGAGGCCGACGTCGCGGGCGTCGGCTACCTGTCCTTCGAGGCCGACGAGCTCGCCGAGGGACACCTGGAGGCGATCGCGCGACAGTCCGCGTGCTTCGCGCTGTTCGCCGACGAGGGCGGCCTGCTCCGGCCGGTCGCGCTCCCCCGGCCGTTCCTGCTCGACGACGACCTGGTCACCATTCCGAAGTACCAGGGCAAGACCAACGAGCAGTTCACGCAGTTGCTGCTGAACGTGACGCTGTCGGCCGTGACGCGCGAGCCGACGGGCCCGCGTCAGGTGCTCGACCCGCTCGCGGGCCGGGGCACCACCCTGTCGACGGCGCTCATGCTCGGCCACGACGCCTACGGCGTGGAGGGCGACGAGAAGGCGTTCGAGCAGATGGCCGCCTATTACAAGACGTATCTGCGCAGGAAGCGGATCAAGCACAAGGCCGACGTGACGGCCGTGCGCCGCAACGCCAAGACCATCGGCCAGCGCTTCGACGCCACTCTCACCTGGAACGACATCCGGCTGCAGGTCACCTCGTTCACGGGCGACACCCGGGACTCGGCGCAGCTGTTCGGCAAGAAGAAGTTCGACGCGATCGTCACGGATGCGCCCTACGGGGTGGCGCACGGTTCGCACACCGACGTCCGGGGCGTCTCCGGCCGCCGCGACCGCTCGGCCGCGGGCCTCCTCCGCGAGGCCGTCCCCATCTGGGCCGACCAGCTGATGCACGGCGGCGCGCTCGGCCTGTCGTGGAACACCCTGGGCCTCGCCCGGGAGGACCTCGCGGGCTACCTCACCGACGCCGGGTTGAGCGTCCAGGAGGGCGGCGCATGGGAGCGCTTCGCGCACCGCGTCGACTCCTCCATCCGCCGCGACCTGATCGTCGCCGTCCGGCCATAGCGCGGCTGCCTGCGTCGCTTTCGGACCCGGTCTACCGATAGTGCGGCTGCCTGCGTCGCTATGCCGACGGAAGCAGCCCCACTACGCGTCGCACTGCTCCCGATCCGACGGAAGCAGCCGCACTATCGCTTCCTCGGCTGGGCCCGGAGGCAGGGCGTGGCCGGACAGGACCGATTCGTTCGATCTGCACAGCTAGGTCGTGTTGCGAAAAGCCGAAATGGTGTGGTTCACGCAGACCCAGCCGACCGGCAATGAGACGAGCGCCCTGAGCTGCTGCCGCGACCCTGCCCAAAGCGCGGGACCTAACGACCAAGGCCGGGCGCTCCGCGCCGGGCTCGGGATCCAAGGACCGACACCACTGCCGCAACTTCCTACCCACAGCGCGGGACCTAACGACCAAGGCGTTCGGCTAGCGCCTCACGGCCGGCTCAAGGAACGGTCCCCACCTCAGCCGCTCGCCCTTGTGGTCGCGATCCTGCGTGGGTGCGGGACCTTTCGACACGGCGTTCGGCTAGGAGACTGCTGAACAACTCGTCATCTGGTGGTGTGGGTGGCGGGCGGAAGGTTGTCGAGGCTGTGGAGCGGGGAGTTTGAGTTAGCGCTCTGGGTGCGGCAGTGGGGTCGTTCCGCCCGCTGTCGGTGATCTTGTGTGGTCCCGGGGGCCGGGTGCAAGTGATCGGGACTGAGGCCGTGTCGGTCTGGTCAGGCCAGGGCCCAGGCTTCGTCGGTCATCGTGAGGCCCATGGCGAGGAGTCGTCGCAGGTTGAGGGCGGCGACGCGGTGGTGGAGCCAGTTGTTGTTCTTCTCGACGCCTCGGTATGGGACGCGACGGGCGCCGCGGGTGAGCCAGGCGATCGAGCGTTCGACCATCGGTCGGTGCTGCCGGTAGTCGGCCCGGAAGCCTTCGTCCGTTGCGCGTTTACGGTGCTCGCGTTGCAGTTGGTGATGCTCGCCCAGCAGCAGAGCGCGGCCAGATACCGCGGTGGTGCACTGCTCCCGTAACGGGCAGCCGCGACAGGCGGCCCCGAACGTGACGGCGCCCTTCGCGGACCGTCTCCTGGTGATCCCGGCCGGGCAGGTCATGGTGTCGGCGTCAGGGTTGAAGGTGAAATCGTCGATGGTGAAGCCACCCTCAACGGCGGGCTTGAGCGGCCACGGCTTGAGCAGCGGAATCCACTTCTTCTTATCGAGTTCATGGAGCATGTCGCCGGTGGCATAGGCCGAGTCCCCGAGCACCTCGACCTGCTGGTCGGCCGCGAGGGTCGAGTCGGCAGTGACCAGCTCGGCACCGACGGTGGCGTCGGAGTTGTCCGGCCCGTTGGTCTTGGTCAGCTCGCACACCATGGTCAGCCCGGTATCGGGCTCGACCACGACGTGGGCTTTGAACCCGTCCTGGCGTCGTTCCCGGGTCTTGTGGGCATGTCGGGTGTCGGGGTCGACGGTCGAGATCACCCGATCGGGAGCGGTCTTGCGGGCGATCCGCCACCGGCCGTCGGTGCCGTCGGAGTCCTCGGCCGGTTCCACGTCCTGACCCGCGACCAGAGCCAGCAGCGCGACCGCATCGGCCGGTTTCCCGCCCGCCTTGCTGATTGCCTCGACATCCAGCGCGGCGAGCAGCGCCAGCGCGTCACCGACCAGCGCGGAGACCAACTCGTCACGGGCAGCCGGGTCATCCCACGCGATCGGCGGCTTCCCGGTCGAGTCGTAGTCCTGCCCAGTAAACGCGGCCAGCCGGGTGCACTGCACCCCGATCAGGTCCTTGGCGCCGGGCACCTCACGGCCGACCCGACGAATCTGGGCGATCAACTGGGTCACGGTGTCCTGCCGGGCCACCGCGTCATCAAGGATCGTGGAGTCCAGCGCCCGACGCTGCTTGCCGGCCACCGCACCCGTTTCAGCGATGACGTCGCGGACCACCTCGAAGATCCGCTGCGGCCGATGGCTCGCAGCCAACCGGCGCCGCCAGTGAGTCAACGTCGAGGAGTCGAAGCCCTTCGCGTCGATCGCGTACCCGCACGCTGCCTTCCACCGCAGATCGAAGGTCAACGCGTCAACCGCTTCGCGGTCCGAATGGCCGTAAAGCGCCTGGAGCACGATCACCGAGGCGATCACCTCGCCCGGGATCGAGGGCCGACCACGCCCGGTCGGGAACAGGTCAGCGAACAACTCGCTCGGGAACAACCGGTCCCGATGCCCGGCCAGCAACGCGAACACGCTCCCCGGCTCAAGCAGGTGCCCAGCAACCGACTCCACATCCAGCAACTCACGCTGCCGACCCGACTCACCCAGCATGCACACAGGATCCCAGCCCAGCCCGACAACCCCGGAAGGCGCGCCCTTTAATCAGCAGTCTCCTAGCGCCTCACGGCCGGCTCAAGGAACGGGGTCCTTACCGAAGTGGTGACCGTGGTGAGCGGCTTCCTGGCGCGCCAGGGCGTCGTCCAGTAGGCCACTTCCACTCTCGCAACACGACCTAGGTGGCCTACCCACCAACCATGGAATATCGACGCACAACTCTGCTTTCTCTGCCCTGCAGGGCACAGACAGTGCAGTTGTGCGTCAAAACTCCATAGGGGTCATCACTAGGCTGGCCGGATGAATGAGCGACTGCTGCGTGTTGCCGATATCGACCTGCCTGACTGGCGCTGGGTCCTGGGGGCGCTGCGGACACGCTTCGCCACGGGGACCTTTTCCGCGGGGGCCTCCTTCCTCGCAGACGTCGCTCGGGTGGCCGACGAACTCGACCACCACCCCGACGCCGACCTCCGCTACGGGCACGTGCGGTTCGTGCTCCGCAGCCACGACGTCGGCGGGGTGACAAGCCGAGACGTCGAGCTGGCTCGGCGAATCAGCGCTCTCGCCGCCGATCGGGGCTTCGCGGCCAGGCCCGAGACAGCGCAGGCGTTGGAGATCGCCCTGGACACCCCCAAGTCGGCGGCGGTGCGGCCGTTCTGGGCAGCTGTTCTCGGAGCGGTGGACGACGGAGAGGACGTGGTCGATCCGACGGGTGCGCTGCCGCCTTTCTGGTTCCAGGACACCGATTCCGACGCCCCCGACCGACAGCGCTTCCACCTCGACATCAGCGTGCCGCCCGAGGTCGCCGCACCGAGGATCGCGGCCGCCGTCACCGCAGGTGGGCGCGTCGTCGACAAGTCCCACGCGCCGGCATTCGTGGTGCTCAGCGATCCCGAGGGCAATCTCGCCTGCGTCTGCACGCCGCTCGGCCGCGACTGACCCAACCGCAGGTAAGCTGCGGTCAGTGCGTGCGTACTGGGAGTTGGCCAAGGGTGGCTACCGTCGGTACACGCGCTATCGGACGGCGATTCTCGCGGCGCTGATCGCCAATGGCGCGTTCGGGTTCATCCGCGCGTCGCTGCTCATGACCACCATCACGACGGCGGGCGCGTCCGTCGGCGGCTACGACCTCGCCCAGGCGTCGACCTACGTGTGGCTGGGCCAGGGGCTCCTCGGCGCCGTCCCGTTGTGGGGCGTCACGGAGATCGCCGAGCGGGTGAAGTCGGGCGCGATCGCCATGGACTTCCTGCGCCCGGTCACGGTGCTCGGGCAGTGGTGGGCGACTGACCTCGGCCGGGCCGCCTCGCAGGTGCTGCCGCGGCTGGTGCCGATGCTGGTCGTCGGCGCACTGACGACGGGGCTGGCGCTGCCGACCCGGCCGCTGCCCTACCTGCTGTTCCTCGTCTCGCTCGCGCTGGGCACGAGTCTCGCGTTCCTGGCCTGGACGATGGTGAATCTGCTCGCGATGTGGGTGGTGGAGGTCCGCGGCTTCCAGGCGCTGTTCATGATCGTGATGAACCTGCTGACCGGCCTGCTTGTGCCCGTGTCGTGGTTCCCCGACTGGCTCCGCGTCGTGGCCGACGCCACGCCGTTCCCGTCGATGTTCCAGACGCCGATCGACGCCGCCATGGGCGTGGCCGGAATCGGTGACGTCGGCGTCCAGCTCGCCTGGCTCGTGGCCCTCACCGTCGCCACCCAGCTGATGCTCTCCCGCGGCGCGCGGAAGCTGGTGATCCACGGTGGGTAGGCCGAGGGAGTCCGCCGATCTGCGCCCCGTGACGTGGTGGTTCATGGTGCGCACCATGCTCGGCGCCCGGATCCGCGCCCAGGCCGGCTACCGCTCGAGCTTCGCGGCCGACCTCGCCAGCCAACTCGTGCTCGCGGCCACCGAGTTCGTCGAGGTCTACGTGCTGCTGCACAACGCGCCCGTGTTCGGCGGCATGAATCTCGCGCAGGCCACCGTCGTGTACGGGCTGTCGTGCGTCGCCTTCGGGATCGCCGACATGACGTTCGGCCAGCTCGACAGCATGCACGCGTTCATCCGCGAGGGCCGACTCGAGACGCTGCTGCTGCGCCCGACGTCGCTGCTGCTGCAGCTCATCACCGCCGACGTCCAGCTGCGTCGGCTCGGGCGCGCGGGCTTCGGGCTCGCGGCCTACCTCCTGGCCCTCTCGCTCTGCGATGTCACCTGGACGCCGAGCGCGATCCTGCTCGCGACCCTCGCACCGCTGGGCGGCGTGCTGATCTTCGGCGCGCTCTTCCTGGCTTCGGGATGCCTGCACTTCTGGGTGCTCGACGGCCAACAGGCGGGCAACGCGTTCGTCTACGGCGGCCGCTACGTCAGTTCGGTCCCCGCGAGCGCGCTGATGACCCCGGTCCGGGTCTTCTTCACGTTCGTGGTGCCGACCACGCTGGTGGCCTACGTCCCGTCGGCGGTCCTCGTCGGGGCACCGCTGCCTGCCTTCCTGACGGCGCCGATGGCCTGGCTCGGCCTCCCCGTCGGCATCCTGCTGTGGGGAATCGTGCTGCTGATCTGGCGCGCGGGCGTGCGCCGCTACACCGGAGCGGGAGGATAGTGCCGTGATCATCGACGCCGAGGACCTGACGAGGGAGTTCGTGGTCTACGAGGGGAGCGGACTCCGCCGCACCCGCCGCGTGGTGCGCGCCGTCGACGGCCTGACGCTGCGCGTCGGCCCGGGTGAGGCCGTCGGCTACATCGGGGCGAACGGCTCCGGCAAGTCGACCACCATCAAGATGCTGTCCGGCATCCTGACGCCGACGTCGGGGTCGGTGCAGACCTGCGGGCTGCGCCCCGTGCAGGAGCGCCGGGCGCTGGCGCGGAAGATCGGCGTGGTCTTCGGGCAGCGGTCGGCGCTGTGGTGGGACCTGCCTCTGGAGGAGTCCTTCCCGATCCTCGCCGCCATGCACCGCATCCCCGGCGCCACCTGGCGGGCGCGGTTCGACACGCTGGTCGACGAGCTGGAGCTGTCGTCGTTCCTCGCCCGCCCCGTGCGGACCCTGTCCCTGGGCCAGCGGATGCGCGGCGAGGTGGCGGCCGCGCTGCTGCACTCCCCCGAGCTCGCGATCCTCGACGAACCCACCATCGGCCTCGACATGATCAGCAAGGAGAACCTGCGACGCTTCCTCGCCCGCGAGCGCACCGAGCGCGGCACCACGCTGCTGCTCACGACGCACGACATGGGCGACGTCCAGCGGCTGTGCGACCGCATGGTCGTGATCGACGCCGGGCGCGTCGCCTTCGACGGCACGGAGGCGGGGCTGATCGCGGCCACGGACGCCGAGCGCATCCTCGTCGTCGACCTGGCCGCACCCGTCGAGCAGCTCCCTCTCCCCGACGGCGCGATCCTGCAGGCCACCGAGGGCGACGGCACGCGACTGTCGATCGCCTTCCGCCCGCAGGTGCTCTCGGCCGCGCAGGTGCTGGGCGCCGTTCAGGCGCACGCCGAGGTGGTGGAACTGTCGCTGGCCGAGCCTGCTATCGAGGACCTGGTGCGTCGCATCTACGCGCGCGGAGCACTCTAACTACTCTAACTCTAATCCGATTAGAGTAGGTTAGAGTAGAAGCATGAGAGTCGATTGGCCCACCCTCGAGTCGCTCACCCCTGCGGAGCGCCGGGAGCTTCTGGTCACCCAACGGGAGAACCAGTGGTACGAGCGCAAGTCGGCCAGCATCGGTGTCGAGGTCTTCGCCAGGGCACTCATCGGGTTGGCCAACGCCGAGGGCGGGCTGATCGTCGTGGGACTCGCGGACGGAAAGGTGCAGGACCTCTCGCATTCGGACAAACGTCTGAACGAGCTGCGTCGAGCTCCCAGAACGCACTGCGCACCACCACCTCGCGTCCACTTCCACACCCTGGCGGTCGAAGAGGACGGCACGATACAGGAACTGCTCGCAGCGGAGGTGCTCCCCGGAACGACGATGCATGAGACGACCGGCGGCGAGTGCTATCTCCGCACGGGTGACTCGACGAGCAAACTCACCCCGCTGCAACGAGAAGAGCTGTCTTACGATCGCGGAGCCGCGCAGTACGAGGCCCGACCCATGGCAGGTGTGAGCCCGTCAGATCTCGACCCCGTCCAACTCGCTGACTTCCGGGCTGCACTGGGGAGCAACCTGGACGACGAGCGGCTCCTCCACGCGAGGAGCCTCCTGACACCCAGTGGCGACGTCACAATCGCGGGCTATCTTCTCTTTGCCCCCGACCCCGGCGTGCTCATGCCGCACGCCCACGTCCGGATCCTGCGGTACGCGGCACAGGACCCCGGAACAGGTGCACGCCAGTGGTTGATGGAGGGCGGCGACGTCAGGATCGAGGGGCCCATCCCCAGCGTGATCCAGCGCGCCGAACAGCTCCTACAGGACTGGGTACCCCGACGCCGCGCCCTTCGTCCGGACGGGCGCTTCGGACCGGTGCCGCTGATCCCCCGCGACGCCTGGCTGGAAGGACTTGTCAACGCCGTCGTACACCGGTCGTACAGCATGGCCGGAGACCACATCCGCGTCTCCATCTTCCCCGACCGGCTCGAGATCGAAAGCCCCGGCCGCTTCCCCGGCGTCGTGGATGTCGAGCATGTGACGCAGGTGGCGCGATACGCACGCAACCCGCGTATCGCGCGCGTGTGCAACGACCTGGGCTTCACCCTGGAACGCGGCGAGGGCATCCAGCGCATCTTCGACGAGATGGCCGCTCACGGCCTCGTCGAACCGCAATACCGCCAGACGTCCGGGAGCGTACGCCTGACGCTCACCGGCGCCACGAGGATCACACCGGCGGTCGCCGCCACGCTGCCCACTGGCGCCGAGAAGGCCCTACAGACGCTGCGGACCCGCCGGCAGGCCATGGGAACCGGCGACATCGCCGAGGCCATCGGCCTGGCTCGACCGGCCACACTGCGCGCGCTGAAGGCACTCCAGACACTCGGCGAGATCGAGTGGCACGGCCGGTCCCCGAAGGATCCGCGAGCCACATGGAGCCTGCCCAACTCTCCACTACTCTAACTCTAATCCGATTAGAGTAGGTTAGAGTAACTCGTCACGCTTCGACGACGGCGGCGCTCACAGTCGCCCGTGAGTACGATCGGCACATGAGACGACTCGTGCTGATGCGCCACGCAAAGACGGAGCCCTCCAACATCCACGGTGACAAGGCGCGACGGCTGACGCCGCGCGGTGTGCAGGACGCGCAGGAGGCGGGCGTCGAGCTGGCGGCCTTGGGCGTCGACCATGCGCTGGTGTCGACCGCGACCCGCACGCGCGAGACGTTCGCCGCGACGGGGCTGAACGTGCCGGTGGAGTACCAGGACGCGCTGTACTACTCGGGCACCGAGACGATGCTGGCGCGCATCGGCGAGACGGCGGACGACGTCTCCTGCCTGCTGGTGATCGCCCATGCGCCGACCATCCCTTCGCTGACGGCCGAGCTGGCCTACGCGTCGGACCGGCAAGCCGCCGACGAGGCGCAGTGCTGGTACCCGACGGCCGCGTTCTCCACCTTCGAGTTCGAGGGTTCCTGGGCTGATCTCGCAGCGAGCGATCTTCGTTCCGTGCGGTTCGCGGCCATTCGTCGGCCCCGCTGATCAGTAGCCGGTAACACGGCAGTAACGAACCGGCTGGGAATCGAAACGCGTCGCACTGTTTTGCTTACCTGGCCGTTACGGAGCTACGACCTCGACGAAACAGGACTCCTGTTGGATCGTCGTCCATGGAACTCCTAGAAATCGACACGGGCGACACCGCTTGGGTCCTCGCCAGCGCCGCGCTGGTTCTCCTGATGACCCCCGGTCTCGCATTCTTCTACGGTGGCATGGTGCGCGCGAAGAGCGTGCTGAACATGGTGATGATGTCTGTCTCCACCATGGGCATCGTCGGGGTGCTGTGGGTCATCGTCGGCTATTCGATCGCCTTCGGCGAATCCATGGGCGGCGTGGTGGGCAACCCGCTGCAGTACGCCTTCCTCAACGGGCTGATGGATCCCGACAAGGCCACGTTCACCGTCCCGGCGCTCGTCTTCGCAGGATTCCAGTCCGCCTTCGCGATCATCGCGGTGGCCCTGATCTCGGGTGCTGTCGCCGACCGGATGAAGTTCTCGGCGTGGGCGGTCTTCGCGGCGGTGTGGGCGCTGCTGGTCTACTTCCCGGCCGCGCACTGGGTGTTCAGCTTCGACGGCGGCACGGCCGAGCACGGCGGCTTCATCGCCAACAGCATCAAGGCCATCGACTTCGCGGGCGGCACGGCCATCCATATCAATGCCGGTGCGGCCGCGCTGGCGCTCTGCATCGTGCTCGGGCCCCGCCTCGGCTTCGGCCGCGTCCCGATGCGGCCGCACAACCTGACGCTGGTCATGCTCGGTGCGGGTCTGCTGTGGTTCGGCTGGTTCGGCTTCAACGCCGGCTCGGCCCTGGGCGCCAACGCGACGGCGGGCGTCGCGTGGATCAACACCCTCGGCGGCGCGGCGGCCGCCATGCTCGGCTGGCTCCTCGTGGAGCGTCTGCGCGACGGCCACGCCACCTCGCTGGGCGCCGCGTCGGGCATCGTCGCGGGCCTGGTCGCAATCACGCCCGCCGCCCACTCCGTCAGCCCGCTGGGCGCCCTGATCATCGGTGTCGCCGCCGGCGTGATCTGCGCCTTCGCGATCGGGGTGAAGAACAAGCTCGGCTATGACGACTCCCTCGACGTCGTCGGCGTGCACCTGGTCGGCGGCCTCGTCGGCACCCTGCTCATCGGCTTGCTTGCCGATCCCCAGTCCCCGGCGGCCGTCGCAGGCCTCTTCTACGGTGGCGGCGTCGACCAGCTCTGGCGTCAGGCGCTGGGCGCCGGGATCGTCATGGTCTACTCGTTCGTGGTCACCTTCATCATCGCGAAGATCCTCGACCGGGTCATGGGCCTGAGGGTCGCCCCCGAGGCCGAAACCATCGGCGTCGACACCGCGGAGCACGCGGAGACCGGCTACGACCTGAGCCACGTCGGCTACTCCAGCTACGGAGTCAAGCAGACCCTGATCGTTCCCACCCGAGAGGAGACGCGCGCATGAGGCTCGTCACCGCCATCGTCCAGCCCAACATGCTCACCCAGGTCCAGATCGCGCTCGCCCAGCACGGCGTGGCCGGGATGACCGTGACCGAGGTGTCCGGCTACGCCCGGCAGCGTGGGCACCGCGAGGTCTACCGCGGGGCGGAGTACACCATCGACTTCATCTCCAAGGCGAAGATCGAGGTCCTCGTCGAGGACGCAGAGGCCGCGACGGTGATCGACGTGATCACCGAGGCGGCCCGCACCGGAGCCGTGGGGGACGGCAAGGTGTGGTCGACGCTCGTCGACGAGGTCGTCCGGATCCGTACGGGGGAACGCGGCGGCAACGCCGTCTAGGCCATCGCAGGACGGAGGGGTCGGGCTGTTTCAGCCCGGCCCCTCCTCCGCTTCTCTACGCTGTGCAGCAACACCACTTGTGAGGGGACCAACCTATGACCGCGAAGCTGCTGACCGCCGGCCCCTGGCCCGAGCCCGCGGTGGTGACCGACGACGTCCTCCCGCTCGCCGTCATTCGACAGGAGGGCGTGCGCATCACCGACCTTCCGAGGATCTTCGACGCCGTGTTCAGCGCGGCACCGGCCGCCATCGCGGGCTCGGGCGCATCGATCGCGGGCCCGGCCATCGCGGTCTACGAGGGGGATCCCTCCGCCGAGTTCACCATCGAGGCGGGCTTCCCCGTTGCCGAGCCGCTGGCAGCCCCGGTCTCAGCCGGCACGTTCAGCGTCGTCCCCGCGGAGATCCCCGCCGGCTGGCTGGCGGTCGTGACGCACCTGGGCTCCTACGAGGACCTCCCCCACTCCTGGGAGCGGTTGATGCGCTGGGTGGCCGACGAGGGCATCGCCCGCGCACCCCGGTTCGGCGAGCTCTACGTGACGGCACCGACGCCCGACGGCGACCCCGCGGCCCTCCGAACCGACCTCTTCCTCACCTTGGCCTGACCTCGACCGGCAGGACGAGGGGCTCTACTCGCCGACGAACGGGAAGGCGTCGAACAGCCGATCCAGGCGGCGTCGGCGGGCGTCGCTCAGCGGGGTGAACTCCTCGATGGCCAGCGTTCGGCGGCCGGGTCGGCCTGAGCGGGCCCACGTGCCGGTCACCAGGCCGCCGACCACCACCGTGCGGCGGAACATGCCGTTGTTGCCGGGCACGATGCGCTGGTGCTCGTCGTCGGTCATGGCGAAGGTCCGGTCCTGATAGCCGAGGACGAACTCGTCGAAGCCCGGGAGGAGCAGCGGCGCGTGCGGCGACCGACCCAGCGCGGCCACCTCGTCGAGCAGCCCGGGCCGCCAGTACGACGGCTCAGCCGCCCCGTCGGTCTCCAGCGCGGGGGCGACGAGCGGCAGCGCGCGGCGGATCTCCCCCAGCGGGAGCTTGGTCCACCAGGCGAAGTCACGGATGGTCGCCGGCCCGTGCGCGGTGAGGTAGCGGCGGAGCAGCTCGGCGACGGCGGGGATGCGCTCGCCGTCGAAGCGTTCGGCGAGCGTGCGCCCGGCGGGGAGCCACTGGGCGGCCGACGCGACGTCCTGCTCGCTCCCGTTCCACGGCCCGCAGCAGAGCACCGTCTCGGAGATCAGCGCGGTGAGGACGTGATATCCGCGGCCACCGCGCGTGTCGAAGATGCCGTCCCAGAGCGCGAACAGCGCGGCGCGCGAGATCGGGCCGTCGGCCAGGGCTCGTTCGGCGACCGCCCGCGCCTCGTCGAGGTGCGCCTGCTCGAGGTCGAGACTGTGCCTGCGCGCCCGGGCGGCCCGCACCGCGGGCGCGGCGCACAGCTCCGTCACCCAAGTGACGTCGGCCGCGGGCATCAGGAACACGGTGCCGCGCATCGGATACCCGCGCACCAGCCGACCCGCCACCATGTCGTCCAGCACGCCCTGCACCGTTCCGCCGTCGACGCGCAGCGCCGCCGAGGCGATCGCACCGGGCAGGTCCTGGCCCTGCATGGCGGCGAACCCGGTGACGGCGTCGGTGGGCGTGGCGTACGGCCGGGTCACCAGTCCCTGCGCCACGAGGCGGGCGCGGGCGAGTCGAGCGTCAGGCATGCGCCCCAGTATCAACCATCCGGTCAGGCGAGGTTCAACGCCACGGCCGCGGCGACCTCGCGGCCCGAACGGACCGCGCCCTCCATGTAGCCGTTGAAGCGCGTGGAGTACTCGGCGCCGGCCCAGTGCAGGACGCCCTCGGGCTCAGCGAGGATCGGGCCGCTGGTGGTCCAGACGCCGGGCGCGAAGTGGGCGCCGTGGCAGCCGCCGGTGAACTTCTCGGTGGACCAGTCGCGCTCGATGTAGGCCACCGGGTGCCGGGCCTCCTCACCGAAGGTGCGCACCACCGAGTCGACGAACGCGCGCTCACGCAGCGTGACGGACCGGCGCGAGAGCGAGTCCGCGTCGGCGCCCTCGAAGAAGCCCATCAGGTGCCCGCGGTTCGCCTCGTCGGAGGTGGTGTCGAACGTGACGCGAACGGCGCCCTCGTCGGCGCTCGACTGGCCCGAGAAGCCCTTCTCGCGCCAGAACGGGCGGTCGTAGATGAGGAACGCCTTGATGACGTTGCCGGCGGCGACCCTGTCGGCCGCCTCGGCGCGCCACTCGGGCAGCGGGGGCTCGTGCTCCAGCGCGACGGCGAGCCGCGGCGGCAGCGTCGAGATGACCTGCTTGGCCTCGATGATCTCGCCGTCGGCGAGGGTGAGTGCCGCCGAGCGGTCGCCGTGGGTCACCTTCACCACTTCCGCACCGACGCGGACGACGTCGCCGAGCCGCGCGGCGAGCGCATCGGCCACGGCCGCCACGCCCCCCTTCACGCGCTTCTGGTTCAGCCCGCCGTTGCTGGCGAGCATGGTCTCGAGGTCGGGGCCGGAGCTCACCTGGAGGAGCCCTTCGAGCAGCGTCGCGCCGCGGGGCATCGAGCCGAAGGCGGCGGCGTAGACCTCGCCGAACCGGCGCTGGGCGCCCTGGGTCCGAAGGTTGGTGGTCACCCAGCGGCGCAGGTCCTGGTTGAGCCAGGCGTCGTTCGACTTCCGCCAGGCGGGGTCGTCGCGCAGGCGCTCGGCGAGGCGCCGGAGCCGGAGCAGGCCCTGGCCGAGGTCGGAGACCTCGAAGGGGGTCAGCGCGGGCGCCTCGTCGTCGTCCGACGGCACCTCGAGCGACTGGCCGCGCAGGCGCACCACGAGATTGCCGCTGGCCGGCAGGCCGATGGTCTCGAATCCGAGCTCCTCGGTGATCTCGAGCAGCGCGTCGAAGCCCGGGCCGATCCACTGGCCGCCCAGCTCGACATAGCCGCCGCCCGGAAGCGTGCGGGTCTCGACGCGGCCGCCGACCCGGTCGCGCGCCTCGAGGACGACGACGTTCTGGCCCCGCTCCGTGAGGTACCGGGCGGCCACCAGGCCAGCAAGCCCGGCCCCGATGATGGCGCAGTCGAACACGCTTCCTCCTCATAAACCGAAGATCCCCGGGACTCCCCGGGTGCGAACGCAAGCCTACAAGGCGGCTGCGCGGTCCCCCGCGACGCCCCTCGGTAAGGCGAGAGGCAACAGAAAACGGGACGGTCCCGAGGGACCGTCCCGCTGTCCGAGCCGCCCACGGGATTCGAACCCGTGACCTACGCTTTACGAGAGCGTCGCTCTACCGACTGAGCTAGGGCGGCAGCAGGACGGAACTATACCGAACGCCCCGCCCCCTTGACGAACCGGCGTGTGCGCCGCCTCGTCGTCAGTTGCACTTCAGGCCGTCCTTGGGTGCCTTGCCGTCCAGGAGGTAGCCGTCGACGGCCTTCGCGATGCACTGGTTGTCGCCCGCCACGGCGCCGTGCCCGGCGCCCTCGAGGGTCAGCAGCGTGCCCGACTCCAGCTGCTCGGCCATCGAGACGGCCTGCTGGTACGGGGTGGCCGAGTCACCCGTCGTGCCCACCACGAGAATGGGCGGGGCGCCGGCGCCGGTCAGCTTGAGCCGCGGCGCGGAGCCCGCGGTCCACTCCTGGCAGGTGTAGCTGGTGCCCATGTTCGGGCCCATCACCGGGGCCTTGGAGAACGTGTCGCGCCAGTCGGCCATGACGGTGGCGACGCCCTCGTCGGCCTCGTCGACGCAGGCCATGGCGGGGAACGCGTAGGCGATCGTCTCGTAGTGGTTGTCCTCGCGGCCGTTCATGTAGTCGGCCGCGCGCAGCAGGCTGGCCCCGTCGCCCGAGTAGGCCTGGCCCAGCATCGCGGCCAGTCCGCGGTACGCCGTCGAGTCCTCGTACAGGAACAAGGCGATGCCGGAGGCGGCGTGCGTCTGCGTGAGCTCCCGGGCGCCGACCTTCAGCGGCTTGGCGTCCAGCCCCTGCAGGAAGTCGTCGATGTCGTCCAACACCTGCTCGCTCGACGTGCCGAGCGAGCACAGGCTGGAATCGGCGCACCAGTCGGCGAAGTTCGTCAGCGCGAGCTCGAAGCCGGCCGACTGCGGGATGGGCTCCTCGTCGGTGATCTCGACGGCGGAGTCGAGCACCAGCCGGCCCACCGAATTCGGGAACAGCTCGGCGTACATGGCCCCCACGAAGGTGCCGTACGAGATGCCCACGTAGTTCAGCTTCTCGGCGCCCAGCAGGTGGCGCAGAAGGTCGAGGTCGCGCACGACGTCGATGGTGGTGATGTGGTCGAGCAGCGCGCCCGAGGCGTCGCGGCACTGGCGCGCGAAGTCGACGGCGCCCTGACGGAGCGCGGCGATCTCCGCATCGTCGTCCGGGCTGGCGTCGAGATCCATGATCTTGTCGGTCTGCTCCATCGTGCCGCAGACGACGTGCGTGGACTCCCCCGTGCCGCGGGGATCCCAGCCGATGGTGTCGTAGTTGGCCCAGCGGCCGGCGAGGCCCTCGGCGATGTCCTGGCCGCCGAAGCCGGGGCCGCCCGGGTTCACGAACAGCGGGCCACGGCTCGAGTCTCCGCCGGGCACACGGCGCACGGCGATCTCGATGGCCTCGCCCGCGGGGTCGTCCCAGTCGAGCGGGACCCGGACCTTGGCGCACTGCGACGTGTCGGAGTCCTCGCACTTCTTCCACGCGACGACCTGCGTGGCGTACGCGCGCAGGTCGCCCAGGGAGTCGAGGAAGGTCACCTGTGGGTCGCCCTTGGGCTTGTAGTCGAGCTGCCGGTCCGCGTTGGCGTTCTCGACGGCGGGCAGCAGCGCATGATCCTTGACGGGTTTCTCGGGCACCCCGGGCAGCCGCGCGCCCTCAGGCAGCGGCAGGGCCGACGGTTCGCCGGACGGCTTCGGGGTGGCCGGCTGGTCGCGGCTGGCTCCGCCGACCATGCCACCCGCGAAGAGCGAGGCCACCAGGACAGCGGCGACGATCGCGAGGATGACCTGCGTGACCTTGACCCACCTGCTCATGTACGCCCTTCCACCGGCCCGACGCGCTCCGCTCGGGCCCGTGCGATAGAACATACCGAACTCAACGGACAGCGCACGACTTCACCGGAGCCCATCCGGACTGTGACGGACTCGGCCGGCACCGAGTGCCCCGTCACCACCCCCTCCTGGTCGCCGACCTGAACGCGCTCCCCCAGAGCGGGGGCGCGGCGGTGGAAGTCGACGTAGAGCGGGTGCTCGAACGCAATGCAGCACATCAGCTTCCCGCAGGCGCCCGCGATCTGCAGCGGGTTGGCAGGAAGGCCCTGCACGCGGGTGAGCCGCAGCGAGACGGGCTCGAACTCGGTCATGAACGTGGCGCAGCACAGGTCCCGGCCGCAGGAACCGATCCCGCCCAGCAGCCGCGCGGCGTCGCGCGCCCCCACCTGCCTGAGGTCGACGCGGGCGCCGAGTCCCCGGGCGAGGTCGCGCAGGAGGGCGCGGAAGTCGACCCTGTGCGGAGCGGTGTAGTAGATGGCGATCAGCCGGTCGACGTCCGGGAGCGTGTCGACGTAGTCCACCCCGACGACCTTCATGGGCAGCTCGTGCCGCGCGATGAGCCTCTTGGCGACCACAGTCGCCTCCGCCCGCACCGCCCGGTTGGCCTCGTCCCTCTGCAGGTCGCGTTCCGTGGCCGGCCCGTCGCAGAGCGGCGCGCCGCCCACGCCGTCGACCTCCTCGGCCGCCCACACGACCTGCGCCACCTCCGGCCCGCTCTCGGTGGGATAGCGCACCCAATCCCCGACGCGGTACTGGCCGTCGCCGGGGTCAAGGTAGTGCAGCTGGCCGTGCCGCTCGAACGCGACCGCCATCACCCGTGCCATGGGCTCAGCCTAATCGCGGGCCCGAATCGTGGACGGCGCGGGCCTCAGGAGCGCTTGGCCTCCCGCGCCCGATAGCGCGCCAGCGAGAACGCCGCGTCCACGCCCGCGCGACCGCCGCCGACGCAGAGGAAGAGCAGACCGATCGTGGCGAGCAGCAGGTCGCGGTCGCCGATGAAGCCGTCCACCCCGGGGCGGAAGATGCTGAAGGCGCCCCAGCGCAGGAACACGAGCGCCCCGACGGCAACAACGGCCATCAGGAAGCCGACGATCCGCACCGCCAAGCCGATGACCAGCAGCACCGCGAGCGCAGCCAGCCCGAAGCCGACGATCCAGGACAGCAGGCGCGGCTCAGGCAGCATGGTGCGGCCGAGCAGCTCGGCACTGGCGTCGATATCGCTCAAGATCTGGTAGCCGATCACCCCGAGCAGGCCCGCGGTGACCAGGCGCAGCAGGAGCAGCCCGAAGCTGGCGAGACGGCCGACACCCGGCCGCGGCAGCGGGGCCGCGACGCGCACGGCGTTGGCATCGGACGTCGCGACGAGGCCCAGGCGCTGGTCGCGCGCCTCCTTCTCGGCGCGCAGCTGCTCGGCGATCCGGCGCTCCTCCGCCGCTTCGTCCGCGAGGTTGATGCGCTGCGTCTGGTCGATGGGCAGCGGCGCCTCAGGGCTGCGGAACAAGCCCTCGATCTCGGCAGGAGCGGCGATCGGCGCAGCGACAGGCGCCGTGACCGCGACCGTCGGCTCGTCCACGAGCGGGTCTGCGTGCACGGACCGGCCGAATCCGACGACCTGCGTCGGCTCCTCCTCGACCTCCTCCTGCTCGCCCTCTTCCTGCTCGTCTTCGACCTGGGCGATCTCGCCCGTCGGGGCGTCAGTCTCGTCGACCTGCGCGTCGGCCTCGTCAGACTGAGCCTCGGCCTCATCGGCCTGCTCCTGGTCAGCCTGGGCCTGCTCGTCGTCGACCTCGGCCTGTTCCTCGTCGGCGGGGGCCTCGACCTCGGGCTCCTCGGCCTGCGGCTCGTCGACCGGCAGCGCCTCGAACTCAGCCTCCGGCTCCGGTTCGGCGTCGACCTCGGGCTCGGGCTCGGGCTCGGGCTCAGCCTCAGGCTGGGGCTCAACGTCGGGCTGGGGCTCGGCGTCGGGCTCCTGCGCGGGCTCCACGTCGGGCACCGGCACGGGAACGGACTGCTCGGCCGCGTAGTCGTCCCACTCCACGGGAGAGACGGGCACGCCGTAGTCGTCCTGCTCGTCGGCCCAGTCGTCCTCGCGGGGAGTGCCGGCCTGGACCCAGTCGTTGTTCGACATTCGATTCACCTTGATCTCGTGGCAGTCTTGCGCTTCATCTTGGCATCGACGCCGCGGGGCGTCCGTGGTGACACGCCCGCGCGGGGGCGACCCGGCTCAGGCGCGGCGCGCGAACTGCAGGTCGATCAGCATGGCCTCCAGCGCGAGAAGCGGGGCCACGTTGCCCTCCAGCGCGGTGCGCGCGCGGAGGATGGCGTCGAGCGCCCGCACGGTCTGTTCGGGTGTGGAGCGGTGAGCGATGGGCTCAATCTCGTCGGCCAGGTCCGCGTTCACCAGCTCGACGCCCGGCGCGGTCTGCACCGCGAGGACGTCGCGGTAGTAGCCGGTCAGCTCGGTGAGCACGCGGTCCAGCGCGTCGCGCTGAATGCGTTTCACCCGCGTCTTCTGCTGGTCCTCGAGGTCTCGGATGGCACCCTGCGCCGAGCGCGGCTTCGCTCCCCGGCCGCCGACACCGAGGGCCTCCTGCAGCGCCGACATCTCCTTGGCGTCGAGTTCCGCGGTGGCCTGCACGGCCTCCTGGCCCGCGGCCGCCACCAGGTTCTCGGCGGCGTCCAGGCACGACGTCACGTTCTCGAGCCTGCTGGGCAGCGCGAGGATCTCGCGACGGCGGAGGCGGGCGTCCTCGTGGCGCGCCAGCATGCGGGCGCGCCCCACGTGTCCCTGCGCGACGCGGGCGGCGTGGGCCGCGAGCGCTGGCGAGATGCCGTCGCGGGTGATGAGCAGCTCGGTCACGGCGTCGTCGCTGGGGGTGACGAGCTTGATCACGCGGCAGCGGGAGCGGATGGTGATGATGACGTCGTCCGGGCTGGGCGCGCAGAGCAGCCAGATGGTGCGCGGGGCGGGCTCCTCGAGGCCCTTCAGCAGCGCGTCCGCGCCGCGCTCGGTGATCCGGTCCGCGTCCTCGACCACCACCACCTGGTAGCGGCCCTTGATCGGCGAGACGTTGGCGCGGCCGACGAGCGCGCGGACCTCCGCGACGCCGATCGACAGCTGCTCGGTGCTCAGCAGGGTGACGTCGGGATGCGCCTTCGAGAGCGTGGTGCGGCACTCCTCGCAGCTGCCGCACCCGCCGCGAGGGCACTGCAGCGCGGCGGCGAAGGCCTTGGCCGCGTTCGACCGACCGGACCCCGGCGGGCCCACGAACAGCCAGGCATGAGTCATGGCGTGCCTGCGGCCCTCGACGGCGCGGCGCAGCGTCTCCACAGCGCGCCCCTGACCGATCAGCTCGGACCACACGTCTCCCATGGGCCTCATCCTGCCATCAGGCACCGACAGACCGCGCGGCGAGCAGCGCGGCCACCCGGCCGGCCACGGCCTGGGCGATCTCCTCGCGCGGCAGCCGGGCGTTCAGCACGAGGTAGTGCGCGGGGTCGTCGGCCGCCCTGTCGAGGAAGTGCTGGCGCGCGCGGCGGTGCATGTCCAGGCCCGCGCTCTCCAGCCGGTCCTTCTCCGCGATGCTGGCGACGCCGTCGTCGGGGTGCACGTCGAGCACGACGGTGAGGTCGGGGCGGAGGCCGTCGACGGCCCACCAGGCGATCCGCGCGATCTCCTCGCTGCCCAGCCCACGGCCGGCGCCCTGGTAGGCGACCATCGACTCCACGTAGCGGTCGCTGACCACCACCTCGCCCCGGGCCAACGCGGGAAGGATCAGCTCGTGCACGTGTTGGGCCTTGTCAGCCGCGTACATCAGCGCCTCCGCGCGGGGCGACACGTCACCGAACGACGGGTCGAGCACCAGGCGCCGCAGGTGCGATCCGATCTCGGTGCCGCCCGGCTGACGGGTCGTGACGTGCGCGACGCCGCGCTCGGTCAGCCACTGGCTGAGCAGCGTCGACTGGGTCGTCTTGCCCGCGGAGTCGCCCCCCTCGAACACCACGAACAGACCGGTCACCGCTTCCTCGCCTTCTTCAGCCACGTGCGGGCCCGGCGCACGACGTCGGGCCACTGCTTGATGAACGCTGCCCGGCGCACGGCCACGGCGCCGCGGGCGCGCTCGGTGTCGACCCCCAGCTGGAACGCCTGCTCCGCGGAGACCCCTTCGAGGTCGGGGACGGCCGACGCGCCGCCGTACTCGCAGCCCCGCAACCCCGCGACGACGTCGTCCAGCTGCGCGAGCACGCGTCCGAGCCGCGCGGGCGCGAGCGACTCCACCACGGTGGAGGCGACGCCCAGTTGCTCGGCCGCCAGCCGGGCCGCCGCCCACTGCTCGTCGGGTGCGTCGACGGTGAGCGCGCGGCACCGCTCGGCCAGGATGCGGCCGGCGCGCTCCGTGCGCTCGAAGAGGATGCCCGCGGCGGGCCGGTGCGAGAGGTCGCCGAGGCGTGGGGCCCTCGCCCCGCCGACCAGGGCCTCGAGGACGGCGGGCAGCGCGGGCTCCAGCTCGGCCGGCGACGACCACGGCAGCCCCAGCAGCAGGCGTTCGGTGGCCTCGCGCCACCCCGGTTCGAGGACGGGGGCGAGCCCGCGCAGCACCCGGCCGAGCGCCCACAGCAGGTCGTTCGATCGGCCGACGTCGTCGCTGCCCGCCGCGCGCCGCCGGAGCTCCTCGGTGACGATGCCGAGGAGGTGGCGGGCGAAGATCGTGGAGACGAACTCCTCGAGCGTGGGGTCGGCCGGTAGGTCGGGCGGAACGGGGAAGTTCGTCAGCCCGGTCGCGGGCGCGCCGAGCCGCTCCTGCAGCGTCGGGAAGTTCTCGACCGCCGTCGCGTTGACGGCGAGGCCCGCGGCGAGCAGGAAGTCGCGCTGGGCCTTGGTGAGGTTGCGCTGCGGGGTGATGGTGATCTCGCGGTAGCGCGCCGTCGCCACCCCGCCGTGCCGGACCGTGACGCGCTCGTCGCGCACGACCGCGGCCACCTCGCCCTGGGCGTCGCGCAGGGCCCACTCGTCGCGGTGGCAGCGCAGCCCGGCGATCGGGCCGATCGCGGCCCCCCGGATGAGCGGGCGCAGCCGGTGCGCCACCTCGGGCGGCAGGTCGCCGCTGGCCCCCAGCGGCACCGTGGTCTCGACGGGCAGGTGCGGCGCCCAGCGCGGCGCGGCCAGGTACCACTCGCCGATCCCGCCGACCACCCGGTGCGCCACCACGACGCCGTCGCGCAGCAGCCGGCCGTCAGGCGCGTCGATCACGGTGACGTCCATCACGAAGCTCGCGGCCGGGCGGCGGAGCAGCCGCGGCAGCCCCATGGCCTCTGACGTGAGCACCGGCGCGGCCGAGGTGAAGGGCACCTCGAGCCGCAGGACGCGCTTGGCCTTCTTGCCCATCTCTCCGCCCTCCCCCGGGCCGTCAGGCCTTGGGCGCGGCGGCCTTGGTGGTGGCCCGCTTCGTGGTGGTGGTCCGCTTGGCCGGCGCCCGCCGGGTGGTGGTGCGCTTCGGGGCCGGGCCCTTGGCACGCTTCTCCGCCAGCAGCTCGAAGGCCCGCTCGGGAGCCACCGTCTCGGGGTTGTCGTCCCTGCGCAGCGTGGCGTTGGTCTCGCCGTCGGTCACGTACGGGCCGAACCGGCCGGACTTCAGCACCACGGGCTTGCCGGAGACCGGGTCGGCGCCGAACTCCTTCAGCGGGGCGGCCGCGGCGGCCCTCCCCCGCTGCTTCGGCTGCGCGTAGATGGCGAGGGCCTCGTCGAGCGTGATGTCGAAGATCTGGTCCTCGCTGGTCAGCGAGCGGGAGTCGGTGCCGCGCTTGAGGTACGGGCCGTAGCGGCCGTTCTGCGCAGTGATCTCGTTGCCCTCGGCGTCGGCGCCCACGACGCGCGGCAGGCTCATCAGCTTCAGCGCGGTGGGCAGGTCCACCGAGTCCAGCGACATCGAGGAGAAGAGCGACGCCGTGCGCGGCTTGGCCGACTTCGGCGCGTCCTCCGGCAGCACCTCCGTGACATACGGGCCGTAGCGGCCGTTCTTGGCGACAATCATCGTGCCGGTGGCCTCGTCGACGCCCAGTTCGCGCTCCTCGTCGAGGGGCTTGGCGAGGAGCTCCTCGGCCACGTCGACGGTGAGGGCATCGGGCGGCAGGTCCTCGGGCACATTGGCCCGTCGGCCGTCGGCGGCCTCGACGTAGGTGCCGTAGCGGCCGACGCGCACGTCGATGCCCGAGTCGCCCAGCGGGAAGGTCGACAGCGCGCGGGCGTCGATGTCGCCCAGCTCGGTGACGAGCCGCTCGAGGCCGGGCCGGGCCTCGCCGTCGGGGCCGAAGTAGAAGTCGGACAGCACGCGGAGGCGTTGTGCCTCGCCCGAGGCGATGTCGTCGAGCTGCTCCTCGAGCTGCGCGGTGAACGCGTAGTCGACGAGCTCGGAGAAGTGCTCCTCCAGCAGGCGCGTGACGGCGAACGCCAGCCACGTGGGCACCAGCGCCGAGCCCTTCTTGAACACGTAGTCGCGGGCGGTGATGGTGCGGATGATCGACGCGTAGGTCGACGGGCGGCCGATCTCCAGCTCCTCCAGCTTCGCCACGAGCGACGGCTCGGTGTAGCGGGCCGGCGGGCGCGTCTCGTGCCCGGCCGGGGCCGCCTTCGCCACCTCGAGGGACTGGCCGCGGGTGAGGATCGGCAGGCGGGCCTGCGCGTCGTCCGAGGCCGAGTCGTCGTCGGTGCCCTGCACGTAGGCCTTGAGGAAGCCGGGGAAGGTGATGGTGCGGCCGGAGGCGACGAGCCGGGCCGAGCCCACCTCGGTGCCGAGCACCGACGTGTCGGCCAGCGCGGCGTCGACCGTCACGGACACGGACTCGCCGCGCGCGTCGGCCATCTGCGAGGCGAGGGTGCGCCGCCAGATCAGCTGGTAGAGGCGGTACGCGTCGCCGGCGAGGCCGGTCTTGTCGGGGTGCTGGAACGTGTCGCCCGCGGGGCGGATGGCCTCGTGGGCCTCCTGCGCGTTCTTGACCTTCGACGCGTAGACGCGCGGCTTCTCGGGGAGGAAACGGTCGCCGAACAGCTCCTGCACCTGACGGCGGGCCGCGTTGATGGCCTGGCCGGAGAGCGTCACCGAGTCGGTACGCATGTAGGTGATGAAGCCCTTCTCATAGAGCTCCTGCGCCACCGACATGGCGCGCTGCGCGGAGAACCCGAGCTTACGGCCGGCCTCCTGCTGCATGGTCGTCGTGCGGAACGGCTCGTAGGGCCGGCGGGTGTAGGGCTTGGCCTCGACGGAGGCCACCGTGAGGCGCGCGGCGGACAGCGCGTCGGCCAGGGCCTTGGCCGCGGCTTCGTCCAGCACGAGGGCGTCGCCGCCGGTGAGCGTGCCAGAGGCGTCGAAGTCCCGGCCCTGCGCGACACGCGTACCGCCGACCTCGGCGAGGCGGGCGGGGAAGTTGCGCGGGTCCGCGTCGGCCCCGGCGTCGAGCGTGACGTCGAGATCCCAGTAGGAGGCGGGCACGAACGCGATGCGCTCGCGCTCGCGGTCCACCACCAGGCGGGTGGCCACGGACTGCACGCGGCCCGCCGAGAGCCGCGGCATGACCTTCTTCCACAGCACGGGCGAGACCTCGTAGCCGTACAGCCGGTCGAGGATGCGTCGGGTCTCCTGCGCGTCCACGAGCGAGGTGTCGAGGTCGCGCGGGTGGGCGACGGCGTCGAGGATCGCGGACTCGGTGATCTCGTGGAACACCATCCGCTTGACCGGCACCTTCGGCTTCAGCTCCTCAAGGAGGTGCCACGCGATGGCCTCGCCCTCGCGGTCACCATCGGTGGCGAGCAGGAGCTCGTCGGCGTCCTTGAGCTTGGCCTTGAGGTCCTTGATCGTGTTCTTCTTGTCGGGCGAGACGACGTAGATCGCCTGGAAGCCGTCGTCGACGTTGACCCCGGTGCGGGCCCACTTCTCGCCCTTGAACTTCGAGGGCACCTCGGAGGCCGAGGTGGGCAGGTCGCGGACGTGCCCGCGGGAGGACTCGACGATGTAATCGCGGCCGAGGTAGCCGGCGATCTTGGTCGCCTTGGTCGGCGACTCCACGATCACGAGACGCTTGGAAGCCATCAGGAAAGCCCTCCGGGAGTTGAGACTGAGTCGAACAATAGCCTGGGCTGTCAACCGGGATCGGGCCCCGGGAGACAAGCCGTCAGGCCTGGTCGATGACGAGCAGCTGGTCGAGGAGCGCCCGTCGGACCTCGGGCAGCACCTCGGCGGCCAGGCGCGAGGCGTCGACCTCGAGGACCTGCGCCACGGCGCCGATCACCTGCCCGACGGTGAGGTCGCCGTCGAGCGCGCCGAGGGTCGCGGCCAGCGCCGTGTCGGCCTTGACGGCCCGCAGCAGGCCCGTGCGCTGGCGGAAGACGACGTGCTCCGGGTCCTCGGCCCCGGGCTGCCCGATGGTCTCCTGCTCGACGTCGACGAGGCGGGGCGCGGCCGCCAGCAGCCGGTCCGTGGGGAGCTGGAAGGCGTCGACGGCGGCCGCGTGCCGGGCGAAGACGTCGCCGACCGGTTGCGCGACGGGATGCGGCCAGCTCTCGAGGCGCACGTGCGGTTCGGGTCGGCCGGCGCGCGTGACGAGGATCCAGCCCATGCCCACCGAGCGGATGCCGAGGCGGTCGAAGTAGGCGAGCCACTCGTCGTAGGCGCCACGCCACCCGGGCGTGCCGCCGAGCCCGGCGTCGGTCAGCCACATCTCGACGTAGGAGAAGACGTCGAGCCGTTCGCGCTCGATCACCCAGGCGTCGCAGCCCTCAGGGATCCAGCCGCGGAGCCGGTCCTCCCACGGCTCGTCGAGGACGGCCCAGTTGGTGAGGAGCTGGAGGCTGCCGCCGGGCGCGAGGTGGTCGGCGGCGCCCCGGACGAGGGTCTCGACGAGGGCGTCGGCCTCGAAGTTCGCCTCACGGTAGGCGAGCGTGTCGGCCTCGGCGCGCGGCGGGCTCATCACGAAGGGCGGGTTGGAGACGATGAGGTCGAACCGCTCCCCGGCCACCGGCTCGTACAGCGAGCCGTGCCTGAGGTCGACGGCCGCGCCGTTCAGCGCCGCCGTGAGGGCGGCCAGTTCCAGCGCGCGGGCGTTGACGTCGGTGCCCACCACGCTGTCGGCGTGCCGGGCGAGGTGCAGCGACTGCACGCCGCAGCCGGTGCCGAGGTCCAGCGCGCGGCCCACGGGCATGCGCATGGTGATCTGGGCCAGCGTGGTGGACGCCGGGGAGGCGCCCAGCACGTAGTCCGGCGCGGTGGGGGTGACGATCTGGTCGAGGCCGGGCGTCGGGTCGGCCACCAGCCAGCCGCTGGCGTCGTCGTCGGGTGAACCGTAGGGGCGGATGTCGATGAGTGCCCGCAGCCGCCCACCCTCGGCCGCGAGGTAGCCGGCGGCGCGCAGGCCCTCGACGTCGAGCACGCCGTCGAGCTGCTCCTGGGGCACCGCCTGCTGGAGCAGGAAGAGCCGGATCAGCGCCGCGAGCGGGTCGCGCGCGGCGCCCAGCGCGACGTCCGCAGGAACCGTGCTGTTGCGCCCGAGGCCGGCCTGGCCCAGGTCGCCGATCCGGCCGAGCACCTCGTCGACGGCGTAGTCGGCGGCGTCCAGGTCGGCGCGCAGGCGGGCGGCGTCCACTCGAGGGGTTGGCATGGGCGCCACAGTAGACGCCCACGCCTCGCCGTGCATCCGGCTACTCGACCGAGTCGGTGGCCCCCTGCCAGAGGTTGATGCCCTCCACGCCGCCGTGCTGGTCGATCGCGGCGAGCTCCTCGGCCGTGAAGGCGAGGTTCCCGAGCGCGCCCAGGTTGTCGTCGAGCTGCGTCGTCGACGACGCCCCGATGAGCACGGACGTGACCGACGCGGTGCCCTGGTCGCGCAGGATCCACGCGAGCGCCATCTGCGCGAGCGTCTGGCCGCGGCCCTCGGCGATGGCGTTGAGCGCGCGCAGGTGGCCCACGTTCTCGTCCGTCAGCAGGTCGGCGCTGAGCGACTTGCCCTGCGTGACGCGCGAGCCCTCGGGGATGCCGTTCAGGTACCGGCCGGTGAGCAGGCCCTGCGCCAGCGGCGTGAAGGCGATGGTGCCCATGCCCGCCTCGGCGCAGGCCTCGAGCAGGTTGGGCTCGCCGTCCTCGACCCAGCGGTTGAGGATGGAGTACGACGGCTGGTGGATGACCAGCGGGGTCCCCAGCTCGCGCGCGACCTTCTGCGCACGGAGCGTCAGCCCGGCCGAGTAGGACGAGATGCCGGCGTAGAGCGCCTTGCCGGAGCGCACGGCCTGGTCGAGCGCGGCCATGGTCTCCTCGAGCGGGGTCTCGGGGTCCGGACGGTGGTGGTAGAAGATGTCGACGTAATCGAGGCGCATCCGGCGGAGCGAGTCGTCCAGCGACGAGAGCAGGTACTTGCGCGAGCCGCCGAAGCCGTACGGGCCCGGCCACATGTCCCAGCCCGCCTTGCTGGAGATCACCAGCTCGTTGCGGTAGGGCGCGAAGTCCTCGGCCATGATCCGGCCGAAGTTGGTCTCGGCCGAGCCGTACGGCGGGCCGTAGTTGTTCGCCAGGTCGAAGTGCGTGATGCCCCGGTCGAAGGCGTGCCGGAGGATCTCGCGCTGCGTGCTGAGCGGGCGGTCGTCGCCGAAGTTGTGCCAGAGGCCCAGCGACACCGCCGGGAGCTTCAGCCCGGAGGTCCCGAGGCGGCGGTAGGGCATCTCGGCATAGCGGTCGTTGCGAGCTACATACGTCATACTCAGCACCCTATTACCCCCGTCACGTGCCCGCGGTCGCCTCCCTCCTGAGAGTCATGGCGCCCCACGGCGGAGCGGGCGTCAGACTCACCTCTATGGTCACCTCCACCACGACGGCCTTTCCCCCGCCGCGCAGGACACATGCCGCCACCTCCGTCCCGTTCCTCCTCGCCGCTTCGGCGGCCGCACCGCACGGCGCCTCGCCGCGCACCGAGGCCGTGGCCGCGGCCAGCGCGGCCAGTTCCGCCGCCTGTTCCGCCCGCCGGGCCTGGGAGACCCACGCGACGACGACCATCACGACGAGGCTCACCGCGAGCACCGCTGCGCAGATCCCGAGCGTCAGGAGGCCGCCCGCCGACCCGCGCTCGTCACGGGCGCGGCCCGCCGCGGTCACGGTCCGATCCCCGGCTCGTAGGCGGCCCACGCGTCCGCGGCCAGCTGCGTCGCCGGGAGCGCCAGGAGCCGGAAGGGTGCCACCACCCGCACGGCGACGCCCGAGGCCTCGCGGGTCACGGTGATCGTGGCGTCGGCCGGGGCCCGCCCGCGCGCCTCCCGCACGGCCACATCGTCACCCCGCGCGGTCTGCCTGGCCACCTGCGAGGCCGTCTCGGCGCACGCGGCCTGCGCAACGCCGAGCAGGGTGAGGCTGACGAGGAAGGCGGCCACGAGAGTGGCGGCGACGACGCCGATCGCCAACTCAAGGGTCACCATGCCCCGCTCCGCCGCCCGGCGCGCCGGGCGGCGCGGCCATCCGCCCGGCGGCCGCATGTCACTTGGTCCCGGACGCGACGTTGCGGAAGGCATCCACCACGAAGGTGTAGAGCGTCTGGAAGAACGCGTTGTCGTTGAAGATGCGCAGCAGGACGAGCGCGGCGGCCGCAGCGGCGAGCAGCCCGACCGCGTACTCGACGGTGGTGAGGCCACGCTCGGCCAGGCGACGGACGCGGCCAGCCTCGCGGCTGGGACGGGGAACGAGGGTGTGCATGATGCGGTCCTTTCGGTGAGCGGCTGCCGTTCAGCCGGTCACCTCTTGTGGTGCGCAATCGGCACCCCGATTCACCGCGTGACGGCCGACCTGTGGACAGCGAGGACGGGCAACAACGATTCCTGTGGATAGTGGGAAACGCGTCCCCTGGCTCAGCCCTCGCCGAGCAGGAGGCCCAGCAGCACCCGCGCGTCGTCCTTGTCCAGCACCTGGTTGGCGTTGCCGCACTTGGGCGACACGATGCAGGCGGGGCAGCCGCCCATGCACCGGCAACGCTCGAGACGGTCGAGCGTTGCTCGCAGCCACTGCTCGGCCGCGTCGAACCCGCGGCGGGCGAAGCCCGCGCCGCCGGCCATCCCGTCGTGCACGAACACGGTGGCCAGCCCGGTGTCGGGGTGGAGCGCGGTACTGAGGCCGCCGATGTCCCACCGGTCGCAGGGCGCGAAGGCGGGCAGCAGCCCGATGGCGGTGTGCTCCATCGCGTGCGCGGCGGCGCCCACCCTGAGGTCGGGCCAGCCGAGGCCGGTCAGCAGGGCGTGCGGCACCGTCCACCAGACCGCTTCGGTGGCCATCTGGTGGCGCGGCATGTCCAGCTCGCTCGAGTCCCACACCTCGTGCGTGACCTCGTCCCTGCGGAGGTAGCCGAGCACCTGGGAGTCGAGCCGCACGTCGCCCCAGCAGATCTCCGTCGCGCCCAGCGGCCGCCGGTCGGCCTCGCGCAGCACCTGGATCTCGTAGGACTCCTGCGGCTGTGTGTAGAACCGCGGCCGGGCCCGCACCACGAAGGCCTGCCGGTCCTCCCTGTCGAGGCCCTCCACCAGGTAGGACTCGCCCTGATGCAGGTAGACGGCGCCCGGGTGGACGGTGCGGTCGACGGCGGCCGCGTCCACCAGGCCGACGACGCGGCCCGTGTCGCGTTCGATGATGTCGATGGGTCGCTCCCCGATGGAGCGCAGGTCGATGTAGTCGACGGCGCGGTCGGGACGCGTCCAGAAGAACCGGCCGTGCCGGTCACGCAGGATGCCTTGCGCGGACAGCGCCCGCGCGACGGCGAGCAGCGTCGGCCCGAAGAATGCCTCGTCCGCGGCCGTCAGCGGGTGCTCCTGCGCGGCGGCGGCCAGGTGCGGGCCCAGCACCCGCGGGTTCTCGGGGTGCACCACGGCGTGCTCCACCGGGGCCTCGAACACGAGTTCCGGGTGCTCGAGCAGATACTCGTCCAGCGGGTTCTCCCGCCCCAGCAGCACCACGAGCGCGTCCTGCCCACGGCGGCCCGCCCGCCCGGCCTGCTGCCAGAACGACGAGAGCCGTCCGGGGAAGCCCGAGACCAGCACAGCGTCCATGCCCGCGATGTCGACGCCGAGCTCGAGCGCGTTCGTGCTGGCCAGGGCGCGGAGCGACCCGTCCTGGAGCCCCGCCTCCAGCTCGCGGCGGTCGACGGCCAGGTAGCCGCCGCGATAGGACGCGATGCGTCCGGGCTCCCGCGCCAGCTCCTGCGCGGCGAGCGAGACGAGTTCCGCGCCCTGCCGCGACGCGACGAACGCGATGGCCTGGTTTCCCTCGTCGGCCAGCCCGGCGAGCAGCGTGGCGGTGTCCGCGCGCAGCGAGGCCGTGGGGCGCCAGAGGGCGACGGTGCGGCGGCCGGCCGGCGAGGCATCCTCGTCGACCACCTCGACCTCCGGCTCGCCGATGAGCGCCCCGCCGAACGCGGCCGCGTTGGGGGCCGTCGCGGAGGAGAGCGCAACGGTGGGCGTCGCGCCGTAGAGGGCGGCCAGGCGACGGAGCCGCCTGATGACCTGCGCGACGTGGGCGCCGAAGATGCCCTGGTAGCGGTGCGCCTCGTCGACGACGATGTAGCGCAGGCCGCCCAGGAACCGGGACCAGCGCTGGTGGTTGGGCAGCACGGAGTAGTGCAGCATGTCCGGGTTGGTGAGCAGGTAGGACGCGTGTTCGCGGGCGAACCGACGCTCGCCCTCGTCGGAGTCGCCGTCCAGCGTCCCGACGCGCCACGATCGGGGCCCGAGCCCCGTGGCTGCGCGCGCCTGATCGTGGGCCAGTGCCTTGGTGGGCGCGAGGTAGAGCGCAGTGTGCCTGGGCGCCGTGAGCCTCGTACGCTCGCCACCGACGTCCACGCCGATCCGCCCCTCCGCCGCCGCCAGGATGGGCATCAGGTACCCGAGGGTCTTGCCGGATCCGGTGGGCGTGCAGATCATCGCGTGCCGTCCCCGGTAGAGCAGCTCGGCGAACGCCGCCTGGTGGCGCCAGGGCTGCGCGACGCCGTGCTCCTCGATCCGCGCAGCCGTCTCGGCACCGAGCCAGGCCGGCCAGTCCGTCGCGTCGCCCGGCCTCGGGGCGCGTTCGGAGACGGCGGTCACCTCGTCTCTGCCCAGCACCCAGTCGAAAGCCACGGAGCAACTCTGCCAGCCACCTCCGACAGCGCGATCCTCCCCCGCCCTCAGCCCAGGAAGTCGGCCAGCAGTGAGGCGACGATCGGCACGACGCCCACGAGCACGAACGCCGGGAGGAAGCAGCACATCAGCGGCATCACGGAGCGCACGCCGACGGTGCGCGCCGTGGTGACGGCGGCCTCTCGAGCGGCCGCCCGCGCATCCTCGGCGTGCGCACGGAGCGTGTCGGCGACGGCCAACCCGGACCGTTCCGCGCGCGCCAGGTCGCCCGCGACGGCACCCCATACCTCGTGGTCGGCGAGCTCTCGCCAGGCGAGACCGCCGGCCCTGCCCAGCCGCAGCTGCGCGGCGACCCGCTGCAGGAGGGTCTTGGTCTCCTGTGGGGAGGCGCGGGCCACCGCGTCCAGCGCGGCGCGGGTGGGCAGCCCGGCCTCGAGACACGCGGCCAGGAGGTCGAGCGCCTCGGGCAGCTCCCGGGTGAGGGCCCGGGACGCGGTACCCGCGCGACGCGGGCGGAGCACCGCCGGCAGCCAGGCGAGCCCGCTCAGCCGAGAAGGACCGCGCGCCGATGCTCTCCCCAGGCTGGCCGCGGCACCGCCGATGAGGAGCCAGGCCGCTGCGGCCGCCAGCGCGGCCGCAGCGGCCGAGGAGATCACGTCGCCCCCTTCGCCGGATTGGCCAATCTGTCGATCCAGAGCACGCCGACGGCGGTCAGGACGACGCCGGCCAGGACGAGCAGCCCGCCGAGTGGTTGCCCGAGCAGGAACGCGACGGGGTTCACACCGGCTGCGAAGCCCAGCCCCACGGCCGCGAACGGGAGGGCCGCCATGATCCTGCCGCTCATCCGGGCGGCCGCCAGCTCCGCCTCCACCATGGCGGCGAGGCGGCGGTCGGCGCGCAGCGCGTCGGCCACCACTGAGAGCGCGGGCGCGATGGGCGCACCGCTCTCCTGGCAGACCTGCCACGCGGCGCCGATCCGCGCCAGCCCCGCGCACCCGGGGCGCGCCGACGCGCGGGCCAGCTCGGCCGGGACGTCGGTGCCCAGGCGCGCGGCCGCGGCGGCGGTGCCGAGCACGGGGCAGTCCTCCGCGGCGGTCGCGAGCGCCTCGGACGGGATCTGCCCGGCGCGCAGCAGCGAGGCCAGCAGGCCCGCGGCGCGCGCACAGTCCTCGGCCGCGCGGCGGGCGCGCTGCGCGGCCCTGTGAGTGGCGACCAGTCGGGCCACGGTCCCGCCCGCCACGGCGAACGTCACCACCCAGCCCAGCGGACGCACACCCCACCAGGCGCCGACCAGCAGGAGGCCGGCAGCCCCGGCTACCAGCCAGGGCCAGCGCGCAGCGCGGCGGGCGGGTCCGGCCTGGCTCGGCGTCAGCCGATCCAACGCACGGGCGGGGGCGGACCCGAGCAGCAGCGCGGCAGCCAGACCCGCGAGGATCGCCGCGGTCATGGCGCCACCAGCTCGTCGAGACGCGGAGCGGCCGCCTCCCGGCGTACGCCCGACGAGGAGAAGGAGACGGCGGGCACGACGGTGACGAAGCCGTCGGCGCCGCGCTCGAACACCCCGATCCCGTCGATTCTCCGCCGGCCCTCGCCGTCCCGCACGACGTGCACCACCGCCCGGAGCGCGGCCGCGACCTGCGCATGGCAGGCATCGCGCCCCAGGCCGCCGAGCGCCGCGAGCGCCTCCAGCCGCGCGGGAATGTCGCCGATCGAGTTGGCGTGCACCGTGCCGCAGCCTCCCTCGTGGCCCGTGTTCAGCGCCGTGAGGAGGTCTGTCAGCTCCGCGCCGCGGACCTCCCCGAGAACGAGCCGGTCGGGCCGCATCCTCAGTGCCTGGCGCACCAGGGTGGTCAGCGTGATGGCTCCCGCGCCCTCCCCGTTGGGCGGGCGCCCCTCGAGGCGGACGCAGTGCGGATGCACGGGCACCAGCTCTCGGGCGTCTTCGACGAGGACGATGCGCTCTGTCGACGGTACGAGCGCCAGCAGGGCGCCGAGCAAGGTGCTCTTGCCTGTTCCGGTGCCGCCGGAGACCAGGAAGGGAACGCGCCGGTCCACGATCGCCCGCAGCAACGCCGCCCCCGCCGAGGGAAGCGCACCGACGGCCACGAGGGATTCGAGCGTGAACGAGGAGCGCGCGGGCACCCTGAGCGAGAGGCAGGTGCCGGGCTCGGCGACCGGAGCGAGGACGGCGTGCAGGCGGGTCCCGTCGGGCAGCCGGCCGTCCACGAACGGCGAGGCGTCGTCGAGGCGCCGGCCCGCGGCCGCCGCGAGCCGGATGGCGAGGCGTCGGACCTGTTCGTCATCGACGAACGCGACGGAGGCCCGGCTCAGCCCCGAGCCACGGTCGACATAGACGGCGCCAGGCCCGTTGACCAGCACATCCGTGACGCCCGGCTCGGCGAGCAGCCCTTCCAACGGGCCCGCCCCCACGCTGTGTCGGCGTAGCTCGGCCACGGCATCGCGGACCAGTGCGTCGGTGACGACATGGCCGAGGTCGCGGAGGACGACGGCGACATCCGCGGGCGTGTGGGGCCGCCCCAACGCGGCCAGGCGCGTCCGCAGCGCCTCGAGCTGCGGCTCACGCATCGCTCAGCCGCTGCAGCAGCGCCGCGACCTGGCGGCCGAACCGTCGGGCAGGCCCAGGTAACGGTGGTGCGCCCAGCTCACCCAGCCGAGGCAGGGCCTTGTCCTCGCCCACCTCACCGAGAAGCGGCGCGCCCAGCGAGCGCGCCACCACCTCCGACGGCACCGTCCTCCCGGGCCCGCGACGAACCACGATCCCGCCCGGGTGCAGCCCGCGCTGCTCCGCGGCCATGCGCGCCGACGCCACCGAGCGCACGTCGGCGCCCACGAGCAGGACGGTGCGGTCGGCGTCGACGGGCGGCACCCGGCGTCCCCCGTCGATCACCACTAGTTCCGCCTCCCGGCCGAGCGAGGCCACCACCGCAGCCAGCGCGGCCTCGTCCGGCACGTCGGGCGCTTCTCTGTCCTGCGCGAGGACCGCGGCGCCCTCGGCGCGAGGCAGCCCGTCCCACAGGTCGCTCACCTCGCCGCGCACGCCCGTCAGGGCCGACCAGCGCAGCCCGGGCCGCGCCTCGGCTCCCACCAGGAGATCGAGCCCACCGCCGGCCTCCGCCACGTCCACCGCCACCGCTCGGCGACCCCGGTGCGCCGCGACCAGCGCCAAGCCGACGGCGAGCGTGCTGACCCCCAGTCCGCCCGACGCGCCGACCAGCGCCACCACCTGTCCGCGCCGGGCCGCGACCTCGCCCGCCCGTCGGAGCGCATCGGCGAGGCGCCCCGACTCATCGGGCAGCGGCAGCACGGGCAGGCCCAACTGCGCGGAGCAGCGGGCCAGCTCGGGCGGTGAGGCGCCGACGACGTAGGCGGTCCCCGGCGCCACGGCGCCCCACCGCGCGCCGACCTCGGTGCTGACCAGCCGCAGCGCGGCGGCAGCCCACTCCTCCCCAGCCGACACACCGTCGGGCGCCACCCTGACGGGCACTCCCAGGGCGGCGGCGCAGACCTCCACCGCCTCGACGACGGCGGGGTCCCTGGCACACAGCAGAACGTGCGGTTTGCTCTCCATGTCTTTGTTATGTCCATTCCGGCACCCGAATCACCACACAACGCGTCGGCTGTGGATAACTCATGCCGAACGGGGCACTATCCTGAGGCCCACCGCTCCCCGAGGAAGGACTACATGGCCCGCATGGCTCTGCCCGTCGAGGCACTGGACTGGCTCGCCGTCTGGCAAGGCGTGCGCGGCCTGGTGTTGGCCAGCGACCTGAGCCTTCCCCGTCGGCTCGCCTCCGCGGGGCACGCGCTCTTCGCGCTGACCGACGATCACGCGTTGGCCGGCAAGCTGGGGAGCATTCCGCGCGTCACCCCGCTGCTGGCCCGCCCCGAGGCCATCCCAGTGGATCCGTGGCAGTTCGAAGTGGTCTTCGCGCACCAGAACCTGCACCGGTTCGACCTCACCAACGCTCTGCCCCAGCTGGCCCGCGTCATCCGACCCGGCGGCTGCCTGAGCGCGTCGTACCTCGTCCGCGACGACACCGTGCCGTGGGTGCGCCGGCTCGCGGCCCTGCTCCGCCGCTACGACCCGATGGCGATGCGCGGCGACTACGGCCACGCGAGCCTCCGCGCGCTGCACGCGAGCAAGTACTTCGCCGACGTGGAGGAGCGCGCGTTCCGCGTCTGGCAGCGGATGGGCCGCGACGACCTGCTCACGCTGGTGCGCCAGCAGCCCCTCGCCGCGAACCTCGACGAGGCCCAGCTCAACCAGTTGCTCACCCAGGTCGGCGAACTCTACGACGGCGCCGTCCGGCCGGGCGAGGCCCTGCGGCTGCCGTTCCAGCTGATCGGCGCCCGCGCGTGGGTGACCCACGAGGAGCTGACCGCGCCCGTGCGCATTCCCGACAATGGCCTCAACATCCCCCTCTAGCGGAGGGAAGCACTAGGGTGTTGATCGCGAAAGGAGCAGCCATGCCCACCGAGCCCCGACACCCGCTGGTCGAGATCAAGGACGCGGTCTCAGACTTCGTGTCCAAGGAGTCCGAACTCGCCGCCGCAGAACTCAAGCCCGCAGCCAAAGCCGGCGCGATGGGCGCGGGGTTCTTCGCCGGCGCCGCGCTCTTCGCGTTTCACGCCATCTGGATGCTCGTCATCCTCATCGCGCTCGCCGTCGGCCTGCTCCTCTACGCGGTGACCCCGCTCGGCCCGTGGCCGTCGTTCACCCTCGGTTTCCTGGTGAGCGTGCTCGCCTCGCTCCTCATCGCCGCCGTCCTGTTCACGCTGGGCCGTGGCAAGTTCGCCCAGATCAAGAAGCCCGAGGCCACCATCGGGGAGGCTAAGGCGACGCTCGACGCGGTCGTCGACGCCATCGCGTCGCGGTCCTCGTCGACGGCTGTCGCGGTGCCGAAGGAGCCGACGCAGGACGATCTGGCCCGGACCTTCGGCCGCCGCTGAGCCCGACGGCTGGCCGCGCGCCGCGCGGACCTGGCAGGCTTGGCCCATGACCAAGTGGGAATACTTCGTGGCGCCGATCCTCTCGCACATCGCGCAGCAGCTGCTCAACAACTTCGGCTCGGACGGCTGGGAGCTCGTCCAGCTCGCCCCGGGCCCGAACCCCGACACGCTCGTCGGCTACTTCAAGCGCCCCGTGCAGGACGCCTGATGTCGGTCTCCGCGCGCCTCGCCGAGTTGGGCATCGCGCTGCCTGCCGTCGCGAAGCCCGTCGCCGCCTACGTCCCGGCCGCCCGCGTGGGCAACCAGGTCTGGACCTCCGGCCAGCTGCCGAGCATCGACGGCGTCCTCACCGCCACCGGAAAGCTCGGCGCTGAGGTCTCGGCCGAGGAGGGCACCGCCGCCGCGCGGGTCGCCGTGCTCAACGCGCTGGCCGCCGCGGCCGCCGTCGCAGGCGGGATCGACAACGTCCGTCGCGTGGTCAAGGTGGTGGTCTTCGTGGCGAGCACGCCCGACTTCACCGCTCAGCCCGCCGTCGCCAACGGTGCGTCGACGCTGCTCGGCGAGATCTTCGGCGAGGCCGGCGCCCACGTGCGCAGCGCCGTCGGCGTCTCCGTCCTGCCCCTCGACGCCCCGGTGGAAGTCGAGCTGATCGTCGAGGCCTGATGCGTCCGGCTCCTCCTGCGGAGGTCAACCGGATCCTGGCGGCGACCTATCCCGACGCCAGGGCCGAGCTCGACTTCCGCGACGCGTTCGAGCTGCTGGTGGCGACCGTGCTCTCCGCGCAGTCGACCGACCGGCGGGTCAACGCCGTCACCGCGGTGCTCTTCGTCCGCTATCCGACAGTCGAGGCGCTCGCCGAGGCCGACCTCGCGGACGTCGAGGAGATCATCAAGCCGGTCGGCTTCTTCCGCGCGAAGGCGGCGTCGATCGTCGGGCTGTCGCGCCGCATCGTCGACGACTTCGACGGCCGGGTGCCCGCGACGCTCGACGAGTTGGTCACCCTTCCCGGCGTCGGCAGAAAGACAGCCAACGTGGTGCTCGGCAACGCGTTCGGCGTGCCCGGCATCACGCCGGACACCCACCTGATCCGGCTCGCGAATCGGTTCGGCTGGGTGGCGAGCACAAAGCCCGACGACGTGGAGCGGGCCGTCGGCGCGCTCTATCCGCCCGCCGAGTGGGTGATGGTGTGCCACCGAGTGATCTGGCACGGCCGGCGCTGCTGCCACGCCCGTCGGCCGGCCTGCGGCGCCTGCCCGGTCTCGAGCATCTGCCCCAGCCACGACATCGGCGAGCAGGACCCGGCCACGGCTGCGCGACTGATCAGGGAGCCGCGCAACTGAGGGGTAGGCTCGGGCGCCATGAGCAGGCGAGGGTGGATCGGCGCACTGGTGGCCGCGCTGGCGCTGGCCGCGTGCGGCACCCCGGCGCCCGCCCCGCAGACGCCCACCCACACCCCCGTCACGCAGGAGCAGCTCGCCGCGCTGGCCGAGAAGTACCAGCTTCCCGGCTGCCCTGAGACCGACCCCGACGTCGAAGCCGTCGACGGCGGCCTTCCCCGGACCGCCCTGCCATGCCTCGGCGACGGCACCCCTGTGAACCTGGCGGGGCTCCCCCGCGTACCCACGGTGATCAACGTCTGGGCGCAGTGGTGCGAGCCGTGCCGACAGGAGGCGGGGCACCTGCGCGAGGGTCTCGCCGAGATCGACGGCGTCTCCTTCGTCGGGATCGACTACAACGACCCGCTGCCCGATTGGGCCATCGAGTTCGCCGCCCTCGCGGGCTGGTTCTACCCCCACGTGGTGGACCAGGACAAGCAGCTGCAGGTGCCGTTGCGCGTCGCCGGTATCCCGACGACGCTGTTCGTCGCGGCCGACGGCACCATCGCGGGTGTGAAGTCCGGCCCGCTGGAGTCGGTCGACGAGCTGAAGGAGCTCGTGTCCACCTACTTGGGGGTCGAATGAGCGGCCCTTTCGACGCCCTGGCCGCCGCGTTGGCCGCCGGGCCGACCGTGCGCACCATCGGCTTCGACCGGACGCCCCGCGGGGAGCGCTCGGCCGCGGTGCTGATGCTGTTCAGCGAGAACGACGACCCGGACCTCACCTTCGTGACACGGGCCGAGACCCTGCGCCGGCACGCCGGACAGGTGGCACTGCCGGGCGGCGGCGTCGATCCCGGCGACGCGTCGCGCCCCGCGACGGCGCTGCGCGAGGCCCACGAGGAGATCGGGCTGGACCCGTCGGCGGTTCGGATCATGGGGGAGCTGCCCCCGCTCTGGGTGCCTGCGTCGCGCTACGACGTGACCACCGTCGTGGCCACCTGGCAAGGGGACGCCGAGCTCTGGCCGGCCGACCCGGCGGAGACGGGTGCCGTCCACCGTTTTCCTGTCTCGCGGCTGGTCTCCCCTGCCACGAGGGTCACGGCGCGGCACCCCATCGGTTTTCTCGGGCCGGCTTTCGTACTCGGCGATACGTTCGTGTGGGGCCTCACGGCCCATCTTGTCGACTGGGTGCTCGACTTGGCGGGCTGGTCGGTGCCCTGGGACATCGCCCGGGTCGTCGACATCCCCGAGCGCTTCCTCCGCGACTGAGCTCTAACTACGGAAGACCGCGATCGTCCCGTCGTCGGTACCCGTGTAGTTCGTAAGAACGTCGTGCCAGGAGCCGATGTCGGGGCGCGACCGTAGGAGCGCGCGGCGTTCGCGTTCAGTCATGCCGCCCCAGACGCCCCATTCGATGCGGTTGTCGAGGGCCTCCGCGAGGCACTCTGAGCGCACCGGGCACCCCATGCAGACGGACCGCGCCCGTTTCTGGTCCTTACCTTCCGGAAAGAGCGCATCCTCCATGTCACGACACTTGGCCCGTAGCGTCCATTCGCTTACCTCAGCCAGAGACATTTGCTGCCCTCCCTTGCGCAGAACCTTGTCCGGTGACCCCAGACGGTAGCGCATGTTGCACCCTTCGCAACAGTTGGGTCCCCCGTCTCGGATCAACCATCGGCCCATGACCGCCACCTTCGGGCTGAGGGCGAGGCGGGAGCGTCACGTATCATGACCACCATGAAGTCAGCCTCCCTGAGCCAGAAGGCGTACTCACTCCTGATGTTCCTGGCGGTGAGCGTCCTCGCAGGGCTGCTCGTCTCCGGCCTCGCCGTGCCTCTGACCGCGCTCGCCGGCGGGGGCGTCAACCTGGCCGCCGACTCGCTCGACGACATCCCTGCCGACCTCGCGACGCCGCCGCAATCGCAGCGGTCGCGCGTGCTGATGGCCAACGGCAAGGAACTCACCACGTTCTATACCGAGAACCGGGTCTACGTCCCGCTCAACAAGATCGCGGCGATCATGCAAGATGCCCAGATCGCCATCGAGGACCACCGCTTCTACGAGCACGGCGCCATCGACTTCCAGGGCTTCGGCCGCGCATTCGTCAAGACCCTGACCGGCGACACTCAGGGCGCGTCGACGCTGACGCAGCAGTACGTGAAGCTCGTCCGGGTCGAGGCCGCCGCGGCCGCGAACGACAAGGAGGCCGTGCGCAAGGCCGTCGAGGTGACCCCGGAGCGCAAGATCATCGAGATGCGCTACGCCATGGCTCTCGAGGACAGGCTCACCAAGGAGGAGATCCTCGAGCGCTACCTGAACATCGCCTACTACGGCGACGGCGCTTACGGCGTCGAGGCCGCCGCCCGCCACTACTTCGGTACGAGCGCGGCGAAGCTGACCCTCCCCCAGGCCGCGATGCTGGCCGGCATCGTCCAGAACCCCGTCGCCCTCAACCCCGTGGAGCACACGCAGCGCGCGATCGATCGGCGCGACGTGGTGCTCAACCAGATGGTGAAGTGGGGCACGATCACCGAGGCCGACGCCGTCGAGGCCAAGAAGGAGACTTTCGACCCGTCGAAGGTGAAGCGTGCGAAGAACGGCTGCGTCGACTCGAAGTACCCCTTCCTCTGCGACTACGTGCGGCGCACGCTGCTGAACATGCCGAGCATGGGCGACAGCCGCGAGGAGCGCGAGAACCTGCTCAAGCGCGGCGGCCTCACCATCCGCACCATGATCGATCCCGACGCCCAGGACGCGGCCGAGAAGGCCGTCTCCAAGCTGGTCTCCCCCAGCGACCCCGTCATCGGCAACTCGGTGCTGATCCAGCCGAAGACGGGCCTGATCGTCGCCATGGCGCAGTCGCGCACGCGGATGGGTACCGGCAAGGGCGAGACCTGGTACAACTACAACGTGTCCAACGAGCCCGACATGGGCGGCGCCGAGGGCTACCAGGCAGGGTCGACGTTCAAGACGTTCACGATGGCCGCTGCGCTGGAGATGGGCATGACGCCCAGCAAGTCGTATGTCGCCAACGGCCGGCTCGACCTCAGGGGCATGACCTTCAAGGACTGCAAGAAGACGTTCACCTACAGGCAGGACCACACGGTCGGCAACTTGGGCTACACGAACTACAGCATGATCGACATGATGAAGGCGGCCCAGAAGTCGGTCAACACGTATTTCATGCAGTTGGAGAGCGACGTCGGCATCTGCGCCTCGATCGACATGGCCAAGAAGGCCGGCGCGAAGCTGTCCATGGGCGGCGACATGCGCACGTTCCAGGCGACCCCGAGCTTCGTGCTGGGTGTGGCCGAGGTCACCCCGCTGTCGATGGCTGAGGCCTACGCGACGTTCGCCAACCGCGGCGTGCACTGCGACCCGATCATCCTGAAGTCGGTCAAGAGCGCCGAGGGCAAGGAACTCGAGGTGCCGTCGGCCAACTGCAAGCGCGTGATCAAGGCCGAGGTGGCCGACGGCGTCAACTACATCCTGCAGTCGGTGGCCGAGCAGGGCACGGGTCGGCCCGCCGCCATCAACGACGGGCGCGACGAGGCGGGCAAGACGGGTACCACCAGCGACAACGTCGCGGTCTGGTACGCCGGTTACACGCCGGAGATGGCCGGCATCGGCATGATCACCATCGACAAGACCCACAAGTACTTCAAGAAGCACAAGAAGACGCTGAAGAACCTCCGCCTGGAGAACGGCAAGGTGCTCGCCGGTACGGGTGGCGGCGACGCAGGTCAGATCTGGCGTGCGGCCATGAAGTCTGCGCTGCGTGACCTGCCGAAGACGAAGTTCACGGCGCCGTCGAAGAAGATCCTGAACGGCGTGAAGGTCAAGGTCCCCGACGTGAGCGGGATGGGCTACCACGAGGCCAAGAAGACGCTGGATGCCGCGGGCTTCACGACGCAGCGCCTCGACGTGTACTCGGATCGCCCGGCGGGCACCTTCCTCGGCATCACCCCGACCGGGTCGGCGATCAAGTTCTCCACCATCCGGCTGAAGGTCTCGAGGGGTCCGCGTCCGGTGATCAAGCCTGATCCCGTCGCGCCCGACCCCGGCAAGGACACCGACAAAGACAAGGACAAGGACAAGACGCCCACCACCCCGCCCGACACGAAGCCGGACAAGGGCAAGGACGACAACAAGGACCCCGGGAAGTCCGACGGCTGATGCCACACGCACTGATCAAGGCGGCCGGTATCACGGCCGCCGCGGGCGCAGCCTGCTTCGGATGGGGCCTCGTCGAGGCGGGCCTCTACACCCTTCGACGCGTCGACGTGGAGATCCTGCCGCCGGGTGGCCGCTCGATCCGGATCCTGCACATCTCCGACCTGCACCTGGGCGGGTGGCAGGAGCGCAAGCTCGCCTTCGTCCGGTCGCTGGCCGAGCTTGAGCCCGACCTCGTCGTCAACACCGGCGACAACATCGTCGAGCCCGGCGCGGTCCATCCCCTGCTTGCGGCGCTCGACGGCCTGCGGTCGGTGCCCGGCGTGTTCGTGTTCGGCTCCAACGACTACTACGCGCCGCGCTCCGCGAACCCGTTCAAGTACCTCGTACGCGGCCGGTCCAGCTACAGCACCGGCGGGCGGCAGGAGCTGCCCTGGGAGGAGCTGCGCAACGGCCTCGAGGGCTGCGGTTGGCAGGACCTCACGCACCGTCGGGCCGAGCTGGAGGTCGAGGGGTACCGTCTCGCGTTCCGCGGCACCGACGACGCCCACCTGAACCGCGACGACTACTCCCTCGTTGCGGGCCCGGCTGACCCGGAGGCCGACCTGAACATCGGCGTGACCCACGCCCCCTACCTCCGGGTGATCGACGCCATGGCCTCCGACGGCATGGACCTGATCCTGGCCGGCCACACGCACGGCGGCCAGGTGTGCGTGCCGTTCTACGGTGCGCTGGTCACCAACTGCGACCTGGACGCCCCGCGCGTGAAGGGCCTGTCGACGCACACCTGCGGGGGCCACACGTCGCACATGCACGTGTCCGCCGGCCTGGGCACCTCGCCCTACGCGCCGTACCGGTTCGCCTGCCGCCCCGAAGTGACGCTGCTCACGCTGCGCCCCCGCCGGTTCGCGTAATCCCCCGCTGTCGGCTAGTATTTCCGACGGCCCTCGGGGTGTGGCGCAGCTTGGTAGCGCGCGTCGTTCGGGACGACGAGGCCGCAGGTTCAAATCCTGTCACCCCGACTCTGTGATGTCTCAGGACATCGTGGACAGCTGAACCCACGGGAAACATGGGTTCAGCTGTTTTTGCTTTGTCGCCCCTTCGCCATATTCAACCCATCGGTATAATACTGATCAGGTTGAATACCTGACGAACGGAGTCCGTATGCCGGTAGATGAGCTGAGCCGCACCTTCGCCGCTCTCGCCGATCCCACCCGCAGAGCACTGCTCGCCCGGCTCGCGAGTGGTTCGGCGGCGGTGGGAGAGCTGGCGGAACCGTTCGAGATGACCTTCGCCGCCGTCTCGAAACACTTGCAGGTGCTCGAGAAGGCTGGGCTCGTGCACCGCGGGCGCGACGCGCAGTACCGTCCTGCCTTCCTCGACGCCCGCCCGCTCCGCGCCGCCGGAGCGTGGATAGACGACTACCGGCGCTTCTGGAACGACAGTTTCGATGCCCTTGATGATCACTTGACCATCCTCACCACCCAGGAGATGCAATGACCCGAACAACCCCGGACGGCATCGAGATCGTTCGCGACTTCGCCGCACCCCCCGCGGCCGTGTTCGCTGCGTGGACGACACCGACCCACTTCGCGCGATGGTTCGGGGGCACAGGGGTCAAGGTACCGCTGGAGGGCCTTGACTTCGTCGCTGAGCCGGGCCGCGCATGGACAGCCCAAATGGTGCTGCCCAACGGCGACACGATCGACTGGGCGGGCGACTTCATCGAGGTCATCCCCGACGAGCGGCTGGTATTCACCCTGACCGACCGCCCCGAGCAGCCCGGCCGCGCCACCATCGTCGTCGAGCTGGCACCGATCCCGGGCGGCACCCGCATGCGGTTCACTCAGGAGACCCCAGGTTTCTCGCCCGAGCAGCAGGCGGGCGTCATCGCCGGATGGCAGGGCTTCATCGACGAGCTCGAACACATCGCGATCGGCTGAGCCCTTGCGGATGCGCACGATCCGTGGCCGAGGCTCTCTTACCTCGGGCCGCGATGAGCACGCGCCGGAGTTCGTCAGGGTCCGATGAGCACGAACCCGGACTCGTTGAGAGAAAGGGCCGATTTCGAGCTGTTCCGGGTGACGAACTCCGGCACGTGCTCATCGAACGCTGCCGATCCGGGAGCTGCGTCGGTAGTCGATCCCTGAGGAGCAGCCCCGCCAGCCGCCCCACACCGAGCAGAAACCACGCGGGGCTGCGTCTCGAAGGGTCCGCAACCACAGCCTTTGGCGACCGTTGCTGCCGCAACTCCCTGCTCACAGTTTCGGACCTTTCGACACGGCCGGGCGCTTCGCGCCGGGCCGGCTCAAGGAGCGGCGGGCGACAGGCAGTCGGTCCCTGAGGAGCAGCCCCGCCAGCTGACCCACACCGAGCGCAAGCTACGCGGGGCTGCGTCTCGAAGGGTCCGAGACCAGAGCGCCAGGTGGCGACCTGCCAACCATGGAATTTTCGCGCACAACCCTGCCTCCTGTGCCCTGCCGGGCACAGACAGGGCAGTTGTGCGTCAAAACTCCATGCACCACCTCACTGTTACTGCTCCCTGCCCAAGGCGCGGGACCTTTCGACACGACGTGTTCGCTGGCGCTCACGCGTCGGCTCAAGGAGCGGTCCCTGAGGAGCAGCCCCGCCAGCTGACCCACACCGAGCAGAAGCCATGCGGGGCTGCGTCTCGAAGGGTCCGCAACCACAGCCTTTGGCGACCGTTGCTGCCGCAACTCCCTGTTCACAGTTTCGGACCTTTCGACACGGCCGGGCGCTTCGCGCCGGGCCGGCTCAAGGAACGACGCTGCTCCCTGCTCTTAGTTTTCGGACCTAACGACCACGGCGTTCGGCTGCGCCCCGGCGGGGATCCAAGGAACGGCGGCTGGCTCAGGAACGGTCGGCTGAGGAAGACCCCGCACGCGAACGCCTGGATGAGGTCGACGGCGTCGACCGACAGCGGGCCCCGTCAGTAGTCCTCGGCACCCTCGTCGCCGAGGCAGCGCAGGCCAGGGGCGCCGTGCGGGATGTCGTTCTGCTCCAGGTCGAGGCAGGGCATCGCGTCGCCGAACTGGACGATGTAGCCCCACTGGTTGTCGGCGATCCCCCACACGGTGTGGGCGCCGCTGCAGGTGGTGTCCTCTGTGCCGAACGCGAAGCCGTCGGCATGCAGACCCAGCAGGCGGACGTCGGTGAGGGTGCAGCCGGCCTCGTCCTCGACGCCGATCCGGGCGGCGAGGAACAGCCGCAGGCTGTCTGGGATCGAGCCGAGAGTCCGGGCGTCGTCGGCACTCTTCAAGGTGATGTCCACGCTCTCCCAGGGGCCGCCCTTCGCGGAGGGCTGCTCGACCGGCGGGAGGGAGGCGGGCAGGGTCGACTCTTCGCGCGGCGGCGTCGGCGACTCCACAGGTTCCTCCGAGACAGCCACCGTGGGCGTGGCACTCGGTGAGGGCGTGAGCGACGGCGTCTGCGTATGTGTCGGCTGGGGCTCCGCAGGCCCGGTGCACGCGGACACGACGACCAACGCCGGAAGGGCGAGGGCGAGGACGGTGAGGCGGCGCACGGAGGGAGACTACCAGCGTGAGACGAGGCACCCCGCGCCCGACGACCGCATGATCCGACGATAAAGTGGTGGCGCGAGGCGGGCACCGCCGACGCTTGTCAATGACGACACACGCAAGGGGTTTTCGAACCATGACGACCATAACGGAGACGACAGACCGCACAACCCTTCCCACCACCGGCACGGCGCCCACGCACCCGCGGTTGGTGGCCTGGCTCGACGAGGTCGTCGAGCTCTGCAAGCCCGATGCCATTCACTACTGCGACGGCTCCGACGACGAGTGGGACGCCCTGGTCGACCGCCTGGTCGAGAGCGGCACCGTCGTCCGGCTGAACGCGGAGCGCAAGCCGAACTCCATCTACGCGCGCACCGATCCCGACGACGTGGCCCGCGTCGAGGACTCCACCTTCATCTGCTCGGTGGACGAGCGCGACGCCGGGCCCACCAACAACTGGATGGATCCTGCGCAGATGAAGCGGATCCTGACCGACCTGTACGACGGCTGCATGCGCGGCCGCACCATGTACGTGATGCCGTTCTGCATGGGGCACCTGGACGCCGAGGATCCCAAGTTCGGCGTCGAGGTGTCCGACTCCGCGTACGTCGCGCTCTCGATGAAGATCATGACGCGCATGGGTACCGAGACGCTGCGCGTCATGCAGGAGACCGACGCGGACTTCGTGCCGTGTCTGCACTCGGTGGGCATGCCGCTGGAGCCGGGCATCGAGGACGTGCCGTGGCCGTGCAACGAGACCAAGTACATCGTGCACTTCCCCGAGGAGCGCATGGTCTGGTCGTACGGCTCCGGCTACGGCGGCAACTCGCTGCTGGGCAAGAAGTGCTACGCCCTGCGGATCGCCTCCGTGATGGCCCGCGACGAGGGCTGGCTCGCCGAGCACATGCTGATCCTCAAACTCATCTCGCCCGAGGGGCGGGAGTTCCACATCGCCGCGGCGTTCCCGTCGGCGTGCGGGAAGACGAACCTGGCGATGATCCAGCCCACCGTGCCCGGGTGGCGCGTCGAGACCTTGGGCGACGACATCGCCTGGCTGCGCTTCGGCCACGACGGCCGGCTGTACGCGACGAACCCGGAGACGGGCTTCTTCGGGGTGGCGCCGGGCACGAGCCTCGGCACGAACCCGAACGCGATCCGCACCATCGAGGGCGGCAACTCGATCTTCACCAACGTCGGCCTCACTCCCGACGGCGACGTCTGGTGGGAGGGTCTCACCGAAGACAAGCCTGAGGTCCTCACCGACTGGAAGGGCCGCGTCTGGCACGGCGCCACCGGGCCCGAGGGCGGGCGGCCGGACGAGAAGGCCGCGCACCCGAACAGCCGGTTCTGCACCCCGATCAGCCAGTGCCCCATCCTGAGCGAAGACTACGAGAGCCCGAACGGCGTGCCGCTCGACGCCATCATCTTCGGCGGCCGGCGCGAGAACACCGTCCCGCTCGTCACGCAGTCGCGCGACTGGACGCACGGCGTGTTCATGGGCGCCACCTGCTCGTCGGAGTCGACGGCTGCGGCCAAGGGCGCCGTCGGCGTGCTGCGCCGCGACCCGATGGCGATGCTGCCGTTCATCGGCTACCACGTGGCCGACTACGTGCAGCACTGGCTCGACGTCGGCACGGCCACCGACCCCGAGCTGCTGCCGAAGGTGTTCTACGTGAACTGGTTCCGCCGCGATGCCGATGGCCGCTTCATGTGGCCGGGGTTCGGGGAGAACTCCCGCGTGCTGAAGTGGGTGGCCGAGCGGATCGCGGGCACCGCGGACGCCGTCGAGACCCCCATCGGGTTCCTGCCCGCCGAGGGCTCGCTCGACGTCGAGGGGTTGAACATCCCCGACGGCGACCTGCGCGAGGTGGTCAGCTACAAGGAGCAGGAGTGGCGCGACGAGGTGCCGCGGATCGGCCGCTGGTTCGACACGTTCGGCTGGCGCCTGCCGCGCGAGCTGGTCGACGAACTCGTCAGCCTCGAGAAGGCCCTGGGGCACCGCGCGCCCGACGCGGCCCACTAGTCCGCCGGTTAGGGGCCGTGAGCGCGGGTTCGTTACGCTCGTGCCCATGGCCCCCACCCGCGATGTCGTGCGCGCCCGCTGGGGCGTCACGCTCATGTTCGTCCTCAACGGACTCGGCTTCGCCTTCCTCATCCCGCGCTTCCCGGAGATCAAGCAGTCACTCGGGCTGGGCGACCTGCAGTGGGGCGTCGTCGTGGGCCTCGGGCCCGTCGGCGGGCTCGTCGCGGCGCTGTTCACCGCGCGGCTCATGCGGCGCTTCACGTCCGCCAACGTCACGGTGGTGGCCGCGGTCCTGGCCTTCGCCAGCATCAGTGTCTACGGCACGGCGCGGCACTGGGCCGTCTTCGCGCTCGGCCTGCTGCTGATATCGGCGTGCGACGCCCTGACCGACATCTCCATGAACTCCCACGCCCTGCGCGTCCAGCGCAGCTACGGCACCAGCATCCTGAACGGGCTGCACGGCTGGTGGTCCGTGGGCGCGGTCCTCGGCGGCTTCCTCGGCTCGCTCGCGGCCGAGGCCCGGCTGCCGATCGGGGCGCAGTGCGTCATCGCCTTCGTGGCGTTCTCCGCCGTCGCCGTCTACGCCAGGTCGCTGATGCTGAAGGGGCCGGACGCGCGCCCGAGCACCGACGGCGCGCGAGCGCACGGGCGGGGCATCCCCCGCCGCTGGCTGCCCCGGCTGGTCGCGCTCGGCCTGCTGGGTGCCGCGGCCGGGCTGATCGAGGACTCGTCCGCGAGCTGGGGCGCGGTGTACCTCGACGCCAACTTCGCCGTCACGCCCTTCATCGCGGGCATGGGCTTCGTCGCGTTGCACGGCGTGCAGATGCTGGCCCGGTTCACGGGCGACGCCATCGTCAACCGCGTCGGCCCGCGGGTGGCCGTGACCCAGGGCGTGGTGATCGCGGCCGTCGGCATGGGCCTGGCCGTCGCCTTCCCCTCCGTGCCGCTGACGCTGTTCGGCTTCGCCTGCGCCGGGTGGGGCATCGCCACCGGGATCCCGATGGCGATGCACGCCGCCGACGAGCTGCCGGGCATGGCTGCGGGCAACGGTCTGACGTTCGTCACCTGGCTCCTGCGCGTCGGCTTCTTCTTCGGCCCGCCACTGATCGGCCTCGTGGCCGACGGGGTGGGCATCAGGTACGCGCTCGTCGTCGTGCCGGTCGCAGCGCTGGTGGCCCTGCTGCTGACCCCCTCCCTCACTCCCCCGGCGAAGGAATCCGCGGGCTGAGCCCGTTATCAAACCGTTACCAAATCGATTAGGGATCGCTCTTGATCGAGCCGTCGCGGCGTGCGACTATTGTCACCTAATCGTTTAGGGAAAGTGCAAGGAAGCATGCCTGGTTTCGTCACCCTCAAGCGCGTCGCTCAGGAGGCGGGGGTCTCGGTGTACAGCGCTTCGCGCGCACTCAACGGCCTCGACGGCGTCTCCGACAGCACGAGGGCTCGAGTCCTCGCCACGGCCAAGGAGCTGGGGTACGTCCCCAACCGAGCAGCGCAGATGCTCCGCGGGGAGGAGACCCGCACCGTGGGGATCCTCACCGCGAAGTCCGACAACGTCTACTACGCGAAGATGGTGGCGGGCATCGAGGACATCATTCGCCCCGCGGGCTACCACACCCTGACGGCCGATGCGATGGACGGCGAGGCATACAGCCAGCGCCGGGAGGCCGAGTTCATCGAGACCATGCTGGAGCTGAGGGTCGCGGCCGTCGTCCTCAGCTACCGGATCCGGCCCGAGAACCTGACGCGCCTTCTCGAGCGGCGCATTCCCGTGGTCTTCGTCGACTGCACGCCTCCCGATGACTTCCCCGGCCTCCCCTCCGCCATGGTCGACGGCGAGGCGATCAGCCGCGAGGTGGGCCAGCACTTCGCCGGCCACGGGTACCGACGCTGGGCGTTCCTCGGGCACAACGAGGGCTGGCCCACCCGCGAGAGCAGGCAGCGCGGAATCAGCGATGCCGCCGAAGAGGCGGGCGCCAGCTTGGCGATCGTGGAGGGCGGCAACTCGATCGAGTCCGCTCAACAGGCCATGGAGACGTTCCTCGCCACGCCCGCGGGCCGCGAGATCGACGCCCTCTACTGCTCGAACGAACCGCTCCTCAACGGAGCGATCCGCGCGCTCCGAGGACGGGGGCTGACCATCGGGCGAGGACTCGGCCTCATCGGTTTCGACGACTTCGACTGGGCGCCCGCCTTCGACGTGCCGATCACGGTGGTCGACCAGCAGACGCGCGAGATCGGCCGGCGCGCAGGCTCGCTCGTCCTCACGGCGAACGGAGAGGAGGAGAGCTCCGCACCCATTCTCATGCCCATTCCCACGCTGGTGCTGCGCCAGTCCTGCGGCTGCACCGCCTAGAACAACACTTCATACGAGAGGAAACCATGGCAGTAGTCATCGGAATCAACAGTGGTTCGTCCTTCGACGGCGTCGATGCCGTCGCGATCGAGATCGACATCGCCGAGGACGGCCACCCCACCAAGCCGAGGTTCATTTCCGGGGCGAGCTACGACTGGCCGCCCGAGGTGGCCGAACGCGTGCTCGCCGCCTTCGAGAACGAGGTCTCGCTCTTCGAAATGACGCGGCTCAACTACGAGGCCGGAGCCGTCTATGCCGACGCCGCGACGACCCTCATGCGCGAACTCGGCCTATCCGGCGAGGACGTCGCTGTCATCGGGTTCGACGGCCAGACGATCTACCAGGAGCCGCCGGTGCACGCCCGCCTCAACGAGGGGCGCGCCATGAGCCGAGTGGGGCGCTGGCACGAGGGCATCTTCGGAGCGGGGATGCAGATCGGTGAACCCTCGGTCGTCGCCGTCGAGGCCGACACCTATGTCGTGACGCAGTTCCGCCCCGCGGACCACGCGCTCGGCGGCACCGGGGCTCCCCTGATGCAGTACCTCGACTTCGTGGCGTTCCGGGATATCGGCCCGGTGCTCACCCTCAACATCGGGGGCATCGCGAACTGCCAGCTGGCGGACGCGGACCGCTCGAAGATGATGGCGTTCGACACGGGCCCCGGCAACGTGATGATCGACCACGCGATGCACAGGCTCGAAGGAAAGTCCTACGACGCAGACGGGGCGTTGGCCCGCACCGGCACCATCATCGAGCCGCTTCTCACCGAGCTTCGGAACCACCCGTACTTCGAGCGCCCCGTGCCTCGGAGCGCGTGGCGGCTGGACTTCGGATCGAAGTACGCCGACGCCGCGATCGACCGGTACTCCGAGCACAGCCCTGCCGACCTGGTTGCGACGTTCACGGAGTTCTCGGCCATCGCCATCTCCAGGTCCATCCAGGACCACGTGCCCCATCTCAATCAGATGCAGGCGCTCATCGCCAGCGGCGGTGGCGTTCGCAACGGGTTCCTCATGGAACGCCTGGCGGCGCACCTCCCCTCGTCGCTTCGCCTCACCACGTCCGACGAGTTCGGCATCCCTGCCCCCTTCAAGGAAGCAATCAAGTTCGGGACGTTGGCCTTTGCCAACCTAAACGATTTGGCCAACAACATTCCGGCCGCCAGCGGGGCCTCGCAGTTCACCGTCCTCGGAAAGCGCGTCACGCCTCCGAGGGCCGCACGAGGCATCTGAACCCGCCACGTCGCCACCACGGCGACGCCACTTCGGACCGCATCAGCCGTCCGCTCATCACCTCACCCATCAACGAAGAGGAGTGTGCGCCATCATGGCAATCAAGAAGATCATGTCTTTGATCACCGCCGGTGTTCTCGCGCTGGCAGTCACCGCCTGCACCGCCGAAGGTCCGGGATCCACCCCTGCCAACACCACCAAGGGCTCGACGGCCCCCGGCGACGACATCACCGTCGCCTTCTCGTTCGGACAGAGCGTTCACCCGTTCTTCGTCGCCATGCAGAAGGGCGCCGAGAAGTACGCCGAGGAGCACGGCATCACCCTCAAGGTGATGAGCGCGGACTACAAGGTCGAGACCCAGGTGCAGCAGATCGAGGACCTGACCCAGCAGAAGATCGCCGGCCTTCTCGTGAACCCGGTCGACTCCGCGGGCCTCACCAACGCCGTCCAGAACGTGCTGAACGCCGGCATCCCGGTCATTCCCGTCGACATCAACGTCATCGGCGCCGAGGTCACCAGCTTCGTGGAGTCCGACAACGTCAAGATCGGCAAGGACGCCGCCACCTACATCGCCGAGCAGCTGGGTGGCAAGGGCAACGTCGCGCTCATCGGCGTGCCGACGGTCACCTCGACGAGCCAGCGGGAGCAGGGCTTCCTGGAGGCGCTCAAGGAGTACCCGGACCTGAAGCTCGTGGCCAACGCGGGCGACGGGATGCAGCGCGAGACGGCGCTCGCGTCGGCGGAGACGATCCTCCAGGCCAACCCCGACCTCGACGCAATCTACGGCGTCAACGAGTCCAGCGCCATGGGTGCGCTCAGCGCGGTGCAGGCCCGGGATCTGAAGACGCTCATTGTCGGCGTCGACGCCACGCCTGACCTGCTCACCTCCATCAAGGACGACACGCAGATCCGCGCGACGATCGCTCAGGACCCCTACCAGATGGGCTACATCGCGATGGAGCTCCTGGAGAAGAAGATCAAGGGCGAGGAGATCGAGACCCACGTCACAGCCCCCATCGACCTGGTCACGAAGGACAACGTCCAGAAGTTCATCGACCGCGAAGCCGCCTACGCGTCGGCCGGCTGAGCAAGGGAGGTAGGCCGACATGGCTGGCGAGCTCCTGGTGGAGATGAAGAACGTCGAGAAGTCGTTCTCCGGGGTGAAGGTCCTGCGCGACGGCACGCTACAGATCGCGGCGGGCGAGATCCACGCGCTCATGGGCGCGAACGGCGCGGGAAAGTCCACCCTCATGAAAGTCCTCGTCGGGGTCTATCCCAAGGACGCCGGGGTCGTGAAGATCGCGGGGCCGGCGGGCGGCCTGGAAACGGTGGAGGACATCACGCCCCGGACGGCGCACGACCGAGGGATCGCCATCGTCCACCAGGAGCTCATCCTCCTCGAAGAGCTGACCGTGAGCGAGAACATCATCCTCGGTCACGAATCCCGCAACGGCTGGGGGCTCATCGACGACGCGGCCGGGCATCGCCTGACCGCGGAGGCCCTCGCGAAGGTCGGGCTCTCCGACGTGAGTCCCTCGACGGTGGTGCGCCGCCTTCCCACCGCGAAGAAGCAACTCGTGGAGATCGCCCGGGCCCTCTCGTCGGGGGCGAGGGTGATCATCCTCGACGAACCGACAACGGCGCTCAGCGCCGCGGAGGCCTCGAACCTTCTCGAGATTCTCCGCGGTCTGCGGGACCAGGGAGTAGCGATCGTCTACATCTCGCACCGGATGGACGAGATTTTCGCGCTGACCGACACCATCACCGTCATGCGGGACGGCGCGTACGTCGCCACGGTCGCGACCGACGCCATCGACAGGGACGGCCTGGTGCGGATGATGATCGGCCGCGAGCTGCAGCAGTACACGGCGAAGCTCGTTGATGCCGGGGCGCACAACGCGGCGGACCGACCCGTGGCTCTCGAGGTGACGGCGCTCACGAACAGACACGTGAAGGACGTGTCGCTGAAGGTCCGCGAGGGCGAGATCGTCGGCATGTTCGGGCTCGTCGGAGCGGGCAGGACGGAACTGGCGCGTGCCATCTTCGGGATCGACGGCTACGAGTCGGGGACGGTCACGGTCAAGGGCCGTCGCCTCGTTCAGGGGTCGCCGGCGAAGGCCGCGGAGGCGGGCATCGGCCTGGTTCCTGAGGAGCGCAAGCAGGGAGGGCTGGTGCTCGGGTTGTCGAACATCCGCAACCTGGAACTGGCCGGGCTTCGGCGGTGGTCCGTGCTACGGCGCGGGGCGAAGGCCGACCTCGAGCTGTGGCAGCGGTACTCCGAGGCACTCGGCATCATCGCCCGCGGGCCGCAGCAGGAGACCGGGCGGCTCAGCGGCGGGAACCAGCAGAAGATCGTGCTGGGCAAGTGGCTCGCGCTCAACCCGTCGATCCTCATCCTCGACGAGCCCACCAAGGGCATCGACGTCGCCGCCAAACAAGACATCTACGAGCAGATCCGCTCCTTGGCGGATCAGGGGATGGCCATCGTCGTCATCTCCTCCGAGAGCGAGGAAATCAGAATGCTGACCGACAGAGTCGTGGTCATGCGCGAAGGTGTGGTGACCCATGAGGGGATCATCGACGACCTGGACGACGAGGCGCTGCTTCGTCACGCGATGGGAGCCGTCGCATGAGCACCACCACCACGCAGACGCCGGCCCCCAAGCGGGCCTTCACCTTCAGCAACCTCCGCCAGTTCGCGCTCATCGCGGCGCTCCTGCTCGTGGTGATTGCCTTCACCTTCGCGAGCGAGCACTTCCTCACCGTCAACAACCTGATGAACGTCGTTCGTCAGATGTCGGTCACGACGATCGTGGCGGTGGGAATGACGTTCGTGATCATCAGCGGCGGCATCGACCTGTCGGTGGGCGCCATCGTGGCCTTCTCCGGGGTGATGGCTGCTGACACCCTCGCCAAGACGGGGTCTCCCCTGCTGGCCGTGGCCGCGGCCCTCGGGATCGGTCTGGTCGCGGGGCTCCTGAACGGCTTCATCACGGCCAAGTTCCGCATCGCCGGGTTCATCACCACGCTGGCCGCCATGCAGGCGTATCGCGGCTTCGGCTACATCTACACCAACGGCAACCCGATCCCCGCGCAGAACAAGAGCTTCACGCTGCTCGGCGTCGGCTACGCCCTGGGCGTTCCCGTGCCGGTGTGGATCATGGCGGTGGTCGTCGCGCTCGGCGCCCTCGTCCTCCGAAAGACGAGATTCGGGCGATACACCTACGCCATCGGCGGCAACGAAGTCGCGGCGCGCTGGACGGGGCTTCCCGTCGAACGAACCGTGGCCGGGGTCTACATCCTGACCGGCGCCCTCGCGGGCCTCGCGGGTGCCATCCTGACCGCTCGTCTCGGATCGGGGCAGCCCGCCGCCGGGCAAGGTCTCGAGCTGGACGCCATCGCCGCGGTCGTGCTGGGCGGAACCAGCCTCGCGGGCGGCCGCGGCAAGATCAGCGGAACGGTGATCGGCTGCATCCTCGTCGCCGTGTTGAGCAACGGGCTGACGCTGCTCAACGTCTCGAGCTACTGGCAGATGGTTGTCAAGGGGCTCATCATCGTCATCGCCGTCATCCTCGACACCCGCGCTCGCGCGGACTCCTGATCATCGGAAAGCGCAGACCATGGATCTCAACTACTACATCGACTCCGCCGAACGCGGCGAAGTGACCGATCTCCTGGCCACCGGCCTCTTCCGGGGAGTGACCACCAACCCGGCCATCCTGGACAAGGCGGGCCTCGGCTCGATCGACATTCCCGACGTGATCCGCTGGGCGACAGACGCGGGCGCGGAGCGCGTCTTCGTTCAGGCCTGGGGGGAGACGGCCGACGACATGATCGAGCTGGGCCGGCAGTTCCGGCAGATCAGCGGCAACGTGGTGGTGAAACTCCCCTACTCCCTCGAGGGGATCGTCGCTGCCCGGTCGCTCGGCGAGGACGGGGAGGTGCTCGTCACGGCGGTTCACTCCGACGCCCAGGTCCTCCCCATCGTCCTCGCGCGCGCGACCTTCCTTGCTCCCTTCGTGGGCAGGATGGATCAGGCGGGCAGGGACGGGCTCGACGCGGCCCTCAGCATGCAGCGAGCGCTGCAGGGTCTCGAGACCAGCACCCGCCTCCTCGCGGGGAGCCTCCGTCAGCCCGACCAGGTTCTCCAGCTCGCCCAGGCAGGGGTATCGCACTTCACGATGGCGCCTGCGGTCTGGCGGCTGTTCTTCGACGACGACGTCACCCGCGCCGCCGTCGAGAACTTCCAGCGCCTCGCCAGCAGGGCCCCTCGCTGACGGCCATCTTTCGGCGCCACCCTCGGGTGGCGCCGAAACGCTGTCTAATGGAGCCATGAGCCTCACCCTGCCCTCGTCCCGCACGCCCGACCCGATGTCCGCTCCCCCGCTGCGCTGGGGGGTGATCGGCACCGGCTGGATCGCCTCGATGCTCGTCGAGACGCTGCACGCCAACACACGTCAGCGGCTGGTCGCCGTCGGGTCGCGCACCAAGGAGCGCGCGGAGGCGTTCGCGTCGCGCTACGGCGCCGAGCGCTCGTACGGCTCCTACGAGGAGCTGGTCGCGGACCCGGGCGTCGACGTCGTCTACGTCGCGACCCCGCACAGCGAGCACCTGGCCAACGCGCTGCTGGCCATCTCCGCAGGCAAGCATCTCCTCGTCGAGAAGGCCTTCACCCGCAACGCCGGCGAGGCGCGGCAGGTGTTCGACGCCGCCCGGACCGCCGGCGTGTCCGTCCTCGAAGCCATGTGGACGCGGTTCCTGCCCGACATGGACATCCTCCGTCAGCTCCTCGCCGACGGCGCGCTCGGCGAGCTCGAGACCGTGTTCGCCGATCACGGCCAATGGTTCGCGCACGACCCCGAGTTCCGCCTCTACGACCCGCTGAAGGCCGGCGGCGCCATGCTTGACCTCGGCGTCTACCCCGTGTCGTTCACGCACTTCGTGCTCGGCGCCCCCGGCCGGGCCGTCGCGCGCGGCACGCGGGCGTTCACCGGCGTCGACCGGCAGATCTCCGCGGTCCTCGACGAATACCCGAGCCACCCGAACGCGCACGCGCTGGTGTCGACGACGCTCGCCGCCAAGACCCCGACCGTCGGCCTGGTCTCCGGCGAACTCGCCCGCGTCGAGGTCCCGGGCGCCTTCTACAGCCCCCAGCGGATCCGCCTGATCAGCCGCGACGGCGAGGCCGTCGAGTCGGACGAGCCGACGCTGCAAGGCCACCTCGGGCTCTGCTACGAGGCGGTGCACCTCGCCACCATGATCGACGAGGGCAGGCAGGAGTCCGAGCTGCTGACCTGGGCCGACACGCTCGCCGTCATGGAGACCATGGACGAGCTCCGCCGCCAGGTGGGCATCACCCTCCCGGGCGAGGAACTCTAGGCTCAGCGCAGGAAGAGCGCCTTGAGGCGCAGCGTCGCTGCGGTGACGCCGACGACGATGAAACCGGCGAAGTCCGAGTCGTAGGCGCGCAAGAACCCCTCCTCGTAGTAGTAGTGCTCGATCAGCCACTCCAGGCGCTCCCACACCGAGCCGAACCGCATCGTGTTCGGTTCCACCTGCTGGGCCAGATAGGCGCCCGCGGCCTCGCGATCCTTGCCGAACTGGATCGACCCGTCCGGCGCGAAGAGATTCAGCTGCGCGTTGAGCGCGTGATAGTCCTTGCGCTCCCCGATCCCGCCCCTGGCAGGAGCGGTGGGTGGTGCGGTGATGGTCATGCGTATTCCTCCTGGCGGATGGCGGCGGTCATGGGGTCGTCGACGGGTTGCCGGGCCCAGAACTCGCTGAGTCCTGCGCGCACCCGCTGCACGTCGTGGTCGGTGCCCAGCAGCTCGAACCGGTAGAGCTCAGGCACCGGCACTTCGCCGAGATGACGGGGCCGGCGAGGCAGTAGTGCTCGCCGAAGTTCGTGTTGCCCGCGGTGATCACCCCGCGGATCAGGGCACGGTTGGGAGGGTCGTTCAGGAACGCGATGACCTGCTTCGGCACCGCGCCGGATCGCTCGCCGCCGCCGTAGGTCGGCACGACCAGCACGAAGGGCCGGCAGACACGGATCATCCCGTCCCGGCGAGGGCGGAGCGGGATCCGCACGGCCGGACGACCGAGACGCTCGATGAAGCGACGAGTGTTCTCCGACACGCTGGAGAAGAACACCAGGTCCGGGGACTCACCGGGCGTCAGCAGCCGGGTCTCGAAGCGCGGCGGCGAGCCCTCGATACTACTCGTCACGGGCTTCTCCTCTCTCGTCGGGTCGGACCCGACCTGTGCCGCCAGCCACTACATGTTGTGCCTGCTGGCGATGCCCACCGTCCTACCAAGCACCCTCTCCGATGTCACTACGACGCGCCGATGTTGCAACTACGTCGAGTCGAACAATAGGATTTGGTATGACGCAGAGGTGGTCTGCGGGAGTGAAGCGAACGAGTTGAGGGACGGTGCGGGTGCGCGTACAAGGACGGATCATGACAGTGGTCGGGGCCACAGCGGCGGCCGCGCTGGTGCTGGCGGGCTGCTCGAGCGGCCCCACGACGGACAGCGCCGGCGACGACAAACCGGTGGTGCTGACCACGTTCACGGCGCTGCAGGACATCGCGGAGAACGTGGCAGGCGATCACCTCACGGTGGAGTCGATCACGAAGCCCGGGGCGGAGATCCACGGGTACGAGCCGACGCCCGGCGACATACGCAAGGCCTCGGACGCGGACCTGATCCTGGACAACGGGCTGAACCTGGAGCTGTGGTTCCAGCAGTTCGTCGATCAGGTGCATGTGAGGCACGTGGTCGTCTCCGACGGGATCGAGCCGATGGACATCACCGAGGACGCCTACGCGGGCAAGCCCAACCCGCACGCGTGGATGAGCCCGAAGAACGTGCAGGTCTACGTCGACAACATGGTGGATGCGTTCAGCGACCTCGACCCGGAGCACGCCGCGGACTACGAGAGGAACGGCGAGGCCTACAAGCAGGAACTCCAGAAGGTGCAGGACGACCTGACCGGCGAGCTCGCGGCACTCCCGAAGAACCAGCGCGCTCTCGTGAGCTGCGAAGGTGCGTTCTCCTACCTCGCACGCGATGCGGGCCTGACCGAGAAATACATCTGGCCGGTCAACGCCGAGCAGCAGGCCACCCCGCAGCAGATCTCCTCGACAATCGAGTTCGTCAAGGCCAATGACGTCCCCGCGGTGTTCTGCGAGTCGACCGTATCTGACAAGCCCATGCAGCAGGTCGTCAGCGCGACCGGCGCGACCTTCGGCGGCACCCTCTACGTCGATTCGCTGTCCGAGACCGACGGCCCGGTGCCTACGTACCTGGATCTCATCCGCCACGACGCGGACACGATCGTCGCGGGCCTGACCGAGAGGAAGCCGTGACCGGCGCGATCGAAGTCACAGGACTCACCGTCCGTTACGGTGACGTGCTCGCCCTCGACAATGTCTCCCTCGCCGTTGCAGCGGGAAAGGTGACGGGCCTCATCGGCATGAACGGGTCGGGCAAGTCGACCCTGTTCAAGGCGATCACCGGCATGCTCCGCCCCAACCACGGCAGCGTCCTGCTGAACGGCGCACCCACGGCCCACGCCTGCAAGCGCGGACTCATCGGGTACGTACCGCAGAGCGAGGACGTCGACTGGGCCTTCCCCGTCTCGGTGCGCGACGTGGTGATGATGGGCCGCTACGGCCGCCAGGGCGTCACCCGAAGGGCGCAGGCGGCGGACCGTGCCGCGGTCGACGAGGCGCTCGAACGGGTGGAGCTGACCGAATACGCCGACCGGCAGATCGGGCAACTCTCCGGCGGGCAGAAGAAACGCGCATTCGTCGCCCGCGGCATCGCCCAGGACGCGCGCATCATGCTCCTGGACGAACCATTCGCCGGCGTCGACAAGCGCAGCGAGGCCACCATCGTGCGCCTGCTGCGCGAACTCGCCGCCGACGGGCGTGCGATCCTCGTCTCCACCCACGACCTGCACGCCCTCCCGCAGCTCGCGGACGAGGCGATCCTGCTGCTGCGCCGCGTGCTCTACCACGGCCCCGTCACAGAAGCCCTCGCCCCAGAACGCCTCGCCCTCGCCTTCGGGCTGGACGTGCTGAACCAGGAGAACGCCGCATGACCCCGATCGACTGGCTCATCGAACCGCTCTCCTACGACTTCATGACCCGCGCCCTGGTCACCACCGTCATCGCGGCCGTGGTCTGTGCGCTGCTGTCCTGCTGGCTGGTCCTGGTCGGCTGGTCACTCATGGGCGACGCCGTCTCCCACGCCGTGCTCCCCGGCGTCGTCCTCGCCTACATCGCAGGAGCCCCCTTCGCGCTCGGCGCGGTCGTGTTCGGCTTCCTCGCCGTCGCCCTGATCGGGGCCGTGCGGGGAACCAGCCGGGTCAAAGAGGACGCCGCGATCGGCATCGTGTTCACCACGCTGTTCGCGCTCGGCCTGGTCCTCATCTCCGTCACCCCCAGCCAGACCGATCTGAACCACATCATCTTCGGCAACATCCTCGGCATCTCCCCGGCAGACCTCATCCAGGTCGGGATCCTCGCCGCCCTCGCCTTCGCGATCCTCCTCGTCAAGCGTCGCGACCTCACCCTCTACGCCTTCGACCCGACCCACGCCCACGCCATCGGCCTGAACCCGAGGTTCCTCGGCGCGCTTCTGCTGGGCCTGCTCGCCCTGACCGCGGTGGTCGCCCTGCAGGTGGTCGGCGTCGTCCTCGTCGTCGCGATGCTCATCATCCCCGGCGCCACCGCGTACCTGCTCACTGACAGGTTCGGGCGGATGCTCGTCATCGCACCGATCCTCTCCGCCTGCTGCTCCGCGATCGGCATCTACCTCAGCTACTGGCTCGACGCCTCACCCGGAGGCCTCGTCGTGGTCGTGCAAGGCTGCGCGTTCGCGCTCGTCTACCTCTTTGCACCCCGGCACGGGCTGCTCGGCAGACGACATAGCACCCGGCGATCGGCATCCCACGAGGAGCGGGCTCAGGCGGGAGCGGTCGAGACGTAGAGCGCGTCGGTCGCCGTGCGTCCCAGTGCCACCGGTGCATCCGATCCGGGGGTTCTCACCTGCAGGGCGTCGGAGAACGGGGTCCCCTCCTTGACGGCCAGGGCGACGCCAATCCCGATGCCCTGCACCTCGAAGAACTGCAGCAGTGCCGGGTCCGCGTCCGAGATCCGCTCCACGACCACGCGCGTACCTGCGCCCACCTCGGTGAGCCGCTTCGCATCCGGCGATGCCACCGTGCCATCGGCAGCAGGGATCGGATCACCGTGCGGGTCGCGTGAGGGGTGGCCGAGGAGATCATCGATCCTCTCCATCATGAAGTCCGACACCGCATGCTCGAGGACCTCCGCCTCCTCATGCACCTGGTCCCACCGGTATCCCAGCGTCTCAACCAGGAACGTCTCGATCAGCCGATGCCTACGCACCATTGCCACCGCATATGCCCGCCCGCTCTCGGTCAGCTCCACGAATCCGTACGGGGCATGGGTGAGCAGCCCCTGATCGGTCAACCGGCGCACAGCGTCCGAGACCGACGACAGCTTCAGGCCGGTGCGTTCGGCGATCGACGTCGGCGTCACCGGGTCCGCGCTCCACTCCGACAGCCCCCAAATCGTCTTCAGATAATTCTGAGTGCTCGCAGACAGCTCGGTGACGGACATGAGGCAAGAGTAGCGTCGAACTTTCGACTACGTGAGCAAGCAGTCATGCACTCCGTCCGACTTCGGGAATGTCGGCCCCGGCAGCTTCCACCCGCTGTCACGACCTTGCGACCACGCTCAGGGCGTTCATCCCACTGCGCGAAGCACTCGTACCACTCGTGTCCGTGCACTGCCGATGCGCGCCCCAGGGCGGCGGGCCTGGTAGAGGCAGCCGTAGCGTGCCTACTCGCGGGATTTGCGCACGAAGGGAACGACACCGAGGCTCTTACCGGAAAAGACGCTCCGTTGCTTCTCCCGCAGCGTCACGGCGACGCGGTCGTAGACATGCCCGAGGGCGTCCCCCGACCGCAGAAGAGGTCCCTCGCAGGAACCGGATCAGATGATGCTCTTGATGAGTTTCATCGTGGTGTGGGAGACGATCCGACGCACCCCGGGAAGCGGGTACATCTTCTCCGTCTGGAAGCGCTCATAGGCGCCACTGTCTGCGACCTCGACGCGGATGAGGTAGTCGATGGCGCCGTAGACACGGCGCATCTCGGTGACCTCCTCGTAGGCGGTCAGGGCAGCCTCGAACTGGTCGACGACATCCTGGCTGGTCATCGTGGTCTCGACTTCCATGTAGACGCAGAACCCGCGTCCGGCGGCTTCCGGGTCCAGGCGCGCCTGGTATCCGGCGATCACGCCGTCCGCCTCCAGTCGCTTGACCCTGCGCAGGCATGGGGCAGGGGTGAGCCCGACCCGGGCGGCGAGGTCGACGTTGCTCAACCGTCCATCTCGGGCCAGCTCGGCAAGAATTGCGCGATCCATCTGGTCTAGATGCTTTCTGTTGCTCATATGCCGACCATATCGCCATGAAGGACAATCCTGTTGCGCAAGCTCCGCGATAAAATGGCGTAAGTCTGTCGCTACGGAAGGTTGGCTTCTGATGTCTCGCACACGCGCGTTCGCGCAGGTCGATGTGTTCTCTCCCCGGGCGTATCTGGGCAACCCGGTCGCGGTGGTGCTGGACGCCGAAGGGCTGGACGAGGAAGCGATGCAGCGGGTGGCGCGGTGGACGAACCTGTCTGAGACGACGTTCGTCCTTCCGCCGACGACGGATGCCGCGGACTACCGGCTGCGGATCTTCACTCCCGGCGGGGAGCTGCCGTTCGCCGGGCATCCGACGCTGGGCTCCGCCCACGCCTGGCTGGAAGCCGGTGGCACCCCCCGCACGTCCGGGACGGTGGTACAGGAGTGCGCGGCGGGCCTGGTGCGGGTCCGCCAGGGCGACGGCATCCTCTCCTTCGCCGCCCCCGAGACCCGTCGCATGGGGGAGCTGGAGGCGGAGTTCCTGGACCGTGTGGTTGCCGCGTTCGGGATCGACCCGGACGCGGTGCTGGCGCACCAGTGGGTCGACAACGGCCCTGGCTGGGCGGTTCTGCGGCTGCCCAACGCGCAGACGGTGCTGGATCTGGAGCCCGACCTGTCGCTGATCCCCGATGCGATGGTCGGCGCGATCGGCGACTACCCCGAGGGATCCGAGCACGCCTACGAGATGCGCACCTTCGCGCCCGGTGTCGGCGTGGCCGAGGACCCGGTGTGCGGGTCGATGAACGCCTCGGTCGGTCAGTGGCTGGCTCGCACCGGGCAGGCCGCCGGCGCGTACCGGGTCTCGCAGGGGACGCGGTTGGGCCGGGCCGGCGACATCACGATCACCCCCGATGAGACCGGGAACGTGTGGGTCGGGGGCGCGACCACGACGCTCATCCGCGGCACGATCACGCTCTGAGCGTGAGCGGACACCTGTCGTGGACTTCCTGATCGCCGGCATCGATGGCACCGATTCCTGTCCGGGCGCCGGCTGGTGACGGCTCGCGGCGCAGGATCGACGGGCGGGCGGCGGGCGGTGATCACTGGTTCAGGCGCGTGCGTCGTAGCGGTCGACGTGCCAGATGACGCCGAACTTGTCACGCAGCTGGCCGTAGTCGTCGCCCCACATCTGGTGCTGGAACGCGACGATGACCTCGCCACCCTCGGCGAGCCGCTCGAAGATGGCCGGCAGCGCATCATCGGTGCCCATGAGGGACAGCGCGACGGTGTCGCCGGCGCTGTGCCCCATCTGCACGAGGGTGTCTGCGCCGAAGATCTCATGCCCGGCGTCGGTGATCAACCGGGCGTGCATGACCCTGTCGGAGCCGGGGAAGTCGCCTGCGCCGCCCTCGGCGAAGGTGGTGATCGTCAACTCCCCGCCGAGGATCGACTGGTAGAACTCCATCGCCTGGCGGGTGGTGCCGTCGAGCGCGAGGTACGGGCTGAGGGTGAACGACATGAGGGGCTCCTCTCGGTGCGGGCCCTTCGGGCCCCGGACTCCCGACAATAGGAGGCCCCACCGACAGTTTCCTAGAGCCGCCGTCGACGGGGCGGACGACGACTCGGGAGAGGGTCGGAGTCCGCCTCAGGCGGTGGGCTCGAACATCGTGCGCCGGCCCTCGAAGGCGCGGCCGAGGGTGACCTGGTCGGCGTATTCGAGGTCGCCGCCGACGGGGAGCCCGCTGGCCGGGCGCGTGACGCGCACGCCGAAATCGCGCAGCATCCGGCTGAGGTACGCCGCCGTGGCCTCGCCCTGGGTGTCCGGGTCCGTCGCGAGGATGACCTCCTGAACCTCACCGTCGGCGAGGCGCTGGAACAGCTCGCGGGTGTGCAGGTCCGAGGGGCCCCGGCCGTCGATCGGCGAAATGGACCCGCCCAACACGTGGTACAGGCCACGGAACTCGTTGGTGCGCTCGATGGCGACGACGTCCTTGGACTCCTCGACGACGCACAGCTGGCTGCGGTCGCGCCGCGGGTCGCGGCAGATCCGGCACCGCTCCTCCTGCGAGACGTTGAAGCAGACCTCGCAGACCCGCGACGACTCCTTCACCCGACGGAGCGTGTCCGCGAGCGCGAACACGTCCTCCTCCGGGGCGTCGAGCAGGAAGAACGCGATCCGCGAGGCGCCGCGCGGCCCGATCCCGGGCAGCCGGCTCAGCTCGTCGATCAGGTCCTGGATGGGGCCCTCGTACACGCTGCGGTCAGCCCCCGAGGCCGGGCAGCTGGGGCAGCTGCGGCATCGCCGCGGCCACCGCCGCGTCGGCCTGGCCCTTCGCCGCGCGGAACGCCGCCACGATCAGCGCGGACAGCGTCTCCGGGTCCTCCGGGTCGCACGCCTCCGGCTTGATGACGACGTCGGTGAGGTCGCCCTTGCCACTCAGCGTGACGGTGACGAGGTCGCCGCCCGCCTGAGCCGTGAAGCTCTGCCGCGCGAGATCCTCCTGCGCGCGCTCCAGGTCCTCCTGCATCTGCTGCGCCTGCTGCATCAGCCCGGCCAGATCAAAGTCGCCAAACATCGGTGAATCACTCCTCAGGGTCGGTGCCGCGCGGTGTGGGCTGCGCGGCACGGGGCAAGCATAGGCGGCGGGTCACTCGGCGTCCCGGACCGCGATGACCTCCGCGCCGAAGGCCGCGCTGAGGAGCTCCTCAGCGTTGTGCGCCGCGTCCAGCACCTCGTCCTCCGCCGAGACCTCCTCGGTGGGAGCCGGCGGTGGCGGCGGCGCGGCCGGCGTCGGCGCGGGTTCCGGCTCCGGGGCACGTACGGGCGTGCCGGAGGGGCGCTGCGCGGGAGCCGCCGGGCTCTCCCCCGCAGCGACGATCGCGTTGATCCGCACCTCCACGCCGATCACCTCGACGAGAGCCTCGGCCAGCACCTCGACGCTGCCGCCCGTCCCGAAGTTCTCCCGCGGGCCGGGGCCGGAGAAGCCGAGCGTCAGTACGCCGTCGGCGAGGTCGACGACCTGCGCGTGCTGCGCGAGCAGCATGTGCGTGAAACGACGACGGCGCTTGACCTCGTCGAGCACGTTCGGCCAGACGCGGCGCAGCTCGGCCGCGGTCAGCTGCACGGTGCCCGGCGTTGCCGGCTTGGGCGCCGGGCGCGGCGCCGCCGCGGGCGCGGCAGCAGGCGTCTCCGACCCACCCGGCGGCGCACCCGCGGGCCGCTGACGCGGTGCGGAGCTCGACGGCGCGGGGGCCGCTTGCTCCGTCGGTGCCGGGCCGGCCTGCGTCTGGCTCGTCGGAACAGGACGCGTAGGAATAGGGTCGGTCGGCGGGGTATTCGAGGGCGCCGACGGCGGGGCCTGGGCGGGTCGTTGGACCGCGGCCGGTGGCGCGGGCGTTTCCTTCGGGGGCTCCTGCACGGCGGGCGCGACGTCCTGCCAACCGGCCACCGGTTCCGGCGCGCCGGAGCCGATCATGCCGACCCGGCGCTCCAGCCTGTCCATGCGCGCATGCAGGCCGCGCTCGTCCAGGTCCGCGCCGGGCAGCAGCACCCGCGCGCACATCAGTTCCAGGTGCAGCCTGGGTGCGGTGGTGCCGCGCATCTCGGTGAGCCCGGTGGCGATCACCTCGGCGGCCCGCGTCAGCTCGCCGGCGCCGAGGCCCGCGACCTGCGTCTGGAGCCGTTGCGCCTGGTCCGCGGCCACGTCGAGGATGCCGTTGGTGGCCGCTTCGGGCACCGCGGCGAGGATGATCAGGTCGCGCAGGCGGCGCAGGAGGTCCTCGGCGAACCGGCGCGGGTCCTGGCCCACCTCGATGACCTTGTCGACGGTGCGGAACACCCCCGCCGCATCACCGGCGGCGAAGGCGTCGACGATCTCGTCCAGCAGCGCGTCGGGCGTGTAGCCGAGCAGCGCAGCGGCCTGCGAGTAGCTCACGCCCTCGTCACCGGCGCCGCCCAGGAGCTGGTCCAGCACCGAGAGCGAGTCGCGCACAGAGCCGCCCCCGGCGCGCACCACCAGCGGGATGGCCGCGTGGTCGATCGCCACGCCCTCCGTCTGGCAGATGTCGCTCAGGTAGTCGCCGAGCACCTTCGGCGGGACCAGCCGGAACGGGTAGTGGTGCGTGCGCGACCGGATGGTGCCGATCACCTTCTCCGGCTCCGTGGTCGCGAAGATGAACTTGGTGTGCGGCGGGGGCTCCTCGACGAGCTTCAGCAGCGCGTTGAAGCCCTGCGGCGTCACCATGTGCGCCTCGTCGATGATGTAGATCTTGTAGCGACTGGCGACGGGCGCGAAGTAGGCGCGCTCGCGCAGGTCGCGGGCGTCGTCGACGCCGCCGTGCGAGGCCGCGTCGATCTCGATGACGTCGATGGAGCCGGGCCCGCCGCGAGCGAGGTCGACACACGAGTCGCAGGTGCCGCACGGGGTGGCCGTGGGGCCCTGCTCGCAGTTCAGGCACCGCGCCAGGATGCGCGCCGAGGTGGTCTTGCCGCAGCCGCGCGGGCCGGAGAACAGATAGGCGTGGTTGACGCGGTTGTTGGTCAGCGCGCGCTGCAGCGGCACGGTGACGTGCTCCTGGCCGATGACGTCGGCGAAGGCGTCGGGGCGGTAGCGGCGGTACAGCGCGAGCGGCGCCTCGGGCCCGCCGGCTCTGACCGGCCGCGCCGCGGGAACGAGCGCCGGCTCCGCGGGCTCCTCGTCGGCGAAAAGCGAGGGGCCATCCTGCTCGGGCTCGGGCTCCACGTCGTCGAACAGGCCGGGGCCGTCCATCGGCTCGAAGCCGGGAAGGCCTGCCGAATCGAAGCCCTCGTCGATGGGGGCGTACTCGTCCTCGTCGTATTCCTCGTCCACGCGACCACCCTATTCCAGTGCGCTGACAAATCCGGAGCAAAGAAAAGGGCCCCCCGCGCACCCGATAGAGCTCACTTACCCTTGCTGCCTTCCGACCCTGGGGGAGTTGGGCGAGATACCGCCGCGCGAGGAACCAAGGGCAACTCTACCGCATCCGCCAGCTCCCTCGTCGGCGCTACTGTTCGGCGCATGGTTGCCAGCAGTGATCCCGTGCTCGCCGAGGTGTGGCGAGGCGACTACCTGGAGGCGTTGCATCACGGCAGCGTCGCGGTCCTCTCCCCCAGCGGTGCGCCGCGGCTCGTCCTCGGCGACGTCGACACACCTGTGCTCGCCCGCTCGGCCGTCAAGCCCGTGCAGTCGGTGGCGATGCTGCGCCACGGCCTCGACGTCGACGGCGCCCTGCTCGCCCTCTCCGGCGCGTCGCACTCGGGCGAGCCCCTCCACGTCGACGGCGTCACGGCGCTCCTCGCCGGCGCGGGCTTGTCGCCCGCCGACCTCCAGACGCCACCCGCGCTGCCCGGCGACGAGGACGCGTTGCTGGCCTGGGTCGCATCCGGGCGCGGCAAGGAGTCCATCGCACACAACTGCTCCGGCAAGCACGCCGGCATGCTCCGCACCACCGTCCGCGCCGGCTGGGACCCGGCCGGCTACCGCGACCCGCAGCACCCGCTCCAGCGGGCCATCGCCGAGACGCTGGCCGAGTTCACCGGCGACGAAATCGGCGCTCCCGTCACCGACGGCTGCGGCGCGCCCGCCTACCCGACGACGCTCGCCGGCCTCGCGCGGGCCTTCGGTCGGCTCGCCTCGGGAGCCGACCCGGACGCCCTCCGCATCGCCGACGCGTTCCGCGCCCATCCGGAGTACGCCTCCGGCACCCGGCGCGACGAGGCGACCCTGCACCGCGAAGTGCCGGGGATCGTCGTGAAGTCGGGCGCGGAGGGCACCATCGCCGCCGGCCTGCCCGACGGCACCGGCATCGCCATCAAGGCCTCCGACGGCGCACACCGCGCCGTCGTCCCCGCGCTGATCGCCGTCCTCGAAGCGCTCGGCCTCGGCACGCCCACCCTCGCGTCGTTCCAGCCTCAGCCCGTGCTCGGCCACGGCCAGGTCGTCGGCCGGGTCTCCCCCAGCGCATCCCTGCGGGCAGCGGCCCGCAACCTGGCAAGTTGAGGCCGGTTCCCCGCTCCGGTAAGGTTCCCCGCGGAGGATTCGCCTAGAGGCCTATGGCGCTCGCTTGGAAAGCGGGTTGGGTTCACGCCCTCACGAGTTCGAATCTCGTATCCTCCGCCACCTCCGGCTCCCGCCCACCAGGGCGGGAGCCGCTGTTTTTGTCAGGGGCAGCTCCGGTCGGCCCGCAGGCACGGCACGAACCGGTGCGCAGTCCCCATCCGGGCGATGGACCGCAGGTTGTATGAGTTCTGACGACCCGCGCGGCGATGCCACCCACCAAACCTCGACCCTCGCCCGCGAACGGCCTCGCGCCTCAGAGAGCGTGGATGGTGTGCTCGATGATGGGCGGGCGGTTCCAGCGGGTCAGCAGCGTGTTCGCGACGTCGACAACCTCGGCCCAGGTGGCGTCACGCCCCTCGAAACCGGCGGCCAGCAGACCTCCAGGGACCAGGTCGCGGTCGATCAAATAACGCCACGTCGGCAGGTCAACCGCCAAATACTCCAGCGCGGGCAACTGCTGCACCACGTCGATCCCGGTGGCGCGGCCGGGATCGATCTCCACCGTCCGCAACCTCGGATGCCCGGCGAGGACGGAGAGGTCCACCGGTTGGTCCACCCTGTTGACGATCAACACCTCCGTCTCTGGCGTGACGGTGCCGACGATGTCCCGGTCGCTGCCGCCGAGGCGCACCTTCAGCGGGCCGGCGGCGGGCGGCATCTCATAGCTGCTGGGCGGGTTGGCCAGGAAGGCCGTCAGCGAGGGCGCCACCCAGCTGGCGCCGGAGCTCTCCTCATGATCGACGAACAGGATCTGCCCGATGCGACCGTTCGGCCCGGGCGCGAGATCGGAGACGAAGTAGTTGCCGCCCCAGTCGTCGCCGAGCGGCACCCAGGCCGGGGAGAAGGCGAGCGATTGGACGCGGCCCGTCGGATCGGGCCCGGCCACCTCGCTGGCACCGTAGTGCCAGGACCCGTAGCGCCCGTCCGGGCACCAATACTCGTCGTCGTGCCCGAGCGGGAAGAGGCGCATCAGGTAGCGGCTGTCGTCGTCCTCGGAGTCCGGGTCGCCGGGCACGACGGGCTTGATCAGGTCGCCGCTCGTGGCCGTCTCATACATCGCGCGCACGTCCGGCGGCAGCATGCAGCTGGTGCGCCGCTCCCACTCCTGGATCTGCTGAGGCGTCATGCCCTGGCCCTCGGGCAGGCACTGCCGCACGACAGTGGATACCCAGGCCGGGTCCATCGTCGAGTCCCAGTGGGACGGGTACCGGGCGGGCAACCGTCGATAGGGCTCGGGCACCGCACCGGGCCGCAGCACCACCGATCCGATCGGCGCCCCGATCCCTCCGGTGCTCACCGACCCGTCACCCGGGATCTCGTAGAGCACCACCTTCGGAGCCGCATACCGGTCCACCGTCACGGCGACGCCGACCGAGGTGTTGTCGGCATACTCCTTCACTGCGCGGAGCAGGTCCATCGAGCTGTACCCTTCGCCCCGCTCGCGGTAGAACGTCTCCCCCAGCGACGTGCGACACACCTCGCTGCCGCCGAAGCCCCCGCGACTCATCTCGCCCGAGAACGCCACGCTCGCCGCACGTTCGGGCAGTCCCGCGCGCAGTTCTTCCAGTGGGCCGACCCAGATGTCACGGTGCAGCAGTCGAGAGTCCATTGCCAAAGGCTAGCCAGCCCGGGCTCACAACACGTGCACAAGTCTGCGTATGCGCGAAGGCCTTGCCATGAAAGAAGGCGTTCGCGTATACGCGGGACATGATGCCTCGCGGAGGGCAGGGGGCTGTATCGTCTCCCTCGTCGGCACCCGGCCGGCTGGGGGGACCGCGCGCACTGCGACCATCACCTGGAGGCACGCCCATGTTCGGACACCCCCTGACGACCGATCGCTCGTCGAAGCGCGCGCGACCCGCCGCGTGGCTCGCCGCCGTGTCGGCCCTCGCGCTCACGCTCGGCGCCTGGGGTGCACCCGCCCGGGCGGCCTCGTTCACCAACGCGCGCACGACCGCCGTCAACGCCCAGCCCACTCAGTCGACGGTGCGGGCGGAGGTGCTCGCCGAGATCAACAAGGCCCGCAGCACGGCCCGGACCTGCGGCACCGAGTCCTTCGACGCAGCCGCGCCGTTGACCGAGAACACCGCGCTCGACAACGCCTCGTACCTTCACTCCAAGGACATGGCGGTCAACGACTACTTCGCCCACAACTCCCAGGACGGCACCAGCCCGTTCGAGCGGATGAAGAAGGCCGGCTATTCCTACCGGTCGGCCGGCGAGAACATCGCGGCCGGGTACTCGGATGCAGGCGCCGTGGTGGCCGGCTGGCTGAGCAGCCCCGGGCACTGCCAGAACATCATGAACCCCGGCTTCACGGACATCGGCATCGGCGTCTACTACGACGCCGGCTCCACCTACGGCGTCTACTGGACCAACGCGTTCGGATCCGGCACGTCGTCCACCACGCCCGACGTCGTGCCCAGCGCCAAGAAGCTCAGCACGGCCAAGCCCAGCATCAGCGGCACGCTCCGGGTGGGCAAGAAGCTCACCGCCAAGCCCGGCACCTGGGGCCCGAAACCCGTCACTCTGACCTACCAGTGGTATCGGAACGGCGCGAAGATCACCGGCGCCACCGCATCGACGTACACCCTGACCGCGAGCGACCGAGGGAAGCGGATCAAGGTGGTCGTCCGCGGTACCAAGAGCGGCTATTCGGCCGCGTCGGTCAGCTCCGCGGAGACCGCGAAGGTGGGCTACGGCACGCTCACGTCCGCGAAACCGACGATCAGCGGCACCAGGAAGGTGGGCAAGAAGCTCACCGCCAAGGCCGGCACCTGGGGCCCGAAGCCGGTGAAGCTGACCTACCAGTGGTACCGCAACGGGACCAAGATCACCGGCGCCACCGCGTCCACCTACACGCTCAAGAAGGCCGACGCCAACCGGCAGATCACCGTCAAGGTCAAGGGCGCGAAGTCGGGCTACACGAGCACGACGGTGACCTCGGCGAAGACGTCGAAGATCAAGAAGTAGCGCCCGTAGCGTCGGGGCGGTCCCCGCGGACGTTCTCCCGCGCGGCTCGGCCGACCCCGGCACAATGGCCGGATGCACAACACCGTCATCTTCGACATCGGCCAGGTCATCATCTCCTGGGTGCCGCAGCGCGCGTTCGAGCAGGTCATGCCTGCCGACGAGGTCCCGGCCTTCATGGCGCGGATCGGGTTCGCCGAGTGGAACCACGCCAACGACGCGCGGCCCGACACCACCGCCGCCACCGAGGAGCTCGCCGCGCTGCATCCGGAGGATGCCGACGGGATCCGCGCCTACGTCGAGCACTTCGGCGCCACCATCACCGACCCCGTGCCGGGCACGGCCGCGCTGATCGCCGAGCTCCAGGCCGCGGGGGTCACCGTCGGCGCGCTGACGAACTGGGCGGGCGACACCTTCCAGGTCGCGCCCCCGATGCACGGCGTGCTGCGCCGCCTCTCCGACATCGTCGTCTCCGGGCTCGAAGGCGTGACGAAGCCGCAGCCGGAGATCTTCCAGCTCGCCTGCACCCGGCTGGGTGTCGACCCCGCCGAGGCCGTCTTCGTCGACGACTCGCTCCCCAACGTCGAGGGCGCCGCGGCCATCGGGATGACCGGCATCCACTTCCGCTCCGCCGAGCAGGTGCGCGACGAGCTGGTCGCCCTCGGTCTGCTCGGGCCGCGAGTCCCTGTCGACGAGCCGTTCTACCACTGGGCGCTGGTCGACCGCTGGCGCGAGGCGCAGCAGACGGGCAGCTACCCGTGGTCCAGCCGCGAGGCCGGCCTGAACGATGAGGGCTTCGTGCACGGCTCGTTCGCGCATCAGGTGGCCGACACGCGCGCACGGTTCTACGGCGACCTCGCCGACGACGCCGTCGTCCTCCTCCGCCTCGACCCCAGCCCGGAGCTTCCCATCCTTGTCGAGGGCGGTTTCCCGCACCTGTACGCCCCGCTCCCTGTGCGGGCGATGACCGAGGTGGTTGACCCCATAAGCTAGGTTAGGTTTGCCTAAGTCTGAGAGGGGACACTTCATGTCCGACAAGCGACGCGTCGTGCGCCGAGCCACCGTCACCGGTTCCGAGCGCCTGTCGCCCGACCTGATCCGCCTCACGTTCTCGTGCCCCGACCTGGTCGGCGCGACCCTCCCACAGACGGATCACTACATCAAGATCCTGTTCCCGCCGAAGGGCGCCGACTACTCGTGGCCGTTCGACCCCGACGAGATCCGCGCCACCGACCCGGAGCACGCGCCCGTCACGCGGACGTACTCCATCCGCAGCTACGACTCGGCGACGGGCGCCGCGCAGCTCGACTTCGTCCTCCACGGCGACGAGGGCCTCGCCGGCCCGTGGGCCGCGAACGCTCAACCGGGCGACGAGATCGGCTTCTTCGGCCCGGGCGGCGCCTGGCACCCGACCGAGGACTACGGTCACTTCATCCTCGCGGGTGACGAGGCCGCGGCACCCGCCATCGCCGCCTCGCTGGAGCGCCTGCCCGAGGGCTCGACCGCACAGGCCTTCATCGAGGTCGCGAACATGGACGCCACGTTCGCCGTCCCCGAGGGCCAGGGCATCGACATCGTCTGGGTCCCCCGCGACGGCGCCCCCTACGGCCTGCTCCTCAGCCAGGCGGTGCGCGGGGCCGAGGTGCCCGGCGGGAAGGTCGGCTGGTTCGTGCACGGCGTCGCGGAGATGGTCAAGGACATCCGGCGGTACCTGTTCGTCGAGCGCCACGTGCCGCGCGCGGACGTGTCGATCTCGGGCTACTGGCGCACGGGCATGACCGAGGACGGCTGGCAGTCGAGCAAGCACGAGTTCGTCGCGCAGATGGACGCAGAAGAGGCTGCCGCGGCGGCCTCCTAAGTCGGGAGAATGGTGAGGGTGTCGAGGATCTGCTCCTCGAGCGCCTTCGCCTGCTTCTCCGACGAGGTGCTGACGGTGATGATGCCGCCCTTGTGGCCGTCGGTGACCTTCACCATGATCGACCGGCCGTGGAGGATGAACTCGTCCATGTCCATGGTGTAGTGGATCACCGCCACCTCACCTTCGTTGGCCTTGGGCCGCTCGATGGTCGCGTCCTCCCAGCCGAGTTGGTCGGCAAGGGCCGTCAACTCCTTGTCGGGCGGCAGCAGCGCGATCGGCGTCGCGACGACGTTGATGCTCTCGGTGAAGGCCGGGTCGATCTCGCCGACGACCATCACCTCCATCTGCTCCTGCATCACCGCGATGAAGTCCTTGGGCGTCATACCCATGTTCTCGGCCATCTCGTTCAACGCGTCGGGCCACTCGTCGGTCGGCATCTCCGCGATGAGGTTGAAGTCGAAGGACTGCCAATCCTCGGGCACGGTGAACGCGAATCCCGCGTTCATCGCCTCCACAGGGAGCGCCTCGACGGCCTCGTCCCCCGGGTCTGTGGCGGTGGGTGAGACCTCTGGCGTCGTCTCGCTCGCGCTGGCCGACGGCGACGGCGACGGCAAGGGCGAGGGCGAGGGCGAGGGGGTCACCGCGGCCGAAGAGGTGGGCGGCGTCGGGGCCTGGCTCCTCGCGGACTGCGCCGGTGAACACGCGGCACCGGTGCCTGCCACCAGAGCAGCGACGCAGAGCGTCAGCGCTCGCGTCAAGACGGTTTTCATGTCCGCAGCGTATCGGTGCCACGATGTCGGTCGGACGCCAACCCGAGGATCGAATCTGTGAACGACCAGCGTACGCTCCCGATCGAGGACCGTGACTTCCCCGAGTGGCACGGCGGGTGCCCGCACGCGCTCGTCTGGCTGGTCGACGTCGACGTCCCCGCCGTGCGCGCGGCCATCGCCGACGCCCGCGCCCGCCTCGGCGACCTGCTCTACCCGCGCTACGCCCGTCAACCGCACGTGACGCTCGTCTTCGCCGGACTCGCCCCCGCGGAGGGCGCCGCCCCGGGCGACACGATCTACGACGAGGAGGCCTTCCGCGCCGACCTGGGTCGGCTCATGGCCCTCTCCCCCGCTCCTTTCCCGCTGCGGATCGACGGCTGGGGCACGTTCACGACGTCGCCGCACCTCACCGTCGAGGGCCACGACGCCCTGCTGCCCCTCCACCGCGCGCTCACCGTCGGGCGCCCCTGCGGCGCGCCGTCGTACGTCCCGCACGTGACTGTCGGCCTGTACGGCGTGTCCGTGCCGCTGGCGGAGGTCGCGGCGCGCATGGCGGGCTGGGCCGGTCCGTCGCTGGACCTTGAGGTCGCCGAACTCACGCTGGCCCGCTACGACGCCGCCGACATCGCCGGTCCGCTCACCCCTGTGGGTCGGCTTCTGCTCGGCACCGAGCCCTCCTGGGTGACGCCGTGACCACCGCCGTCGCCCTCGCTGTGCTCGGCTCCGCTCTCCTGCACGGGACGTGGAACGCGATCGCCAAGGCCATCCCGGACCGGCTGGTCGCCTCGGCGCTCATCGGCCTGCCGAACCTCGTGCTGGGCGCGATCGGCTGCGTGGTGTTCCCGCTGCCGGCCGCCGCGTCGTGGCCGTGGCTCCTCAGCTCGGGCGTCCTGCAGGCCGCCGCGCTGATCCTCGTGACGGCCGCCTACGCCCGCGCCGAGTTCGGCCGCGCCTATCCGATCAGTCGCGGCCTCTCGATCGTCGTGGTGGCCGGCGTCTCCGTCGCCGTCCTCGGCGAGCACCTCAGCTGGCTCCAAACCGCAGGGATCGCCACCATCGTCGCGGCGCTCTGCACGCTCGCGCTCGCCGGCGGAGGGCGCGCGGCCCTGCACGGCATCGGCCTGGCCGTCTGCGTGGCGCTGGTCATCGCCGGCTACTCGCTGCTCGACGGCGTGGGAGTGCGCATCTCCGGCAGCACCCTCGGCTACGCCTCCTGGATGTTCGCCGTCCAAGGCCTGCTGCTGCCCGTGGTCTGCTTCGCCTTCACCCGCGACCGTCGTCGGCTCCTCGCCGGGATGCGCGAGCACGCCGCGCTGGGCACCATCGGCGGCGTCCTGTCTGTGGTCACCTACGGCATCATCGTGTGGGCCCAGGCCCGCGCGCCGCTCGCGATGGTGTCGGCACTCCGCGAGACAGGCGTCGTCGCCGCGGTACTCGTCGGCTGGCTGCTGTTCAAAGAGAGCCTCACCACTATCAGCGTTGTCGCCGCCTCGTGCGCCGTCGCGGGCATCGCACTACTGCGCCTGGGCTGAGAGCGCGGTCGGGTCGCGGACCTCACGGCCAAGGGCCCCGCGCTCCGCGCGGCGGCCCGGCTCAAGGAACGGGGACCCGGCTCAACGACCGGTCCCTGAGGAGCAGCCCCGCCCGGCGACTCACACCGAGCGTGAACTGTGCGGGGCTGCGTCTCGAAGGGTCCGAGACCGTGAGCACGTAGACGTGGAGTTCAGCTATGGAATTTCGGCGCGCAACCCTGCCTTCTCTGCCCTACAGGGCACAGCACGTGGAGTTGTGCGTCAAAATTCCATGCACGTTGGGTAAGCCCCCTCTGGGGGCGATCTCCAGGGCCCGGAGACCACAGCCGTCGGCGACCGCTGCTGCCGCAACTCCCTGCCCACACTTGCGGACCTTTCGACACGGGCCCGGCGCTCCGCGCGGCGGCCCGGCTCAAGGAACGGGGCTCGACCCAACGACCGGGGCCCGGCTCAAGGAACAGGCGCCCGGCTCAGCAGCCGGTCCCTGAGGAGCAGCCCCGCCCGGTAACTCACACCGAGCGTGAACCGTGCGGGGCTGCGTCTCGAAGGGTCCGAAACCACAGCCTCCGGCGACCTCTGCTACCGCAACTCCCCGCCCACACGTACGGACCTTTCGACACGGGCCCGGCGCTCCGCGCGGCGGCCCGGCTCAAGGAACGGCATTACTACCGCAACTCCCCGCCCACACTTACGGACCTTTCGACACGGGCCCCGGCGCTCCGCGCCGGGGCCCGGCTCAAGGAACGGGGCCCGGCTCAAGGAACGGGGCCCGGCTCAAGGAACGACCAGATAACCAGCGGCAATGGCCGTGCTGACCAGCGTGGCGCACTGCGTGACTTCGATCAGGGAGCCGAACGTGTCACCTGTCCAGCCGGCGAAGTGGCGGGCCAGGCGCCGGCCCCAGATGGTGGCGACCACCACGGCGACGGCGAGGCCCACGGCCAGCGCTGCCGCGCCCAGCAGGCCGGCTGCCCACCAGCCGGCGAGCAACACCACCGTAGTCAGCAAGATCGCGTTGACCACCGCCTCGGCGGGCCGTGCGGCGCCCGCGAACAGCGACCCGAACCCGCCCGGGCGCGCGGAGGCCGAGCCTGTGCAGGCGGCCTGCACCGCCACCCGGCCGGTGGCCGCCGCCGCTGCGAGGGCCACCAGCGCGAGCGGTGCCCCGAGCCTGGCCAGGGCGGTGGCGTCGATCGCCAGCACCAGAACAAGGGAGACCACGCCCATCGGGCCGATGTCGGAGCGCTTCATGATGGCCAGTGCCTCGTCGCGTGGCTTGCGCGAACCCAGGCCGTCGGCTGTGTCGGCCAGCCCGTCGAGGTGCAGGGCCCCCGTCGCGGCGGCCAGCAGCGTGAGGGCCAGCACGGCGCCGAGCAGTCCCCCGCCGGCCGCCCACGACAGCGCGCCGGCCGCGGCGCCGAGCAGCAGCCCCACCCACGGCAGGGCCCGCAGCGCGCGGGCGGCTGTGGCGCGGTCGAGGTCGAACGGCGGCACGCGCAGCACGGTGAACAGCCCGAGGGCGGCGTGCAGCGACCTCACCTCAGCCGCCTCGCGACCCCCGCGGTGCAGAACCAGACCTCGTCCACCGCGGAGGCGACCCTCGTGTTCAGCCGACCCAACTCGTCGCGGTACAGCCGGCCGGATGCCGTGGCGGGGACGACGCCCTGGCCCACCTCGTTGCTGACCAGGATCACGTCGCGCCGGGTGGTGCCCAGCGCGGCCACCAACGCGGCCACGCGCTCTTCGACCCGCGCGCGCCAGCCGTCGGCCTCGTCCCATGCGCCGGCCTCGAACAGCACCCTGTCCAGCCAGACGGCGAGGCAGTCGACCAGCACGGGCGCCTGGTCGTCCGACGCGAGGACGGCGGGCAGGTCGACGGTCTCGGTGGTGCGCCAGGACGCGGGCCGACGCGCGCGGTGCAGCGCGACCCGCTCCACCCACTCGGCGTCGTCCGGGTCGACGATCGACGTGGCGACGTATTCGACGTCCTCACAGCCCTCGAGCTGCCGTTCTGCCCAGCTCGACTTGCCCGAACGCGCGCCGCCGAGCACCAGCGCGGTGCCGGGGCCGTGCAGCAGCGGCTGCACGACGGCACGCTCGGCGAGCCGCGTGAGCAGGGCCAGGGCGTCGTCGTCGGCCGGGTCGATGGTCACCGAGAATTCCACGGGCCCAACCTACGCGAATAGGATCGCGTCATGCGCGACGCGGTAGACGACCTGATCTGGGACGAGGCTCCGAGGGAGGCGAAGGCGGTGGCGGTGCTCGATGCACCGGCTCTGGTCGACGATGGCCTGACCCTCTCCGACGACGTGCGCGTGTTCTGCGACGACTGGCGCGACGCCGCCCTCGTGGACCCCGCGCTGCTGGTGGAGCACCCGGCCGACCTCGCCGGCGTCGACCTCGCGCTGGCCCGGCTGCCGAAGTCGCTGGCCGCGCTCGACGAGCAGGCCGCCGTCGTGCAGGGCGCCCAGGACGTGACGTTCGTGGGCGGCGCCAAGATCAAGCACCTCAACCGCACCATGAACGAGGTGCTGAACAAGCACTTCGCCGCGGTCACCGCCTCGCTGGGGCGCGCGAAGGCGCGCGTGCTCAGGGCATGGGGCCCCGAGGGTCTGGAGTCCGACTGGCCGAAGGTCCGGTCGCACGAGGACTTCGGCTTCGCCGTCGCGGCCCACGGCGGCACCTTCGGGGGAACCAAGATCGACCCCGGCTCGCGGCTCCTGATGATGGCGATGGCCGGCGGCGGCCGCGCGCCCGCGCTGGAGGCCGACGACGTGCTGGACTTCGGCTGCGGCAACGGCACGCTGGCGATGCGGATGGCCAAGGACGGCCTCAGGGTCTCCGCCCGGGACGTCAGCTGGTCGTCGGTGGCGGGCACCGCCGTCGCGGCCGAGGTCAACGGCCTCGACGTCGACGCCACCTGGGGCGACGGGCTGGACGGCTATGCCGACGCCTCGTTCGACGCCATCGTCACCAACCCGCCGTTCCACCAAGGTGTGGCGAAGGACACCACCGACACCCTTCGCATGTTCGACGACGCCGCGCGCGTGCTGCGCCCGGGCGGCCAGCTGTGGTGCGTGTTCAACTCCCACCTGCCCTACCGCAAGGAGCTGAACGTGCGCCTCGGGCGGACCGTTGTCGCTGCCCAGGACCCCCACTACACGGTGACGGTCACCACCGCCCGCTGAGCGGCGAATAGCGGCCTTCAAACTCCCAGCAGCCCGAAAGGGAGCTCACAGGAAACGCACAGTGTGCGGGGATTCCATAGTGACATGCCTAGCGAGGAGACCCCGATGAGCAACGAAACGAACCCGCACCCGTGGAGCCGTGAGGGGTGGCAGCAGTCCGGCACGCCGCACAACGAGCCGACCGTCCCTCAGCCGCCTTCCGCCCCCACCAACGCCCCGCAGCCTGCGGCCGGCGCCCCCACCTTCGCGCCGCAGACCGCGCAGACCGCGACCGGCGCCCCCACCACCTCCTACGACCTGGGCGCGACCTACCCGCCGCCCAGCGCCTTCGGCACGCCGACGGTGCAGGCCGCCCCGCGGGCCAGGAAGCGCTCGCGCGTCGCCGGTGCGCTGGCGATCGCGGTGCTGGCGGCCGGCGTCGGCGGCGGCGCGGGCTTCGCGGCCTCGCACCTGGGCTCGACCACGCCGGCGCTGACCGGCGGATCCGCCACCCAGGTGGTCCAGGCCGACCCGAGCAACCCCAACTGGACCACGGTCGCCACGGCCGCCTCGAAGGCCGTCGCGGCCATCCAGGTGGAGGGCCAGGGCGGCAGCGCCCAGGGCTCCGGCGTGGTGATCGACGCCGCGGGCCACATCGTGACCAACAACCACGTGGTCTCCGGCCTCGGCAACGCGCGCCTCACGGTCCTGCTCGACAACGTCTCCTACGAGGCGACCGTCGTGGGCACGGACCCGTCGACCGACCTGGCCGTCATCAAGCTCGTCAACCCGCCCGCCGACCTCGCCACCATGGCGTTCGGCGACGCGAAGGCGCTCAAGGTGGGCGACCCGGTGATGGCGATCGGCAACCCGCTGGGCCTCGCCGACACCGTCACCACCGGCATCGTGTCCGCCCTGAACCGCCCCGTGACCACGCAGGCCGTGACCAGCGGCAGGAACATGGCGCAGAGCTCCGACGTGGTGGTCACCGCGGCGATCCAGACCAACGCGGCCATCAACCCCGGCAACTCCGGCGGCGCGCTGGTCAACACCTCCGGCCAGCTCGTCGGCATCACCAGCTCGATCGCTTCGCTGTCGTCGGGCGAGAGCCAGGCAGGAAACATCGGTATCGGGTTCGCGATCGGCGCGGACCAGGTGCAGTATGTGGCCGAGCAGCTGATCGCGGGCGGCACCGCGGATCACCCGCAGCTGGGCGTGACGGCCCGCGACGTCGATCAGACCGGCCCGCAGGGCGCCGTGGTCGCCTCCGTCGTCCCGGACACGGGCGCGGCCCGCGCCGGACTCAAGGAGGGAGACCTGATCACGGCCGTCGACGGGCAGCCCGTCACCTCCACCGAGTCGCTGGTGGCGCTGGTGCGCGCCGGCCGGGTCGACCAGGCCATGACGCTCACGGTGATCAGGAACGGCTCCGAGGAGTCCGTCACCGTGACGCCCACCGCCGCCACCCGCTGACTGGGCACTACCCTGGCCGGCATGCAGATCCGCGTGACCCTCGCCGCCCCCGGCCCCATCCCCGCCTCGCTCGTCGCCCTCATCCCGGGCGGGCGGGAGTCGAGGACCGAGGAGGCGTACGGGACAAGGATCAGCGTGCTGACCAGCCATGACGAGCCGGCCGCCCTGCGCGACGCACTGCGCGCGGTGGCCGGCTCCGTCGCGGTCGGGGTGGTCGCGGAGCCCCTCGCGACCACCCCGGCTCGCCTCTTGATGCTCGACGTCGACTCCACCCTCACCACCACCGAGGCCGTCGACCTGCTCGCGGTCCACGCCGGCGTCGGCGAACAGGTGGCCGACATCACCGAGCGCGCCATGCGCGGCGAGCTGGACTTCGCCGCCTCGCTCCGCGAGCGTGTCGCCACCCTCGCCGGGCTACCGACGTCGGTGTTCCAGGAGGTGGGGCCCGCCATGACGCTGTCGCCCGGAGCCCGCGAGCTGATCGCGGCCGCCCGCGCGGCCGGCGCGCTCGTGGGCGTGACCTCGGGCGGGTTCACCCCGCTCGTCGGCCCGCTGGCCCAGAGCCTGGGCCTCGACTTCTTCCACGCCAACGACCTGGAGACCGAGACGGTCGACGGCGTGGAGCGGCTCACCGGCCGCGTGCTCGGCGGCATCGTCGACCGTGACCAGAAGGCGCGCGACCTGCTCCGGTTCGCCGACGCGCACGGCATCGACCCCGCCCTGACGGTCGCGGTCGGCGACGGTGCCAACGACCTCTCGATGTTCTCCGCGGCGGGCCTCTCGGTGGCCTACCGGGCCAAGCCCGTGACGGCCGCCGCGGCCGACGTGGCCATCGGTTTCCCCCGGCTCGACGCCGTCACCGCGTTCGCCGGGTTCGCCGTTCCTTGAGCCGGCCGTGAGGCGCCAGCCGAACGCCGAGTCGAAAGGTCCCGCGCCTTCCGCAGCAGGGTGCCCACGGTTTCGGACCTTTCGACACGGGCGGCGGCTCCTACGTCGCCGTGGCCCGGCTCAAGGAGCGACGGATTGTCGGGGCGCGGCAATTCGGCTACCCCGCAGCCGGTAGGGTGTGCCGCAGCACCGTGATCTTCAAGGAGGACAGATGTCAGGTCGCATTCGCAACGAGGCGTTGCGAGGGAAAGTCATGTCGGCTCATGACGCAGCCAGCATCGTCGAGAACGGATGGAACATCGGCTTCTCGGGCTTCACCGGGTCGGGTTACCCGAAGGAGTTCCCCGAGGCCCTCGCCGCCATCATCGACGCCCACCACAACAAGGGCGAGGAGTTCCGAGTCGGCGTCTGGACCGGTGCCTCCACCGCCCCCGAGCTCGACGGCGCGCTGGCCCGCACCGGCGGCGTCTCCTACCGCATGCCCTACCAGTCGGACCCTGAGATGCGCACCGCCATCAACCAGGGCCGCTCGTTCTACCAGGACATCCACCTCTCGCACGTCGGCCCGCAGGTGTCCCAGGGCTTCCTGGGCACGCTGAACGTCGCCGTCATCGAGGTGACCGCCGTCACCGAGGAGGGCTGGCTCATCCCGTCGTCGTCGGTGGGCATGAACCGCACCTACCTCGAGCACGCCGACAAGATCATCCTCGAGGTGAACGCCTGGCAGTCCGAGGGCCTGTACGGCATGCACGACATCTACTCGGCCATCGGCGCGCTGCCGCCGAACCGCGTGCCGCTGCCCATCCAGACGCCCGGCGACCGCATCGGCGAGCCCGTCTTCAAGGTGGACACCGACAAGATCGTCGCGATCATCGAGACGGACAGCCCCGACCGCAACACGCCGTTCAAGCTGCTCGACGACGACTCCCGCGCCATCGCGAACAACCTGCTGGACTTCCTCGGCAACGAGGTGAAGCAGGGCCGGCTGCCCAAGAACCTGCTGCCGATGCAGTCCGGCGTGGGCAACATCGCCAACGCGGTGCTCCAGGGCCTGCTCGACGGCCCGTTCGAGAACCTCACCTCCTACACCGAGGTGATCCAGGACGGCATGGTGGACCTGCTCGACTCGGGCAAGCTCACCGTCGCCTCCGCGACGGCGTTCTCGCTGTCGCCCAAGGCGGCCGAGAAGATGAACGACAACGCGGCGCACTACGCCAAGAAGATCATCCTGCGCCCGCAGGACGTCTCGAACCACCCGGAGGCCATCCGCCGCATGGGCGTCATCGCCTGCAACGGCATGATCGAGGCCGACATCTACGGCAACGTGAACTCCACGCACGTGATGGGCTCGCGGATGCAGAACGGCATCGGCGGCTCGGGCGACTTCACCCGCAACGGCTGGATCTCGTCGTTCGTCACCCCGTCGACGGCCAAGGGCGGCGCGATCTCCTGCATCGTCCCGATGGTCAACCACGTCGACCACACCGAGCACGACGTCCAGGTGATCATCACCGAGCAGGGCCTCGCCGATCTGCGCGGCCTGGCCCCGCGCCAGCGCGCCAAGGTGATCATCGACAACTGCGCGCACCCGGACTACAAGGAGCCGCTGCGCGAGTACGTGAAGCTGGCGGAGAAGAAGGCCAACGGCCTCCACACCCCGCACGACCTGGCCACCGCACTGGGCTGGCACGTCCGCTTCCTCGAGACGGGCACCATGCAGGCCTGATTCGGGCACGACAAAGGGGGAGGGCCCGCGCTCGGCGCGGGCCCTCCCCTTGTTTTGGCTCAGCGCCAGGCGGCGTCGCGGTGCGTGCGCGGCCGGTCGACGAAGCCGCCCTCCGGGGGCTCCGGCACCACGATGCCGGGCAGCGCCCACACCGTGAAGCTGGGGCCTTCGCTCACGATCTGCGCCGCGCCCGCGTCGTCGACGTCGAGGCGGGCGTCGCCGAACAGCAGCTCGGCGCGGCCGATCCCCGGCACGAGGTCCGGGCCGAGACCCACGGTGTCGGCAGCGCGCGAGGCCACCACCAGGATCGACTCCTCGGTGGTCTCACGGAGGAAAGCCAGCGTGTCGACGCCGGCGTGCACGAACCGCAGGCTGCCCTGCTGCAGGGCGACATGCCCGCGGCGCAGGCCGATCAGGTCGCGGTAGACGGCGAACCGCTCGGCCACCGCCGGCTCGTCCAGCCGGGACCACGGCATGGGCGTGCGGCTGGCCTCGCCGTCGACGCCCTGGGCGCCGAGCTCGTCGCCCGCGAAGACGACAGGCAGGCCGGGCAGGGTCAGCGAGAGGCCCGCGCCGAGCGGCACGAGCTCCTCGGGCGTGAAGGTGGCGAAGCGCGCCGTGTCGTGCGAGTCGAGCGCCTGCATGCAGCCCACCCGCACGCGCCACGGCAGCTCCGCAGCGCTGCCCTGCAGCTGCTCGACGACCTGGGCCGCGGTGTAGCCGCGGAGCCCGCCCGGGACGCCGAAGAACCACGAGTCATGGACCACCTTGCCCTGCGCGTTGACGTGCTCGATCACCCGCGGCTCGGCCAGCCAGTGCCACACGGCGCGGGTGAACGTGGAGTAGGACATCGCGCCGTGCCAGGCATCGCCCGTGAAGTCGGCGGCATGCAACGTGGTGTACTCGGCCACCAGGAGCGTGTCGGGGTTGATCTCCTGCATCGTCCCACGGATGGTGCGGCGCACGTCCTCGTTGAGGTCCTGCGCGCGCAGCCGGCCCGTCATGTTGGCGACGTCGATCCGCCAGCCGTCGGTGTTGTAGGGCTCATCGAGCCAGCGTGCCACCACCGAGCCGCGGCCCTCGATGAACGCCTCGCGCAGCGCGCGGGAGGTCCAGTCGAACTTGGGCAGCGTCTTGGCCCCCAGCCACGTCTCGTACTCGGTCCTGTCCTCGTCGTGGAAGAAGTAGTAGCCGGCCTGGGGGGCGTCGCCGTCCGCCAGCGCGGCCTGGAACCACTCATGCGTGTCGCCAGAGTGGTTGGCCGTCAGGTCGCCCATGATCCGCATGCCGCGCGCGTGCACCGCCTCGATCAGGCGACGGTAGGCCGCATCGCCGCCGAGCGACGGGTCGACGGTGTCGAAGTCGCGCGAGTCGTAGCGGTGATTGGAGCCGGCCGGGAAGATCGGCGTGTGGTAGATCAGGTTGACGCCGAGGTCCTCCAGGTAGTCGAGCCGCTCGGCGACACCGTCGAGGTCGCCGCCGTAGTACTGCGTGACGCGCGCGGGCATCACCGGGTCGACCGGGTCGTCCCACTCCGCGGGGATCGCCCAGTCCGGCACCGGGTTCTGGTCAGCGTGCGCCGAGCGGGCGAACCGGTCCGGCACGATCTGGTACATCACCGCGTCGGCCATCCACGCGGGCGGCGGGTTGCCGGAGAGGAGCGAGAAGTCGAACACGTCGGGCGCCTCGAGCTCGCTCAGCCCGGCCTGCGTCAGCTCCCGCACTCCCCCGTCGGCCAGGATGATCAGCCAGCGGTAGCGGTGCCGCGGGTTGGCCACGGCCACCTTCGCCGTCCACCACTGCCAGCCGTCGACGGCGCCGAGGCACTCCGCCTCGTCCACCCACCACTCGGTGTCGGGCAGGGAGCGCACCGCCACCCTCTCCACCGGCCCGAACGCCTCGGGTACCCGAAGGCGCAGCTCGACGACATCGCCGATCTCCGGATTCTGATTCGACACGTAGAGCGGGGAGCCGTCGTGATGGGGAAGCAAGGGCATACGGGTTCCTGTCGTTGTTGGTGAGGGAAGGGCTGACGCACACCACCGCCGACCGGGGCCGCGCGGGGCGGCGCCGATCGGCGGCAGGGTGTTACTTGACGGAGCCGCTGGTCAGGCCACCGATGAGCTGCTTCTGCAGGCTCATGTAGATGATGACCACCGGCAGCGAGGCGAGCAGCGCGCCGGCCGCGAACTGGCCGAAGAAGGCGTTCTTGTCGGCCGACTGCAGCGCCCAGAGGCCGACGCCCAGCGTCTGCTGCTTGGCGTCTCTCAGGAAGATCGACGCCAGCATGAACTCGGAGTACAGGTTCACGAACACCAGCATGAACACGGTCACGAGGATCGGGACCACGAGCGGGATGATGATCGTGAAGAAGATCCGCACGTGCGAGGCGCCGTCGATCGTCGCCGCCTCGTCGAGCGCCTTCGGCACGGTGTCGAAGTAGCCCTTCAGCAGCCACACGTTGGCGCCCATCGAGCCGCCGAGGTAGGCGAGCATCAGGCCCGTGGTGGAGTTCAGGCCGAGCCAGGGGATGACCTGGCCGATCCGGTCGAAGGTGGTGTAGACGGCCACGAACGCCAGCAGCGCCGGGAACATCTGCACGAGCAGCAGCGTCATCAGACCCGCGCGACGGCCCTTGAACCGCATGCGGGAGAAGACGTAGGCCGCCATCGAGCCGATCAACAGGGTGAGCAGCGCGCCGAACACCGCGACGTACAGCGAGTTCCCGTACCAGCGCAGGTACGGCCACTCAGGCGAGTTGAAGAGCGTCTCGAAGTTCTTGAACGAGAAGCTCCGCGGGATCAGGCGAGAGGTCGACAGCGTGCCGGCGGGGTTCATCGCCGCGGAGATGATGAACAGGATCGGGAACAGCGACCAGAAGACGGCGACCAGCGCAAGGACGTGGCGCCACCACTGGCTACCGACGCGCTTGGCCTGGCTGCGCTTCTTCGCGGGTGCGGAAACGGTTGTCGCGGACATCAGTTCACATCCTCGAGGGTCGCGGTCTTGTTGAAGCCGATCATGCTGATCGCGGCGACCAGCAGGAAGATCAGGATCGACACGGCCGCAGCGAAGCCGTAGTTGGGATTGGCCCCGGCGAACGCCAGGCGATAGGCGTAGGTGATCAGCAGGTCCGTCGACCCGATGTCGGTGCTGCCCGCCGAGAACGGCCCACCCTCGGTGAGGAGGTAGATCAGGCCGAAGTTGTTGAAGTTGAACGAGAACGACGCGATGAGCAGCGGCCCGACCGAGACGAGCAGCAGCGGCATCGTGATGTTCATCAACTGCCCGAACGGCCCGACGCGGTCGATGCGTGCGGCCTCGTAGACCTCGCTCGGGATGGACTGCAGCGCGCCCGTGCACACGATGAACATGTACGGGAAGCCGAGCCACAGGTTGGTGATCAGGATGGCGACCTTCGCCATAAGTGGATCACCCAGCCAGTTGATGTTGGCGCCGAGCAGGTTGTTGATGAGGCCGTAGTCCTGGTTGAACATCGATGCCCAGACCAGGGCTGTGACGAAGCCCGGGATCGCGTACGGGAGCACGAGCAGCGAGCGGTAGATCCGCTTGCCCTTCATGTCCGGGTTGTTGAACAAGATGGCGAGCAGCATGCCCAGGATGAAGGTCGTGCCGACGGCGAGCACCGAGAACGCCACGTTCCACAGGAAGATCCCGAAGAAGCCGGTGCGGATGGTCGGGTCGGTGATCACCTTCAGGAAGTTGCTGAAGCCGACGTTGATCTGCCAACCCTGCGCGAGCGCCTCGCCCTGGCCGTCCTGCGGCACGAACGAGCCATCCTTGTCCACGTAGACCTTGCCCGTGGTGGTGTCGGTCATGGTGTCGGCGGCGGAGTCGTAGACCATCGTCGCAACACCCTCGAAGGCCTGGCTGAGGCCCTGCGGCCGAATGGCGCCCTTCTCGGTGGGCACGACGAACTCCTTGAAGTCCTGGCGCGCGTTGACTTCCTTGGCGTTGAGGATGGTGTAGCCCGGGGCCTTGGCGACAGCGCCGTTCGACTTGAGCTCAACACCGGCGGCATCGAGGGGCGTCAGTCCCTCGGCGGTGCCGACGTAGACCTTCTTGTCGGAAGGATCGGTGAGGAGGAGCCGCAGCTCCCCGGTGGCGGCGGGCTGGCCCTCGTCGACGGCCACCGACATGCCGTAGCGCGGCGTGTCGGGGACCTCGCGGACGGAGGTCAGCTCGATGACGTCGATCGCCTGTTCCTTGGTCAGCATGTGCCCGAAGCCCTGGTTCGTGAACGCGGTGGCGGCGGTGTAGGCCACGGGCCAGACCTGCAGCGCCAGCAGGAGCAGGAGGCCGGGCAGGACGAACTTCAGCGCGATGCCCTTGCGGCGGCCGTAGACGACGAGGACAGCGGATGCGATGGCGGCGACGATGACGACGCCCACCCACATGCCCATTTCGATGATGCGTTGGATGGCGAAGGCCGCAAGCACCAGCACGACGGCGATGGCGGCCCACTTGACGATGGTCACCCAGAGGGGTGCCTTGGGAGCGACGACGACCGGCTTCTGCTTGGCGGCCGACGTGCGGGATTCAGTGGTATGAGTCATGACTCTTCTCTCCGGCTTCGTCCGAGCAGAGGCGTGGCCCAGGGCCGGGGTCTACCCAGGCCCCGGGCCACGCCCTGCTGCTCGGCTTGGGCTCAGCCCTTGGCCAGTGCCTGCTCGATGTTCTTCTGGGCGGCGTCCATGCCGTCCTTGGCGCTCAGCGAGCCCTTGATGATGTCGGCCGTCGCCTGGCCCACGGGGCCCCACACCGCGTTCATCTGCGGGATGTTCGGCATCATGTCGGCCTTGGTGGAGGCGTCGGCCCAGATGGTGAGTTCGGGGTTGTCAGCCGCGAGCGCATCCGCGGCCTCGGTCAGCGCGGGGACGCGCTGGCCGACGTCGTAGAGGGCCTTCTGCACCTCGAGGCTGCCCACGACGTTCAGCACGAACTCCTCGGCCACCGCCGGGTTCTTCGCGTTCTTCGACACGTAGAACTGGTTCACCGTGGCGAACGGCCGCATCTGGCCGCCGTCCTTGGTGGCGGGCAGCGGGGTGATCTCGTACTTGATGCCGGCATCGCGGATCGCGGGGATCGCCCACGGGCCCGTGATGAAGAACGGCACGTCGCCCTCGGTGAACAGCGAGGTGGCGTTGTCACCGTCGACGTTGACCGAGAGGACCTTCTCCTTGCCGAGCCACTCGAGCAGCTCCGCACCCTTCACGGTCTCGGCGCTGTTGACGATCGGCTTGGTGGCGTCGAAGTCGCCGTCGGCGTTCTTGGCGAACATGCCGCCACCGAAGGCGGAGAGGAACGGGTAGGCCATGAACGCGTTGCCGGCCTGGCCCACCTCGAGGAGGAGGGTGTTGGTGGCCTTCTTGTCCTTGACGAGCTTCTGGCCCTCCTCGATGGCGTCCTCGAGGGTCTTCGGCGCGTCCGGCACGAGCTCGGTGTTGCGCACAAGCGCGAGGGTCTCGATGGCGTAGGGCACGGCGAAGGTCTGGCCGGCGAACGTGGCGGCCTTCATCGCGATGGGGCTGAACTTGGCCTCCATGTCGGCACCCATGTTCAGCGGCGCGACGGCGCCGTTCTGGTAGAACTCGCCGAGCCAGTCGTGCGCGCCGACGATGACGTCGGGGCCGGTGCCGGACTGGCTGGCGGCGCTGAAGTCCTTGCGGACGTCGTTGACGAACTGGACCTGGACGTTGAGGCCGTTGTCCGCACCGAATTGGTCGGCGAACGGACGCAGCGCCTCGGCACGCAGCTGGTCGGCCCAGATCACGAGGTCGGCGTTCTCGTCACGCGACGGGGCGCCGGACGCGGAACCCGAGGTGGTCGGGGCGGCGCTGGAGCTGCCGCTGCTCGAGGGCTGGCTCGGCGTCTGGGGGGTGGTGTTGCCGCCACACGCGGTGAGCGCGAGGCCCAGCGCGGTGATGCCCGCGAAGATCGCGGCCTTGGTTGTGTGTGATCCTGTCCTGCTGATACGCATTCGCGTCGCTGCCTTCCTCATTGAACAAAGGGCATGCGCGGGGTGGGACCCCGCTTGGTGGCGTCAGCATACGACAGCCCCGGGGCGTTCCTCAATACCTTGCGCAAACTTGCGGAAACATCTCAGTTAGATAACGAAATCGATGCCGGAGCGGGCCGGGCCTCCGCCACCTATACTGACGCCCATGCCGCCAAGGAAGACGAAGCTGGCGGACATCGCCGATCTCACAGGACTCTCGACCGCGAGTGTCTCCCGAGTCCTGAACGGGCGCGGCGGCGTGTCCGCATCGACGCGCGACGCCGTCATTCAGGCGCTCGACGAGTTGGGGTACGAGCGCCCCCTCAAGCTGAGCTTCAAGTCCACCAAACTGGTCGGGCTGATCACGCCGTCGCTCGACAACCCCATCTACCCGCTGTTCGCGCAGATCCTGTCGACAGCGCTGGCGCGCCACGACCTGACACCCATCCTCTGCCCCGTCGAGATCGGCGGCGTTACCGAGGACGAGTACGTGACGATGCTGCTCGACCACCAGGTGGCCGGCATCATCTTCATCGCAGGCCTGCACGCCGACACCGAGGTGGACAAGCTGCGCTACCAGCGCCTCATCCACGCGAACATCCCGATCGTGCTCGTCAACGGGTTCAGCCCGGAGATCGAGGCGCGGTTCGTGTCCGACGACGAGGGCTTCGGCATCGCGCTGGCGCTCGAGCACCTCGCCGCGTTCGGGCACACGCAGATCGGGCTCGTCACCGGCCCCCGGAGGCTGGTCTCGACGCAGCGCCGCATGGAGGCGTTCACCGACCTGATGTCGGCGCGCGGCGTGGCAGCGCCCGCCGACTACATCGCCAGCTCCCTCGTCAGCGTCGAGGGGGGCCAGGAGGCCGCGGGCACCCTGCTCGACCGCGGCTGCACCGCACTGGTCTGCAGCTCGGACTACATGGCGTTGGGCGCGATCCGTGCCGCCAAGTCCCGCAAGCTGTCGGTGCCGGGCGACGTCTCGATCATCGGCTACGACGACTCCAGCATGATCGGCTTCACGCACCCGGCGCTGACCACCCTGCGCCAATCCGTGTTCGCCATGGGGCACGCCATCGTCACCATCATGGACGCGGAGATCCAGGGCGCATCGGAGACCCGGGGCAGCGAGCTGCTCTTCCGTCCGGAGCTGGTCGTCCGCGAGTCCACCGGGCTGGCGCGCTCACGCGCCTGAGTCGTCGGCGCCCGGCCACTCCTCCACCTCGCGCCACGCGCGAAGCAGCTCGGACACGCCCCAGGCCTGCGCGCACGCCGCGCGCGGCCGGTGCGGGGCGTCGCCGTCGAACAGTTCACTGATGCTTCCCACGCACCCGTCCCCCAGCCCCTCGAGGGCAGCAAGGACGAAGCCCCGGGCTGCGGCTCTGTCGCCGAACGCGCGCAGGTGAGCGCTGATGAACGGGCCGAGCAGCCAGCTCCACGCCGGCCCCTGGTGGTACATCGCGTCGCGGACCTTCGGCCCGCCCCTGAAGATCCCGCGGTAATTCGGGTCGTCGGGCGCGACGGTGCGCATGCCGAACGGCGTGTAGAGACGCTCCTTGCACGCGTCGACGATGTGCGCCCGCTGGTCCGCCGTCAGCGGGACCGTCGGCAGCGCCGCGGCGATCAGCTGGTTGGGGCGCAGCGTGGGGTCGGCCGGGTCCAGTACGTCGAGCAGGTAGCCGCGCTGGTCGTCCCAGAATCGCGCGAAGCCGGCGGAGGCCTGCGCCAGCGGCGCCGTATAGCGGTCCGGCTCGCCGAGGCGGGTCGCGAAGCCGCGCATCGCGGCCAGCGCGTTGATCCACAGCGCCGACAGCTCCACCGGCTTGCCGTGCCGGGGCGTCATGACCACCCCGTCCACCTTGGCGTCCATCCAGGTGAGATTCTGGCCCGGCTCCCCCGCGCGGAGCAGTCCGTCGGCGGGGTCGACGCCGATGCCGTAGCGGGTACCCGCGAGGTGCTGGTCCACGATGTCGGCCAGGACGGGGAACAGCTCCCGCAGCGTGTCGTCGTCGCCCGTCGCGGCGTGGAAGGCGCGCACGGCCTCGAAGTACCAGAGCGTGGCGTCGGCGGTGTTGTATTCGGGCTCGTCGCCGCTGTCGGGGAAGCGGTTGGGCAGCATGCCGCGGTCGACGTAGCGGGCGAACGTGGTGAGGATCCCGCGCGCGACATCGCTCCTGCCCGTCGCGAGCGTGAGCCCGGGCAGCGCGATCATGGTGTCGCGGCCCCAGTCGCCGAACCACGGGTAGCCGGCGATGACGCTGTGGCCGTCCGCGCCGTCGGCCAGTCGCCGACGGACCACGAACTGGTCGGCCGCAAGCACGAGCTGCGCGATGTCGTCCGGGACGCCGTCGGCCCCCGCCGCCGCGAGCAGGCGCCCCGCACGTTCCCGGTGCGCGGCCAGCGCCGCCTCGCCGTCGATCCCACCCTCGTCCTCGGTGCTGACCGCGAACGTGAGACTCTGGCCCGCCTGCAGGGTGCCCTCGACGACGGCGACGACGTGCTCATCCTCCACGCAGTCGAATCCCCGCTCGTCCTCGATGGCGAGGTATTCGCCGAGCCGCCAGCGGTTCGCGGGCCGCACGTCGGCGCCGTCGGCCAGGATCCGCAGCTGGTCGGCCCCGGGGATCGGCTGCGCCGTGGCGCGGCTCAGCTGATGGTGGTCGCGGAGAGCGGCGGTCACCTCGGCGCGTATGGTCACGGGCGCGTCGGCCCGCCGCAGCAGGTAGTGGACGTAGGTCGTGTTGCGGCCGTGCGCCATGAAGATCCGCTTCTCCAGCAGGGCACCCGACGTCTCGAGAGACCAGACGGGCGTGCCGTCCTCGAGGCGGAACGACAGCTTCGCCGACGGCGGCGCGACGTGCACGACGCCCTCCGCGTCGAGCACCGCCTCGCCGGTCAGCCGGTGCGCCACGCCGTCGATCTCCGCGACATCGGCCAGGCCGCCCGACACCAGCCAGCGGCCGACCGGCGGCTCGAGCGTGGCGACGAGCAGCCCGTGATAGCCCCGCGTACGCGCCCCGTTGACAGTCCCCATGGCGTATCCACCGATGCCGTTGGTCACCAGCCACTCGCGCTGGACGGGCGCGTGCCCGTCGGAGACCTCGGACGGTGAGAGGTGCAGCACGGCATAGCTCCTTCGGTGAGTCGACACGAAGAACCCTAGTCGGCCGCCCGTGGTTCCCGAGCCCGGCGCGAAGCGCCCGGCCGTGGTGCGCCGTTCCTTGAGCCGGCCCGGCGCGAAGCGCCCGGCCGTGTCGAAAGGTCCCGCGCCTTGGGCAGGGAGCCGCGGAAGGGAGTCACCAAAGGCTGTGGTTTCGGACCCTTCGAGACACAGCCCCGCACAGCTCACGCTCGGCGTTAGTCAGCACGCGGGGCTGCTCCTCAGGGACCGGTGGTTGAGCCGGGCTGTCGTTCCTTGAGCCGGCCGTGAGGCTCCAGCGTCGTTCCTTGAGCCGGCCCGGCGCGAAGCACCCGGCCGTGTCGAAAGGTCCCGCGCCTTGGGCAGGGAACTGCGGCAGCAAAGTCGCCAAGAGCTGTGGTTGCGGACCCTTCGAGACGCAACCCCGCAGCGCTCACGCTCGGCGTTAGTCAGCACGCGGGGCTGCTCCTCAGGGACCGGTGGTTGAGCCGGGCTGTCGTTCCTTGAGCCGGCCGTGAGGCTCCAGCGTCGTTCCTTGAGCCGGCCCGGCGCGAAGCACCCGGCCGTGTCGAAAGGTCCCGCGCCTTGGGCAGGGAACTGCGGCAGCAAAGTCGCCAAGAGCTGTGGTTGCGGACCCTTCGAGACGCAGCCCCGCACAGCTCCCGCTCGGCGTTAGTCAGCACGCGGGGCTGCTCCTCAGGGATCGATGTCGCCCTGTCGCCCGCCGTTCCTTGAGCCGGCCGTGAGGCGCCAGCGTCGTTCCTTGAGCCGGCCCGGCGCGAAGCGCCCGGCCGTGTCGAAAGGTCCCGCGCCTTGGGCAGGGAGCCGCGGAAGGGAGTCACCAAGAGCTGTGGTTTCGGACCCTTCGAGACACAGCCCCGCACAGCTCACGCTCGGCGTTAGTCAGCACGCGGGGCTGCTCCTCAGGGATCGATGTCGCCCTGTCGCCCGCCGCCCCTTGGATCCCGAGCCCGGCGCGAAGCGCCCGGCCGGGGTGCGCCGTTCCTTGAGCCGGCCCGGCGCGAAGCGCCCGGCCGTGTCGAAAGGTCCCGCGCCTTGGGCAGGGAGCCGCGGAAGGGAGTCACCAAAGGCTGTGGTTTCGGACCCTTCGAGACACAGCCCCGCACAGCTCACGCTCGGCGTTAGTCAGCGCACGGGGCTGCTCCTCAGGGATCGGTGGTTGGGCCGGGCTGTCGTTCCTTGAGCCGGCCGTGAGGCGCCAGCCGAACGCCGTGTCGAAAGGTCCGAAACCTTGGGCAGGGAGTCCGGTAGAAGGATGGGAGTGCATGGAGTTTTGACGCACAACTGCCCTCCCCGTGCCCTGCAGGGCACAGAAACCACAGTTGTGCGCCAAAATTCCATGGCCGGCCAGTAGACCACCACGAGGTAGTGGCCACGTCCGCGACGGGAACACTAATGTCGGCGACACGACAAGCGAGGAGCACCCATGGACGTCATGATCTCGGCCGCGTTCACGTTCCTGCTCGTGATGGACCCGCTCGGCAATGTGCCGCTGTTTCTGACCTCGCTGCGCAACACCGCCCCTGAGCGGCGCCAGTGGGTGATCCTGCGCGAGTGCCTCATCGCGCTGGTGGTGATGGTCACGTTCCTCTTCGGCGGGCGCGCGCTGCTCAACCTGCTGCATGTCGACGAGGCGGCGCTCACGGCCGCGGGTGGCGTCGTGCTGCTGCTGATCTCCATCCGCATGGTGTTCCCGACGCCGGAGCGGAACCTCGCAGAACCCACCACGCACGACGAGCCGTTCATCGTGCCGCTGGCGGTGCCCTACATGGCCGGGCCCTCGCTGCTGGCCGTCATCGTGGTGTTCGTCAGCCAGAACCCGCAGCACCTCCCCTGGTATCTGGGCGGGCTGGTGGCCTCCTGGCTGATCAGCACCGTGGTGCTGTACTTCTCGGGTTTCCTGCAGCGCGTGGTGGGCACGAGGGCGCTGGTCGCGGTCGAGCGGCTGATGGGCATGCTGCTGGTGCTGCTCGCCGTGCAGATGATGTTCGAGGGCACGCGGGCGTTCTTCGCCTGACCGTTATCGAATTGATACCCCAGCTCCCTTGACGATGAGAGCGCTCTCAGGTTTGAATGGAAGCGCTCTCATCGTCGTCCCCGACCCGAGGGCCGACACGCGCACGACACACGACGAAGGAGTCTCACATGCGCAGCAACAACCTCATGCGGCTGACTGCAGCCGCAGGCGTCGCGGCCCTCGCTCTCGCCGCCTGCTCGCCGTCCGGCACGCCCACCACCTCCCCCTCCACCGGGTCCACCGGCGGGGGCGGCGGCCAAGGCGGGGAGCAGATCACCCTGACCGTGGCCACGTTCAACGAGTTCGGCTACAACGATCTGCTCGCCGAGTACATGGCCGACAACCCGGGCGTCAAGGTCGTCGAGAAGAAGGCCGCCACCTCGGACGAGGCGCGCGAGAACTTCATGACCAAGCTCGCCGCCGGCTCCGGCCTCTCGGACATCGAGGGCGTCGAGGTGGATTGGCTGCCCGAGATCATGCAGAGCGCCGACCTGATGGCCGACCTCACCGATCCCGCGCTCGCGGGCCGCTGGCTCGACTGGAAGTCCGCGCAGGCCACCACCGCCGACGGCAAGCTCGTGGGCTACGGCACCGACATCGGCCCGGAGGCCGTCTGCTACCGCGCCGACCTCTTCAAGGCCGCGGGCCTGCCGACCGACCGCGAGGAGGTCGCGAAGCTGCTCGGCTCCAGCTGGGACGACTACTTCGCCGCCGGCAAGCAGTTCGTCGCCAACTCCGACGCCGCCTGGTTCGACTCGGCGGACGCCATCTTCCAGGGCATGGTGAACCAGATGGAGAACCCGTTCTCCTCCACCAAGCCCGAGGAGACCCTCATCCCCCTCGACCAGAACACCGCCATCAAGACGGTCTACGACGGCCTGCTGAAGGCGGCGGTCGACGAGGGGCTGTCCGCGCACCTGCAGCAGTGGACGCCCGACTGGCAGAACGCCTTCCAGAGCAAGGACAGCGGCTTCGCGACCATGCTCTGCCCGGGCTGGATGCTCGGCGTGATCGAGGGCAACGCGGCCGGCGTCGAGGGCTGGGACATCGCCAACCAGTTCCCCGGTGGCGGCGGCAACTGGGGCGGCTCGTTCCTGACCGTGCCCGCGCAGGGCAAGAACGTCGACGAAGCCAAGAAGCTCGCCGCGTGGCTGACCGCGCCCGAGCAGCAGATCAAGGCCTTCAAGCTCAAGGGCACGTTCCCGAGCCAGGTCGAGGCCCTCGCCAGCGAGGACCTGCTGTCGGTGACCAACTCCTTCTTCAACGACGCACCCACCGGCCAGATCCTCGCCGACCGCGCCAAGGCCGTCACCGTCAACCCCTTCAAGGGCCCGAACTACTTCGCGTATCGCGCCGCCATCTCCCAGGCGATCAACCGCGTCGACGTCGACAAGACGCACAACGCGGCCGACTCCTGGGCCACCGCGGCCTCCGACATCTCGGCCCTCGGCTGACCGACTCCCGGCCCGGCCCGCAGCGCGCGGGCCGGGCCGGGACCCGATCGAGTTTGGAGAAGCAGTGTCCGTCGCCCAGAAATCCGCTCCGACGCCGACGTCGTCGTCGCTCAGCACCCTCCTGAGCCGCTGGGACGTGAAGTCCGCGCCCTACATCTACGTCGCCCCGTTCTTCCTGCTCTTCGCCCTCGTCGGCCTCTTCCCGCTGCTGTACACGGCTTTCGTGTCCGTGCACGAGTGGGGCCTGATCACGGGCAACAAGGGGTTCGTCGGGCTCAAGAACTTCTCCGACGTGCTGGGCCAGCCCCGCTTCTGGCAGGGGATGCGCAACACGTTCAGCATCTTCGTCCTCTCCTCCGTGCCGCAGGTGATCGCGGCCGTCGCCATCGCTGCGGTGCTCGACGCCAACCTGCGCGCCAAGACGTTCTGGCGGATGGGCGTGCTCGTGCCCTACGTGGTGGCCCCGGTGGCCGTCGGCCTCATCTTCAACCAGATGTTCGCCGACCAGTCCGGCTTCGTGAACGCCGTCCTCACCTCGGTGGGCCTGCCGGCGGTCGGCTGGCACGCGGAGCCGTTCGCCGCGCACTTCGCGATCGCGACCATGGTCAACTTCCGCTGGACCGGCTACAACACCCTGATCATCCTGGCCGCCATGCAGGCCATCCCGCGCGACGTCATCGAGGCCGCCGTCGTCGACGGCGCCTCCCGCCTGCGCACGTTCTTCTCCGTCACCGTCCCCATGCTGCGGCCCACGCTGATCTTCGTGATCATCACCTCGACCATCGGCGGCCTGCAGATCTTCGACGAGCCGCGCATGTTCGACCAGATCGGCCTCGGCGGCAACGACCGGCAGTGGATGACGATCACCATGTTCATGTACGAGGTGGGCTGGGGCAGCCAGCGCAACTTCGGCAGGGCGGCCGCCGTCGCCTGGATCCTCTTCCTCGTCATCGTGGCCTTCGCGCTGGTCAACTTCTGGCTCACGAGCAGGATCGCCGGCTCCGGCGGGGCCAAGCCCAAGGCCAGGAAGGGAGGCTCGCGATGAGCGCGCCCGAGATGTCGATCGGCATGATCGAGCAGGTCGCGGGCAAGGGCGCGGCCCGGGCCGCGCGCCGCAAGCGCGGCATGGACGGCGGTGTGCGCCGACCCGGCTGGGTCACGTACGCGCTGCTCGTGGTCATCGTGCTGATCTCCGCGTTCCCGCTCTACTACGCCTTCCTGCTGTCCTCCAGCACGTCGGCGTCCATCGCCCAGAACCCCATCCCCTCCCTCATCCCCGAGGGCCACTTCGTCGAGAACATCACCCGCGTCCTCACCGCCGACATCAACTTCTGGCAGGCCGTCCTCAACTCGGTCATCGTCGCCGTGATCACGTCGGTGTCCGTGGTGTTCTTCTCGACGCTGGCCGGCTACTCGTTCGCGAAGCTGCGCTTCCGCGGCCGCAACGGTCTGCTGGCGTTCGTCGTCGGGACCATGGCGGTGCCCACGCAGCTCGGCATCATCCCGCTGTTCATCGTGATGGCGAAGCTCGGCTGGGTGGGCAACCTCGCTGCCGTCATCGTGCCGTCGATGGTCACCGCGTTCGGCGTGTTCTGGATGACGCAGTACCTCTCGGAGGCGCTACCCTACGAGCTCATCGAGGCCGCCCGCGTGGACGGCTGCTCGATGATCAAGACGTTCTGGCACGTCGCGCTCCCCGCCGCCCGACCGGCAGCGGCCATGCTCGCCCTGTTCACGTTCGTCGCCTCCTGGACGAACTTCTTCTGGCCCTTCGTCGTGTTGGGCTCCACCAATCCCACCCTCCCCGTCGCGCTGCAGCTGCTGCAGGGCACCTACTTCAAGGACATGTCGCTCATCATGGCTGGTGTCGTTCTCGCCACAATCCCCCTGCTCGCCCTCTTCGCCTTCGCCGGCCGCCACCTGGTGTCCGGCATCATGGCCGGGGCGGTGAAGGGATGACCGCGCTCCGTTTCCCGCAGGGGTTCCGCTGGGGCACCGCGACGTCGTCGTTCCAGATCGAGGGCGCGGCCGACGTCGACGGCAGGCTCCCTTCCATCTGGGACGAGTTCTGCGACGAGCCGGGGGCCATCGCCGGCGGCGACGACGGCAGGCTGGGCGTGGACCACTACCACCGCTACCGCGAGGACGCCGACCTCATCGCGAGCCTCGGCCTCGACACCTACCGGTTCAGCGTCTCGTGGACCCGCGTGATGGACGGCGACCGGGTCAACCCCCGGGGCATGGACTTCTACTCGCGGCTGGTCGACGCCCTGCTCGAGCGGGGCGTCGCGCCGTGGCTCACGCTCTACCACTGGGACCTGCCGGCCGCGCTGCCCGGCGGCTGGACCAACCGCGACACGGCCCAGCGGTTCGTGGACTACGCCCTGGCCGTGCACGAGCACCTGGGCGACAGAGTCGACACGTGGACGACGCTGAACGAGCCCTGGTGCTCGTCGTTCCTCAGCTACGCGGCCGGTGAGCACGCCCCAGGGCACACCGACCCCCGGGAGTCCGTCCGCGCGGGTCACCACCTGCTGCTGGCGCACGGCTGGGCGACCGCGGCGCTCCGCTCGGCGGCCCGCCCCGAGGCGAAGCTGGGCATCACCCTGAACTTCACGCCGGCGCTGCCCGCCACCGACGATCCCGCCGACGCCGACGTCGTCCGGCGGGTCGACGGCACGGCCAACCGGTTCTTCGTGCACCCGATCTTCACCGGCGAGTATCCCGCCGACGTGCGCGCCGACCTCGCACCGTTCTGGGACGACGACCTCGTGGCCGACGGCGACCTCGCCGCGATCGCCACCCCGATCGACGTCCTGGGCGTCAACTACTACTCCACGCAGGCGCTGCGGGTCGCGGGGCCGGACGACGCCGTCGGGCCGCGCGAGGTGCGCGGCCGCAGGGTCGACACGCCGCACCCGTCGGCCCCGGACGCGGTCGCGGTGTCGCGCGGGCTGCCCGTCACCGACATGGGCTGGGAGGTGGAGGCCGACGGCCTGCGCCGCCTTCTGCTGTGGCTGCACGGCACCTACACCGGCCCCGCGGGGGTCCCGCTGGTGATCACGGAGAACGGCGCCGCCTACGACGACGTCGACTCCCCCGAAGGGGCTATTGCGGACGACGACAGGATCGGCTACGTGCGCGATCACCTGGCGGCCGTGCACGCGGCGATCGAGGAGGGGGCCGACGTGCAGGGCTATCTGCTCTGGTCGCTGCTCGACAACTTTGAGTGGGCCTTCGGATACGCCAAGCGCTTCGGTATCGTCGCCGTCGACCGGGCGCTGAACCGCATTCCCAAGGCCAGCGCGCACTGGTACGCCGATGTCGCACGGAGCGGCGTCGTGGAGGCTTAGCGGAGGCCGATGATGCAGCTCCCGGCTGGAGGCAGGGCACAGCCCACGCTCGAGGATGTCGCGCGCGAGGCGGGCGTGTCCCGAGCCACCGTCTCCCGGGTGGTCAACGGCGGCCACCTCGTCTCGCCGGACACCGTGCAGACGGTGAACCGCGTGATCGACGAGCTCGGCTACAAGCCCAACCGCGCGGCCCGCGCGCTCGTCACCAACAAGGCGCAGGCCGTGGCGGTGGTGGTCACCGAGACCGACGATCGCGTGTTCACGGACCCGTTCTTCCCGCAGGCCTACCACGGCGCGCTGCACGCCTTCCGGGCCATGGAGGTGCAGGTGCTGCTCGCCATGGCCCAGCCCGGCGAGAGCGCAGGGCAGATGACGCGCTACCTGCACAGCGGGCATGTCGACGGCGCCATCGTCGTGTCGCATCACGGCCCGGAGCTGGCCCGGCAGCTGGTGTCGTCGCGGCAGCCCGTGGTGTTCGTGGGCGACCCCGAGGTGCCGGGGCTGCCCTATGTCGACGTCGATCAGCGGGCCGCGGCGATCGTCGCGACCCGCCATCTCATCGAGCGCGGCGCCCGGCGGATCGCGACCATCACGGGCCCGCAGGACATGCGGGCCGGCGTGCAGCGCCTCCGGGGCTTCGAGGAGGCCATGCGGGAGGCAGGGCTCCGCCCCGCGGGCGTCGCGCACGGCAACTTCACCGTCGACAGCGGCGAGGCCGGGGCCCGCGAGCTGCTGGCGCGTGCCCCCGAACTCGACGCCCTGTTCGTGGCCTCCGACCTGATGGCGCTCGGCGCCGTCCGCACGCTGCAAGCCGCAGGCCGCCGGGTGCCCGACGACGTGGCGGTCGTCGGCTTCGACGACTCCAGCGCCGCCCTCCAGACCACGCCTCAGCTGACCACGATGACGAATCCGCCGAGCGAGCTCACCCGGCTCGCCGGTGAGATGCTGAAACAGCTGCTGGACGGGGCGGAGCCCGCCTCCCCCGTCATCCTGCAAAGCCGGCTGATCGTCCGCGGCTCGGCCTGATGAACCGCCTCGGCGCCCGCACGTGGGCCACCGTCGTGCTCGTCGGCCTCGTGGGGCAGCTCGCGTGGACGATCGAGAACATGTACCTGAACGTGTTCGTGTACAACACGATCACCACGGACCCGACGGTGATCGCCGTGCTCGTGGCGTCGTCGGCCGTGGCGGCGACCCTCGCCACGCTCACCATCGGCGCGTGGTCCGACAGGGTGGGCCGACGGCGCGAGTTCATCGCCGTCGGGTACGTGCTCTGGGGCGTGACGACGGCCGCCTTCGGCCTCGTGCGGCCCGACGCCGTGCGAGACGCACCCGTGGCGGCCCGGGAGATCGCGCTCGCCGTCGTGGCGATCGTGGTGCTGGACTGCGTGATGAGCCTGTTCGGGTCGGGCGCGAACGACGCCGCGTTCAACGCCTGGGTGACCGACTCCACGACGCCGGCGAACCGCGGCCGGGTGGACGGCGTGCTCGCGACCCTCCCGCTGATCTCGATGCTGCTCGTGTTCGGCCTGCTCGACGGCCTGACGCAGCGCGGCGAATGGCAGCTGTTCTTCGGGCTCATCGGCGGGGCCACCTCCGTCGTCGGCGTGGTGGCCTGGTTCCTGGTGCGCGACCGCGGGCACCTCGAGCGGCCCGCCGACGGCTACCTCGCCAGCCTCGTACACGGCCTCCGGCCTGCCACCATGCGCAGGCACCCGCGGCTGTACGTGACGCTGCTCGCCGTGGCGATCCTCGGCGTCTCGTCGCAGGTCTACCTGCCCTATCTGATCATCTACCTCACGCGATACCTGCGGATCGAGAACTATGCCCTGGCCCTCGGCGTGGTGCTGATCCTGGCGTCGGCGCTGTCGGTGGCCGCGGGGCGGTTCATCGACCGTGTCGGCAAGGCCCGCGCGATCCTCCCCCTGACGAGCGTGCTGCTGGTCGGCCTCGTCGGGATGTTCCTGGCCCGTGGCCTGGTCCCGGTGATCGTGGCGGGCACGCTGATGATGGGCGGCATGCTGGGTGCGGGGGCCGCCGCCGCGGCACTGGTCCGCGACCACACCCCGGCCGGCCGCGTGGGCATGGTGCAGGGCCTGCGGATGATCGGGCTCGTACTCGTGCCCATGGTCGTCGGCCCGTTCATCGGCGCCGCGGTGATCGTCGGCGCCAACGAGACCTACGTCGACCTCGGCGTCACCCGCCAGGTGCCCACCCCCTTGATGTTCCTGTTCGCCGCCGCCATCGCGCTGCTGGTCGCCGTGCCGGTGGCGTGGCTGCGGCGCCTCCCCGAGGAGAGACCATGACGCTCGACACCCCCTGGACCGCCGCCGTCGACCCCAACCTTCCGCTGCCCGAGCATCCCCGCCCACAGCTGGTGCGCCCCGGCTGGACCGTCCTCAACGGGCGCTGGCGCTACGCCGTCACGCCTTTCGTCGACACCGATCCCACCGCTGTCGCCGACCCGACGGCGCCCCCGCGCGCGTGGCGCGGCGACATCGTCGTGCCGTTCTCTCCCGAGGTGCCGCTCTCCGGCGTCCACCACGTCCTGGCCGCCGACGAGATCCTCTGGTACCAGCGCTCGTTCACGGCCACGCGCGCGGAGGGCAGGCGGGTGCTGCTGCACTTCGGCGCCGTCGATCAGTCGTGCCGCGTCGCCGTCGACGGCGTGGAGGTGGGCGGCCACACGGGCGGCTACCTGCCCTTCACCCTCGACATCACCGACACCCTCGGCGAGGGCGCCGAGCACGTGCTGACCGTCGCGGTGCGCGACGTGACCGACGCGTCCTGGCTGTCGCGCGGCAAGCAGCGCACGCGGCGCGGCGGCATCTGGTACTCGCCGCAGTCCGGCATCTGGCAGACCGTCTGGCTGGAGGAGCTGCCGACGGTGGCGGTCGATCGGCTGGTGCTCACCCCTGACCTCGAGCGCGGCGAGGTGGAGGTGCTGGTGGAGAGCACGCACGCGGCGCCCGGGCAGGCGGCCACGGTCGCCGTCGAGGGCGCGGAGCCCGCGCGGGTGCCGGTGGGCAGGCCCACGAGGATCGCGCTGCCCTCCCCGGTCCGCGCCTGGAGCCCCTCCGACCCGCACCTCTACGGCGTCCGCGTCACCCTCGGCGACGACGTGGCCGAGAGCTACGTCGGGATGCGCTCGTTCGGGGTCGACACCGGCCCCGACGGCCGCCCGCACCTGCTGCTGAACGGCGAGCCGCACCTCCCCGTCGGCCTGCTCGACCAGGGCTACTGGCCCGACGGCGGGTACACCGCCCCCACCGACGACGCGCTCCGCTCCGACATCGAGCTGGCGAAGGAGATGGGCTTCGACACGCTGCGCAAACACATCAAGGTGGAGCCGCTGCGCTGGTACCACCACTGCGACCGGCTGGGCATGCTCGTCTGGCAGGACCACGTCAACGGCGGCGGGCACTACCCGGACGCCGTGGTCACCGCCCCGGCCATCGCGTCGCCACGGCTCTCCGACAAGCGCTATCGCTGGTTCGGACGCGGCGACGCGGACGGCCGCGCGGCGAGCAGAGCCGAGCTCGCGCTGATGATCGAGCACCTCCGCGGCGCCACGTGTATCTCGCTGTGGGTGCCGTTCAACGAGGGGTGGGGGCAGTTCGACGCGGCCGCCGTCGCCGAGGAGGTGCGCGCGCTCGACCCCACCCGCCCCGTCGACCACGCCTCCGGGTGGCACGACCAGGGTGTGGGCGACCTGGAGTCGCGGCACATCTACCTGCAGCGGATCAAGGGCTCGGCCTGGCACGGTGACGGGCGCGTGGCCGCGCTGACCGAGTACGGCGGCTACGGGCTCGCCGTCCCGGGACATCAGTGGGGCGCGGACATCTTCGGCACCTACCGTCGGTTCGAGGACGCCGCGGCCCTGACCGCCGGGTTCGAGGCGCTCGCCGACGAGCAGGTCCTGCCCGCGGTCCGGGAGGGGCTCTCGGCCCTGATCTACACGCAGCTCAGCGACGTCGAGGACGAGGTCAACGGACTGGTCACGTACGACCGCGCGGTGGTGAAGCTCGACGCGGCACGCGTTCGGGCCGCCAACGAGCGGCTCCGCGCCGAGTTCCATCAGCGGACCCACCTCGTCGAGCGCGAACTGACCGCGCCGGTGTCGCTCACCCGGCCCGACGGCCGGTTCAATCCCGACGCCCACGGCTGGGCCCGCGACGCGCTCGTCGACACCTCCGGCATCGACGGGCGCCGCGCGTGGGGCCGCAACAAGCGCTGGGAGTACTGGAACGTCATCACGCCCACGCACATCCTGGCGCTGACCGTCTCGTCGCTGGACTACGCGAGCGTCACGGAGATCTGGATCCACGAGCGGGCCACGGGACGCAGCCTCGGCCACACCGGGATCGGCCCGGGGGCGCGCGGGGTCGAGCTGCCTGCGGTGCTCGGGCGGGGGCCGGCCGCCGCGCGGGTGAACGGGCTGCGGATCGCCGTCGAGGAGGTCGACGGCGGCACACGACTCCGCGCCGACCTGCCCGGCGCCTCGTTCGACGTGCGCGCGCTGCGCCCGGCTGGGCACGAGCGCCTCGCCGTCGTCGTCCCCTGGAGCCCGACTAGGTTCCAGTACACGGTCAAGGATGTCGCGCGGCCCGCCGTCGGGACCGTCACCGTCGACGGGGTGACGCACGAGGTACGCGCCGAGGAGTCGTGGGCGGTGCTCGACCACGGCCGCGGCCGGTGGCCGCACGACGTCGTCTGGAACTGGGGCGCCGGCTCCGGCCGGTTGGCCGACGGCCGGGTGTTCGGGCTGCAGGTGGGCGCGCGGTGGACCGACGGGACCGGGTCGACGGAGAACGCGGTGCTGCTCGACGGCCGCCTGATCAAGATCAGCGCACCCGTGCGGTGGAGCTACGACCTGGCCGATTGGCGCCGCCCGTGGCGCGTCGTCGGCGGCGGGCTGGACGCCACCCTGATCCCGTTCCACAACAAGCGCTCGTCGTCGAACCTCGGGGTGCTGAGTTCGCGGACCGACCAGGTGTTCGGCACCTGGGTGGGCACGTTCGACACCGGCGCCGAGGTGATCGGTTTCGACGGGCTGGTCGGCTTCGGTGAGGACGTCCACAACCGCTGGTAGACCTGCCTCCTCGCCCCGTTCCAGGCATCCCCGCGCACAATTCTCCGCATGCTGACAGCCGCGCGAATAATTGCGCGGCTGTCAGCATGCGGAGAATTGTGCGCGGCAGACCCTTGAACCGGGCAGCCGAGCAGGCGAGAGTTCTCCCATGCGCATCGCCCTGGCCCAGCTGTCCTCCTCCACGGACCCGGCCGAGAACCTCGAGATGGTCGGCGTCTACGCACGCCGCGCAGCGGCCGCGGGGGCCGAGCTCGTCGTCTTCCCCGAGGCGACCATGTGCTCGTTCGCCCGCTCGTCCCGCGACGTGGCCGAACCGTTCGACGGCCCGTGGGCGGCGGCGGTGCGCGGGATCGCCCGGGAGCTGGGGATCGCTGTGGTGGCGGGGATGTTCACGGCGGCCGACGACGGCCGCGTGCACAACACTCTGCTGGTCACGGGCCCGGCCGAGGCGCGCTACGACAAGATCCACCTGTTCGACGCCCTCGGCTTCCGCGAGTCCGACCACATCGCGCCGGGCGGGCGCCCCGTGACGGTGGACGTCGCAGGCACCCGCGTCGGCCTCGCCACCTGCTACGACGTCCGCTTCCCCGGCCTCTTCACCGCGCTCGCCCAGGCCGGCGCCGACCTGATCCTGGTCTGCGCATCCTGGGCCCCCGGACCGCAGAAGGTGCACCAGTGGCGCACCCTGGCCACGGCCCGGGCGATGGACTCCACCACCTTCGTCGTCGCCGTCGGCCAGGCGGCGGCCAGCCCCGTCGACGAGCCGGGCAGGCCCACGGGGGTCGGCCACTCCCTCGCCGTCGATCCCACGGGCACGGTGCTGCTCGAGCTGGGCGAGCGCCCGGAACTGGCCCTGGTCGACATCGAGCCCGGGCTGGTCGCCGACGTCCGAGCCCACCTGCCGGTCCTCCACCACGCCGCTTCCCTCGCCGAGCCGCAGCGACAGCCGTCGCCGGAAGGGCTTCCCTCGGACCGACCCGGGTAGGGTCGGTCAGTGTAGGATTCTCACTTTCCGAGCTGGGGAGTTGTCTTGAAGATCGCTGTTGTCGGGGCGGGTTACGTCGGCTTGTCTAACGCGGTTCTGCACGCCGGCCGCCATGAGGTGGTGCTGCTGGAGATCGACGCGAACCGGGTCGAGGCGATCAACCGGGGTGAGTCGTCGGTGCACGACCCCGACATCGAGCAGGCGTTGGCCGCCGGCGGGCTCAACTTGCACGCCACGACCGATCCGGCTGAGGCGTATCGGGACGCGACGTACGTCGTCATCGCGACGCCGACCAACTACGACCCGGCGACGAACCTGTTCGACACCAGGTCCGTGGTCGCAGTGGCGGCGGAGGCGCTCGAGGCCAACCCCGAGGCTGCCGTGGTGATCAAGTCGACCATCCCGGTGGGCTTCACCGACGAACTGCGATCGATGCATCCGGGAGCGACCATCTTCTTCTCGCCGGAGTTCCTGCGCGAGGGGCTCGCGCTCCGCGACAACCTCTACCCCTCGCGCGTCGTGGTCGGGGACGACTCGGCGTCGGCGCGCCGGTTCGCTGAGCTGATGGTCGAGAGCGCGATGACTCCCGACGTTCCGGTGCTCGTGATGACGTCGGCCGAGGCGGAGGCGTTGAAGCTGTTCGCGAACACCTATCTGGCGTTGCGCGTCGCCTACTTCAACGAGTTGGACACGTACGCGGCGGTGCATGGACTGGATCCCGCGAAGATCATCGAGGGAGTGGGCCTCGACCCGCGGATCGGCACTCACTACAACAATCCGTCGTTCGGCTACGGCGGATACTGCCTGCCCAAGGACACCAAACAGCTCCTGGCCAACTACGCCAACGTTCCGCAGAATCTGATCGCCGCGGTGGTGGATGCGAACACGACGAGGAAGGACTTCATCGCCGCCGACATCCTGAACCGGCATCCGCAGGTGGTCGGCATCTACCGGCTGGTGATGAAGGCCGGGTCGGACAACTTCCGGTCGTCGTCGATCCAGGGAGTGATGAAGCGGATCAAGGCCAAGGGGGTCGAGGTGATCGTCTACGAGCCGACGCTGGAGGACGACCGCTTCTTCCACTCCGAGGTGGTGCGCGACCTCGAGGATTTCAAACGACGCGCCGACGTGATCGTCAGCAATCGCCGTGCCCCGGAGTTGGCCGATGTGTCGGACAAGGTCTACACCCGCGACATCTACGGACGCGATTGACGTCGGTGCCTCGTCGTGGCCACCCCTGAGGGGCAGTTAGGCCGTCGTCACCGCCGCACTCGGCTCCGGACGGACGTGGCAGTCCGACGGAGCGCGCGGGTCCCTCGGCCGCCGAGGATCAGCCAGGGCAATGCACGGATCAGGTTGTCTTCGCGCAACAAGATGGTCGGCTCCGCTTGCAGCGCTCCCCACAGCCAGCGCCGGCCCAGCCGATCGTGCCCGGCTCGGTACGCGTTGAGTCCGTAGGGGAAATAGGCGCGGGCACGGTCCGCAGGCGAGGCATCCGCCGCGTAGGCGTCGAGAACCTGTTCGAGTGTTTCGAATCGGTGGTTGGAAGGGGCCGTCGAGATACTCCCCGGCCTGAGCCGGTAATCGACGACCATCGTGGGAACGCAGACGAAAATCGGCGTCGTTGAGGACTTCCCGATCCGCAGCCACATCTCGAGGTCTTCCGCATTTCCGAGTTCGACGTCGAAACCGCCGACCTCTTCGAAGCAGGATCGACGCAGCAGCAGGCAACTTCCATTCCCCATGGGCGCCACCCCACCGAACATCGCGCTCACGTCGTATTCTCCCGCGGCCCGCTCGAGCGTCGTGCCCAGCGGCTCGCCCTGCTCGTCGACGTGCCGCGAATGGCCGAAGACGGCGCCCACGTTGGCGCCCGCCGCGTTGATCGCCGACAGCAGCACCTCGAGCGCATTCGGGACCCAGCGGTCATCCCCGTCGATGAACGCGACGAAAGGCGTTGTCGCAGCCATAACCCCCGTATTTCGCGCAGCGGAAGGTCCCTGATTCTCCTGCCGGATGACCCGCACGCGCGGGTCACCAGCGGCGGCAGCCTCGGCAACTTCGGCTGTGCCATCGGTCGAGCCGTCGTCCACGATCAGGTAAGTAAAGTCCGGCATCGTCTGAGCGAGCACCGACCGCATGGCCTCGCCAATGTAGGCGGCCACGTTGTATGCGGGCGTGATGACGGTAACGCTCTGCGGGGACATGGGATAAAGCGTACCGACGCCGACCCTCCCCCGTGACCTTGGGTGATCGTCGCAGGGAGTTGCCACCGCAAAGCGCCGATCCGCAGGTCCCGAGGCCATCGGTCCTTGAGCCGGGCCCCCGCGCGAAGCGCCGGGCCCACACCCATCGGTCCTTGAGCCGGGCCCCCGCGCGAAGCGCCGGGCCCACACCCATCGGTCCTTGAGCCGGGCCCCCGGCGCGAAGCGCCGGGCCCGCGTCGAAAGGTCCGCAACCACAAGCAGAGAGTCCGGCAACCTCACACACAGCACTGGGCTTCGGACCCTTCGAGACGCACCCCGCACAACTCCCACTCGGCAAGAGTCAGCACGCGGGGCGCTCCTCAGGGACCGACTCGGATCCCGAGACCCACACCGATCGACCCTTGAACGGGGCCCACACCGATCGGTCCTTGAGCCGGGCCCCCGCGCGAAGCGCCGGGCCCGTGTCGAAAGGTCCGCAAGGATGGGCACAGAGTCTCACCAGCTTCCAGAACAGCACTGGGTTTCGGACCCTTCGAGACGCACCCCGCACAACTCCCACTCGGTGAAAGTCAGCACGCGGGGCGCTCCTCAGGGACCGACTCGGATCCCGAGGCCCACACCGATCGACCCTTGAACGGGGCCCACACCGATTAGCCCCTGAGCCGGGCCCACACCCATCGATCCTTGAGCCGGGCCCCGCGCGAAGCGCCGGGCCCGCGTCGAAAGGTCCGCAAGGATGGGCACAGAGTCTCGCCAACTTCCAGAACAGCACTGGGTTTCGGACCCTTCGAGACGCACCCCGCACAACTCCCACTCGATGAAAGTCAACACGCAGGGTGCTCCTCAGCGAACGACCGTCAGGTTGAGCGCGCGGCCGACAGACGCCGGATGCCTTCGTCGAGGACCTGGTCGGTTTTGCAGAATGCGAACCTGACCACGGTGCGCCAGTTGTCGGGGTGATCTGTGAACACGGACACGGGGATGGCCGCGACACCTCTGTCCTCGGGCAGTCGGCGACAGAACAGCAGGGCGTCGTCCACGCCCAGGTTGGTGACATCCGCGCAGACGAAGTAGGTGGCCTCGGACGCGAACGGTTCCAGACCTGCCTCGTCGAGTGCCGCCCAGAGCCGGTCGCGCTTGGAGCGCAGCGCCAGTCGCAGGCGCTCTACCCATTCCTGCTCGTGCCGGAGGGCGTGCGCTACGGCGGGCTGGAACGGCGCGGCGCCGACGAACGAGAGGAACTGCTTGGCCGCGAGCACGCCGTCGAGCAGCGGGCGCGGGGCCAGCGCCCAGCCGACCTTCCAGCCGGTGACGTTGAACGTCTTGGCGGCGCTGGAGACGGTGATGGTGCGCTGGGCCATCCCGGGTAGCGAGGCCAGTGGCGTGTGGGGGCCGTCGAACGTCAGGCGCTCGTAGACCTCGTCGGAGAGGACGAGGAGGTCGCGCTCGACGGCGACCTCCGCGATGGCGCGCAGTTCGGCGTCGGTCAGGATCGTGCCGGTGGGGTTGTGCGGGGAGTTGACCACGATCATGGCGGTCTTGGGCCCGACGGCGGACCGCAGCCGGTCGACGTCGAGGACGAACCGTCGGCCGTCGCGGACCAGCGGAACGGACACGCGGGTGGCACCGGCCAGTGCGACTGCGGCGGCGTAGGAGTCGTAGTAGGGCTCGATCAGCACCACCTCGCTGCCGGGCTCGACCAGCCCGAGGATCGTCGCCGCGATGGCCTCGGTGGCGCCGACGGTGACCAGCACCTCCCCGGCGGGGTCGAACGACTGACCGCAGCGCGCCGCCCGGTCCTCGGCGATGGCGGCGCGGAGGTCGGGTAGCCCGCGGCCGGGCGGGTACTGGTTGTTGCCCGCAGCGATCTGTTCGCGGGCGATCTCCAGCATCCGCGGCGGCCCGTCCCAATCCGGAAAGCCCTGGCCGAGGTTCACGGCGCCGTGCCGGGCGGCCAGCCCGGACATCTCGGCGAAGATCGTGCCGCCGAACTCGCGCAGCCGCTGAACGACGGCCGGTCCCTGAGCACTCATGCGCCGGATTCTATGGTCTTGCCGCACACAGATCTTTGTATACGCCGAGGCGGGCTCTATAGAGGCCTGCCTCGGCGTATACAGAGATTTGTGCACGCGAACGGGTCGGCGGGGAGGGCGGGTAGTCTCCCTGGGTGCGCTACATCCTCTTCCCAGGCCGGCACCACCTCGTCACACGCTTCCAGGTGGAGCGCCTGCGGGCGCTCGTCGACGCCCATCCCGGGGCTGAGGTGGTGTGGGCCATCACGAGTGCGGACCACGGCGGCACCCAGCGCAACCCGATCCCCGGGCCGCGTCGGCTGGGGCTCATCGAGGGCGTCGCGGCGGCCGAGCAGTTGCCGTCGCTGACCTTCCTGATCGCCAACCGCAGGCCGAAGCCCGACTTCGCGCACTATGTCGTCGAGGAGATCCGCACGCAGACGGGCGGGCGGGTGGCGATGACGCCGGCCAACACGATCGTCGCCTGCTCCACGCCCGCGGTGATCGCCGACTACACCGAGCTGGGTTTCGCCCTCGACCCAGTGGAGCTCGGCACCGACGAGGCCCGCCCGTGGGACGTCGTCCTGGCGATCATCGCCGCAGGCCCCGACTGGCAAGACGACGCGTGGATCCGGGAGCGCCTGCACCCGGAGGCCCGCGCGCACTTCGAGCGCTACGGCCTCGCCGACGCCATCCAGCAGATCTACGCCGACCCGCTCGTCGACACCGACGACGGCGACATCACCGCCACCAGGGACTACGCCACCTACCGCGCCGCGTTCGAGGACAATGCCTGGCGCAAGGTCAGCGAGTTCGCCGACGCCGTTCGGCCGGGCCGGATCGTCGACGTCGGCTGCGCCACCGGGCAGACCATCAAGCTGCTGAGCGAGCGACCGGAGCTGTTCGAGTCGGACTTCTACGGCGTCGAGGTGGCGCGCCCGCTGTACGAGATCTGCCAGCAGCGCAAGACCAACGGGGAGTTCGGCGACGCCAACGTCTTCTTCCATCAGCGCAACATCATGCTGACAAGGCTTTTCGAGCCGAACTCGCTCGACACCGTCATCACGATGGCGCTCACGCACGAGATCGAGTCCTACCTCGGCCGCGACGCGCTGCTGGAGTTCTGCGCCCGCGTCTACACGATGCTCCGCCCGGGCGGGGTGTGGATCAACTACGACGTGGTGGGCCCGGCCGGCCGCGACGAGCCGGTCCTCGCCCGGTTCGCCACCTCCGACGGCGCAGCCACCGGTGAGCTGCGGGAGCTGTCGTCACGCGCCCGGTTCGACCGGTTCGCCCACGACTTCCGCCACGAGGAGGGCGACGGCATCTCGTTCGAGACCGTCGACGTTGCCGGCGAAGAACACGTCCGGGTCACTCGCGGCGACCTGTACGAGTTCCTGGCGAAGAAGGACTACATCGACTCGTGGCACTCCGAGGCGCACGAGAAGTTCTGCTTTTTCACGCCCGACGAGTGGGTCGCGCTGCTGGAGGACAACGGCTTCGTCGCGACGGACAAGACGCGCCCCATCCGCAACCCCTGGCTGATCGACAACCGCTTCTCCCCCGCCGCGCAGGTGTTCACGGAGACCGCAGACGGCTTGGTCGACGACCCGTGGTCCTGGACCAACGTCTTGCTCGTGGCGGAGAAGCCGATCGGCTAACGCCGGCCTCCGCGGGAGGGGACCGAGCCGCCTGTGGGCGCCGTCGTCGTTCCTTGAGCCGGCCGTGAGGCGCTAGGAGACTGCTGATTAAAGGGCGCGCCTTCCGGGGTTGTCGGGCTGGGCTGGGATCCTGTGTGCATGCTGGGTGAGTCGGGTCGGCAGCGTGAGTTGCTGGATGTGGAGTCGGTTGCTGGGCACCTGCTTGAGCCGGGGAGCGTGTTCGCGTTGCTGGCCGGGCATCGGGACCGGTTGTTCCCGAGCGAGTTGTTCGCTGACCTGTTCCCGACCGGGCGTGGTCGGCCCTCGATCCCGGGCGAGGTGATCGCCTCGGTGATCGTGCTCCAGGCGCTTTACGGCCATTCGGACCGCGAAGCGGTTGACGCGTTGACCTTCGATCTGCGGTGGAAGGCAGCGTGCGGGTACGCGATCGACGCGAAGGGCTTCGACTCCTCGACGTTGACTCACTGGCGGCGCCGGTTGGCTGCGAGCCATCGGCCGCAGCGGATCTTCGAGGTGGTCCGCGACGTCATCGCTGAAACGGGTGCGGTGGCCGGCAAGCAGCGTCGGGCGCTGGACTCCACGATCCTTGATGACGCGGTGGCCCGGCAGGACACCGTGACCCAGTTGATCGCCCAGATTCGTCGGGTCGGCCGTGAGGTGCCCGGCGCCAAGGACCTGATCGGGGTGCAGTGCACCCGGCTGGCCGCGTTTACTGGGCAGGACTACGACTCGACCGGGAAGCCGCCGATCGCGTGGGATGACCCGGCTGCCCGTGACGAGTTGGTCTCCGCGCTGGTCGGTGACGCGCTGGCGCTGCTCGCCGCGCTGGATGTCGAGGCAATCAGCAAGGCGGGCGGGAAACCGGCCGATGCGGTCGCGCTGCTGGCTCTGGTCGCGGGTCAGGACGTGGAACCGGCCGAGGACTCCGACGGCACCGACGGCCGGTGGCGGATCGCCCGCAAGACCGCTCCCGATCGGGTGATCTCGACCGTCGACCCCGACACCCGACATGCCCACAAGACCCGGGAACGACGCCAGGACGGGTTCAAAGCCCACGTCGTGGTCGAGCCCGATACCGGGCTGACCATGGTGTGCGAGCTGACCAAGACCAACGGGCCGGACAACTCCGACGCCACCGTCGGTGCCGAGCTGGTCACTGCCGACTCGACCCTCGCGGCCGACCAGCAGGTCGAGGTGCTCGGGGACTCGGCCTATGCCACCGGCGACATGCTCCATGAACTCGATAAGAAGAAGTGGATTCCGCTGCTCAAGCCGTGGCCGCTCAAGCCCGCCGTTGAGGGTGGCTTCACCATCGACGATTTCACCTTCAACCCTGACGCCGACACCATGACCTGCCCGGCCGGGATCACCAGGAGACGGTCCGCGAAGGGCGCCGTCACGTTCGGGGCCGCCTGTCGCGGCTGCCCGTTACGGGAGCAGTGCACCACCGCGGTATCTGGCCGCGCTCTGCTGCTGGGCGAGCATCACCAACTGCAACGCGAGCACCGTAAACGCGCAACGGACGAAGGCTTCCGGGCCGACTACCGGCAGCACCGACCGATGGTCGAACGCTCGATCGCCTGGCTCACCCGCGGCGCCCGTCGCGTCCCATACCGAGGCGTCGAGAAGAACAACAACTGGCTCCACCACCGCGTCGCCGCCCTCAACCTGCGACGACTCCTCGCCATGGGCCTCACGATGACCGACGAAGCCTGGGCCCTGGCCTGACCAGACCGACACGGCCTCAGTCCCGATCACTTGCACCCGGCCCCCGGGACCACACAAGATCACCGACAGCGGGCGGAACGACCCCACTGCCGCACCCAGAGCGCTAACTCAAACTCCCCGCTCCACAGCCTCGACAACCTTCCGCCCGCCACCCACACCACCAGATGACGAGTTGTTCAGCAGTCTCCTAGCCGAACGCCGAGGGCGCCGTCGTCGTTCCTTGAGCCGCCCGTGAGGCGCTACCCGAACGCCGAGGGCGACGTCGTCGTCCCTTGAGCCGGCCGTGAGGCGCTAGCCGAACGCCGAGTCGAAAGGTCCGAAACGGTGGGCAGGTAGCTGCGGCAGGGCTCGGACCTTTCGACTCTCGGGCCTGCGGCTCCTTCGTCGCCGTGGGCCCGGCTCAAGGAACGGTGGTGGCTCGGCTTCTTCCTCGACTGGCCGCACCCGGGTACCCTCAAGGCATGAGCGCCCCGTCCGTCGCCGATCATCCGAGATCGCTGGATGAGCTGCGCCGCTTCGCGCCGAAGATCCTCGACATCGTCGCCCGTCATAAGGGGACAGATCGCGTGCTGGTATTCGGGTCTGTCGCGCGCGGCGAGGCAGGACCGAACTCCGACGTGGACCTGCTCATCGAGTTTCACCCCGACGCCAGCCTGTTCGACCTCTCCGCTCTCGAGCTGGAGTTGGAGAGACTCCTCAGCTGCCCCGTCGACGTCATGTCCTTGCGTTCGACCGGCCGAGCCGCGGATCACGCCCGGGCCCAGGCCGTCCCACTGGCATGACGAGGACCGATCCGCCGACCGACGCCGAGGTCATCGACTAACGCCGGCCTCCACGGGAGGGGACCGAGCCGCCTGTGGGCGCCGTCGTCGTGTCGACCCGGACGGTGAGCGCCGCGGTGTAGCCCGACGTCGCGTCGCCGGTCACCGTCGCCATCTGCAGCGCGGCGCTGTCCTCGCCGAAGACGTTGTCGGACGCCAGCGTCACCTGGGAGAGGTTCTGCTCGGAGCCCGAGTAGTCGGAGCCCTCGTAGACGACGTGCAGCATGTCCTCGGGGAAGGCCAACTGGGACGTGGCGATGGCGTTGGTCGAGTCCGTGATCGACGCCTCGTCGGGGTAGACCTCGAAGTGGATGTGCGGCCAACGGCCGGAATAGCAGCCGGGCACGATCGACGTGAAAGTCACCGTGCCGTCGGAACCCGCCAGCTGCACGCCACGCAGCCAGGTCTGATCCTGCACGCCGTCGGAGTACATCGAATAGCGGCCCTGAGCGTCGCAATGCCAGGCATAGACGGCCACACCCGCGAAGGGCGCGTCGCTGTTCGCCATGTCGGTGATGGCCAGGGTGAACGTCAGCGGGATGCCCGCGACGGCGTCGCCGCCGCCGATGCTGGTGCGGAGGTCCTGGCGGACGATGCCGGACTGCTCCAGGACGTCGACCACCTGGCCGTTGACGTCGTTGCTCCCATCGGCCGGGTACGGGCCGGCCGTCTCGTCCGGGATCTCGCCGGCAGGCAGCGACCCCGAGGCAGTCGACGACGTGCCGGAGGCCGAGACACCAGACGATGAGGTGGCACCCGCACTCGTCGACCCGACGGCCGGAGCGCAAGCCGCGAGGGCCACGGTCCCGAGACCCAGGATGCTCAGGACGCCGCGCCTGCTGAGGATGGTGGCGATATCGAAGCCCGCGCCCTGGTCGACGACCTCCTCGTCGGGGCGGACGAGCGGCCTGCCCTCGTAGGCGGGGCCGTTCGGGGTGATGTCCGGCTCGGGAAAGTGGGTCATGATCGGTTCCTCTCGGGATCGGTGTGCCACCAGATTCGGCGACCCACCCGCGAAGACCTTGTGGGCTTACTGTGCGATCCCTGTGAGGCGTCGCTCCTTGAGCCGGGCCAATGGCGACGAAGGAGCCGCAGCCCGTGTCGAAAGGTCCCGCGCCTTCCGTAGCTACCTGCCCATAGTTGCGGACCTTTCGACACGGGCCCGGCGCTCCGCGCGGGGGCCCGGCTCAAGGAACGGGGGCCGTGGGCGGGCGACCCGGGCCGCGCAGCGGCTTGGCCTTGACCTCGCGGCCGGACTTCTTGAGGGCGTCGCGCAGCAGCATCTCGATGTGCGCGTTGACGCTGCGCAGGTCGTCGGCCGCCCAGCGGGCGAGGGCCTCGTGGACGGCGGGATCGAGCCGGAGCAGCAGCGACTTCCGCGCCTTCCCCGACGCGGAGGGTGCGGCGTCGGCCGGGCCCTCGCCCGGCCGCGCCGTCTCCTCACTGCTCATCAGCCGTAGAGGGTCCCGGTGTTGATGACCGGCGTCGATCGGGAATCTGAGCAGAGCACCACGAGCAGGTTCGACACCATCGCGGCCTTGCGCTCCTCGTCCAGTTCGACGACGCCGTCGTCCTCCAGCCTGCCGAGTGCCATCTCCACCATGCCGACGGCGCCCTCGACGATCTTCGAGCGGGCGGCGAGCACGGCGGACGCCTGCTGGCGCTGCAGCATCGCGTGCGCGATCTCCTGCGCGTAGGCCAGCGACGAGATCCTCGTCTCCACCACCTCGAGGCCCGCGATGGCGATCCGCGCAGCCACCTCCTCGGCGAGCTCGCGCGACACCAGGTCGGTGGAGCCACGGAGGCTCTCCTCGCCGTTGTCGGCGAAGTCGTAGGGGTGCGAGGTGGCGACGTGCCGCAGGGCGGACTCGGCCTGCACCGTCACGAAGTCCTCATAGGCCTCGACGGCGAACACCGACTTGGCGGTGTCGGCCACCTGCCACACGACGATGGCGGCGATGTTGATGGGGTTGCCGTCGGCATCGTTGACCTTGAGCTCGTTGGTCTCGAAGTTGCGGACCTTGACCGAGACCTTCTTCTTGGTGGTCAGCGGGATGGTGAGCAGCAGGCCCTGCTTGCGGATGGTGCCGATGTACTTGCCGAAGAACTGCAGCACCTTCGTGTCGCCCGGCGCAACGATGGTGAGCGACGAGAACACGATCGTGGCGAGGAAGAACGCGAGGATCGATCCGAAGAGGACGAGCCCGTTGATCTGGCCGGTCGTCTCGCCGGCGATGCCGGTGGCGACGATGCCCCAGACGGCGAGCGCGAGCAGCACGAGGCCGAGCAGCAGGGCGAGGGCCCCGGACATCGTCCAGGCCGTGCGCTCCTCCACGACGACGCGGGTGCCGTCGTGCCCGACCGGCCTGCCCGCTACGCCGCCACCCACCGATGCCTCGTCGGCGTTCGGGATGTCGTTGACCATGACCACTCCTTAATTGGATATCAATGTGATATCACTTTACCACGGCCACCGGCGCATCCTCAAGGGTGAACAGGTCCCCTGGCAGACACTCCAACACCTCGCAGAGCGCGGTCAGCGTGCCGAACCTGATGGCCTTCGCGCGCTGGTTCTTGAGGATCGAGAGGTTCGCCTGCGTCACGCCGACCGCCTCGGAGAGCGCGGTCAGCGTCATCCCGCGGCGCTCGAGCAGCTCGTCGAGGCGACAGACGATCCGATGCGGCTCCTCGACCGGCACCTCAGATCACCCCTTCCAGCTCGTCTTCGAGCACGACACCCCGGGCGACGACCTCGGCAACCATGGCGAACAGCAGTCCGACGCCGAGCACCACCAAGGGGGCCACGCCCGTCGTCGACACGAACAACGTCGTCTCCTCGCCGGGCAGTAGCTGCCGACTGAGCGCGGCGTGCGTCAACCCGGACGCGAACCAGTGGGCGGCCGCACCGAGGATCACCGTGAGCGCGATGCCCCGCAGGCAATGCACGGTGTCGACGGTGAAGGGCGCCCCGGTCGCGGCGGCGGAGACCACGCGCCAGAGCAGCGCCGCCCCCACCCACACCGCGATCGACGCGACGAGCGCCGGCACGAGCGAGAGAACCCAGGCGCCCGCCGAGGCGCCGGCCACCTCGACGGCGACGACACCCCACGGCGTGACGGTGACGCCGTCGGCGGCCGAGATGGGCGCCGCCTCGCTCACCGGAAGGGTCACGCGGAGCGGCTGGCCGGTCAGGGCGTCGTAGACGGGCAGGCAGAGAAGAAGGATCGGGAGTCCGACAGCCACGGCGATCGTGAGGATCTTGGTGGCCAGATAGTCGCCCCGGTCGAACGTGAGCAGTCGCGTCTTCATGAGTACCTCCTAGGTCTATATCGAGAAACGATACTATCGATTATCGATATGAACAAGGGTTCTTCGTCCGGACGAGTCGACGGGAGCGCCCCCTCGTGCGGTAGACAAGGGGCATGAGCACAGACCTCGTCACCCTCCGCCGCGCACTGCATCAGATCCCCGAGGTGGGGCTGCAGCTGCCCGAGACCCAGGCCGCCGTCCTCGCCGCCCTCGAGGGGCTGCCGCTGGAGATCACCCTGGGGACCAGCGTCACGAGCGTCGTCGGCGTGCTGCGCGGCGGCCGACCGACCGAGGGCAAGCGCCCCGTCGTGCTGCTCCGCGCCGACATGGACGCCCTGCCCGTCGAGGAGCTCACCGGACTCGACTTCGCGGCCACCAACGGCAACATGCACGCCTGCGGACACGACCTGCACATGTCGATGCTGATCGGCGCAGCGGAGCAGTTGTGCGCCCGCCAGGCCGACCTGGCCGGCGACGTCGTCTTCATGTTCCAGCCCGGCGAGGAGGGTGTCGACGGCTGCCGCTTCATGCTCGAAGAGGGGCTCCTCGACGTCGCGGGTTCCCGGCCGGACTGGGTGTACGCGATCCACGTCTGGTCGGCCCTCGACCCGTGCGGCACGTTCTCCACCAAGCCGGGCACGGTGATGGCCAGCTCGGACGTCGCGAAGGTCCGGGTCGTCGGCCGCGGCGGCCACGGCTCGACGCCCCAGCGCGCCGCCGACCCCGTGCCCGCGCTCGCGGAGCTCACCACGGCGCTGCAGACCATGGTGACGAGGCGGTTCGACGTCCAGGACCCGGTCGTCGTCACCGTCGGCCTGCTGCAGGCGGGCACGATCGCCAACGTGATCCCCGAGGAGGGACGGCTCGAGGCGACCCTGCGGGCGTTCTCGCACGAGGCGCGCGACACGCTGCTCGCGACCATTCCCCAGGTGGTGGACGGCGTAACGGCCGCGCACGGGGTGCGGGGCGAGTTCACGCTCGTCGAGCAGTACCCGGTGACCATCAACGACGAGGCTGAGGCCGATGTCGTCGCGCAGGCGGTGACCGACCTCTTCGGCGCCGACCGACACGCCCGCTGGGAGAAGCCCCTCGCCGGGGCGGAGGACTTCTCGCGGCTGCTCGAGACGGCCCCTGGCTGCTTCATCGGTCTCTCGGCCTGCCCGCCCGAGCTGGATCCGGCCACCGCCCCGTTCAACCACTCGGCCTACGCCCAGTTCGACGACCGGGTGGTCCCCGACGGCGCGGCCCTCCTCGCCGAGCTGGCCCTCCGCAAGCTCGCCTGAGGTCCCTCCCCTCCCGTCAGCCGACCACCCGCGCACAATTCTTCGTATGTTGACAGCCGCGCAGCTATTCGCGCGGCTGTCAGCATGCAGAGAATTGTGCGGGCGATGGACGGGAAGGAGGGGCGGGGAGAGACAGGACGGGACGGAGCACGAGGAAGAGGCAGACGGGCGGGCGGACAGGAGGGGCGGGCACAATGGTGCCCATGCGACCCATGCTGGCTGTCCCGACCGCGACACACGGGGTCCCGCCCTCGGGGGACGAGTGGATCCACGAGATCAAGTGGGACGGCGTCCGCGCGCTGGCCGAGACGGTCGACGGGCGGCTGCGGCTGTTCAACCGCACGGAGGGCGACATCACGCTCGCCTACCCCGAGGTGGTCGAGTCCGCGGAGGGTCTGCCCGACGGGCTGCTGCTCGACGGCGAGCTGGTGGCCATCGACCCCGATCTCCGGGTGCCAGCATTGCACGCCGTCGTCGCGCGCGTGCATGTCCGCGGGGCGGCGGAGGCCCGGCAGCTCGCCGGTGAGCGGCCCGTCACGTTCGTGGCCTTCGACCTGCTGCGCATCGACGGCCGCGACATCACCCGGCTCCCGCTCTCCGACCGCCGTCTCCTGCTCGAACAGCTCGACCTCGACCGCCCCAGCTGGCACCTCTCCGACACGTTCGACGACGCGGCGGCGGCCGTCGACCTCACCCGATCCGCGGGCCTCGAGGGCGTCATGAGCAAGCGGCGGTCCTCGCCGTACCGGCCCGGCAGCCGCAGCGCCGACTGGGTGAAGACCCCACACCGCGACGAAGTGGTCGCGGTCATCGGCGGCTGGCTGCCGGAGGTGGGCGACGACCGACGGCTCGGCGCACTCTGGATCGGCCACGCGGCTGACGAGGCGACCTTCGACGTCGACCCTGTCCTTTACCCGCTCGGCCGCGTGGGCTCGGGGCTGAGCCACGCGGATCGCGACGCACTCCTGACCGTCCTCGAGGGCACGACGCGCGACACGGCCCCGTTCGATCCGCCACCGACCGGCCCCGACGCCCGGCGCTCGCGCTGGGTGGAACCCCTGCTCTGCGTGCAGGTCCGCTACCTCACCGTCACCCCCGGCGGCTCGCTGCGCCAGCCGGTGATCACCCGGCTGCGCCCCGACGTCGACCCGGTCGCCGCCGCCTCGGCCGACACCCACTGAGGCATTGGGTTAATCTGACAAAATGACCCGGCCCGCCACTCCCGCCCCCGACACGACCGACTGGGCGGAGGTCCTCTCCCACCCCTGCGCCGAGTGCGGTTTCGACGCATCCGCCCTCGTCAGGGCCGACATCCCGGCGCGCATCCTCTCACTGGCCGACGGCGTGGCCACCCGCCTGGGCCGCCCCGGTGCCGTCGACCGCCCCGCCCCGACGACCTGGTCGCCCGTCGAATACGCCCGCCACCTCGCCGACGTCTGCGACGTCATGGCGGGACGGCTGAGCGCGATCCTGAACGCCGACGACGTGGCCGAGTTCGCCGTCTGGGACGGCGACGAGGCGGCGCTGGCCGCGGAGTACTGGCGGGCCGACCCGCAGGACGCGGCCGACCTCCTCCGCCACCGGGCGCGCGCCGCCGCCGACACCTGGTCGACGGTGGGCGACGACCAGTGGGGCCGCGAGGGCCGACGCGGCGACGGCTACGTCTTCACGGCCGAGTCGCTGGGCGCCTACCTCGTCCACGAGCTGGTCCATCACTCGGCCGACGCCGGGGCCTTACCGCGTAGGCTTACCGCGTGACCGAGCCCAAGGACATCGCCACGCTGCCTCCGCTCGAGGAGCTGCAGCCCGGCGTCGAGCGCAGCCCGCGCACCGGCGAGCCGCGCCGTCCGGTCGTCGTGGGCATCGCGGCCGCGCTGACCTACCTGGCCGCCGCAGCGGTCGCCGTCGCCTACGGCGCCCACTGGTGGGACGCCGCGCACCCCGAGACCTACCCGTCGTCCGCGCGGCTGATCTCCTGGGTCAAGCCGGATCCCGGCAAGTGGCTCTCCCTCACCCTCGAGGGCGTACTCGCCGCGGCGGCCGTGCTGGCCGCTGGGGCGCCTGCCGTCTCGGCCTTCCAGGCGTGGAACGGCTGGCGGTGGTCCCGCTGGGCGGGGCTGATCGGGATCGCGCTGACCGGTGGCTTTCTCGCGATCACCAGCACCTGGGCGCTGCCCGCGCTGGCGCTGGCTGTCGTCGGCGCCGCGCTGCTGTGGCTGCCGCCGGTGGCGCGCTACCTCGCCGACTGGGACCGCGTCCGCGCCGAGCGCCCCGTCCCCTACCGGCGCCCCGACTCGATCTTCTACGGCCGCCTCCCCCGCTTCCGCTGATCCGCGGCCCCGCGCCACTAGACTTCGGGCCCATGGCAGGTTCCCGCGGATTGATGGACGGCGTACTGAAGGTGCTCCAGGAGGTCGCCGAGCGCGCCCTGAATCGAGCGATCCGCTCCGACAAGGCCAAGCGCCGCGCCCCCGCCAAGCCGACCCCGAAGGCACCCAAGGCCACGCCGAAGCCGACCGCCCCCAAGAGGGCGACCGACGACTCCTCCTACCCCGGCGACTACCCCCGCCTGCCCAACATCGTCTACCGGCCGCGCCGCGATGACGAGCCGGACCCCGGCGAGATCGTCTGGACCTGGGTGCCCTACGAGGAGGACCACGCCGAGGGCAAGGACCGTCCGGTGCTGCTCATCGGGCGCGACGGCGCGTGGCTGCTCGGCCTTCAGGTCACGTCGCAGGACCACGATCGCGACGCCGCGCAGGAGGCCCGCGCGGGCCGCTATTGGATCGACATCGGCACCGGCGAATGGGACCCGAAGCGTCGCCCCAGCGAGGTCCGCGTCAACCGGATCGTGCGGATCGATCCCGACGCCGTGCGCCGGATCGGGGCCGTGTTGGACGAGCGCGTCTTCTCGGCGGTGGCCGCCGAGGTGCGGCGCCACTACCAGCGCTGAGCGCGTTCCGCCCGTGGTGAACGGCGCCCCTTCCGGCCCCATCTGATTCGGGGATTGCTGCGGCCCCCTGATTGAATGAGCAGGCCGAGTTCAAGGAGCCGCATGATCACCGTGACGGACCTCACGAAGGTCTATTACCAAGGGAAGCGCGAGGTGCGCGCCCTCGACGGCGTGTCGTTGACCGTGCCCGAGGGCTCCATCCACGGCATCATCGGGCACTCCGGCGCGGGCAAGTCCACGCTCGTGCGCTGCCTCACGCTGCTCGACCGCCCGACATCGGGCACCGTCGAGATCAACGGCGTCGACCTCACCGCCGCCCGCGACAAGGCGCTCCGCACGGCCCGCCGACGCATCGGCCTGGTCTTCCAGCAGGCCAACCTGTTCGACTCGCGCACCATCGCAGACAACGTCGCCTACCCCCTCGAGCTGATCCGCATGGACAAGGCCAGCCGGGCGCGACGCGTCGACGAGCTGCTGCGGCTCGTCGGCCTCGGCGACGCGGGCGCCGCCTACCCCGCCCAGCTCTCCGGCGGCATGCGCCAGCGCGTCGGCATCGCACGGGCACTCGCCACCGACCCGGACGTCCTTCTCTTCGACGAGCCCACCTCTGCCCTCGATCCGAAGACCACCGACGAGATCCTCGACCTCATCGTCACGCTCCGCGCGCACACCCAGCTCGCCGTCCTGGTGATCACGCACGAGATGCACGTCGTGAAGCGCATCTGCGACGCGGTCTCGCTCCTCGACGGTGGCCGCATCGTCGAGTCAGGCAAGCTGACCGACGTCGTGAATCGCCTCGACGGCAGGCTCAGCCAGGCGCTGCTCGGCATCCCGCCGCACGCCGAGGTCGACCCGCTCCACGGCACCCTCGTCGACGTCCTCTCGACGGGTGAGCGCGCCGCGCTACCGGTCGTCGCGCACGTGTCGGCGTCGGTGGGCGCCGAGATCGCCATTCTCGCCGGCAGCGTCGAGCACCTGGCGGGCACCACCTTCTCGCACCTGCGCCTGTCGGTCCCCCACGGCACCGACCCGCAGCGCGTCATCGACGAGCTGCGCGGCCTCGGCGCCGACGCCCGCCTCACCAGCACCCTCGGCCCGGAGGTACAGCTCTGATGCTCCTGCTGCAGACCAAGCTGACCGCCGCGCAGATCGTGGAGGTCATGTCGACGGCGCTCCTCGAGACGCTGATCATGGTGGGCATCTCCGGCGTCGCCACCGTGATCCTCGGCATCCCGCTGGGCGTGGTGCTGTTCACCACCCAGCGCGGCGGCATGAGCCAGAACCGCGTGGTGAGCTTCGTGCTGTCCAGCGTGCTGGTGAACATCACACGCTCGGTCCCTTACGCCATCCTCGTGGTTGCGCTGACAAAGGTCACCCAGAGCATCGTCGGCACCTCGCTTGGCCCCGTCGCGATGTCGGTCTCGCTGACCATCGCGGCCGTTCCGTTCCTCGCGCGACTCGTGGAGACCGCGTTCCGCGAGGTGCACCCCGGCAAGCTGGACGCGGCCCACGCGATGGGCTCGACGAAGCTCCAGTCCATCGTGAAGGTGCTCGTCCCCGAGGCGATGCCGGCGATCGTCGCCGCCATCACGACGACGATTGTCACGCTGATCGGGTATTCGGCCATGGCCGGCCTGGTCGGCGGCGGCGGCCTCGGGCGGCTGGGCTACGTCTACGGTTTCCAGCGCTGGATGCTCGACGTGATGCTCTACACCGTCATCGTCCTGGTGGTCATGGTCCAGGTCATCCAGTTCGTGGGCGACCGCATCTCGAAGGCCATCGACCACCGCTGACACCCCACATCCACCCGCCTCGGCGGGGACGGCCACCCGGCCGACACAGTAGATGGCCAACTTGTTGTTGGCCCAGAGCAAGGAGCAATTCATGCGAAGGATTCTCACCGCAGCCGCTGCCTCGTTGGCAGCCACCCTGGCACTCACCGCCTGCGGCGGCACGCCCTCCCCCGCCGGCCCCTCGACGCAGGGTTCCACGAACGCGTCGAAGCCCGCCGAGGCGGCCGTCACCACCCTCACCGTCGGCGCGAGCCCGGTGCCGCACGGCCAGATCCTGGAGTTCATCCAGCAGAACCTGGCCAAGGACGCCGGCCTCGACCTCAAGATCGTGTCGTTCGACGACTACGTCCTGCCGAACCAGGCGCTGGCCTCGAAGGAGCTGGACGCCAACTACTTCCAGCACCTGCCCTACCTCGAGGCGGAGATCGCCGAGAAGGGCTACGAGTTCACGCACGGCGAGGGCATCCACATCGAGCCGCTCGCGCTGTTCTCCGACAAGCACACGGACCCGGCGCAGGTCCCCGACGGCGGCACCATCGCCATCACCAACGATCCCTCCAACCAGTGGCGCGGTCTGAAGCTGCTGGAGAAGGTCGGCCTGCTGAAGGACATCAAGGAGGGCGACTCCGTGCTGACCCTCACCGACGCGCAGAACCCGAAGGGCCTGACGCTGTCCGAGGCGCAGCCCGAGGTGGTCGTGACCCAGCTCACCGACCCGAAGGTCGACGCCGCCACGATCAACGGCAACTTCATCCTCAACGCGGGCCTGAAGACCGAGGACGCCATCGCCGTCGAGGAGGTGGCGGGCAACCCGTACGCCAACATCCTGGTGTGGCGCACGGACGACACCAACCCGGCCATCACCAAGCTGGACGAGCTGCTGCACTCGGACGAGGTCGCGGAGTTCATCAAGACGACGTGGCCCGCGGGCAACGTCATCCCCGGCTGATCGTCACCACTGCTCCGAAGGGCCGTCCCGCACCCGCGGGGCGGCCCTTCGGCCCTGGCCGGGAACCCAGCGGATAGGCTGGAGGGTATGAAGCCCGCAGTCGTCTTCGACCTCGACGGCACGCTCGCCGACACCGTCCCCGTCATCGCCCACCACATCGCCGAGACCATCACCAGCTTCGGCAGGCTGGTGCGGCCCGAGGACGTGATCCCCTACATCGGGCGTCCGCTCGAGGTGGCCCTGGCGGGCCTCACGGAGCTCCCGGCCGACGACCCGAGGATCGCCGAGATCATCGATGCCTACCGTGTGCGCTGGCGTGGCGCCGTCGACGAGCACGGAGAGACGCTGCTGCTGCCCGGGGCCCGCGCGCTGCTGACGAGGATCCGCGAGGCGGGCATGTCCGTCGGCGTGGTGACGGCGAAGACGCACGCGGGCGCAGATCACCTGCTGGTGGCGATGGGCATCCGCGACCTGGTGGACGTCCTCGTCGGCACCGACCAAGTGCCGCACGGCAAGCCCGCCCCCGACTCTGCGCTGCTGGCGCTCGACCAGCTGGGCGTCGCCGCGGCCGACACCTGGTACGTCGGCGACGCGCTGTCGGACGTCGCCATGGCCCTGGCCGCCGGCATGCGCCCGCTGGGCGTGACTACGGGCGCGTGCTCGGAGGAGCAACTGCGGGAGGCCGGCGCCGAGCTGGTGGTGTCGTCGGCCGACGAGGTGGCCGAGGTCCTCCTCGCCCCGTAGCCGTCGGGCCCTACGTCAGCAGGCGCTGAAATGCGCCCTCGACGAGGATCGGGCGGAAGCCCAGCGCTTCGTTGACGTCGAGCATGTGGCGGTTCTCCTCCGCGTTCCACGTCACGACCGACTGGGCGTCGGGATCCGCGTCGCGCACCTGGAGGAGGTTCACGGCTTTGACGAGCATGCCGAGTCTGTGGCCGCGGTGCTCGGGCAGCACGATGGTGTCCCACTGGTCGACGAAGGCGTCCGGGTTGCCGCGCTCGCGCATCAGCTCGCTGAGCGCGACGACGGTTCCTGTGGGGCGATGGCGGACGAGCGCGCGCCAGAACCGCATGGTGGGCAGGTGGTCGCCCTCCATCTCGCGCACCCGCTGGGCGTCCCAGGTGGCCTGCGCGACGATCATGCCGCCCGTGGGCGGGTCGGTGGTCATGCGCTCCTTGAGCTGCGCGAGGTCGGCCAGGACCTCCTCGGGCGCCGCGCCCTCGAAGGCGATCACCTCGTAGTCGTCGCCCGCCGCGCGGCGGGCCTCCTCGTAGGCGTGTTCCGGGTCGATGAGCGGCGCGGCGAAGTCGTAGCGGCTGACGCGCTCCACCTGCTCCAGCGTGAAGTCGAGGGCGAGCGCCATCCGGACGCCGGGGTAGTCCGCGGGCGCGGCCCCGACCCCTGAGGCAGGGATCACGACGTCGTCCTTCGGCAGCGGGGCCTCGACCCACGCGGAGAGCCGGACGAGCCCCGCCTCGCGGACGGCGTCGGCCAGCCGGTCGGCCAGCGCACGGCCGATCCCCCGGCTCCGCCACGCGGGCGCAACATAGACGCTCACGTTGCCCGCGTCGGCCTCGTCGCGGTGGTTGACGCGGAGGTTCGCGTAGCCGACCGCCTCGCCGTCGACGGTCGCGAGGAAGCGCCGCGTCCAGGTGTGCCCCTCCGCGCGCCGGGCGAGATCGAGCGAGACCGCGTCGGACGAATCCCAGCCGGGGCCGTCGATCATCTCGTGGTGATACCCCCGGGCCAGCTCCTGGTAGGCATGCCACTCGGGTGCGTCGGGGCTCTCGGGGAGCGCGAATTCGTCGATCTGGTACATGAGGTACGCAACGCTGTCACAGCCCAGGTCCCCACGCAAGAGCCGGGGCGACGTGAAACACTTGGGTGTCTTCGCCCTGCTGCATAGGGTTTGAGGAGTCCGATGCCCACCACACCGAATGAGGCCGCATGAGCACCGAACCCACCGACCATCCTCCGCACGACGACACCGCGATCGACGTGACCGCCCCCGACAGCCCCGGACGGTGGTTCGCACGGCTGGCGAAGGGCGCCGCCGTGGGTGTGGGGGCTATCCTGCCCGGCCTGTCGGGCGGGGTGCTCGCGGTCATCTTCAAGCTGTACGACCCGATGATCCGCTTCCTGGCGAACATCCGGCGCAACTTCCTGGCCAACGTGCTGTTCTTCCTCCCCGTCGGTGTGGGCATGGCCATCGGCATCGTCGGCTTCTCCGTGGTGGTCGAGGCGGCGTTCGGCCAGTACGCCGCGCAGTTCACGTGCCTGTTCATCGGTTTCGTGATCGGCACCTTCCCGTCCCTGTACCGACAGGCGGGCTCGCGCGGCCGGTCGACGCGCGACCTCGTCGTGATGGGCGTCGCAGCCGCGGCAGTCTTCATCCTGATGTACCTCGGCGGCGACAGTGCGTGGCTGCAGGTGCAGCCGAGCATCCCGGTGTGGTTCGGGTCCGGCGCGCTCATCGGCCTCGGCGTGATCCTGCCGGGTATGAGCCCCTCGAACTTCCTCATCTACTTCGGGCTCTACGACAAGATGGCCAGCGGCATCAAGAACTTCGACCCCGGCACGATCATCCCGTTGGCGCTGGGCGTCGTGGTGTGCGTCGTGCTGCTGGCCAAGGCCGTCGAATGGGCGCTGAAGCGCAGCTACTCGACCATGTTCCACGTGATCCTCGGCATGGTGATCGGCTCGTCGGTGGCCATCTTCCCGACGGTGGTCTTCCCTGCCTTCTCCGCCGACGGCCTCGCCGCGAGCGGCCTCAGCCTGCCGGCCTCCGTCGGCTTCGCCGTCGCCCTGCTCGTGGTGGGCACCATCGCCTCGTACCTGTTCAGCAAGGTGGAGGACCGCTACTCCGCGCAGCGCGAGGCCCTCGACGCGGCCGCGAAGGACTGACGCCCGAGACGAAGGGACGGCGCCCCGCGAGGAACGGAAAAGCTCGCGGGGCGCCGTCGGTCTTTGTGAGCCCCTATCCGGTGAGCCCCTGGACGGGGACGCCGCCCAGGCTGTCGGCAGCGCGGTGCGCGCCCCAGAAGCCGTCGGGCGCGAAGAGCCGCTCCAGCACCTCGTCGAAGGTGCCCGTCTCCCAGAGAAGCTCGAGGACCGTGTAGCGGCTGCGGATCATGTGCGCCTTGTGGTGCGTGGCGCGGAACCGGTCCCAGTCGATCCCGATGAGTCCGGGGTGGTTGGGCGCGCCGGCGCGGCGGAGCATGTCGGCGGCCTCGCCGGGCGCGACGAGCTGCGCGGCGGCCCGCGCGCGGATCGCGTCCCAGCGCTCCTGGAGGAGCAACAGGCGACGGCGCAGGTCGTCGCCCTCGACGTGCTTGTCCAGCGAGACCTTGATCGACTCGTCCCTGATCTTCTCCGGCAGGGCCGCGACGATGCGCGCGACGACGTCGTCCTTGGTCGGCGCCTGGGCGACGACACGGTCGACGTCGAGCGCCGTCAGGTCGAGCCGCAGCGCCTCCTCCCACAACGCGAGGGACGCGACGGTGCCCACGCCCACCTTGAATCCGTGGCTGAGCGGCGGCTCCCAGTCGAGCCCGTGGCCCTCCATCTCCCACGTGTGGGAGAACTGGTGCCCTGCGCCCGACGCGGGGCGCGACGACTTGATCGCCTGCATCGCCAGGCCGGAGAGGAGGTTGCCCTCGGCGAGGTCGGCGACGGCGTCCTCGTCCCCGGCGACGAGCGCCTCGGGCCGCGCGAGCGCGTGGCGGAGCCGCCCCTGCACGAGCTCCCAGACGGGCTCGTCGATCCGCTCGACGCCCAGCTCGTCGGCCAGGATCCAGTCGGCGCCGGCGGGGATCTTCTCGATGAGGTCGCCGTACCCGGTGGAGGTCAGGCGGGTGGGGGCCGCGGCCATCAGGCCGAGGTCGGCGACGAGGCCGGCCGGGGCCGGGCAGTCGCGGGTGATCTTGAACCCGTCCACCGAGATGGAGGCCCCGTACGAACTGAACCCGTCCACCGAGGCCGCCGTGCAGACGTTGAGGTACGGACGGCCCAGCTCGCCGGAGGCCAGCTTCGTGATGTCGTTCAGCGTGCCGGAGGCGACCGAACAGGCGACGGCGCCCGGTAGCTCGGCCAGGCGCTCGCGCACCAGCGAGGTGTTGACGTAGTCGCCGTACAGCGTCGGCGTTCCCGGCAGGACGAACGGCTCGGCCGCCAGCGGCACGCCTGCCTCGCTCAGCGCGGCGAGCACCTCGGCGCCCGCGGCAGCGAACGTGTTGTCGTCGGCCACCACGAGGGCGGTGGCGTCGGGGAAGAGCTCCTTGAACAGGCGACCGGTCCGCGCGAGCGCCCCGTGGCCGAACTCGATGGCGCGGGTCTCGTCGGCGGATTCGAGGGCGTGCTGGATCAATGACATGGGGCATGCTCCTTCGAGCTACTCGTGCACGGGGCACGCAGCCCCAGGAGTCGGTGAGGTGATGGTACGCCCCGGCCGCACGCGCGGCCCGGCCGGGGCAGAGGCGGAGTCAGCCGTTGACCTGCGTGTACAGCTCGGTCCACTTGGCGACGACGGCGTCGCGGTTGGCGGTCAGCCACGCGATGTCGCGGTCCACCCAGGTGATCTCGGACGACGGCGGGAGGAACTCCGACTTGATCTCGGCCGACGTGGTCATCCGCACCGTGCCGACGGCCTCGCCGAACGCCACCTGGCCCTCGGGGCTCATGATGTAGTTGATGGCCTTCTTGGCCAGTTCGGGGTTGGGCCCGCCCTTGATCACGGCCGTCCCGAACGCGGACGCGCTGGTGCCCTCCTTCGGGTACTGGAGGCGGATGTTCTTCGCGCCGCTCTTCAGCAGCGAGGCGATGCCGTCCTCATACGTGAGCCCGACGACGTACTCACCGTCCTCGACAGACGCGAACGCCGCGGAGCTGGAGCCGGCGATCACGACGTCGTTCTCCAGGAGACCCTTGATGAAAGCCCAGGCCTCGTCGGAGTCGTTGCCGTAGACGGCCATGATGTTGCTGATGTTGTTCCAGGCCGACGACGACGACGTCGGGTCGGCCATCACGATCTTGCCCTTGAGCTTTGGATCGAGCAGGTCGGCATAGCCGTTGATCTGGATGCCCAGCTCCTTCTCCAGATTGTTGTTCACCGCGAATGCGACGCTGGAGAGGTGGTCGACGTTGTAGAACCCGTTCGGCGACTTGTACTGCGGCTGCACGTCGCCCTCGTGGTCCGAGAGCCAGGCCTCGAAGATGTCGGCGTTCTTGTCGCCGTCCAGGGTGTCGAGGCCGCCCCACATCATGTCGCCCTGCGGGTTGCCCGCCTCGGAGCGGATACGGGTGGTGAGCTCGCCGGCGCTGCCGTTGACCACCTCGACCTCGATGCCGGGGATGGCCTTCTCGAGCAGGCCCGTCAGGATCTCGAGGTCGTTCTCCGTCATGCTGGAGTAGAGGACGAGGTTGTTGTTCTCGGGGGCGTCTCCGCCGCCCCCTGGGGTGCTGTCGGACCCGCAGGCCGTGAAGGCGAGCGTCGCGGCGGCCGCGGCGGCGAGGAGCTTCTTGATGGTCATGATCGTTCTCCTAGGTGTGGGGACTGAGACGGTGGGGCTGGGATGAGGGCGTCGGAGGGGCATCACATCCGGATGTCCTCCTCGGCCGTGAAGCGCAGGTAGATGAAGAGGATGACGGCGGTCAGGACCGTGAGGATCGCGGAGAAGGCGCAGGCCAGGCCGTAGTTGCCGCGCGAGATCGCGACGTAGGCCGACATCGTCAGCGTGATGGTCTTGTTGTTGTAGAGCAGGATGGCGCTCGACATCTCGGTGACGATCGAGACGAAGCTCAGGATGGCGCCCGACGTGATGCCCGCGGCCATCATGGGCGTGGTGATCTGGAAGAACGTCTTGATCTTCGAGGCACCGAGGCTCCGCGCGGCCTCCTCGGCCGAGATCGGGATGTGCATGAGCGTGGCCGTCGCCGACCTGATGGTGTACGGCATGCGTCGGATCACCAGCGCGATGATGATGATCGTCGCGGTGCCGGTCAGGGCGAGCGGCGGGCTGTTGAACGCGAGCACCAGGCCGATGCCGATCACGGCGCCGGGCAGGATGTACGGGATCATCGAGAGCGTGTCGATGAGGTTGTTGGCCAGGTTCGAGCGCCGCACCACGAGGTAGGCGATGAGGATGGACAGCACGATGATGATGGCGAGCGACGCGAAGCCGAACCACAGCGTGTTCCAGGTGGAGCGCCACAGCAGCTTGCCGACGGCGGCCTTGTAGTTGTTGAGCGAGTAGCCGGGCAGGAAGAGCACCGTGCGGCTGTTCCGGAACGACAGGTAGACGATGTACAGCTGCGGCAGCACGCCGAGGGCGACGACGCCGTACATGTAGATGTACATCAGGACGCCACCGATACCCCTCGGCCGGCGCTTCTCCACCGGCCTGCTGGACTTGATCGAGAAGTTGAACTTGCTCGTCGCGAACTTCTGCAGCAGGAACACCGCGGCCGTGACGATGACCCCGATGACGCCGATCGCGGCGGCGAAGTTGTGGTTCTGGCCGGTCTCCCCCAGGTACTGGTTGTAGATCTCGACGGTGAACGTCCGGAATCCCTCGCCGATCAGCAGCGGGGTGCCGAAGTCCGCGAACGCCCGCATGAACACCAGGAGCGAGGCCGCGAGCACCGTCGGCATCGTGAGGCGGATCAGCACCTGCCACAGCCTCTTCAGGCCGGTGCTGCCCATCAGCGAGGCGGCCTCGAGCAGGGAGGAGTCGATGCTGCGGAAGGCGCCGTTCATGTACACGGTGACCAGCGGGAACAGCTTCAGACCCAGCACGAACACGATGCCGCCGAAGCCGTAGATGCTGCCCGCCTCGAAGGGCAGGATCGGCTGCAACAGGTTGGTCACCAGGCCGTTGCGGCCCATCAGCAGGATCCAGGCGTAGGCGCCGATGAACGGCGCCGACATGCAGCTCAGCACCGCCCCGATGAACAGCAGCTTGGAGCCGCGCAGGGAGAAGTAGGTGTAGAAGTACGAGAACGGGATGCCGATGGCGAGCGAGACGATGGTGACCGCGATGCTCACCACGAAGCTGTTGCGGATCGTGCCCAGGTAATAGGTCTTGGAGAGGAACTGCCAGAAGTAGTCGAGCGTGAACGAGCCATCGCGCGCGACCACGGACTCCTTGAGAACGCCCCACAGGGGGTAGACGAGGAAGAGCCCGAAGATGCCGAGCATCATGACGGTGACGAACATCCAGAAGTCGGGCTTGAGGTACTTGGATCGGAGGCGGACTCCGTCGTCGGGGGTGGCGAGGATACTCACGCGTCGGCCCCCGCTTCCGCAGCCCCGGGCCAGCCGAGCAGGTTGCGCTCGCCGTCGGCCGTATAGACGTTGACCTTGTGGGCCTTCAGGCCGAGGCGGACCTTGGTGCCCGGCTCGTAGAGGCTGTGGATCTCCGACTCCTCGATCACCTCGACGGCGGTGCCGTCGTCGAGGTTGAGCACGTGGTGGGTGTTGAGGCCGAGGAAGATCGAGTGATCCACCGTGGCGGGGATGCCGTCGGCGCCGCGCGGGTCGAGGACGAACTGCTCGGGGCGCACGGAGACCTGCACGAGGCCCGCGCCGCCTGCCTCGGGCGCGATGCCGGGGACCTCGAACTCGGCCCCCGCGAGCGCGAGCAGCGCGCGCCCGCCGTCGTAGCGCAGCTGTCCAGGCAGGACGTTGGAGCGCCCGATGAAGGTGGCGACGAAGAGGTTGCTCGGCCGGTGATACAGCTCGGGCGGGCTGCCCAGCTGCTGGATCACGCCGTCCTTCATGACCGCGATCCGGTCGGAGACGGCCATCGCCTCCTCCTGGTCGTGCGTCACGTAGACCGTCGTCGTGCCCACCTCGCGCTGGATCCCGCGGATCACGTCGCGCATCTCGATGCGCAGCTTGGCGTCGAGATTGGACAGCGGCTCGTCCATCAGGAGGACGTCGGGGTTGGTCACCAGCGCGCGGGCCAGCGCCACCCGCTGCTGCTGGCCGCCGGACAGCCGGTCGGGCATCTGGTCGGCCCAGCGGTCGATCTGCACGAGGTTGATGTACTCGTCGGCCCGCGGCTTGATCTGGTCGCGCGGGAACTTCATGTTGCGGAGGCCGAACTCCACGTTCTTCCGCACGCTGAGGTGCGGGAAGATCGCGTAGTTCTGGAACACCATGCCGATGCGCCGCTTGTCGGGCTCGACGTCGTTGATCCTGGTCTCGTTGAAGAAGAAGTCGCCCTCCTCGATGGTGTTGAACCCCGCGATCATGCGCAGCAAGGTGGTCTTGCCGCAGCCCGAGGGCCCCAGCAGCGTGAAGAACTCGCCCGGCCGGATGTCGAGGGACAGACCGGGGATGATCGTGGTGTCGCCGTAGCGCTTCACCGCGTTTCGGATCCTGATGTTGATGCTCACGCGCGTTTCCATCCTTGGGTCGCCGGTCGTCGTCAGGGCGTGTTCGCCGCCCACGACGACGGCGCGTCGTGGGTGAGACCTCTGACTCGTGACCTTCGCTGGTCGGTCGACGACCTCGGCAGTTCGTCCTGCTGGGCCGTTGAGGCGACACTATTGGGCCGCCCTCACGAACAGACGGCCCCCGCGGGCCGAATGCTCATGTGAGCGATAACTAATTGATAACGGCCCGCTCGACCAGGTCGTCCGCCACTGCCGGGAAGTCGCGGTAGTCGTCGACGGGGCGGAACTCGATGCCCGAGAGGTAGACCTGCTCGTCGTTGCCGCCCGGCCCGTAGTCGTCACCGACGAACACCACGTCGCCGTCGTCGAGGCCGTGCAGCGCGCAATAGCGGCGCAGGGCGTAGAGCTTGTCGAAGGGCTTGGGCACGATGTCGAAGGAACTCGACCCACCGACGAACACCGTGTACTCCGCGAACGCCTCGCACACCTCGGCGTAGAAGGCGCGGCGGCGGGAGCGGTCGGGGTCGAACGCGAGCTTGTCCTCGATCCGCGCCGCCGTGCCCAGCAGGGCGAACGTCAGCATGCCGGAGGGATGGAACTCGACGCTGTCCCCGTCGAAGTCAGTGAAACCGTGTCGGTCGCGGATCGCGGCGGCCCGCGCCAGCACGGCGGCGCGGGCCTCGACGTCGAGAGTCACGCCGGGCGCCGGTTCGACGATCCGGAGCGTCTGCATCGCGTCGTCCCATTCGGCCCGCTCCATGCCGTAGCAGCCGACGACGTCGGCGGGATAGCGGCCCAACTGGTTGTGGATGCGCAGGCAGGAGCCGGCCCCGACGAGGACGAGGCGGTAGCGCGCCCTCAGCCGGTCGAGCGCCGCGCGGTTCTCCGGCCCGAGGGGGGTCTTGTGCTGCGTGAGGGTGCCGTCCATGTCGAGGGCGACGAGACGTCGGGGTGCGCCGGCCGGGCGCGGGGTGAGGCTGCTCATGAGGCTCCTTCGCCGTCGGTGTGCCCACAACGTAGGACGCCCGGCGAGGCCTCCGGCCCGATCACGTCGATTGCTGCACATCCGAGCGGTTAGTGGCGCTCGTCGTGGAACACCTCGTCGATGGCGGGAAGAGCCAGCAGCGCGTGCGCGAGTTCGACGTCGACCACCAGGTCGGTCGGCACGCCCGAGGCGCACACGGAGTGCACGGCCTGGGCCTTGCGGACATCGGTCGCGGCGGCGATCACCCTCGGGATCCGTGCGAGCGCGTCGGGCGTGATGCTGAGGGTGTGGCGCCAGAAGGTTGCCGCCCACGATGTGCCCGTCGGCGGCGAAAAGGGAGCCCTGGATCTCCCCCACCGCCCCGGAGGCGAGGACGCGCTCGGCGACCCGTGGCGGGAGCGACGTGAAGGCCACGGACATCGGCTCGGGCGCCATCGCGCCGATGCCGACCACGGCGGTGGTGATGCGGTCGAAGTCCGCCACCACCGAGGCGACGCTGGGGTTGCGGCGGACGGCGTTGGCCTGGCGCGCGTCGTCGACGAAGAACGGCGCGCGAATCACTCGGATCGTGGATCCGCCCGAGAGCGCGGCGGTGCGACGGGTGAGCTGCGCGGCCGAGTTGTGCACGTCGCCGCCGAACCGGCCGGACAGCTGCACGATCTCCACCTGCGGCAGGTGGTCGATGTCGTCGAACATCGTGTTGAGGGTGCGCCCCCAGCCGATGCCCAGCACCTCGCCGTCCTCGAGCTGCTCACCCAGCACGGTGCCCGCCTCCCTGCCGACGACGGCGCGCACGTTGGCGTCGTCGCCGTAGACCTCGACCACCCGGGCACGGCGCAGGCGAAGGTGCGCGGCGAGGTCCTCGGAGAGCTCGGGCAGCGGCGCGCCACTGTGCACGGTGATCGACACCAGGCCCATCTCGCGGGCCTCCTCCAGCGCACGGGCCACCTTGAAACGCGAGATGCCCAGCTCGTCGGCGATCTCGACGCGCGACAGCCGGCGGATGTAGTAGGCGGTGCTGACGCTCATCAGGAGTCGGCGGTGGCCTGCGGGGTTGCGCGCCACGTCGCGCGGCCGGCCCACCTGGCCGCGTCGTCGCCCCGCCTCGTCGCTCATTCGCGCCACCTCCTCGTGTCGGCTCATCGTGGCATCCTCTCAGACCCGCACGCGCCTCGCTCCCATTCCCGGCGGGCGGTATCTTCGGCTAGGAGGAGGCTGACATGCGGGTGATCGGGATGCTGGGCGGCATGAGCTGGGAGTCGACGCTGCACTATTACCGGCTGGCGAACGAGCTGGTGCGCGACAGGTTGGGCGGGCTGCATTCGGCGCGGATCGTGCTGGATTCGGTGGACTTCGCCGACGTCGAGGCGCTGCAGTCGAGCGGCGAGTGGGACGCGGCCGGCGCGCTGCTCGCCGAGCGGGCACGCGCCGTCTCGGCGGCCGGCGCGGACTTCCTCGTGCTGTGCACCAACACGATGCACAAGGTGGTCGGCGACATCGAGGCGGCCGTGTCGATCCCCGTCCTGCACATCGCCGACGCCACGGCCAAGGCGGTGCTCCGCGCCGGCCACACCCGGATCGGCCTGCTGGGCACGGCGTTCACCATGGAGCAGGAGTTCTACCGCGACCGCGTCGGCGCGCACGGCCTCGATGTCCTCGTCCCGGGCCCGGGGGATCGGGCGCTCGTGCATCGCGTGATCTACGACGAGCTGGTGCAGGGCCGCGTCCTCGACGAGTCGCGCGCGGCGTTTCAGCGCGTGATCGGCCGGCTGGTCGACGACGGCGCAGAGGCCGTGATCCTGGGCTGCACCGAGATCGAGCTGCTGATCGGCCCCGAGGACTCCCCCGTGCCCGTCTTCCCCACCACGCGGCTGCACGTCGAGGCCGCCGTCGCGATGGCGCTGGCCGACCCCCGCTGAGCCGGGCTCACTCCGCGAGCGGGCCGAGCAGGAACTGCGCGAGCTGGCTCGCCGGCCGGGCCTGCCCGCCGTGCTGCGCCGTGAACGCCGCCGTCGCGTCGGTGCCGCACAACGCCTCGATCCTGCTCGCCCCGCCGGGGTGCTGGCCGATCCAGTCGGTGAGGTCGTAGACGTTGCCCTCGATCGCGGCCCAGCAGGAGACGGCGGTGTTGTGGTCGGCCACCTCGGCCAGCGAGTAGCCGTCCGACGATCCCCCTGACGGTGCGGGCGCGGCGGTGGAGCCGACAGTGCCGCCCCAGACGGCGGTCGCGCCGGAGTGCCCCGTGAGAACAGTGAGCGTCACGACCGCGGCTGAGAGCACCACCGCCACCGCGGCCATCGCCTTCCCGCCCGCCGCTGCCGTCGCGGTGCGGACGCGCCACAACCAGGGACCGACCACGAGCAGGAACATCACGGAGGTCACGGCGAGCGCGATGCCCAGCACCCGGTGGGTCGCCGGTGTGCCGACCGTGGCCGCGAGCGCGTCGCCTGTCAGCGCCGCGCCGACCGCCCCCAGGGCGCCGACCACGGCGAGCCCGAGCACGACGACGGCGAATCGGGGCCGCCACGCGGGCCGGACCGCGAGCGCGACGACGCCCAGCGCGACGAGCGGCAGCAGCACCACAGGCAGGTGGACGAGCAGCGGGTGGGCCGGCAACCCGGTGAGCTTCTCAAACATGGAGGGAGGATAAGGACCGACCCTGTGCCCCCGCTGTGAGAAGTCCCCGATCAGCCCCCGACGGCGCCGCTATTCACACGCGATGCCGTCGCCGTCGCGATCCAGCTTCCTGCTGTAGCCGGGCTCACCCCGATAGATCGGATCCGCTCCCGCCGCCCTGACCGCGGTGCAGTTCTTGTAGTAGACGCTGGTCGTCTTCTTCACCGTCTTCTTCGCCGCCGGCTTCTTCGTCTTCTTAGCGGTCGCGCTCTTCTTGGCCGCCGCACTCCTCTTTGCGGCAGGCGTCGACGCCTTCTTCGTCGGATTGGTCTTCGGCGACCCGACGAGCGACGCGATCTCGGTGTCCTTCGCCTCGGCTGTCGCCGTGACGGTGACGGTGGGCCCAGGCTCTGGGGTGGAGGTCACGGTCACGGTCGGTGCAGGCTCAGGCACCGGGGTGACCGTCACGGTAGGCCCCGGCGACGGCGTCATGGTCACGGTCACCGTCGGGGCAGGGGCTGCCGGCATCGTCACGACTGTCTGCGCCAGCGGCACAGCGGTTGTCGTCTCGCCGCTGGTGGCCGCTCCCACGCCGAGGAAGAGACCGAACAATCCCGTCGCCGTGGGCAGCACCCACGCCCTCCTCAACAACGGCTTCTTCGCGGCCTGTCTGTCTCTCCTCGCCACCTTCTCACACCTTTCGAAAGGGTCATCGGAAGAGGCGAGCGCAGAGCACCGTGCAGTCAGCAACAGTCCTCCGGTCTCGCGTGTCTCCCCCACCGTCGCGACCGGTACATCGCGTGCGGTCAGTATCTCAGAGCCCACCGCCGCCGGCGGCACTTCCCTGCAAACGGCATCGGACCTCAGGCCGACGTCACGCGAAAACAGCCCCCGACTTGGCATTTCACCTTGTCAGGGGCCGTTTCAACGGTGGAACGGGCGACGGGAGTCGAACCCGCGTATCGGTCGAGCTCGAGCATGTCGAGGGCGCCGAGAAGGATGGGGACGTCTCGCCACCTCCCGGTCTTGGCGTCGGGGACCTGGGGCCGGGGCTGTCTCGGAGAGCGTCGGGAGCGCGGCAACACGCGCGGAACGACCCTCACCCGGCCCATACCCTCGTTCCCGGGGCCGGTGAGCCGGTTCTGGGCGGGCTGGCGAATAGTGCGGCTGGGTGCGTCGGTCCTGTCTCATTCCTGGGGTCAATGCGGTTGCTTGCGTCGCTATAGCGACGGACGCAACCGCACTGTCCAGGTTGGGCCCTCTAGATCGAACGTATACAGCCGCATACGCCACCGTCTCGAAGACGGCGACGTGCACCGTGCTGCGTATACGGGCAGCAGCGTGCAATAGGTACGGTGCTCCCCGTATACGCAGATCCGTGCACCGATACCCGTCTCATCCGGAAACCAGCCAACTCGGCGTTCGGCTGCGCCTCACGGCCGGCTCAAGGAACGATGTGGTGGAGCTTCGCGGCGGGCTTGAACGCCGGTCCCTGAGGAGCATCGCGGCTGGTTCAAGGAACGATGTGGTGGAGCTTCGCGGCGGGCTTGAACGCCGGTCCCTGAGGAGCAACCCCGCGGGCGGGGCTCGGCCCGAGCGGGGCTGCGCGGGGTTGCGTCTCGAAGGGTCCGAGACCCGAGCGTGTGTGGTGTGGGGTTCCTGCACGAGGCGCGGGACCTTTCGACTCGGCGTTCGGCTGGCGCCTCACGGCCGGCTCAAGGAACAACGTGGTGAAGCATCGCGGCCCGTTCAAGAAGCGACCTGAGGAGCCTCGCGGCCGACTCAAGGAACAAGCTGGTGGAGCATCGCGGCGGGGCTTGAGCACCGGTCCCTGAGGAGCAGCCCCGCGAGCGGACTCGGCCCGAGCGCGAGCTGTGCGGGGCTGCGTCTCGAAGGGTCCGAGACCTGAACGTGTGTGGTGTGGGGTTCCTGCACGAGGCGCGGGACCTTTCGACTCGGCGTTCGGCTGGCGCCTCACGGCCGGCTCAAGGAACAACGTGGTGAAGCATCGCGGCCCGTTCAAGAAGCGACCTGAGGAGCCTCGCGGCCGACTCAAGGAACAAGCTGGTGGAGCATCGCGGCGGGGCTTGAGCACCGGTCCCTGAGGAGCAGCCCCGCGGACGGACTCGGCCCGAGCGCGAGCTGTGCGGGGCTGCGTCTCGAAGGGTCCGAGACCCGAGCGTGAGTTGTGGCGGGCTTCCTACACAAGGCACGGGACCTTTCGACACGGCGTTCGGCTAGCGCCTCACGGCCGGCTCAAGGAACAACGTGGTGAAGCATCGCGGTCAGCTCAAGGAGCGACCTGAGGAGCATCGCGGCCGGCTCAAGGAACAACGTGGTGGAGCATCGCGGCCGGTTCAAGGAGCGACCTGAGGAGCCTCACGGTCGGCTCAAGGAACAACATGGTGAAGCATCGCGGCGGGCTTGAGCACCGGTCCCTGAGGAGCAGCCCCGCAGGCGGGGCTGGCGCCGAGCGCGAGCTTCGCGGGGCTGCGTCTCGAAGGGTCCGAGACCTGGTGTGGGGTTCCTGCACGAGGCGCGGGACCTTTCGACTCGGCGTTCGGCTGGCGCCTCACGGCCGGCTCAAGGAACGACGTGGTGGAGCATCGCGGCGGGCTTGAGCACCGCTCCCGACCCCCGGGTGCAGTCGGGGATGAGCTGGGTCGCTGCCGTCGGCTGCGGCTTCTTCCGCCATGTAGCTGTCTTCCACCATCCACCGGTGCTTCGGCGTCAACATTCGGACTGTTCCGCCGCCAGCGGGGCTTGGCCTCTTCGGGGCATCTGGTGCCGAACCATCACTGCTACCAAACGGGTACGGTCGTGCGGCAAAACCCCTTACCGGGTACGACTCCACATTGCATCAGATGCGCTCACATCGCACCACAATCGGAGCAAGAGAACGGCCCCTCGTCTAGGTTTGATGCCTAGTCAGGGGCCGTTTCACGGTTGGAGCGGGCGACGGGAATCGAACCCGCGTATCGAGCTTGGGAAGCTAGCGCTCTGCCATTGAGCTACGCCCGCGTGCCGCCAACGTTAGCAGCATCCGGGGCAGGCTTTCGACTTGGGCGTTCGGCGTCGCATCTCGCAGGGGCCCGTGCGGCGCCTGCCGGGCTGCGGCTGGGTACGCTGTCCCACGTGGACAGCGTCGAGCCCCCGGTCGAACGCGACACCCGCGCCATCAGCAGGCTCGCCATGGCGCACGACGCGTCCCACTTCCTCCTCACGCCGGCTGAGATTGCGCGGCCCACGGATGTGACCGAGGTGGCTGCCTTGATCGCCGACGCGGCCCGGCGCCGGCGCCCGCTCACGTTCCGGTCGGGCGGAACCAGCCTCACGGGGCAGGCCGTGACGAGCGGGACGCTGGTCGATGTCCGCCGACACTTCCGCCATATCGAGGTCCTCGACGAGGGCATGCGCGTGCGGGCAGGTGCGGGCGCAACGCTCGCCGCCGTCAACGCGCGGCTCGCGCCGTTCGGCCGCCGGCTGGGGCCGGACCCGACCAGTGCGATCGCCTGCACGATCGGCGGCATCATCGCCAACAACTCCGGCGGCATCCTGAGCGGCATCGCGCAGAACAGCTATCACACGGTCGAGTCCATGGTCTTCGCGCTGCCCAGCGGACGCGTCGTCGACACCGCCGACCCCGCCGCCGATATCACCCTCCGGCTGGAGGAGACCGAGCTGGTCGGCGGCCTGCACATGCTCAGGAAGCGGCTGCGCACGAACCCCGACTCGATCCGCGAGATCAACCGCCTCTTCGCGATGAAGAACACCATGGGCTACGGCCTGAACTCGCTGCTGGAGTTCCACCGGCCGGTCGACATCATCGCGCACCTGCTCGTCGGCAGCGAGGGCACGCTCGGTTTCGTGTCGGAGGCCACGTTCCGCACGGTGCCGCTCGCCGCGCACGGCGCGGCCGTCCTCCTTCTCTTCCCGCACCTGCAGGCGGCGGCCGCGGCGTCGGCCCAACTCCTCGACGTCCCGCTCGAGGCCGTCGAGCTGATGGACGTGGCGTCGCTGCGGGTGCTGCAGCATCACCGCACGTCGCCGACGTTCCTCCGCGAGGCCTACCTCACGACACAGGCCGCGCTCCTCATCGAGCTGCACGACGCCGACCAGGACCGCCTCCTGGGCCGCATCGCCACCGTCAAACCGCTCCTGCGCGGCCTCGGCCCCATCGCCACGACGGGCATCGTCACCGACCCACGCGCTCGGCGCAGCCTCGGCGAACTGCGCCGCGGCCTGTACGCGCGCGTGGCGGGCGCGCGGCCGTCGGGCACGACGACGCTGATGGAGGACGTGTCGGTCCCCCTCGACCGGTTCGCCGAGACGCTCGCCGCGCTCGACGCACTGTTCTACAAGCACGGCTACGGCATCCCGAACGTGCCGCTCTTCGCGCACGCCAAGGACGGCAACATCCACTTCCTGCTCAGCGAGGACTTCAGCCAACCGTCGGGGCTGCTGCGCTACCGGAAGTTCACGCGCGACCTGGTCCGCACCGTCCTCGACCGCGGCGGCGTACTGAAGGCCGAGCACGGCACGGGCCGGGCGATGGCCCCGTTCGTCCGCGCGCAGTACGGCGACGAGCTGTTCGAGGTGATCCGCGCCATCAAGTTCCTCTTCGACCCGGCCGGCGTGCTCAACCCCGGCGTGATCATTTCCGACGACCCCGACGAGCACCTGCGCAACCTCAAGCTGATGCCGCGGATCGAGCCGGAGGTCGACGGCTGCATCGAGTGCGGCTACTGCGAGGCGGGCTGCCCGTCCCGCGACCTCACCCTCACGCCCCGCCAACGCATCGTCCTGCGACGCGAACTCGCCGCCCGCCGCGACGACGAGGACCTCGTCGCGCAGGTCGAGGGCGACTACGCCTACCAGGCCGTCGAGACCTGTGCGGCCGACGGGATGTGCGCCGTCGCATGTCCCCTGGGCCTCGACACGGGCGAGCTCGTCCGCCGCCAGCGCGCGGAGGCCGCGGGCACGATGGAGCGGGCTGCCTGGACCGCCGCCGCGCGCAACTGGGGCGTGCTCACCCGCGCCGGTTCGGCCGCGCTGACCGCCGCGAAGGCGACCGGGCCGCTGGCCGCGGTCGCCACCCGCCTGGGTCGGCGCGTCGCGGGCGAGGACATCGTGCCCGCCTACACGCGCGGCCTGCCGCGCGGATCCGGCCTCAGCAGGAAGCCGCGGCGCAAGGACCGAGGGGCCCCCGGCGTCGCGGCCTACTTCCCCTCCTGCCTCCAGACCATGCTCCGCAGCGACGGCGAGGGCGTGTTCGCCGCCTTCCGCGAGCTGTGTCTACGCGCGGGAGTCCGCGTGACGCTGCTGCCCGCCAACGACCTGTGTTGCGGCGCGCCCTGGTCGGCGAAGGGCATGCCCGACGGCCTCGCGGTGATGCGCAGGAAGGTGCTGGACGCCATCGCGCCCATCGGCCAGGTGCCCATCGTCACCGACGCCGCGAGCTGCACGCAGGCCCTCCGCCGACTCATCGACGGCAGGGACGCCCCCGTCGTCGACATCGTCGCATTCGCCGCGACGGAACTCCTCCCCCGCCTCACCGTGACGCACCGTCTCGACAGCCTCGCCCTGCACCCCACCTGCGCCTCGACCGAGCTCGGCCTGAACGACGCCCTCCTCCGGGTGGCCCGGTTCATCGCCGACGACGTGGTGGTGCCCGCGTCGTGGTCGTGCTGCGGGTTCGCCGGCGACCGCGGCCTGCTCCACCCCGAGCTGACGGCCGCCGCCACCGCGCCCATGGCCGACGAACTCGCCGGGCGCACGTTCGCCGCGTACGCGTCGCTCAACCGGACCTGCGAGGTGGGGATGACCCAGGCGACCGGGCACCCCTACCGGCACATCGTGGAGCTGCTCGCCGTCGCGACGCGACCCGCCGAGGGCAGGGCTCAGGGCTCCCCCTGAGCCGCCCCGGAAACCCCTCTCGGGCCGGTGCGCCGCCGCGAGGCCCGGTCATAGACTCGCAGCATGGCTTCCGAATCGACCCGTCTCGAGGCGCTCCGTTGCGCCGACAACGACCGTGAGCTCGTCGCTCAGGTCCTGAACAACGCGTACGCGGAGGGGCGGATCACGTTCGAGGAGCACGCCGACCGCATCGCGCGCGCCTACGACGCCCGCACCTTCGGAGACCTGAACGCGCTGACGGCCGACCTGGTTCCCCGCGAGTGGCCGCGCCCGGCCGCCGCTCGGCCCGAGCCCGCCCCGAGCCCGCTCGCCGTGCCCGACTACCTGCCCGCCGTCACGGACTTCACCGGCGGCAACGCGCTGATGTCCAGCTTCAAGCCGGGCGCCGTGGGCCTCGTCGCCCCCGAGATCACGCTCAACGCCTGGATGGGAGACGTGAAGGTCGACCTCGTCGGCGCCACCTTCGCCTCGCGGGTGACCACCGTGAACGTGGGCGGCATGATGTGCGACATCCGCATCCGCGTGCCCGAGGGCGTCGACGTCAACATCGCCAACGTCGGCACCGTGATGAGCGACACGAAGGTCGACGGCCTGGTGCCCCGCCCCGACGGCATGACGCTGGTCGTGCGCGGCACGATCGTGATGGGAGACGTCAAGGTCCTGGGACCGGCTGTGGCCAACCAGAAGAAGTATGAGAAATTTGTGAGGTGACCCACAGCGCCGATCCCTCCCAGCTCGACGAACTCTTCGCCCCGCCGGGCGTGGAATGGCAGCGCCTGCACCCCAACTACCTCAAGATGAAGCTCTGGCTCATCCCCATCACCTGGACCATCCTGTTCGCCATCGCGACGGCGGCTCTGCTGCTGTTCCGCCCCTCCTGGGTGCCGTGGGCCTCCTGGGCACCGTGGGCGGTGGTGGGCGTCGGCGTCGTGTGGATCGCCTGGCGGATGATCCGCGCCCCGCGCGTCTTCCGACGGTGGGGCTACGCCGAACGCGACGAGGACGTCTACCTGACCAGCGGCCTCTGGTCGCGCATCCTGCAGTGCGTGCCGTACGGCCGGATGCAGCTGGTGGAGGTCAAGTCCGGCCCGATCGACCGGCTGTTCGGGCTGGCCAGCGTCGAGATGGTGACGTCGTCGACCACGGGCACCATCACCATCCCCGGCCTCTCCGCCGAGGACGCCGCCGCGCTCCGCGACCGTCTGATCAACCGCGGCGAGCAGCAGCAGGCCGGGATCTGATGACCGACGAGACACTCCCCGAAGCCACGCCGCCGGCGGCCGAGGAGAAGGTCGTCGAGCGCCCCAGCCCGCTGACCGGGCTCGCGCGCGCGGCCATCGCGCTCGGCGCGGGCGCATTCTTCGTGATCCGCGAGCTCACCGAGGGCGGCGAGTTGGGCGGCAGCATGCTGGTCGTGGGCTTCGGCCTGCTGGCGGTGGCGCTCATCGCGGGCATCGGCGGCCTGCTCACCTGGCGCACCACCACGTTCATCGCCGACGACGACGAGTTCCGGATCGAGCGGCGCCTCATCTCCAAGACCTCCACGCGCATCGACTACACGAAGGTGCAGTCCGTCGACCTGGCCCAGCCCCTCGCCGCGCGCGTGCTCGGCCTGGCGAAGGTGCACATCGACGTGGGCGGCGCGGGGGGCCAGGACCTGATCTACCTGTCAGTCGCGCGTGCCGAGGCACTGCGCGAGCACCTGATCGCCAAGGCGCGCAGCCATCACCTCCCCGCGCCGTCGGCGCCCATCCACGCGCTCGAGGACGGGGTCCCGGGCGCGGAGCAGGCGCTGCCCGTCGCGCCGGAGGCCGACCTTCTCGCCACCGAGCCGGAGGAGGTGGTGGCGGTCATCCCGCCGCGCAGCCTGCTGCTGGGCGCCCTGTTCTCCACGAGCACCTTCTGGGCGCTCGTGGGCGTCGCCGCGCTGCTGACGTTCTCGATCCTGGCGCACACCTCCATCACCGTGTTCGCCGCCGTCGTCGGCGCCGCCGGCTGGGTGTGGAGCCAGACGGGCGGGAACTGGGGCTTCCGCATGACCCGCCAGGGTGAGGTGCTGCGGATCCGCCGGGGTGCGCTCAGCACCACGTCGCAGAGCCTCCGCCCGCAGCGCATCCAGGCGGTCGCCATCCGCCAGGACATCCTGCACCGCGTCACCGGGCTCTATCAGATGAGCGTCACGGTGCTCGGCTACGGCAACCCGTTGGAGGACGAGGACCACGCCACCAACTCGTCGATCCTGCCCTACGGCACCTGGGACGACGTGCTGGCGGTGCTGCACGCCATCTGGCCGCACCTCAACCTCTCGCAGATCGAGGTGCACGGGCAGCCCGAGCGCGCCAAGTGGCTGACCCCCCTCACCTTCGCCACCCACACCTGGGGCATCGGGCAGGACGTGATCGTCGCGCAGCACGGCCTCTTCATGCAGACCCGCTCGATCGTGCCGCACCGGCGCATGCAGTCCGCGAGCCTCCATCAGGGCCCGCTGCAGCGCAGGCTCGGCCTCGCGAGCATCGCCATCCACACCACCGACGGCCCGGTGAACCTCGAGCTGTCCCACCTGGACGCGGCCGTGGCCCGGCGCGTGCTGGAGGATCAGGTGGCCCTGGCGCGCGCAGCACGCGCGGCCACCGGGGGCGCCTGACCGGTCGCCGTCCGCCATCCGTCAGGCGGGTACGAAATGCCCGCGGTCGGCCGGTACGCTTCCCTTCCATGAGCAGTTTTCTCGGCATCGACGTTGGCGGTTCGGGCATCAAGGGTGCGCCCGTAGACCTGGAGGCGGGCGACTTCGCCAAGCCCCGGCTGCGCATCCCCACGCCGGCGAAGTCCACCCCGGCCAATGTGGCCGACGTGATCGCCGAGATCATCGCGGAGTTCTCCGACGACATCGGCGACACCCCGGTGGGCCTCACCATCCCCGCGCCGGTGGTGCACGGGCGCGTGCCGTTCATCGCGAACCTGCACCAGAAGTGGGCGGGCCTGCAAGCCGACGAGTTCTTCGAGGACCGGCTCGGCCGCAAGATCACCCTGGTCAACGACGCCGACGCCGCCGGTCTCGCCGAGGTGCACTTCGGCGCGGCCAAGGGCAACCCCGGCCTCGTGATCCTCACCACGCTGGGCACCGGCATCGGCGCCGCCATCATCTACCGCGGCGTCCTCATCCCGAACGCGGAGCTCGGCCACCTGGAGCTCGACGGCTACGACGCCGAGAAGCGCGCCGCCTCCTCCATCAAGGACAAGGAGGAGCTCTCGTACGAGGAGTGGGCCACCACGCGCCTGCAGCCGTACTACAGCCACCTCGAGATGCTCTTCTCCCCCGACCTGTTCGTCGTCGGCGGCGGCGTCTCGAAGGACTGGAACAAGTTCGGCGAGCTGCTCGACCTGCGCACCCCGATCATCCCCGCCCAGCTGCGCAACCGCGCGGGCATCATCGGCGCGGCGCTGGCCGCCGAGGACTCCGTGGAGCACCCGGACCCGCTGCACAAGTAGGCCCATGGAAAAATGACGCATAACTCGCCCCTGTGTGCCCAACAGAGCACACAGGGGCGAGTTATGCGTCGATTTTCACTGCCGCCGGATCACATCCGGTCGGGCGCGTCGATTCCGAGCAGGTCGAGGCCCTTGGCGAGCACGCGCTTGGTCGCCGCGCACAGCGCGAGGCGCGAGGCGCGCACGTCGCCCTCCGACTTCAGCACCGGGCAGGCCTCGTAGAACGAGGCGAGCGTCCCGGCCAGCTCGTACAGGTAGCCGCAGAGCTTGTGCGGCGTGAGCTGCGTCGCCACCTCGTCGACGACGTCGCCGAACCCGCTCAGCTGCAGGGCCAGCTGCTGCTCCACGGGCTCCTCCAGCACGGAGACCGCGCCGTAGGTCAGGCCCTCGGCCTCGGCGTTGCGCAGGATCCGCGACGCGCGGGCGTGCGCGTACTGCAGGTAGGGGCCGGTGTCGCCGGTGGTCTTGACCATGCGCTCGGCGTTGAAGACGTAGTCCTTCTGCAGGCCGCTGCTGAGATCCGAGTACTTGATCGCGGCGAGCGCGATGTTCGGCGCCGCCTCCTCCTCGGCGGCGTCCAGCAGCGACTCGAGCGTGGCCGCCGACCCGTCGCGGGTCTTGAACGGCTTGCCGTCGCTGCCCAGCACCATGCCGTAGCCGACATGCTGCGCGACGACGTCCTCCGGCAGGAAGCCCGCCTTCCTGGCCGCGGCGAACACCTCGGCGAAGTGGCCGGCCTGGCGCGCGTCGGTGACGTAGATGATGCGGTCGGCGTGCAGCACGTTCACGCGGCGGCGGATCGCGGCCAGGTCCGTGGTGGCGTAGCCGTAGCCCCCGTCGGACTTGCGCACGATCAGCGGCGCGTCGAAGCCCTCGACGAAGACGCACAGCGCGCCCTGGTCGACGGTGGCGACGCCCGACTCCTCGAGCTCGCGGGTGAGCACCGGCAGGTCGTCGTTGTAGGTGGACTCGCCGGCGATGTCGTCGTCGGTCAGCAGCACGCCGAGCCTGCGGTAGGCCTCGTTGAACGCCGGCTTGGAGATCTCGACGAGCTGCCGCCAGATGGCCAGCGACTGCTCGTCGCCGCCCTGGAACAGCGCGACGCGCGCGCGGGCCCGGGTGGCGAACTCCTCGTCCTCGCGGAACCGGGAGGCCGCGCGCTTGTAGAGCGCGTCCGCGTCGGCGAGCGTCAAGGCGCCGGCGTCGATCCCCTCGTCGAGGACCTCCTCGATCAGCATGCCGAACTGGGTGCCCCAGTCGCCGATGTGGTTCTGCGGGATGACGGTGTGCCCGATGGCGGTCAACACGCGGTTGAAGCAGTCGCCGATGATCGTGGTGCGGAGATGGCCGACATGCATCTGCTTGGCGACGTTCGGGCACGAGTAGTCGATGACGACGCGCTGCGGGAACGCGACGAGGTTGATGCCGCCGTGCGGATCCTCGAGCAGCGCCGTCGCAGCCGCGGCGAGCACGTCCGTGCGCATGCGGAAGTTGATGAACCCCGGGCCGGCGATCTCCAGCGGCTCGCACAGGTCGTCGAGGTCGAGCTGCGCGACGATCTCGGCCGCGACCTCACGCGGGGGGCGTCCCTGCTGCTTCGCCAGGCGCAGCGCCACGTTCGACTGGAAGTGTCCGAACTGAGGCTTGGTGGCCGGGCGCATCTCCGGATCGACGCCGGTGACGGCGCGCAAACGGGCGTCCAGGAGGGCGGGGAGTGACTGCATGGGGGCCATTCTGGCACCCCCGACAGTCGCCCCCCAACCTGACGAGACCCTAGGGCGTGGCTCCTTAATCCGGGCGTGGTGGTGGGTGATTGTTGACTCATGTCTCGTCTTGCGGTGTTGACCGATGCGCAGTGGGCCCGGATTGAGCCGTTGATGCCGTCGTCGGATGGTCAGCGTGGTCGACCGTTCCGGGATCACCGGCAGGTAGTGGAGGGCATCATCTACCGGCTCCGCACGGGTATCGGTTGGCGTGATCTGCCGGAGAGTTTCGGCCCACATCAGACAGTGTCCAAGCGGCACCGCCGGTTCAGTAGGGACGGCACGTGGGACCGGATCCACGCGCATCTGGTCGCTGAGGCCGACGCCGCGGGCGAGGTCGACTGGACGGTGAGCGTGGACGCCACGATCAACCAGGCCCATCAGCACGCCACCACGTTGTCGCGTCAGCACCGACCGGCGGGCCTCACAGGAGGCTGAGTCGAACTACAAGAATTCGGCCGCGGACCCCGGCCACGAGCCGCCCGACCACGCAATCGGACGGTCCCGCGGCGGACTGCCGACCAAGATCCACCAACTGGTCGATGGCCGCAAGAGGCCGCTGGTGATCGGTCTGACCGCTGGTCAGGCAGGTGATTCACCGATGTTGAAGTTCCTGCTGGCCGACCTGGTCGTCAAGCGAGCCGGTCCCGGCCGGCCACGGACCAGGCCAGAGGCGGTGTTGGGCGACAAGGCCTACTCCTCACGCGCCAACCGTGTCCTGCTCCGCGGCAAACGCACTCGCGCGGTGATCCCCCAGCGAGCCGACGAGATCGGCCACCGCCGCAACCGCGGCTCCGCCGGTGGCCGCCCGCCCCGCTTCGACCGCGCGCTCTACAAACAGCGCAACGTCGTCGAACGATCCTTCAACGACCACAAGCAGTGGCGCGGCATCGCCACCCGCTACGACAAACTCGCCTCCGTCTACCGAGGTGGTGTCGTCCTCCGCGCGATCACCATCTGGCTCCGCGAATAAAGAGCCACGCCCTAGCGGCGTGCGGGAGCGGCCGTCGAGAGAATCAGTTCCGCACCGGCTTGCGACAAGGAGCCACGACCCAGCGAGAGGCGCGGATTATCGTGTCACGGATGAGTGACCATTCCATCCGATTCCTCGCGTACGTAGGCGGGCGCACCTCGGCATGGGCCTCGCGGAGCACCAGGTCAGGCTCGTCCTCCTCAGCAGCGGGGGTAGCTACCACCCCGCCGCCGACCGTTCTTGGCACCTCAGCCAAGAACGCAACCGTTCCATATCGCTCCCGATCGTGAACGTCCGCGGCTTTGCGCCCCAACTTTTCGACCACTGATGACATGTGAACTGACATGCCTTCACCCGGCCTCCCTCTGCTGAACGCGGCCGGATGAGGAAAATAGTTTCCGGTCTGGGCATCAAACCCGACATGCTCAGGGATCCACGGGATGCGCCTTAGCAGCTCTTCGCCGTCCGGCACCTCCGGGTCATCGCATAGCCAACCAGCTTCACTCATCGCCCGCATACTGAAGACGCCAACGCGGGTTGTGCAGCCGGGCTCTGACACCCATACGGAGGACGAGGTTCTTGGCTTGCTCGATAATGCCCCGCCGGTCGTTCTCTATGCAGTGAATCTCGCCGGTCTCATCACGCGCCCATAGGTAGTGGGGCCCGTCCGACGACACCTCAACCTCCAGCGACATCGGACCCGTCTTCCAGTAGAGGCTCACGTCGCCCTCGTCTTCGCCGGGGGCGACGCTCGGCACCGTGGCATCCTGACCAAGCACCAGGCTAAGAAAACTCTTCACTTCACCTCTGGCGGCATCATCCAGGTTCAGAGCGTCCAGGAGCTTGGAGGCCTCGACTAGCGCAAACGGCTCTTCGAACCGCGCGGTCACAACCCATACGGCATCGGCCCGGCTGCGAGGGCTCGGCTGTCGGCGAGACGGGATCGGCATTGACCTCCGATGGGCCCACGCGCCCTGAACATCAGCGCTGTGGCGCTCGATTATTACGCTCATTCCTCACCCCATTCCCTCCGAAGGTCATCACTCGTGTGCCGCTTGAACAACGCGATGAGTTCGTCGTGCGCCTCGGCAAGAGCGGCGACAGCATCGGCGTCGGGCCCCACTCTACGTCCAACTCTAAACGCGAGGACCGGCGCCTCACCGCCGTCCTGAGAATCAACCATGACCAGTGATGCACAGTCGTGCGTTTCGGGATCGGCACAAGTATGTAGCCGAACGCCCACGTACCCATGGGCGGGGTCCGGAGTCGCCGTGTCACTACTCCAGCCGGTCAGCACCCCGACAGCGAGAGTCGCGGCCGTGACCCCACCGACACTATTTGTGTAGAAGCACTCAACGATGGTCGGTGTGATAGTCACGTCGTGGGTATCGACGGAGGCTACAAGCCTGTGATAAAGCCTGGACATCTCTCGGCTGAGTTCATCAAAGCCCGGGTAGCTCACGGCATTCTCAGCGTCGAAGACCCACGTCACTTCAAGCTCATCACCCTGAACAGCGATGCTCCTGTCAGCGCTTGTGAACCGGGTGCGCGGGACTGGCCATGACGGCACGTCCTCGAACTCATCGTTTGGCGCGTCTAAGAGGGAGAACGGGTCAGGAGATCCAACTAGGGGCGGAAGTTCCTCAACCGCTGCACCCTCATTCCTCATCTCCGACAGGAACGGTGCGAGCATCCAGTTCCGGAGCCCTGGCGCCGCGCTAAAGCCAATGCGAAGGGAAACCGACGTGACTGGAGCCCGCCGAAGCCTGTAGGTCGTCAGGTCACGGGTCATGGCCTCTACTCTAGCCACATCCAGGCCGCGCCGGGGGGCGCGCTCACCACTCAGCTGCATCGCCCCGCCAGGTCTGCTCGCCGACCGAGGCTCCGACCACAAACCAACAGGCAGGCACAACGACTCGACGCGGATGGCCCGCGCACGGCAAGATCAACAGCCTCACGGGGGGCGAGGGTCTGCCGCCTGACCCCTGGCTTACACAGGGGTCCCTCTCCCTGTTTTCTGAGCCATGGCCAGCGGTGGCTTCCATCCCCTCCACGTACGGGATTCCACCCATCAACCGGTCGGCCACCTTGGAGTAGCATCTCGGCGTGGTCGGGAACACTAACTGAATCGGGTAATCAAGGCCCGCCGTGGGTCACTCATTGGCACATGGGAGCAAGGAGACTCGAATGGCTAAAACCGTCCCATAAAAGTTCACGAAATGTGGCGACTTCCACAGAGGTCTTCGGAGTACGGTGCTGCGCCGTCCTGTTACGACAAGGCAAATAAGTAGTCGACGCCGCCAGGGCCCAACACCTCGCGGTGACATCGCCGCTAGTTCCTCTAGGGTGCGGCGTGCGTTCGAGTCGCGAGCCAATCAGCACTGGAAGCCGGAAAACTACCGACTACGCATTTTCCTCGTCGGCGGCCGACTCAGCCTTACCCCACCGCAAGCATGAAGCCACCAACCCCTGCAAGGTCCGCGATAGCTTGCTGAGCTATCCCTGGAAGAATCCACTAAAGGGCTGGATTCCGCAAGGGGTGGCTCGTCGGGCCATGCGGGCACCGGCCGCGACTTCGGCTGGGGCGAGCCTCAGCAGGCATTGAAGGTGCTGCGTGGTGCGGAACGCCAACCTGGGCTACAGGGCGTCGACCGCCGCGCGTTCCACCGCGAGACCGGCGCGGTAGCGCTCCATGAAGCGGTTGAAGCCCTCGACGTCGGCCGCGTCGGGCGCGACCGTCACGACATCGGCGCCGGCGAACACCTCGGCGGCGAGCCACTCGGCGAGCGACCCCTCCCCCGCCCGCAGGTACTGCGCCAGCAGGGCCATACCCCACGCGCCGCCCTCGCCCGCCAGGTCGCCGACAGAGACGGGGGTGTCCATCGCCGCGGCGAGGAAGCCCTGCGCCACGCCCTTGGTCTTGAAGAGGCCGCCGTGGGCGAACATCGAGTCGAGCTGCACGCCCTCGTCCTTCAGCAGGACATCCATGCCGACGCGGAGCGCGCCGAGCGACGCGAACAGGTGCGTGCGCATGAAGTTGGCCAGCGTGAACCGGCTCTCGGGCGAGCGCACGAACAGCGGCCGCCCGGCCTCCATGCCGACGACGTGCTCGCCCGCCAGGTAGTTGTAGGCCAGCATGCCGCCGCCGTCGGCGTCGCCTTCCAGCGCGGCACGGTAGAGGGTCTCGAAGAGCGTGTTGGTGTCGACGGCGGCGCCGAGCGCGGAGGCCACCTCGCCGAACAGCGAGACCCAGGCGCTGAGGTCGATCGTGCCGTTGTTGCAGTGCGCCATGGCGACGAGGTCGCCCGCGGGGGTGGTGACCAGATCGATCTCCTCGTGCAGCCGGCTGAGCGGCCCCTCGAGGACAACCATCGCGAAGATGGAGGTGCCGGCGGACACGTTGGCCGTGCGGCGGGCCACCGAGTTGGTGGCCACCATGCCGGTGCCCGCGTCGCCCTCGGGCGGGGCCATCGGGATGCCGGCCTGCAGGCGGCCGGTGGGGTCGAGCAGCGCCGCGCCCTCCGCGGTGAGCACGCCGGCCGGGGTGCCCGCGGGCAGCACCGTCGGGAGCAGCTCGCCGAGGCGCCAGGCGAAGCCCCGCTCGGCCACCAGCTCGTCGAACTGCGCCAGCATGCCCTCGTCGAACCCGCCCGTGGCGACGTCGATGGGGAACATGCCGCTCGCGTCGCCGACGCCGAGGGCGCGCTCGCCCGACAGGCGCCAGTGCACGTAGCCGGCCAGCGTGGTGAGGTAGTCGATGTCGGCCACGTGCGGCTCGCCGCCCAGGATGGCCTGGTAGAGATGCGCGACGCTCCAGCGCTGCGGGATGTTGTGCTGGAAGAGAGGCGTGAGGACGGCGGCGGCCTCCGACGTGATGGTGTTCTGCCAGGTGCGGAACGGCACGAGCAGCCCGCCGTCGGCGTCGAACGCGAGGTAGCCGTGCATCATCGCGGAGAAGCCCAGCGCGCCGACCCGCTCGAGGGCGACCCCGGTGGCCGACTCCACGTTGGCCGCCAGCTCCGCATACGCGGCCCGCAGGCCCGTCCAGACGGCGTCGAGGTCATAGGTCCAGACGCCGCCCTCGAGCTTCGACTGCCACTCGTAGCCGCCCGTGGCGATGGGCTGCTGGTCCGGGCCGATCAACACCGCCTTGATGCGCGTCGAGCCGAACTCGATGCCCAACGACGTGTTCGCGCCCTGTACCGCCTCGCGCGCTGCCTGATCCACGGTGACCTCCACATCCGCCCCCTGCGCACCCTCGTGCATGGGGAAATCCTGGCCTCAGCTTAGTGGGCGGGTCACCGCGCCGCTCAGGGGGTCTGGCCGCCCGTGAGGGCCCGGTGCACGGGCACGACGGCGGCGGCCGCCCAGGCCTGCGGGCGGCAGGATGCCGGGTAGGCGACGGGCGACGAGGCCTCCTCCGCGCTCAGCCCGGCGAAGAGCTCGGGCAGACGCGAGCCGAACGCGTCCGCGGCCCGCAGCAGCTGCCGCGCCAGCACCCGCGCATGCTCCCCCAAACCTGCCCTGACCAGGCCTTCGATCGCGATCGCCGTGTCATGGGTCCACACGCTGCCGCAGTGGTAGGACAGCGGCCAGTAGCCGCCCTCGTCGGTGGCCATCGTGCGGAGCCCGAAGCCGGAGGCGAAGACGGGGTCGACGAGCAGGTCGGCCAGCTCCGCCTCCTCGTCGGGGCTGAGCAGCGTGGTACCGATCAGCTGGCCGATGTTGGAGGTCTTGGAGTCGACGGGGACACCGCGGCCGTCGAGCGCGATGGCGGGGAATCGCACGCCGCCCTGCTCCACCCAGAACGCCGCGCGGAACCGGGCCCGCATGTCCTCGGCCCAGGCGCGCCAGGGGGCGCCGTCGCCGCCGAACGCGTCGAGGAGCGCGGCGCCGCACTCGGCGGCGAGGCAGGCCTGGGCCTGCACCTCCGCCAGCGCGATGGGCCCCTCGGCGATGCTGCCGTCGTGGAATCGGACGGAGTCGCCGGAGTCCTTCCAGCCCTGGTTCACCAGCCCGTGGCCGGAGGCGTCAAGGTACTTCAGGAAGCCCGAGTCGTCGGGGCAGCCGTGGTCCCGCAGCCAGCCGAGGGCCGCCTCGAGGGCCGGCAGCAGGCCGCGGACCTCGTCGTCGGCCAGCCCCGCGCGCCAGGCGTCGTGCAGCAGGATGATCCAGAGGCCCGTGGCGTCGATGGTGCCGTAGTAGACGGGCGGCAGGGAGACGCCGTCGCCGATCTCGAGCACCCCGGCGCGAACCTCGTGCAGGATCTTGCCGGGCTGCTCCGCGGTGTCGGGGTCGGTCGTCGTGCCCTGGCGCGCGGCGAGGGTGCGCAGCGTGGCGGCGGCGAGCGCCGTCGAGGTGGGCAGCAGGAAGCGCGCCGTGATGAGCGAGTCGCGGCCGAACAGCGTCAGGAACCACGGCGTGCCCGCCGCCACGAACGGGCCCTGGCCCGCGTCGAGCAGGAGGGCGCGGCAGTCGGCGATGCCCTGCGCGGCCCAACGGTCCAGCGCCGCGTCGCCGCTCGGCGGCAGGTCCGCAATCTCCGCCGCGCCGGGCCGGACGACGGCGTCCGCGTCGGCGACCTCGATGGCCACCGCGATCTCGGCCGACCCTCTCCCCGGCACCTCGAGCACGGCGCAGGCCGAGACCCGGTTGTCGGTGACGGCCAGCTCCGCGCCGCGCGCGCTCAACCGGAGCACGCGCGGGCCGTCGCTGGCCAGCACCTCACCGTCGACCAGCCGCACACTGATGGGCGCGGGGCGATGCGCGCCGGCCTTGATGGCCTGCATCTCCGCGAACTCCACCTCGAACGCCAGCTCGATGGGCACCCGGGCCGGGCCCGCGAGCCCGTTGACCACCCGGACGCGCTCCTCGACGGCGCCGGGCGCCACGGTCCTTCGCCATTCGACGAGCACGCGCGGATCCGGGGTGTCGTCGTCGAGACTGCGCGCGAGCCCGCGCACGACGAGCCGGCCCGGGTCGGTGGCGACGCCCGCCACCTCGATGGGTCGGCCGTCGACGCGCAGCTCGCCGGAGCGGATCAGGCGCCAGTCCGCGTGGTAGAGGCCGTGGATGGGGCTGGCCCAGTAGTCGCCGCTGCGGGCCGACCACACCTGGGTGGGCGCGACGATCACGACGGTCTCCTCGTTGAGGAAGGGCTGCAGGCCGGCTCCGGTAGCGCTCATATCACTCGGTTTTCTCGTTCGGGGTTCACTTTGGCTGGGCTTTACGCTACCGTGCTTCTTAGATCGATCCAAGAGGCTCGATCGATGCAAAATTAGATCGATCCAATGAAGAGTCGAGGAGGTACCGTGGCCGCCACCCTTGCCCAGGTCGCCGCGCTCGCGGGCGTGTCCCCGCAGACGGTCAGCAACGCCATCAGCAACCCCTCGATCGTCAAGGACGCGACCCTCACCCGCGTCCAGGCCGCCATCGCCGAGCTGGGCTACACGCCGAACGTGCGCGCCCGGATGCTCCGCCAGCAGCGCACCGGCAACATCGGCCTCCGGATGCGCCCCACCAACGACAACGTCGCGGGCGTGCTGATCGACCGGCTGCTGCACGAGCTGAGCGCGCAGGCCGCGCCCTACGACAAGCACGTGCTGCTGCTCTCGGCCGCCACCGACGAGGAGGAGGTGCGCACCATCGAGCAGATGGCGGCGCAGAGCCTCGTCGACGAGTTCGTGCTCACCGACACCCACCCCGAGGACCACCGCATCGAGGACCTCTCCGCCCGCGGTCTCCGGTTCGTCGCGTTCGGCCGCCCGTGGGGCAGCGAGGACACGGCGCCGCACTCCTGGGTGGACGTCGACGGCCGCAGCGGCACCGCCGAGGCCACCCTCGCCCTGATCGAGCTCGGCTTCCGTCGGATCGGCTTCTTCGGCTGGCCCGCCGGCTCGGCCACCGGCGACGACCGGCGCGGGGGCTGGGCCGACGTCGTCAAGACCGAGCTCGGCTACACCGACGACGACCTCGCCGCGCTGAGCGCCGAGTCCGAGGACCACATCTCGTCGGCGATCGACGCCGCCCCCGCCCTGCTGGCGGCCGGCGCCGAGGCCGTCGTCTGCGCATCGGACTCGCTCGCGGTCGGCATGGTGGCCGCCATCCGCACCAGCGGCGCGACCGTCCCGATCGTCGGCTTCGACAACACCCCGCTGGCCGCGAGCTTCGGCTTCGCCAGCGTCGACCAAGACCTCGCGCGCGTCGCCCAGCACATCCTGGCCGCGCTCGACACTCCCGAGGAGACCCATCGGGGCCTCCTCCCACCACGCCTGATCGTCAGGCACGACCCGCGCTGGGGCTTTCCCACCGCACCCAACAGGGCAACGCCCCGCAATTGAAAGGACGTCACATGACCATCAGAAAGACGCTCGTCACGGCGACCCTCGCCGGCGCCGTCGCGCTGAGCCTTGCCGCGTGCGGCGGAGGCACCGAGCCCGCACCGGGCGGCACCGGCGGCGCGGGAAGCGAGAACCCGCCCGCGGCCGGTGAGTCGCTCACCGTGCTGATCGGCTCCTCCGGCGACGCGGAGACCAAGGCCGTCCAGGCCGCCGCCGACGCCTTCGGCGCGAAGGAGGGCGCCACCGTCAAGGTGGTGGCCGCGTCCGACCTGAACCAGGAGCTCGCGCAGGGCTTCGCCGGCGACGCCGCCCCCGACCTCTTCTACATGGGCTGGGATCAGTTCCAGACCTACGCCAGCGACGGCTACCTCGAGAACTACGCCTCGAAGCTGCCCAACGCGGGCGACTTCTACCCGGCACTGAAGGAGACCTTCACGTTCGACGGCGAGTTCGTCTGCGCGCCGAAGGACTTCTCGACCCTCGGCCTGGTGATCAACACCGATCTGTGGGCGGCCGCAGGCCTCACCGACGCCGACCTGCCGAAGACCTGGGACGACCTGCACGCCGTCGCGACCAAGCTGACCAAGGACGGCGCCACGGGCCTGTCGATGGGCGCCGAGTACGCCCGCGTCGGCGTCTTCATGGCGCAGGCCGGCGGCGGCCTGATGAAGGACGGCCAGGTGACCGCCAACTCCGCGGAGAACGTGGCCGCGCTCGACTTCCTGAAGTCGATGCTCGCCGACGGCTCCCTCAAGTGGCCCGGCGACCTCGGCTCCGGCTGGGGCGGCGAGGCCTTCGGCAACGCCAAGGCCGCCATGGTGATCGAGGGCCCCTGGATCGCCGGCGCGCTGAAGAACGACTTCCCGAACGTGAAGTACCAGGTCATCGAGCTCCCCGCGGGCTCGGCCGGCAAGGGTACGTTCAGCTTCTCCAACTGCTGGGGCATCCCCGAGGGCCAGAAGACCGCAGCCACCGCTCAGAAGCTGGTGGAGTTCCTGACCTCCGACGAGCAGCAGCTGGCCTTCTCCGACGCGTTCGGCGTCATCCCGTCCACCACGGGTGCCGCCGCCACCTACGCGGAGAAGTTCCCGGAGAACCAGGCCTTCGTCGCGGGCGCCGAGTACGCCACCTCGCCGGTGGCCTTCAAGGGCGCCGCCGACGTCGTCGGTGAGTTCAACAACGCCATCACCACGCTGGCGTCGAGCGACTCGAAGGCCGTGCTCGACAAGGTCCAGACCCAGCTCGAGTCGGCGTACAAGGCGGCTCAGGGCTGATGTCCGCTGCCTCTGCGGCTCCCGCGACGCGTCGTCGCGGGAGCCTCACCCGAAGCGAGGGCGCGGCGGGCTGGTTGTTCGTCGCGCCCGCCATCGTGATCATCGGCGTGTTCCTCATCGCGCCGATCCTGCTGGCCCTCTGGGTGTCCTTCACCAACTGGAACGGCCGGTTCTCCCCCATCAACAATCCGAAGGTCGACTTCGTCGGCCTCGAGAACTACGCGAAGATCACCACCGAGGACGGGCTGACGCGCGAGCTGTTCGGGCGCTCCATCCGCAACAACGTGTACTACGTGCTGTTCGTGGTGCCGCTGCAGACGGCCCTGGCGCTGTTCCTCGCCATCCAGGTGAACCGACGCCTGCTGCGCGCGAAGAGCTTCTTCCGCACGGCGTTCTACTTCCCGTCGGTCACGTCGTCGATCGCCATCACGGGCGTCTTCCTGTTCCTGTTCCAGGCCTCCGGCGCCGTGAACGCGGTGCTGGGCTGGTTCTCGATCAACGGGCCCAACTGGTTCGCGGACCCCAACGGCGTCCTGCACAAGCTGTACGGGCTCTTCGGCGTCACCGCGGCACCCACCGGCTGGGACCAGCCCGGTTTCCTGGGCGTCACGCCCTGGGAGTGGGTCGGCGGACCGTCCGTGGCGCAGACCGTGCTGATCCTGATGGCGGTGTTCACCACGTCGGGCACCTTCATGCTGCTGTTCCTCGCCGGTCTGCAGAACATCGGCGCGGAGGTCGGCGAGGCGGCCGTCATGGACGGCGCCACCCCGAACCGCACCTTCTGGCACGTCACCCTGCCGATGCTCCGTCCGACGCTGTTCACGGTGCTGACGCTGGGCCTGATCGGCACCTGGCAGGTGTTCGACCAGGTCTACCTGACGCGCGGCACGCCCGCGGCGCCGACGCTGACCAGCCCGGCCTTCCTGGCCTATGACCAGGCCTTCAGCAGCAACCGACCCGGCGTCGCAGCCGCGATCGCGTTCGTGCTGTTCCTGATCATCATCGTCATGACGCTCATCCAGCGGTTCGCCCTCGCAGAGCGCGACCCCTCGGGCTTCGGGCGCACCAAGCGGGGAGGCAAGCGATGAGGCAGCGTGTGACCGCGGGCCTGGTGGCCGGCTATGTCGTCCTGATCGCGCTCGCCGCGATGTACATCTACCCGTTCCTGATCGCCGTCGTGGGGTCGTTCAAGACCGATGCGGAGGCGACCAACAGTCCGTTGGCACTCATCCCGTCGCCCTTCACCATGGCGGCCTACGAGCGGCTGTTCTTCGATACGGATCTGCCCCGCTGGGCCATGAACTCGGTGTTCATCGCCGTGGTGGTCACGGCGTCGCGGGTGTTCTTCAACTCGCTGGCCGGCTACGCGCTCTCGCGCCTGCCGTTCCGCGGCCGCTCGGTGGTGTTCAGCGTGTTCATCGCGGTGCTGGCCGTGCCGTCGGTGGTGCTGATGGTGCCGCGCTTCCTGGTGATCAAGCAGCTCGGCATGTTCGACACCTACTTCGGCATGATCCTGCCGCTGCTGGTGGACGCCGCGGGCATCTTCATCATGAAGCAGTTCTTCGATTCCATCCCGGTCTCCATCGAGGAGGCCGCGAAGATCGACGGCGCCGGCGTGTTCCGTCGCTTCTGGTCGGTGACCCTGCCCATGGCGACGCCCGCGCTGATCACGCTGACGATCCTGTCCTTCCAAGGCTCGTGGAACGAGTTCGCGCACTTCATCATCTCCCGGCAGAGCCCGGAGCTGCACACGCTCACCACGGGCGTCGGCGCTCTGGTTTCGGGTCAGCTCGGCTCGGGCAACCAGTTCCCGCTGAAGCTCGCCGCCGCCGTGCTGATGACCATTCCGGTCGCGATCCTGTTCTTCATCTTCCAGCGTCGGATCATGTCGACGACGGAGGGCGCGGAGAAGGGCTGACCAGCACTCATCCGCCGACACCAGCGCTCGTCACCGACACCAGCACTCGTCGCCGACGCCAGCAGAAATCCGCCGATACCAGCACCCGTCACGGACACCAGCGGTATATCGCTGGTAACGACGACGGCTGCTGGTGTCGGCGGATTTCTGCTGGTGTCAGGAGCCGAGGGCCTGGAGGAGGGAGCCGTCGAACGGGTCCTGTTGGGGTTGGCGCGCGGTGAGCACGTCCCACTCCATCTTCAGATTGGCGGCCCACTCCCGGCTCTGGCCCTTGGCCCACACGGCGGGATAGCGCGCTCGGGCCACTTCGTCGGGCACGCCGATGGCGTCGATGCCGATCTGCCGGCAGATCGCGATCGCCCTGCCCAAGTGGTAGTCCTGCGTCACGACGGTGAGGGCCGCGAGCCCGAAGACGTCGCGGGCGCGGACGCACGAGTCGTACGTGTCGTAGCCGGCCGGGTCCTCGAAGATCAGGTCCGACGGCACGCCGCGCTCCTCGAGGTAGTGGCGCATCTGCGTCGTCTCGTAGTTCGACGACGCGGAGTTGTCGCCGCTCACCAGCACGGCGCGGATCTTGCCCTCCGTGAAGAGGGTGATCGCCACGTCGAGGCGCGCCGCGAGGAAGGCCGACGGCCGGCCCGGGTCGGCACGGGCGCCGAGGACGAGGCCCACCCCGCCCTCGGGCACCGCGTCCGCCGCGTACACGCGGCCCGACGACAGCCAGGCCACGCGCGCAGCCGACACCACGACGGCCACCAGCGCGAGCAGCAGCCCGACGCCGGCCGCGACGAGGATCCGACGGCGCCGGCGTCGGCGCACGGTGGCCTCAGCCACGCGTGCCCAGGTACCAGCTCACCAGCGACTTGGTCGACGGGTCCTGCCGGTCCAGCGCCTCGGCGTCGCCGAACACCGCGGGCGCGATCTCGAGCGCGAGCTTCTTGCCCAACTCGACGCCCCACTGATCGAACGAGTCGATGCCCCACACGATGCCCTGGACGAACGTGATGTGCTCGTACAGCGCAATCAGCTGGCCCACCACCGACGGCGTGAGCGCGGGCGCCATGATCGACGTCGTCGGCTTGTTGCCCGCGAAGACGCGCGCGGGGACGATGGCCTCCGGCGTGCCCTCGGCGCGCACCTCGTCGGCCGTCTTCCCGAAGGCGAGCGCAGCGGTCTGCGCGAAGAAGTTCGCGAGGAACAGCCCGTGCACGTCGGCGTCGCCGTCCTTGGTGGGGTGCGCCGGGTTCGCGACGGCGATGAAGTCGGCGGGGATGATCCGGGTGCCCTGGTGGATGAGCTGGTAGAAGGCGTGCTGGCCGTTGGTGCCGGGCTCGCCCCAGAAGATCTCGCCGGTGTCGCTGGTGACGGGGGTGCCGTCCCAGCGCACGGACTTGCCGTTGGACTCCATGGTCAGCTGCTGCAGGTAGGCCGCGAACCGGTGCAAGTACTGCGCGTACGGCAGGACGGCGTGGCTGTGCGCCTGGAAGAAGTTGACGTACCAGACGTTGAGCAGGCCCATCAGCAGCGGGACGTTGCGCTCGGGGGCCTCGGTCAGGAAGTGCTGGTCGACGGCGTGGAAGCCGGCGAGGAAGTCGCGGAAGCCGTCCGGGCCGATGGCGATCGCCACGGGGAGACCGACGGCGGAGTCGACGGAGTAGCGCCCGCCGACCCAGTTCCAGAACCCGAAGGCGTTGACCGGGTCGATGCCGAACTCGGCCACCTTGTCCAGCGCCGTCGACACCGCGACGAAGTGCTTGGCGATGGCGCCGCGGCGGGCGTCCTCGGTGTCCTCGATCGCGCCGACCTCGACCAGCTTCGACAGCAGCCAGTCGCGCGCCATGCGCGCGTTGGTGAGCGTCTCCAGCGTCGTGAACGTCTTCGAGGCGACGATGAACAGCGTCGTGGTCGGGTCGAGGTCGGCGACCTTCTCCGCGCAGTCGGCGGGGTCGATGTTGGAGATGAACCGGCAGGTCAGGCCGTCTTGCACGTACGGCACGAGGGCCTCGTAGACCATCACCGGGCCGAGGTCCGAGCCGCCGATGCCGATGTTGACCACCGTCTCGATGCGCTTGCCCGTGACGCCCACCCACTCGCCGGAGCGCACCTTGTCGGCGAACGCGTACATCTTGTCGAGCACCTCATGCACGTCCGCGACCACGTCCTGGCCGTCGACGACGAGCTCGGCGTCCCGCGGCAGCCGGAGCGCGGTGTGCAGCACCGAGCGGTCCTCCGTGACATTGATGCGCTCGCCGCTGAACATCGCGGCGCGCCGCTCGGGCAGATTGACCTGCTCGGCGAGCCGGAGAAGGGCGTCGACGACGTCGTCGGTGATGAGGTTCTTGGAGAGGTCGACGTGGAGGTCGGCCAGGTCGAACGTGAATTCCTCGGCGCGGCGGGGATCGGCCGCGAACCAGCCGCGGAGGTCGGGCACGAGGGCGTCCTTGAGTGTCCGAAGCTCGGCCCAGGCGGCGGTGGTGGTGGCGTCAACCGGAGTGTTCATGCGATCAGCCTAACGGCCGGGGCGCCACCGGTCACCGGCTACCCCGGACGGGCGCGGTTCGCGACGTGCGCGCCCCGAACCATCGCCACAGCCGCGGCGCCGTGACGACGAGGAGCGCGGCGAACAGCGTCTGGTTGATCATTCCCCACAGCGGGTTGCCCGAGATGGTGAGCCACACCGTCCAGTTCACGGCGATGTCGGCCAGGATCACGACGAGCGCGAGCACGACACCCGCGCGGCGCCGCGTAGCGAGCAGGCAGACCACGATCGGGTCGACGACCAGCAGCGATCCCCAGAACACGCGCAACGGCGTCGGGAACTCGCCGTACGTCGACAGGCCGCCCGCGAGGACGTCGAGGACATGCGACGCGGTGCCGACGACGAATCCGACGATCCACAGCGCGAGGATCACGCGATCCGCCCGTCGCGTCTTCTGCTGCATGGCCGCCATGCTACGGGCCGACCGCTCCGACGCCGCCCGGCGGGGAGGCGGCAAGTCAGCGGATAGTACTGGGGCTCCGCCAGGGTCTGTTGCGGAAGTGGTGGCCGCCGCTTGCCCGTCCGCCTCCTCATCACTCGGTTACCTCGGCACAGGCCATCGAGAGATTCTGCGCCCTCAGCAGAAGGCCCAGGCCGTTGGTCTGCCGAATGACCGGCCTCATGGCCGCTCCGAGCACGCCGATCGGGCGGACACCTCGCGCGAGATTCACCGCAGTCCCTCCCTCGGCTTCGACCAGGTGAAGGTCGTACCAGCTCGTCGGCTCCCCATCCCAATGCTCCGTCCAGCGGATGCAACCCTCGTCGGTACTGAGGGTCACCAGCAGGGTGCTGCTACGGCCTCGCCGCGACATCGTGGTGCGCAAGCCACCGTCCGGGGCGGGCTCCATATCGTCGGGGAGGATCAGCCATTCGGCGACGTGGCTCTGGTCGATCGCGACCGTGCGCACGAGTGGCAGCTCGGCGGCGACGAAGTGATCCAGCTCGACCACCACCGTCCCGTCCGCTCGCTGCGCTTCCAGGTAGCGAGCACGGCGAGGCACCGGCGTCACCCACGCGCCCCGGCTTTCGACCTCGCACAAGAGAGCCCCCACGTCGACTCCGGCGCGTTCGGTCAACTCTGTGATCGTTCCTGATCCTTCGGTTAACAGGGCACGCAGGAGTTCACGTTCACCTGCTCGGGCGCCAAGGTTGCCCAGGAGTCGTTCGGCCCGCCCCGCCATCGGCATCCGGCGACCATCCTGATTCAGCTCGCGAAGCGACTGCGGTGCCGTCGGCGGGAGACGGTCGGCATCCACCCCCAGCAGACCCACCGCATCGGCGTGCGCCGCGCGGGCGGCTGCGCGTGTCGAGGGCACGGTCAGGCCGTGGCGGGTGAGGAGTCGGGATGCCGCGCCACCGGCCGTGATGAGCCCGATCAACAAGTGGTCGAGGTCGATGTAGGGATCGCGTGCCCGCACCGCCTCGCGCCAGGCCGCCGTGACGGGAATCGGCATCGTCAGCGCGCTCACCGAGCACCCCCATGCTTCGGGGCCAACTCCGGGCTGATCCGGTTTCGGTACTTCTTGTGTACCGCTTGCCGCGACACTCCCAGGCAGTCCGCGATGTCCACCCACCCCAATCCGGCCGACAGCGCCGCCTCCACCTGCCGCAGCTCCAAGGTGTCGGCCAGCCGTCGCAGCGCCTCGACCGCCCTCAACCCGGCACGTGGGTCGGACAGGTCCGCAGCCCTGGCAGCCAGTTCCATCGTCTCCATGCAAAGCAATCTACGTTGACACGATCTACCATGTCAACGTAGATTGTCTTGCTTAGTCAGCGGGTACTGAGGTGCACGTGGTCGTAGTGGTTGGCGGTCTTGTTGCCGCGGTTCGACATCGAGCGCCAGCCGTCGCCGGAGCGCTGCGTGGTCCAGATCTTCTGCTCGTAGATGACCTCGATCACGCCGAGCGAGCTCGCGTTGGCGCGCGCCCACTTGGCGATCTCCCAGCCCGCGTCGCCCGAGATCATGATGTCGATGGCGCGGCCGGAGCCGTGGTAGCCGCTGTCGCCGGGCCGGTAGCCGCCGTAGCTCTTGACCGCCGGGAACTTGGCGCAGACCGCGCGCAGCACCTTCGACGCCGTCGAGGTGAGGTTGCGCTCGAGGTTGCCCGCCTTCGGGCAGGAGGCCGACGAGACGTCGTCGTCCTTGGCGCCGCCGCCGTCGCTCTTCGTGGAGCCACGGTTGGGCTTGGCGGCGGGCTTCGGCTTGGTCGAGGTGAGGTAGCTCTCCTTCACCCACCCGGCGCGCTTGTTCAGCACCACTTGCCGCCAGCCGTCGACGACTCGGTCGGTGACCACCAGTGAGTCGCCCTCGCCCACCGTCGCGCGCACGTCGTGGCCGGTGCCAGGACCCGTGCGGACATTGACAGCGCTCTTGGCGTACTTGGTGCCGTCCTTGTCGCCCAGCTTGGCGTAGTCGGGCTTCGGCTTCGGCTTCTCGGTCGGGGCCTCGGGCTTCTCGCTCTTCGCCGGCGTCGCCTGCTTGGTCGGCTTCGGGTCGGAGGGCTTCTTGGTCTCGGTCGCCTTCGCGGTGGGCGTGGCGCTGGCCTTCGGCTCCGGCGAGGCGGGCGTCTGAGACGGCGCGGGCGTCGGGGTCGCGGCGGGCGATCCGGACGGCAGCGGGTCGGGCTCGCCCGTCGAGGTGGAGGGCGCGGGTGTGGGCGACGCGGCCAGCGGCGCACGAGGCAGGGAGCGCGTGACACCCAGGGCCTCGGCCGGCGTGAGCGAGACGGAGGGGGCGAGCACGGCCACGTCGGGGTCCGCACGCTCGACGGTGTCGCGATCGCCCGGCAGCAGCATCGCGCCCGCGACGAGACCGACGACCGTCAGGGCGGTGAGCGGCGCGAGGACGAGGCGCACGGCACGGGTGGCGTCGCGGTTCCCGTGGCGCGGCGAGGTCGGCGTCGGGAGTTCGACGGGGGTCTCCTCGTCGGCCTGGGTGGCGCGTCTCGCTGAAGCCACAGTCGCCCCTTTCCTGAGAAATTCTTAGCTCACTCTAAGTGTTCGGGCGCCCGATCTCAAGCTTTCGGAGGAGAACAACCCGCGCTGCCGAGCGCTGTCCCCCCGCGCCAGGAGGCCGTCGCCTACAAAACCCCAAGCCAATCCGTTAGTGTCGCCCCAGCACACGTTCGCAAGGAGGCACGAGATGGGCGCTGGAGTCGCGCGCGGCGCCCTCACGGTCGTCGTCCTGACGTTCTTCCTCCTGGCGACGGCTCTCCCCGCACACGCCGCGTCGAGCGACCTCGGCGCCTCGTTCGGGTTCGACGGCTCCCGCCTCACCGCGACAGGTCGGCTGACGAGCGACGGCGCACCGTTGGGCGGCCAGGTCGTCAGACTGAGCGTCGACGGAACCGAGGTGGCCAACGGCACCACCGAGGAGAACGGGGACTTCGGACTCGGCACCACCGTCGGCGACGCCACGGCGGGCTCGCATCGCGCCGAGCTGAGATTCGAGGGCGCCGACGGGGTCGACGCCGCCTCCGCGACCTATACGTTCCAGGTCGAGCGCCGCCCGCAGAAGCTCCAGCTCCGCGTCGAGGGCCCGGAGACGGCCAGCAACGGGGAGGTCGTCACGCTGTCGGGGTCGCTGCGCACGGAGTCCGGCACGGGGATCGCCAACGCGGGCATCTCGGTCGCGGACAGGGGCGGCGAGGCGGAGGACTCCTACACGCTCACCAACAGCAACGGCTTCTTCGAGACCGTCTACACCATCCCGGAGGCGCAGCCCGACGGCCCCTTCACCCTCACCGTGTCCTTCCCGGGCACCGATCAGCTCGAAGCCGCCTCCGACACGGTGACCATCCAGGTCGACTACTCCGAGGTGCAGCCCGACGACCCGGAAGAGGACGTCTCGCCGTCCCCCACGGCGTCGGCCACCTCATCCGCAGCGCCGACACCAACGCCCACCGCCTCCGCGACCCCCTCCTCTGAGCCGTCGCCCGACGACGGCGCGGCGCGGTCCATGGGCTGGTACGTCGTCGCCCTCGCCGCCGTCGGTCTGCTGGTTGTCGTAGCCACCGCTGTCCTCATCCTCCGTGCCCGAACGCATGGCGCCCCGCCCGAGGTGGAGACCACGGAGGGTTTGGAGATGTTCACGGAGGACCCGGACTCTCCAGAGCTGTCGGACCCGACCGACAACATCCCGGTGCCCGATCCGGACCCCCTCGTCCCCGACCAGGAACCCCCAGCGGACCACGCTGTCCCCGACCAAGAACCCCCGACAGACTGCACTGGCCCGAGCCAAGCGCCCAGCGGAGATGACAACATGTCGGACCAGAAGCCCGCCACGGACCGAGCCGTCGCGGATGCAGAGCCCACCGCGGACCGCAGCGCTCCGAACCTAGAACCTGGGCCAACAGACGACAGCGCTCTGGAATCGGAATCCGACTGGCCCCAGCCCGCACCCCGCCGAGGCCTACCTCCCCAGGACTGACCGCCGGTAGCACTCTGCTGACGCCCCGGGGTCGGCCAACTGCACTGCGATGAGCACGACACACCCCTCGTTGGGACCCTATGAGCACGTGCCGGAGCTCGTCATTGTCGGATGAGCACGAGCCGGAGCTCATCGAGAGAAAGGGCCGATTTCAGGCTGTTTCGGACGACGAACTCCGGCGCGTGCTCATCGAACCATGGCACCGCGGGAACTGCAGGGCGGATGGCAGGTCGGCAATCGGTCGTCGAGCACCAGCCCACATCGGTCCCTGAAGACCGAGCCACACCGGTCCCTGAGGAGCAGCCCCGCACGCTGACCCACACCGAGCGAAAGCCCCGCGGGGCTGCGTCTCGAAGGGTCCGAAACCCACGGCCCAACCCGTCCCCAAGAGCCAGAGTCACACCCTCCCTCGCGCACAAATCTCTGTATACGGGCACCCAGGCCTATATACGGCCCGGCTGCCCGTATACAGAGATTTGTGCAGAGAAACCGCCGCAAGACCGGCCAACGCTGACCATGCCCGGGGGGCAGGATCACGGTTCACCGCCCGGGAGCACAGCAGAGGGTGAGGTGGGGAGGCGCTTCGTCGAAGCGTAAGAACACCCATGCACCCAGACCAGAAGTAACTGTGGTCACAGAACCGGGCCAGCAGCGAGACGGAGCGCCTCCCCACCTCACCCGCCCGCCCTGTTGCTAAGAACCTGCCTACAGCGCGGGACCTTTCGGCACGGCGTTCGGCTGGCGCCTCACGGCCGGCTCAAGGAACGATGCGGGCGCTCACCCGTCGGCTCAAGAACGGTGCCCCACCTCAGCTGTCTGCCCTCGTGGTTGAGTCGCTGCCCACAGCGCGGAACCTTTCGACACGACGTGTTCGCTGGCGCTCACGCGTCGGCGCAAGGAACGGCCCGGCTCAAGGAGTGGCAGTCGAGCGGCGGTGGGGAGGATCAGTCGCGCTTGTTGACCGCGACGAAGGACGAACAGCGGTCGCGGAGCTGACCCAGTGAACCGCCTGCATAGGCGTTTCCCAGCAGCGTGGAGTCGACACAGACGGCTTGCGCGCCTGCCTTCAACCACTCCCCTGCCGCGTAGGCGCCGAGGTTGCCGAGGGCGACGACACGGCTGACCAGACCCAGTTCTGACAGCCGGCTGGCCATGGCGTGGCCGGTGACGTCGGCGGGGTAGAGCAGGACGCCGCCGTCGCCGGGGAGCGCGAGTGCCGCGCGGACTTCGTTCGGGGTCATCGCCGCGCTGTAGCACGGCACGCCCGCTTCGTGGGCCGCGAAGGCAACGGCGGCGGAGGCGACATCGGCGAGAACGAAGGTGGCGCCGCGCTCGACGGCCAGCCGGACGGTTTCCGGGTCGGCGACCCGGGTGGCGCCGAACGTGGCCCGCGCGCCGAAGATGGCGACGACCTCGGCGAAGTCGGCACTGCGCGCGGGGAGAGCGAGGGTGGTGAGGCCCTCCTGGATGAGCACCTCGATCACGCCGACGTGATCGTCGAGGGGCGCATCGGGAAGACTGATGACGACGCCGCTCGGCACGAGCTGCTCGGACATGGTCACTCCTCGGTCGGCGGCACAAAACCCAAGAGAACCCCCGATTGACCGGTTTCTCACCTTGTCAACCAGGGGTTCTGGTCGTGCGCGCGAGAGGAGTTGAACCTCCACGCCCTTGCGGGCACTGGCACCTGAAGCCAGCGCGTCTGCCATTCCGCCACGCGCGCAGCGGGTCTTTCGACCCGAGTAGGAACCTTAGCACCGAGTTCAGCGGCGAGCCAAAACCACCCAGCCGTGGCCCCGGGCGCGTGTAGCGTCGTGGCATGCGCGTGGCCTTCGTCTCCCTGCACACCTCCCCCGCCGAGCGGGCGGGCACCGCCGACGCCGGCGGCATGAACGTCCTGGTGCGGGCGCTGGCCCGGGCCCTCAGAGCCGCAGGGGTCGACGTGGAGTTCTTCACGCGGCGCTCGTCGCCCGACCAACCGGACACGCAGCAACTCGACGACGGCGTGCTGCTCCACCACGTCACGGCCGGGCCCGCGGCGCCGCTGCCGAAGAGCGAGATCGACCGGCACATCGACGAGTTCCGCGCCAACCTCGGCCCGCTCGACCGGTTCGACGTCGTGCACTCGCACCACTGGATGTCGGGCGTGGCCGCGCTGCCGCTCGCGCGGGCCGCGGGGATCCCGCACGTCATGACGTTCCATTCGGTGGCCGCGCACCCCAACTCGTCGCTGCGTGACGGCGAGCCGCCGGAGTCGCCGGCCCGGCTCGGGGGCGAGATCGTCTGCGCCACGCAATCCGACCTGGTCATCGCCGTCTCCCGGCACGAGGCGGCGGTGGTGATCGGCCGCTGCCAGGCCGACCCCGAGAAGGTCGTGGTGGTACGCCCCGGGGTCGACGTCGACCTCTTCCATCCCGCCGACGACGGCGACGCCCCCTGGACGCCGAGGCCCGACGTGCGGCCGGGCTATGTGCTGTTCGCGGCGAGGCTCCAGCCGCTCAAGGCACCCGACGTGGCCATCGCCGCCGTGGCGGGCATCCCCGAGGGCGAGCGCCCGGACCTGGTGATCGTCGGCCAGGCGTCGGCGGACTTCGCCGACTACGAGGACGAGCTGCACCGGCTGGCCGCCGAGAACGACGTCTCGGTGGTGTTCCTGCCCGGCCAGGACAGGGCCGAGCTCGCCCGGCTGATCAGGAACGCCGCCGTGGTGCTCGTGCCGTCGCACTCCGAGACGTTCGGGCTGGTGGCACTCGAGGCGTCCGCGTCCGGCGTGCCGGTGCTCGCGGCCGCGGCCGGCGGGCTCACCGAGGCGATCTGCAACACCCACACGGGCATCCTGGTGCCGACCCACGATCCCGCCGACTGGTCGGCCGCGCTGGCCGCGCTGATCCGCGACCCCGAACGGCGCGCGGAACTCGGCCGGACCGGGCGGCAGCGGGCCGAGGACATGACCTGGGAGCGTGCGGCGCAGCAGACGCTGACCGCGTACCGCAGGGCGGTGTCGGCGGGGAGGGTCGTCGCCTTCCTGCACGCGCACCCCGACGACGAGACGCTGGCCTCCGGCGCGCTCATCGCGCACCTCGCCGACGAGGGCATCGAGGTGGCGGTGCTCACCGCCACCCGCGGCGAGCAGGGCGAGGTGGTCCCCGGCCCGCTCTCCCGTCTGGTGGGCACGGCCGAGCTGGAGATCCGCCGCGAGGCGGAGCTGGCGGGCGCGCTCGCCGAGCTGGGCGTGAGACGACACGCGTATCTCGGGGCCGCCCCCGCGCGCGCCGACGGCGAGCCGCGCCGGTACCGCGACTCCGGCATGCGCTGGGTCACGCCGACCGTCGCGGGCCCGGCCGACGACTCCACCGAGGACTCGTTCTGCCGCGCCGATCTCGACGAGGCGGTGGCCGACGCCGTCTCGTTCCTGCACGCGACGGGCGCGACGCTCGTGGTCAGCTACGACGACGACGGCGGCTACGGCCACCCGGATCATGTGCGGATGCACCAGGTGGCCCGGCGGGCCGCGACCGAGCTCGGCCTCCCCTTCGCGGCCCTCACCACGCACCGTGACCTGGCCACGCGCTGGTTCGACCTCGAGCGCTATCTCCCCCGCGTCGCGACGGCCCTGAGACATCACCGCACGCAGCTCACGGTGCACGACGACGGTGCGACCATCACGCATTCAGGCGGCCAGACGGAGGCGATTCTCACGTCGACGGGGCTCCGCGGCGAGGTCCCGCACCTGCCCTGACCGCCGTCGGGAGGGGTCCCGCACGGCGGGTAGGGTGTCGGCCATGCGTCTCCTTCTCATCCGCCACGGGCAGACCCAGTCCAACGTCAACCGCGAGCTCGACACCGCATTCCCCGGCGCCCCGCTCAACGAGACGGGCCTCGCGCAGGCCGAGGCGCTGGTCGACGCCCTGGCCGAGGAGCGGATCGACGCGCTGTACTGCTCCACCCTGACGCGCGCTCAGCAGACGGCCGCTCCGCTGGCCCGGGCGCGCGGCCTCGAGGCGGTCGTCGTCGACGGCATCCAGGAGATCGCGGCGGGCGTCGAGGAGATGAGCACCAACTGGCAGCCCTACGTCGAGATGCTGAACTCGTGGTCGCCCACCAACATGGACGTCGGCCTCGAGGGCGGCGAGACGGCTCGCGAGTTCATCACGCGGTTCACGGCCGCCGTCGTGGCGATGGAGGCGGCCGGCCACGAGCACGTCGCGCTCGTCAGCCACGGCGCCGCGCTGCGCGTCTGGGCCATCACGCAGGACCCGTCGGTCGGCTTCGACCTCGCCCCGCCGCTCGCCAACACTCAGTGGATCGTGCTCAACGGGTCCACCGCAGGTGGCTGGAAGATCGAGCGCTGGGGCGACAGCTACGTAGACTTGTGCGCATGAGCAAGGTGGGCGTGTATATCAAGGCGGCCAGTGGCGTCATCGCCACGTCCGTCGCCCTGCTGACGGCGCTGCGTGAGAACCCGCAGATCGGCGAGGGCATCAACTCCGCGATCGACAAGCTGAAGCAGGCGACCAACTCGCAGAATCCGAAGTTGCGCTTCGACGCGAAGCTGGCGGCTATCGACGCGGCGGCCGACGCCGTCGAGCAGTCGTTCCCGGAGGCCAGGGAGCCGGCCGGCTGGCGCCGTCAGGCCCAGGCCCTGCGGGTTCGGGGCGAACTCGCGTGGCACTCGAACCGCGGTGGAGCGCGCCGCAAGGCGATGAAGGCGCTGAACGCGGAGACCAGCGAGGTGCTCGCGGAGGTCAACGCCCGGCTCATCGAGCTGCAGGCGGCCGCGAAGCCCGAGCTGCGGGCCGACTGACCGCGGCCCACTCTTCCGATTCCGGCAAGGATAACGCCCGGGATCGCCCCAGCTAATCCGCCCCCCGTCTCCGCGCGAAACCTCCCTCGACTAGTGTCTGGTTCAGGGTTAGACCCGGAGAAAAGACGGAGACCGATGAGCGATCAAGCTAGGAGTGCGGCCGAGATCAGCCTGGCCGCTGACTTCGAGACGCCAACCCGCGAGCAATGGGAGAAAGAGGTCCTGAAGGTCCTCAACCGCGGGCGCCCCGAGGGCAAGGAACTGAGCATCGAGCAGGCCTACAAGCGCCTGACGAGCACCACTGTCGACGGCCTTGTCATCAAGCCGTTGTACACGCGCGAGGACGGGGCCGAGGAGCTGGGCTACCCGGGCGTCGCCCCCTTCACCCGTGGCACCACCGTCCGCAACGGCGAGATGGACTCGTGGCACGTCGCGCAGCTGCACGAGACCCCTGATCCGGTGGCCACCAACAAGGCGATCCTCACGGACCTGGATCGCGGCTGCACCGCCGTCTACCTGCGCGTCGATCCCGACGCCGTGGCCGTCGGCGACGTCGCATCCGTGCTGTCGGGCGTCCTCCTCGACCTCGCGCCGGTCTACCTCGCCAGCCGCACGCAGCAGCTCGAGGCCGCCCAGGCGCTGGTCGACGTGTTCGCCGCCTCGGGCAAGGATCCCGCTTCGCTGTCCGGCTACCTGGGCGTCGACCCGATCGGCGCGGCCGCGCTCCGCGGCACCGAGCCCGACCTCTCGGTGCTCGCTGCGGCCGTCGAACTCGCGAAGCCGTACCCGCGGGTGCGTCCCATCGTCGTGGACGCCACCGTGTACAACAGCGCGGGCGCCGGCGACGTGCACGAGCTGGCCTACGCGCTCGCCGTCGGCATCGAGTACGTGCGCGCGCTCACCGCCGCCGGCCTCACCGTCGACGACGCGTTCGGTCAGATCGTGTTCCGCGTCAGCGCGGGCACCGACCAGTTCCTCACCATCTCGCGGCTGCGCGCGCTGCGCGAGCTGTGGTCCCGGGTGGGCGAGGTGCTGGAGGTCACGCCCGCCCAGCGCGGCGCCATCCAGCATGCGGTGACGTCCGAGCGCCAGCTCTCGCGCGACGACACCTACGTCAACATGCTGCGCGGCACCATCTCCTGCTTCTCGGCCGCCGTCGGCGGCGCGGAGATCCAGACGGTGCTGCCGTTCGACACCGTGCTCGGCCTGCCCGACGACTTCTCCCGCCGCATCGCCCGCAACACGCAGATCGCGCTCGCGGAGGAGTCCAACATCGGCCGGGTCAACGACCCCGCCGGTGGCGCCTGGTTCGTTGAGTCGATGACGCGCCAGCTGAGCGAGAAGGCCTGGGCCGTGTTCCAGGGCATCGACGCCGACGGCTTCGTCGCGAAGCTGGCCGACGGCACCATCAGGGCTCAGCTCGACGAGGTCAACGCCGCGCGTGCCAAGGGACTGGCCACCCGCAAGGTCCCGCTGACCGGCGTCTCGATGTTCCCGAACTACACCGAGACCCTGCGCGATTGCACCCCGCGTCCGGCAGCCCCCGAGTACGCCGGCCTCACGCTCACGCGCGATTCCCAGGTGTTCGAGGATCTGCGCGACCGCTCCGCCACCGCGCGCGCCGCGGGCAACGGACCGAAGGTCATGCTCGCGTGCCTGGGCGCCCGCCGTGACTTCGGCGGCCGCGAGGGCTTCACCTCGAACCTGTACCACGTGGGCGGCATCGAGACCGTGAACGCCGAGGGCGCCACGCCCGAGGACTTCGCGCGTCAGCTGACCGAGTCGGGCATCACCATCGCGGTGCTGTGCTCCAGCGGCCGCGTCTACGCCGACCAGGGCATCGCGGTGGCCGAGGCGCTGCGCGCCGCCGGGGCCCAGCAGGTGCTGGTGGCCGGGCAGATCAGGGAGCTGGGCGAGGGCGGCGAGGCCGCCGTCGACGGCAACGTGTTCGACGGGATGAATGTGGTCGAGCTGCTCTCGACCACGCTGGAGAAGTTGGGAGCCTGATCACCATGACCATTCCGCGTTTCACCGACGTGCCGCTGTCGGCCAGCATTCCCGCCGACGCCGCCGCCGAGTTCGCCCGGATCAACGCGTCGCTCGCGCACACCGAGCACTGGCTCACGCCGGAGCAGATCGAGGTGCCCACGCTGTTCACGGAGAACGACCTGAACGGTCTGGACTTCCTGAACACCCGCCCGGGCATCCCGCCGTTCCTGCGCGGCCCGTACGCGACGATGTACGTCAACCAGCCGTGGACCATCCGCCAGTACGCGGGCTTCTCCACCGCCGAGGAGTCGAACGCGTTCTACCGCCGCAACCTCGCGGCCGGCCAGAAGGGCCTGTCGATCGCGTTCGACCTCGCCACGCACCGCGGCTACGACTCGGATCACCCGCGCGTGACCGGCGACGTCGGCATGGCCGGCGTGGCCGTCGACTCGATCCTCGACATGCGGCAGCTGTTCGACGGCATCCCGCTGGATCAGATGTCGGTGTCGATGACCATGAACGGCGCGGTGCTGCCCGTGCTGGCGCTCTACGTCGTCGCGGCCGAGGAGCAGGGCGTGAAGCCCGCGCAGCTGGCCGGAACCATTCAGAACGACATTCTGAAGGAGTTCATGGTCCGCAACACCTACATCTACCCGCCGCAGCCGTCGATGAAGATCATCGCCGACATCTTCGCCTTCACCTCGGCGAACATGCCGCGCTTCAACTCGATCTCCATCTCCGGCTACCACATGCAGGAGGCGGGCGCGACGGCCGACATCGAGATGGCCTACACCCTGGCCGACGGCGTGGAGTACATCCGCGCCGGCGAGTCCGTGGGCCTGAACGTCGACGCGTTCGCTCCCCGCCTGTCCTTCTTCTGGGCCATCGGCATGAACTTCTACATGGAGGTCGCGAAGATGCGGGCCGCGCGCCTGCTGTGGGCGCGCCTGGTGCGGGAGTTCGGGCCGAAGAACCCGAAGTCGATGAGCCTGCGCACGCACTCGCAGACGTCCGGCTGGTCGCTGACCGCGCAGGACGTCTTCAACAACGTCGTGCGCACCTGCGTCGAGGCCATGGGCGCCACCCAGGGCCACACCCAGTCGCTGCACACCAACGCGCTCGACGAGGCCATCGCCCTGCCGACCGACTTCTCCGCCCGCATCGCCCGTAACACCCAGCTGTTCCTGCAGCAGGAGTCGGGCACGTGCCGCACGGTGGATCCGTGGGCCGGCTCGGCGTACGTCGAGACCCTCACGAAGCAGCTGGCAACCAAGGCCTGGACCCTCATCCAGGAGGTCGAGCAGGCCGGCGGCATGGCCCAGGCCATCGAGGCCGGCATCCCGAAGATGCGCATCGAGGAGGCCGCGGCCCGCACCCAGGCCCGCATCGACTCCGGCCGCCAGCCGGTGCTCGGCGTCAACAAGTACCAGCTGGACAACGAGGATCCCCTCGAGGTGCTGAAGGTCGACAACAAGGCCGTGCGCGAGGCGCAGATCGCCAAGCTGCAGCGGCTGCGCGCCGAGCGCGACGAGGCCGACACCCAGGAGAAGCTGGAGCGCCTGACCTGGGCGGCGGCCAACCCGGACGCGACCGACCCCGACCGTAACCTGCTGAAGCTGGCCATCGACGCGGCCCGCGCGAAGGCGTCCGGCGGCGAGATCTCCGACGCGTTGGAGAAGGTCTACGGGCGCTACACCGCGCGCATCCGTACCATTTCCGGTGTGTACAACCAGGAGGCCGGCTCCAACGAGGCCATCAAGACGGCGCGCCACCTCGTCGAGGAGTTCGAGGAGAAGGAGGGCCGCCGCCCCCGCATCCTGATCGCCAAGATGGGCCAGGACGGCCACGACCGCGGCCAGAAGGTCATCGCGACGGCCTTCGCAGACCTCGGCATGGACGTCGACGTCGGCCCGCTGTTCCAGACCCCCGAGGAGGCCGCGCGCCAGGCCGTCGAGTCCGATGTGCACATCGTGGGCGCCTCCTCGCTCGCAGCCGGTCACCTCACCCTGGTGCCCGAGCTGCGCGCCGAGCTGGACAAGCTGGGTCGCCAGGACATGATGATCGTCGTGGGCGGCGTCATCCCCGCGCAGGACTTCGACGAGCTGTACGCGAGCGGAGCCGACGCGATCTACCCGCCCGGCACCATCATCCCGGACTGCGCCGTCGACCTGTTGGAGAAGCTGCTGAAGCAGCTCGATGACTGACGCATCCGCTCATTGAGCCGGAGGCGCTCGCCGAACGCCCGAGGGCTCCGAGACCGGGTATGCCCGGCGCTTCACCCGAAGCGCCGGGCATACGTCGCCTCTGGCCCACGTCTCGGCACTCCCCCCGAGGTCGGCACCCTCGTGGGACGATTCGGGGAAACACATCTTCAGGGATGGGAACTCATGGACACCAATGACAACGTCATCCCGTTTCCTGGCGCGCCGGAAACGCGGGCGGCGGTGTCGGGTTCGACACCGCCGGACCTGGCTGCTTTCCTGGCCGGCCTCGATCTGGACTTCGGCCCCTTCGCTCGCGAACAGCCCAAGCTGCTGCGGAAGCGCCCCAAGAGGGTGGCCTACGTCGTCCGGCTGGACCTGGACGACGTGAGGCCACCGATCTGGCGTCGGTTGCGGCTCGCCAGCGACCTGATGCTCGACGAGGTGCACGACATCATTCAGACAGCAATGGGCTGGGCCGACTGCCATCTGCACCACTTCGTGATGGGGCCGGACACCCGTGACCTGCGCCGCGCGCACTTCCTCGCCCCGTTCGACATCGAGGAAGGCGACGAGGGTATCCCCGAGAGCGACGTCCGCCTCGATCAGGTCCTGGGGAAGCCCGGGCAGCGGCTGTTCTACGAGTACGACTTCGGCGACGGCTGGTGGCATACCCTCAAGTTGGAGAAGGTAGGGTCGTGGGTCGACGGCGATCCCGATGCCTCCTGCGTCACGGGGCGCCGTGCATGCCCACCCGAGGACCTGGGGGGGCCCGGCATGGTCGGCACGCTCGCCGAGTGGCTGGCCGGCAACACGGACGGCTACGACCCCCAATGGGTGCGCCAGGTTCTGGACTGGCTCCCCGCCGGATACGACCCGGAGGCGTTCTCTGTCGATGACGTCAACGCTGCCTTGACCGCTGAGCCCCTGGCGTTGGCCGACCTTCCGCCCGTGCTCACGCGGCTTGTCGTCAAGCTGGGCCCATGGGGGCTACCGAATGTCGCGGGTCTGCTCGCCGCCTTCGCTCAGGGCGCATCCCTGTCAGACGACGACGCCCGCGAGGCCGTGCGACGATACCCGCTCTTACTCGAGGCCATCGGCGACGGTGTAGCCCTCACCAAGGCCGGGTACCTCCCACCGTGCCTCGTCGAGGAACTGTTTGAGGGGCTGGATCTCGACGATGAGTGGATCGGCAAGGGCAACCGCGAGGACATGACACCGCCGGTGCTGCACCTCCGCGAGTCCGCGACGCATCTCGGCCTGCTCCGAAAGTCAAAGGGGCGGCTCCTCCCCACGGCGAACGGCCGAAAGCTGTGTTACGGGCCTCCGCAGGCCCTCTTGGCCCACGTCGCCTCGCGTCTGCCACTCGGCCGGGATCACGAACAGGATGCGGGCACGCTCGCGCTGCTGTTCGCCGCTGCGGAAAGGGACTGGTTCCAGAGCCGCGCCGAGGCCGCTCAGCTGATGGCAGACATCGGCTGGAGACTCGACGACGGCCGCATGGATCTCGCCGTGTTCGAATGGGCCCGTCCGACCACCACCGTGCTGGACAGCCTCTGCGGCCGACGCGCGGACGTCACCCGCCGAGCCGCCGTGGCACGAGAACTGCTCCGACTATCTGTCTGACCCGCCTGGTGTCCACCTGCCTCACTCGCCCCGCCACATGGCCTCGATGGGCAGTGCCGTCATGCGCTCGCCCACCATCTGGGCCTCACGTCCGGTGAAAAGCACGTAGCCTCGCACGAACCGGTCCCCCAGCTTGTCCCGCAGGATGGTGAGGCCGGCCAGGTCCTTTCGCTGGACGGTCGCAGCTGCCTTGACCTCTATCCCCACAACCCGGCCATCCGGAGCCTCTAGGACCACGTCGACCTCGGCACCGCGGTGCTCGCGGTAGTGGTACATGCTCGCATGTACCCGGCTCCAGCCCAGTTGTCGAGACAGCTCACCGACGACGAAGCTCTCCAACAAGGCACCCGCCGGGCTCTGCGGCACGGTCGGCGCAAGAGCTTGTGGCGAGACCCCCAGGAGGCTGGCGGCGAGCCCTGTATCGGCCAGGAACACCTTCGGCTGCTTGGTCTCACGCGACGTCAGGTTGACCGTCCATGAGGGAAGCGTGACGGTGAGATAGAGCGTCTCGAGCAACCGCACATACGGATCGAGGGTTGTTCTCGGAATGCCAGACTCGTTGGCGAGCGCGCTCCACACCATGCCGCTTCCGCTTCGTGCGGCGATCAGCCGAAGAAGCCGGGGGAGATCAGCCAGCCGTTGGAGACCCGAGACGTCTGCCGCGTCCCGGTTGACGATCAGCGCGATGTACTCCCGGTACCAGTCTTCTCGCCGCGAAACCGAGGTCCTCGCCAACGCTTCGGGGTATCCGCCGTCGCAGGCCCGTGTCAGGTAGTCAGCTCTGTCTAGCACGCTGACAAAGCGGCCGAGTGCCTGGCCCTCGAAAGCGCCGTCGACAAAGTTCGCGTGCTCGCCCGCGAGTTCCGATTGGCTAAACGACTGCAGCGTGAGGTGCTCGGCACGCCCAGCCAAGGACTCGTGCGTTGTCGCCAGATCGAGGAGATTCGCCGATCCCGTGACGAGAAATCGCCCCGGCCTCTTGTCTCGGTCGACGGCGGCCTTTAGGGCGAGGATCAGCTCGGGTACGCGTTGGATCTCGTCGATGACCAGCATCCCTTCGGGATGCTGGGCGACGAAGCCGACCGGATCCGTCGACGCGAAGCCACGAACAGCAACATCGTCGAGAGTCACGACCATGCTCGTCCGAGTGCGAGCGATCTGTTCGGCGAGCGTCGATTTCCCCACCTGACGCGCGCCTTGCAGGACCACGATCCGCGTGTCTTCCAGTGCCTCGACCACCTTCGGTGCGATGGCGCGACTCAGGATGCGATCAGTGGCCATGCCCCGCATTCTACTTGCTTGCTCGTCAGTTTCACAGACTCTGCTCGTCATTTTTTCATCGTTTACTCGTCAGTTTTCTACCATCTGCTCGTCAGTTTCACAGTCGTTGCTCGTCAGTTTTTCACTACTGCGCGTCAGCCCCGCCGCAGGCGAACTGGCCCGCTATGGGGCCGTCGGCCACCGGCGAAAGCGGGGCGATAGGCTGACGCGTATGCGGAGACTGAGCGTGCCGGAGCTGGTGGACGGGATCGAGGCGGGAAGCCGCGGGCACATCGCGCGGGCCATCACGCTGGTCGAGTCGACCAAGCCCGCGCACCGCGAGCAGGCCCACGAGTTGCTGCAGCTTCTCGCGCCGCTCACGGGCAAGGCCTTCCGCGTCGGCGTCTCCGGTGTCCCCGGGGCGGGCAAGTCGACGTTCATCAACGCCATGGGGCAGAAGCTCATCACCGAGCACGGGCACCGGGTCGCGGTGCTCGCCGTCGACCCGTCATCGTCCATGACGGGCGGCTCCATCCTGGGCGACCGCACCCGGATGGGCGAGCTGGCGATGAGCGACGAGGCGTTCATCCGGCCGTCGCCCTCGGCCGGCCACCTGGGCGGCGTCGCGCGGGCCACGCGCGAGTCCATGCTCGTCCTCGAGGCGGCCGGATACGACGTGGTGCTCGTCGAAACCGTCGGCGTCGGCCAGTCGGAGTTCGCTGTGCACGGCATGACCGACACGTTCCTCATGCTGCAGGTCGCCCGCACCGGCGACCAGCTGCAGGGCATCAAGCGCGGCATCCTCGAACTGGCCGACGTCATCGGCATCACCAAGGCCGACGGCGACAACCTGCAGGCCGCACGCGTGGCCGCACGCGAGCTCTCCATCGCCATGAAGCTCATCACCTCCGACAACAGCAAGCGCCGCGCACCGGTGCTCACCTGCTCCAGCTACACCGGCGAGGGGCTCGACGAGGTGTGGGGCGCCGTCACCAAGCACCGGGCGGAGCTGGAGGAGGCCGGCACCCTCACCGAGCGGCGCCTGGGCCAGCAACGGGACTGGCTCTGGAACCTCGTGCGCGATGAGCTGATGGAGGGGTTGCGCACCTCGCCGACGGTCCGTGCCGCGGCGCGGGACGTCGAGGCGGCCATCGACAACGAGGCGCTCAGCGCCCTCGAGGGATCCGAGACCATCCTGCGTGCGTTCGCCGAAGCCGTCCCCTCGTTCCCCTGGGGTAGGCCAAAGGATGACAGTTAGGCCGCCGACCCCCTCTCACCTTCGTTCTGCGAGTACCGCGGGATAGGGTGAATGCCCGTGAGCGAAGATCATCTGTCCCTCTTCGAGGGTGGGCCGGCGAACGACGACGGCGAGCCCAAGGCCCGCAAACGGGGCCGTCGGCCGCTGATCATCGCGCTCAGCATCCTTCTCGTCATCCTCGTCGCGGTCGGCGTCACCATCGCGTGGTACGCGCGTTCGGCCACCAAGGCCCTGGACAACATCCAGCGCGACCCGAACATCATGCCCAGCCGGACCAGCACCGTCAACAAGCCGCGCCCCTCCCCCGTCGCGACGCCGACGGGCAGCGAGAAGGCCCCTCTCAACTTCGTGCTGATGGGCTCGGACACCCGGGGCGACGAGCGTGGCCGCTCCGACGTCCTCCAGCTCCTGCACATCCCGAGCTCGCGCGACGCGGCCTACCTGCTCAGCATCCCGCGCGACTCTTGGGTGGACATTCCCGGCCACGGCAAGGGCAAGATCAACTGGGCGTATTCGTTCGGCGGCCCCGCGCTGACGGTGGAGACCCTCGAGGACCTGCTGGACATCCCGATGGACCACACGGTGATCATCGACTTCTCGGGCTTCGTCAAGGTCATCGACGCCCTCGGCGGCGTCACCGTCTACAACCACCACGAGTCGGCGAGCCGCGGCCACACCTTCCCGAAGGGCGAGATCACGCTCGACGGCGAGGCGGCCCTCGCGTTCGTCCGGGAGCGCTACACGCTGCCGAGCGGCGACTTCGACCGTGCTGAGCGTCAGCGCGACGTGATCAAGGCCATCGTCAAGAAGCTGTCCTCGGCCGGCGTCCTCACCAATCCCACCAAGTTCGCCGACGTGGTCTCGGAGCTGGGCTCGCAGTTCACCGTCGACTCCGGCCTCACCAACGAGGTGATCATCAACCTCGGCATGGAGTCCACCGCGGCGTTCGGCAACATCCGCACCCTCGGCCTGCCGAACCTCGGCCCGGGCTGGGCCGGCTCGCAGTCGATCGTGCAGGTGGACTGGGACGCGATCGCCGACTTGAAGGAGGCGCTCCGCAACGACGACATGGATGCCTTCTTCTACGCTCACGGGGGCTGACGCGTGCCCGGCTCCCCCCTCGTCAGCGCGCTGGGCTGCGCCATCCGCATCGACACCGAGAATGCCGGCCGAGAGGCGGCCGCCGAGATCGCTCGGGTCTGGGCCGACGCGGGCTGCCGTCTGGGCGACCCGCTGCCGCTCCACCACGCCACCGTCCGCATCCCTCAGCTGCCGACGCTGGAAGAGCAGCTGTCCGCCCTCTCGCAGGCCGTGACGCTCGCCGCCATCGAGGCGCGGCGCGGAGAGCTCTGGATGCTGCACGCCGCGGGGATCGCCGACGATCAGGGCCGCGTCGTCGCCCTCATCGGCCCGTCAGGGAAGGGCAAGACCACGGCGGCCCGCACGCTGAGCACCCACTTCGGCTATGTGTCGGACGAGACGGTCGGCATCTCGCCGGATGGCACCGTCGCCCCCTACCGCAAGCCGCTCTCCGTCATCGAGGGATCGGCACGGGTCAAGGCGCAGCGGTCACCCCACGAGCTGGGGCTCCTTGCGCTGCCGGAGGCACCCCTCCGGCTGGCTGCCATCGTCCTGCTGGACCGGCGTCTGGACGGTCCGGATGTCCCTGTCCTGGAGGACTGCGACCTGGGTGACGCGCTGCCGGAGCTGATCGCTCAGACGAGCTACCTCGGCGAACTGTCCGCTCCCCTGAGGACGATCGCAGCGCTCGCCGACAGCACCGGCGGCGTGCGACGGGTCATCTACCGCGAGGCGGCGACGCTTCCCGAGGCGCTGGCACCCCTCTTCCGGGACCCGGAACAGGTCCGGACCCCCGCCCCCCTCGAGCAGGCACGCCCCACGCACGGGAGCACGGGCTTCCATCGCGGCTCCTACCTGGACGCCTTGGCGCTCCCCGAGCCCGACCGCATCGCGCTGCTGCAGCCGGAGATCACCGGCGGCGCCACTTTCCGCCTCCTCGCCGGTATCGGGCCGGCTCTGTGGCGCGCGGCCTGCGGCGTGCCGATCGAGGTCCTCGCCTCCGCCGCGGAAGAGACCTACGGAACACCGGAGGGCGTCGACGTCCGCGAGGCGGTGCTGTCGGCCGCGGGGAACCTGATGGATCAGGCCGTCCTCGCCCAGGAGCCCACGTACCGGATCCGCGGAGACGCTGCTCGCACCGGAGAATTCACCCACATCGTCGCCTTGCCGTTGGAGCCGCTGGCCCACCCGACGCCGGTCGCGCTGGACGGTTCGGCCGCGGAGATCTGGGAGACGATCCGCATCTCGCGCGGCATCACCGCAACTCGGCTCGTCGAAGAGACGGCGACGCGCGCGGGCCTCGACGCATCGGACGTGACGAATGACGTCCTGGCGTTTCTCCAGTCGCTCGAGGACGCACGCCTCATCGAGCGCGTCGCGCCCTGAACTGAGGATGCGCTGGCTTTTCGGGCGGTGCATGGCATCCGGTTCGCTGATCACACCGTGAGCTGATACCCGAGACCCGGTGAGCACGACACACTCCTCATCGGTCATCGATGAGCACGTGCCGGAGTTCGTCAGGGTCGGATGAGCACGCGCCGGAGCTTGTTGCGGGAAACGGCTGATTTTGGGCTGGTTTGGGCGACGAACTCCGGCGCGTGCTCATCGCACCGTGACGGCCCTGCAGTCCACGAGTGGGCCGCTCCCGGAGGCAGCAGCCGAGACCCGATTGATCAGCGCATCCCTAACTGGCCGCAGCGCGCGGTGCCGATGTCCGGCCCGTGCTCCACAGCGACGACAGCGGGTACCGGCCGGTCACGACCCCCATCAGCCGCTCGATCGGACCGACGCCCAGCCAACGCCGCCAGGCGAGCGCGAAGAGCCAGCAGAAGAGAACCAGTCCGATCTGCACCAGCCAGCCGGCCTTCGTGGTCCCCGCCAAGGCCGCCATGGCGAAGCCCGGCGCGACGACGTCGTTGTACAGCGCCATGAGCACGACAACGTGAAGTACGTAGATGGAGAGGGCCATCGTCCCTTGCACGGCCAGCGGCGCCATCAGCCGCCGAGCCACCGCCTGAACACGTGACGAGGCGAGATCGGTCAGATAGGCGATGACGGCGAAGGCACCGACGGCCATCGCGCAGTCGCGGAGCACCTCGTAGTAGCCGCCTCGCACGTCGGTGCCGGGCCCGCCGAGGAAGCGCCACGCCTCCGCGGCCCCGAACACGAGGACGGCCGCGGTGACCATGGCGGGAACAGGAAGCCGCCGCTTATCGATCAGACTCCTCCCCAGCACGATCCCGATCAGGAAGAGGGGAAGCAACCCGACCAACCGGTAGCTCTGATCGAGCGCGATCCAGCTGACGATCTTCGTCAGCACATTCGGCGGGAAGAACCAGTCGGGTTGCGCGGCGACAAGCGCTCGGAAGGCGGCAACGAAGAGCGGCCCGGCCAGCAGCAGCACGGACCCGAGCACCAGCAGCGTCCGAGAACGGAGGAAGAGGAAGGGCAGCGCGGCGAGCATCGTGACGCCCAGGACGTCGAGCACGATGTGGACACCGGAGAAGACGAGATCGAGGAGGAGCCCGAGGCCGATGAGGATGGCGGCCCGGATGGCGGTCTGGATGCGATAGCTCCGCTTCGCGGCAGGGTCGGCGCCGATGCGCCCCGTCGTAAGAGCCATGGTCGCGCCGATGAGCATCGCGAACAGCGGGGCGGCGACATCGTTGAGGATCGCCTCCGGATACGTGACCACCCTGCCCACCGTCGAGCGGATGAACGGCGCAGTGTGCGCGATGACCATCGCGACGATGGCAAAGCCTCTGATGGCATCAAGGGCATAGACACGTGAGGAAGGGCTCGGCACGGCCGCAGTCTATGGGGGCGCCGTGGCGCATGGCACGCCTCTCACACCCCGCGGCGCATGGAAGACAACTATCGGCGACGCCGCCGGTATCCCCTTCCTCTCGGCTTGTTCGAAGCCTGAGCCAAAGGCGAAGCGCGGCCCGCCCCTCAACTCGCTGGGACCGCGCCACCACTCCCGCCTGCTGCTTGCAGTCCCCGCAACCCGGAAAGCAAGACCAGGCCAGATCCCAGTCCGCCGACCACAAGGATGATCAAGTTGGGCCATCCGTCGCCGACGGGCTCCGCGATCAAGACCGCTGAAAGCAGAACGAAGACCAATGCCAGAACCAACGGTCTTCCAACTCTCGGGCGAAATTCCAGTAGCCGAACACCCACCAGCCAACGGAGCACCACAACCACCATCATTCCGAGCGCAAGCCCGATAGCCACGCCGAAAGCACCCAGAGGCCGCACGAGCACAATGGACGAAAGCGCGCCACAAACCAGTCCACCGATTGTCGTCGATGCTGCAAACCTGGTTCGATCCGCGACCTGAAACACGTTGCCCAGGTTCGTCGCCATAATGTGCAGACAAGCGTACAACAGCAATGGCGGCACCAGTCGGAATCCCTCTCCGTACTCCGTGTCCGCGATCAGCGGGAACAGCAACTTCACGCCCACCAAACACCCGCCACCGGCTCCCAGCACCGCCAGCCACAGCGAATTTACGATCGACTCCATATACCGTCCGACATCCACACTGCCGACGCGGGCTACCGCATCCTCGATCGAGGCGAGTGAAAACACCGTTCCCAGTGCGCTCACAAGCGCCGTGATCTTCAGAGCAAAGGCATACTGGCCGTTCGCCTCCGCCCCTAAGGACAGAGTGATCAGGATGCGCCCGAAGCCCACCAGGAGAAACATCGATACGAGGTTCAAAATGAGTGGCACCGAGAAGTTCAGCAGCCTTCGCAGCAACATCCAGTCCATGGAGCGCCCGATCATCATCGAAACCAATCCGACGCGTCTTTCTAAGACAAGCACAATGGCCAACTGGGACGCCACATAGCTCGCGACCAGGCCATCTACCCCCAAGCGGACCCACACCACAAGGCATATGGTCATCAAGAATGCCACTGCAGCCGAGAGCACACCCGACACGACATAAGCATTAGTCAGCCTCAAAGCGCGAGCAGAATACTGCCAAACGAGGGCTAGACCGTATGACACGCCCATAGCGCCCACCCAGACCAGATAATCTCGATAATCCGGCATGGCGAGCCACAGGCCGCCAATAACAACCGCCGCGGCAAGCGTCACCAATAACGCAAATTTCGCCGCCGTCGCGAGTATCGCATTTTGGTCTCGCCCTGCGCCTTCACCCAGTCCAAACCTCAGCACCGACTCCCACACGGCGGCGAACACGACGACCGCGACAATATTGGCCAACGTGAGGGCAAAGTCGTAACTACCCAGGCTCTCGCTAGAGACCGCAAACGCGTACACCGGCAGCAGTAGCGACTGGAGCACCTTGCCAGACAGGTTGCCGACGAGATAGATCCCTGCGCGTCCAAGCAGACCCCTAGCCACCAAAACCCCTTGCTACACCCACTCGACAGGGTCCCCAAGGTAGCCCCACCTTGCAGGAACCACGCGCCGACACCAAACGAACGATAATTTCCCAACTCTCCTTTAGCGCCCGAGAAAGTACTCTTCGACAGATCAGTCGCGCTTGCCGGCGGCCGCTGGTACCTGACGCTGGAGCCCGCGCTCCCAGCGCGAACCCTCTTCCCAGCGCACCATTCCGACTGCCAGCAGCGGGAACGCGTAAAGCACCGAAAAGACAGTCGTTTCAAATAGTCCACTGAGAATTACCAGAGCGACACAGACCGCGAGAGCAACATCACCATTCCGCGCAAGGCGTCGGAAAGTCACAAAAAGAGCGCCGGTGAAGCACGCCGCCACGATAAGCCCCGCGCGGAGCGCAAGGTGAAGATAACCCGCGTCGACCGTACCTCGCGAACCCTCCAGTCGCGCAAGTAGTGTCGGGTCACTGATCTTACCTAGCTGAACCTCTTGACCCACCAACCCCAATCCATAGGTATCGGTGTAGGCCTTACCTAGCGCGAATCTAGCTGAAAACAACGAGTCGAACCAGGAATGCCACTCGATCTTTGGGTCGAACGACATCGTCAGGTACAAAGCACCTACCAAGACCAGCAACAGCACCCACAGGCTAGCTGTCACGTGCCGGCCAAGGAACAAGATACCCCTCCGCCCGCCGAACCACACCACGATCAAGAGGATGCCGAGGAAAATGGTCGAGCGCGAATCCAGAAACAGACTATTGAAGACTACGAACCCGGCGAGAGGTAGCTTATATCGAAGTCTGGTCGATCTGTTGTACAGCAGGTACCAGGCCATCAACGCATTGAATAACACTGCGGCCAGGGTGTTCGGATGGATGAACCCGAAGCTGTGACGATCAATGCCCCCATCGATGCGGCGAATCACAACATCGTGGGCGAGTCCAGCTGAATAGGACGCGAAGACCAGCACCAGCCCGATCACGGTCCCGACGAGCGTTGTTCGAGCCACCCTCTCAGGATCTGCTCCCTTAGCAGCAACAAGAAACAGGATCAAGATCAGGGGTGCCGCGAAGTCGGACGCGGTCAACGCGTAGAGCCCGAGAATGAAACAAAGAAAATAACCCGCAAGCTCCAGAGGCACGAACCGAGCACCCAATGCACGGATAAGCGCGTACGCCGTCAAAAGCCCGGTCGATGCCACCGTGAGCGGCTGCAGTGGCACGCCGAAAAGCGTCGTGGCATTCGACGCGGTGTCGATCAGCGCAACAACCAGCCAGAATCCGTAGACCCAGTAGAACAGAGCAGATCGCTTTCCGTCCGCACGAGGCCTACTCACGATCGAGGCCCTTATACGCTGCATCTACGGCATTGACGTAGGCGGATGTCGTGAAGTTCTGACTGGCGAACACGCGAGCCCTCTCGCGGATGCGCTCGTTCTGCGGGTCCCTCGCCACACAACGTCGCAAGCTATCCGCCAACGACTCTACATCGCCAGATTCAAACAACAGGCCACGCCCGTCAGCCAATAGCTCTCCGGTCCCACCCGAGTCCGAGCCGACAACGAGGCAGCCAAGAATCATTGCCTCCGCCGTCACGCGGCCAAAAGCTTCGCGAACGGAGGCGACCACGAGCGCGTCATGGCTCACATACTCCTGAGCAAGCGTCGACGTCATTCCGTGGTAGCTCACACACGACTCAAGACCGTTATCTCGGAGATACCGCGCCAGCGCGCCACGCTGCTCCAGATTAGAGCGGCCAAAGACATCGAGAGTCAGAGAACTTCCGAGTTGTGCGAGACGGATGGCGTCAAGAAGCAAGAACAACCCCTTAGATGCATTGATCCCACCGGCAAACATAAGCCGGAAAGGACCGGTTGCCATGACGGGCGCAGGCCGGACCTCAGGCACCGAGATACCATTGTATATAGTGATCGCCGGTGTCTTCGCACATCGGACGGCGAACTTTTCCCGCAGCCCGTCAGAGACACAGATGAGCAGACTCGCCCTGGACGCCTTCCGGTAAAATCCGCTTCCCGGAAAGTACGCTAAACCATGCCCCTCTTCGACATACTCACGAATGTGCCACACAACGGGTACGCGCGCGATCCTTGCGGCGAAACAGCCTGTCGTAATCACAGCCCCACCGATATGTACCACTTGGATACCGTGACGCTTGATGACCCACAGCGCATGAGCCTCGCTTATCACACAGGTCAGCAACCACCAGACCCACTTGACGAGATTCTTGAGAACAGTCGGAAACGACCGTTGCGTCGCGTCGTACACGATCCATGGGACTGTGCTATTGTGGCAAACTACGCCGTTCTTCGCGAGATGCTTCGCCATAATCCGCTTCGGCGTGGCCGACAACAAGGCATGAACCTCATGCCCCTCGGCCACCAAGCCCGAAACCAAGTCGGCCATACTGTGCGAAGCGCCACCGGCGAAGTCTCGCCCGTAGAACACATGAAGCACCTTCACTGCTCGCCACCCGCATTCCGCTTCGGGACGGCTCTGATGACCGCCATCAAGTCGGCATCCACACTTCGATCGAGGGCCGACGGATCAGTCTCTAGTATGTGTTCTAGAACCTCGCTGAAGTCCCGCTCAAGGAGTTCGTTGCGGATATCTTCCGAGAACCGGTAGCGAAGAACTTTAGCCGGCACTCCTCCCACGATCGCGAACGCAGGAATGGAGGTCGCAACTACGGCACCTGCCGCGACTACGACACCCTGCCCAAGGGTCACCCCGGACAGAATCGACGCACCGTACCCGATCCAGCAGTCCGGACCGACGACAATGTCGCCCTTGCTCGTCGCCTGAGTCCTTTGGGAATGGAAGTACTTTACAGCGAAGGGGTAGGTGGACAACCGGTCTATCGGATGATCTGCGTTGAGAAGAAAGACGACGTCGTCAGCGATCGAACAGTAAGCGCCGATCGTCAAGCAGGAGTCGCCGCCGTCATCAACAACATTTAGCCGACCGTACGTCCCGCGGCCGACCGCCACGCTTCGAATCCTAAAATAGGACGCCGGCTCCGTGTAGTTGTCTTGATTACAGCGTCGCCATTTCAGCCGAAAGAGCCAGATGCGGACAAGGTCTCTAAGGTGCCGCAGTACGGCGTGGCTCGGACCCGCACGTCGAACGCCCGGCCCGGGGTTCACTGGACCACCTCTGCCGAGCTGGGCCTGTCGGGCCCCTCGCTGACGCGAGTTCGTAGACCGTCCACGACTCCCTTACTGAACGCGCGCAGCTTCGCCATCCGGTCTTGCTCAAACAGCAGTGTAAGAACGACCTGGGGCAAGATCTGAGCGTACCCTTCGAAGTGTTTCGTCGAGTCCCAAAATCCGTGCTTCTTCGAGTAGAGGATCCGGTTCCTCGCCTTGTAGTAGCACCGTGTGGGAGAGTGCCCGAACGAGTAGAACCTCTCAAAGGTCCAGCCTGAATCCTGACCCCGGCGCGGTGTCCAGAGCAACGTGGGCGAAAGCTCTCCGCATTCATGGAAGAGAAACGTGTCCCCCGTTCGACGCAAGGTGTATCCCCTGCCCAGGAGTCGCTTGTTATAGTCATAGTCGACGTAGTCGATGAAGAAGCTCTCGTCGAACCCACCGATGTCATCGAAGGCTCGCAGCGACGTCAGCGCACCCGACGTAATGATCCCTTTGCGCGCGGCTTGCTTGACATCATAAGTCTGATGATCCAGCGCGGAAGCCGGAGGTCGATCCGGAAAGCGATTGCGGTCGACTATCTGTGGAGAAACGATCCCGATCTCCGGGCCAACGTGATTGAGCAGGACTTGTGTCATCTGAGGAGCGGTGACGCTGTCCTGGTCGAGCATCAAGGCATACTCGTATTTTTCGCTGATTGCTTGGCGACCTACCTGGTTCAGCGCGGCAGCGATCCCGCGATTCTCGGAGTTCCGGATGGCGTGGACGCTCGGAAAACTGCGAAGCAGAGTATCGATCGCCTCCCAGTTCGTCGATGCGTTATCGACCAGAATAACGCGGTCGACCTGCGAGGAAATGCTGGTGAGATTTTCCGACAACCGGCCAATATCCGGATTGAAAGTGACGACGCCGGCGCAGACGCGCGCGGATGGACTGTGCGGTGTCATTTTTAACCTCGAATCCCTGCGGCTTTAATCGATACTCCGGGCGTCGCCCGCTGCCGGGGCCCGGCGACCGAGGACGGCTTGCCGACCGAGACGACCATGTGGCTGACAGCTACGGGCATGACGGCTGCGGCACACAAGGTCTCGGCGGAAGGATTCCACTCGCGAGTCTTGGCCATGAGTCAGCAGAGTACATGAGCTTTCTATCCGCACCGATTCCCTCACTTCTGAAAATCAACCTTCGGCGACCCCTCACACCCCTCTTGGAGCGGCGAGCAAGCGTGCAGCAGGAGTCGAATCCTCGCGCTACCTCGTTCGGTGGCGCAGGGTCGCCCGTACCACCTGCGGGAACGCGACGACGCCCTTCCTGAGGCGATCCCACCTGGCCGCGTTCCTCGCCTTCGAGTCGTGCGGGACGCCGGGGCGGAGAGTGTCGAGATCGTGGTCCGACGGCCAGATGGCCCGCCACAGCATGTGGGGCTTCCGTCGCAACGGAGCCTCTCGCAGCGCCCGGATCAGGTCGTAGGTGCCCAGTCCGTGGTCCCGCAGCCCCACCCTTTCCTTCCACGATCTCAAAGCCACGGGATCCACGTCGGCAACGCTCTCCGGGACGGTGAGGCCGATGCGCGGAAGGACGTTCTCGAGAGCCTCCGCGGAGCCTGTGCGCGCGGCCACCGCCACCAGGTCCCGCTGCTCGCTCGGCGTGAACACCGCGCGGTACATCTGATTGAGCTCCGCGTCGTGGCGCGCCTGCTCGCGCGTGCTGCGCAGCGAGTGCAGGGCGAGGATGAGGGCGCTGCACACCCGATCGGGCACCGCGCACGGCTGACCGGCGAAGGTCATGGTCACGCGTCGTTCCCAGAGCACCTCGAAGACGGTGTGATCATCGGTGAGGAACCCGGGGAAGCGGGCGTGCACGTCGATGTCGCACGGCCAGCCCTCCGCGATGAAGGTCCGGGAGTGCAACGGGACCGAGCCCATGAGGAAGCCGGTGTCCCTTTCCCCCCAGCCGGCCTGGACGAGCGCGTCGCACAGCGCCTCGAAGTCGGCCGGCGCGACGAGGAGATCGACGTCGGACGAGGATCTCGGCAGCCGGAGTTCCTGCCGGTGCAACGTCGCGCCCTTGATGATGAGCGCGCGCAGCCCGTGGGCTTCGGCAAGCCGCTGCGTCCACGCGCACACCAGCTCCACCGCCTCAGTGGTCAGCAGCATCCGTTCATCAACCACGCTACGTATGCTCCCACACGACCAAGAGACTCACCGCCCGCACCGAGGCGGGCACGCGCCCGCACGGCGCGTCTTAATAGGCGCCCTCAGGCTTGAGCACGGCGCGCACCGTGCGGCCGAGGATGACCAGGTCGCCGACGAAGGACCAGTTCTCCACGTAGAAGAGGTCGAGCCGAACGCTGTCCTCCCAGGAGAGGGTGGACCGTCCGCTGACCTGCCACAACCCGGTCAGCCCGGGCTTGACCATCAGCCGGCGGAAGGCGGCGTCGTCGTACAGCGCCACCTCGCCCTCGACCTGCGGCCTCGGCCCCACCAGGCTCATGGTGCCCATCAGGGAGTTGAACAGCTGCGGCAGCTCGTCGAGCGAGTACTTCCGCAGGAACCGGCCGATCGGCGTGATGCGCGGGTCGTCGGTCACCTTGAACAGGGGCCGATCTGCCGTTCCCTGCGCCTCGAGGAGGGCCCTGAGCTGCGAGTCGGCGTCCACGACCATCGAGCGGAACTTGAGCATCTGGTAGGGAACGCCGTGCTGGCCGATGCGCGTCTGCCGGAAGAGCACCGGTCCGGAGCTCGTCATCTTCACGCACAGCGCGATGGCGAGCAGAAGCGGTGAGAGCAGCGCGATGAGCAGGGCCGAGCCGACGACGTCGAACGTGCGCTTGAACCAGTACTTCCGGCCCTTGAGCTCCGGATACTCGATGTAGATCAGCGGGAGTCCCGCGACCGGACGCGTGTGAATCCTGGGGCCTGCGATGTCCGTGAGCGCCGGGGCGACGATCATCTCGACGCGACGCTCCTCCATCGCCCATCCGAGCTGACGCAGCTCCACCGGGCTCAGGTTGTTCGTCGACACCACGATGAGCGTGTCGGCGTCGAGCTCGTCGATGAGGTCGATGATCGGGTCGGTCGATCCCGGGGAGGGGCGCCGCACGACGCCGAGCAGATCGTGGATCTCGCGTCGGCTGTCGGTCACACTGCCCACGATCTTGTACCCGTTGTAGGGCTCGCGGCCGATCTCCCACGCCACGTGCTCAGCCTTGTCGACCTCGCCGATGATCACGGCGCGATGCAGGAACTGGCCCGCGCGCCGCTGCGCATGAAGCCACTTCCTGAGGGTCCAGCGCGACAGGACGAGAAGAACCAGCCCGAGCGGGAAGGCGACGAGGATGTAGCCACGAGGGAAGTCGGTCTGAAGGAGGAGGCTGGTGATGGCGACGAGGCCGAACGTCGAAAAGGCGGCTTCGAAAAGCCGCTTGAACTCCGTGAAGCCCGCTCCGGTGACGTGATAGCCACGGGCGTTGTTCACACCGAGAGCGGCCAGCCAGAGGAGCGCGATCAAGACGGAGAGAGTCGTGTAGCTGATCTCGATGGTCCACCGCGAACTCTGGGGCAGGCCGACGAGGTGATCGCCCAAACCGAAGCGGACGAACTGGGCGGCGAAGACGGAGAAGAAGACGATGAGCGAGTCGGAAACCAGGAGCTTGCGCTGATACGCCCTCTGCCAGAGGGAAACACGTTCGGTCGCCGCTGCGACTGTTTTGACTGACACTAGACTCCCACTCGTTTCAGTACCAGTGACGTTGTCCCCCCAACCACTTGGATGTGTCTTCCGCGGGTGACGACACGCTCGGAACTTTACCTGACCGCCCCTGGCCGGCGAAGTCGCCGGAAGTCGTCTTCCTCGCGCCATTTGGCGACCCTCCCCCTGGCATCCGTCGGTTGCCCGACGGCGGCGGGCTGGCCGGCGCGAGGACGGCCCGTGCGTCCGGGCCGGGTAAGGTGGCCCCGGGGCAAGCATCGATAACTACTAGCGAGGGGAGGGTCATGGGAGTCTTCAACAAGGCGGAGAAGCGGATCGAATCCGCTGTCGAGAAGGTCTTCGCGCGCGCGTTCAAGGGCTACGTGCACCCCGTCGAGATCGTCGCGGGCATCCAGCGCGAGCTGGACGCGGAGGCCAAGTTGCTCAGCCGTGAGAAGCGCCTGGTACCCAACGTGTTCACCATCGGCCTCGCCCAACTGGACTACGACCGGCTCGCCCCCTACTCCAAGACGCTGAACTCCGAGATCCTCCCCAGTATCCGCGACCACGCGGCCGAGCGGTCCTACGTGTTCAACGGCCCGATCTCCATCGACTACGTGCTCGACACGGCGCTGCCCACGGGGCAGTTCACGGTAGCGAGCGACGCCGTCGCCGCCGACGCGACCGGCGCGGCACCCGTCGACGCGCGCCCGTCCCGCATGGTGCTCGAGGTCAGCGGCGTGCGGCACCCGTTGGTGGCGCCCGGGCTGCTCATCGGCCGCGGCTCGGAGGCCGACCTCCGGCTCAGCGACCCCGGCGTGTCCCGCAAGCACGCGATGATCACCGTCTCCGGCGACCCGGAGCACCCGGTGATGAGCATCGAGGACCTCGGCTCAACCAACGGCGTGCTCGTCAACGGGCAGCGCGTCACCAAGACACGCATCGGCGAGGGAACGAGGATCGAGATCGGCCACACCAGGATGCTGGTGCACACCCCGTCGGAGTCGTAAGCGGTGTCGGACCTGATCGTCGCCGCGATCAAGATCGTCTTCCTGATCCTGCTGTGGCTCTTCATCCTCTTCGTCGCGAACGTCGTGCGCACTGACCTCTTCGGCCGACGCGTCCCGACGTCGTCGCTGGCCGCCATCCCGGCTGACCGGGGACGCGGGAAGAAGCGGTCGAAGGTGCCCACCCGGTTCGCCATCACCGCCGGCCCGCAGCAGGGCGCCTCGGTGCCCGTGGAGCCGACCATCAACCTGGGCCGCGCGGCCGACTCCACGCTCCTGCTCGACGACGACTACGCGTCCGCGCGCCACGCGCAGCTGGTGCAGGTCGATCCCATGACGTGGCTGATCTCCGACCTGCAGTCGACCAACGGCACCTTCGTCAACGGCAAACAGGTGGTCGAGCCCACCAAGGTCACGGTCGGCGACGTGGTGCGCATCGGCAAGACGCTGATGCGGCTGGAGATCTAGCCCATGTACAGCCTGCGCTTCCACGCGCACTCCGAGGTGGGCCGGGTCCGGAAGAACAACCAGGACGCCGGCTACGCCTCGCCGACGCTGCTGCTCGTGGCCGACGGCATGGGCGGGGCTGCGGCAGGCGACCTGGCCTCGGCCGTCGCCGCCACCGAGGCCGCACGATCCGACGCGCGGGCCGCCGACGCGGAGGAGATGCTGAGCAGGGCCGCAGGCATCCTCGCCCGCACCAACACCCGCCTCTCCGAGCTGATCGACGAGGATCCCGAGCTCGACGGCATGGGCACCACCTTCTGCGGCGCCTTCTTCGACGGCGAGCAGTTCGGCCTCTGCCACATCGGCGACTCGCGCGGCTACCGGCTGCGCGACGGCGAGCTGACGCAGATCACGCACGACCATTCGTGGGTGCAGTCCCTCATCGACGAGGGCAAGATCACCCCGCAGCAGGCCGCGGTGCACCCACACCGGTCGCTGATCCTCAAGGTGCTGAACGGCCGGATGGAGTTCGACCCCGATCTCAGCGTCCTCGACGCCCAGCTCGGCGACCGGTTGATGTTCTGCTCCGACGGCCTGAGCGGCATGGTCGACGACGCCACCATCCGTCGGCTGCTGTCCGGCGACGACCTCGGCGCGGCCGTCGAAGCCCTCGCGCAGGCGGCCAACGCGGGCGGCGGGCACGACAACATCACCATCGTGACGGCGGAGGTCGTCGAGCAGGACGACGAGCTCGACGCCGCCGCCCCGGTGATGGTCGGCTCGGCCACCGAGGTCACCATCCCCCGCACGGGCGCCCTCAGCCAGGCCCGCGGCACCGCCGGCCCGTACGCGCCCTACCCCGCCACCCAGGACCCCGCGGCGCACGACGCCGACGAGGTGGCCCGCTACGCCCCCGAGGAGCCGCGGCGCCGCTGGCCCGGGATCCTCGTGACCGTGCTCGCGATCTCGCTGTTCCTCGGGCTGGGCACCTGGGGCCTCGTCTCGTACAGCCGCTCCAGCTACTTCGTGGCGGCCGACGACGGCTACATCGCCGTCTACAACGGCCTGCCCGGCTCGCTGCTGGGGTTACAGCTGCACACGCTCGTGGAGCGCACCGACGTCCCCGTCGCCGACCTCCCCAAGTTCTACCAACGGGGCGTCGAGGGGGCCATCGGGGTGCCGAGCGTCGACGCCGCCCGCGCCACCACCGGCGAGCTGCGCGCCATCGCCGAGCGCTGCGTGCAGGTGCGCAAGGAACGCCAGGAGGTCGCCGAGCGGCCCGGGCCGCTGGCCAGCCAGAGCCCGACGCCGACCTTCTCCGGTCCTGGTCTGCCGTTCGCGCCGGGCGTCACGCCTCCTCCGCGGACAGAGGTCACGTCGCCCAGCGTGTTCGTGCCGTCGATGCTGATGACCGTCCCGCCGGCGGCCACCGAAGAGGCCGATCCGGAGGCCTGCTGATGTCTGAGAGGGTGCAGCCCGCGGTCTCCGACGAGGTGATCGTCTACCGGAAGCGGCGCGGCGTGGAGCTGGTGCTGCTGCTCATGGCGCAGACCTTCGGATTCGCGGGCTGGGTGATCACCGAGCTGAACATCTACGGCGAACTGCCGTCGGCCATCATCCCGGTCGCCGCGATCTGGTACGGCATGGGGCTCGCGGCGCACCTCGTCGTGCGCTGGCGCATCCCCTACGCGGACCCGATCATCCTGCCGATCGTGATGCTCCTGAACGGCCTCGGGCTGGCGATGATCTACCGCATCGATCAGATCCCCGAGCCGCCGCGCACCGATTCGGCCACGCAGCTGCTCTGGACGGCGCTCGGGCTCGCGTTGTTCATCGGCGTCGTCGTCGCGCTGCGCGATCATCGCCGCCTCCAGCGCTACCCCTATCTGCTTTTCATCTCGGGCCTCGTCCTCCTCCTGCTGCCGTTGGCGCCGGTGATCGGCTGGAAGTCGGGCGGCGCGCAGATCTGGATCCGCGTGTTCGGGTTCTCATTCCAGCCCGCCGAGGTGGCGAAGATCCTGCTCGCCATCGCGTTCGCCGCCTACTTCTACGAGAAGCGGGAGGTGCTGGCACTGGCCGGGCGCTCGTTCCTCGGTCTCCAGCTGCCGCGGGCCCGTGACCTGGGCCCCATCCTGGTGATGTGGCTGGCCAGCCTGGGCGTGATGGTGTTCCAGAACGACCTGGGCACATCGCTGCTGTTCTTCGGGCTCTTCACGGTGATGATCTACGTCGCCACCGAGCGGCCGGCCTGGCCCATCCTCGCCGGCATCCTGTTCATCGGTGCCGGCATCGCCGCGTACCGGTTCACGCACCACGTGCCGCGGCGCGTCAACGCGTGGCTCAACCCGTTCAGCGACTACGACGCCAACCTCCAGATCATCTCCGCGCAGTTCGGCTTCGCGTGGGGCGGCCTCTTCGGCCGCGGCTGGGGCCTCGGCCGGCCCGGCCTCACGCCGCTGGCCAAGAGCGACATGATCGCCGCGGCGCTCGGCGAGGAGATCGGCATCCTGGGCCTGATGGGCATCATCCTGCTCTACGCCCTGCTGGTGGCGCGCGGCTGCAAGGCGGCCCTCACGTCGCCCGACGGCTTCGGCAAGCTGCTGGCCGTCGGCCTCAGCTTCGTGTTCGCGCTGCAGGTGTTCGCCATCATCGGCGGCGTCACGCGGCTGCTTCCGCTGACGGGCCTGACGACGCCGTTCATGAGCCAGGGCGGCTCGAGCCTCATCGCGAACTGGATCATCGTCGGCATCCTGATGGTGATCTCGCACCGGGCTCGGATCCCGCAGGCCGCGACCGCCGCGCCGCGCGAGGCCCTCGACGAGACGACGGTGATCGCCCGATGAACGGCCCCATCCGCAAGGTCAGCGTCTTCATCGCCGTTCTGATGGCGGCGCTGCTGGTCAACATGACATTCACGTCCGTCGTGCGGTCCGACTCGCTGAACGCCGACGGCCGCAACCGCCGCGTCCGGGACGCGGAGTTCTCGCAGAACCGCGGCGCCATCCTCGTCGGCAACGAGCCCATCGCCGAGTCGGAGCCGCGCTCCGGCCGCTTCCCGTACGTGCGCACCTACCCCGACGGCGAGACGTGGAGCTCGGTCACCGGCTGGTACTCGTACGACTACGCGCGCTCCGGGCTGGAGCAGAGCTTCAACGCCGAGCTGGCCGGCACGTCGTCCGAGCAGGCCTTCGAGCGGATCGTCGACCTGCTCGCCGGGCGGCGCTCGCAGGGTGCCAACATCTCGACGACGCTGAACCCGGCCGCGCAGCGCGCCGCCGTGCGGGCCCTCGGCTCCAAGCGGGGCGCCGCCATCGCCATGGACTACACCACGGGCGCCATCCTGGCTCTGGTCTCCAGCCCCACCTACGACCCGAACCGGCTGTCCACCGTCGACCTCGGCGCGCAGCGCGACGCCTGGGACGAACTGCTGAACGGCAAGGACGAGCCGCTGAAGAACCGCGGCACCCGCGAGGTGTACCCGCCCGGGTCGACGTTCAAGCTGATCACGGCCGCCGCCGCGCTCGAGGACGGCCTGGTGCCCGACTCGATGGTGGACTCCCCCGCCTCGCTCCCGCTGCCGAACTCGAGCCACTCGATGGGCAACTCCACCAACTGCGGCGGCACGCAGGTGACGCTCCAGCAGGCGCTCATGACGTCGTGCAACACGGCGTTCGGCAACCTGGGCCTGAAGCTGGGCGGCGAGAAGCTCCGAGCGATGGCCGAGGCATTCGGGTTCAACAAGGACCAGACGATCGACATCGCGGCCGCCACCTCCCGGTTCCCCACCGAGCTCGACCAGTCGCAGGCCGCCCTCAGCGCGATCGGCCAGTACGACGTCGCCGCCTCTCCGCTGCAGATGCTGCAGGTGGCGGCCGCCATCGCCAACAACGGCACCATGATGCGGCCCTATCTCGTGAGCACCGTGACCAACCGCGACCTCACCGTCCTCAGCTCCACGGCCCCCACCGAGCTGGGCCGGCCGATCTCCGAGTCGACGGCCAAGCTGCTGCAGCAGATGATGGTCGCCACCGTCGAGGGCGGCACGGGCAGCCCGGCCGCGACCGCGGGGCTCGTCGTGGGCGGCAAGACCGGCACGGCGCAGTCGGCGCCCGATCGGCCGCCCTACGCGTGGTTCGTGGGCTACGCCGAGGACCCGAAGGTGGCCATCGTGGCCTTCGTCGAGGATGCGGGCGTCGCCCGGGACGACATCTCCGGCGGCCGGCTCGCCGCCCCCATCTTCAAGGCCGTCTTGGAGTCCTTGCGATGACGATTTCAGGATTGCCTCAGCTTCATGGGCCAAGATGGTGTCCGTACGACCGAAAGGATGCGCAGCGATGACAGAGCGAGGAGCCCTGCTCGGCGGCCGCTACCAGCTGGATCAGGTCATCGGCCGGGGCGGGATGGCCGAGGTGTGGCGCGCGCGCGACCTCAGGCTGGAGCGCGACGTCGCGGTGAAGCGGCTGCGCATCGACCTTGCCAGCGACCCGACGTTCCAGGCCCGCTTCCGCCGCGAGGCGCAGTCGGCCGCGGGCCTGAACCACCCGAACATCGTGGCCGTCTACGACACCGGCGAGGAGCGCGACGGCGCGTCCGACGTCTCGGTGCCCTACATCGTGATGGAGCTGGTGGAGGGCGTCACGCTGCGCGAGGTGCTGCGCGACGGCCGCAAGATCGTTCCTGAGCGCGCGCTCGAGTTCACGGCAGGGGTGCTCGACGCCCTGGCCTACGCGCACCGCGCCGGCATCGTCCACCGGGACATCAAGCCCGCCAACGTCATGCTGACGCCGGGCGGCACCGTCAAGGTGATGGACTTCGGCATCGCCCGCGCCGTCGCCGACACGTCGGCCACCATGACGCAGACCGCGGCCGTGATCGGCACCGCGCAGTACCTGTCGCCGGAGCAGGCGCGCGGCGAGAAGGTCGACAACCGCTCCGACATCTATTCCGTCGGCTGCCTGCTCTACGAACTGCTGACGTCCCAACCGCTGTTCAAGGGCGACTCGCCCGTGTCCGTCGCCTACCAGCACGTCCGCGAGGCCCCCGTGCCGCCGTCGCAGATCGACGACGAGATCACGCCGACGATGGACGCCATCGTGCTGAAGTCGCTGGCCAAGGACCCGCGGGACAGGTACCAGGACGCGTCCGAGTTCCGCGAGGACATCATGCGGGCGCTGAACCACCAGCCCGTGCTGGCCGCGCTGCCCGTGGAGCCGCCCACGCAGGTGATCCACAACGACCCGATGACGACGACGGCTCGCCGCGGCGTGGTGGCCGCGACGTCGCCCGCCGCGCCGCCGCCCGCGGTCACCGCCGCACTGCCGGAGGTCCTGGCCGAGGACGACAGGAAGAGCCGCAAGGGCATCATCGCGCTGTCGATCCTCGCCGTCGTGGTCCTCGCCGCGCTGATCTTCGGCATCTACACGGTGATGAACCCGAACACCCCCAAGCCGAGTCCCACCAACACGTCGTCGAGCCCGACCGTGAAGATGGTCGAGGTGCCGAACCTCCTGGGCGACAACCGCACGCAGGCCATGGCCGCGTTCGACAACCTCGACCTCAAGCCGGATCTGCGAGAGGAGCCAGGGCCGGCGGACACCAAGGGCCAGGTGGTCAAGCAGGATCAGAAGCCGTACGAGTCGCTGCCCGCGGGCTCAACGGTCACCTTCTACCTCAACACCGGCCCCGAGGAGCAGACCATCCCTTCGGGCATCATCAACGTGCCGGTCAAGGAGGCGAAGGCTGCGCTGAAGGACGCCGGATTCGACAACGTGACAGAGGTCGATGCACGGCCGTACCGCATCGGGGACACCGACCCTGACACCGAATCCAACAGCGCCGTCGCGGGCACCGTCATCCGCGCCAGCCACGAGCCGGGGCAGACAGTCGCGCTCGACACGAAGATCGTGCTGACCGTGGCCACGGGGAAGTCCGTCGTGCCGCGCTTCACCGGACTCAGCCAGACCGACGCGGCCGTGGCCGCGACCCAGGCTGGTTTCGGGACGCCCACCTTCGTGGAGGAGGAGAGCACCGAACAGGCACCTGGGCTCGTTTTCCAGCAGAGCCTGCGACCGGACGACGAGGCGGCCAGGAGCACCAAGATCACGTTGAAGATCGCCAAGGCGCCTGCGACGGAGACGCCGCCGGACAACGGCGGAGATCCGGGCAACGGCGGCGACAACGGCGGTGACCAGGGCAACGGCGGCGATCAGGGCAACGGCGGCGATCAGGGCACCGGCGACAACGGCACCGGCACGGGCGACGGGGAGAACCCGTGATGACCGCCAAGGTGCTGGTGATCGACAACTACGACTCGTTCGTCTACAACATCGTGTCGTACCTCGCGCAGTTGGGCGCCGAGGTGGAGGTGTGGCGTAACGACGACCCGCGGTTCGAGAACTCCGATTGGTACGAGCCGTTCGACGGCGTGCTGCTGTCGCCCGGCCCCGGCACGCCGGAGGAGGCGGGCGTGTGCGTCGACGTGGTGCGCACCCTCGGGGGCGTGCGGCCGCTGTTCGGGGTGTGCCTCGGTCTGCAGGCGATGGCGGTGGCCTACGGCGGCGTCGTCGACCGCGCGCCCGAGCTGCTGCACGGCAAGACGTCGCCGGTGTTCCACGAGGGCAAGGGCGTGTTCGCCGGGCTGCCGTCGCCGGTGACCACCACGCGCTACCACTCGCTGGCCATCGTCGAGGACACCGTGCCCGACGAGCTCGAGGTCACCGCGCGCACCGACACGGGCGTCATCATGGCCGTCAAGCACCGCGCGCTGGACGTGGAGGCGGTGCAGTTCCACCCCGAGTCGGTGCTCACCGAGGGCGGGTATCAGATGCTCGCGAACTGGCTCGCGGTCTGCGGCGATCCGGACGCGCCGGCGCGCGGCGCGGGGCTGTCGCCGCTGACGTCGGCCGACATGACGTACTGACCGCGGGTCAGCTCCGCGAGGCGAAGCGCAGCGAGGTCGAGCCGTTGAACGCGGGCGCGATCAGCTCGTCGGCCCGGTCGACGGCGTAGCCGAGGCCGTAGACGTCCACGTATTGGCGGTAGATGGTCACGGCGGGCGAGGCGTCGAGCCCGGCCTGCAGCGCGTCGGTGTCGCCGATCGCCTCGATGACGTAGGGCGGCGCGTACGGCACGCCGTGCAGCACGACGGTGTTGCCCACGCACTTGATGCCCGTGGTGGAGATCACGCGCTGCCCCTGGACGGTCATCGCCTCAGCGCCGCCGTCCCAGAGCGCGTTGATCACGGCCTGGATGTCCTGCTGGTGGACGACGAGCAGGTCGTCGGAGACGCCGGCGGGCTTCACATCCGACGGCGCGTCCATCAGGGTGACGCGCAGGCCGGGGCCGGCGAGGTCGGTCAGCCCCGCGCCCTCCTCCGCGGCGTCGAGCTGTGCGGCGAGCTGCTCGCTGCCGGGCTGGCGCTCGGTGAGCGCCCCCACTTCCGCGGTCAGCTGCGAGACGTCGCGCCGCAGCTCCTCGTTGCGCGAGGCCTGGGTCACGATGAGGTCGCGCATGTCGGCGGTGCGGTCGCTGCGCAGGTCCGTGCCGCGCGCCGCCAGTGCCGCGACGGTCATCATGAGGCCGGCGAGGGCGCACACCAGGACGGTGGCGAGGCGCCCGTGCAGCGAGCGGTGGCGGGTCTGGTTGCGGCCGGTGTTCTCGCGGACGCGCTGCACCCGACGCCGGAGCCATACGCGCACATCCACGCGCCCAGACTAACCCCCTCGGATGGGCCTCCCGAATGGGCAAAGGCCCAGGGCTCAACTACGCTGACCGGGTATCGATCGTTCGAGGAGGCTCACGTGCCCGAATCCAAGGTCCGCAAGCAGGCCGTGGACAAGAAGAAGGCCAAGGACAAGGCCGAGCTGTCCGAGGCGCGCGTCGAGGCGGTGCGCCTCGCCCCCGGCGGCCGCAACTGGGTCCCCGCCGTATTCATCCCCGTCGGCCTGCTGGGCGTGCTGTGGATGGTGGTCTGGCAGCTGGCCGGGCAGTCGATCGGCTTCATGCGCGCCCTGGGCGACTGGAACGTCGGCATCGGGCTGGTGCTCATCGTCGCGAGCTTCGCGCTGATGACGCTGTGGAAGTGACGCCCAAGGGCCCGCTGGGCACGTTCGACGCCATCCTCTTCGACTTCGACGGCACCCTCGCCGACTCGCACGCCTCCGTCCTCCGTGCCTACTCGCAGTGGGCCAAGGAGTACGACGTCGAGGTCGGCTACGCCATCGAGTTCATCGGCCGCCCGTCGGAGACCGGCGCGCATGCCCTCCTGCCGCCCGAGATCGCCGAGGAGGCCGGCCGCCGGCTCGACGAGCTGGAGTCGTCGGACACCACGGGCGTCGTGGCGCTGGCCGGGTCGGCCGAGGCGTTGGGCGCCCTCAGCGACGCCCGCCGCGCCATCGCCACCAGCTGCACCGACCGTCTGCTGACCGCCCGCCTGGGCGCCACCGGGCTGCCCTTCCCAGCCGTCATCGTCACCTTCGACGACGTCACCAACGGCAAGCCTGCGCCCGACTCCTACCTCCTGGCCGCCGAACGCCTCGGTGTCGACCCGGCGCGCTGCCTCGTGGCGGAGGACTCCCCCGCAGGGATCGCCGCCGGCCGGGCCGCGGGCTGCGCCGTCCTGGGCGTGAAGACGACGCTCGACGAGGACGCCCTGCAGGCCGACTGGCATGTCGACACGCTGGCCGACCTCACCTTCACCGAGACCCCCGACGGGGTCGTCGTCGCCTGGGCCTGACCGGCCGAGGGAGCCTGTTCGTCGGCTCACCGGTAGGATGCGGCGCGTGACTGACGCCCCGATCCTGCCCAGCGACTCCGAACAGACCGCCGTCCGCAAGGAGAAGCGCAAGCGCCTACTCGACGCCGGGATCGAGGCCTACCCGGCCGACCTCACCCGTTCCCACACGCTCGCCGAGATCCGCGCCACCGAGGCCTGGTCGACGATGGAGGCCGGTCAGGAGACCGACGACGTCGTCACCACCGGCGGCCGTGTCGTCTTCATCCGCAACACGGGCAAACTGGCCTTCGCCACGCTGCAGGACGGCTTCACGCCCGAGGTGGGCGGCGAGCGCCTCCAGGTGATGCTGTCGCTGGCCGAGGTGGGCGAGGAGTCCCTGGCCGCGTGGAAGGCCGACGTCGACCTCGGCGACTTCGTCTGGGTCAAGGGCCGCATCATCGTGTCGAAGCGCGGCGAGCTGTCCATCATGGCCTCCGAATGGCGGATGGCCTCGAAGGCGCTGCGCCCGCTGCCCGTGCTGCATAAGGATCTGTCCGAGGAGGCGCGCGTGCGTCGCCGCTACGTGGACCTGATCGTGCGCGACGAGGCCCGCGAGATGGTGCGCAAGCGGTCCGCGATCACTCGCTCGATCCGGGAGACGCTCTACGGCCAGGGCTATCTCGAGGTGGAGACCCCCATCCTGCAGCTGGTCCACGGCGGTGCGGCCGCGCGCCCGTTCGAGACGCACCTCAACGCCTTCGACATCGGCATGTCGCTGCGCATCGCCCTCGAGCTGCACCTGAAGCGGACGATGGTGGGCGGCGCCGACCGCGTCTTCGAGATGGGCCGGGTATTCCGCAACGAGGGCATCGACTCGTCGCACTCACCCGAGTTCACCATGCTCGAGGCCTACCAGGCTTGGGGCGACCAGCACACCATCGCGCGGCTGATCCAGGACATCATCGTGGCCGCGGCCGACGCCGCCGGCTCACGCTCCGTCGAGACGCCCAAGGGCACGATCGACCTGGACGGCGAGTGGACCTGGCTGCCGGTGTTCCCCGCGCTGTCCGAGCGCGTGGGCGAGGAGATCACCGTCGACACCCCCGTCGAGGAGCTGCGTCGCGTGGCGGACGCGCACGAGGTGGAGTTCGACCCGAAGTGGGATGCGGGCAAGCTCGTCATGGAGCTGTTCGGCGAGCTGGTGGAGCCCGACCTCCTCCAGCCGACGTTCGTCTACGACTACCCGTCGATCGCGCAGCCGCTGGCCCGCCCGCACCGGTCGGAGCCCGGCAAGGTGGAGGCGTGGGATCTGATCATCGGCGGCATGGAGTGCGGCACCGGTTTCACCGAGCTCGTCGACCCGGTAGTGCAGCGCGACGTCCTCGTGGCGCAGTCGCTAAAGGCCGCGGCGGGCGACGTCGAAGCCATGCAGTTCGACGCGGACTTCATCGAGGCCCTCGAGTACGGCGTCCCCCCGATGGGCGGCCTCGGCTTGGGCATCGATCGCCTGATCATGCTCCTGACCGGCGTCGGCATCCGCGAGACCATCCTCTACCCCCTGCTGCGCCCTCAGTCCTGAGCTGACTCCCTGCCCAAGGTCTCGGACCTTTCGACACGCCGGCTCGCTGCGCTCGCACGTCGGCTCAAGGAACGGTCCCTGAGGAGCAGCCCCGCATCGCCTACCCACGCCGAGTGCGAGCCATGCGGGGCTGCGTCTCGAAGGGTCCGAGACCACAGCTCAAGGAGCGGGGTCAGGGCGACCGGCGCGGATGCCCAGCAGGGTGGCTGCCAACACGAGTGAGCCGCCGAGGAGCAGCCGCCAGCTGAGTGACTCGCCGCCGAACGCGATGGCGAAGGCCGACGCGAACACCGGCTCGAAGGTCATCAGCAGCACGACGCGAGCGGGGTTCAGGTGGCGCTGCGCCCAGGTCTGGAGCGCCATGGTCACGATGCCTGCGAGCACGGCGGTGTAGAGCACGGCGCCCCAGACGCCGCCGTCGGCCGGGAGCTGAATGCCGTCGGGGACGCCGAAGACGGCGCAGGTGAGCGCGACGCCGATCAGCTGCACGGTCGCGAGCGCGGGCGCATCCATCGCTGAGGCGTGTCTGTCGAGCACCACGACGTGGACGGCGTAGAGCGCAGCGCCGAGCAGCGTGAGCCCCTCGCCGACGCCGACCCCGGACAGCCCCGTGAGGCTGAGCACGCCCAGGCCCACGGTCGCCAACGCGATGGCTGCCCACGTTCCGGCCGACACGCGCACCCGGAACGCCACCCACAACACCACGGGGGTGAGCACCACGTACGTGCCGGTGATGAACCCGGACACGGATGCGGCGGTGCTCTGCAGGCCGACCGTCTGGGCGATCTGCGCCAGCCCGTAGACGACGCCGATGCCCAGCCCGACGAGCCACTGCCTGCCGGTCAGCCGACTAAGCCGGCCCAGGAAGAGCACGGCGGGGATGAGCGCGCCGATGGTGAAGCGCACCACGAGGAAGTCGATCGGGTCGATCCTGCCGACGGCGTCCTTGATGACGAAGAACGTCGATCCCCAGATGGCCGTGACGGCCAGGATCGCCGCCGTGGCCAGGACCGACTTCCGCACCGGGCTAGCCTAGGGCGAATGGCGATCCTGATCGACGCGCCCCGGTGGCCGGCCCACGGCACGGTCTTCGGGCATCTCGTCTCCGACTCCTCGCTCGAGGAGTTGCACGCGTTCGCCGCGCGCGCCGGGCTGCCGCCCCAGGCCTTCGACCACGACCACTACGACGTGCCGGCCGCACGCTACGACGACCTGGTCGCCGCCGGCGCGGAGCCCGTGGGCGAGCGCGAGCTCGTCCTGCGCCTGACAGCGTCGGGGCTTCGAGTGCGCAAGCCGCAGCGGACGCCGACCAGGGCTGCGGCTCAGCTCGCCGCCCAGGCCGACTGGGCGGCCTACGGTCTCCCCGCACCGCTGCGCGACGACCTCCTCGCCCGCTGGGGAGAGCCGCACCGGCGCTACCACGACGTCCGCCACCTCGCCTGCTGCCTGGCCGCACTCGACGCCCTGGGCGCGACCGCGCGCACCGTCCGGCTCGCGGCGTGGTTCCACGACGCCGTCTACCGGGGCGCGCCGGGCGAGGACGAGGAAGCCTCGGCCCGGCTGGCCGAGAGCGCGCTCGACGGACTCCTGCCCGTGCCCGAGGTCGACGAAGTGGCGCGTCTGGTCCGCATGACGGCCGACCACCGGCCCGCCGACGAGGCGTCGGCCCTCCTCTCCGACGCGGACCTCTCCGTGCTCGGCCAGATCCCCGGCCGCTACCACGTCTACCTGCGCGACGTCCGGCTCGACTACGCCCACCTGGACGACGAGACGTGGGCACGGGGCCGACTCGCCGTCGTCGAGGCACTGCTCGGCGCTCACCCGCTGTTCCACACCCCCATCGGGCGCCGGCTGTGGGAGGACGCCGCTCGGGCCAACCTGTCGGCCGAACGCGCAGCCCTGCTCGGCAGGTGACCGACTTGATGAGTGAGTATTCACTCATTAGGATCGACGGAGTGACCAGAGCAGCACCGCTTCCCCGCGCAGAACGCAGGGCAGCCATCATCGAGGCGACACTCCCCCTCATCCACGAGGCGGGCACCAGCATCACCACCCGCCAGGTGGCAGAGGCCTCCGGTGTGGCCGAGGGAACCATCTTCCGGGTGTTCGACAGCCTGAAGGACCTGATCGACGCGACCATCCTCGAGGCGTTCTCCGAGCACCGACTCACGGAGGCCTTGGCCGCGACCGACCTCGGCGAGACGATCGAGTCCACCACCGCGGGCGCCATCGAGCTCATCGTGCACCGCATCACGACGACCCGTTCGCTGCTCATGGCCGCGCACGGGGCGCCCCCCGGCCCGCACCGTCCCAGCACCTGCCTCCGCGACGAGCTGGAGGCCCGACGCCACCAGCTCGACGCCTGGATCGTCGAGGCCCTCCGGCCGCACGCCGACGAGCTGGCCATCCCCCTCTCCGACTTCGTCGTCTACCTCGGCATGCTCGCCACCGGCAATGCCATGCGGTTCGGCGACACGCCCAGGGCCGACGCCTCGGCGCTGGCCACCTTCGCCCTGCACGGGGCACTCAGAAAGGACCTTCCTTGATCTCGCGCCTCGCGCGGCTCATCAACCGCCACATCAGGCCCTATTGGGGCCTTCTGGTGATCGTCGTGGTCCTGCAGACCCTGGCGACCATCATGTCCCTCTACCTCCCGACGCTGAACGCCCGCATCATCGACAAGGGCGTCGTCGTCGGGGACACCGGCTTCATCTGGGGCACCGGCGGCGTCATGCTGCTGCTGTCCGCCGTCCAGGGGGCCGCACAGATCGGCGCCGTCTGGGCCGGCGCCAACGCCGCGATGCAGTTCGGCCGCGACGTGCGCGGCGCGATCTTCCAGCGCACGCTCAGCTTCTCCAGCCGCGAGATGAACCAGTTCGGTGCGCCGAGCCTCATCACCCGGTCCACCAACGACGTGCAGCAGGTGCAGATGCTGGTCCTGATGACCTGCGTCATGCTCGTCGGCGCGCCCATCACGATGGTGGGCGGCGTCGTCATGGCGCTGCGCGAGGACGCGGGACTGTCGTGGATCATCCTCGCGGCCGTGGTGCTGCTGGGCATCGGCATCGTCATCCTGATCACCAAGATGGGTCCGCTGTTCGGCATCATGCAGCAGCGCATCGACACCCTGAACCGCGTGCTGCGCGAGCAGATCACCGGCATCCGCGTGGTGCGCGCGTTCGTGCGTGAGCCGCACGAGGCCGCGCGCTTCGAGCGGGCCAACGGCGAGCTCGTCGACACCGCGACCCGGGTCGGCCGCCTGATGGCCTTCATGTTCCCGTTCGTCGGCTTCGTGATGAACCTGTCGACGGTGGGCGTGATGTGGTTCGGCGCCCAGCGCATCGAGTCCGGCGACATCCAGATCGGCCAGCTCACCGCCTTCATCTCCTACCTGATGCAGATCCTGATCTCGGTGATGATGACGACGATGCTGCTCGTGATGGCGCCCCGCGCGGCCGTCTGTGCCGACCGCATCATGGAGGTGCTCGACACCGACACCACGGTCGCGCCGCCGGTCGATCCGAAGCCGGCGCCCCCGGCCCGGGGCTACGTCGACTTCGACCACGTGTCGTTCGAGTACCCGGGTGCCGAGTCGCCGGTGCTGAAGGACATCACCTTCGAGCTCCGTCCGGGCAGGACGACGGCGATCATCGGGTCCACCGGCTCGGGCAAGTCCACGCTGACGAACCTGATCCCCCGCCTGTTCGACGCCACCGCGGGCAAGGTGCTTGTCGACGGCATGGACGTGCGCGACATGGACCCGGACGCGCTGTGGGCGCGCATCGGTCTCGTGCCGCAGAAGCCGTACCTGTTCACCGGAACGATCGCCTCCAACCTGCGCTACGGCAAGCCCGACGCCACCGATGAGGAGATCTGGCACGCGCTCGAGGTGGCGCAGGCCGCCGACTTCGTCTCGGAGAAGGAAGGCACCATCGAGGCGTCCATCGCACAGGGCGGCACGAATGTGTCGGGCGGCCAGCGGCAGCGTCTGGCTATCGCCCGCGCGCTGGTGAAGAAGCCGAGCGTCTACGTGTTCGACGACTCGTTCTCCGCCCTCGACGTCACCACCGACGCGCGGCTCCGCGCCGCGCTCGCCCCCGAGACGGAGCAGGCGGCGGTTCTCGTCGTCGCCCAGCGCGTCTCGACCATCACAGGAGCCGACGAGATCCTCGTCCTCGAGGACGGCGAGATCGTCGGACGCGGCACCCACGAGGAGCTCCTGGTGTCCAACCGGACGTACCAGGAGATCGTCGAGTCGCAGCTGAGCGCAGAGGAGGCCGCGGCATGAGCGAGCAGACCGAGACCACCGAGAAGAAGGCCAACGAGCGCCCCGAGTTCGCCCCGCCCGCCCGGCGCGGCCCTGGGGGCGGCGGTCCTGGCCACGGCCCGGGCGGAGGCACCGGCGAGAAGGCCGTGAACTTCTTCCCGTCCGTGAAGCGGCTGATGGGCAACCTCCACCCCGTGCGGGCGCTGGTGATCATCGCCGTCGTGATCGGCACGCTGTCGGTCGCGCTGTCCGTCGTCGGCCCGAAGGTCCTCGGCCGGGCGACCGACATGATGCTGGCTGGCGTCGTCGGCGGCATGCTGCCGAAGGGCATCAGCAAGGAGCAGGCCATCGACCAGGCCATCGCGGCCGGGCACACCGACATGGCCGACATGCTCAGGAACCTGGACTTCACGCCGGGGCAGGGCATCGACTTCGGCGGCATCGGCACGGTGCTGCTGATCGTGCTGGGCCTGTACGTCGTGTCGTTCGTGTTCTCCTACCTGCAGGGCTGGGTCCTGAACGACGCCGTGCAGCGCACCGTCTTCAAGATGCGCCAGGAGGTGTCGACGAAGCTCGATCGGCTGCCGCTCAGCTACTTCGACAAGCAGGCCCGCGGCGAGGTCCTGAGCCGCGTCACCAACGACATCGACAACGTGTCCCAGACGCTGCAGCAGACGCTCTCGCAGCTGCTGAACTCGCTGCTGACCGTCGTCGGCGTGCTCGTCATGATGTTCTGGATCTCCCCGACGCTGGCGCTGGTGGCGCTGGTCTCGGTGCCCATCGCGGGCGTGGTGACCACCGTCATCGGCAAGCGCTCGCAGCGGCTGTTCGCGCAGAACTGGAAGTCCACCGGCGAACTGAACGCCCACATCGAGGAGGCCTTCACCGGCCACTCCCTCGTGAAGGTGTTCGGCCGGCAGCGCGAGGTCGAGGCCGAGTTCGCGGCCCGCAACCAGGAGCTGTACAAGGCGGGCTTCGGCGCGCAGTTCATCTCCGGCATCATCATGCCGGTGATGTTCCTGGTCGGGAACCTGAACTACGTGATCATCGCCGTCATCGGCGGCCTGCGGGTGGCTTCGGGCACCATGAACATCGGCGACGTCCAGGCGTTCATCCAGTACTCCCGGCAGTTCACGCAGCCGCTGACGCAGGTGGCCTCGATGGCGAACCTGCTGCAGTCCGGCGTCGCCTCCGCCGAGCGCGTGTTCGAGCTGCTCGACGCCGACGAGATGACCGCCGAACCGTCGAGCCACCTGCCCGAACTCCGCGGGCGCGTCGAGTTCCAGGACGTGGAGTTCTCCTACTCCCCCGACGTCCCGCTCATCCGGGACCTCAACCTGGTGGCCGAGCCCGGCCAGACGGTCGCGATCGTCGGCCCCACGGGCGCGGGCAAGACCACACTGGTGAACCTGATCATGCGGTTCTACGACCTGAACAGCGGCCGGATCACCATCGACGGCGTGGACATCGCGTCGGTGCCGCGCAGCGAGGTCCGCTCGGAGATCGGCATGGTGCTGCAGGACACGTGGCTGTTCGGCGGCACGATCCGCGACAACATCGCCTACGGCCGCCTGGGCGCGACCGAGGAGCAGATCGTCGAGGCGTCGAAGGCCACGTTCGTCGACCGGTTCGTGCACTCGCTGCCCGACGGCTACGACACGGTGATCGACGAGGAGGGCTCGAACGTCTCGGCCGGCGAGAAGCAGCTGATCACGATCGCACGCGCGTTCCTCGCCGACCCCAGCCTGCTGATCCTCGACGAGGCCACCAGCTCGGTCGACACCCGCACCGAGCTGCTGGTGCAGCACGCGATGTCGGCGCTGCGCAGCGGCAGGACGTCGTTCGTGATCGCCCACCGGCTCTCGACCATCCGCGACGCCGACCTCATCCTCGTGATGGAGGACGGCGACATCGTCGAGCAGGGCAACCACCACGAGCTGCTCGAGGCGAAGGGCGCATACTACAGGCTCTACCAGTCGCAGTTCGCCGCAGCCATCGAGGACTGACCGTTCCTTGAGCCGGGCCACGGCGACGAAGGAGCCGCAGCCCGAGTCGAAAGGTCCGAAACCTGGCGCAGGTAGCGACGCAAAGCGCGGGACCTTTCGACTCGACGACTCGGCTGGCGCCTCGTGCGTCGGCTCAAGGAACGATGTCCCACCTCGTGCGTCGGCTCAAGGAACGATGTCCCGCCTCGCGCGTCGACTCAAGGAACGATGTCCCACCTCGTGCGTCGGCTCAAGGAACGTACTTCGTCAGCATCTCTCTCGGGATGTGGCAGTAGTCGTCCGGGCATCGGGCGAGCCTGTCCTGGTGCTCGTCGGCGCTGCGCACGTAGTTCGTCAGCGGCAACACCTCGACGGCGATGCGGTCGGCGTCGGGACGCGCGGTGATGAACACGCTCGCCTGTTCCAGGTGGGTCGGGTCCTCGGAGTACACGCCCGTGCGGTACTTCTCGCCGACGTCCGGGCCTTGCCGGTTCACGCTGTACGGGTCGATGATCTCGAACAGGTATGCCATCAGCTCGCCCACGGTCACGCGGGCGGGGTCGAAGCGCGTGCGCACGCATTCGGCATACCCGTCGTACGGCCCGTCGAGGGTGTCGCGTGCGCCGTTGGCCCTGCCCGCCTCGGTGAACGTGACCCCGGGCAGCGTCTTGAGATAAGCCTGCACACCCCACAGGCACCCGCCCGCGAGATAGAGCTCAGAGGAAGACATCGGGGAACAGCGCGTCGTCGGGCGTGCCCGGGACGGCGGCATAGCGCGACAGGTCGGTGATGCCTGCGTCGGCGAGCACGTCCTCGACCAGCAGCGAACGACCCGTCAGCTCCCTCGACGGCGTGCTCAGCACCAGGTGGGCTGCGTCGGCGTAGATCTCGGGCGTGCGGCTGACGGCCATCAGGCGGTCGCCGCCGAGCAGGTTCTGCACCGCCGCGGTGGCGATGGTCGTGCGCGGCCAGAGCGTGTTGGCGGCGATCCCTTCGGCGCGGAACTCCTCGGCGAAACCGAGCGTGGCAAGCGTCATCGCGTACTTGGCGAGCATGTAGCCGACGTGCGCGCCCAGCCAGCGCGGCTCGAGGTTCAGCGGCGGCGACAGCGTCAGCACGTGCGGATTCGGGCTCTTCTTGAGGTGCGGCAGCGCCGCGCGGGTGAGCATGAAGGTGCCGCGGGCGTTGACGTCGGCCATCAGGTCGTACTTCTTGGGCGCCAGATCCGGGGTGCGGGACAGGTCGATGGCGCTGGCGTTGTTGACCACCGCGTCGATACCGCCGAAGGCCTCGACGGCGGCGGCCACGGCGCGCTCGATGTCGGCGTCGTCGCGCACGTCCCCGACGACGGCGACGGCACGCCCTCCCGCCGCGCGGACCTCCTCGGCGGCGGTGTGCACGGTGCCGGGCAGGCGCGGATGCGGCTGGTCGGTCTTGGCGAGGAGGACGACGTTGGCGCCGTCGGCCGCGGCGCGCAGCGCGATGGCCAGCCCGATGCCGCGGCTGCCGCCGGAGATCAGCAGCGTGCGGCCGGCGAGGCCCGTCATCGCTGTGCCCCGGTCCGGGCGGCGAACGCCTGGATGCGAGCCTGAGCCTCGGCGGTGCCGAACGCCGCGCCGATGGTGCGCGCCTCCTCGTCGAGCTGCTCCTCCAGCGTGCGCCCCGGGCGCGACCGGACGAGCCGCTTGGCTTGCCCGAGCGCCCCACTCGCGCCGTCGAGCCAGCCGCGGGCAACGGCCTCGGCCCGCGCCACGACACCCTCGCGGGCGCCGTCGACGGCCTCCGCGGCCAGCCCCCACTCCACAGCCTGCGCGCCGGTGAGCATCAGGTCGCCGAGCAGGAGCTGCAGCGCGCGCCGCTCGCCGACGGCGCGGCCCAGTTGCGCGGTGACCGAGAGGTCCGGCGTCAGGCCCACGCCGGCGTAGCGGCTGCCGATCCGCGAGTCGGTCCCGACGACGGCGTAGTCGGAGGCGAGCAGCACCCCCAGACCTCCGCCGGCCGTGGTGCCGTGGGCGGCGGCGACCACGGGCACCGAGGAGGAGAGCAACGCGAGCAGTCCGCGGTTGATGGTCCGCGCGAGCCGCTCCACCTCGGCCCCCGATCCGGTGGCGGTCGCCATCGCCACCACATCGCCGCCCGCGCAGAACGCGACACCGGCCGCGTCGAGCAGGACGGCGCGGACACCGTCGTCGCCGGTGGCCTGCACGGCCGCGTCGGCGAACGCCTCGGCCATGGCGGCGTCGAACGCGTTAAGCCGCTGCGGCCTGTTCAGCGTGATGCGGGCCAGCCCGTCGTCGACGGACAGGAGAATAGGTTCGGTCACGGCGCCCCCTTGCGCTCTCGTCTTTCGGCCCAGACTATGCCCTCACCACTCGTTGAGCACCGGCATCGTTCCTTGAGCCGAGCCGGCATCGTTCCTTGAGCCGGGCCACGGCGACGAAGGAGCCGCAGCCCGTGTCGAAAGGTCCCGCGCCTTCCGCAGGTCACTACACTTCCGGCAACCGACCGAGAGGACCGACGATGGCCAAGCTGTGGTCCACCGACCCCCGCGACGCGCTCCGCGTCACGCCCGACTTCGACCTTTCCACCTTCGACCGCGCGGGCGCCCCCGGCTTCGACGGCGACCGCGACGACGCCGACGAGCTCATGGCAGCCCGCGGGCGGCTGATGGCCGAGCTGCAGGAGCGGCTGTACGCCAACGGGCGCGCGGGCGGAACCGAGCGCGTGCTGGTCGTCGTGCAGGGCCTCGACACCGCGGGCAAGGGCGGGATCGCCCGGCACGTGATGGGCATGGTCGACCCGCAGGGTGTCGCACTGCGGAGCTTCGGCGTCCCCACCGAGGAGGAGCGCGCGCACCACTACCTGTGGCGCATCGAGCGCGCGCTGCCGAAGCCGGGCCAGATCGGGCTGTTCGACCGCTCGCACTACGAGGACGTGCTCGTGGTGCGCGTCGACGAGCTGGTGCCGCCGGACGTCTGGGGCGCCCGCTACGAGGAGATCAACGCGTGGGAGAAGGCGCTGGTCGACGACGGCGTGCGCATCCTCAAGTTCGCGATGATGGTCTCGCACGACGAGCAGGGCATGCGTCTCATGGAGCGCCTCGATCGCCCGGACAAGCGGTGGAAGTTCTCCACGAACGACCTCAAGACGCGCGCCAAGTGGGACGCGTACCAGGAGGCCTACGCCGACGTCTTCCGCCTCACCTCCACCGAGCACGCGCCCTGGTACGTGCTGCCCGCCGACCGGAAGTGGTTCCCACGCCTGGCGATCACCGAGATCCTCACCCGCACGCTCGTCGACATGGACCTGCGCTGGCCGCTGCCTGCCTACGACCCGGCGGAGCAGCGCGCCGCGCTGGCCGCGACGATGACCCGCGCGTCGCTCGAGGCGTCGCTGGCCGAGACGAGCGACGCCGTCGCCGAGGCGCTGGCGGAGAACGTGGAGGTGAAGGAGGAGGTCGCGGCGCTGCTCACGGCCCACGGCGACAAGGACGAGCGCAAAGCCGCAAAGGCGGCGGCCAAGGAGCGCAAGCGCGAGTGGGAGGCCGACCTCGCGGCGACCCTCGCGCAGAAGCGCGCTCTCCTGTCGTAGAGCCCGTTCAGAGGGCGCTGACGACCTCGCGCTCGGCGGGTGCCAGCGTCGCGGCGAGGCGGGCGAGGGCCTCGCGGCGGACGCCGTCGGGGACGCGGGCCAGCAGCTCGCCGAGTTCGGCGGCCAGCACCTCGGCCTGGGTGTTGTGCGCGCGGTAGCGCCACGCCCGGTTGACCAGCTCGCGGTCCACGAGGCCCTTCTTGGCCAAGCGGTCGAGCACCGTCATGACGGTGGTGTAGGCGAGCTCGCGCTCGGCGGACAGGACGGCGTGCACATCGGCAACGCTCTGGGGCGCGTCGGCAGCCCACAGCAGCTCCATGACGCGCTGCTCAAGCTCTCCCCGGGACGGCATGCCCCCAAGCATAGGGGGAACTCGGTTTCGCTTTGCGACAGGTTGTCGTTTTACGACGCAAAGTAGTACCTTGCGGCCATGGACCAAGTACTCCTGGCACGCTGGCAGTTCGGTATCACCACCGTCTACCACTACCTGTTCGTGCCCATCACCATCGCGATGTCGATGTTGGTGGCCGTCATGCAGACGTTCTGGGTGCGCACGGGCAAGGACGCCTACCTGCGGCTCACCAAGTTCTTCGGGAAGCTCTTCCTCATCAACTTCGCGTTGGGCGTGGTCACGGGCATCGTGCAGGAGTTCCAGTTCGGCATGAACTGGTCCGAGTACTCGCGCTTCGTCGGCGACGTGTTCGGCGCCCCGCTCGCGCTGGAGGCGCTGCTCGCGTTCTTCCTGGAGTCCACGTTCATCGGGCTGTGGATCTTCGGCTGGGACAAGCTGCCGAAGCGCCTCCACCTGATGAGCATCTACCTCGCGGCCATCGGCACGATGGTGTCGGCGATCTTCATCCTCGCCGCGAACTCGTGGATGCAGAACCCCGTCGGCACGGTGATGAACAACGGCCGCGCGGAACTCGACGGCGTGGCCGGGTTCCTCGAGGTCCTGACCAACCCGATCTTCCTCGTCACGTTCCCGCACGTGCTCTCGGCGGCCTACATGGTGGCCGGCGGCCTCGTCGCGGGCGTGGCCGGCTGGCACCTCGCCAGGATCAAGCGCGACGGCGAGGCCAAGCAGGGCGACAAGGCCGCCTACCGGTTCGCCGCGAAGTTCGGCGCCTGGGTGCTGCTGGGTGCCTCCGTCGTGGCGATGGTCTCCGGCGACCTGCAGTCCAAGGCCATGACGCAGGTGCAGCCCATGAAGATGGCCGCCGCCGAGGCGCTCTTCGACACCGAGAAGAACGCAGGTTTCTCCCTGCTGACGATCGGCAACCTGGACGGCACCGAGGCGATCTTCGAGCTCAAGATCCCGGGCCTGCTCTCGTTCCTGTCGGGCCACGAAGAGGTCCAGGGCATCAACGACCTGCGCGAGCAGTTCCACGAGAAGGGCTTCCAGCAGAACGACGGGACGCAGCACCAGCTGCAGCAGCAGCGCGTCGCCGACCTCAAGGCCGCCTACCCCGACCTCGATCCCGCCCCGAACGTGCCCGTCTCCTACTGGACGTTCCGGCTGATGATCACGATGGGCATGATCGGCATGGCCGTCGGCGCCCTCACCCTGCTGCTTCTGTGGAAGGACCGCATCCCGAAGCTCAACATCTGGTGGACGCTGCTGATGTTCGCGTTGCCGCTCGGCCCGCTGTTCGGCAACTCGTTCGGCTGGATCTTCACCGAGATGGGTCGCCAGCCGTGGCTGGTCGCCGGGGTGATGACGACGGCTTCGGGCGTGTCGACGAGCGTGCCCGCGTCGATGGTGCTGACGTCGATGATCGTCTACACGCTGATCTACGGCGGACTTGCGGTCATCGAGGTGTGGCTGTTCATGAAGTACGCGGCCAAGGGGCTGCCCGAGGTCGAGCCGCCTGAGGTGCAGACCGATCCCGACGCCCCCATGACCTTCGCCTACTGAGGACACGGACATGCTGCAGATCCTTGAAACCACCGCCTCCGTCCCGACGCTGGCCACCGTCTGGTTCCTGCTCGCCACCGTGCTGTGGCTGGGCTACTTCTTCCTCGAGGGCTTCGACTACGGCGTGGCCATGCTCATCCCCGTGCTGGGCAAGAACGAGAAGGACAAGCGCGTCATCGTCAACACCATCGGCCCCGTCTGGGACGGCAACGAGGTGTGGCTGCTGACCGCGGGCGGCGCCATGTTCGCGGCCTTCCCGGGCTGGTACGCGTCGCTGTTCTCCGGCCTGTACCTGCCGCTGCTGCTGGTGCTGGTCGGCCTGATCCTGCGCGGTGTCGCGTTCGAGTACCGCTCGAAGCACCCCGACACCCGCTACCGCGCCATGCTCGACTGGTTCGCCACCGTCGGCTCGTTCCTGCCGTCGCTGGTGTTCGGCGTCGGGTTCGCGAACTTCGTCATCGGCCTCGCCAACGACGGCCTGCACTTCAACGGCTCGTTCTGGGGGCTGTTCGGCCCGTTCGCGCTGCTCGGCGGCGTGATGCTGGTGGTGCTGTTCCTCGTGCACGGCTCGGCGTTCATCGCGCTGAAGACCAAGGGCCACATCCACGACCGCGCCGAGGCCTTCGGTGCCAAGTTCGGCTGGGCCGCCACCGTGCTCGTCGCGCTGTTCGTCATCTGCCAGAACGTGTTCTGGCCGGCCACCTCGGAATTCGGCGGCTTCACGGCCTTCGCCTGGGCGGCGGGGATCGTCGCCATCGTGGCGATCGCGCTGGCGACGGTGCTGATCGGCAAGGGTCGCGACGGCTGGGGCTTCCTGTTCACCGGCCTGTCGGTGGTGACGCTGTTCGTGGGCATCTTCCTCAAGATGTACGGCAACCTGGGCTTCGCGCAGGACACGTCAGTGCCCGTCGCCAAACGCCTGAACATCGTGTCGGCGGCGTCGTCCGAGACCACGCTGACCATCATGACGTGGGCCGCCGTGATCTTCGTGCCGATCGTGCTGGCCTATCAGGCCTGGTCCTACTGGGTGTTCCACAAGCGCATCTCGACGAAGAACATCCCGGACGACGTCGAGGTCGTCGCCTGAGCCGTTCCTTGAGCCGACGCGCGAGCGCCAGCGAGCCGTCGAGTCGAAAGGTCCGAAAGATGAGGCAGGAACCGCAGCAGCCACTCGACAGAGGTACCGGACCCTTCGAGACACAGCCCGCACGGCACTCACTTCAGCGCAGGTCAGCGTGCGGGCTGTTCCTCAGGGAACGATCCGGGCCGCCGCTCGGCCGGGTAAGGGCTCGGGCCGCCGGTCTGCCGTGAAAGACTGACGCGATGGCCGGACCGATTCACCCGCGACTGCTGCGGCGCGCCCGCGCGACGAAGCGATTCCTCGTCGCCAGCGTCGTGGTCGGGCTGCTCACGTCGGGGCTGCTGATCGCGCAGGCGCGACTGCTCGCCGACTGGGTCACCCGCGCGTTCGCCGAGCATGCGCTGCCGCCGGGCTGGCGGGGCGCGCTGACGCTGCTGCTGGCGGTCTTCGCCGGGCGCGGGCTGCTGGCGTGGGCCAGCTCGGTGCTGGCCCATCGCAGCGCGGCCGAGGTGAAGTCCGACCTCCGCCGCGACGCGCTCCGCGCCCGCCTGGCGACTCCTGTGGGCGGGGCGTCGTCGGCCACCCTGGTGCGCATCGTCACGCAGGGCCTCGACGCCCTCGACGGGTACTTCGCCAAATACCTCCCCCAGCTCGGACTCGCGGGCACGGTGCCGTTCCTCGTCGGTGGCGCGATCCTGCTGGCCGACTGGCAGTCGGCCGTCATCATCGCCGTCACGCTGCCGCTGATCCCGGTGTTCATGGCCCTGATCGGCTGGACCACGCAGAAGGCGACGGCGCACAGCTTCGCCGTCGCGGACCGGCTGGCCAACAACTTCGCCGACCTCATCGCCGGCCTGCCGACACTGCAGGCGTTCGCGCGGGCGCGGGCGCAGCGCAAGGGCGTGGAGATCGGCGAGGAGGAGTACCGCGAGGCAACCATGCGCACGCTGTGGGTGAGCTTCCTCTCCTCCTTCGCGCTGGAACTGCTCGCCACGTTGTCGGTGGCGATCGTCGCGGTCACCGTCGGCTTCCGGCTGGTCTACGGCCAGATCGACTTCGGCACGGCGCTGTTCGTCCTCATCCTTGCGCCCGAGGCGTTCCTGCCCGTGCGCCAGGTGGGCGTGCACTTCCACGACTCGGCCGACGGCGTGGCCGCCGCCGACGCCGCCTTCGAGATCATCGATGCCGCCCCACCCTCTGCCCTCGCCCACCGAACGGCGCCTACATCGTTCCCTGAGGAGACGCCCCGCGACACCTCACCGGCACCGCGCGTCGATGCCGCGGGGCGTCGTCTCGAAGGGTCCGAAACCACCAGCGCCGGGTCGACACACGCCGTCCTGCAGCTGGACGACGTCTCGTTCACCTACCCGGGCGCGGCCTCCCCCGCGGTCGATGGGCTCAGCCTCGCCGTCGAACCTGGCGAGGTGGTGGCGCTCAGCGGTTCCTCGGGCGGCGGGAAGTCGACGGCGCTCGCGCTCGCGATGGGGTTCCTGCGTCCGGACGAGGGTCGGGTGGTCGTCGGCGGTGCGGACCTCGCGACGATCGACGCCACGGCGTGGCGCCGACAGGTGGCCTGGGTGGCACAGGAGCCGGGGCTGGTCAACGGCACGGTCGGCGACAACGTCGCCCTGGGTGGCGCCGCGTCGCCCGCGGAGGTGGAGCAGGCGCTGCTCGACGCGGGCACGGATTTCGGCCCGGACAAGCCTGTCGGCGACGACGGCGAGGGCCTGTCGGCGGGCGAGCGACGGAGGGTCGCGCTGGCCCGGGCCCTGGTGCGCATCCGCGTGGGCGGGGCGCGGCTGCTGATCCTCGACGAGCCGACGGCGGGGCTGGACGCAGAGACCGAGGCGCGTGTGGTCGAGGCCGTACGGAGCACCGGGGCGGGCGCGCTCATCGTCTCGCACCGGCCGGCGGTGCTGGCCGCCGCGGACCGCGTCGTCGAGGTCGCGGCGCGGGAGGTGGCCCGATGAGGAGACTGCTGCGCGACCTGCTCCGCGCCGTGCCCGGCGGGCGCCGGCTGCTGGTGCTGAGCGTGTTGCTCGCCGCGCTCGCCGCGGCCTCGTCCGTGGCGCTCATGGGCGTGTCTGCGTGGCTGATCTCGTTCGCCGCGCTCGCCCCGCCCGTGCTCTATCTCCAACCGGCCGCCGTCGGGGTCCGGGCGTTCGGCATCGCGCGCGGCACGTTCCGCTACCTGGAGCGCATCGTGGGGCACGACCTCGCGCTACGCATGCAGGCCGCCCTCCGGGTGCGGGTGTACGACGCGCTCGCCGGCACCACGCTCATCGGGCGCCGCCGGGGCGACCTGCTGACCCGCGTCGTGGCCGACGTGACCGCCATCCAGGACCTGGTGGTGCGCGTGGTCGTGCCGTTCGCGTCGGCCGCGGTGGTCGTGGTGGCGACGACGACAGCGCTGGCCTTCCTCGACCTGCCCAGCGCGCTGGTGCTGCTGGTCACCGCCGCGCTCGCCGGCGTCGTGCTGCCCTGGTGGACGCAACGCCTGAGCCTCGCGGTCGACCTCGAGGCCGTCCCCACGCGCGGTCGGCTGGCCGACGGCGTGCGCGAGCTCGCGCGCACCGGCACCGACCTCGTCGCCTACGGCGCGGAGGATGCCATGCTCGACAGGCTGCTGGCCGTCGACGACGAGTTGCGCCGGCAGGAGGCGCGCGGCGCGTGGCTCCGGGGCATCGCGACGGCGGGCCAGATCGCCGCGGCGGGTGTCGCCGTCGCCGCGGCGCTGCTGTTCGGCACGTCGGCTGTGGCCGCCGGTACCCTCGATCCGCGCTTCCTCGCCGTCCTCGCGCTCACGCCGCTGGCGATGCACGAGGTGCTGGCCACGTTCACGCAGGCGGCGCAGACCCTCACCCGCTCCCGCTCCGCGCTGGGCAGGATCGCCGAGGTGCTCGACGCCGAGCCGGTCGGCACGGGCGACGTCACCGTCGGCGAGGGCCGCCCGGGGCTCGACCTCACCGATGTGAGCGTCGGCTGGCCGGGCGGCGGCGTGGTGCAGGACGGCGTGACGCTCTCGGTGGCCGCCGGCGAGCGGGTGGCTCTGGTGGGGCCGTCGGGCGTCGGCAAGACGACCGTCGCGGCGACGGCCATGGGCCTCATCCCGCCGCTGACCGGCCAGCTGCGGCGCGGCGGCCGCGTCGGCTACCTGGCGCAGGACGCGCACATCTTCGCCACCACGGTGGGCGAGAACGTGCGGATCGGCAATCGCGACGCCACCGAGGCCGACATCGCCGACGCCCTGGCCCGCGCCGGCCTGGCCATGGACCAGGGCCGGCGCATCGGCGAGGCGGGGTCGACGCTCTCGGGCGGGGAGCGCCGCCGTCTCGCCCTCGCACGGCTCCTCGTGGGGCCCCGGGATCTCGTGATCCTCGACGAGCCCACCGAACACCTCGACCGCGAGACGGCCGACGCTCTCATGGCCGACGTGTGGCGCGCGTTCGCCGACGCACCCGTGCTCGTGATCACGCACGACCCGGACGTCGTGGCCGCCTGCGACCGCGTCCACGCGCTGGCTCAGACCCAGATGCGCTCGAACACGTCGGCGACCAGCTCGTCGAACAGCCCGAGCTCCCAGGCGACGTCCAGCGCCGTGTACCGCGAGCGGTAGTACATCGCCTTCGGGAACGTGGCCCGGACGTCGGCGGCGGTCAGGCCGATGTCCTCGGGGCGTGACGGGGCGCCCGCCCGGCGGAGCATGTCGCCCAGCTCGGCGCAGGTGACCAGCTGGTTCCGCAGGCGCACGGTGACGTCGGCCCAGTTGTCGATCAGCGGGCGCAGCCGCGCGACGAGGTCGTCGCCCGCGAGGTACTTGGCCTTGGTCTCGCGGACCGCATGGTCGGCCAGCGCGCCGTCGAACCGGGCCCGGATGTCGGCCTCGATCTCCGCCCAGGGCTGCCGCGCGGCGGCGACGGCGTCGAGGTCGACCTGGGTGAGGTCGCGTTCCAGGAGCGCCTCGTAGAACGCGCACATCGCGAGCGAGCCCATGGCCACCTTGAAGCCGTGGCTGAGCGGCGGGTCCCAGTCCGAGCCCAGGTGGGCGAGCTCCCACAGGTGGCTGAAGTAGTGCTCGGCCCCCGATGCGGGGCGGGTGCCGCCGAACGCCTGCATGGCGAGGCCCGAGAGGCAGAGCCCCTCGACCAGCCCGTCGAACGCGTCGGGGTTGCCCGCGGCCAGCTCGTCGGGGCGCGACAGCGCGGTGCTCACCCCGGACTGCACCATGTCCCACACCGCGTCGTCGATGGGCTCGACGCCGGTGATGTCGGCGAGGATCCAGTCCGCACCGCCGGGGATCTTGGCCGCGAGGTCGCCGTAGCCGGACGCCGTCATCCACGGCGGCGCGGCAGCGACGATGTCGAGGTCCATGATGACGACGGCCGGGGCCTTGCAGTTCTTCGTCACCTTGACCCCGTTCTCGCTCATGGGCGCGCCTGCGCCGGTGTAGCCGTCCATCGAGGCGGCCGTGCCGACGGCCACGTAGTCGCGGCCGAGCTCGAACGACGCCAGCTTCACCAGGTCGTTGATGGTGCCGGCCCCCAGCGCGATCGCCGTGGCCCCGCCCATGGCTTCCTTGATGGTGACGCAGTTGTCGTACGAGGCGTAGAGCACCGGGCGGCCAGGGAAGATCAGCGGGTCGGCGACAGCGGCGCCGGCCCCCGCCAGCGACGCCGTCAACCGCTCGCCCCCGAGCGCCCACGTGCTCTCGTCGGCCACCACGAGGTAGGGCCCCCGGCCGAGCCGGGCGACGATCCGCCGCCCGGCCTCGGCGAGGACCCTGCGCCCGACGGCCGCGTCGACCGTGTCGGTGGCGCGGGCCAGTGCCTCACGCAGCGTGGCGCTAGTCACCGAAGACCACCACCGCCCCCACAGCCAGCGCCGGCGTCGCGTCGATCCCGCCGATGTGGATCGCACCCGGCATCCGCGGCTCCGCCTCGCCGTCGAAGACGAGCGTCACGTGGCCGAGGTTGACGAGGTTCGTCTGGGCGACGTCACCGAGCGCGGTGATCGCCCATTGCTGCTCGCCGATCCGCACGCTCTGCCCCACGGCGAGGTCGCCCTGGAGCTCCGCCTTCTCGATGATGTAGCAGAACGGGCGCAGCGCCTCGGGGGCGTCTCCGGCGAACGTGATCGCGGTCTGTGCCTCGAGGAAGGCCTCTGCCTCCGGCCCGACCTCGATGACTCTCGTGCTGTATCCCATGGTTGCCTCCTTGTTTCTTCTTCCGTGAGTGACTACGCGCCCGAGTACAGGCCGATGCTCGCGAGCCAGGCGACGGCCACGCGGGGCACGCCGTTCAGGAAGCGCGAGTACAGGACGGCCGGGACGCCGACCTCGACGGTCTCGGGCTCGGCCTCGCCGAGCCCCATGCCGACGGGGATGAAGTCGCAGGCGTTCTGGGTATTGATGGCGAACAGCGCGGGAAGCGACAGCTGCGGCGGGATGTTGCCCTTGCCGATCTCCACGCCGATCAGGGTACCGATGAGCTGGCCGATGACGGCGCCCGGGCCGAGCAGCGGAGACAGGAACGGCAACGAGCAGATGAAGCCGAGCAGCAGCAGGCCCCACCCGTTGCCGGCAAGCGGCGTGAGCGTCTTGGAGATCAGCGCGCCCAACCCCGAGGCCTGGATGACGCCGATCAGCATGGACACGAACGCCATGAAGGGGATGATCGTGGTGATCATCATCTGCACCGCGTTGCGGCCGGCCTGGAAGAACGTGGAGACGACCTTGCCTGCACCCAGGCCGATCTTCTCCATGAGGTTCTTGTCCTTCTTCTGCGCCATCTGCTCGGTGAGCTTCATCGGGCGCCCGTCCTCGCGGCGCGGGACGTCCTTGACGCGTGCGGTCTCAGCCTCGGCCGGCGCTGCCGCGGCGGGAGCACCGGCAGGGACAGCCGCGCTGTCGGCGGGCTGGACCTGGGCGGGCCCCACGGCGGACACGTAGATGCCTTCGTGGATGTACTGCGCCAGGGGACCGGTCTTCCCGGTGGAGATCACGTTGATCGTGGGGATGTTCTTCTTGGGGTAAAGACCGCAGCGCAGCGAACCGCCACAGTCGATGACCACGCAGAAGTGCTCCTCATCGGGCACCGACGTGTTGAACCCGTTGACGGGCACGGCCCCGGTCAGTTCGGCAATCTTGTCGACGACGTCGGGCTTCTGCCCGCCGCCGACGATGTAGACGATCTTGTTGCGAGTCTCGTCCGGGGTGATCGTCAGGGGGCCGCCGTAGCCGCCTGGCCCCCGGGACACGGTGATCGAGCGGTACTCAGGCATGCGTGTGCACCTCCTTGGCGAGCGTGATGCCCTGCTGCTTGGAGACGTAGGCCGTGGTGAAGTCCGTCACCCAGCCGCCGAGGAAGTTCAGCACTGCGCCGACGATGAGGTAGCGGATCGCCAGCTCGGACTGGTTGAGACCCAGCGCCATGATGCCGGAGGCGACGCCCATCCAGGTGAACAGCTCGCCCGGGTTGATGTGCGGGAAGATGCCGAGGCTGGTGTGGCAGAACTGGGCGGTGCTCGCGTAGTAGCCGGGCTTGTAGCGCTCGGGCAGGAAGCGGCCCATGGTGAACGCCATCGGGTTGCAGAGCAGGAACGACGAGACGAACGGCAGGATGAGGTACCGGCTGACCACGTTCTTGCCCGCTCCTGCGGCGAGCTTGTTGATCCTGTCCTCACCGATGAGGGCGATGATGGAGTTCATCGCGACGAGCAGCACGAGGACCACCGGGACGATGCCCGTCATCATGTTGATGAAGGTCTTGCCGCCCTCTTGGAACAGCCCGACGAACCACTCGGCGGCCATGACTATCCACTGCATTTCTCACTCCTTTCAGGAATGCTCGGGGGGACGGCGCTCTGCCGCCCCATCCGTCCGCGCGCCCACCGTTGGGCCGCGGTCATCCCCGGACCGTGCGGGCCCGGGAAACCTTGATGCGCGCCGTCGCGGGCGCGATGGGGGTGATCGCCCCGACGGAGGCCTTCGCCTTGGACTTCTTCACCTTGGGCAGCGGGAGGCGGCGCATCAGCCGCGTGAGCGCCGATGGCGGCTCCGGTGGCTGCCCGCCCGCCGTGACGATGCGGAGGTTCTCCCGCGCGTTCTCGACGGCCTTGCGTGCCGGGCCGCCGTAGCGCCGCGCCAGCTCGGGATCGATATCGTGCAGGTTCTGGCCGGTGTACAGATCGAACGGCCGGAAGCGCGCAGCCACGGTGACACCCTGCAGTTTGTGGCCTTCGAGGATCACGCCGTCGTCGTCCACCGCGAACAGCACGATGGCGCCCTGGACCAGCCCGCCCTTGAAGCGGCCCATGGCCACCCTGCCCTTGCGGCGCAGGGCGACGAAGAGCTTGGCGAATGCCTGGGACTGCCTGAACGAGAAGAACGACTGCGCCGCCCAGGCGACGCCCAGTGAGATGACAACGATCCAGAACATCAGCGTTCCCTCTCCGTCAGGGGGTTTCGTTCGAGGAAGTAGTAGAACTGCTCGTAACTCGTGAGCCGGCAGATGCGATCCAGGAGGTCGCGCCGCGCACCGAGCCGCAGCACCTCGTCGTAGACCTGCACGAGGACCTCCTCGCTCCTGCCCCCGTCGTCGGGGACACCGAGCAGCACGATGAGGCGCACGCCGTCGTCGGTGACGTCGCGCGGCACGACGCCGACGGCGAGCATCACGGTGGTCTGGGTGAGCAGCGGGGCGTGCGGGAAGGCAACCCACGGGTCGAGGCGCATGCCTGCGGTGGCCTCCCGCTCGCGGATGCGGGCCCCGAATCCGGCCTCCACGTGTCCACGCGCCTCCAGGTGCCCGGTCATGAAGTCGACGGCCTCGACGTAGTCCGTGTCCGGAGGCAGCGCGAAGAAGTGTGCCTCGTCGAGGGCACCGGCCAGCACAGCCCCCGCGCGGCCCGGCGCGCCGCGCAGCGGGACGCGCAGCTGCATGCGCTCAAGTTGGCGCTCCATGGCGCGACGGTCCAACACGCGCGTCACGTGCAGCGTCGGGGAATCGGTGTCCACGCGGTCGTCGCCGGTGACCACCACGAGGTCGGCCTCCGCGAGCGCCTCCCTGGTCGCCTCACGCGCGGCCAGCAGGCGGAACTCGGTGGACGGCGGCAGAAGCTTGGCCAGCTGGAGGCGCACAAGCTCCGCGCGCACAGCGCCGGCTCCGGCGACGACGGTGACCCGTGGCGCCAGGATGCCGCGCCTCTCCCCCGCTTCGAGGAAGATCTGGAAATAGGCGGCGAGGAATCCCAGTTCCGCCTGATCGACGGGGAGCCCGACGCGCTCCTCGAGAACCCGACGGGCGACGGTGGCCATCTGATACGCGACGGGGTACTCCTCGCGAATGTCGGCGACGCCCGAGTCATCGACCCAGATCCGGTACCGCATGCGGTTGATCAGGTAGGCGAGGTGGCGCGCGAACTCGCTCAGGAAGTCGCTGCCGCCAAGATCGATGGCCATCTCGACCCGGACGGCATCGAGCATGCCGTCGACGAGAGCGTCCAGTTCGCCGTCGGCCGACCCTGGACGGGCCCCGACGCCGGCGACGGGCAGCGTGAGGAAGACCCGCTCGTCCGAGCCCAACAGCACGCCGAATTCCTCGGTCAGTCGGTCGGCCAGCCGCGACGCGAGCGCATGCGCGGGCGTCGATGCGAGCCCGCGATACTTGGCGGGCAGGAAGTCGGCAGGTGGCGCCGCCATCGCACGGTCGAGGGCGACGATGGCCCAGCGAGCCCATTCCCTGACACGGTCGCGCACCAGGTCCTGACCGAACTCCGCCACCACATCGGCCACTCGAGCGGAGCGATCGTCCGGAGGGTAGGCCACAGCGAAGTGTCGGCGCAGGACGTGTAGGCGCTGCTGGAGCTCCGGCCCACGCAGCACGAGCCCGACATTGGGCCGGCCCTCTATCGTCAGCTCGGCCTCGGCGACCTGCGCCCGCGCCCGCTCGAGGTCGGCGACGACGGTGGTGCGACCCACGGACATCTCCGAGCCCAGCTCCTCGATCCGCACAGGCGCGAGAGCGCGGAACAGGCGTCCGACGATGTAGGACGCGCGGGTGGCCGGGTCGTTGAAGCTCGTGCCTTCGACCCCCGCCTTGGCCTCACGGTAGCGAGCGGGGTCGGCGATGAGCAGGCGGTAGCGGCCGTCGTCGAGCCCGATCGAGGCGGACGTGCCCATCGTGTCCTGCAGAGCGGCCACTTCTGCGGCCACCGTGCGTCGCGTGACGCCGAGCGCCTCGGCCAGCTCATCGACGGGAACGGAGCGCGCGTCCTCAAGCATCGCAAGGATGCGGACGGCTCGGCTCGTGGGCATGTCACCTCCTCCCGGTCACTCGTCGCGCGGACTATCGGCCGGAGCCATCGGCGCCGAAGAACGTGTCCCAGGGAACGTCGACGGGCCGGTCCAGTCCGACGACCTCGTACAGGTGCCGCAGCAGCGGGAACCGGCCGGGCGCCACGACGCCACGCTCCGTCAGGCGCACCAGAGCCTTCCCGATGACCCCGATGGCCGCGGCCCCCTCGAGCGTGACACCCGGCATCTGCGCCTTGGCCTCGCTGAAGGTGAGGCCCGCGCCGACGAGCCGGCCGCATTTCACGTTGCGGCCGCCCATGGAGGTCACGAAGCAGTCGCCGATGCCGGGCAGGCCGAGCGGTGTGGCCGGATTCCCACCGAGCAGCCCCATGAACTCGACCATCTCGATCGAGGCCTGACCGAACAGCGCGGCGCCGTAGTTGTAGTTGACGTAGCGGTCGCCGGCCGCGTCGCCCATCGCATCGAGCACGCCCGCCATGAAGCCCGCGCCGAACGCGTAGCAGTTCTTGGTGGCGGCACAGACTTCGACACCGACGAGGTCGGTGTTGGTCCACACGTGGTAGACGTCCGTGGCGAACAGCCCGCGCCACATCGTCAGCACGTCCTGGTCCTCCCCGGTGAACACGACAGAGGTGTGGCGACGCACCGCCACCTCGCCCGCGATGGAAGGCCCCGCGATAGCGGAGAAGGTGACCTGCTCGCGCAGCTCCTGAGGCACTTCGCCGGCGAGCACGCGGGGCAGGATGGTGAGGGTGCCGTCCTCGTCGGCCTCCATTCCCTTGGCCAGCGCGATCACATGCATGCCCGGGCGCAGCAGGTCCGCGAACTGACGGCCCGCCCAGCGCACGCCGAACGAGTTCACGCCGCTCATCACGAGGTCGACGCCGTCGAAGGCCGTCGCGGCGTCCTCCAGCTGGTAGGCGGTCGTGCCCTCCGGTAGGGCCAGTCCGAGGTTGGGGTGGACCCCGGTCGACTGGATCGAGGCGACGATGTCGCGGTCCAAGTGGGTGCCGACGAGCCGCATCTGGTGCCCGTTGTCCGCCAAGGGGGTGGCGAGCGCGCTCGCCATGATCCCGGCCCCGAGTACTGCGATGGTTGCCACTGGAACGAGTCCTTCCGTCTCGGCGCCGCTGTGCGCCCTGCTTCGTCGCGTTGGTCCGACGCTATAGCGATCCTGCCGAGTTGTTCGGGCGAATTGTGCCGGGCTTCTGCACCCTGCAGGACGACGTGTGGCCTAATCACCGTGCATCGGCGCCGGAGGGGTGGAAAGGTATGGCCATGAGATCCGGCCCCACCGACTGGTACGACGCGTACATCTTCGACCTCGACGGCACCATCTACTTGGGCGACGACCTGCTGCCTGGCGCTCGGCGCTTGATCGAGGGGCTCCGCGCGCACGGCGCGGTGGTGAAGTTCCTTCGAACAACCCCACCAAGGACCCGCAGATGTACCAGGAGAAGCTGGAGCGCCTCGGGTTGCCCACGCCGCTGGACGACATCGCCAACACCGTCGTGACCACCACACGGTGGCTGACCGATCACCACCCGGATGCGAAGCTGTTCGTGATCGGCGAGGAGCCGCTGCAGCGGGCGCTGCGCACCGCGGGCTTCACCCTGACCGACGACCCGGAGGAGATCGACATCGTCATCTCCTCCTACGATCGCGGCTTCGACTACCGCAAGCTGCAGATCGCGTTCGACGCCATCTGGTTCCACCAGCGCGCGTTCCTCATCGAGACCAATCCCGACCGGTTCTGCCCGTTCCCCGGCGGCCGCGGCGAGCCCGACTGCGCGGCCATCACGGCGGCCATCGAGGCGTGCACGAGCACGAAGTGCGCCGTCAGCCTCGGCAAGCCGTCGCCCGTGATGGTCGAGGCCGCGCTGGGCGGGACCGGGATCGACCTGTCGCGCTGCGTCATGGTGGGCGACCGGCTGATGACCGACATCAAGATGGCCGTGGACGCGGGCATGGCGTCGGCGCTGGTGCTGACCGGCGAGTCGACGGCGGCCGACGCCGCGGCGCTGCCCGAGGCCGAGCGCCCCACCTATATCCTGGAGCGGGTCGACCAGCTCCTGCCGCAGGCCTGACCGAGGAGAGACATGGCGCTGACCAACTGGGCGGGCACCGTCGCCTTCACGCCGGGCGCGGCGCTGGCCCCGCGCACCATCGAGGAGGCGCAGGCGATGGTGGCCGCGGCACCGCGGATCCGCGCGCTGGGCACCGGCCACTCGTTCAACGCGCTGGCCGACTCGACCGCCCTCATCTCCCTGCGCGGCATCGACCTGCCCTTCGATCTGGACGAGGAGGCGCGCACGGTGACCGTGCCCGGCGCCGCCCCGTACGGCGCCGTCGCCGCCTACCTGCAGGAGCGCGGCTGGGCCCTGCACAACCTGGGCTCCCTGCCGCACATCTCGGTGGCCGGCGCGTGCGCCACGGGCACGCATGGCTCCGGCGACGGCAACGGCGTCCTCCCGACGGCCGTCCGCGGGATCGAGCGGATCGGCCCCGACGGCACGCTCTCCTGGGTGCGGGCCGACGACCCGGACTTCGCGGGCAGCGTCGTCGCGCTGGGCGCCCTCGGCGTCGTCACTCGGCTGACGCTCACGATCGAGCCCAGCTACGACATCACGCAGCAGATCTACACCGGCCTCGCCTGGGACCGCTTCCTGGACGACTTCGACGACATCATGGGCGCGGCCTACAGCGTGAGCGTGCTGGGCCGGTGGCGCGAGCCCGCGCTGTCGACGCTGTGGATCAAGGCCCGCGACGACGACGCGGAGCCGGCCGCCCGGAGGTTCGGCGCCGAGCTGCAGGGCCCGCGGGTGGGCGCGCTCGCCGACGGCGGATCGCCCGACGACAACCTGACCCCGATCGGCTCCCGCGGCCCCTGGGCGACGCGCCTGGCGCACTTCCGCTTCGACCGGGCCCCCAGCGCGGCGGGCGACGAGATCCAGTCCGAGTACTTCGTCCCCCGCGCGCAGGGCGCCGCGGCACTCCGGGCGGTCCGCGCGCTCGCCGACCGCATCGACCCGGTGCTGCACGTGAGCGAGTTCCGCACCCTCGCCGGCGACGACCTGTGGTTGAGCGGCGGCGAGGGCGGCCCGCGGCTGGGCATCCACTTCACCTGGCGGAAGCTCCCCGACGAGGTGGGCCGCGTCCTGCCGGAGATCGAGGACGCGCTGGCCCCCTTCCGGCCGCGCGCCCACTGGGGCAAGCTGTACAGCGACGGCTTCGACCAGACCGCGGCCTACGGGCGGGTGCCGGACTTCACCGCGCTGATGTCGCGGGTCGATCCGGACGGCGTCTTCCGCAGCCCGTACCTGGACAGGGCCCTGGGCCTCGCCTGATCTCGAGGAGGAGACCATGACCCCCATCGACGAACTGCTGGCACGGGTGCCGCGCGGGTCGTTCATCGGCGGCCGTTTCGTCGACGCCGGCCCGACGTTCCCCGTGCACGACCCGGCGACGGGCGCGGTGCTGGCGGAGGTGTTCGACGGCGCCGAGGAGCACGCACGGGCGGCCATGGACGCGGCCTGCGCGGCCGGCCCCGCCTGGGCCGCCACCGACCCCCGCGTGCGCGCGGAGTGCCTGCGCCGCGCGTTCGAGCTGATCGTCGAGCGGGCCGACGACTTCGCCACGCTCATGACGCTCGAGATGGGTAAGCCGCTGGCCGAGGCCCGCGGCGAGGTGACCTACGGCGCCGAGTTCCTGCGCTGGTTCTCGGAGGAGGCGTGTCGGATCGAGGGCCGGTGGTCGACGGCGCCGTCGGGCGGCAGCCGCCTGCTCACCATCAAGCAGCCGGTGGGCCCCGTGCTCGCGATCACGCCGTGGAACTTCCCGCTCGCGATGGGCACAAGGAAGATCGGCCCGGCGCTCGCCGCCGGCTGCCCCGTCGTCATCAAACCGGCCTCGCTGACGCCGCTCACGATGCTGCTCCTGATGCAGGTGTTCGCCGACGCCGGCCTGCCAGACGGCGTGCTGAACTGCCTTGTCACCTCACACTCAGGCCCCACCACCGAGGCGATCCTCGCCGACCCTCGGCTGCGCAAACTCACGTTCACGGGCTCAACCGCCGTCGGGCAGAAGCTGCTGGCCCGGGCCGCCGGTCCCGTGCTGCGGACGTCGATGGAACTCGGCGGCAACGCGCCCTTCCTGGTGCTGTCCGATGCGGATGTCGACGCGGCAGTGGCAGGCGCCCTCGTCGCGAAGTTCCGCAACAACGGCGAGGCCTGCACGGCGGCCAACCGGTTCTACGTGCACCGGGCCGTGGCCGCCGAGTTCGAGGCGAAGCTCGTGGCCGCCGTCGAGAAGATCGTGCTCGGCCCCGGCCTGGACGACGGCGTGACGCTGGGCCCGCTGGTGGACGAGGCGACGGTGAGCAAGGTCGAGGAGCTGGTGGACGACGCCCTCGCCCAGGGCGCGACGGTGCTGGCGGGCGGTTCCCGCGTGGCCGGCCCCGGTCACTTCTACCGGCCCACGGTCCTCAGCTCGGTCCCCCGCGACGCGCGCCTCCTCCGCGAGGAGATCTTCGGCCCCGTCGCCCCGCTGGTGGTGGTGGACTCGGACGACGAGGCGATCGCCCTGGCCAACGACACGGAGTTCGGCCTGATGGCCTACGTCTACTCCCGCGATGTCGGCCGCGCGCTGCGCGCCGTCGAACGCCTCGAGACCGGCATGGTCGGCCTGAACACCGGGCTGGTGTCCAACCCCGCGGCCCCCTTCGGCGGCGTGAAGCAGTCCGGCCTCGGCCGCGAGGGCTCTCACGAGGGCCTCGACGAGTACCTGGAGATCAAGTACGTCGGCCTGACCATGTAGCGACCCCCACAAACGACGGAAGAGGGGCACCCCACGCCGGGGTGCCCCTCTTTCGTTGCTCGGGCGGAGCTCAGGCGGCGCCGAGGATCTCGGCGACCTCCTCGTCGACCAGGGCCATGACGGCGGCCTTGGCCTCCTCCGGGGAGACGGCGTTCAGCACCGCGTCCAGCATCGCCTTGCAGGTGGCCAGGTCGTGCTTGGCCAGCGCGGCCTTCACCACGCCCACCTTGCCCGTGGCCATCGACAGCGACTTGATGCCCGCGCCGGCCGCGACGAGCGCCAGCAGCGGGTCGCCGCCCACCTCGCCGCAGATGCCGACGGGCTTGCCGTCCGCGCCCTGCACCGTCGCCACGATGAGCTCCCACAGCGCCGGCTGCCAGCCGGTGAGCAGGCCCGCGAGCCGACCGTTCATCCGGTCGGCGGCGAAGGTGTACTGCGAGAGGTCGTTGGTGCCGATCGACGCGAAGTCGCACTCCGCCATGACGTGCTTGGAACGCAGCGCCGCGGCGGGCACCTCCACCATCGTGCCGGCCGTGGGCAGGCCCGCGGCCCGACACTTCGCGGTGAACCAGCGGGCTTCCTCGGCCGTCGCGACCATCGGAGCCATGACCCACGCCTCGGCACCGGTGGCCTCGGCCGCCCGGGCGATGGCGGTCAGCTGACCGTCCAGGAGATCCTCCCGGACCCGCTGCAGGCGAAGCCCCCGCACGCCGAGGGCCGGGTTCTCCTCCTCGCCGAGGTCGGCGAAGGCGAGCGGCTTGTCGGCGCCGGCATCCAGGGTGCGTACCACGACCTTGCGGCCGCCGAACGCCTGGAACACCTTCGTGTAGGTCTCCGTCTGCTCCTCCACCGTCGGCGCGTCGGCCCGGTCGAGGAACAGGAACTCGGAGCGGAACAGCCCCGAACCCTCCACGTCCACCTTCGCGGCGCGCAGGGCATCGTCGACGGTGCCGATGTTGGCCAGGATCTGCACGCGGTGGCCGTCCTTGGTGGCACCCGGGCCGCTGGCCAGCTCCTGCATCGCCAGGCGGCGACGGTTGCGCTGGTCGAGCTTCTCCGAGGTCTCCTCGTCCGGGTTGACGATCACCTCGCCGCTGGCCCCGTCGAGGCCGACCGTGACGGGCGCGGCCTCGATGATGCCCGCGGCCTGTACGACGGCGGGGATGCCCAGCTGCGCGGCCAGGATGGCCGTGTGCGACGTGACGCCGCCGGCCTCGGTGACGATGCCGAGGACCAGCGCAGGGTCGAGGGTGGCGGTGTCGGCGGGCGCGAGGTCGTGCGCGACGATCACCTTGGGCTCGGTCAGCTCGGGCACGCCGGGCGGGGCGACACCCAGCAGCTGGGCCGCGGCCCGCTGGAAGATGTCGCGGAGGTCGTCCTGGCGCTCGGCCATGTAGCCGCCGAGGCTGGCCAGCAGCTCGCAGTACTGCTCGATGGCGAAGTACAGCGCATCGACGGGGCCCTCGCCCTCGGCGATGCGGGCGGTCGCGGTGGAGAGCAGGCTGGGGTCGCGCGCGAGCATCGCGGTGGCCTCGAGGACCGGCTTGGCCTTCTCGGTCGCCTTGAGGGCGCGCACCTCCATGTCGGCCGCCACGGCGCCGAGGGCGTCGGTGACGGCGGCCGTCGCGGCCGCGGGGTCGTCCGTGCGCTCACCCGGGGGTGCGATCTTCACCGTCGAGACGACGACCGCCGGGCCGTGCGCGGAGCCGGGGCTGACCCCGATACCGGAGATGCTCATGCGGTGGGAGCGTCGTGGTCGATCTCGAGGAACGCCGCGAGCGCGTCGAGCGCGGCATCGGCACCCTCCGCGTCGGAGCTGAGGGTGACGACGTCGCCGTGCTTGGCGCCGAGGGTCATCACGGCGAGCATGCTGCGGGCGTCGACCGGCGGCTTGTCGCCCACCTGGATGGTGACGGGAACGCCCTGCTTGGCGGCCTCGGCGACGAACAGGCTTGCGGGACGCGCATGCAGGCCGACGCTGGACGCAATGGTGGCTTGACGGATGGGCATCGTTAACTCCTAATCCGGGATGCAGTTGGGAGACAACATACAGTCCGCCCCGGCCCACTGGGCAGGGGGGCCGGAAACACCTCGTCCCGGGTCGCTTGTGTACGGGAGATGCGCGAGGTAGATTTTAGTTCATCCAGTGAATTACTCACCGAGTGGGTAATCAACAGACGTCGGAACGAAAGGCGAAGACGATGGGTATCGGAGACAAGCTGAGCGCCGGCCTGGACAAGCTCACGGGCAAGGCCAAGGAGGCTGCCGGCGAGGCGACCGGGGACGACAAGCTCGCGGCCGAGGGCAAGCTCGACCAGCTGAAGGGCGAGGCGAAGGACGTCGTGGGCAAGGTGAAGGACGCCGCCAAGCACGCGGCCGACGAGGTCACCGACGCCGCGAAGGAGACCGGCCAGAAGATCAAGGACGCCGTCGACGACGCGCGGGACCGCTGATCCGAACGGAAAACACCGAGACAGAATCGAGTAGCAGATCATGGGATTCATCGGATTCCTCATCCTGGGCCTGATCGCCGGCGCCATCGCCAAGGCGATCCTGCCGGGAGAGCAGGGCGGCGGCTGGGTGGCCACGCTCATCCTGGGCGTCGTCGGCGCGTTGGTCGGCGGCTGGTTGGGCAGCGCGATCTTCCACGCTCCCCTGCAGAACTTCTTCTCCTTCCAGACGTGGATTCTGGCGATCGGCGGCTCGGTTGTGGTCCTGCTGGTCTACGGCTTCATCACCGGCCGCAAGGCCTAAGGAAAAGAGACGTCAGTGCCCCAGACGATCATCCGCCACGAGGAGGAGCACCTCTACAGCGCCCCTCCGGCGTCTGAGGCCGGCCGAGCACTGGGCGCGGCGCTGCTTCGGCTGCGCCGCGCCCAGCACGCGCAAGAACTCAGGGCGCTCACCTCGTCGGGGCTCTCGAACCTCGACCTGCGCGCGCTGCGCTACCTCTCCCAAGCCGCCAGGGACGGGCGGAACCTGAGCCCGAAGGACCTGGCCGTCATGCTCGGCACCTCGAGCGCCAACATGACCAACATCGTCGACCGGCTCGCGGGCAAGGGCTACGTCGAACGCATCAACCACCCGACGGACCGCCGCGCGCACCACCTACGCCCCACCGACGACGCGCTGCACCTGGTGGACGCGGCCCTGGGCCAGCATCACGCAGCCATGGTGGCCGAGATCGACAGGATCGAGGACCACCGTGCGGCGATCGCAGCCGCGGTCCTCGCCCAGCTCGCCGACGCGCTCGACGCCGCCTCAGCCGCGACGAGCGCACCTACCCCGTCTTGAGCGTCTCCGCGGGGTCCGTCGCGCTGGCGACGTGCGCCGGATAGGCACCTGCGAGCATCCCGACGACGGCGCCTCCTGCCGCGCTGAACCCCACCAACGAGATGTCGGCGATCGGCGGCCAGCCCTGGCCGGCTGCCACCGCCCCCGCCGCCACCTGGCCGGCGAGCGCCCCGAGGAATCCGCCGGCCGCGCCGCAGACCACCGTCTCCGTGAGCACCTGGACGACGACGACGTACCGGGGCTGGCCGAGCGCGCGCCGCAGCGCGATCTCGGGCCTGCGCTGGGCGACGGACTGCAACGTCTGGTTGCCGATCACGAACAGCCCGATGACCACGGACAACACCCCCAGCGCGAGGAGCAGCATCGTGAGCTGGTTGCTGACGGCGGACTGCAGCCCCGTCGGGATGGCGCCGACGAGCACGTGCACGTCGCCCGGGTCGCTGGGCTGCAGGCTGAGGGCGAGCACCTCGGCAACGGCGTCGGTGGCGGCCGGTTCGGTATCGACGACCACGCGCGGGCTCCCATCCCACTGGCTCACCGCGCCCGCACCGGAGGCGACGCTGGGCAGGTAGACGAGCATCGACCCGTCGGCCGTACCGGACTCGGTGGACGACAGGATCCCGACGACGGTGAATCCCGCGCCGCCGATGTAGATGCGGTCCTCGCCGCTGAGCTGCGTCAGGCCGAGCACGGTGGCCACGGACGACCCGAGCAGCACCACGCGGGCCCCGGTCTCGCGATCGTGCGCCGAGAAGCCCCGGCCGCGGACGAGCTTCAGGCCGAGCGCCGCGGGGCAGTCGGCGCCGATCACGGAGATGCTCACCGTGTAGTCGGGGCGGGTCAGCAGCGAGGTCCTGACGGGTTCGGCCCCACCGCTGCCGACACTCAGGCACGTCGCCCGCACCCCCGGCAGGCGTGCGGTGTGCGCGAGCTGCCCCTCGCCCGCCCAGGACTTTCGCGCGCTGATCGACGACGCCGTGATCCTGCTGGACTTCAGGTCCTGGAACTGCTGGGCGACCCCGGCCTGCGCGGAGGCCGCGAGCGTGGAGCTGGCGGCCAGCACGCCCGCGCCCAAGGCGGCCGCGATGATGGCCGCCGCGGCCCGCGCCCGGCTGCGCGCGAGGAAGGCGAACGCGGTGGCCAACGCGAGCCGCAGGCCGCTGGCCCGGGCCGCCTCATCCGATCGCCGCGCGCGTCGGCTCGTCATGCCGCGCTCGCCGGCGGGGTGAGGGTGATGGTGCGGTCGGCGCGGGCCGCGACGGCGGGGTCGTGCGTGACGAGCACCAGCGCCGCACCCGCCCGCACCTGTGCCTCCATCAGGGTCATGATGGCGTCGGCGTTGTCCCTGTCGAGGTTGCCCGTGGGCTCGTCGGCCAGCAGCAGCGGGGTGCGGCGGGCCAGCGCGCGGGCGATCGCCACGCGCTGCTGCTCGCCGCCGGACAGCGTGCCCGGGAACTGGTGCGCCAGATGCAGGACGCCCACCTCCTCCAACGCGGCGTGCACCCGCTCGGCCATGTCGGGCACCACGCGCAGCTGGCTGGCTATCCCCAGCCGGACGTTCTCGGCCACCGTGAGGGTGGGCGCGAGGTGAAAGCCCTGGTAGACGAAGGAGATGTACCTGCCGCGGTAGCGGCTGCGGTCGACGTCGCGTGCGGCGGCGAGGTCGACACCGTTGATCTCCAGCCGGCCCGTCGTCGGCGAGGCGATGAGACCGACGATGTTGAGCGCCGTGGACTTGCCGCTGCCCGACGCACCGACCAACGCCACGAACTGGCCGCGCTCCACAGAGAGCTCGAAACCGTCCAGGACGGTGCGGCGCCCGAACCGCTTCCCGATGCCGGCGGCTTCGAGCGCGAATCTCTCCATCAGCCCTCGCCGGCCAGCAGCGGCGTCGACGCCGTGAGCGCGGGCGGCGGGTCGAGGAGCGGCACCCAGCCGCCGACGGGCGTGCCGGGCTGCACCACCAGCGGACTGAAGGCGACGCCGTCCTTCTGGATGTGTACCTCGGTTCTGCCGTCGGCGCCGCTGAAGAGGGCCGACGCGGGCACCGAGACCGTGTCGTCGTCGCCGACGGACGAGGTGGCGGTAACGGCGCACGACGCCCCCACTGCCTCGGTGAGGTCGCCGTCGGTGTCCACCCGCAGCCCCAGGCGCGGCGCCTCCGCGCCCTCTCCCTCGGCGGCGGGATCCGCGCGCCAGGGCTGCTTCCTGTCGGTCAGCGTTCCCTCCACCGTCACGGGCCCGCAGGTGGCGGAGATCGCCGCGCCCTCCGGCGCGACCCCGCCCTGGTCCCCGGCGACGACCACCAGCTGGGGGTCCCCCTCGCCCACGGTCACCGTGGCGGGGGTGCCCTCCGGCATCTCCATGCCGACGGCCACGTCCGCGCTGAGCACCGTGGCGGGCAGTGTGCCGACGAACGCGAACATCCGGGTGTCGAGCCCGTTCTCCTCCAAGCCGTCGGTGGCCCCCTCGTAGCCCCGGTCCACGAGGAACCGGTAGGCCGCTTCCAGGACGCCCTGCGTCACCGTCGACCTGGACTCGTAGAGGTAGCCGAGTCTCGCGAGGCTCTTGGTCAGCTGTCGCACGTCGACGCCGCTGTCGCCCTCGCGCAGCACCCGGAACGAGGGCACCGTGCCCTTCATGACGAACACCGGGCGCTCGTTCGCGGCACCGATCAGGTCGCCTTCAGCAACCTGGTCCCCCACGGAAAGGGGCGCAGCGGTCACCACCTGACGAAACGCGTCGTCGTCCGGGGGCAGGGGCACCACCACCTGCGTGGGGTAGTGCACCTGCCCTGCCATCGAAACCATGTCGATCAACGGACCCAGCTGAGGGTTGACGACGATGGGCATGACGGTGGGAGCCGCGAACCCCGGCCGCTCCTTCAACGGGACGGACCACCGGCCGACCAGCACGAGACCGGCCCCGACCGTCACGGCCACCACCACCCCCACGACGATGCGTCCCAACCGCCGGGTTCCTGACGTCGTCATCCAAGCAGCTCTTTACCGCGCTTCTGCGCCTCGGTGTAGAGCTCGATCAGCCGAAGGATCTGTCCCTCAAAGCCCATGGCCGCGTGCGCGTACGCCTTGCGACCGATGAGTTGCATCGCGTCGTCATAACCGGTCTCAGCCCGACACGTCGCGTCCGCCACGGCGATCTCGATCTCCTTCGGAGTCGGGCCCTCGTACTTGATGCCGGGCGTCGACGCATCGAAGCCCGCCGAGCGTGCCTCAAACGGGTCCTTGTAGTGGCGGTTCACGGCTGCCATGCAGCTCGACCACGGCTTCGCGGCCTGCTTCGCTTCCGGAGATTCCTCGATCTCTTCCGCGGCATCCACCATGATGCTGAACCGCAGTTCGTTCCACGCGGCCACGTCGCCGTAGAGCTTCTGCTGCACCTCGTATCGGCAGCCGACCTTCGGGTACGAGATCTTGTCCTGCCCGACGATCACCGACTCCTCCGGCGCAGTCGGGCCGCCCATCACGTCGAGCACCTGCTTGTCCCGCTCGGCTTTCGTCAGCGAGGCCTCGAACTCCTCCAGCCGCTTGTCCTCCGCGCGCGCCGCGGCCGAGATCGTGACCGTGGAATAGCCGTACTTGGTGGCCTCCTCGACGGACAGCGACTTGTGCACCTGACCTTCGTTCGGAGGCACCGACGAGATCATCCAGCGATTGCCCTTCGCCACCATGCAGCGCCGGATGAGCTCGTCCTCCATCTGCTGCATCTCGCCTGTCATTTTCCTGTAGCGATACCAGCTGTCGAACGATGCCTGCTCCTCGGCCGTCAGCGGAGGGGGTGGGAGGGGTGCCTCCGGCGCGGTGCACCCGGCGGACGAGAGGACTGCCAGGACGATTCCGGCCACGACGGACCGGCGGAGCCTCGGTGTTGCGGCGTCCGCCCGGCCCGTCGCGCAGGACCCTACAAGGGTCACTTGGTGCAGCCCGACGAGTCGGCCGTGAACTGGACGGACTCGAAGTTGTCGTTCACCGCATAGCCGGACAGATCGTGGCGCTGGTATCCGGGCGCCAAGCACCAGATGGTGCCCTCCTGACCGCTGCCGGTGTACCACTTCGTGTACCGCTTGTCGTGACGGTTGGCTGCCGAACTGATCGAGTTCTTGTAGACCCCCGACAGGTCAAAGTCGCCCACGGCTCCCATCTTGTAGATGTACCCCGCGAACTGGGAGTTCGTCCAACCGCAGCTGTAGCCGCTGAGGCAGTGCTCGATCACCAGCGGACCAGCGTCCGCCTTCGCGGCGGGAGCACCGCCCACCAGCGTCCCCACCGCAGCGAGTCCGACAACGACCACCTTCGCACGCTTCGACCATCGCATCATCGCCATGATCCTTTCTGTCCATCAAGTGCTGCGCCGGGCCTCTGCCCACCGCCGTCCGCTCACTCGAGCCAACGCCCTGATACTCCTGTCATTGGCCGAGGGCACCGGTTTGTTACGCGGCGGGGGTTACTTTTCGAAGATCTGGTTGGGGTCGTCATCGATCGCGTCGACCAGCTCGCGGGTGTAGGTCACCTCCGAGGTGCCGTTGCCTGGCGCATCCCAGCCCGTGCGCTCGCCGACGAACGCGCCGGTCTCCTCGTCGAACAGCAGCTCGAAGTGCTGGCCCACATTCGGCTCGTCACGGCCGAGAACGATGACGCGGCGGCCGTCGGTGACCTGCGATCGGCCGACGACGATGACGCCCGGGATCAGCTTGACGGCCGAGTAGAGCGCGCGGAGGAGCTCCGCCGAGGCGTATCCCGAGCGCAGGATCGACGCGGCCGCCTCCAGCGCCGCGCCGTCGCGCGAGTTACCCTGGCCCACGCTGCGCTGATACAGCTGCGCCTGCAGCACCCGGGGGTCGAGGGAGAGCTCCGCCAGGCGATAGGCGTCCTCCGCAGGAGGAAGGACGTAGGAATAGGGCCTTCCCTCCACGTGCGGCAGGGCCACGGGCGGGCCGCTGATCTGCCTGAGAAACGGCAGGCCCGCCTGAACCAACCAGCCCGAGCGGGAGCCGTCGACGGCCACGTAGCTGATCATCACCTCGGGCTCCAGCCCGACGGATACGCCTGCGTCGCCGAGGTTCCCCTCGCCGATCACCATCGGATGCACGCCGTACGAGGTGACCTTCCAGTACTGGTCCGGCCGGGCAGGAGGCTCGACCGCTGCGCGCGCGGCGGCGTCGAGCACGGAGGCCGCCTCCGCCGTCGCGCCGACCCCGCCCAGCATGGGGCTGAGGAACAACGCGGCGGCGAGCATGAGGACGGCGGCCACTGAGGCCACCCGCGACCAGGGCCGCGCCAGGCGGACGATGCGCGTCGGGGCCGGTTCGTCCGCGGGGCGCTGATCGAGCGCGCTGGGCGCTGCCAGGATGCGGGCGAGTGCCTCCTCCGCCCCGGCGTCCGGCGCGGCGGGCGGCTTGGCGTCGCGGATCAGTCGCTCGATGCGATCCATGCCAGCACCCCCTCATGCGCCGTCCGAGCACCCTCGCCCGCCACGCCGTACTCCTCGGCGAACGCCCGCCTCGCGCGGACCAGCCGGGCGCGGAACGCCCCCTCACTCACGCCGAGCGCTCGCGCGGCCTCGGAGCCGCTGAGGTCGCACCAATAGGCGAGCAGCAGCACCTCGGCGTGAACCGTCGACAGCTCGCTCAGAACGCGCCGCACGTCGGCGCGTTGCGCCACGACGTGCGCGAGGTCGTAGGGCGACGCGACCTCCGGGAGATCCTCGGTGCAGACCGGGATGGCGGTGCGGCCCGTCGAGCGGTAGAAGTCCCCGATCTTGTTCCTCAGCACCTGGTAGAACCACCCCACGGACAGCTCCCCCGTCGCCGTCAGGCGCTTCCACACCAGCAGGAACGACTCCTCGAGGATCCCCTCGTGGTCGGCTCCGCGCGCCCGGAACTGCACGAACCGCAGCGCCGTGGGGCGCGTCTCCCGGTAGAAGTCGGTGAACCGTCCCTCGAACGACCGCGGCAGCTCCGCCGGCTGCATGTTCGAGGTGGACATGTGCCCAAGGGTAGCCCCCGCCACCGACGCCCACTCACGCGGCCTCGCGAGTTGACGCCCGACGCCCCCGCCCGATGAGCACGACACACCTTCCGTCACGGCTCGATGAGCACGACACACCTCTCATCGGTGGTCGATGAGCACGCGCCGGAGTTCGTCGTGGAAAAAGGGCGCTCCTGACTGATCCGTGGGTCATTTCCGGCCGGGGAGCGCGGGCCGGTGAGGGCCGAGGGTGAGCATCGCCAGGGCGATGAGCGGGTCGGCGGTCTTGAAGCCGAAGGCAACGCGGGTAATGAGGCGGATCTTGGTGTTGGTGGACTCGATGAGCGCGTTGGAGAGGCCGTGCTCGATCGCGGCGAGGATCCGGTCGCGGTGCTTGGTGATCTTCCGGGCGAGCGCCACGAACGCCGGGATCCGGCATCTTCGCGCCCACTTCAGCCACCCCTCCAGCGCGTCTCGTGCCGCTTCCAGCGGGATCTTGAACACTGCCCGGAGTCCTTCTTTGAGGAGGTAAGCGCGGTAGAGCCTGGGGTCGGCTTTCACGATCCATGCGAGCTTGGCACCCTGGCGCTCGGTGAGGTCCTCGGGATTCTTCAGCAGTGCGTACCGGGCGCCCTTCAACCCCCTGGCCCGCTCGGACTGCGGCCGGGCCGGCGCGTCCGCTGCGGGCCTGCCGCGGGGCCGTGATGGCTCGGTCCGAGCGAGCTTACGAGCGTCATTCCAGGATTCCCTGCGCACGTCGTTGAGTGCCTCGGTGGCCCACTGCACGATATGGAACGGGTCGGCGACCCGGACCGCGTTCGGGCACTTCTCGGCTACCACGGTGCCGATGAAGTCCGCCCCGTCCGCGGAAACATGCGTGATCCGGGAGCACCGCTCGGGGCCGAGCAGGTCGAAGAAGTCCCGCAACGTGTCCATCGTTCTCCCGGGAGCTGCCCACACCAGCGTCTTCGTGTCGTGGTCCACGACGACCATCAGATACTTGTGGCCCTTCTTGTAACTGATCTCATCGATCCCGATCCGGGACAGGCCATCGAACCGGTCCCGCAGTTGCTCCGCATCGGCCCAGACCCGGGCGATGATCGCCCCGACCGTGCGCCACGCGACACGCATCAACAACGTCACCGTCGTCTTCGACGACCGCGTCGCCAACCACGCGACCTGATCATCGAACCCGTACGTGTGACCGGCACCATGCCGAGCCCACGGCACGCGCCGCACCGTCGGCCCGTGCACCGGGCACGACACCCTGGGCGCGTCCGCTTCCAAGTACACGCGGATCGTCCCCAGATCCAGACCCCGCCACCGCCGTTCCCCCTCGCCACGGTCATACGCCGCAGCCTTCCGCCCGCACTGCCCACACCGGTTCTGCTTCGTCTTCCGCGGCCGCACCCGAACGATCAGGACCTGCTCATCCTCATCGAACTCAACCTCCTCCACGACCGTCTTCTCGACACCAAGCAGCCGCCCCCATAGGGTTGATCTCCGCACGCCGTTCTCCGCCCCAGACTCGTTGACTCTTCACCAAGCCACGAACCTAGACGAGAGAACGGCGTGCACCCGTTCAGACTCCCTCGAACACCCACGGAAGCGTCAGGAGCGCCGGAAAAAGGCCGATTTCGGGGTGTTTCGGGCGACGAACTCCGCCACGTGCTCATCGAACCATGCCAGGGTGAGCAGGCCGACGAACTCCGGCGCGTGCTCATCGAAGCGTCAGCGGATGCCCTGGAACGCGAACCGGAACACCAGCTCGCCTCGCGGGAGCAGGTACTCGGGATGCGTGCGGGCGCCCCACGAGTTGTCGCCGGCCACGCCGCGCCGGGCCAGCGCCGGGCGCAGCACGGTGTGCTGGACGGGCGGCAGGTCGACGGGGTGCGCGGCGTTCTCGATCTCGAACGGGGTCCACGGGAGCGCGGAGAACTCCATCTCACCGTCGGCCTCGAAACGCAGGCCCGCGCCGCGGTGATCCGTGACCGTCGCCCAGCGAACGCCGGTGTGGCTGCCCGACTCCTGGGGCCGGACGTACGGCGCCAGCTGATCCCGCACGGCGCCGGAGTAGACGTCCAGGCGGGCGCCGGCGCGGCGGTCCGCGTAGCACTCGTTCGGGCCTTCGCCGTACCAGGTCACGGTGTCGAACGCGGGATCGGTGCGCAGCAGCATGCCGAACTCGGGCATGTCGGCCAGGCCCTCGCCGGGCTTCACCGTCATCGTCACCTCGATGCGACCGTCGCCGTCGACGAGGTAGGCGACGTCGCACGTGCCGGCCGGGGTGGTGGGCAGTGCGTAGGTGAACGAGACCGACACCTTGTCGCCCACCCACTCGACCACCGGGCCTGCCACGGCCTTGGCGTAGCGGCTGGCCAGCAGCCAGGCGCCGTCCTCGAACGACGACCCCCAGCCGCGCTCGTTGTCGGTGGGCGCATGCCAGAAGTTCGGCTTCGGCACCCCGTGCAGCAGCTGGCGGCCGCCGTCGGACGTCGAGCCGTACGTGTACGACACGAGGCCGCCGACGGGGCGGGCGAACAGCGCCGTGAAGTGCCGGCCACGCACGCCGACGTTGTGGACGCCGTCGATCACCTCGGGCCGCGGGGCGGCAGGACGCGGCGCACGCGCGACGCGGACGACACCCTGCCCGTAGGCGACCTCGTGTCCGGCCTCCGCCCAGATCGTCTGCGCCCTCAGCCGGAACGACACGTCGACGGTGTACTCGCCCGGTGTCGACGGCACGGTCACCGGCAGCGGGAAGCGGCGCGTGTCACCGGGCGCGACCGCCACGTCGACGTCGGCCTCCGCCAGCAGCGTGCCCTCGCGCCGCACGAGCACCACCGCGCGGTACGCGGCCGCATCGGTGAACAGGTGGTGGTTGGTGACCGTGAAGCCCTCGCCGTCGACCTCTACCTGGAGCGCCTGGTACAGGTACTTGACGGCCTGAAGGAACGGCTTGGGGGTGTGGTCGGCGAAGAAGATGCCGTTGGCGCTGAACTCGTAGTCGTGCGGGGCGTCGCCGAAGTCGCCGCCGTAGCCGAAGAACGGGGCGCCGTGCGGGTCAGTGGTGCGGATGGCCTGGTCCGCGAAGTCCCAGATGAACCCGCCCTGGAAGCGCGGCTCGCGGCGGGCGAGGTCGAGGTAGGCGTCGACGGCGCCGAACGAGTTGCCCATCGCATGCGCGTATTCGCACAGCATGTAGGGCTTGTCGAGGTTCTCGGCCAGGAACCGCTCCACGTCGGCCGCCGGGGTGTACATCTCGCTGTAGACGTCCGTCGTCTCGGGGAACCTCTTGTCCCACGACGCGCCCTCGTAGTGCACCGGGCGCGTGTCCTGCTCACGGAAGTAGTCCGAGACGTCGTGGATGTTGGAGCCGCCGAAGGACTCGTTGCCGCAGGACCACATCACGATGCTGGGGTGGTTCTTGTCGCGCTGGAGCATGTTGGCGGCGCGGTCCAGCAGCGCGCCGCGCCACTCGGGGTGGCTGCCGGGGACGACGTCCTCGGGCGCGATCCGGCCGGACTGCGCCGCGGCCCAATGCCCGTGCGACTCGAGGTTCATCTCGTCGATCACGTAGAAGCCGTACTCGTCGGCCAGCGCGTAGAAGAACGAGTTGTTCGGGTAGTGGCTGGTGCGGATGGCGTTGACGTTGGCCGCCTTCAGCTGGCGGAGGTCCGCATGCGTCTGGGCCACCGACATCACACGGCCCTGCAGGCCGAACTCGTGCCGATTCACGCCCACGAAATGCACCCGCTTGCCGTTGATCTTCATCAACCCGTCCTCGATCGCGAAGCGGCGGAAACCCACCCGCTGCGGGATCACCTCGACGAGCGCGCCCGCGGCGTCGAACAGCTCGACGGTCAGGTCGTAGAGCGCCGGGTCCTCGGCGCTCCACAGCCGCGGTGCGTCGACCGCGAGCTCCAGCCGACCGTCCGGCCCGGGCGACAGCTCGCCGACGCCCGCCAGGGTGGCGCGCACGGAGCCCTCGCCGTCGACCAGCACGCCGACGCGCAACACGGCGGACCCGAAGTCGTCGGCCAGGTCGGTGACCACGCGGAGGTCCTCGACGTGCACCGCCGGGCGGCGGTACAAGACGACATCACGGAAGAGGCCGGAGAACCGGAAGAAGTCCTGATCCTCGATCCAGGACGCGGCACTGAACTTGAACACCTGGGCGGCGAGCTTGTTCTCGCCGTCGATCAGGTGCGGGGTGAGGTCGAACTCCGACGGGGTGAACGAGTCGCACGCGTAGCCGACATAGGCGCCGTTCAGCCACACGGCCACCGCCGTCTCCGCGCCCTTGAACGACACGCTGAGACGCTCACCGTCGGCGAGCGGTCGGTCGAGCGTGAACAGCCGGACGTAGCTGCCGACGGGGTTGTACTTCTCGGGGATCTGGCCGGGCGCGATGTCCTCGAGGCCGTCCCAGGGATACTGCACGTTGACGTACTGGGGCCGGTCGTAGCCCTGGAGCTGAATGTGCGCGGGCACGGGGATGTCGTCCCAGGCCTCGGTGTCGTAGTCCGGCGCCTCGAACCCGGGGATCGTCGAGCCGAGGTTCTTGGCGTAGTGGAACTTCCACAGCCCGTTCAGCGACTGCTCGAAGCCGCTCTCCCCCACGGCGGCCTCGGCGGCGTCGGCGAACCAGCGATGGTCCGAATGGGGAGCCCGCCGGTTCTCGGCGAAGTACTCAGGATTGGCGATGGACCTGGGGTCGAAACTCACCTGATCGATCCTGTCATACCTTCGGCGAAGCTGCGGCGCAGCACGAGAAAGATCACCATTGCGGCGGCACAACGCCATAGTGTGAGGCCATGACGCTCAACATCGGGATGATCACCATCGACTCCGACGACCCCCGCCCCCTCGCCGCCTGGTGGGCCGAACGCCTCGGCGCGCCCATCGTCGAGGAGAACGACGGCTGGTTCGTCATGATCGGCTCCACGCCGATGCTGGCCATCCAGCACGTCGGCGACCCCACCCCCGGCAAGAACCGCATCCACCTCGACCTCACCGTCGAGGACCTCGACGCCTCGCGCGAGGAGCTGCTCGCCGCCGGAGCCACGCTGGTGGGCGACCGCGGGGACGAGTCCTTCCGCTGGGTCACTCTCGCGGATCCGCAGGGCAACCAGTTCTGCATCGCCCAGCACTGACGCGCGGCGTGCGGGCCCGCGTGGATTGCCCGGGCGACGGCGCCGATGCCGATAGAGTGACCGGGTGAACACACCCGCTGCCCGCGCCGCGCGCCCGCTGAGGGTGGCGGAGTTCACCGACAACTACGGGCCCGGCAGCAACGGGCTGATGTACGCCGTCCAACAGCTGGAGGGCAACCTGCTCGACGCCGGGCACGAGGTGATCGTCGTCGCGCCGGCCGCCAAGGGCCCCAACCCGCACCACGGCCGCGCCGGCCGCACCGAGATCCGCCTGCCGTCGGTGCGCGTGCCGAAGATGCCGACGCGCGTCGCCAACGGGCGACACTTCGAGCGCACCATCGAGCAGATCGGCCGCCTGGCGCCCGACGTGATCCACGTGCACGGACTGGGCACCGTCGGCGCCCTCGGCACGCTGGCCGCGCGCCGCCTCGGCATCCCGATGCTGCTCACCTGGCACACCGACTTCGACGCCTACGCGGACCACTACTCCACCGTGCTGCCGCTGCTCACCGGCGTGGTGCGGGCGTTCGCGGCGCTGTCGCGCGGCGAACTGGTGGACGCGCGCGACCTCCGCAACGCCGAGATCCGCTACGAGGACCGCGGCCGCTCCACCGCCCTGCTGCTGGGCGTGGCCCAGAAGATGCTGGAGAGCGCGGACCTGACCACCACGCCGTCGCCCAAGACCGCCGCCCGCTGCCGTGAGGTGGCGCCGAACATCCCGATCAGGGTGGTGCCCAACGGCGTCGACCCGCTCCCGCCCGGCCCCCCGCCCATCCCGCAGCCCGCGGGCCCGATGGTGCTGTACGCGGGCAGGATCGCGCCGGAGAAGGGCATCCCGCTGCTGGCCGACGCGTTCACGCTCGTGCACGCGCAACGCCCCGACGCCCGGCTGTGCGTCGTCGGCGACTGGCAGCGCTACTCCCACATCAAGCGCGTCCTGGCCGAGGGCCGCGACGCCGGCCGCATCATCCTGCCCGGCGAACAGAAGCGCGAGACGCTCGGCGCGTACTACGGCATGGCCGACGTCTTCGCGTTCCCGAGCCAGACCGACACCCAGGCGCTCGTGCTGCACGAGGCTGCCCTCGCGGGCCTGCCTCTGGTCTCCGTCGACCACGAGCTGGATCTGGTCATCGAGCCCGGCATCAACGGCGAGTTCGCGCGCCCGACCCCTGCCTCGCTGGCCGCCGCCCTCCTCCGGGTGATCGACAGACTCCGCGACGACGATTGGCGCGCCACCGCCGCGCACCGCTCCGTCGAGCTGGCGAGCCAATGGAGCATCGCGTCACAGGCTCAGGAGATGCTCGACATCTACGCCGAACTCGCGGGCTGACGCCAGCGTTCCACCCCGTGACGCCTGCCTTCCACCGCAACGCCAGCGTTATGCCGTGACGCCTGCCCCGCACGCTCAAACAGGGCAGGCGTCACGGTGAAGGCCAGGCATCACGGTAGAAGGCAGGCGTCACGGTAGAAGGCAGGCGTCGCCGTCCGCTGGCTTCTGTTGGGCGGTTAGGCGGAGGGCCCGGTCATGTCGCCGGGGATCACCCAGCGGTCGAAGTCCTCGCCGCTGACGCCGTTGGCGACGGCCGATTCGCGCAGCGACGTGCCCTGCTTGTGCGCCTGCTTGGCGATCTTCGCGGCCAGGTCGTAGCCGATGTGACGGTTCAGCGCCGTCACGAGCATCAGGTTGGAGGCGAGGTTCGCCGCGATCCGCTCGCGGTTCGGCTCGATGCCCACCGCGCAGTGCGCGCTGAACGAGCGGGAGCCGTCGGCCAGCAGGCGGATGGACTCCAGCACGGCGTGCGCCATCACGGGCTTGAACACGTTCAGCTGGAAGTTGCCCTGCGTGCCCGCGAAGCCCACCGTCGCGTCGTTGCCGAACACGCGGGCGGCCACCATGGTGAGGGCCTCGGACTGCGTGGGGTTGACCTTGCCGGGCATGATCGAGCTGCCGGGCTCGTTCTCCGGGATGAGCAGCTCGCCGATGCCGTTGCGCGGGCCGCTGGCGTACCAGCGCACGTCGTTGGCGATCTTCATGAGCGCGCCGGCGAGCACGCGCAGCTCACCGCTGACCTCGACGAGCGAGTCGTGCGCGCTGAGCGCCGCGAACAGGTTCGGGGCCTGCTGGAACTCCAGGCCGGTCTCGGCGGAGATCTTCGCGGCCGCGGTCCTGCCGAAGTCCGGGTGGGCGTTGAGGCCGGTGCCGACGGCGGTGCCGCCGATGGCCAGCTCGCGGGCGCGGGCGTCGGCGGCGCGGATGCCGTCGAGCGCGAAGTCGATCTGCGCCACCCAGCCGCCGGTCACCTGACCCAGCCGCACGGGGGTCGCATCCTGCAGGTGCGTGCGGCCCACCATGACCACGTCGTCGTACTCGGCGGCCTTGGCGGCGAGCACGTCCCTGAGCTCGGCCACCGAGGGATAGAGCAGAGTGTTCAATTCGCTCACCACGGCGATGTGCATGGCGGTGGGGAACGTGTCGTTGGAGGACTGGCCGCGGTTCACGTCGTCGTTGGGGTGCACCGGCTTCTTGGAGCCGCGCACGCCGCCGGCCAGCTCGATCGCCCGGTTGGAGATCACCTCGTTGGCGTTCATGTTCGACTGCGTTCCGGACCCCGTCTGGAACACCACGAGCGGGAAATGCTCGTCCAGCTCGCCCGCGATGACGTCGTCGGCCGCGCGCGCAATCAGCTCGGCCTTCTCAGCAGGCAGCTCCCCCAATTCCGCGTTGGCTAGGGCCGCAGCCTTCTTCAGCACACCCAGCGCGCGGATCATCGGCCGGTCCCACACGAAGGAGTTGCGGCCGATGTCGAAGTTGTGGAGGCTGCGTTCGGTCTGCGCGCCCCAGTAGCGATCGTCGGCGACCTGCACGTCGCCCATGGAATCCGTCTCGATGCGATAACCCATGGCTGGACGCTACCGGTTCTGGCTGAGGAACCAAAAGAGCCCAGCCCGCTGCAATTGGGGGGCGGCAGGGGACCGGGCCTTTCGGTGCGTGATCAGCGCACGCGCATGATACTAGCGGAGGGGCATCGCGCCCTCAACCCAGGGTCAGTTAACCTGAACCAGGAGTATCAGGAAACGACCTCGTAGTTGACCGTGATGACCCCCGCCGAGGTGCCGCCGATGGCCTGCATGGCCGCGCGGGACAGATCGAGGCAGCGGCCGGAGATGTACGGGCCGCGGTCGTTGATCCGCACGATGACGGTCTTGCCGTTGCGCGGGTTGGTGACCTTGAGCTTGGTGCCGAACTTCATGGTCTTGTGCGCGGCCGTCAGGGCGTTCGGGTTGAACCGCTCACCGGTGGCGGTCATCTGACCCTGCCAGTAGTACGACGCCTTGCAGCTGGAGCCGCTGGCCGGCGACAGGTTCGACGAACCGGAGGACTTCGAGTCCGACGACTTCGACGAGCCGGAACCGGAGCCGGAATCGGAGGAGGACGTGGCCGGCTTGACGACCTTCGTGCCCACCTTGATGACCTCGGTCACCGGCTTCTTGGCGACCTTGGTGTCGGTCAGCTTCGAGGAGTACAGCTTGCCGTCCCGGTACACCTCGGTGTAGGTCTCGACGGCCTTGCCGTCCTTGCCCTTGGTGTCCACCTTGGTCTTGCCCTTGAGCAGCGACTTGGTCTTCAACCGCTCGGTCTTGTGCTTGATGACCTTGTCCTTGGTGCGCGTCTTGGTCTCGACCTTGACGTAGGTCACCTTCATCCCGTCGGCCAGCTCGGTCTCGAGCGCGGGCTTGACGATGTCGTCGTCGTCCGCGGCGATGCCCTGGTCGGCCAGGAGGTCGGCGACGGTCCCCGCGAGGCGCGCCTCCGACTCCTTGCCCGCCTTGACGATGGTGACGTCCTTGGCGGAGGTGACGGTGAGGTCGAGGCCCTCGCGGGCGATGCCGGCGGAGCGCGTGGCCGAGAGCTTGGCGTCGGACTCGTCGAGCTGCAGCTGCTGCAGGGCCTCGCCGACGGTGCGGGCGGTGGTCCACACCGTCCGGCTCTGGCCGTCGACCGTGAGATCCAGCGGGCGCCCGTACGAGACCGAGATCGCGAGGCCGTCGGTCACGGTGGTGTCCGCGGCGGGCAGCACCACATCGTGATCGCCGAGCTCGATGCCCTGAAGCTCGAGCACCTCACCGACCGTGCGCTCGCGCACCGAGATGGCCTCGGTGGCGCCGTCGACAGTCAGCTCGATGTCGTTCTTCTGCAGCGCAGTAGCGGCAGCCACCGCGCCGACGAGGACGAGCGCGGTGCCGCCTGCGACGGCGGGGATCAGGACCTTGGCCATTGTTCTCCAACAGGTTGGGGTTGAGCCCGACGTTCATCGAGCGCCCTACCAGGGTAAGTCGCTTCCTGAGAAATTCCAAAACAATTCTTAGGATCTTCTCGCACTGCGAGCGGCGCGCCTACCGGAAGGTGCGCAGCCGCAGGCTATTGAGCACGACGAAGACGCTGGAGAACGCCATCGCGGCACCCGCGATCATGGGCGTCAGCATGCCGAAGGCCGCCAGCGGGATGGCCGCGGCGTTGTATCCGAACGCCCACACCAGGTTGGACTTGATGGTGCGCAGCGTGGCGCGCGCGAGCCGCACGGCGTCGACGGCCGCCCCCAGGTCGTGGCGCATGAGCGTGATGTCGCCGGCCGCGATCGCGGCGTCCGTCCCCGTGCCCATGGCGATGCCGAGATCGGCCGTGGCGATCGCCGCGGCGTCGTTCACGCCGTCGCCGACCATCGCGACCTGGTTCCCCCCCGCCTGCAGCTCCTTGATGACGGCCACCTTGCCCTCGGGCGTGACGCCGGCGCGCACCTCGGTGATGCCGACCTGCGCGGCGACGGCGCGCGCCGTGGCCTCGTTGTCGCCGCTGATCATCACCGGCTCGATGCCGAGGCGGCGGAGCTCTGCGACGGCGCTCGCGGCCGATTCCTTCACCGTGTCGGCCACCACGATGCGGCCCAGCACGCGCTCCTCGTCGGCCACCTCCACGACGCTGCCGATCAGGTCGCGGCTCCAGGCGACCGGCTCGTAGCCCAGGTCGGCCATGAAGGCCGCCGAACCCGCGAAGACCGGGCGGCCGTCGACGAGCGCCTTCACGCCGCGGCCGGGCACGTTCTGGAACTCGTCCGCGGGCGCGAGGACGGGAGCGGCCGCCACGACGGCGCGCGCGATCGGGTGCTCGGACGCGGACTCCACCGCGGCCGCGAGCCGCAGCAGGTCGGCCTCGGCGACGCCCGCCACGGGCTCCACGTCGATCACCGACATCTCGCCGGTGGTCAGGGTGCCCGTCTTGTCGAAGGCCACGGTGCGGACGCGCTGCGCGCGCTCCAGCACCTGCGGGCCGCGGATCACCGTGCCCAGCTGCGCGCCGCGGCCCGTGCCGACCATGAGCGCCGACGGCGTGGCCAGCCCCAGCGCACAGGGGCACGCGATGATCAGCACGGAGATGGCGGCCGACAGCGAGGCGGTGAGGCCGTGCTGCAGCACCAGATGCAGGACGAGGGTGACGGCCGCGATGACGAGCACCACCGGCACGAAGATGCCGGAGACCTTGTCCGCGAGGCGCTGCACGTCGGCCTTGCCGGTCTGCGCCTCCTCGACCATGGTGGCGATCCGGGACAGCTGCGAGTCCTTGCCCACCGCCGTCGCCCGGACCACGAGACGCCCCGTGGTGTTCACCGAGCCGCCGACGACCGCGGACCCTGGCTCGACGTCGACCGGCAGCGACTCCCCCGTGATGATGGAGGCGTCCACGGCCGAGCGCCCCTCGACGACCTCGCCGTCGACCGCGACCTTCTCGCCGGGCCGGACCAGCACGAGGTCGCCGACGCGCACGATCGCGGTGTCGACGCTGCGCTCCACGCCGTCGACGAGCACGGTGGCCTGCTTGGCCCCCATCTCGAGCAGCGCGCGCAGCGCCGCGCCGGACTCCGTCTTGGCCCGCGCCTCGATCCAGCGGCCCAGCAGGAGGAACGCGATGATCGTGACGGCGGCCTCGAAGTAGACGAATCCGAGCGCGTCCTGCGCGCCGAGATTCAGCTCGAAGCTGTGCTTCATGCCGATCATGCCCGCGTGGCCGAAGATCATGGCGTAGAGCGACCAGGCGTACGCCGTGAGCGTGCCGATGGTGACGAGCGTGTCCATCGTCGTGGCGCCGTGCCGGAGGTTGGTGAGCGTCGCCTTGTGGAAGCTGCGGCCGAACCACAGCACCACGACGGTCGACAGCGCGAGCGCCACCCACTGCCACCCCGGGAACTGCAGCGCCGGGACCATCGAGACGGCCACCACGGGGATGCCGCAGGCGAACGCGCCGACGACGCGGGGCAGCAGCTCGGCCGCCTCGTCGACCTTCGGCTCCTCGGGCTTCGGCAGCGTCGCGCCGTAGCCCGCCTTCTCGACGACGGCGATCAGGTCGTCCGGGCTGAGGGTCGGCGGCGCGTCGACCGTCGCCTTCTCGGTGGAGTAGTTCACCGACGCCGTGACGCCGTCGACCTTGTTCAGCCGCTTCTCGATCCGCGCGGCGCACGACGCGCACGTCATGCCCTGGATGTCGAGTTGGATGGTGTTGTTGCTCATCTCGCTCTCGCGCCTCTTGATTCCCTGCCCCTCAGGGCACGGCGGCGCCGGCCAACCGTGCGGTTGGCGGGCGCGCGGTGGTTTCTGTCAGGCCTCGACGACCGAGTAGTTGCCGGCCTCGCGCACGGCCTCGATGATGGCGTCGAAGGGGATGCGCTCGTCGGACTCGACGGCCATCGAGCCGTCCAGCTGGACGGACACGTTGGTCACGCCCGCGACCTCGGAGACCTCCTCGGAGACGTGCGCGACGCAGTTGCCGCAGGTCATGCCGGAGACGGTGTAGTTGGCGATCATGGCGATTTCCTTCTTTCTTGTTTTCCTACTTGACCAGGCGCTTGATGGCCTGGAGGGCCTCGTCGAGCTTCTCGTCGGCCTCGGGCCCGCCCTTGCGGGCGGCGTCGGCGACGCAGTGGGAGAGGTGGTCGCCGAGCAGCCCCAGCGAGACGGCCTTCAGCGCGCTCGTGACGGCGGCGATCTGCGTGAGGACGTCGATGCAGTACTGATCCTCCTCGACCATCCGCGCGATCCCGCGCGTCTGCCCCTCGATCAGCTTCAGCCGGCGCAGGTAGGCCGCCTTCTCCGAGGTGTACCCCCAGTGCGCGTGCGCCGCGCCGTCGTGTTGTTCGGTCATCGATCCTCCCTGCCCTGAACTATACCCCCCGGGGGTAATAGTTCAAGTCGGCCTCCCTGGTCGACGTCGACGAAATATAACGATTTGATAACGGAGACTTGTCGACAGCTCACAGCGTCTTCCACACCTCGTCATCGCGCCCACTGACCCTTGTCCACGACCATCCACACGCCGTCCACAGAACTATCCACAGGCTGTGGACCGAGGCGCCGTGCCGGCGGGAAAAACTGTCCGAGGCAGGCCCTACCCTGAAGGATCGAGAGCCCGAAGGAGGTGTGCGCCGTGACCCAGGCACCGGTATACGACGACCGCGAGTTGGACCGCACGCCGCCGCAGGATCTGAACGCCGAGCAGAGCGTGCTGGGCGCGATGATGATGTCGAAGGACGCCATCTCCGACGTCGTCGAGGTGCTGCGCGGTGTCGACTTCTACCGCCCCAACCACGAGTCGATCTTCGACGCCATCCTCACGCTGTACGGGCGCGGCGAGCCCGCCGACCCGATCACGGTGGCGGGTGAGCTCAGCAAGGCCGGCCAGCTGGCCAAGGTGGGCGGCGCCGTCTATCTGCACGACCTGCTCGCGTCGGTCTCCATCGCCGCGAATGCGCCGTACTACGCGGAGATCGTGCGCGACAAGGCCGTCCTCCGCCGACTGGTGAACGCCTCCATCCGCATCGCGCAGCTCGGCTATCAGGGCCAGGGCGAGGTCGACAAGATCGTCGACGAGGCGCAGCAGACACTCTTCGAGGTGACGGAGAAGAAGGCGTCGGAGGACTACAAGTCGCTGCGTGAGCTCATCGAGCCCACCTTCGACGAGATCGAGGCCATCCAGTCGTCGGGCGACGCCCTCTCGGGCGTGCCGACGGGCTTCACGGAGCTCGACCGGCTGACCAACGGCCTGCACCCCGGCCAGATGATCATCGTCGCGGCCCGCCCCGGCGTCGGGAAGTCGACGTTCGCGCTCGACGTCTGTCGCAGCGCCGCCATCCACCACAACCTGACCGCCGCGTTCTTCTCCCTCGAGATGAGCCGGACGGAGATCGTGATGAAGATCCTGTCGGCCGAGGCGTCCGTGCCGCTGGGTCGCATCCGTGGCGGCGGCTCGAAGATGGACGAGACCGACTGGCAGCGGATCACCGACAAGTCGGTGCTGCTGCAGGAGAAGAGCCTCTTCATCGACGACTCCCCCAACCTGACGATGATGGAGATCCGCGCGAAGGCCCGCCGTCTGAAGCAGCGCCACGACCTGCAGCTCCTCTGCATCGACTACATCCAGCTGATGAGCTCGGGCAAGAAGGTGGAGTCGCGCCAGCTGGAGGTCTCCGAGTTCTCGCGTCAGATCAAGCTGCTGGCCAAGGAGCTGGAGATCCCGGTGATCGCACTCTCGCAGCTCTCACGTAACACGGAGCAACGCAAGGACGGCATCCCGCAGCTGTCGGACCTCCGCGAGTCCGGCTCGCTGGAGCAGGACGCCGACATGGTGATCATGCTCCACCGCCCGGAGATGTACACGCAGAACCCCACCGACGAGGAGCGCGGCCTGGCCGCGTTCCACATCCCGAAGCACCGCAACGGCGAGACCGGCAAGATCGATGCCCTGTTCCAGGGCCACTACAGCCGGTTCACCAACGCCCCGGTCTAGCGGTCGTTCCTTGAGCCGGGCCCCGCACATCGTTCCTTGAGCCGACGCGTGAGCGCCAGCGAACCGTCGTGTCGAAAGGCCCCGCACTGTGGGCAGGGCCTCGGCAACGGGGCAGACAGCCGAGCCGGCCACCGATCCTTGAGCCGGGCCCCGCAGATCGTTCCTTGAGCCGACATGTGAGCGCCAGCGAACACGTCGAGTCGAAAGGCCCCGCGCTGTGGGCAGCGCCTCGGCAACGGGGCAGACAGCTGAGCCGGCCACCGATCCTTGAGCCGACATGTGAGCGCCAGCGAACACGTCGAGTCGAAAGGTCCCGCACCTGTCCGGGATCTCAACCACAGAGCAGACGGGCAAAGCGAGGAACTTCCTGCTGCGTCCGTGGAGCGCCGTCATCGCACCTCCCCCGCAATCTCCGTACACAAATCTCTGTATACGAGCGGGCGGGCCGTATATGGGCCTGGGTGACGGCATACAGAGATTTGTGCACGCGCGAGGGCTTGGCCCCTGTCTGTGGCGGGATCGAGAGCGTGTGAGGTTTCGGACCCTTCGAGACGCAGCCCCGCAGGGCTCTCGCTCTGCGCATGTCAACCTGCGGGGCTGCTCCTCAGGGACCGGCCCTTGAGCCGGCCGCCGTTCCTTGAGCCGACGCGTGAGCGCCAGCGAACCGTCGAGTCGAAAGGGGCTCTTCACAATCGAGGGTGTGGGTAGCTCGCAGCGGGGTTGAGGGCGTGTCGCTGGCGGGGTAGGGGTCGAGGCCTCCAGGATGGAAGTTCCTTACGCTGTCCATCAAGAAGACCTCGACTGTGCGCAACGCTACCTTCACTGCCCCTGATCTGACCACGTTCTGCCGTCTTGACGAGCTCGGCTTGCAGGCGGTCGGGCAACGGGTCGAACGTGATCGGGCGGTGATCGCGTGTCGGGTCGTTGCACCGGATGACTGGTGCCACGAGTGTGGCTGCCACGGTCTGGTGCGTGACACCGTGACCCGGGAGCTGGCTCACGAGCCACTGGGTTGGCGACCCACGATCCTTCAGATCCGCGTGCGTCGCTACAAATGCACTGGTTGCGGCCGGGTGTGGCGACAAGACACCGCACTGGCGGCCGAGCCGCGAGCGAAGCTATCGCGGCGGGGGCTGCGGTGGGCGTTGGAAGGGATCGTGGTTCAGCACCTCACGATGGCCCGTGTCGCCGAGGGTCTGGGCGTGTCGTGGAGCACCGCTAACACCGCCGTGCTGGCCGAAGGGCAGAGGGTGCTGATCAATGACCCAGGCAGGTTCCATGACGTGAAGGTGATCGGTGTTGACGAGCATGTGTGGCGACACACCCGTCACGGGGACCGCTACGTCACCGTGATCATCGACCTGACCCCGATCCGTGACGGCACCGGCACGTCGCGGTTGTTGGACATGGTCGAGGGCCGCTCGAAACACGCGTTCAAGACCTGGCTGGCTGAGCGCCCGAAAGCGTGGCGCGATGGCGTGGAGGTGGTCGCGATGGACGGGTTCACCGGCTTCAAAACCGCTACCAGTGAGGAGTTGCCTGACGCGGTCGCGGTTCTCGACCCGTTCCACGTCGTCCGTCTTGCCGGCGAAGCCCTGGACAAGTGTCGTCGCCGTGTCCAGCAACGGATCCTGGGGCATCGGGGCCGCAAAGGTGACCCGCTGTACGGAGCCCGACGGACCCTCTCCACCGGGGCAGGGTTCCTGACTCCGAAGCAGCAAGCCCGGCTGGAGAAGCTGTTCGCCGACGACGCTCACACCGAGGTCGAAGTGACCTGGGCGGTCTATCAGAAGATGGTGGCCGCCTACCGCGCTAAGGACCCTGCCGACGGGCGCCGGTTGATGGAAGAACTCATCGTCTCCCTCACCACCGGTGTCCCCCGAGCACTGTCGGAACTGATCACGCTCGGCCGGACCCTGAAACAACGCGCCACCGACGTGCTGGCCTACTTCGACCGCGTCGGCACGAGCAACGGACCCACCGAGGCCATCAACGGCCGCCTCGAACACCTCCGCGGTTCCGCTCTCGGCTTCAGGAACCTCACCAACTATGTCGCTCGCGCGCTGCTGGAAACCGGCGGCTTCAGACCCCACCTACACCCTCAATTGTGAAGAGCCTCGAAAGGTCCCGCACCTGCCCACCAAGCCGACCACAACGGGCGGACAGCTGACGTGAGCACTGTTCTTGAACCAGCCGTGAGGAGCAGCCACCGGTCCTTGAGCCGACATGTGAGCGCCAGCGAACACGTCGAGTCGAAAGGTCCCGCACCTGTCCGGGATCTCAACCACAAGAGCAGACGAGCGAAGCGACAAGCTTCCCGCTGCGTCCGTGGAGCACCGTCATCGCACCTCTCCCCGCGATCGCCGTGCACAAATCTCTGTATACGGGCAGCCAGGCCGTATATGGGCCTGGGTGCCCGCATACAGAGATTTGTGCACAGAGTCTCCTCAGCGGCGGGCCAGGCGGTCGGTGGTGGCGGAGCGGCGGAGGTCCCTGGCGGCTCTGGCGACGACGAACAGTGTCAGTGACACGCCCAGCGTGACGGCCAACACGCCGTCGGCGAGGAACAGGCAGGCCATGGCGACAAGGATCGGGGCGAGGTACGCCAACGACCATGCGACATACCGCCCGAACGACGGCATCTCCACACCGCGCGACTCCGCCACCGCCTTCACCATGAAGTTCGGCCCGTTGCCGATGTAGGTGAGCGCGCCGCAGAACACGGCCCCGAGCGAGATCGCCACCAGGAAGGGCTCGGCGACAGGCAGGGACGCGCCCACCAGCTCGGCGCCCGGCGGCGCAGGGACGCGGGCGGCCATCTCGTAGAACGTGGCGTAGGTGGGCGCGTTGTCGAGCACGGCAGACAGCCCTCCGGTGAACACGAAGAACGTGACCGCGTTTAGCGGCAGCCGTGGTGCGATCTGCCCGAGGAACGCCAGCGCGGGGACCATGGTGAGGAAGATGCCGACGAACAGCGCCGCGACCTCCGCGATCGGCCCCCACGAGAACTCGTTGTCGCCGAACCGGACGCTCCTCGGCGTGGTCAGGTAGGAGCCGGCCGCGGCGGCGAGCATGAGCACCTCGCGCACAGGCAGCCAAGCCGTCCAGTCCGCGTGTCCGGCCTCGATCGCGTGGAGGTCGATCGACGGCGCGAACGCGACCGCCGCGACGACAACCGCGAACCAGACGGCGTTCAGGCCGCCGCGGATGCCGAGCGGCTCGATGTCGGCGATGTCGTGCGCGATGTCGTCCGGGTCCTCCGCGCGGTAGCGGCGGCAGTCGAGCGCGTAGTAGCCGAGCAGAAGGAGCGCGTTGACGAACAGCCACTGCGGCAGCAGCGTGAGCGTCCAGCCGAACGGCACGCCGCGCAGCAGGCCGAGGAAGAGCGGCGGGTCGCCCAGCGGGGTGAGCAGGCCGCCGCAGTTGGCGACGATGAAGATGGCGAACACCACCGTGTGCGCCCGATGCTTGCGCTCGCTGTTGGTGTTCAGCAGGGGTCTGATCAGCAGCATCGCGGCGCCCGTGGTGCCGACGAACGACGCAGCGAGCCCGCCGATCGCCAGGAACACCGTGTTATTACGCGGCGTCGCCCGGATGTCGCCCTTGAGGTAGATGCCCCCAGAGACGACGAACAGCGCGAGTAGAAGGATGATGAACTGGCCGTACTCGGCCAGCGCGTGGCCGACGCGCCACGGGTCGTCGACCATCCAGACGCCGACGGCGACGGGCACGCCGAGGGCGAGTGCCAGCGCCAGCTGGAAGGGTCTGCGCTCCCACAGGTGGCTGGTGCGTGCGCTGAGCGGCAGGATCGCAATGCTCGCCAGCAGAGCCACGAACGGCAGCATGCTCCACCAGGGGTAGGTCATCGCGCTCCCTCCGTCGGCTCGTCAGACTATCGTTGCCCCATGCCCGCCAACGACGCATCCGACCCGCTGTCTCGCGCCCGCTACCTTCCCGGCGGCGGAGACCGCTTCCTCGGGCTGTGGCTGAACCTCACCGTCGAGGGACGGGCCGCGGGCAAGGGGGCTGACGGCCGGGGCGCCCGCCGCGTCATCGACCGGTTCCTCCGCGAGCACGCCACGACGATCGGCACCGTCGGCGAGGATGCGTTCTTCGACGAGCTGCGCGACGCATCCGAGCGGTACTGGACCACGTGCCTGGATGACACGTCGTACGGCACGACGATGTTCGGTCTGAAGCGCCTCCCGAAAGACGAACTGTCCGGGAAGATGGCCAACGACGCGGCGTCCGCGCTGGCGGTGATCGTGAACGCCAAGTCGAAGGCTCAGGGTGCGGAGCGTCTGCCCCGCGCCCTGATCGACGGCTATCTGGCTGCCCTCCCGCACGCCCACCAGGACCTCCGGGGCGCCCTCGCGAAGCGCCCTCAGACGCTCGCCGTGGTCGCCCACCTGCTGGACCCGTTCGCGTAGACGCTCATCGAGCCGACGCGACCCCGCCGTCAAGGTCGGTAACGAGGCCAAGGCCGAACCGACGTGCTCCTCAGAGACCGTTCCTTGAGCCGGCCGTGAGGCGCCAGCCGAACGCCGAGTCGAAAGGTCCCGCGCCTGGGGCAGAGAGCCGCGGCGGCAAGACGGGGAGCATGGAATTTTCACGCACAACTACCCTCCCTGTGCTCTGTAGGGCACAGACACCAAAGTTGTGCGTCAAAATTCCATGGCCAGCGGGTAGCCCACCTGACGCTGCGGTTGCGGACCCTTCGAGACGCAGCCCCGCGTGGTCCACGCTCGGTGCCAGTCAGCGTGCGGGACTGCTCCTCAGGGACGATGCCGGCGCCCCCGGGAACGAGCCAGTGCTGCTTCTCAGGCAACGACCGTTCCTTGAGCCGGCCGTGAGGCGCCAGCCGAACGCCGAGTCGAAAGGTCCCGTGCCTCGGGCAGGGCGCTCGGTAGCGAGAAGGGGGGCGCATGGAGTTGTGCGTCAAAACTCCATGGCCAGCGGGTAGCCCACCTGACGCTGCGGTTACGGACCCTTCGAGACGCAGCCCCGCGTGGTCCACGCTCGGTGCCAGTCAGCGTGCGGGACTGCTCCTCAGGGACCGTTCCTTGAGGCAGCCGAACGCCGCGTTGAAAGGTCCGAGGCCAGGGACAGGGCCGCCCGGTCGTTGAGTGGCGACGCTCAGACAACATTGATCGGCACGTCCTCGATGAGGACGTGCCGATCAATGCTTCGTCAGGGGCGGACGGCCGTGCCGTCGGGCAGCCTGCTGAACAGCCACGAGGTGTCTAGCTCGACTTCCGGGAAGAGCGCGGCCTCGTCCTCGTCGAAGCCCACGCCGATGCCGGGGCGGTCGCTGAGGTAGGCGTAGCCCTGCCGGAGTTCCGGGCAGCCGGGGAAGATCCGCTGCTCGGCCTCGGTGAAGCCCGCGTACTCCTGGATGCCGAAGTTCGGGGTGCTGAGGTCGAGATGCATCTGCGCGGCGACACCGATCGGTGTCATGTCGTTCGGCCCATGCCACGCGGTCCGGACTCCGTAGGCTTCGCAGAACGCCGCGAGCTTCCGGGCGGGGGTGAGCCCGCCGATGTCGCTGACGTGCACGCGGATGAAGTCGAACCACTGATTCTGCACCGCCTCACGCCACTCGAGCGGATGCGTGAACAGCTCCCCCATGGCCAGCGGCAGGCTGGTCTGCTGTCGGAGCGTCGCGAAGTACTGCACCTGATCCGGCGGCAGCGCATCCTCCAGGAAGAAGAGCTTGTAGGGCTCCATCTCCTTCGCGAAGGCCAGCGAGTCGACCAGCGGTAGCCGCTCGTGCACGTCGTGCAGGAACTCGACGTCCCAGCCGAAGTCCTCCCTGAGACGCTCGAAGAGGCCGACGACGCCCTGGCGGTAGGTCCGGGGCGAGTAGTAGGCCCCCTCGGGTGCGTTGTCCGGCTTGGCGATGGTCTGCAGCCCGCCGTCGGCGTTGCCACCGTAGGTGCCCATCTGGCAGCGGATGTGCCGCACCCCCTCGTCGAGGTACTGCCGGACCATGCCGCTGACCTCCTCGTAGGAGCTGCCGTCCGCGTGCCGGTAGACGAGGATGCCCTCCCGGCACTTGCCGCCGAACAGCTCGTAGAGCGGCATGTCGGCGATCTTGCCCTTGATGTCCCACAGCGCCTCGTCGACGCCGGAGAGGGCGTTGTTCAGCACCGGCGAGTTGCGCCAGTACGAGCTACCCATCGCCGACTGCCAGATGTCCTCGATGTCGCGCACCGAACGCCCGATCAGCAGCGGCCGCAGGTACTCCTCCACCGCCGTCACCACGGCCTTGTGCCGCCAGGTGAAAGTGGCGCAGCCGTAGCCCACGAGCCCGGGCTCGGAGGTCTCGATCTTCACGACCACGAGGTTGAGGTTCCGGGGGGCGGTGACGAACGTCGAGATCTCCCGGATGGAGATTGCTTTCATTGTGTGTGCTCTCTTCTCGTCTTTATCGTTGGGGTTGCTGAGTCAGTTCTTGACGGCGCCGCCGGTCATGCCGGCGATGAAGTACCGCTGGAAGCACAGGAACAGCACGATCAGCGGAAGGCAGGAGACCGCAGATGCGGCCATCATGTCGTTCCAGTGCACCTGGTATTGGGAGTTCAGCGCCATGATGCCCACGGTGAGCGTCTTGTACGAGTCGTTCGACATAAGGACGGCGGCGTACATGTACTCGTTCCAGCAGTTGATCAGGACGAAGATCGCGACCGCGGCGATACCGGGCACCGTCAGGGGCAGCACGATGCTCCGGAAGGTGGTGAAGTGCGACGCCCCGTCCACTCGGGCGGCCTCGTCGAGCTCGAGCGGGATGGTGCGGAAATAGCCGACCATCATCCAGGTCGAGAACGCGATGTTCGTGGCCGCGTAGACGACGACCAAGCCGAGCAACGAGTTCGTGAGGCGGTACTGGCTGAGCACGGCGTAGAACGGCACGACCATCATGACGCTCGGGAACATCTGCGTGACCAGCAGGAAACCCAGCAGCTGGGCCTTGCCCTTGAACTGGAACCGGGTGATGCCGTAGCCCGCGAGGCAGGCGAACACGGTGCAGACCAGCGCGGCGCCGAGCGACGTGATCAGGCTGTTCACCGTCATGGTGCCGAAGTTGTAGATCTGGAAGAACTTCCCGAACGACTCGAAGCTGATCGGGTCCGGGATCCACTTGGGCTTCGGCGAATACAGCTGCGACTCGGTCTTGAACGCCGTCGACAGCATCCACAGCATCGGCACGACGATGAAGATCGACAGGAAGGTCAGGACGGCCAGTCGCCCCGTCGTGGCGAGCCGCTGCCGCCGCCGGGCGGCGACACGGGTGCTACTCATCATCCTTCAACACCGCCCTTTGGATCCTGCTAATCAGGTAGCAGATAACGAGTACGAGAATTCCCCAGGCCGCGGCCTTGCCGAACCGGAGGTCGGTGAAGGCGGAGCGGAAGATGCTGAGGCTGATCAGGTTGGTCGCGGTCCCCGGCCCGCCCGCCGTCATGGCGTAGACCGTGGTGAACTGCTTGAACCACCACACGCTGTCCAGCACGAGAGTGGTGATGATGATCGGGCGCAGGCCGGGCAGCGTCACGTGCAGGAACTGCCGCCAGGCGCTGGCGCCGTCGATCCGGGACGCCTCGTAGAGGTCGTCCGAGATGCCCTGCATGCCGGCCAGCATCATCGTCATCACGAGGGGGAAGCCCTTCCAGATGCAGACGAAGACGACGGAGGCGAACGCGAGATCGGCGGTACCGAGCCACGCCAGGTCGGTGCTGATCAGGCCGAGCGACTTGAGCACGGAGTTCAAAACGCCGTACATCGGGTTCAGGATCCAGGCGAAGAGCAGGCCGATGACCGACTCGGGGAAGAGCCACGGCAGCAGGAAGATCACCCGGAAGAACGTCCGGCCCGGGAACTTCTTGTTCAGCAGCGTGGCGAGGAGGAAGCCGAGGACGAAGTGTCCGGCGACCACCAGGATCATGAACTTGAACGTCAACAGCACAGAGCCGTAGAACTCGGACTGCGTCAGCGCTTGCGCGTAGTTCTTGAGGCCCACGAAGTCCCACTTCGTGACCAAGTTGGTATTGAAGAAGCTGATGTAGCCGCCGTAGAACATCGGGTAGACGATCAGCCCCACGACGAGGACCACCACGGGCAGCGTGAACGCATAGCCGGGCAGGTGTGACTTGCGCGACCTGGTCGACGCAAGAGGTTGCTTACTCACGGATTCACCTCCTGTTTGAAGATCCGCTGACGGCTGGGGCGCCGCCCTCGGGCGCGGCGGGATCCGCCGCGCCCGGGGACGGCGCGGGCCGACTAGTTGTATTCCTGCAGGATCTGGTCGATGTCGCCCTTCAGCTTCGCGACCGCCTCCTCGTTGGTGGACGTGCCGCTGAAGACGGCGGAGTAGGCGTCGCCCATGGCGGTCTTCACCGCGGCCATGCCCGCGAAGTTGATGACGGGGACGGTGCCCTTCTGGAGGGTCTCCAGGTAGCCCTTGTAGTCGTCGCCGGAGATGTACTCGGCCTCCTGGCCCTTGACGGTGGCCGGGATCTTGCCGCTGGACTGCCAGAACTTCAGCTCGGCGTCGTTGGAGGCGAAGAAGTTCAGGTAGTCGATCGCCGCCTTCTTCTGGGCATCGGAGGCGTGGTTCGACAGTGCGAAGCCCTCAGCGTTCAGCATCGTGCCGGCGCTCGCGCCGGGGATGGGGAAGGAGCCGATCTTGCCCTTCAGGTCGGGGTTCGACGAGTAGGCGACGCCGAGCGCGTTGCCGCCGGTCATCATCATGTTGGCGAATCCCATGGCGAAGTAGTTGGCCGCGGTCGGGTAGTCGACGCTCGTGATGCCGGTGGGCACGACGCCCTCCGGGTTGAACATGTCGGTCCAGAAGGAGAAGGCCTTCAGGAACTCGGGCGAGTCGACGTCGGACACCCAGGCGCCGCTGGCGTCCTGCGAGATGACCTTCAGGCCCTGGCTCCAGAGGTAGCTCAGGAAGCGGCTCTGACCGGAACTGTTGTTCGAGCCCACCATGGAGAAGCCCCACTGGTCGGCTTCACCGTCGCCGTCGGTGTCCTTGGTGAGGGCCTTGGCCGCCGCCAGGAACTCGTCCCACGTGGTCGGCTGGCTCAGCCCGGCCTCCGCGAAGCGGTCCGTCCGGTAGAGGATCGCCAGCGGCTGGACCGCGACGGGGTAGAAGGCGATGGCGTCGCCCAGGCTCGCGCCCTCGACGACACCGGGCGCGAAGCCGTCGAGCGTCGCCTGGTCGAGGTGGCTCTTCAGATCCTCGGTGAAGCCGAGGTCGTAGAGCGACGGGGCTTGGTCACCGGAGGTGAAGTACAGGGTCGGCAGGCCCGACGGGTCGGTGGCCATGGCCGCGAGCTTCGTGAAGATGTCGTTGCTGGCAATGGCCGTGATCTCGACCTTCACGTTCGGGTTCTGCTTCATGAACGCGTCGGCGTACTCGTAGACGTACTTGCCGTGCGGGTCCTCGGCGGCGAAGGCGTCGAAGACGGTGATGGTGACCTGCTCGTCGGCGGCGTTTCCCCCCTCGCTCGGCTTGGTGTCGCCGCCGCAGGCCGACAGCGCGAGGCTGCTGGCCAGGCCGGCGGCAAGCAGGATCGAGAGGCTTCTCCTCTTCGTCATGTGATTACTCCTCAAGAGTTCGGGTGGAGCTCTCCAACCCACGTTTTCGGGGCGTCCATTGCCCTCGTTTCACGCTATCGGCGGCCCTCCGAAGGGTCTTCCCGACTCTTGTCACAAAATCATCGATTCTTGCTTGACTCTCGCCAGACGATCCGGACTCGCACCCGCCGCTGACACCCACACAACCGGCCTTGTCGACGAGACGACACCGAGATAACCCCGGAAACACGGGCTTCTTGCCTTGTCGCTTCGAGATTGAGCGCCTAGAAGGAGCGAAACCTAATCACCACTTCTTGCTCACTTTTTGCCCCGAAATCACTATTTCTTGCGCGTCTGACGCCTCATCTGCGCGGTGTGCGGCTGAACTGCCGCGCACGGACGTGCTCAAGGTGCTGCTTGCGGTACTGCAGCGGCGTGACACCCATCTTCTGCCCGAACTGACGGATGAACGTGTTGATGCTGCGGTAGCCCACCCGGAAGGCGACCTCGCTCACGCTGGCGCCGGAGTTCTCTAGCAGCCGCACCGCGTTCATGATGCGCACCGAGCTGATGTACTTGCTGATGCTGGTGTCGAAGCACGCCGCGAAGCTGCGGCTGATCGTCGTCGGGCTGAGGAAGAACTGCCGAGAGAGCTGCTCGAGGCTCAGCTCCTCGACGTAGTGGGCGTCGATGTGGTCCCTGATCTCGAGCATCGCCCGGTAGGCCGTGTTGGCCGAGTGATCCAGCTTGTCCGAGTTCAGGGCCCTGCTGAGGATGATGGTGAGCTGCAGCATGAGCGCGTACGTCATCTCGGACTGCCCGCGCCGTGTGGTCTCACGCTCCTGGCCGAGGGCGAGGAAGAGAGACCTGATCTCACCGAAGGCCTCCTCCGACATGTCGGCCAGCTTCGCGTCGTCCTCCAGCGTGTGCGTTCGGTACACCCCGAGGTGCTCGTTGACGATGGGCAGCGACTCCAGGTAGCCCGGCATCAGCGTCAGGCCGTAGCGGATGAACGGATAGCTGGAGATCGTCCTGCTGTGCGGATCCATGGACCCGATCACGAACAGGTCGCCCGGACCGATCCGGTGCGTCACGTTGGCGATGGTGTACTCCGCCACCCCCTGCTCCACCAGCAGCAGCTCGCAGCTCTTGTGCATGTGGCTGATGTCGTTGGGGCTGTAGTCGGCGGTGTAGCTGAGGTAGACGTTGCGCTCGTTGAGCGCAGCCCAGTGATCCGGCTCCGAATAGCCGTTCAGCTCGATCTGATACACGCTGATCCACCCCGGTTCCCTCCGCGCACCAGCGCGGATCTCGGCAGGGCTGCCCACGCTAGCAGCAGAGCCGCCGCCCCGCGCTCGGTGCCGGTCAGCGTGCGGAGCTGCTCCTCAGGGACCGTTCCTTGAGCCGGCCGTGAGGCGCCAGCCGAACGCCGAGTCGAAAGGTCCCGTGCCTTGGGCAGGACGCTCGGTAGTGAGAAGGGGGCGCACGGAGTTTTGACGCACAACTGCCCTCCCTGTGCCCTGTAGGGCACAGACACCAGAGTTGTGCGTGAAAATTCCATGGCCGGTGGGTAGCCCACCTGACACTGTGGTCGCGGACCCTTCGAGACGCAGCCCCGCACAGCCTGCGCTCGGTGCCGGTCACCGCGCGGGACTGCTCCTCAGGGACCGTTCCTTGAGCCGGCCGTGAGGCGCCAGCCGAACGCCGAGTCGAAAGGTCCCGCGCTGTGGGCAGAGAGCCGCGGAAGGGAAGTCACCAAAGGCTGTGGTCGCGGACCCTTCGAGACGCAGCCCCGCACGGCCTGCGCCCGGTGACGGTCAGCGTGCGGAGCTGCTCCTCAGGGACCGACCGTTCCTTGAGCCGGCCGTGAGGCGCCAGCCGAACGCCGAGTCGAAAGGTCCCGCGCCTTGGGCAGGGCGCTCGGCAGCGAGAAGGGGCCGCATGGAGTTTTGACGCACAACTCCCCTCCCTGTGCCCTGTAGGGCAGAGAAGCCAGAGTTGTGCGTGAAAATTCCATGGCCGGTGGGTAGCCCACCTGGGGTTGTGGTTGCAGACCCTTCGAGACGCAGCCCCGCGGGTGACTGCGCGGGGCGGCGTTTCACCGTCGGGCGGGCTAGTACACGACCACCTTGTCGCCGACGCGGACGGTGTCGAACAGCTTCTTGATGCCCTGGTAGTCGCGGATGTTCACGCAGCCGTGCGAGGCGCCCGCGTACCCGCGAGCGGCGAAGTCCGACGAGTAGTGCACGGCCTGACCGCCTGAGAAGAACATCGCGAACGGCATCTTCGAGTGATACAGCGACGACACGTGGTTGCGCGACTTCCAGTAGACCTCGAACGAGCCGTTCCTCGTCGGCGTCTTCGACGACCCGAAGCGGGCACTGAACGTCTCCTTGACGACGCCGTCGACCATCCAGCGGAGCTTGCGGTCGTTCTTCGACACGCACAGCACGCGGCCCGTGAGGCAGCGCGAATCGATGGTGCCTGCGATCCGGGTCACCTTGAAGGACGACGACGTGCTCGTCGCCTCGCCGTCGTCCACCACCACGCGCCAGGTCTTGGTGCCCTTGGTGTTCGCGCCGTACGAGAGCAGCGCCTTGTACGACGTGCCGGACGGCTTGGCCGTGACCGTGATCGTCTTCTTCGTCTTCCAGACGCCACCGACGTAGGCCTGCGCGCGGACCCGGACGGTGCCGCCGAAACCGGTGATGGTGCCCTTGGCGTACACCTTCGAGCCGAGGCCTTTGGTGCGGTCGGCCTTCGCCGTGACCTTCCTCGTCACGCTGCGCTCCGCACTCTGCTTCACGGTCTTCGCGGCGGACACCGACAGCCCCGCGAGCGCGGGCTCCCGTTCCTCGGCGCCGGCGAGGCTCGCAGAGCCCGTGGCGAGCAGTGCGAGGCTCACAGCCGCGATGACCACCCGGCGTGCGGGCGCGCGAAACTTCCCTGTTGTTGACATGTCACTCCCCCATCTCGCGCGTCGCGCGAGGACGATCTGACCGCGGCGTCCTGGCGCCGTCGGCTTGTTATGGGGAATACGCCCGGCCGGGCCGGGCGGTTGCACGCGACGGTCAGCGCGCGGTGCGCGCCTCCAGGCCGATCCTCCTGCAGGAGAGCGGCAGGGCGACACCCGCGACGGCGACGGCCCCGAGCACGCTGAACGCCAGCCGGTAGTTGCCCGCCTCGCCCACGAGGGCGGAGGCGACGAGCGGGCCGACGACGCCCGCGAGCGACCAACCGACGAGCATCAGGCCGTAGATGGCACCGGCGTGCCGCAGACCGAACGCCGCCCCAGCGGCGGACGGCAGGGTGCCGAACGCACCGCCGTAGCAGAGGTACACCACCGCGGCGAGGGCCAGGAAGCCGACGCCGGAGGTGTGCGGGAGGACGAGCAGCGCGACGCCCTCAAGCGCGAGGATCACCATCAGCACGGGCAGCTGGCCGAAGCGCTGCGCGACGGCCGCCCAGGCGATGCGCCCACCGCCGTTGAACAGCGCCAGCACACCGACTGCGGCGGCGGCGCCCGCGGCGTCGAGGCCCGCGACGTCGACGGAGGCAGCAGCCATCATCGACACGAGCGAGATGCCGGCCGCGACGGCCACCGTGAGGGTGCCGGCCAGGAGGTACCACTGCGGTGTGCGGAGCGCCTGCGGCACGCTGAGCCCGTCGGCGGCGGCGGTGTGCGCCTCGCCCGGCGGGGGCGAGGCGAGCAGCGCCGCGCCGAGCAGGCCGAGGACGAGGTAGCCGATGCCGAGCGGCAGGAAGGCGGCCGCGGGCTCGGCAGGGTTCTTGGCCATCAGCCACTGCGCCACGGGGGACGTCGCCGTCGCCCCGAAACCGAAGCCGCCCACCGCGAGGCCGGTGACGACCGCTCGGTGGTGCGGGAACCACTTCTGCAGGAGGGCGATGGGGACGATGTAGGCCATGCCGAGGCCGAACCCGCCGATGATGCCGTAGCCGAGCACCAGCAGCCACAGGTCCGACGACGTGCGCGCCAGCGACGCGAGCATCACGCCCAAGCCGTAGATGGCGCAGCCGATGAGCGCCACGACGCGGGGGCTGCTCTTGTCCTGCAGGCGTCCGCCGACGGAGGAGCCGACGAAGATCAGGCCGATCGCCAGCTCGAACGGGACGGTCGCCTCGACGTGCCCGAGGCCCATGGCGTCCGGCGACTGCAGCGCCCGCCCGAACAGGCTCCAGGCGTAGACGCCGCCGATCACCAACTGAACAAGGACTCCGCCCACGAGGGCCAACCAACGGCGCATGGTGGATAAGTCTGCCGGACGCCCTCCCCGCCACCGCGCCGACCCCCGCGTAGTACGTTGGCGGCATGTTGCGACGTGCGGAAGGGACGCTGATCGGACTCGCCCTGGGCGACGCGCTGGGGATGCCCACCCAGATGCTGGACCGCGCGCGGGTGACGGAGCTCTACGGCACCCTCGACCGCTTCCACCCCGGGCCCGACGAGAACCCCATCAGCCCCGGGCAGCTGGCGGGCACCGTGACCGACGACACGGAGCAGGCGGCGATCCTCGCCCGGCTCCTACTGGCCGGCGACGGCGCCGTCGACCCCCAGGCCTTCGCCCGCGCGCTCGCGGCGTGGCACGGCGACATGGCGGCCCGCGGCTCGCTCGACCTGCTGGGTCCCTCGACTCTCCGCGCCATCCAGGCCTTCCTCGACGGCGTGCCGGCGAGCGAGACGGGCCGCTGGGGCGACACCAACGGCGCGGCGATGCGCGTGGCCCCGCTCGGTATCGCGTACCGCGCCCTGCCGCTGGCCGGCTTCGTGGCGCGCGTCGCGGAGGTCAACGCGCTCACGCACAACACGAGGATCGCGAACGCGGGCGCGGCCGCTGTCGGGGCGGCGGTCTCCGCGGGGATCGACGGCGCGGCCATCGAGGACGCGCTGCTGGTGGCCGTCGAGGCGGCCGACCTCGGCGCGACCCACGGGCACTACACGCCGGGCCCCTCCGTCGGGCAGCGCATCCGCTGGGCGTTGACGCTCGCCGCCGGGCCCGACCCGCTGGGCGCGATCCACGCGCTCGTCGGGACGTCGGTGGCCACGCAGGAGGCGGTGCCTGCGGCCCTCGCGATCGTCGCGGCCTACGCCGACGACCCCTGGGGCGGCGTCTGTGCGGCGGCTTCGCTGGGTGGCGACTCCGACACCGTGGCGGCCATGGCCGGTGCCGTGCTGGGCTCGGTGCACGGCGTCGACGCGTTCCCGCCGGACGCCGTCGCCGAGCTGGAGGCGGCCAACGCGCACCTCGAGCTTCGGGCGCTCGCGGCCGACCTGCTGGGGATCAGGCGATGAGCCGCCTCGTCGTGATCGGCAGCGTGATCGCCGACCAGCTGATGACCGTCCCCCGCCTCCCGGATCGCGGCGGCGACATCCTCGCCGGGCCGGTCGCCACGCAGGCCGGCGGCGCCTTCAACATCGCGGCCGCCGCCACGCGGCTCGGCCTCGAGACGGCGCTCTGCGGCCGGATCGGCACCGGGCCCCTCGGCGACCTCCTCGCCCGCGCGCTGGCCGACCTCGGCGTCGAGCAACTCCTCCCCCGCGACCCGAACGGCGACTCCGGCACCTGCATCGGCCTGGTGGAGCCCGACGGCGAGCGCACGTTCGTGACCAGCCCCGGCGTCGAGCAGACCATCGACGACGCCGACCTCGCGGCGGTCGCCTGGCGGCCCGACGACGCCGTCTACCTCAGCGGCTACGACCTCGTCTACCCCACCACGGGCCCCGCCGTCGCGCGCTGGCTCGCGCGACGAACCCCCGCGCGCCTACTCGTGGACCCGGGCCCGCTGGTGGCCGACCTCGACCCCGCGGTGCTCGACGCCGCCCTCCGCGCCGCCACGGTGCTCAGCCTCAACGAGCGCGAGCTCGGCCTGCTGGGCGAGGAACCCGGCGGTGCTTTGACGTCGCTGTGGCCGCGGCTCGCCGAGGGCGCGGCCGTCGTCGCCCGCGTGGGGGCCGACGGCGCATGGCTGCACCGGCGGGACGCCGCGCCGCAGCTGATCGGCTCCATCGCCGTCGACGTCGTGGACACCACCGGCGCGGGCGACGCGCACGCCGGCGCCCTGCTCGCCGGCCTCGCCGACGGCCTCGGCCTCGTCGCGGCCGTGCGGCGAGCCAACGCCGCCGCGGCGCTCGCCGTCACGCGGCTGGGCTCGGCGACGGGCCCCACGATGGGCGAACTCGACGCCGCACTCGCCTGACCCTTCGGCTTTTGGCCGGACACCCTGTCGCACCGATAGGGTCCGCTGAGCCGACCGGAACCCCGCGCCGCCGGCCGGGCGGCGGCGAGAATCGAGAGGACCCCGTGCAGCCGAGCGCAAGCAAACCCGCCAAGGTGGGCGTCCTCTTCGCCAACCTCGGCACGCCGTCGGGCACCGACTACTGGTCCATGCGCCGCTTCCTCGGCGAGTTCCTCTCGGACCAGCGCGTCGTCGACCTGCCCAGGTGGAAGTGGCAGCCCATCCTGCAGCTCATGGTGCTGACCCGCCGGCCCTTCACCTCCGGGCACGCGTACCGCGCCGTGTGGAACACCGAGGCCGACGAGAGCCCCATGCTGACCATCTCCAAGCGCCAGCTCGCGGCCCTCCGCGCGGCCGCGGCGGAGAGGTTCGGCGACGACGTCCTCGTCGACCTGTGCATGCGCTACGGCGAGCCCTCCACGAGCGGTGCGGTCCGCCGCCTCGTCGACGCCGGCTGCACGCGCCTGCTCTTCGTGCCGCTCTACCCGCAGTACGCCGGCGCCACGTGGGCGACCGCCAACGACGCCCTGTTCCGCGCGCTGCAGGATCTGCGTCGCCAGCCCGCGGTGCGCGTCGCGCCCGAGTACTACGAGCGGCCCGGCTATATCGCGGCGCTGGCGGCCTCCGTCGAGCGCGCATACGCCGAAATGGAGCGCCGACCCGACGTGCTCGTCGCCTCCTACCACGGCCTGCCCCGGCGCCACATCGAGGAGGGCGACCCCTACCTGGAGCACTGCCTCGGCACGTCCCGACTCCTCGCCGAGCGCCTCGGCTGGGGCGACGGCGAGATCCACACCACGTTCCAGTCGGTGTTCGGGCGCGAGGAATGGCTGAAGCCGTACACCATCGAGCACGTCGCGGAGCTCGCCGCCGAGGGCAAGCGGATCGCGGTCATCTCGCCCGCGTTCGCCGCCGACTGCGTCGAGACCCTCGACGAGATCGACAAGCTCATCCGGCACGCCTACGAGGATGCAGGCGGGCCCGAGTTCCATTACGTGGCGTGCCTGAACGACGACGCGGCTCACATCGAGGCGCTCATCGACGTCGTCGCCGAGAACCTGTCGGGATGGGTCGCGCCCGGATAGTGTGAAGCATGCTCATCGGTGTGCCGCGCGAGGTCAAGAACAGCGAGTTCCGGGTGGCGATCACGCCGGCCGGGGTGCACGAGGCGAAGCTGCGCGGCCACCGCGTCCTCGTCGAGACGGGCGCCGGGGTGGGTTCGGCCGTGTCGGACGACGACTATCGCACCGTCGGAGCCGAGATCGTGCCCACCGCCGAGGACGCCTGGGCCGCCGAGCTGGTGCTGAAGGTCAAGGAGCCCGTGCCCGAGGAGCGCCACCTGCTGCGCGCGGGCCAGACGCTGTTCACCTACCTGCACCTCGCCGCCGACCGCTCGCTGATCGACGCCCTGCTGGCCGCGGGGACGACGGCGATCGCCTACGAGACCGTGCAGCTGTCCACCGGGGGGCTGCCGCTGCTCTACCCGATGAGCGAGGTGGCCGGGTGCCTCGCGCCTCAGCTCGGCGCGCACGCGCTGCTGCGTAACGAGGGCGGCCGCGGCATCCTGATGGGCGGGATCGGCGGGGTCCCGCCGGCGAAGGTCCTCGTGCTGGGGGCGGGCGTCGCGGGCCAGAACGCGGCCACCATCGCGCTCGGCATGGGCGCCGAGGTGACGCTCGTCGACACCAACCTGGACAAGCTGCGCTCGGCGCTGCGCCGCTGGGACGGCCACGTCCGGACCCTCGCGTCGACGGCCCTGGCCATCCGCGAGCAGGTGGTGGACGCCGACCTGGTGATCGGCACCGTGCTCATCCCCGGGGCGCGCGCACCGCGGCTGGTGACCGACGACATGGTGGCGACGATGCGCCCCGGATCGGTGCTGGTGGACGTCTCCATCGACCAGGGCGGCTGCTTCGAGTCCAGCCGGCCCACCACGCACGAGAACCCCACGTTCCAGGTGCACGGCTCCACGTTCTACTGCGTCGCGAACATCCCCGGGGCCGTCCCCATCACGTCGACCAACGCCCTGACCAATGCGACGCTGCCCTACGTCCTCCGGCTCGCCGAGCACGGCTGGCGGCAGGCGATGAGCGACGAGGCGCTGGCCCGCGGGCTGTCGACCCACGCGGGACTGCTGGTCTCCGCGCCGGTCGCGGAGGCCTTCGGCCTGCCCCACACGCCGCTCGCCGAGGTCCTCGACGTCACGCCGCCAGGCCCGACACCAAATTGACGGTGCAGGCCAGGACGACGGCGCCCAGGAAGTAGGACAGCAGCGTGTGCCGCAGCACCACGCGGCGCAGCGGCGTCGTCCTGAGGTTCGTGTCCGAGATCTGATAGGTCATGCCGAGGCAGAACGAGAGGTAGGCGAAGTCGGAGTAGACCGGCTGATCGCGGCCGAAGTCGATCGGCGGCTCGTCCGCGGAGAAGTACAGGTCCGCGTAGCGCAGCCCGTAGACGGTGTGCACGAGCATCCAGGAGGCGGCCACGCCGACGACGCCCAGCGCCGCCGCGGCCAGGCCGCTGCCGTGCGCGGCCACGAGCATGAACGCGACGCCGCCCACGCTGCCCACCGCGGCCGTGACGAGCAGCGCGTCGGTGACGCCCGCGCCGGGGTCCTCCTCCTGCGCATGTCGCCTGGCCTCGTCGACGTCGAGCGGCCAGACCCGCGCCCAGGTCCAGAGGCAGTAGACCAGCGCGCCGACCGACCAGCCCAGCAGCACGCCCGCGCCGGGGCCGAGGGCGCCGCCGATCAGCGCGATGGCGATCCCGAGGACGAGGGACACGCCCAGCCGCGCGTAGCGGTGGGCGGTGCGCCCCATGGCGGTCATCCCGGGACGCCCCGCTCGAGCTCGGCGATCCAGGCCGCGGCCGAGGCGTCGGACGGCATCCGCCAGTCGCCGCGCGGCGAGAGCGATCCACCGGCCAGCACCTTCGGCCCGTTCGGGACGGCGGTGCGCTTGAACTGGTTGGCGAAGAAGCGCGTCAGGAAGACCCGGAGCCAGGACTTGATGGTGGGCAGATCGTAGGCGGTGCGGTCGGCCGTGGGGTACCCGGCCGGCCACAGGCCTGCGTCTACGTCGCGCCAGGCGTGCCAGGCGAGGAAGGCGATCTTGCTCGGCCGGGAGCCGCGGCGGAGCAGGTGGAACAGCGTGAAGTCGTGCAACGCGTAGGGGCCGATCGAGGACTCCGTCGACTGCGGCTTCGCGCCGTCGGGCACAGGGATCAGCTCGGGCGAGATCTCGGTGTTCAGGATGGAGTCGAGCGTCTGGTTGACGCCGTCGTCGGCGAACTGGTCGGTGGCGATCGCCCATCGGATGAGGTGCTGCATGAGCGTCTTCGGCACGCCGGCGTTCACGCCGTAGTGGCTCATCTGGTCGCCGACGCCGTAGGTGCACCAGCCGAGCGCCAGCTCCGACAGGTCGCCGGTGCCGAGCACGATGCCGCCGCGCTGGTTGGCGGCGCGGAACAGGAAGTCCGTGCGGAGCCCGGCCTGCACGTTCTCGTAGGTGACGTCGTAGACCGGGGCGCCGTCGCCCGCCGGGTGGCCGAGCGCCTTCAGCAGCGACTCCGCCATGGGCTTGATGTCGACCGTCTCGAACGTCACGCCCAGCGCCTCCGCGAGCAGCGTCGCGTTGTTCTTGGTGTGCGCGGACGTGGCGAAGCCGGGCAGCGTGAACGCGAGGATGTGCGTGCGCGACAGGCCCAGCCGGTCGCAGGCTTTCGCGGCGACGATGAGCGCGTGCGTCGAGTCGAGGCCGCCCGAGACGCCGATCACGATCTTCGGCGCGCGTTCCGCGATGCCGCCCGCGATGGCGAGCATCCGTCGCTCCAGCCCGGAGACCTGGATGTTGTAAGCCTCGTAGCAGTCCTGGTTCAGCCGCGCCTCGTCGTCGGGCACGAACGGGAACCGGTCGAGGGGGCGGCGGAGTCCGAGGTCGGTGGCGGGCGGCTTGAGCGCGAAGCCGATGTGCTCGTAGCCCGAATGCTCCACGCCCTCGTGGAGGGCGTTGTCGTGGATCGAGTTCTGCCGCGCCTTCTCCTGGCGCAGCCGGTCGAGGTCGACGTCGACGACGAGCCGCGTCGGGCCTTGTGGGAAGCGTTCGGAGGCGCCGAGTCTGTCGCCCAGCTCGTAGGCCAGGGCCTGCCCGTCCCACGACAGGTCGGTGCTCGACTCGCCGAAGCTCGCGGCCGCGTAGACGTACGCCACCGCCGACCGGGCACTCAGCGAGCGCACCATCAGCTCACGGTCGTCGGCGCGGCCGACAGTGATGGGCGACGCACTGAGGTTCAGCACCACGTTCACGCCGGCCATCGCCGCCTTGGCCGACGGCGGGACGGGCACCCACATGTCCTCGCAGATCTCCACGAACATGCTGAGGCCGGGAACGTCCGAGGCCTCGAACACGAGGTTGGCACCGAAGGGGATCTCACCGTCGTCGTCGGCCCCGGGCCACCCCGGCCGGCGCACGAACCCCGTCACGCCCGCGCCTCCCACGAAGTGTCGCTTCTCGTAGAACTCGCGGTAGTTCGGCAGGTAGGACTTGGGCACGACGCCGAGCACTTTGCCGCGGTGCAGCACGATCGCGCAGTTGTAGAGCGAGTGGTCGGCGAACAGCGGCGCGCCCACGACGACGACCGGCCGCAGCTTCTTCGTCGCCTTCGCCAGCCGGACGATCGCCTCATCGACGGCGTCGAGCAGCACGTCCTGCAGCAACAGGTCGTCGAGCGAATACCCGCTGAGACAGAGCTCGGGGAACAGCGCGACCGCTGCCCCGTCGTCGTGGCAGGCCTGCACCTGCTCCAGGATGCGGTCCACGTTCGTGGTCGGGTCGCCCAGCGCGACGGGAAACGTGCAGGCCGCGACGCGCGCGAACCCGTGCCGGTACAACGACGTGAACTCCATGCGGCCAAGTCTGACACGACCACACACGCGATCCTCGAGCCAGACGCCGATCCTTGACCAACCGCGAGGCGCCGGACCAGCCACCACCGCTCCTTGGATCCCGAGGCCCCCGCGCGAAGCGCCGGGGCCCGTGTCGAAAGGTCCGCAACCATGGGCAGAAGCCCACGGCAGAAACGCCACAGAGACCTGTGGTTTCGGACCCTTCGAGACACAGCCCCGCACAGCCAACACTCGGTGCCAGTCAGCTCGCGGGGCTGCTCCTCAGGGACCGGCATGGAACCAGCACACCGCGCGAAGCGCCCGGCCGTCGCGGCACCGCTCCTTGACCAACCGCGAGGCGCCGGACCAGCCACCACCGCTCCTTGGATCCCGAGGCCCCCGCGCGAAGCGCCGGGGCCCGTGTCGAAAGGTCCGCAACCATGGGCAGAAAGCCGCGGCAGAGACGCCACAGAGACCTGTGGTTTCGGACCCTTCGAGACACAGCCCCGCACAGCCAACGCTCGGTGCCGGTCAGCTCGCGGGGCTGCTCCTCAGGGACCGGCGCAGGTCCCCTCCCGCGACCAGCCCGAGCTAACGATCGGGTCTCTTTCGTTGCCGCGGCGCGCAACCACGGGGAGACTTGCAGCATGCGATTCAAGGCACTCGTCATCGCGCTGGCCATGTTGGCGGGCAGCGTCATTGTCTCCTGGCAGCAGGCGCCCCGCGCGGCGGCGTGCAGCTGCGCGCTGGGCTCCACCGCGGAATTCGTCGAATGGGCTGATCTCGTCGCGACGGCCAGCGTGCGCAAGGTCGACATGCCGGTGGTCCGGACCTCCGGTGAGGACGAAGCCGTGTACACGATGGACCTCACTGAGGTGTGGGAGGGCGCGGCTGATCCGAGGATCGAGGTGCACTCCGCGGCCGACGGCGCCGCGTGCGGCATCGAGGGCATCGCCGAGGGAAACACCATCATCCTGTTCGCGTCTCACGAAGACTCCGTCTGGCGTACGAACCTGTGCAGCGGCACGGGGCTCCACAGCGACACGCTCGCCGGCGAGCTGACCGCGGCACTCGGCAGCCCGACCCAGATCGAGCCCGTCCCCGAGCCATCCGGCCTCCCCGGAGGGATGACCATCCCACTCTTGATCATCGGCGCGTCGGGGCTGCTCGCAGGCGCCATCGGCCTGCGCCGCCAACGCTGATCTTCTCGTCTTCCAGTCGCAAATATCGGTCACTCCGCCCCATTCACCGAGCTGCCGGCAACGCTCGGCCACCACACACGGCAGGACTGCCCTTCCCGCTGTTGACCATCTACTCCCCCTACCGCGAGAGGGTGGCCCGGGTTCAGCATCACTGATGCAGTTTTGCTGCATCTTAGATGTAGTCTGGTTTCATGAGGACAACGCTGAAACTGGACGACGACGTGCAGGCGGCCGCCGAGGCCCTCCGCAGGGAACGGAACATCGGCCTGGGCGAGGCGGTCAACGAGTTGGCGCGCGCCGGTATGCAGCGACAGAACACGACTCGGGCCCGGTTCTCCCAGCGGTCAGCTGATCTCGGCATCCGGGTGGACATCTCGAGCGTCGCGGACGCTCTGGAATCTCTCGACGGCGTCGGATGATCATCGACGCGAACGTGCTGCTGTATGCCGTGGATTCCTCGTCGGCTCATCATCGCAGCGCGAAAGACTGGCTCGAGAACGCTCTCAACGGCCCGGGCAGGATCGGGATTCCATGGGCGTCCCTGCTGGCCTTCCAACGCATCGCCACCCATCCCCGCGGCTCGGCCAATCCCCTCTCCGCAGCGCAAGCCTGGGAGTTCATTCTCAGCTGGATTGCGGCTGACCAGACCTGGATCCCCGAGCCAGGCCCTCGCCACGCGGACATCCTCGGACGCCTCCTCTGCGACGGCGACTATCGAGGAAACCTCGTGACCGATGCACACCTGGCGGCGCTGGCCATCGAGAACGGCGTCGGCCTCTGCTCGTACGACGGCGACTTCGCCCGGTTCCCCGGCCTGTTGTGGGTCAGGCCGGCTTGACCACGACATCTGTGCGGATGGATTCCCGTTCCACGCCCACGGTCCCGAAGGCCCGGTCGAGCCAGTGCTGGCCATCGCGGTAGGTGACAAAGTACGAGACGGCACCGAGGCCGAGGGTCGCGCACTCGAACGCAACGGAGACGAGGAAGCGCAGGATGATCTGGGTCCGGGCGTCCTCGCCCGTCGCCGTCCTGAGGTAGATCACCTTGACGATCTGGTGCCCGACCGTGGTCGACCGCGAGAGCAACAGCACGACCTGCACGACGACGTAGGCGATCCCGAGCACGGAAGCGATCGCCCCGAACACCACGAACGAACCGAGCGCGGAGACCGGGTCCCGTGCGTCGGACCTCGTCCCAAGGAAGAGGACGAGGAAGATGGCGCCACTGATCGCGGCGTTGATCAGGCGTGCGACGACGCGCGGGCCGACCTTCGCGGGTGTCGCGATGCGGCTGCCGTACAGCGCCATGGTGCCTCCTGAGGATGGCGGGAGCTACTCCGGGACGCGGACCAGGAGCGCGCCGGGGTCGATCCGGAACGTGACGGAGGCCGCCATGCCCACGGGGTCGCCGTCCAGTTCCATCTCCTGCGGGTGCTTCAGCGAGACGTCGAGGGACGTGCCCTGCAGGTACGCGTAGACGGGATCGTCGCGCTTCGGGGCCTTGGTCGGCAGGCGGCGGAGGATCGTGTTGGCCACCAGTACGCGCCAGCCGACCAGCAGCCAACCGAGCAGGCCGACAGGCTTGGCCAGCACCACGTCGAGGAGGCCGTCGTCGACGGCGGCGTCGGGCATCAGGTACACGTTGTAGCCGATCGACCCGCAGTTGCCGACCACCAGCATCTGGGCCCGCGACCGACGCTCGCGCCCGCCGTCGAGCCTGTACGTGAGGCTCATCCGACGGTTGCGGCTCACCTCGACGGCGCCCGTCTTCACGTACGCCAGCATGCCGGCGCGCTTCTTCAGCTCCTCGTCGGTGCGCGACATGATCCGCGCGTCGAGGCCCAGCCCGGCCATGACGAGGAACGCGTGCTCGATCGGCTCGCCGGCCTCGTTGAGCCAGCGGGCGCGGCCGAGGTCGACCTCGTGCGAGCGCCCGGTCAGGGCGATGCCGACGGCGGCCGACAGGTCGTCCAGCGGGATACCGAGGTTCCTGGCCAGCAGGTTTCCCGTGCCGCGGGGGCAGATCCCCAGCGGCACGCGCGTGCCACGAAGGCCCTCACCGACGGCGCGGACGGTGCCGTCGCCGCCCACCGCCAGCACGACGTCGACACCCTGCCGCGCGGCCTCGGCGGCCTGGCCCGCGCCCGGGTCCTCGGCCGTGGTCTCGAACCACAGCGTCTCGCCGTAGCCGGCCGCGGCCGCGACGGGGTCGATGACCGCGGCGAGCTCCTCGCGCGTGAGCTTCGTCGGGTTGAACACGACGGCGGCCGCGGGCACGACTCAGTCCTCCACCGATGGCAGCGGCGACTGGTGCCACACCACGACCGACCAGGCCTCCACCGTCGCACCGCCCTCGACGACCTTGCCCTCGCCCTCCGGCCAGTGGTTGCACGCGGGCTCGGCCCACGTGGCGGTGTCGATCAGTCGCCGGAAGATCCAGCCCTCAGGCGCGGGCGGGACCACGAAGTCGACCGGCCGGTCCGCCATGTTGACCATCACCCAGAAGTCGTCGCCCGGTGAGTTGATGTGCACGGCGACGGCGCGGTCGCCGTCGTGCACGGGGCCGCCGCCGGGCGCGTAGAACAGGTAGGAGACGTCCTCGTTGTCCGGGATGAGGTCGCCGTAGTGGCTCTGCTGCAGCGCCGGATGCCGGTGCCGGAGGTTGGCCACAAAGGTCGCGAACCGGAACTGCGCGTTGACGTGCGGGTCGGTGTCGAACACCCCGAAGTTGTCGTGATACTCGGCCGCGACGCCCGCCTCGACGGGGATGTCGTGCGGCGCGTTCGTGTCGATGGCGGCGTAGTTGTTGCGCATCGCCACGGAATCCAGCGCCCACGGGTTGTTGTTGCCGTTCTGCGTGCGGCCGAACTCGTCGCCGGCCACCACCATCGGCACGCCGCGGGAGAAGAACAGGATGGCCCACAGGTTCCTGAGCCGCTGGCGACGGAGCCGCTGCGAGCCGCCCGAATCCCAGGACAGGTTCTCGTCGGTGCCGCCGTCGGACGGGCCGAACGGGTACGGCTGGTCGTTGACCTTGTTCTGGTAGCTGACCAGGTCCGCCATCGTGAAGCCGTCGTGCGCGTCGACGAAATTGATGGTCTTCTGCGCGCCGCCCGACGAGTGGAAGTGGTGGTAGTCGCCGTTGAGCATGTCGACGAACGAGAGCGCGTTGCCGTCGCCCTTCGTGAACCGGCGGACGGCGTCGCGATAGCGGCCGTTCCACTCCCCCCAGCCGCGCGGGAAGTTGCCCACCTCGTAACCCCAGAGGTCCCAGGCCTCGGCGATGACCTCGATGTGCCCGGCCTCGGCGAAAGCCGCGATGTCGAGCAGGAGGGGGTGGTCGCCGAAGAAGCGCTTCTGGTTGCCCCAGTCGTCGGCCGGCGCCTCGTCGGGCAGGCGGCCCAGCACGGGTGCGAGGTCGAACCGGAAGCCGTCGACCCACATGTCGTCGGCCCAATAGGACAGCGAATCGAGCACCAGCTTCCGCGCGACCGCCGACGAGTAGTTCATCTGGTTACCTGTGCCGGTGGCGCCGTCGACGAGCAGCTTCGCCCCGGTCATCTGGTAGTAGTCGGCCGTCGCGAACCCGCCCAGCGAGACGAAACCCGTGGTGGCCACGTCCCCGTTCCAGTTGCCGCCCTCAGCCGAGTGGTTGTAGACGACGTCGAGGTACACCTCGAGGCCCTCGTCGTGGAACGCGGAGACCATCTCCTTGAACTCGCGCGTGGGGCCGCCCCAGCTCTTGTCGTGCGCGTAGCGGCGGTTGGGCGCGAAGAACGCCAACGTCATGTACCCCCACGCGTTGGTCTTCGCGATGTCGCGGCTGGCCTCCGAGTCGTTGGTCTCATGTATGGGCAGCAGCTCGACGGTGGTGAACCCCAGCGCCCGCAGGTAGGGCGCCATCAGCCCCGCGCCCTTGTAGGTGCCGAGGTACTCCTCGGGGATGTCGCCGACAGCACCGAAGTCGGGCTCGCGGAGCAGGATCCTGCTGAGCCGCGCGGCCGACGGATGCCCGGTGAGCTGCTCGATCGACGCCTCGTAGATCGTGGACCGCTCCGGCGGCACGTGCGGCTTGGCCGTGACGACGGTGTAGTCGGCGATCACCACGCCCTTCGGCACCCACGGGCCGGTGTCGATCAGCCGGCGCGGCACGCCGTCGATCAGGTCGCCGCCGGTGCCGAACACGCCGTCGTCGACGCCGAACGGCACGAGCTTGTCGGTATAGACGTTGTGCGTGACCTCGCGGGCGTACGGGTCGAACAGCGCCTTGTTGGGGTTGAACCGGTTGCCGTCCTCATCGAGGTCGGAGACGTAGCCGAGGTCCGAGCCGGGCACCCAGCCCTCCACGTAAGGCCAGTTCGGGCCCCACACCCGGAAGGCGTAGAGCGCGTTCAGCTGCAGGCCCTGCAGGTTGCCGCGCCAGACGCCGTCGGACCCCTGGGCCAGCACGAACGAGTGGGTGGCCGCAGCGCCGAGCGCCTCGGGGTAGATCTCCAGCAGCACGCGCGTGGCGGCCGGGGCGTGGACGGCGAACGTGATGCCGTCGGCGGAGGGGTGCGCGCCGAGCGGCCAGTCGGCCGCGGGCCACGCCTGCTCGTCGAGAGCGATGACGGTGGTCATGCCCGGATTGTGTCACGCCGCGTCGGCCATTTGGGCAGGTCGCGGTGCGGGGGAGCCCCGGGGTGCCAGAATCTTCCCAAGTCCATATCGACGAACCCCTTGGAGGCGGTCGTGAGTACGGAGAGCACCAACGGCTCGACCCTGATCGAGCACGCGGGCATCGAGATCATTCCCGAGTCGGAGCGCAACGCCAAGCCCCGCGACCTGTTCTGGCCGTGGTTCGCGGCCAACGTGTCCGTGTTCGGCATGAGCTACGGCGCCTGGATCCTCGGTTTCGGCATCTCGTTCTGGCAGGCGGCGGTCGTCTCCGTCATCGGCATCGTCGTGTCGTTCTTCCTCTGCGGCGTGATCGCCATCTCGGGCAAGCGCGGCTCCGCGCCCACCATGGTGCTGTCGCGCGCGGCGTTCGGCGTCAACGGCCAGAAAGTGCCCGGCATCGTCAGCTGGCTGACGTCGATCGGCTGGGAGACGTACCTCGCGATCCTCGCGGTGCTCGCCACCTCCAGCATCATCACGCGGCTGGGCGGCGACGGCGGCACGGCCGTGAAGCTGGGCGCGACCCTCGTGGTAGCCGCCCTGATCGTCGGCGCCTCCGTGCTCGGCTACCACACCATCATGAAGCTGCAGTCGCTGCTGACCTGGCTGACCGGCTTCATCACCATCTTGTACGTGGTGCTCACGCTGGGCCACATCGACTTCGCCGCCGTGAGCGCCATCCCGGATGGCACGTTCAGCCACGTGCTGGGCGCGCTCGTCATGGTGATGACGGGCTTCGGGCTCGGCTGGATCAACATCGCCGCCGACTGGACGCGCTACCAGAAGCGCACCGCCTCCGACGGCAGCATCATCTTCTGGAACACGTTCGGCGCCTCCGTCGCGCCCATCCCGCTGGTGCTCGTCGGCCTGCTGCTCGCCGGCTCTGACCCCGCCCTCAGCGAGGCCATCAACTCCGACCCGCTGGGCGCCCTCGCGTCGATCCTGCCGGTGTGGGTGCTCGTACCGTTCCTGCTGACGGCCGTACTCGCGCTCGTGTCGGGCGCCGTGCTCGGCATCTACTCGTCGGGCCTCACGCTGATCAGCCTGGGCATCAAGATCCCGCGCCCGGCCGCGGCCGGCATCGACGGCACGATCCTCACGCTCGGCACCATCTACGTGGTGTTCTTCGCCGCGAACTTCATCGACCCGTTCCAGAGCTTCCTCATCACCCTGGGCGTGCCGCTCGCGTCGTGGGCCGGCATCCTGATCGCCGACATCCTGCGCCGCAAGAAGAACTACGACGAAGAGGCGCTGTTCGACCCCAAGGGCCGCTACGGCAGCTGGGACTGGGTCTCGATCGGCACCATGGCCGCCGCGTCGATCATCGGTTGGGGCTTCGTCGTCAACACGTTCGCCGACTCCGCGTCGTGGAACAACTGGCAGGGCTACCTGCTGTTCATCGTCGGCGGCAAGGAAGGCGACTGGGCCTACGCGAACCTCGGCGTCTTCCTCGCCCTCGTCCTGTCGTTCGTGGTCACGTATTTCGCCCGCGCTGCGAAGATCCGCACCCAGGAGTCCTGAGGACGCGGGAACAGCAGGGCGGTTGGTCGCTGGGGAGCGGACCGGCCGGTCCTTCCGACACGGCCGGGCGCTCCGCGCCGGGCTCGGGATCCAAGGAACGGTCCCTGAGGAGCAGCGCACCACGGCCGGGCCACGGTCGGTCCCTGAGGAGCAGCCCCGCCAGCTGACCGGCTCCGAACGAGAACCGTGCGGGGCTGCGTCTCGAAGGGTCCGCAACCACAGCGCACGTGGGGCCTACCCGCCAGCCATGGAATTTTCACGCATAACTCAGCCTTCTGTGCCCTGCAGGGCACAGACAGCACAGTTGTGCGTCAAAACTCCATGCCCCAGCTCGCTACCGAACTCCCTGCCCAAAGCGCGGGACCTTTCGACACGGCCGGGCGCTCCGCGCCGGGCCGGCTCAAGGAACGGCGTGGGGACCTAACGACCACGACGTGTTCGCTGGCGCTCACGCGTCGGCTCAAGGAACGGCGCGGGACCTTTCGACACGGCCGGGCGCTCCGCGCCGGGCCGACTCAAGGACCGATCTCAGATCGACCTTATGTCACGCAGTGTCAGTCGAGACCGTCGAAGAGGTCCGAGGCGCGGCCCTCGCCCGGGAACGGCGTGCCTGCGGCCAGCAGGTAGGCCTCGCCGGCGCCGGGGAGCTCCTGCATGATCGAGTAGAACTGCCAGAAGGCGTCCTCGGTGTTCACCTGGCTGCGGTGCGACCCGAGCGCCCTCCGACACGCGTCCAGCCAAGGGCCGGTCTCGACGACGGCGACGATCTGGCTCGGATCGGGGCCGAGGTCCTCCTCCGAGCGCTCCTCCTCCGGCCAGAGTTCGAGGCCGCGGTCCTTGGCGATGTGGTAGGCCTCCACCCAGCGCTCGGTGTTGTGCGTGTTCCAGAGCACGCGCTCGATCCGCCAGGGCTCGCCGAGCTCAGGACGGTAGGCGGCAACGCCTGCCAGGATCGACGCGTACATCGCGACGCGGTGCGCCTGGATGTGGTCCGGGTGGCCGTAGTTGCCGTTCGGGTCGTAGGTGACGAGCACCTGCGGGCGGCGGGAGCGGATCACCTCGACGAGATGGTCGGCGGCCTCGCGCAGGTCGGCGCGCCAGAAGGCGTTGGCGGGCATGTCGTCGGGCGGCACCACCTTGCCCCGCTCGTCGCGTGCCATGCCGGAGTCGTGGTAGCGGCCGGGTCCGCCGAGGTAGACGTGGTCCGTGACGCCGATCTCGCGCAGCGCGGCGGCGATCTCGACGCGACGATGCTCGCCCAACTCGTCGGGCGTGAAATGGGTCCACTCGGGGACGAGGATCTCGCCCAGCTCGCCGCGCGTGCAGGTGACGAGCGTCACCTGGGCCCCTTCGGAGACGTAGCGGGCCATGGTCGCGGCGGACTGGCTCGACTCGTCGTCGGGGTGGGCGTGGACGAGGAGGAGGCGTCGGTCAGCAAGCACGTCGTTCAGCATAGGTCGCCCGTCAACCGTCGCCCCGGGCCCTGTCCGCGGTGGGCGGCTCAGGGCACAAGGAGGTTGTCGTCCTCGGCGCGGGTGCCGGTCCACCGGTCGCCGGTCGGGCTGGTGGGCGCCGACGGCGGCGTGCCCTCGCCCGCCGCGAGGCGGTTGGCATGGGTCGGTGCGTCCGGCACCCCGGGGGCGCGCAGGGCCGCGAACTCCGCCCGCAGCACCGGCACCACCTCCTCGCCCAGGATGTCGAGCTGCTCGAGCACCGTCTTCAGCGGGAGCCCGGCGTGGTCCATCAGGAAGAGCTGGCGTTGGTAGTCACCGGCGTAGTCGCGGAACCCGAGCACGCGCTCGATCACCTGCTGCGGCGACCCGACGGTGAGCGGCGTGTCGCGCGTGAACTCCTCGAGCGAGGGCCCACCGCCGTAGACGGGGGCCTTGTCGAAGTAGGGCCGGAACTCGCGCACGGCGTCCTGCGAGTTCTTGCGCATGTACACCTGGCCACCGAGGCCGACGATGGCGTCCTCCGCCCGGCCGTGGCCGTAGTGCGCGAAGCGGCGGCGGTAGAGGTCGACCATGCGCTTGGTGTGCGACGACGGCCAGAAGATGTTGTTGTGGAAGAACCCGTCGCCGTAGTAGGCGGCCTGCTCGGCGATCTCGGGCGAGCGGATCGAGCCGTGCCAGACGAACGGGGGCAGGCCGTCGAGCGGGCGCGGGGTCGAGGTGAACGCGTGCAGCGGGGTGCGGTGCTCGCCCTTCCAGGTGATCACCTCTTCGCGCCACAGCCGGCGCAGCAGGGCGTAGTTCTCGACGGCGAGCGAGATGCCGTCGCGGATGTCCTTGCCGAACCAGGGGTAGACGGGGCCCGTGTTGCCGCGGCCGAGCGTGAGGTCCATCCGGCCGTCGACGAGGTGCTGCAGCATCGCGTAGTCCTCGGCGATGCGGACCGGGTCGGTCGTCGTGATCAGCGTCGTGGCGGTCGAGAGGATGATGCGCTCGGTCTGCGCGCCGATGTAGGCGAGCGTCGTCGTCGGCGCGGACGCGACGAACGGCGGGTTGTGGTGCTGGCCGACGGCGACGACGTCGAGGCCCACCTCCTCCGCCTTCTTCGCGATGGCGACGGTGGCTTTGATCCGCTCGTGCTCGGCGGGCGTGCGGTCGTTGGTGGGGTCGGTGGTGATGTCCCCCACGGTGAAGATGCCGAACTGCATCATGATGAGCCTCCTCGTGCCTGGACAATCATACACCTTGTTTAGTTTTCAACTATTTTCCGCGTATCGGACGCTGGATTGTTTACCTCAACTAATGAGCTAGGCTAAGCATCGACGATGGGTACCGCAGTGAACAACAGACAAGATGAGCGCTTCGCGCTCGCCAACGACCTCCGCCTCGCGTGCCAGCGCATCGCGCGCCGCGTGCGCTTCGAGTCGACGACAAAGGTGGCCCCCCACCAGTTCTCGGTGCTCGCGCACCTGCACAACGCGGGGCCGTGCACGCCGGGGCAGCTCGCGGCCCACGACCGGGTCAGCCCGCCGTCGATGACCCGCACCGTCAACTGTCTCGAGACCGAGGGCCTCGTCTGCCGCGTGCCGCACCCCGACGACGGCCGGCAGGTGCTCGTCGAGCTCACCGCCGAGGGCCTGGCCATCATCGAGCACACCATCGCCAGCCGCGACACCTGGATGGCCGCGCACCTCGAGGGCCTCGACGCCGACCAGCTCGCGCTGCTCAGGAAGGCCGCCGACCTCCTGCTGGAGGTGTCCAATGGCTAAGACCCGCATGTTCGCCTCATTCGGCATCCCGAACTACCGCCTCTTCTTCATCGGCGCGCTCGTCAGCAACCTGGGGACGTGGATCCAGCGGATCGGCCAGGACTGGCTCGTGCTCACCGACCTCACCCACGGGTCGAGCACCGCGCTCGGCATCGTGACGGCCCTGCAGTTCCTCGCGGTGCCGTTCCTCGCGCCGTACGCCGGCGCCGTCGTCGACCGCTACGCCAAGCGCCGGGTGCTGCTCATCACGCAGCTGGCGCTCGGCCTCACGTCGCTGGCGCTGTGGGCGCTGATCGCGACGGGGACGGTCGCCCTGTGGCACGTCTACGCGATCGCGTTCCTCACCGGCGTGATCAGCGCGTTCGACAACCCCGCGCGCCAGGCCTTCGTCTCCGAGATGGTCCCCACCGAGCTGCTGCCGAACGCCGTCGGCCTGAACTCGACGTCGTTCAACGGCGCCCGCCTCATCGGCCCCGGCGTCGCAGGCCTGCTCGTGGCCGGCGTCGGCGTCGGACCCACGCAGCTGATCAACGCCGTGAGCTTCGCCGCCATGATGGCCGCCATCCTGGCCATGAACCCGGCCCAGCTGCGGCCCGCCCCGCGGGTGACGTCGTCGGGCGCCGCCGTCGACGGGATCCGGTACCTCAAGGGTCGGCCCGACCTCGTCGTGCTGCTCGCGATCGTCTTCATGCTCGGCACGTTCGGCATGAACTTCCAGATCTTCAACGCCACCATGGCCACCGAGGTGTTCGGGAAGGGCGCCGAGGAGTTCGGGCTGCTCGGCACCATCATGGCGATCGGCACGCTGGCCGGGGCGCTGCAGGCGGCCAGGCGGGCCAAGCCGACGCTCCGCACCATCCTGCTGGCCCTCACCGGCTTCGCCGTGAGCACGCTGGCGCTCACCTTCGCGCCGAACTACGTGGTCTATTCGCTGCTGCTCATCCCGTCGGGCTTCTTCTCGCTGACGGTCATGACGTCGGCGAACGCCGCCGTGCAGCTGGGCAGCGCGCCCGAGTACCGCGGGCGCGTGATGTCGATCTACACCGCGATCTTCATCGGCGGCACCCCGCTGGGCGCCCCCGCGATCGGCTGGCTGGGCGAGACCCTCGGCCCGCGCGCCTCCGTGCTGGTGGCCTCGGTCGCCACCGCGCTGACGGTGCTCGGTGTGCTCATCTACTTCCGCAAGCACAACGGCCTGCGCGTGCACCTCGAGCGGGCGCCGTTCCGGCTCGTCGCCACGACCGAACCGCACGACGCCCAGGCGAAGGCGGCCTGACTAGCCCTTCGACTCGTCCTGCTGGGGGTTGTCGACGGGAGGTTCCTCGGTGCGCTCGTTCAGCTCGATCCACGACGAGTCGCAGCCCGGGCAGCGGTAGACCGGCGCGCCCTCGACGCGTTCGCCGGTCTCGATGGTGCCGCACGCGTCCTGGCACGGCCACGAGGTGAGGAACCTCGCGCTCATCAGCGGCCCCAGGTGGCGCGCAGCCACGCAGCCGACAGCGGGATCCAGGAGGACGCCTCCTCGGGGAGGCTGTCGCGGTCGGCGTTGGAGAGCGGCGTGACCGTCCCGAGGCCGTGCCCGCCGTGCGGGTACAGGTGAAACTCGACAGGGACGCCCTGGGCCTCGAGGGCCGCGACGAACCGCTCGGACTGGCTGGGCGGCACCGTCTCATCCTCCGCCGTCGTCCACACGAAGCTCGGCGGGCAGTCGGGTGTCACGGCGTCGTACAGGTCGTAGAACGCGAGCGGCGGGGCGGCGAAGCGGTCGTTCTCCCAACCGGAGCCGAGCACCGCGTAGCAGGAGACGAGGGCGTCGGGGCGCGACGAGTGCTCCAACAACCCCTCGTTCGGGGAGACGCCGAAGAACGCGAGGCCGGCGTACTCGGCACGCTCGGCCGCGACGAGCTCCTCGTCCTGCCAGTGGGTGGCCAGCTGCGCGGCCACGTGCCCACCGGCCGAGAACCCCAGGATGGCGATGCGCGTGGGGTCGACGCCCAGCTGCTCCGCATGCCCGCGCACCCAGCGCACGGCGCGGGCGGCGTCGATCGCCGGGTTGTAGCCCTTGGCGTGCTCGCGGATGGAATAGCGCAGCACGAACGTGTTGAAGCCCTCGGCGAGGTAGGAGGCGGCGATGGGGTCGGCCTCGCGCTGGGACAGGAATTGGTACCCGCCGCCCGGGCAGATCACCATCGCCGGGCGCGGATGCTCCAGCGGCGTCGGTTGCTCGTCGGGCGAGGGGAGGTCGAAGCAGACGCCCTCCAGCGTGACCGCGCGGTCGGGGTTCATCGAGACTGTGAAGCTCCGCATGGCCCAACACTAGTTGCACCTGGCCAGGCCGTTGACGGCGGTGGAGCTTTCCTTTCCGATCCCGCCCGCGATCCGAAGAACCGGCAGGCGTGCGAGAATCGGCCATGGCCCACCCCGCGCAGTTCGACCCGGACGACCCGCTCCTCGCGCGGGTCAGGACGATCGCCCTCGCACTGCCCGGTGCCAGCGAGAAGCTCGTCGTCGGGCACGCGGCCTGGTGCACGAGGAAGGTGTTCGCGTATTACGGGATGAGCTACAAGGTGGACGGCGAGTGGGTGCGGAACCCGCCGTCGCTCGCCGTCCTGCTCAGCGAGGACGAGCGGCTGGCGCTGCTCGACGACGAGCGGACGTTCATCCCGGGCTACATCGGGCCGTTCGGCTGGATCGGCCTGCATCTCGGCGACGACACCGACTGGCAGGAGATGGCCGAGCTCGTCGAGGAGTCGTTCCGCCAGACCGCGGCCAAGCGGCTGATCGCGGAACTCGACACCCGCACGTAGGGGCGGTCAGCGCAGCTTGTCGCCCACCCACTTGCCGAGGTCGGCGATGCCGCCGCCGACGTCGCGCAGCAGCTTCGCGACGGCGTCCTCGCTCTCCTGGAACGACTGGGCGTACGAGTCGGCCGCGGCCTTCGCCTCGTCGGAGATCTTCGCGTCCTTGTCCTCCTCGCGCCGTGGGTAGTCGCCGGCGAGGATGGCCGCGTAGGCGCCCGAGTCCACCCAGCGGCGCAGCTCCGCGGCCCGCACCACGTTCATCGGGTGCGTGGCGCCGTCGAGGAGGAGGAGCTTGATGACGGAGTCGCGCAGGTCGGGCGTCTCCTCGTAGTCGCGGGCCTGCTCGAGGAAGTCCGCCTGGTCGAGGTCCGGCAGGTGCCCGCCGGAGGCCAGCTTCATCTGCACGCGCATCGCCGTCGGCACATCCTGCGTGGCGAGCAGGCCGGCGCGGTCGCAGGACAGCTCCGACTTCCGCGCCCACTCCCCCAGCGCCGCCCGCAGGGCCATCACGCCGACGTTGCCGAACGGGATGCCGCTCATCGCCTGCCCGAACGTCACCAAGTAGGCGAGCAGCGTGCGGTAGAGCGCGTGCCCGCTGAGGGCATGGCCCAGCTCATGGCCGAGGATGAACCGCAGCTCGTCGTCGTCCAGCAGGTCGAGCAGCGCGGAGTTGACCACGATCTTCGGCTGATCCACGCCGATGGTGACGGCGTTGAACGTCGGGTCGGCCTGCACGTACAGCTCGGGCAGTTGGGCGGCGTCCAGCGCAGCGCCCGCCTCCGCGAACAGCTGGTGCACGCGCGGGAACTGCCTGGGTGTCACCCGGACGGCCGACCCGATCAGCTGCATCCGGATCATCCGCTCGTTGAGGAAGCCGGAGAACTTCCTGAGCACCGTGTCGAAACCTTGCAGCTTGCGGAGCGCGACGAGTGCGCCTCGATCCGCCGGGTGCTCCCAGGCGCGGCTCGAGATGCCCTTCAGGTGAACGCGGGGACGGGTGGGCGCGGCGTCGGTCATGCCCCCAGTCTGCCCCGCCCCACCGACAGTCCACACGGATTTCCCTCCAGAAGGCGAACGCACCGAACGGGCTCCGGGAGCGCAGGGCTTCGCGTATGGTCGAAGGAAGGAGGTTCACGATGAGGATCCAAGACAACGGGCCCGCCCCGAACGCGTTCGACATCGAGTCGGCCACCCGGCAGAACACCAACTACCGCGTCGTCGCCTGGACGGGCAAATACCTGCAAGTGACGCTGATGTCCATCCCCGTGGGCCAGTCCATCGGACTGGAGGCCCACCCCGAGACCGACCAGTTCCTGCGCGTCGACCAGGGCTCGGGCCGCTGCGTCATGGGCCCGACGAAGGACGACCTCTCGTTCCAGCAGGACGTGGAGGACGGCTGGTCCATTCAGGTGCCCGCGGGCGTCTGGCACGACGTCATCAACATGGGCGAGGTGCCACTCCAGCTGTACGCCGTCTACGCGCCCTCGCATCACGCGGCGGGGAAGGTCCACTCCACCGCGATGGAGGCCGACGCCGATGAGGAGGCGGGCGGCGACGAGCCACCGGACTGGACCCACCAGCCGGCCCCCGACGTCGAGGACGAGCACGAGTCCTGAGTCGGCAGCCCGGCTACGTTCGGCGCTTCACCCAGCGTTCCCAGTCGATGATGCGTCCTCCGATGAGGATCGCCATCACGGCGCAGAAGACGCTCATGACCACGCTCCCGTAGACGACCCACGAGGTGTCGCCCACGGTGTCTGCGGCCGAGTTCAAGCCCGGGTCGTCGAGGTCGTAGACGATCGGTATCCGCGCGCCGACCTCCGCCCGGTCCTCGTCCTTTCGGATCGTCGTCTCGATGATCTCTCCGTCGGCATCCGTGAAACGGATCGTCGTGGAACCGTGGCGCCCGCTCGTGTCATCGATGACGACAGCGTCGGCCCGGAGCCCGTGGAGCTGGAGCCTGTGGTCGACGGAGAACTCGTAGAACGCGAGGACGGCGAACCCCACGGCAAGAACCACCGAGATGATCGTGCTCGGCACACGTCTGTCGATCCAGGCGAGTGGTTTCGGCGCCACCTTTTTGTCCCTTCGTCGGGCTGAACGCCAGATCCTCCGGAGTCGAGCGCCGTGGGTCAGGCTACGCGATGCGCGGACACAAAAGAGAAGGCCCCGGCTGAACCGGGGCCTCTCTGCTGCGCGTGGGCGCCGCGATCGAGTGGGATCGCTTACTTGGCGACGACCTCGAACGGGACGTGCGCGGTGACGGCGTTGTGCAGCTTGATGGCCGCGACGTGCCCGCCGACCGACTTCACGGGCTTCGAGAACGAAACCGCGCGCTTGTCGATGGTGGGACCGCCGGCCTTCTTCACGGCGACGGCGACATCGTTAGCGGTGACCGAGCCGAACAGGTGGCCCTGCTCCGAGACGGCGGCGCTGACCTTGACGGCCAGACCCTCCAGCTGGGAACGGATCTCCTGCGCGTGCTCGACGCCACGCACCTCGCGGGCGTCGCGCGAACGCTTGATGCCCTCGATCTGCTTCTCGGCGCCACGGGTCCAGCGAATCGCCTTGCCCTGCGGAACCAGGTAGTTGCGGCCGTAGCCGTCCTTGACCTCGACGACGTCACCGGCGATGCCGAGCTTGTCGATGGTGCTGGTCAGAATGAGCTTCATCTCTTCTTCCCTCCGATCAGCGGGCGGTCGACGCGTACGGCAGCAGGGCCACCTCACGCGCGTTCTTGACGGCGAGGGCGACCTTGCGCTGGTCCTGGACCGAGAGGCCAGTGACGCGGCGGGCGCGGATCTTGCCACGCTCAGAGATGAACTTCTTGAGCGTGTTGATGTCCTTGTAGTCGATGTTGGCGACGCGCGTCGTCTTCACCGGCATGATCTTCTTCTTGTTCACAGGCTTGCGCTGTGGACCGGCCATTATGGTGCTCTCCTTGATGGTGTTGGGCCTTGTGAGCCCGCGAAAGCCCGTCTTGCGACGGAATGAAGCCAGCTAGCCCCGGCCGGGGCTAGATAAGCGGGTGGATCAGAACGGGGGCTCTTCCGGCTGGGACGACTGGGCCCACGGGTCGTTGCCGCCGCGGTTGCCGCCGGCGTTGCCGGAGCTGGCCCAAGGATCGTTCCCGGAGCTCTGCTGAGCACCGCCCTGATTGCCCTGCCAGTTGCCGCCACCGCCGCCGCCACCCGTGGTGCGGGTGACCTTGGCCGTCGCGTACCGCAGAGCGGGACCGACCTCGTCGACATCAACTTCGAACACCGTGCGCTTCTCGCCCTCGCGGGTCTCGTAGCTGCGCGACTTGAGGCGTCCCGAGACGATGACCCGCATGCCCTTGGAGAGGGACTCGGCCACGTTCTCGGCGTACTGACGCCACACCGAACAGTTGAGGAACATGGAGTCGCCGTCACGCCACTCGTTCGACTGACGGTCGAACGTGCGCGGCGTCGACGCGACCGTGAAGTTCGCGACGGCCGCCCCGTTGGGCGTGAAACGGAGCTCAGGATCGGACGTGAGGTTGCCGATGAGCGTGATAGGGGTCTCGCCTGCCATGTTCTTGCCTTCCGATGGATCGGACTTGGGTTCAGTCTGTCTGTCCTACATAGTCGTCAGCGGGACTGACAATTTTGCAGGAACCGACAAATCTGTGGATTACTTCTTGCCGTCCAGGCGCAGCACCTTCGTGCGAACGATCTTCTCGTCGATGGTCATCAGACGATCGAGCTCGGAGACGACCGGGTGCTCGGCGGTCACCTGAACGACGGCGTAGCTGGCCTCGGACTTCTTGTTGATGTCGTACGCCAGACGGCGACGGCCCCAGAAGTCGATGTTGTCGACGGTGCCACCACCCTTGGTGATGACCTCAAGGTGCTTCTCGACCAGAGCGGGTACCTGGCGCTCATCGACGTCGGAATCGACGAGAACCATCACTTCGTACTTACGCATGCTTCAGCCCCACCTCCTTCGGACTAACGGCCGCGGGTCGTTCCCGCGGCAGGAGGGCATGACCGACCGAAGTCAGTCGAGGGCCAACTCTACCGGGCGTCGACAGGCCCCGCGAAATCGTGCGGCGGCATCAGCTCGGCGACCCGCCCACTGGCCACGATCGCCGACCAGTACAAGTCCGCCCACGCGCGATACCCCTTGTCATTGGGGTGGAACCAGTCGCCGGCGGTGTGTCGGTGGAAGTGCAGGAAGCCCAGGTCGCGCGTCGCCTCGTACAGCGGGACGAGGTGGTGACCGTAGGCGGGGACCAGCTCACGCGCCCGCTCGGACATCTTCCTGGCGCGACGACCCAGCGTCGGCACCGTGAACCACGGGATGTCGCCCACGAAACTGCCCTTCGGCAGCGCACGGAGGATCTCCTCGAAGCTCTCGGCGAAGGAGTCGACGGTGTTGGTGGCGCTGAAGACGACGTCGTTTCCACCGATGTCGACCGTAACGAGGTCGGGGGTGAACTGCAGTTCGCGCAGCACCGGCAGCTGGTCGACCACCACGTCGCCCGACACCGCACCGGACACCGACAGATTCGTGATGGCCACCGGCCGTCCTGTCGCCTCGCGCAACCGGTCGGCGATGAGCGAGACATAGCTGGCCCCCACATGCGTGGCACCCACGCCCTGTGCGGCGGAGTCGCCGAGCACCACGTAGTGCAGGACGTCACCGTCGTGCTCACCGCGCCCGCTCCCCCAGTGCGTGCGGTAGTCGTCGACGTTGCGGGCGATGAGCCGCGCACCGCGGAGGTAGGCGATGCCCACCGCTCCGACAGCCGCCGCAGCCGCGCCGGCCACGAACCCGCGCGCGAAGCTCATCGACGGCGCCGGTAGGGCCCGGGGAGCACCGGGTTGCCGTCCTTGGCCCACGCCCGGAGGCCGCCCGCGAGCGACTCGGCGAGCAGCCCCTGCTCCCTCAACTGCCGCGCGGCGAGTGAGGAGCGCAGCCCGTTGTCGCACATGACGATGATGGCGGCCTCGTGGTCGGCGAGCGGGTCGTCACCGTGGATGGCATCCAGCGGGTTGCTCGCCAGCGCCTTCGGGTCGACGGGCCGCGCGCCCGGCGCATGCCCGGCCTCGTACTCGATGGACGTGCGCACATCGATGAGCACCGCGCCCTTGCTGAGCGCGAGCAGCGTCTCGTCCACGCTCAGCCCGGAGGACGAGCCCTTGCCGAGGAAGTCAAGCAGTCCCATGCGCCAATGGTTGCGCGTCGCGCCCCATCAGCCAAGCCCGCTGCCCGACGAACCACCAATCACTGCTGCAACCCCACGTCGGGACCGGATGAGCACGGTCCCGAATTCGTCTGAGTCGGATGAGCACGACACACCCTCTGTCCAGGTCCGATGAGCACGACGCACCCCTCATCGGGTTCCGATGAGCACGGGCCGGAGTCCATTGCGTGAAACGGCTGGTTTTGAGCTGTTTCCGGCCACGAACTCCGGTGCGTGCTCATCGAACGGTGACGACTCGGGAGCTGCGGAGCGAGTGGCTAAGTGGTGGTCGGTGCGAGTGACTGAGTGGTGGTCGGTGCGAGTGGCTGAGTGGTGGTCGGTCTTGAGGAGCGGGCCACACCGGTCCCTGAGGAGCAGCCCCGCGTAGTGTCCGACACCGAGCGATAGTCGTGCGGGGCTGCGTCTCGAAGGGTCCGAAACCACAGCCCGACCAATCCCCAAGAGCCGGAGTCACACCCTCCTACGCGCATAAATCTCTGTATAAGGGCAGCCGCGCGAATAATCGCACCGCTGCCCGCATACAGAGATTTATGGGGGGAGACCGGCTGAAGCAGGTCACTTCGGCCATGCGAACGCGGAGCCGGCGGTCCACCGCCCCGGGAGCACAGCAGAGGGTGAGGTGGGGAGGCGCTTCGTCGAAGCGTAAGAACACCCATGCACCCAGACCAAAAGTGACTGTGGTCACAGAACCGGGCCGGCAGCGAGACGGAGCGCCTCCCCACCTCACCCGGTCCGCCCCTGTGGTTGAGATCCCGCGTGGGTGCGGGACCTTTCGACACGGCGTTCGGCTAGCGCCTCACGGCCAGCTCAAGGAACGATCGTCACCTCACCCACCCGCACTCGTGGTCGAGTCCCTGCCCCAGGCGCGGGACCTTTCGACACGGCGTTCGGCTAGCGCCTCACGGCCGGCTCAAGGAACAGCGCTCACGCGTCGACTCAAGGAACGCCCGACGGCGACCTAGAGGATGCCCCACACGAACAGGCCTACGACGCCGACGGCGAACGACAAGCCGATGCCCAGCAGCACGTAGCCGGCCCACTTCCGGCGGGACCAGTACACGGTCAAGGCGGCAAGAACGAGCGACATCACGACGGCCGCGGCGGCCACGACCGACCAGATCGGCGACGGCGCGGCCACCTCGAAGTCGATGGCCGACCCGTCGTAGGCCGGGACGAGCAACCACAGGGCGGCGACTGTCGCTCCCGGGGCCGACACCGCCAGTGCCACCAGCCCCATCACGACGGCACCCGGCCATGTGGTCCAGAACTTCGCCCTCGTCCGCATACGCAAGCCTCCCGACGCGCCCGTCAGTGCCGCTTCTCGTAGCGCGCGTACATCTCGTCGACGAGGGCCTTGAACCGCGCCTCGACCTCCCGGCGACGGACCTTCAACGTGGGCGTCAGGAGACCGTTGTCCATGGTGAACTCCTCGTGCAGCACCTTGGTGTCCTTCGGCTGGTCCTGGCTGGGAAGGCGGCGGGTCAGCTCCTCCACGCGGCGCTTCAGCTCGTCGAGCAGCTCGTTGGAGGCCAGCCAGTCCTGCAACTCGCCGGGCCATTGCGCCGCGGTGGCGAGGGCCTCGACGTGCGGTAGCGACGGCTTGACCAGCAGCGTGACGTAGGGCCGGTTGTCGCCGAGCAGTACCGCGTGCTCGAACAGCGGGTCGGCGAGGATCAGGCCCTCGATGGGCTGCGGGGCGACGTTCTTGCCGCCGAGGGTGACGATGATGTCCTTCAGGCGATCGGTGATGGTGAGGAAGCCGTCGGTGTCGACGTACCCGACGTCGCCGGTGTGCAGCCAGCCGTCGTCGTCGATCGCCTCGGCGGTGGCCTCCGGGTGGTTCCAGTAGCCCTGCATGACGTTGGGGCCGCGGTAGAGGATCTCGCCCAGTTCGCCGATCCGCAGCTCGCCACCCGGCAGCACCTTGCCCGCGGTGGCCTCCTTGAAGTCGTTCGGGGCGTTGAACGTCACCAGCGGCGACGCCTCCGTCAGGCCGTAGCCCTGCTGAATGGGCAGGCCGACGGACGAGAAGAATTCCTCGATCTCCACGCGCAGCGGCGCGCCGCCGCAGGCCAGCAGCGACTTGGGCCCGCCCATCGCGTCGCGCACCGCCTTCAGCACGAGCTTGTCCGCCACCCTCAGCTGCGACGTCAGGAACACCGACGGCCGCCGACCCGAGCGGTGCGCGTACTGGTTGTGCCTGCCCACCTTGAGCGCCCACGCGAAGATCCGCCGCTTCACCGGGGAACCGGCCGCCTTGGCGTGCGCCGTCGTGTAGACCGTCTCGTACAGCTTCGGCACGCTCACCATCATGGTCGGCTGCGCGAGCACCATCTGCTCCGCGACGGTGCGGGCGTTCTCGACGTAGGTGTTCATGCAGCCGTGCGTCAACACGACGACGGTCCAGGCCCGCTCGAGCGCGTGCGACAAGGGCAGGAAGCTCAGCGAATGGTCGTCCGGGGTGATGTGGAAGAACTGGTCCAGCGCGTCGGACTGCGCCGTCAGCGCCTTGTGCTGGATCATCACGCCCTTGGGGTCGCCGGTGGTGCCCGACGTGTAGATGATCGACGCCAGGTCGTCGCCCGAGGCCGATGCGAGGCGCTCCTCGACGGCGTCGGTGGGGTGGGCCAGGAAGCCCTCGTACGGTTCCAGCCGCTCGGGCATTCCCGCCCAGGGCTTCACGACGACGATGCGGGCCAGGTCGGGCAGCTCGTCGGCGGCCTCCAGCACGCGCGCCGCCTCGCTCTCCCCTCCGACGAACATCACGGTGAGGCCGGAGTCGCGGCCGATGTAGGAGATCTGTTCGGGCGTCGAGGTGGCGTACAGCGGCACGGGGACGGCGCGCACTGTGCCCGCGCCGAAGTCGATCTCGGACCATTCGGGGCGGTTGCCGAGGAAGATGCCGACGCGGTCGCCGGGGCCGATGCCTGCGTCGACCAAGCCCTGCGCCACGCGGCGGACGCGCTCGCCGAACTGCTCGTAGGTCTGTGTGGCCCAGGCGTCGCCGACCCGGATGCGGGTGGCGATGCGGCGCGGGTACCGCGCGATGGTCTCGCGGAGGCGTGCGACGACATGGTCTGTCATGGGCGGCCCTTCGTTGGCGTCTCCCTCATAGTGGCCCCGAGCGTACCCGCCGACACCAGCAATCCTCACGGATACCAGCGCTCTTTCGCCGATACCAGCGCTGATCGTCGTCACCAGCGAAATAGTGCTGGTGTCGAGGAGCGTCGCTGGTATCCGGGAATTAGTGCTGGTATCGGCGATCAGCGCTGGTGTCGGGGTGTGTAGAGTGGGCGCACCCCGATCTAGGAGGCCGAGTGACTGACTGAGCCCTGCACGCCCGGTGTTGGCGTGCGTCGCCCAAGACTGCATCCCAGCGACCTTTCAGGACTCACTCATGGCACTCACCCCTGCCGTCGTCGTCGACGGCCTCACCTATCACCTCGCCGATGGCACCGTCGTGCTCGACGACGTCTCGGCCACCTTCCCCGCCGGCCTCACCGGGCTCATCGGCGTCAACGGCTCAGGTAAGTCGACGCTGCTGAACCTCATCGCGGGCCGACTCACCCCGACGACGGGTGCCGTGCGCGTCCACGGTCGCGTGCTGCTCGTTCCGCAGCGGTTGACGACGGCCGGATCTGTCGCCGAGCTGCTCGGCATCGACGGCATCCTCACGGCGCTGCGCGCGATCGAGGGCGGCTCGGTGAACCCCGCGGACTACGACGCCGTCGGCGACATGTGGGACATCGAGGCGCGCGCCGTCGCGGAGTTGGCGGCGCTCGGTCTGCCCGCCGAGGTCGACTTCCTCGACCGCCCCGCCGCCACTCTCTCCGGTGGGGAGGCCACGCGGGTCGCCCTGGCGGGGGCGCGCCTCGCCCGGGCCGACGTCACGCTCCTCGACGAACCCACCAACAACCTCGACACGCGCACGCGCCGCTGGCTGTACGACGCGCTCGACGGCTGGGGCGGCGCCGTGATCGTGGTCAGCCACGACCGGGACCTGCTCGCGCGCGTCGGCGCGCTCGTCGACCTCGACCGACACGGCGCCGTCAGCTTCGGCGGCGGCTTCGACGAGTACGCGGCGTACAAGGCCGAGCGGCAGGCGACGGCCGAGCGCAGGCTCCGGGACGCGGAGGCCGAACTCGACCGGGCGAAGCGCCAGGCCCAGGCCGAGCTGCAACGCGAGGCGCAGCGCAACCGCTCCGCGCGGAAGGAACGCGCGGCGGGCAACGTGAGCAAGGGAGCGGCGGACTTCTTCCAGAACCGCGCGGAGAAGGGCGCGGGGTCGAAGGCCGTCGCGCACCAGCGCGCGGTGGAGGAGGCCGTGGACGCGCGCCGGCAGGCCGACGACGCCGCGCGCCGCGACGACACCATCCGGCTCCAGCTGCCCGACACCACCGTGCCCAACAGCAAGGACGTGCTGCGCGTCCGTGTCGGCGAGGCGACGCTGGCGGTGGTCGGCCCGGAGCGCATCCGACTGACCGGTGACAACGGCACGGGCAAGTCGACACTCCTGGCGTTCACGCTCTCGGGCAGCCCGGCGTCGGATCCGGCCGGCATCCTCGGCGACGCCGACCTCGAGCTCGCGCCGACGGTGCCGACAGGTCTGCTGGCGCAGCGGTTGGACGAGCTCGACGCATTCCCGACGGCGTTGGACGCCGTCCGCGACGCCGCTCCGGGCCGCACGCCGCACGAGGCCCGCGCGCTGCTCGCCCGGTTCCTCATCCGCGGCGACAGGGCGGATCAGGCGCCGGCGACGATGTCGGGCGGCGAGCGCTTCCGCGTGGGGCTGGCCCGCACGCTGTTCGCCGACCCGCCGCCGCAGCTCCTCGTGCTGGACGAGCCGACGAACAACATCGACCTCGCATCGGCCGAGCAGCTCGTCGCGGCACTCGACGACTACCGCGGCGCGCTACTGATCGTCACGCACGACGAGCACCTGGCCCGCGACCTCCGGGTCGAGCGCATCTGGACAGTCACCCGGCAGGGCGACACCGTCGAGGTCGCGGACCGCGCTCACGCCTGATCCCGAACACAGATCTCTCCATACGGGGACCCAGGCCCATATCCGGCCTGGGTCCCCGTATAGAGAGATCTGTGTCGAAGCAGGTCAGGAGGCTGCGGCCCGCGCCTTGTCGGCGGCGATCACGCGGCGCATGCCCTCGATGGCCACGGGGATGACGTTCTCGACCTTCGAGGCTTCCTTCTCCGCGTCGGTCATCGGCGCGAAGTCGTGGTGACCCATCACCATCATCACGCCGCCGGTGCGAACGCGGCGCGTGGCGCCGACCAGGAACAGCGTCGCGCACTCCATCTCGGAGACCAGACAGCCGCCCTTCACCCACGCGTCCCAGCGCTCGTGCAGGCGCGGGCCCACCGGCATCGAGTCCGGGGAGTGCTGGCCGTAGAACGAGTCCTTGGACTGCGAGACGCCCACGTGGAAGCGGCGGCCGAGCGACTCGGCGCCGGACACGAGGCCAGTGATCAGGTCTTGGTGCGCGACGGCGGGGAACTCGACGGGAAGGTAGTGCAAGCCGGTGCCCTCGTCGCGGATCGCGGCGTTGATGATCGCGACGTCGCCCGGCTGCGTCTCCGGCTGCATCGCGCCCGAGGTGCCGACCCGCATGAACGTGTCCGCGCCGACGTGGATGAGCTCCTCCACCGCGATCGCCGTCGACGGCCCGCCCATGCCCGTGGACGTCACGGCGACGGGGACGCCGTCGAGTTCCCCGGCCCACGTGGTGTGCTCGCGGTGCGAGGCCACAAACCGCGGGTTGTCGAAGTGGTGGGCGATGGTCTCGCAGCGGCCGGGATCCCCGGGCAGGAAGACGTACCTGCCGATGTCTCCCTCCGAGAGGTGGATGTGGTACTCGTAGCCGTCCGAATACGTGGCCATGGGGTCTCCTTCGTTCACGCCGGGTCCCCAACGCTACCGCTGCGCAGGTCCGCGCGCAGGGGGTGCGCGAACCCACCGTCGGGGAGCCTCGTCATTGACCGTTATTAGATACACGTCTAACATAGACGCGTATCTAACAAAGGGGCGTCATGACCGACCTCGACGCGCGCGTCGCACTGCTCAAGACCATCGCCGACCCCACGCGGCTGCGCATCCTCGGCCTGCTGGCCGAGCGGCCACGCACGGGTGCGGAACTCGCGGCGGCGCTCGAGCTGACCGCGCCCACCATCAGCCACCACCTGCACCGGCTGCGCGACGTCGACATCGTGCGGGCGGCACCCGACGCCCAGCGCCGCGTGTGGTCGATCAACCAGGGGCTCCTCGACGACGTCCAGGCCCCCGCGACCGAACCAGCCCCCGTCGACGCCGAGCAAGCGCGCACCCTCCGGACCTTCTTCGACGGCGAGCGCCTCCGCTCCATCCCGACGAAGCGCAAGGCGCGCGTCGCGGTACTGGTGGAGCTGCTGCGCCGCTTCGCGCCCGGGCGCCGATACACCGAGCGCGAGGTGGGCGACATTCTCCGCCGGGCGCACGATGACGTCGCGCTGCTGCGCCGCGAGCTGGTCGACTACCGGTACCTCTGCCGGGCCGACGGCATCTACTGGGTGAACGAGGAGGTGCCCGACCGCGACGCCACCGAAGCCCAGGAGGTGCCGCCGGGCGAGGCCGACTGGCTCCCGGCGCTCCTGCGGCACGCCGTCACCCCGTCGTCGACCGGATAGCGGCAACCTGCAAGACTCAGCCATGGACATCATCGGGTTCGTACTGAACTTCCTCGTTCTGACGTGGCTGGCGCGCCGACTGCTCGGCATCCCGGTGGGCTGGGGCCGCGTGGCGATCATGACGGCCACGATCGTGCCCGCCACCTCGATGGCGACCAACGAGGTGCTGGAGTTCTTCGGCGTCACGGCCGACTCGCCGGCACTGCCGGTGGGGCTGCTGCTGATGGTCCTGCTCGGCTGCGTGCTCGCGCTCGAGCTGATCCTGCTGACCATCCTCGAGGCGCTCATCCCGACGCACAGCGTGCCGACGCTGACCAGCGTCATCACCGGCTTCCCTGCCGCCGTGCGCCGCCAGCGCCGGTACCTCACCATCTGGTGGATCCTGCTGCGCCGCGGCCTCACCGCCTACCTCAGCCCCGCGCCGGCCACCGACCTCGAGCAAGCCCGCGTGGCCCGCTCGCTGCGGCTCGCGCTGAGCGACGCCGGCGTCACGTTCGTGAAGTTCGGCCAGATGCTCGCCACCCGGGCCGACCTGCTGCCCGCGGCCTTCGTGCGGGAGCTCTCGCGCCTGCACAGCGACGTGGCGCCCGAGCCGTGGTCGGCCATCCGCCCCGTGCTCGAGGAATCCCTGGGACGGCCGTTCGACGACGTGTTCACCCGGCTCGACGAGGAGCCCATGGCCGCCGCATCCGTGGCCCAGATCCACAGCGCGCGGCTGACCGACGGCAGGGAGGTGGTCGTCAAGGTGCAGCGGCCGAAGGCGCGCGGGCAGGTCACCGCAGACCTCGACATCCTCCGGCGGCTGGCCGTGCGGCTCGAGCGGCACACCGCGTGGGGCAGGCAGATCGGCGCGGTGGCGCTCGCCGACGGCTTCGCGCGCTCGCTCGACGAGGAGCTCGACTACACCGTCGAGGTCTCCAACATGCGGGCCGTTGCCGCCGCGAGCGACCTCCTCGTCCCCACCCCCATCGCCGGCCTGTGCACCGACCGCGTGATCGTGATGTCGCGGGTGGACGGGACGCCGCTGTCGTCGGCCTCTGCGCAGCTCGCGCTCCTCGGCGACGACGAGCGCGCCGCCCTCGCGGACCGGCTACTCACGGGCGTCCTGCGCCAGGTGTTCGTGGGCGGCGTCTTCCACGCGGATCTCCACCCCGGCAACGTCATCTACCTCCCGCACGACGGCGTGCCCGCCCGCCACGAGGACCCGTCGTCGGCCCCTCGCGCCGGCGGTCTCGCGCTCCTGGACTTCGGCTCTGTCGGCCGGCTGGACCGCCCCACGCGCAACGCGCTGATCCTGCTGCTGTACGCGGTCCAGCGGCAGGACGCGATCGCCGCCACCGACGCGCTGCTCGACCTCATGGACCGCCCCGACGACCTCGACGACAGGGCGCTCGAGCGCGAGGTCGGCGGGCTGCTGCTGCGCTACGGCGACGGCATCGCGGGCGGCAGCGCCTCGATGTTCGCGGACCTGTTCGACGTCGTCGTCCGCTACGGGTTCCGCGTGCCGCCGCAGCTCGCGGCCGTGTTCCGCACGCTGGGCACCCTCGATGGCACGCTGCGGCTGCTCGACCCACACGTCGACATGGTGGCGATCGCGAAGGCCCGCGGCACCGAGCTGGCGCAGGGGCTGCTGGGCCGCGACGCCGTGAAGGCGCAGGTGGAGCACCAGCTCGCCACGCTGCTGCCGATCCTCGCGCGGCTGCCCCGTCGCCTCTCGCGGATCACGGAGCAGCTCGAGGACGGCACGCTCAGCGTGAATGTGCGCGCGATCGGCAACTCGTCCGACCGGCACTACGTCTCCAGCATCGGCAACCAGCTCAACCTGACCATCCTCGGCAGCGCGTTGGGCTTCGGCGGCCTCATGCTGCTCGTCACCGACGGCGGCCCGATGCTGATGCCGGGCCTCGCCACCTGGCCGCTGCTCGGCGTGACGTTGCTGTTCCTGGCGTTCACGATCGGCGCCCGCGTGCTGGCCACGATCTTCTTCCGCGAGGAGCGCCGCGACTAGAAAGCCCGCTATCGCAGCGGTGGCCGTGCCGAGCCGGGCCTCGGCGTGAAAGTCAGGTGACCGTCGGGGCCGATGGGTAGGGTGTCGGCATGCCCATCCGCCTCGGTGCCCACGTTGACTCCATCGACCCACTCGCCGACGCCACCGCGCTCGGCGCAGAGGTCGTCCAGATCTTCCTGGGCGACCCGCAGAGCTGGAAGAAGCCCGCCGCGCTGGTCGAGGGCGGCGCGGCCGCGCTCAAGGCCGCCGCGGAGGAGGCCGGTGTCGGCATCGTCATCCACGCGCCGTACGTACTGAACGTGGCGTCGACCAACAACCGCATCCGCATCCCCTCCCGCAAGCTGCTGCAGCAGACGGTGACCGAGGCCGCCGCCGTCGGGGCCCTCGGTGTGGTGGTGCACGGCGGGCACGTGACCGCGAACGAGGACCCGGCGGTCGGCTTCGCGAACTGGCGCAAGTGCGTCGACGGCCTCGAACTGCCCGTGCCGATCTTCATCGAGAACACCGCGGGCGGCACCGCGGCGATGGCGCGGCATCTGGAGTCGATCGACCGGCTGTGGGACGCCATCGCGGGCTCCCCGAACATCGACCAGGTGGGCTTCTGCCTCGACACCTGCCACGCGCACGCCGGCGGCCTCGGTCTCGACGGCCTTGTCGGCAGGATCAAGGCCATCACGGGCCGCATCGACGTGGTGCACTGCAACGACTCGCGCGACGAGGAGTTCAGCGGCGCCGACCGGCACGCCAACCTCGGTGACGGCTTCGCAGACGCCGAGGCGATCGTCGGCATCGTGACAGAGGCTGATGTCCCGACGATCCTGGAAACCCCCGGCGGCGTGCCGGAGCACGAACGCGACCTCGCCTGGCTGCGCGCCCGACTCGCGTAGGAGCCCGCCAGACAGCTCGACCTCGCACGCGACCATGGAATTTCGACGCACAACCCTGGTCTCTCTGCCCGGATGGGCACAGAAAGTGGAGTTGTGTGTCGAAATTCCATGCACCTCGAGAAAGCCCACTGGGACCCCTGCTGGCTGGCTCCCTGCCAACACTCGCGGACCTGACGACCAAGACGTGTTCGCTGGCGCTCACGCGTCGGGTTCAAGGAACGGGTGCGGGACCTGACGATCAAGGGCCCGGCGCTTCGCGCGGCGGCCCGGCTCAAGGAACGGGGCTCAGCTCAGCTGTCTGCCCTTGTGGTTGAGCTCCCGGGTAGGTGCGGGACCTAACGACCACGGCGTTCGGCTGGCGCCTCACGGCCGGCTCAAGGAACTGGGCACACCTCAGCCGTCCGCCCTAGTGGTCGGCTGAGCGAACGGGTGCGGGACCTTTCGACACGGGCCCGGCGCTTCGCGCGGGGGCCCGGCTCAAGGAACAGCGGCCCGGCTCAAGGAACGATCCCTGAGGAGCAGCCCCGCACGCTGACCCGCGCCGAACGGAAGTCCTGCGGGGCTGCGTCTCGAAGGGTCCGAAACCACAGCCTGACCGATCCCAAGAGCCAGAGTCACGCCCTCACACGCGCACAAATCTCTGTATACGGGCAGCCGCGCGAATAATTGCACCGCTGCCCGCATACAAAGATTTGTGCAGGGAAACCACCGCAAGACCGGCCAACGCCGACCACGGCGAGGGAAGGGCGACGGTCCGCCGCCCGGGAGCACAGCAGAGGGTGAGGTGGGGAGGCGCTTCGTCGAAGCGTAAGAACACCCATGCACTGAGACCAGAAGTGACTGTGGTCACGGAACCGGGCCGGCAGCGAGACGGAGCGCCTCCCCACCTCAGCCGTCCGCCCTTGTGGTCGGGTTAGCGGACAGGTGCGGGACCTTTCGACACGGGCCCGGCGCTTCGCGCGGGCGCCCGGCTCAAGGAACGGCGCTCACCTCACGCGTCCGCCCTTGTGGTCGGGTTGGCGGACGAGTGCGGGACCTTTCGACACGGCGTTCGGCTAGGAGACTGCTGAACAACTCGTCATCTGGTGGTGTGGGTGGCGGGCGGAAGGTTGTCGAGGCTGTGGAGCGGGGAGTTTGAGTTAGCGCTCTGGGTGCGGCAGTGGGGTCGTTCCGCCCGCTGTCGGTGATCTTGTGTGGTCCCGGGGGCCGGGTGCAAGTGATCGGGACTGAGGCCGTGTCGGTCTGGTCAGGCCAGGGCCCAGGCTTCGTCGGTCATCGTGAGGCCCATGGCGAGGAGTCGTCGCAGGTTGAGGGCGGCGACGCGGTGGTGGAGCCAGTTGTTGTTCTTCTCGACGCCTCGGTATGGGACGCGACGGGCGCCGCGGGTGAGCCAGGCGATCGAGCGTTCGACCATCGGTCGGTGCTGCCGGTAGTCGGCCCGGAAGCCTTCGTCCGTTGCGCGTTTACGGTGCTCGCGTTGCAGTTGGTGATGCTCGCCCAGCAGCAGAGCGCGGCCAGATACCGCGGTGGTGCACTGCTCCCGTAACGGGCAGCCGCGACAGGCGGCCCCGAACGTGACGGCGCCCTTCGCGGACCGTCTCCTGGTGATCCCGGCCGGGCAGGTCATGGTGTCGGCGTCAGGGTTGAAGGTGAAATCGTCGATGGTGAAGCCACCCTCAACGGCGGGCTTGAGCGGCCACGGCTTGAGCAGCGGAATCCACTTCTTCTTATCGAGTTCATGGAGCATGTCGCCGGTGGCATAGGCCGAGTCCCCGAGCACCTCGACCTGCTGGTCGGCCGCGAGGGTCGAGTCGGCAGTGACCAGCTCGGCACCGACGGTGGCGTCGGAGTTGTCCGGCCCGTTGGTCTTGGTCAGCTCGCACACCATGGTCAGCCCGGTATCGGGCTCGACCACGACGTGGGCTTTGAACCCGTCCTGGCGTCGTTCCCGGGTCTTGTGGGCATGTCGGGTGTCGGGGTCGACGGTCGAGATCACCCGATCGGGAGCGGTCTTGCGGGCGATCCGCCACCGGCCGTCGGTGCCGTCGGAGTCCTCGGCCGGTTCCACGTCCTGACCCGCGACCAGAGCCAGCAGCGCGACCGCATCGGCCGGTTTCCCGCCCGCCTTGCTGATTGCCTCGACATCCAGCGCGGCGAGCAGCGCCAGCGCGTCACCGACCAGCGCGGAGACCAACTCGTCACGGGCAGCCGGGTCATCCCACGCGATCGGCGGCTTCCCGGTCGAGTCGTAGTCCTGCCCAGTAAACGCGGCCAGCCGGGTGCACTGCACCCCGATCAGGTCCTTGGCGCCGGGCACCTCACGGCCGACCCGACGAATCTGGGCGATCAACTGGGTCACGGTGTCCTGCCGGGCCACCGCGTCATCAAGGATCGTGGAGTCCAGCGCCCGACGCTGCTTGCCGGCCACCGCACCCGTTTCAGCGATGACGTCGCGGACCACCTCGAAGATCCGCTGCGGCCGATGGCTCGCAGCCAACCGGCGCCGCCAGTGAGTCAACGTCGAGGAGTCGAAGCCCTTCGCGTCGATCGCGTACCCGCACGCTGCCTTCCACCGCAGATCGAAGGTCAACGCGTCAACCGCTTCGCGGTCCGAATGGCCGTAAAGCGCCTGGAGCACGATCACCGAGGCGATCACCTCGCCCGGGATCGAGGGCCGACCACGCCCGGTCGGGAACAGGTCAGCGAACAACTCGCTCGGGAACAACCGGTCCCGATGCCCGGCCAGCAACGCGAACACGCTCCCCGGCTCAAGCAGGTGCCCAGCAACCGACTCCACATCCAGCAACTCACGCTGCCGACCCGACTCACCCAGCATGCACACAGGATCCCAGCCCAGCCCGACAACCCCGGAAGGCGTGCCCTTTAATCAGCAGTCTCCTAGCGCCTCACGGCCGGCTCAAGGAACGGCGGCCCGCCTCAAGGAACCGCGGCTCGGGTCAAGAGCCAGCGACAGGGATCCAGCGAACGACTGACGTCTGGTGATTCCCAGCCCTTGTCCGGCCCGATACACTGAGCGCGCCACCAAGACCCCGACCCGAAGGGACACTGGCGTGCTCTATGCCTTGATCGCCGCGCATGCGGTACTCGGCGCGCTCACCCCGCTGCTGGTCCGCCTCCTCCGCGACAAGGTTTTCTACGTCCTCATGCTGGCACCGCTGGTGTCGGCCGTCTGGCTGACGGCGCAGGCGCCGCTCATCGTCGCGGGTGGCACGTACGTGTTCGAAGCCTCCTGGATTCCACACCTGGGCGTCGACCTCACGCTGCGCATGGGCCTGGTCCAGTGGGTGCTGGGGATGATCGTCACATGGATCGGCACGCTGGTCCTGCTGTACAGCCGGTGGTACTTCCAGGGCATGACGGTGGGCAGATCCGCCGCCATCCTGACGGCGTTCGCCGGCGCCATGCTCGGGCTCGTCACGGCCGACAACCTCGTCATCCTCTTCGTGTTCTGGGAGCTGACGACGGTCTTCTCCTACCTGCTCATCGGCCACGACCCCCGGCGCAGGGCCAACCGCGGCGCGGCCCAGACCGCGCTCATCGTGACGACGTCGGGCGGCTTGGCGATGCTCGTCGGCATCGTGGCCGTGTGGCAGGCGTCGGGCACGCTGTCGTTGGAGGAGATCGCGGCGAACCCGCCGGTGGGCATCCTCGCGACGTCGGGCGCGCTGCTGATGCTGGCCGGGGCCGTGACGAAGTCGGCGCTCGTGCCGTTCCACTTCTGGCTGCCGGGCGCGATGGCCGCGCCCACGCCGATCTCCGCCTACCTGCACGCCGCGGCCATGGTGAAGGCCGGCGTCTACCTCGTCGCCGTGCTCGCCCCGTCATTCGCCGACGCCCCGTTCTGGCGGCCGACGGTGATGGTGCTCGGCACTGCGACGCTGGTGGTCGGCGGCTGGCGCGCGCTCCGCCAGACCGACCTCAAGCTTCTCCTGGCCTACGGCACCGTCTCGCAGCTGGGCTTCATGGTGCTGCTGCTGGGCATCGGCACGCAGGCGGCGGCGCTGGCAGGCCTCGGCACGGTGATCGCGCACGCGCTGTTCAAGTCGGCGCTGTTCATGATCGTCGGCGTCATCGACCACTCAGCCGGCACGCGCGACCTCCGCGAGCTGAACGGCGTGGGCTACCGCGTGCCATGGCTCGCGGTCTTCGGCGGCTGCGCCGCGCTGTCCATGGCCGGCATGTTCCCGCTGCTCGGCTTCCTCACCAAGGAGGCCGCGTTCGAGTCTGTGGCCTACCTCGTGGCCGGCGACCTGCCCGACGTCCCCCCACTCGGGGCCGCGGCGCTGGCCGTCACGCTCGTCTTCGGCGCCGCGCTCACCGTCGCCTACACGCTCCGCTGGTGGTGGGGCGCGTTCGCCGCCAAGGACAGCGCACCGGCGCTCACCTGGCATCGCCCCTCGCGCGGCATGACCTGGGTGCCGATCGCGCTGGGCGCCGCCAGCCTGGCCCTCGGCTTCCTCGGCCCCCAGCTGACGACCCTGCTCCAGCCCTACGCGCACACCATCGGCGTCGGCCACGAGAGCCACGGCTTCGCGCTCTGGCACGGGCTGACGGTTCCGCTGGGAATGTCGGTGCTCGCCATCGCGGGCGGCGCGCTGATGTTCGCCTTCCGCCGCCGCGTCTCGGCCGTGCAGGCCACGTTCCCGCACTCGCTGTCCGCCGAGGAGATCTACCACCGCTCGATGCTCGGCATCGACCGCGTCGCCGTCGAGGTCACCGCGCGCACGCAGCGGGGCTCGCTGTCGATCTATCTCGGCACCATCCTGGTGACACTCGTGTCGCTCACCACCTACGCGATGATGCGGATCGACGACTGGCCCGCGGTGCGGCTGTTCGACGAGTGGCCGCAGGTGCTGATCGCCGCGGTGATCGCCACGGCGGCGATCCTGGCCGCCTCGTCCCGCGGCCGGATCCGCGCCGTCCTGCTCGTCGGCTGCACCGGCTACGGCCTCGCGCTGCTGTTCGCGATCGGCGGCGCACCCGACCTCGCCCTCACGCAGGTGCTCATCGAGACCGTCACCCTGGTGATCTTCGTGCTCGCGGTGCGCAAGCTGCCGCGCTACTTCACCAACCGGCCGCTCAGCTCGACGCGCTGGTGGCGCGTGCTCGTAGCCGCGGCCACGGGCACCGCCGTCACGCTGATCGCGCTCGTCGCCGCCGGGGCCCGCGTCGCAGAACCCATCTCGGAGGGCTGGCACGACGCGGCCTACGAGTTCGGCTACGGCAAGAACGTGGTCAACGTCGCGCTCGTGGACATCCGCGCCTGGGACACCTTCGGCGAGATCTCGGTGCTCGTCATCGCCGCCACCGGCATCGCGTCGCTGATCTTCCTCCGCTCGCGCGTCGTCCGCGTCACCACCACCCAGACCGCGTTCGCGAACCGCGAGGACGAACCGCAGGCCGACACCGCGCCGGGCGTGTGGCTGCGCGCGGGCCAGACGCTCTCGCCGATGGTGCGCTCCGTGGTGTTCGAGGTGGTCACGCGCATCCTGTTCGGCCCGATGATCATCGTCTCGCTGTACCTGCTGTTCGCCGGTCACAACCTCCCCGGCGGCGGCTTCGCGGGCGGCCTCGTGGCCGGCATGGCGTTGTTCATCCGCTACCTCGCCGCGGGCCGCTACGAGCTCGATGAGGCCGCGCCGTTCGACGCCGGCCGACTGCTCGGCGGCGGCCTCGTGCTCGCCGTCGCGACGGCCGTGGTGCCGGTGTTCTTCGGCGGAGACATCCTGCAGACCTACGACGCGCACCTCCACATCCCGCTGCTGGGCGAGCTGCACCTCGTCAGCTCCACCGCGTTCGACGTCGGCGTCTACCTCGTGGTGGTCGGCATGCTGCTCGACGTGGCCCGCAGCCTCGGCTCGGGCATCGACCAGCACGCCAGCGAGGAGATCGCCCCCATGCCCATCCCCGACTCGACCAAGGCCATCCCCGGCCGGCTCGGGGGTGACGCGTGAGCGCCAACCTGCTGCTCGCCGTGACCGCGGGCCTGCTCGTGGCCACGGGCGTGTACCTGCTGCTCGAGCGGTCGCTGTCCCGCATCCTGCTGGGCGTGCTGCTCGCCAGCAACGGCGTGAACATGCTGTTCCTCGTCGCGGCGGGCAAGCCCGGCGGCCCCCCGATCGTGGGCCTCACCGACGGCGACGTGTCCGACCCGCTCCCCCAGGCGATGGTGCTGACCGCCATCGTGATCACCATGGCAGTGGCAGGCTTCGTGCTCAGCCTCGCCTACCGCAGCTTCCAGCTGCACGGCCATGACGAGGTCGCCGACGACGTCGAGGACGCCCGCATCCGCGAGCTGGCCGAGGCCGACGTCGCGTCCGAGTCCTACGAGGACACCACGTTCTCCGACACGGGAGAGGACGAGGTGCGCGAATGATCAACCTGATTCCCGTCCCGGTGCTGCTCGCCATCTTCGGCGCGGCGGTCGCGCTCGCGCTGCCCCGCCGCCCCGAGCTGCAGCGCCTGGTCTCCGTCGTCAGCCTCACCGGCATCGTCGCGGTGGCCGGCACCTTCATCTGGCAGACCCACGCGCACGGCCCGATGGCCCTCTGGGTGGCGGGCTGGCCCGCGCCGCTCGGCATCGCGCTCGTCGTCGACCGACTGAGCGCCCTGATGCTGTTCGTGGCGTCGATCGTCGCGCTCGGCGTTCTCGTGTTCGCGACGGGGCAGGACCAGGACGAGGTGCGCCGCGAGACGCCCGTTTCGATCTTCCACCCGACGTTCCTGCTGCTGATGGCGGGCGTGTCCAACGCGTTCCTGGCCGGCGACCTGTTCAACCTGTTCGTCGGCTTCGAGATCCTGCTCTTCGCCTCCTACGTGCTGCTGACGCTCGGCGGCACCGCGGACCGCGTCCGCGCGGGCACCACGTACGTGATCGTCTCGCTGCTCAGCTCGTCGCTGTTCCTCATCTCGCTGTCGGCGGTCTACGCCGCCACCGGCACGGTGAACCTGGCGCAGCTGTCGCTGCGGCTCCGCGACCTCACCGAACCCGTGCAGCTGCTGCTCGAGTCGCTGCTCATCGTCACGTTCGCCATCAAGGCCGCCGTGTTCCCGCTCTCCGGCTGGCTGCCCGACTCCTACCCGACGGCGCCGGCCCCCGTGACCGCGGTGTTCGCCGGCCTGCTCACGAAAGTGGGCGTCTACGCCATCATCCGCACCGAGACACTGCTGTTCCCGCACGACTCCCTCTCGACGGTGCTGCTGTGGGCGTCGCTGTTGACGATGGTGATCGGCATCCTGGGCGCGATCGCGCAGGTCGAGATCAAACGAATGCTGTCGTTCACGCTGATCAGCCACATCGGCTACATGATCTTCGGGATCGCCTTGAACACGGCGTCGGGGCTGGCCGCCACCATCTTCTACACCGCTCACCACATCACCATTCAGGCGACGCTGTTCCTCGTCACGGGGCTCATCGAGCGGCGCGGCGGGACGTCGTCGCTCGACGGCCTCGGCGGCCTGCTGAAGGTCTCCCCGCTGCTGGCGACGCTGTTCTTCGTCCCCGCCATGAATCTGGCCGGTATCCCGCCGCTCTCGGGCTTCATCGGGAAGCTCGGGCTGATGGAGGCCGGCGCCGCGGTCGGCACCCCGCTGGCCTGGCTCGTGGTGGCGGGCGGCGTGGTGACGAGCCTGCTGACGCTGATGGCGATGGCGAAGGTCTGGAACCGCGCGTTCTGGGGCGTCACGCCCGCCGAGGCGCAGCGTCAGGAGCGCCCGAACGAGGAGTCCGACGACGTCGACCGCCGCCCGATGCCGCCGCTGCAGGTGGGCGCCACCGTCGGGTTGATCGCCTTCGGTCTCGCGCTGACGGTGTTCGCCGGCCCGCTGTACGAGTACACGACCGCGGCGGCCGAGGCCCTGCGCGACGGCTCGCTCGTCGCGGCCGTGCTGCCGGAGGGGATGCGCTGATGATCGTCCCCCGCAACAAGAGCAAGAAGGCCCTCCGCGAGCGCCTGCACAGCCGCCCGCTGTCGATCCTGCTGATGGTCGTGGTGTGGTGCGCGCTGTGGGGCAGCGTGCACCCGATGACCATCGTGGGCGGCATCGTCTTCGGCTACCTCATCACGCTCGTCTTCCCGCTGCCGCCGATGCACTGGGAGGGCCGGTTCCACCCGATCGGCTTCGTGGTGATGATCGCGCACCTGCTCGTCGACCTCTGCATGTCGTCCTGGCGGATGCTGCAGCTGGCCTTCCAGCGGAAGGTCAAGCTCAACGCCGGGATCGTGCGCGTCGAGCTGGCCTCCGACTCGGACCTGTACCAGGTGATCGTCGCCGAGCTGATCTCGCTGGTGCCCGGCACCGTCGTCGTCGAGGTGGTGCGCCACCCGCGGCGGCTGTACCTGCACGCGCTGGACCTGGTGGGTCCCGACCCCGTCGCGAAGGTGCAGCAGATGGTGCACGACGTCGAGACCCGCGCGCTCAACGCGTTCGGCTCGCGCGAGGAGATCGCCGCGTTCCGCGCCGCGCTGGCGTCCAGCCGCGACGAAGAGTTGGAGTTGGAGGTGGAAGAGTCATGACGTTGGCGACCGACATCGTCCTCAGCATCGCTGCCGTGGTGCTCGTGGTCTCGGCGGTGATCGCGGTGAACCGCATCGCCGCGGGCCCGTCCCAACTGGACCGGTCCGTCGCGGCCGACCTGATCGTCGCCGTCGTGGTGGCCTCCCTCGGCCTCTGGACGGTGTGGACCCACCAGCCCACCGAGCTGCTCGTACTGGTGCTGCTGTCTCTGCTCGGCTTCACCAGCGCCGTCTCGGTGGCCCGCATGGTGGGCGACCGGATGGCGATGCGCCGCCGATTCACGGCGCGCCACAAGGATCGGGGCGCGGCATGAACGACGAGCTGATGGACCTGATCGGCGCCCTGCTGATCCTGGTGGGCGCGCTGCTGTGCTTCGGCGCCGCCGTCGCGCTGGTGCGCTTCCCCGACGTACTCGGCAAGATGCACGCCATCACCAAGCCGCAGGTGCTGGGACTGATCTCCGTGTCGCTGGGGATCGCCGTCAGCCTGCACAGCTGGTGGGCCACGGGCCTCTGCCTGCTGATCATCTCGCTCCAGCTGATGACCGCGCCCGTGTCCGCGAACCTGGTCGCCCGCAGCGCCAGCCGCTCCGGCCTGATCGAGGAACGCGAACTGCTGGTCAACCACCTGGCCGAGGACCTGGAGGAAGCCGGCTACAGCCGGCCCGGCGAGTAGTCGACGCGCCACGTTCGACCCCTGCCGACGCACGCACTCGCCGCCGATGTGAGCCTTGCCGGCACTTGAGCCCGAGACGAGCCTGACGTACGGCTTTGAGGCGGGTCGGGGCGATCCTCATGGAGTTTTGGCGCACAACTCCGCTCCCTGTGCCCTGCAGGGCAGAGAAGCCAGAGTTGTGCGTCAAAATTCCATGGTCGGCGGGTAGACCACCTGGCGCTGTGGTTTCGGACCCTTCGAGACACAGCCCCACACAGCTCACGCTCGGCGTCGGTCAGCTGGCGGGGCTGCTCCTCAGGGACCGATGTGGCCCGCTCCTCAGCGGCCAACCAGCCTGTCGCCCGCCCCATGGTTCTCGGGTCAGTCACCGTTCGATGAGCACGCGCCGGAGTTCGTCGCCCGAAACGGCCCCAAACCGGCCCATTCGCTCAACAAACCCCGGCGCGTGCTCATCGGAACCCCACGAGCTCCGGCACGTGCTCATCGGAAACGCCTGGGAGGAACCGCGGGCTACTCGGCGAGAAGCGCGTCCGCCGTCGCGGAGTCGGTGATCAGCACGTCGCACCAGCCGCCGATCAGGGCGGCGCGGATCGCGGCATGCTTGCGACGGCCGCCGGCCACGCCGATGCGGCGCGGGATCGCCTTCAGGGTCGGCTCGTCGATGCCGAGCGTGCGGCCCTCGAGGTCGGAGCTCACGTGCACGCCGTCGGCGTCGAAGAAGTTCAGACACACGTCGCCGACCGCGCCGTGCTCGGCGAGGGCCTGCAGGTCGCCGTCCGGCAGGGTGTTGCCCGAGCTGACGAGCAGGGCCGACGGCTCGACGCTGCCGATGCCCACCAGCGCCATCGTGAGGTGCTCCCACTCGCCGCGGACCGAGGCGATCTGCGGGTCCGAGAGCAGCGAGTCGCGGACCTCGCGCTGCGCGACCACCCCGGGGGCGTTGAAGTAGCGGACGTCCGCGCCCGTGACCTGGGCCAGGCGATCGGCCAGCCGCGTCGCGAGCACCTGGGCGCGCGGGTCGCCCACGCCGCCGATGACCTGAACGATCCGCTCGGCCGTACGCGACGCCCGCGGCGTCATCGCGTCGACGACGGCCAGCAGCGACGCCGACCACGACGACAGGCCCACCCGATCGCTGGGCAGCATCGTCGACTCGAGGTAGCGAGCGGCCGCGCTGCCGATGGCCCCCAGCAGCGCCGCCTCCGACTCGGCCCCCTCGGGGGCGCCGGCCACGACGGCGTCGCGCAAGCCGAACCTGTCGCGCAGCCGATCCTCCAGCGACGAGTACATGCCCGGCGGCTCCACCACGATCGTCCGCACGACCCCGATCTCGACGCCCTCCTTGAGCAGCCGCGACACGCGCGACTGCGACATGTTCAGGCGCGCGGCGATCTCCGGCTGGCGCAGCCCCTGCTCGTGATACAGGCGCGCCACCTTTACCACGAGCGGCATGCGCTCCGACGAATCACGAATCGGCACGCTGGGAAATTAGCACGCGCAGGACCGGGCGCATGCTCCCCCGGGCACAGACAACGGCTACCCGTAGAGGGCGGCCTGCACGATGCGGTTGGCCGCGACGGCGTCCTGGCGCTCCTGCGCGTCGTCCAGCGCGGCGACGTCGAGGCGCTCGAGGGCGGCATCCACGCGCTTGAGGAAGTCGATGGCCAGGTTGGCGGCGTCCACCGAATCCTCGCGGAACGGGAACTGGTCGAGCTGCCACACGCCGTTCCAGTCGTTCTGGCGCAGCACGTGGAAGAACTCCATCAGCTCGACGGGGTGCACGGTGCCGGCGATCATGTCGTCGTCCCAGCCGCGCAGGTTGTCGTTGACGTCCATGCCGAACAGGCGGCCGTAGTCGATGGCGAGCTGCGCGGAGTCGGCCGGCGACTCGCCGCCGTAGAGGGCGTGGCCGAAGTCGAGCAGGATGCCGATGTTCGGCAGGCCGATCTTCTCCAGGCCAAGCAGCGTGCGCGACACGGAGTCGAAGCTCATGTGGTTACGGGGCTCGCGGGGCTTGTACTCGACGACGAAGCGCAGGTCCGAGTTCTCCTCCGCCAGCTGCCCGAGGGCGTCGAGCGACATGTTCCACAGCTTGCCGTGGTTGACCTGGAACGGGTAGTCCCAGCCGTCCTGGCCCGGCCACAGCTTGACGTAGTCGGCGCCGAAGAAGCGCACGACGTCGGCGGCCTCGGTGATCAGGTCGTGCGCGAGGCGGCGCACACCCGGGTCAGGATTGGTGAACGCGCCCTTGCGGAACACGTTGGTGTAGATCTCCGGCGTGATGCCGATGACGGAAAGGCCCTGCGCGTCGAGCGCGGCCTTGACGTCCTCGTTGCTGAAGTCGCCGCCGAAGAAGGGGTAGTTCAGGTCGACGACGCTGAGGTCGTCGACCCGACCGGCGAGCTCGATGGCGTCGAGGATGCTGCGGGGGTCGCCGTAGCCGTCGGTGGCGTAGCGGTCCACGTAGGTGGCGAAGTGCCAGATGCCGGCACCGAAACGAAGGTTGGACATGGGGTCAGTTCTCCTTGCGGGTGAGTGTCAGCGCCGAGGCCCAGGTGGAGCGGGCGACGGCGTTGTCGCGGTGAGGGGTGAAGATGTCGGCGGGGACGGCGTCGAACGACAGGCCGAGGGTGTCGGCGGCGAGCTGGGCGGCTCCGCGGGCCGACAGGCCGGGATGCGCGGGGCGCCGTACCTCGCGGCCGGCGACGTCGGCTTGGAGCTGCATCAGGAAGTCGTCGGCGCTGGGGGCGCCGTCGGCGAGGATCGCCGCCACGCGGCCCGCAGCTTCGGCCGCGTCGACGACATCGGCGATCTGCTGCGCGATGGCCTCCATCGCCGCGCGCGCGAGGACGGCGGCGTCGGTGCCCAGGTCGAACCCGACCAGCACCGCCCGCGCCGTCGGGTCCCAGTGCGGCGCGCCCAACCCGGCGACGGCGGGCACGAGCGTGACGCCATGGTCCGCGGGGGCGGCGCGGGCGAGCGCCGCGAGGTCGTCGACGCCGCGGCCGAGCAGCCGCGACAGCCACGCGAGGGTCGCCCCGCTGGCCAGGATGTTGCCCTCCATCGCCACCTGGGTGGCGCCGCCCAGCCGCCACGCGACGGTGCCGACGAGCCCCGCGGGCACGCCGTCGGCCGCATCGACCAAGCCCATGATCGACGACCCGGTGCCGTAGGTGGCCTTCAGCGCACCGGGCGCGCGGACGCCGTGGCCGTAGAGGGCCGCGTGCGAGTCGCCCAGCACCGCGCGGACCGCCCGGCCAGGGAGGACGTCGATCTCGCCGGTCGGCTCGTCGGAGGCCGCGACCCGGGGAAGGACCTCGCGCGGGATGCCGAACAGCGCGCACAGCTCGTCGCTCCAGTCGCCGGTGGTGAGGTCGAGGAGCTGCGTGCGCGAGGCGTTGCCCGCCTCGATCCGGTGCTCGCCGGTGAGGCGCGCGACAAGCCAGGAGTCGACGGTGCCGACGCACAGCTCGCCGCGGCGGGACCGGGCGCGGTCGGGGTCGACGGCGTCGAGCAGCCACTGGAGTTTGAGCGCGGAGAACATCGGATCGAGCGGCAAGCCGCTGATCTCGCGGACGCGCGCGGCGTGCTCGGCCAGCTCGGCGACCCGCCCGGCGGTGCGCCGATCCTGCCAGCCCAGCATGGGCCCGACGGGTTCGCCGGTGGCCCGGTCCCAGACCACCGCCGACTCCCGCTGGGTGCTGAACGCGACGGCCTCGACGTCGTGCGCAGTGGCGACCTCCGCGATGACCTGCCGCACGCCGTCGAGGATCTCGCGGGCGTCCTGCTCCACCCAGCCCGGCCGCGGGTGGGTCTGCCCGAGCGGAACCGAGGCGGACGCGACGGCAGCGCCGCGCCCGTCGAACAGCGTCGCCTTGGTGCTGCTCGTGCCCTGGTCGACCGCGAGGATCACAGCGCCTCCCTGGCCACCCGCGCGATGTTGGCGGCGGTCAGGCCGACGTGGTCGAGGAGCCATTCCGTGCTGCCGGTGGGGGCGAACTCGGTGAGGCCGAGCGGGACGACCTTGGTGGGCACGCCCAGCTGCGCGACGACCTGCGCGACGGCGGCGGAGAGGCCGCCCGAGATGTTGGCCTCCTCGGCCACCACGATCGCGCGCGTCTCGGAGGCCGCGGCCACGATGGCCTCGCGATCGAGCGGCGACACCCAGGCCGCGTTGAGCACGCGCGCCTCGACGCCGTCGGCGGCGAGCTCGTCGGCCGCGGCCAGCGCGCGCGACACGGTGGTGCCGAGCCCGATCAGCGTGACGTCGGCACCCTCGCGGGCGACGGTGAACCGGCCGCGCTCCCACGCGTCCGCCTCGGTGGTGACGTCGGGCGTCTTGGTGCGCCCGATCCTGAGGTAGGTGGGCCGGGGCTCGGCGACCAGCGCCTCGACGGCCTGCCGGGTCTGGCGACGGTCGGCGGGCACGGCGATGTCGAGGCCCGGCAGCGGGCGCATCCAGGACAGGTCCTCCACGGAATGATGCGTGGGGCCCAGCTCGCCGTAGGCCATGCCAGGGCTCATCGCGCACAGGATGACGTTGTGCGCCGAGTACGCCACGTCGGCCTTGATCTGCTCGGTGGCCCGGCCGCTGAGGAACGGGCCCGCGGCGCAGACGAAGGGGATGAGCCCGGTGGCGGCGAGGCCCGCCCCGACGCCGACCATGTTCTGCTCGGCGATGCCCACGTTGATCAGCCGGTCCGGGTAGGCGGCGCGGAAGCCGCCGAGGTTCGACGAGCCGACCGAGTCGTTGCAGACCGCCACGATGCGCTCGTCGCGGGCCGCCAGCTCGATCAGGGTCTCGGCGAAGGTCTGCCTGTTGTCGTAGGTCTCGGTCATGCCAGCTCCTCCAATGCCCGAGCGACCTGCTCGGCCGACGGCACCTTGTGGTGCCACTCGACGCCGCCCTCGATGAAGGAGACGCCCTTGCCCTTCGTGGTGTTGGCGATGACGGCGACGGGGCGGCCGTCGCCGGGCTTGCTGAGGGCGTCGAACAGGGCCGCGATGTCGTGGCCGTCGATGTCGCGGACCTCGCAGCCGAAGGCCGCGAGGCGCTCGGGGAGCGGGTCGAGGCCGTTGGTCTCCTCGGTGCCCGCACCCTGCTGGAGGCGGTTGCGGTCGACGATCAGGGTGAGGTTCTGCAGCCCGAAGTGCCCGGCGGCCATCAGGGCCTCCCAGTTCGAGCCCTCCTGGAGCTCGCCGTCGCCGGTCACGACGAAGACGCGCCGGCTGCTGCCCTGGAGCCGGAGGCCGAGGGCCTCCCCCACGGCGACGGGCAGGCCGTGCCCCAACGGCCCGGTGTTGGTCTCGACGCCCGGAACCTTGTTGCGGTTCGGGTGGCCGTTGAGCGCCGAGCCCGGCTTCATGAACGTCGGCAGCTCGGCCTCGGAGAAGTAGCCGACGCGGGCCAGCGTCGAGTACAGCGCGGCCGCGCAGTGCCCCTTCGAGAGGACGAAGCGGTCGCGGTCGGCGCCGCGCGGGTCCGCGGGGTCGAGGTGCAGGACGCCGAAGTACAGGGTGGCCAGGATGTCGGTCACGCTCAGGTCGCCGCCGATATGCCCGGCGCGCGCGGCGTCGATGGTGGTGACGATGTCGCGACGGATGATCTTGGCCTCCTGGGCGATCAGGTCAACCCGCTCGTCCGGATGTGCCGCGATCCGCTCTCTGAGGTCGCGCCACTGCCCGGCGCGCGTGGTGTCTGTCTGAAGCATGTCGTCCTTGCATGTCTATTCAATAGTGAATATCTGATACCGATCATACACCGGGCTGCCCGCCCGTCAACCCTGGGCGCCCTCCTGCGCCTGCCACTGCGCGAACTCATCGAGCTTGCAGAAGAAGTCCTCGAACATCAGCCGGGTGTCGAGCTGGGTGTAGACGCGCATCGGCCGCGTGCCGGGCATGGGCCGGTACGCGCCCTCGGCGGTCAGCTGCGGCGTGGGCTTCAGGACATGCCGGGAGGACGCGGAATCGGCCTCGAACACCGAGCGCAGCGCGGTCACGAGCACCAGCCCGGTGTCGCCCAGGATGTAGCACTCGGACGGCCGCATGCCGTGCGCTGCCACCATGGTGACGACGCCCCGCACCTCGTCGTGGAGGTAGCGGCCCAGCGGGCCGGTGGCGGCCACCCGACGGCGCAGCTCGGCCTCTGAGATCATGCTCTGCCGATAGGTGTCGCGCGGGATCTGCCAGATCTCGAGGGCCTGCGCGTCGAACAGCACCTGGCCTGCGGTGACGTCGATCAGGAGGTTGTACTCGATGGGCATCGCGCCGGGCGGGGGCGTGCCGAGCCCGTCGTGCTCCGGACCGCCGAGCCAGACGAGGATCAGCCGCTCGGCGATCCGGGGCTCGAGGAGGTAGGCCGAGGCCAGGTCCGTGAGTCCCCCGCCCGCCACGTAGAACAGCGGGGTGTCCGCGTCGTCGCGCATCGCCTCGGCGACGATCCGGCGCGCGGCCTCGGAGTCGCGCGGCTCGGACGTCGAGGCCAGGGCCTCCGCGGCGCCCTTGACGAGGACCTCCGTCGACGCCAGGCCCATTCGGGCGAACACGTCGGCCGCGACGGCGTAGGCATCGGCCGCGCTGTCGTCGGTCACGGCCCACGGGTCGCCGGGGCGAAGGTGGGAGCAGACGACGGCCCTGATCTCGACGCTGGGCGAGAGCAGGTGGTGGACGAGCTGGAACAGGTCGTCGGGGTCGCCCGCGAAGTCGTTGTCGATGATGATCCGGGCGTGCGGCGGCGTGGGCCGGTCCGGGCGCCAGGGCGCCTCGCCGAGCCGCCACTGCTTGCTTGCCGGGATGTCGTACGAGGCGGGCGCCTCCGGGACTCGTGTCATGTCTTGCTCCTTGTCAGGGGCCATCGACCTCGATGACCACGCGTTGGTAGGTCGTCAGCGCGGGCGACCCGTCGTCGGTCGCCTCGATGATGAGGTGCAGCGTCTCGCCGGGGAGCGCCTCCTGCGGCACCCGGAACGAGACGGCCGGGCCGTCGGTCTCGAGCGCGAGCGCGTGCGGGCCGGTGCCCGCCTCGCGGTACTGCCACCAGGTCAGGGAGACGTCGTCCCCGTCGGGATCGTCGGCCACCGCATGCAGCGCGACGCCGTCGCCCGGCCTGCGGCGGAGGAACAGCCCCTCCTCGACGCGGACGCGCGGATGGTGATTGGCCGCCGCGTAGTCCTGCTCGACGGTCCAGCGGAGGCGCGCCGCGAAGTCGCGCTGGACGGCGTCGAACCAGCGCGCGGCCGCCCAGTCCTCGCGGGGCTCGCCGTCGTCCCCCGTGTCGCGCACGCCCGCGTTCGACCAGGCCGACGGGAAGCGCGGATCGGCCGCCTGCCTGCCACCCCAGCCGCCCCACGTCGGGTGCTCCCAGCTGCGCAGGCCGTTGTCGACGAGCAGCGCGAAGTTCGACGAGTCGCCCTCGGACAGCCAGCCGCCGGGCTCCTGCACCGGCATCCACACCCAGTACCCCCGGGCCGTGAGCTCGTCGGCGGTCAGGCCCGTGAGGCCGAAGTAGTCCTCGCTGTCGAAGCCTGCGGCCATCTGCTTGCCGTCGCCCCACACGCGGTACTCGGCGCCCAGGGGGCCCACCTCGGAGACGTGGGTGCGGGTCCATTCCGGGGTCAGCAGGTGCTGATCGGCCTCGGCAACCACGTTCCGTGCGAAGTACCCCCACACCGTGGTGGCCACCTCGCGGCTCTCGATGCCCGGCCACGCGGGCGCGATGTAATCGGCGAACGTGTCGTCCTGCTGGCCGAAGCTCGTGATGACGGCCTTGGCCGAGACCTTGGCCCGCACCGCCTCCCACTCCGGCGTGCCGCGGTGCTGCTCCTCGATGGTCTTCAGCGCCCGGGCGATGGTGTTGTGCCCGCCCCAGACCTGCAGGAAGACCTGGCCCGGCTCGTCGTCGAGGAGGATCTCCCGGACGAGGTCCGAGCCGGGCGTGTCGGCGGACATGTCGCCCACGACGTCGACGTTGCCGTGCCGGATGAGGGCCCGGAGCCGGGCGGGCTCGGGGTAGGCCGGGTCGTGTCGGACGAGGGTGGGCCAGGCCTTGTCGTAGGCGTTCACCGCCTGGTCGATGTGCAGCACGCTGCCGTCGGCGGGCCAGCGGTGCGGCTCGACCCCTGCCGCGGGGTTGCCGGCGTGGTGGAACCGGCTGGCGGTGTAGACCAGGCCGCGCAGGTCGATCTCGTTGCTGTACAGCAGCAGCCGGAGGACGGAGTTGAGGTCGTCGAGCTCCGGATCCGTCGTCACGATCGTCCGAGGCCCGCGGGTCACGGCGCGGCCTCCCCCTGCGCGGCGCCGGTCACGAGTTGTCGCCCCGGTAGTCGATGCGGTCAACCGCGACCGTGCCGTTGACCGCGTAGACGCCGAACACCCGGCCGGTGAAGGAGCCGCAGGTCTCGTTGGACAGCGAGCGGCCGTCCGCCTCGGCCAACAGGGCCACCTCGCCGTCGGCCGTGACGTAGCCCAGGCCCACCAGGTCGGACGACACGTGTCCCAGCCGCCCGGGCGCCTCCGGCACGCGGGAGGTGAGCACCAGCTCGACGGGGCCCTCGCCCACCTCGGCGGTGGCCTCGCGCACGAAGCCGGGGATGACAGCGCGGGCCGTGACCCGGCCGCCGGCCGCCTCCACCTCGTAGTGGGTCTCCTCGTCGTAGCGCACGGCCAGGCCGCCCACGCCCTGCGTGGCGTCGACGACCGCGCGGATCTCGCAGGTCTGGTGCTGCTGGCGGTGGCCGACGAAGACGGGCCGGAACGCACCCATCCCCTCGCCCTCCCCCGTGAGGGTCAGCCAACCCGACCGGGACGCGACGTCGGCCAGCTCGTCGGGGCGGCGGCGCACGCCGATCCACTGCGGGCCGAGCGGGCCGTCGAAGTCCTCGGACCAGCCGAAGGGCGCCCGCGGGTTGAGCTCCACGCGGTCGATCTCCAGCCATCCGTCGTCGGTCCAGCGCGCGGGCGAGATGAAGGTCTCGCGGCCGAGGGCGGAGAAGGAGCGCACCATGCCGCGCGGGCGCGTGCCCAGCATCGCGACGTACCACTGGCCGTCCGGGCCCTCGAACAGGTCGCCGTGGCCCGTGCACTGCACCGGCCGGGCGGTGCCGCGCGCGGTCACCAGCGGGTTGTTCGGGCAGGAGACGAAGGGGCCGTCGGGCGCGGCCGACCGGGCCACCGAGATGGAGTGCCCGCGCTCGGTGCCGCCCTCGGCCACCATCAGGTACCACGCGTCGCCGTGCTGGTAGAGGTGCGGCGCCTCGGGGAACATGCCGCCGTCGCCGGACCAGAGCGACGCCTTCTCGCCGAGCACCGCGCCGGTGGCCACGTCCACCCGCACCTGCTCGATGCCGCGGTGCGCGCCGGCATCGGGGCCGGAGAGGACAAGGCCGGAGTAGGTGACGTAGGCCGTGCCGTCGGGCCCGCAGGCGAGGTCGGGGTCGATGCCCTCGATGTCCACCACGACGCCGTCGCTCCACGGGCCCGCGGGGTCCGTGGCCGTGAAGATGCACGTGCCCCTGCCTGCGGTGTCGGTGACGATGACGTGGAAGAGGCCGTCGCGGTACCGGATGGTCGGTGCCCAGACGCCCAGGTTGGTGGGGGCGTCGCGGACGCCCAGCTGCGCGTCGCGCACGCCGACGTTGCCGATCTGCGTCCACGTCACGAGGTCCGTGGAGTGATAGATAGGGATGCCCGGCAGGTACTCGAACGTGGAGGTGGCCAGGTAGTAGTCGTCGCCGACGCGGACGACGCTGGGGTCCGGGTTGAAGCCGGGGATCAGCGGGTTGGGGAGACTCACGACAGCTCGACCTCCAGGTCGGCCACCGTCTCGGCGACGCTCGTGCCCACGTGCAGCGCGAAGGCGCCGGGCTCGAGCTGCCAGCCGCCGTCGTAGTGCGCGAAGCGGCGCCGGGGAACGCGGATCTCGACGTCGGCCGAGAAGCCGGCCTCGACGCGCGCCGGGGCGAAGCCCACGAGCCACCGGGCGGGGCGCTCCACGGCGCTCGTCGGGCGCGACGCGTAGACCTGGACGACCTGCTTGCCCGCCCTGTCGCCCACGTTCGCCACCGTCCCGCGGACCACGACGTCGTCGCCGTCCACCGCGGCGGAGAACCCGTCGAGCTGCCAGGACGTGTAGCCGAGGCCGTGGCCGAACGCGTACGCGGGCGTCGCGCCGGCGCGCAGCCAGGCGCGGTAGCCGATGTGCACGCCCTCGCTGTAGTGCACCCTGCCCTCCTCGTCCGGCGTGCAGTCGAGGACGGGCACGTCCTCGATGTCCACGGGCCAGGTGGTGGGCAGGCGGCCGCCGGGCTCCGCGGCGCCGAGCAGCACGTCCGCGATGGCGTTGCCGAACTCCTGCCCGCCGAACCAGCCGAGCAGCACGGCCGCCGCCTGGTCGCGCCACGGCAGGAGGACGGGCGAGCCGGAGTTGACCACCACGACGGTGGCCGGGTTGGCCGCGGTCACGGCGCGCACGAGCTCGTCCTGGTGGCCGGGAAGGTCGAGGTCGTCGCGGTCGTAGCCCTCGGACTCCACCCTCGAATTGGTGCCGACGACCACGATGGCCACGTCCGCGTCCGCCGCGGCGCGCGCCGCGTCCGCGATCAGCTGGGCCGGGTCGAGCGCGCGGGGGGCCGTGCCGAAGGTCACGCTGACGGCGCCGGCGACGGCGAACTTCGACGTCCCGAGGTCGAACTCCACCCGGATGTCGACCGGGACGCCCTCGGTGAACCGCACCGGGCGGGTCTCCGACGGCGGGGCGAGCAGCGCGGCGCCGAGGTCGGTGCCGGTGACGACGGGTTGGTCCTCGAACAGCAGGACGCCGTCGACGAACACGCGGCCGCGCAGCGACGTGGCGAAGCCCAGCTCGCGCTCCTCCGTGGCCTCCGGCAGGTAGCTCGTCTCGAGCACCAGCGTCGTAGCGCGGGCGAACATCTCCTCGCCGCCCCCGAACCAGGTGAGCGACGTGGCGTAGCGGTCCTCGCTGAACACCTCGACGCCGTCGGCGTCGAACAGCGTGGCCGTGAGGCCCTGCCCGCCGGTGCGGGGGTTGGTGAGGCACTCGGGGCGCAGCGGGCCGACGCCCTCCTGCACGATGGCTCCGAGGCTGTAGGTCACCTCGGCGTCGGGCAGCGCGGCGCGGATGCCGTCGAGCGGGTTGACCACGCGCTCCGGGATGACGGTGGCGCTGCCCCCGCCCTGGGTGCGGGCCTCGTCGGCGTTGTGGCCGATGACCGCCACGCGGCGGACGCGCGCGGGGTCGAGCGGCAGGATCCCGTTGTTGGCCACCAGGACGCTGCCCTCGGCCGCGGCCCGGCGGGCGAACGCGACGCCGTCGACCTCCTCGACCGGCTGCGGCGTCGTGTCGCCGAGGGCGCCGACGCGCTCGGCGAGCAGCAGGAGACGACCGACGTGTCGGTCGATGGCGGCCTCGTCGACCTCACCGGACCGGACGGCGGCCAGCAGGGCGTCGCCCCACACGCCGGGGCCGGGCATCTCGAGGTCCTGCTCGGCCGCGGCGGCCGCGACGGAGCGGACGGCCGTCCAGTCGGAGACCACCACGCCGTCGAATCCCCACTCGGTGCGCAGCGGCTCCCGGAGGAGGTCGTTCTCGCTCATCGTGGTGCCGTGCACGGAGTTGTACGCGCTCATCACGGACCAGGTGCCCGCCTCCACCGCGCGCTCGAACGGCACGAGGTAGACCTCGCGCAGCGTGCGCTCGTCGACCACAACGTCGGCGGTGAACCGGTCGGTCTCGAAGTCGTTGGCCACGTAGTGCTTCGGGGTGGCCGCGACGCCGTTGTCCTGGAGGCCGCGCACGTACCCGAAGGCGAGGTCGCCGGTCAGGACGGGGTCCTCGCTGAAGCACTCGAAGTGGCGGCCGCCGAGCGGCGAGCGGTGCAGGTTGATGGTGGGGCCGAGCACCCAGTCGACCCCCTTGCGGCGGGCCTCGCTCGCGGCCACGGCGCCGTAGTCGCGCGCCAGGTCGACGTCCCAGGCCGACGCCAGCGCGGTGGCCGACGGCAGGTTGAGCGAGGGCGACCGCTCGTCCCAGACCGGACCGCGCACGCCGGACGGGCCGTCGGAGAGCGTCAGCTTCCGCAGGCCGATCTCCGGCACCTCCTTCGTGGTCCAGAAGTCCTCGCCGGTGATCAGCCGGACCTTGGTCTCGAGGTCCAGCCGGGCCACGAGCTCGGCGAGGTGCGCGGGGATGGGGGCGGTGGTCATGCGAGATCTCCTCGGTTGTCGGTCTGTGCGGCGATGAAATCGGAGTACCAGCGGGCGCTGTCCTTGGGGATGCGGCGCTGCGTCGGGAAGTCCACGTAGACCAGCCCGAAGCGCATCGAGTAGCCCCAGGACCACTCGAAGTTGTCCAGGAAGGACCAGCAGAAGTAGCCGACGACGTCGATGCCGTCCTGCCGGGCCGCGAGTACGGCGCCGGTGTAGCCCTCCAGGTAGTGCACGCGCTCGGGGTCGTGCACCTGGCCGTCGGGCGTCGGGTAGTCGTGGAAGGTGGCGCCGTTCTCCGTGACGATGAGCGGGAGGTCGGTGTACTCGTCGGCCACCCGGCGCAGCACCGCGTGCAGCGCCTCGGGGGTGTCCGACCAGTCGAAGCTCGTCGGCGTCGGCTCCACCTGGATCATCCGGTAGCCGTGGAAGGGCGACGTCTCGTCGGCCTGCACGCGGAGGTTGGTGTAGTGGTTGATGCCCGCGAGGTCGGCCGGGGCGCTGATCAGGGCCAGGTCGCCGTCCTGGACCAGCGCGGGGTCGGCCAGCTGCGGGAAGTGCCGCAGCGTGGCCGCGTCGTAGGCGCCGTGGTAGACGGGCTCCAGGAAGAGCCGGTTCATCCGCGCGTCCGCCTCGTCGGCCTTCTCGACGTCGGCCGGCGCATCGGAGGCGGGCCGGATGCGGGCGATCAGATTGGTGATCCCCACCTTCGCCTCCGGCAGGGCCTCCCGGAACGCCCGCAGCGCGAGGCCATGGGCCAGCAGGAGGTGGTGCGCGGCCCGGACAGCCTCGTCCTCCGAGGTGTGCCCGGGCGCCTGCATGCCCCAGTCGTAGGAGAGGAACGAGGCGCAGATCGGCTCGTTGATCGTGATCCAGTTGTCGGCCAGGGCGCCCAGCTCGGCGAGGACTCGGGGCACGTAGTCGCCGAACGCCTCGGCGGTGGAGCGCGCGGGCCAGCCGCCCTCGTCGGCCAGCGCCTGCGGCAGGTCCCAGTGGTACAGCGTGACGTAGGGCTCGATGCCGCGTTCGCGGCACCCGCGGAGGAGGTCGCGGTAGAACGCGACCCCCTCCGGGTTCAACTCCCCGCGCCCCGACGGTTGCAGTCGGGACCATGACAGCGACAGTCGGTACGCGGGGATGCCCAGGTCGGCCATGAGGTCGAGGTCCTCGGCCCAGCGGTGGTAGTGGTCGCAGGCGACGTCGGCTTTCTCCCCGTGGAAGATGGCCCCCGGCCGGCGCTGGAACGTGTCCCAGTGCGACGGGCCGCGCCCGCCCTCGGCAGTGGCGCCCTCGATCTGGAAGGCGGCGGTGGCCACCCCCCACGTGATTGCGTCGGTCATGTCGCGTCGATCTCCCATCCGGCCCCCGCCTGTTCCTTCATCTCTTCCTGCTGCGCGAGCATCCGCAGCCGGTTGGCGCGGCGCTGCTCCTGCCGGTCGGGGTCCGGGACCGGCGCGGCCATGAACAGCCGCTGCGTGTAGGGATGCTCGGGGTGCTTCGTCACCTGGTCCGCGCCGCCCTGTTCGACGATCTCGCCGCGGTACAGCACGGCCACCCGGTGGCTGACGTGCCGCACGACGCTGAGATCGTGCGTGACGAAGAGGTAGGCGACGCCCGTTGCCTCCTGGATCTCGACGAAGAGGTCGAGCACGCGCGCCTGGGTCGACAGGTCGAGTGCCGAGACGGCCTCGTCGGCCACGATCAGCTTGGGGTCGAGCGCCAGCGCCCGCGCGATGGCGATCCGCTGCCGCTGGCCACCCGAGAACTCCTTCGGCAGCCGGCCCGCGGCGTCGCCCGGGAGCTGCACCTTGTCCAGCAGGTCGCGGACTCGGGCCCTGGCCTGCTTGCCGTCGACGCCGTTGGCGGTGAGCGGCTCGGCCAGGATCTGCTCGATCGTCATGGACGGGTTGAGCGAGGAGTACGGGTCCTGGAACACCACCTGGATGTCCTTGGCCACCCCGCGGCGCTCCCGCCTCGACAGGTGCGAGATGTCTCGTCCCGCGAAGGCGATGGAGCCGCCGCTGACCGGGGCAAGGCCGAGGACGGCGCGGCCCAGGGTGGTCTTGCCCGAGCCGGACTCCCCCACCAGGCCGACGGTCTCGCCGGGCCGGATGTCGAGGGAGACGGACTTCAGGGCGTGGAAGGGCTTGCGGCCCCGCCCGCCGGGGTAGATGACGTCGAGGTCCGTGACCTCGAGGAGTGGCGCTGTCATGCGGCACCTCCCTCGGTGAGCGGTGGCCGAACGGGGCCGTCCTCGTCGAGCATGGCGTCGAGGAGCGACTGGGTGTAGGCGTGCAGGGGGTCGCGGAAGATGGCCCGCACGGGCCCGGTCTCCACGATCCGGCCGTCCTTCATGACCGAGACGCGGTCGCAGAGGTCCGCCACCACGCCGAAGTTGTGCGTCACGAGGAGCACGGCCATGCCGAGCTCGTCCTGGAGATCGCGGATCAGGTCAAGGACCTCGGCCTGGATCGTCACGTCGAGCGCCGTGGTGGGCTCGTCGGCGATCAGCAGATCGGGATTGCTGGACACCGCTCCCGCGATCAGCACGCGCTGGGCCATGCCGCCGGAGACCTGGTGCGGGTAGGCGTTGAACGTGCGCTCGGGGTCGGGGATGCCGACGCGGGCCAGGAGATCGAGGGCGCGCTGCCGCGCGTCCTGCTTGGTCATGCCCAGCGTCTTGCGCAGCGGCTCGGTGAGCTGGCTGCCGATAGTGAACATCGGGTCCAGGTTGCTCATCGGCTCCTGCGGGATGTAGGCGATCTTCTTGCCGCGGACCGACGAGTGCTCGCGGGCGCTGCCGGCCACGAGGTCGGCGCCGTCGAACACGATGGAGCCAGACACCACGCGACCACCGGTGGGCAGCAGCCCGAGCACCGCGAACGACGTCTGGGACTTGCCCGATCCCGACTCGCCGATGAGGCCGTGCACCTCGCCGCGGCGGATGGTGAGGTCGACGCCGTGCACCACCTGCGTGAGGCCGCCGTCGGGCTGGTCGTAGCCGACCCTGAGGTCCGTCACGCGGAGCAGGACGTCACCCTGGCGGGCGGCGGCGCGCTCGTCGTCGTCGTGCGTGATCGCGGGGATGGCTTCGGGGGCGGGCTGCTGCACGGCCTTACCCCGCTTGCGTCGCTTGACGCGGGACACCGTGCGCTCCAGCTCGTCGCGCATCACGTTGGCGAGCAGCGTGAGGGTGATCGTGGCCAGCCCGATGGCCAGCGCGGGCCACAGCATGTTGAGCGGCTTGCGGTACATCGAGTCGAAGGCGTCCTTCAGCATCGAGCCCCAGGTGGGCGTCTGCGGGTCGCCGATGCCCAGGAACTCGAGGCCGGACTGGATGGCGATCGCGATGCCGAGGATCATCGCGGCCTGGATGATGATCGGCGCCCGGACGACGCCGAGGATGTGTCGGCCGATGATGCGGGTGTCCGACAGGCCGGCCACGCGTGCGGCGTCGACGTAGAGCTCCTCGCGCACCGTGCTGACCGAGGCGTAGACGAGCCGGTAGAACGCCGGGCTCATGAGCACGCCGAAGATCACCATGGCCCACCACACCGAAGGACCGACGACGGCGCGCGCCGCCAGCAGGACGATGATGCCGGGCAGTGCCATGGTCAGCGACGTGACCCAGCTGAAGGTGGCGTCGAGCCAGCCCTTGTAGTAGCCGGCGTACAGGCCCGACACGACGCCGATCACCGTCGCGACGATGAGCGCGACGAGCGCGGCGCCCACCGAGATCTGCGTGGCGACCAGGAGGCGGGAGAGGATGTCGCGGCCGGCGTTGTCGCGGCCGAGGAGGGAGCCGTCACCGGGGTCGGCGAGGATCTTGTAGGCGTCGGCCTGGTTGGCGTCGAACGGCGCGAGCACCGAGCCGAAGATGGCCGCGAACGCGATCACGGCGAGGACGACCAGCGAGACCAGCGCGACGGGGTTGCGCAGGATGCGGCGGAAGAGCCCGCTCTTCCTGGCGGCTTGGACCGGCAGGCCGGTCATGGCGTCGGCGCTCATGCCAGCCTCACCTTCGGGTTGAGGAGCCCCTGCACGATGTCGATCAGCAGGTTGACGAGGATGACGATGACGGCCGTCGCGACGACGAGGCCCATCACGATGGGGATGTCGCCCTTGGTGGTCGCGCCGACGGCGAGCTGCCCGAGGCCCGGCATCTGGAAGACCTGCTCCACGATGACCGCGCCGCCGAGCATGCCGACGAACTGGACGTTGAGGACGGCCAGCGCGGGGCCGGTGGCGTTGCGCAGCACGTGCTTGAACACGACGCTCCGCGTGCCGAGGCCGCGCGAGCGCAGGGTCCGCACGTAGTCGCGCTGCAGCGCGTCCACCACGGAGCCGCGGATCTGCTGCGTGACGGCGGAGGCGCCGCCGATGGCGAGCGCCACCACCGGGAGGGTCACCGACCGCGCCCAGTCAGGGAAGCTGTCGGTGAAGTTGGTGTAGCCGGTGGCGTTGAACCAGCCGAGGTTGATCGCGAAGACGAGCACGAGGCCGACGGCGATGAGGAAGCCGGGGACCGCCATGCCGAGCACGGTCAGGAACTGGATGGTGCGGTCCACCCAGCCGCCGGACAGCGCAGCCCAGACGCCGAGCACCACGGCAACGACCGCCGTGATGATCGTGGCGCCGATCACCAGCGAGAGGGTCACCATCAGGCGGTTGGTCACGCCGTCGATGACCAGCTGACCCGAGAACCAGGAGCGGCCCAGGTTGCCGGTGACGGCGTTGCCGAGCCAGCTCGTGTACTGCTCCCAGATGGGACGGTCGAGCCCGAGCTCTGCCGCCTTCGCCGCCACCTGTTCGTGGGTGGCGGTCTGTCCGAGGATCTTGCGGGCGATGTCGCCGCCGCCGAGATAGAGCAGCAGGAAGGCCAGGGTGGTGATGGCGAACACCAGCACCACCCCCGAGGCCAGCCTGCGCGCGAGGAATCCGAGCATCAGAAGGGGTCCCAGCAGGATCAGGCGGGGAAGACGTCGTAGATGTTCGGCAGCGTGTTGGTGGGCAGCATCCGCACGCTGGTCTTCGGATCGGTGGCGATGACGCCCTCGACGCGGTAGAACGGCGCGAACCAGGCCTGCTCGACGATGTAGGTGTTGAGCTCCTTGATGATCGCGTCGCGGCGCGCGTCGTCGGCGGTGCGGTACTCCTCCAGCATGCCCTTGACGGTGTCGTCGGCGTAGTGGAACGGGTTGAAGACGGCGTCCTCGGAGATCATGAACTGCGTCAGCTGCCAGTCCGGGTTCTGCTCGAGGGCCATGAAGCAGGCCGACCACTTGGGCGCGAGGAGGTCGGCGATGAAGTTGCCGCCCGGGTCCTCGTGCGTGACGCGGATGCCGATCTCGCCCAGCGCCTGCGTGATCAGCGCGTAGACGGTGGTGCCGAGCACCGGCGAGCTGGGCATGGTGATGTCGAAACCGTCGGCGTAGCCCGCCTCGGCCATGAGGGACTTGGCCTTCGCCACGTCGAACGGGTAGCGGTCGTCGAGGGCCTTGTCGTACGCGGCCGACGACGTCGGGAACACCTGACCGGTGACCGTGCCGAAGCCGAGGCCGACGGCCTGCAGCAGCGCGGGGCGGTCCATGGCGTGGTTGATGGCCTGGCGGACGCGGACATCGCCGAGGGCCTTGACCTGCGAGCCGGCGCGGTCGAGCAGCAGGAGGCCCTGGAAGTCGAGCTCGTTCTTGTTGAGCGTCCAGCCGGCGGACTCCGCCTGGTCGAACGTGTCGGCGACGGCGAGCTTCGCGTAGTTCAGCTCGTTGGCGCGCAGCGCGTTGAGCATGGCCGTCGGGTCCTGGAACACGCGCATCACGATCTTGTCGTAGTGCTGCACGTCGGGGTTCCAGTAGCCGTCGCGGCGCAGGAAGGTGTAGCTGGTCTCGGTGACGGTGGCGCCGACGTCGAGCGTGTAGGGGCCGGAGCCGACGGGGTTGGTCGGCAGGTCGGCGTTCTCCACCGCGGCAGGGCTCATGACGAGGCCGGCCGTGCGGGTGAGGTAGTTCAGGAAGGCGGGATCCGCGGCCGTGAAGGTGACGACGACCGTCTTCGCGTCGGGCGCGGTGATCGTGTCGACGTTGCGCATGTAGCCCGCGTCGGGGCCCGTGCCGTCCTTGAACCTGTTCATGCTGAGGGCCACCGCGGCCGCGTCGAGCTTCTCGCCGTCGGAGAACGTGACGCCCTCCCGGATGGTCAGCGTCAGCGTGGTCTGCGCGTCGTCGTAGCTCCACTCGGTGGCGAGGTAGGGGTCGATCGTGCCCTCGGGGGTGGCGAGCAGCAGCGTGTCGTAGACGGCTTGGTAGAAGGGCAGGCGGTTGCCCCATTCGGCCACCGACGGGTCGAAGGACATGGGCGCCGAGATCAGCCCCATGACGAGTTCGCCGCCCTTGCCGCCGCCCGAGCCGCCGCCGCTCGGGGTCTGCCCGCCGCCGCCAGGCTTGTTGTTGCCCGAGCACGCGGTCAGGCCGATGGCACCAGCGCTCACAGCAGCGGCTGCCAACGTGAGGAAGTCTCTCCGGATCATCTTTGGTCCCTTCAACGGTGGTTCGCGCCTTCGCGAAACCGAGATTGCGGGAACCGTAACACAAAAACAGAGCGCACACTAGGTTTTCATGTGCGAGACTTCTCAGGTGCTCGTCGAGCCAACGGAGCAACGAGAGGAGGCCGAACGATGATGATTCGGATCGCCCCCATCGTGGAGGCGGAGGAGGACGAGGGACCGCGCGGTCGCTACCGCAAGACCGCGGCCACCCGCGCCCGGATCCTCGACGCAGCGCTCGAGGTTTTCGGCGAGCAGGGGTTCGACACGGGGTCCCTGCGCGAGATCGCCGAACGCGCCGGCGTCAGCCAAGCAGGGCTGCTGCACCACTACCGCAACAAGGTGGCGCTGCTGTCGGCCGTGCTCGAGCGGCGCGACGAACGCGCCTCCGCGACGGTGTTCACGCAAGCCCGCGGCGTCGAGCGCCTCCAGGCCGTTATCGAATTCGCGCGCGAGAACGCCTCGATCCCCTTCGAGATCGACCTGTTCGCCGTGCTCTCAGCCGAGGCCACCCGCGCCGAGCACCCCGCCAACGCCTACATGCGCCGCCGCTACTCGTGGGTCTCCGAGATCATGGAGAGCACCCTGCGCGAGACCGCCGAGGAGGGCTACCTCCACCCCGAGGCCGACCCCAAGGAAGTCGCCAGCCAGTTCATCGCACTGTGGGACGGCCTCCAGATCCAGTGGCTACTGCGCGTCAACGACGTGAACATCGCCGACAGACTCGAGTGCTTCATCGACCTCTACCTCGTCCGCCCGCTCGCCGACCTGGTGCGCGCCCAGGAGACCGTCGGCGTCTAGGTCCCGCGCCTTAGGCAGGGAGCCGCGGGAGCGGTGTCGTTCCTTGGATCCCGAGCCCGGCACGAAGCGCCCGCGTCATCGCGGTCGATGAGCACGCGCCGGAGTTCGTCGCCCGAAACAACCCGAAATCGGCCCTTTCCCTCAACGAGACCCGGCTCGTGCTCATCCGACCCCCACGAACTCCGGCACGTGCTCATCGGAAGCTGACGAGGGGTGCGTCGTGCTCATCGACAAGGAGCTCGGTAGGGCGCCGCTCCTTGAGCCGGCCGTGAGGCGCCAGCCGAACGCCGTGTCGAAAGGTCCGAAACCTTGAGCAGGGAGTTCGGTAGGAAGACGGGCATGGAGTTTTGGCGCACAACTCCCCTCCTTGTGCCCTACTGGGCACAGAGGCCGGGGTTATGCGTGAAAATTCCATGGCCGGTGGGTAGCCCCCACCCGGCGCTGTGCTGGCGGACCCTTCGAGACGCATCCCCGCACGACTCTCACTCGGCGCAGGTCAGCTCGCGGGGCTGCTCCTCAGGGACCGGTCCTTGAGCCGGCCGTGAGGCGCCAGCCGAACGCCTTGGTCGTTAGGTCCCGCGCCTTAGGCAGAGAGTTCGGTAGAAGGATGGGAGTGCATGGAGTTTTGACGCACAACTGCACTCCCTGCGCCCTACAGGGCACAGAAGCCGGGGTTATGCGCGAAAATTCCATGGCCGGTGGGTAGCCCACCCGGCGCTGTGGTTTCGGACCCTTCGAGACGCAGCCCCGCACGGCCCACAATCGGTGCCAGTCAGCTCGCGGGGCCGCTCCTCAGGGACCGGTCCTTGAGCCGGCCGTGAGGCGCCAGCCGAACGCCTTGGTCGTTAGGTCCCGCGCCTTGGGCAGAGAGCTCGGCAGCAAGCTGGGACATGGAGTTTTGACGCACAACTGCCCTCCCTGTGCCCTGCAGGGCACAGAAGCCGGGGTTATGCGCGAAAATTCCATGGCCGGCACGTAGCCCACCCGGCGCTGTGGTCACGGACCCTTCGAGACGCAGCCCCGCACGACTCTCACTCGGCGCAGGTCAGCTCGCGGGGCTGCTCCTCAGGGACCGGTCCTTGAGCCGGCCGTGAGGCGCGAGTCAGCTGGCGGGGCTGCTCCTCAGGGACCGATGCGGACCGGTCCGCGGCGCTGCGCGGACCACGCCACGTCCGCTCGTCGCGACACGACCTACGCCTTCTTGGGCGGCGCGGCAGTGGTGTCGCGCACGATCAGCCGTGGTTCGAGGACCTCGTGCCGCGCCTCGTCCCTGCCCTCGAACCGCTCAAGGAGGAGGCGACCGACGCGCTCGCCCATCTCGCGGCCGGCCTGGTCGACGCTCGTCAGGCGGATAGGGCCGAGTGACGACGTGCGCGAGTTGTCGTGCCCCACCAGCGAGTACACCTCGGGCACCGACCGACCGGTGCGCCAGAGCTCGTTCATCATCCCCAGCGCGACGACGTCAGCGCCCGCGTGCACCGCCGTGGGCGGCTCCCCCAGCGCGTCGAACTGCTCGACGGCGTCGCGGCCGCCCTGGAAGCTCCACTCGCAGTCGATGACGACCGCCCCGTCGCCCAGACCGTGCCTCTCCATGGCATTTCTGAATCCGAGCAGGCGGTTCATCTCCGGCCGCGACTCGTCGTTGCGGCCCTTGCCGTGCATCACGAAACCGATGCGACGGTGCCCCAGCGCCACCAGATGGTCGACGACCATGCCGGCCGCGAGCTCGTCGTCGCCGGCCACGGAGTCGAAGAGGTCGCTGTGGCTGTGATGGCCGACCACCATGAGGGGGATGTCGAGCGAGATCCGCTCGAGTTCGGCGTTGGACAGCAGCGGGGCGACGAGGACGAGGCCGTCCATCTGGTGGTCGATCATCGCCTCGACGACGGCGCGCTGGGTCTCCGGCTGGAAGCCGCCCGGCGACACGAAGAGCTCGTACGAGCGGGGCCGGATGACGCTCGACAGGCCGTCGGTCAGCAGGCTGAAGAAAGGGTTGTCGATGTCCGAGACGACGACACCCACCGTGTAGGTCCGGCCGCGCATGCCGCGCGCGGGTCCGTAGGGGCGGTAGCCCAGCTCCTCCATCGACGCCTGCACGCGCGAGCGCATGGCCTCGCTGACGCCGTACGCGTTGCGCAGGACCTTGGAGGCCGAGGCCGTCGACACCCCTGCGTGCTTGGCCACGTCCACGATCGTCACGCGTCGTCGCCGCGCCGCGGCACCGTTGCCCAGGCTCATCGGTCCACCCTCCACTGTCTCTCGCGGGACGGCCCTGCGGCAGCCTCCACCGAGTTGACAGGATACACGCCCTCTTAGAGAACGTTCTTCACATTGCTCTCCGCCGGTAGGCCACGCCGAAAAGCAGACCCAGCGCCACCAGACCCACCCCTGTCGCGGCGAGCCAGGGCAGCACCGGCAGCAGGGCCGCGCGCACCGCGACGCCACCCAGAAGCGCGCCACCGCCGATGCCGACATTGATGGCCGTCGTCTGGACCGCGATGGCCAGCGCTCGCACCTCCTCGGGGGTGCGGCGCATCAGCAGCGCCTGCAGCAACGGCGGGAGCACGCCGAAGGAACCGGCCATGAGGCAGCCGACGGCGACGACGACCCAGCCCCCGGCCGAGACGAGGGGCATCGCCACGAGGCTCGCCAGGACGACACCCGTCGCACCGAGGAGCGTCGCCGTGGGTCGCCGGTCGGCCAGCGCCCCCATCACCCCGACGCCCGCGGCCGCGGCGAGGCCCGTCGCGAGCAGATAGGCCGGGATCGACGGCGGGGCGAACGCCGCGACACCCTCCAACCAGGGCACGAGGTACGTGCTGAAGACCGACTGGGACAGCACAAGGACGAGCAGCAGGGAGCACACGACGAGCACCTCCGCGGGAAGCCGACGCCCCGCACCCGCGACACCGGCCGACCCAGCCGCCGGGTAGACCGGCGGTAGGAGGCGGATCAGCACGCACAGCGCGCAGAACCCGAGCGCTGCGAACGCGGCGAACGACCACCGCCACCCGAACGCCTGACCGAGGGCGTTGCCGATCGGCCCGCCCAGGACGCCGGCGAGCGAGCCGCCGCCCGCCGTGATAGCCGTGGCCCGCCCCAGCATGCCGGGCGGGACGAGATAGGAGGCGTAGGCCCCGGCCACCGACCAGAACGCAGCGTGACCGACCCCCACCAGCACGCGCGCGCCGAGCAACCAGCCGAACGACGGCGCCAGCGCCCCGAGCGCCGTCGCCCCGATCACCACACCGAAGGCGCCGATCAGCAGCCCCTTGCGCGGCAGGCGTCTCGTGAGCTGAGCCAGCGGCGTGGCGGTGACGACGACGGTGAGGGCGAACACGGTGACCAGCTGGCCCGCGAGCGCGATGTCCACGCTGAGATCGCTCGCAATCCCCGGGAGCAGACCCGACGGCATGAACTCGATGGTCATGGTCACGAACATCGCGACGGAGAGCAGTAGGAGTGCCGCGAGCGGGAGCGATCTGGCATGCATGCCGGCGCCTTAACTAGTACCCCGGGGAAAGGCACACCCCACCCGGAGGGGACCGGGCGGCGCCGACGAGACGCAGGGAAAAGAACGTTCTCTCTTCTTAGATAACGTTATACACTGACCGGGTCGCTGTCCAGGCGGCCCCACCCGTCACACCGCCCGAAGGAGAGCGTGATGCGAACGCTCCACTCCCGTTCCCCCCTCGCCGCCGTCGTCGGCAGCCCGGAAGCACGAGCGATCATCTCCTCGCTCGCCCCAGAGCTGCTGGAGATGAAGAAGGTCACCGACTTCAAAGACCTCCCCGCAGGCTGGGCCCTCACCGTGATCCTCGGCGAGGACGACCCGCGGGTCGCCGCACTCCTCGAGGGCATCACCGGGCTGCCGGATCCGCGGGGGCCGCTGCCCACCGCCGAACCCATCGTCCCCGACCCCGCGTACGAGCCCCAGACCGTCGCGCGGGCCGGCGCACGCCTCGTCCTGCCCGAGCACGCGGAGGCGAACAGCATGGTCGAGATCGTCCTCGAGGGACCGTCGCACGGCAACCCCTTCGTCGACGTCGACCTCACGGCGCGGTTCACCCGAGGCGACTCCACCCTCGACGTCGGCGGGTTCTACGACGGCGACGGCCGCTACCTCGTCCGCTTCCTGCCACCCGTGGCGGGCACCTGGGCGTTTCGGGTGACCTCGACCGCGAGATCCCTCGACGGCCACGAGGGCACGATCGAGGTGCAGCCCGGCGACGCCCACGGACCGGTGCGGGTCTCGGACGCCTATCACTTCACCCATGCCGACGGGACGCCCTTCGCCCCCGTCGGGACCACGGCCTACGCCTGGACGCACCAGGACGACGCGCTGATGGACCGGACCATCGCCACGCTGGCGGATGCGCCCTTCAACAAGATCCGGATGTGCGTCTTCCCGAAGCACTACCTCTACAACACGGCCGAGCCCGAGCATTTCGTCTGGGTCAGGAACGAGGACGGCTCCTTCGACCCCACCCGCTTCGACGTGGAGTTCTGGCACCGCCTCGAGCACCGGCTCGCGCAGCTGGGCGACCTTGGCGTCCAGGCAGACCTCATCCTGTTCCACCCCTACGACCGATGGGGGTTCGCCGCCCAGCCCGCCGCGGTGGACGACTGCTACCTGCGCTACCTGGTGCGGCGCCTGGCCGCGTTCCCACACGTGTGGTGGTCGCTGGCCAACGAGTACGACCTCCTGACCGACAAGACCGAGGCCGACTGGGAGCGCATCGCCGCCCTCATCGGCGAGGAGGACCACGTCGGGCATCTCCTCTCCATCCACAACTGGGTGGAACCGTGGGACTTCGCGTCCCCCTGGGCGACGCACTGCAGCATCCAGCGCGGCGATCAGCTGGATCACGTCGCCACCTGGCGCCGACGCTGGGGCAAGCCCGTGCTCCTGGACGAGATCGGCTACGAGGGCGACCTCGACCAGGGTTGGGGAAACCTGACGGGTGAGGAGCTGGTCCGACGGTTCTGGGAGATCGCGCTCCGGGGCGGCTACGCCACACATGGCGAGACGTTCTGGGATGCCGACGACGTGATCTGGTGGTCAAAGGGAGGCGTGCTCCGGGGTGACTCGCCTGCACGGATCGCCTTCCTCGAGCGGCTCCGGCAGGAGGCCCCCGGCGGCCGTCTCGACCCCCTCCCTTCCGACTGGGACACCATCACCGGCGGGGTGGCCGGCCGCTACGAGATCACCTACTTCGGGGCCAACCGGCCGCGCTTCCGGGACGTCAGCCTGCCGCCCGGCATGACCGCCCTCGTGGACGTCGTCGACACGTGGAACATGACGGTCACGCCCGTCCCCGGGGTCCACACGGGCGCGCTGCGGGTCGACCTGCCTGCGCGGCCGTATGTCGCCATCCGCCTCCGTGAGGCCGACGGCGCGCCGCGCTGAACGAGCGGGGGCCGGGGCCTCGAAAGGCCCCGGCCCCCATCGCTCGCGGAGGGTCTACCGTCCCGTGTCCGGCAGCCCCGGCCGCGGCCGCGAGGTGCTGGTCGGCGAGGGCGACGGGGTCGGCGTCGGCTCGGGCGTGGGCGTCGGAGTAGGTGTTGGAGTCGGCGACGGCGTGGGATCCACGTCACCGACCACGACCTGCATCCGGTCGAGGTTCATCGCCAGCGCATACCGCGCGGTCTGATCCCCGGAACGCTCGGAGGCCACCCTGAGGGCCACGAGGTAGCGGCCCTTCTCCTCGAACGTCGCGGTGGTCTCCACCGTGACCGACGAGCCGACCTGCGTCAGCGGCGCCTCGGTGTACACGCCGTCGCCGTCGAGGTCCCACTCCGCACGGACCACTTCGCCGGCGCCCGGGGGCACCTCGACGGTCGCTCGGAGGGTGATCGGCTTCCCGGCGGCCACGTGCGCGACCTTCGCCCCGTCGGCGGAGGTCAGCTCGACGGTGGGCTGGATGCCTCGGCGTTCGGCGGCCTCGTCGGGCACGACGATCTGGCCGTCGGTCAGCGCGTACTGGGTGGAGTCCGGCGGTTCGACGCCGTCCTCCGCCCACGCGGCCACGTCCCTGAGCGCCTGTTCGGCCATGCCGTACCAGTTGACGAGGTGCTTGGCCCGTTCGCCGGAGACCGGCGCATCCTGGTGGTCGGCGTGGTCGTTGAAGTACACGCGGTAGGTGTCGGCGGCCGCCGCGCCGAGGCTGGCCTCCACCTGATGCCGGTACCAGTCGGTGTGCAGCGGGAGCGCGTCGGTGTCGTACAGGTTCGACACGGCGATCATCTTGCCGTTGATGGAGCCGTCGAAGGCCGTGTTGCCGGAGACGAAACCGTGGAAGCCGGGGTCCTTGACGGGGCGCTGCGGGTACAACGGCGAGCCGTCGGGCTTGCGGAACTGGTCCAGACCCACCCAGCCCTCCTCCTGCGCGGGGACCTGGTAGCGGTAGTAGAAGCGGTTCGCGATGTTCCAGCGGTTCGCCTCCGTGTCGCCCCGCTTCGCCAGCTCGGCGCGCACCCGCTCACCGAGGGGCGAGTCCTCGGTGCCGAGGTAGCCCTCGGTCCCCCAGAAGTCGTCGGCGTAAGTAGGGTCGTTGGCCAGCGGATCGCTGGAGTCGAGGCCCGCCGGATACTGATCCGAGAGGCCGAGCAGGTAGTCGGGGTACTCCCAGCCCTTCCACGGAATACCCAGCGCATGGATCTCCCTCAGCAGGGCGGCCTCGGCCTCGTCGAGTCCGGCATAGGGATCGCCGCTGCCACCGGGGAGGAGGGCCTCGCGGATCTGCTCCGCCTTGTCGCCGAGGATCAGCTCGGCCGCCGACCGACCCTGGAAGTTGTAGGACGACGGCGCGGGCACCGCCTGCACGAGGGGCACGAAGCCGTCCCACACGCCAGTGGTGTTCTCCGCCGCGCCGAGCACCTGGAAGGAGCCGCCGCTTGGGCCGTAGAGGTAGCCGTGGATCGGCCGGTCCGAGCCGTAGTAGCCCGCCGCGACCGTCTCGGCGTACTTGGCGATCGCCGCCGTGTGCCGATAGCCGAGCGAGATGCCGGCGTTGCCCGCCTGGACGGCGTAGCCGCCGCTGGAGAGCGCGAAGCCGATGGCGCGATCCGACGCCCAGGACGTGTCCTCCTCGGGCGTGAACGCCGTCGGGTACGTGTACTGGAAGAACCTCCCCCGCCACGCCTCCTTGTTCTGCTCGGCGTGGAGGTAGATCGTGAACTGGATGCCGGTGCCCTCGAAGTGCCCTCGGATGCGGTGGTGCGGCACGGGCGTGGTCTCGTCCGACTCGGCGTCGACGACGGGGTGCGAGAAGTCGCTGTCGATGCAGTCGGCGGTGATCTGCAGGGCGCCGTCGACGCTGACGCACTCGGTGGGCGCTGCGACGGCGGGTTGCGCCAAGCCGCCGAGCAACAGGCTCGCGGCCAGCGCGCCGGCGAGCCCGTGTCGGGCGCGGGTGGATGGGACGGTCATGTGTCCTCCTTATCGGTGGGTTGACCGGGCGCCTTCGCCCGGGTGCTCAGGGGGCCGTTCCGCCCCGCTCATGCGGCTCATGAGGCCAACGGACGGGCAGGGGATCCGAGGATCTCGGCCACCTGACCGTGCAGAGGATGATCCGCGGCGGGCCGGTCGTACGGGTGCACCTCGTTGGACAGCGCCTCCACGAAGCTGCCCGCCGGGCGATCGAGATACCGCGCGAACATCTGCGCGAGCGAGGGCTCGCCCTGGACGAGCCCCGAGGCGTTCACCGCTTCCACGACCGCGGCCCACGTGTCCTCGTCGTCGATGAGGTCGCGGACCGTGCTTCCGACGGGTGCCGCCGCGCGGCTCTCGGTCACCGTCCAGGAGTGCTCGCCGTGCCCGACGACGACGGGCTCGTCGGCCCCGGGGAGGAACACCTCCGCGGTGACGCCGACGGGAACCGCAGCGTGCACGACGAGAGTCCCCTGCTCCCTCCGCCAGCCAGCCGAGATCGTGCCGTACGGGCTCTCGTGCGACGCGGTGGCGTGCTCGAGGTGCCGCGTCGGCCGGGGACGGACGGCGATGCGTCGGTAGCCGGGGGCCACGGGCTCCAGCCCGGCGACGACCCGGTGCAGCCAGTCGGCGACGGCTCCGAGGGCGTAGTGGTTGAAGGAGGTCATCTCTCCGGGGTTGACCGAGCCGTCCGGCAGCATGGAGTCCCAGCGCTCCCAGATGGTGGTGGCGCCCATGGACACGGGGTAGAGCCACGAGGGGCATTCGTCCTGCAGCAGCATCCGGTACGCGAGATCGACCCGTCCCGCGCGCGTCAGCGCGTCGCAGATCAGCGGCGTCCCGACGAACCCGGTGGCGATCGTGAACCCGCTCCCACGCACCAGGTCGGCGAGCCTGCGGCCGGCATACGCGCGCTGCTCCGCCGTCGGGATCAGGTCCCATTCGAGCGCGAGCGCATAGACCGTCTGCGCATCGGAGAGCACGCGGCCCAGCGGGGTGACATAGGCCTCGGCGAACGCCGCCCGGATCTCGGCCGCCAACGCGCCGTAGGAGGCCGCGACGTCGTCGAGACCGAGCACCGCGCCGGCCTCGGCGACGATGGCCGCGGAGCGGGCGAAGTACGCGGTGGCCACCACCTCGGGCGCCGCCTTCGCATCTCCCGGCCGCTCCGGGGGCGCCGTCGGGTCCAGCCAGTCGCCGAACTGGAAGCCGCCCGTCCACAGCCGGTCGGCGCCGGCGAGCGCCGCCACCCTGTCGACCCACGCGCGCATGCTCGGCAGCTGTTGGGCGAGGATCCCGACGTCGCCCGTGCGCCGATACAGCGTCCAGGGCACGATGGTCGCGGCATCCCCCCAGGCCGCGGCCTCGGGATCAGGGAAGGGCGTGTGGTTCATGCTGGGCACCACGTGCGGGACGGCGCCGCTCGGGTACTGCTCGGCGGCGAGATCTGCGAGCCAGGACTGGAGGAGCCCGGACACGTCGAAAAGGAAGAGGGCCGTGGGGCCGAAGACCTGCAGGTCGCCGGTCCAGCCGAGCCGCTCGTCGCGCTGCGGGCAGTCGGTCGGGAGGTCGACGAAGTTTGCGCGGGTGCTCCACACCACGTTCTCGTGCAGGCGGTTGACCCGCGCGTCCGAGCACTCGAACCATCCCGTCCGCTCGAGATCCGACCCGATCACCACGGCCTCGATGTCTTCTTGTCGAAGCTCCGGGACGCCGGTCACCTCGGCGTAGCGGAAGCCGTGGAGCGTGAGCGAGGGCTCAAGCACCTCCTCGTCGCGCGGCCCGAGGATCCAGGTGTCGGTTGCCCGGGCGGCCCTCAGCGGGCGCGTGCCCAGCTCGTCGTTCTCGATCACCTCGGCGTGCCGCACCACCACCTGGCTGCCCTCCGGCAGGCCGCGCACGCGGAGCCGCACCCAGCCGACGAGATTCTGGCCGAAGTCGACGAGCGTCTTGCCCGACGGCGAGGACCAGACAGCGACAGCCGGCAGGACACCCGTGGCGCGCATGGGCGGCCCGTCGGGCGCGACGAGCAGGCCCGCGTCCGTGGGGAGCTCCTCCACCCGATCCGTCCGCAGCTGCTCGCCGCGGCGGCGCAGGTCGGTCGTCTGGCCGTTGTACAGGTCGTCGGCGGTGACGATGTCCTCTCGCGCCGACCACCCGCTGTTCGTGGTGAGCAGGTGGACGGCGCCGTCCGCCGTCGTCACCTCGAGCTGGGCGAGGAACGCGAGCCGGTCGCCGTAGACGGCCCGCTCCCCCATGTAGCCGAGGAACCCGCGATGCCACCCGTTGCCGAGCAGCGCGGACACCTCGTTACGCCCCACCCTGAGGTGATTCGTGACGTCGTAGGCGTGGTAGCGCAGCCGCTTGTCGTAGGCCGTCCAGCCGGGCGCCAGCACGGTGTCGTCGACCCGGACCCCGTTGACGGCCGCCTGGTAGATGCCCCGCGCGGTGGCGTACAGCCGCGCGCTCACGACGGGGGCGGGCAGGTCGATGTGCCCGAAGACCACGGGCGCCGGCTCGTCGAGGCCGCCGATGAGCCGGGGCGAGATGAAGCGCGCCGCCCAGTCGGCAGCGTCGAGCAGTCCCGCCTCGACCGTCGCGGACTCCCCCCACGGCCCCGAGGCCTCCCCGTCGACGATCCGCACGCGGACGCGGGCGGACTCACGGGAATTCAAGGGCTCCGCCGGCCACGGCACGAGGACCTGGTCCCGCGACGCGACCCGGTATGTCCGACTCTCACCACCGCGCGTGATCTCCACCTCGTACCCCTTCTGCTCGAAGCCGGGGTCGTCGCAGGCGACGCGCCAGGTCAGGCGCGGCGAAGCGACACCGACCACGGACCACGCACCTCGGTGGTGCTCGAATCGCGGGGCGCTGGGGAGGGCGGAAATGGTCATGGGGGTCTCCGTAGGGCAGGCGGACGCGCCGCCGTCGTGTCGTGGTGGGAGGAGGATCTAGGACGCGGGTGCGGACTCGGCCAACACGCGGATCCGTTCGGCCCTCCGCTCGCGCTGGCGCTTGGGATCGGCGACGGGGGCAGCCATCTGGAGCCGCCGGGTGTACGGGTGCTTGGGCGCCGTCGCCACCTGCTTGGCCTCGCCCAACTCCACGATGTCGCCCTGGTAGAGGACCGCGATCCGGTCGCTGATGGAGTTGACGACGCCGAGGTCGTGGCTGATAAACAGGTAGGCCACACCCGTGCGCTGCTGCAGGTCCCGGAAGAGTTCGAGGACCGTCGCCTGGGTGGTGACGTCGAGCGCGCTGGTGGGCTCGTCGCAGATGATCACGGCCGGGTCCATCGCGAGGGCCCGGGCGATGGCGATCCTCTGCCGCTGACCCCCGGAGAACTCCCGGGGATATCTCGACCCGGCGTTGGAGGGCAGGCCCACGGCATCGAGCAGTTCCCGCACCCTGGCCCCGCCCTGCGCGACCCCGGCCGTTCTCAGCGGCTCGACGAGGATGCTCTCCACCGTCATCGACGGGTTGAGCGACGAGTAAGGATCCTGGAAGACGACCTGGATGTCCCGCGCGACCCGGCGCCGTTCCGCGCGCGAGACGTTGCTGATGACGGTGCCGCGGAAAGCGACCTCGCCGGCGCTCACGGGAGCGAGCCCCAGGATGGCCCGGCCGATGGTCGTCTTTCCCGAGCCGGACTCGCCGACGAGGCTCAGCGTCTCGCCCGCCGCGAGGTCGAACGACACGCCGTGGATCACCTCGGTGAAGGCCCCGCGCGCGCCCGGGAAGCGCACGACGAGGTCGCGTACCTGCAGGATTGGTGCGGTCATTGCGCGATCTCCATCAACTCGACGCTGCGCGACGACTGCAGCAGCTGCTTCGTGTAGGGCTCCGAGGGCGCCTCGAAGATGTCGTCGACCTCGCCCCGCTCGACGAAGGCGCCATCCTTCATCACGGTCACCATGTGACAGAGGTCGGCCACCACGCCGAGGTTGTGGGTGACGAGGATCATGGCCAGGCCGCGCTCCTCACTGAGCTCCCGCAGCAGCTCGAGCACCTCGGCCTGAACCGTGACGTCGAGTGCGGTGGTGGGCTCGTCGGCCACGATGATGTCCGGGTCCGAGGCGACGGCGCCGCAGATCAGGACGCGTTGTGCCATGCCGCCCGAGATCTCGTGCGGATAGAGCCTCATCACCCGCTCGGCGTCGGCGATCCCGACGCGCTCCAGCAGCGAGAGAAGACGGGTGCGCGCGTCCTTCTTGGACATGGGCCGCGCGGACCGCAGGCCGCGGATGAGCTGCGAGCCGATCGTGAACGACGGATCGAGGTTGCTCATGGGCTCCTGCGGCACATAGCCGATGCGTCGGCCGCGGGCGGCAGCCATCGCCTTCGGATCGGCCATCAGGTCCACGCCGTCGAGCAGCACGCTGCCGCCGACGATGAGGGCCTCCCTCGGCAGGATGCCGAGGGTCGAGAAGGCGATCTGCGACTTGCCCGAGCCCGACTCGCCGACCAGCCCGTGGATCTCTCCGCGACGCAGGTCGAGGTCGACGCCGTGCACCACCTCGTTGACGCCGCCGTCGGGGCCGGGATAGCCGACCCTCAAGTCGCGGATGGCGAGGATCACGTCCTGCGAGCTGCCCAGCTCCAGCGGCTCGACGAGCGGCTCCTCGTCGATCCGTGCCCGCGCCTCGGCGAGCGCGCGCCGCTTGCGCCGCGGCGGAAGCACCTTGGAGCGGGCCGAGGACTGGAGCACGTCGCTCAGGGCGTTGCCCAGCAGCACGAACGCCAGGATGGTGAGGCAGATGACCAGCGAGGGCCAGACGACGCCCCACGGATTGTTGTAGATGCCGTTGAAGGAGCGCTGCAGCGTCATGCCCCACGAGGCGCCCGACGGGTTGCCGAGGCCGATGAAGGAGATGCCGGCCTCGATGCTGATGCCCGCGGCCATGATGAAGGAGCTGTGGATGATCACGGGCGCCCGGACGGCCCAGAAGGACGTGTCGGCCGACGATCCGCAGGTCCGAGAGGCCGGTCACCCGCGCCGCGTCGACGTAGAGCTCGTTGCGTACGCCCAGGGTCACGGACCGGACGAGGCGATAGTAGGTGGGCGCCACGATGACGCCGAAGACCGCCATGGCCGCCGGCAGATTCGGTCCGGTCAACGCGTAGAGCGCGATGAGCAGGACGACGCCGGGCAGCGACATGATCGAGTCGGCGACGAAGCTGGCGACGGCCTCGAAGGTGCCGCGGTAGAAGCCCGCGACCAGGCCCGACGTCACGCCGAGCAGGACGGACACTGAGACGATGATGACGACGGCCAGGAGCGTCTGGCGGGAGCCCCAGATCAGACGCGAGAGGATGTCGAAGCCCGCCGAGTCGCCACCGAGCAGGTGGCCGGTCGTGAGCGGCGGGGCGTTCGTCGCGAGGATGTCGGTCTCGTTGATGTCGTAGGCCGCCAGCTGCGGGGCGAACACGGCAACGAGGACCAGCAGGACGAGGTAGGCCAGGCAGATGGCTCCCTGCGGGTTCCTGAGGAGCTGGACGAACGCGGAGGCGCGCTTCGCCGCACCCCGGCCGTCGGAGGCGGCACCCTGCTCGGGGGCCACGGTCGGATCGCTCATCGCTTCCTCGCCTTCGGGTTGAGGAGGGTGACGCCCAGGTCACCCACGAAATTGACCACCAGGACGATCGCGATGGTGACGAGGACGGTCCCCATGACCATCGGGACGTCGCTGATCTGGGCGGCGGAGTTGGCGAGCTGTCCCATGCCGGGGATGGCGAAGATCTGCTCGATGAAGACCGTGCCGCCCAGCAGGGCGATCATGGTCAGGCTGATGGCGGTGAGCCCCGGCGCCGCGGCATTGCGCAACACGTTGCGGAAGATGATCTCCGACTCACGGACGCCACGAGCGCGGAGCGTCCGCGTGTAGTCGCGGCCGAGGGTGTCGAGGACGGCCGTCCTGAACTGCGACGCGATTCCACCGATGGCCCCAACGGCCAGGGCGATCACCGGCAGCGTGAGGGACTTCGCCCACATTTCCGGGTCCTTGGCGAAGGGGACGTACCCCGTGGCGGGGAAGATACGCCACGCCACCGCGAGGGCGAAGACGAGGCTGATGGCGATCACGTAGCCCGGGATCGCATTGCCCAGCACCGTGAGGAACTGGACCAGCTTGTCCACCCATCCTCCCCTGACGGCCGCCGTGACCCCGAGGATCACACTGACGACGGCCGCCAGGAGGAGGGTGCTGATCACCAGGGTCAGCGTCACCGGGACTCGGGTGGAGAGCGCGCTCGCCACCGATTCGCTCGTGTAGAACGACCGTCCGAGGTCCCCGGTGACGACGCCGCTGAGCCAGTCCCCGTACTGCACAAGAAGGGGTCGATCGAGACCGAGCTTGGTCAACTGCGCTGCGACCGCCTCCGGCGTCGCGTTGAGCCCGAGGGTCGAGCGCGCGATGCCGGGACCATCCGCGTACATGAGCGAGAAGGTCGCGAAGGTCACCAACAAGATCACTCCGACGGAGCGAACGAGGTTCTTCAGCAACGAGAGTGCCATTGTCGGTTCTCCTGATTCGACCGCCGTGCCTACTGGAAGTCGCGCAGCTTGGGCGTGAGCGCTTCCTGGTCGGACTGCGTCGGGATGCTCACCTTGTCGGGGTTGTAGGCGTAGGTGGTGCCGGTGAAGACGAAGGGGGCGAACCACGCCTGGTCGATCTGGTACTGGTTGATCTCCTGCTGCAGCTTCTTCGACTCCTCCGGAGTGGCGGTGCTGATCTTGTCCCAGCGCGAGTCGACGTACTCGTTCGGCTCGTGCTGCAGGTTCCACCAGCCGTCGGGCGTGGACTCGATGTAGATCTGGAGCGCGGAGTTGCCCACGTTGCCCAGCTGCCACAGGACGACGGGGAACTTGCCGCTCAGCAGGTCGCCGATGGCGTTGGAGCCCGAGAGCGGTACCTCGGTGACCTTGATGTTGATCTGCGCGAGCTGCTGCGTGACGTACGGCAGGAGGGTCTCGAAGTTCTGCCCGGCCATCGTCGGGAACTCCAGCTCGAACCCGTCGGCGTACCCGGCTTCGGCCATCAGCGCCTTGGCGCGCTCCACGTCGTAGGGGTAAGGGTCGGCCAGGCCGTCGATGTAGGCCTCGGTGCCCTCACGGAACACCTGCGCCGTCGGGGTGGCGTTGCCGAAGTAGAGGCGCTCGGCCATCGCGGTCTTGTCGAAGACCATGTTCATCGCCTGGCGCACCCGGACGTCGCCGAGGGCGGGGACGACCTTGCCCGTCCGGTCGGAGATGATCAGCCGCGGGGTCTGGCCCTGGAACTTGATGATGCTGAGGTTCGAGGCCTCTGCCTCGGCGAGGCTGCCGACGTTGATCAGCGAGGCGTCGATCTGGCCGGTCTTCAGCGCCGACATCGCCGCGGTCTCGCTCTCGATGATCTTGACCTGCAGCTTCTGGTACGGGTAATGCGCCGCGTTCCAGTGGTCGGGGTTCTTCTTGAAGGCGTACACCGAACCGGTGGTGGTCTCCTCGGGGACGAGGATGTAGGGACCGGAACCGACGGGGACGTCCCAGTTCTTCGCCTCGAGGTAGCTCGGCGGCAGGATCTTCGCGGAGCAGATCTTGTTGGCCATCACCGGCTGGGGCTTCGGCCAGGTGATCGAGATCGTGTTCGCGTCGACCTCCTTGAAGACGAGGTCCGCGTAGTCGGCGGTCGAGCCACCGTTGTTGGCGATGTACTCGAACGAGGCCTGGACGGCCGCGGGGTTCACCGGCGAGCCGTCGGTGAAGGTGAGACCGGGGCGCAGGTGCGCGACGAACGTCTTGTTCTCGTCGGTGATCTCCCACTTCTCCGCGAGGTCGGCCTCGAGGGCGCCCACGGAGTCGCACTTGGCGAGGTTGTCCCAGACGGCCTCGCCGGCCCAGTTCTGGTAGCCCGGCTGATTGGCCGGGTCCCAGCCGTACATGTCCGCGGTGGCGCCGATCGTGAGGAGGTCCTTCGTGGTGGCGCCGGGTGCGGAGGTGGCGGGTTGTCCGCTCGTGGACGGTTGCTCGGGGTTGCCACCCGAGCAGGCGGCGAGGGTGAGGACGAGGGCCGCGGCGCCCGCTACGCGCAACGGCTTGAGGAACGACGGTTTCGAGGTCATGTGCCTACTCCTTCGTAAGTCATCGGGCTTCCAGCAATGGAGGAGCGTGGGACGCCTGACCATCGTGGATAACGTTCTTCATAAAACGTTCTCCACGCACCCTAAGCGCCCAATCCTCACCCGTCAACCCCTCCCGGGCCGCGGAACATAACGATTTTGAAACGTTTTGTCGCCTGTCGGCCGTTGGGTGGCTTGGGGCTTGCCTCACCAGACGTAGGGGCCTAGTCTTCGTGAAGAACGTTCTCTACATTGACGGTGGAGGCGATCAGAAGTCCGGCGCGCAGCCGACCGGCGGCACGGCCAGCCGTGTCACACACGCCAGCGAAGGACCACCCATGGATCAACACACCGACCCGACCCTCCCGCCCCACATCCGCGCCGAGCTCCTGCTCGCGCAGCTGAGCCCGGAGCAGAAGCTGGCCCAGGTGTCGTGCTACCTGCCCGCGGACATCGCCGACCTCGGCGACTTCGCCGAACGCTTCCCGTACGGCGTGGGCCACGTCTCCTGTCTGGAGGTACGCCACGCCACCGCGCTCGACGACGTGGTCAGCTTCCAGCACCAGCTCCAGTCCGCCACCATGGCGGCCAGCGGCCTCGGCATCCCAGCCACCTTCCACATGGAGGGGCTGTGCGGCGCCTACCTCCCGGGAGCCACCAGCTTCCCCTCCGGCATCGCGCGAGCGTCCGCCTGGGACCCCGAACTCGAGCATCGCATCGGGGCCATCGTGGCCCGCCAGGAGCGGGCGGCCGGCGTCACGCAGACGTTCGCCCCCGTCCTCGACATCGCGCGCGATCCCCGCATGGGGCGGTACGGCGAGACGTACGGCGAGGACCCGACGCTGGCGTCGTCGCTCGGCGTCGCCTTCACCGCCGGTATCCAGGCGGAGACGGACGGCCTCCGCTCGGATGCCGTCGCCAAGCACTTCCTCGGCTTCCACCACAGCGAGGGCGGGATCCACGGCGCGCACTGCGACGTGCCCGATCGCCTCCTCATCGAGGTCTATGGCAAGCCCTTCCAGGCCGCCATCAGCCTCGCCGGCCTCAACGGCGTCATGCCCTGCTACGGGTCCATCGGCGGCGAACCCGTGTCGGCGTCGCGTCGTCTTCTCACCGGCCTCCTGCGCGAGCAGATGGGCTTCGACGGCGTGGTGGTCTCGGACTACTGCGCCATCGGCAACCTCCACGCGGTGCAACGGGTCGCGGAGACGCCCGCACACGCGGGCCTGGCGGCGATGACCGCGGGCATGGACGCCGAGCTGCACTTCCCCCTGGGCTTCAACCAGGAGCTGCTGGGCTGGTTCGCGGACGGGACGGCGGATCCCGCCATCCTGGACCAGGCCGTCCTGAGGGTCCTCACCGCCAAGTTCCGGATGGGCCTCTTCGAGCAGCCCTTCGCGCAAGGCCCCGCCGTCGGCTCGACGCTCTCCACCGCGTCCGACCGCGAGGCATCCCTGCACGCCGCCCGCGAGTCACTCGTGCTCCTCATGAACGACGGCACCCTCCCCCTGCGCGCTCCGCGGAAGATCGCCGTCGTGGGATGCCACGCCGTCAACCCGCGCTTCTTCTTCGGCGGGTACACGCACCTGTCGATGGTGGAGGGCGCACTCGCCGCGCGGGCGTCCATGGCAGGAGTGAAGGTCGGGGACGACGCCGGCCGCGACCTCGGCACAACCGTGCCTGGCACGCAGGTCCAGTCCGACGAGAGCCCGCTGTTCGACACCGTTCTCGCGTGGCAGCAGCCCGGAATCCGCAGTCTGGTGGACGAGCTGCGGGCCCGGCTCCCGGAGTCCGAGATCGTCTGGGCGTACGGCTACCCGGTGACGGGCGCCGATGAGTCGAGGCACGACGAGGCCCTGGCCGCTGCGCAGGGCGCCGACGTCGTCCTCCTCACTTTGGGCGGCAAGCACGGCACGTCCTCCATCGCCACCATGGGCGAGGGCATCGACGCCACCGACATCAACCTCCCGCCGTGCCAGGAGAAGCTGATCGAGAAGATGGCCGGGCTCGGCGCACCGCTCGTCGGCGTCCACCTTGACGGCCGCCCGGTGTCCAGCGACGCCGCGGACACACACCTGAACGCCCTGCTTGAGGCCTGGAACCCGTCCGAGGCCGGCGCCCAGGCCATCGTGGACGTGCTGCTGGGCGCCCACAACCCCAGCGGTCGGCTCCCGGTGAGCGTCGCTCGGTCGGCCGGGCAGACGTCGCTCTACTACAACCACCCCAACGGATCGGCGTGGCATCAGGGCGAGAGCATCGGGTTCCCCGAGTACGTCGACTCCCCGCACACGCCGCGCTATCCCTTCGGCCACGGCCTCGGCTACACGTCCTTCGACTACACCGCTCTCGCGCTCTCCGCCGAACGGATCCCGTCCGACGGCACCGTGGAGGTGGCCGTCACCGTCACCAACACCGGGGAGCGCGACGGAACGGAGATCGTGCAGCTCTATGTCCGGGATCGGTACGCCGCGCTCTCGCGCCCCGTGCTCGAACTGGCAGGGTTCCAGCGCGTCTCCCTCTCGCCCGGCGCGTCCGCGACGGTCCGCTTCAGGCTGGATGCCAGCCAGCTCGCTTTCCTCGACCACCAGCTGGACTGGCTGGTCGAGGCCGGCGACATCGACGTGCTGGTGGGGGCCTCTTCCGAGGACATCCGGCTGCGCGGTTCCTTCGCGCTCGACGACAGCCGCGTGATCGACGGCCGCACCCGCACCTTCTTCGCGGCCACCCGCATCGAGGGTGAGGAGCAGTGATGACACTCAACTCGATCACCCCCGGCCTGCCCTGGCTCGACACCGAAGGCAAGCGGATCCAGGCGCACGGCGGCTCGATCCTCGAAGTCGACGGCACGTTCTACTGGTACGGCGAGAACAAGGAGTTCACCATCCCCGGCAGCGACGTCTGGCACTGGGGCGTGCGCTGCTACAGCTCGACCGACCTCTACAACTGGACGGACCGCGGCCTGATCATTCCGCCGGAGCCGGACGACCCGTCGTCGCCTCTCCATCCGTCGGCCGCGTTCATGGATCGGCCGCATATCGTCAGGAACCCCGAGACCGGGCAGTTCGTCTGCTGGGTCAAGGTCATGTCGTCGATCGGCCAGCGCTCGACGGTCCTCGTGGCCGACGACATCCTCGGCCCCTACCGAATGGTGCGGCGCAGCATCAAGCCGCTGGGCATGAACGCGGGCGACTTCGACCTGGTGGTCGATCCCACGGATGGCAAGGGCTATTACTACTTCGAGCGCGTCCACTCCGAGCTGATCTGCGCCGATCTGACGCCCGACTACACGGACGTGACCGGCTACTACTCGACGCACTTCCCGCTCGTGAAGCCGCCGCACGTCCGGGAGGCGCCGGCCTACTTCGAGCGGGAGGGCGTGCACTACCTCATCACCTCGGGAACCACGGGCTACTACCCGAACCCGTCGATGGTCGCCACCGCGCCGTCGTACCACGGGCCCTGGCGCGCGTTGAACGATCCGCACCCGGACGACCCCACGCGCACCTCCTTCCATTCGCAGATCAGCTCGGTCTTCCGGCACCCGACGCGGAAGGACCTGTACATCGCGCTCGCCGACCGCTGGCTCCCCCACTACCTCGCGCACAGCGACGAGGCGGTGCAGGCACACGACGCACGCTTCCGCCCGATGGGCGGTCACACCAACGAGCCCTTCGCCGACCTCACCGAGGTGAACACCTCGCTCGCCGACTACGTCTGGCTGCCCCTCCGGTTCGCACCCGACGGCGTCTTCATCGACTGGCACGACGAGTGGCGCGTGGAGGACTTCGAGGAGGAGACGGCGTGAGGTACAACCGGCTCGGATCGACCGGCCTGGTCGTCTCCGAGGTGGGGCTGGGCACCAGCCCGCTCGGCGGCGGGATGGCCGCGGCGTACGGCCACGCGGTCCCGCGTGAGGTGGCGCGCGTCACCGCGCGCGAGTTGCTGGCCACGGCCGTCACCTTCGTCGACACGTCCAACGAGTACTCGGACGGCGAGAGCGAACGGCTGCTGGGCGAGGCCATCGCCGAGCGCGGCGGCCTACCGGAGGGCGTCGTCCTGGCCACGAAGGTCGACCCGATCGGCGGTTGGCAGCCGCGCGAGTGGACGGGCGCGCGGGTGCGTGAGTCCGTCCGCGAGAGCGCGGACAGGCTCGGCATCGACCACTTTCCCCTGCTCTACCTGCACGACCCGGACCGTCTCCCCTTCGAGGTGATGACGGCGCCGGGCGGGCCCGTCGAGACGCTGCGCGCGCTCCGCGACGAGGGCGTCGTCGACCACGTGGGCTTGGCGATGGGCGACGTGGACCTGGCGATGCGCTACCTCGACCTCGGCGGCTTCGACGTCGTGCTCAACCACAACAACTACACGCTGCTCGACCAGGGCGCCGAGCCGCTGATCGCGTACGCGCACCGCTCCGGCATCGCCTTCGTCAACGCCGCGCCCTACGCCAGCGGCGTGCTCGCGCGGCCGAGGGCGAGGACCGCCAGGTACCGGTACGGCGAGGTGGACGAGACCACGCGTCGTCGGGTCTCCGAGCTGGAGCGCATCTGCGCGGATGTCGGCGTTCCTCTCCGCGTCGCGGCCCTGCACTTCTCGCTGCGCGATCCGCGGATCGCGTCCACGATCGTCGGGGTGTCGGCCCCAGGCAGGGCGGAGCGGCTCGTGCGCGACGCGGAGACAGCCATGCCGCCCGACCTCTGGGAGGCACTCGGGGTGGGGCAGCCACCGGCCTGACCTGCGGCGTCGCTACGCTCGACGCATGAGCCGGAGCGACGCGGAGCGCGTTCGATGGGCGCGCGACGCGTTCGTCGCCACGGCACGGCTGCTCGATCCTGCCGCGCCGACGCTGTGTGCGGGCTGGACCGCGCGCGACCTCCTCGGGCACCTGCTCGTGCTGCGCCACGACCCCGTGGCGTGGCCGGGGATCGCACTCCCCGCCCTCGCCGGCCTCACCGCGCGGCGCATGGCCGCCGCGACCGCCGTCGGGTACGAAGCGGCGCTGGATCGGCTGGCGTCGGGCTCCGTCTGGCTCCCGCCCGTGTTCGAGACGCCGACGTCGCGCTGGGGTCACCACGTGGGCGAGTACATCGTCCACACGGAGGACCTGCGTCGGGCCAACGGGCTGCCGTCCGTCGAGGTCTCCGGCGAGACGGCGGACGCACTGTGGCGCCGCGCGCTGGTCGCGGCGCGGCAGCTGCACGCGCGAGCAAGCGGCGGAATTGCGGTGACCAGGACCGACACCGGAGAAACGGCCATCGTCCTCGATCGGAGCCCTCTCGTCCGAGTCTCGGGGCTGCCTCTGGAACTGCTCGTGTGGGCCCATCGCGGTGCGGCGCACGCGCAGGTCGCACTCAGCTGACTTCTGCGTGGAACCCCTGGGTAGTCTGCTGCCACGGTGATCGGCATCCCGCCGTCGCACGAGTCCGCACGAGGAGGTTCCATGTGCTTCACGGTGATCTGGGCGGTGCCCAGCAAGGACTTCACCGAGCCGTTTCGCGACTTCACCGAGAACCAGCTCGGCGTGCGGCCTGAAGCGTCCGGGCATCGGATCGTGTCCACGCGCGTGCGCCAGCCCGCGACCACCTTCACGCTGACCGTGCGGATGTGCGACTGCGACGCGGTGATCGGCTTGGGCGACGGCGAGGCGCACCCTGAGGAGATCTCCGCTGAGGCGTTCGTCTCGTGGCTCCGCGGCATCCCCGAGGTGGCGCACGGCATCGATCGCATCTCGCTGGTGCGCGCCTGGAACGAGGAGGGCGAGGTGACGCCCGCGACGTCGACGACCGTCCCGATCGACGCCGTCGACGAGCACCTTCTGCGCGATGTGGGCGAGAACGCCCTGCTCAATATCTACTACGGCTGAGATCTGGGGAAACGCTGCTCAATCGGGCGTTGGCTGGTGCCGAATGAGACGGGGATCGGTGCACGGATCTGCGTATGTGGGGAGCACTGTACGTATTGCACACTGCTGCCCGTATACGCAGCATGGTGCACGTCGTCGTCTTCGAGGCGGTGGCGTATGCGGCTGCAAACGTTCGATCTAGAGGCCAAACCTGGACAGTGCGGCTCCTTCCGTCGCTATAGCGACGCAAGCAGCCGCGTTGCCCCCCAGGACGGCTGAGATCTGTCAGAGGAGCGCGTCGGCGAGGAGCTCGAACGCGCGCAGCCGGGCCGGCCAGGAGTCGGCCGGGTCGCCCGGCCGGGCGCCGCAGATGGCGTGGACCATGATCTCGTCGACCTCGAACTCCGCGGCCGTGTCGCGCAACTGCGCCGCGACCTGACCCGGGTCGCCGACCGCCCACGACGACGCGGCGTCGGCCATCACCAGGCGCAGGTCGTCGGTCAGGACCGACTTCACGTCGTCGCCCACGAGCCGCTGCCGGGCCATGCCCTTGCCGGACAGGAAGCTGCCCATCGCGTGCAGGTAGGGCTCGGCGAGGTCCCAGGCCTCGGCGGCCGTCTCCGCGACGGCGACGTTCATCGAGACGAAGGTGCGCGGCGTCGCGCCGTGCGGGCTGGGCTGGAATTCGCCGCGGTAGAGGTCGAGCGCGCGCTGCGTGCCCCGCCCGGAGAAGTGGTGTGCGAAGACGTACGGCAGACCCATGGCCGCCGACAGCTGCGCCGAGTAGTCGCTGGACCCGAGGAGCCAGACCTGGGGCGCGTGGTCGAGCTCGGGCGTGGCGCGTAGCCGGTAGGGCTCGCGGCCGCGCAGCGCGATCTCCGCGCCGCGGGGCGTGAGCAGCGCGAGGATGTCGGAGATGTTGCGCGGGAACTCGTGCACCGGGTCGGTCGGCCGACCGTTGGCCGACACCCAATGCCCGCCGTCGAGGTGCCCACGGATGGCCGCGGACGTCACGGGGTCGGTGCCGGGCGCGCGCCCGATGCCGAGGTCGATCCGGTCGCCGTAGACGGCGCTGAGCAGCGCGAACTGTTCCGCGACGGCCAGCGGCGCATGGTTCGGCAGCATCACACCGCCGGATCCCAGCCGGATCTGCGTCGTGCCCTCGCCGAGGTACATCAGCTCGACGGCGGGGGTGGTGGAGACGACGGCCTCCGCGTTGTGGTGCTCGGCCACCCAGTAGCGCGTGAAACCGAGCCTGTCCGCCGCGCGCACCAGCTCTCTGCTCGCCCGCAACGACTCCCCCACGGTCTGCCCCACACGAAGGTCGATCAGGTCCAGCACAGACAGCTTCATACCTCGACCCTATCCACCCACCCAACCCGTTGCGGCTCCGTCAGGCAGGGGCTCCCGGGAGGCTACGGGCGCGGAGCCGGCACGTCGGCCACCTGTCCTTGCGGCCTGCGAGCACACGATCCCGGCACGGCCCGAGGGCTACGTCACTGGCCGTTCTTACGGGCAATCCGACGGCTTCTCGATCACGCGATCCGACGCGCTAAGAGGCACTCCAAGGCGTCGGCGCACACGGAGGGCGGGCGCCGCGCCAGAACCCGGTCACGACGAGACGCAACGCGTCAGCACACACGCGGAGCGCGAGCTGCCACGAGACGACAATCCTCGTCTTTCACAAGGACCGCTCCAACGCGTCGGCGCACACGCGGAGGGCGTCGAGGAAGGCCGAGCGCTGGTCGGGGCCGAGCGCGTCGACCATCGTCTGCTCGATGGCCGCGATCAGCTCTGTCGCCTCGGACAGGACCCGACGACCCTCTGGCGTCAGCTGGACGGGGAGCGCACGGCCGACCTCGGGGGATGTCGCGCGTTCGATCAGCCCCTTCTCCTGCAGGCCGCGCAGCAGCGTGTTCATCGTCTGCCGCGTGACGAACACGCGGCGGGCGATCTCCGAGTTGGACGCGCCGGGATGACGCCCGATGGCGTCCAGCGACGAGTACTGGGGCGTGGTCAGTCCGAGTGGGCGCAGGGTGTCGTCCATGCGCGCGCGCAGCACCGACTGCGTGTGCTTGAGCCGATAGCCGATCAGGTCGTTCGCCGCTTGCGCCATGTAAGCATTCTGACATAGGCTGACGGATGTCAGTATCCTGACATCCGTCCCGAGAGGAACCCTCATGGCAGTCACCGGACCCGACTTCATCGCCCTCCAAGTGCGCAACCTCGCCCGCGCGGCGGAGTTCTACGAGACCAGGCTCGGCCTCCGACGCACTCCGGTTGCCCCTCCGGGTGCGGTGGTCTTCGCGACGACGCCCGTCCCGTTCGCCGTCCGCGAGCCGCTCCCGGGCGTCGACCTCGACGCGGCCCAGCCCCATCCGGGCGTGGGCGTCGCGCTCTGGCTGCATTGCGACGACGCACAGGACCTGCACGACTCCCTCGCGGCGCTCGACACGACGATCGTGCGCGCGCCGGAACCCGGCCCCTTCGGCCTGTCGTTCACCTTCCTCGACCTCGACGGCTACGCCATCACGGTGCACGACCAGGCATAAGAGCACAGCATCTCCTCGGTGACCGGCGCCGGCCGAAAACCCACAGGGTCGCTCGCCGTCGCCGGTCCCTGAGAAGCAGCCCCGCAAACTCACCCGCCCCGAGCGAAAGCCCCGCGGGGCTGCGTCTCGAAGGGTCCGAAACCCCCCACCCACAGGCCAGCAAGTCAACAGCTGTCGAACGGCGACCACCGGTCCCTGAGGAGCAGCCCCGCACGCTGACCCACCCGAGCGATAGCCGCGCGGGGGTGCGTCTCGAAGGGTCCGAAACCCCAGCCAACAGCGACCTGGAACGAGTCCTACCGACGACAAGGCCCTCAACTGTGTCGGCCCCGACAAGGAGCGATACGGGCGCTACTCGGCACCTCCGCCCCGGATCCGCGGATGGATCAGTGGTCGAGCGACACGTGGATTGCGGCGGCGATCGGGTCGCTCAGCTCGATGGCTTCGCCGTCGTGCGTCACGCGCATCAGGCCCGTGGTGGACATCGCGCGCTCGACTTTGAGTTCGGCGCCGAGGCCGATGCCCCGCGCGGAGAGGAACCTCAGGATGTCGGGGTTCGCGTCGGACACGCGCGCCACGCGGGCGACCGTGCCGCGTGCACAGGCCGACAGCACCACCGCCGACACGCGGGTGCGCGCCCCGGTGCGGGGTATCGGGTCACCGTGCGGGTCGACGTCGGGGTAGCCGAGGATGGCGTCCATCCGATCGATGATGCGGTCGGATGCCGCGTGCTCCAGCAGATCCGCCTCCTCGTGCACCTCGTCCCACGGGATCGACAGGTGCTCGACGAGGAAGGTCTCGATCACCCGGTGCCTGCGCACCACCTCGACGGCGATCCGCTCGCCCTCCTCCGTGAGCTCGATCGCGCCGTAGGGCTCGTACCGGATCAGTTCCTCACGCGCCAGGCGCTTCAGGTTCGCCGAGACCGTCGAGAGCGTGACACCCAATGCTGCGGCGAGGTCGCTGGTCCTCGGGCGGCGGCCGTCGTCCGGCCACTCGCAGGCCTTCCAGATCAGGGTGAGGTAGTCCTCGGTGACGGGTGTGACCTCGGGATTCACCACGGCGGCCCCGCTCCGTCGTCGGTGGGGAGGTGGGTGAGGAGTCGGCTGACTCCCCCACGCCGCAGCGCCCCGACGGCGCCGATCGGCAGCTCCCCAGTGCCTCGACGAGGGACGACACGATCGCTCACGCACGACAGCTTCCCCCGGCGGATCGACGTGTGTCTACCTAAAGATCATTGTTTCAGCGGCCTAACTCTGCGGCCCGGCGCCCATCGGAGGAGGCGGCGAGAACACACAAGTGTGGGCTCCCACACTTCCGGTTATGCGTAGACACACCCGTGTGCGGCCGTGAAAGGTGGACGTCGAGGGCAGGCCGTGACCGCGGTCGGCCCAGGTGGACATCAAATCGGCGCCGGCCCCTCGGCGCCCGGGAAGGCATAACTGCCATGTCTGTGTGGACGGTCGTCCTCATCGGCTTCGGCGTCTCGGCGGACGCATTCGCCGTGGCGCTCACCAGCGGCCTGCGCATGCGACGGCTGAACTACCGGCACGCGGCTGTCATTGCCGTGACCTTCGCCGCGTTCCAAGCTCTCATGCCCCTGCTCGGCTGGCTGCTCGCCTCCCAGTTCGCCCGTGTCCTCGGGCCGTTCGACCACTGGATCGCCTTCGGCATCCTCGCGCTGATCGGCGGGAAGATGATCTGGGATGCGATCACGCCCGACGACGAGGACGAGGCCGCGGACGAGCGGCTCAACGTGAAACGACTGCTCCTGCTCGGCGTGGCGACGAGCATCGACGCGGCCGCCGTCGGTGTGTCGCTGGCCGTCATGACCGTGTCGATCGTGCAGGCGATGCTGATCATCGGCTACATCACGCTCGCGCTGTCGTTCGTCGCGGTGCTGATCGGGCACCGTGTCGGCGCCCGCTTCCGCGCGCCAGCCGAGGCCGTCGGCGGGGTGATTCTCGTCCTGATCGGCCTCCGCGTCCTCCTCGACCACCTCCAGCTCTTCTAGCGCCCACCTCCTGGCCACGTCGCCCGCCTTACGTCGTGCCGCCTGGCTTCTGCACACAACACCTGCCTTGCGCCGTGACGCCTGCCTTACGTCGTGACGCCTGCGTTCCGTCGTGACGCCTGCCTTATTCGGCCGTGGAGGGCCGGCGTCACGGCAGAACACTGGCGTTACGGTCGGAGGCCAGGCATCACGACGAAACGCTGGCATTGCGACCAAAGCCAGGCGTCACAGTGCAGGGCTGGCGTCACCGCAGAGGCCACGCGTCACGGGGCTGCGTCTCGAAGGGTCCGCAACCCACACCGACAGACACCCACCGAAGAAAACTGCCACGACGCCCCACGCGTGGCGCCCCACCCGGGTGCGGGACCTTTGACGGTCGCGACGCTGCCCGGGGACCGCACCGGTCGAGCTCCCCGCGCACGTGCGGGACCTTTCGACACGGCGTTCGGCTGCGCCTCACGGCCGGCTCAAGGAACGGACCCCCTCCCCGCCAGACCACCCTGCAGGTCACCGCGAACCAGCGCGGAAGCCAAGCACCGGTCCCTGAGGAGCAGCCCCGCACACCAACACGCCCCAAGCAGAAGCCACGCGGCTGCGTCTCGAAGGGTCCGCAACCCACACCTACAGGCACCCACCGAAGACACCGCCCTGCCCGACGACGTACGGCGCACCCAGGCGAGGGACCCTTCCTCTGTCATCGGCGACATCGGCCTGATGCCGACTCCCCGCGCACGTGCGGGACCTAACGACCACGGCGTTCGGCTGCGCCTCACGGCCGGCTCAAGGAGCAAGGTTGCTCGTCGCGGCGCTCGCGACGGTCAGCGCACCAGCCAGCCGCCGTCGACCGGGATGATCGCGCCGTTGACGTAGTCCGAGGCCGCGGAGGCCAGGAAAACGAACGTGCCCTGGAGGTCGGCGGGCGTGCCCCAGCGGCCGGCAGGGATGCGGCCGAGGATCGACCGCTCGCGCTCCTGGTCCTCACGGATGGCCGCTGTGTTGTCCGTGGCCATGTAGCCGGGCGCGACGGCGTTCACGTTGATGCCGCGGGCGGCCAGCTCATTGGCGAACGACTTGGTCAGCCCCGCCACCGCGTGCTTGCTCGCCGCGTACCCGGGCACGAGGATGCCGCCCTGGAACGACAGCATCGATGCCACGTTGATGATCTTGCCTGAGCCTTGCTCCGCGAACCGACGCGCGGCGGCCCGCGAGAGGTGGAACACCGAGTCGAGGTTGACGGCGAGCACCTCGTCCCAGTCGGCGGCGGGGTGCTCGAGCAGCGGCGCGCGACGGATGGTGCCCGCGTTGTTCACCAGGACGTCGATGCGGCCGAAGTGATCGACGACGGCCTGGACCGCGGCCTCGAGCTCGTCGGGGGTGGCGGTGGCGAAGTCGAGCTGGAGGCTGAGCGGGCTGCGACCCAGCTCTTCCAGGCACGCGACGGTCTCCGTCGGGACGGAGCGGTCAAGCAGCGCCAGCTCAGCGCCGGCCTCGGCCAGCGCGAGTGCCGCGCCCTGGCCGAGGCCCCGGGAGCTGCCGGTGACCAGCGCGACTTTGCCGTCGAGCCGGAACGAATCGAGAATCATGCTTCCTCCTGAAGGTGTTCGGTGAGCCCCGTGCCCGGGGCGACGCACAGCGGGATCACACACACACGGCACGCAAGGCACAGCGCGACTCAGCGGTCGACACGCGCGCCGCCGCCGCCTGCCAGTTTGGCGACCTCGGCGCCGGTCACCATGGAGGTGTCGCCGGGGGTGGTCATCGCCAGGGCGCCGTGGGCGGCGCCGAGGTCTACGGCCCGCTGCAGGCCCTGCTCGGTGAGCAGGCCGTAGACCAGGCCGGAGGCGAACGAGTCGCCGCCGCCGACACGATCGAGGATCTCCAGACCCGGACGGTGGGTGGCCTCGACGAGCCCTGTTGCGCGCGACCACGCAACAGCGCCCCAGTCGTTGACCGACGCGGACCGCACCGTGCGGAGGGTCGTCGCGATGACGCCGATGCCCGGGTAGGCCTCGGCGACGCGCTCGATCATGGCGCGGAAGCCCTCGATCGGCAGCGTCGTGAGGTTCTCGTCGACCCCCTCGACCTCGAACCCGAGCGCGGCCGTGAAGTCCTCCTCGTTGCCGATCATGACGTCGACGAGGTGGGCCAGCTCGCGGTTGACCTCGCGCGCCCTGTCCTGGCCACCGATGGAGGCCCAGAGGCTGGGGCGGTAGTTGAGGTCGTAGGAGATGCGGGTGCCGTGCTTCCTGGCCGCCTGCATGACGGCGAGCGTGGTGGCCGCGCTCTGCTCGGACAGCGCGGCGAAGATACCGCCGGTGTGCAGCCAGCGCACGCCCTGGCGGCCGAACAGTTCGTCGAGGTCGAGCTGGTCGGGGCGAAGCTGCGAGATGGCGGTCTGCCCGCGGTAGGAGACGCCCTTCGCGCCGCGCACGCCGAAGCCGCGCTCGGTGAAGTTCATGCCGTTGTACGCGCGGCGGCCCACGCCGTCGCTGCCCACCCAGTGGATCCACCTGTTGTCGACCCCGCCGGCGAGGATGAAGCCCTCGATCAGCCGACCCACCTCGTCGTCGACGAACGACGTCAGCACGGCGGTCGGCAGGCCGAAGACGCGCGAGAGGCCGCGCACGACGTTGTACTCGCCGCCGCCCTCCCACGCGGTGAAGGAGCGGGCGGTGCGGACGCGGAAGTCGCCCGGGTCGAGGCGCAGCATGACCTCGCCGAGGCCGACCGCCTGGTACCGGCAGTCGTCGGCGGGGCGCAGGTCGAGAGGGTTCGTCATGTCAGTTCTCCCCTCGGACGGCCTCGACGGCCAGTGCGCACAGCTGCCGGACGGTGTCGAAGTCGCTGGCGGCGATCGCCTTCGCGGGCACCATCCAGGATCCCCCGACGGCGGCGACGTTCGGGCACGCGAGGTACTCGCCGAGGTTTCCCGCCGACACCCCGCCGGTCGGGATGAAGGTCACCTGCCCGAACGGCGCGCCCAGCGCCTTGATGGCCGCAACGCCGCCGTAGATGTTGGCCGGGAAGAACTTGCACGTGGTGAGGCCGAGGTCGAGCGCCGCCATGATCTCGGTGGGGGTGACGGTCCCGGGCACGACGTCGACGCCGCGCTCCAGCGCCCGCTCGACGACGCGCGGGTTGAGGCCGGGGCTGACGATGAACCGCGCCCCCGCGTCGACCGCCCGGTCGACCTGCTCGGCCGTGAGCACGGTGCCCGCGCCCAGGAGCAGGTTCGGGATGTCGGCCATCGCGGCGATGGCGTCGATGCCGGCCGGCGTGCGGAGCGTCACCTCGGCGACGGGGATGCCGCCGTCGACGAGCGCCGCGCCGAGGCCGGCCGCGCGCGCAGCGTCCTCGATCACCACCACGGGAATGATCCGGTTGCCACCAAGTTCCATGTGGGCCTCCTTCGGCCGGCGCTGGACGAGGCGTTTCATTGTGCGAAACGCTGAGTTTCATTATGCTGGCTTCAGCGTGCCACACGCCCCGAGCAGCCGCAAGGAGGGGTGGCAGAATGGCCGCGCCGACGAGAGGAGAGCCCGCATGACGGAGCCCGTGCCACCCCGCGTGGAGGCCGTCGACCGCGCCCTCACGCTCCTTCTCGCACTTGCCGACGCCGGCCCCGACGGCGCGACGCTCGCCGAGCTGGCCGACGCGACCGGCCTCAACAAGTCGACGGCATACCGCTCCCTCTCCACCATGCGGCTGCGCGGGTTCGCGGAACAGGACGCAGACCAGGGCAGCTACCGGCTGGGATCTGCGGCCTTCGAGCTGACCGAGCGCAGCTACGGCCCGCGCAACCTCGCCAACGCGCTGCACCCCGCGCTCGTCGCGCTCGCCCACGCCACCAACGAGCTGGTGCACTTCGGCGTGCTGACGGGCGATCACATCCTCTACCTCGACAAGGTGGAGCCCGAACGCGCCATCCGCGTCTGGTCGGCCGTCGGCCAGCGGATGCCGGTGGCGTCGACGGCGATGGGGCGCGCGCTCCTGGCCGCGCGCGACGTCCCCGACCGCCTCCTCCCCGGGTATTTGAGGAGCGTGCCGGAGTCCCGCCCGGTGAGCGCCGAGCGGCTCCACGAGTCGGTGCACGCCGCGCGCGTGCGGGGCTACGCCGTCGAGCACGGCGAGAACGAGCCCGACGTCTCGTGCCTCGGCACGGTCGTGATGCGCGGGGCCACGCCGGTGGGCGCGCTGTCGATCACGGCGCTCGCCGCGCGCATGACGCCCGAGCGCGAGTCCGAGCTCGCCTCGATCATCGCTGCCGAGGTCCCACCCCTCCTGCCGGAGGGCCTGCATCTGCTGCCCGCGCTGGGCGCGCCGGGGGCGTGATCCCGCGGGGCGTCGACCAGCCGAGCGGGAGGAGGAAGCACGGTACAGTGACCCCCGTGACAAAGAGTGTTTACATTGCCTCATCGGAGCGGCAGGTTGCCAAGTCGTCGATCGCCCTGGGCGTCGTCGACCTTTTCGCTCGCCAAGTGCGCTACGTCGGCGTCTTCCGCCCCTTGGTGGTGTCGGCGGAGGAGGACGCGGTCGCCGAGGCATTGCTGTCTCACAAGGGTGTCTCGCAGTCCATCGAGTCGTCGATCGGTGTCACCTATGCGGAGTGGGCGGCCGACCCGGACCACGCGCTCGACACCATCGTCGCCAAGTACCACGCGCTCGCCGAGACCCGCGACGCCGTCGTCATCCTGGGTTCGGACTACGAGGACGTCGACTCGTCCTCCGAGCTGGCCCACAACGCGACGATCGCCGCCAACCTGAACGCGCCGGTGATCTTCGCGTGCCGCGCGGACCACCGGACGCCGGAGCAGGTCCGCCGCCTGGCCGAGGCCGCCATCGACACGCTCGAGGCCAGCCACAACAGCGTCGTCGGCATCTTCGCCACCCACGCCGATCCCGCTGATCGCGACGACCTCGCCGTCGCGCTCAAGAGCGTGCGCGACGCGGTCATCTCGGTGTGGCCGAACAGCCAGGTGCTGAACGCGCCGTCGGTCGGCGCGCAGTTCGCCGCCGCCAACGCCACCCAGTGGCTGGGCAAGCCGGAGTTCCTGGCCCACGAGTCGCTCGCCACCATCGTGGCCGGCATGACGCTGCCGAACCTGCTGACGCGCCTGAAGCGCGAGGCCACCGTCATCGTCCCGGCCGACCGGCTCGACCTCCTCCCCGGCCTTGTCATGGCCCACTCGTCGCACGAGTACGGGCCGCTGGCCGCGCTGCTCCTCACGGGCGGGTTCGACATTCCCGAGTCGGTTCACCGGCTGTTCGCGGAGTCGGCCATCGACCTGCCCATCGGCATGACGACCGCCGACACCTTCCCCACCGCCGTCGCGCTTCAGGACGTCCGCGGCACCGCGACGGGATCGGCGCGCAAGATCGAGGTGTCCCGGGCGCTGTTCTCGGAGCATGTCGACGAGCCGGCGCTGCTGGCCGCGATCGACCTCACGCGCGCCGAGATCCGCACACCGACGATGTTCGAGTACCAGATCCAGCGCCAGGCGCGCTCCAACCGGCAGCGCATCGTCCTGCCCGAGGCCTCCGACAACCGTGTGCTCATCGCCGCGGCCGCCGTGCTGCAGCGCTCGTTCGCCGACATCATCCTGCTGGGTGACCCGGTGCGGGTCAGCGCGCACGCGACGGAGCTGGGCCTCAACCTCAGCGCCGCCACCATCGTCAACCCCGAGGACCCGGAGCTGCTCGACCGCTTCGCCGAGGAGTACGCCCGACTGCGCGCCCACAAGGGCGTCACCATCGAGCAGGCGCGCGCCAAGCTGAAGGACCTCTCGTACTTCGGCACGATGATGGTGCACCTCGACCTGGCCGACGGCATGGTCTCCGGCGCGGTCAACACCACCGCCAACACCATCCGCCCGTCGCTGGAGTTCATCAAGACCGCGCCCGGCGTCGGCGTGGTGTCCGGCTCGTTCCTGATGTGCATGAGCAACCGCGTCGTCGTCTACGCCGACTGCGCCGTCAACCCGGACCCGACGGCGGAGCAGCTGGCCGACATCGCCATCAGCTCGGCCCGCACCGCGGAGGCGTTCGGCATCGAGCCGCGCGTGGCGATGCTGTCCTACTCGACGGGTGATTCCGGTGCAGGCGCCGACGTCGACAAGGTGCGCGAGGCCACCAAGCTCGTCCGCGAGCGCGAGCCCCAGCTCAAGGTCGAGGGGCCGATCCAGTTCGACGCCGCCGTCGACGAGGTCGTCGCGCGGCAGAAGATGCCGAACTCGGAGGTGGCGGGCAAGGCGTCGGTGTTCATCTTCCCGGACCTGAACACGGGCAACAACACCTACAAGGCCGTCCAGCGGACGTCCGGCGCCGTCGCCATCGGGCCGGTCCTCCAGGGCCTCCGCAAGCCGGTCAACGACCTGTCTCGCGGCGCGCTCGTCGACGACATCATCTCCACCATCACCATCACCGCCATCCAGGCGCAGGCCAACTGAGCCGAGAGAACGAGGGAATCCATGTCGCAACCGATCCTCCTGCTCAACTGCGGGTCGTCGTCGATCAAGTACCAGCTCCTCGACCCCGCCGAGTCCGGGCCCCGCGCCCTGGGCATCGTGCAGCGGATCGGGCAGGGCCTGTCCACGATCGACCACGAGGTCGGGGACGCGGAGTTCCACGACGAGCGGCCGTTCGCCGACCACACGGAGGCCGTCGCGGCGGTCGTCGCGATGTTCGCCGAGCACGGTCCGAGCCTCGACGACGTCGTGGCCGTCGGTCACCGCACGGTGCACGGCGGCTCGACGTTCGTGGAGTCGGTCCTGATCGACGACGAGGTGGTCGCGAAGCTCGTGGAGCTGTCGGGCCTCGCGCCGCTGCACAACCCGCCGGCGATCGCGGGCATCCGCGCCGCCGAGGCCGTGCTGCCGGACGTGCCGCACGTGGCCATCTTCGACACGGCGTTCTTCTCGACGCTGCCCGCCGAGGCCTACACCTACGCGATCGACTCGGAGGTCACGGAGCGGTTCGGCATCCGCAAGTACGGCTTCCACGGCACGTCGCACAACTACGTGTCGCGCCGCGCGGCCGAGTTCCTCGGCAAGCCGATCGAGGACCTGAAGCTGATCGTCTGCCACCTGGGCAACGGCGCCTCGATCTCCGCGGTCGACGGCGGTGTCGCGGTGGAGACCTCGATGGGCCTCACGCCGCTGCAGGGCCTCGTGATGGGGACCCGCTCGGGCGACGTCGACCCGGGCCTGCACACCTTCCTGGTCCGCGAGGGCGGGATGACGATCGACGAGGTCGACACCATCTTGAACAAGCGCTCCGGCATGCTCGGCCTCTGCGGCTACACGGACATGCGCGACGTGGAGGCGCAGATCCTGAAGGGCGACGAGCGCACCAAGCTCGCCCTCGACATCTACGTCCACCGCCTGGTCAGCTACATCGGCTCGTACTACGCCATCCTCGGCGGCCTCGACGCGGTGGTCTTCACCGCCGGCGTCGGCGAGAACGCCGGCCACGTCCGCGGCCCGGTGCTCCGCCGGCTGCGCCACCTCGGCATCGAACTCGACGAGGACGCCAACGCGATCCGCTCGAAGCAGGCCCGCGCGATCTCGACGCCGGACTCGGCCGTCGCGGCCCTCGTGGTGCCCACCAACGAGGAGCTCGCCATGGCCCAGGAGACCCTCGCAATCATCTCCGCCTGACCGCCAACAGAGTTCCACGCACGGCCTCGGCACCCCCGATCGGGGGACGCCGAGGCCGATGTGTTGTGCCTTCTCGACAAACGCCACGGAGGGACCATTGTGGAGACACAACCAACGGGCGCGGCACGCTGGGAGCGACCAGCGGGTGACGCCAAAGGTGGCGTACCTTATAGCTCATGGCTTCAGCTTTGATCACGGGCGGCACGTCCGGCATCGGTCACGCATTCGCGGTCGAGTTCGCCAGCCGCGGCACGGACCTGGTCCTGGTGGCCCGCGATGCCGAGCGCCTGGAGCGCGTCGCCGCCGAGTTGCGTGAGGTGCACGGCATCGAGGTCGAGACGCTGGCCGCCGACCTGTCCGTGCGCGAGGACGTGCTACGCGTGGCCGACCGCATCGAGGATCCGGCTCGCCCCGTCGACTGGTTGATCAACAACGCAGGCTTCGGTCTGCACTCCACCGTCCTCGACAAGTCGGAGATCGAGATCCAGGCCAAGGCGTTCGACGTCATGTGCCTCGCCGTGCTCATCCTCGGCGGGGCCGCGGGGCGCGCGATGCGGGCGCGGGGCCAAGGCAGGATCGTCAACGTCGCGTCCACCTCGGCGGCGATCTTCACCGGCAACTACTCGGCGGTCAAGGCGTGGGCGCGCACCTATTCCACTGCGCTCGGCCTCGAGCTCCGCGGCACGGGCGTCACCGTCACGGGTCTGCTGCCCGGCTGGGTGCGCACAGAGTTCCACGACCGTGCGGGCATCAACGCGAGCAAGCTCCCCGGCATCGTGTGGATCGAGGCCGACAAGCTCGTCCGCCAATGCCTGGCCGACGCGGAGCGCGGCAAGCTGGAGTCCATCCCAGACGTGAAGTGGAAGATCGCGATGTTCATCGGCGACCACGGGCCGCGCGCGTTGCCACGGCTGGTGTCTCGCAAGCTGACCGCGTCGAGGAAGAAGCACTGAGTTGGCCGACGAGTCGAACTCCCGCTACACCTCGAAGCTCCAGGCGACGACCAGGCAGACAGCCCAGCTCCTCCTCCTGAAGCCGGCGCTGCAGCGCCTCCTCAAGATCCACGTCCACGGCCTCGCCAACCTCGACGGCCTCGAGGGCGCGTTCGCCGTCTTCTCGAACCACTCCTCGCACCTCGACGCGCCGCTGATCCTGTGCTCGCTGCCCGGACGGCTGTCCCGGTACGTCGCCACGGGCGCGGCCGGCGACCACTTCTACAAGAACTGGCTCCAGGCCGGCGCCATGAACCTTTTCATGAACGCCTTCGCGATCGACCGCGGCAAGGGCGGCAAGGGGAAGCGGGGCATGGCCTCCCGGCTCCTCACGGAGGGCGTTCCGATCCTGATCTTCCCGGAGGGCACCCGGTCGCGGCACGGCGCGCTCGGGCCGTTCAACCCGGGCGTCGCGTCCATGTGCATCTCCCGCGGCGTCCCCGCGCTGCCCATCGGGATCGTCGGCGCGTACGAGGCGTGGCCGTCGAAGCAGAAGCATCTGCCCAAGGGCAGGCCCGAGGTGCACGTCGTCTTCGGGCGGCCCATGACGCCCTACCCCGGCGAGATCGCGCACGAGTTCAACGAGCGGATGCGCCGCCAAGTGCTGGAACTGCACGACACCACGGCCCGCGCCTACGGTAAGAAGACGTTGGCCGAGTACGAAAGAACCGAAGCCCTCGAGCGGGCGAACAAGACCGAAATCGCCGCCTTGGTCGAGGACGCCAAGGAACAGGCAGACAAGCAGGAGGATCGATGATCGAGGGCGTCAAGCAGCAGAAGTGGTGGGGCTGGGGGGACGAGGGCCTCGCCTACCGCTACGAGGACAAGCCCAAGTTCGTGCCCTTCGTGAAGAAGATGGTCGGCGTCGACATCACCAAGACGGGCCAGACGGTGCCGCCATTCTCCTCGCTCCAGGTGCCCCCGTCGCAGCTGACCGACGAACTGCGCGAGACGCTGACCGGCATCCTGGGCGCGAAGTACGTCCAGACCGACGACGAGACGCGCGTGGTGCACGGCTTCGGCAAGGGCGTCCGCGACCTCGTGCGCGTCCGCCGCGGTGATCTGGGCCGGCTGCCCGACGTCGTCCTCTACCCCGGCTCGCAGTCCGAGGTGGAGCGCGTGGTCGACGCGGTGGTCGCAGCGAACGCGGTGCTCATCCCGTTCGGCGGCGGCTCCAACATCGTCGCCGCGCTCGAGGCCGAGCCCGGCGAGACCCGCCAGGTGATCTCGATGAACATGGGTCGGCTGAACAAGGTGCTCGAGATCGACGAGCAGTCCGGCCTCGCGCACATCCAGGCCGGCGTCTTCGGCCCCGACATGGAGGACCAGCTGCAGGCCCGCGGCTGGACGATGGGGCACCACCCCGACTCGTTCGTGTGGTCGACGCTGGGCGGCTGGATCGCCACCCGCTCGTCCGGCATGCAGTCCGACAAGTACGGCGACATCGCCGACATCTGCCGCGGCCTCACGATGGTGATGCCCGGCCAGGTGCTGGAGCTGCGCCCGCTCCCGTCGTCGTCGTCGGGCCCGTCGGTGCGCGAGATGGTGCTGGGTTCCGAGGGTCGCCTGGGCGTCATCACGTCCGCGTGGGTCAACGTGCACCGCGTGCCCGAGGTCCGCGAGATCCAGGCCTACTTCTTCGAGAACTACGAGGCGGGCCTGAAGGCCTGCGAGCAGATCGTCTCGTCCGACGCCAAGGTGATGATGGCCCGCGTGTCCGACGCCATCGAGACGCAATACATCATGGCCAACGGCAAGAAGTCGAGCCGCATCGGCTCGCTCGCAAGCAAGGCGATCTCCAAGCTGATGGAGCAGAAGAAGTGGGATCTCGAGCAGATCGCCATGAGCTTCATCGGCTTCGAGGGCAGCCCGAGCGATGTGCGCTACCAGAAGGGCCTCGTCGGCAAGATCGTGCGCGCCAACGGCGGCATCTCCGTCGGCAAGGGCCCCGGCACGCTGTACGACCAGAAGAAGTACGACACCCCCTACATCCGCGACTTCATGCTCGACCGCGGCCTCGTCGCCGACGTGTCCGAGACGACGACGCCGTGGAAGTACGCCGCGCAGATCCACACCAACGCCGTCGCTGCGTTCCATAAGAAGATGGACGAGCTGGGCAAGCGCGGAGTCGTGTTCTGCCACCTCAGCCACTCGTACCACTCGGGCGCCTGCCAGTACTTCACGTTCGCGATCGTCGACACCACCGACAAGAACCTGGACACCTACGACGCAGCCAAGCGCGTCATCCAGCAGGCGTTCATGGACAACCACGGCACCGTGTCGCACCACCACGGCGTGGGCGAGGAGCACAGCCCCTGGATGGACCAGGACATCTCCCCCGCCGGCGTCTTCATCCAAACGAAGCTGTTCGAGGGCGTCGACCCGGGCAACAACCTGAACCCCGGCAAGATCATCCACACAGGCCGGCCGGGTATCTCGTCGAACTCCTCCGACGCCTGAGACGGGTATCACCACAGCGGACTCGAAGATCGGTCCCTGAGAAGCACTCACGCGTCGATTCAAGGAACGCTCCCTGAGGAGCGGCCCCGCGTCGGCTCAAGGAACGGTCCCTGAGGAGCGGCCCCGCCAACTGACCCGCGCCGCGTCAAAGCCCTGCGGGGCTGCGTCTCGAAGGGTCCGACAGCCGAGCGAGACCTCATCCTCGAAGCAAGGGCCCGCTCCGATAGCCGTGCTCGTCGCTCTCTGCCGCAGCTTCCTGCGCGGGCGGCGGGACCTAACGACCAAGACGGTTCGCTGGCGCTCACGCGTCGGCTCAAGGAACGATCCCTGGCGCTCACGCGTCGGCTCAAGGAACGATCCCTGAGGAGCAGCCCCGCCAACTGACTTTCGCCGCGCGCGAGTTTGCGGGGCTGCGTCTCGAAGGGTCCGAGACCACGGTCATTGTCGGTGTTACTGCCGTATCTCTCCGCGCGGGCGACGGGACCTTTCGACTCGACGGTTCGCTGGCGCTCACGCGTCGGCTCAAGGAACGATCCCTGACACTCACGCGTCGGCTCAAGGACCGGTCCCTGAGGAGCAGCCCCGCCAACTGACCCGCACCGCGTCAAAGCCCTGCGGGGCTGCGTCTCGAAGGGTCCGACAGCCGCACGAGGTTTCGTACTCGAAGCAAGGGTCCGCTCCGATAGCCGTGCTCGTCGCTCTCTGCCGCAGCTTCCTGCGCGGGCGGCGGGACCTTTCGACTCGACGGTTCGCTGGCGCTCACGCGTCGGCTCAAGGAACGATCCCTGCCGCTCACGCGTCGGCTCAAGGAACAGCGGCCGCCTCAAGGACCGGTCCCTGAGGAGCAGCCCCGCCAACTGACCCGCACCGCGTCAAAGCCCTGCGGGGCTGCGTCTCGAAGGGTCCGACAGCCGAGCAAGACCTCATCCTCGAAGCAAGGGTCCGCTCCGATAGCCGTGCTCGTCGCGCTCTGCCGCGGCTTCCCGAACACGTGCGGGACCTTTCGACTCGACGGTTCGCTAACGCTCACGCGTCGGCTCAAGGAACGGGCTCAAAGGACCGGTCCCTGAGGAGCAGCCCCGCCAACTGACCCGCACCGCGTCAAAGCCCTGCGGGGCTGCGTCTCGAAGGGTCCGATAGCCGCACGAGACCTCATCCTCGAAGCAAAGGCCCGCTCCAATAACCGTGCTCTACCGCGCTTCCTGCGCAGGCGGCGGGATCTTTCGACTCGACGGTTCGCTGGCGCTCACGCGTCGGCTCAAGGAACGATCCCTGACACTCACGCGTCGGCTCAAGGAACGATCAGAAAGCCAGCCCTGGTGAAGCAGGTAACTGCGCGTGTCCCTGATGGACGGTCAGGGTCAGTTCACTGAAGTTCTGACAGCAGCTGCTGCAGGGCGAGGAGGATCGGGTCGTCGCCCGGCTCCTCGACCAGCGGGGACAGCAGGCCGACGGCGTCGGACTGCCGACCGGCGTCGGCGAGCATGCGCGCGGTGAGGTCCAGGCAGTTGCCCCAGCCGCCGCGGTCGCCGCCGTCGAGGAACATGTCGGCGGCTGTGAGCTCCGCGGCCACTGCTTCGTCCACCCGGCCGAGTCTGTTCAGGACGCGGGCCCGCGAGTCCGTCCAATCCGCGACGATGAGCGACGCGCCCAGCGCCCGCACGACATCGATGGCCGCGTCGATGTCGTCGAGGCCGCCCGGGTCGCCGGAGAGGCCGCGGACGATGCCGATGCGCTCGCGCAGCCGCGCGACCGCAAACTCGTCCTCGAGCTCGACGGCCACCGCCAGCGCGCCCTCGAACGTGGCGATGGCCTCGTCCCACATCGAATAGTCGGCGAACACGTTCCCGAGCTGGCGGGCGATCTCGATGCGCGGCATCGCGTCGCCGCGCTCCTCCGCCGTCCGGATAGCGTTCTCGTACACCTGCACGGCGCCGTTGGCGTCGTCGACATCGAGCAGCGCGGCGCCCAGCCAGACCGCGCACTCGTAGGCCACGTCCGGGAACGTGCCGGCCGTCAGCAGGTCCCGGTCGAGGTCGCGCAGGACGGCGACGGCCTGCTCGGCCTGGCCCGAGCGGAAGAGGCGTCGGCCGAGGTCGAGCCGCACCGGCAGCGTGTTGGCCCCCTCGAGGGTCTCCATGGCGTCGAGCACCCTGCGGGTCTCGGCGATCGCGCCGGCGAGGTCGCCGGCATCGTCGAGCAGGGCGGCGCACAGGTGACGCGAGCCGGTCGCCTCGCCGACGAGCCCCAGGCCCTGCAACAACTGGGCGGACTCGGCAGCGACGACGGCGCCCTCGTCGAACCGGCCCAGGGTCCCGTACAGCCTGCCCAGGAGGCTGAGCGCGCGGGCTCGCGAGCCCTGCGACGAGCCGGCGCTCTCGATGGCGGCCCGCACCTCCGCCTCGGCGTCCGGATGCTCGAGGCCCATCAGCATCTCGCCCGCCGCCAGGTGGATGCGCGTGCTCCTCGGCCGCGGGTGCCGGGCGAGCAGGTGGTCCCTGCCCACGAAGGCGTACGGCAGCGCTTCGTCGCCGCGGCCGTGCCGCAGCAGGCTGATGGAAAGGTCGAACTCGATGCCGCCCAGCTCCGCCGGGTCGTCGACCTGGCCACGCAGCTGCTCGAGCAGATCCGACAGTTCCTCGGGCTGGGGGTCCCAGGCCTCCGAGTACCGGCTGACCCCCAGGGCGTCCATGACGAGGATCTCGTCCTTCTTGCCCTGCCGCGCGAGCTCGGCGCGGAAGGCGTCGACCGCCGCGCTCAGCTCGGCCTGCGCCTCGGCAGGAATGGCGTCGACGGTGTCCACCTCGGCGGCGCGCTGCGCCAACCGGGCGGTCGACGACACGCGCCACGACAGGGCCTCGAGCAGCTCGACGTCGCTCAGCCCGCCCAGCCGCAGCGCGGCCTCGGCCGCTCGCGCCGCCGCGTCGAAGTCACCGGTGCGGTCGTACGCCCAGGCGATCCAGCCGGGGCCGGTGGTCGGCTCGTCCTGCACCCGGGCGACGAGTGGCTCGGCCGGGCCGTAGCCGAGGTCGGCGGGGATCGAGACGTCGGCGAGCGCGCGCATCCGCTCCAGCCACCTCTTCTTCGCGCCGGTGCCCGACCCCTCGTCGAACGCGGCGGCGTAGCGTTCCGCCTCCGCCCAGAGGCGCGGCGCAAGCTCGGCGGCCGTCGACCCGTCGGCGATGCCCTGGGCTGCGAGGACGCCGGTGGTGTCGCGCACGACCCGCGCGCCGAGGCCGTCGCGGACGGCCCGGTCGAGGACGAGGGCGGCGCCGGCGAGGAACTCCATCCGGACGCGGTGGTGGTGCAGGACGCCGGCAAGGTCAGGGAGGCGGCGCTCCAGCAGGTCGAGGCCGAAGGCGACGTTCTCCGTCACCGCGGCCGCCGTGAGCACGTGCCCGGCCGACTGCAGCCGCTCGCTCCTGCGCAGCCACGTCTTGTCCATGTTCCTGTGCAGGTAGTCGACCGCGGTGTCGACGTCGCCCGCGAGCAGCAGCGGGACGATCAGCTCGCCCAGCAGCTCCTGCGGCTCGGACAGGCAGGTCTGCCCGCCCTTGAGGCTGGCCCGGCCGCGCTCGATCGCCCGGTCCGTGCGGCCGAGCGCCAGTTCCGCCGAGGCCAGCATGTGCGGCACGCACGCCTCGCAATCGGAGTGGGTGTCGCGCGGCGTCGCCTCCGCGCGCTCCAACAGCTCGGGCAGCGCGTCCACGTCGCCCAGCGCCGTGGCGATCGACAGCCGGTACATCGACGGCGCGGAGGGCCCGATGCCGTTCCTGCGGTACAGGTCGTCCATGGCGTCGAGCGTCGCCATCAGCTGGCCCCTGCCGATCGCCGAGTTCTTCTGCAGCATGTCGAGGACCCACTTGAACGTCCACGAGATGTCCGTGTAGAGCGGACGGTAGATGTCGACGGGGAACCGTGCCGGGTCCGAGCGGTGCCGCTCCAGCGCCCAGGAGAAGCTCGCGAGCTCGGTCTCCGCGTCGTCGGCGTTGGCCGCGGCCTCCACGAGGCAGCACCGCAGCTGGTAGAGCGCCTCCTCGTCGTTCAGCTCCTCGGCGATCTGGATGGCGCGGCCGATCAGCTCGATGGCCTCCGGGCCGCGCCCCGCACCGCCGATCTCCGCGTACAGCGACTCGAGCTGGGGGGCGAGCTTGTGTCTCTTCATGGGGTGTCCTCGTTCAGGGATAGGGCGAGCAGGTCGTCGAGGCCGCCGGCGAGCAGGCCGCGCTCGGCGGGGCCCAGCGGGCGGTGGGAGGAGAGCACGGCCTGGCAGTACAGGACGCGCAGGATGCGGGCCGCGACGAGGCCGTCGGTCATCGTCGCGAGGCGGCGGACGGTGGGATTGGCCCAGTTGAGGCAGAGCCGGGAGGCCGGGGCGTCGTCGTCGACGGGGATGGGCGCGGACGTGGACAACGCGTCCAGCATCGACGACCACAGCCCGGGCGCCGCCTGGGCGTTCCTGCGCTCGAGTCGACGCCAGAGGTCGGGGTCGGCCACGAGGAACGACGTGGCGTCCCTGGGCTCGAAGACGCGCACGACGGGCTGGCAGCCGACCTCGTCGAGGGCGTCGGCGGCGCGACGCCGCAGGGTGTCGGCCAGCTGCAGGTCGCTCTCCGCGGGTGAGGCCAGCGCCTCCAGCATGCCGGCCGCCGTCACCTCGACGCACGCGACGCCGGGCAGGATGAGCGGCAGCTGGCGGAGCAGGTCGGCGTCGTAGACGTAGCCGGCGTTCAGCACCGGCTCGTCGGGCCGGGCGAGTGACGAGACGGTGTCGAACTCGTCGTGGGCCGCGACGTAGCGCACGGTGGGCCAGCGGCGGGCGAACGCGCCGAGCGTCATCCGCCCGGCGGACGTCTCGAACGGCAGCCACGGCACGACCGCGGCCGCCAGCGCCGGGTCGTGCGCGGCGACCGAGCGCAGGCCCAGGTGATGCACGGCGACGAAGTCGGCCAACAGCCCCGGCTGCTCGCGTCCGGTCCTGTCGATCCACTGCCTCAGCGCCGCGCCCAGCCCGTCGCGGATGTGGGCCAGGGCGTCGTCGTCGACCAGCTGCTCGCGCGACGCGGTGGGATGCGCCGACGTGGTGGTGACGAGGCAGCGGACGAAGAACGCCCACTCGGGCAGGAGCGTGTCGCAGGCGTCCGTGACGAGCATCCGGCCGAGGTACACGCGGTGCGCCTGCCGCGCGCTGGGGCTGGGCGGGTAGGGCAGCACGAAGGCCGTGCCCGCGAGGTCGGTGCCGGGGACGCGCAGCGGGATGCGCGCGAGTGGCCGGGCGCCGAGCAGCGTGGCGCCGAGGTCGTCGAGGAGCGCGAGGGCGTCGTCGTCGAGGCTCGCGGGCGACTCCGCCCAGACGGCGCGGGCGCCGACGTGCGCGCCGTCGACGAGGACGGGTGTCGGCAGGTATTCGGCGTACTCACGGACCGCCTCGCGCACGGCGCGGCGGGAGGTGACGGCGGCCTCGTCGGCGCGGGGCACGAACCGCACGGTGGTGCCGACGGGGTGGCTGCCGTCGAGCTCCTCGACGCGGAACACGCCGGACGATCGGCCGACCCAGCGCAGCGCGGGCCCGCCGCCGGCCGAACGGGTGGTGACGACGACCTCGTCGGTGACCATGAAGCAGCTGAGCAGCCCGATGCCGAACTGGCCGAGGTAGTCGGTGACGGGCAGGTCGAACACGTCGCGCTTGGAGCTGCGGCCTACGGTGGCGAGCACCTCGTTGATCTCGTCGACGGTCATGCCGACGCCGTCGTCCTCGCAGACCACCTCGCCGCCGGGCCCGTCGGCACCGTGGATGCGCACACCCCAGGCCGGGTCGGCCGCGCCCTCGGCCCGCGCGCGGGCCGTGATGGCGTCGACGGAGTTCTGCAGCAGCTCGCGGACGAAGACCTGCGGGCGCGAATACAGGTGTCGGCCGAGCAGCGAAATCATGCCCCTCAGGTCGACCTGGAACGACGCCGTCTCTGCCACCTGAGCCATCTTGCCAGGGTCGACAACCTGGCAGGCGGTCCCCCCGGATTTGCTCGACGGGGCGCCCACATCGTTGGCCTACACTCGGGGCCATGCTCACCGTCTTGTCGCCCGCGAAATCGCTGGACTTCGAGTCCCCGCTCACCACCAAGGCCCACACGGAGCCGCGGCTGCTGGCGGAGTCGGAGCGGCTGATCGACGTGATGCGCACCAAGACCCCCGCCGACATCGCGCAGCTGATGCACATCTCGGACGACCTCGCGCACCTGAACGCCACGCGCTACGCCACGTTCAGCCCCGAGCACACCGCGAGGAACGCCCGCCCGGCCGTCCTCGCGTTCAACGGCGACGTCTACCTGGGCATGGAGCCCCGCACGTTCGACACCCGCGACCTCACCGAGGCGCAGAAGTCCGTGCGGATCCTGTCCGGCCTCTACGGCCTGCTGCGGCCCCTCGACCTCATCCAGCCCTACCGCCTCGAGATGGGCACCCGGCTGGCCACCGACCGCGGCTCCTCGCTCTACGACTGGTGGGGCACGACCGTGACCGACCTCGTCGCCGAGGACCTCGCCGCCTCACCCGGTGCCGACGTGCTGGTGAACCTAGCCAGCGTCGAGTATTCGACGGTGATCGACCAGGATCGGCTGGGTGCCCGCGTCGTCACCCCGCGCTTCGAGGACGTGGACAAAGCCGGCCGCCCGAAGGTGATCAGCTTCTTCGCGAAGCGCGCCCGCGGCGCCATGGCCGCGTGGCTGGTCAAGAACCGCGTCCGCACGCCAGGTCGCATCAGGGACTTCGACAGCCTCGGCTACCGCTTCGACGAAGCCCGCTCGTCGAAGGACCAGCCGGTCTTCATCAGAGAGCGGTGAGCACGCAGGACCTTGGTCAGTCGTTAGGTTGCGGACCCTTCGAGACGCAGCCCCGCGTGGATCGCGCTCGGCGCCGGTCAGCTGGCGGGACTGCTCCTCAGGGACCGGCCCTTGAGCCGGGCGGTCGTTCCTTGAGCCGGCCCGGCGCGGAGCGCCCGGCCGTGTCGAAAGGTCCCGCGCCTGGGGCAGGGAGCTGCGGCAGCGAGGCCGTTCCTTGAGCCGGCCGTGAGGCGCCAGCCGAACGCCGTGTCGAAAGGTCCGAAACCTTGGGCAGAGAGTTCGGTAGCGAGCTGGGGCATGGAGTTTTGACGCACAACTGCACTCCCTGTGCCCTGTAGGGCACAGAAGGCTGAGTTGTGCGTGAAAATTCCATGGCCGGCGGCGCCGTGGTTTCGGACCCTTCGAGACGCAGCCCCGCATGGCTCTCACTCGGCGCCGGTCAGCCGGCGGGGCTGCTCCTCAGGGACCGGTCCTTGAGCCGGGCGGTCGTTCCTTGAGCCGGGCGGTCGTTCCTTGAGCCGGCCCGGCGCGGAGCGCCCGGCCGTGTCGAAAGGTCCCGCGCCTGGGGCAGGGAGCTGCGGCAGCGAGGCCGTTCCTTGAGCCGGCCGTGAGGCGCCAGCCGAACGCCGTGTCGAAAGGTCCGAGACCTTGGGCAGAGAGTTCGGTAGCGAGCTGGGGCATGGAGTTTTGACGCACAACTGCACTCCCTGTGCCCTGTAGGGCACAGAAGCCGGGGTTATGCGTGAAAATTCCATGGTCCGCGGGTAGGCCGCGTCGGCTTGTGGTTTCGGACCCTTCGAGACGCAGCCCCGCACAGCCCTCACTCGGCGCAAGTCAGCAGGCGGGACTGCTCCTCAGGGACCGATCACCCATTTCCGCTTTCGCAACGCGACCTAGACCTGTCCGAAGAGTTCGCAACGCGACTTAGACCTGTCCGAAGAGTTCGCAACGCGACTTAGACCTGTCCGAAGAGCCAGATGACGAACACCACGTAGGCGATCATCAGCAGCACGCCCAGCACGGCGCCGACGATCCCGATGATGCCGAACACCTTGCCCAGAAGGTACCCGGTCTTCAGGTTGCCCTCCCAGCGGAACGGCGCCCCGGCGGCAATCTCCTTGCGCGCCTGCGCCCCGAGGTACCAGGCGATGTAGGCGGGGATCCCGGTGAAGATGCCCACGATGCCGAGGATGAACACGGTCTGCGCCTGCGGGTGCTCACCCAACGTGTACGGGGTGTAGCCGACGTACGGCGAGGGTACGGGCGGCGGGTACGACGCGGGCCGCCCATAAGGGTCGGAACCGCCAAGCCCGTAGGAGGTCGAGTCACTCTGCCCGTAAGACGCCGAGCCCTGACCATAGGACGTCGTATCACTCTGTCCATAGGACGCCGCGGTCTGCCCGTAGGACGCTGCGCCTCCCTGCCCGTAGGACGTCGGCGCGCTTTGGCCGTGGGGAGCCTGGCTGCTCTGGCCATAAGGAGCCTGGCCGCTCCGCCCCTGCCCGTACGGGGCCTGGCCGCTCTGATCGTACGAAGCGCCCGCGGCCTCGCTGGGTGAGAACGCGACGGTAGGTTCGGCGTTCGACGCCTCAGCCCACCCAGATCCCGGCTGCTCGGTGAAGTCCGGATACCGTCCCATGACGCTCCCTCGTGATGTCGTCCTCCCAGTGTCCCACGACGGCGCGACTCACCCCGGTACCGTTGGGCGCACTGCACCCAGGGGGAGTCTCCATGACGACGGATCAGACCGACGTTCCAGCCAGCCGACTGGACGCCGCCGTCGCGCCCCTACCCGTGCTGCCCGCCCACCGGATCGACGTCAGCGGCCACGACGTCGACGGACACGTGAGCGCGCTCAATGGAGTGCTGACCCGCACCGAGGCTGAATCGTTGGCATAAGGCAGCTCAGAAGCCGCGATCCACTAGGTCAGCGAGCAGGAAGAGGACACCGACGAGGAGAGCGACCGAGTACACCACGATACGGAGGACCCCGAAGATCAGCCCCAAGTAGTAGCCGGTCTTGAGCTTTCCTTCGAACGCATACGGTGCGCCATCCTTGATCTCCCGCTTCGCGCTGGCACCGAGATACCACGCGATGAAGGCGACAAGCTCGACGAAGATACCGACGACGCCCAGGATAAACACTGGCCAAGCCTGCGGGTGTTCGGGCGGAGCGTAACCGTAACCTGGACGGCCGTACCCGCCCTGCGGTCCGTAGCCATACGGGTGAGGCGGGACCGGCGGATAGCGCCGGTCATATTCGGGTTGAGGCATTTCCGGAGGGCTCCTGAAAGGTGATCGGGCCGCCCCCCCCCGGGGCTTACGGCGTTTCCCTGCTGATTGTATCCACCATCCGCGCGTCACCGGGACAAACAGAGCGGGCCCCGGTAGTTGCCGGGGCCCGCTCTGCGAGTGTCGGTCAGTTGACGCCCTGCGACATCGCGGCCATAACGAAGACGATCATGCCCACGACGTAGAGGACGCCCACGACGAGGTGGATGATGCCGAACACCTTGCCGAGGGTGTAGCCCGTCTTGAGCTTGCCGTCGAACTGGTACGGCGCGCCGGCCTGGATCTCCTTCTTCGCCTGGGCACCGAGGTACCACGCGATGAACGGGACGATGGCGACGAAGATGCCGACGACGCCGAGGACGAACACCAGCTGGGTCTGCGGGTGCTCGGCCGGGGCGTAGCCGAAGCTCGGCTGAGCGTAAGGCTGCTGCTGAGCGTAAGGCTGCTGCTGACCGTAGCCAGGCTGCTGGCCGTAGCCGTACTGGCTGGGAGCGGCCTGCGGGTCGGGCTGGCCGTAGCCGTACGGCTGGCTCGGCGTCTGCTGCGGGTCGGGCTGACCGTATTCGGGCTGGGACATGTCTTCAGGTACTCCTAGATAGGTGGGTGCGCCGGAAACCCGCGGCCCCCACGGCTTACGGCATGCTGCCGACGAGTGTAGCTTGCCTGCGGCAAGGTTCGTCCAGTGGGCCTCCGCGGGCCCGACCGTTTCCGGACGGGCCCGCAGACGACAGGAATCAGCCCTGCAGGACGGCCTTCGCCGCGGCGAACCGCGCGATGGGGACGCGGAACGGCGAGCAGCTGACGTAGTCGAGCCCGACGGAGTTGAAGAACGCCACCGAGTCCGGGTCGCCGCCGTGCTCGCCGCAGACGCCGGTCTTCAGACCCGGCTTGTGCGAACGGCCCTTCTCGACGCCGATCCGGACGAGCTGGCCGACGCCGTCGACGTCGATCGTCTCGAACGGGTTGCGCTCCATCACGTGCTCCATGACGTAGTTCGTCAGGAAGCCGTTCTCCGCATCGTCGCGCGAGATGCCGATCGTCGTCTGCGTCAGGTCGTTCGTGCCGAACGAGAAGAAGTCGGCGTGCTCGGCGATCTTGTCGGCCACCAGCGCGGCGCGCGGCAGCTCGATCATGGTGCCCACCGTGTAGTCGAGGGTGCGGCCGGCCCTCGCCAGCTCGTCCTCGACGGCGGCCACGACGATGGCGCGCTGCGTCTCCAGCTCCTGGCTGAGCGCCACGAGCGGGATCATGATCTCGACGCCGACGGTCTCGCCCTCGCGGTCGAGCACCGCAAGCGCCGCACGGACGATCGCGCGGGCCTGCATGTCCGGGATCTCCGGGTACAGCATCGCGAGGCGGCAGCCGCGGGTGCCGAGCATCGGGTTCAGCTCGTGCAGCTTCTTGACCTGGGCCAGCGTCTGGCGCGCGTCGGCCACCTCGGGGCCCTCGGCGCCCTGCAGCTCGAGCCGCTGGACGAGCAGCGACTGCTCCACCAGGTTCGGCAGGAACTCGTGCAGCGGCGGGTCGAGCAGGCGCACGGTGACCGGGAGGCCCTTCATGGCGGTGAAGATGCCCTCGAAGTCCACCTGCTGCATGGGCAGGATCTCGGCGAGCGCGGCCGCGCGCTGGTCCGGGGTCTCGGCCAGGATCATCTTGCGGACGGCCGGGAGGCGGTCCTGCGCCATGAACATGTGCTCGGTGCGGCAGAGGCCGATGCCCTCGGCGCCCAGCTCGCGGGCCTTCGTCGCGTCCTCGAAGTTGTCGGCGTTGGCGCGGACGCCCAGGCGGCGCACCTCGTCGGCCCACTGCACGACGCGGGTGAAGTCCTCGTTGATCTGCGGCGGGATCAGGTCGAGGGCCTCGCCGTAGACGTTGCCGGTGGTGCCGTCGAGCGTGATGACGTCGCCCTCGCCGTACGTCTTGTCGCCCATCGTGAGGGTCTTGCCTGCGGGATCGATCCTGATGCCCTGTGCGCCGGCCACACACGGCTTGCCCATGCCGCGCGCCACGACGGCGGCGTGCGACGTCATGCCACCGTGCGCGGTGAGGATGCCCTGGGCCACGATCACGCCGTGGATGTCGTCCGGCGTCGTCTCGAAGCGCACGAGGACCACGGGCTCGCCCTTGCCGCCGCGCTCGGCGGCGGTGTCGGCGTCGAAGACCACCTCGCCGACGGCGGCGCCCGGCGACGCAGGCAGACCGACGGCGACCGCGGCCTTGCCGTGGTTCGGGTCGATGGCCGGGTGCAGCAGCTGATCCAGCTGGCCGGGCTCGACGCGCAGCAGCGCCTCCTCCTTGGAGATGATGCCCTCGTCGACCAGGTCGGAGGCCACCTTCAGCGTGGCGGCGGCGGTGCGCTTGCCGTTGCGGGTCTGCAGCAGGTAGAGCTTGCCGTCCTCGATGGTGAACTCCATGTCCTGCATGTCGCGGTAGTGGCGCTCCATCCGGTGCATGGTGTCGATGAGCTGCTCATAGGCCTCGGGCAGCACGCCCGCCATCTCCTCGAGCGGGCGGGGCGTGCGGATGCCGGCGACGACGTCCTCACCCTGCGCATTGACGAGGAACTCGCCGTAGAGCGCCTTCTCGCCCGTCGACGGATTGCGCGTGAAGCACACACCCGTGGCGGAGGTGTCGCCCCGGTTGCCGAACACCATCTGCATGATGTTGACGGCGGTGCCCAGGCTGGCGGGGATGTTGTGGGCGCGGCGGTACACCTCGGCGCGCGGGTTCTGCCACGACCGGAAGACCGCGTTCACGGCGCGGTTCAGCTGCTCGCGCGGGTCGGACGTCCATTCGCCGCCCAGGTGCTCGTTCGAGATCTCCTTGAAGGTGGCCACGAGACCCTTGAGGTCCTCGGCGTCGAGGTCGGTGTCGTTCTCGACACCCCGCTCGGTCTTCAGTGCGCTGAGCGCGTCCTCGTACAGGTGCTGCGGCACGCCCTCGACCACCTCGCCGTACATCTGGATGAAGCGGCGGTAGCAGTCCCACGCGAAGCGCTCGTTGCCCGACTCCTCGGCGATCGCGACCACCGACTCGTCCGAGATGCCCAGGTTCAAGATGGTGTCCATCATGCCGGGCATCGAGACGACGGCGCCGGAGCGGACGGAGACCAGCAGCGGCTTGCTCGACCCGCCGAGCGTGCGGCCGGTGCGCTCCTCGAGACGGGCGAGGCCCGCCGCGATCTGCTCGGCCAGCGACGCGGGCCACTCTCCGCCGTTGTTCATGGCCTCGACACACGCCTCCGTCGTGACGGTGAACGCGTCGGGGACCGGGACCCCTACCTTGTGCATCTCGGCCACGCCGGCGCCCTTGCCGCCCAGCAGCGGCTTCATGCTCGCGTCGCCCTCGTGGAGGTCGTAGATATAACGAACGTCACTCATAGTGGGGAAATCTCCTTCGACTGCCCTGGTTTCAGCGGACTGAACACTGTCCACGCGACAGCCTAGTGCCGTCCGGCGAAACCGCGCCGTCGGGGTCAACGATGGGCGACGATCAGGGCGTCCAGACGCGCTCCGCGTTCGAGATACCCGGGGGTCGGCGCAGCGAGGCGCCCGCCTTGCGCGCCCTGTCGTCGACGATGTCGATGATCCGGGACGCGGCCTCCTCCAGCGCGATGCCGGTGGTGTCGACGATGGGGCAGCCGAGCCGACGATGCACCTTGGCGATCTCGTCCAGTTCGTCGTAGATCTTCGCCAGGTTCGCGTAGCCGTCCTTGGTGCCGAACCCGCCCATGCCCTTGACGCGCTCGCCGCGGATGGTGAGCAGCCGCTCCGCGTCGATGGTCAGCCCGATGAGGCGCCAGCGGTCCACCTCGAACAGCTGCGGCGGCGGGGCGATCCCCGGCACGAGCGGCACGTTGACGGCCTTGTAGCCGAGGTAGCCGAGGTAGATCGACAGCGGCGTCTTGCCCGAGCGGGATGGGCCGACGAGGCAGATGTCGGCCTCGCGCAGCAGCGCCGGGAGCGAGCCGTCGTCGTTGCGCACCGCGAAGTCGATCGCGGCCATCCGCACGAAGTACTCGGCCTCGACGCCGGGCGGGCGCATCGGCACCTGGTCGGCCTCCACGCCGGAGATGGTGGCGAGGGCGCCCATGGCGTCGCTCATCAGGTCGGCGAACGGGATGGCGTGGTCGCGGCAGAAGTTGGCCACGAGGTCCTTCAACTCCGTGTTGACCAGGGTGAACACCACGGCGGCACGCGGCACCGCCGCGCGCACCTCCTCCAGCGACTTCAGCAGCGTCGACGTCTTGTTCATCTTCCTGTGCCGGACGATGGTGAACTCCCGGCTGGGGAACTGCGCCATGGCGGCGCGGGCGATGCGGGCGGCGGACTCGCCCGTGGAGTCGGCGATGACGTGGATCTCCAGCGGCTCTGCTGTCATGCGCGTCACTCTAGTGGTCCGTCCCGGGGCCGACGTCGGCACCCTTCGCGAGCCGACCGCGACGTTGTCGAGGTCGGTCGTCCCCGGGCCGATGTCGGACCCCGGCAGACGATTTGCCGGTCCCCCAACCGCGCGTCCGAGGGGAGGGATAGGCTGGGTGACCAGGGCCGCCGAAGTAGTCGCCCGTTGGATACCAGGAGGTGTACCAATGTCAGTGGTGGAGGAAACCGAAACCCCAAGCGTGACCGTCAGCCTCGTCGTGGATCGTCCGCTCGACGAGGTGTGGGCCTCCCTCATGAAACCGCGAGGCGCAGAGGCCTTGCTCGGCGAGGGTGGGCAGTTGGGTCAGAAGGGCGAGGACTGGAGGGCCGCCGACGGCACGTTCGGCGTGACGCGCAGCTTCCATCCCAAGGAGCAGATCCGGTTCTCCTGGCACGCGGACGAGGAGGCCCCCCGCACGCTGGTCGACCTGCGGCTGAGCGCCGACGGCCCGGGCACCCGCCTCGACCTGCTGCACGAGCACCTGCCCGAGGACGCCGACGTCGAGGGCCTCACGTGCCGCTGGCAGTCGGCCCTCGCGGCGATCGCCGCAGGCTGACGCTGCGAGAAGACTGAGTGGGAATGGCCGGGTGCGAACGCACCCGGCCATTCCCATTAACCCGGCTTAATCCCGCTTAACCCCGCGATGAGCAGGCGACGCTTAGCGTCGCCGCGATGAGCACGACACACCCCTCATCTGCGCCCGATGAGCACGTGCCGGAGTTCGTCAGGGTCGGATGAGCACGAGCCGGAGCTCGTTACAGCAAACGGCTGATTTTGAGCTGTTTCGGGCGACGAACTCCGGTACGTGCTCATCGCACCGTGGCAGCAGGGGCCGCGGGCAGGTCGGTCGCCGAGGAACAGCCCACATCGGTCCCTGAGGAGCAGCCCCGCAGGCTGACTCGCCCGAGCGATCCCTGAGGAGCAGCCCCGCAGGCAGACCCACACCGAGCGAGAACCATGCGGGGGCTGCGTCTCGAAGGGTCCGCGACCACAACCCTTGGCGACTCCCCTGCCGCGGCTCCCTGCCCACGCGCGGGACCTTTCGACACGGCGTTCGGCTAGGAGACTGCTGATTAAAGGGCGCGCCTTCCGGGGTTGTCGGGCTGGGCTGGGATCCTGTGTGCATGCTGGGTGAGTCGGGTCGGCAGCGTGAGTTGCTGGATGTGGAGTCGGTTGCTGGGCACCTGCTTGAGCCGGGGAGCGTGTTCGCGTTGCTGGCCGGGCATCGGGACCGGTTGTTCCCGAGCGAGTTGTTCGCTGACCTGTTCCCGACCGGGCGTGGTCGGCCCTCGATCCCGGGCGAGGTGATCGCCTCGGTGATCGTGCTCCAGGCGCTTTACGGCCATTCGGACCGCGAAGCGGTTGACGCGTTGACCTTCGATCTGCGGTGGAAGGCAGCGTGCGGGTACGCGATCGACGCGAAGGGCTTCGACTCCTCGACGTTGACTCACTGGCGGCGCCGGTTGGCTGCGAGCCATCGGCCGCAGCGGATCTTCGAGGTGGTCCGCGACGTCATCGCTGAAACGGGTGCGGTGGCCGGCAAGCAGCGTCGGGCGCTGGACTCCACGATCCTTGATGACGCGGTGGCCCGGCAGGACACCGTGACCCAGTTGATCGCCCAGATTCGTCGGGTCGGCCGTGAGGTGCCCGGCGCCAAGGACCTGATCGGGGTGCAGTGCACCCGGCTGGCCGCGTTTACTGGGCAGGACTACGACTCGACCGGGAAGCCGCCGATCGCGTGGGATGACCCGGCTGCCCGTGACGAGTTGGTCTCCGCGCTGGTCGGTGACGCGCTGGCGCTGCTCGCCGCGCTGGATGTCGAGGCAATCAGCAAGGCGGGCGGGAAACCGGCCGATGCGGTCGCGCTGCTGGCTCTGGTCGCGGGTCAGGACGTGGAACCGGCCGAGGACTCCGACGGCACCGACGGCCGGTGGCGGATCGCCCGCAAGACCGCTCCCGATCGGGTGATCTCGACCGTCGACCCCGACACCCGACATGCCCACAAGACCCGGGAACGACGCCAGGACGGGTTCAAAGCCCACGTCGTGGTCGAGCCCGATACCGGGCTGACCATGGTGTGCGAGCTGACCAAGACCAACGGGCCGGACAACTCCGACGCCACCGTCGGTGCCGAGCTGGTCACTGCCGACTCGACCCTCGCGGCCGACCAGCAGGTCGAGGTGCTCGGGGACTCGGCCTATGCCACCGGCGACATGCTCCATGAACTCGATAAGAAGAAGTGGATTCCGCTGCTCAAGCCGTGGCCGCTCAAGCCCGCCGTTGAGGGTGGCTTCACCATCGACGATTTCACCTTCAACCCTGACGCCGACACCATGACCTGCCCGGCCGGGATCACCAGGAGACGGTCCGCGAAGGGCGCCGTCACGTTCGGGGCCGCCTGTCGCGGCTGCCCGTTACGGGAGCAGTGCACCACCGCGGTATCTGGCCGCGCTCTGCTGCTGGGCGAGCATCACCAACTGCAACGCGAGCACCGTAAACGCGCAACGGACGAAGGCTTCCGGGCCGACTACCGGCAGCACCGACCGATGGTCGAACGCTCGATCGCCTGGCTCACCCGCGGCGCCCGTCGCGTCCCATACCGAGGCGTCGAGAAGAACAACAACTGGCTCCACCACCGCGTCGCCGCCCTCAACCTGCGACGACTCCTCGCCATGGGCCTCACGATGACCGACGAAGCCTGGGCCCTGGCCTGACCAGACCGACACGGCCTCAGTCCCGATCACTTGCACCCGGCCCCCGGGACCACACAAGATCACCGACAGCGGGCGGAACGACCCCACTGCCGCACCCAGAGCGCTAACTCAAACTCCCCGCTCCACAGCCTCGACAACCTTCCGCCCGCCACCCACACCACCAGATGACGAGTTGTTCAGCAGTCTCCTAGCGCCTCACGGCCGGCTCAAGGAACGATCCCTGAGGAGCAGCCCCGCACGCTGACCCACACCGAGCGAGAACTATGCGGGGCTGCATCTCGAAGGGTCCGCAACCGCAGCACAACCCATCCCCACAAGCCAGTAGCCACACCCTCCCGCGCACAAATCTCTGTATGCGAGCACCCAGGCCCGTATGCGGCCCGGCTGCCCGTATACAGAGATTTGTGCAGGGAAACCGCCGGAAGACCAGCCAACGCTGACCATCGGCGAGGCAGGACGACGGTCCGCCGCCCGGGAAGACGACAGAGGGTGAGGTGGGGAGGCGCTTCGTCGAAGCGTAAGAACACCCATGCGCCCAGACCAGAGGTGACTGTGGTCACAGAGCCGGGCTGGCAGCGAGACGGAGCGCCTCCCCACCTCAGCCGTCCGCCCTGTTGTTGAGTCGCTGCCCATGGCGCGGGACCTTTCGACACGACGTGTTCGCTGGCGCTCACGCGTCGGCTCAAGGAACGGCGCCTACCTCAGCCGTCCGCCCTGTTGTTGAGTCGCTGCCCACAGCGCGGGACCTTTCGACACGGCGTTCGGCTAGCGCCTCACGGCCGGCTCAAGGAACGATGCTCACCTCAGCGGTCCGCCCTTGTGGTTGAGTCACTGCCCCAGGCACGGGACCTTTCGACACGGGCCCGGCGCTTCACGCGTCGGCTCAAGGAACGGGGCTCAGCGCAGGACGCGGAGGGTGCCCCAATCTGACTCGACCATGTAGCGGCCCACGCGTGAGATCCAGCGGTCGGGGGTCATGCCCTGGGACCAGCGCACGTGACCTGAGTCCGGGTCGAGCGCCACCAGTCCGCTGCGGAACTCGATGTGGCTGACGCCGATCTCTTCGTCCGGGTCCGACTCGTCGAAGTTCGTGTAGTGGTACCGCAATGCGACCAACTGGTCGTTGCCTCGGAACACGTCGACGACGACGTCGCCCAGGTCGGCGCGCCACCGCTCCTCGCCCGTGCGGATGTCGAACGAGGCGACGACGTTGCCGCCGGGAACCTCTTCGTCGGTCCAGGGGACACCGCCGCCGCCGTAGGCCACCAGGGTGTCGCCCCAGCGCGTCACCGCGCCCCAGGCATCGAGCACCGGGGCGGTCCACAGCTCGCGACCGGTGCGCGGCTCGAGGAGCCGCATGACGTCCTCGCTCCGCTCGACCAGCACCTCGTCCGACGGCGCCATGACGCCGCTTCCGGGACGACGCCACAGCCGGGCGCCCGAGCCGATGTCGTAACCGACCAACCCCTCGTCGTCCACCGTCACAGCCACGTCGCCGTAGACGTCGAAGTGCTGATTGGCCCTCAGCCACTCGGCCGGCATGCCGTCCTCGACGCGCACCGCGGCGGCGAAACGGCCGGGCCACTCCTCGTCCAGCGATCCGATCAGCAGGTAACCCGCGCGTTCGATCGCGGCGGCGTTGCCGATCTGCAGGTCGTCCGGCGACGCGGGCAGCTCGACGCGCCACATGACGTCATCCGAACGCGGCGACCTCAGCCGCACGACCTCCGTCCCGTCTCCCTCCGGCGTCGCGGCCAGCCGGAGGAGGACGCCGTTCTCGGTGGAGACGAGCATCGGGGCCACGTAGTACCCGTCGCCCGTGGTCACGGCGTCGGGCATCTCGATCCGCCCGGCGAAGGTGCCGGAGTCGCGCTCGATCAGCGCCTCGGAGCCCGACACATTGCCCTGGTCGTCGCCCACCACCACCCACGGCGTGCCGACGAGGTCGCGCACCGTCGTCACCGTGGCGATACCGAGCACGGCACGGTCGACCTTCCAGAGCACGCGGCCGTCGTCGGCGCGCGCGGCCAGGACCGTCATGCCGTCGGTGGTCGCGATCCTGCCCTTGCCGATGTCGGCGATCGCAGTGATGCCCGACGGCGACGACCACCCGACGCGCGGCCCGTCCCGCATCCCTGTGGCCTCGACCTTCAGGGGTGAATGCGACGCAGAAACGGCGCCGACGGTGGCCGCCACCAGCGCGACTACACCGGCGACGGCGGCGAGCTGACGCGCGTTCGGCAGGCGGAACCGGGCCCACGGCCGCGGGGCCGCGCCTCGGCCGCCGGGCTCGTCGGGGGCCAGTTCGTCCAGGTCCACCACGTCCACGAGGCCACCCTATGCGCCCACGTACGCCCCTGGGAGGGATAGAAGCAAAGGTGCGCACTCAGCGCAGAATGCGCACGCCGCTCTCGTCTATCTCGACGGCGTACACGCCCACGCGCATGACCCAGCGAAGCGTGCGCAGGTCCTGCTCCCACACGACGCTGCCGGACATCGGGTCGAGCCCGACGAAACCCATGCGGGGATCAGCGCCCTCCTCACCGTCGACCAATCGATGGCGCGTGGCCACCAGCTGACCCTCGCCGCGCGCCAGGTCGACGATCGCGTCGCCGAGCTCGGCGCGCCACAGCTCCCGGCCGGTCCGCAGGTCGAACGCGGCGACGACGTCGGCGCCTGCGCGGCTGCGGGTGGCGCGCCACTGGGCCGAATGGCCTGCATAGGCCAGGACGACGTCGTCCCAGCGGATCACGTTCTCCCACGCCTCGGCGGCGGAAGCCGACCAGAGCGCGCGCCCCGTGCGCGGCTCCAGCAGCGTGAGCCGACCCCCGCCGAGCTCGACGAGCAGTTCATCGGGGGTGGCGGCAACCGTGGCGGGCGGCCGACTCCAGAGCCGCGCGCCCGATCGGATGTCGTACCCGTTCAACTCGCCGTCCTCTCGGACGACCGCGACATCGCCGACGACGTCGAACCGCCTCTTCGCGGGCAGCCACAGCGCGGGGGCGCCGTCCTTGAAGCGGAGCGCGGCGGCGAACCGCGGCTGACGCTGGCCATCCGCGTTGCCGATGAACAAGACGTCCTCCCGCTCCATCGCCATGAGGTCGTACGACGGGAACTCGTCGGCAGGCATCTCCAGCTCGGCGCTCCAGACCACGTCACCGGAGATCGGCGACGCGAGCCGGGCCACCTGCGTGCGCTCGCCGTCGGGGGTGGCCGCGACCGTCAGCAGCACACCTTCGGGCGTGGAGAGAAGCGCCGGTGACACGTATGCACCGTCGGCGGTGGCGCCAGGGGCAGGCAGCGACACCTGCCCGACGACGCGTCCGGTGTCGCGCTCGAGCAGGGTGGCGACCGGCAGGGCCTCGAAGCCGTCGGTGCCTAGGAGACTGCTGAACAACTCGTCATCTGGTGGTGTGGGTGGCGGGCGGAAGGTTGTCGAGGCTGTGGAGCGGGGAGTTTGAGTTAGCGCTCTGGGTGCGGCAGTGGGGTCGTTCCGCCCGCTGTCGGTGATCTTGTGTGGTCCCGGGGGCCGGGTGCAAGTGATCGGGACTGAGGCCGTGTCGGTCTGGTCAGGCCAGGGCCCAGGCTTCGTCGGTCATCGTGAGGCCCATGGCGAGGAGTCGTCGCAGGTTGAGGGCGGCGACGCGGTGGTGGAGCCAGTTGTTGTTCTTCTCGACGCCTCGGTATGGGACGCGACGGGCGCCGCGGGTGAGCCAGGCGATCGAGCGTTCGACCATCGGTCGGTGCTGCCGGTAGTCGGCCCGGAAGCCTTCGTCCGTTGCGCGTTTACGGTGCTCGCGTTGCAGTTGGTGATGCTCGCCCAGCAGCAGAGCGCGGCCAGATACCGCGGTGGTGCACTGCTCCCGTAACGGGCAGCCGCGACAGGCGGCCCCGAACGTGACGGCGCCCTTCGCGGACCGTCTCCTGGTGATCCCGGCCGGGCAGGTCATGGTGTCGGCGTCAGGGTTGAAGGTGAAATCGTCGATGGTGAAGCCACCCTCAACGGCGGGCTTGAGCGGCCACGGCTTGAGCAGCGGAATCCACTTCTTCTTATCGAGTTCATGGAGCATGTCGCCGGTGGCATAGGCCGAGTCCCCGAGCACCTCGACCTGCTGGTCGGCCGCGAGGGTCGAGTCGGCAGTGACCAGCTCGGCACCGACGGTGGCGTCGGAGTTGTCCGGCCCGTTGGTCTTGGTCAGCTCGCACACCATGGTCAGCCCGGTATCGGGCTCGACCACGACGTGGGCTTTGAACCCGTCCTGGCGTCGTTCCCGGGTCTTGTGGGCATGTCGGGTGTCGGGGTCGACGGTCGAGATCACCCGATCGGGAGCGGTCTTGCGGGCGATCCGCCACCGGCCGTCGGTGCCGTCGGAGTCCTCGGCCGGTTCCACGTCCTGACCCGCGACCAGAGCCAGCAGCGCGACCGCATCGGCCGGTTTCCCGCCCGCCTTGCTGATTGCCTCGACATCCAGCGCGGCGAGCAGCGCCAGCGCGTCACCGACCAGCGCGGAGACCAACTCGTCACGGGCAGCCGGGTCATCCCACGCGATCGGCGGCTTCCCGGTCGAGTCGTAGTCCTGCCCAGTAAACGCGGCCAGCCGGGTGCACTGCACCCCGATCAGGTCCTTGGCGCCGGGCACCTCACGGCCGACCCGACGAATCTGGGCGATCAACTGGGTCACGGTGTCCTGCCGGGCCACCGCGTCATCAAGGATCGTGGAGTCCAGCGCCCGACGCTGCTTGCCGGCCACCGCACCCGTTTCAGCGATGACGTCGCGGACCACCTCGAAGATCCGCTGCGGCCGATGGCTCGCAGCCAACCGGCGCCGCCAGTGAGTCAACGTCGAGGAGTCGAAGCCCTTCGCGTCGATCGCGTACCCGCACGCTGCCTTCCACCGCAGATCGAAGGTCAACGCGTCAACCGCTTCGCGGTCCGAATGGCCGTAAAGCGCCTGGAGCACGATCACCGAGGCGATCACCTCGCCCGGGATCGAGGGCCGACCACGCCCGGTCGGGAACAGGTCAGCGAACAACTCGCTCGGGAACAACCGGTCCCGATGCCCGGCCAGCAACGCGAACACGCTCCCCGGCTCAAGCAGGTGCCCAGCAACCGACTCCACATCCAGCAACTCACGCTGCCGACCCGACTCACCCAGCATGCACACAGGATCCCAGCCCAGCCCGACAACCCCGGAAGGCGCGCCCTTTAATCAGCAGTCTCCTAGCGCCACCCAGGGTGTGCCGGGCAGGTCGCGCAGCTGGGTGACGTCCGTCACGTCCCGCGCGACCCACAGGTCATGGCTGTCGGCGGCCGCCTGCGCCCGGACGGTGATGCCGTCGGTGGTCACGATCCGGCCGCGCCCGATGTCGGCGATCGCGGTGATGCCGTGGGCCGAGCTCCACCCCTCGCGCGGTCCACCCCGCATTCCCGTTACTTGGACGCCCAGCGGCGAGCGGGAGACGACGACGGCGCCCGCGATCAGCACAGCGAGGACGACGACCGCAACCGCCACGCCGATCACGCGTGACCAGGCCCTCGGCCGACGGCGCGGCTCAGCGGCGCGCACGCCCCCGAGGGCCCGTTCGCCCAGGTCCACCACGTCCATCAGGCCACCCTATGCGTCGCGGAATCCCGACGCCCCGCCCGCCGCGAAACGGGCTACCCACCCCCCAGGACCCGACGAATACTACGCGTCGTAGGATGCTAAGTGGCGGCAGTCTCGCCGCCTCAACCTGGTCCCAACGGAGTTGAAGAAAATGGGCACAACGCAGTCCCCACCCACGTCATACCTCCGCCGCGCCCTGTGGACGACGGCCGCCGGCTCGGCCCTGCTGCTCGCAGGCTGCTCGACGGGCGACGCTCCTCCCGGCGCCCACATCGGCGGCGAGGCCAACCTCCAGCTGCCCGACCTCAGCAGCGTCCACTTCGTCGGCCTGCCGGGCACGGTGCTCCTCGGTCTCGGGCTTATCGTCTGCGCACTCGGCCTCGGCTTCGGCGTGCTCACCTACATGTCGCTGAAGCGGATGCCCGCGCACGCGGCGATGCGCGAGATCTCCGAACTCATCTACACCACGTGCAAGGCGTATCTGAAGCAGCAGGGCCGGTTCCTCTTCCTGCTCTGGGCCTTCATCGCCACCATCATCGTCGTCTACTACCTGTTCCTCGTGGGCTTCGGCGTCGGCAAGACCGCCATCGTGATCGCGTTCTCGCTGATCGGCATGGCCGGCTCGTACGCGGTGGCGTGGTACGGCATCCGCGTCAACACGCTGGCCAACGCGCGCACGGCGCACGCCTCGCTCGCGGGTAAGCCGTACCCGCTGCACGACATCCCGCTGCGCTCCGGCATGAGCATCGGCATGGTGCTGATCTCCATCGAGCTCGCGATGATGCTCACCATCCTCGTGTTCCTGCCCGGCGAGATCGCGGGCGCCTGCTTCATCGGCTTCGCGATCGGCGAGTCGCTCGGCGCCTCCGCGCTGCGCATCGCCGGCGGCATCTTCACCAAGATCGCCGACATCGGCGCCGACCTGATGAAGATCGTCTTCCACATCAAGGAGGACGACGCGCGCAACCCCGGCGTGATCGCCGACTGCACCGGCGACAACGCGGGCGACTCCGTCGGCCCGTCCGCGGACGGCTTCGAGACCTACGGCGTCACCGGCGTCGCGCTCATCACGTTCATCCTGCTGGGCGTCAAGGATCCGACGATGCAGATCCAGCTGCTCGTCTGGCTGTTCGTCATCCGCGCCGTCATGGTGGTGGCCTCGGGCATCTCCTACTTCGTCAACGCGGCCCTCACGCGCGCCCGCTACGCCGACGCGGCCGAGATGGACTTCGAGCGCCCGCTCACCTCCCTGGTGTGGATCACCTCGACGGTGTGCATCGCCACCACGTTCCTCACCTCGCTGGCCCTCATCGGCGGCCTGGGCGACGGCCTGTGGTGGAAGCTCTCCCTCATCGTGTCCTGCGGCACGCTCGCCGGCGCCCTCATCCCGGAGCTGGTCAAGGTGTTCACGTCGACGAAGTCGCGCCACACGCGCGAGGTCGTCGTCTCCTCCAGCAAGGGCGGGGCGTCGCTCGACATCCTCTCCGGCCTGGTGGCGGGCAACTTCTCCGCCTACTGGCTGGGCCTGGCCATCGCGGGCCTGATGGGCGTCTCGTTCTGGATCTCCACCATGGGCCTCGGCGAGATCATGCTGGCGCCCGCAGTGTTCGCGTTCGGCCTCGTCGCGTTCGGCTTCCTGGGCATGGGCCCGGTGACGATCGCCGTCGACAGCTACGGCCCGGTCACGGACAACGCGCAGTCGGTCTTCGAGCTGTCCACCATCGAGGAGCGCCCGGGCATCGAGCAGGAGCTCGAGCGCGACTTCGGCATCACGCCGGACTTCGAGCGCGCCAAGTACCTCCTCGAGGACAACGACGGCGCGGGCAACACGTTCAAGGCGACGGCCAAGCCCGTGCTGATCGGCACCGCCGTCGTGGGCGCCACGACGATGATCTTCTCGATCATGATGGGCCTCACCGAGGGGCTGCAGCACGACGTGGAGAACCTCTCGCTGCTGCACGCCCCGTTCCTGCTGGGACTGCTCGTGGGCGGCGCGGTGATCTACTGGTTCACCGGCGCCTCGATCCAGGCCGTCACCACCGGCGCGTACCGCGCGGTGGAGTTCATCGGCGACAACATCCGGCTGGACGGCGAAGCCAACAAGGCCAGCGTCGAGGACTCGTCGAAGGTGGTGCAGATCTGCACGCAGTACGCGCAGAAGGGCATGTTCAACATCTTCCTCGGTGTGTTCTTCGCCACCCTCGCGTTCGCGTTCGTGGAGCCGTTCTTCTTCATCGGCTACCTGGTGGCGATGGCGCTGTTCGGCCTCTACCAGGCCATCTTCATGGCCAACGCCGGCGGCGCCTGGGACAACGCGAAGAAGCTCGTGGAAGTGGACCTGGCGGCCAAGTCGACTCCGCTGCACGAGGCGACGATCGTCGGCGACACCGTCGGCGACCCGTACAAGGACACGTCGTCGGTTGCCCTCAACCCGGTGATCAAGTTCGCGACCCTGTTCGGCCTGCTGGCCGTCGAGTTGGCCGTGCGCCTGAAGGAGCAGGGCGGCGGGGTGCTGACCGGCGTGCTCGCGGTGGTGTTCCTGCTTGCCAGCATGTACTTCGTCTGGCGTTCGTTCTACGGCATGACGATCGGCGACAAGCTGAGCGACGTGGCCGCCGAGCAGCGTCGGTTAGAGGTCGACCAGGCCGCGTGAGCGCACCTCCCATCGCCTAGAATCGTCCCCGTCCCTGACCCCTGGCCCGCCTCGGGCAGGGCGGGGAGATTCTGGAGGGAATATGTCAGTCATCACCATCTCGCGTCAGCTGGGCAGCCATGGCGGCCGCATCGCACGCGGACTGGCCAAGGAGCTCGGCTGGAAGTTCGCCGACAAGGCCACCATCAACGGCGTGATCAAGCAGTACGGCCTGATCCACCTCGACAACATCTACGGCGAGCGCGCGCCGGGCTTCTGGGAGCTCTTCCAGGAGGACAGCGTCTGGACCATCGAGTGGATGAACAAGACCATCGAGGCCATCGGCAACACGGGCGACGTCGTCGTCCTCGGCCGCGGCGGCTTCGCGGTGCTCGGCGACTACGCGGACTCGCTCGACGTGTTCGTGACTGCCCCGCTCGAGACGCGCGCCCACCGGATCGCGCTGCGCGACGGCATCACCGACGAGGCGGCGGCCGCCAAGATCCAGTCCGACGACAAGACGCGCCGGCGCTTCACCAAGCGCATCTACGGTGCCGACTGGGCCGACGAGGCGAACTTCGACCTCGTGCTGGACACCGGCGACCTGAGCGACGAGGAAGCCATCGCGCAGATCGTCGCCGCCTACCGCGAGCGCACGGCGAACCCGCCGGAGGGCGCACGGGTGGCCGACGCGGAGATCGACCCCGTGCTCCACGACTCCATCACGAAGGTGCTCCGCGAGACGCATTCCTAGTCACCGGAATTTTCCGGCCCCGACCCCTGGCTTTCTGAGACTTTCTCAGCTACTCTTAGACATGGAGTCGGAAGCCGGGCACGGCACCTACGACGCCAGATGGGCCCGCCTTACTCAATCCCCCACCGTGTAAGGCGGGCTCGTCCCTTTTCCGGCGCGTTCGTCAGTTCAGGCCGACGAGGTCGCAGACGAAGATCAGGGTCTCGCCCGGCGCGATGACGCCGCCGGCGCCCCGGTTCCCGTACGCGAGATGGCTCGGGATGACGAGCTGGCGGCGGCCGCCCACCTGCATGCCCTGGATGCCCTGATCCCAGCCGCGGATGACGTGGCCCGCGCCCAGCGGGAAGGACAGCGGGGCCCCACGGTTCCAGGACGAGTCGAACTCCTCGCCACTGCTGAAGGCCACGCCGACGTAGTGCACGTGCGCGACGTCGCCGGCCTTCGCCTCCGCGCCGTCGCCGACCACGATCTCGGTGATGTCGAGGTCCGCCGGGGGCTCGCCGCCCGGGAAGTCGACCTCGGGCTTGCTGTTCATATCAGTCATGCGGGCGAGCCTACCGAACGCGTCCGACACGTCTCGCCGAGCCGATCCCGGTAGCCTGGGGCAGGTGAGCATCGAGGTACGCCCCATCTCCGCCGAGGACCATCTCGGCTTCATCGCCCAGCGCGGCGCCGCGTCGTTCCTGCAGACCCCCGCGTGGGCGCGGGTCAAGCCGGAGTGGCGCGGCGAGACCGTCGGCTTCTTCGACGGGCCTGAGCTCACAGGGGTGGGGCTCATCCTCCACCGCCAGCTGCCCAAGCTGCGCCGCTCGCTCGCCTACCTGCCCGAGGGGCCGGTGCTGGACTGGGGGCGCGACGACGCCGCGGAGCACCTCGACGCGCTCGTGGCCTACGCGAAGTCCCAGCGCGCGTTCGCCGTGCGGATCGGCCCCACGCTCGTGCACCGTCGCTGGTCTGCCGACACCATCAAGGCCGCCGTCGCCGACCCCGAGATCACCCGCCTCAGCGAGGCGCGCCCCGACGTCACCGACCTCACCGCGACCCGGCTGCGCAACGCGCTGCTGCACGCGGGCTGGGTGACCGACGAGCACGGCGAGGGCTTCGCGGCCGGGCAGCCGATGTTCAACTTCCAGCTGCCCCTGAGGAACTCCGACGGCACGCAGAAGACCGAGGCAGAGCTGCTGTCCGGCATGAACCAGCTGTGGCGCCGCAACATCAAGAAGGCAGCCAAGGAGGGCGTCGAGGTGCGGCTCGGCGAGCGCGCCGACCTCGCCCGGTTCCACGACGTCTACCGCGAGACGGCCGCCCGCGACGGCTTCACCGGCCGCTCGCTGGCCTACTTCGAGACCATGTGGGACGCCCTCAACGCGGAGGACCCGGACCGGATGCGGCTGTACCTCTCCGAGCACGAGGGCGACCTCGTGGCCGCCACCACCATGGTCCGGGTGGGCGAGCACGCCTGGTACTCCTACGGCGCCTCGTCCAACGCCAAGCGCGAGGTGCGCGGCTCCAACGCCATCCAGTGGCGGATGATCCGCGACGCCAACGAGGCGGGCTGCGCGGTCTACGACCTGCGCGGCATCACCGAAGGCGTCGGCGCGGACGACCCGGAGATCGGGCTGATCCAGTTCAAGGTCGGCACCGGCGGCGAGGCCGTCGCCTACCTCGGCGAGTGGGACTACGCCATCAACAAGGCCCTGTACGCGGCCTTCATGCTCTACCTGAAGAGGCGGTGACCATGGCGCTGACGCTCACCATCGACGGTGCCCGCTGGGACGCGCACCAGCGCGCCCTGCTGGCCGAGGTGCCCGGCCTGGTGCCGGTGGCCAAGGGCAACGGCTACGGCTTCACGCTGGGCCTGCTCGCCGGCCGCGCGGCCGAACTCGGCGTCGACACCATCGCCGTCGGCATCGCGCAGGAGGTCGCGGTGGTGCGCCGCGGAGGCTGGTCGGGCGACGTGGTCGTCCTCAACCCCTGGCGGCCGTTCGACGCCGTCGCCGGCGCGCTGCTGGGCGACCCGCACGTGATCACCACCGTCTCCCGCCCCGAGGACCTTCGCCTGCTCGCGGCGGAGCACCCGGGCGCGCGCGTCATCGTCGAGCTGACCACCAGCATGCTGCGCCACGGGATGGCGCCTGAGGAGGCCGACGTCGCGGGTCTCGCGCTCGAGGGCTGGGCCGTGCATTTGCCCGCCACCGGATCCCTGGCCGAGGCGCGGGCGCTGGCCACCAGGGCCGTGGCCGCCGCGCCCGCCCCGGTGTGGGTCTCACACCTGAGCGTCGCCGACTACCGCACGCTGTCGTCCGAGCTCGGCGTGCCGACCAGGATGCGCGTGGGCACCCGGCTGTGGCTCGGCGACCGTCAGGCCTACCGCACCACCGCGACCGTCCTCGACGTGCACCCGGTGACGAAGGGCCAGCGGATCGGCTACCACCAGGCGGCCGTGCCGAAGGCCGGGTTCGTCGTCGTCGTGTCCGGCGGCACCGCGGAGGGGGTGGCGCTCGCCGCGCCGGTTCCGCAGCGGTCGCTGAAGAAGCGCCTGATCACCGTGGCGGAGGGCGTGCAGGCCGCGCTCGACCGCGCGCTGTCGCCCTTCACGCTGGCCGGCCGCAAGCGGCCGTTCGCCGAGCCGCCGCACATGCACTCGTCGATGCTGTACGTGCCGGGCTCAGACCCGCTGGTAGCCGTGGGGGACGAGGTGCCCGTCACCTGCCGCATGACGACGGTCACGGCCGACGAGATCCGCTGGACCTGACCGCGCGATCTCGCGGACCAGCCCGATCAGCAGCCACAGCTCGACGCCCCACCGGAGCGCGATGGCCAGCCAGTACAGCAGGTAGGGACCGGACTGGCCGATGGTGAGCCCGCCGCCCAGCCAACCCCAGATCGCCAGGTAGTAGGCCACCTGGGTCGCGGTCAGCGCCGCGAACTGCGCCCTGCCCGGCCGGGCCAGCAGCACCACGAGCAGCAGCCACAGCGCCGTCTGCGGCGGGAAGGCGGGGCCGAGCAGCGTCGTCGCCAACACCATGACGGCCACGACGGCGGCGAGTCGCGGCCGACGGCGCGTCACGTACATCCAGGCGATGAAGACGCCCAGGAAGAGGAGCAGCAGCGCGAACGCGAACGACCCGGTGGAGCGGGCCGCGGCGCCGAGCTGCTCGAGCAGGTACCAGATCGAGCCGTAGCCCGTGTTCTTGTTGATCTCGCCGTGGTAGAACGCGTAGACCCGGTTCACGTCGGTCAGCAGCAGCGGCAGGTGGACGAGCAGGAAGGCGCCGACGCCGCCCGCGAGCACCTTCGTCGCGGTGGGCCAGCCGCGTCGGAGCCCCGCCACCACCACCGTCGCGAGCAGGACGGCGATCGGCATGGTGCCCGCGCAGGCCGCCAGGCCGAGGACGATGCCCCCGGCGAGCATCGCGCCCCGTGAGAGGAGCAGCAGCGCGACGGCGGTGAGGGCCAACGGGAACAGCGTCCAGTCGATGAGGCCCGCGGCGAGCACGATGGGCGACGAGGCCACCACCATCGCGTCCCAGCTGCGCCCCCGGGCATGCCCCCGGCCGAGGGCGGCCAGGCAGAGCACCACGACGGCGAAGCAGACGAAGAGCGCGACGCTGGTGACCGCGAAGAAAAGGACGCTGGCGTCGATCTGGTCCTGCAGCGACGCGCCCACCGCGACCGGAGCGCCCAGCCCGACGGCAGCCGCGCGCGCGGCCAGCACGAGCACGGCCACCAGCGGCGGCAGCGTCATCTGCGCGGAGGTGAGCGGTGAGCCGCCGATGCCGAGCCCCTCCCCCAGGAAGATGGGCTGCATGTCGGAGTAACACGCGCGGATATAGGTGTTGACGACGTCGTCGGCCGCCACCTGGAGGCACGGCACGTGCCGGAGGAAGAGCAGCGCGAACAGCCCGCCCGCCACGAGCACCGCCCAGGGCAGCGGGTCGAACCAGAGGCCGGCCCGCCGGGCATGCCTGCCCATCGGGCCGCCCAGGCGCCGGATCAGCGCGTCGGTCACGAGTCCGCGTCAGGCGCCGCGTCCGGGGCCGCCGGCTCCTCCGGGTCCGTGGTCGGAGCCGGCTTCTTCGGGGGCTGCACCGTCGCCGACTGCTGCGGCGTCGTCGGCGTCTCCGTAGGCGTGGTGGGTTCGGCGGTGTCCGTCGGCTCTGTCGTCGGCGCGCTGGGCGTGCCGGTCGGGGTGCTGGTGGGCGTCTCCGTGGGCGTCTGGGTCGGCGTCGGGGTGTCCGTGGGAGTCGGCGTCGGCGTGGGGGTCGGCGACGGCTCAGCGGTCCTGGTCCTCGTCGGCGCCGGCTCTGCCGTCCTGCCGCGCTCCGGCTCGATCTCCTTCGGACGGTCGAACTCCTCCACCGGCATCCCCTTGGTCGCCGCCGACATGTAGTCGACCCACGTCATCAACGGGTAGGTCGACCCGAAGAACGTGCCGTCCTGCGGGCGCTTGTAGGTCTCGAGGTTCTCGTTGCCGGAGTCGCCCGCCACGTACATCACCGCGGTCGAGACCTGCTTGGTGTAGCCGACGAACCAGGCCGACGTGATGGCGCCGTCGAAGTCGTTGGTGCCGGTCTTGCCCGCCACGGGTCGGCCCAGGGCGGAGGCTCGGGTGCCGGTGCCCTCGGTGACCACGGAGGTGAGCGCGTCGGTGACGTTGGCCGCCACGTTCTTGTCGATCGTCTGCTCGTCCTTGGCGGCCGCCTGATAGATGACGTTGCCCTCGCGGTCGAGGACGCGGTCGACGATGTGGGTCTCGTTCCGCTGCCCAGAGTTCGCGAGCGTGGCATACGCGTTGGCCATGTTCAGCGGCGAGACCTCGGCCATGCCCAGCGCGATGCGGTTGTTCAGCTCCCAGCCGCGCTCGTGCGTGGGGGCGCCCGCGTCGTTGGCGGCCTTGGCCACCTCGGCGGCACCGTTGTCGATCTGCTGCGTCATGTCGACGAAGGCCGTGTTGATCGAGTCGGCCGTCGCCTTCCTGAGCGTCACGGGCCCGTACTGGTGGCTGAACTCGTTGCGGATGGTCTTGGTGTCGCCGCGGGGCGTGAACGTGTCGCCGTTGAAGATCGAGTCGAGCGAGAACCCGTTGCGCAGGCCCGCGATCGTGGCGAACGCCTTGAACGTGGACGCGGCGGGCCGCGCGGTGCGCGCCCAGTTACGGGAGTCCTTGACGTAGTCGGGGCCACCGTAGAGCGCGAGGATGCCACCGTTGGACGTGTCGACCGACGCGATGGCCACGTGCAGGTCCTTGGGATCGGGGTCACCGGCGGCGGCTTCGGCGGCCTTCTTCGGGTACTCCTTGGCCGTCTTCGCGGCCGCGGCCTGCATGCTGGCGTCGAGCGTCGTGATCACCTTGAGACCGCCGCCCTGCACCTCGGCCTCGGAGAAGCCCTTCTCCTCCAGCTCGTCCTCCACCTGCTTGATGAGGAACCCGCGCCACCCGCCGTATCTGTTGTTGACCGGCACCTCGGGGAACTCGGGCAGGGCGACCTTTGCGCGGTCGTACTCCGCCTGCGTGATGGCGCCCATGTCGAGCATGCCGCTCAACACGTACTGGTAGCGCCCGAACAGCTTCTCCCGCTTGGCGTCGCCGCCCGACGGGTTGAACGCCGCGGGGTTGTTGAGGATCGCGGCCAGCGCGGCCGACTCCTCGAGCGTCAGGTCCTTCGCGTCCTTCAGGAAGAACGAGCGCGCCGCGGCCTGGATGCCGTAGGCGCCGCGGCCGAAGTAGATGGTGTTGAGGTATCCCTCGAGGATCTGTTCCTTCGGCAGCTCGCGGCCCATCTTGATGGCCAGCATGAGCTCCTTGACCTTCCGCGAGAGCCGCTGGCCGGAGTCGAGGTAGAGGATCTTGATGTACTGCTGCGTGATGGTGGAGCCGCCCTGCAGCTCGCCGCCGGTGGCGATCGAGAACGCGCCGCGCGCGATGCCGCCGATGGAGAACCCGGGATCCGTCCAGAAGGTGCGGTTCTCGGCCGCGACCACGGCGTCCTTGATCAGCTGCGGCATCTCGTCGTAGGAGATGGTCTGCCGGTTCTGCACCGCCAGCGAGCCGAGCCGCTCCTCGCCGTCGTTGTAGTAGATGAACGTCGTGTTGGTCTGGAAGTCCGCGTTGGGGTCAGGCAGGTCGGTCGTGGCGTAGAGGAAGAAGAAGCCACCCATGCCGCTCAGCCCGACGACGATGAACACGACCAGCGCCGTGACGCCGAAGCGCTTCCAGAACCGCTTCGCGCGGGAGCCCTGCGGGGCTGCCTTGGCCTTCTTGGCCGCCTTCGACCCTCTGCGCGCCGACGTCGCCATCCGATTCCTCCCGTTCGCCTGCACGCCCCAGCGTATGCGAAGCCGCTAAGCCGGCGCCGCGGCCAGGGCCCGTACCGCCCGCTCGCGCACAGCCCTGGTGGGCGCGGCCTGCTGGTTGGGCCCCGTCTTGATCCGGATCTGCAGCGTGGCCTCCGTCGCGGACACCGCGCTGACGCCGAGCACCTCCGGCGCCTCGAGCAGCACGTCGGACCACGGCTCCTCCTCAGCCATCCGGCCGAGCGCCGCCCGCAGTGTCGCCTGGGCCTTCTCCAGGTCAGCGTCCACCGGGACGGGGATGTCGATCACGGCGGTGGAGAACCCCTGAGACACGTTGCCGAGGGTCAGCACCTCGCCGTTGCGCACGTACCAGACGGTGCCCGAGGCGTCGCGCAGCCTCGTCACACGCAGCGTCACCTCCTGCACCGTGCCGGTCAGGGGGCCGATCTGGACGAGGTCGCCCACGCCGAACTGGTCCTCGGCCAGCAGGAAGATCCCCGAGATGAAGTCCTTGACCAGCGACTGCGCGCCGAACCCGAGCGCCACGCCACCGACGCCGGCCGACGCGATCACCGGGCCCATCGGCACGCCGAAGATGGCGAGGATGGTGAGCACCACGAGCACCGTCAGCACGACGTCGACGACGCTGCGCAGCAGCGAGCCCAGCGTCTCCACACGCTGGCGATGGCGCACGACGGCCGCCCCGCTGGCCTTCTCCAGCACGCGGCGCGCCTTGGCTCCGAGGTCGTCGTTGGTGTGATGGTCGCGCGAGGTCAGCACGCGCACGCCGCGCTTGATCGCGAACCGCAGGACGAACCGCAGCACCACCGCCACGGCGATCACCACGCCGGCCAGCATCAACTTCTCCCAGATGTCGCTCATGCGACACATCCTGCCGCCCGCGGGCGACCGCGCCCGACACGACGGCCTCGGGCGCACGCGTGTCGGCTCGGTAGACTTACCGCTCGTGCCGAGCCTGACCCAAGCCCAGACCAACGCGATGCACCAGCTGCTGCGCATCGCGCCCGTCATCGACGACCTGGGCCGCCCGTTCGCCGACGCCGGTCATGAGCTGTATCTCGTGGGCGGGTCGGTGCGCGACGCGCTGCTCGGCAGCCTGGGCGAGGACCTGGACTTCACGACGTCGGCCCGGCCCGAGCAGACGCACGAGCTGCTGGCCCGCTTCACGCCGTCGACCTGGGACATCGGCAAGGAGTTCGGCACCATCGGCGCGATGAAGCGCGCCGACGGCCACGAGTGGAAGATCGAGGTCACCACCTTCCGCGCGGACATCTACCGCAGCGAGTCGCGCAAGCCCGAGGTGGCGTTCGGCGACACCATCGACGGCGACCTCGTGCGCCGCGACTTCACCGTCAACGCCATGGCCATCAACGTGGCCACCCGCGCGTTCGTCGACCCCTACGGCGGCCTCGACGACCTGGCCGCCGGCGTCCTGCGCACGCCGTCGACGCCCGAGCTGAGCTTCTCGGACGACCCACTGCGGATGATGCGCGCGGCCCGCTTCGCGTCGCGCCTCGGCTTCGCCGTCGCGCCCGAGGTGGTGGCCGCGATGCGCGACATGGCGGACCGGCTCGCGATCGTGTCGAAGGAACGGATCCAGGCGGAGTTCAGCGGGCTGCTGCTGACCGACGCCCCCCGCGAGGGCCTCGACCTGCTCGTCCGCACCGGCCTGGCCGACCAGTTCCTGCCCGAACTGCCCGCACTGCAGCTGGAGATCGACGAACACGCCCACCACAAGGACGTCTACCAGCACACGCTGACCGTCCTCGACCAGGCGATCGCGTTGGAGAAGGAGCGCGGCCACCAGCCCGACCTGGTCAACCGCCTCGCCGCGCTGCTGCACGACATCGGCAAGCCCGCCACCCGCCGCTTCGAGGGCTCGAAGGTCACGTTCCACCACCACGACATCGTCGGCGCGAAGCTCGCCAAGCGCCGCCTCCGCGAACTGACCTATTCGAGCGCCGTCGTGAAGTCGGTGGCGAAGCTGATCGAGCTGCACCTGCGCTTCCACGGCTACTCAGACGGCGAGTGGACCGACGCCGCCGTCCGCCGCTACGTCCGCGACGCCGGCGACGAACTCGAGCGCCTCCACATGCTGACCCGCGCCGACTGCACCACGAGGAACAGGAACCGCGCCACGCGCCTGCGCCGCGCCTACGAGGAACTCGAGTGGCGCATCGACGAGCTGGCCAAGCAAGAAGAGCTGAACGCCCTGCGCCCGCACCTCGACGGCACCGAGATCATGGAGATCCTGGGCATCGGCCCGGGCCGCGACGTCGGCGCCGCGTACAAGTTCCTGCTGGAGCACCGCACCGAACACGGCCCCATCCCCCACGACGAGGCCGTCGACCTCCTCCGCACCTGGTGGTCCACCCGCTCCGCTCCTTGAGCCGGACCCGCGGTCGTCAGGTCCCACGCCGTTCCTTGAGCCGGACCCGCGGTCGTCAGGTCCCGCACCGTTCCTTGAGCCGGACCCGCGGTCGTCAGGTCCCGCACCGTTCCTTGAGCCGACGCGCGAGCGCCAGCGAACCGTCGAGTCGAAAGGTCCGCAACCGTGGGCAGGTAGTTACGGCAGCAGACGACCTCACTGAACGCCGTGCTCTCGGACCCTTCGAGACACAACCCCGCACAACACACACTCGGTGCCAGCAACCGCGCGGGGTTGCTCCTCAGGGACCGGCGGCCGTTCCTTGAGCCGGACCCCTGGCCGTTAGATCCCACGCCGTTCCTTGAGCCGACGCGTGAGCGCCAGCGAACCGTCGAGTCGAAAGGTCCGCAACCGTAGGCAGGTAGTTACGGCAGCAGACGACCTCACTGAACGCTGTGCTCTCGGACCCTTCGAGACACAACCCGCACAACCCACACTCGGTGAAAGACACCACGCGGGGTTGCTCCTCAGGGACCGGCGGCCGTTCCTTGAACCGACGCCGTTCCTTGAGCCGACGCGTGAGCGCCAGCGAACCGTCGAGTCGAAAGGTCCGCAACCGTGGGCAGGTAGTACGGCAGCAAAGTCACCAAGAGCTGTGCTCTCGGACCCTTCGAGACGCAACCCCGCACAACACACACTCGGTGCCAGCAACCGCGCGGGGTTGCTCCTCAGGGACCGGCGGTCGTTCCTTGAGCCGGGCCCCCGCGCGAAGCGCCGGGCCCGTGTCGAAAGGTCCCGCACCGCTCCTTGAGCCGACGCGTGAGCGCCAGCGAACCGTCGAGTCGAAAGGTCCCGCACCCGCGCAGCGACCCGGGACACACCTACAGATCACCACACACTTCGCTCTCGGACCCTTCGAGACGCAAACCCCGCACAACCCACACTCGGTGCCAGCAACCACGCGGGGTTGCTCCTCAGGGACCGGCGGCCGTTCCTTGAGCCGACGCGTGAGCGCCAGCGAACCGTCGAGTCGAAAGGTCCGCAACCGTGGGCAGGTAGTTACGGCAGCAGACGACCTCACTGAACGCTGTGCTCTCGGACCCTTCGAGACACAACCCCGCACAACCCACGCTCGGTGCCAGCAACCGCGCGGGGTTGCTCCTCAGGGACCGGCCCCGCGCGAAGCGCCGAGTCCGGGCGTCGGCTATCCGCTCAGGGATCGACCTCGACGCGATTTCGTCTTCGGCTCATACGGATATATGCTTGCAGCATGCATGTAAATCGTGAGCTGTCCGAGGAGCTGTTCCGGCTGTTCATGAACCTCGGGCACACCGTCTCTGCGGCGGCCGGCGGGGACCGCGCGGTCGACAAGCTGCAGTACACGCTGCTGGCGATGCTCGCTCGGGAGCCGCGGCGGCCGAGCGACCTCACGTGCCACCTCGGCTTGGACCAGTCGACGGTGTCGCGGCGGCTGTCGCAGCTGTGCGAGGCGGGCCTCGCGGAGCGCATGCCGGACCCGAAGGACGGCCGCGCGCAGTTGCTGCGCGTGACCGAGGCGGGCGCGGCAGCCGTGGACGACGAGCGCGCGCGACGCGTGCGCGTCGTGACCGACGCCCTCGGCGACTGGTCCGAGAACGACCGCACCGACCTCGCTCGCCTCCTCGCCCAACTCAATTCCACCCTCGAACCCCGCTTCGGCATCGCCGGAGCCACCAAGGACAATCAGTGACTGACACTCCCCAACAATTTCGCCTGACCCCCGAGGCACAGCGCGTCTTCATCGGCCTGATCGTCGGCATGTTCGCCGCGTCGATCAGCCAGACGATCGTCGGGCCCGCCATGCCGCGCATCGTCGCGGAACTGGGCGGGATGGACCACTACTCGTGGGTCGCCACCGCGGCCATGCTGATGTCGGCGATCGTGGTGCCCATCGCGGGCAAGCTGTCCGACCAGTACGGGCGCCGCCCGTTCTTCCTCGGCGGCCTCATCGTCTTCATGTGCGGCTCGCTGATCTCCGGCCTGGCGCCGAACTTCTGGATCCTCGTGCTGGGCCGCGCCGTGCAGGGCCTCGGCATGGGCACCATCATGCCGCTGTCGCAGACGATCATCGGCGACATCGTCCCCGCCCGCCAGCGCGGGCGCTACCAGGGTCTGATGGGCGCGATCTTCGGCCTCACCTCGGTCGCGGGCCCGCTCGCCGGCGGCCTGGTCACCGACCACCTCGGCTGGCGCTGGCTGTTCTTCATCGCGCTGCCCGTCGGCATCGTCGCGTTCTTCCTCGTGGCCCGCTTCCTGCACCTGCCGCACGAGCCGCGCGACGCCAAGATCGACGTCTTCGGCATGATGACGCTGACCCCGGCGCTGGTCGCGATCCTGCTGGCCACCAGCTGGGGCGGCACCACCTACGCGTGGGGCTCGCCGACCATCATCGGCCTGTTCGCCGCGGGCGCCGTCCTGCTCGGCCTCTTCATCTACGCGGAGACCCGCGCGGAGGAGCCCGTGCTGCCGCTGCGCCTGTTCCGCTCGTCGATCTTCACGCTGACGAACGTGGCGGTGTTCGCGTTCGCGATGCTGATGTTCAGCGCGGTGATCTACATCCCGATCTACGCGCAGGGCGTGCTCGGCGTCAACGCGACCAACTCCGGCCTGATCCTCATGCCGCTGATGATCGGCTTCGTGCTGATGGGCATCGTGTCCGGCCAACTCGTCAGCCGCACCGGCCGCTACAAGGAGATCATGCTGGGCGGCATCGTGATCATGGCCGCGGGCGTGGCCATCCTGACCCGCCTGGCGTACGACTCCAGCCCGCTGCTGCTCTCGGGCGCGATGGTCATCATGGGCATCGGCATGGGCATGGTCTCGCAGCAGTACGTGCTGGTCATCCAGAATGCCTCGACGCGGCGCGACATGGGCGTGGCCACGGCCTCGACGCAGTTCTTCCGCAACGTCGGCTCCACCGTCGGCACGGCGGTCGCCGGCGCCATCATGACGGCGGGCCTCGGCCAGGCGATCCTCAGCCACCTGCCGGCGGGTGCGGGCAAGGCCCTGCCCGAGGGCGGAATCAGCGCGGGTGCGGTGCTCGACCCGAGCACGCTGTCGCAGCTTCCGCCGGCCGTGGCCGACGCCGTGCGCCAGGGCCTGGCCGACCAGCTGCACCTCGTGTTCCTGCTGCTGTACCCGCTGCTCGCCATCCAGTTCGTCGCCACGATCTTCATCCGCGCGCTTCCCCTGCGCGAGACCAACGACGACCCCGGCCGCGAGCTGCTCGACTCGATGTCCCAGACCTCGGCCCACGAAGGCGACCTGGTCCCCGGCTTCCGGCACACGGACCGGCACGGGGCGCGCAGCCGCGAGCGGGTGCTGGGCTACCGGTTCCACATCATGGCCGAGCAGGCGGAGCTCGCCGACCGGCCGCTGCTGCGGCAGGCCGTCACCGACCTGGGCGACGGCGACCTCCAGCGCGGCCAGCAGCTGCTGCACCTCACCGCGGACATGCTGATCAGCGAGGACCCGCAGACGGTGGCCGATCGCGAGAAGTACGCCGCCGAGGTGGCCGACCGCACCCGCGACGGGCTGCTGTCGCCCGCGCTCAAGCAGGAGATCGCCTCGCTGCTGGCCGACGTCGACAGCTCGACGGTCCTCCACACGGTCGAGCCGACGGTCGCGGAGCGCTTCGAGGCCGTCGACATGTCGAAGCTGTTCGACGCGGGCTCCGACCTGGCCGTGGCGTACATCGCGGACCTCACCGGCCGCACGCAGGGGGCGCACTCTATCGTGAGGTCATGACGACCAGCGCCCCACCGCGCGTCCTGCGCACCGTCACCCTGAACACCGGCTACGACGACTACTACACGGTCAGCGGGCTGGACTGGGGCGGCGTCGGCACCATGCACGGCTGGCGGTCCGTCTGCTCGGGCAAGGGCGTGTCGTGCGCGAGGACGGCGGTGGCGCTCGGCCTGCCCACCGTCGCCTACGCGCTCGTGGGCGCCGAGGACGAGGCCGAGTACGCGGCCCGGCTGGCTGCCGAGGGCATCGACCACCGGCTGGTTACCGTCCGCGGGCGCACCCGACACAACCTGACGCTGGTCGACGGCACGGGCGCGCGCGTGGCCGCGCACTTCGTGGGGGCCGGCTACGCGCTGGACGGGCCGGCGGACGTCGCGCCGCTGGTGGCGACGGTGCTGGCCGACGTGCGGCCCGGCGACGTGGTGACCCTCAACGGGTCGACGCCCACCGGGTTGCCCGCGACGACCTGGGCCGACCTGGCCCGCGCACTGCTCTCCCGCGGCGCTCAGGTCGTCGTCGATGCTCAGAAGGACGCCCTGGTCGCCGCGCTCGCGGTGCCGGGCGTGCTGGCCTTCAAGCCCAACGACGACGAGATCCTTGCCCTGCCTGCGGTGGCCGCGGCCGAGCCCGCCGGCCGGATCCGCGCCGCGCTCGACACGCTCGCGGCCACCGGGACGCGCCTCCCGCTGGTCTCCCTGGGCGGCGACGGCGTAGCGCTGCTCGCCGACGGCCGCGAGCTCCGCGGCTCGTGCCCGGTGGCGCAGCCCGTGCAGTCCGTCATGGCGGGCGACGCGTTCGTCGCCGGCCTCGCCTGGGGCGCGCTCTCCTCCGACGACCCGCTCGCGTGGGCGCGGCACGGCCTCGCGGCCGCCGCGGCGCACGTGGCGGGGCTGGCGGGCGCCGCGCTTAGGGAACGCGCGCTCGCCAACCTGGCGGAGGTCCGCATCGGCCCGAGGACCGACACGACCGCCCCGACTACGATGTGACGGTGATGGTCCGACGGTTGCTGCGCCCTGTCCTGGCCGCGCTGCTTCTCGTCGTCGGCGTCCTCGCCGCCCCGACGACCGCCGCGGCCGACGGCGTCGACCCCCTCGCGGTGACGATCACCTCCATCTCCACCCCCACGATCGACCTGACCGACCCGGATCAGGTCATCCGCATCTCCGGCACGGTCACCAACGTGTCGACGGTGCGGGTGCGCTACGCCGCGGTGCACTTCTGGCGCTCCCCGCAGCCCATCTACGGCGCCGCGCAGCTCGCCGACAACGCGGCCGACCCGCCGGCGGGCGAGCGACTGCACAAGCGAGACCAGAACGTCGACGTGCTCGCGCGCGAGGAGGGCCTCGACCCGGGGCAGCGCGCCACGTTCTCCGTCGAGGGCACGGTGCACGAGCTGACCACCGAGGACACGCCACTGACGGTCACCCAGGTGGCCTACCTGCTCGGCGTGCAGGTGCGCGGCTTCCCCGGCAACGAGAGCCAGCGCGTGGTGGGTCGCGCCGCGATCGGCGTGGCCGCCACCACGACGCCGGTCGAGTCCAGCGCGATCGTCGTGCTGACGGCAACCCCCAGCTGGCTCCCGAGCGGCGAGTTCCTCGACGACTCCTTGGCCGCCGACCTGGACGACCGCCTGGAGACCCTGCTCGCCAGCGCGGAACGGCCCGGCGTCATCGCCGCCGTCGATCCTGCGCTCTACGCCGCAGCCGGGCGCCTCGCGGAGGAGCACCTGATCGACGGCGAGAAAGTGCCGGGCAGCGGCGTCGCGATGGGCTGGCTGCGGCGGGTCGACGCGCTGGCCGGCCAGGGCCGACTGTGGCGGCTCCCGACGGGCAACCCGGACCTGGCGCGGGCCGAGGCGAGCGGGGTGCTGGACGAGGTGCTGGGCTGGGCCGCGGCGGCCGTGCCCGAGACGCTCGCCACGCTGCCGACGGTCGCCGTCCTCGACGAGACGGCAACGCCGGCGCTCGTCGCGCGCCTCAGCTCGCTCGACACCGTTGTCCTGCGCGGCGCGACGGGCAGCCGGAACGGCTCGCCCCGCATCCTGTCGGCGACCTCACCCACCAACGACACGCTGCCCGACGGCATCCTGCTGGCCCGCATGGTGGCCGACGAGCTGCTCGCGCCGACGCCCCCGCTCTACCTCATCGAGGACGGCCAGGACGCGCGCCGGGACCAGTACCTCGACCCGACGCGGCGCCACGTCGCCCCCGAGGCGGAACTCAAGACCGAGCTGGTGTGGGCCGCCGGCCGCGCCGCGGGGGCATGGCCCAAGGTGGCCGCGGCCCTCGCCCGCGAGACCGGGGAGGCCGCCGTGCTCGAGGACCTCACCGGGCAGACGACGCCCGGCCTGGCCGAGCTGGGCGCCACCGCCTTCTCGTCCGGTTTCAGCAACCAGCGCGCCGCGCTCGGCTACCTGGACGCCGCGGCCAAGCCGTCGGCCGACCTCGCCAAGATCGAGCTGCGCGCCGCCGCGTCGTTCGTCATGGGGTCGAGCACCAGCACGTTCCCGGCCACGCTCACCAACGGGCTCGACGTGCCGGTCACGGTCGGCGTGCGGTTCACGTCCGACGCGCCGCAGCGCATCGGCGTCCCGGACATCGAACCCGTCACCATCCCCCCCGGCGAGCCGTACACGGTCAACATCACGCCCGAGGCAAAGGCCAACGGCGTCGCGCTCGTGCAGGCGCAGGTGATCACCAAGAACGGCGCCCCCGTCGGGAAGCCGACGACGATCGAGATCACGGCGACGAACTTCGGGCGCGTCGGCTGGCTCCTGATCGTGACTTCGGGTGCAGTAGTGCTTGGCGGCACGGCCTGGCGGATCAGGACCGTGCGCCGCGAACAGGCGAAGGCCGACAAGGAGGGCGAGTGAGCCAGGTCAGCAGCACACGACGGCTGTTGGGCGCCAGCGCCGTGATGGCGTCGGGCACCATGATCTCCCGCGTGCTCGGCGTGGTGCGGGTGGCGCTGGTCGCCTTCATCCTCGGCAACGGCACCCGTCAGGCCGACATGCTCGACATCGCGAACATGGTACCGAACGCGCTGTACATCCTGCTCGCGGGCGGCGCGTTGAACACCGTGCTCGTGCCGCAGATCGTGCGCGCCGTGAAGAACGACGAGGACGGCGGCGAGGCGTACACCAACCGCATCATGACGGCCTTCCTGCTGGCGGTGACCGTCATCGCGGTGGTCATCACGGCCGCGGCGCCGTTCATCATCCAGCTCTACACGTCCGACGCCTGGCGCCAACCCGACCTGGCGGCGCAGTACGCGTCGATGGTGGCGCTGGCCTACCTCACGCTCCCGCAGATCTTCTTCTACGGGGCGTTCTTCCTGCTCGGCCAGGTGCTGAACGCCCGCGACAAGTTCGGCCCCATGATGTGGGCGCCCATCGCCAACAACGTCATCTCCATCCTCGTGCTCGCGATCTACCTGGTGGTCTGGGGCGGCGACGCGGACCGCTCGGGGGCATTCACGACGCCGCAGATCCTGCTGCTCGGCATCGGCTCGACCGTGGGCATCGCGGTGCAGATGCTGGTACTGCTCCCCTATCTCCGCAAGGTGGGGTTCAGCTACCGCCCGCGCTTCGACCTCAAGGGAACCGGCCTCGGCAAGACGTTCGGCCTTGCCAAGTGGACCTTCGCGTTCGTCGGCATCAACCAGCTGGCCTACATGGTGGTTCAGAAGCTCGCCACCGCGGCCACCGCGACCGGGCACGGCGCCGGCTCCAACGTCTACTCCAACGCGCATCTGCTGTGGATCCTGCCGCACTCGCTGATCACCGTCTCGCTGGCCACGGCGATGCTGCCCAGCGCCTCGCGGCTCGCCGCGGCCGGCGACAACGACGGCGTATCGGCCGAGTTCACGAAGACGGTGCGGCTGGCGCTCATCGCGATCGTGCCCGCCACCATCGCGTTCTTCGCGCTCGCCGGGCCCATCTCCGGCATCCTGTTCGGGCACGGCGCGGGCGCGCACGACGCCGCCTGGATCGCGTGGGCGCTGATGGCCTTCGCCGTCGGCCTCATCCCGTTCACCGTGCAGTTCCTGTGCCTGCGCACCTTCTACGCGCTCGAGGACACCCGCACGCCGTTCCTGCTGCAGGTGCTGATCGCGGGCGTCAACGTGGTCGCCGCGCTGCTGCTGACCTGGGCGTTCGACGACCCGGCATGGGTGGCCGCCGAGCTCGCGCTGGCCTACTCGATCGCCTACGCCGTCGGCGTCCCCGTGTCCTGGCGCGTGCTCAAGCGCCGCGTGCCGGGGCTCGACGGCCGCAAGCTCGCGCTGCACATCCTGCGGCTGCTGATCGGCTCGGTCGTGGGCGGGGCGGCCGCCTACTACCTCGCGGGTTGGCTGCTGCGGGTCGTGCCCGGCCGCGTGCTGGGCCAGCTGGCCGCGCTCGCGGCGGGCGGCGTCGTGACGCTCGCCGTGTACTACGTGATCGGTCGCCTGCTCAAGGTGCGCGAGCTGTCCAGCCTGGGCGACCTGGTGGCCGCGCGCCGCGGCCGGCCCGCGCCCGCCGCTGTCGACGGCTCCGGCGAGGCGGCCGACGAGCCGCGGCCCGAGGACCCGCCGACGCTGCTGCTCCCACCCGCGCCCGGCCCCGCCGAGAGCATCGACCTGGAGACGACGGGACCCCTCGACTTCGCCGACATCTTCCGCCCCCAGCCGCGCGAGCAGGCCGAGCCCGAGCCTTCACCCGCAGCCGAGGAGCCGGTCGCCCTGGCCGCGCCCCTCGACGACGACGAGGACGATCCCACCGAGACGCGGTTGCCCGCGCCGGAGGTTCCCGAGGACGAGCCGTTGATCGCGCGCGAGGGCCTGCTGCTCAGCACCCGCTACGAGCTGCTCTCACTGCTCGCCGCGCGGCACGGCACGGAGACCTGGCGCGCGCACGACCACTCGCTGTCGCGCGACGTCCTCGTGCACGTGGTCGCGACCGGCGACGACCGGATCGTCCAGCTGCAGGCCGCCGCCAGGAAGGGCGCGGCCGCCACGGACTCCCGCTTCCTGCGGGTCCTCGACGCCGTCGACCTCCTCACCCCGGCCGAGGGCGTCGGCGGCTACGTCGTCGCCGAGTACGCGGCCGGCCGGTCGCTCACCGAGCTGCTGTCCAAGGGCCCGATGAGCACCATCGAGGCCGCCTACGTGGTGCGCGAGCTGGCCGACGCGCTGGTCCCCGTGCACGCCAAGGGCCTGTTCCACGAGCAGTTGAACCCGGACAACGTGATCATCACCGACGTCGGCGCCGTGAAGCTCGTCGGCTTCGGCCTCGAGGCCGTCCTGGCCGACCGCGGCGACCAGTGGTCGCGGGCGTGGAGCGTGCGGCAGCACGACGACGTCGTCGGCCTCGGCAACCTGCTGTACGCGATGCTCGTGGCCCGCTGGCCCGGCGCGGGCGACTTCGGCCTGCCGCCGGCCCCGCTGGTGGCGGGCGAGCCCGCGCCGCCGCACGAGGTGCTGGTGGGCGTGTCGTTCGCGCTGGACCGCATCTGCACCACGACCATCACCGAGCGCGGCGCCGCGGGCGAGCGCAGGATCACGACGGCGGCTCAGCTCGCCGCGATGCTCGGCCAGGTGCTGGGCACCGCCAACGCCTCGGCGGACCTGGAGGCGCGCGTGCGCGCCTGGTCGCGCACGCCGGCAGCCACGCCGTGGGTGCCCGCCGCACCCGCGCCGGCCGCCGGGAGTGGGGCCGCCGTGTCGGCCGCGGTCGTCGGCTCCGCGCCCGTGCTGGCCGCCCCTCTGGTTCCCGCACCCGTGGGTTACTCGCCCGTGGCCCCCGAGGCCACGCCCGTCTCCGGGGTCACCCCGCCGCGCGTCGCCGCCGCGGCACCCCGCAGCCCGCACAGCCCCATCGCTGCCCCGCGCGAGAACCGCGACGCGCAGCGCCGCGTCCTGTGGGTGATCCTCGCGCTGGCCGTGGTGGCGCTCGTGGTCTCGCTGATCATCGTCGGGGCGATGAACGCCAAGGACAACGCGGCCCCCGCCGGCGCGTCCACGCCCGCGACGTCGTCGACCGCCCCCGGCAGCACGCCGGCGTCGAGTCCCGCGGCCACGGGGCCGATCGCCATCGTCTCGGCCAGCGACTTCGACCCCGAGACCGACGGCGGCAACGGCGAGGAGAACCCGCAGGCCGTCGCGAAGGCCTACGACGGCGACCCCGCGACGTTCTGGGAGACGCTGCGCTACAAGAACCGGCCCAACCTGGGCGGCCTCAAGCCCGGCGTGGGCCTGGTGCTGGACCTCGGCGAGGAGCGCACCGTCACCGCTGTCGACCTGACGCTGTCCGCGGACAACCCCGACGACACCACCAGCGTCGAGGTGCGCGTACCCGAGGGGTCGAAGCCCTCGACGAGGACCGAGGCCGACTGGCGGGTGGTCGGCTCGAACGACGCGGCCAAGGGCACCGTCACCCTCACGCTCACCCAGCCCGAGAAGACCCGCTACCTGCTGGTCTACTTCACCAAGCTGCCGCCCACCGCCAACGGCTTCAAGGCGCGGCTGAACGAGGTCAGCGTCAAGTGACCGAACCCGCCGGCCGCGTTCCTGGCTACGTCTACCTCCCGCCCAGCCAACGCGCGGACGAGGACGAGTGTCGGGCGCTGCTGGCGGAGGCGGGTGCCGCGCTGTGGATCACCGGCGGGGACGGCGCGCCGTCGGCGACCCTGCTGCCCACGCTGTGGCACGGCGACCGGCTAATCGCCCACGCATCCGGCCACAACGAGCAGTTCACGACGATCGACGCCCCGGTGCCCTGCCGCGTGGTGGTGCAGGGCCCCGACACCTACGTCTCACCCCGCTGGTACCCGAGCGTGCAGCCGGCCGAGCACGGCGGCTCCGCGCGCGGCCGGGCCGCGGGCCGCGCCGTCTGCACGTGGGACTACCGGCAGGCCCAGCTGTCCGGCTGGTTGACGGTGCACCGCGACCCGGAACGTCTGCGCCGCGAAGTCACCGAGCTCGCCGAGCTCGTCGACGCCCACCGCCTGGCCGACGGCTGCCCCGCCGACGCCGCGCGCGGGCCGTGGTCACCCGCAGAGGCGCCCGCGGATTTCTACGACGCGATGCTGCAGGGCGTCGTCGGCCTCGAACTGCGGATCACCGACGTGGTGGGCCGCTTCAAGCTGTCGCGCAACCGCACCGAGGCCGACCGCACGGGGATCGCCGACGGCCTGCGGGAACGCGGCCGCCCCCGCGACCTGGCCGTCGCCGACGCCGTCGAAGCGGCCCCTCCGCTCTACGTCCGTTGAGCGGCACGCCGCGCTGCGCTCACCTCGGCGGGCACCTCGCCGTCCCTGTTGCACGGCGTCCACACCTCGGCCACCGTCCACTCCGACGAGCAGCCCGCGCAGCGGAACACGCGCAGGCCGTCCGACCACTCGTCCGTCGGACCCCACGAGCAGAGCCGCCGGCACGGGTTCACCGCCAGCTCACGAACCACCGAGCACCTTCGCCAGGTCGTAGCTGACGGGCTCCTCCAGCTGCGCGTACGTGCACGAGACCGGGTCGCGGTCGTCGCGCCAGCGCACGAACTGCGCGGTGTGCCGGAACCGCTCGCCCTCCATGTGGTCGTAGCGCACCTCGACCACCAGCGAGGGGCGGAGCGGCACGAACGACAGGTCCTTCTTGGCGTTCCACCGCGAGTGCGCCGCGGCCGTCGGCGTGCGCGGGATCGACTGGTCACGGTTATCAGGCTCGTCCTGCGCGAGTTCGTTCCTTGAGCTGCTGTTCCTTGAGCCGGACACACCGGCGGAGTCGACCGCGGTGCCCCCGCCGTTCCTTGAGCCGGACGCGTCGACGGAGTCGACCGCGTCCGTGTCGCGCCGTGCTGAGCCGACGCGCGAGCGAAGCCGCCGTCGCGTCGAAGTAAAAGGTCCCGCGCCTTCCACAGAGTCCAGCACCGAGCCGCGCTCCGAGGCCTGTGACTGGTCCGCCCACGCCCAGGGGTGTCCCTCGAAGTCGGTGACCAGCGGCTGCAGTTCGGCGAACAGCTCCTTGCGTCGGGCCATGGGGAAGGCGCCGATGACGCCCACGGAGTTGAGCCGGCCGTCGTCGGTGTAGAGCCCGAGGAGGAGCGAGCCGATGGCGTCGTCCTCGTCCTTGTAGAGCCGGTAGCCGGCGACGACGCAGTCGGCCGTGCGCTCGTGCTTGAGCTTGTACATCACGCGTTTGTCCTCGGCGTAGGGCTCGTCGAGCGGCTTGGCGATCAGGCCGTCGAGCCCCGCACCCTCGAACTGGGCGAACCACTCCATGGCCAGCGCTTCGTCGCGCGTGGCCTGCGTCAGGAAGATGGGCGGCTGCGCGTCGGCGAGCACCTGCTCGAGGGCGGCGCGGCGCTCGCGGAAGGGGCGTTCGGCGTAGTTGGTCTGGCCGAGGGCGAGCAGGTCGAAGGCGACGAAGCTCGCGGGGATCTCCGCGCTCAGCTTCGCGATCCGCGACGCTGCGGGGTGGATGCGCTGCTGGAGCAGGTCGAAGTTCAGCCGGTCGCCCGTCTCGGGGTCGATCATGACGATCTCGCCGTCGATGACCGAATGGTCGGGGAAGTTCTCGATGATGGCGGCCACGAGTTCGGGGAAGTAGCGCGTCATCGGGCGCGAGTTCCGCGAGCCGATCTCCACCTGGTCGCCCGAGCGCCAGATGAGCGAGCGGAAGCCGTCCCACTTCGGCTCGAACAGGTACTCGCCGGCGGGCAGCTTCTTCACGGGCTTGGCGAGCATCGGGCCGTAGGGCGGGGCGATCGCAGTGCCCCACTCGGCGTCGCGTTCGGCCTTGGGGGCCATGTAGTCGTCGTCGGCGCGGTCGGCCTTGCGCTTGCTGGGCGGCACGCGGGGCGGCTCGCCGGGCATCTTGGGGTAGTCGGGCGGGAAGTTCAGCTCACCAAGGCCGCGCTCGAGGTCGGCCTCCCACAGCCGGAGCGCGCCGTCGACCTCGCCGCGGTGCTCGTCCATGTCGGCCCAGGGGCAGGGTCGTCGGTCGAGCAGCGCGGGCACCGTGCGGACGGTGAACTCGCGGGGGTCGACGTCCGGCAGCTCGTCCCAGGACACGGGCGTCGACACCGGCGCCCAGGCCAGCGGGCGGGGCGAGTAGGCGGCGGCGATGGTGCGGTCGCGGTTGGCCTGGTTGAAGTCGACGAACACGCGGGCGCCGCGCTCCTCCTTCCACCACGACGTGGTCACCAGGTCGGGCAGGCGGCGCTCCAGCTCGCGTGCCACGCCGATGACGCCGTGCCGCACGTCCTGGAACTCGTGCGTCGGGGCGATGCGGGCGTAGACGTGGATGCCGCGGTTGCCCGAGGTCTTGGCGTAGGCGGTCAGCCCCACCTCGGCCATCACATCGCGCAGCGCGAGGGCGGCAGTGACGGCGTCGCGGAAGTCGCGGCCGGGCTGCGGGTCGAGGTCGATGCGGAACTCGTCGGGGTTGTCCAGGTTTCCCGTGCGGACCGGCCATGGGTGGAACGTGATGGTGCCCATCTGCGCGGCCCAGGCCAGCGCGGCGGGCTCGTCGAACACCAGCTGGTCGTGCCGCCGCCGCGACGGGTAGGTGCAGGTGACGGTGCGCAGGAACGCGGGCGCCCCGCGCGGCGGCCGCTTGGAGAAGAACTCCTCGCCGTCGACGCCGTCGGGGAACCGCTGCAGCGTCATCGGCCGGTCGCCGTTGAGGCGTAGGAACGGCTCGGCGACGGCGATCAGGTAGTCGGCGAGGTCGCGCTTGGTGACCGGCCCGCCGGGCGCGTCGGGCCAGAGCACCTTGTCCGGGCTGCTGAGCTTCACCGTGCGCGGGGGCACCTCGAGGAGGATGTCGGCCATTCCCCCACGCTAGTCGCGCGCCCCGGTGCCGGAAAAGTGCTGCGAGATAGGTGTTCTGCCTGGTTTTGAGGTCAGAATGCCCATCTCGCAGCAGTTTTCCGTCAACACCACCACCCGCCCCGTTCGCCCGGGACGCGCTAAGACCGCGACCGCGCCCCGCCTCTGCTGCCGGCCGCGCGACGGATTGTCGGCCAGCACGACCGCAAGGACGGACAGCTGACGTGGGCCTCGTTCCTTGAGCCGGCCGTGAGGCGCTAGCCGAACGCCGTGGTCGTTAGGTCCCGCACCCGGGGCAGCGACCTAACAACAGGGGTGGGCGGGTGAGGTAGACACTGTTCCTTGAGCCGGCCGTGAGGCGCCAGCCGAACGCCGTGTCGAAAGGTCCCGCGCCATGGGCAGGGACTCGACCACGAGGGCGGGCGGGTGAGGTGGGGAGGCGCTCCGTCTCGCTGCCAGCCCGGTTCCGTGACCACAGTCACCTCTGGTCTCAGTGCATGGGTGTTCTTACGCTTCGACGAAGCGCCTCCCCACCTCACCCTCTGCTGTGCTCCCTGGCGGTGGAACTTGGCCCTGCCTCGCCGATGGTCAGCGTTGGCCGGTCTTGCGGCGGTTTCCCTGCACAAATCTCTGTATACGGGCAGCCGGGCCGTATATAGGCCTGGGTGCCCGTATACAGAGATCTATGCGCGAGTGAGGGTGTGACTCTGGCTTGTGGGGATGGGTTGGGCTGTGGTTTCGGACCCTTCGAGACGCAGCCCCGCGGGGCTCACACTCAGTGCCGGTCGGTGTGCGGGGCTGCTCCTCAGGGACCGGCCCTTGAGCCAGGCCGTCGTTCCTTGAGCCGCCGCGTGAGCGCCAGCGAACCGGCGAGTCGAAAGGTCCCGCGCTTTGAGCAGGGAAACGCGGCAGGGAAGTCACCAGAGGCTGTGGTTTCGGACCCTTCAAGACGCACCCCCGCGGGGCTCACACTCGGTGTCGGTCGGTGTGCGGGCTGCTCCTCAGGGATCGATCGTTGAGCCAGGCCGTCGTTCCTTGAGCCGCCGCGTGAGCGCCAGCGAACCGGCGAGTCGAAAGGTCCCGCGCTTTGAGCAGGGAACCGCGGCAGGGAAGTCACCAGAGGCTGTGGTTTCGGACCCTTCGAGACGCACCCCCGCACGGCTCTCACTCAGTGTCGGTCAGTGTGCGGGGCTGCTCCTCAGGGATCGATCGTTGAGCCAGGCCGTCGTTCCTTGAGCCGCCGCGTGAGCGCCAGCGAACCGGCGAGTCGAAAGGTCCCGCGCTTTGAGCAGGGAACCGCGGCAGGGAAGTCACCAGAGGCTGTGGTTTCGGACCCTTCGAGACGCAGCCCCGCGGGGCTCACGCTCAGTGCCGGTCGGTGTGCGGGGCTGCTCCTCAGGGATCGATCGTTGAGCCGGGCCGTCGTTCCTTGAGCCGCCGCGTGAGCGCCAGCGAACCGGCGAGTCGAAAGGTCCCGCGCTTTGAGCAGGGAGTTGCGGCAGCAGCTCAGGGCACTGGTCTCAGCGGCGGTCAACCGGGCACTACTGTGGGACACGAGAACCTCCGGGTTGGAGTGGGCCTTAGACAAGCCACATCCCACCCGGGGTTCTCGTTCGGTCAACCAGGCTCGCCGCTACCAACGTCCTGGCCGGGTACACCTAGCCGCGGAGCCAGACCGTCGTCTCGGCGGGGAGCTTCCCGTCGACGAGCGGACCGCTGGACAACAACACCTCACCCTCGGGCAGATCGATCGGCTCCGAACCGAAGTTCATCACCGCACGCCACCCATTCGGACGCACGAACCCCAACACAGAGTCGGTCACCTCGACCCACTCCAGCTTCTCCGCACACTCCAACTCCGTCCGCAACGCCAGCGCCCGACGGTACAGGTTCAGCGTCGACGCCGGATCAGCCGACTCCACATCCACCGCATACTGCCCGAACCACTCCGGCTGCGGCAGATGCGCACCGTTCGCACCGAACCCGAACGACGCCCCCTCCGCCGTCCACGGCAACGGCACACGGCAGCCGTCGCGGCCGACCTCGACGTCGCGGTTGCGGAAGAACGCCGGATCCTGACGCTGATCGTCGGGGATCTGGCCGACCTCCTGCAGACCCAACTCCTCACCCTGATACAGGTACGCCGACCCAGGCAGCGCCAGCATGAACAGCGTCGCCGCACGAGCCCGACGAAGCCCCCGCACCTGATCAACCTCAGCCGGGTCACCGCCGTCGAACAGCCACTTCTTGCCGTCGTTGCCGCCCTCGGACGCGCCGGCGCCCGGGGCCGACACGCCGACGGTCCCGCCCGTCAGGCCGTAGCGCGTGGCGTGCCGGACGACGTCGTGGTTCGAGAACACCCACGTCGTGGAGCCGTGCAGCTGCTCGGCGGCCTTCAGGTTGCGGTCGATGATGTCGTGGAAGTCGCCGGCCTCGAAGCGCGCGCGCAGCAGGTCGAAGTTGAACGTCTGGCCGAGGCCCTCGGGCGACGAGTACCGCGCCTGGCGGTGCGGGGCCACCCACGCCTCGGCGACGGCGGTGCGCGGCGGGTCGTACTCGTTGAAGACCGAACGCCACTCGGCGTAGACGTCGTGCACCTCGTCGCGGTCCCAGATCGGGTGCTGGCCGTCGACGAACAGCTCGGTGCCGCCCAGGATGCCCGCGATGGCGTCGAACGCCGGGTCGAGGTTCTTCTTCAGGCCGTGCGCGACGTCGACGCGGAACCCGTCGACACCCCGGTCGCTCCAGAACCGCAACGTCTTCAAGAAGTCCTCATGCACCTCAGGATGATCCCAATTGAAGTCCGGCTGCTCCTTCGCGAACAAGTGCAGATACCACTGACCCGGCGCCCCGTCGGGCTCGACAACCCGCTCCCACGCCCCACCACCGAAGATCGACGGCCAATTGTTCGGCGGCAGCTCACCGTTCTCACCCTTGCCGTCACGGAAAATGTACCGCTCACGCTCCGGCGACCCCTTCCCCGCAGCCACCGCAGCCCGGAACCACTCATGCCGATCCGAGGAGTGATTCGGCACGATGTCCACCACGACCTTGATATGCGCCGCATGCAACGCCGCGACCATCTCGTCGAAGTCCTCCAGGGTGCCGATCTTCGGATCGACGTCGCGGTAGTCGTCCACGTCGTACCCACCGTCAGCCAGCGCCGACGGGTAGAACGGGCTCAGCCACACCGCGTCGACACCCAGCTCCTTCAGGTACGGAACCTTCGACGTGATGCCGACGAGGTCACCGATGCCGTCACCGTTGGCATCGGCGAAGCTCCGCGGATAGATCTGATAGACGACGGCCTGACGCCACCAATCGGGGGCGTTGAAGACATCGTGCGAGGAGAGCGTCATGGGCGCGCCTGTCCTTCCTGGACCTGGGGTGTGATGGCTGCATAACCGCTAGCCAGAGAGATTTTGGGCACAGATTCGACGATTGGATAAATCCGTGTGCGTCAAGCCTAACAGCACTTCGCCACAGGTCAACATGCCGCCTCCGACCCGCGCCGCCGGCGGACGACACGACCCGCGCCACGCCGCCCCGCACGACGACCACGGATCCCCGACAAGCCCCGCCACGCACCCCCGGATCGTTGACACCGTAATTTCTTCTGTCATAGAGTTATTTGGTGAGTTGTGCGACGCGGCACGTCGTCGCCGCCACTCACCCCGCGTGCAAGGAGGCGCATGGAATGAAGACAACCGCAGGCGGACCGCGCTGGCGTCCGCACCTGACGAGACGCGCGGCGCTGGGCGCCGCCGCGACACTCGCCCTCTCGGGAGTGGCGCTCACAGCGTGCTCCCCCGCCTCGACGACCTCGGGCGAGGTCACCTTGAACTTCTTCCAGTTCAAGGGCGAGGCCCTGGCCGACTTCGAGCAGATCATCGCGGAGTTCGAGGCCGAGAACCCGGGCATCAAGGTGGTCCAGAACCAGCAGCCCGACGCCGACACCTCCATCCGGACGCTGCTCGTGAAGCGCCGCACGCCGGACGTGATCACCCTCAACGCCGGCGGCAAGATCGGCGAACTGCTGCGCGCCGGCGTGTTCTACGACTTCTCCGACGAGCCGGTCCTCCAGACCATCAACCCCGCGGTCCAGGAGATCATCGCCGACCTGGGCAACAAGGAGGGCGAGGTCAACGCCCTCGGCTACGTCAACAACGCCGACGGCATCATCTACAACAAGAAGATCTTCCGGGAGCAGGGCCTCGACGTGCCCGAGACCTGGGACGAGCTGATCGACGTGTGCGAGAAGCTCAAGGCCGCGGGGATCACCCCGTTCTACGGCACGCTGGCCGACTCGTGGACCGTCCTCCCGTCGTTCAACGGCATGGGCGCCTACCCCGCGAAGGACGGGTTCTTCGACCAGATCCGCGAGCTGGGCTCGGCCGTCGGGGCCTCGTCGGCCGTCTCGTTCCAGAAGAACTTCGCCGAGATCGCCGAACGCCAGGCCACGCTCTACTCGTACTCGCAGGAGGGCTACCGCGGCCGCACCTACGACGACGGCAACGGCGCCTTCGCGCGCGGCGAGGCCGCCATGTACATGCAGGGCGTCTGGGCGATGAACCCCATCAAGCAGGCGAATCCCGACATCGAGGCGGGCATCTTCCCCTACCCCATGACCGACAACCCGGACGACCGCGTGCTGGTCAGCGGCGTCGACGTCGCCGTCATGATCGGCAGGGACACCCCGCATCTGGCGGAGGCGAAGAAGTTCGTCGAGTTCCTTTACCGGCCCGACATCATCGAGCGCTTCGCCCAGTCGCAGAACATGATCCCCTCGGTGATCGGCGCGGCCTGGAGCGACGACCCGGCGCTGCAGTCGGTGAAGCCGTTCTTCGACGAAGGCCGCGTAGCGGGCTTCATCGACCACCAGGTCCCCGCGAGCATCCCGCTCGACGCGCTGGTCTCCCGCGGCCTGATGGAGAACGACCCGCAAGCCACCCTCGTGAGGCTTGACAGTGAGTGGGCGAAGGTCGCCGCTCGGACGATCAAGTAGAGGAGCGCCCACATGTCCACATCGTCAACGTCCCCTGCCCTCGCGTCCGAGCTCGGCAAGCCGCGCTCCGGTGTGCGGTTCCGCACCTACTACTGGATCGTCGTCCCCATGGTGGTGCTGTTCGCGTTCTTCCACACCTTCCCGGTGCTGACGGGCGTGTTCTACAGCTTCACCAACTACGCGGGCTTCGGCGACTGGAAGTTCGTCGGCCTCTCCAACTACCTCAACATCTTCCGCGACGACCGGGTGCTGGGCGCGTACGCGTTCTCGTTCCTGTTCGCGGTGGCCGCTACCGTGCTGACCAACGCGTTCTCGCTGGTCATCGCGCTCGCGCTGAACGCCAAGATCGCGTTCCGCAACTTCTTCCGCGGCGTGTTCTTCGTGCCCTACGTGCTGGCCATGCTGGTCATCGGCTACGTGTTCAAGTTCATCTTCGGCACGTCGCTGCCGAAGCTGCTCTCCGGCATCCCGCTGTTCGCCGACAACATCCTGACCAACCCCACGTGGGCCTGGACGGCGATCGTCGTGCTGGCCGTGTGGCAGTCCTGCGCGTTCGCCATCATCTTGTACCTCGCCGGTCTGCAGACCATCCCGGTGGAGCTGTACGAGGCGGCCTCGCTCGACGGCGCGACGGCGTGGCAGCAGTTCCGCTCCATCACCTTCCCGATGATCTGGGCCTATTTCACGATCAACATGGTGCTGAGCGTCAAGGGCTTCCTGCAGGTGTTCGACCCGATCGTCGCCCTCACCAACGGCGGCCCCGGCACCGCCACCGAGTCCGTCACCATGCTCATCCAGCGCGGCGGCCTGACCGGCGGCGAGTTCGCCTACCAGACGGCCAACGCCGTCATCTTCTTCATCATCATCACCATCGTGTCGCTGATCCAGTTCAAGGGCCTGGGCACGGGGGAGGCGGACAACTAATGAGCACCGCGCAGCTGACCGGGGCCGTCGCGGCCCCCGCCGAGAAGCGACGTCGTCGCCTCGGACCCGAGCGGATCAACTGGTGGGCCACGGCGTTCATCGCCGTCGCATCGCTGACGGTCTTCGTCCCGCTGTACCTGGCCGTCGTCGTCGCGCTGAAGACGCCGGAGCAGCTGCTGAACTCCAGCGGCTTCGAGTGGCCCACCCAGGTGCGGCTCGAGAACTTCGCCGACGCCTGGAACGCGGCGCAGTTCCCGACGGCGCTCGCGAACACGGGCATCATCACGGTCCTGACCCTGGTCTTCACCATCTTCACCAGCTCGATCGTGTCCTGGGCCATCGCGCGCAACATGAACAAGCCGTTCTTCAAGGCGGCGTTCTTCTACTTCCTGTCCGCGATGTTCATCCCGTTCCCGATCATCATGCTGCCGCTCGTGCAGCAGACGGCGATGCTGGGGTTGGACAACAAGTGGGGCCTGATCGTGCTCTACACGGTGTTCGGCATCTCGACGAACGTCTTCATCTATACCGCGTACGTGCGCTCGATCCCGATCGAGCTCGAGGAGGCGGCGCGGATGGACGGCGCCTCGACGTGGGGCGTGTTCTGGAAGGTGATCTTCCCGCTGCTGGCGCCGATGAACGCCACGGTGGGCATCCTGACCTGCGTCTGGGGCTGGAACGACTACATCATGCCGTTGGTGGTGCTGACGAACCCGTCGGACCGCACGCTGGTGCTCGGGCAGTCGATCTTCCAGGGCCAGTTCAACATCGACCACACGGTGAGCTTCGCCTCCTATCTGATGGCGATGGCGCCGCTGCTGCTGGTCTACGTGTTCGCGCAGCGCTGGGTCATCTCCGGCGTCACGCGCGGCTCCATCAAGTAGCCGCGGCACGCGTCGTCGGGGAGCGCGTCGGTCGAGGACCGGCCGCTCCCCTTCGTCGCGTTCGGGGCGCTCAGCGCAGCACGTGCCTGATGGCCAGCGCGGCGCCGCCGCGGGCCCAGTCCAGGAAGTCGAGGCCTTCGCCGAGCACCAGCTCCGGCAGCTGGTCGCCGTCGTAGCTGTGCCGGAGCATGCCGGCGCGGATGGCGGCCGCGCGGCCGACGAACGGGGGAACACCCTCGCCCGCGATCAGGACGCGCTCCGGCCCGTAGGCGATCATCGCGAGCGCGACCAGCTCCCCCAAGCCCTCCGCGGCGGCGTCGAGCACGGCGCCGACGGCGGGGTCGTCGGAGAGCAGGTCGTCGGGGCTCAGCGGGCGGCCCGCCGCGGCCGACGCGCGGGCAACGAGGGGTTCGGTGGACAGCAGCTCGCCGACGTTCGTGCCGTCGCTCAGCCAGGCGCGACCGAGCAGTGCCGCGAACCCCAGGTGGCCGCCGAGCAGGGTGTCGTCGACGATCGCGCCGGAGCCGACACCCGCGCCGACGGTGAGCACCACGAAATTGTGCGTGCCGCGGCCGTGGCCGAACCAGTGCTCGGCGAGCGTGAGTGCGTCGACGTCGTTGGCCGCGGCACAGGGCAGCCCGGCCGCGTCCTGCACGGCCCGCACGATGTTGCCGCCCGCCCAGCCGAGGAAGCCCGCGGCCCGGGCGTTGCCGTCGGCGTCCACCGCGGCCGCGAGCGACACCCCGATGGCCTCCGGGGCCCAGGCGGGGGCGTGCCGTTCGAGGAGCTCTGCGACGGCGGCGGCGGTCGTCTCGGCCGAGCCGGTGTCCGCGGCCGCGTCGGCCGTGCCGTGCACCACGCCGCTGAGCCCGACGAGCGTCGCGTAGATCCTCCCCCGCACCACCTTCACGCCGAGGAAGCGCGCGGCGTCGTCCACCACGTCGAGGGGTTGGCGCGGCCGGCCGATCGACGTGGCCCTGACCTCGCCCTCGCGCAGGATCCCGGCGGAGATCAGCGGGCCCGTCAGGCGGGTGAGCGAGCCGGAACTCAGCCCGATGCGCTCGACCATCTCGGCCCGCGCGAGCGGCCCGAATCTCAGCACGGTCTCGACGATCCTGCGCGAGGACGGATCGAGCTGGGACAGGAGCATGCCCCGATTATGGCAGCAGCGGGCGGGCCCGCCCGGGTGTTCGGAAGAGGCTCATCTGGTTATCTTTGTGACGATATTAATCGGCTAGGCTTGTCGCGTCCCGATCTGCCCGCACACGGAAGAGACAACGATGACCGACCCCTCAGCCCCGGGCGCCACCGCCGCGACGGCCGCGTTCCCCACCCAGCTCCATCTGCGGGCGGGCGGCACGTCGGTGGTCGTCGACTGCCCCTCGTCCTCCCTGGCAGAAGTGCTCTACTGGGGCGCCGACCTGGGCCCCCTCTCCGACGCCGACCTCACCACCTGGGCGACGGCGCGGGTGGGCGTCGTGTCCGGCTGCGCCGACACCACCCCCCGGCTCTCACTCGTGCCCACGCAGGCCGAGGGCTGGCTGGGGACCCCCGGGCTGGTCGGCTCACGCGGCGGGCTCGGCCAGTTCTCCGCCTTCCGCCCGGTGAGCGTCGAGCTGCAGGCCGCCGAGGGCGCCGACGGCGCACCCACCGCCGTCCGGTTCACGGCGCACGACGACGAGGCCGACCTCGACCTCGCGCTCGACCTCCGCCTCGAGCCGTCCGGCCTGCTCCGGGCCCGCGGCACACTGACCAACGCGGGCGCCGACGGCTACGCCGTCGACTCGGTGGCGCTCGCGCTCCCCGTGCCTGCGTCCGAGACCCTGGTGATCGACCAGTCCGGGCATCACCTCCGCGAGCGGGACACCGCCGTGCACGAGTTCTCGATCGGCGCGCACGAGCAGGCCATCCGCGTGGCGCGCGCGCACGCCGGCTCCACCATCCACGGCACGTGCGCGCCGGGCACGGGCTGGCGCCGCGGCTCGGTGCACTACGTGCATGTCGCCTGGTCGGGCAACACCCGCACCGTCGCCGAGCGCAACGTCATCGGCCAGAACGCACTGCTGGGCGGCGAGCTGCTGCTGCCCGGCGAAGTGGTCCTCGATCAGGGCGAGAGCTACGTCACGCCCTGGCTCGTCGCCACCTGGGGCGAGGGACTGGACGCGGCCGCCACGCGCATCCACGACTTCCTGCGCGCCCGCCCGAACCACCCGTCGACGCCTCGGCCGGTCACGTTCAACGCCTGGGAGGCCGTCTACTTCGACCACTCGCTCCCCCGGCTCCTCGACCTGGTGGACGTCGCCGCCACCTCCGGCGCCGAGCGCTTCGTGCTGGACGACGGCTGGTTCGGCGCGCGCCGCAGCGACAACGCGGGCCTCGGCGACTGGGTGGTCTCGCCCGACGTCTGGCCGCACGGCCTGACGCCGCTCTCCGACGCCGTGCACGCGCGCGGCATGGAGTTCGGGCTGTGGTTCGAGCCCGAGATGGTCAACCTCGACTCCGACGTCGCCCGCGCGCACCCCGAGTGGATCCTCTCGCCCCGCACGCATCGCCCTCAGGAGGCGCGCGGCCAGCAGGTGCTCGACCTCACGAACCCCGCGGCCTTCGCGCACGTGCTCGGCCAGATGCGGCGGGTGCTCGCCGACGCGGGCGTCGACTTCATCAAGTGGGACTTCAACCGCGACCTCTACGAGTCCGTCTCCCCGCTGACCGGGCGCCCGGCTTACCACGCGCAGACGCTGGCCACCTACCGTCTGATGTCGACCGTGCTCGCCGAGTTCCCCGGCCTGGAGATCGAGTCCTGCGCCGGAGGCGGCGGCCGCATCGACCTCGGCATCATGGAGCTGGCCGTGCGCGTCTGGGGTTCCGACTGCATCGATCCGCTGGAGCGGCAGCAGATCGAGGCCGGCACGTCGCTGCTCCTGCCGCCCGAGCTGGTCGGCTCGCACGTGGCTTCCACCACGTCGCACACCACCGGCCGGACCCTCAACCTCACGGTCCGCGCCTCTACCGCGCTGTTCAACCACATGGGCGTCGAGTGGAATCTGCTCGACGCCGCGGCCGACGAGCGGGCCGAGCTCGCGTCCTGGATCGCCCTGCACAAGGAGCTGCGCCCGCTGCTGCACACCGGCCGCGTGGTGCACGCCGACCACCCGGACAAGGGGTGGAGCATCCACGGCGTCGTCTCGCGGAGCGGCGACGAGGCGGTCTTCAGCCTGATGCGCGTGGCCACCTCAGCAGTGCGGCCGGGCCCGGCCGTGGCGCTGCCGGGGCTCGACCCCGCGGCCCGCTACCGGCTCGCGGAGCTCCTCCCGAGCGGCGTGTCGTCGCCCGTGGGTTACGAGCCGCACGCCCCGGAGTCCTGGGCGTGGTGGCACGACGGCGTCGAGCTCCCTGGCCGCGTCCTCGGCGACGTCGGGCTGCGCTACCCGGACATCGCGCCGGAGCGCGCGATCCTGGTGCGCCTCACACGGGTGCGATAAGCCTCAGCGCCGGGTGATCAGATCGCGGCGTGGCGGCTGAGGGTCTCCTCGACGCGGCGGCGCTCGGTCAGCAGCGGCAGGACGATCTCGCGCGCGGCCTCCCGGGCCGCCGACACGGCGCCGAGCGAGACGACGTCGCCCCCGAGCTGGGAGGCGACGACCTCGGGCGGCGGCAGCTCGGCATCCTCGGCGACGTGCTGCTGGGCGATCTCGATCACGGGGCCGAGGGCGCCGGTCGCCGACCCGCAGACCACGATCCGCTCGGGGTCGTAGAAGCGGGAGACGACGTTGCAGATCAGGCCGAGCTTCGCGCCCAGGTGCTCGTAGAGCGCGGCGAGCACGGGGTCGCCCGGGGTGGTGCCGGCGAGGATCTCCTCCGCCGTCAGCGGGGCCGCGCCGCGCGCGGCCCACGGATGCTCGGGCGGGATCCGGCCGTCGTCGCGCGCCTCGGCCACCCATTTCTCCGCCAGGTCGGCCAGGCCCCAGGTGCCGCCGACGCCTGCGACGTAGGCCAGGGCCTCCATCTCGCCGACCCCGCCGTGGCCGCCGCGCACGAGCCTGCCCTCGAGGAACACGCCGGAGCCCAGCCGTCGGCCGGACAACATGGCGACGAAGTCGTCGTAGCCGCGGGCCTCGCCGAGCGTGGCCTCCGCGACGGCGGCGAGCGCCGCGTCGTTCTCGACGCGGACGGCCGGGAACACGTCCCCGAGGATGTCGCCGAGGTCGGCGTTCATGTACTGCCAGAAGCCCGCGGGATGTCGGGGCGAGCGACCCTCGCGGTCCACCGGGGCCGGCACGCCGACGCCGACGGCGACCACCTCGTCGCGCGTGCCGCCCGCCAGCTCGAGCGCCTCGTCGATGGCCTGGAACGCGGCTCGACGGCGCATCTCGGGATCGGTCTGCGGGTTCGGCTTCGACCACTGGAAGCCCGTGGAGTCGATCCGGCGTTGCGCCAGGATCCTGCCGGAGAGGTCCGCGACGGCGGCGACGAAGTGGAGGTTGCCCGCGTCGATGCCCACGACGAGCCCGGCCTCGCCGCGCAGCTCGAAGCGACGCGCGGGCCGGCCCATCCGGTAGCCGTCGCCGTTGCCGGAATGGGGCAGCTCACGGATCAGGCCCACGTCGATGAGCGCGTCCAACGCCGACAGCGCGGTGGACCTCGTCAGGCCCAGAGCCGCGATGACATGGTCCGCGCGAAAGGCGCCCGCGTCCCAGGCGAACTCGAGAACGGCAGCCGTGCTGGCGCGATGACGGGGATGGCCGTCGGTGAAATCCACCATCGGGTTCACCTCCTTGACCTTGTGCGGCGACGTGAGGCACTATAACCGAGCCACTTTTTCTCTTGTCGCTCAATTTAGTTGGCATAGAAAAAAGTGGCGTGTCAATGGCAGACCGCAAAGGACAACGACGTGCCTCAACCTTCACCAGACATGCCTGGCGAGCACACGAACGCTTCTGTGCTCAGTTCATGGGCGCCCCCGCGGCGCTCCTTCCTCAAGGCGATCGGCGCCGTCGGCGCCGCCGGCTCCATCCCCTGGCTCACCGGATGCGCATCCGGCTCGGCCAAGACCGTGACGTTCTACGCGTCGAAGCCCGAGGCCGTGCCGCAGTTCCGGCAATGGGCGGCCGACTTCACGGCGTCGCAGAAGGAGTACCGAATCCTGCACGACCTCTCGACGAACCTGTCGGCGAGCTTCGTGCGCAGCAACCCGCCGGACCTGGGCCTCCTGAACTACAACCTGGAGATGGCTCGCTTCATGGAGCGCGGAGCGCTCACCGACCTGAAGAGCCTCCCGGAGGCCGCGACGATCCGCGACGACATCGTCGCGCTGTCCAAGTCGTACCCGCAGTTCGAGGACAGGGTCAGCGTCCTGCCCTACTCCGCGATGGCGGCCTCGGTGATCTACAACAAGCGGATCTTCGAGAAGAACAATGTCGAGGTGCCCACCACCTGGGACGCCCTGATCGACGTGTGCGAGACCCTCAAGGGCAAGGGCGTGACGCCCTTCTACGCAACCCTCATGGACGCGTGGACCATCGCCCAGGGCTGGTGGGACTACCCAGTCGGCGGCCTCGTCGACGTGGCCGACTTCTACAAGAAGATGAACGAGATCGGCGCCGACGTCGGCCCGAACTCCGAGGTCTCCTTCCAGAAGACGATGCTGGAACCGACCCAGAAGATGCTCGAGCTGGCGAAGTACATCAACGACGACGCGGCGGGCCGTGGCTACGGCGACGGCAACACCGCATTCGCCAACGACGCGGCGGCCATGATCCTGCAGGGCCCGTGGGCGTTCGGCGAGTTCGCGAAGTCGAACCCCGACCAGGACCTCGGCACCTTCCCGCTGCCCGTCACGGACAGCGCGGACGACCTGAAGGTGCGCGTCAACATCGACCTCTCGCTGTGGGTTCCCGAGCAGGCCGACGCGAAGGAGGGCGCGATCGCCTTCCTCCAGTACCTGATGAAGCCCGAGATCCAGGATCCCTACAACGCGACCTTCCTCGGCTTCGGCACCACGAAGGACGCCCCGCCGGTGACCGACGAGCGCATCGTCGGGATGCAGCCGTACTACGACTCGGGCAAGTTCTACATGGGCGCCTCGCAGTTCATCCCGAACAACATCCCGGCCGCCAACTATCTCCAGTCGATCATCCTCGGCGAGCCGGCGGAAGCCCTCCTCGCCCAGATGGACCGGGACTGGGCTCGACTCGCCTTCCGGGCCTGACAAAGGAGTCATGCACAATGTCAACCACCACCCAGCAACGGGCTAACGCCTCGGCCAAGGCGGAGGTCCGCCACCAGCGGCCCCGCGTCGAGCCGATCTACTGGATCTTCCTGCTCCCCGCCCTCATCGCGTTCACCCTCCTGATCACCTACCCGGCGATCGAGGGACTCACCATGAGCTTCACCAACTCGATCGGCTTCGGCACCTTCGACTGGATCGGGTTCAAGAACTACATCGCGCTGTTCCAGGACGACAACATCCTCGCCTCCTACGGCTTCACCTTCCTGTTCGCCACCGTGACCGTGGTGCTGGTGAACGTGATCGCCTTCTTCCTGGCCCTGGGCCTGACCTCGAAGATCAAGTTCACCAACGCGCTCCGCGCCGTCTTCGTGATCCCCATGGTGATCTCCGCGATCATCTACTCGTACGTGTTCCGCTTCCTGTTCAACAACTCGCTCACCGAGCTCGGGAAGCTGATCGGCAACAAGACCCTGTCGGAGAGCCTGCTGGCCAACGAGAGCTGGGCCTGGTTCGCGATCGTGATCGTCACGGTGTGGGGCAGCGTGCCCGGCACGATGCTGATCTACATCGCCGGTCTGATGACCGTCCCCGGCGAGGTCTACGAGGCCAGCTCCATCGACGGCGCCACGCCGTGGAAGAACCTCGTCCACATCACCCTTCCGCTGGTGGCCGGCTACGTCGGCATCAACCTGATCCTCGGCTTCAAGGGCTACCTGGGCGTCTACGACCAGATCGTCGCCCTGACGGGTGGCGGCCCGGGCGTCGCCACGCGATCGGTCGCCTACACCATCTTCGCCGGCTTCGGCGGCGGTGACTACGCCTATCAGATGGCCAATGCCGCCGTCTTCTTCGTCATCACCATCATCATCGCGCTGCTGCAGCTGCGCCTTACTCAGGGAAGCAACCGGACATGAGCGTTGGAGTCGTCATCCCCAAGACCGATGGGAAGGCCGCGACTCGCGGCAAAGTCGGCCAGGAGCGGACCAACTGGGTCGCTACCATCCTGCTCATCATCGCGTCGCTGACCGTTCTGGTTCCGCTGTACGTCACCGTCTCGATGGCATTCAAGACCACGCAGCAGTCCACGGACCTGAACGCCTTCAGCCTTCCGAATCCCTTCAGCATGAGCGGATTCGCCGAGGCCTGGAGCCTGACCAGCTTCCCGCGCGCCTTCCTGATCTCGTCCGTCGTGACCCTGGTCGCGGTGGCGGGCGCCATCCTGGTGGCGTCGATGGCCTCCTACGCCATCGTCCGCAACTGGGACAGGAAGTTCTTCCGCTACTCCTTCTTCTACCTGCTGGCGGCGATGTTCATCCCGTTCCCGGTGGTCGCGCTGCCGCAGGTGCGGCTCACGGGCATCCTGGGGCTGGACAACTTCGTCGGCGTCGCCCTCCTGCACATCGTCTTCGGACTGGCGTTCAACACGCTGCTGTTCACCACGTTCCTGCGGTCCATCCCGCTGGAGCTGGAGGAGTCGATGCGCATGGACGGCGCCTCCACCTGGCAGACGTTCTGGAAGCTGATCTTCCCGCTGCTGTCTCCCATGGCCGCGACGGTGGGCATCTTCGCCTTCCTCGGGTCGTGGAACGACTTCATGATGCCGTCGCTGATCATCTCGACTCCTGAGTTGCAGACGATCCCCGTGGTCAACAGCATCTTCCAGACGCAGTTCAGCAACAGCTACAACGTGAGCTTCGCGTCCTACCTGATGGCGATGGCCCCGGCCATTCTGGTCTACATCTTCTCGCAGCGCTGGGTGATGTCGGGCCTGACCCAGGGCGCCATCAAGTAGCACCACCCACCCGCCACGGGCCCGGCGCACCACCCGCGCCGGGCCCGTCACCGTTCCTTGAGCCGACCGCGAGGCGCCAGCCGAGCGTCGTGTCGAAAGGTCCGAAACCAGGCCGGCTAGCTCAGAAGGCCGCGGGCCCTAGGCTTTAAGTAACCCAGAAGCAGTGAAGGAAAATCCATGACCGCTGACCGTCCTCAGACGTCCATCTCTCATCGTCCCGACGGCTGGTGGCGGTCCGCGGTCGTCTACCAGATCTATCCGCGCTCGTTCCAGGACTCGGACGGCGACGGGATCGGCGACATCCCCGGCATCACGTCCCGGCTCGACTACCTGGCTGAGCTGGGCGTCGACGTGCTGTGGCTGTCTCCGGTGTACCGGTCCCCGCAGGTCGACAACGGCTACGACATCTCCGACTACCAGGACATCGATTCGCTGTTCGGGTCGCTCGCGGACCTGGACGAGCTGATCGCCCAAGCCCACGCGCGCGGGCTGAAACTCGTGATGGACCTGGTGGTGAACCACACCTCGGATCAGCACGCGTGGTTCGCGGAGTCGCGCGACCCGTCCTCCGCCAAGCGCGACTGGTACTTCTGGCGGCCGGCCCGCCCGGGCCACGAACCGGGCACCCCGGGCGCCGAGCCCGACGACAGCGCCGCCGCCTTCGCGCCGTCGGCCTGGACCTACGACCCGGCGAGCGGCGAGTACTACCTGGGCATGTTCAGCCCCGCCCAGCCCGATCTGAACTGGGAGAACCCCGAGGTCCGCCAGGCCGTCTACGCGATGATGCGCTGGTGGGTGGACCGCGGCGTCGACGGGTTCAGGATGGACGTCATCAACCTCATTTCCAAGCCCGCCGACCTGACCTCGGGCGGCCCCATCGACCCGCACGCCGCGAGCTTCCGCCAGATCGCCAACGGCGCCCGGCTGGACGAGTTCCTGGCCGAGATGAACCGCGAGGTGGGTCTCGACGAACACCGCCTGATCACCGTCGGCGAGATGCCGGGCGCGACGGTGGAGGTCGCCCGCCGGGTGACCGATCCCGCGCGCAAGGAACTGAACATGGTGTTCACGTTCGAGCACGTCAACCTGGACCAGGCGTCCTGGTCGAAGTGGGACCTCGCCCCGCTGAGCCTGCCCACGCTCAAGAAGAACCTGGCGGAGTGGCAGGAGGGGCTGGCAGACGCCGGCTGGAACTCGCTCTACCTCGACAACCACGACCAGCCACGCGCCGTCTCCCGGTTCGGCGACGACTCCCCCGAGCACCGCGTGAACTCCGCGAAGACCCTGGCCACCGTCCTGCACCTGCACAAGGGCACCCCGTACATCTATCAGGGCGAAGAGTTCGGCATGACGAACGCGCCGTTCACCCGCATCGAGGAGTACCAGGACGTCGAGTCGCTGAACCACCACGCACTGGCCACCCGCGACGGCGTCCCGGAGGCGCAGGTGATGGCGTCGCTCGCCGCGAAGAGCCGCGACCACGCCCGCACCCCCGTGCAGTGGGACGCCACCGAGCATTCCGGGTTCACCACAGGCACGCCCTGGTCGCCGGTGAACCCGAACTACGTCGAGATCAACGCCGAGGCCGCCCGCCGCGACCCCGCGTCGGTCTTCGCGCACTTCCAGGCGCTGATCCGGCTTCGGCACCACGATGAGGTCGTCCGCGAGGGCCGCTTCGAGCTCCTGCTGCCCGACCACGAGCAGATCTGGGCCTTCACCCGCACGCTCGAGGACGACCGCCTCCTCGTGATCGCGAACTACTCGTCGGTTCCTGCGGAGATCCCTGCCGACCTCCCGGACGTCACCGGCGCGGAACTCGTCCTCGGCACCCATCAGGAGCCGGATCCGAGCACCCTCGCGCCCTGGGAATCCCGCATCCTCCGCCTCGTCTGACCCTGCCCTTTTCAACACAGATCTCTCTCTACGCCGAGCCAGCCCTATATACGGCCTGGCTCCCGGTAGAGAGAGATCTGTGTCCGAGCCCCGACCCAAGGAACCCCATGCCGACTGACCAGTGGTGGCGCCAGGCCGTCGTCTACCAGATCTATCCCCGCAGCTTCGCCGACGCCAACGGCGACGGCATCGGGGACATGCGCGGCATCCTGTCGCGCATCCACTACCTGGCGACGCTGGGCATCGACGCCGTGTGGCTCAGCCCGTTCTACCCGTCGGACCTCGCCGACGGTGGGTACGACGTCATCGACTACCGCGATGTCGACCCGCGGATCGGCAGCCTTGCTGACTTCGACGCCGTGATCGAGGCGCTGCACGCCCACGACATCCGGGTGATCATCGACATCGTGCCCAACCACACGTCGAACGGGCACGCGTGGTTCCGGGAGGCGCTGGCCGCCGGCCCAGGGTCGAGCGCCCGTGAGCGTTACCACTTCCGCGACGGCACGGGGCCGGACGGTGCGGAGCCGCCCACGGACTGGCGCTCGCTGTTCGGTGGTCGCGCCTGGACCCGCGTCGCGGACGGCCAGTGGTACCTGCACACGTTCGCCGCCGAGCAGCCCGACCTGAACTGGTCGAGCCCCGAGGTGCGCGCCGAGTTCCTCGACATCCTGCGGTTCTGGTCGGACCGGGGCGTCGACGGCTTCCGCGTCGACGCGGCGCACATGCTGACCAAGGACATGAGCGATCCGCTCCCGTCCCAAGCCGACCTCGACGATCACCCCCGCGACGGCACGCACCCCACGTGGGATCGCGACGAGCTGCGCGAGCTGTACGCCGAGTGGCGGACGGTGTTCGACTCCTACGACCCGCCCCGGACGGCCGTGGCGGAGGCGGCGGTGCACCGCTCGCGCGTGCCGATGTACGCCAGCCCGGAGACCCTCGGCCAGTCGTTCTTCTTCGACCTCCAGCTCGCCGACTACGACGCGGAGCGGTTCCACACCATCATCGACGACTGCCTCGAGGTGGCCGCCGCCTCCGGCTCGTCGGTCACCTGGGTCCTGAACAACCACGACACCATCCGGCACGCCAGCCGCTATGGCACGCCGTTCCCCGGGCTGAACGCCATCGGCGAGCCGGTGCGCAAGCACGGCGGCGACTGGCTGATGGCCGGCGGCGACCCCACGATGATCGACGCGGCCCGCGGGCTGCGGCGCGCGCGGGCCGCCTCCACGCTGCTGCTGGCCCTCCCCGGCTCGGCGTACCTGTACCAGGGCGAGGAGCTGGGCCTGCAGGAGGTCGCGGAGATCGCCGACGCCGAGCGCCAGGATCCGTCGTTCTTCCGGAACCGCGAGTGGGAGGTGGGCCGTGACGGCTGCCGCGTCCCGATTCCCTGGACGCGCACCGGCCCGTCGTACGGCTTCGGCACCGGTGGGGCTCACCTGCCGCAGCCGCTGTGGTTCGGCCACTACTCCGTCGAGGCCGAGGACGGCGACCCCGCGTCCACGCTGTCGCTGTACCGGCAGGCCCTCCGGCTGCGCCGCGAGCTGCTGGTCGGCGAACGGCTCGAGTGGCTGGACTCCGGCCACGACGACGTCCTGCACTTCCGCCGCGACGGTTGGGAGGTGGTGTCGAACTTCGGCACCACCGCGGTCCCGCTGCCGGCCGGTGAGGTGCTGCTGTCGTCGGGCCCGATCGGCGACGACCTCCCGGGCGAGACCACCGTCTGGCTGAGGTCCTGATGTTCTCGGCCGACGCGAAACGGGCCCGCTACCTCCAGGTGGAGGCTGCGCTCGCCCAGGCCGAGGGCGAGCTGGGGCTGATCCCGGCGGAGGCGGCGGCGGACATCGCGCGTGTCGCGCGGACGATCACGCTCGACCCGGCGCGCCTCGACGCTCGCGTCGCCGCGCACGGCCACACGATGATGGCGCTGGTCGAGGAACTGGCCGACGCCGTCGGCGCGCACGGCGGCTGGGTGCACTGGGGCGCGACGACGCAGAACATCCAGCAGACGGGCGACGTCCTGATCCTGCGCGACGTGCACGACGCGGTACGCGCATCGGTGAGCGAGGCGCTGCTCTCGCTGGCCGACCTGATCGACCGCACGGCCGCGATGCCGATGCCCGGCCGGACGCACTGGCAGCACGCGGTGCCCATCACCTTCGGCCTGAAGGCCGCGGCGTGGGCCGATCAGCTCACCCGGCACGCCGAGCGGCTGGACGAGCTCCGTCCCCGGCTGCTGCGCTCCATGACGGGCGGCGCGGCGGGCACGTTCGCGTCGTTCGGCAAGCGCGGCCCCGCCCTGCAGGCCCGCGTCGCGGAGATCCTCGGACTGTCGCCGATGCCGGTGCCGTCGCGTGTGATCGTCGACCATCTGGCCGAGTTCGTGCTGGTCCTTGGGCTGATCTCGGCGACGGCGCAGTCGGTGGCCGAGGAGGTCCAGCTGCTGAACACGCCGGAGATCGGCGAGGCGCACGAGGCCATCCCACCCGGCCAGGTGGGCTCGTCGACGATGCCGCAGAAGCGCGTCGCCCCGCACGTCGGAGTGCTGATCATCGCCGCCGCCTCCGCCCGGGCCGCCGTCCCGCTGGCGCTCGAGGCGATGCTGCAGTCCCACGAGGTGGACGGCACGCGCTCGGTGATGATGGACCGCGCACTGGAGCAGGCGAGCACCAACACCATGGCCGCCCTCGACGCCCTGGTGCCGCTGATCCAGCGCCTGGAGGTTGACTCGGCACGGATGCGCGAGAACCTGGGCCTGACCAGGGGCCTGATCAACGCGGAAGCCGCCATGCTGGCCCTGGCCACGGCCCTCGGCCGGCAGGAGGCACATCACGTGGTGCACCACGCCGTCGAGCGCGTCAACAGCGAGGGCCTCTCGTTCGCCGACGCCCTCCTGGCCGACGAACGTGTCGCCACCGCGCTGTCGCCCGACGACGTCCATGCCCTCCTGGACCCGACGACCTACACCGGGCTGAGCGAGCAGGTCGCCCGCGCCGCGGCCAGCGCCGCGCGCTCTTCACACCACCGGCCCTGACCCCCACCGCCCTTGAGCCGGCCACGCCGACCCTCGAGCCGGGCCCCTCGCCGCTCCTTGAGCCGACGCGTGAGCGAAGAGCCGGGCCCGTGTCGTTCCTTGAGCCGACGCGTGAGCGCCAGCGAACCGTCGAGTCGAAAGGTCCGCAACCATCAGCAGAGAGCTGCGGCAGTAGACAGCATGATCTACGGCAGCAAAGTCACCACTCGCTGTGCTCTCGGACCCTTCGAGACGCAACCCCGCACAACCCACACTCGGCGCCAGACACCACGCGGGGCTGCTCCTCAGGGACCGACCACACCGTCCCTCGAGCCGGGCCCCCGCGCGAAGCGCCGGGCCCGTGTCGTTCCTTGAGCCGACGTGTGAGCGCCAGCGAACCGTCGAGTCGAAAGGTCCGCAACCATCAGCAGAGAGCTGCGGCAGTAGACAGCATGATCTACGGCAGCAAAGTCACCACTCGCTGTGCTCTCGGACCCTTCGAGACGCAACCCCGCACAACCCACACTCGGCGCCAGACACCACGCGGGGCTGCTCCTCAGGGACCGACCACACCGTCCCTCGAGCCGGGCCCCCGCGCGAAGCGCCGGGCCCGTGTCGAAAGGTCCGCAACTATAGGCAGGGAACTGCGGCAGCGACATCAGCAGCGCTGTGCTCTCGGACCCTTCGAGACGCAACCCCGCACAGCCAACACTCGGCGCCAGACACCACGCGGGGCTGCTCCTCAGGGACCGACCACACCGTCCCTTGAGCCGGGCCCACGCCGTTCCTTGAGCCGGGCCCCCGCGCGAAGCGCCGGGCCCGTGTCGAAAGGTCCCGCACCCACGAGCAGAAAACCGCGGCAGTAGACAGCACGATCTGCAGCAGCAAAGTCACCACCCACTCGGGTATCGGACCCTTCGAGACGCAACCCCGCACAACACACACTCGGCGACAGACACCACGCGGGGTTGCTCCTCAGGGAACGGGCTTGAGCCGGCCCCCGCGCGAAGCGCCGGGCCCGGCCTTGGAAGAGCGGGAGCGGGTCAGTACTGGCCGTCGCGGCGCGGCTGGTCGTCGACCACCACGGTGCGCGCGCGGGCGAGGTCGTTGGCCAGCACTTGGCGGAGCACATTGGCTGCGGAGCGCTGGACCTCACCGAGGGTGAGTGTCCCGGTGGCCAGGCCGTCGATGATGCCCGTGTCGAGCACGTCGGAACCGTGGGCCTGGCCGCCGGGCATGAGGACGTCCACCTGGGCGCGGACGCGGTAGCCGCTGTCGCGAAGCCCCGGGAAGTTCGGGTCCTCGGCCAGCCGCATCCACCAATCGGTGACCACGTTGCCCTCGTAGCCCCACTCGCCGCGCAGGATCGTGGTGACCAGGTCGTAGTGGTAGTGCGCCCACACGCCGTTGATCTTGTTGTACGACGTCATCAGGTTCTTCGGCCACGATGACCGGATCATGATCTCGAAGCCCTTGAGGTAGATCTCGCGCAGGGCCCGCTCGGAGACGCGCGAGTCGTTGGTGGTGCGGCGGAACTCCTGGTTGTTGGCCGCGAAGTGCTTCGGGCAGGCCGACCCGCCCGACGACTGCAGGCCCCGCACGACGGCGGCCGCCGCCCGCCCGGTCACCAGCGGATCCTCGGAGAAGTACTCGAAGTTGCGGCCGCAGAGCGGGTCGCGGTGGATGTTCATGCCCGGGCTCAGCAGCACGTCGGAGCCCTTGCGGCACATCTCCTCGCCGAGCAGCGCGGACAGCCACTCGACGAGGACCGCGTCCCAGGTGGACGCGAGTGCCGTGCCGCACGGCAGGAGCGACGCGAAGGCGCTGAGCCTGAGGCCCGAGGGGCCGTCGGTGGTGACCACCGGCGGCACGCCGCGGCGGCGGAGCGACGCGGTCACGCCACCCAGTGCGCCCGCGTTGCCCGGCGCGCCCAGCGGGCTGTTCATCGTCTTGTCGCCGTAGCAGAGCGCGGCGAGGTCGGCGGCGGGAAGGTCGCGGACGAGGTCCTCCACGGTGGCCGACTTGGCGACGACGTCGCCCCAGGTCAGGCCACGGGACGTGGGCTCCATTCGCCGGGGCAGCCCGTCCAGGATGCGCTGCCGCAGGTCGACCGTCGCGGTGGGCACGAGCTCCCAGGCGGGTCCACCGTCGGCGCTGGCCGACCGCGCGTTGGTCAGTCGGGCGAATCCCTCCGTCGGCGCCGCCGCCTCCTCCAGCTGCTGCACGACGACGAGGTCGCCCACCGTCAGCTGCCCCACGGGCTCGGCGCTGCGGACGTCGGCGCCCACGAAGAACCGGTACTCGCCGGGCTCGAGGACGTAGGCGCTGCGGTGCCCGGTGGCGCCCGCGTCGTCGTAGGAGGCCAGCAGGCGGAAGCACAGCTCGACCTCCTCCGACTCCCCCGGCGCCAGCATCCGGGTCTTGGCGAAGGCGACCAGCTGGCGTGCGGGCTGCGCGAGCGCACCGACGGGGCTGCCCTGATAAGCCTGTACGACCTGCCTGCCCGGCCGCGATCCCGTGTTGGTGACGGTGGCGCTGAGGAGGACGACGGGCTGCGCACGGTCCTCCACGTCGCACGCCGTCGTGCGGATGTCGAAGGTCGTGTACGACAGCCCGAAGCCGAACGGGAACAGCACGGCCTGGGGCGCGAAGGTCTCGAAGTAGCGGTAGCCGACGAAGACGTCCTCGGCGTAGCACGTCACGTCCGCGTCGCCGAAGCTGGCCGAGCTGGGGTAATCGGTGTAGGCGCGGGCGATGGTGTCGGTCAGTCGACCGCTCGGGTTCACGGCACCGGTCAGGACGTCGGCGACGGCGCGGCCGCCCTCCATGCCGCCCAGCCAGGCGAGCAGCACCGCGCTGGGCGCCAGCTCCTCGACCCACGCGAAGTCCATCAGGTTGCCGGTGTTGACCACCACGACGGTGCGGGCGAACGCGGAAGTGACCGCTTCCAGCAGCGCGCGCTCGTCGTCGGTCAGGTAGTAGGAGCCGGGCTCCAGCGTGTTGTCCCTGTCCTCGCCCGCCGCGCGGCCCAGCACGACGACGGCCACGTCCGACCTGTCTGCCGCGCGCCGCACGAGCTCGTCGTCGACGGGCATCTCCGGGTACGACCGCGGCCAGCTGCCCCACTCGCCGTGGTCGACGGGGTTCGCGGCGCACCACGCGCGGTAGGTCGCGGCGAGCTCTTCGTCGACGACGACGCCGGACTCGAGGCAGTCGAGCAGCACGGTGGTGTAGGCGGCGTTGACGTCGCCGCCGGAGCCGTAGCCGACCGTCATCCAGTCCACCTGGCCGCGCCCGAACACGCTCACCCGGAGCTCGGCGGCCAGCGGGAGCACGCCGTCGTTGCGGAGCAGCACCACGCCGTGGGACGCGGCCTGGTGCGCGAGGTCGGCGAGCGTCGGGTCGACATACCTGTCGTCGTCGAGGGCGGTGGTGGAGGCTTGCGAGAGGAGCACGTCGGTCATGTCCGACATCCTTCCACGTGCCCCGGTCACCACCGTCGCGCAGGGCCCGGGTAACCCCGGCACGACGGCCCCGGACGTCGCGATCCGACAATCCGGCCCGTCCCCCGCATTGCGTCGGGAATCACACGCTCATAGATTCGACGCTGTGTCAGATTCACCCGCCCCCAGCCCGTTGATCGTCGCGACCGGCCTCACGCTTGCCACGGCCCGCGGCACGGTCTTCCATCCGGTCACCACCGACATCCCTCCGGGGGCGGTGGTAGCCGTCATCGGCGCCGACGGCACGGGCAAGTCCGCGTTCCTGCTCGCGCTGGCGGGACGGATGAGGGGCATCGAGGGCGAGTTGCAGGTCGACGGGATCGACGCGATCGCCTCGCCGGGACACGTGCGCAAGATCACGTCCGTCGCGCGGATCTCCGACCTCGTCGTCGCCGAACCCAAGCTCTCGCTCGAGGACTGCATCACCGAGCGCACCCTCGCCGACGCCGCGCCCGCCCGCCAGCGCCACGCCACCTACCTGCGGGCCGCGCTGTTGATGGGCCTCGACGAGCCGCGCAGCACCCTCTTCGGGCAGCTGTCTCCCGCCGACCAGACCCGCGCCGCCGTCGCCCTCGCGTGCATCCGGCCCGCGCCGCTGATCGTCCTCGACGACATCGACAGGGAGACGACGCTGGCCGACCAGGCCGACCTCTGGGCGGACCTCCTCCGGCTCGCCGCCGACGGCCACACGATCGTCGCCGCCACCTCCGAGCGCACCGCGGTGCCGCAGGACGTCCTCACGATAGAGATGGATCCCCGCCATGGCTGAAAGCCCCACCAACCCGCTCACGCTCGCCCGGTTCGAGTTGCGGCGCTTCAAGGGCCCGCTGCCCCGCCTCGCGCTCGTCTTCATCCTGCTGATCCCGATGCTGTACGGCTGCATCTACCTCGCGGGCAACTGGGACCCGTACGGCAGGCTGGACAACGTGCCGGTCGCGGTGGTGAACCACGACGAGCCCACCACCGTCAACGGCAAGGAGGTGGCCGCCGGCCGCGACTTCGTCAACAGCCTCCATCGCACGGGCACGTTCCGCTTCATCGACACGTCGGCCGCCGACGCCGAGGAGGGCCTCGAGCGCGGCGACTACTACCTCGTCATCACCGTGCCGGAGACCTTCTCGCGCAACCTGGTGAGCGCGCAGGACCTCGACCCGCAGCGCGCCGAGATCGAGCTCAGGCGCAACGACGCCAACGGCTTCGTGATCGGCACCATCACCAACTCCGCGCAGAACTCCATCGCCCGGGCGATCGACGAGACGGCCGTCCGCAGCTACTTCGAGGCCGTGTTCGCGAACCTGAACACCATCCGCGACGGCATGCAGCAGGCCGCCGACGGCGCCGCGCAGCTCGACGAGGGCCTCGTCACCGCGCACGACGGCAGCGGAAAGCTGGCCGACGGCGCCGCTACAGCGGCCGACGGCACGGGCGACCTAGCGTCGGGCGCTCAGCAGCTGGCTGACGGGGCGACCGAGGCGCGGTCCGGGTCGTCGGCGCTGGTCACCGGCCTTGGCAAGCTCGACACCGGCGCCGGCACACTCGCCGACGGCGCCGCTCAGGTGGCCAAGGGCACCGATCAGCTGGCCGACGCCGTCGACCCCGTGTTGACGCTCGCAGCCGAGCGGCTGCCCGGCGCGCAGGAGCGGGTGCAGCGTGCCGCCGACGCGGCCGCCGAGATCACGGGCACGGGGGCCGGGGCCGCGTCGCGGGTCGCCGAGCGGGCCAAGGGCCTCGCCGACGACGTGGCCGGCCTCGCCGAGGCCCACCCCGAGCTCGCCGACGATCCCGCCTTCACCCGTATCCGCGACGCCGCCGACGACCTCAGCACCCGGACCGACGCCGTCGCCTCCCGCGCCGACACCATCGCCGACGAGGTGGCCGCGGCCGACAAGGCGCTCCGCGGCGTCGGCGACCTGGGCGCGAAGGCCAAGGACGCCAAGGACAAGGTCGACGCCCTGAACACCGGCGCGCAGCAGGTCGCGGCCGGCGCCAAGGACCTGAGCAAGGGCACCGGCGACGCACTCGCGGGTGCGACGAAGCTGAACACCGGGATCGGCCAGCTGGCCGACGGCGGGACGAAGCTCGCGGACGGCGCCCGCACGCTGTCCACCGGGCTCGGGACGCTCCGCGAGGGCGCGACGACGCTCGACGACGGCCTGGCTCAGCTGTCGACCGGCGCGCACGAGCTGTCGACGAAACTGGCCGACGGCGCCGCCCGCATCCCGGTGCTCACCGCCGACGAGCAGGCCGACGCCGTCAGCGTGATGTCGGCCCCGGTGGACGTCACTATGCAGGTCGACAACCCCGCGCACGTCTACGGCCGCGGCCTCGCCCCGATGTTCTTCTCCATCGCCTTGTGGGTGTTCGGCATCTCGGCGTTCTTCCTGCTGCGTCCGATCACCGGCCGCGTGCTCGCCGCGCGCGGCTCCGACCTCAGGATCGCCCTCACGGCGTGGGCGTCGCTGGCTGCAACCTCGGTGGTCGCGAGCTGGATCATGCTGGGCATCGCGTGGCTCGGCCTCGGCCTCGACCCCGTCCACCCCTGGCTGGCGATCCTGCTCACCACGCTGGTCGCCCTCGCCTTCTCGGCGGTGGCGCACCTGCTGCGCACCTGGCTGGGCCTCGTCGCTACCGCCGGCATGCTGATCCTGCTGATCATCCAGCTCACCGCCGCCGGCGGCACCTACCCGCCGGAGCTACTGCCGCCGTTCTTCGCAGCCCTCGGCCACTTCATGCCGATGCGCTACAGCATCGAGGCCTTCCGGATCGCGATCTCAGGCGGCACGATGAACCGCTTCGTCCTCGACGTCGCCCTGCTGGCCCTCCTGCTGGTGTCGGCCATCGGCCTGCTCGTCCTCGTGGTGCACAAACGCCGCCGCTTCTCGATGAAGGACCTCCACCCGCCGTTCTAAGGAGACCATCCGCTCGCTGAGGACGTGCGTCGGTCCCAGCTCAAGGAACGGGCCCGGCTCAAGGAACGACGGCTGGCTCAAGCAACGGTCCCTGAGGAGCAGCCCCGCGTACTGACTTTCGCCGAGCGAAAGCCGCGCGGGGCTGCGTCTCGAAGGGTCCGCAACCACAGCGCGTGGCGACATCACTGCCGCAACACCCTGCACAAGCGCGGGACCTCTCGACACGGGCCCGGCGCTCCGCGCGGGGGCCCGGCTCAAGGAACGGGCCCGGCTCAAGGAACGACGGCTGGCTCAAGCAACGGTCCCTGAGGAGCAGCCCCGCGTACTGACTTTCACCGAGCGAAAGCCGCGCGGGGCTGCGTCTCGAAGGGTCCGCAACCACAGCGCGTGGCGACATCACTGCCGCAACACCCTGCACAAGCGCGGGACCTCTCGACACGGGCCCGGCGCTCCGCGCGGCGGCCCGGCTCAAGGAACGACATCACTGCCGCGACTCCCTGCACAAGCGCGGGACCTAACGACCAAGGGCCCGGCGCTCCGCGCGGGGGCCCGGCTCAAGGAACGACGGCCCAAGTCAACGCCGAACGCCTGCGGGGTTTCCGCAGGCGTTCGGGTCACAGGCGGGCTACAGCCCGGGGGCGACAGTTCAGCTGACCACCCAGCCTTGGGCGGCGTAGCTGGCGAACTTGTCGGCGAGCGACACGCCGCCGATGGTGGGCGCGGAGCCCTCGGCCCAGGTGGTCACCGTGATGGGCGCGTTGTCCGTGCCGTAGCCCCAGAAGCGGAGGTCCGCGTCCGGGTAGTCCTGGCCGGCGCGGAACCGGATGGTGGCACCGGTGGCGAGCTCCAGCTGGCGGAACTGCTCCAGTGACGTGAACGGCCGCTGCTCGGACCCGTCGCCGGCCACCGGGGCGGTGGCGTCGACGTAGACGTCGGTCGCCTTGCCGGGGTCGACGTCCAGCTCCTCCCAGAGGTTGACGGCCGAGATCACGTACGGACCGCGGGCGTCGGTCACCGTCACGCGCCAGTGGCGGGCGGTCACCGGGTGCGCCAGCTTCAGGATGCGCTGCGAGCCGACGACACCGGAGTGCGCCACCTCGGTCCACACGCCGTCGACCTCGGCCTCCACCGTGAACGACGCGACGGTCATGCCGGCGCCGAGGATGTCCTCGCGCAGGGCGAACCGGGCGATGGTCCGCTCCTGGCCGAGGTCGACGACGATGGGCGTGCGGTCGGTCGCGGCGAACCAGTGACCGTCGCGCAGGTTGCCGTTCGTGATGCTGGTGACGGCCTCGTCGCCCACCGTGACCGGCGCGCCCAGCGCGTGGTCGAGGGTGAAGGCGCGACGCAGCTCCGACGCGAACGACCGCAGCGACTCGACGGATGCCGGGGCGAACCGGCCGGTCTTCGTCGGCGGGATGTTGAGCAGCAGCACGGAGTTCCGGGCGACGGTCTGTTCGTAGTACTCGAGCAGACGCGGGCCGCTCTTCGGCACATCGTCCGGGTGCGCGAACCAGCCCTTGGTGATGCGCATGTCGGTCTCGGTGACCCACCAGTGCAGCTTGTTCGCATCGCCGGACTTGACCACGGCGGCCAGCTGGGCGTCCGAGCCGAGGTTCTCGTTGAACGGGCCACGCGGCTGGATCTCGACGATGGCACCGGGGCCCTTGTCGATGATCGGGATGACGGAGGGCTCGTTCTGCCGCGACACGCCCGCCTCGTTGCCCACCCACCGGACGTCGCGGCCGCCGGAGGCGACATTCGCGTTCGGCTGCAGGTGGTCGATGAGGTCGTAGTAGGCGTCGTAGTCGAACGTCTCGGTGGCGGCGGTGTTGCCCGGCGCGCCGTCGAACCACACCTCGGACACCTCGCCGTACTGCGTCAGCACCTCGTAGAGGGTGTTCAGGAAGTACTGGCCGTAATCGGTGACCTCGTAGGTGAAGGTGGGGATGTCCTTGCCCGCGCGGTCGTCGCCCTCCACCAGCGTCGGGATCGTGCGCGGGGTGCGCTTCGACCCATTGGCGTAAATGCCCTTGAGCTCGGCGCTCGAGTCGGCCGGCGACACGTAGAAGCCGACCCGCAGGCCGTAACGGCGGGCCGCGGCGGCGAACTCGGCGGCGACGTCGCCCTTCCCCCCGCGCCACGGCGAACCGGCGACGGAGTGGTCGGAGTAGCGCGTGGGCCACAGCGAGAAGCCGTCGTGGTGCTTCAGCGTGAGGACGGCGGTGCGGAAGCCCGCGTCGCGCAGCTCGCGCACCCAGGAGTCGGGGTCGATGTCCTCGCTGGGGTCGAATCGCGCGGGATCCTCGGTGCCGTGGCCCCACTCCTGCTCGTAGAAGGTGTTGGGCCCGAAGTGCAGGAAGGCCGTCATCAACTCCTGCTGGAAGTTCGCCTGACGGGAGGTGGGCCGCACCATCGCCGCCTTCGCGACGATCTGGGAGTCTGTGTCCTCGGGCGAGACGTCCTGGTAGTTGGCGGGGGTGAGCCCCTCCAGCGCCGCGTAGGTCTCCTCGCGCGTGCCGTCGAAGGACGCGCTGGCGGCCGCGGCCGCGTCGGCGGTGCGCTGGTACAGGAAGTCGGCCCCGCCCCAGGCGCCGTCGGATCCGGAGACGCGCAGCGCGGCGATCTCGCCGGCGAAGCCCGCGGCCGCGCCGTCGACATCGTTGGCGAACGCGACGCTCGACCCCGCCTCGGCACCGATGCGCTGCTCGGCGGTCGCCTTGACGTAGGGCAGGAGTTCGCCGTCGAGTTCGGTCTCGAGGACGACGTTGCCGTCGTGGGTCAGGATCTGAGCCACCGAGAAGATGTGCTCCTCGCCGGCGGCCGGGCAGGCGACGGCGGCGCAGTCGGTCCACGCGCCGTCCTCGAGGCTGCGGAAGCCGACGACGAACTCGCCGTCCCGGTAGCCGACGGCGATGTGCCGCGTGGTGAGGAGGTACGCGAGGTCGGCCTGCTCGGCGGCCGGGGTGAAGACCACCTCGGCGACGAAGCTCGCGTTCACCAGGCCGTCCGGCCCGACGATGGTGAGGCTGGATGCGTCGAAGCGCACCCCCTCTGCCCCGCCGGAGAAGACGACGCCCTTGCCGGGCTGCTGATCCTCACCGCCGTCGAGGCGGCGAAGCGAGCCGTGCATGACCTCACCCTCTGTTGTGGTGTAAGCCGTCGTACCGACAAGCGAGCCGCCGAACCTGACGTCGAGAGCGACCAGTCCACCGACCGAGCCGGTGGATTCGTTTTGTTGCATTGCGCCGAGACCTTCCATCGTTCGCATTGGGCGTTGCGCCGACAACGCTACGCGTACGGCTCCCGGGCGGTCATCAAGGGGAGCAACCTTGCTGAGCGATCCTGACCGCCGTCAGCAGAACGCCCAATCTGATTGCGCACACGTGCGCAATTTATGACCAAGTCTTGCCGCCTAAACCGCTTACGTGCCACTATCGCCCCAGGTTACCCCGGGAGGGTTTGGCGAGGCCGCCACAGCTCCCCGGAAAAAACGGCACCTCGGCAGCGACGCCGGCCAGAGAGGAGGGTCATACGTGGCCTCGAGTAAGGAAGCACGCGTCCGGGCGATGATGGAGCCCGCGAGCGACCGGCGGCTGAACACGCTGCTCGTCGTGGTGCTGGCAGTGTTCTCGCTCACCATCATCTATCCATTGATCTACGTCCTCAGCGCCTCGGTGTCTTCGGTCACAGCCATCAACTCCGGCGAGGTGTGGCTCTGGCCGGTCGGCTTCTCGGTGACCGCCTACACGGCAGTCTTCGAATCGCCGCTGCTGTTCCAGAGCATCCTGAACTCGCTGTTCTACTCGGCGGCGGTCATCCTGATCGGTACCTTCGCGACGATGGCCGGCGGCTACGCCCTGTCGCGCAAGGACCTGCCGGGGCGCAACATTTTCGTGTTCCTGTTCATGGTGACCATGCTGTTCAGCGGCGGCATGATCCCCAGCTACCTGGTTGTCCGCGACCTCGGCCTGCTGAACACCGTGTGGGCGATGATCCTGCCGGGCGTGATGAGCGTCTGGCAGCTGATCATCACGCGCACCTTCTTCCAGGAGACCATCCCGCACGAACTCCTCGAGAGCTCGCGGATGGACGGCGCCAACGACTTCACGTTCTTCTTCAAGATCGCGCTGCCGCTGTCGATTCCGATCATCGCGGTGAACATGCTGCTCTACGGCGTCGGCACCTGGAACTCGTGGTTCAACGGCCTGATCTACCTGACCGACGAGAAGCTGTACCCGCTGCAGCTCGCGATGCGTAACATCCTCGTCACCAACACCTTCGACCCGGCCAAGATGGCCGGCGTCGATCCCAGCCGGATCGCCGAGATGCAGGAGCTCGCCGGCAAACTCAAGTTCGCGCTCATCGTGATCGCGTCGCTCCCGCCCCTGATCGCGTACCCGTTCGTTCAGAAGCACTTCGTCAAGGGCATGATGATTGGCTCGGTGAAGGGATGATGGCCATGAAGCAGAAGAAGATGACCGTCTCGGAAGCCCTCGGTGGCGCAACCGCGAACCCCGCCGTGCCCCTCACGCGCCGGATCCTGCATTCCTGGCAGCTCTACCTGCTGCTGCTGCCCAGCTTCGTCTGGCTCATCGTGTTCTCCTACCTGCCGATGTACGGCCTGCAGATCGCCTTCAAGGAGTTCTCGCCCGTTCACGGCATCTCGGGCAGCCCGTGGGTCGGGCTCCACCAGTTCGAGCGGTTCTTCGCGGCCAACAACTTCTGGCCGCTGATGTGGAACACGATCGCGCTGGCCCTGTACGAGATGATCGCGGGCTTCCCGATCCCGATCATCCTGGCGCTCGCGCTCAACGCCCTGCGGCAGAAGTACCTGAGCCGCGCCGTGCAGCTCATCACCTACGCGCCGAACTTCCTCTCGGTCGTCGTCGTGATCGGCATCATCATCATGATGCTCGACCCGCAGAGCGGCGTCATCATGGGGGCCCTGAAGGCGATGGGCATGGATCCGGGCAACATCCTGGCCGACCCGGCGTGGTTCCGACACATCTATGTGTGGTCGGGCATCTGGCAGACGGCGGGCTTCTCCGCCATCTTGTATCTGGCAGCGCTCAGCTCGGTGCCGCCGGAGTACCACGAGGCCGCCAAGGTGGACGGCGCGTCGCTCTTCAAGCGCATCATCCACATCGACCTCCCCTCGATCATGCCGATCGCCGTCATCCTGCTGATCCTCAGCGTCGGCAGCATCCTGAGCACCGGCTTCGAGAAGGTGCTCCTCCTGCAGAACCCGCTGAACCTCACGGTCTCGCAGGTCATCGACACCTACGTCTACGAGGTGGGCCTCAAGTCGCCCATCCCGCAGTTCAGCTACGCCACCGCCATCGGCCTCTTCAAGAGCATCGTCGGCCTCATCCTGCTTCTCCTGGTCAACTGGTTCGCGAACCGGACGACCAAGAGCGGTCTCTTCTGATTCACCCTTTCCGAAAGGACAACAATCGTGACCAACCCACTAGAGAAGGCCACACTCGGCCGACGCATGTTCCTCACCGGAACCGCAGCGGTCGCCGTGGCCGGGCTCGCCGCCTGCGGTGACGGCAAGGGCCCCACCCCGAACAACACCGGAGGCGGGGGCGTCGGCACCGCCGACTACGTCCCCGGCACCGCCAAGCTCAAGGTCGAGCTCGGCCCTGAGATCGAGGGCGTGCTGTACCCCGATGGCTACATCGGCCCGAAGGCCCGCACCATCGAGAAGTTCGGCGACGGCACCACGGAGTTCCGCGTCGTCACCCGCAGCTTCCCCGAGCAGAACACCGACACCGACAACCTCTACTCCAAGCACCTCGAAGAGGTCACGGGCGTCAAGGTGAAGTACGAGATCGTCCCCGCCGGCGACGACGGCACCCCCAAGGTCAACGCCATGCTGTCGTCCGGCGATCTGCCCGACGTCTTCATGCTGGGCGCCGGCTGGATGGGCGGCTTCACCCGCTCGCAGCTCTACGCCTATGGCTCGCAGGGCCTGCTCATGGCGCTCGACGAGCTGGTCGACACCTATGCGCCGGAGCTGCAGGCCACGTTCGCCGCTTTCCCGGACTTCCGCAAGTACCTGACCGCGCCCGACGGCAAGCTGTACACGTTCCCCGGCATCAACCAGTGCTACCACTGCGCGTCCTGGAACCAGCGCGCCTGGATCCACACGCCGTCGCTCCAGCAGACCGGCATCAGCATGGACTCCGTCAAGACCATCGACGACTTCGAGAACCTGCTGAAGGAGCTCAAGGCCGCGGGGATCTCGCCGCTCACCGGCTACGTCGACGTCCCGCCGCTCGGCCTGCTGCAGGCCGCTCACCTGGACATCGGCATCAACTTCCTCCGCCTCACCAACGGCGAGATCACCTTCACCGCCATCGAGGACGGCAACCGCGAGGCCCTGAAGGTCGCCAACCGTTGGCTCAAGGACGGGCTGATCGACAAGAACGCCTTCTCGATGAACGACGAGCAGTACAAGCGCGCCGGCATGGCGGCCGGTAAGCCCACTGCCGCGATCTTCTCCGGCGGCTCGCCGGGCTACTTCGTCGAGGTCAAGCCTGAGGATCCGGCCTCCCGGTACAACGAGTTCCAGGCTGTGCCCCCGTTCACGGGCCCCAGCGGCAAGGCCTGGGTGGCGTGGGACCACACCCCGGGCGGCGTGCCGGTCATGGCGCTGACCAAGGACTGCAAGAACCCCGAGCAGATGATCCGCTGGGCGGACTACCAGCTGAGCCTCATGGGCACCCTCCACGCCCGCCTCGGCGCGCGCTTCGGCGAGACCTGGGAATGGGCAAAGGAGGGCGAGAAGGGCATCGACGCCCGTCAGGCGATCTACAAGCGGATCCCGGGCGTCGAGACCAAGCAGAACGAGGGCTGGCCCGAGCAGAACCCGCACAACCTGGTGATGGACGTGCGCCACGGCGAGATGACCGACCCGAAGAAGTCGATGGAGCCGCTGCTCTACAACGCGGGCAAGCTGATGGAGGTCTACGCCACGCCGGTGGAGGACTACTTCACGGAGCCCTTCTTCTCGATCGAGCAGTCCGCTCAGATCGGCGAGCTGCGCGTCAACATCGACAACGCCATCAAGCAGGGCCAGTCCAGCCTGGCGCTCGGCACCACCGACCCGAACAAGGACTCGGACTGGGAGGCCTTCGTCAACTCGATCAAGGGTGCCGGTCTCGACACCTACCTGGGCATCCTGAAGGAGGCCACCGCGAACTCCGCGAAGTAGCCTCGAGGCACCTCTGACCGAAGGGGCCGCGGACTTCTCTCGAAGTCCGCGGCCCTTTCGCCGTTTGTCCTGCCTGGTTACGGCGTGGGCACCAGGTCGTTGGCCGTGCGCACCACCTGCGGGTCGGCGAAGAGCGCCGGGTCGAGGCCGGCCGGGGCCGACACTCGGAACTCCGCGCGTTCGCCGGGCAGCAGCGTGACGAGGCCGCGGTCGACGCGAGCGGCCGGGTGCACCTTGTCGACCAGCAGCGTGACGTCCTTCGCGAGGGTGGCGGCCTCGACGGTCACCAGGTAGCCGCCGTCGACGGCCTCCGCCGTGGCCGTGGCAGCCGCGGGATCGAGGCGGAGCTGAGGATCCTCGGCGAAGTACCAGAACGCCCTCTCCCCCGTCGACAGGTCGGCCACGAGGACCTGCGTGGCGGGATCGTCGGCCGAGAGGTCGAGCGCCACCGTCAGCGCGGAGCGCGCCGCGACGTGCGCCGACACGGTGGTGCCTGCCACCTCGGCGCCGTCCAGCGTGAGGACGCGGACGCGCGCCTCGGCGGTCCACTCGTCGGCGCCGTCGTTGTGCAGGACAAGGGCGAGGCCCTCGTCGCGCGGCTGGATGGTCGCGAGCCGCTCCGCGTAGGAGGCCTGCAGCGCGTGCCACAGCGGCTTGCGGTGGCCGTGCCCATCGACGGCGGCCCAGCTGATCACCGGCCAGCAGTCGTTCAGCTGCCACACGACGGCGCCCTGGTTGATCGGGTGCAGCGAGCGGAAGTGCTCCAGGCCGAACCGGACGGCGCGGGCCTGGTTCAGCTGCGTGGCCCAGTGCCAGTCCTCGATGGAGCCGGGCTTGGCGATGTGCGCGCCGAAGCCCCGCTCGAGCCGCCCGTTGCCGTCGGGCGCCTTCTGGTGGACGAGCATCGTCGGGCCGTACGGGTCGGCGGGCTCGTCGTGCACGACGGAGAACAGGGTCGACCACGCGGGCGCGCCCTGGAAGCCGAACTCGGACACGAACCGCGGCGTGTGGTTGCGGTACGCGGTGTAGTCGAGGCTGCCCCAGACGTCCCAGATGTGCATGGTGCCGTGCGCGGCCGCGTTCGGGTCGAAATAGGGGCTGAAGCTGTAGGGGCTGCCGGGCGAGTAGGGGGTCGTCGGCGCGAGCTCCGCCACCACGCGCGGGAACAGCTCCTGGTAGTACCCGTCGCCCCAGGTGAGGCCGTTCAGGTGACGACGCCAGCCCCAGCTGGCGTATCCCATGAAGTTCTCGTTGTTGCCGTTCCAGATGACGAGGCTGGGGTGCGTCGTCAGCCGGGTCACGTTCTCGCGCGCCTCGGCCTCGAACTCGTCCCACAGCTCCGCGTCCTCGGCATAGGCGGCGCAGGCGAGCAGGAAGTCCTGCCAGACGAGGACGCCGAGCTCGTCGGCCAGGTCGTAGAAGTCCTCGGACTCGTAGAGCCCACCGCCCCAGACCCGGAGCAGGTTCATGTTGGCCTCGACGGCGTCGGCGAACCGCTCCGCCAGCCGTTGCCGGGTGATCCGCGGGAAGAAGGTGTCCTCCGGGATCCAGTTGGCGCCGCGGATGTAGATCCGCTCGCCGTTGACGACGATGGCGAAAGCCGTGCCGTGGGCGTCGGCCGGGGTGTCGATCGCGACGGTGCGGAAACCGATCTTCTTGCTCCACGCGTCGATGTCGCCGGCCGTGACGACCAGCTCGTAGCGGGCCTGACCGCCGTGGCCGCGGGGGTACCAGAGGTCGGCGTCGGCCGCCCGGATCGGCAGCACCGCGGACGACCCGGTGGCGGGCGACAGCGTGGCGCGCGCCGAGACGCCCGCGACGGTGGCGGTCACGTCGACGATCAGCGCGGGATCGTCGCCCCACTCGAGCTCGACATGCACGTCGACCCTGCGCGCGTCGCCGTCGACGCCGACGACCGGCCTGACCGATGCGATGCGGACACCGGACCAGCCCTCGATGCCGATGCGCCGCCAGATGCCGGACGTGACCACCGCCGGTCCCCAGTCCCAGCCGAAGTTGCAGGCCGTCTTGCGGATGGTGTTGTACGGGTAATCGTAGGAACAGGGGCGGGCGCCGATCGCGGCCTCGCGCTCCCGGGCGTAGCGGATGGGCGACGCGAACTCCACCCGGAGGGTGTTTAAGCCCTCGCGCAGCAGGTGATCGACGCGCCACCGCCAGCTGCGGTGCTGGTTGCGCGTCCGCGCCACCTCAACGCCGTTCAGCAGCACCGTCGCGATGGTGTCGAGGCCGTCGGCCACCAGGTCGTGGTGGGCCTCGCCGTCGGCCGCGTAGTCGAACGTGGTCTCGTACGCCCAGTCGCAGTGGCCGATCCACGCGAGCGCGGACTCGTTGTCGTCGACGTACGGGTCGGGGATCAGGTGGGCGGCCAGGAGGTCCGTGTGCACGACGCCGGGGACGGCGGCCGGCACGGGGCCGTCGGCGATGGCGGCGTAGTCGGCGGGGATGTCCCCGTCGAGATGGATCAGCTTCCAGCCGGAGTCGAGTTCGCGAAGAGGCATGGTGCTCACGCTACCGGAGACGGCCGAGCGCCCGGCCCGGGACCCATGAGGGTCCCGAACCGGGCGCTCGGGGAGTCGGGGGATCAGCCCTGCTCGACGTCCTCGTCGACCCAGTCGAAGGTCCGCGTGACGGCCTTCTTCCAGTTGCGGTAGAGGCGGGCGCGCTCGTCCTGCTCGTCCGAAGGCGTCCAGCGCTTGGCCTCGGCCCAGTTGTCGATGACGTCCTGCTCGCCCGCCCAGTAGCCGGTGGCGATGCCGGCGGCGTAGGCGGCGCCGAGCGCCGTGGTCTCGGCGACGACGGGGCGCACCACGTCGACACCGAGCTGATCGGCCTGGAACTGCATCAGCAGCTCGTTGGCGGTCATGCCGCCGTCGACCTTGAGCTCGGCCAGCTTCACGCCGGAGTCGGCCTCCATGGCGTCCAGCACCTCACGGGTCTGGTAGGCCGTGGACTCGAGGACCGCGCGGGCGATGTGGCCGCGGTTGACGAACCGGGTCAGGCCGACGATCGCGCCGCGGGCGTCCGCACGCCAGTACGGGGCGAAGAGGCCGGAGAACGCGGGCACGAAGTAGGTGCCGCCGTTGTCGTCGACCGACTTCGCCAGCTCCTCGACCTCGGGCGCCGAGTCGAACATCTTCAGGTTGTCGCGCAGCCACTGCACCAGCGAGCCGGTGACGGCGATCGAACCCTCGAGCGCGTAGACCGCCGCGTTGTCGCCGATCTTGTAGCAGACGGTGGTCAGCAGGCCGTTCTTCGACGGGACGATCTCGGTGCCGGTGTTCATCAGCATGAAGTTGCCGGTGCCGTAGGTGTTCTTCGCCATGCCGACCTCGAAGCAGGCCTGGCCGAAGGTGGCCGCCTGCTGGTCGCCGAGGATGCCGGCGATCGGGACGCCGGAGAGCAGGCCCTGCGCACGGCCCTCGCCGTACACCTCGGCCGAGCTCTTGATCGTCGGCAGCATCGACAGCGGGATCGTCATGTCGGCGGCGATCTCGGCATCCCAGTCGAGCGTGCTGAGGTCCATGAGCATGGTGCGCGAGGCGTTGGTGACGTCGGTGACGTGCACGCCGCCGTCGACGCCGCCGGTCATGTTCCAGAGCACCCAGGTGTCCATGGTGCCCATCAGGAGGTCGCCGGCCTCGGCGCGCTCGCGGGCGCCCTCGACGTTGTCGAGGATCCACTTGACCTTCGGGCCACAGAAGTAGGTGGCCAGCGGGAGGCCCACGCGGTCCTTGTAGCGGTCCTGACCGATCTCGCCGCCGAGCTCCTCGACGATCTTGCCGGTGCGGGTGTCCTGCCAGACGATCGCGTTGTAGACGGGCTTGCCCGTGGTCTTGTCCCACACGACGGTGGTCTCGCGCTGGTTGGTGATGCCGACGGCGTGGATGTCCGCGTTGTTCAGCGAGGCCTTGCTGAGCGCCTCAGCGACGACCGCGCGGACGCTGTCCCACACCTCGATGGGGTCGTGCTCGACCCACCCGGCGCGCGGGAAGATCTGCTCGTGCTCCTTCTGCCCGACGGACACGATGGTGCCCTTGTGGTCGAAGATGATCGCACGCGAGCTCGTCGTGCCCTGATCGATTGCCAGTACGTACTTGTCAGCCATGAATGGTCACTTCCTTGTGATGGTTGTTGATGGGGATCAGGCGGGCAGCAGCACGCCGGAGAGGAGGCCGGCGATCACGCCGCCCAGGATCGGGCCGACCACCGGAACCCAGGAGTAGCCCCAGTCGGAGCTGCCCTTGCCCTTGATCGGCAGCAGCGCGTGCGCGATGCGGGGGCCGAGGTCACGGGCCGGGTTGATGGCGTAGCCGGTGGGGCCGCCGAGGCTCGCGCCGATGCCGACGACGAGCAGGGCGACGCCGAGGGCGCCGAGCCAGCCGAGGCCGGCGGGCGTCGCGGTGTCCGCGTTGCCCCAGTGGCCGGCCGCGAGGACGACGAACACGAGGACGAAGGTGCCGATGGCCTCGGTCACGACGTTCCACACGGCGTTGCGGTGCTGCGGGCCGGTCGAGAAGACGCCGAGCTTGGTGGCGGCGTCATCCGCGGGATCGTCGAAGTGCTGCTTGTAGGCGAGCCAGCAGAGCACGGCGCCGATGAACGCGCCGATCATCTCGGCGGCGAGGTAGGTGAAGATCGAGGCCGCGTTGACGGCGATCTGATCCTTGACGTACCACTCGGCCCCGGAGGCCAGGATGCCGAGGGTGACGGCGGGGTTCAGGTGACCGCCGGACTTGTAGGAGACGAGGACGCCCGCGAAGACCGCGAGGCCCCAGCCCCAGTTCACGAAGAGGGTGCCGCTGCCGTTGCCCTTGGTCTTCGCCAGCGCGACGTTGGCGACGACGCCACAACCCAAGAGGGTCAGCATGGCCGTTCCCACGACCTCAGAGAGGAAGATGACTCCCAATGACATAGTTCTGCTCCGTTCCTGACGGCTGTGTCAGCTTCTGCGCCCGCAGTGGACGCGCCTATCCGCGGCAGATAGCCGCCTTAGGCAGTAGCCAACCGCTTCCCTGCACGTCCTTGCAACCCCCTTGCACGATCGTGCAGATTCGCTCTTTTGCGCTGCACTTTTCCCGAGAGGAGCCGCCCTGCCGCTCAGGCCGCGCGGCGGAACTGAGCCGCGGTGAGCCTCCTCCGGGCAGCGATGGAGGCCAGCGAGAGCAGCCCCGCGATCGCCGCCATCAGGACCGCGACCGACGCGAGACCCACCTCGCCGCTGCCGCCCGAGAGCCAGGTGCGCACCAGCAGGAACGCGCTCTGCAGCGGGGAGACGGCGCCCGCAGGTGCGAGCCAGCCGACGGCCGACGAGAGTCCGAGCGCCACCGTGACGGCGGCGAGCACGCCCGCGATCGCGCGGCCCACGTTGCCCAGCCACGCGGCGAGCGCGTGGTTGGCCAGCCCGAAGGACACGCCGACGGCGGCCAGCAGCACCGCGAGACCGGCCGCGCGGGCGGGGTTCAGCTCGAGCACCACCGCCCCGACGATGCCGAGCAGGAGGCCCTGGCCGGCGAGGATCGCCAGCGGCAGCCACACCGTGCGTCCCCACAGCGCCGCGCTGCTCGCCCGGGAGGCGACCACGTTGCGCGGCACCGGCCGCACGACGACGAAGCCGGCGAGCGCACCGAGCCACAGACCGACGGTGAGCAGGAGCGTGACCAGCGGCACCGCACCGTTCTGGATCACGCCGTCGGCACGTTCGATGGGCGAGGCCACCACCGAGGACAGCTTCTCGCGGTCCGACGACGAGTAGCTCGGCACCTGGTCCGCGCCCTTGGCCAGCTCGGACGCGAACGTGCCGACGCCGTCGTCGAGATCAGCCGCGCCGTCGGCCAGCTGCGAGATGCCGTCGGCCGCCTTCGTCGCGCCGGTGGCCGCCTGGGTCGTGCCGTCGGCCAGCTGCCGGGCGCCCGTGGCCAGCTGCTGCACGCCGGCGGGCAGCGCGCCCACCTGGTCGTCGAGCTGGTTGATGCCGTCGCGCAGCTGGGTGGCGCCCGCGCCGAGCAGCGGGGCGTTGTCCACGATGGGCGCAGCCTTCTGCTCGAGCGTGGCCGCGCCGTCGCGGAGCTGCGTGAGGCCGCCTGTGAGCTTCCCGAGCTGCTCCTCGGTCTGCTTCGGCAGCTCGGTGGCCAGCTGGCCGACCCCGCCGGACAGCTGCCGGGCGCCGTCGGCCAGCTGCGAGGCACCCATCAGGAGGGTCTGGCCGCTCGTCGGATCGGGGGTGTTGAGCGCCGTCGAACCCGCACCCGCGCCCGCGCTGAAGCCCTGCGCGAAGGTGTCCTTGAGCACACCGGAGAGCAGCTGGATGGTGCCCTGGCACTGCGGCGTCGTGGGGTCCTGGCAGCCGAAGTACTGCATGGCGAGCCCGGTGGCCGCCTGCGTGGCCGCCTCGTCGGGCATCGTCACGGGCTGCTGCGCCAGGCCCTTGAGCGTGCTGTCGACCTGCCCGAGCCCCGCGCTGAGGCCGGCGGCGCCGTCGGAGAGCTGCGTCGCGCCGCTGACCAGCTGGTCGAGACCGCCGGTGTCGGCGTCCTGCTTGCCCAGTTCGCCGATCATGGTGTCGAGACCCTTGCGGAGCTGCGTCACGCCCCCGATCGCCTGAGCGGCGCCGTCCGCGTAGGCGGGGATCTGGCCGAGCAGCTGGTCCGCGCCCGTGGCGAGCTGGTGCACGCCGTCGACCAGCTTCGGCGTCTGAGCGGCGAACTCGTCGACCCCGTCGGCGAGCTTGGTTGCCCCCGTGCCGAGCTGGCCCACCCCCTCGGCGAGCTGGTTGACGCCCTGCGACGCCTCCTTCGCGCCGTCGGCGAGTTTCGTGGTGCCGTCGTGCAGCTGCCGCGCGCCGTCGACGATGGTGGTGAACTGCTCGCCGACCGTGTTGAAGCCGACGTAGATGCCGTCCAGGTAGCTCTCGGTGAGGGTGGCGTTGATGGTGTCGACGGCGAGGCGAGACACCTGCTCAGCCACGGCCGCGTCGGTCAGCGGCGCGTTCTGCCCCACCTGCACCTCGATGGTGGCCTGCGTCGCCGAGCCGGCGTCGTTCGCGGAGAACGAGGTGGCCGCGGCGGAGAAGCCCTTCGGGATGGTGACGACGGCGGAGTACTTCCCGGAGCGGAGCCCCGCGGAGGCACTGGGCGCGTCGGCGAGGGTCCAGTCGACCTGCTCGTCCTTCTCGATCATGGCCGCCGCCAGCTGGCGTCCCATCGGGACCAGCTGGTCGCCGACCGTGACGGCCTCGTCGAGGTTGACGACGGCGGCGCTCACGGCCTTGGTCTCCGGGCGGCTCAGCCCGATCAGCAGCCCGACGACGAGCAGCGGGCCCAGCGCGAGCGCGATGATCGCGGGGAGGCGGCCGGTGGTGGTGCGGGGCTTCATGCGAGGCTCCCCTCGTAGGTGGTGGCGGGCGGGGCGTAGACCCCGTCGATCGGGTAGCCGGCGAGCTGCTCCTCGTGCGCGGCACAGAGCACGACCGCGCCCTCGGGGCGGACGCGCGCGATGATGTCGTCGACGACGGCCTTGGACTCGGGCGTGGCGGCGAGCTCGACCGAGTCGACGAACACCACCGATCCGCCGCGGGTGCGGGCGAGCACGGCGAGGCCGTCCTCGGTTGCGAGGTCGACGTAGGTGACGCGACGGCGGACCCGCGCCGCGCCCTCGGGCAGCAGCGCGCCCGCCACCCGGGCCCGGCCGGAGGTGGTCTCGAGGCGGCCGCTCAGGGCGAGCGCGGCGCCGGTGCGCGTGCGGACGGGGCCGACGAGGCCCACGACGTTGCCCGCGACCAGGCTGAGGTCGATGGGGCCGACGACGCCCTCGACCGTGAGGCCGTCGGAGAACGCGAGCGACCCGTCGCCGGGCCAGTCCCGCAGCGCCATCTCGGTGGTGAGCACCTCGCCCTCCACGTCGAAGGTGGGCAGCAGCCGGTCGAGCCAGCGGGGCAACCACCACGCGCGCTCGCCGAGCAGCGTCATCACCGCGGGCACCAGCGTCATCCGCACCAGGAACGCGTCGACGGCCACGCCGATCGACAGCGCGAACGCGATGGCCTTGATCGACGACATGCCCTGCGGCACGAAGAACGCGAAGACCGCGAACATGATGACGGCGGCGCCGGCCACGACGGGCCCGGACGCCACGAAACCGCCGCGGATGGCCTCGACGGGCGCCTTGCCGTGCACGTAGTCCTCGCGGATGCGGCTGACGAGGAACACCTCGTAGTCCATCGCAAGGCCGAACAGGATGCCCATCAGGAGGATCGGCAGGAAGGAGATGACCGGCATCGGCTTCTCGAGGTTGATGACCTCCTTGAGCACGCCCTGGTTGAACACCAGGGACGTCGCGCCGAACGCGGCGCCGACGCTCAGCAGGTAGCCCACCGTCGCCTTGACCGGGACCCACACGGAGCGGAACACCGCCGCGAGCAGCACCAGCGACAGGCCGACGACGAGGACGCCGAAGGGCAGCAGCGCCGCGGTGAGCTTCTCGCTGATGTCGATCTGCACGGCCGTCATGCCCGTGACGAACGTGTCGACGCCGTACTCCTCACGCCACTGATCCGCGTGCGCGCTCAGCGCCTTCACGAGGTCCGCGGTGGCCGGATCGTCGGGCCCGGTGGTGGGCACGATCTGGATGAGCGCCGTGTCGGCATTCTGGTTGGGCGTCGCCAGCGGGACCGACGCGACACCGGGGATCTTCTCGATGTCCTCCTTGATGCCCGCGACGACACCCAGCGGGTCCGTGCTGCCGATGATGTCGCCGGTGACCACCAGCGGCCCGTTCACGCCCGGCCCGAAGTGCTCCGCGAGCAGGTCGTAGGCCACCCGCGCGGGCGACCCCGCCTCCTGCTGCCCCGCGTTCGGCAGCGAGACCTGCAGCCCCACCGTCGGCAGCGACAGCGCGCCCAGCGCCGCGACGACAGCCACGATCGTGACGATCGGGTGGGAGGTGGTCACGCCGACCCACCACGCGAAGATCCCTGAGGAGGGCGACTCCACACCGTTCCCTGAGGAGGGCGACGAAGGAGCCCGTCTCGAAGGGTTCTTCCGCACACGTGCGCGCTTGGGTCTGGGCGTCATGCGCGCGCCGAGCAGGCCCATGAGCGCGGGCAGCAGCGTGAGCGCGATGACGACGGCGAAGGCGACGGTGACGGCGGCGAAGATGCCCATCACGGTGAGGAACGGGATGTTGGCCACGCCGAGGCCGAGCAGTGCGATGAAGACGGTCAGGCCCGCGAAGACCACTGCTGAGCCCGATGTGCCGACGGCGCGGCCGGCGGACTCCTCGGGATCGAGCCCGTCGCGCAGCTGGTCGCGGTGGCGCGAGAGGATGAAGAGCGCGTAGTCGATGCCCACGGCGAGGCCGAGCATGATGGAGAGCAGCGGCGTCGTGGAGTTGATGTCGAACACGCGGGTGAGCAGCAGCATGATCGACATGGCGACGCCGACGCCGGCGATGGCGGTGAGCAGCGGCAGGCCCGCGGCCACGAGCGAGCCGAGGACGACGGCGAGCACGACGAGCGCGACGATCAGGCCGATGCCCTCGATGATGCTGAGGTGCGGCAGTTCGATGTTGTAGGCCTCGCCGCCCATGCTGACCTGGCTGCCTGCGGGCAGGTCGGCGCGCAGTGCGTCGGCCACGTCGGTGACCGGCTGGAGGTCGGCCTCGGACGGCGCGAGGCCGAAGTCGAGGTTCATCTGGATGATGGCCGCGCGGCCGTCGTCGGACACCAGCCCGTCGACGAGCTCGTTCCAGGGCGAGGTCACCGACTCGGTCTCGGGCAGCGCGTCGAACTGCTTGACGGCGGCCTCGATCTGCGAGCGGTAGTCCGCGACCGTGTGCCCCTCGGGTGCGACCACGACCGTCATCGCCGACAGCGCCGCCCCTTGTGGGAAGGTCATGCGCAGCTTGTCGAGGGCCTCCTGGGACTTCGACGAGGGGATCTCGAACGTGTTCTGGAACGGTCCGGAGAGCATCGCGGCGCCACCGCCCAGCACGGCGAGCAGCGCGAACCAGACGGCGATCACGACGAGACGACGCCGGTAGCACCAGCGCCCGAGGGCATAGAGCGTGGCAGACATCGGTCCCCTAGATTTCGATACAGAAGTGAATCCGCGTTGAGCATACAGCTCTGTATCCTTTTCGATGCAATCGTGTATCGGGAGGCGTTAGGGTGTCCCCATGTCCGAGACCACCCCGCGCCGTGAGGCGACGCGCCAGCGGCTCATCCAGGCCGCGATCACGGAATTCGCGCGCCACGGGATCGACGCCACGAGCGTCGAGCAGATCTCGGAGGCCGCCGGCTTCACCCGCGGGGCGTTCTACTCGAACTTCGAGGACAAGGACGCGCTCATCCTCGCGCTCCTGGAGGAGACGCACCGGACCACGATGGCCCGGTTCCAGGCCGACGTCGCGAAGCTGCCCGAGGGCATCCAGCTCGACGACGCCATCCGCCGCCTGCTCACGGTCAAGATGATCTCGCCCGAGGCGCACACCACCACGCTGGAGATCAGGCTGCGCGGCCGCCGCGACCCCGCACTCCAACGCCGCCTCTTCACGCTGCGCCAGGAGCTCCGGCCGCAGTTCGCCGCCGTCCTCGAGGCCGCGGCCGACCGCCTCGACCTGGAGCCGGTGGCCAGCGTCGACGACCTGATCGACATCTTCGACGCCCTGCACGACGCCAGCGTCCTCTGGGGCGACGACCTCGGCCAGCAGGACAGCGTGCGGCTCACGCAGCTGATCGGCCTTGTCGCCCAGCGGTTCACCGTCCGGCGGGAGCAGCAGGCCGGGTGAACCGGCCGCGCACGAGGCTCATCAGCGAGGAGGATCCCATGACCACGATCGAGAAGGTGCTGACCGCGGGCAACCCGGACCCGGCCGGGCCGGCCGTGCACGAGAACAACACCTGGCTGATCGGCGACGACGCCGAGGTCGTCGTCATCGATCCCGCGCACGACGCCGCCGCCGTGGAGGCCGCGGTGCGCGGACGCCGCGTCGTCGCGGTGCTGATCACGCACGGGCATTGGGACCACATCCGTCAGGCCGCCGCGTTCGCCGCGCCGCACGGCCTCGTGCCGCGGATGAACCCGGCCGACCAGTTCCTCTGGCAGGACGAGCTGGGCGACGCACCGGTCGACGCGCTGGCCGACGGCGACCGGGTGTCTGTGGCCGGCGTCGACCTCGTCGCGCGGCACACGCCCGGCCACACACCGGGGTCGACGTCGATCGTCGCGGACGCGCTCGGCGCCGTCTTCACCGGCGACACGCTGTTTCCCGGCGGGCCGGGCGCGACCCGTTGGGACTATTCGAGCTTCCCCGCGATCCTGGAGTCGATCGCGCAGCGGCTGTTCACGCTGCCGCCGTCGACGGTCGTCCACCCGGGCCACGGCGCGTCGACCACGATCGGCGCGGAGTCCCCGCACCTGGCCGAGTGGGCCGCGCGCGGCTGGTAGCCCCCGCTCGTCGGCGCTGATCGGGACCGACCCGACGCTGCGACGCGGGCGCCGCCGCGGCCTAAGATGAAGCTCGACCCCGAGACAGAAGGTTGTTCATGCTCGTCCTCATCACCGGCGGAGCCGGATACATCGGAAGCACCGTCGCGTCGGCCTGCGAGGACGCGGGCCACCAGGTGGTCATCCTCGACGACTTCTCCACCGGCCGCCGCGAGTTCATCGGGAGCCGCACGGTGTACGAGGGCGACATCGCCGACGAGGCGCTGCTCGACCGCATCTTCGCCGAGCATCGCGTCGACGCCGTCGTGCACTGCGCGGCCAAGATCGTGGTGCCCGAGTCGGTCGCCGACCCGCTCGGCTACTACGAGAACAACGTCTCCAAGACCATCACGCTGCTGAAGGCCCTCGAGCGCAACAACGTGCCCCGGTTCCTGTTCAGCTCGTCGGCGTCGATCTACGCGCCGGACGAGAACTTCGTCGTGACGGAGGACTCGCCGCTGCAGCCCGGCTCGCCGTACGCGCGCACCAAGTTCATGGTGGAGCTGATCCTGGAGGACTTCACGAAGGCGAGCGCCGTGAAGGTGCTGAGCCTGCGCTACTTCAACCCCATCGGCACCGACCCGCAGCTGCGCTCGGGTCAGCAGCTCGAGAACCCCACCCACGTCCTGGCCAAGCTGCTGGAGGCCTGGTCGAGGGGCGAGACGTTCACGGTCACCGGCGTCGACTGGCCGACCCGCGACGGCTCGGGCATCCGCGACTTCATCCACGTCTGGGACCTGGCCCGCGCGCACGTGGCGGCCATCGAGGGCTTCGACACCGCCACCGCCGAGTCGCCCTATCAGGTGTTCAACATCGGCACGGGCAACGGCGTCACGGTCAAGGAGCTGGCGGCGTCGTTCGAGACCATCACCGGCGACCCGCTCCGGGTGACCTTCGGCCCGCCGCGGCCGGGTGACGTGGCCGGCGTCTACACCGTCTCGTCGAAGGCGCACGACGTCCTCGGCTGGGAAGCCCAGCTGACCGAGCAGGAGGCCGTCCGCGACGCCATCGCGTGGCTGCCCGTGCGCAAGGAGAAGCTCGGGTACTGACCCGGCTTGTTCAGTCGGTGGCCTCCGACCAGAGTTCGCGGCGGCGGCGAGCCGCGGCGCTGTCGACGACGCCGGTCACGGTGAACGCGACGGCGACGAGCGCCATCGCCCAGAAGAGCTTGCGAATCATGCTGCCAGCCTAAGCAGAGTCTCCGGCCCGGCGATACAGGCAGGGCCCTGAATCAGACCAGGGTTGACCCTGGTTGAGCAACTGCGGACGGTGGTCTGACCCCCGGGACGACGCGTCCCGCCTAGGCTGGGCACATCATGAACGACTTCCGCTGGTCGAGGGACGGCCGCATGCTTCTCCGCGACGTCGGGCTCGCTGCGGCGCTCGCCGTCGGCAGCCTCGTTCCGGTCTTCGCGTGGAACAACGACCACCTGATGTGGCGCGCGGTGGGCTGGTCGCTGCTGATGTGCGCGGCGGTCGCGCTCCGGCGCGTGGCCCCGCTGGCCGCGCTGGGCGTCATCGCCGTCGCGGGTCTCGGCATGGTGCTGACCATCACCATCCCCGTGCCCGCGTTGATCGCCGTGCCCATCGTCGCCTACAGCGTGGGCCGCTACCACCGCCTGACCGCGGGGATCGCCGTCGGGGCGTTCGCGCTCATCGGCTCGGTCGCCGGGCCGATGACCTGGACGCGCGGCCTGGCGGACGGCTACCGCTTCATCGGCACGACGCTGCTCGTGCTGCTCAGCTTCACCATCACCGCGCTCTGGTATCTCGCCGGCCGGCTGCTGCGCGAGCGGCAGCTGAGCGAGGCGCTGGACCGAGAGATCGCCACCGAGCGGTTCACGGCCGCACGCCGGCAGTCCGAGCAGGAGACGGAACTCGCCGCGGGCCGGGCCCGGGCGCAGGTGGCGCAGGAGCTGCACGACGTGCTCGCCCACTCGCTGTCGGTGATCGTGGTGCAGGCCGAAGGCGCGAAGGCGCTCACGCAGAAGCGCCCGGAGGCGGCGACGGAGGCCCTGGGGGTGATCGCCGATACCGGCCGCAAGTCCATCGCGGAGGTGCGCCGCATCGTCGCGGTGATGCGCGGCGAGGACGAACAGCCGGCGTTCGGGCCCGCGCCGTCGCTCAGTCAGGTGCCGGAGCTGATCGCGTCTGCGGGCGACCGGATCACGCTGACCGTGACCGGCGAGGCCCAGGTGCTGCCCGAGTCGCTGTCGTTGGCCGCGTTCCGCGTCGTGCAGGAGGCCGTCACCAATTTCCTCAAGCATGCGGGCCCGACGGCCACCGCCATCGTCGAGCTGTCGTACACGCCGCGCGACGTGCTGATCGTGGTGCGCGACGACGGGATCGGTGTGCTGTCGAAGTCCGACGGGCGCGGGTCCGGTGTCCGCGGGATGCGGGAGCGCGTGCAGGCGATGGGCGGCGACTTCCGCGCGGGGCCCCGCCCCGGGGGCGGTTTCGAGGTGCAGGCCCGGCTCCCGTTGCCGGCGATGCTCGGCAGCGGCTGGCTGAAGGGAGACGAGTAGATGATCAAGGTGCTGCTGGCCGACGACCAGTCGCTGGTGCGTTCCGGTTTCCGGATGCTGATCGATTCGGCCGACGACATGGAGGCCGTGGGCGAGGTCGACAACGGCCGCGACGCCGTCGCCATGGTGCGTGCGCGCCCCGTCGATGTGGTGCTGATGGACATCCGGATGCCGATCATGGACGGCACCGAGGCCACGCGCCGCATCACAGCGCTGGGCGTCGACACGAAAGTGCTGGTGCTCACCACCTTCGACCTCGACGAGTACGTGTTCGCCGCACTGCAGGGCGGCGCGAGCGGCTTCCTGCTGAAGGACGCCCTGCCCGATGAACTGCTGGGCGCCATCCGCGCAGTGGCGGCGGGCGACGCCGTCGTGGCGCCGTCGACCACCAAACGCCTCCTCACGCACTTCGCCGGGCTGCTGCCCAAGGTCTCCGCCGACCGCGACACCCGCCTGGACGTCCTCACCGACCGCGAGCGCGAGGTCCTCGTCGAGGTAGCCCGCGGCGCCAACAACCAGGAGATCGGCCAGCGGCTGTACATGGCCGAGGGCACGGTGAAGACCCACATCGGTCGGCTGCTCAGCAAGTTAGGCGCCCGCGACCGTGTCGGCCTGGTCCTGCTCGCCCACGAGGTCGGCCTCGACACCTGAGTCGCCCCGGCCCTTGAGCCCGGCCCCCGCTCCCTGAGCCGGCCGCCGTTCCTTGAGCCGGGCCCCCGCGCGAAGCGCCGGGCCCGTGTCGAAAGGTCCCGCGCGGTGGGCAGTGACTCGACAACAGGGCAGACGGCTGAGGTGACGATCGTTCCTTGAGCCGGCCGTGAGGCGCTAGCCGAACACCGTGTCGAAAGGTCCCGCACCCGCCTGCTCGGCCAACCACAAGGGCAGACGGCTGAGGTGAGCCCCGTTCCTTGAGCCGACGCGTGAGCGCCAGCGAACCGTCGTGTCGAAAGGTCCCGCGCTGTAGGCAGGTTCTTGGCACAAGGGCGGGCGGCTGAGGTGGGGAGGCGCTCCGTCTCGCTGCCGGCCCGGCTCTGTGACCACAGTCACTCCTGGTCTCAGTGCATGGATGCTCTTACGCTTCGACGAAGCGCCTCCCCACCTCACCCTCTGCCGTCTCCCGGGCGGCGGAACCCTGACCCGCCCCCGCATCCCCACCATGGCCGGTCTTGCGGTGGTTTCCCTGCACAAATCTCTGTATACGGGCAGCGGCGCAACTATTCGCGTGGCTGGCCGTATACAAAGTGAGGTTGACCCCGAAACCCGGACAGGTGGTTGGTTGGTCAGGCTGCCAGCGCGAGCTGGCGGCGTTCGTACTCTAGCGGGCTGAGGTAGCCGATACCGGAGTGGCGGCGGTGTGCGTTGTACCACCCGTCGATCCACGTGTACGCGCCTCGACGAGCGGCGTCGATCGTGGGGAACACGTGCCGGTGGTAGTACTCGTTCTTGAAGATCGACCAGAACGATTCCGCGGCCGCGTTGTCCCAGCACACGCCGGTGCGGCCCATTGACCGCAGCACCCCGAGCTCCTTCGCGGCGATCGCGAGTTGGCTGCTGGTGTACTGGGTCCCCCTGTCCGCATGGAAGACGACCTTGTGTGGCAGAGCGCCGCGCAGCGCGACGGCCTGCCGGAGCGCGTCCTCAACGAGATCGGTATGCAGGCTAGTGTTGGCCGGGTCAGCCTTCTCCACCTCGATCACCTGGAACCGTTCCTCGGGTTCTGCCTCGACGCGAAGAAGGCCGCCGCTTTTCCCAGGAACTCGTTGTCCATCCGCAGCTCCGCGACCTCACGCCGCAACCGTTCCAGCTCGGCCCGCTCGTCGACCTCCAAAGGCACGCCCGGCCCAGACCCCGTGTGGGCGCGTTCCCGCGCGACCCACCGCCCCAGCAACTGCTCACCGACACCGATCTCCCGAGCGACCTGCGCGATAGCCCGTCCCGTGTCGATCACCAGACGCGCCGCCTCACGGCGATACTCCGGCGTATACGACTTCCTCTTCTTACTCGTGCCCATCACAGACATCCTCCCCGACAGGACCCGAATCCCGCCTGGTCAATGTCCGGAAATCCGGGTCAACCCCAAAAGAATAGTGCGTGGTGGAGGGCGTGACTCTGGCTCGTGGGGATCGGGAGTGCGTGGGTTTCGGACCCTTCGAGACGCAGCCCCGCATAGCTCTCGCTCGGTGCCGGTCAGCGTGCGGGGCTGCTCCTCAGGGACCGATGCGGCCCGTTCCTCAGGGACCGATGTGGGCTTTTGCTCAGGGACCGACATGGCCCACACCTCAGAGGCCCAGTCCGTGAGCAAGCCGCGAGGAACACCGGTCCTTGAGCCGAGCCCCCACGCGAAGCGCCGGGGCTCGTGTCGAAAGGTCCCGCGCTGTGCGCAGGGTCTTGGCAACAGGGCGGACGGCTCAAGTAGCGAGGCGCACCACCACCCCCACGACCAGCTTCAGTCCCCCTTGCCCCCAATCTGCCTGCACAAATCTCTGTATACGGGCAGCGGCGCAATTATTCGCGCGGCTGCCCGTATACAAAGAATTGTGCGTGGTGGAGGGCGTGACTCTGGTTCCTGATGCTTACCGGATCGGCCCGGCTGTGGGTTTCGGACCCTTCGAGACGCAGCCCCGCATAGCTCTCGCTCGGTGCCGGTCAACGTGCGGGGCTGCTCCTCAGGGACCGGCGTGGCCCGTTCCTCAGGGACCGATGTGGGCTCGCTCCTCAGGGACGGACCACCGCCCTGCAACCCGCGTCGTCACGGTTCGATGAGCACGCGGCGGAGTTCGTCGCCCGAAACAGCCCGAAATCGGCCCTTTCCCTCAACGAGACCCGGCTCGTGCTCATCAGACCCCGACGAACTCCGGCACGTGCTCATCGCGGGCCGCTCCCTCAGAGGCCGACCATCGGGTTCGACGAACCCGCCCTCTAGATCTCCAGGTCGTCGTGGAGGCACACGCGGGCTAGTTCGACGGTGCCGTCCGGGCGGCGCCAGTAGTGCAGGCGCCGGGCGCTGGGGGTGTTGACCTGGATGCTGACGCGCCAGGCTGTTGAGCCATCGGAGCGGGTCCTCGTCGGGTCGTCGCCGCCCGAGCCCGTGCGCAGCTGGTGCAGTTCACGGGAGGCCAGCTCGGCGTCCAGGCCCGTGAGGACGTGCATGACCACCTCGACGAGCTTCTCCCGCGACACGCCCTCGATCTTCTTCAGGCTGTCGAAGAACCTCGGGCCGTATTGATGGGCGCGCAGGGGGCGCTTGGCCTTCTCGCCCGCCGGGATCTTCGTCGCCCACTCCAGGTAGACCTCGTGATCCAGTTGCTCACTGTCGGTGGCGAAGGCCATGGCGTCGGCGACAGGCCTGCTCGCCTGACGACGCTTCTTGCGCGTGGCCTCGCGGAGGCTCTGCCTGCTCCGGCTGAGGTCGTTCTCGAGACTCGTGATGCGCCGATCGGCCTTCGCCAGGAGCGCGCGCAGTTGGTCGTTCTCGCGGCGCAGCGCGGCCTCGGCGGTGGGATCCGGCGCGGGCGCGGCCACCGGGGTGGGCTCGGGTTCCTCCGGCTCGGGGGGCGGCGGCTGCACCGGCTCCGGGGGCGACAGCCAGGGCGGACCCCCGCGCAGCACCGACGGCGCCGCGACCGCCTCGGCGGGCTCCAGCGCGTCGAGCAGCGAGAGGGACCATGGCTCGCGGCCCAGGACCCGCACGGAGACCACCTCGCCGACACCCACGAGGGTCCTCGGGTCGGCCGCGTCCTCGCTCATCTCGCGGAGCGGCACCTGGACGGCGACGCCCGGGAGGAGGCTGACGGCGCAGCCGGCCGACGTGACCGCCTCGACGCGCGCCAGGACCGTATCGCCCACCGCGTAGGCGGCGAGCGCCTCGGCGGGGTCGACGCGCATGGCGCGCACGTCGATCCTTCGGCCGTTCGGGCTCATCAGGCCCCGGACGCGCATGCCCTTCGCGAGCAGCGCGTCGACGGGCAGCCCGGGTTGGACGAGCTCGGGCCAGATGACGCCCGTCCCCTGGCCGGGCAGCATGACGAGCGCGGAGCCGCCGACGGTGCCCTGCACCACGCCCTCGACCTCAGTGGGCTGCTCGGGCCCGCCGCCCAGCGTCAGCGACCCGCCGGCCATGCTGAGGGCGTCCGACAGCAGGAGGCCCTTCACCTTCACCTTGTCGGCCGCGCCGAACGCGAACCGCAGGGGCGACACGCGGGGGTCGTCGAGCCACTCGACGCCGACGGGGTAGACCCGGCTCGCGCCGCCGTAGACCTGGCAGCCGTCCGGGAGCGCCGCGCTGAAGGCCCAGCTGGCCTCAAGAGTCTCGATCTCGAAGACCTCGGCGAGCCCGTTGAGCTCGTCGCGCAGTTCCGCGACCTCGATGAACGGAGCCGGTGTTCCGGTCGCCCGGGTGACGACGACGGCGGGTCGGGGACGCGCGGCGTCGCGCAGGTGGTCGGCGAGGGCGCGCGCCTGGGTGGCGGTGCGCACCTCCTCAGGGGCCAGCACGGGAGCAGGCGACGAGACGGCGGCACGCTGCAGGGCCGACGGCGAGGCTCCGGGAACGCGCGGCGGCGCGGGCAGCGGGGCTCCCCCGGGGCGCGCCGGCGGGGGCGTCGCATGCTGAGTCGCCCGTGCGGCGGCGGCCGAGGCCGCAGCGACCGCCTCGCGGGCATCGCGCAGGAGCGCCTCGGGGAGCCGCTCGATCTCCCCCGCGTCGCGCGCCATCCGCAGCTTGGAGAGGTGGGGATCCTGCTCCCAGGCCGACCCCAGCGGGTAGACCCGGCAGGCGCCGCGGTACACGCCGGCGCGCTCGTCGGTCAGTCGGCGGGCGAGGTCGTGGGTCAGATCGTCGGTGGGGATCGTGACGACGTCGATGGCGCCCTTGAGGTCCGAGAACAGACGACGGGCGTCGACATACGGCTGGGTCTGACCCCGGTCCACGGTGAGCACGGCCACCGGCCGGGTCCGCGCCTCGGAGCGAAGAACGTCGACCAGCCGCGCGAGGTCGAGGACGTCGCGCACCACCACGGGTTCCGCGGCGGGGAGCTGCATGTCGGTCCTCCTGTGGTCGTTGGGCTCCACCATAGCCAGCCGCGGGAACGGTCGCGGTCGCGAGGGAGCGGCGCCTACACGACGGTGATCTCTCGCGGCACCGAGGCCGCGCCCAGCTCCCGGCGCACGGCCTCGCGCCACGCCGCGACGGCGGGCGCATAACCCGAAGTCAGCCGCACAGTGGCGGTCAGCCGCTGGCCGTAGCGCTCGTCGGGCACCAGCTGGATCTCCGCCTCGGCCACCCCGGGCTGCGCGGCCAAAAGGCGCTGGACGCGCGCGGGATGCACGAATTCGCCGCCCATCCGCGCGACATCGCCGGCGCGGCCGAGCACCGAAAGCCGGCCGCGCGCGTCCATCACGCCGACGTCGCCGAGCGTGAGCCAGCTCGACCCAGGGTCGGCGAGCGAGGCGGTCGACGTGCGCACCCGCACCCGCCCCGGCACGCCGCGCGGCGTCGGGTCGCCGTCGTCCGACACCACCTGCACCCGGGCGCCGGCGATGGGCCGGCCCACGCAGGCGGCGTCCTCGGCGAGCATCGCGCCGTCGGCCATGGTGAAGGTGCCGGCCTCCGTGGAGCCGTAGAAGCTGACGAGCACCGGGCCGAAGGCGGCGTTCAGGCCCGCGATGGTGGTGGCGTCGAGCGCGTCGGAGCCGCTCACCACGGCCCTGAGCCGGGGCACGGGGCCGCCGTCGCCCGCGGCTTCGGCGAGGGCCCGGAGCTGCGCGGGCACCGCGAACACGGAGCCGACGCCATACCGGCGGATCGCCGCCAGCGCGGCCGTTCCGGCCCCGTCGCTCAGGCTCGCGCGGCCGAGGGCCGACGACGCGACCACCGGCGCGCCCGCCACCAGGCAGAGCAGCGCGGCGGCGAGGCCGTAGCCATGGTTGAGCGGCGGCCAGACCAGCGTCGGGACGCCCGAACGCACGCCGGTGGCGCCCGCCTGGCCCACCGACACGATGGCCTGGGCGGCCCGCCGCCGGATAGGGATGCCTTTCGGGGCGCCGGTGGTGCCCGAGGTGACCATCACCAGGCGCGACCGGCGGGCACGCGACGGCGCCGGCCTGGCCGCCGGGGTGTCGGCCGCGAGCGCCGCGAGGTCGGCCAGCGAGAGCGACCGCCCGGGAAAGCGCGCGGCGAGCTCGTCGGCCTCGGGCCCGTGCAGCAGCACGTCGACCCCGGACGCGGCGGCCCACGCGTCGAACGTCGCGAGGCCCATGCGGGGCGGCAGTGTGGTGACGGCGGCCCCGAGGTGACCCAGCGCCGCCGCCGAGGCCAGGAGCTCGCGGTCGTCCCCGCACGCGACGGCGACACAAGTGCCGGGCCCGACGACGCCGTGCTGGTCGAGGACCGCGGCCCGGCGGCGGGCGGCACGGTGCAGCTCCGCGTGGCTGACGGCACCCTGGCCGTCGATCAGGGCGACCCGCTCGCCCCAGGCCCCGGCCGTGCCGGCCAGCGCGGCGGCGATCGTCATGCCGTGCCGGGGCAGCCCGCCCAGCAGCACGCGGGCGAGGGCGACGGGATGCGTCGTCAGGCCGAAGACGCCCAGGCCGCGCCAGAGCTGGCCGACGGTCTCGGGCACCGTGGCGCGCGCATCGGAGAGCACGCGATCACCCCCGCCCGGCGGCGACACCGCGGGCCAGAACCGCGTCGGCCACGCCCGGAGCCAGCCCGACGGCGGCGCCCGCGACGGCGGCCCACCAGGGCCGGACCAGGCGCGGCCTGCGCGCGACGGCGCGGCACACGACATCGGCGGCCTGGTCGACGGTCAGCTCGGGCACCGGGTAGCGGCCCGCGGTGGGCGCGCTCATCGCCGTGCGGACGCGCGGCAGGTGCAGCGACGTCGCCCGGACGCCCCCGGCACGGAGCTCGGGCGCGACGCTCGCGAGCCACGCGTCGAAGCCGGCCTTCGTGGCGGTGTAGGCCGACCAGCCGGGCAGCGGCACGTCGACGCTGGTGGTGGAGACCGAGACCACGTGCCCGGCACCCGCCCGGGTCATCTCGCGCAGCAGCGGCAGGAGGAAGGCCACCGGGCCCAGGAGGTTCACCCCGGCCAGGCGCGCGACGTCGTGGAACCGTTCGGTGTACGCGGCGAGGGGGCGGTGGATCGAATGCCCGGCGTTGGAGACCACGATGCTCGGTGCGCCGACCTCCCGCACCACGGCCTCGGCGGCCGCGGTCGCCGCCGCGGTGTCGCGCAGGTCGAGCGGAAGGGGCAGCACGCCGTCGGGGAGGCTCCGCAGCGCGGTCTCGTCGCGGGCCACTGCCACCACCGTCGCTCCCGCCGCCGCCAGCCGCTCGGCCACGCAGCGGCCGATGCCGCGCGAGGCGCCCGTGACGACGACGGTCCGGCCGACGACCATGGGCCGCACGCGCGCCGGGGTCGCGCCGTCGACGCGCAGGCCGAGCACGGCGGGTACGAGCGGCTGGGCCCAGGTCACGGGTGTCCTCACCTTCGTCGGCGGGTGTGGCCCGAGCCTATCGGAGCGGCCGTCTAGGCAGCGGTCAGGTCCTCCGTGCCGCGCTCGAAGGTCGCGGCTCCCATGCGGGTGCGGGCGGTGGCGAGCACGGCCGCGCAGGCCAGATACACCGCCGCGACGCCGAGGAAGGCCACCAGCGACAGTCCGGTGGGCGGGAGCACGAACGCCGCCACGGCGCCGGCGAGCACGAAGGCACCGTTGAAGCCCATGTCGTAGAACGTGAAGACGCGGCCCTTGAAGCCCTCGTCGACGTGCGCCTGCACGATGGTGTCGACGCAGATCTTGAACGACTGCACGCCCAGCCCGATGAGGAAGCTCAGCGCGTACAGCGCCGGCTTCGCAGTGGTGAGGGCCGTGACGACGGACACGACCGCGCAGGCCAGGAGCAGCGTGAGCGCCGTCCGGCCCAGGCCGAGCACGCGGACCAGCGCGGGCACCAGCGGGGCCGCGAGGATGAACCCCGCGCCGGTGAAGAGGCCCCAGAGGGTCAGGTCGGCGAGCGCCGCCGCCGGCTGGTCGACGGGGTGCCACAGGTTCCGCGCCGCCAGGATGACGGCCACGCTCAGCAGGCCGAACAGCAGCCGCGTGACGGCCATCAGCACAAGGGCGACCGCGGCGGTCGGGCGCGTGCCGAGGTGGCGCCAGGCCCGGGCGAGCCCGGCCAGCACCGCGCCCACGCCGTTCTCGGCCGCGGGAGCAGCCGGGTGCTCGCGCGTGCGGTCGGGTCCGAGGGCGTCGCGGGAGAAGCCGCGGCAGATCAGCACCGAGCCGAGGAAGAGCACCGCGGCGAACAGGAACACCACCGAGTCGGCCTGGTGCGCGGGCAGCACGTCGCCCAGCGTGAGCCGGGCGAGGAAGCCCAGCACGGCGCCGATCACCACGCCGAGCGGCCCCACCGTCGGCACGATCGAGCTCGCCGTCAGGTACTCGTCCTCTTCGACGGTGTGCTGCAGACCCGCCGACAGACCGGCCAGCATGAACCGGTTGATGCTCATCGCCACGAGCAGCGCCCCATAGAGCACGAGAGCCCATGCCCCCGACGTCGCCCCGCTGAAGATGGTGACGCCGAGCACGAGCGACAGCGCGGACCGCGTGATGTCGGAGTACAGGGCGACGTCGCGCCTCGACCATCTGTCGAGCAGCGGCGAGACGAACGGGCCGATGACGGTGAAGGGCAGCAGCGTGAGCGCGAGGACGCCGGCGATGGCCCAGGCGTTGGGCTGCGACTGCGGCGAGAACAGCAGGTAGCTGGCCATCCCCACCTGCAGCGTGCCGTCGGCGGCCTGGCTCAGGATGCGGAGGGTGAGCAGGCGGCGGAACGCCGCGTGCCGCCACAGCCGCCGCAGGGCGGAGATGAGCTTCATGCGCGGATCAGGATCCCATCGCCTGGGCGTGCAGCCGTTCGGCCTTCTGCACGGCGTAGGTGGCCCCGGACTCCTCCATCATCTCGTCGATCTGCGCGCGGCGCTCCGGGAACTTGTCCAGCTTGGCGATCGCGTCGACCATCTTCTGGAAGGTGGCCTCGCGCTCGTCGTCGTCGCCGTGGTACTCGGTGTGCAGGTAGCCGTGGGCGAGTCGGTCGACGGCGCGGACGGCCGACAGGATCTGCCCCTTGGGCGAGACCAGCGACGCGATCACGGTGACGGCGAGCACCACGACGATGATCAGCAGCGAGTGGACGGGGTCGAACGTGTACACGTTGACGTGCTGGCCGCCGTTGATGAAGCCCAGCTCGTTGGTGTGCAGCGCCTCGAGGACGAGCTTGACGCCGATGAAGCCGAGGATCACGGCGAGGCCGTACTTCAGGTAGACGAGGCGGTCGAGCAGCCCGTCGATCAGGAAGTACAGCTGGCGGAGACCCATCAGCGAGAACGCCGTGGCGCAGAACACGATGTAGACGTTGGTGGTGACGGCGTAGATGGCCGGGATGGAGTCGAGCGCGAACAGGATGTCCGTGCCGCCGATGGCCACCATGACGAGCAGCATCGGGGTGAGCACCTTGCGGCCGTTCTCGTAGGTGAAGAGCTTGTCGCCGTCGTAGTGGTCCGTGGTGCGCAGGAAGCGCTTCGCGACGCGGATGATGACGTTGTCCGCCTCGTCCTCGCCCTCCTTCTCGGGCGCGAGCAGCTTGCCCGCCGTGAGCAGCAGGATCAGGCCGAAGACGTAGAACGCCCATGTGAAGTTATCGATGATCGCCATGCCGAGGAAGATGAAGAGGCTGCGCGCGATGAGCGCGAACACGATGCCGAACAGCAGGACCTTCTGCTGGTCCTTCCTGGGCACCGCGAAGCTCGACATGATGACGAGGAACACGAAGAGGTTGTCGACGCTCAGCGCCTTCTCCAGCAGGTAGCCGCTGAAGTACTCGACGCCGAGGCGGTGGCCGCCGAACAGCCACAGCACGAGGCCGAAGACGATGGCGATGCCCACGTAGAAGATCGACCACTTGGTGGCCTCCTTCAGCGTGGGCTCGTGCGCCTGGCGCACGTGGAAGAAGAAGTCGAATGCGAGTAGGCCGGCGATCACGACGAGGGTGATGGCCCAGACCCACAAGGGCATGTTGGTGGTGGTCACAGGGACGCTCCTGGTGTCGGCGAGAAAACTGGGTTTCTGCCACCGGTACCCTTCAGGGCCAACGTCGATGACCCGGACAGTCTACGCGGAAGCTCCGCAGAAGCCGAATGCCCTGGACTGTCGGTGGGCCCCGGTAGCCTTGTCCGCGGCGAGAGGAATGGGTCGATGCGGAGACTGCTGGCTGGCGCGATGGCGGGGTTGATGCTGCTCTCGGGCTGCGCTCCTGGCGAGCCCAAACCCGCGCCGTCGCCGTCGGTCACCACCACGCCGCCGAAGGACCTCCCCGCGGCCGACGCCGCCGCCCTGGCCCTGGCGAAGGCGCTCACGGCGCACGACGTCAGCGCGCTCCCGATGGTCAAGGCCGCCTCGGACGCGCAACAGGAGTTCGACGTCATCTTCGCCGGCATGGACGGCATCTACCCGACCGTGGAGCCCGCCGGCGTCACGTACGAGGGGGACGACCAGGCCGTCGCGCAGCTCTCGTTCACCTACGACCTCGGCCTGCACGGCTGGGAGTACCAGTCGACGGCGCGGTTCCACTGGGTGACCGACACCTGGCGGCTCGAGTGGGCGCCCACCGTCATCCACCCGAAGCTCACCAGCGACTCTCGCCTGCGGCACACCCACAAGGAGCCGCGCCGCGGCGCCATCAACGACAACGAGGGCCTCGCGCTCGTTGAGGAGGGCACCCGCTACGAGGTGGGCATCGACAAGTCCGCCGTCGACGCCAAGGAGGCCTCGACCGCCGCGAACACACTGGCCACCATCCTCAAGCTCGACAAGAAGGCCTACGTGAAGAAGGTCGAGGCGAGCGGCGCGAAGGCGTTCGTCATCGCCGCGACCCTCGATCAGGCCGACATCCCGGCGTCCGTCTCGGACGTCTCCGGCGTCCTCGTCCGGGAGATCACCGCGGTGGTCGGCCCCGGCGACGGGCTGGCCGCCCCACTGCTCGGCACCGTCGGCACCCCCACCAAGGAGATGATCGCCAAGTCGGAAGGGAAGCTCTCCACGCAGGACCGCGTGGGTCTTTCCGGTCTGCAGGCCCGCTACGACGACGTGCTACGCGGCGTCCCGGAGGTGCGGGTGGACCAGGTGGGCAGGAAGGTCGAGGGCAAGGAGCAGACGTTCGAGGAGCAGAACCTCTTCGAGCAGCAGGCCTCCGTGTCGACCGCCATCGACACCAGCCTCGACCGCGCGCTCCAGCAGAAGGCCGAGAAGGTGCTCTCGAAGCAGAAGGGCCTCGCGACGCTCGTGGTCCTCGACCTCAAGTCGGGCGCGCTGCTCGCCGCGGCGCAGTCGCCGTCGGGCGGCACCTTCCCGTACGCCACCTACGGCAAGTACGCCCCCGGCTCCACGTTCAAGACGGTCACGTCGCTCGCCATGCTGCGTGACGGCCTGTCGCCGAACTCGTCTGTCACGTGCTCGTCGTCGCTGAAGGTCAGCACCTACACGTTCGGCAACTACTCGGGCTACCCGTCGTCGGCGCTCGGCACCATCTCGCTCACCGACGCCTTCAAGTACTCCTGCAACACGGTGTTCGCCGGCTCGAAGGTCGACGGCGACCAGCTGGCCGACGCCGCGGCGTCGCTCGGCGTCGGCGTCGACTACGACGCCGGCTTCACGTCCTACTTCGGCACCGTGGCGCCGAGCAACACCATCGACCTCGCCGCGTCGAAGATCGGCCAGGGCCAGGTGACCATGTCGCCGCTCGGCATGGCGGCCGTCGCGGCCTCCATCGGCTCGGGGAACACCACCATTCCCTGGCTGGTGAAGGGCCACGAGGCCACGTCGACGGCCAAGCCGCTCACCGAGTCGGAGGCCTCAGAGCTCAGGTCGATGATGAAGGCGACGGTGGACTCGGGCACGGGCAAGTCCCTGCAGGGCATCATGACCGGCGCCAAGACCGGCACCGCCGAGTGGGGCAAGAAGGGCAAGCAGCAGACCCACGCCTGGATGGTGGCCTACAACGACCGCTACGCCGTGTCGGCGTTCGTCGAAGTGGGCGATTCCGGCGGCACCACCGCCGCCCCACTGATCGCGCAGCTGTTCGGCTGAGCCTCGCGAACCTGGTCTGCTGGGCCCAGCCCCCTCGCGTTCTTCCGTCGCGCCTGTCAGGCGCCAGGACGCGGGTCGAACCCCTGCGACTCCGGCGGCTGCTGCCCGTAGCCCTGGGCGGGCGGCTGACCGTAGCCCTGAGTCGGCTGGCCGTATCCCTGGGGAGCCTGGCCGTAGCCGAACGGCGGCTGGGGCGGCTGACCGTAGAACGTCTGCGGGAACGGCGGCGGAGGCGGCGCCTGGCCCGCGCCCGGGCGCCCGATGATGATGCCGGCGTAGATGCACGCATCGCCGATCACTCCCACGAGCATCACGACGACGTTGTTGGTCACCAGCGCGCCCTCGCCCGGGAAGAGGAGGAACAGCAGCGGTGACGCGATGACCACCACCGAGCAGATGATCGAGACGAGGATCAGGGTCCGCGCAGTCCCCTTGCTCCGCACGACGGCGAAGATGCCGAGGCCCAGGAGGAGCACGTGCAGGAACGTGGAGACGAGCGAGATCAGTTGTAGCGCTTGGATCGTCGGCATGCGTTGAACCTAGTCGACAGTCGGTCGATCGAGGCAGGGGTCCGGGGCCGCGTCCAGGCGCTTGAGGCCCACCACGCAGGCGACGATGCAGGCCAGGAACAGTGCCTTCAACCAGGAGATCGGCTCGTGGCCGGTCGCCACGGAGTAGGTCACCGTCAGCACGGTGCCGACGCTGGTCCACACCGCGTAGGCCGTCCCTGTCGGGATGTGCCTCATGGCGACACCGAGGCCGACGGTGGAGGCGACGACGGTGACGACGAACAGCACGCTCGGCCAGAGCACCGTGAAGCCCGCGCTGGCCGACAAAGCGTTGGCCCAGACGGCCTCGAGCACCGCGCTGACGAGCAGCAGCGGCCATGCGCCGCGCGCGCTCATGAGAACACCTTCAATCCGACGACGCTGACCACGATCCCGGTCAGCAGCAGCACCTTCGCCACACTCGCCCGCTCCGCGCCGCTGATCATCGCCCAGGCGACGGTCAACGAGGCTCCGGTGGCCGTCCACACGGCGTACGCCGTCCCTGTCGGCAGCGTGGCGAGCGCCAGGCCGAGGCCGCCGAGGCTGAGGATCGACGCGACGACGAACACGATCGTCGGCACCAGCTTCTTCAATCCGTCGGACCGGCCGAGCGCGGTGGCCCACACCGCCTCCATCACCCCGGCGCCGATGAGCAAGACCCAATCCATGATTCGCCCTTCCCGCGAGTCATCCACGTACCCCACCGAGGTGGGGTGGCCAGTCGTGCTGTTCCCGGTACTGAACCGTCGTCGGGGGCGGGTTGCCGCCTGCCAGACTACCTGTCGCCGGTCCCGTCCTCCAGCCGAGCGGGCCCTCGTCGCCCCCGGCGGCGAAATTGTCGGTCGAAGGCGCTAGCGTCGAGACCATGGCACGAACCGAACTCGATCGCATCGCCGACGCCTACGCCGACACGGTGGTGCGCCTCTCCCCCATGACCGCCACCGACATCGGTGCCGACGGCGACCACACCGCCCTGGACGACTTCTCCCCCGCAGGGCTCGCCGCCCGCGCCGACGCGGCCCGCGCGACGCTGCGCCAGGTCGAGGCCGCCGAGATCGACGGCCCGAACGACGCCGTCACCAAGGCGGCGATGCGCGAGCGCCTCGGCCTCACGCTCGAGCTGCACGACGCGGGCGAGGAGTACGCCCAGGTCAACAACATCGCGACGCCGCTGCAGTCGATCCGGATGATCTTCGACCTCATGCCCACCGAGACCCTGGACGACTGGGCCACCATCGCCGCCCGCATGGGTGCCGTGCCGGGCGCGATCGACGGCTACCTCGAGTCCATCCGGTACGCCGCAGAGCATCCGGAGCTGCCGTTCCCCGCCGCCCGACAGATCGGCATCGGCGTCGCCCAGGCCGAGGAGCTGGCGGCCGCGGACTCGTTCTTCGTGGCACTGGCCGGCTCGCCCGGCGCACCGGAGGGCCTGCGGGCCGAACTCGGCGCGCGGGCGCAGGAGGCGGCGGCCGCGTACGGCCGGCTGGCCGAGGGGCTGCGCACGGTGGCCGGACGCGCGGGCGAGGCCGACGGCGTGGGCCGCGAGCGGTACCAGCGCTTCTCGCGCCTGTTCCTCGGCGCCGCCGTCGACCTCGACGAGACCTACGAGTGGGGCCTGGAGGAGTTGGCGGGGATCGTCGCCGAGCAGGAGGCCATCGCAGCCGAGCTGTACGGCCCTGGCACGTCGCCGGAGGAGGCCATGGCGCGCCTCGACGCCGACCCCGCACGCCAGCTCGTGGGCACCGACGCGCTCCAGCGGTGGATGCAGTCCACGTCCGACGCCGCGGTGGCGGCCCTCGCCGGGACCCACTTCGACATCGCCGAGCCGCTGCGTCGGCTCGAATGCTGCATCGCCCCCACGCAGGATGGCGGCATCTACTACACCGGCCCGACGGCGGACTTCTCCCGGCCGGGCCGCATGTGGTGGTCCGTCCCGCCGGGCGTGACCGAGTTCAGCACCTGGCGCGAGCTGACCACCGTCTACCACGAGGGCGTGCCCGGCCATCACCTGCAGGTCGGCCAGGCCGTCTACCGCGCGGCCGACCTGAACCGCTGGCGCTCGCTGCTGTGCTGGGTCTCCGGCCACGGCGAGGGATGGGCGCTGTACGCGGAGCGGCTGATGGCCGACCTCGGCTTCCTCGACGACCCGGGCGACCGCCTGGGCATGCTCGACTCGCAGCGCCTCCGGGCCGCACGCGTCGTCCTTGACATCGGCGTTCACCTGGGCAAGAAGTGCCCCGAACGCTGGGGCGGCGGCACGTGGGACGCCGAGAAGGCGTGGCCGTTCCTGAAGGCGAACGTGAACATGGCGGAGGGCTTCGTCCGGTTCGAGCTGGACCGCTACCTCGGCTGGCCGGGGCAGGCGCCGTCGTACAAGATCGGGCAGCGGCTGTGGGAGCAGGCGCGCGACGAGGCAGCCGCCCGGGAGGGCGCGGCGTTCGACATCAAGAGCTTCCACCGCACGGCGCTCGATCTGGGATCGGTGGGCCTCGACGTGCTGCGCGACGCCCTCGCCACCCCCTGATCGCCGACGCCCCTGATCACCGACGTCGCGGCGCGGTGCCACCTGCGGGGGACCGAAAACCACCGCTTGGTCTAGGCGACGGTGGACCCAGGTACGTGGTGGTGGCACCCCGGCGCTCATTAGCGTGAACGTCATGATCCACAGGCGCGCCTTCCTCCTCGGCGCCGCGGTTCTCCCCCTCGCCGGGTGCGGGATTCTCCCCCGCGAAGACCCCGGCGTCGAGGAGCCAAGCGCAGAGCCCTCATGCCGGACCCCCGACGAACTCGCCTCCTTCAAGAGCGTCGGCGGTGCCCGGCTGTCCTACGAGGTGACGGGGAAGAGGCAGTCGTTCCAGGCCGACCCGCGTTTCATCGAACTCCTCGACGACTGGGCCGAGGACTGGGCGGGCCTCAGCGGGCTGGGCGCGATCACGGGCATCTCCACCTACGGCGCCTACGTCGACAAGTGCCCCTCGATGCACGCCGCCGGGCGGGCGTTCGACGTCGCGGTGGTCACGCACAAGAAGGGCAGCGTGTCCTGCCGGAGCGACCTCTGGGGCTCCGACGCCACCCAGCTGCGCGCGTATTGGCGGTTGGCCGCCTCGCTCGCCGCGCACTTCACCTACACGCTGACGCTGGCCTACAACGACCTCCACCTCAACCACATCCACGTCGACAACCTCGTCAGCGAGGGCGAGAAGCCCGTGTTCGACAAGGAGTCCCGGGCGCAGTGCCTCGTGGTGCAGAACGTGGCCAGCTACGTCTTCGGCGAGCGGTGCCCCTCGACGGGCAGCTACGACGGCGCGACGAAGGACGCCGTCCGCGCCGTGCAGCGCGCGCTGGGCATCAAGGCTCCGCTCGCGGAGCCCGACGGTTGGCGTGCGTTCCTGCGCGGCGCGGCGGCGGCCTGACCGGTTCCCGGAGGGATCAGTCGAGGATCGGGCCGACGGTGCGCGTGCGCTTCAGCTCGAAGAAGCCCGGGTAGGCGGTCACCTTGGCGACGCCGTCGAACAGGTCGCCGGCCTCCTCGCCCTTGGGCGCCGGTGAGATGACCGGTCCGAAGAGGCTCATGCCGTTGATCCGCAGCACGGGGGTGCCGACCTCGTCGCCCACCGGGTCCATGCCCTCGTGGTGCGAACGGCGGAGGTCGTCGTCGAAGCTGTCCGTCTGCGCGAGGTCGGCGATCTCCTCGTCGGCCCCGACGGCAGCCAGCGCGGCGCGCACCACGTCGGGCGTCTTCGGCTCGCGCTGCAGGTGGAAGCGCGTGCCCAGCTCGGTGTAGAAGGCACGCAGGGTGTCGGAGCCGTGGCGCTGCTCGACGAGCAGGCTGGCGCGCGCGGGCAGCCAGGCCTCCTGCATGTGCGCCTTGTAGTCCTCGGGGAGGTCGCGGCCGTCGTTCAGCACCGCGAGGCTCATCACGTGGAACACGGTCTTCACGTCGCGGACCTTCTCCACTTCGAGCATCCATCGAGACGTCATCCAGGCCCAGGGGCAGGTGGCGTCGAACCAGAAGTCAACAATCGTCGTCATGGGTCCATCTCAGCACAACGCCCAACCCCTGCGACCGGCTCTCACGAGCCGCTGACTTTCGGGAACCGCGGGCTACCCGGGACGAAAAAAGCTCTCCCCGCTCGCGAACGAGCGGGGAGAGCGGAGGAAGCGAGCGCGGGCGCTGCTACTTCTTGCTCTTGATGATGCTGATCGTGTCAGAGGTGGAGTACGCCGTCATCGTAGCCTTGGTCGCGGGCGCGTAGACCTTGGTCTTCACCGAGCCCGTGTCCGCATCGATGGTCACGAGGCGGACGGGGTTGGTGGTGTGGGAGTGGAAGCACCCGAGGTAGGACAGGATCTTGTTGCCCTTGACGCCGGTGTCGACCCGATTCGCGGCGTTGCCCACGTGCCCGGAGAACACCATCTTGATGTTCGGGTACACCTTGATCAGGTTGTCGAACAGGTACTGGCCCGTGGTGGAGCCGTAGCCGCCGGTGGTCTGATCGATGCTGCCCCAGCTCGTCATGTAGGAGTGGGTCTGGACGATCACGTTGTGGTTCGGGTGCGACGAGACGACCTTCTTGGCCCACTCGATCGCCTCCTTGCGGGCGTGGAACTCGAGCGTGAGGACGAGCCAGTCCGAGCCGTCGGCCGAGAAGGTGGTCCACATGTTGTCGATCTTGCCGGCCTCGAAGACGCCGCCCACATTCTTCATGCTGCTGAGCGGGAAGCGCTTGTTGACAACCCGGGTGTCGCGGATGAGCAGCCAGGTCTTGCACTTCTCAGCGCCGAACTTCTCCTTGCACTCCGGGTTGTTCGCGTAGGCGCTGCCGCCGTAGCCACGGCTGCCCGCCTTGCCGTCATGCCCGACGGCCGGGGTGTCGTGGTTGCCGATGGTGACGGCGTAAGGGATGCCCGCCTGGGTCAACGGCACGAAGGACTTCTGCGCGATGTCGTACTGCTTGGGGTCCACGTCGCCCCAGTTCACGATGTCACCGGTGTGCAGCACGTACTGCAGGCCGAGGTTCTTCTTGTTGTCGACGAGCCACTCCATCCGGTCGATGGACCGGGTATCGGTGGCCTTGTTGACCTCTTCCTGCGTGTCCGGGATCACGGCCACGGTGAAGCTGCCATCGGTGGAAAGGCTCGGCGCCGAGGGGGCCACCGGAGCAACGGGCGGGGTGGTGCCGGTGCTCTTGAGGTGGAAGATGACGCCCTGATCCGACCAGCCGGCGGCGGCGAGCTTCGAGCGCTCCGCCGAGGTGGTCGCGAAGGCGTAGTGCTCGCCCTTGATGTAGCGGTTCACCGGGACGGTGCAGCTCTCTGCGGAGGTCGCGGCGTAGAAGGTATTGGATACCTGCACCTGGAAGCCGCGGTCCTTGGCCTTCTGCAGGTCGGCGGCCCCTGCGGTCCACGTGAAGTCGACCGTCTTCGGGTTGTAGAGGCGGGTGACGGAGACCAGGCCGGTTCCCGGACGGCTGGCCGCGAGGCCCAGGACACCGACGTCTGTCGTGTAGCCGTAGTTGTTCTTCGCCTTGGTCTGCTCCGTCGCAGACGTCGTGAGGAGGTCGGTCTCAAGCTTGGGATTGGTGCTGGTGTAGATGGTGGTGGTCATGGAGTCGCAGGTGGTGGCGGCCTGCGCCTCGGTGACGCCGGCTCCTGCCACGGACCCCCCCGCAGCAACTCCTATCGCAATGAGGAGCGCCGAAATGCGGCGTCGATCTTTCATCTTCTTCCCTTCCAGAAATGGTCGCGGTGTGCGCTGGTTGCCCGACCCGTCCCCTGAGGTAGTGCGCCCGCATGTTAACAACACCTGAGACGAATCTGAAAATTACATGAGAAAATCGCGGCGTGTCACGCTCAGCCGCCCCGCGCCCGAGGCCGCCGGCCGGGGCGCACCCTCGCCTCCAAAACGCTCCGGCTAGCCCACGAACCTGAGGGCCGCGAGAGCCACGCTCACCACCGCCGAATCACCAATCCTGAGAACCGTTCCCAAGTCTGAGAATCTGCTGAGGAGGGGTGCTGAAACGGGCGGTCCGGAGGGGCCCGCGCGCTAGGTCGTGTGGCGAAAAGCCGAACCGGTGTGGTCCACGCAGACCCGGCCAACCGCCGCCGAGACAGGTGCCCACAGCGATCCCTGAGGAGCAGCGCACCACGACCGGGCCACAGTCGTTCCCTGCGGAGCAGCCCCGCACACTGACTCACGCCGAGCGAGAATCCTGCGGGGCTGCGTCTCGAAGGGTCCGCAACCACGGCTTCAAGGTGGTCTACCTGCCGGCCATGGAATCTTCACGCACAACCCCGCCTTCTCTGCCCTACAGGGCACAGTCAGTGCAGTTGTGCGTCAAAACTCCATGCCCTAACTCACTACCGAACTCCCTGCCCACAGCGCGGGACCTAACGACCAAGGCGTTCGGCTAGCGCCTCACGGCCGGCTCAAGGAACGGTCCCTGAGGAGCAGCCCCGCAGACCAACCGACACCGAGCGAGAATCCTGCGGGGCTGCGTCTCGAAGGGTCCGCAACCACAACCCCAGGTGGCTACCCGCCGACCATGGAATTTTCACACACAACCCTGCGTCCTCTGCCCTACAGGGCACAGGGAGTGCAGTTGTGCGTCAAAACTCCATGCCCAGCTCGCTGCCGAACTCCCTGCGCAAGGTTTCGGACCTTTCGACACGGCCGGGCGCTCCGCGCCGGGCCGGCTCAAGGAACAAGGCACCATGGCCGGTCCCTGAGGAGCAGCCCACAGCGATCCCTGAGGAGCAGCCCCGCACGCTGATCCACGCCGAGCGTGAGCTGTGCGGGGCTGCGTCTCGAAGGGTCCGCAACCACAACCCCAGGTGACCTACCTGCCGACCATGAAATCTTCACGCACAACCCCGCCTTCTCTGCCCTACAGGGCACAGACAGTGCAGTTGTGCGTCAAAACTCCATGCCCCAACTCGCTATCGAACTCCCTGCCCACAGAGCGCGGGACCTAACGACCACGGCCGGGCGCTCCGCGCCGGGCTCGGGATCCAAGGAACGGCGCCGCTGCCGCAACTTCCTGCCCACGCGCGGGACCTTTCGACACGGCGTTCGGCTGGCGCCTCACGGCCGGCTCAAGGAACGATCCCTGAGGAGCAGCCCCGCACACTGACTCACGCCGAGCGATAGCCCCGCGGGGCTGCGTCTCGAAGGGTCCGAAACCCACGACAAACCTCACCACCCCGGGGACCAGCCCCATCCCCAAGGGCCGGAGTCGCAACCTCCCTCGCGCACAAATCTCTGTATGCGAGCACCCAGGCCCGTATACGGCCCGGCTGCCCGTATACAGAGATTTATGTACGGAAACCACCGAAGACCGGCCAACACTGACCATGCCGGGGGCAGGGTCATGGTCCGCCGCCCGGGAGACGACAGAGGGTGAGGTGGGGAGGCGCTTCGTCGAAGCGTAAGAACATCCATGCACGGAGATCAGAGGTGACTGTGGTCACAGAGCCGGGCTGGCAGCGAGACGGAGCGCCTCCCCACCTCAGCCGTCCGCCCTCGCGGCTGGGTCACTGCCCATAGCGCGGGACCTTTCGACACGGCGTTCGGCTAGCGCCTCACGGCCGGCTCAAGGAACGACGCTGCCGTAGCTCCCTGCCCAAAGTTTCGGACCCTTCGAGACACAGCCCCGCACTATTCCCGCTCGGCGCAAGCCAGCATGCGGGGCTGCTCCTCAGGGACCGCTGCCGACTGCTCCTCAGGGACCGCTGCCGACTGCTCCTCAGGGACCGCTGCCGACTGCTCCTCAGCGACTGCTACTCAGGGACCGCTGCGGACTGCTACTCAGGGGCCGCTGCGGGGCTGCTCCTCAGCGCACGAGCCACGCGGCGACGTCGAGTGCGCGGGGGATGTAGTTGCCCTGAAAGAGCACGACGTGCACCAGAAGCTTGTGGAACTGGTGCACGGGAACCCGCTCTCGCCACCCGTCGGCCAGTGGGCTGACATCGTTGTAACCGGCGAGCGTCGCGTCCAGGTGCGGCGAGCCGAACAGGGCGAGATCGGCCAGGTCCGTCTCGGCGTGCCCGCCGTGCGCACAGGGGTCGATCATCGTGCCGACGGTGTGGTTCTCGTGGCTGGCCCACACCACGTTGCCGCCCCAGAGGTCGCCGTGGAGCCGCGCGACGTCGGGGCACCGCGCGGGCTGCGGGGCGTCGAACCGACCGCTGCCGATCACGTCGCACGCGCGGTGCAGGAGCGCGCGCTGGTCGTTGGCCAGGAAGTCGGCCAGCTCCACGTAGGGGCGGGTGCGGGCCTCGGCGAAGAACTCCCCGAACGTGCGCCAGGTGGGCCCGTCCGCGGCGGGCGCCGGGAGCTCGGCGAGCGTGAGGTCCTTGGCCGCCACCCCTGGGGGCGGCTGTCCCCACCAGAGCGCGCCGGCGGCATGCATGAGGGCCAGTCCTCGCCCGAAAGCAGCGGCGTCCTCGCGCGAGGGGGTCCCTGGATCCATCAGGGAGGTGGTGAGCCAGGTGGTGCTGACGCTCCTCAGGCGGGCCACCGCGGCACCCTTCACCGCGGCCAGCCACCGGAGGCTGCCCGCCTCCGTGGTGATGGCCTGACGGCTCCCGATCTTGTGGAACGTCTCCATAGCCGATCCTCTCACACCGCGCCCAGGGCCTTCCCTTGTCAGGACCATTCCGGCTACGGTGGATCACCGGAAAAAGGGGCGGCGATGTCGGCTCGGTGGATTCCCTGCGTCGGCCTGGCGCTGCTGTTCTCGCTGGTGGCCGCGCTGCCCTTCGCCGCTCTCGCGTCCGCCGAGCACCTGGCCGACGTCCTCACCGGCCGCACCGTGCCCGACGGCCTGGGCACGGATCCGCTGCCCACCAGGCCCGCGACCCTCGGCGTCCGCGCGCTTCCGCTCCTCAGCCCGGCGACGGAGGGCAGGATCTCGTCCGACGGCGTCGCGCTCGACGGCGACACACCCGAGGAGGTCGGGCGCGAGACGGCCCGGGCCCTCGGCCTGGACTGGGACGACATCGCCGAACTCGGCGCGCGGCAGGTGGACAGGAAGAACACGACGGTGGCCTTCTGGGACGAGCAGCTGAGGCGCGACTTCTACCCCGGCGTCGACCTCCTCGTCGAGAACGCCGACGCCGCCGAGCACGTCACGACCGATGACGCCCGCGTGGTCGACCTCGCGGGCCTGCTCCTCCTGGCCGACGCGCCCTACGCGAACGGGCTCGCCCAAGGGCTGCTCACCTACCGCGACGCGCACCTCGCCTCCTGCGACCGCGCGATCAGCGCAGCCTTCCTCGACCACCTGTCGCCGGCCCCGCCGACGCCGCGCCGGACCTGGCCGGACGAGGCCATCGCCACCGCGTGCCAGGACGACCCGACGGCGTCATGGCTGGCGGCGCGGCGGCTCCAGGCCGATGCCGGCGAACTGGATCCGACCAGCCGCATCCGGGAGCCGGTGCGGGATATCCCCCCGGCCGCCCTCGCGGCAGCCACGCGCCTCACCGAGACGCACCCCGAGTTCCCCGCGGGGCTCGTCGCGCACGCGGAACTGCTCTCGGACCTGGCGCTCCGTGAGCGAGCGCTGAAGGTGCGGCCGTTCACGGTCCGCCAACGGCTGCGGGAGGCCGAGGGGCTGCTGGCCCGCGCGGCCGAGCTGTCCTCGGACCCGCAGATCGCCGTCGGGCGTGCCCAGGTGCTGTCCGCCCTCGGCCGACACGACGAGGCGCTGGCCCAGCTCGACCTCGTCGACGATGCCCTGCTCCGGCGCCAGGCCAGGCTCGAAGCGCAGGTGGCCGCCGGCGCGCACGACTGGGCGCGGGCCGCTCGCGCCTACGGCCGCGTCGAGGAGCTGCGCGCCGCCCCGGCCCGGTCCCGGATCCTGGCCCGGCGGGGCGACCTCGGTCGCGTCGGGTTCATGACCGGCGCCGAGGATGTGAGCGAGAGCGCCGTTCTCACACCGCAGCAGGGCGGCCCCGGGCTCCCGTTCGACGGCGGGCTCCTGCCTGAGCATCGCCGCTACTCGGGCGGCGACCCCAGCGACCTGGCGCTCGCCCTGCACCTGGCGGGCGACGTGAAGGGTGCAGGGGCGGCGTGCCGCGACGGCCGGGCCGAGCCCATCTGTCGGCTGATCGAACAGGACGTGCCGGCCGGCCGGATCACCATGGACTCCGCCTGGGACTGGATGCTCGCCGTCGAGCAGTACCAGGACATCCTGCGCTACGGCGGCACCATCGAGGCGGCGGTCGACTTCCTGACCGCGGTGGTCGAGGATCGGCCGGACCTCGCGCAGGCCTGGTCGGCCCTGGGCGAGGTGCAGCTGCTCGCGGGCGACGCGGACGGCGCCGTCGCATCGTTCGAGGAGGCGCTCAGCGACGCGACCCTGATCGACGACGCGGTGAGCCAGTGGCGGCTCAGGCCCGGGCAGGCGAGCCACTGGGTCGCTCTCCGGCTGGCGCTTGCCCTGGAGCGCTCCGGCCGCCTCGAGGAGGCCTACGCCGTCGCGGAAGCCTCGGAGGCGCCGGGCGTCTTCAGCGCGAACCGGGTCGACGACACCGCGGCCTTCGACTACTACCGGGTCTCCGCCTTGGCGCGGATCAACGCGTTGTCGGGCTTCGCCGAGGCGGCGCTGATCGACTGGCGCACGGCGGCCTCCCTCGCCTACGAGTTCCGCATCGCGGCGCAGAAGGAGGGCATCGAACCGTGGACGGCCGCGCCGGTGCTCGGCGTCGCCGAGCAGAACGCGGCCGCGGCGGCCGCGCAGCTCGGGCGGTTCGACGAGGCCGTCGAGCTCTCCCAGCAGGCGCTGGCCTTCGACCCCGCGAATCCGCTCTACGCGGAGACCCTCGCCGAGGCCCGGCGGGGCGAACACATCAGCCGCAGCGCGCAGGTCCTGGACGCCGAGCCGGCCGACGACGGGCCCCGCACCCCGCCCGAGGAGCCGGAACAGCAGGCTGACGACGTCGACGAACTGATCGCCGAGTACACCGCGGTGCTGGCCCTGGACGACTCGCTCTTCTCGTCGTGGAACAACCTGGGCGTGCTGCGCGGCGGATCGGGCGACCGCGAGGGCGCGCTGGCCGCGTTCGCCTGGGCGGTCAGGGTGAAGCCCGACTATGCGCTGGGCTGGTTCAACCTCGGCTCGGCCCTGTCCGACGGCGACCTCGCCCAGGCGTTCGCCGCGGAGGGCGCGCTGGGCAAAGCGGCTCAGCTCGACCCCTCGTTCCGCGCGAAGGGGCCGGGGTTGGAGTTCGACGACGTGGTCTACGACGCGGGGCTGGATCTCTCGCGTCTGATCCCCGACGACTGGTCGCTGGGGGCGACGGCCCGGCCATCGCCCGTGCCGCTGACCGCCGCGCTGGTCGTGGTGATCGTCCTGCGGCTGATCAGCAGCTTCGTCCAGGACGACGTCCTGGGGCGCGCGATGGATGCCGTCACGCGCCGCGGCGCGGCGGAGGGCGGGATTCCTGCGCGGCTCCGCTGGCTTCCCTGGTGGGTGGGGGTGGCCGCGACATTCGTCGTGGTCCTGTTCGCCGGGAGTGCGTCGACCGTCGCCGAGCGCCTGTTCGTGGCGCCGGCCGCCCTGGGCATCGCGCTCCTGCCGGTTCTGCTGCGCCCGGTCTTCGCCGCCGCCCGCCTCACGCAGCGCACCTCGGTGGTGGGGCTCGCCGCGAGCGGCGTGCTCATCACGCTGGGGATCGCCTGGCCGCCCGCGCCGTTGGCGGCATCCCCCGAGGCCGCCGGCGCACACCGCCGCACGCTCGCCGTGGTGGCGCTGGTCACCGCGGCCCTGGGCGCCTGCGCCCTGGCCACCGGGGTGCCCGCGGCACGCCTGGCGTTCCTGGCCTGCGCCGCGCTGCTGGGCGTCCTGCTGCTGCCCATAGCGCCCAGCGACGGCTCGTCCCTCGCCCGACTATGGCAGCTGGCGGCCACCGTCGGCCTCGGCGGGCTGACGGTGACCCAGGCGCTGGGTGTGATCTAGGCCAAGAGCGACGCCAGGTAGGCGCCGTAGCCCGACTTGGCGAGGGCCTCGGCGCGCTCCGCGAGCGCCTCGTCGGTGAGGAATCCGCCGCGCCAGGCGGCCTCCTCAGGGCAGCCCACCTGCAGGCCCTGGCGGGCCTGGACGGTGCGCACGAAGTTGCTCGCGTCGTTCAGCGAGTCGAACGTGCCCGTGTCCAGCCACGCGGTGCCGCGCGGCAGGACGGAGACCCGCAGCTTGCGCTGCTCGAGGTACACCCGGTTGACGTCGGTGATCTCGTACTCGCCGCGGGGCGACGGCGCGAGATTGGCCGCGATGTCGCGCACCTGGTTGTCGTAGAAGTAGAGGCCGGGGACGGCGAAGTGCGACTTCGGGTGGGCCGGCTTCTCCTCGATGGAGAGCGCGTAGCCCTCCGCGTCCAGCTCGACGACGCCGTAGGCGGTGGGGTCGGCCACCTGGTAGCCGAAGATCACGGCGCCGTCCGGATCGTTGTAGCGGCGCAGCTGCGTGCCGAGCCCCTGGCCGTAGAAGATGTTGTCGCCCAGCACGAGGCAGCAGGACTCGTCGCCGAGGAAGTCCGCGCCGATCGTGAACGCCTGCGCCAGGCCCTTCGGCTCGGGCTGGACAGCGTAAGTGATCGAGATGCCGAACTGGGACCCGTCGCCCAGCAGGCGGCGGAATGCCTCCTGCTCGTGCGGGGTGTTGATCACAAGAACCTCTGAGATACCCGCGAATATCAGCGTTGACAACGGGTAATAGATCATCGGCTTGTCGTAGACGGGAACGAGCTGTTTGCTGCTGCCGAGAGTGATCGGATGAAGTCGAGTGCCGGACCCACCGGCGAGAATGATGCCGCGCATGGCGGTCATTCTGTCACGTGGACGGCCCTTCTCGTGGCGGTCTAGACTGCTGGCCATGTCGACGCTACTCGTAACTGGGGGAGCCGGGTTCATCGGCAGCAACTTTGTCCGGCACGTCCTCCGACACACAGACCATTCCGTCACCGTCCTTGACGCACTTACCTACGCGGGGCACCGCTCGTCGCTCGACGGCCTGCCCGAGTCCCGCTTCCGGTTGGTCGAGGGCTCGGTGTGCGACGCCGGCCTCGTCGACCAACTGGTCGCGAGCCACGACATCGTGGTGCATTTTGCTGCTGAATCCCACAATGACAACTCGCTGAGCGATCCTTCGCCCTTCATCCAGACCAATCTGGTGGGCACCTATCAGCTGCTTGAGGCCGTGCGTAAGCACGACAAGCGCTATCACCACATCTCCACCGACGAGGTTTACGGCGATCTCGAACTCGACGATCCCGCGCGGTTCACCGAGACCACGCCGTACAACCCTTCGAGCCCGTACTCGGCATCGAAGGCGGGCTCCGATCTGCTCGTCCGGGCCTGGGTCCGCAGCTTCGGCGTGCGCGCCACCATCAGCAACTGCTCGAACAACTACGGGCCTTATCAGCACGTGGAGAAGTTCATCCCGCGGCAGATCACCAATGTGATCGACGGCGTCCGTCCACGCCTGTACGGCGCGGGTCTGAACGTGCGCGACTGGATCCACGTCGACGACCACAACGCGGCCGTCCTCGAGATCATCGACCGCGGCACTATCGGTGAGACCTACCTCATCGGCGCCGACGGCGAGCAGAACAACAAGACCGTGATCGAGCTGATCCTGACGCTGATGGGCCAGTCGGCCGACGCCTACGACCACGTCAACGACCGCCCGGGCCACGACATGCGCTACGCGATCGACGCCACGCGCCTGCGCGACGAGCTGGGCTGGCGCCCGCAGTACGCCGACTTCGCCTCCGGCATGGCGGCCACCATCGACTGGTACCGCGCCAACGAGGCGTGGTGGCGGCCGATGAAGGCGGCGACCGAGGCCAAGTACGCGAAGACCGGTCAGTGATGGCGGGCCCACTCGCGGTGCATGACACCGCCATCGAGGGCCTGCTGATCATCGATCTCCCCGTCCACGGGGATGCGCGAGGCTGGTTCAAGGAGAACTGGCAGCGCGCGAAGATGGTCGCGGCCGGCCTGCCCGATTTCGGGCCGGTGCAGAACAACGTGTCGTTCAACGCCACCCCGGGCACCACCCGGGGGCTGCACGCCGAGCCGTGGGACAAGCTGGTCTCGCTCGGCCGGGGCAGGATCTTCGGCGCCTGGGTCGACCTGCGGCCCGGCCCCGGCTTCGGCACGACGGTGACCCACGAGATGGGCGTCGACTCCGCGGTCTTCGTGCCGCGCGGCGTCGCCAACGGCTTCCAGGCCCTGGAGCCGGACACGGTCTACTCGTACCTGGTGAACCGGCACTGGAGCCAGCAGGCCGTCGCGTCGTACACGTTCCTCAACCTCGAGGACGAGACGGCCGGCATCCCGTGGCCGCTGCCGCTGGCGGAGGTCTCCGAGGCCGACAAGAACCACCCGCGGCTGGCCGACGTCGTCCCGATGACGCCGCCGTCGACGGTGATCGTCGGCGCGAACGGCCAGCTCGGCCGGGCGCTCTGCGCGCTGCTGCCCGACGCCGTCCAACTCGAGCGCCCCGACTTCGACCTCACCCAGCCGGAGACGGTGGACGCGGTCGACTGGTCGCAGGTGGGCCTGATCATCAACGCGGCCGCCTACACCGCCGTCGACCTGGCGGAGACCGACGAGGGCCGGCGCGACTGCTGGGACGCCAACGTCACCGGCCTCTCCCGGCTGGTGGAGAAGGCCCGCGAGTTCCGCATCCCGCTGATGCACGTGTCGACCGACTACGTCTTCGACGGCACCGCGGAGGTGCACCACGAGGACGAGCCGCTCAGCCCGCTGGGCGTGTACGGCCAGACGAAGGCCGCGGGCGAGGCGCTGGTCGCCAGCCTGCCGTCGCACTGGATCGTGCGCACCAGCTGGGTGATCGGCGACGGGAACAACTTCGTGCGCACCATGGCGTCGCTCGCCGACCGGGGCATCAGCCCCAGCGTGGTGGCCGACCAGTACGGCCGCCTCACGTTCACCGAGGACCTCGCCGCAGGCATGGTGCACCTCACGAGGTCGGCTCCCCCGGGGACCTACCACCTCACGAACGAGGGGCCGACGCGGAGCTGGGCGGACATCGCCAAGCGCGTGTTCGAGCTGTGCGGACGCTCGCCCGAGGACGTCTCGGAGGTCTCGACTCAGGAGTACTCGGCGGGCAAGCTGGTCTCGCCGCGACCGGCCAACAGCACGCTCAGCCTGGAGCGTCTGAAGGCCACGGGGTTCGTCCCGGAGGACGCCGATCTGCGGCTGGCAACGTACGTTACAGAGCGTCGCCAACCCTGAGTCCTTCCTGAGATTTCACATCTTTTGTTCAGGATGTGTTAGGTTTCGGCCGTTGCTTTCCCCACCCCAAAGGAACGGCGATCATGACGATCACGAAACTGGAGGCTGCCCCCACGGCCTCCCACCCCCTTATCAGTCGCGTCCGGACGGTCTTACGCCTCGGCGTGGCGCTGTCCATCGGCCTGGCCGGCGTCCTCGTGACGCCCGGCGTCGCGCAGGCCGCCACCCCCGTCGCCCTGTCGAGCCAGATCCCTGCCTCGCCCGCGGCGGCGCTCGCCCCGAGCTTCACCGTGCCGAGCGGCGCGCTGTTCGTGGCGACCTCGGGCTCTGACTCGAACGCCGGCACGTCCGCCAAGCCGTTCGCGACGCTCGAGAAGGCCCTGAAGACCGTGAAGGCCGGCGGCACCATCGTCGTGCGCGGCGGCACCTACCGCCAGGGCGTCAAGGACCCGGCGACGGGCAAGAACTACCAGCCGAAGGGCACGGACTACGTCCTGAACCTCCCCTCCGGCGTCACGGTGCAGAACTACCCGGGTGAGACCGTCTGGTTCGACGGCACCGACGTGGCCACCGGCTGGACCAAGGTCAGCGCCACGCACTACACCAAGTCCTGGTCCACGCCCACGTTCTGCGGGTCGCTGTACTACACCCGCTCCTACGCGAGCCAGACCTCTTCCGGTCCGTGCAGCCACGACGACGCCATCGGCGGCAGCCTCTCCAGCATCGGCGACCCGATGATGGCCTTCAGGAACGGCAGCGAGCTGAAGGAGGTGCGCACCGTCGGCGAGCTGACGGCCTCCACCTTCTACTACGACCAGACCAACAAGGTCATCCACATCGGCTTCGATCCGAACGGCAGCTACGTCGAGATCACCAAGCGCGCCCAGGCGCTGGCCTTCTTCCAGCCGACGAACCTCACCATCCGCGGCCTCGGCTTCCGCCGCTACGGCTCGAACGAGTACACCAACGCCACCGGCGGCGCCATCCTGATCAACGCGGGCAGCGGCGTCACCTTCGACCGGGTCGCGATCTCGCAGAACGCGGGCGGCGGCCTCCAGGTCTGGGGCTCGAAGAACCTCACGATCCGCAACTCCGCCCTCATGCAGAACGGCCACACCGGCCTGCGCGGCCAGGGCCTCAACGGCACGAACAAGGGCCGTGACGACATGCTGATCGAGTACTCGCGGCTCGACGACAACAACCGCGACCGCTACTCGGTGGAGTGCAAGTACTCCTGCTCGGTGGGCGGCGTGAAGATGACTCACATGGCCGGCTTCACGGCCAAGTTCAGCAGCTTCAGCCACAACGACGGCGGCCGCGGCTCCGGCCTGTGGTGCGACGAGAACTGCACCGGGTTCACCGCGTTCGGCAACCAGATCGTCGACAACGCCCGCCACGGCCTCGTGTACGAGGTCAGCGACAAGGGCATCATCGCCTCCAACCTCATCGCCGACAACGGCTACGGCCCGAAGTCGGGCAACGGCATGATGATCGGCTCGGCGAACACCCGGATCTACAACAACACGGTCGTCAACAACGCCACGTCGGTGTTCATCTACGACGACGACCGTCGCCCCAGCGCCTCGGCGGGCCCCGACGCGGTGAACATCGAGTTCGCCAACAACATCGTCGTCGGCGGCACCGTGCGAGACACCCCGCAGCTGATCCTGAAGGGCGGCCTCTCGTCCGTCGCCGGTAACACCCGGCCCAGCGCGTTCATGAAGGTGCTGGACAACAACAGCTACTTCCGCACCTCCAAGGACACCGTCCGGTGGTCCCAGTGGAAGGAAAGCTGGACCGCGTCCTCGTCCGACAACAGCTTCTACAACACCCCGGCCGAGATGCAGAAGGCACGCGGCAAGGAGTACAAGGGCGAGGTCGTGCTCGGCACCACGAACCCGTTCCTGGTGAACGCCGCAGCCGGCGACTACCAGACCAAGACCGCGGGCGCCCCCCGCGCTCTCCCGAGCGACATCGCCTCGCTGCTCGGCATCGGGACCACGCCCGCCAACCGCGGCGTGCTCGCCCTGCCGAGCAAGTCCAGCACCGTCTCGATCGGCGCGTTCGGCAAGGGCGCCTCCCTCCCGGAGGTGCCGAAGGCCGACACGCCGACCGGCTCCACCAACGACGCCCCTTCGGGTAGCGCCGCGGTGAACGACACCTTCCAGCGCACCCTCACCGGCTCGTGGGGCAAGGCGACGAGCGGTCAGACCTGGACCACCAACAGCACCGACGGCGTCGGTGTCACCGGGTCCGTCGGCTACCTGAACGCGATTCCGAACAAGACCCGGCAGGCCATCCTGAGCTCGCCTTCGGTCGCCTCCTCGGACACGACGGTGGAGTTCACCCTGGACAAGCTCAACACGAGCGGCACCGGCACCATGGTCAGCCTCATCGGCCGCTCGGTGGCGGGCCAGGGCACCTACTACGCCAAGGTCGTGGTCACGGCCAAGGGCGGGACGAGCCTGCAGCTCGTCCGGACGAACGGCCAGGCCGTCGAGACGCACCTCGGCTCGACGCCCGGTGGATTCACCGTGACGCCGGGCAAGGCCTACAAGCTGCGGCTCCAGGTCACCGGGAAGAACCCGACGACCCTGCGCGCGAAGGTCTGGCCCGCGACCTCGGCCGAGCCCTCGGCCTGGGCCATCAGCACCACCGAGAAGACCGCGGGGCTCCAGGCCTCCGGCGGCATCGGGGTGAAGGTCTACCAGGCCGGCGCCTCCAGCGTCACCGGCCGGGTGTCCTTCGATAACCTCACGAGCAGTTCCAGCTAGTCCCCTGCCGGACTCCTCGCGAGGAGAGGGCCGCGTTCTCTGCAGAGCGCGGCCCTCTTTGCGTGCCCGGGGGAAGAGATAGGGTGTACCACCGGGGAAACACATCACAGCGCAGCCGAGCGCGCCGCACGCCCGTGCCGCGCCCTCGGCCCACTCGTCCGCTAAAGGAGCGATCTCATGTCATCGGCACCCGCCAAACGACGCCTCCATTGGATGGACATGCTTCGTGGCGCCGCGATCGTGATGGTGCTCCTGTGGCACGGTCCCGCGATCCAGGTGCTCACGCACGGGGAGATGCCCGCCGCCATCAAGGCGGTCAACATGTTCTTCCTGCCGTACCGCATGCCGACCCTGATGATTCTCTCGGGCCTGCTGCTCGGGGCTTCGCTGCGGAAGCCGCTGCTGGTCTACTGGGCCGGCAAGGTGTCGATGATCGTGTGGCCGTACCTCATCTGGGTCACGGTCGACCGATTCGTCGAGGGGTCGCCGCACACCTGGTACCACTGGCGCGCCTGGTACGCCACGAGCTACCTGTGGTTCCTCTTCTTCATCGGCGTGTACTACGTCATCGCGCCGCTGCTGCGCCGGCTGCCGCTGTGGGTTCCCGTGGCCGCGTTCGCGCTCGCCAATCTGGTGCTCCCGTTCGGCACCGAGAAGCGGCTGGCCTATTTCGCCGTCTTCTTCTTCCTCGGCCACTGGCTGGGCTCGTCGACGGGGCTGACCGAGCGCCTCACGAGCGGCAAGATCCTCTGGCTCTGGGCACCGCTCGCGGTGGTGGGCGGCGTGTTCTCGTCGATCTACGGCCTGGATCTCGCCTATCAGATTCAGTACGGCGTGGTGAGCGCCGCCGGGGTGTTCGTCGCGATCGCCGTGACGCGCTGGATCGACGAGAAGGGGATCAAGCTCTCCTGGCTCACGCGCGTCGGCCGCAACTCCATCGTGTACTACTGCGCGCACTTCCCGATCATGGTCGGGACGATCTTCCTGCTCCACCAGCTGGGCCTCGAGAACTTCACCCTCGTCTCGGTCATCAACGTCGCCGTCGCGCTCGTGGCCTGCGGGCTGCTCGTGCGGCTGCGCGAGTACCCGCCGGTGACGTGGCTCTTCGCCGCCCCGTTCCCGCTCACCGCGTGGGCGAAGCGGGCGACGGAACGACTCACCGCAGGGAAAGGGCCCGCGGCCGAGCAGCTCGGCGCCGGCCCGCAGGACGCCCTCCCCGCGACGGAGCGGGACGGCTCCTAACCGGCTGGTCTAGGTCGTGTTACGAAAAGCCGAAATGGTGTGGTTCACGCGGACCCGGCCGGCCTCCGATGAGACGGGTGCCCCGAGCTTGCTGCCGCAACTCCTTGCCTAAAGCGCGGGACCTAACGACCAAGGCGTTCGGCTAGCGCCTCACGGCCGGCTCAAGGAACGGTCCCTGAGGAGCAGCGCACGACGGCCGGTCCCTGAGGAGCAGCCCCGCACGCTGACTGACGACGAGCGAAAGTCGTGCGGGGCTGCGTCTCGAAGGGTCCGAAACCACAGCAACCCATCCCCACAAGCCAGAGTCACACCCTCACACGCGCATAGATCTCTGTATACGGGCACCCAGGCCTGTATACGGCCCGGCTGCCCGTATGCAGAGATTTGTGCAGGGAAACCACCCCAAGACCGGCCAACGCTGACCATGGTGGGGAGCTCGGCGGCGGTCCGCCGCCCGGGAAGACGACAGAGGGTGAGGTGGGGAGGCGCTTCGACGAAGCGTAAGAACACCCATGCACTGAGACCAGAAGTGACTGTGATCACAGAACCGGGCCGGCAGCGAGACGGAGCGCCTCCCCACCTCAGCCGTCCGCCCTGTTGTTAGGTCGCTGGCCCAGGCGCGGGACCTAACGACCAAGACGGGTTCGCTGGCGCTCACGCGTCGGCTCAAGGAACGGCGGTTTCGGACCCTTCGCGACACAGCCCCGCACTATTCCCGCTCGACGCAAGCCAGCGCGCGGGGCTGCTCCTCAGGGACCGCTGCCGAATGCTACTCAGGGACCGCTGCGGGCTGCTCGTCAGGAGTCAAATCATTGGGACCGAAGAACGGACCTAGGGTCTTTACCGAAGTGGTGGCCGTGGTGAGCGGCTTCCTGGCATGCCAGAGCGTCGCCCAGTAGGCCACTTCCACTTTCGCAGCACGACCTAGTGGTGCACCTCGGCCGGGTGCCAGGCCTTCTGCCAGGCCGCGGCCAGGCTCTCGCACTGCCGCTCGAGCATGGTCAGCGTCTGCTTGTGCTCCCGCTTGCTGTGGATGTGGCCGTCGGGGATGCCGGTGGCGGGCTGCGATGCCCGCCCCAGGAGTCCTAGGCGCGGCCGGACGCGCGGGTTGGCGACGCTGCCCCGCAGGTTGTTCAGCACATCGGCCAGCTCGGCCACCGAGCCCACGTTCGTGCCCTGGCTCACCGTGGCCTCGAGCGAGGCCACGCAGGCCGGGATCGTGAAGGTCTTGGAGCGCGCCGAGAGCTGGAGGCGGGCGACGGCATCCTGCAGCTCTCGCGTCATCACGAGAACGAGGTCGGCGTCGGCCAGGAGGTCAGGGGTGCAGGGCCGGCCCACGGGCGCGGGGAGCTCGATGCCCAGGCGATCACAGCGTTCTCGGACGAGCGGGCAGGGCTCGGCCCCCACCGCCGCCTTGACGCCCGCGCTGGCGAGCGCCACCTGTTGGGGCAGGTGCGCGCTCAGGAGGGCGTGGGCGTACACCGAGCGACAGACGTTCGCCCGGCACACCAGCAGAAGCTGGCCTCTTGTTTCTTTCATGATTCAGCCGATCTGGACGGAGTGGCTGGAGCCTCGCGGACGGCGGACTCCCTGAGGGTAGGAACATAGGAGTAGCTGCGGGAGCGGGCGATCTTGGCGCCGTTCAGGACCAGGCCGAAGACGTTGACGCCGGCCGCCTCCACGCTGCTGAGCGACCTGGTGAGGTCGGCCTTCTTGGTGATGCCCGCCCGCACGACGAGCAGGAGGCCGTCGGCCAGCTGCGCGAGCGAGAACGCGTCCGCGACGGCGAGGACGGGGGCGGTGTCCAGGATGACCACGTCGTAGGACGACCGCACCTCGGCGACCAGGTCCGCCATGTGCGTCGAGGCGACGAGCTCGCCCGGGTTCGGCGGCAGCGAGCCGCCGGCGAGGATGTCCACCTTGTTGTCCGGACCGGTCGACTGAAGCGCGTCCTCCAGCGCGACGGCGCCGACGAGAACGTCCGCCAGCCCCACGGAGCCGGCCGTCTGGGTGTACTGCGCCACGCGCGGCTTGCGCAGGTCGGCGTCGATCAGCAGGACCTTCTGATCGGTCTCGGCGATCGCGGCCGCGAGGTTGGTCGACACCGTCGTCTTGCCCTCCCCCGGGACCGACGACGAGACGGCGATCACCAGCGGGCGGCGGCGCATGGTCGCGTACCGCAGCGCGGAGCGCAGCTGGCGGTACTCCTCGGCGGCCACGCCGGTGGAGTCCTGCCAGACGACGGCCTCCTGGCCGTCGGAGTTCGGCCGACGGCGCAGCGTGCCGAGGTGCGGGGCCTGCACCAGCTCCACCATCGCCTCGGTGTCGCGGATGCGGCGATCGAGCACGCCGACCAGGAAGACCCCGAGGATGCCGGCGAGGCCGCCGGCCGCCACGCCGGCGAGCGCGTTCAGCTTCTTGTTCGGCGACGACTGGAACAGCGCGGGGACGGCCGTGGAGATCGGCTTCGCCTTGATCGACGGCTTGTCGCCCTCGGTGCGGGGCGCGTAGTCCTCGATGGCCTTGGCCGTCTGGTTGGCCACCGCGTTGGCGATGTCGGCCGCCCGCTGCGGCGAGGCGCTGCTCGCCGAGATCTGGATGATCACCGTGTCGCGCGGCGTCGAGACGGCCACCGCGCGGCTGAGCGCCGTGGGCGTGGTGTCGAGGCCCAGCTCCTTGATCACCGGCTCCAGCACCACCTGCGAGCGCGCCAGCTCACCGAACGACGACATCTGGCGCGACGTGTACGTGGTGCCTTGCGCGAGGTCGGTCGCGGAGTTACTCAGGCTCAAAGTCACGAAGAGCGAGGCGGTGGACTGGTACAGGGGGGTGGCCAGGGAGGCCAGCCCGAACCCGACGAGACCGCCCAGAATCGCGAGCGCGATAATGAGCTTCCACCGACGCAGGATGTTCATGAGATTGAATTGCCTGAGCACGTATTGACTCCTTAGTAACTATCGACCAGCTGGCGGCGGGGCGCGGAGGGAAGAGACGGCTGGTGTCTCAACGCCGCGGCATGCAATTCCGTCACAGCCAGCCCAGCACTGATCCAGAGCACATGCGAGTAGCTCGTGATGAGGGCGACGGTGAACATGGCGGGGATCTGGGCCACGAGCGCCGCCGTCGCGACGCCCCCGTTGCCCCGCAGGAGCTGGAACACCGCCGCGAGCAGCAGCGCCAGCAGGATGGCGGCCGGAACCCAGCCGTTGGTGAGCGCGTAGAAGAGGACCGCGTTGTCGATGGACCCGAAGTCCCCGAACGACGTGGTTCCGCTCGTCGAGCGGCCGAAGGAGGACGCGAACCCGAAGGGCTCCAGCGTGCCGACGAGATCGAGGATCCACGTGCGGTACGCGGCGCTGTTGGTGGCCTCGTCGCCCGAGTCGGCGAACACCGAGCCGAGGAGCGGCTGCACGGCGATGACGAGCGGCACGACGAGCGCGACGATGGTCAGCTTCTGCTTGCGATGGAGCGACGACCGCGCGAGCAGGAGGACCACGGCGATCCCGAGGCCGACGGTCACGAAACTGATCCGGCTGATGGTGGCGGCGATGCCGGCGCAGATCACGACGACGAGGATGAGCCGCGTGCGGAATCGCAGCCGTGCGTCCAGCGAGAGGATCGCGAACACGGCCAGGGAGCTGCCCGCGGCGATGGAGTGGCCGAACGGCCCCTCCGCCCTGATCGCGTCGCCTCGGATCTGCTGCCCGGACCACTGCCTGAACTGATCGTTGTTCATCGAGAGGTAGTCGAGGAAGACGTTCTGCCCGGAGGCGGTCTCGTACAGGAGGAGCATCGCGACCACCGGCGTCGCAATGGCCAGGATCGTGGCGAGGCGAGGGATGCCGTACACCGTGCTCACGATGCGCGCGAACCAGTAGGCGGCCATCCACTGGAAGAAGCTGTAGACCTGCGTGATGCCGACCAGCCCGAGCACGAAACAGACGAGCGTGACGAGCAGCACCGAGGTGAGGATGATGTCCGGCAGCGTGAACTGCAGCTTCTCCCTGGACTCGGCCGCCACGCTCACGATCGAAAGGAGCATCAGCGCGAGGTGCCCGGAGACGAAGAAGATCGAGACGGCGGCGCCCATCCAGAAGGGCACGATCACCAGTGAGATCAGGGCCATCGCGGTCAGCGGCCAGGGATGCTTCAGCCCGGTCAGCGCGAAAAGGACCATGGCGAGCATGATCGCGCTGACGGGCAAGGCATTCGATAGCGCGTCGACTGAGATGAACATTTCCGATCCCGGGTGTCGGCGTAGACGAAGAGCACCCCCCAGCCTGATCGTATCAGGTCGGATCTTCCCCACCCGAACAACGCAGGGGACCGGTCCTCCCGGTCCCGCCGCGCGCCCAAGGGGCCGTCGCGGCGGGACCCCGCTCGCGCCTACTTGGGCGCGACGGTGAGGTTGTCGAACGAGACCCTCGTCGTGCGGTTGGCCGAGTCGGACTGGTAGGCCTTGAGCCCCACGTAGCCGGCCGCCTGCAACGCCGCCGTCTTGTCCGTGGTGCTCACGTTCCACTTCGACGGCTCGCTCGAACCGGCCGGCCACACCTTTGCGCGGATGGTCGTCGGCTTGGTCCCCGTCACCTGGAGGCGGATCTGGTACGCCTTGCCTGCGGTGACCTTGAAGCCCAGCCGCGACGACTTCAGCACGGTCTCCTTGCCACTCTTGTCGCTCCGCAGGACCTGCAGCGTGGTGATGCCGTTGGTCGCCACGATGGCCTTCGCGGAGTAGACCCCCTGGGACGGGACGATCCGGCCGAGGATGCTCACGCGGGTGCCGGTGCCCTTCGACGGCAGCGTGCCAAGGTTCACCTGCACCTTGGTGTCCGCACCGGTGAGCCGGAGCGACTTGAGCAGCGCCTGCCTCGTCGAGCCGCGAACCGCGTCCAGGTAGCCGGTCTTCCCCGTGACCCCGACGCCGCTGGTCTTGTTGACGCTCCACGACTCGCCCGTCGACGCCTTGCCCCACGAGCCCTTCGCGCTCCGCGAGAACGAGTCCGTGACGGTCTTCGGCTTCGCCGGGACGCTCGGGGCCTTCGTCGCCGGCGGCTTGGAGGGCGTCGCCGGCGCCTTGGGCGGGCTGACCTCGACCACGGGCTTGCTCAGCGACACGGCCGCCACGGCCGTCAGGCCGCCGGCGCTCTTCAGGTCGAGCGAACCGCGGTAGCTCGGCGTGCTGCTCACGCCGAGGAGCTTCGCGATGTCACTCGGGAGCGCGCGCGGCTTGGCGCTGGACTTCGTCCGGTAGTCATTCCCGGAGGGGCTGAGCAGGAACGGGTTGGAGCTCGCCACGACCAGCTCGCTGCCGTTCTCCTTGTCCCTCGCCTTCTGCAGGTCGGCAGGCGTCTTGTAGAACGTGTTGCTCACCGTCGTATCGGTCCAGCTCTCCTTCCACTGCAGCCAGCGGGTCGTGTCGGCGGAGGACCGGTAGTAGGTGTTGGCCTCGAGCACCTTCATGAACGTGCTCGGCTTGGTGTTTCCGGCGATGGACGACTTGCCGCTCTTGAGGATGATCTGCGGCGTCTCCTTGTTGCTGCCGCCGGAGACGATGTTGTTGGCGAACTCGATGTTGACCGCGTCGGGTCCGGTCGACGCGCCCGGCCGCCGGTCGTCGTCGTAGATGAACACCGACGAGCTGTTGTCGACGATGGTGTTGTTGTAGATCCGGGTGTTCGCCGAGCCCACCATGAGGCCGTAGCCGGACTTCGGGCCGAACCCGTTGTCGGCGATGAGGTTGCCGGCGATGATGCCCTTGTCGCTGACCTCGTAGATGAGGCCGTGGCGCGCGTTGCCCAGGACCTGGTTGCCGTAGATCTTGGCCTCGGTGCACTTCAGGTCGCACCACAGGCCGGACGCCCGGCCGCCCTCGTTGTGGCTGAAGCTGCTGAACCGGATGGTCACCCCCACCATGTGGGTGAGCTTGGCGCCCGCGGACGAGCAGGAGTACTGGCAGTCGACCGAGTACCGGTCGAGGTTGTTGTCGTCGAACCGCGAGTACTCAATCAGCATGTCGTCGCGGTCGTTCTTCTTGCCGTTGACCCCGTCGACGCGGAGGCCGGTGTGGCCGTTCTGCATCAGCGCCGAGTTGCGGATGGTGAGGTTCTTCGAGCCCCACACCTGGATGCCGCCGCCCGCGTTCTGGGTGGCGGCGACCCGCTCGAGGGTCACGCCGCTGCCCGCGTTGATCAGAACGGCACCGCCCGTGGCGTTGGTGTACTCGTTCGAGGCGTAGCGGCGGAAGCCGAGGCCTCGAATGGTCAGGTCGACGGGCTTGAAGACGGCCAGCGCCTGCGCGCGCTTGGTCAGCTCGACCGTGCTCCCGCTCGGGTTGAAGCCGATGTGGATCGTCTTCTTGGACTGGTCGTAATAGAAGGTCGAGGCCTTCAGGTCGCTGAGCGAGCCGACCTCGGTCAGCTCCGTGCCGTTCCGGAAGGCCATCATCGGGTTGCCGATGCTGGACTTCCCGCCGATGGCGTCGTCGTGGCTGCACGGGCCCGACGTGGTCTGCTTCGAGAACGAGCGCGAGTAGTACAGCGAGGCGCAGAAGGTCGGCGTCGACCACGAGGTGGTGTAGTGGGTCGAGCTCACCTTGGTCCAGTCGGTCGCCACGTCGGTGCCGTCGAACCACACGGTCTCGCCGGGGTAGTTCTGCACCGTGACGTTCACCGGGAGGTTCGTGACGTAGCTCGTCCCGTGCGGCTGGTAGTCCTTACCGGCCGCGGGGTCCTTGATGCCCTGGCGGTAGGTGCCGCCGCGCACGACGATCGTGCCGCCGGCCTTCACGGTCTTCAGCGCCTTCTCGAGCGTCGCGAACGGCTTGGTCGACGAGCCGGGGTTCTTGTCGGAGCCGGACGTCGCGACGAACAGCGCGCCGCTCGGCACGGTGAAGCTCGGGGCGAGCGCTGCGGCGGCCGAGCTGGGCACCTGGCTGGACAGCGTCACCGGCGTGGCGGCCTGCGCGACATCCGGCAGCGCGACGGCGCCCAGCAGGCCGAGGGACAGCGCCACGCCGAGGCGTAATACCGTCCGGGCGCGGCTGACTAGGGGGGATGTTAACATGTGAGGCTTCCTTGACAATGGGGGGGATAAGGGGCCGGGCCCTAATATGCCACATGGTCGTGGGAATCCTCAGACCACCCCAGGCAGCCTGCGGTGCTTAGCTCGTCGTCTCCTCGGGCGCGGCTGCGTCGCCGTAGGGCGTCACGATCGCGCCCACAAGTCCGGCGAGCCCGCCGAGGCCGCCCGCGACGCGCAGCTCGCCTGCGGCCCGCGTCGCCAGCGAACCGCGGAGCCGGCCCCACAGGGTCTGCAGGGTCCCCTTCACCACGGAACCCAGGCAGGTCACGCCCCACTTGAGCTGGGTGAGCACGCGGCTCTTGCCCGATCCTGCGAAGAAGACCTCGGCGCGCACCCCGGAGTTACCGAGGCTGTAGTTGCGGTCCAGCAGGTAGCGGCGCGTCGCCCGCTCTTCCGGGACTCGATGGTCGGCGACGGCCTCGGCGCACCACACCATGCGTGCGCCGCCGTCGGACAGCTGTTGGGTGAACACCGAGTCCTCGCCACCGGTCATGCCGAACCGCTGATCGAAGCGCACCCCGAGACGGCGGACCGTACGCAGGTCGAGCAGCATGTTGCCCGTGCCCGCGCGCCGGATGGGCTCCCCGGTGCGGAGCCTGGCCCTTTGGGGCTCGGCGTAGCAGCGGCTGGCCGTCACCCAGGGCTCGGGATCGGACTCGAGGATCGGGTACACGGGGCCCGCCACCGCGTCCACCCCGTAGCGCTCCCGCGCCAGCAGCAGCTGCGCGAGCCAGTCCTCGTGCGGCAGCTCGTCGTCGTCGATGAACGCCAGCAGGTCCGTCTCGTGCGCCTCGGTGAGCGCCCGATTGCGCGCGTTGGTCACACCGGGGTTCGTCTCAACGACGTAGTGGATGCGGGGGTCCCCCATGCCGGTGACCACCTCGCGGGCGCTGCCCTGCGGGTCGTTGTCGACGACGATCACCCGGAACCGGAAGGTGCTGCCGATGGCCGCCATGGCCGCGTCGCCCTGCGCGACGAGCAGCGGGAGGAGTTCCGGCAGGCGATCCTCCCGGTGATAGGTCGCCATCGCCACGTCCAGTGACGCAAACGCTTCGGTCATCCCACAACCACCCTTTCGGCAGCCCTGCTCGCATCCATCATCAGTTGCCGCCCTTCGCGCGGCGGCTGGCCATAGTCTCTCGCACGATGCCGAGAACATCACCGAAGTCCCGGCGATAGAAGGGAACCGCCACCGCGAGGACACCGGCCACGGCGAGGGCGACCACGACACCGAGCAGCAGGCGCACGATCTCGGGCAGCCCTGCGGAGACGGCTTCGACCCCGAGGCAGGCCGCCAGGATGACCGCGCAGAAGGCGAGGATCCTGACTCCGCCGAGCCAGAGTCGACGCACGGGGATCGAGGCGCGGCGGGAGAGCCACCAGAACGACAGCGGCCAGGCGAGCATCGGTGCCGTGGCCATGGCCGCGGCCACGCCCACCAGCCCGAACTGCACGCCGATCAGCACGCACGTCACGCGGATGCCCACGGAGATGAAGGTGTAGTTGAGGAGGTGGCCCACCAGGCCCTTGGTGACGTAGACCCAGTAGCCCACGTAGGACAGGGTGGTCACGCCACCCGCGACCGCGAGAAGCCTGAGCACGTTCGTCGCCTCGAGCCAGGCGTCGCCGAGGAAGACGTGCACGATCGGCTCCGCGGTGCCCGCGACGAAGGCGAGCAGGACGACCAGGCTGTAGCCGACCGCCATCTGGCCCCGCGCGACGAACTCCTGGAAACGCTTCTCGTCCGACTGAAGGCGAGCGAGCACCGGCACCGCGACGGTGTTGAGCGGCCCGCGGATCTGGCCGAGCGGCTGCATGATCAGCTGGTAGGAGCGGTTGTAGATGCCCAGCGGACCCGCGCCGACTCTCAGGCCCAGCATCAGCGTGTCGATGTTGTTGCCGACGTAGTTCACCAGCTGCGAGAAGGCCAGCCGCCAACCGAAGCTGAGGAAGGGGCGGATCGAGACGCCGCGCTGGTACCAGGTCGGCAGCCAGCCGGCGGCGATCACGAGGATGACCAGCGCGAAGGCCACCTGGGCGAGCTGCTGCGCCACGAGCGCCCAGACGCCGAACTGCTGCGACGCCATGACCACCGCGACGATGAGGCCCACGACGGAGGAAGAGATATCGGTCAGCACCACGGAGCGGAACTTCATCCGGCGGCTCAGGTCGGCCCGGTACTGGGTCGCCATGCCGTTGATGAAGAACATGAAAGACATCGCGTAGGCGATGTGGATGAGCTCGGGTCTGCCGTAGATGTAGGCCAGCAGCGGCGCGATGAGCCAGCCGACCCCCGTCAGCGCCGCGCCCAGGCCCGTGTTCACCCAGAAGAGGTTGATCTGCTCCTTGCGGCTGAGCGTCGGCGCCTGGATGGCGGCCGACGACAGGCCGAAGTCGCGGAAGACGTCGGTGATGCCGATGACGGCGGTGACCATGACGAGGAGGCCGTAGGCGTTGGGGTCGAGGAGCCGCGCAAGGATGACGACCGAGGCCATCTGCACGATGATCTTGGCCGCCTGCCCGCCGAGCGTGATGAGCGCCCCGTGAACGGCGCGCCGTCCGAGTCCACGGTTGTCGGCCGGCTGCTCCGGCTCCGCGTCCGCGTTCTCAGCCATCGGCACGCCCCTGACGGACGCGGCGATGACTTCCTCGCGCGATGCGCACCAGCATCCGCGGCCGGCCACGCAGCCCGCGCCAGAAGCCGAATCCCTCAAACTTCGGCGCGCGGCGTCCGGCGACGCGGGCCCCGGCGACGCGGGCCATGAGGGTCTCGCGGCGATCCGTCTGCGCGGGCTGCACCGCGGCCAGCGCGTCGAGATCCAGCGGCTCGCCCTCGATCACGCCTTCCTGGAAGGCCTCCTCGATGAGCGCGACGCCGCGGCGGGTCCGAGCGATCAGGGCGCTCACGCCGGCGCGCTCCGCGAAGAGCGGGTAGCCGTTCTCGTCGGTCTCCCAGAAGTCGGCGGCGACGATGTCGGCCGATTCGCCGACGCCGTCGGGGCACACCTTGCAGCGCCACTGGACGGTGGGGCCCAGCTGCTTGCCCCAGGAGTGGTCGTAGCTGTCCGTGCCGCGCGTGCCGTCCTCGGCGATCACCGTGAACTCGCCGGGCCAGCCGTTGCCGCGGTACCAGAGGTCGACGGGCTTGGCTTCGCCCACCAGCTGGTGCACGAGAGCGTCGGTGGCGTGCTGGCTCGGGGTGCCGGCGCAGAAGAAGGAGAGCAGGACCGGGCCCGGTCCGCCGCGCAGGTCGGCGAGGGCCCGGACGGCGGTGACCTCGCAGGGCTTGCCGACGAAGGCGGTGTCCGGGCGATCGACCAGGGCAATCGCGGCGTTGCTCACCGGGGCGTACCGCGAACCGGCCGCCGCCATCACGTCCTCCCGAGTCCGGAGCGTGAGGGACACGGTACGGAGCGGGGTCTCGGGGCTCTTCGTGGCGCCGACGGACTCCGTGACGCGGCCGGTGGCGAGCATCCAGGCGACCAGCGCGCTGATGGTGCCGCCGCTGCTGCCGCGCTCGCGGATCTCCGGGTCCGTCGCCCACGCCTGCCAGCTCCCGAAGGACGACCCCAGGAGCGGGTGGCGCACCGATCCGGCCGGACGCTGAGCGCGCACGCGCACGCCGGGGCAGATCGCGTCGAAGTCCGCCACGTCGGGCGCCGACGACGGGGCGGTGCGCCGCTCCGGGCGCGAGTACCCCTTGTCGCTGATCTCCATCCGGAGGCCGTCGTCGAGCAGGCAGCAGGCGCCGCATCCGGTGCAGTTGCCGCTCCGCACGACCTCGGCGATCTTCAGGTCCAGCTGGGTGGACATCACATAAGCCTCCGCAGCGCCGTCACGGCGCCGTCGAGGAGACCGTCGGCCACGGTGCGGACCTGGGCGACCTCGTCGCCCAGCTCGGGGTTCGCGTCCAAGATCGCCAGGGCGTCCTCGGCGGGCTGCGCGGAGGAGCTCAGGTCCACGACGTGCCGCCATCCGAGGTCCGCGAGCAGCGGGCGGAACTTGCGAGAGTAGGCCAGCGGAATCGCCGGGGTGCCCACGGACAGCGCGTTCAGGCAGGCGTGCATCCGCGAGCCGATGACCAGCGACGCCCCCTTGGCGATCGAGCGGAGGTGGGTCAGGTCCCGGGGCACGATGTGCTCGAGACCGAACTCTTCCTGCAGCGCGCGCGCCGTCGGTTCGTCGTTGTCCTGCACGGGCGAGTCGAGGACGTGCGAGAGCAGGCTCACGGTGCGCCCGCGCTCCTGCAGGCCCGCGATGAGGGACCGGACGGCCCGCTGGTACTTGTCGGCGGACCCGTGGTCGTTGGACGTCCACAGCAGACCGGACACGTTCAGCAGCACGTCGCGGGGCTCGTCCGCCTCCGGCTGGTCCATGGCGAAGACGACGTCGGTAGTCAGCACGTCGGGTGTGCGGCCCAGACGCTTCGCCACGTCGGCCGAGACCGAGTCGCGCGCCATGACCAGGCTGGCCCGGCGCAGCGAGAGGGAGCCGAGCAGGCGGCCGCGCCTGGTGTCGAAGGGGCCGATGGTCTGCGGGCCGAGGACGAGCGGCACGCCGCACGCCTTCACGAACTCCGCCATCTGGCAGATCGCCTTCAGCCGCGTGAGGCCGTAGATGTCCGCGAAGGAGTCACCCGCTCGCGTGTCGAGCACGAGGTCGAACTCGCGGATCCAGCTCTTCAGTCCCCGGGAGTTCAGCACGAACTCGCGCGCGAGGCTGCGGCCGACGCCGATGTTGACGGGGGCCTCACCCTGGCCGTAGCTCTGGCTCAGAACTTCCGCATCGGGAACGACCTTCCGGACCAGCGCCGCGCTTCCCTCCCCGAGGGCGCGCACTCCGAGGTTGGTCGAGGTCGGCGCCGTCCAAAGCAGCAGTACTCGTGTCATCGCGTTTGTTACCTGATCTCCCGTGTCATGGCACACTACTGCCTTCTTGATCACTGATTTCTTCTGCGGCCGCATCCCCCGCGGCCCATCGAGCATGAAAACAGCCGCGATGCGGAGGCAACAGTACGTCACCTCCGCGTCGCGGACAGCTTGTTCTCAGAGGTTGCCCACGAACTCCGCACGGGGCAGACCGGGCGCCAGCACCACGGAGACGGTGATGGGCTTCCGGTCACCCTCGGGGAGCGTGAAGACGTAGACGCCGGACGCGTCCTTGCCTGCAGGGATCCCGTCGGTGAGCCAGGCGGCCGGCGAGCCGGTCACGCCGGTCCCCGGAACGCCCTTCGCGTTGCTGACCTCGATCTGGAGCTTCGACGGATCGAAGGTCTCTCCGGTCGAGTTGGTCACCTTCAGCGTCACGGCGACGGCGGGTCCCGAGATATCTCCCGGCGCCTGCGCCTTGACGTCGATGGCTTCCAGCTTCGCCAGGCTGACGTCGACGCCCGCCATGGGCGCCACGCTCCCCTTCAGGTCGGTGGTCACCGGGGTGGGATCCACCACCGGTGCCACCGTCTCGGTGACGCTCCCGCCGCTGGGCGCCGCCACGGGGGTCGACGCCGGCGTGGGCTTGGGCGCCTCCCCGCCGAAGCAGCCGCTCAGCAGCAGGGTGGTGGCGACGGCACCCACCAGCAGGCGTTGACTCGCAGTGGCCAGAGGTCTGACCCTCATGACTAGTCCTCGATTTCGTAGTTGTCCACGGTGGCGGTCAGGGGCAGACCCGTGAACCCCCCACCGGTGTACATACGAAGCCCGACTGAACCGGCACCAAGCGTATCCGACGAATCCGTCGCCGACACCTTGACGGCCGCCGACTCGTTCTCGGTGGAGCGCCACACCTTGGCGTCCAGCGCCACCGAGTCATCGCCGGTCACGTCGAACCGCAGGTTCAGCTTCTCGCCCGCGGCGTAGTTGAACCCAGGCATCAGCGTGGTCTTCAGCGCCTTCTCGGAACCCGAGGTCACCTTGGAGATGTAGATGCGCGCGTCGCCGCTGGCATCCAGTCGCAGCGTCACCCGGTAGAACGAGGTGCCGTCGATGCGAGCCTCGATGTAGTGGTAGTAGTTACCACCGGCCGGGGCCCGATCAAGGGTCACGTCCGTCAGGATGGACACGTCCTCGGCCGAGACCAGGTTCAGACGCGCCATGCGGGTGGACCCCGCAGCCGTGATCCGAGCCGCGGCGGCCGAGCCGTTGACCGACATCGTCGATGCCGAGTTCACCGTCCACGCGCCGCCGACCTCGGCGGTCCCCCAGCCGGAGGCAACCGTGCGGTTGAACGAGTCCGACGCACCCGAGGTGGCCACAGGGGCCGCCACGGTCACGCTCTTGGTGGCGACGTCGGTCGCGCCCTTCGAGTCGGTCACGGTCAGCTTCACGGTGTACGTGCCATCAGCATCGTAGGTGTGCGAGGCGGTCGCACCGGTGCCGGTGCTGCCGTCGCCGAACTCCCACGCGTAGGTCAGCGCATCGCCGTCGGGATCCGACGAACCGGAGCCGTCCACGGAGACCTTCAGACCATCGACCTCAGTCGCGACCTTGGCCGTCGGCGCGCCGTTGACGGGAGCCGTCGGAGCGCCCGCGGTGAGGTCGCCCACGGTGGCGGTCAGGGGCAGCGCCGAGAAGCCGGCACCGGTGTACATCCGCAGGCCGATCGAACCGGCACCGAAGGTGTCGGACGAATCCGTCGCAGAGACCTTGCGCGCCGCCGACTCGTTCTCGGTGGAGCGCCACACCTTGGCGTCCAGCGCCACCGAGTCGTCGCCGGTCACGTCGAACCGCAGGTTCAGCTTCTGCCCCGCCGCGTAGTTGAAGCCCGACATCACGGTGGTCTTCAGGACCTTCTCGGAACCCGAGGTCACCTTGGAGATGTAGATGCGCGCGTCGCCGCTGGCGTCGAGCCGCAGCGTCACCCGGTAGGACGAGGTGCCGTCGATGCGAGCCTCGACGTAGTGGTAGTAGTTACCACCGGCCGGGGCGCGATCAAGGGTGACGTCGGTCAGGATCGACACGTCGTCCATGGACACCTGGTCCAGACGCGCCAACCGAGTGGACCCCGCAGCCGTGATCCGAGCCACAGCGGCCGAGCCGTTGACCGACATCGTCGACGCCGAGTTCACCGTCCACGGCCCACCCACCTGGGCGGTCCCCCAGCCGGAGGCGACCGTGCGGTTGAAGTCGTCGGAGACGCTCGTCGGGGCAGCCGGAGCGGAGACGGTCACGCTCTTGGTGGCGACGTCGGTCGCGCCCTTCGAGTCGGTCACGGTCAGCTTCACGGTGTACGTGCCGTCGGTTGCGTAGGTGTGCGAGGCGGTCGCACCGGTGCCGGTGCTGCCGTCGCCGAACTCCCACGCGTAGGTCAGCTGATCGCCGTCGGGATCCGACGAACCGGAGCCGTCCACGGAGACCTTCAGACCATCGACCTCAGTCGCGACCTCGGCGGTCGGGGCGCCGTTGGGCACCGCGACGGAGACGGCCTGCGTCTTCGATGCGGTCGCGCCACGAGCGTCGGTCACCGTCAGCGTCACCTGGTAGGTGCCGGCCGCGGCGAAGGTGTGCTCGACCTGAGCACCCGTGCCGGTGGAACCGTCACCGAACTCCCACCCGTAGGTCAGCGCATCGCCATCGGGATCCGACGAATCGGACGCGTCCAGCGAGGCCTTCAGCCCGGTCACCTGCGAGGTGAACGCCGCCGTCGGGGCCGTGTTGGGCACCTCGACGGAGACAGTCTCCGTCTTCGATGCGGTCGCGCCACGAGCGTCGGTCACCGTCAGCGTCACCTGGTAGGTGCCAGCCGCGGCGAAGGTGTGCTCGACCTGTGCACCCGTGCCGGTGGAACCGTCACCGAAGGTCCACGCGTAGGTCAGCGCATCGCCATCGGGATCCGACGAACCGGACGCGTCCAGCGAGGCCTTCAGCCCGGCCACCTGCGAGGTGAACACGGCCGACGGGGCGTTGTTGCCGCCGAGCGAGCCCACCTGGTGGTGGTTGGCGACCTGCTCGGGGGTCAGCACCTTGTCGTACACGGCGACGTCGTCGATCGTGCCCGCGAAGTACTGCGCGCCCTCCCAGGTGGAGTCGCCGCCGACCCGCCAGTAACCGGTGAAGTTCTGAGCGCCGGTGTTGCCGTTCTCGGCCACCAGAGCGCCGTCGACGTAGAGCTTCATGCCGTTCGGCCCGAGGCTGCCGACCACGTGGTGCCACGCGCCGTCGTTGTAGGACGTCGTGGTGCCCGCGATCTGCGTGGTGCCGCTGTAGGCGCCGAAGCGCAGCTGGCCCGCGGCGTTCATGTAGATGTGCCGGTCGTAGCTGCCGGAGTTGCCCGTGCGGGAGTTACCGAAGCCGATGATCTTGCCGCCGGCGGTCGACGTCGTCTTGAACCACGCCTCGAGCGAGAACACCGTGGGGTTCTCGACCTGCGTGTCGCTCGACACGAAGTCGTTGGCGCCGTCGAACTGCGTCGCGGTGTCATTGGCGGCGACCTGAGCGGCCACGCCGCGGAGCGGGTCGTTCATGAACGTGCCGGTGAAGCCGTTGCCGGAGCTGTCCTGCGCGGTCGAGGCGGTCTGGGGCTCGCCCAGGCGCCAGTAGAACGCGGGATCGTCGAGCGTCACCGCGCGGCCGTAGCCGTCGGTCGGCAGTGCGGGGCCGCTGATGGTGCGCCCGCTCTTGACGAAGTGATCGCGGATCTGGTCCTTGGTCAGCGCGGCGCCGTAGATAGCCACGTCGTCGATGTCGCCGGCGAAGAAGTTGGACGTCGGAGCGGTCGGCCAGCCACCGATGGTGTCGCCACCGATGTGCCAGCGGCCGGTGTAGGGCTGGCCCTTCGTGGGCTGCGCCCGACGGCCCTGGCGGACACCGTCGACGTACATCGTCATGCCGTCGGGAGACAGGCTCACGACCACCTGGTGCCACGCGCCGTCGTTGTAGGCCGAGGGCGAGGTGATGACGTAGGAGGCGCCGTCATACACGCCGAAGGTCAGGCGACCGTCGTTGCGCATGTAGACGTGACGGTCGTAGCTGCCGCTGTTGGTCGTCGTGCCGTTGCCGAAGCCGAGGAGCTTGCCGCCCTTGTTGGTGGTGGTGCGGAACCACATCTCGGCCGAGAAGTTGTCGGGGCCGTCGGTGTCCCTGGTGCCAACAGCCATGGTCTTGTTCGCGCCGTTGAAGGTGCCTGCGGTGTCGGTGGAACCGGTGATGGCGCCCTGCGTGCCCAGCGAGAGGCCGGCCGCCGGGGGCGTCAGGTCATCCGCGCCGGCCCAGTCGGCAACCTTGCTCGAACCCGACGGATCGTTGAAGCGCCAGTAGTTGACGGCGCCGTCCTCGAAGACCTGATCGGAGTACGGGCTGCTGACCGGCACGTCGGTGCCCGCGGTCACATCGACCCACGGGGTGTAACGGCCGTTGCCGTCCACGTCGAGCACGTAGAGCCGGTACTGGTAAGTGGTGCCGGACACCATCGTGTCGTCGATCGTCTTCAGCATGGGGCGCACCCACCAGGTCGACTTACCCTGGAGCGTCTTGACCGTGGTGATAGGGGTGGTGCCCTTGACGCGCCGCTGCACGTTGTAGGTGAGATCCATGCCGTCGCGGTCGAAGTCACTCATCCACACGAGGCGCGTGCTCGTGGCGGTCATGTTGCGCAGGGTCGGGGTGATCGACGCCGCGGGTGCGGACGGGCCGATCTTCTTCGCCGCGCCGTTGGCCCGCGTGGTGAACCGCACGAGGCCCTGCTGCGCGGTGCCGTTGACGGTCGGGAACTCGCCGCCGACCACGAGGTAGTCGCCCGACGCCTCGACGGTCCAGCCGGCCTGGTCCTGACCCGAAGCCTTGCCGATCTGCATCGTCGGCGCCCACTGCACGTAGGAACCCGCGGGGTTGCCCTCGAAGTTCGGGTAACCGTAGGTGTTCTTCTGGACCTGACCGGTGGTCTCGATCGTCATGGCGTCGTTGTGCTGCCAGCGGCGCGGGCTGCCCTCGGTGAAGCCACCGATGTCGGTGCACTGGTGGTGGTGGCTCACCATGTACATCAGGCCGTTCATCGGCTGGGCGTCGTAGGTGTCACCCAGGCAGTTGGCCATGTTGAGGATGGTGCCATCGTAGGGATCGAGGATGACCGCACCCTCGAAGTTGCCCGTTCCGCCGTACCAGTACGCGGTGGAGTACGCCCTGCCGTCGACGACCTTCATGCTCATCATGGCCGCGGTGTTCCCGTAGTTGTGGATCACCTGGTTGGCCGCGAAGGGGTAGGAGGTGCCGTCGGTGGCCGACAGCGAGCCGAGGCTCGTGGCGGGCGAACCGTTCAGGTTCTGGAACGCACCTGCGACGACGACGCGGCTCGCGTCCTGCGTCAGACCGAGGCCCCAGACGGTGAAGTCGGCGGTCGGCGCCCAGGCGGTGAGGCTGCCGTTGCTGGCGTTGACGGCGGCCAGGCGGGTGCGCTCGACGCCGTTGACGGTGGTGAACCAGCCGCCGAAGTAGACGACCGAGTTGGTCGCGGTGATGCCGAACACGTCGGAGCCGGCCAGCGGGACGAAGTCGTCCACGAGCTGACCGGTGGCGGTGTCGAACGCAGCGATGCGGCTGCGGATCTTGCCGTTGACCTGCGTGAAGCTGCCGCCGATGTAGAGGCGCTTGCCGTCGGGCGACGCGGTGACCACGCGAACCTGGCCGTTCACCTCGGGAGCCCACGACGTCATCACGCCGGTGGTGAGGTTGTACGACATCAGGTTGGCGCGCGGCGACTCGTTCGTGCCGAGGGCCGAGCCGGCCGGACGCGCCGACGTGAAGCTGCCGCCCACGTAGACGGTGTTGCCGACGATCACCTGATCCCAGGCCACGCCGTTGATCTGCGTGGTGGGCAGCGCATCCGCCGTGACGGCGTTCTGCGGATTGTCGATGTACGGCGGAACTGTGGATTCAGCAGCCGCCGCAGATGTTGCCCCAATGCCCTGGACGGTGAGCAACATCAACGAAGAAGCGAAAATGGACGCCAAAAAACGGCGCGGAAATCGATGCACGATTGGCCTTCCCCCATGTATGACGCTGTCGCAGCCGGCGACGTGTCATAGACCCCTCCCCCGAAGGGTCGTGCAAAGCGTACCACAACTTTTCTGATCGCGCAAATTGTGGGTGCAAGGAGACAACTTCGGTTGTCTCCGCATCGACTTCTGGGCTTGTCAATCGCCGTTAGACGGCGTTGGACGCGTCCACCATTCGCCGATACCAGCGCACCGACTGCAGCAGAAGAATGGCCACATTGGCGATCAGCAGCAGCACATAGAGCCAACGCCACACGTCGAACCAGCCGAGAAGAACCATCGAAAGACACAAGAAACCGTAGTCAACGGGAATTCCGAGAAGGCTCGTCCAAATCGGCTGCTTACCCTCGTCCTGTGCGCTCACCTGGCGCTTGACGCCGGCGCCACGCAGCAGGAGGTCGCTGAGGAGGATGCCGAAGAACCACACGGTGGTGGTCGCGCCGAAGGCGAGCGGGATCAGGGTCGTGGTCACCGACCAGTCGCCGAGGTGCCCGAACCAGAAGATGGCGACAGCCAGGTGGATCGTGCCGTTCTTCACGGCGTCGAACATGTGGTCCAGCCACTCGCCTGCCAGCGACCCGCCGCCCTGCAGCCGGGCGACCTGCCCGTCGGACGAGTCGAGCGCGTAGCCGAGGACGAGCAGGAGGGCCACGAGGATGCCGGTGAGGACCGTGTCGGGACGGAGCGCGAGCAGGATGATGCCGGCGAAGGTGAACGCCGCGCTGATCACGCTGATCGCGTTGGGGCTGAGGCCCAGCCGGTACGCCGTCGCGGCGAAGATGCGGCCCAGGGGGCGGTTGATCCACCGGGAGTAGGCCGGCGCGTTCCTGTTGCTCTTCTGCGCGGAGACGAGCGCCGCGTGGACCTCGCCCCAGGGAGCGGTTCGCGGAATGAGCGGCGTACGCGGCTGTTGAGCCATCGGAAGTTCTCCTTGAGTGTCAGTGGTGCGGACGCGCGGCCGGCGTCCGGAGCGTCTACAGGGGCTATTCGTGAGTGAGCGAGGCCTGCCGCGTGAGACGGCGGTAGCCCTTGATGCCGTCCACGGCTCCGCGCACTGTCTGCACGGCGCCACGCGGCTGGGTCAGGAGCTGGCGGCGCCCGCCGCGCAGCCAGATCCGCAGGGATTCCCGGGGGGTGTCGCGCAGCCACGCCCTCCGGTACTCGGCGGGCGCGAAGCGGGCGCCGAAGATCAGGCGGTTTCGCGCGTTGTAGTAGTAGTACACGGGCGACTTGGCACGGCTGCCCTCGTCGGTATGGGTGCCGCCCTCGTCGTGGACGACACGCAGATCCGGGCGGAGCACCAGCTCGATGCCGAGATCGGCGGCCCGCCGGCTCAGGTCGACGTCCTCCCAGTAGAGGAAATACTCCTCCGCGAAGCCGCCGAGCTCGGCGAAGGTCTCGCCGCTGAACGCCAAGCAGGCGCCGGTCAGCCAGTTCTTCCACTCCGGGTCGTCGTCGCCGTCGATCCATCCGCTCCGCATCCGGCCGTCGCGCAGGCTGACGGTGGACCCGCGGAACTGGAGTCGGCCGTCCGAGGACACGACGTGCGGGCTGACCATCGCCCGCCCGTGCTCCTCGACGGCGCTCTTCAAAGCGATCAGGACGTCCGCGTCGGCCTGGGCGTCCGGGTTCAGGGTCACGAAGGAGCGGCAGCCGCTCTCCGCCGCCGCGAGCACGCCGGCGTTCACGCCCTCGCCGAAGCCGAGGTTGCCGTCGGGCTCGACAAGAATCCAGTCGCGTTCCGTGGCCAGCCGGCGGAGCTTCTCGCGTTCCTCCGCCGTCGTGTAGTTGTCGACGACGGCGATGCGCGCGCCCGCAGAGGCCCCGAGGCCCTCTGGCAGGTTTCGCTCCAGCAGCGAGCTGGCGCCGTAGTTCACGACGACGACGCCGAGGTCGGCGTGCGCCCGTCGGGCCCCGGTCAGCGCGGCGCGCAGCCGCTCACCGAACACCGGCCCGGCGAGCTGCTCACCCGCAGCCGCGCCGTCGCCCGGACGGTGGTACTCCCCACGGTCGGGCTTCAGGGCACCCGCGGCGATGCCGAGGCCGCGGCGCGCCAGGCGCGTACCACGCGCGTCGCGCGCCAACGAACCGGTCACCCTGCCCAGCAGCGCGAGTCCCGTGCCTGCGGCGGCGCGGCCGACGCCGCCCACCACGAGGCGAGCGACGATCGGCACCCGCTTGAGGCCCCGCACGTCCCAGAGGGCGATGGTGCTCTTCGTCGCGCCTTGATGCCAGGCGCGCTTCAGGACCCACTCCCTACGGTTGCGGTCGTCGGGAACGAGGTCGTAGATGATGCCTTCGCGACAGAACCGGATCTGCCCGCCCGCCGCGGTCAGCTGCGTGGTGAAGAGCGTGTCCTCGCCGCCGCGCAGCCCCAGGCGCGCGTCGAAATCGACACCCAGCTTCCGCACCTGCCGGGCGTCGAGCAGAAGATTGCCCGCAGGAGCCACGGGGAGGACGGTCCCGGTGGCCGGGCGTCGCCGCTCGAAGAACTGCCCGGCGTCGATCCAGTCCGAGGGCGGCGTGTCGAACCGGGCGACGACGCTGCCGGCGAGCGCGGCAGGGCGCCCGGTCTCGTGCCACGCGCTCACCATCGTGACCAGCCAGTCCTTCTCGGGCTGCTCGTCGTCGTCGATGAACTGAATGACGTCGCCACGCGCCGCCCCCAGGCAGGCCGAACGCACGGCCGCGATGCCGGGCGTGGACACGGGGAGATAAGTGACGCCGGGGTGCTGCGCGACGGTCGCCTGCGCGCTGCCCTCCGGATCGTTGTCGGCCACGAGGATGTCGACGCTGCCCTGCGTGAGGCCGGCGAGGACCTCGGCCTGGTGCTCCACCTCGGTCAGCAGCCGGTCCAGCAGCTCGGGGCGCTTGTAGGTGGGGATGGCCACCGTCACGGCCACTCGGGAGCCGCTGAGCGAGCCCTCGTTCTCCTCTTTCACCATGACCTCCTCTTGTGCACCGGCACGGGGGTTTCCGGACGGCGCGCCCGCAGTCGTCGGTTCCGTCATGCTGCCGGCGCCCCCATCGCCTGACCGCATACACCGCGCGTCCTCATCATGAGGCCGATTCGACGGTGCGCCGCCACCCAGGTTCCCGCCAGGAATGCCCGGGCAGACGATACCGGACCAGGCGCGGCCACGGCCGCGGGACGCGCCTCGCCCGCCACCTTGCGCATCACCGCCTGGCTGCGAGCCAACGCCTCCCAGCGCCGGGCCGCCTCGAGGCGCGCGTCGGCGGAGCGGTCGAAGACACCGCGCAACTGCGCGAGGTACTCCTCCTCCCACACCACGTCGGCGAGGTCCTCGGCGTAGAGCACGTTCCAGCCCACCTCGTACCCGTCGGGCGCGACGGCATCGGCCTGCAGGAGTACTTGCAGCTCGAACCGGTCGACGACGATCCGGCCACGCGTCCCCCGCACCGTCACACGAGGAGAGAGGTCCCGCCTCGGCTCGGCGACCGCGACGCGCGCCGCGCTCTCCATCAGCCAGGTCGCGACGCCCACAGGCTGGGGCGCCTCGACACGCTGCCGATCCTCGCTGCCGCTCTCGGCCTCCACCGCGACGACATCGCCGATCGCGGCCAGGAGACGCTGGGCCTCGGCGAACACGCCGACGAATCGGTGCTGGTCCATCGCCTGGACGGCGAGCCCGCGCGCCCGGGCGATGCGCGCCAACTCCACCATCTGCTCGCCGCTCAGCGACGAGGGACGGTGGCAGAAGACCGACGCCCCGGCGGCAAGCACGCGCTCGACGGTCTCGTAGTCCGCGTCCCCGCCCAGGACGACGACATCCGGACGTCGCTCGTCGAGCAGCTGCTCAGCGGACGCGAAGACGCGCACGCCCGCGTGCCGCTCGAAGACGCGCAGCACGTAGCCCGCGGGCGCCACGACGCCCACCACGTGAACGCCCGGCATCGACCGAACCGTCGAGAGCAGCGAGACACCCCGCTCTCCCAGTCCGACTATCCCCACCTTGATCATTGATATCGCCCCCACCGCGATCTCTCGAACGAGAGTTTCAGTTCCCGTGCTCTTCCCCGGCCGCCTCCGGACGAGGACCGGCCGAGAGGACGAGTTCTCGCATCTGGCTGCGGTAGCGCTGGGGAGAGAACTCCCGCTCCGCGCGCTCCTGGTCCGTTCCGACCTCCGACCGGACGGCCGCCCAGTTCGCCGAGAGCTCGACGACGGCGTCCGCGACGGCCTTCGGTTGGTCCGGCGCCACGAACCTCACCGCGGAGAAGCCGCCCGCGGCCTCCTTGAGCCCGCTGGTCTCGCTCACGATCAAAGGCCGCCCGCCGAGCATCGCCTCGACGGCGGTGTTCCCGAACGGCTCGTCGGCCACGGAGGGCACGATCACGATGTCGGTCTCCTCGACCGAGTCCCAGATGCTGGGCTGGAAGCCCAGGAACTCGACGCGGTCCTGCAGACCGAGCGAGACGACCTGAGCCTTGATCTCCTCCTCGAACCACTCGTAGCCCGGGAAGACGGCCCCGAGGAGACGGAGCTTGGCCGCCACACCCCGATCCCGCAGCTCGGCGATCGCGGCGATCGCGACCTGAGGTCCCTTCCTGGGCGACAGGCGGCCGACGAAGAGGAGGGTCGGCCCGTCGACCAGCTCGGCACGCGTGGGCCGCAGTTCGCGCTCGGGTCCGGCGACGCCGTTGTAGACGAGCGTGGCCTTCCGCCGCAGCTGCGGCCAAGCGCCGGCCATCACGTCGAGGCTGAAGCCGCTGTTGACGAGAATCTCGTTCGCGAACACCAGCGGCGCGTACATCAGCTTCTTGACCAGGCCCGGCTGTCCGGCCTCCGCCTCATGGACGTGGCAGACGACACGCGCGCCGCTGAGCCGGCCCGCGACGATCCAGAGCGGGATGGTCAACGTGTTGACGAGCACCGTCGAGGCACCCGTCGAGCGAATCAGCCTGATCGAAGGAACGAGGTTCCAGAGGGCCTCCCCTGCGGTCTTGAGCGCCCCGACCGGGGTCATGATGCTCTTCCTCAGGACAGGGGTCCGCCGGATCTCGGTCTGTGCGCCCTGCTCGCGCAGGAGCGGCAGGAGCGGGCCGTCGGCGGGGACGGCGACGACCGCTCCGCTGCCCTTCTCCGTCAGCCCCGCGACGGTCTCCACCAGCATCCGATCCGAGCCGTAGAGGTCCGGGCTGGGATGCGCCACGAGGACGGTGTCGGCCGGCCGCTGCTTCTTGCGCAGCCCGGTGGGCCGCTTGCGCTTCTTGCTCTTGGCCGCGAGCTCCTCGCAGAGCTCCTCGTACTGGCGCGCGACGATGTCCCAGTCGTACCTCCGGGCGCCCTCGCGCGCCGCGCGACCCATCTCCCTGGTCTCCTCGGGGTGCGCCTCGGCGTACTCGATGAGCGGTGCAACAGTGGAAGGAGACGTGAAGTAACGTCCCGCATCGCCGACGACCTCGCGATTGAAGACGGTGTCGAACGCGATCGTCGCGGCGCCTGCACCCGCCGCACGCAGCAGCGACGGATTCGTTCCGCCCACCGAGTGGCCGTGCAGATAGGTCGTGGCGTTCATATAGAGCTGGTCGAGCAGCTCCTGATCCCAGACGCCGCCCAACAAACGGACACGACCGTCCGCCGCAGCCTCGATGGCCGCGGTGTATTCGTTGGCGTAGGGCGCCGATCCCACCACGATGAGCGGGTGCTCCGCGCGGCTGGCGACATAACCCTTGACGATCTCGAGAACGTGATTCTCGGGCTCGAAACGGGCGACCACCAGGTGGTATCGATGCCTTGTCAGATCGAGGTCGTGCAGCTTGGAATCGTCCTCTCCCTCAAGGATCGGAGCGCCATAGCTGATGAGTTTCGAACTGGAAGAGAATTCGTCCACGTAATAGTCGGCGATGCCCTGCGCGTCGGCGATGAGTTCATCAGACCAACGAACCGAAAGAGCTTCTGCCACCCGGTAGTATTGACGGCCGATTCTGCCCCATTTACTGCGCTTCCATTCGAGCCCGTCGACATGCGTCGCGACGGGAATTCCGCGCATCCGGAGGACGGGCAGAAAGGGCGAATTAGCAGCATTGAACAAGATGGCGGCGTCAGTGCCTGCCAGCTTGCGATTAATCACGGAGAGTGCCGTGTGCGACAAAGTCTCGAGAGAACGCCGCCGGACGGCTGGCAGCGTAACGAGCTTCATGCCCCGATACTCAGTTATTGGCTCTTCGCCATCAACGCCGCGGCGGAATACCAGGATCTCGTGACCCGCGGCGGCGAGCCTCGTCCCGATCTCCTCCACAGCTGTCTCGAAGCCACCGTAGCGAGCCGGCACACCTCGAGTCCCCACCATCGCGATCTTCATTCGCGTTTTACCCCACTTTCGCAATTTGGGCCTAAGGATAGCCCATGCCCGTCGGCGAAAGCGCTCTCAAGACGGCATGACGAAGCGCTTCGCTGACGTTGACCGAGCGACGGAGGAACAACGCCCCCGTGATGATCGCCAACCCGTCCCCTGCTCGGTCGATGACCGGGAACGGAGTGCGCGTATCAGCGGCTGGCGAGAATCTGGCGCAAAGCCGTCGACGACGTGTGCGCGGTGTACGGGAAGTAGCGCACGCTGGCACCAACGCCCGCCATCTCCGCCTCGAGCTGATCGCCCTTGGCAGTGCCCTTCCAGTCGTCACCCTTGAACAGCACGTCGAAGTGGACGCGATCCCATACGTCGAGCTTGCTGGTCGAGAAATCAACCACGACGGCGTCGACGATGTCCATGGCTGCAACCACCTGCATCCGCTCCTCGAGCGGAACCATCGGCATCTTGCCCTTGGCCTTGAACAACTCCTCGTCGGTGACGACACCGACGACGAGGCGCTCGCACAGCGCGCGCGCCCTCTTGAGGATGTTCAGGTGGCCGATGTGGAACCTGTCCCACGCGCCGGGCACGTAGCCCAGGACGCCGTTGGCGGTCCCTCCCGGCCGAACAGTGCCGATGTTGTCGTCGAGGCGCATCCGCCGCGGCGCAACCCAGCGATCGACGGCCACGCCGCCGACCCCCATGTCCTTGCGCGCAAGAACGATGTCGCCCGGGCCACGCTGGATGCCGTGGCGCGGATCGAAGATCTTCGCGTGAGCCACGTCGCGCATGGCGCCGACGATCTCGAGACGCTCCTGGGCCGGCATCACCGGCGGAAGGCCGGTGACCTGGCGAACGGCCTCGTCGGAAAGGACGTGGGCCTCGACCCGATCGGAACCTTCCGCGGCCTGATTCAGGACATCAACGTCCCCCACGTCGACAAGGTCGAACGCGGACAAAAAGAATGCAGTACTCATTTGCACTTCCCCCCATTTGGTGCAAACAGCGCGGTCCCCAGGCCGCACTGATGGACAACACTGTGCCACATCGGGTACGAGTCTGCCAAGTCCGATACGCGCGGGGCGCCGGCCGTCGACGGCGTCGCGGACTCCCTCGAGGCAGGGTTCCCCGGTGAGCGCGGGCCGCTGCCGGTGCCGACGGAAGACCGGCGGCGGTCTTCGGAAACGGCCGGTGACAAGCTCCGCAGGTGCGAACGGAGGCCTCCACCACCGCCGGAGGAGCCGTCAGGGACCCCCGCCGAGAAATTTCTCAAAAAAGTCTTCCGGCCCGTCAGACTCCATCGCGCGCGATCACGTGCGCCACGCGCGCTTCCTTATTAGGGGACCCCCTTGTGGACCCCCCGAGCCGATGGTCTAGGATCCTCGTCAGAGGCCAATGGGGGCCCGTCCATCCCCGTTCAGACCTCCGTTCGGCGTCCCCGACTTGCACCCCGTCCAAGGTCGTGCCATGATTCATGGTGAGCGGGGGCGCTCACATTACAGAACCCGGGGGGGGATTCTGGGCGCTCCCTCTGGGGGGGAAGTCGTTTCATGACGACACTAGACGTGCGCGCCAGCGCTTCTGGCATTGACATCAGCCGGTGGGCCGTGAAGCTTGCCCAGCGCGGGGTTGCCCGCCGCCGGCTGTACAGCGTCCTCGCGGATGCTCTCGTTATCTTCTTCGCAGCCGCAGCTGCCCACGTGATCGGCGCCGAGGTCTTCCAGACCGCCGACGCGACGCAGCTGCCGACCTGGCTGGCGATCCTTGTTCCCACTGCGTGGCTGAGCGCCCTGGCCATGGCCGGCGCGTACTCGGGTCCGCAGCAGCAGAGCGGGCCGATGGAGTACCAGCGCATCGTGCTGGCTTCCTTCCTGTTCGCGGGAGTGCTCGGCACCGTCAGCTACCTGGTCAACTACGAGATGTCGCGGACGTTCTTCCTGCTGACGTTCGCGATCGGTGTGCCGGCTCTGCTGGCACTGCGGTACACGCGCCGCCTCGTCACCAAGCGGATGTGCGCTGCCGGGCTCCTCAAGACCTCCGTGGTCATTGCGGGCAACCCGACGCACATCGACGATGTGGCGCGCGTCCTGCGCCGAGAGAAGTGGTTGGGTTACGACATCATCGGAGCCGTCTCCTCCGCTGATGTCGCCAACACCCCGGGTGGGCTCCCGATCCTCGGCACCGTGAACGATGTCGTGCGCCTGGTGGAGGAATCCGCCGTGCACACGGTTATCTTCGCCGAGGGCTCCTTCCCTGACAGCCAGCACTTCAAGCGCATGGCCTGGGAGCTGGAGGAGCACTCCGCCCACATGATCGTCGCTCCGGCGCTGACCGACATCAGCGCGAACCGCATGACGGCTCGTCCCGTCGCCGGCCTTCCGCTGGTGCACGTGGAGCGTCCGCAGGCCATGCAGGCCTCGCGGTGGGGCAAGCGCCTCTTCGACATCGTGGGCTCGGGCATCCTCATGCTGCTCGCCTCCCCGCTCGTCGCAGTGGTCGCCCTGGCGATCAAGCTCGAGGACCGTGGTCCGATCTTCTTCAGCCAGACCCGCGTCGGCCGACGCGGCGAGGAGTTCCAGTGCCTGAAGATCCGCTCCATGGTTGTGGATGCCGAGGCCCGCAAGGCCGAGCTCGAGGCGCAGAACGAGGGCGCGGGCGTGCTGTTCAAGATGGCACGCGATCCCCGGATCACCCGCGTCGGCGCTATCATCCGACGTCTCTCGATCGACGAGATTCCTCAGTTCTGGAACGTGTTCCGCGGCGATATGAGCCTCGTGGGACCGCGTCCGGCACTTCCGAAGGAGGTCGCCCTCTACGACCGCGACGCCGAGCGCAGGCTCGACGTCCGCCCCGGACTCACCGGTCTGTGGCAGGTCTCCGGGCGCTCCGATCTTCCCTGGGACGAGACCGTTCGTCTTGACGCTTACTACGTCGACAACTGGTCTTTCATGCAGGATCTGGCCATCATGCTGCGGACGGCACGCGCGGTGGTCAGCTCCAGAGGGGCGTACTGAGCCATCCCCCACCGGCCCGGGCCCCTCGGCGCGCGCCCTGCGACTACGGTCGCGGGGCGCGCGTCTCATTTACTTCCAGAACGCACCACTATCCTTGCCGCGTGCAGTTCGAGACGACGCCGGGTGACGTGGGAGGGTGGTTCCGCACGGCCCTCGACCGCCCCGTCGCTCTGCCCCACACCCCGTCCTGGGGACCGGGAACGGATGGCTTCGGCCTCGTCTCGCCGGCGGGCGACATCGACGCCGCCGCGCAGCTGTTCGCCGGCCGCCCGACGCTCGTCCTGACCGGAGCCGGGATGTCGACCGATTCCGGCCTCCCCGACTACCGCGGCCCGGGCGCCGTGCCGCGGTCGCCCATGACCTACCAGGAGTTCGTCGGTTCCGACCTGAGCCGCCGCCGCTACTGGGCACGCTCCACCGTGGGCTGGGGGGCCTTCGCCGCCGCGCGCCCCAATGCCGCGCACCTCGCGCTCGCCGACCTCGGGCGACTCACCCCGATCGTCGGCGTCGTCACCCAGAACGTCGACGGGCTGCACCAGGCCGCCGGCTCGTCGCCCGTGGTGGATCTCCACGGCACCCTGGCCCGCGTCGTCTGCCTGGGCTGCGGGGACGAGACGGCGCGCGAAGAGCTGCAGCATACCCTCCTCCGCATGAACCCCGGCTTCGCCGCGCGGCTCGACACGATCGCGGCCGAGGTGCGGAACGCGCCCGACGGCGACGCGGAGGTCGACACCACGCACGACTTCACCTACCCGGACTGCCGCCGCTGCGGCGGGATGCTGAAGCCCGACGTCGTCTACTTCGGCGAGAATGCGCCGCCGCACGTCACCGCGCGTGCCCACGAGATGCTCGATGCGGCCGACGCCCTGCTCGTGCTGGGGACCAGCCTCAGCGTCATGAGCGGCCTCCGGTTCCTGCGCAGAAGCGCGCGCGACGGTCGCCCCGTCGTGCTGGTCAACGACGGGGCGACACGCGGCGACGACCTCGCCACCGCGCGGATCCACGGCCGGCTCGCGCCGGTTCTCCGACGCTGGATCGAGCTCCTGTCGCCGTAGAATGTGCGACGCTCCTCGGCGCCGGCACCGACACCGTCGGCCGCGCGACCGAGGTCCCGTTCCCGAAAGGACACCCATGGCAGGCGGACTCGCAGCCCTTCTCGACGACATCGCCCTGATCGCCCGCGCCGCGGCCTCCTCGATCGACGACGTGGCCGCCGCGGCCGCGAAGGCCTCGACCAAGGCCGTCGGCGTGGTGGTCGACGACACGGCCGTCACGCCCCGCTACGTGCAGGGCTTCACGCCGGACCGTGAGCTGCCCGTGATCTGGAAGATCGCCAAGGGGTCGATCGTCAACAAGATCGTCTTCATCCTTCCCGCGATCCTGCTTCTCAGCGCGTTCCTCCCGTGGCTCCTCACCCCGCTGCTGATGTGCGGCGGCCTGTACCTCTCGTACGAGGGGGCGGAGAAGGTATGGGAGCTCGTCTCCGGGCAGTCGCACGCCAAGCCGGCCGCCGAGACGGAGCGGGGCGAGGACTACGAGAAGACCATGGTGTCCGGCGCCGTCCGGACGGACTTCATCCTCTCGGCCGAGATCATGGTGATCTCGCTGAACGAGGTCAGCTCGATGAGCATCTGGCTGCAGGCCGGCTCCCTGGTCGTCGTGGCGCTGGTCATCACGGCGCTGGTCTACGGCGTCGTCGGCATCATCGTGAAGATGGACGACGTGGGCCTGAAGCTGGCCGGGCGCCCGAAGACCCGGAGGCTCGGCGAGGGCCTGGTCAAGGCGATGCCGAAGGTGCTGAGCGTGCTGAGCACGGTCGGCATCGCGGCGATGCTCTGGGTCGGCGGGCACATCCTGCTGGTCGGCATGCACGACCTCGGCTTCACGCCGCCGTACGACCTGGTGCACCACTGGGAGTCCGCCGCGGCCGCGGCCGCCGGCGGCTTCGTCGGGTGGCTGGTCAACACGCTCTGCTCCGCGGTCCTCGGCGTGATCCTGGGCGGCGTGCTCGTCGCCGTCCTCCACCTCATCCCGCGCCGCGGGGGCAAGGACAACGCGGCGCACTGACACCGTTGTCCGCGCCCGGACGACAACGACGGCCCCCTTCCTGCCGAGGCGGAAGGGGGCCGTCGTGCGTGGTGCTCGGGTGGCTAGCCGACGATGTCCTCGGCCGCTATGCGGGCCGCCGACGCCGCGGCATCGGTGGACTGCTCCTCCGCGGCGAGCTCGGCCGCGATCCGCGCCCGGTAGTTCGCCTTCTCGCTGGCCGTGCGCTCCTCGTCCCAGCCGAGCGCCGCGGCCGCGATCTCGGCCACCTCGTCGACGGCGGCCCCGCCGCGATCGCGCGACTCGGAGTTCAGGCGCACGCGGGCGACGAAGATGTCCTCGAGGTGCAGCGCGCCCTCGACGGTGCAGGCCCGGTGGACCTCGGCCCGCAGGAACTGCGGCGCGGCCTTCAGCGGCTGCCCCAGGCTGGGGTCGGCGTCGATCGTGGCCATCAGCTCGGGAACCTCGGAGCCGTAACGGGAGAGCAGGTGCTTCATCCGGTCGGCGTCGAAGCCGTACTTGGCACCCAGCCGAGCCGACTGGTTGCGCGTGGCGTCGAGCCCGTCCGCGCCCATGAGCGGCAGGTCGAACGTGATCGACGGCTTCGTCTTCGCCAGGTCCTTGCCGAGCGCGAAGTCGACGGCGTCCTCGGCCATCACGCGGTAGGTGGTCAGCTTGCCGCCGGCGATGGCCACCATGCCCGGGATGACCTCGGTCACGGTGTGCTCGCGGGAGACCTTCGTCGACTTGGACTCGTCCAGCACCCTGGGCTGCAGCAGCGGGCGGAGGCCGGCGTAGGTGCCGATGATGTCGGCGCGCGTGAGCGGCTTGTCCAGCACCATGTTCGCGTGGTCGAGCACGTAGTCGATGTCCGCGGACGTTGGCACGGGGTGCTTCAGCTGCTCATGCCAGGCGGTGTCCGTGGTGCCGATCACCCAGTAGTGCTGCCACGGGATGATGAACAGCACGGACTTCTCGGTGCGCAGGAACATGCCGGTCTGGGCCTTGAGGCGCTCGCGCGGGATGACGATGTGGATGCCCTTGGACGCCAGCACCTTGAGGCCACCCGTACCGCCGGCCATGTCCTGGGTCTCCTCGGTCCACACGCCGGTCGCGTTGATGATCCGCTTGGCCTTGATCGTGAGCTCCTCGCCCGTCTCAAGATCGACGGCGGAGACTCCGGAGGCGTGGCCGCGCGAGTCCTTGAGGATGCCGGTGACACGGACGCGGCTGGCGGCCTCTGCCCCGTACTTCAGCGCGGTGCGCACCAGGGTGATGACGAGACGCGCGTCGTCGACACGGGCGTCGTAGAACTCGATCGCGCCCCGCAGCGCCGACGGCTTCACCTCGGGGAAGCGGCGCATCGCGCCCTTCTTCGAGAGGTGCTTCTGGATCGGCACCGTCTTGTGACCGCCCGCGCCGATCACGGCCAGCGCGTCGTACATGCCGACCCCGACGGCCGAGTAGGCGCGCTCGATCACGGGTTGCTTCAGCGGCCACAGGAAGGGCTGCGCCTCCACCAGGTGCGGCGCGATGTGCGACAGGAGCCGACCGCGCTCCTTGAGGGCCTCCGCGACCAGCTTGAAGTCGAGGTTGTAGAGGTAGCGCAGGCCGCCGTGCACGAGCCGCGAGGATCGCGACGACGTGCCGGAGGCCCAGTCCTGGCCCTCGATGACCGCGGTGCGCAGACCGCGAGACGCAGCGTCGAGGGTGATGCCTGCGCCGGTCACGCCGCCGCCGATCACCAGGACATCGAAGGTCTCCGACTTCATGGCCTCAAGGGAGGCGGCGCGCTGTTCGGGGGTAAGTACGCTCATGGGTGCTCCTTTGCTAGTGGGACCAACATTTGCGGCTCTGCACGTTTCGCGCAAGATGCATGCACGTTCGTGCACTATGCTCTGTCGTAGCTTGTCGAGGGTGCAATGCGGCACCGCGGAGAGGGGACGGAATGCCGGACAAGAGCAGCGAGACGCTCATCACCGTGGCCCGCATGTACTACGTGCAGGCGGAGACGATGGAGGCCATCTCGCACCATCTCGGTGTCTCGCGGTCGACCGTCTCGCGCCTGCTGAAGGAGGCGCGCGAGCGCGGGCTCGTCCGAGTGACCATCGAGGACCCGGATCGTCCGCTGGGCCGCCTGGCCGACCTGATCTACCAGCACTTCCGCGTCAAGGCCCACATCGTGCAGGTCCGGCCGGGCGCGAGCAACGTGTTCCGACTGGACCAGGTGGCCCGGACGGCCGCCGATCTGCTGGGCGAGTTGGTGCAGGACGGCGACACGATCGGCGTCGCGTGGGGCACGACGACGTCGGCCATCGCCACGCACCTGCGCCCCCGCGACCTCTCGGGCGTCACGATCATCGGCCTGAACGGCGGCGCCAACCATCAGACGACGGGGCTGCCGTACGTCGGGAGCATCCTGCACCGGTTCGCCGACGCCTATCGCGGCCAGGAGCAGCTGCTGGCGCTGCCGGCATTCTTCGACGACCCCACCACCCGCGAGGCGATGTGGCGCGAGCGCAGCACCCGACACATCCTCCGCGTGCGCGACAGCTGCCGCATCGCGCTGTTCGGCGTCGGCGCGCTGGAGGCCGACCTGCAGAGCCACGTCTACGCCTCCAACTACCTGAGCGCCGACGACCTCGACGAGCTGCAGCGCCAGGGCGTCGTCGGCGACGTGTGCACCGTGATGGTGCGCGAGGACGGCTCGTACCGCGACCTGGAGATCAACCGCAGGGCCACCGGCATGACGCCCGCCGAGTTGCAGCGCGTACCGCGCCGGATCTGCGTCGTCAGCGGTCTCGCCAAGGCCATCCCTGTCCTCGGCGCGCTCCGCGCGGGCGTCGCGACCGATCTCGTCATCGACCAGGAGACGGCGAGGGCCGTGCTCAACCGGGTCAAGCCGGGCATCAGGTTAAGCTGACCCCCATGTCCGAGTTCATCCTCACCGATGTCGCAGACGGCATCGCCCACATCACGCTGAATCGGCCGAAGGCCATCAACGCCCTCGACGGCGACATGATGACGGCCATCTACGACGCCCTGGTCGCGTGGCGCGAGGACGACGACGTGGCGACCATCGAGCTGTCGGGCACCGGGCCGCGCGGGTTCTGCGCGGGCGCCGACGTCCGCGCGCTGGCGCGCATCCTCGCCGACGGCGGCCCGTGGCTGCGCTACCTCGAGGTCGAGTACGCGCTGGACATGATGCTGGCGAACTACCCCAAGCCGGTCACCAGCCTCCTGCGCGGCATCGCGATGGGCGGCGGCCTGGGCATCGGCGCACACGTGGACCGGCGCGTCGTCTACGCCGACACCGTCATGGCCATGCCGGAGACGAAGATCGGCTTCTTCCCGGACGCGGGCATCATGCATCAGCTGTCGCGGGCCGGGGCCGTGGGGCGGCACGTGGCGCTCACGTCCGCGACGTTCACCGGCGGCGACGCGCTGCTGATGAACCTGGCCGACGAGTCGGCCGACGGCCCGCTCCCGGCACCGCTTTTCGAGGCCGAGAACTCGTGGATCGAGGAGTGCTACGCCTCGGACAATCCGGTGGAGATCGTCCGCGCGTTGGAGAACCACCCTGCGGAAGCGGCCCGCGCGGCCGCTGCCGATCTGCGCGCCCGATCGCCGCTGGCCGTGCACGTGGCGCTCAGGGCGCTGAACAACGCACGTTCCATGACCCTCAATGAGGTGCTGAACCAGGATCTCCGCCTCGCGGAGACGCTCCTGCCCATCGACTTCCCCGAGGGTGTCCGGGCGCTGCTCATCGACAAGGACAACGCGCCGACGTGGCGGCACGCCTCCCTCGAGGACGTTCCGGCCGACGACGTCGATCGCGTCTTCGCGTACCGCAGCCCCTGGCGCTGACCGTTCCTACTTACCGCGCAGCGCGAAGATCAGGTTCACCAGGACGATCCCCGTCCACGCCAGCAGCATCCCGAAGAACCCTCCGGCATCGCCCGCGATGGCGGTCAGCGGGATAGCTACTCCGAGCGACACGATGCCGAGCGTCATCCGTGCACCCTGACCCGACGCGGCGGCCTGCTTCTGGTTGCGCGTGGCTTCGAGTTCGGCCTGGTAGCGGCGCTGCACCGTCGCCTCCACCTTGGCGGCCAGCGAGTCGACGAGCGCGGGCTCGATCTCAGCGCCCATCTCCTGACGCACCCCGAGCGCGGCGTGGAGGTCCTCCCGCGACAAGTCCTGATTCATGCCCCGAGCCTAACGCGCCGGCGGCCGGCAGCCATCGGGGGAACCCCTGGTTTCGGGCCAGGTCGGGGCCGCGGCGTCTCTCTGGCGCGAGACATTAGGATGGCCGAGTCTGAAAGGAACCCATGACTGAGATTCGCGATGTGATCATCATCGGCTCCGGCCCCGCCGGGTACACCGCCGCCATCTACGCGGCGCGCGCGAACCTGCGGCCACTCGTCTTCGAGGGCATGCTCGACGCCGGCGGCGCGCTGATGACCACGACGGAGGTCGAGAACTTCCCCGGCTTCCCCGAGGGCATCGACGGCCCCGACCTGATGGGCAACATGCGCGCGCAGGCCGAACGATTCGGCGCCGAGCTCATCACCGACGACGTGACCGCTGTCGACCTGACCGGCGACGTCAAGGTGGTCAAGGACTCCGACGACGTCGAGTACCGCGCCCGCGCCGTCATCCTCGCCATGGGCTCCGGCTACCGCAAGCTCGGGCTGCCGGACGAGGAGCGCCTCTCGGGGCGCGGTGTGTCGTGGTGCGCCACGTGCGACGGCGCGTTCTTCCGCGACAAGCCGATCGCGGTGGTCGGCGGCGGCGACTCCGCGATGGAGGAGGCGACGTTCCTCAGCCGGTTCGGCTCCACGGTGGTCGTGATCCACCGCAGGAACGAGCTGCGCGCCTCGAAGATCATGGTGGAGCGCGCCGAGCGCGACCCGAAGATCGAGTTCGCCTGGAACTCCGCCGTCACGGCCATCAACGGCGAGCGCGCCGTCGAGTCCGTGACGCTCACCGACACGGTCACCGGCGAGACCCGGGACCTCGCCGTCGACGGCCTGTTCATCGCCATCGGCCACGACCCCCGCTCCGCACTGGTGCAGGACCAGGTCGAGCTCGACGGCGAGGGCTACGTCGTCGTCCAGGGCGGCACCACGGCCACGAACGTGTCGGGCGTGTTCGCGTGCGGCGACCTCGTCGACCACCGCTACCGCCAGGCGATCACCGCGGCCGGCTCGGGCTGCTCCGCGGCGCTGGACGCCGAGCGCTACCTGGCGTCGCTGGACGACTGACAGCGCGTACTCCTGGGGCGCGCCGCGGCGACGCCTAGACTCGATACCTCTTTTCATCCCACGAGGAGTGACACCGATGGCAGTGATCGACGTGACGGAGCGGACCTTCGTCGACGAGGTGCTGATGGCCGACGGCTTGGTGGTCGTCGACTACTGGGCGGACTGGTGCGCCCCCTGCCGACAGCTGGCCCCCATCATCGAGGAGCTGTCCGCCGAATACGGCGAGGTGAAGTTCGTGAAGGTCGACACCAACACGAACCCGAACCTCGCGGCGGAGCAAGGCGTGCTCTCGCTGCCCACGCTGCAGTTCTTCCAGCGGGGCAGGGTGGAGAAGTCCCTGTCCGGCGGCAAGACGAAGGGTGCCCTCAAGAAGGTCATCGCAGAGCTGATCTGATGACCGAGACGCAGCCACCCGGCGACGGCGAGACGGGCCCCTGGCGGCCGGTCTCGTCCGCGGAGCGCGCCCCGCGAGCGCCGCTGCCGCCGGCCGTGAAGTACGGCGGGCTCGGCCTCCTCGCGCTGCTGCTCGTCGCGGCCGTGCTGATCGGCATCGCGCTGGGCGGCGGCTTCTCGCCGCCCCCGGAACCCGAGCCCACTCCTTCACCCACGCCTCAGGTGGTCATGGATCCGCCCGTGCAGGTCGGCGACTTCGTGCGCGGGGAGCTCTCGGAGAGCGAGGGCCCAGCCCCCGATCATCAGAAGATCGTGCACGCGGACTACTCCGACGGCACGAACCGCGTCGTGCTCCTCCTCACCTTCCCTGAGAGCGACGTCGCGGATTTCCTGACCGCGGCCGGCATCGGCCCCGCGGAGGGTGGGGAGATCGGTGGCGACGGCGTGAACTGCGGCGTGTCGTCTGATACGGGTCGGCCGGCGTGCGGGCTTGTCAAAGGCAATTCGGGCATCCTCGTCGTCGCCCTGACCGATGCCACGGAGCAGGTCATGCGCGAACGCCTCACGCTCTTCGAAGAGGCGGTCACCGCGTAGGACGGGCGCTGCCGTTCACGGGCAGCGATAGTCTGGCTGCACTCGCACGCCGCAGTCAGCGGCGTGTCTCGATGTAAGGCAAGGACAGTGACCGACCAACAACGACACGACACCCGGCTCGACCGGTTCGTCGACAGCTATTCAGAGCGCACGAACGGGATGCGGGTCTCCGCCGTCCGAGCTCTGTTCGCCGTCGCCAACCGTCCGGAGATCGTCTCGCTGGCCGGTGGCATGCCGAACATCAAGGACCTGCCGTTGGCGCGGATCGCGGACTCGCTGTCCGAGATGGTCGCGACGAACGGCATGAAGGTGATGCAGTACGGCTCCGGGCAGGGCGAGCCGGAGCTGCGGGAGCGGATCGTCGACGTCATGGCGCTGGAGGGCATCTCCGCGCACCCCGACGACATCACGATCACCGCGGGATCCCAGCAGGGCCTCGACCTCGTCACGCGCATCTTCTGCGACCCGGGCGACGTGATCCTCGCCGAATCGCCCTCCTATGTGGGCGCGCTCGGCACCTTCCTCAGCTACCAGGCGGAGGTGGTGCACATCCCGTCGGACGAGCACGGCATCGACCCTGTGGCCCTGCGCGAGACCGCCGCCCGGCTCAGGGCCCAGGGCAGGCGGGTCAAGTTCCTCTACACCATCCCGAACTACAACAACCCTTCAGGCGTCACGCAGCCGTGGGAGCGCCGGCTCCAGGTGATCGCCGCGTGCGAGGCCGAGGGCGTGATCCTCGTCGAAGACAACCCCTATGGGCTGCTCTCGCTGGACGCGGACCCCGTGCCCGCGATGCGCTCGGTCGACGAGAACGTGATCTACCTGGGGTCCTTCTCCAAGACCTTCGCGCCGGGCTTCCGGGTGGGCTGGGTGCTCGCCCCGCACGCCGTGCGGGAGAAGCTGGTGCTCGCGCAGGAGTCGGCGACGCTGTGCCCGCCGGTGTTCAGCCAGTTCGCCATCGCCCAGTACCTGAACGAGCAGGACTGGCGCGGCCAGATCACCGTCTTCAAGGACATGTACCGCGCGCGTCGCGACGCCATGCTGCGTGCACTCGCCGACGAGATGCCCGCGGGTACCACCTGGACGCACCCCGCCGGCGGCTTCTTCGTCTGGGTGACGCTGCCGGAGGGTCTCGACTCGCAGGCGATGCTGCCCCGCGGCGTGAACGCACGCGTCGCCTTCGTTCCCGGCCCGGCGTTCTACGCGGACGGCCAAGGGGCGCGGAACGTGCGTCTCTCGTTCTGCTTCCCGCCGCCCGACCGCATCGAGGTCGGCGTTCGGCGCTTCGCCGACGTGGTGCGGCGCGAGCTCGAGGTGATGGACACCTTCGGCGTGGAGCACTCGCCCACCCTGCACGACAACCGCCCAGGCCCGAGCGCTAACCTCGCCTGACAAGGAGGATCAATGACCATCATCGTGATCGCGGGCGGCTTGAGCCACGAGCGCGACGTGTCGCTTCGTTCCGGCAGGAGGGTTGCGCAGGCGCTGCGCGACGCCGGCCGCGACGTCGTCGAGACCGATCTGACGGGCGACCTCGTGGCCCTGCTGAACCGCACGCCGGATCCCGTCGTCGTCCCGATGCTGCACGGCGGCCTGGGAGAGGACGGCGCCGTGCGCGAGGTGCTGGGCGTGCTCGGCGTACCCTTCGTCGGGCCGGGCGGCGCGGCCTCGCGGCTGACGTTCGACAAGTCGGTCGCCACGCCGGTCATCAGGAAGGCCGGTCTCGAGACCCCGAACCAGGTGGCCCTCCCCCACGACATCTTCCGCGACCTCGGCGCCCAAGCCCTGATGGCCGGCCTCGGCGAGCGGATCGGCTACCCGCTCATCGTTAAGCCGGCCCGGAGCGGGTCGGCCCTCGGCGTGACGAAGGTGACGGATCCCGCGGGCCTGCCGAGCGCGCTCGTAGCGGCCTACGCGTACGGCCCGGTGGCCGTCATCGAGTCCTACGTGGCCGGCGCGGAGGTCGCCATCACGGTGCTGGATGACGGCGACGGCCCGCGCGCCCTGCCCGCGGTGGAGATCCGGCCTGTGTCGGGCGTCTACGACTACGAGTCGCGGTACACGGCGGGCGCCACCCGGTTCCTGACCCCGGCCGAACTCCCGGACGAGGTGCTCACCGCCGCGGCCGACCTCGCCGTCGCCGCGCACACCGCCCTCGGGCTCAGGCATCTCTCCCGGATCGACCTCATCGTCGCCGACGGGCGCCCCGTCTTCATCGAGGGCAACGTGGCGCCAGGCATGACGGAGACGTCGCTGGCCCCGCTGGCGTTCGAGGCCGCGGGCCACGACCTGGGCGAGGTCTTCTCCCGGCTCGTCGACCTCGCCCGCGGCTGACATGGGCGTGCGGGCCAAACAGGCACTCGCGATCCTCGCCAGCGTGGTCGTCGCAGCGGTGATGCTGCTGCTCGGCCTGTGGCAGATGGCGTCCTACGAGGAGTCGACAAGGGACGTGTCGGCGGAGCGCGCCGCCCTGGACCCCGTACCGCTCGCCGATCAAGTAGGCGCCGACGGCGTCATCAAGGACGTCTACGGTCGCCGCGTCACGCTGCACGGCGAGTACCTGGCCGACCATCAGGTGGTCGTCGGCGAGGGGTCTCCCTGGCGGGTGGCCACCGCATTCCGGATGACCGACGGTCGGATCGTCCCCGTGGTGCGGGGCACCGTCGAGCCGGGCGCGCCCGTCCCGCCCCCACCGTCCGGCGAGCAGGACGTCCTCGGTATCTTCCTCGCCCCTGACAAGGCGAGCACCAACCCGCCCGTCGACGGCGGCACACGGGGCCTCGTCACGGACCTCCCCACCTTGCGCGTGCAGGAACTGGCCCAGACGTGGCCTTCACCGCTCGTCGGCGGCTACGTCACGCTGCCGGCCGACGCGTCGGCCACCCAGGGCCTCGGCGAGGCATTCGTGATCCTGCCCGAGGCCGAGGGGTCGGCCACCCACCGCGGGTACGCACTGCAATGGTGGGTGTTCGCCGCCGGCGCCGTCGCCTTCGGCATCTACACCGCGCGGAGCTTCCAGGTGAAGGAGACCAAGGCCGCCCGCGCCGACGCCGGCACATAGGCGACCGCTCGTCGGACCACCAGCAGGGCTGCTGCTCAGAGAGCGACGCGTGGGCCCGACATCAGGCGACGGGCACGCGGATGTTCCCCGTGCCGACGCGGCGCACACGCGCGGTGGCCAGGGCACCCATCACGAAGAGGGCCAGTACGGCCAGGCCACTGGTGATGTAGAGCGGCCGCTCCAGCTGGAAGACGGCCTCCTGATGCCAGTCGTAGAAGGTGTCACCCAGTGAGTTGAGGTTCCAGAAGCCGGCTTGGAAGAACGCCGGAGCGCCGAGGACGAGCAGCACGCACCAGCCGGCGAGTGACTTCGTCGCATCCAGGTCGGCACGTCGCGACGACACGACGGCCCAGCCCACAGCGAGCCCGATGCCCACCACCGCGAAAGCGTAGCCGAAGAACATCGATGCGGACTGGCCGGCCGCAGCCATCGTGGAAAGGGTCACATCGAGCGGGACGCCGCTGCCCGCCACCAGGCCGAGGTCGTTGACGACGAGTGCTCCCCACAGCGCGTAGGACACCACCGCCACCAGGCCGGCCACCGTTATCGCTCGCTTCATGCATACGAATCTACGTATCGCACCACCGCCTGCGCCAGACCGCGCGGAGGTTCCAAGACCGCGGTCTGACTCACGAGCGACCTCGGTCCGGGAGGTCCCGGGCGGGAAGTCAGCGGTCCGTCTCGACCTGCGCCAGCCTGCTGCGCACATCCTTCGTCGCGAAGTGCTCGGCCACGAACGAGAGGAACGGCACCGTGCCGGCTGCCATGATCATCAGGAACCACTTGAGCGGCCACTTCACGCGTCGGCCGAGGTCGAAGGCGGTGATCAGCAGCACCATGTAGATGTAGCCGTGGGGCACAGCCGTCCACATGACGACGCGGCCGTCGTTCCAGATGTACTTCAGCGGCATGCCCACACAAACCAGGGTGGCGAGCAGGATGCCCACCACCCATGCCGTCACGCGGTAGCGGAGCAGGGCCCCCTTGATCCCGGGCACATCCTCGGCATCGATGGTCCGCTGCAGCTCCTCATCGCTCATGAAATCGTTTCACCGCTTTCTCGATAGGTCTGTTTGTCGACATAGCTATTAATCTCTGTATCGCTTTACCGTTTAGATGGTTCGTCCATCGAGGATGGCCACGATGCGCTCGAGATCATCACCAGTCGCGAACTCGATGGTGATCTTGCCCTTGTTGCGGCCGATGTTGACCCGCACCCGGGTATCGAAGTGATCGCTCAGGTGGCCGGAGAGCTCACGCTCGCGCTCGGACGGCTGGCGGGTGCCCCGTAGCTTCGGGACGGACGACGTCGGTGCCCGCTTGCTGAGTGCGACGATCTCCTCCGTCGACCGCACGGACAGCCCTTCGGCGACGATGCGCTCGGCGAGCCGTTCCTGCTGGTCCGGATCCTCCAAGCCGAGCAGCGCGCGCGCGTGACCGGCAGACAGCACACCGGCTGCGACCTTGTTCTGCACCTTGGGCGGCAGGTTCAGCAGACGGAGCGTGTTCGACACTTGCGGCCGCGAGCGATGGATACGCTGGGCCAGCTCCTCCTTCGAGCAACCGAAGTCCTCGAGAAGCTGCCCGTACGCATGGGCCTCCTCGATGGGATTCAGGTTCGCGCGGTGCAGGTTCTCCAGCAGCGCGTCACGCAGCAGCGCCGTGTCGTCGGTGCCACGGACGATCGCGGGGATGGTCTCCCGGCCGGCGAGCTTCGACGCGCGGAGGCGTCGCTCGCCCATGATGAGCTCGTAGGCGTTGCGGCCGGCCTCGCGCACGACCACGGGCTGGAGCACACCGAACTCCCGAATCGAGTCCGCGAGCTCTTCCAGTTCGTCCTCGTCGAAGACGGTGCGAGGCTGCTGCGGGTTCGGCGAAATAGCATCGACGGGAAGTTCCGCGAAACGTGACCCGTCCTGGAGCACGGCCTCCTCATCGTCGGTGCGGGCGAAGAGATCACCCAGGCCCCTGCCGAGCCCACTCTGCTTCATCGCCATCATCGGCTCCTCTTCTGGTTCGCGATCTCTCGCGCTGCCTCTACGTAGGCGACAGCGCCCACGGACTTCGGCTGGTACGTGACGACCGCCTGGCCGAAGCTCGGCGCCTCGGCGACCTTCACCGAGCGCGGGATCTCGACGTCGAGCGTCTGCGCCGGGAAGTGCTTGCGCACCTCGTCGGCGACCTCGCGCGACAGATTCGTCCTGTTGTCGACCATGGTCAGGAGGATCGTGCTGAGCACCAGGTCGTCGTTCAGATTGCCCTTCACGCGGTTGATCGTGCGCATCAGCTGGCTCACGCCCTCGAGCGCGTAGTACTCCGTCTGGATGGGCACGAGGATCTCGGTGGCCGCCACCAGCGCGTTGAGCGTAAGAAGGCCGAGGGACGGGGGACAGTCGAAAAAGACGTAGTCAACGCCACTTTCGTCGACGTAGGTCGCGATCGCGTCGCGCATGCGGTGCTCACGCCCGCGCTCCGTCACGAGCTCAAGTTCTGCGCTCGCGAGCTCGATCGCCGCGGGCAGTACGTGCAGATTGGGCGAGTGCGGCGAGGGCTGGGCATGCTCGATGATGCCCACGCCATCCATCAAGACCTCGTAGGTCCCCTTGGATCCCGGGGGATGTTCGACGCCGAGCGCCGTGGACGCATTTCCCTGCGGGTCGTTGTCCACAACAAGGACATTTAGACCACCCAACGCGAGCGCCGTCGCGATATTCACCGTCGTGGTCGTCTTGCCGACGCCGCCCTTCTGGTTGGCCACAACGAAGATTCGCGGGCTCTCGGGACGCGGCAATTTCACGTATCCGGGCTCAACCGCGACCATCTCGTCGCCGTATTCGCCACCTGTCGCCCAGTCATCGGGTAGCGCCGCGCGCCGCGGCTGGCTCCCCGTTTCACGTGAAACGCTGCTGTGATCCTTCCACGGGTCCTCCTCAACGGTCGGCTTCCGCTTCCGAAAGAACAGCGCCATCCATGCCTCCTCGACTCAGAGCACGACTCTACCCAAGCCCGCCGACAACACCGAACAGGCGCGTCGGCGCAGTGCCAAACGCTCGAAAACCGCTCGATTCACGGTCACCGACGAGCCCAGTTCGACCGACGACGACGGGATACGAAACGATGATCTATCTCGCGGCAGACCATCGATCGGTTTGTCCACAGCAATCTCGTACGTAAGCCCACGGAGCCGTGCCCGCACATCGGTTCCTAGAAGCACCGCCCCGGACACCGCTCCCAGCGGACCAGCCGAAAGGCCGGTCCCCGGGCAACGCGGTCCCTGACGAGCAGCCGGGACACCGGTCCCTGAGGAGCAACCTCGCCCGCTGACCTGCACTGCGCAGACAACCGCGGGGTTGCGTCTCGAAGGATCCGAAACCCACACCGTCGGTGGGCCTGCAGAGACTTCCCTGCGCACGTGCGGGACCTTTCGACACGGGCCCGGCGCTCCGCGCGGCGGCCCGGCTCAAGGAACGGCAACGGTCCCTAACAACCAGCCCGCGACCTCAGCTCAGGTCGCTCACAACAGCCCAGCACTCCAGATCCCCTGACAACCAGCCCAGGACACCGTTCCCAAAGGAGCAGCCGGAACGCCGGTCCCTGAGGAGCAACCCCGCAGGCTTACCGTCACCGAACCCAGATCCCGCGGGGTTGCGTCTCGAAGGGTCCGAAACCCACCGCCCGCAGCGCACTGCCAAGACATCCCACACAAGGCGCGGGACCTTTCGACACGGGCCCGGGCGCTTCGCGCGGCGGCCCGGCTCAAGGACCGATACGCCAGCCCGGGACCGCTCGCAAAGGAGCAGCCGGGACGCCGGCTTCTGAGCGGCTCGATAAGTGCTGACACGGCGTTTCACGTGAAACGGTCGGTGGAGGGAGCGAGCGACTCGATAGCCGCTGCGCGGGCGTGGAGAGAGTGAGAATCACTATTCAACTGATACCCGTGTCTCACCGGACACTCCGCCAACCTCGTCACGACAAGGGGCGATTGACTCTCACGCGGAAGCCGATTCCGACGAGCAATCCAACCAACTGCGTTCGCCGAGCCCAGACCGCGCAACGAGGGGCTGGGGCCGGAACCACGCACCGTTTGCGCCCGCTGAGGAGGGCTTCCTGCGCACGTGCGGGACCTTTCGACACGAGCGGTGTCGACTTCGTCGCCGCCGCTCCGCTCAAGGACCAACGCCATCTCTCGGCTCACGGAACGGCGCTCCGTCCTGCCGCCCCAAGGAGCCGATGGCCCGCTAAGCGGGCCACGCGAGCAGTGGTCACTCGCCCCAGGGTCAGCTCAGGGGGAACGGTCCCTGAGGAGCAACCCCGCACGCTCACCCTCACCGAACCCAGATCCTGCGGGGTTGCGTGCTCGTTGGGTCCGAAACCCACACCGTTGACAAGCTGCTGAGACACCCCACACAAGGCGCGGGACCTTTCGACACGAGTGGCGTCGACTTCGTCGACGCCACTCGGCTCAAGGAACGACGCCATCGCTCAGCTCAAGGAACAAGGCCGTCGCTCGGCTCAAGGAACGACGCTATCGCTCAGGTCAAGGAACGACGTTGTCGCTCGGCTCACGGAACGGCGACTGCCCCAAGTGACTCGTAAGGGCCACGTCGACGCGGCCGCAGGCTCGGTTCGCTGAACCCGCAGGCCGACGTCAGGCGGTGACGCGAATGGCCCTCGTGCGGCCCACGGCCGGTGCGGCCTGGAGCTCCAGCACCTCGGCCCGTAGGCCGGTGGCCGACAGCTTCTTCGACGCCGTCCGGATCTCCTCCTCGGCCGACTCGCCCTTCAGCGCGATCAGCTGACCGTCGCGGAAGAGGGGGAGCGTCCACTTCAGGAGGCGCTCCAACGGGGCGACGGCGCGGCAGACCACGACGTCGAACCCCTCGGAGAGTTCCTCAGCCCGGGCCCGTCGCACGTCGACCCTGTCACCAAGCCCCAGCTCGGAGACCGCGTCCTCCAGGAACGTATACCGGCGCAGGAGCGGTTCGATCAGGGTGACGCGAAGGTCCGGGCGGACGATCGCGATGGGCAGGCCGGGGAGGCCGGCACCGCTGCCGACATCCGCGACATCCAGCCCGGATCCGATGACATCCACCAGGGCCAGTGAATTGGCGACATGTCGCTGCCAGAGGCGACCGCCCTCGCGCGGGCCGATCAGCCCCCATTCCATCCCGCGCGTCGCAAGAATGTCGACATATCTACTAAGCGTTTTATAGCTTTGCGGATGCGTCTGTTTGAGGGCGGCGCGCGCCGCTTCCTCCGACGCCGCCTCAGCCTCAGCAGCCGCCGCCAGCGCGCCGTCGACCACAGGCTCGACCGACTCGTCTCGCCCCGACATAGGGGAGAGGCTCACTGCGCGCGGACGACGACGCGACGCTGCGGCGGCTCGCCCTCAGACTCGCTCACCAGGCCGGCGGCGGCCACCTCGTCGTGCACGATCTTGCGCTCGTAGGCGTTGAGCGGCGCCATCCGGACGGGCTCGCCGGACTCCTTGACCTCCGCGATCGCATCCTTGGCCAGCGCGATGAGCTCCGCACGACGTCGCTGACGGTAGCCGGCGACGTCCAGCATCAGCCGCGAGCGGTGACCGGTCTCGGTCATCACGACGAGGCGCGCGAGCTCCTGCAAAGCGTCGAGGACTTCGCCGTCCTTGCCGACGAGCAGCTCCGACTCGGTATCGATCGCGATGTAGGCGCGGCCATCCTGCACCGAGTTCTCGATGTCGCCGTCGGCGTCGACGATGTCCAGCAGCTCTTCCAAGTAGTCGGCCACCAGGTCGCCCTCGGCGAGCAGCGCGGCTTCGGTCTCGTTGTTCGACATGCCTGTGATCCTCTTGTCTGGCCCTTCAGCGGGCGGGGGTTGTTCGTGGACTGAGGCATCGGTGGCGCGGTGAGCGGTTCTGTGCGGCGCCGCCGATGGGGGAGGGGGTTAGCTCTTCTTACGGGCCGAACGGCTCTGCGCCCTCGGCTGCTGACGCTGCACGACGCGCTTGCCGTCGTCGGTGGTCCGCACCGTCTGACGGGTGACCTGCTGACGCACGACCTTCGGCGCGTCCTCACCCGCCGCGGCCGCCGGAGCCGGGGTGGCGGCGGTGAACGACGTCTTCTTGTTCCGGCGCCGCTTCTCGTTGCGCGCATCGATGATCGCCTGCGGATCCTTGCCCTTGGCGAGCATCCGCTCCTCCCAGTCGATGAAGGCCGGGGTGTTGGGCGACGGGTTGTTGCGGATCAGCAGGGCCTGCTGGCCCAGGGTCCACAGGTTGGAGGTCAGCCAGTAGACCAGCACGCCGATGGGCAGCACGGCCGACGACATGGCGTAGACCACCGGGAAGAAGTACAGCATCATCTTCTGCATCTGCGCGGCCTGGCCGGTCTGCGACTCCGGCGGCATGTTCTTGCGGGTCAGCTGCAGCTGCGTGATGAAGAAGATGCCTACCATCAGCACCACGAGGGTGACGCCGACGACCTGCGTCATGCCGAACGACTCGAACGGGAACGTCCGGGCGGCGAGCTTCACGCCGCCGAAGATCTCCGCGTCCAGCAGCGAGTCGACCAGCTGGGGGTTGGTACGGAAGAAGTAGCCGCGCACGTGACCCGACGACACGCCTTCGAGCACGCGGAACAGCGAGATGAAGATCGGCATCTGGAGGAAGAGCGGAAGGCAGGAGGCCATCGGGTTGACGCCCTCCTCCTTGTAGAGCTTCATCGTCTCCTGGCCGAGACGCTCCCGGTCATGCCCGTACTTCTTCTGCAGCTCAGCCTGCTTCGGCTGGATCATCTGCATGCTGCGGGCAGAGTTGATCTGCCGCACGAAGAGCGGGATGAGGATCGTGCGGATCGTGACGGTCAGCATCACGATCGAGAGAGTCCAGTTCCATCCGGAGTCGGCGCCCAGCAGCGGCGTGAACAGCCAGTGGAAGAACACGACGACACCCGAGACCGCCCAGTACAGCGGCTGCATCAGCGCGGATCCCGCCGCCATGATGGAGTCCCAGATACTCAGCGTCACCAAAAGATCGACCACTTACGTCACCTCAGCGTTCGTTCGGGGAGATGCCTCCCCGGATTCCATTTCAACGTTCTCGGCCCAGGCCGCCGCCTCTGGCGTCCCGGGAACATAGTCGACGCCACCCATCGACCACGGGTGGCATCGGGTCAAGCGTCCGACGATCAGCGCGGTGCCTTTCGCCGCGCCGTGCACCTCCAGCGCCCTCAGCCCGTAGGCCGAGCACGTCGGGTGGTACTTGCAGACGTCGCCGTAGAGGGGGGAGATGAATCTCCGCCAGCCCTTCACGAACCAGATCAGCGGGTACTTCAGCATGCTGCGGCCCTCGCCGTCGCTCGCCGCCAGGCGGAGGCGAGGTCGTCGGCCAGCCGATCCGGCTGGGTGGCCGCGTCCGGCAGGGCGCGCACGACGACGTCGCACCTGTCGGACAGCTCCCTCTGGGCCGCCAAGTGCCGGAGACGCCGCTTGACGCGGTTGCGCTCGACGGCGTTGCCGACCTTCTTGGAGACAACAAAACCCACCCGGGTGAACTCGGGTGGATTTTGATCGTTCCGTCGCATCACATGCACCACGACGGTAGGCGTCGCCGCTCGGGCGCCACGTCTGACGGCCTGGCCAAAATCGCTCGGCCGTTTCAGACGGTGCGGAACCGGCAGCACGGGGGCTTTTCGAGCCTCAGGCGGACAGCTCGGTGCGGCCCTTGCTACGACGTGCGCTCAGGATGGCGCGGCCGGCGCGGGTACGCATGCGGGCGCGGAAGCCGTGGGTACGGCTGCGGCGACGGTTGCTCGGCTGGAAAGTGCGCTTGCTCACTGGGATTACTCCCTCTTATTCGAAGAGTTGACTGCTGCCCCTGCGGGGCATGGGGAAGGAGCCGCTGAAAACAGCGACTGGTCAACGATACGCGGCAACGGGCTGGGATACCAAACCGATCACGCGAAAGAGGAGAACCAAGCAAATTACATGAATGTAGTCCAGTCGACACGCCGACGAGCTTGCCGATTCGTCTTGCACAGTCGGCCCCGGGCTACTAACTTCGTGTCTTGCGCCGAGGTTGTCCACAGGCAGTGGCGCACAGAGGCGCGTATGGCACAGTTATACCCTCTTGTGGACAACCCTGTGGAAGGGTCGAGATACGATCGAGGCCGGGCCGAGCAGCCCGCCGGGAAAGAGGGGGACAGGTGGCCGATTCGCCGACGCCCGACCTGGGCGCGATGTGGAACGAGGTCATCTCCTCTGTCGACATGGCGAATCGGGCCTGGCTACGGCGGACGCAACCCCTTGACATGCACGGCAGCACCTTGATGCTCGCCGTCGCAGACGAGACGACCCGCGACCGGATCGAGTCGAGGCTCCGCCAGCAGGTGGAGGAGCGGCTCAGCGCGATCTGTGCACAACCCACCCACTTGGCGGTGATGATCAACCCGGACCTCGTCCTCGAGGAGCCCGTCGACCCGCCGCAACCCACGGATCTGCCGCCGCAACCCATGCTGCCGCGCACCCGCCCGCAGGAGTTGCGGCTCAATCCGCGCTACACCTTCGAGTCCTTCGTCGCCGGCTCGTCGAACCGGTTTGCGCACGCGGCCGCGGCTGCCGTCGCCGAGACCCCGGGCAAGTCCTACAACCCGCTGATGATCTACGGCCCCTCCGGCCTCGGCAAGACGCATCTCCTGCACGCCATCGGGCACTACGTCAGCTCCTATTACGAGCAGCTGCGCGTGAAGTACGTCTCCACCGAAGAGCTCACCAACGACTTCATCAACGCGATCTCCTCCAACCGCACCGCCGAGTTCCGCAGCTCGTACCGCGACGTCGACGTCCTGCTGGTCGACGACATCCAGTTCCTGGAGTCGAAGATCCAGACGCAGGAGGAGTTCTTCCACACGTTCAACACGCTGCACAACGCGCAGAAGCAGATCGTGATGACCTCCGACCGGCCGCCGAAGCTCCTCGAGGCGCTCGAGCCCCGCCTTCGCTCCCGCTTCGAGTGGGGCCTCATGACCGACATCCAGCCACCGGACCTCGAGACCCGCATCGCGATCCTCCGCAAGAAGGTCGCCTCGCAGCGCCTGACGGCCGGCTCAGAGGTGCTCGAGCTGATCGCCTCGCGCATCCCCACCAACATCCGCGAGCTGGAGGGCGCGCTCACCCGCGTCGCCGCCCTCGCGAGCCTGAACCAGCAGGAGATGACGGTCGCGCTCGCCGAGGAGGTGCTGAACGACCTGATGCCGCAGGACGCAGCCCCGGTGGACGCGCAGACCATCATGGACGCCTCCGCCCGCTACTTCGGCATCTCGCACGATGACCTGATCGGCTCCAGCCGCGTGGCCACCATCGCGTCCGCGCGCCAGATCGCGATGTACCTCTGCCGCGAGCTCACCGACCTGTCGCTGCCGAAGATCGGCGCGAAGTTCGGCGGCCGCGACCACTCGACGGTGCTGCACGCCGTCCGCAAGATCGGCGAGAAGATCGGCGTCGACCGCGCGCTCTACACCCAGGTCACCGAGCTCACGAACCAGATCAAGCAGTCCTGATCGTCGCCTCTCGCACCCCTTTCGGGGGTCCTCAGCGCGCTTCTCGAACGACGCACCGCGCGCGGAAGCCGCGCCGGAGCACGACGACCACTTCGTCGCCCGTCCACAGAGGTGGGGATATCACGTGGTACCCAGCTGTGGACGAGGCTGTGGACAACTATCGACCAGTGAGCCGTCCACAAATCCTCCACGTGTAATTTTGCTCTCGTCCACAGCCGTTCCACAGGGTGTTTTCGACGGTGACAAGGCACGATGCCGGTTATCCACCGCATCAACAGGGGTTACTACCCCTTCTAGAAGACATTGAGAAGAAAGACCTTCAAAGCCACGGGTGTGGGCAACCCATCTCCTTCCGGCCCTCGCTCACGAGGAGCCCTCCTGAGGCCGGAGGGCCGCTGATACGGTGGGCGGGTGACCGTCGCAGCTCGGGCCAAGGGCCTCACCAAGACCTATGGGGCGGGGGATGCCGTCGTCACCGCCCTCGACAGCGTCGACTTCGACATCATGCAGGGCGAGTTCACCGCCATCATGGGCCCGTCCGGGTCGGGCAAGTCGACGCTGATGCACCTCATGGCCGCCCTCGACACCCCGACGTCCGGCGAGGTATGGCTGGGCGACACCGCGGTGGGAGCCCTCGCCGACACCCCGCTGACGAAGCTGCGCCGCGAGCGCGTCGGCTTCGTGTTCCAGGCCTTCAACCTCGTGCCGACGCTCACCGCCCGCGAGAACATCCTGCTGCCGCTGTCGATCGCAGGCGTGCCGGTGGACGACGCGTGGTTCGACAAGATCGTCGACGTCCTCGGCCTCCGCGACCGCCTCACGCACAAACCGTCCCAGCTGTCCGGCGGACAGCAGCAGCGTGTGGCGTGCGCCCGGGCGCTGATGAACCGGCCCGACATCGTGTTCGGCGACGAGCCCACCGGCAACCTCGACTCGTCGTCGGCCGCCGAGATCCTCACGTTCCTGCGCCGCAGCGTCAATGAGTTCGGCCAGACGGTGGTGATGGTGACGCACGACGCGCTGGCTGCCAGCTACGCCGACCGCACGGTGTTCCTCTCCGACGGCCGGATCGTCGACGAGCTGCGCGGCGGGACTCACGCGGATCTGCTGCGTGCGATGGCCCGGCTGTATCCGTCGCCGTTCACCGACGGCGACGCCATCTACCGCGACGGCGGCGGGGTGCCGGAACGCCGAGACGACTGGCTGGACGACATCGAGAGCACCGCCGAGCGGTCCCTCGCGCGCCGAGCCCTCCTGGACTGACCGATGCTCCGCGCCACCTGGACGTCCCTCTGGGCCCGCAAGCTCCGGCTCTCGCTCAGCGCCCTGGCCATCGTGCTCGGCGTCGCCTTCGTCGCTGGCTCCTTGATGTTCACCGCGCTGCTGCGCGACGGCTTCGACCAGCTGCTGAAGGGCTCATTCGGCGACGTCAACGTCGTCGCGGAGGGGGCCGACGTGCAGGGCCTCGCGACGCCTCTGCTGCTCGACCAGGCGGATGTCGACGCCGTCGCAGGCATCGACGGCGTGGCCCGAGCCACCGGGATCGTCTCGAGCTACAGCGTCTTCCCGCTGGCCAAGGACGGCTCGCTGCTCGCCTTCCCCGGCACGCCCGGCATCGCGACCAACTGGCACGACACCCCGGCTGCGGGAGGCCAGGTCGGCCCGCGGATCGTCGAGGGCCGGGCGCCCGAGGCGGACGACGAGGTGGCCATCGACCCGGCGACGGTCGAGCGCGGCGGCTACGGGATCGGCGACGACGTGCGCGTCTCCACGCCGCTGAACGGCATCCGCACCTACCGGCTCGTCGGCACCGGCACCTACGGCACGGGCGCGACGGCCGGCTCCAGCTACCTCTTCCTCACCCTGCCCGAGGCGCGCGAGGTGGCTATCAAGGGCGCCGACGGGTACACGGGCCTGTGGCTGCAGACCTCCGACGGCGCTGACCCAGCCGCAGTGGTCCGGGACATCGCCACCGTGATCCCCGCAGGATTCGAGGCCGTGACGGCGTCGACACTCGCTGAGCGCACGGAGGAGCAGCTCGACGTCGGCCTGGGGTTCGTCAACGTCCTCCTGCTGGCCTTCGCCGGCATCGCGCTGGTCGTGGCGGCGCTGCTCATCCTCACCACGTTCTCCATCCTCGTGGCACAGCGGTCGCGCGAGCTCGCCCTCTTCCGGGCCGTCGGCGCCACGCGTCGGCAGGTGCTGGGGACGGTGCTTTTCGAGGCGCTGATCGTCGGCCTGATCGGCGCGACGGTGGGGCTCGCGGTCGGCTACGGCCTGGCCTGGGCGGTCCTCGGCGCGATGCGGGGCCTCGGGATCGATCTCGGGGCCACGGGCCCGGTGCTCAGCTGGCAGGCTGTCGCGGCCGGCTACGCGGTGGGCGTCGTCGTCACGCTGCTCGCCTCGCTGCTGCCGGCCCGGCGTGCCTCTGCGCGTCGACCCGTGGAGGCCCTGGCCACCGCGGATCAGGGGTCCGAGCGCACGGGGGTGGCGCAGTACGTCGGGATCGCGGTGATGGAGCTGGGCATCGCCGGCGTGGTGTGCGCCGTCCTCCTCCCCATCCCTCAGCCGCTCGTGTGGCTGGCTGCCGGGTCCGGGCTGCTGCTTCTCGGGCTCGTCCTGTCCACCGCGGCGCTGGGCAAGCCCGTCGTGTGGCTGCTGGGGCGGCTGTACCGCCGCGTCTTCGGCGAGGTCGGCCGGCTGGCCGAGGTGAACGCCGTCCGGCAGCCCCGTCGCACGGCCGCGACGGCGGCCACCCTGATGATCGGCGTCGCGCTCGTCAGCGTCGTGGCGATCGTGGCGGCCAGCACCACGGCGTCGGTGGAACACAGGGTGACGGTCGAGCTGCGCGGCGACTTCGTCATCGCGCCCGTGGCCTACGAGGCCTTCGACGCGACGGTGGCGACCGCCGCCGCAGACCTCGACGGCGTGGCCGCCGCGTATCCGTTCTTCCGCGGCCCCGCGCGGATCGGCACCGAGGAGATCCAGCTCGGCGGGGCCAGCGCGGAGGCCGTCGTGCGAGGAAGCCACCTCGACGTGGTGGCCGGTTCGCTCGAGGCCGACGGCGGGGCGCAGCCCGCGCTGGTGTCGTCGGACGTCGCGCACCGCAACGGCCTGGGCATCGGGCAGCTGGTCGAGATCTCCGGCCCGCTGGGGTCGACGCAGGTGCTGATCACGGGCGTGCACGACGGTGGCGCGACGCCGGACCTCGGCGACGTCGTGGTGACGCCCGAGACCTTCGCCGCGGTGACCGACGCCTCGCGTGTGCAGGGCATTGCGGTCTTCCTCGCGCCCGGTGCCGACAGGGACGCGGTGCGCGCCGGTCTCACGGCCGCGGTGGCGGAGCTGCCCACAGTCGCGGTCTCGGACGTGGCCGAGTATGCGCAGGCCCAGGTCGACAGGTTCGGCCAGCTCTTCGGGGCCATTTACGGGCTGCTCGCCCTCGCCATCGTGATCTCGGTGCTCGGCATCGTGAACACGCTCGGGCTCTCCGTCCTGGAGCGCACGCGTGAGGTGGGCCTGCTCCGCGCGATCGGGCTGACCCGTCCGCAGCTGCGTCGGATGGTGACGTTGGAGGCCGTGGCTGTCGCGATTCTGGGCGGCGTGCTGGGCGTCGCCCTCGGCCTGGCCCTCGGCTGTGCGCTGGTCTCCGTGCTGCGGGAACTCGGGGTGGAACTCCTGCGGGTGCCGTGGGCGCTGCTGGGCCTGTTCGTCGTCGGCGCGGCGCTGTCCGGAGTGCTCGCCGCGCTGGCCCCGGCCCGTCGGGCGGCGCGGCTCAGCGTGGTGGAGTCCGTCACGGTGGAGTAGAACCCGCCAGGGCGCGGCCGGTGCGGATGCGCCCGGCTATGATGCTGGCGACACCGACTTTCAAAGGGGAGCCTCGTGAAGATCCGAGTTGAGCGCGACGCGTTGGCCGACGCCGTGGCATGGGTGGCCCGGAGCCTCCCCAACCGCCCGACCGCTCCCATCCTCGCGGGCATGCTCCTGGAGGCGGGCGCCGCCGGGCTGACGCTCAGCAGTTTCGACTCGACGACGTCGGCGAAGGTGACCGTGCCGGCCAATGTCACGGATGAGGGCACCGTGCTCGTGTCCGGTCGGCTGCTGGCCGAGATCGCCCGCTCGCTGCCCAACAAGCCCGTCGACCTGCACGCCGACCACTCCCGCGTCGAGCTCACCTGCGGCCAGGCGCGCTTCACGCTCCAGACCCTTCCGGTCGACGAGTACCCCACGCTGCCCGACATGCCCACCCAGACCGGCGTCGTGAACGCGGCGGAGTTCGAGAAGGCCGTCGGGCAGGTGTTCGTGGCCGCGGGCCGCGACGAGCTGCTGAACGTCTTCACCGGCGTGAAGGTGGAGATCGAGGGCGAGCATCTCTCGCTGCTGGCCACCGACCGCTACCGCATGGCGCTGAAGGAACTCACCTGGAACCCGGCCGCGCCCGACGTCGAGGGCAGCGTGCTGGTGCCGGGCAAGGTGCTCGCGGACACGGCCAAGTCGATGACCTCCGGCGAGACGGTGACCATCTCGCTGTCCACCACGCAGGCCGAGGGCGAGGGCCTGGCCGGTTTCGTCGGCGAGGGCGCCAAGGGCTCGCGCGAGGCGACGACGCGCCTGCTCAGCCAGTCGTTCCCGAAGGTGCGTCACCTGATGGACGTGCAGGCCACGGTCTCGGTGCGCGTGTCGACGGCGGATCTGCTCGCCGCGGTCAAGCGCGTCGCGCTCGTCGCGGAGCGGAACACGCCGCTGCGGATGCGCATCAACGAGGATCACATCACCCTTGAGGCGGCCACGGGCGACCAGGCCCAGGCCTCCGAGGCGCTCGAGGCCCAGGTGGACATCGTCGGCGATGAGCAGTCCATCACGGATGCGGGCTTCAACCCGCACTACCTGCTCGACGCCCTCACCGCGCTCGACGCCCCGTTCGCACACTTCTCGTTCACCCTGCCCGGCAAGCCGTGCCTCATCATGGGCCTGGCGAGCATCGATGCGGATCCGCTGCCGGACTACCGGCACGTGATCATGCTGATGCGCCTGCCGGTCGAGTCCTGACCTCGTCGTCGCGTGCCGTGCGCACATCTGCGTAGGTCCCGTCCGTCGCGTGCTCTCGCGCGGTCGATGGGGCCTACGCAGGTTGACGTTCCGGGAGGTGGGCGCCGATGTTCGTCACGGAGCTGAGCCTCGCGGACTTTCGTAACTACGAGTCGGCCGCGCTCACCCTCGCCGACGGCGTGACCGTCTTCGTGGGGGCGAACGGGCAGGGCAAGACCAACCTCGTCGAGGCGGTGGAGTACCTCTCGACGATGTCCTCGCACCGCGTCTCGACGACCGCACCGCTGATCCGCTCCGGCGCCGAGTCGGCCGTGCTGCGGGCCCGGGTTCAGGCCGGGCGCGACGATCCGCGGCTGATCACGCTCGAGCTGGAGGTCACCGCTGGTCGGTCGAACGTCGCGCGCCTCAACCGGGTGCCGCTCTCCCGCCCGCGCGACCTCATCGGCGCGCTGCGCACCGTCGTGTTCTCGCCCATGGACCTGGCCATCGTGCGCGGCGACCCGTCCGACCGGCGCGCCTGGCTCGACTCCCTTCTGGTCACCCGCTGGCCGCGGATGGCCGGTGTCCGGCAGGACCTCGACCGGGTCCTCAAGCAGCGAAATGCCTTGTTGAAGGCCATGTCCGGCCGTTCGCGCGTGCCCAGCGGCGGCGACGAGGAGATCACGCTGCAGGTCTGGAACGACCAGCTGGCGGCCATCGGCGCCGAGCTGCTGCACGCCCGCCTCGACACCCTCGCCGACGTGCTGCCGCATGCCCAGCGCGCCTACGAGACCATCGCGCCGGTGAACAACCAGGTGTCGGCGTCGTACAAGACCGTGCTCGACCTCGACGCCGCGCGCGCGACGTCCGGTACCTCGGCGGAGGTGCGCGAGGGGCTGCGGCTCGGCCTGCTCACCGCCATGGAGGAGCGCCGCAGGGACGAGATCCAGCGCGGCGTCACGCTCGTGGGCCCGCAGCGCGACGACATCGAGCTGAGCATCGGCGCGCTGCCCGCGAAGGGGTACGCCTCGCACGGCGAGTCGTGGTCGCTCGCGCTCGCGCTGCGCCTGGGCGGTTTCATGCTGGTGCGCGATGACGGCGTCGAACCGGTTCTCGTCCTCGACGACGTGTTCGCCGAACTTGATGCGTCCCGTCGCGAGCGCCTCGCGGGGGCGATCGCCGACGCCGAGCAGGTCCTGATCACCGCCGCCGTCGGCGCCGACGTGCCCGACTTCCCGGCTGAACGGCGCTTCCGCGTGGACGCCGGACACGTCGCGGAAGTGTAGATCTCACACTTATTTACAGTTCGCTTACACTTGCGGGCTCCTCAGCTCCCTCTCCTCGAGTCTCCTCGAGGGCGCGGCGACGACCAGGGGCGCACTGACGTAGGCTCCTCGGTGTGAGCGAGCCGCACGACCCGACGGGGCTGGACCTGGCCTCGGAGATCGCCCGCGCCACGGTTGAGGCGTCGGAGTATGGCGTCGTGCTGCCCGAACCCGCACCGGCCAAGCAGCCGCGTCGGCGAGCCCGGCCCGTCGAGCAGCAGCGCTCCGGCGCGCACCCGGACGAGCGCGACCCCCAGCTGATCGGCTCGGTGCTCGATCAGGTGGTCACCGAGCGGGGGTGGCGGCGGCGCATCTCGCTCTCGACGGTGCTGCGGCGCTGGCCGGAGCTGGTGGGCGAGGCGAACGCCGAGCACGCCCGGCCCGTGCACTACGAGGCCGGCGTGCTGCTCGTCGACTGCGACACCACCGCCTGGGCCAGCGCCATGAAATACGCCGCCTCGCAGCTGGTGGCGCGGCTGAACCGTGAGCTGGGCGAGCAGACCGTGACGCGCGTGGAGTTCCGCGGGCCACAGGCGCCGTCGTGGAAGAAGGGCCCCCGCTCGGTTCCGGGTCGCGGCCCGCGCGACACCTACGGCTGAAACCGCACCGCGGTCTTGCCGGGGTGCTTAGGCTGGGGGACATGAGGATCACCGTCACGGGTAGCAGCCAGATGACCCTGCCCGCAGAGTGCGTGTGGGTATCGCTGACCGCGGGGTTCACGGGGCAGGACCGCGCGGCGGTCATGGCCGACACCGCGGCACTCACCGAGCGGCTGCGCGCGCGCCTCGACGACGTCGTGGCCGCCGGCCATGCGCGGGAGGTGCGCCTGTCGTCGCTGCGCACGTGGGCGAGCGTCCGGCCCGACAAGCGCGGTGTCGTCCGGCACACCGCGGAGGTCCGCGGCTCCTTCATCCTCGACGACCTGAGCTTGGTGGGCCCGCTGCTCGGCGAGCTCGCCGCCACCGACGGCGTGTCGATCGGCGGCGTGGAGTGGCGCCTGACGGACGAAACGGTCCGACGGATCCAGCCCGACGTGTTGTCCGCGGCGTTCGCGCACGCCGTGCAGCGCGCCGAGTGGATCGCCGCCGCGGCCGGTCGGGGTGCGGTCGAGGCCGTGTCCGTGCGCGACGACGCCCCGCCGATGTTCGCCCGACAAGCCTCGATGATGGCGATGGCCGACACATCGTCGCCGTCGTTCGATCTCGACCCGGAGGACGTCGACGTGTCGGTGTTCCTCACCGTGGAGTTCGACGCGGCCTGAGCCTGCGGGTCGTCGGGTGGACGGGCCTTCCCTCCGGCGGCCGAACGTGTTTCACTTGGGTCTCAAGACGCGCGGTGGGGGAAACCGCGTCGGGCTAAAGGGGATGTTTTGAAGCGCAGCCTTGTGGGTGCGGTTACTGCCGCTGCGGTCGCGTGCGCCTCCGTGGGGGCGTTGCTGCTGAACGATCTCGACAACACGACCCTCGCCCTTCCGAGTCCCGAGCCGACGCCGCTCAGCTCCGCTGGCCCCGCCGTGGTGGCGCGGACGCTGCCGCGCACCGATCCGTCGTTCGACCTGCAGCCCTCGGGCTCGCTCTTCGACCCCTTCTCCGCGCCGACGCCGGACGTCGCGCAGAGCGGCACGCCCGCCGTCGTACCCCTGCCCACCGCCCCGTCGACGATCCACACCGGCTCGGTCGGCAAGGTCGGCACCGCGAGGGCCGGCGCGCTCCTGTCGCTCCCACTCGACGGACGCAAGACCTCGCGCTTCGGACTGCGCTTCCACCCCGTGCTGCACGTCTGGAAGCTGCACACCGGCCTCGACTTCGCGGCACCCTGCGGCACGGCCGTCGGTGCGGCGGCGCCCGGCAAGGTGGTGCGCACCGGATGGGCGGGCGGAAACGGCATCCAGGTGAAGGTCGACCACGGCCAGCTGGGTGGCCACCGCGTCGTCACCACGTACAACCATCTCTCGTCCATCGGCGTGAAGGTCGGCCAGCATGTCGACGCGCTCGACGGCGTGGGCCGCGTGGGCAGCACCGGCTACTCGACCGGCTGCCACCTGCACCTCGAGGTCATCGTCGACGGCCAGTTCACCGACCCCGAGCCGTGGCTGAACGGCACGCCGACGGTGGTCGACCTGTCGAAGATGGTCGCCGAGGTGCCCGGCGGGAGTGCGAGCCCTTCGCTGAGCCCTTCCCCGTCGCCGTCGGTCTCGCCCAGCCCTTCGCCCTCGCCGTCCGGCTCGCCTTCACCCAGCCCGAGTGCGTCGCCGTCGACGCCGGGCCCGAGCAAGACGCCGTCGGTCAGCCCCTCGCCGTCGCCCAGCCCCGGGGAGTCGTCCACCGCGCCGGGCACCAAGGAGCCGTCGACTCCTGCACCCTCGACGCCCGAGCCCTCGACCCCGGAGCCCACCAGCCCCGAGCCGTCCGAGCCGGGCCCGACCAAGACCCAGGATCCGACGCCGACCGAGGAGCCCAAGGAGACGGCGTCGCCGAAGGAGCCCGAGACGACGAAGCCTGCCGAGGACGAGCCTGAGCCGACGCCGAGCAAGACCGCGGCCAGCGACCCGACTCAGTCGGCCCCGGAGGAGATGCCCACCGAGGAGCCGTGACGGCTATCGGGTCCAGAGCGTCGCGCCCGCGGCGTCCTTGATGAGGATCGACGGTGTGCCCGCGAGATTCAGCTGCACCTCGATGGCGTCGTCGCCGTGGTGCGAGCGGTAGGTCAGCTGCTCGTTGGCCACGTGCAGACGCTCGGTCCGCGCGTGTACCAGCCACGGGTTCCGCCGCCGCAGTCCGATCAGCTCCTTGTGCGCCCGCAGCATGGGCTCGCCATAGGGCAGCAGCTCCGCCGGGGACTCCGGGAACGGCGGCCGCACGGCGTCGTCGCCGGCCGCGTTGTTCTCCTTGACCCCCGTGAAGCCCTGCTCGTCGCCGGCGTAGATCGACGGGGTTCCACCCACGGTCATGAGGATCGCCAACGCGACGACGGCGAGGTCGGAGCCCACCGTCGAGGCGATGCGCGTGACGTCGTGGTTGCCCACGAAGGTGTTCGGGACGAAGCTGTCCAGGAGGGTGTTGTGCCTGGTCAGGCACCAGTCGAGCTCGAAGAAGTTGCGGTCCTTGAGGCTGGACCAGATGGCCTTCCACAGCTCGTACTGCGTGACGGAGTCGGCCGTCGACTGCTGGATGAAGGCCGGGTAGTCGCCGTGGATGACCTCGCCGAGGATCCACGCGTCGGGCCGGTGCTCCCGGACGGCGGGGAGGACGCGCGCCCAGAAGGCGGGGTCCACCGAATAGGCGGCGTCGAGGCGCCAGCCGTGGGCGCCGCGGTCGAGCCAGTGCGTCATGACGCCCGTCACCAGCTCGGCCACCCGATCCGAGCCGTGGTTCAGCCGGGCGAGCGCGCCATGGCCCTCGAAGACCCGCGGCGCGGGACCGCCGGGGGCGTCCCAATCGATGTCGAACAGATCCGCGGCGTCGCTGCCTGGGCCCTCGGCGAGCGCGCGGCGAAGGTCGGGGTGGCCTGCGCCCACGTGGCTGAACACGCCGTCGAGCACCAGGTGAAGCCCGCGGTCGCGGCAGCCGGTGGCCAGGTCGTCGAAGTCCTTGTCACCGCCCAGACGAGGGTCGATGCGGAAGAAATCGACAGTGTCGTAGCCGTGCGCCTCCGAGGCGAAGATCGGGCCGAGCAGGAGCCCCGACGCGCCGAGTTCGACGGCGTAGTCGAGCCAGTTCAGCAGCCGGCGCAGCCGGGGCGCAGGGGCGTGCTCGTCGCGGATCGGAGCCCCGCAGAACCCCAATGGGTAGAGGTGCCACCAGACGGTGTGGTCGACCCAGTTCATCGCGCACTCCTCCACTCGGTGTGAATACCGCCAGCCTAGGGCCATCGTCGGCTGCGGAGACCTGGCGCTAGAAGATGAGGAGGGCTCCGGCGGCGAGGACGGACGTGAGCAGCGTGATGACGTCGAATGCCCGCTGGGGCACCTTGCCGATGATGGCGATCCCCACGGCGGTGCCGACGAGCACCACGGGGACGAGCACCGCCGCGGTCGTGAGCACCCGCGGGGTGAAGAGGCCGAGCGAGGCGCTGAGCGGGACCTTCGAGACGTTGATGATGAGGAAGTACCAGGCGCCGGTGCCAAGGAAGCGGAGCTTCTCGACGCGTGCGAGCTGCAGATAGAGCGCCATGATCGGGCCGGCGGCGTTGGCCGTCATCGTCGTGAAGCCGGCCAGCACGCCGGCGCCGATGGAGAGCGCCCGGTGCGGGTGGGCGTCGCCGCTCACCTCCCGGCGCGCGGCGGTCAACTGCCAGACCAGCTGCACCAGCACGAAGACGAGCAGGAACCAGCCGATGACGCGCTTGAGCACGAGGTCGTCGACGGCCGACAGGAACCAGGCTCCGAGGAAGAGGCCGGGCACGACGGCGGGCAGGAGCGCGCGCAGCAGTCGCCAGTCGGCCGCCTTGCGGTAGCGGATCACGGCCACGATGTCGCCCGTGATGAGCAGCAGTAGCGCGGCCGCCGTCGATTCCTTGGTCGGCATGGCCAGCGCCAGCATCGCGACGGACACCGAGCCGAGCCCGCCGAAGCTCGTCTTCGCCACGCCCACGATGAGCGCAGCGGCTCCGAGCAACACCCATTCCACGGCCCAGACCGTACTCGCTTCGCCGGACCCGCGATGAGCACGGTCCCGGGCTGGTCCGGGAATCGGGGCCGATAACGGCGTTTTCGGGCGACGAACCCCGGTACGTGCTCATCGAGGGGCGACGAAAGGTGTGTCGTGCTCATCGCGTCGGTTTCGCCGATTTGGGGCCCTGAGGGCCCGGGAGGGGTAGGGGACCATGTCTCCGGCCCCGCTGAGACGGCCAGACGCGGGCCCTGGGCCGTTGGAGGCGTATCAGGGGCTGTCGTACACCCCGAAAATCGCGGGAACCGGGTACACTGGGACGATCACCGGCGCCGGGTCCCAACCGGCGCCCGTTTGTGTGAACAGGAGCATGTGTGTCTGACGACCTTCAGGTAGACGAGGAATTCGACCCCATCGAGCGCATGGAGGGGCTCCAGGACTCGGCAGACAACACCGTCACGGGAAGCTACGACGCTGACCAGATCTCCGTCCTCGAGGGCCTTGAGGCGGTCCGCAAGCGCCCCGGCATGTACATAGGCTCCACCGGCGAGCGCGGTCTGCACCACCTGGTGGCGGAGATCGTCGACAACTCGGTCGACGAGGCGCTGGCCGGCTACTGCGACACCATCACCGTCGAACTGCTCGACGACGACGGCGTGCGCGTCACCGACAACGGCCGCGGCATCCCCGTCAAGGAACACCCCATCGAGAAGATCCCCACCGTCACGCTCGTGCTGACGGTGCTGCACGCCGGCGGCAAGTTCGGCGACGGCGGCTACAAGGTCTCCGGCGGTCTGCACGGCGTGGGTTCCTCCGTCGTGAACGCGCTGTCCGACAAGCTCATCGTCGACGTCTGCCGCGACGGCTACCGCTTCCAGCAGACGTTCCACCTCGGCGACCCGGTGACGGAGCTCGAGCGCCTCGAGGAGACCGAGACCACCGGCACCACCATCACGTTCTACCCCTCGGCCGAGATCTTCGAGACCACCGAGTTCAACTACGACACGCTGGCCACCCGGTTCCGCGAGATGGCGTTCCTGAACAAGGGCCTGAAGATCAGTATCGTCGACCTGCGCGCCGGGCACGACGTGCTGAACGACGACGGCGAGCCCGAGCAGCGCGCCGACGAGTTCGTGTACCCGGGCGGACTCAAGGACTACGTGACCTTCCTCTCCGCGAGCAAGGAGCCCATCCACCCGAGCGTCATCGACGTCGAGGCGCACGCGCCCGAGCAGGGCATGGGCGTGGAGATCGCGATGCAGTGGAACGCGGGCTACACCTCCAGCGTCCACACCTTCGCCAACACCATCAATACGCACGAGGGCGGCACCCACGAGGAGGGCTTCCGTGCGGCGCTCACCAACACCGTGAACCGGTGGGGCGATGCCTGGGGCCTGATGAAGAAGCGTGAGGATCGCGTGTCGGGCGACGACATCCGCGAGGGCCTGACCGCCATCGTGTCGATCAAGGTGGCCGAGCCCCAGTTCGAGGGCCAGACCAAGACCAAGCTGGGCAACACCGAGGCCAAGAGCTTCGTGCAGCGCGTGCTGAACGATCGGCTCGGCGACTGGTTCGAGCGCAACCCTGCCGAGGGCAAGGACATCGTTCGCAAGGCGCAGTCGGCGGCGCAGGCGCGCATCGCGGCCCGCAAGGCGCGCGACATGGCCCGCTCCCGCAAGGGCCTCCTCGGCGGGTCCGGCCTGCCGGGCAAGCTGGTCGACTGCCAGTCCACCAACCCGGCCGAGTGCGAGCTGTTCATCGTCGAGGGCGACTCCGCCGGCGGCTCGGCCCGTGGCGGCCGCGACCCGAAGACCCAGGCCATCCTGCCCATCCGCGGCAAGATCCTGAACGTCGAGAAGGCGCGCATCGACAAGATCCTGGCCAACAAGGAGGTCGAGGCGATCATCAACGCGCTCGGCGCCGGCATGCAGGAGGACTTCGACCTCGACAAGCTGCGCTACCACAAGCTCGTGCTGATGGCCGACGCGGACGTCGACGGCGCCCACATCCGCACGCTGCTGCTGACTCTGCTGTTCCGCTTCATGCGCCCGATGATCGACGCGGGCCACGTGTTCCTCGCGCAGCCGCCGCTGTTCCGCCTGCGCTGGAGCAACGCCCCGCACGAGCTGGCCTACAGCGACGCGGAGCGCGACGCGCTGCGCGAGCACGGCCTCTCCACGGGGAAGAAGCTGCCGCAGGTCAACCCGATCCAGCGCTACAAGGGCCTCGGCGAGATGAACGCCGAGGACCTGTGGGACACGACGATGGACCCGGAGAACCGGATCCTGCTCCAGGTGACCCTCGACGACGCCGCCGCGGCCGACCAGATGTTCTCGATCCTGATGGGCGAGGACGTCGAGCAGCGGCGTTCGTTCATCCAGCGCAACGCCCGCGACGTGCGCTTCCTCGACATCTGAGCCCCGGCTCCGCCCATCCAAGAGTGACGAAAAGGTACATCCCGCATGGCTGACGACACCGAAGACAAGACCACGCTGACCGGGCGCGTCGACCCGATCGACCTCCAGCACGAGATCCAGAACTCGTACCTCGACTACGCGATGAGCGTGATCGTCGGGCGCGCGCTCCCCGACGTGCGCGACGGCCTCAAGCCCGTGCACCGTCGCGTGCTGTACGCGATGTGGGACGGCGGCTACCGCCCGGACCGCGGCTGGAACAAGTGCTCCCGCGTCGTCGGCGAGGTCATGGGCCTGTACCACCCGCACGGCGACACGGCGATCTACGACACCCTCGTGCGCCTCGCGCAGCCGTGGGCCATGCGCCACACGCTGGTCTCCGGGCAGGGCAACTTCGGCAGCCAGGGCAACGACAAGGCCGCGGCCATGCGGTACACCGAGTGCAAGATGGCGCCGCTGGCCGTCGAGATGGTCCGCGAGATCGAGCAGAACACCGTCGACTTCCGGCCCAACTACGACAACCGCGAGGAGGAGCCGGTCGTCCTGCCGGCCCGCTTCCCGAACCTGCTGGTCAACGGCTCGACCGGTATCGCCGTCGGTATGGCCACCAACATCCCGACGCACAACCTGCGCGAGGTGGGCGCCGCGGTGCAGTGGGCGCTCGCGCACCCCGACGCGTCGCGCGAGGAGCTGCTCGAGGCCGCGATGTCGCACATCCACGGCCCCGACTTCCCGGGCGGCGGCCTGATCGTCGGCCGCCAGGGCATCGAGGACGCCTACCGCACGGGCCGCGGCTCGGTGGTCATGCGCGCCGTGATCGACATGGAGGAGGACGACAAGGGTCGTCAGCTGCTGGTCGTCACCGAGCTGCCCTACATGTGCAACCCGGACTCGCTGGCGCTGCGCATCGCCGAGCTGGTGAACTCCGGCAAGCTGACCGGGATCGCCGACATCCGCGACGACACGTCGGCCCGCACCGGCACGCGGCTTGTGATCGTGCTGAAGCGCGACGCCCAGCCGCGCGTCGTGATGAACAACCTGTACAAGCACACCGCGCTGCAGGACACCTTCGGCTGCAACATGCTGGCCATCGTCGACGACGTCCCGCGCACGCTGCGCCTCGACCAGTTCATCTCGCTCTGGCTGAAGCATCAGCTGGAGGTCATCCGCCGCAGGACGCAGTGGCAGCTCGAGGAGGAGGAGCGCGCTGCGCACCTCGACCGCGGCCTCGTCAAGGCGCTGAACATGCTCGACGAGGTGATCGCGCTGATCCGCGCGAGTCGCACCGCCGACGAGGCGAGCCTCGGCCTGCAGGAGCTGCTCGGCATCGACGAGCTCCAGGCCCGCAACATCCTCGATCAGCAGCTGCGGCGGCTCGCGTCGATGGAGATCGAGCGGATCGTCAACCGGCTCGCCGAGCGCGAGGCGCGCATCGCCGACCTCAAGGACATCCTGGCCGACGAGACCCGGCAGCGGAGCATCATCTCCACCGAGCTGCAGGAGATCGTCGACAAGTACGGCGACGAGCGCCGGACGCGGATCATCGCGGCCGACGGCGACTTCTCCGAAGAGGACTTCATCCCCAACGAGGACGTCGTCGTCACTATCACACACGGCGGCTACGCCAAGCGCACGCGCGCGGACCAGTACCGCGTGCAGAAGCGCGGCGGCAAGGGCGTGCGCGGTGCGACGCTCAGGGCCGACGACGAGGTGCAGCACCTGTTCACCACCACGAACCACCAGTGGATCCTGTTCTTCACGAACTTCGGCCGCGTCTACCGGGCCAAGGCGTGGCAGCTGCCGGAGTCCGGTCGCGACGCCAAGGGCGGGCATGTCGCCGGTCTGATGAACTTCCTGCCGGACGAGAAGATCGCCCAGGTGCTGACCATCGACGGCTACGACGACGCCCCCTACCTGCTGCTCGCCACCAAGCGCGGGCTCGTGAAGAAGACCGACCTGAAGGCGTACGACTCGCCGCGACAGGCGGGCGTGATCGCGATCAACTTCCGTGAGGACGGCGACGAACTGATCGGCGCCTCGCTGGTCTCGTCCGAGGACGACGTGCTCCTGATCTCCCGCAAGGGCCAGGCCATCCGGTTCCAGGCCGACGACGCACAGCTCCGCCCGATGGGCCGCGCCACGTCCGGTGTCACGGGCATGAAGTTCCGCGAGGGCGACGAGCTGCTCAGCATGGCGGTGCTCCGCGCCGACGTCGACTACGCCGGCCAGTACGTGTTCACCGTGACCGACGGCGGCTTCGCCAAGCGCACCGCCGTCGACGAGTACCGGCAGCAGGGCCGCGGCGGCCTCGGTATCAAGGCCATGAAGCTCGTCGAGGACCGTGGCCAGCTGGTCGGCGGGCTCATCGTGGGCGACGCGGACGAGGTGATGGCCATCAAGGTCTCCGGCCAGGTCACCCGGTCCGCGGTGTCCGATGTCCCCGTCAAGGGCCGCGACACCATGGGCGTGAAGTTCGTGGGCGTGAAGGGCACGGACGCCGTAGGTGCTATTGCGCTCTACCCGGAGTCTGATTCGGATGAGACCGGAGACCAGGATCAGGTGTCGGGTGAGGCTTCTGACGGGGTCACGGCCGCCGGAGAGGGTAGCGTAGGAGACGACGTTGCCAGCCAGGTGACAGAGCCGACCACCGAGGAGAACGCCGATGAGTGAGAACTCGCCGCGCTGGCCCGGAGCTAACGGGGCCCCAGGGCTCGACTTCTCGCCGTACCGCACGCCGGTCGAGGAGACGCAGCCGCTGGCCGCCGTCGCTCAGGCCACCGCCCCGGCGCGCGTCTCCGGTGGGCCTGTCCCCGCCGACTCGCCGACCGAGTCCACGCAGGCGTGGTCGGCGGCGCCCGCGGATCAGGTGCAGGCGCCGGGTGCTGTTGGTGCGCCGGTTGCCTCCGGTGCTGGCGTTGTCTCTGGCGCCGGGGCTGTCTCTGGCGCTGGGGTTGTCTCTGGGGCTGCGGCCGCCGCTGGTGCTGCGGTTGCATCCGGTGCGGCGGTCGCCTCTGGCGCCTCGGCGCCCTCATCGGTTGCCCCTGCTGCGGCGCCCGCGTCGAAGTCTCGGCCCTCGCGTCGGACGCGGAAGGCGCGCCTGCGGCTGTCGCGCATCGATCCCTGGTCCGTGATGAAGACCACGTTCCTGTTCGCCATTGCGTTCGGCGTGATGATGGTCGTGGCGACCTTCGCGCTGTGGTCCGTGCTGGCCGGCTCGGGTGCGCTCGAGTCGCTGAACACCCTGATCAACACGCTGATTAGCAGCGAGCAGGACGCTTCGTTCAAGATCGAGGACTACTTGAGCGTGCAGCGCATCCTTGGCTTCTCCGTGGTCGTCGCCGCCATCGACGTCGTGATCATCACCGCGGTAGCGACACTGTTCGCGTTCCTCTACAACCTCTCGGCCGTCGTCATGGGCGGCCTCGAGGTGACCCTCGCCGAGGACTGAGCCAACATCGTTCTCAAGCCGGCCCATTCTTTGAGCCGGCCGCTGTTCCTTGAGCCGGCCGTGAGGCGCTAGCCGAACGCCGTGTCGAAAGGTCCCGCACTTGCCCGGGATCTCAACCACAAGGGTGGACGGCTGAGGTGGGGGACTGTTCCTTGAGCCGGGCCGTCGTTCCTTGAGCCGACCTGTGAGGAGCCCTATGTCAAGCCGCCTCGTTCTGTTGGACGAGGACGCGTTGCAGTGCGCGGTGATTTCTGGGGTCGTAGGCGAGTCCGTCTTGCCAGCAGTGCCAGATGATGTGGAGCCAGGCGCGGGCCAGGATGCGGATGGCGTGGGCGTGGTCGTGGCCTCGTGCTCGGGCTCGGTTGTAGAGGTCGGCGGCCCAGGGGTTGGCGTGTCGGGTGTCGTTGGCGAAGTCGGTGACGGCGTCGCGCAGTTGTTTGTCGCAGGACCAGCGGAAGCCGACGGCTCGGAGCTTGCCGGATTGGCGGGTGGAGGGTGCTGCGCCGGCGAGGCAGGTCAGCGACTCCGGGGTGGGGAACCTCGCTCGGCAGTCGCCGATCTCGGCCAGGAGTCGGGCGGCGCGGACGCGGCCGCTGCGGGGCAGGCTGGTGAAGATGTGGGCGTCGGCGTGTTCGTCGAGTTGGTGGTCGATCTGGGTCGAGAGGGTCTTGATCTGCTCGAGCAGAGTGCGCAGCAGCGTCACGTAGCTGGCGGTGATGGCTGCTTGGCTGGTGGCGTGAACGCCGGTGGCGCCGCGGGGGGCGTCGAGCAGGCGCTGGTGCAGCACGGCGGGGTCGGTGCGGCCGGAGTAGCCCTGTCGGGTCAGCCAGTCGCCCAGTCGCTTGGGCGTGAGCCAGTCGGCGCGGTCCTGGGTGTCGAAGCGGGTCAGGAACGCCAGAGCGATCTCGGAGTCGATCGCGGCGAACAGGCCGATGGCGCCGGGGAAGACGTTGCGCAGGTGCGCGCGGAGTTGGTTGGCCGCGGCGACGCGGTGCTTGACCAGGTCCTTGCGGGCGCGGCAGGCCCGGCGCAGCGCGGTGGTGGCCTGGGTGTCGGGGACCAGCGGGCGGAGTCGGGCACGGTCGGTGCGCAGGGTGTCGGCCAGGACGTAGGCGTCGAACCGGTCGTCCTTGTTGCCGGCCGAGCCGTAGCGGCCGCGCAGGTTCTTGACCTGGTTCGGGGAGATCACCACCACGGTCAGCCCTGCGGCCAGGAGCGCGTCGATGACGGGTCCGTCAGGTCGCTCGATCGCGACCTCTTCGACGCCATGACGCCGCAGGAAGCCGATCAGGTCGCGCAGACCAGCGTTGGTGTGCTCGACCATGACGGTGGCGACTTTGCGGCCGCGTCCGTCGATGATGCATGCGGCGTGGTCGTCACGGGCCCAGTCGATGCCCGCGGTCACGTCGTTGGGAGCGACCTCGGGCAGGACCAGAGGACGTTGGTTACTCGGGGTAGTGCTGGCAGACTTCACGTCAGCCTCCTCGCTGCTAGACCCAGTGGGGAGGCACCCATTTCTTCGGGTGTCGTTGGTGCCGGGACGTGTCTGCCGGTTCGCTCACTGATCGGCGCTCGCAACCACACGTGGTCTTGGCGCACAGCCCTATCGACGGTCCACACGTCCCGGGCAACCACCAGACCCTGCGGATCTCACAGTGGACGTCCTTCGCGTCAAGCGAGCAGGGCAGTGGCCTGGCGGCACCCGGGGTGCATCAGCGCCCTATCGGAGAACGCTGACGTAAGGATGGTCGCCCAGTGAGCGCCAGCGAACACGTCGTGTCGAAAGGTCCCGCACCCGTCCGCTCACCTGACCACAGGGGCCGGATGGCTGAGGTGTGGCCCCGTTCCTTGAGCCGGGCCGTCGTTCCTTGAGCCGACCTGTGAGCGCCAGCGAGCACGTCGTGTCGAAAGGTCCCGCACCCGTCCGCTCACCTGACCACAGGGGCCGGATGGCTGAGGTGTGGCCCCGTTCCTTGAGCCGGCCGTGAGGCGCTAGCCGAACGCCGTGTCGAAAGGTCCCGCGCTTACCCGGGATCTCAACCACAGGGCGGGCGGGTGAGATGGGAGGCGCTCCGTCTCGCTGTCGGCTCGGTTCTGTGACCACAGTCACTCTTGGTCTGAGTGCATGGGTGTTTTTACGCTTCGTCGAAGCGCCTCCCCACCTCACCCTCTGCCGTGCTCCCGGGCGGCGGACCGTGACCCCTCCCTCGCCGTGATCGGCGTTGGCCGGTCTTGGGGCGGTTTCCCTGCATAAATCTCTGTATACGGGCAGCGGTGCAATTATTCGCGCGGCTGCCCGTATACGGAGATTTGTGCGTGCTGGAGGGGGTGACTCTGGCTTTGGGGGATGGGTTGGGCTGTGGTTTCGGACCCTTCGAGACGCAGCCCCGCATCGCCTGCGCTCGGTGTAGGTCAGCGTGCGGGGCTGCTCCTCAGGGACCGACTATCACCCTGTCGCCCACCCCGCGACTCCCGGGTTTCCAGGGTTCGATGAGCACGCGGCGGAGTTCGTCGCCCGGAACAGCCCGAAAACGACCGTTTGCTGCAACGATCTCCGGCTCGTGCTCATCGGCCCCCGACGAACTTCGGCGCGTGCTCATCGCGGCCTGATGAGGGGTGTGTCGTGCTCATCTGACCTCGACGAACTCCAGCCCATGCTCATCGGACACCGACGGAGGGTGTGTCGTGCTCATCGGGCCCCCGCGTCTTCGCGGCGACCCCCCGGACAGCCGGGTGCTGGAGCGGCGCAGGCCGACTGCAGGGGCGGTTCACTACGAGTTCGACCGGGTCCGTACCGGTTTGCCCGCCTGGGGAGACCTGCGCTAGAGTTTCCACTCGGTGCACGGGCCTATAGCTCAGACGGTTAGAGCGCTGCCCTGATAAGGCAGAGGTCACTGGTTCAAGTCCAGTTAGGCCCACCGACAAGAAGACCCGCATCCGGCAGAGCCGGATGCGGGTCTTCTACGTTCCTTGGAAAGCCCGTCTGAGCGGACAGACAGTAGCTGGGCATGCGCGTGACGACGCGGGTGCGTTGGACGTCGGCCAGACCTTCTCGTGAGGCCAGGGGGCCGCGCGAAGCGCGGGGCCCGCGTCGAAACGGCGGGACGGCAGTCACGACGGATTGGGCCGTGGCCCAGGTCGGCCCGCAGGCGGTCAGCTCGGGTTTGGCCGTCGCCGAACCGGGCACCCGGGAGTCAGAACCGATGGTGACCGTGTCCAGACCGGCGGTGCGGCACCTGGGACTGATGGGGTCGTCGTTGAACTCGTGCCCGGTGGTCAGGGCCGATGGGGTCGTCGTTGAACTTGTGGCTGGTGGTCTCAGGGCCGATGAGGTGGTCGTTGAACTCGTGGCCGGTGGTCAGGGCCGATGGGGTCGTCGTCGGACCCGTGTCCAGACCGGCGGTGCGGCAGCCGGGACCGGTGGGGTCTTCGTCGGACCTGTGTCCGGTGGTCAGGACTGACGGGGTTGTCGTCGGACCCGTGTCCGGTGGTCAGGACTGACGGGGTCGTCGTCGGACCCGTGCCCGGTGGTCAGGGCCGATGGGGGTCGTGGTCGAGGCCGACGGTGCGGCAGGCAGGTCGGTTCGAGGCCGTGGTTGAACCGGGCGCCAGCAGTCGGGGCCGTGGGCGAGACGGGGTGCCCGGGCGGGCAGGTCGGGTTGGGGTCTCAGGCGACGGCGAGGCGCACCACGCGCGCGACAGCCTCGATACCGGGCAGTAGCTGCGAGGCCGACAGTTGATAGGTGTCCCAGGATCGACGGTAGGGGTCGATGACGTCCTCGTCCTCCGGGCGTGACGCGGGAACCATGCCGCGGTTGGAGGCCACCAGTGAGGCGGCGGCGCGCACGCGCGCCGAGGGATCCGAGCCGGCGTCGTCGGCCCAGGAGACGACCTCGTCGTCGGACAGCGGGGCGGCCAGGCGCTCGAACTCGCGCACGGTGAAGACCGAGCGCATCCGGGCGGGTGCCAACTCCAGCACGTGGCGACGGTGCTCGCGGGTCATGACGAGCACGAGGTCGGGGCTGGACAGCGTCGACTCCATCAGCGGGCTCGACCGGTGGGCTGCCGCGGCGGCCGACGGAACCCCCAGGCCGACGGCCAGGCGCTGCGCGTCCGAGCTCATCGGCGCCGACCCCAGGTCATAGGTGCCGGCGCTGTGCACACGGCCGGGCAGCCCGGCGAGGCGTTCGCGCAGCAGCAGCTCTGCGAGGGGGGACCGGCAGATGTTGCCGGTGCAGACGGTCAGGATCTCGAACATGGCGGCACTCCTCGTCGTTTCGCCCGATCCTAGTGGCCCGCCAACCCTCGACCTCGGGTCGAGGTGCGAGACGAGCGAGGGCCTGAGGATCTACCCAAGTCACGCTCACGTTGTGAGCAGAATCGCCCCCAGTTGCGCGAACCCGAATTCGTCCTGCTAACATCACGATCGGTTGACGTACGCGTTCGACGTATGGGGGGCGTCGACAAAAATGCCGTCGCTTGCGGCATACATTTACGAAAGGACACTCATCATGGATGAGATTCAGCAGGACGCAGTGGTGCAGGGCACCTCTCGTCGCACGGTCATCAAGACCGCCGCGTGGGCCGCACCTGTCGTTGCGGTTGCCGCGGCTGCCCCCCTGGCCGCCGCTAGCGTCGAGCCGCCGCCCGCGGTTCGTTCGCAGATCACCATCGACCAGAACACTGACGCAGGCCAGCTGGCGCTCGTCCGTGTTACCGGTCGTACCACTGAGGGTGGCGTGCCTGTCGATGGCGCCCTCCCGGCGGACACGTACTTCACGCTGACCCCGTCGGCTGGTGCCACCATCACCATCGCCCCGAACGGCCAGGCCGGTATTGCCAACATCGCCGGTCCCGATGCCAATGGCGTCTACACCGTGTACCCGACCTCCGGCGTGGTTGCTGCGACGCTGTTCGCGACGCTCGATCAGCCCGGCAACATCTCGGTTCGCGTGTTCGGTACCGCTCCCGGCGGTCCCTCCGAGGGCACCTTCATCTGATCCTCGCTGAGGCAGATTCTCAAGAGTGGGGCCCGGTTCTGCCGGGCCCCACTCGTCTGTTCACACACCGGCCCGCGACACCGGCCCCACGTCTGTGGTTTTCCGGGTGGGCCATGGACGATGTACCGTTTTTGCGTGCGCCGGGCTAAGGGGGAGCGGCAGGCGCACCGTACTCAAGGGGAATGATGGAACTTCGCGACTACCTGCGGATCGTGCGCGCCCATTGGCTCGGAATCCTGCTGTGCCTCGCTCTCGGGATCGTCGTGTCCTTCGGTTGGGCCCTGGCGCAGCCCAAGGTCTACACCGCCGACGCCAAGGGCTACGTGTCCGTGGCCTCCAATCCGGACGGCCCGCAGGACAGCAACCAGAGCTTCGTGGGTAACAGCCTGGCGATCTCCAAGGTCAAGTCGTACGTCGAGCTGGGCACCTGGCGCACCGTCGCCGAGCATGCGATCAAGGACCTGGGGCTGACGACCAGCCCGGAGTCCCTTGTGGGACGCATCTCCGTGACGAACCCGACCGACACGGCCATCCTGGTGGTCAAGGCCACGGGGTCGACGCCCGAGGCCGCGAGGGACCTGGCGAGTGCGTGGGTGCGCGGTATGCAGGAGGAGATCGGCCGCATCGAGGGCGGGGACGACGTGGAGTCCGCGGTCATTCGCCTCGAGACCGCCGACTCGGCGGGCCTTCCCACTGCCCCTTCCTCCCCGAACACGCGCATGGCCCTTCTCATCGGCGCGCTGCTCGGCCTCGCCGCGGGTGCCGCCTACGCGTTCCTGCGCTACACCCTCGACCGCAAGGTCCGCTCGCCTGAGATCGTCGAGAACGAGACAGGCCTCACCGTTGTGGGCACCGTGCCCGACGAGAAGTCCTTCTCCGAGTCCAGCCGCCTCATCCCGTTCTCTGGTACCGGCCGCTCGGCGGGCAAGGACGGCGACGGGGTCTACGCCGTGGCCGAAGCCATGCGCGAGTTGCGGACGAACATCCAGTTCATGGACGTGGACAACCCGCCGCGCGCCATCGTCGTCACCAGCGCGCTGCCGGGCGAGGGCAAGTCGACCACGTCGTCCAACCTGGCCATCACCATGGCCGCCAGCGGCCAGCGCGTGATCCTGATCGACGGCGACCTGCGCAGGCCCATGGTGGCCAGCGTCTTCGGCATCCCGGGTGAGGTGGGGCTGAGCGACGTGCTCGCCGGCCGCGCCACCGTCACCGACGTCGCCCAGCCGGTGGGCCCGCACCGCAACCTCATCGTCATCGCCGCGGGCAAGATCCCGCCGAACCCGAGCGAGCTGCTCGGCTCGAAGCGCATGCACGACCTGGTGCAGCAGCTCTCCGAGAAGGCGTTCGTCATCATCGACGCCCCGCCGCTGATCCCCGTCACCGACGCCGCCGTCCTCAGCCACAACACCGACGGCGCCCTGGTGGTGACGACGGTGGGCAAGACCACCATCGACGCGCTGCAGAAGGCGCAGAGCAACCTCGACCGGGCCGGCGGCCGCGCCCTCGGCGTGGTGCTCAACCGCGTCCCGCGCAAGGGCTCGAGCGGCTACTACGGCTACCAGTACAAGGGCGACTACTACCAGTCCACCGAGGACGTGGCCGATCTCCCCGACACGCCGCCGGTCCCGCCGACCGCCGGCTCGCAGCCCGCGGAGCGCGAGCAGGCCGAGGCGCTGGAGCTGGCGCAGCGTGCGACGCCGGCCGGCTGACGCTTCTCCTTCCGAGGCGGCGCCCCGTTCGCGGTGGCGCCGGGTACTGAACAACCCGCTGGTCCACCTCGTCGCCGCGCTGCTGGTGCTCGCGCTCGTGCAGGCCTTCTTCGTGAAGCTGTACCAGGTGCCCAGCGCCTCGATGGAGCAGACGTTGATGCCGGGCGATCGGCTCCTCGTGAACCGGCTCGCCTACGTCGACGCCGATCCTCAGGTCGGCGACATCGTCGTGTTCGAGCGCCCCGACGACTGGGGCGACGCGCGGCCGCAGCGAAGTGCGCTGCGGACCGCCGTCGGCTGGTTCGGCGACATCTTCGGCTTCGGCCCCACCAACGCCGATCCCCTGGTCAAGCGCATCATCGCGGGCCCCGGGCAGACGTTGAGCTGCTGCGACTCCCTCGGCCGCCTCGTTCGCGACGGCCAGCCCATCGACGAGCCCTACCTCGGTAGCGACCTCGGGTTCGAGGCGGGCGTGCTGGACTGTGAGACGGGGGAGCGGTCGCGGAGGTGTTTCCCGACGATCACCATTCCCGACGACTCGTACCTGGTGATGGGCGACAACCGGGCCAACTCGAGCGACGGCGTCTCGGACTGCCGAGCGCAGGAGGTGGCCGGCTCGTGCGCCCGGCTCGTGCGCCGTTCCGACATCGTCGGTGAGGTCGTATTCGTCGTCCTGCCCTTCGACAGATGGGGATCCCCAGGCGGGTAAGGGGCCGACGGGTGCACCCGGCCCAGCGGGTAAGGTGGTCTGGTGCATTGGAGGAGACGGGTGGGCCTGACGGGTCTGATTGTGACCGTGGTCGTCGTCCTCATCATCACGCTCAACCCGACGCCGGTGGATGCCGGGCGCGGAGAAGAACTAGCGCATTTGCTGCATGTGCTGCATTCCTGGGGTCTTCCCGAGTGGTTCGGCTACGGAAAGCTGGAGTTCACGGCCAACATCGTGATGTTCCTCCCCTTGGGGTTCTTCGTCGGCCTACTCATCCCCGTGTGGCGGGCCTGGCTGGGCATCGTGGCGCTGTCGCTGTTCTCCGTCACGATCGAAGCCATGCAGTTCGTGTTCCTCGCCGACCGCGTCGCGGCGGTCAGTGACGTCATCGCTAACTCGATGGGCGGCGCGGCGGGCGTCCTGCTGTCGATGATCGTCAGTCTCCTCTCGGCCGAGAGGACCCTGGAAAAGCAGGGGTATGCCCCTGTTGAATCGCTCATCCAATAGCACGCTTGTCTCTGAGTAATCACTCATTTAGACAAGAGTTGAACAAACGTCTCCCTTAGTCAATCGACGGTTCTGTCGAAAGAAGACGCTCTTGTTAGCCTTCGTCCGCCGGTCCGCTTTCAGCGAAAGCCGGGAATGCCGGATGCTCAGGGAGGCGCCGAATGGAAGGGTCACTGCGTCGTGTCGCCGCAGTCGCCCTGCTATGCCTGAGCGTGGTGTTGGGGGTGGTGTCGCCCTCGGCCGTCGCGGACGACACCGTTACCTCGCCGCCCGCGTCCTCCTCTTCCCCGTCTACGACGCCGGGGCCTGAGGAGACGCGGGAGGCGCCGGCCGATCCCGCTGCGAGCGATCCCGGCCCGGACGCGGCCCAGGCCGAAGAGACGGGCGGTGAAGAGGCCCAGCCTGACGAGGGCGAGCCCGCCGCACCCACCGCGGAGGAGAACAACACTCCTGACCCGGGCGAGGGCCAGGACGAGCCCGCCGACGACAGCAAGGGCGCCGACGACAGCCAGGGGGCTGACGACGGCGACGAAGGCGACCAGGGTGCGACGCCGGCAGAGGAAACGCCCGATGCCGGACGTCCTTCGAAGGACGACGCCGTCGAGGAGACGACGGACGAGAAGACCGACGATCAGGCGGCCCGCGAGGAGACCGCCGACGAGCCCGCGCAGATCACCCCGTTCGACATCGGCCCGCTGGCCGTGGGCGACGGCTGCTCGTACGCGGACGTCAACACGGGCTCCTACGCGCGCACCCTGTGTTGGATCGACCTGAAGACATTCACCACCCGGTACACAGACCGAGGATCCGGCACCAACCCCCGATACGTCTCGGCGATGGGGCAGGCCTACGGGACGGCCACGAGCTCCAGCTCGCTGTACTCCGTGGGTGGCGTCCTCTACGGGCCGGTCACCAACTACCCGATCTCCGTCGAGCTGTCCGCCTCGCACATCCTGGAGGCGCGACTCAGCGTCTCCTCGACGGCGACGAATGCGGGCGGTGTGGCCGCCCGCGCCGTCGGGCTGCCCAGCTGGACCGGAGCCTTCCTGGGCAACGGGTCGTTCTACACGGGCGTGAGCGGCAACCCGGCCCTCTACCAGGTCTCCGGCGGCAGCACGACCGTGACCCTGAGCCAGATCAAGGTCCGGCACCGCACCACCAACGTCAACTCGACGGGGTACGCGATCGTCGTCGCCGACGCCGAGTCCACCGACACCAACGAGAGCATCACGTGGACGCACTCGGGCGGTAAGGGCTTCCGCTGGCTCCCGAACAACCCGGCCGGCTGGGCCGCGGCCACGACGGCGGCCGCCAGGAAGACTGCCGCCGTCGGCAACGCCTGCGCGGGCACGGCCAACACCCAGTTCCCGGCCGCCAATGGCGTCGCCAACACGCGCGCGTGCAGCGCCGGCACCAATCAGGCGTCCGGGAAGACCGGAACGGCGATGCTGCAGATCTCGCCCAACGACGCCACCAGCGCCTTCTCCGTCACGCAGACGATGGTCGGCGGCGGCCTCCAGGCCGTCGCCTTCGGCGTCGTGCTGGGCGGCGGCCGGGTCACCGTCGACGTCGACGACCGGATCGTCGACGCGGCCGGCGCGCCCACAGGCGCCACCTTCCAGGGCCAGTTCGGCTCCACGGAGTCGGGCACCTTCACGGCCGAGACGGGCTCGACCGCGCTGACGGCCACCACCGACAGCCAGTACGTGCCCCTCAGCCTCGAGAGCACCACGCAGCTGACGTTCTCCTCCACGGTCACCGGAGCGGCCGCCAGCTCGTACCGCGCGTCATGGGTCTGCTACCGCAGCACCCCGGACTCGACGACGCAGACCCGCTGGCCGACCACCGGCTCAAGCAGCACCCCGCCGTCCGGAACGAACGCGCAGGTCAAGGGCGGGGAGTTCATCGACTGCACCGTCACCTACACGCCGCCCTACCTCAGCCTCGTGAAGGTGGTCACGAACGGGACGACGGGCGCGACCCACGTTCCCGCCAACTTCACGCTGACCGCGACCGGCCCGGTCTCGGCCATCTCGGGCGCAGGAAACGCCGCGGCCGCCGTCACCAAGCGGCCTGTGGCCATCGGCAGCTACGCGCTCACGGAGGCCGTGCCCACGGGGACGACGGCCTGGCGGTTCGGCTACACCTGGACCAACCTGACCTGCACCGGCGCGACGCCCACGCTCACCCGCGACCCCGACTCGACCGCCGTCACCGCCGCGACCGTCGCCGTCGGCGCGCTGGGTGACGTGACCTGCCGCTACACCAACGTGGCGAACGAGCCCCGGCCGCGGTTCGAGAAGACCTCGATCCCCGCCAGCGGCCAGGTGGTCACCCCCGGCCAGTTGATCACCTACGTGCTGACGTTCGACAACACGCTCGGCAGCGCCGCCGAGCCCGTGGATCACATCGACCACCTGCGTGACGTGCTCGACGACGCGACCTTCGTCGCCGGAAGCATCCGCTACGGCAACGGCACGGGGACGCCGTCGGCCACCAGCCCGCTCGCTCCCGGCGTCACGGCCCTCGCGCCGGACGCAGACGGCAGGATCGTCCTCACCGGCACGGTGCCCGCGCGATCGACCCGCACGGTCTCCTTCCAGGTGCAGGTGCTGCCCAACGACGACGACGCGGCCGACCGGCAGGACGCGGCGGCGCCGCTCAAGGGCTACCAGCTGCGCAACTACCTGACGGCGAGCGACACCCCCGCCCCCGCCACCTGTGAGGCCCCCGCCGAGGGCCACGCGGTCACCTGCACCGAGCACCCGGTGCGCGCGTGGACCATCCGCAAGGGCTCGCAGCCCGAGGACGGCGCGAAGATCCACTCCGGCGGCAACATCTACTACCGCGTGACGATCACGCCCTTCGGCGGCGAGGACGTCACGGGCGTCCAGATCAGCGACGACCTGACCGAGACGCTCGCCGCCGCCACCTGGGACCCGACGGCTCCCGCAGCCGTCCCTGTGGCCTACGGCCTGAGCTTCTACGACGCCGACGATCAGCTCATCGGGTCGCAGCCGTGGGCGGCGGCCACGGGACCGCGCCCGGTGTTCAGCGGCTCGGCCGCCTTCGACGACGATTTCCCCGGTGGCCGTCCGTTCCCCGGTGGGCGCTGGACGTTCACCACGCCCGCGTTCACCATCCCGGCCCAGATGGCGGGCTCGACGGTGGCGTACGCCGTCGTCGGCTACGTGGTGCGTGGCGGGGCCGTCGCGAGTCCTGCGGACCCGACGTCGCCGTACGCGACGACGGCGCAGCCCGCCGGCGTGCGGACGCAGCCGCATGCCACCTGGGTGAACACCGTGCAGGCCGGCCAGGCGACCATCGGCGGGGTGTCGCTGTACCCGAACCGGTGCAGCGCGGAGGACGGCGACCTGCCCGAGGGCTGGCAGGACACGCCGGACTTCCTGAGCCGCTACGGCGCGTGCAAGACCTACCACTTCCTCGGCGACAGCTATTTCCACGTCTGGAAGAAGGACGGCACGCTTGCGCCGGGCAACCAGGCGAACAACCTTCGCGGCGCCTCCTTCCTGCTGGCAGACACCGAGCAGGACGCGCGCACCGGGCAGCCGTCGCGCTGGCTCTGCCGCGCGGCCAACAACCCGTACGACGGCGGCGCGCCCGCCGGGGTGTCGAACCGTCCCGCGGGCCTGGCCTATGCCGCGCCGGGCTCCGATCCCGCGGTGAGCGGCGCCGAGGACTTCGGCGCGGATTCCGCGACCAGCGCCGCGATCGCCGCCTGGAACGCCGCTCATCCCGACGATCAGCGGGCCACCTGCGGGTTGTTCTTCGCGCTCGACGAGGCCGACGAGGGCCAGGCCGCCGGTTCCTGGCGCGCGGTCGACGTGCGCGGCGGCGACACCGCTGTGGGCGGCGGTCCGCTGGCCAACTGGCGCACGGCGAGCGCGCTGAACGTCGCGGGCGATGCGAGCTCCGGCCGACACGGCACCTACTGGCTGGCCGAGACGCGCTCGCCCGACGACTTCCAGCTGCTGGCCCAGCCGATGCGGATGTGGGTGGCCCCCGCCGCCCCGGCGCCGAGCGGGCTGACCCCCGGACAGCACGCCTGGTACGACTACCAGGGCCGGCTCTCGCTCCCGATCGTGGGCATCGGTGAGGACGTCGCGACCGGATTCGCGATGACCGGCCCCAAGACCGTCGACGACACTGACATCCGGGCGAGCTGCTCGGACCCGTGGACGCGGCCGGCGGGCCATCAGCCCGCCTGCGTGATGCCCACGGGCTGGACGATGCCGGTGTTCGACGTCAAGCTTCGCCCCCTGCCGCGTGCCGGTGGAACCGGGGCGAATTTCCTCACCACCGGCGCGCTCGCGGTTCTCGCCGCGAGCATCGTCGGCACGGCCTGGTGGAGGCGGCATCGCCTCCCGACGGGAGGTGGGGACCCCTGACAGACCACTCCCTCCGGCGGCTTCGTGCCGGAGTGATAACCCCCCGGATCACGATCCGATACTTCGTCCGCACACATCTCTGAAAGGGAGAACGTGAAGAACAATTCTCAGCAGCGTGGCCTCCTGGCCGGCATCGGCGCCCTCGTGGCCGCCGCCGCCCTTGCGCTCGGCACCGCGACCACCGCGGTCGCTGCCCCCCAGCCCGTGCCCACCGAGGGCACCGTCCACATCACCAAGATCGCCCAGCCCGGTGTCCTCGGCGAGCCCGCCGACGGCGTCGACAAGGGCCCCCAGACCGGCGGCATCCCGGGCGTCACCTACGAGGCCTACCTCGTGCCCGGCATCGACCTCGGCACCAACGCGGGCCAGGACCTCGCTCGTCAGGCCACGCCGGCCGACGCGTGGGCCGATGTCCAGGCCGCGACCGCTCCGGCAGCGCCTGTCCCGGCCGGCACGCAGCAGACCGACGCCGACGGCGTCGCGAACTTCGCGAACCTGCCGCGTGGCCTCTACCTCTTCCGTGAGACGGCCGTCCCGGCCGGCGTCACCGCTGCGCCGGACTTCCTCGTCGCAGTGCCGCTGACCGATCCCCGCAGCGAGTCCGACTGGCTGACCGACATCTTCGTCTACCCGAAGAACGCGCGGATCCAGGCGGACAAGACCGTGGAGAACGCCACCGACTACCGCCTCGGCGACTCCGTCACCTGGACCATCACCGCGGCCGTGCCGCGCGTCCAGAACGCGGGTGGCACCGGCTTCCAGGCCCCCGACGCGTTCGTGATCCACGACACGCTCGACGACGCCGAGCTCAGCACCACCGTCGACGACGTCACCGTCGCCACGCCCGCCGGCCTGGTCAAGGGCACCGACTACACCGTGGCCCTCAACACCACGGTCGCCGGCCAGACCACCGTCGAGATCGTGTTCAGCGCAACGGGCCTCACCAAGCTCGCCACTGCCGTGAACGCCGACGCGAACGCGGTGGTCACCGCCACCATCGACACGGTCGTGCTCGCCACCGGCGTGATCGTCAACGAGGCTGAGGTCTTCCCGAACGCCGCCGCCCTCGCCGACGACGAGCCGCTCGTGACCGACGAGGCGGAGATCCGCTACGGCTCGTTCGCCGTGCAGAAGCAGAGCTCCGACGCCGCGCTGAACGCCGTCGGTGCGGCGGGCGACCCGCTCGCCGGTGCCGAGTTCCGCGTCTACCTGACCCGCGCCGCGGCTGAGGCCGCCGGCTCGGACTACCTGGCGCCGTCCACCAACCCGGCCGGTCTGTGGACCACCGACGCCACGGGCGCGATCCTCATCGAGGGCCTGCGCGACAGCGACTTCGCCGACGGCGCGCCGCAGACCGCGGCCGACGCGGGCAACCCGGCCTCGGCCGCGTACCAGACCTACTGGCTGGTCGAGGTCAAGGCGCTCGACGGGCACCAGCTGCTCGCCGAGCCCGTGGAGATCGTCGTCACGCAGGGCACGGGCGGCGCAACGGCCGACCTCGTGCTGACCAACCAGAAGACGGCGGGCGGCTTCGAGCTGCCGCTCACCGGTGGGACGGGCACCACGGCTCTGACCGTCGGTGGTCTCGTGATCCTCGGCCTCGTGCTGGTGGCGGCCCTGCGCCGTCGCGGGCAGAACGCCTAGGACCGTCCCGCGGCCGCTTCCACCCCCCTCCCCCCAGGGGGTGGGAGCGGACCACCGCACACTCACACCACGCTGAGGAAGGGAGGGGAGACGATGACGCCCGTACGCATGCCGGACCTGGCGCCCCGCGAGGGTGCTCGCCCGCGCGCGGGCCGAGGCCTCGTCGTCCCCCTCCTTCTCCAGCTCGGCGCCATGCTCGGGCTGGGGGCGCTCCTCTACCCGCAGGCGGCCGACTGGTTCGCGACCCAGGCGCACGACGCCGAGGTCTCCGGCTACGTCCGCCAGGTCCAGGCGCTGCCCGACGCGGCGCGCCAGGAGGCCCTCGACCGGGCCTACGCTTACAACGCGACGCTCCCCCAGGGGCTGTTGCGTGACCCCTACGTCGTCGACACCGCGGATGGTGTCGACGAGGGGGAATACCAAGATCTGCTCCGCGTGGGGAACGAGGACGTCATCGGCCAACTGGCCTATCCGCGGCTCCACGTCGCGCTGCCCCTCTACCACGGCACCAGCGACCATGTGCTGGCCCGGGGCGTCGGACACCTGTTCGGCTCGTCGCTGCCGGTGGGCGGGCCGTCGACGCACGCGGTCCTCACCTCGCACTCCGGCCTCGTGAACGCGGCGCTCTTCAGCCCGCTGACCCGCGCCGAGATCGGCGACACCTTCTACCTCGAGGTGCTGGGCGAGAGCCTGCACTACCGCGTCGACGGCATCGAGACCGTCCTGCCCGAGGAGACCGAGAGGTTGCGCATCGAACCCGGCGAGGACCGGGTCACGCTCTTCACCTGCACCCCCATCGGGATCAACAGCCACCGCCTGCTGGTGCACGCCGTGCGCGTGCCCGCGCCCGACACGACGGTGGGCCACGCGCTCGCCGGCGACGGGATCGAGGCGGGCTTCCCGTGGTGGGCGCTCTGGTTCGGCGCCGCGTCGCTCGCCGTCGCCGCCTTCCTTGTCACGCCGCCCCGTCGTCGGTCGGCCCCTACTGATTCGATGGGGGGAGGACGATGAGAATCCTCGCCACGGCCCTTCGCCTCGCCGCCGCCCTTGCTGTCGCGGGGCTCGCCCTCGCACCCACGCACGCCGCCGCGGCGGTGATCGCCGACATCGACGCCGGCGCCCGCACCACGCTCGTCGTGCATGCCTTCGAGCAGCCCCAGGACCTCGGCGACCGGGCGACCGGGCTGCCGCTCGACCTGCCCGCGCTCGACCAGCTCGACCCGCTCGAGGGAGTCGAGTTCTCTGCCACACTGGTGCCCGGCATCGACCTCACCAGCGCGGCGGGCTGGACGTCCGCCCGCGCGCTCACCACCGGGCAGGCCGCCCGGCTGGTGGCCGACGAACCGGTCTCCGCGCGCGCGGTGAGCGGGCAGGACGGCACGGCCCGGCTCTCCCCGCTCCGCGTCGGCCTCTACTACGTGGAGGAGACCGCCGCGCCCGCAGGCGTCGTGGCCGCCGCACCGTTCCTGGTCGCACTGCCGATGGCCCACCCGGTCGACGACGGCTGGCTCTACACGGTGCACGCCTACCCGAAGAGTGCCACCGTCGGTGTCGAGCTGGAGGTCAACGAGGCCGTCACCTGTTCGGCCGAGGTCTCCTGGACCTCGCACTCCCGGGTGCCCCGGGCCGAGGACATCGACGGCTACACCCTGAGGAACCTGCTGCCGCGGGGCGCGCGGCTCGTCGGCGCCCCGAGCGACGCCGTCGTCGCGCTGGCGGCCGCCGGCACGCCGGCCCTCGCTCCGACGGACTACGCCGTCCGCACGCGGACGGTGGACGGCAGGGTCGCCCTCGAGGTCACGTTCTCCGACGCCGGGCGCGCGAAGCTCGCCGCCGCCCGCGCGGCCGACCCCGACGCGACCGTCGCGGTGACCTACCGCACCGCGCTCAGCGGTCTCGGCGTCCACCAGGCCGACGCGGTCCTCCTGGTCGACGGCGCGGGCCCCGTGACCGGCATCGCCGCCACCAGCCTGGTCGACTGCCCTGACCCGACACCCACTCCCACCCGCACCCCGAGCCCGACGCCGGTGCCGTCGCCCAGCCCCTCGCCCAAGCCCGGCGGGGGCTTGCCGGACACGGGTGCCGCGTTCGGATCCGGCGCCGCCCTTGTGGTCGTGGCGCTCGTCGTCGGCCTCCTGATCGTCCAACGCGTCGCCCAGCGAGGCCCGGGCCTCGAATGAGGGCGCCGCGCGCCGCGGGCGGCACCCGCCGTCGAGGCCTCCTGAGTGGCATCGTGCTGCAGCTCGCCGCCATGATCGGCATGGGGCTGCTGCTGTATCCCACCGCGGCCGACTGGGTGTCGTCGCTCAAGCACGACGCCGAGATCTCCGGCTACGTCGAGCGCGTGCGCTCCGAGCCCACCGAGCAGCGCCAGCGGCTCCTCGACGCGGCCTACGCCTACAACGACGAGCTCGACCCCGGGCCGCTCACCGACCCCTACGTGTCCCTCGGGGAGGATGCGGTGCGGGGGAGCGACCTCTACCGCGCCTACGAGGAGATGCTCCGGCTCAGCGGGACCGACGCCATCGGCACGCTCAGCTATCCGGCGGTGGGGATCGGCTTGCCGATCTTCCACGGCACGGCCGACGAGGCCATCTCGCACGGCATCGGGCACCTCTACGGCACGTCGCTGCCCGTGGGTGGCCCCTCGACCCACTCGGTTCTCACGTCGCACTCCGGCCTGCCCAACGCGCAGCTGTTCACCCCGCTGCACCGCGCGGCCGTCGGGGACACGTTCTGGATCAGCGTCCTCGGCGAGGACCACCACTACCGCGTGGAGCGCATCGAGACCGTGGAGCCGGGAGACACTAAATCACTGCGGATCATCGAGGGCGAGGACTGGGTCACGCTGTTCACCTGCACGCCGGTCGGCGTCAACAGCCATCGCCTGATGCTGCATGCCCAGCGGATCCCCGACGCCGAGGTGTCGGGGGCCGAGGCCATTCCCGGCGTCCACACGCCCGCGCCCGGATTCCCCTGGTGGGCCGTCGGCTATGTGGCCGGCTCCCTCGTGACGGGCGTTCTTCTGCTCGGAAGGCCCCGTTCGGGGCGTCGATCCCGTGTGCGCGAGCAAGATAAGGCACTGACCGTCTAAAAGCAAGCCGGGGGCACAGAAGCTCCCGAAAGTATGTACTTAGGTTGACACCGATCAACTTATGGGTATAAGTTTCATCTCGGGTCGCCGGTGCGCCGGAGATCCATGGGAGGTCAGGTCATGGGGGGCTGAACCTGCCAAACGTGTCGACACTCGTCTGGGGGGAGGGTGGCGGTACAAATCCCGACGCTCGGGTTGTCAGCGTGCTGGCAACCGTTTGGGAGGCCAGGTCATGGGGGGCTGAACCTGTCAATGCGTCGTCGTTCGCCTGGGGGGGAGAACGACGGCAGTCAGGTCTCCCAACAAGGAGTCAACCATAACTTGCCTGCTGAAGGCCCGTCTGTGGAATCGATCGAGGATGTCGACGAAGTCCACAGGCGGGTTTTTCGGTGTTCCCGCTCAGTGTTCTCAGGGCGTGTGTTCAGGGCGCGCAGCGCGGCGCCGCACCGCCGCCCGGCGACGCCGAGGCCGGCGCCAGAGGGCGGCGTCGATGGCGCCCGGGCCGGGTCCGGGGCCACGACGATGGGGCGTCTGGGCATGGCGACGCTTCTCTCGCGAGGGTATCGTCAGAGGTCGAGACGCCGTCGGACGGGTCGATACAGAGCCCGTGGGGCGATGAAACGTGCCAACGGCGGCGTGTGAGGCGGAACACTAGTGGTATTCCCCCCGATTGCAAGAGAGTTTCCCCGAAAGTGGTTGACAGTGCCATCTTTACGGCATAGGTTCTGCGCTAGGGGTTCCGCCGAGCGCTCGGCCGGAACCGGCGGTGGAAATGTCAGGTCCCTAGGGGGGCTGATCTGTCGCACGTCGGCGCCCATCCGGGGGGATTAGGGCGCCGACGCCACTGTTTTCAGGGCTTTTCCCTTGTCAGAGCAGCTTTAGAGCGTGCTTCCCCGCACGATGAGCTCCGGCAGAAGCACCGTCGCCTCGTGCTGGTGGTGCGGAGCACCCTCGATCTCCTCGAGCAGCAGGGCGGCCGCGCGGGCCCCGATCTCTGCGGCCGGCTGCCGCAGGGTGGTCAGCGGCACCCGGGCGGCCAGCGCGAAGTCCGTGTCGTCGTAGCCCACCACCGCGATGTCCTCCGGCACCCGGATCCCGCGCTCGGCCAGCGAGGTGATGATGCCCATCGCGAGGATGTCGTTGGCCGCGAAGATCGCGTCGGGACGCTTGCTCGCCGGCCTGCTGGCGATCACCTCGCCCGCGTGCACGCCGCCGCGCACGAAGTACGTCGACGCCACGAACTCCTCGCAGGCGAGATCCAGCTCGGCGCACGCGGCGCGCGCGCCATCCATCCGCTTGGTGATCTGCGACAGGTCGGCGGGGCCGCGGACGAGGGCGATGCGGCTGCGGCCGACGGCGGCCAGGTGCTGAACCGCCATGCGGCCGCCGGCCACATGGTCCGCCGTCACTGAGCAGTGCGCGCCGTCGGGGGCCTCCGCGTCCACGTAGACGCAGGGCACGCCGCGCCGGATGGCCGTCCGGAACGCCGGCGTGGCGGTGAAGGGGTTGAGCAGCAGGCCCTCGACGCGCTGCGACTCGAAGAGCTGCAGGAGCCGCTCGGCGGCGGCCACGTCCTGGTAGGCGCTGCCGACGAGCGAGGAGTAGCCACGGCCCGCCAGCACGGCGTCCGCAGACCGGATGATGTCGGCGTAGAACGGGCTGGTGCTCTCGCTGATCACCAGCCCGACGGCGTGGCTCTCGCCGAGCCGGAGCGCCCGGGCGGCGTCGTTGCGGATATAGCCCAGGTGCTCGATGGCGTCGGTGACGCGCGCGCGTGTGGCGGACGCCACCCGGTCCGGCCGGTTGAGCACGTTCGAGACCGTGCTCAGGCTGACTCCTGCCAACGTCGCCACGTCTCGGACGGTGACGGCACCCCTCTGCTGCATGATGCGTCAATCTATATGTTGTTGAGGCGTTTCCCGCCCGCCGTCTGGCACGGGCCGGCGGCGGGCGGGAACGGTGAGGTGGTCACGGGGGCTCAGGGCACCAGCAGCACCTTCAGGGCGTTGGGCTCCCGCTCGGCCACCGTGAAGGCCTGCTGCCACTCGGACAGCGGGAAGGTGTGCGTCACGAGGCCCTCGGTGCGGATGCGGCCGGACTCGATGCCCTTGATCACCGCGGGGTAGGTCAGCCCCGACAGATGCGAACCGGTGATGGTCAGCTCCTTGCCGTCGCCGATCACGTTCCAGTCGGCCGTCACCGTGTCCGCGAACACGCCCATCTGGACGTAGCGGCCGTGGTTGATCAGGCAGTTGAGGCCCTGGTTGACGCTGGCCTGGCTGCCCGAGGCCTCGACGTACACGTCGCAGCCCAGGCCGTCCGTCAGCGCCCGGATCTCGGCCTCGAGGTCGCACGCCGTCGGGTTGAACACGTGGTCCGCCCCGAACTCCTTGCCGAGCGCGATCCGGTCCTCGCGGACGTCGACGCCGATGAGCAGCCGCGGCATCGCCGACGCCGCGATGGACAGCATCGCCAGGCCGATCCCGCCGAGCCCCGCCACCACGACGACGTCGCTGTGCCGGATGCCGGCCTGCTCGATCGCGTGCATGCCGCAGGCGATGGGCTCGATCAGGGCGGCCTGTTCGTCGGTGAGGGAGTCCGGCACCTTGTGGTTGACGGCCGTCGCGGGCAGCAGCACGTACTCCGCGAACCCGCCCTTGCAGCAGTCCTTGAACCCGTAGACGGCCGAGCGGGTGCACATCCAGTACGTGCCCTCGCGGCAGAACCGGCACGCGCCACAGGGCACGATCTGCTCGGAGACGGCGCGGTCGCCCACCTCGAGGCCCGTCACGCCCTCACCGACCTCGACGACGCGGCCCACGAACTCGTGGCCGCCGGTGACAGGGGCGTCGATGTAACGGTCCGCCTCGGAGGTGCCCCAGATGCGGATCCCGCCGTGGTACGCCTTGATGTCGCCGGCGCACACGCCGCAGACCAACACCTTGAGCAGGACCTCGCCGGGCCCCGCCGACGGGACGGGGACGTCCTCCAGGCGATAGTCGTTGGGTTCGTGCGCCACGACGGCGCGCATGGTTGTCATGAGACTTGTCGCTCCTCTCTTCGTCCCGTGCGGCTCAGCTGCCGAACATCTCGTCGAAGTACTCCTGCGCGTTCGACTTGTCGATGACCTTGATGGGCATGAACTGGTCCTTCTCGATCGTCTTGCCTGCGAGCAGGTCGGAGGTCATGTCGACCAGCGTGCGGCCGTGCACCTTGCCGCCGCCCAGGCTGATGGACGACTTCTGCGGGTCGCCGTCGATGATCGCCTGGATCTCCTGCTTGGTGGCGTCGATGCCGAACAGGCCGAACTTCGTGAAGTCGGTGACGCCCGCGCTCTTGATGCCCGCGTTCGCGCCCGACGCGCCGCCGCCGCCGATCGTGGCGATGACCTTCATGTTCGGGTTGGCCTGCAGGAAGTTCTCGGCGTTCGCGACGCCGTCCTCGGCCGTTAGCGCGGGGGCCGTGGCCACGAGCTTGGCGTTCGGGGCGCCCTTGGCGATGGCGTCCTTGATACCGTTGGCGCGGTCGATGATCTCGGGGAACGTCGGCAGGTCCATCAGGCCCCACTCGATGGGCTCGTCGCCGTAGACCTCCTTGATCCACTTCGCGGCGTACTCGCCGTTGGCGTAGCCGGTGTTGTAGGCGTCGACGAGGAGCTGGCTGTCGACGTTGGTGAGGACCTGCGTGTAGCCGATGACCTTGATGCCGGCGTCCTGGGCCTTCTTCGTGACCTCGGTGAGGGCGTTGGACTCGACCGCGCAGATGATGATCGCCTTCACACCGCTCTGGATGAAGTTCTCGATCTGGGTGACCTGCTTGGCGGAATCGTTCTGGGCGTCGACCGAGGTGATGGCGATGCCCTTCTCGGCGCCGTAGGCGATGGCCTCCTTGGCCAGCTCCGCCCACACCGGGTTGCCGAGGTCGGCGAAGGTCATGCCGACCTGCGTCTTTCCTGCGTCGTTGCCGCCCGGGGCCTTGTCCCCGTTCGAGCAGCCGACGAACACCATCGTGAGCGCGACGATCATCGCGACGAGGGCTTTCCTCATGGTGGTTCCTTTCCTAGGACCTATGTCGCCTATGGGTTAGGCGGGTACGTTTTCGGGATTGATGGACTTCAATTTCTTCGTTCGGTCTCCGCTGGCCTTGGACATCGTGTCGTAGATGACCGCGGCCGCCAGGATGGTGCCCTTCATCACCAATTGGATATAGGCGCTGACATTGGCGAGCAGCAGGCCGTTGTCGAGGACGCCGACGATGAGGACGCCCACGAACGCGCCGAACATGGTGCCCTTGCCGCCCATGACGCTGACGCCGCCGAGGACGCAGGCCGTCAGGACGCTGAACTCGAAGCCGGCGCCGGTGGCCGACTGCGCGGAGTTCAGGCGGGCGAGCATGAGCACGGCGCCGATGGAGGTGAACAGGCCGCAGAGCGCGTAGACGAGCACGATGTTCTTCTTGACGCTGACGCCCGAGAGGTGGGCCGCCTCCACGTTGGAGCCGAGCGCGTAGAAGTTCCGGCCGGGGACCGTGTAGTTCAGGATGAACACGCCGATCGCCCAGATGACGAGCATGATCAGCAGGGCGATGGGGATGCCGCCGACGTTGGAGCTGAGCGTCGAGAAGCCCTGCGGGAAGCCGATGACGGGCAGGCCCTCGGAGATCAGGTAGCTGACGCCGTTCAGCACCATCATCATCGAGAGCGTGATGATCAGTGGCGCGACGCCGGTGAACGCGATGAGCGCGCCGTTCGCGACGCCCACCAGCGTGCCGAGCACCATGGTGAGCAGCACGGCGAGGATCCACGGGACGTCGAAGTTGGCCATCAGGGTGCCGGCCACCACGACGTTGAGGGAGATCTGGTAGCCGACCGACAGGTCGATGCCGGCGGTGATCAGCACGAACGTGAAGCCCACGGCGCAGATGCCGAGCGTGGCCACCTGCTTCGCGATGTTGAAGAAGTTGCTGACCGTCAGGAATTGGGGTGTCCAGATGCTGAAGGCGATGATCAGCGCCACGAGGACCAGGACGATGCCGATCTCCTTGGCGTGCGCCATAATCTTGGAATTCATGCTACTCCGCTCGCCATTGCCAGGATCTTCTCCTGGTCGAATTCGGGTTTGGTGAGGCCGCCCGCGTGGCGGCCGCGGCACAAGACGATGAGCCGGTCGGACATGCCGAGTAATTCCTCCATGTCGGAGGAGACCATCAGGATGGTCTTGCCCGCGGCGGCCAGCTCGTTCATGATCAGGTAGATCTCGTGGCGGGCGCCGACGTCGATGCCGCGCGTCGGCTCGTCGAAGATCAGGATGTCGGTGTCCATCGCCAGCCACTTGGCCAGGACGACCTTCTGCTGGTTGCCGCCCGAGAGGTTGCCCACCTTCTGCGCGACGCTCGGCGTCTTGATCCTGAGCGAGGTGCGGTACTGCTCGACCAGCGCGCCCTCGCGCTTGCGCTGGACGACGCCGAACCGCGCGAGGCGGCTGAGCGACGGGAGGCTGACGTTCTCCTTGATGGGCAGGTTCAGCAGCACGCCGTGCCGCTTCCTGTCCTCGGGCACGAGAGCGATGCCGGTGCCGATCGCGGCCAGGACGCTGTGCGTGCGCGCCGGCCGCGCGTTCACCTCGATGGTGCCCGAGTCCGCCGGGGCGGCGCCGAAGAGCATCTCCATCAGCTCGGTCCGGCCTGCGCCCACGAGACCTGCGAAGCCGAGCACCTCGCCGCGGTGCGCCTCGAAGCTGATGTCACGCACGCCGTTGCCCGTGAGGTTGGACACCCGGATCGACAACTCGCCGATCTCGTTGGTGCGCTCCGGGAACGTCTCGCTGAGCTCGCGCCCGACCATCAGGGTGATGAGCTCGGCCCTGTCGGTGTCCGCCACCTCGCGCGTGGCGACGTAGCGGCCGTCGCGCAGGACGGACACGCGATCGCCCAGCCGGAAGATCTCCTCGAGTCGGTGCGAGATGTAGATCACGGTGACGCCCTGCTCGCGCAGCGTCTCGACCACCTCGAACATCGCCGCCACCTCGGTGGTGGTGAGGGGAGCCGACGGCTCGTCCATCACGAGGACCTTCGCATCCCGGGCCAGCGCCTTGGCGATCTCCACGATCTGCTGGTAGCCCGTCGTGAGGTCCTGCACCAGCGTGCGGGGGTCGATCTTCACCTTGAGCCGCGCGAAGAGTTCCTTCGCGCGGGCCACCATCGTCCTGCGGTCAAGGACGGGCCCCTTCATGGGGTAGTCGCCGAGGAAGATGTTCTCCGCGGCGCTCAGCACCGGCACGAGCGTGAACTCCTGGTAGATGACGGCGATGCCCAGCTCGCGGGCCTGGGTGGGGGTGAGGCCGTCGTGCCGCACGCCGTTCATCTCGATCCAGCCGCTGGTGGGCTGGTGCGCCCCCGACAGGGTCTTGATGAGCGTCGACTTGCCCGCGCCGTTCTCGCCGACGAGCGCGTGCACCTCCCCGGCGCGGAACTCCATGGAGACGTCGGAGAGCGCGACGACGCCCGGGAACTGCTTCGAGATGCCGTGCAGCGACAGCAGCGAGCCGTGGGGTTCTCCCGGCGGGCTCGACGACGCTGAAGGACTGTCCATGTCAACTCCCTTGTCTGACCTTTGCGTCGACACCGACGCGGACAATCTCGACAGTATCGCAACGTTGCAATCCTGTACAGAGTTTTCTTCCCCCACGCCTGGCTTCAGCGGTGCGGGCGGGTGGTCGGGGAGGACCGTGCGCTTGAAGGCCTAGCCAACAAGGGATTATGGGGGTCCACCCCCGTGCGCCTCCTCCGCGGGGGCAGGCGTTGGCCGGTGCTTCGGAGCCTTCCTAGGTTGCGATCTCTTCCCGCAAACGGGATCAGTGATGCATGGATGTAAATCGTTGCAAATACTCGAGCGAGCGTTCAGGGACCATGGGTGGGAGGCTGTCTGTCGCCGTGCCTCGCCGACCGCTGAGAACGCGACGCGGTCTCTTGGGTCGTGGGGGATAATGGGCGCGTTCGCACAGCGACCGAGCGGCGAGGAAGCCGACGGCGATGTCCTGGCGAGAAGGGGTGCCCCTCATGGATCACGTGGCTGACATCAAGAAGTACACGGACTCTGTCGACGAAGCTGTTGTCGCGTCGCTGGAGAAGACCTACCGCTTGGTGCTGAGCAAGCCGGACTCTGCCGTCGTCGCGTTCGGCGACCCGGACGAGCTCGCGACGGTGAAGCAGAACTTCCTCGTCAAGAAGCTCGGCCTCACGGACGCGGACGGCCTCGACGAGGCCATCGCCGCCGTCGGCGAGAAGATGAAGGGCGTCGCCCGCAAGGACCGACTCACCGTCTACTACCTTCTCGCCGAGCACCTCGGGAAGCTCGACACGCTCGCCTGACCCGTTACGTGCCGTCCACGCGGAAGAACGCGAGGGCGAGGCCCTGACACGCGTCGGGGACGGTGGCGTCGGCGGGCGGCTCGTCCGAGAACCCGCCGCCCCACTGCACGTGGTCGCCGGCCCGGACGGCAGTCGACCCGACAGTGAGGGTGTGGTCCTGGGCCGACCACGCGCTGGCGGGCGTCGGGAGGATCGGCAGCGTGAGCGGGCCGTGATCGGGGGCCACGGCCAGGCAGCCGCCCACGGAGACCAGCCGCCCCTCGAGCAGCGCGCCGTCGCCCGTGCCGAAGGAGGCGCTCGGGTAGGACGCGAACGCGGGCTGCATCTCCGGCGCGGTGCTGAGCAGGCGGCCGCCGAGCTGCACGTGCTCGTCGTCGTCGAAGGCGTCCGTCGTCTGCGTCCCGAGCGTCCGTAGCTCGACCGCGCCCGAGTCGCGCCCGACGACGAAGGTCAGTACCGAGCCCTGATCGCCCTCGAGGTCGTCGACGGGGGTGCAGTCGGCGCAGGTGAAGCTGCCCTGCAGCTGGATGAACCACACCTTCTCCTTCGAGGGCGGGTACGGCGTGTGGCCGAACAGCGCCTGCGTCGCGTCCCCCAGCGTGGTGGCGACGCCGCTGCCCATGAGCGAGAACTCGTCCTTCGTGATGCCGACGAGGAGCCGGCGCGTGATGTCGCCGAGCGCGGCCTCGTCGGGATCGGGGACCGGAAGAGCGATGGTGTCCACCGTGCCCAGCGGGAGGGCGACCGGTGTTCCGAGGGCCGCGAGGTCGGCAGGCTGACGGGTCAGCGAGAAGCCCTCCGCGGCGAGCGTCTTCGCGTCGACGACGCGTTGCACGACGCTCCCGGCAGGCGCCTCGGCGTTGAACGGGCGCGAGCAGCTCGCGCAGTAGAAGAACCCCCGGACCTGGACGAGCCACACGTCGGGCCCGCTGTCGGTGCCCGATTCCGACCAGTCGAGGACGGAGGCGAGCGCGCTCCGGGTGGTGCGGACCGCCTCGGCCGTCACGGGCGTCCCCTCGACGGCGAGCCGGCCGGCGTCGCTGCGCGCGAGCTGGGCCAGCGCGTCGACGGTTTCCTGCGGCACGCCCTGCGCGCTGCTGGGCGGCGCGCTCGGTGATGTGCTGGGCCCGGTGGTGGGCGTCGTGGGGCTGGTGGGCGTCGCGGGCAGGGCCGTGGTGGGGCGGTCGCGGACCGCGGACCAGAGCACGCCGCCGCCGACGATCAGGGCGAGGGCCGTCGTCGCCGCGACGACGCGCTGCCGTCGTCGGGCGTTCCTGGTCAGCGCCGCGTCGAGGTCGATGGCGGGGCCGGCGGGACGCCACGCGGCGCCGGTCTCGCGGAGGAGTTCGTCGATGTCGTTCACAGGTAGTCCTCTCCGAGCAGGTCGCGCAGCCGACGGCGGGCGTCGGACAGCGTGGACTTCACGGTCCCCTCCGCGCAGCGCATCACGCCGGCGGCCTCGGCCACCGTGAGGCCGAGGAAGTAATACAGATCGACGGCCAACCGTTGCCGCGTGGGCAACTGCCGGACGGCGCGCTCGACGTCGAGGTGCACGCCGTCGAGCGCGGCCATGGGAGCCGCGGCCCACTGGGGCGGGGCGGTAGTGCGGTGCGCGAACAGCCGGGCCGCGCTGCGGCCGGCCTTCCAGCGCTGGTCGGCCGTGATGGCCAGCAGCCAGGTGCGGGCGGTGCCGCGGGCCGGGTCGAACTGGGCGCGTTTCCGCCAGGCCGCGGCGAGCGCCTCCTGCAGGATGTCGTCCGGATCGTTCGAGGACCGCGCGGCGAGCGCCGCCATCGCCGGCCAGTGTGGCTCGAGCCACGCCGTGAAGGCGTCGGCCGAGCGCAGGTCAGGCGCGGCCTCCCGGCCCGGTGCTCGTTCCTTCGACTGCTCCACACCTGAATCTACCCCGCGGGTGCCCAGGTGGTTGGGTCAGGCGAGCCTCCATCCGAGCTTGGCTGCGGCGCGCTTGTCGAACGTGACTATCGCGTCGCAACCGACAGCCGTGGCGGCTTCGCCGATGAGCGCATCGGCGAAGTCAGCGCCCTTGCGCGCTGCTGAGACTGCACCGGCAATTGCCGCCGGCTCCTCGGGACGGATCTCGTCGGCAAGAGCGAGATCGGAGATCCGCTCCACCACCTCACGCGGCGCGAAGCCATATGCGCGCGTCAGGACCCAGTGCAGTTCGGCCCACACGATTGTCGCGACGAAGCCAGGCGAACTCACTGTCAGACCATCCATGATCGCTGTGGCGCGCTGAGCTTGGTCGGGATCGTCCTGAGTCAGGTACCGCGCCAACACGTTCGTGTCCAAAGCGATCATCGCAGACCTTCTGCGGTGGCGGCCGCAATCGCCTGGTCCATCTCCTCGACCGACTTCGGTAGACCGGCATAGGCCAGCGAGCCCGCGAGGTCCTTCACCGACCGACGCTCCACGTCAAGTTCGTAGACCCCATCCTCGTTTCTCGCGAACGTCACACGGCTCCCTGCCTTGAGGCCCAACGCTTCGCGCACTTCCTTCGGGATGGTGATCTGTCCCTTGCTCGTGACGGTGCCTGTACTCATTGCAAACCTCCTTACTTAAGGGTAAGGAGGTTCTCGCGTCTGGTCAACGGGCGTAAGTGCTTGATCGTTGCTTCCCTAGCTTGCAGCGAGGATGTCGACGACGAAGATCAGCGTGGCGTTCGCCGGGATGGCGTCGCCGCCGCCCTCTTCGCCGTAGCCCAGCTCGGCCGGGACGACGAGCAGGACGCGGCTGCCGACCTTCTGGCCCGCGACTCCCTGATCCCAACCATCGATCACTTCACCGGCGCCCACCGTGAACGCGAAGACGTTGTCGGGCGCCTCGCGGTCCCACGAGGAGTCGAACTGCGTGCCGTCGGTCAGCCAGCCCGTGTACTTGACGCGCACGGTCTGACCGGCCTCGACGACGGGGCCTTCGCCCTCGATGAGCGGCTGCACCACCAGCTTGGTGGGGTCGCTGAAGGACGAGGGAACCGACACCGCGGGCTTGCCGTCCTTCAGGGTGATGGCGGGGAGGGACGTGTCGGTGGGAGTCACCGCGGTGCCGGAGGCGGACTCAGGCAGCGTGATGGCATCGGTGATGGTGAGGACGTAGAGGTTGCCGTTGGTCGCCTCGCCGGTGTAGCTCTCCTCGGCGCTCGCGCCCGGCTGACCCCACAGGACGCGCGCGCCCACCTTCGCGCTCAGCAGGGCCTCGGCCAGGGTGTCGCCGAACGTGTCGGCCGACAGCGTGTAGCTCTCCGCCACGTCGGTGTCCGAGGTCAGGCCCCAGGTGGAGTGCAGCTTCTCGCCCGTGACGACGTCGCAGACCAGGTAGTTGAAGGTGATGAGCTGGCCCTCCTCGAGGGCGGCGCCGCTGCCCTCGTCGGCCACCGTTGCCACCTCCGACGTGACGGCGAGCGGGGCCTCGAAGCTGGCGGTCGGTGCCGCGGCCGCGTCTCCGGCCAGGCTGACGGTGCCGAGGGCGGCCTGCGAGGCTGCCGCGTCCGCCTCCGTCGCCGGGGATTCCGACGTCACGGTGGCGTCGCACGCGCCGCCGGTCTTGGCCGCCGTGTCCGAGGCCGATCCGGAGGCCGACGGCTGCGACTCCGCGGAGGTGGACCCCGGGGTGTCGCTGGAGCAGCTCGTGAGGAACAGGCCCGCGGTGAGGCAGACGGAGGCGACGAGACGTGGGGACAAAGTCATGCTGTGGGATTCCTTGGCGTCGGGTGTGTGGCGCTGCCTGCCCGGGGAGGCCCCGGGGGCAGCGAACGCCACGTTAGGCGGCTTTCCTGTGTGGAACATGTGAGCCCGCCGTGATGATCGGCGAAAAAACCTCGGACGGCTGTCCTCCGCCGGCCCGGTGGTTCGTCCCCCTTGTAGATGACCCACGAGACGACCACGGAAGGGAGAAGAGCAGCCGCGTCGGTCATCGGTCCACACCAACCGCCGTGACCTTACGATGAGGCACGGTTCCACCTGAGAGAACAGGAACTCACATGCAGTACACATTTTTCCTCTACAGCGACGAGACCGCCTACGCCAGCCGGTCCGCGGCCGACATGGAGCAGGAGCTCGCCGTGTTCGGCGCCTACATCGGGGCTTTGCAGGAGGCCGGCGTCTTCGTCGCCACCGACTGGCTCCAGCCGACGTCCACCGCCACCACCATCTCGATGCGCGACGGTGAGGCCGTGGTGCACGACGGGCCGTTCGCCGAGACGAAGGAGCAGCTCGGCGGCTACTTCATCATCAACGCGCCGTCGCTCGACGCGGCCCTGGAGTGGGCGAAGAAGTGCCCGGTGGCCTACTACGGGAAGGTCGAGGTCCGCGCCTCGGCCATGGGCGGCTGATCGCCCGCGATGACACCTGACGGTGGGCCGAGCGCGGCGGACGAGCGCCTGCGGGCGATCGTCGCGGACGACCGCGCTCGGCTCGTCGGCGCGCTGACGAGGTGGTGCGGCGACCTCCAGCTCGCCGAGGACGGCTTCGGTGAGGCCGTCGAGGCGGCGCTCCGGACCTGGCCGACTCGCCCGCCGGCCGATGGCCGCGCCTGGCTCGTCACCGTCGCGCGCAATCGGATTCGCGACGTCCGCCGATCGGCCGCGGCCAGGACGTCGACCCCGCTGAGCGACGCCGTCGTCGACACGCTGGAAGACGACCTGACGACGAGCAGGGACGACACGCTCGCGCTGCTGTTCGCTTGCGCGCACCCGGCGCTCGACCGCGGCGTGCACGCGCCGCTGATCCTGCAGGTGGCGCTCGGGGTGAGCACGGCCGATATTGCGACGGCCTTCGCCCTGCCGGTCGCGACGCTCTCGAAACGCCTTGTCAGGGCCAAGCAGAAGCTTCGGCTGAACAGGGCGGCCTTCGAGATCCCCGAGCGGATCGACCCCGGACGGATCGACGCCGTGCTGGACGCGATCTACGCCGCGTACGCCGTCGACTGGCTGCGGATCTCACCGCCGGGCGCGGCCGAGCGGGTGGCCGAGGAGGCCATCCACGCCAGCCAGCTCCTGCTCCGCGCGTGCCCGGAGCACCACGAGGTCCGCGGGCTGGCCGCCCTCCTGCTGTTCCTCCATTCCCGCTCGGCGGCGCGGATCCGGCACGACGTCCTGGTGCCGCTGGAGGAGCAGGACCCCGGCGACTGGGACGGGCACCTCATCGCGCGCGGTCACCGGATCCTCCGTGCGGGCGCCGAGCTTCCGCGGGCGGCGCCGCCCGGCCCCTACGAGCTGCAGGCCGCGATCCAGGCCGCGCACGCCACGCGCCCGCAGGGTGGCCGGCCGCCGTGGCCGGTGATCGTCGGTCTGTACGACGCGCTCGTGGCGCAGACGCCGAGCATGGGCGCCCGGGTCGCCCGTGCCGTCGCGGTGGGGCGCGCGACGGATGCCGCAGCGGGGCTGGCGATCCTGGCGTCGTTGCAGGTCTCGCATCCCGCCGTCGAGGCGTTCCAGCCCTACCACGCGGCGCGCGGCGCGCTGCTGCGCGAGGCGGGTCGGACCGATGAGGCCCGTGCCGCCCTGCAGCGGGCGCTCGACCTCTGCACGGAGATCCCCAGCCGGGCGCACCTCGCGCGGCTGATCGCCACGCTCTGACCCGCCGGAGAGGTCAGGGGGTGGGCTCGGCCCGGCTGACCGCGTCGTCCAGGCGCGTGGGCACGCCCCTGGCCTTGATGTAGAGCCGAGCCGCTTCGACGCGTGGCGACAGTCCGCCCTGCGTCGCGATGCCGAGGCGGCGGAGGATGGTGGTGATCGCCTGCTCCACCCCCGAGACGGTGAGGTTCCGGCGTCGTGCGATCTCGGCGTTGCTGTAGCCGAGCGAGATCAGCCGCAGCACCACCAGTTGTGAGGCGGACAGCCGCTCGATGGGGCTCACGAAGTTGTGGTTGACGCGCACGCTCGCGCCGCCGCTCCGCAGCGCCTCCTCGACCGCGTCCACCAGCTCCTGCGGGCCTTTGATCAAGCTCATGTGAATGAAGCCGATGCCGATGGGGATCTCGTGCGGTGGCACGGCCGTGGATCGGCCGGCCAGCACGACGGCAACCATGCCCGGTGCCGTGTGCCGGAGTTCCTGCGCGAGCTCGATGCCGGTGCGGCCTTCGCCGAGGTCGAAGTCGATGAGGGCGATGTCCGGGTCGAAGAAGGAGGCGATCTCCTGGGCGGCCGCGGCGTCGTGGGCGTGTTCGACCTGGTAGCCGAGTCGGACGAGGATCTCGCAGAGGATGGTCGCGATGAAGATCTCGCCCTCCACCACGAGAGCGCGCCGCGCGTCCGGGGCCGGGTCCGTGGGGCTCTGGTCGGCCGCGTCCTGGAGGTCGGCGCGGTCCGGGGGCGGGCCGTCGGCGGGGAGGGTGCCGCGCCAGGAGAGGATCGCGTCGCGCGTGCTCCCGCTGATGTCGGCCGCGTCGAACCACTCGTCGAGCTCGATGCCGTCGTAGGCGGCGCGGAACGCCGACTCCGGCGTGTGGCCGTGCCGCGACGCCGCGGCGATGCGTTCCTTGACGTAAGACTCGCGCTCGTGAAGCGCCTGCATCGCGTCGGCGTTGCCGAACGAGGACAGATAGTCCGCCGTGGCCGCGTCGGTGGTCACCCCGGCCGCGCGCTGCAGCACGGCCGACACCAGACCCGTCCTGTCCCATCCGGCCATGCAGTGGAACAGGACCGCGCCGGAGCCCGCCGCGGCGATCGCGTCGAGGGCCAGCCTCATGCGCTGCGGGAGGTGCGCGAGGTAGGCCGGGTAGTAGAGCGGCGTGCCCCAGCGCCCGTCGGCCTCGAGGGGCTCCCAGAAGCTGCGGTCGCTGCCATCCAGGTCGACGGGGACGAGCTCGACGTCGCGTGGCACCGCGACCGTCCGTTCCGCAGGCCGACGCAGGTCGATGACCGTTCGCACGCCCAGCTCGCGGAGCGCGGCCCACCCGTCGGCCGACACCCGGTCCAGGGCCTCGGAGCGGTAGAACACGCCGTGCGGTGTGGTGCTGCCGTCGTCGCGCGCGAGCCCGCCCAGGTCGCGTGCGTTGGCGAGGCCGTCGATGCGCAGGTGTCGTGACGTGGTGTGCATAGCGCAAGTCTGCCTGTCAGCCGCGTGGAACGGGAGGTCAGGTCCGGTCGAGGCGATAGCCGACCCCGCGGACCGTGCGGATCAGCGTCGGCCGCGACGGCGTCGGCTCCACCTTGGCGCGCAGCCGCTGCACCACGGCGTCGACCAGCCGGGAGTCGCCCGCGTAGCCGTAGTCCCAGACGCGCTGCAGCAACTGGTGGCGGCTCAACACCTGGCCGGCGTGGTCGGCGAGCTCGAGCAGGAGCCGCAGCTCCGTGGGCGTGAGAGCGATCGGCTCGCCCGCTCTCGTCACGGTCATCGCGGCAGGGTTGATCGCGAGGTCACCGAAGACCATCGCGGCCTCGTCCGGCCCCCGCGCGGCCCGGCGTAGGACGGCCTTGATGCGTGCGTCGAGGACCCGCGGCTCGGCCGGCTTGGTGACGTAGTCGTCCGCGCCGCACTCCAGCCCGGCCACGATGTCGACGGGATCCGAGCGGGCGGTCAGCATGATGATCGGCAGCGACGACGTGGCCCGGAGCCGGCGCGCCGTCTCGAAGCCGTCGAGGCCGGGCATCATCACGTCGAGCAGCAGCACGTCGAACCGGTGCGCGGCCGCGAGCGTGAGGGCGGTCGCGCCGTCGCCGGCCACCTCCACGCGGTGGCCGAGCGCGACGAGGGCGAGTCGCAGCGCCGCGGCCACGCCGGGGTCGTCCTCCACGAGGAGCAGGGTGCTCACGCTTCTTCCTCCTGCCTATCGGCGAGGGGGAGCGTCAACCGGAATGTGACCCCGTCGTCCGCCAGGCCGAGGGTGCCGCCCAGCAGGCGGGCGTTCTCGGCGGCGATCGCGAGCCCGAGGCCCGACGAGCTGCCGTGGCGGGACTCGTCGCCGCGGACGAAGCGGTCGAAGACGCGGTCCCGGAGCGCGACGGGGACCCCGGCGCCGCCGTCGTGGACCTCGACGATGGCCGTGTCGTCGGTGCTCGTGAGCGTCACGGTGGTCGGGGGAGCGCCGTGCTGCGCGGCGTTCGTCAGGAGGTTGCGGAGCACGGCTTGGACGCGGATCGGGTCGGTGGTGGTCCACAGCTCGTCGGGGCCGGAGAATGCTGCGACGTCGGCGATCGTGTCGCGGATGAGGTCGACGAGGTCGACGCGTGCGGGGAGGAGGCCGGCGCGCCCGGCATCGATCCTGCTGATCTCGAGCAGGTCCTCCGTGAGCCGGGCGAGGCGGCTGAGCTGAGGGGCGACCAACGCGGCCGCCTCGTCCCGTGTCCGCGGGTCCCGGAGGGCTTCGGCCGAGGCGAGCAGCGCGGCGGTGGGCGTGCGCAGCTCGTGCGCGACGTCCGACACAATGCGGCGCTGCGCCTCGTTGACGCGCTCGAGGTCCGCGATCTTGCCGGTCAGTCGGTCGGCCATGGTGTTGACCGCGCGCGACATCGTGGCGACGTCGTCGTCCCCCTCGACGGGGATCCGCGCGGAGAGATCGCCCGTCGCAACGGCATCCGCCATCGCACCTGCCCTTGTCAGGGGCCGGATGGCGGTGTCGGCCGCGCGGCGTGCGACCAGCGCGGAGAGCGCGACGATGATCACCGAGATGACAACGAGCGTGACGGCGAGCGCCGGCACCGGGTCGTGCTGTGCCGGAAGGTAGAGGGCCCGCACGACCATCCACGGCTCTCCCAGGAAGCTGCCGATGCCGGGCTGTGCGATTCCGAAGGCGACCAGGTAGGGACCGCACATCTCCGTCCAGCTCTGCGCCGAGTTCGCGAGCAACAGTGGGCCTTGGGGGCGGTCCGCGGGCTGCAGGCAGCTCGGGAACCGATCGCTGAGTTGCCCGGAGGTGTTCAGGTAAGACGATGTCCAGTCGTCGATGTCCTTGGGTGCGTCGTAGACGACGTAGCTCTGGATGGCCTTCTCCGGGTCGACCTTGTCGCCGTCCATCGGGATCAGGATCGCCTCGCCGACGACCGCGCCGTCCTCCCAGGCCTCCGAGGTCCAGCTCGTCTCCAGAAGCTCATCCATCGTTCGCGCAGACGGGTCCTCCTTCAGTGCGGCGAACAGTCGGCTGGTGTCGCGGCTCACCGAGTCGAGCAGCAGCCGCTTCTGACTCTCGCGATGAGAGGCCCCGACCCACGTCGTCGTCGTGATGGTCAGCGCCGCGCACGCGGCCGCAACCGCGGCGACCACAGCGAGCGCGACCCGCCCCCGCACCCCCGGGACCCGAAACCTGCGGCGACTTTTCGTCATCATCTCGGACACCTCCTCGCCTCAAGCCTGACAGGGGATTGTCCGGGTTTCGTCACAACCGGGCTTTCACCCTGTCTGCTCGTCCGGTCGGCGCTGCCGGGCTCCCTGCTCGTGCTTGCGGACCTTTCGACTCGGCGTTCGGCTGGCGCCTCACGGCCGGCTCAAGGATCGATGGCTGGCTTGCGGCCGACGGCGGGCGTGAGGCCGGTCCCTGAGGAGCGGCCCGCATGCTGACTGGCGCCGAGTGGGAGCTGCGCGGGGCGCGTCTCGAAGGGTCCGAAACCCAAGCGCGACTGACCCGTGCGAACCGGAGTCACGCCGTCGCTCGCGCATAAATCTCCGTATACGGGCAGCCGCGCGAATAATTGCGCCGCTGCCCGTATACGGAGATTTGTGCACGGCAGACCGGCGCGAAGGGACCTCGTGACCACCGCGAGGGTAGTCGGCAAGGGGATAAGGGCGCGCCTATGAGCCGGTGCGGTTGTAAGCCAGCGCGACGTGGAGCCAGGAGGCGAGACCGTCGTCGGTCAGTGCCTCAGAGGCGACCTCGATCCAGCCCGGGCCCATGGTGCGTTCGGGGCCCATCGTGGCCTGCGCCGCGCCGGGGCGACGCAGGAGGTCCTCGTGCTCCGCGGCGGCCACCCGCACGAGTAGCCCTCCTTCCTTGAGGGCGCTGACAAGCAGTTTCTCGTCGACCATGAACGACCGGCCGCCGAACATCGGCACCTCGCGGGTGACGGGCTCGTCGGCGAGGAGGGCGCGGACTCGCCCCACCAGGTCGGCCTGCGCGGGTGTCATCGCCACGTGCTCAGCCGTGCTCGGGCGGGCTGAAGGAGAGTCGGTCGAAGATCAGGACGCTCTCGCGGATGGTCCCGTCGACGACGGTGAACAGCTCGGCGGCCGGGGCGATGGCCGTTGCGGCGGTCTCCGGGTAGTAGAACAGCGCGACGCGGTTGCCGTCGACGAGGTCGGCGATGTCGCCGATGCCGGTGAGCATCGGGGCGAACCCTGCGATGAATCCCCGGTAGGCCTCCTTGCCGACGAGGTCCTTTCCCGGCGCGCGGCAGACGATGTCGTCCGCGACGCACGCCATGGCGCCGTCGATGTCGCCGGATGTCCAGGCGCGGTGGTAGCGCTGCACGACGTCGTGGGCGGTGTCCTGGGTCATGGGGTCTCCTGACGGTGGGTTGCGGGGATGGGTGGTCAGTGAGTGAGCGGACGCCAGTGGTCGGGGCCTGGATCGGCCCCGGTGCCGGCGGCGGCGAGCCGTGGGAGGAAGTGGGTCCAGCCGTCGGTGTGGCCGCGCACCTCGGTGTCGGGCAGGTCGGAATGGCAGAGGTCCACCCGAGTTCCGCCCGGCACCGCCGTCAGACGGAACTCGACGGTGGACGCGCCGGCGGGGAGGTCGTCGCTGCCGGGGAATCCCCACGAGACGACCACGCGATTCGGCGGCTCCACGTGGAGGAACCGGCCCCGCACCGGATAGCCGGCGATGTCGACGGCGAACTGCCCGCCGGGCGTCGGGTCTAGGTCCGCGTGCTGACCCATCCACGCCGTCATGCCCGCGTTGGTGGTGAGGTAGGCGAACACCGTCTCCGGGGCGGCGGCGATCTCGATGGAGTCTCGGAACTCAGCCATGGTTCGCGCCTTCCGCCGCCTCGACGACCGCCTTGAGGTCGGCCAGCTTGCGGGGCCAGAAGTCGTCCAGATACGACCGCACGGCGGCCAGCCCGTCGGTGTTCACCGCGAACAGGTGGCGTGTCCCGTCGCGCGTGCCGACCGCGAGCCCCGCGTTCCTCAGCACGCCCAGGTGGTGCGAGGTCGTCTGCTGCGACAGCCCCAGCTCCTCGGCGATGGCCCCGACCGGCTGGGGCTCGGTCCTGATCAGCCGCAGGATCGCCCGACGGTTGACGTCGGCCAGCGCGCGGAGCGCCAGGTCGAGGTCGTCTGCTGCGGCACCTGCGCCCATCGTCCACCTTCTCCCTTGGATGCGCTCACCCTAACACAAGTAATCATTTGTACATATGACCATGTGTGTAATGCTGAGGGGAAGCGCGGGGCCCCGGCTGTGACCGGGGCCCCGCGGGTGCGTCGTGCGGCTCAGAGGTGCTTCTGGAAGAAGGGGATCACCGTCTCGAGCGCCTTGCCCGCGCCGTTCGGCTGGTCGTAGAGGTCGTAGTGGGAGACGCCTTCGAGGACGAGCAGCTGCTTGTCCTCGGACGCGGCCCGCTCGTAGATCTCGTGGCCGTCGCCGTAGGCCCCGAAGGCGCCCACCTTGTCGCCGACGACGACGAGCAGGGGCTGGTCGAGCAGCTGGTCGGCGAGGTGGAAGGCGTCCCAGGCGATGACCGTCGCGCCGTGGGCGACGTCGAACGTGGCCGTGCCGTTGGGGTGCTGCGCGCGCGGCGTGCAGTAGTAGTCGTAGGCCTCGATCACGTCGATGTCGCCGATCTGCTGCGCCACCTCGGCCGACGGCGGCAGCGCGCCGTTGATCGCTCCCTCGGCGTCGCCGCGCGCCTCGGCGGTCCGCTGGGCCGCCACGGCGCCGAGCACCGCGAGGGGGCCACCGGCCGCGGCGGCGTTGTCGCGGGACAGCCGTCCCCAGTTGACGCCGGTCATGGAGGCGACGGCCTTGAAACGCTTCTCGGTCTTGGCCGCCGCCCAGGTGTATCCGCCACCGCCGCAGACGCCGAGCACGCCGATCCGGTCGGCGTCGACGTAGGGCAGCGTGACGAGGTAGTCGACGACGCGGCTGAAGTCCTCGACGCGCTGGTTCGGGTCCTCCAAGCGCCGCGGCGTGCCGCCGCTCTCGCCCTGGAAGCTGGCGTCGAAGGCGATGACGACAAAGCCGGCGTCGGCGAGCGCCGTCGCGTAGACGTTGCCCGCCGTCTGCTCCTTGCAGCTGCCGATGGGGTGGGCCGCGACGATCGTCGGGTACGTCGCGGCGTCGTCGAAGCTCGGGGGGAGGTAGAGGTCGGCCGCGATGTCCCAATACATGTCGGGGTTGCGGAAGGTTACGTGCTGCACGTTGGCGTCGGCCACGGTTCTGCTCCTGGTGGTGGTGATTCTCCCCGCGCGGGGGCTGCCTCCAGTGTCGCCGTCTGCGGGGCTCCGTGCCAGGCCGAGGCGTGTTCTAGGCTCGCACACACGGCTCGGCCTCGTCAGTGGTGGGCGATGCGACGACGGGAATGCTCAGGAGGGCTCATGGAGGACGCGCTGGTTCGGGTCCGGGAGGACGCGGCCGCTCGGGGGCTCGAGATCGAGATCCGCGAGCGCCCGAAGGCCGACTCGCTGGCCGAGGCCGCACGCCTGCTCGGGATTCCGCCGAGCGGCATCGTGAAGACCCTCGTGGTGAAGCGCTCCGACGACACGTATCTGTTCGCGCTCGTGCCCGGCGGCCGGTCGATCTCGTGGCCCAAGCTGCGCGCCGTCGTCGGCGTGAACCGGCTCCGCCTGCCGGATGAGGACCTCGCGCTGGCGGCGACGGGCTACGTGCGCGGCACCATCACGCCCGTGGGGAGCACCACCGCCTGGCCGATGTTCGCCGACGAGAGCATTGTCGGCCAGCGCGTGGCGCTCGGCGCCGGCGCGCACGGCTACAGCCTGTTCGTTCACGCCGACGACCTGATCCGCGCCTACTCGGCCACCGTGGCGGACATCACCGTCCCGGAGTGACGACGGCGGTTGACTGAGAGCGCGCTCGAACTTCTAGCCTCGTCGTATGGCGGAGGACGAGGCGGGGCTCACGGTCGCGCAGATGAGCGAAGCAACGGGTGTGAGCGCGCACACGCTGCGCTACTACGAGCGCGCGGGGCTGATCCGGCCCGTCGCGCGGAACGCGGGCAACCAGCGGCGGTATTCGGCGGCGGACATCGAGTGGGTCGGGTTCCTGCTGCGCCTGCGTGAGACGGGCATGCCCATCGCTCGGATGCGCGAGTACGCCGACCTGCGTGACCAGGGTTCCGCCACGACGGCAGAGCGGCTGCGGATGCTGGAGGCGCACAAGGCGGAGCTGCGGGCGCAGATCGCCCGGCTCCGCGCACACGACACGGCGCTGACGTCGAAGATCGCCACCTATCGCGACGACCTCGCCGCGCTGCACACCGGACAGAACGGGAAAGACCATGACTGACACCACCGAACGACAGCAGCGGTTCGACCACGGCGCGTCCGTGCTCGACGCCATCGACGGCCAGGCGGGCCGAAACGTCATCGAGGCGCTCGACGACATCTCCCCCGAACTCGGGCACCAGACGGTCGCCTGGGCATTCGGCGAGATCTACTCCCGGCCTGGCCTTGCGCCGCGGGACCGGCAGCTCGTCACGCTCGGCATGCTCACCGCGCTCGGCGGCTGCGAGGCCCAACTGGACGTTCACGTCAACGCGGCCCTCAACGTCGGGCTGACGCCGGACGAGATCGTCGAGGCGCTGCTGCACGCGGCCGTCTATTGCGGTTTCCCGCGGGCGCTGAACGCGACGTTCGTGGCGAAGAAGGTGTTCGCCGAGCGTGGGTTGCTCCCTGTCGGGTAGCGGTCGGGTCCGGCTCTTTTCGTCGACCTACGGATCTTGTCGGTGGCGGCTGGCACCATGAGTGTGTCGCCGACGAAGGGAGCAGGGATGGTCAAGCCGCAGCCCGAGGAGGTGTTCGCGCGGGTCGCAGGGATGGTCGCGTCCACGTGGCCGACGACGGAGGATGAACGACGCGCCTGGTTCCTTTCCTTCGGGATGCCGACGGACGGGCGGATGGTCGCCGAGGAATCGGAGTCGACGTCGCGGGTGTATGAGGCGACGCAGGATGCCGACTGGCCGCGGACCGGCTGGCACGTTCACCGCGACCAGTTCGTCGGCGTGCACTGGTTCCTCTGGGCCGACGAGGACGACGATGCGACGCGGGCGGCCGCCGAGCAGCTCCGCTCGCTGTTCGACGCCCGCTGGTCGGCGGTCGACGAGTTGTCCGGTCCGGCCGGCGAGTTCACTGCGTTGTGGGAGCCGGATGCCAGTCAGATCGACCTGTACTACCACGCGCGCCGCGACGATATCCGTCCAGGTCTCGGCCCGAGCGTGGTCCAGCTGCACGTGGGCCATCGAGCTCGGCTTGAGGATGAGGAACGAGAAGCGGTGGCCAAGCCAGAGAGGCCGTCTCCCTTGACGGGAAACGGCCTCTGACCAGGGTTTTTGTGGAGCATAGGGGACTCGAACCCCTAACTTCCACCTTGCAAAGGTGGCACTCTACCAATTGAGTTAATGCCCCCTAGACGTCGGGAAGTATACGGCAGGACGGCCGTCGCGCCACTCCGTCGGGCGCCGCGGTGGGAGCCGTCCTTGCCGCGACATGACAAGCTTGGGGCGTGACGACCCTGGTGCTGACCTTCCCGGACTTCAATCCGGTCGCCTTCAACCTGTTCGGACTGAAGATCCACTGGTACGCGATCATGTACCTGCTGGCGTTCGCGCTCGCGTACCTGCTGATGCGTCGCAGGCTGCGGCACGAGCCGTACCGCTCCATCACGAAGCCGCAACCCTGGGCTGTTGAGGACGTCGAGGACATCCTGCTGTCGGCCATCGTCGGTGTCCTCGTGGGCGGCCGGCTCGGCTACTGCTTCTTCTACCAGCCGATGCACTATCTGACGCATCCGCTGGACATCATCAGGGTCTGGGACGGCGGCATGAGCTTCCACGGCGGCGCGATCGGTGTCGCGCTGGGGCTCGGCTGGGTGGCGTGGAAGAAGAAGCGCCCCTTCCTTCAGGTCACGGACTTCCTGGTGCCCGCCGCGCCCATCGGGCTCGCGGCCGGCCGATTCGGCAACTTCATCAACGGCGAGCTGTGGGGCAGGGAAGCGCCGGCCACTCTGCCCTGGGCGATGATCTTCCCCACCGGCGGCGACGTCCCGCGGCACCCCTCGCAGCTGTACCAGATGCTGCTCGAGGGCGTCCTGCTCTTCGTGCTGCTGTGGCTGTACGCGCGCCGTCCGCGGTTCCGCGGCCAGGCGTCCGGCTTCTTCCTCGCCGGCTATGGCCTCTTCCGGTTCATCGCCGAGTTCTGGCGCGAGCCGGACTCCTACCTCGGGCTGCTGGGGCTGGGCCTCAGCATGGGCCAGTGGCTGTCGCTCCCGATGATCCTGGCGGGGCTGGGGATCTGGATCTTCGCCCGCGTACGCGCCACGAGCGACGTGGAATCGGGTGTGGATAACCCCGGGGATAACGACACCCTGTCGTTGTCAGAGGAGGCCTCCGGTGAGGATGCCGAAGTGGCCTCTGACAAGGCAGAGGGCCTCGCGGCGGCTGATGGCTCCGCGGGGTCGTCGGGGGTCGTCGGCGGGGACGGATCCGCTGAGGAAAACTGACGGTCATGTTGTCCACAGGGGTGTGTGTAACTCGCCTTCGAGAGCTTTTCTGCGTGTTGGGAGTCGGTCTTGACTAGGGGTTATGGGTCTTCGGCTGGGGAATCGGTACCTGGGGAAAAGTCGGTGGACGGCGAGCGCGCGGGCCGTCTCCTCGTCCTCTACGACGCCGATTGTGGGTTCTGTACCACATCCGCCCGCGCCCTGACCAGCCCGTGGTTGAGGTCTGAGGCCGATGCGCGGCCGTTCCAGGCCGTCGCAGTCGAGCGCTTTGGATTAACTGTGGATAAATGTGCGGAGAAGTTGCACGTCGTCGACGGCTCCCGCGTGTTCGTCGGCGGCCGCGCCGTCGCCGCCGTGCTGCGCCGCTCCCGGTTCCCATGGCCCGCCGTCAGCTGGGTCATGACTCTTCCGGGCATCAGCTGGGTCGTCGAGAGGGTGTACGCCCTTGTCGCCCGGAACCGCCATCGCCTCCCCGGCGGCAGCGCGGCCTGCGAGATGCCGCCCCGCGTCGATGAGCCCGACACACGTGGCGATGCGGCTGGATGAGCACGCTCGCCTGCTCATCGAGGGCTCACGAAGGGTGTGTCGTGCTCATCGCGGCGGTGAGCGCAGCCGCCAGGGCCGTGAGGTCCGGGCGGGCGGCGGCCATCCGGCAGCCGGAGCCGTCCGGGCGCAGTGGCGTGCTTTCGTCGAGCCAATGGCGTCGGGCCTCCGCGGTGAGGTGCGCCGGCATCCGACCCGCCGCGTTGGTGACGCGCCACCAGGGGACCGCTGATCCGCGGGCCGACATGATCGCGCCCACGCGGCGCGGGCTGGAGCCCACGAGCTCGGCGATGTCCCCGTAGCTCACCACACAGCCGCGGGGGATCAGCTCGACGACGAGCAGCACCTGCTCGACGGTGACCTCAGGGCCGTCGAGCACCTCGTCGGGGTCGACGGGGAGGCCCGGCACGTCGTCCTGGCTATGCGATCCGGACACCCGCTACCTCATCCCGCCTACGCGACCTGGACACCCAGCACGTCGGGCAGCACGTCGTCGAGGCGCCCGCGCACCACCTCGTCGGCGACATCGTCGAATGCGGTCTCTGACGCGTTGACGATCACGCCGCGGGCGTCGCGCTCGAGCGCCAGCGGGAAGAGGCCCGCGACGGGGTAGACGCCGAGTGTCGTGCCGACGGCGACGATCGCGTCGCAGTCCTCCACGGCGTCGACGGACGCCTGCAGCACGTCGGCGTCCAGCACCTCCTCGAACAGGATCACGGTGGCGCGGGTGATGCCGCCGCAGCTCGGGCAGCGCGGGTCCTCGTCGCCGGCCCGCACGCGCGCGACCATCTCCTCCATCGGTCCGGTGGTGCCGCACCGTTCGCAGCGCCACGTGCGCATCGAGCCGTGCACCTCGTGCACCAGCTCGGGGCTCGACCCGGCGAGCTGGTGCAGTCCGTCGGTGTTCTGTGTGACGATCGCGCGGAGCCTGCCCTGGCGTTCCAGCTCGACGATGGCGCGGTGCGCCAGGGTCGGCCGGGCGGCCCAGGCCGCGGGGTCGGCCCGACGGCGCCATGCCGCCTTGCGCACGTCGTCGTCCCGCAGGTACCAGGACAGCGTCGAGACGAGCTCCGCGTACGGATCCCTGGTCCAGAGGCCCTCCGGGCCACGGAAGTCGGGAATTCCTGCGGCCGTCGACAGACCGGCCCCACTCAGGACGACGATCCGGTGGGCCTCATGGAGGGAAGTGGGAACGGACATGGCCCCAGTCTGCCCCCTCACACCCGGCCGACGGCCCATTTCAGGGGCCCAGGAAGCGCGGGATTGGCTAAGCCGACCCCACCGAAATGGCTTGTTAGGTAAGTGTTACCTTGGCCGCATGCTGCTCCATGAACGATTCTCCTCGCGGCGCTGTCCGACGGTGGGGGAGGCTGCGGCCGACGTCAGCCGGACGCTGGACACGCTCCCCAACGGGCAGGCATCCACCATCGTGGGCTTCGACGGCGACGACGCCGTGGCCCGCCGCCTCTGCGACCTCGGCTTCGCTCCCGGCGAGGACGTCGTCCGCCTGCGCCGGGCGCCGCTGGGTGGCCCCGTGATGTTCCGCGTCGGCGGCGTCGAGATCGTGCTGCGTGCGTCCGAGGCCCGCCGGGTCGTGGTGGTGTCATGAGCCACCACCAGCACCACGGCGGCGGCACCGCGCTCGCGCCGAGTGGGCCGGCGCGCATCGCGCTGGTCGGCAGCCCCAATGCGGGCAAGACGACGCTCTTCAACGGCCTCACGGGGCTCCGCGCGAAGACGGGCAACTACCCGGGCGTCACGGTCGCCAAGTACGAGGGCCGCGCCCACACCCCGGCGGGCCCGGTGATCGTCGAGGACCTTCCCGGCGCCTACTCGCTCGACCCCATCAGCCCCGACGAGGAGATCGTCGCGAAGGTGCTGGGTGAGGCCGACGGGCTCTCCGGCATCCTCGTCGTGGTGGACGCGACGCACCTCAAGCGCGGCCTCGGCCTCGTCGCCCAGGTGCAGCAGGCGGGCGTACCGACGGCCGTGGTCCTCACATTCGTCGACGAGCTGCTGCGCCGCGGCGGCCGGGTGGATCCTGAGGCGCTCGGCCGATCCCTGGGGCTCGCCGTCCTGCCCGTGGTGGCCGGTGAGCGGCGCGGGGTCGAGGCCCTGCAGCAGCTCATGGCCGACCCCGCCAGCTGGCCCGCGCCCCCGGTGGCGCCGCCGACCGAGATCGAGGACGTCGCCGCCTGGTCCGGCTCCATCCTGCGCTCCGCCCGGTACGCGGCCCCGACGCCGGACTCCATGACCGGCCGGCTCGACGGCATCCTGCTCCACCCCGTGTGGGGCACCCTGATCTTCTTCGCGACGATGTTCGTGTTCTTCCAGGTGATCTTCGTGGTCGCCGCCCCCGCGCAGGAATGGGTCGAGGGACTGTTCCTCTCCCTCGGCGAGGTGGCGCGCTCGGCCATCCCCATCGGCTGGCTGGCGAGCTTCGTGGCCGATGCCCTCTTCGGCGGCGTCGGCGGTGTGGTCGTCTTCCTGCCGCAGATCGCCCTCCTCTTCGTGCTGATCTCCCTGCTCGAGGGCAGCGGCTACCTTTCCCGCGCGGCGTACCTGATGGACCGGGTCATGTCGACGGCCGGCCTCGAGGGGCGCGCGTTCGTCGCGTTGCTGAGCTCGGTGGCCTGCGCCATCCCGGGCATCATGGCCACCCGCACGCTGCCGTCGGCCCGCGACAGGCTGGCGACGATGATGGCCGCGCCGCTCATGACGTGCTCGGCCCGGCTGCCCGTGTACGTGCTGCTGATCGGCATGCTCGTCCCGGCCGACCTCGGCTGGGGCCCGATCCGCGCCCAGGGCCTCGTGATGTTCGGCCTTTACCTGCTGGGCGCCGCGTCGGCGATGGCCTCGGGCTGGTTCTTCTCCCGCTTCCTCGGCCGCTCGCGGACGCAGCTGCCGTTCTACATGGAGATGCCCAGCTATCGGCTGCCGCGCGTGAAGACCGTCCTCATCTCCGTCTGGGACGCGTGCCTGGCGTTCCTGCGCAAGGTGACGTCGATCATCCTGCTCACGACGGTGATCCTCTGGACGCTGCTGAACCTCCCGCTCCGTGGCGACGCGGAACTCGCCGCAGCCGGCGTCGACCCGACCGACGACGTCGCCGTCACCGCCTACACGCTCGACAACTCGGCCGCGGCCGCGATCGGCCGCGCGGTCTCGCCGGTGTTCGACCCGTTGGGCTTCGACTGGCGCGTGAACGTGGGTGTGATCTCGTCGCTCGCGGCGCGCGAGGTGTTCGTCTCGACGCTCGGCCAGGTGGCCGCGGCCACCGACCCGGAGGACCCGGCCGACGCGCTCGCCACCATGACGCACGGCCCCGGGCCGCACGAGGGCGAGCCGGTGTTCACCCCGCCCACGATGGCGGCTCTGCTCGTGTTCTTCGTCTACGCACTCCAGTGCATGTCCACCCTCGGCGTGATGCGCCGAGAGACGGGCACCTGGAAGTGGCCGCTGATCGCGTTCGGCTACATGAGCGTCGTTGCGTGGCTGATGGCGTTCCTCGCGCACACGGTGGTCTCCCTCCTGTGAAGCGCGCCATTCACCCCCAGTCGGCGCCCGACGGCGCGGTCCGGTGGGTGACCGAGGTCGCGCTGCCCACGGGCAGGGTGGAGGCCGCGCCGGGAACGCTGGGGCCGTTGCTGGAGTACGGCGTGCTGACAAGGGTCTATGTCGAGCCCAGAGGAGTCTGGACGTGGCTCGCGCCCGGGCATTCCTGGACCGACCACGGGCCGCGCATCCGCGACGCCGTCGCCGCGGCCGTCGACCTCGACGGCTGGCGTATCGACCCTGACGCCGACGACCTGCTGGAGCTGATCGCCCGCGACGTCGTCGACGTCGAGCTGGCCGCCTATATCGCGTCGCACGGCGGGGCGATCACGGTGCTGTCGGCCGTCGACGGCGTGCTCAGCCTCGACTTCGGGGGCGCGTGCGAGGACTGCCCGTCCGCCGGCGCCACACTGCATGACCGCATCGAGTCAGCGGTGCGCGAGCGCTACCCCGCGCTGGTCGCCGTGCAGCGGGCGGGCGGACACGCCCACCAGTCACGAGGCTGGCTGGGCGGCATTCAACGCAGACGCCATCCGAACTAGCTTCCGCTCCTCCATCGTCGGCCGCTCCAGCGGCGCGCTCAGCGGCAGTCGGGCCTCCAGCTGAGTGCCGTCGGGCGTGGGCCGGCGGAGCCACGAGAGGGTGAGTTCGTCGAACAGGCGGGTGCCGAACCCAGGGGCCGTGTCGGCCCCGATGGGCGCACCGACGTTGTGCACGGTCAGGAGTACTTCGCGGCCGCGGAGGGCGGCGTGCACGCGGATGAGGGTGGCGTCGCCGTGCCTGACCGCGTTCGAGCAGGCCTCACGAACCAGCTCGTTGAAGCTCGAGCGGGTGGCCGGGTGTCGCGCGAGGCTCTCGCGGACGCCGTCGTCGAAGCTCCACTCCACCTCGGCGATGCCCTGCCACAGGTCGGCGATCTGGGTCAGCACATCGTCGGTGTCGGCGACGGTGAGGTCGCCGTCGGGGAGCTGCTCCAGCGAGGCGCGGATCGATGCGCGCAGCTCGGCCATCAGCTCGGCCGAGCGTTCGCCGGAGTCGAGTGCGCCGCGGATCCGGAACGCCGCGGCGCTGAGGGCGTCCTGCACGGGGCCGTGCAGGAACCGGGCCAGCGCGCGCATCTCCGCCCGGAGCCGCGCGTTCACCCGCACGCGCTCCTCGTGCAGGGCCTCCTCGGCGTCGTGCAGCCGATCGTCCAGGGCCCGCAGGCTCGAGCGCAGCGAGATGAACGCCGAGTAGACCGTGGCGCCGATGACGGCCATCGCGCCCATCAGGACGGCCCGCTGGCCGAGGTGTTCGGCGAAGCGCGGCGAGAGCGGTGCGCTGAGCAGCGCGACGCCCGCGCCGGCGACGAACGAGGCGATGGTGAAGATGGGCGCCCTCGTGCCCCAGGGGCAGCGGGGGATGGGCAGGACGGCCAGCGCCTGGGCCACCCGCGCGACGACGTAGGTGATGACCAGCTGCAGCACCAGGAACCGCAGCCCGAGGTCCGGCCCCCAGAGGAACGGGGCGTGGACGAGCGTGGGGAAGCCGAACAGCAGCGTGTAGCCCAGCGGACGGATCGAGCTGCGGGTGAAGAGGCCGTCCACCACCGAGCGCCAGCCCACGGGCACGGAGACGGCCTGGGGGAGGGCGATGGTGCGGCTGCCGGGTTCCACGAGCCGTCGGCTGAAGGGCCGCACCACGTCCTCGATCAAGACCCGCACGCGCTGCAGCGCGTCCGGCCCGGCCTCGCCGTCCAGCTCACGCAGCCGGACGACGATGGTGGCTCTGGCCTGGTCGATCACGCGCTGCCGCTCGTCGGCGATCAGCCCGGCTTGCGCGTCGCGCAGCTCCCGGAAGGAACGCTGCACCAGGTCGAGCTGCTCGAGCCCCCGCGCGTAGTCCCGCGCCGTCGACACGGCCATGGCCACGAGCACCAGCCCGACGCCGGTGGTGGGGATAGACGACACCAGCCGGTACCAGAACCAGCCCTTGGTCAGCCCGTGCGAGATGAGCAGCGCGTCCACCACGCCCGCGCGGATCACCAGCGAGACGGCGAAGGCGGACAGCACCAGCCAGGGCCGGTACGTCGCGGGGATTCGGCCCGCGAGCGGTGAGTCGAAGATCACCCAGCGCACGCCCACCAGGAACGCCATCATCACGGTGCACGCGGCGAGGATGGCAAGGGTCAGCGGGATGAACGTCTGGCCGCTGAGGAAGACCCCGGAGCTGTAGATGGTGAACAGGAACGAGCTGCAGTAGACCAGCGCCACAGTGAACCAGGAGATGGCGTCGCGGCTGCCGACCCGCCGCAGCAGCTCGGCCGTCACAGGATCTCCTCGCCCGAGCGCCGCGGCAGGCCGCCGGCCTCCATGTACAGCCGAGCGGCTTCGACGCGCGGCACCAGGTCGTCGCTCTGCAGCAGCCCGAGCTTGCGGAAGACGGCGCTGACGGCCTGCTCGGCCCCGGACCTCGTCACTCCGCGGCGCTTGGCGATCTCCGCGTTCGACAGCCCGAGCGCGATCAGCCGCAGCACCTCGCGCTGCGACGCCGACAGCTCGGCCACCGGGTGATCGGAATCGAGGTCGAACCGGACGCCGTCGCCGCCCCGCCGAAGGGCCTCGTCGATGGCGTCCAGCAGGGCCTGGGGCTCGCTGATCAGGCTCTTCCTGATGAAGCCGACGCCGGGCGGCAGCCGGTCCTTCGCCAGCGCCGACGACTGCGCGGTCAGCATCACGCACACCAGCTCCGGGCGGGTGCGGCCGAACGCCTGGATGAGGTCGACGCCGCTCGGGCCGTCGCCGAGATCCATGTCGATGAGCGCGGCGTCGGGGTCGAACTCGTCGGCGAGCCGCCGGGCTGCGGCTGCGCTTCCCGCGTGCGCCGTCGCGAAACCCTCCGCCGCGAGCGTGTGGCAGAGCAGGCCCGCGACGAAGACATCGTCTTCCACGACCAGCACGCGACGCTCCATCATCGCCGCCCATTCTCTCAGAGGAGCGGCGCGATCCCATAGACCGGCCATGGCGCGTGCGCGGCTATGCGGCCGCCTCGTCCTGCGCGCGGTCGGTCTTCGGCGGGCCGACGGTGAGGGCAGCGATGCCGGTGGTGATGGGGACCGCGAGGACCAGCCCGATCGCGGACGCGAGCGTGCGCACGGCCTCCCCGCCGAACAGCTCGTTGCCCAGCAGCGCGAGCGGGGTGCGCGTCGTGAAGTGCAGGAGGAGCAGGACGGTCAGCGCGGCGCCCGCGTAGGCGAACACGATGGTGTAGATGGTGGAGGCGATGTGGTCGCGCCCGATCCGCATGCCGGCCGCGAACACCCGTGCGCGCGACCACTCCGGCGCGGCGGCGCGCAGCTCCCACACCGCCGACGCCTGCGTGATGGTCACGTCGTTCAGCACACCCAGGCCGCCGACGATGATGCCCACCATCAGCAGGTCCTGGAAGTTGATGGCGGGGGCGAGCTGCGCGAGGTCGTACTCGTTCTCGTCGGCGAAGCCGGACAGGCGCGCGGCGGTGACGGCGAAGGTCCCCAGCAGGGTGGTCACGGCGAGCCCGAGCAGCGTGCCGGCCAGCGCGGCGGACGTGCGCAGCGAGATCCCGTGCGCCACGTACAAGACGATGAACATGATGACGGTGGAGCCGGCGAGCGCGACGGCCATGCCCGGCTTCCCGACGATGATGGCGGGCAGCATGAAGCTCATCACCACCCACGCCGCGACGCCGAGGCCCACCAGGGCAAACACGCCGCGCCAGCGGGCGACGGCCACTACCGCGAGCACGAAGAGGCCCGCGAGCACCGCGAGCACCGGCAGCCGGTCGACGCCGCTGAAGGAGTAGTGGGGGCCGTCCTCGGTGTCGATCCGCGCCACCTCGATCGAGTCGCCGGGCTGCAGGCCGCTGTTGACCTGAGCCCCGGACAGCGTGACGTTCTGCGCCTTCCCGGTCTCGGGGCCCTCCTTCGGCAGGACGACGGCCGTCTCGCATCCGCCGCCGGTGAAGTCCTCGCAGCCGTCGTGCAGCGACTGGATCTCCGCGTGCACGTAGCTGACGCCCGGGGCGTCGACCACCTTGTGCGTCATCGCCTCGACCTCGCTGGCTGCCGGCCACAGCCAGATCATGCCCGCGATGGCGAGCACGGCCACCACCGCGAGGAAGCCGATGAGGAGCGTGCGGGCGCGCTGCCCCACCTCGACGACGGCGTGGTCGCCCGTGTGCGAGTGTCCGTGACCCATGCGCACAACCTACCCGCGGGCGTCGGACCGGAGGGGACGCTGGGGCTCTCGGATATCCTCGCGGGCATGGACGACGCCGCGCCCGCCTGCTATCGACACCCCGACCGCCCCACCCGGATCACGTGCCAGCGGTGTGAGCGGCCGATCTGCCCCGACTGCATGATCGCCGGCTCCGTCGGATTCCAGTGCCCCGAGTGCGTCACCAGCGGCCTCAAGCAGACGCGCCAGCTCTCGCTGCCCTACGGGGGCCGGCGCTCCGCGAACCCGCGGCTGACGACCTTCGTGCTGATCGGCCTGAACGCCGCCGTCTGGATCTTCCTGCAGGTGATGGGGGTGAGCGAGCGGATCATCGACGCGCTGGCGCTCTCGCCCGCGAACCGCTGCCAGATCGTGGACGGCCAGTTCTACATCGACCGGACCGTGTGTCTGGCGCAGGGCTACGAGTGGGGTCACGGCCTGGCCAGCGAGCCGTGGCAGCTCCTGACCAACGGATTCCTGCACATCGAGGCCATGCACCTGCTGTTCAACATGGTGGTGCTCTTCATGCTGGGCCCCACGCTCGAGATGATCTTCGGCCGGGCGCGGTTCCTGGCCACCTACCTCGTCGCGCTGCTGGGCGGGTCGGCCGCCGTGATGTTGTTCACCGATCCGTACACGCAGACGCTCGGTGCGTCGGGTGCGATCTACGGCCTGATCGGCGCGATCCTGCTGGTGGCCGTCAAGCACCACGGCAACGTGCGCAACATCCTGTTCTGGCTGGGCCTCAACATCGTCTTCACGTTCCTCTGGCCCAACGTCTCGTGGCAGGGCCACCTGGGCGGTTTCCTCGGCGGCGTCGCCGTCGCGGCGGTGCTGATGTACGTGCCGAAGGAGAAGCGCGTCCTGCAGTACGTTCTGATCGGCGGGCTCGCCGTCCTGTTCGTCGCCGTGTCGTTCGGGCGGGCGGGGCAGCTGGTCTGAGGCCCGCTACTCGGGCTCGCCGTCCCAGGACCGCTGGGTGATGTCGGGGCGGTTGCGCCATTCCTGGCCCAGCATCGGCGAGCTGATCAGCATGTCGGCCGTGGCCGTGTTGCACGCCATCGGTACGTTCCAGACGGCCCCGATGCGCAGCAGCGCCTTGACGTCGGGGTCGTGCGGCTGCGGCTCCAGCGGATCCCAGAAGAAGATCAGCATGTCGAGGTGGCCCTCGGCGATCATCGCGCCGATCTGCTGGTCGCCGCCCACCGGGCCGGAGAGCAGGCGCGTGATGGGCAGGCCCAGCTCGTACTCCAGCATCGTGCCGGTGGTGCCGGTGGCGTAGAGCGTGTGGCGGCTGAGCGTCCCGCGGTTGAAGCTCGCCCAGCGGAGCAGCTCGGCCTTCTTGTTGTCGTGGGCGACGAGCGCGATGGTGTGTGACGTCTCGGACATGATGGCCCCCTAGCGTGCTGTGGTCAGTCTACGGCGCAAGCCGTCGCGGACGTTACGGGAGGCTTTCGGTTCGGCGCGTGCTTACGATGGCTCATGAGCATCGAGAGCCTGGTTCTGATCGGCAATGACAAGGGTGGGACGATCTCCGCCCTCCGCGTGGAGGACACCCGGCTGGTGCCGGTGGCCACGTCCGAGGTGGGCGTCGGGTGCAGCACGTTCGCCGTCGATAGGGAGGCGGGCCTGGTCTACGCGGCGACGAAGCAGCCGACGCCCGCGATCGTGACGCTGGCGCTGGACCGCGAGGCGGGCACGCTGACCGAACGCTCGCGCCGCGAGGTGTCGGATCCGCTGGCGTACCTCACGCTGGCCGGCACGACCGTGCTGGCCGCCTCGTATCACGGCGATTGGGGTGCGTCCTATCCGGTGGCCGACGGTGTCGTCGGCGAGCCGGCCACCACCGTGCACGCCCACCGGATGCACGCCGCGGTGGCGGACCCGCATGGCAGGAACGCGTACTTCGTGTCGCTGGGCGACGACCTGATCCTCCAGCGGTCCATCGCCGTCGACGGCGAGTTGGTTGAGCTGTCCGAGCCCACGCTGCACTGCACGCCGGGCAGCGGCCCGCGGCACCTCGTCGTCTCGGCCGACGGCGCGAACGCCTACCTGCTGACCGAGTTCACCGCGGAAGCCGCCCGGTTCGAGCGCTCCGAGGGCGGCCGTCTGGAGCGCCGCGAGGTGGCCTGCGCGTTCGATGCACTGAGCGGTCTGCACCAGAGCACCTACGGCGCCGACCCCGTCGCCGGGCACCTCATCTGGGGCGCCGACCTCGCCCTGGCCGGCGGCGAGCGCTGGCTGCTGTGCACCGAGCGCACCGAGTCGACGGTGGTGGCCGTCGAACTCGACGACGCCGGCCAGTTCACCGGCCGGACTGTTCTGTCGCACACGGAGGCGCAGCCGCGCGGACTGACCGTGTCGCCGGACGGCTCCCGCGTGGTCGTCGTCGGCGAGCGGTCCGACCACGCGTCGCTCTACCGTTTGGACGACGGCGCGTTGGTGCTCCTGGACCGCACCGAGGTGGGTCGCGGCCCGAACTGGGTGCGGTTTGCGTAGCGCGGACCCCATGACGCCCTGAGAGGGACAGGTCAAGCGGCCCGAGCAGCTTGCTGGCGGCTTCGGCTAGGACCTGTTGCGAAAGTGGAAGTGGACTACTGAGCGACGGTCACCACTTCGGACCCTAGGTCTGTTCTTCGGACCCGATGATTCAGCCCGTGAGGAGCAGCCCACAGCGGGCCCGTGAGGAGCAGCCCAAAGTGGCCCTTGAGTGGCAGTCGGTAGCGGTCCCTGAGGAGCAGCCCCGCACGCTGGCTTGCACCGAGTGGGAATAGTGCGGGGCTGCGTCTCGAAGGGTCCGAAACTTTGGGCAGGGAGTTGGCAACAGGGCGGACGACTGAGGTGGGCATCGTTCCTTGAGCCGGCCGTGAGGCGCTAGCCGAACGCCTTGGTCGTTAGGTCCCGCGCTGTGGGCAGCGACCTAACAACAGGGCGGGCGGCTGAGGTGGGGAGGCGCTCCGTCTCGCTGCCAGCCCGGCTCTGTGACCACAGTCACTTCTGGTCTGGGTGCATGGGTGTTCTTACGCTTCGTCGAAGCGCCTCCCCACCTCACCCTCTGCTGTGCTCCCTGGCGGCGGAACTTGACCCTGCCCCCCGCATGGTCAGCGTGGTCTGTCTTGCGGTGGTTTTTTCCCTGCATAAATCTCTGTATACGGGCAGCCGGGCCGTATACAGGCCTGGGTGCCCGTATACAGAGATTTGTGCTCGCGGGAGGGTGCGACCCTGGCTCTCGGCGGATGGGTTGGGCTGTGGTTGCGGACCCTTCGAGACGCAGCCCCGCACGGCTCGCGCTCGGCGTGGGTCAGCGTGCGGGGCTGCTCCTCAGGGATCGTTCCTTGAGCCGGCCGTGAGGCGCTAGCCGAACGCCGTGTCGAAAGGTCCGAAACCTTGGGCAGGGAGTCCGGTAGAGAGCTGGGGCATGGAGTTTTGACGCACAACTGCACTCCCTGTGCCCTGTAGGGCAGAGGACGCAGGGTTGTGCGTGAAAATTCCATGGCCGGCGGATAGGCCACGTGGGGTTGTGGTTGCGGACCCTTCGAGACGCAGCCCCGCATAGCTCTCGCTCGGTGTGGGTCAGCGTGCGGGGCTGCTCCTCAGGGACCGACTGCGGCCCGGCTGTGGTGCGTCGCTCCTCAGGGACCGACCGGCCCGGCCGTGGTGAGCCGCTTCTTGGATCCCGAACTCGGTACGGAGCACCGAGCTGTGGTCGCTAGATCCGACGCCGGGGCACGGAAACGCGGCAGTGGTGTCTGTCCTTGAGTCGGCCGTGAGGCGCCAGCCGAACGCCTTGGTCGTTAGGTCCCGTGCTGTGGGCAGGGAGTTGCGGCAGCAGCTCAGGGCGCTCGTCTCATTGCCGGTCTGCCTGGCTGCGTGAACCGCACCATTTCGGCTTTCGCAACACGACCTAGCCGCGTCGGACTTCCACGTTCACCCACCGATCTCGATGGACCAGGTGGCGCCGGCCGGGGTGATGATCACCCGCCAGCGCTCGATCCGGTCGAAGGGGACGTCATCGTCGAGGCTGTCGTCGAGCCGCGCGGTGTGCAGCGTGACAACCCACTCGACTGGCCCGATCTGGGCCACTGTCGGTGAGAGGTCCCCTGAGTGGAGAATCCGGCGCGGATAGTCCGCGGCATCGGCGTAGAGCGCGGCGACGTGTCCGATGGCCAGGGGCTCGGCCGCGCCGGTGGCCGCAAAGCCTGACACGCCGGATCGGTCATCAAGAGCAAACGTCCGCCCATCGTCCAGCAGGGCGAAGCCGCGGACCCTCGGTGAGTCAGTGAGCCCGGGACGGGCCGCGTAGATCCGGTAGCCAGGGCCGGGTACGAAGCCGTCCCAGCTCATGACCCTTTCAATCTGCCACAGCTCGACCCCGGTGTTCACGGTGGCCAGCTCGCCGAATGTCTCGATTCTGACGACGTCGTCGGTGGGAGCATCCGCAGCCAGTGCCCTGGCAAGGCGCCGCAGCCGTTCGTCCTCGGTCATCGTCATCGTTCCATCATCGGGTCTTGATCGCATTCAGAATCCAATCGCCTGCCTCGTCGTAGCTCTTGAACAGACGCAGTTTTTGGCCCTGGGCGGCGTACTTCTGCATGACATGTTCCTCTATGGCCGCGTTGTCGGCCGTCGCGAGCCATGCGTAAGCCTTGGGCCACCGCTCGGCCGGGCCTCCCAGATTCATCAAGAACTGCTTCTGGGCGTAGAAGGCGGTGAACTCCGACTCCAAGGTGTTCATCCTGCCGAGCCCGACGACAAGTTCCTGCCTGCTATGGGCCAGTTCGTGTGCCAGCACAGAGGCGACAGCTCCTCCGCTGCGGTCCGTTCGTAGGAAGATGCTGTCGGTCAGCGGATCGTAGACACCGCCCACGCTGCTCTTTTCGATGCTCTTCATCAGGTGATCCGCTCGCTGTTCGAGCAAGGCCTCGGACACGCCGCGTTTGCGCAGCTGCGCAAGGACAGCCGTGCGCCGCTCACTCTTGCTGCCCATGTACAACGCGACTTTGCCCTCGGCGATGGCCTTGTCAGCAGCCTTGCTGAAGGCGACCATCAGTTCGGCATCGCCGACGGTCTTCTTGGCTGCGGCCTTGAAGACCGTCGCGAGTTGTTCGAGGCTACGTATGAGCTTGGCGTCGCCACTGCCGCCCATCGCGGCTGCCGCTACCTTGGCGGTCGTCTCCGCGCTCAACCCTGCTGCCTTGCTGGCGTTGACGGCCTCGGTCAGGGCCGCCGCGGACCCGGCTGCGCGAGCCTCCCGGATCGCGGTGTTGATTGTCTTGAGCGCCTTGCCAGCCGCGCCGATGTCGAGGATGGTGGTTGCGATTTCCACCGCCAGCCAGAACATTTCCGGCGGTTCGCCTTGCGAGATGGCCTGGGCCCGGTCGAAGGCGGTGCCCTGCGCAGCCGACTGAACCGCATATCCCTGGTAGTGCTGGTAAGCGCCGTAGACCGACAGCGCCATGCTTCCGATAGCCGCGGTGGCTACCGCGGCAGCTACCGCGACGGATGCCCCTCCGGTCGGGATAGCGGCGACGAGCCCGAGACCGACAGCCATGACGGCCAGGAGCATCTGAGTGTCCTTCTCGGAAGCCGCGACCTCCTGGGCATGTTCCTCGGCGATTCGCCCCTGCCACGGTGCAGTGGCCATCGCCTTCTTCGTCAGCTCGCGCAGATGCGGCTCCTTCCAGACAGAGAAGCGGCCGCCGAGCTCACCCCTTACTTTGGCGATGTTGTCCAGCTTCTCGCTGGCGACGCTGGCCACCTTGGTGGCCATGTCTCCCGCGTCTTGGTTGGCCAGGTCCTCCAGCTGCTGCGCAGCGCTCCACCCTGAGCTGAAGGTGGCCAGGATGGGGTAGGCCTGCTGCCGTTCGGCGCAGAGCTTGTCGTACTCGTCCGCATGCTTGAGTCCGATCTCCCGGGCCGCGTCCAGACGGCTCTTGAGATCCGGCGTCAGGAAGATCTCGGGCATCGCCTCGGCCAGCGGGGGAGCCATGGACTTGTTGAAGACCGCATCCGCCTCGCCTTTGACCTTGAGGTACGCCCGCGCGGCAGTGTCTGCTTCGCGCTTTTTGGCGGCCAGCTCCCGGGCGACCGCGCGCAGGCTGGCTGACTTCTGTGCATCCATGTCGTAGCTGCCGGTCCTAAATCCGAGGAAGGTCTTAGCCTTGATCCCCAGCGCCGACAGCTGGTCGTGTATCTGCTTCTCGGCCGCGTTCAGCACGTCATGACCCGTCGCAACGGACCGCTCCTCGAAGTTCTTGATGAACTTCGCCCGGTCCGCTGAGAGTGCGTCGTAGGTCCGGTTGAGGCTCGCCCGCATCGTCTTCAGCGTTTCCGGCGCCACGCCCTGACCCAATGCACCTATGCGCAGCTCCTGGGTCAGGTCCATATTGATGAAACGGGTCAGCCACGCTCGGGTGTTGGGCCAGCCCTTGGTGAGGATGCGATGCTCTGCCGCCGCGCGGTTGGTGGAATCATCCGTTGTCACCACCATGTCCTCGTGCACGGCTGTTGTTGGGCCGCCCGCCTTCGGGGGTTGCCGTTGAAGGGGTAGTGGCGCGCGTTGGTCCGCTGTACGTGGGGTTTCGTCGTCGAGGATCCCTGCCACTGCGCGATTGCCGGCGAGCCGCTGCGCCGCCAGTATCGCGGTGGGTGAGCCGAGTGGCCAGCGGACTTGACGCGCGGCCGGCTCTCGGGCGCGATCCGACTCCGGCGTCTCTCTTGGGCGCGCTCGCGCAGGTGGAACTGTATTCGCCGAGTGTCCGGTTCGATGTGAGGTGTTCATCGCCCTCCTCTAGCCGCTACCACGGTATGGGCTGTTCCGGTGGGGTGTCGCGGCTCGGCAAGGTGGCCGCGAGGGCAGATCATCGTGCCCGACCGGCCCTGGTCGAGCACGCACCGCGCGTGGTGATGGAGACTCCGGAACCTCTACGTACGGTCGCGCGCAGGACTTCGCCTGTTGCGCGGGCGAAGATGGCGTGCGAAGATCCGGCAACGGCGTCATCGTGGACGATCGACTGCCGGTGTTCACGTTCCCGGTTGCGCTGGGGCTGTGGGGACGAAGCGGTGGATCGCGGGAGGAGCGCTGCTGACATGGAACCTTCGCCGACGCGCCCGGGCCTGCTTGCTTCCATCCTGTTGACGTTGGCGTCTGCGATCGTGCCGGGCTCCGGCCTGCTCGGGGCCCGCCGTCGAGGGTTGCGCTATCTGGGCGCTGTCGCGGTGGTGGTTCCGGTCGCGGCGATCGTCTTCGTGCTCGCCCAAGGGTCGGAGATCGTCCGCGTGGGTGCGCGGTGGGTCGCGTCCGGTGGGGTGCTGGCTCGTGTCAGTGCCGGACTGGCTGTCGGCACGGTCGTGTGGGTGCTGCTCATCCTCGTGACGCACCTGGCCACGCGCCCGCGGCGGCCGTCGCGAAGCCAGCGGGCCGTGGGGGCCGTCGCCGTCGTGGTCTCGGCGCTGTTGGTGGCCGTTCCCGGGGCGCTGGCTTCCCGTTACGCCTACGACGCCTCCGCGCTCGTGCATAACGTGGTGAAGGACGCGTCGGTGGTCAAAGCGAGTAGTCGCCCGACGCTGGCGGGACCGAGCGACCCGTGGGCGGGCATCCCGCGGCTGAACGTGCTCCTGCTGGGAGCCGACACCAGCAAGGCGAGGCTCGAAAGGGACAACCAGCGCGGCATCCTCACCGACACGATCATGGTCGCCTCGATCGACACCGCGACGGGCGATCTCGCGCTGATTCAGATTCCCCGGAACGTGCAGTTCGTCCCCTTCCCGGAGGGCAGCGAGCTGGCAGAGCTCTTCCCCGACGGCTATCGGGGTCCGGGCGTCAGCGAGGAATGGTTCATCAACACCCTGTGGAGCAAGGTCGAAAGCGACTACCCGCATGTTCTCGCGGGCAACACCTACCGCGGCGCGGAGGCGTTGAAGCAAGGGGTGGAAGGGGTGACGGGCCTCGAGATCGACTACTTCGTGATGCTGAATCTCGACGGCATCCAGGCCCTGATCGACGCGATGGGTGGCGTGACGGTCAACATCAATCCGGTGGAGGGGTATCCGGGTCTGGCGATCGGTGGGAAGACGGAGCCCTATGTCGCGCCGAGCGGCTATCTCACGCCGGGGCCCGACCAGCACCTCGACGGGTTCAATGCCATGTGGTACGCCCGGAGCCGCTCCAACACCAACGACTACGACCGCATGAAGCGCCAGTCGTGCCTGATCAAGGCGATCATCGATCAGGCGAATCCGCAGACGTTGTTGGCGCGCTTCGAGGCAGTGGCCGCTGCCTCCGGGGACATGCTCGTCACGGATATCCCGTCGCAGGATCTCGGGCCGCTCGTCGACCTGGCTTTTCGTGTGCGTGATGGCAAGGTGCGGCGCCTGGCGTTCGTGAACGGCGTGAACTACAGCTATCGGAACCCGGACTTCACGGAGATGCGCGACGCCGTGAGCAAGGTCATCAGCCCGCGGCCGACGGCCACCGCCACGGCCTCTGCCACCAAGGGCCCCTCCAGCGCCCGACCTTCCGCCGCCCCGCCGAAGGGGGCCGAAGACGTCGGCGATGCCTGCGCTTACACCGGGTAGCTTTCGTTGCACACGGCGGATGCGGCCCGCAGACGCCCGGTTTTCGAGGGTGACACCCCTCGATGCGGGCCGTAGTATTGCACCTGCAAATCGGCCGAACGCGCCGCCACCCTCCGAAACGGGAGAGCATTGACCGAGCACACGAACGCTCAGATCGGCCTGTACGGCGCCACGTGGGCCGACAGGTTCGGTGCGCTTCGCGCGGCGTACGGGCTCTCGCAGGGCGCGCTCGCGTCCACCGTCGGCCTGAGCGCGCCGATGGTCAGCCAGCTCGTCAGCGGGCACAGGGTCAAGATCAGCAACCCCGCGGTGCTCGCCCGGATCGTCTTCCTCGAGGAGCGGATGTCCGAGGCGGACGTCCGCGCGGGGCACCCGGACGCTATCCGCCGCGTCCTCGACCAAGTCTCGTCGTCGGCCCCTGAGCTGCGCAGCACCATCATGTCGACGGGAGAGACCCGCGGCGCTGTTGTTTCCTGGCTCGCGGCCAACGCGAGTGCGACGGCGCTGCTCGACCTCGCCGAGTACGCCAGGAGCCGGCAGCTGGGCGAGCTTGCGGACGCCTTCGACGAGGCAGCCTCGGGACAGTTCTGACCAGTGGGTGAGCTGATCGCCGGCAGGTGGGAGCTGCGGGAGCCAATCGCCAGCGGTGCGACCAGTACCGTCTGGCACGCCTTCGACCACACCCGCGGCGAGCCGTGCGCGGCCAAGCTCCTTCGGCAGCGTGACGCGGGGCAGATGCTGCGCTTCGCCCGGGAGCAGTCGCGCAGGCTCACCGGAACCCACCTCGTGGCGCCCTACGCCTGGGTGGCGGACGACGGCACGGCCCTCATCGCCTTCGAGCTGGTGCGGGGCGGATCGCTCCGATCGCTGATCGGGGACTACGGCGCCCTCTCCGACGCCACCGTCGTCACCATCCTCGACCAGTTGCTCGACGCCCTCGACGTGGTGCACCGCGCCCGGATCATCCACCGCGACGTGACGCCTGCCAACATCCTCCTCCGCGCCACCGGCCGCGGACCCATCGACGTGGCGCTGGCGGACTTCGGCATCGCCGTCGCCGCTGCCGAATCGCGCCTGACGACGGTGGGGATGGTCACCGGAACGCCCGGCTACATGCCGCCGGAGGTGCTGCGCGAACCCGTCGTCCCCGTTCCTGCGCACGACATCTACGCGCTCGGTCTCGTCGCGGTGGCGCTGGTGCTCGGCTACGAGGACGGCGTGCCCGACCAGGCGCTCGCGTGCGTCGAGGACCCGCACCTCGCTCGGGCCATCTCCGCGATGACAAGGCCGGATCCGCGTGAGCGTGCCGGCGATGTGGCCGACGTCCGGGAACTGCTGGCCGGCGCCGTCCGGGCGGCGACGCCCACCGACCGGGAGGGTGAGCCCATCACCGTCCTGGAGCACGTCCCGCTGGATGACGCCGTCGAGGCCGCGCCAGCCGCACCGAAAGCCCCCAGGCTCGCGCGACGGCTCGTGATCTCTGGTGCCCTGCTCGCAGGGGTCGGCGCGGCCGGGGTGCTGTGGTCCGTTCTGGGCGACCAGCCCGCCGAGACCGTGCCGCCGCCCAAGGTCCTGTCGAAGACCCCGAGCCCCAGCCTGACGCGCACACCGACCGCGCCCCAGAAGGAGCGGGGCGCGGAGTGCAGCTGGCAGGTGGAGGGCGACCGCGCCGTCGACGCAGACGGCTCCGCCCTGGTCTGTCGGCGGATCGACGGCGCCTACGTCTGGGACCCCCAGTAGGACGACCGATCCGGCCGCAAAAAGCAGTGTTGGCCCGGAGCCCCCACAGCTCCGAGCCAACCAGGCGTTCCCTCCCCACACGCAGCTACCAGCCTCAGCGCGATCCCCAGCGCGCTCGAGGGGCTTTGCTCTCAAGGCCACCTGACTATAAAGACCCGCGACCAGCCGAGATGTGACGCGACCTTCGAAGTTTTTTTGGAAGTTGTTTTCCGGCGGCATCGACGGGCCGTTCGGCGCCGAAAAAAAGACATTGGTCCGGAGCCCCCACGGCTCCGGACCAACGAGGCGTTCCCTCCCCGCACGCAGGTGCCTGCCCCGGATACCACCCCCCGGTGCATCCAAGGCGGCACACTATTAAGGCCACCTGACTATGAAGACACCGCGCCTCAGAAAGTGTGACGCCGCCGATGAGATTTTTCTCGACGACTTTCTGCGGCGCGCGAATCAGCCGGCTGCGGCCGTCGGGGTGACCTCGATCGTCAGTGTCGATTCGTCTCTGACAACGGTGAATACCATCACGTCGCCCACCTTGCCCGCGCGGACGAGAGCACCGAGGTCGGCGACGGACGAGACCAGCTGGCCGTTCACGGCGACCACCCGGTCGCCCTGCTGCAGGCCCGCGGTCTCGGCGGCCGAGCCGGGGACCACTGACATGACGACCGCGCCAGGAGTCGCCTGACCGCCGTCGGTCACGCTGATGCCGATGTAGGGCCGCGCCGGCGTGGGCTCCTCGGTCTCCGTTTCCGTGGGCGTCGGCTCCGGGTCGGTGGTCTCGGTAGGCGTGGTGGTGGGCTCCTCCGTCTCGGTCTCCGTGGGCGTCGGCGTCGGCTCCGGCTCCTCGGTCTTGGTCTCCGTCGGGGTCGGCTCCGGCGTGGGCGTGGAGGTGGGAGTCACCGTGGGCGTGGGCGTCGGCGTGACCGTCGGGGTCACGGTCGGCGTCGGAGTGGTTGTCGGCGTCGGCGTCGGAGTAACGGTCGGCGTGGGCGTGACCGTCGGCGTAGGAGTGACGGTGGGCGTCGGGGTCACGGTCGGCGACGGCGTCGGCCGGGTGGTCGTCGGCGTCGGAGTGGGCTGAGGAGTCCGCGTGACCGTCGGCGTGCTCGTGGGTCGGCTGGTCGTCGGCGTGGAACTCGGGGTGACCTGGCGCGTGGTGGGCTCGCGGGTGATCGCGGCCTCGACGGACTTCGTCTCCGTGGGTGTCGACGTCGGCGTGACGCTAGGCGTCGAGCTGGGGGTCGGTGTGGGCGACGGTGTGGTTTGCACCACCGGCCGTGCCGACATGGTGGTGACGGGAGGCTCCTCCGCCGCGACATTGGGCGACGACAGCGAATTCGCGACGGCGATCGCGATGGCCGTCACCACGACGGCGGCCCCGGCGCCCATCGCGCCTTGGAGAGCGCGCGACGAATGCCGCGCGGCCTTCGCCGCGTGGCCCGCCCCGGCTGCGGCTCCCGATCCGCCCTGGCCCGTGGCCCCAGCTGCGGCGCCACCCCCAGCTGCACCCCCGGCTGCGGCGCCACCCCCAGCTGCACCCCCGGCTGCGGCGGCTCCGCCCGCGGCAGTGCCACCCGCGGCGGCACCCCCCGCGGCGGGCGTCGTCGTGGCCGCGGCGGCCGGCGTCGGATCGAGCAAGAACATGGAGGCCAGGCCGGCGAGCGACCCGCCGCCGACGATGGCGACGATCCGCAGCGACACCGCCAGGTGCGCGACGCGGTGCGCGGCGCGCTCGCAGGAGTCACACTCGTCGAGGTGCACGCGGACGCGCTCCTCCTGCGTCGCGGTGAGCGACTTCCGGGCGAACCCGCTGATGTGGTCGAGGACCCACTCGCACTCGGGCTTCTCGCTGCGCGTGTCGACCTGGGCCTTGAGCCATGCCTGGCTCAGGGCGTCGCGGGCGCGCTTGGTGAGGGCCGCGGTGCTGTTGGGCGACATGCCGAGGCGGCGCGCGACGTCGGACGTGCGGTGCCCCTCGACGTCGATCATCCACAGCACGGACCGCCAGCGCGAGGGCAGCGTGCCGAACGCCTTGGCAACCACCTCGTGCTCGGCCATGGCGTTGCTGAAGCCGTCGTCGGCCACCTGTGCGTCGCGGCGCATCCAGTAGTCGAGGCGGTCGTCGCCCGAGGCCTCCTCGCGGCTGCGGGTGGCGGCGTTGGAGGCGATGTTCCTGATGGTGGTGCGCAGGTACTGGCCGAAGGCGCGGTCCGGGCCGCCTCCGCCGCTCAGCGCGGACCAGATGCGGGCGAACGCCTCGGAGGTCAGATCCTCGGGGTCGAGGGCGCTGGTGACGTGCGCGGCGAACCGCACTGCCGAGCTGTAGTGGCGGCGAAACAGCGCGTCGAACGCGTTCCTGTCGCCTTCGCGGCAGAGAAGTAAGAGCTCAGACTCATCGACCTGGTCCATGCCAGGGTCGTCGCTCCACGTATCCATGCGTGACACTCCCAAACGGCCCTGTGTGGCGCCTTGCCGACCTATATTAATCGCGTCGGGCACAAAGGTTGTCCTCGAGGGGGCGCGAGCGTGCCGTCGACCCCTACGAGCCCGCCGCCACCAGCTGCCCGACGCGTTCGTTCAGCCGGATCCATCCGGGCGAGTCGTGGCCGTTGTACGTAGTCAACAGCCGATAGGCGACGGCGTCGTAGTCCCATTCCTCGAACGACGGGGGCTCCACCGAGAGGATCCAGGCCGCGGACCGCTGAGCGACCTCCTCGACCAACGGATCGTCGGCGGCCAGATCGCGCACCTGATCGGTCAACTGGCAGAGCTCGCGGTACACCGGGTCGGTGAGCGCCACCAGCTGCCAGTCGAGCCACGGGTCGATCAGCCGCGGGTAGACGGCCTGGACCAGGATCCAGCCGTCGCGGTTGGTCCGCAGCGTCGTCTCCGAGACGCCCATCGCGCGGTACTCCGCCATGACGGCGGCGATCTTCGGCGACATGTACGGATCCTCGCCCGACGCCAACGTGGCCAGCCGCTTCCTGGTGGCCCGCAGCTCCTTGATCCGGGTGGCGAGCGCGGCGTCGATCTCCCGCACCGCCTCGGCCAACTCCTCCGGTGCGGCGTCGGCCAGCGCGCGCACCCGCGCCAGCGGCACCCCTGCGTCGGAGAGCACCTTGATGCGCCGGAGGTCGACGACGTCCTGGGCGGTGTAGCTGCGATAGCCGGAGGCCGTGCGCTCGGGCTCGGCCAGCAACCCGATGCGGTGGTAGTGGCGTACCGCGCGCGGCGTGACGCCGACGTAGTCAGCCAGCTGCTTGATGGTCAGCATGGGGCAAGTCTTCCTGACGAGGGGCCGGTGTGCCGGCGATGTAGCCCTTGAGGCCCGGCGCGAAGAGGGCGTAGGCGGCCACGAGAACCCAGCCGGCGGCGAGCACCCAGGCGCCCACGTGGAGGTCGGCCCCGGCGAGCACCGCCGCCAGGACGCCGAGCCCGATGGGCGAGACCACCATGGTGAGGCCGGAGTAGGCGCCGAACACCCGGCCGCGGAGCTCGTCGGGGATCTGCGTGGTGAGCACCACCATGGTGATGGGCTGGAGCAGGCCGGACGCGATGCCGGCCGCGGCCATGCCGGCGGCGACCAGCCAGAACCCGCTGAGCGTCGCGATGAGGATGCCCGAGACCACGTACAGCGCATGCGCCACCGCCCAGGCGAGCCACCGTCGGCCCGCGAATCCCCAGCCGTAGGCGCCGGACCCCGCGATGGTGCCGACGGCGTACGCGGACAGCGAGACGCCGAGGAGCCCCGGCGAGCCCAGCGTGGTGAAGTGGGCGGGCAGCACGATGCTGAGCAGCGGGCCGACGAGGATGACCGACCCCAGGCTGATCACGAGGAGGGCCACCAGCGGGGCGCTCCGGCGGATGGCCGTCAGGCCGGCGAACGCGGAGCCGTCGGCGCTGGTCGTCGAGGCCTGGCGGGGGAGCGGCATGACGGCGATCGCCAGCGCCGCGAGGGCGCTGCACGCGGCCGTGATCCAGACCACCTGGATGGTGGGCAGCAGGGACAGCAGCCAGCCCGCGACCGCGGGCCCGGCGAGGAAAGAGAGCCCGAAGAGCGTGCCGCGCAGCGCACTGACCCTGTCGAGCGCGACGCCGGATGCATCGGCGACATTGGCCATGAGCGTCTCGCGCGCCGTCATGCCCGGCACGTCGAACAGTGCGCCGAGCACGCCCAACGCGATGAACCAGCCGACATTCAGCCCGAAGACGCCGTCGACGATGGCCAGCGCGGCGACCGCGACGGCCGACCCGACGTCGGAGAACACCGACATCCGCCGTCGGCCGATCTTGTCGACGAGGTGCCCGCCGACGAACGCCGCGATCGCGCCCGGCGCCGCGCTGACGGCGGCGACCAGGCCGGCCATCGCCGGGTCGCCCGTGCGCTCGAGCACCAACCACGGCAGCACGATGGCGATGGCCGAGTTGCCGAACAGCGACGTCGCGGTGGCGGTCAAGTACAGCGGAAGTGTCGTCTTGGAGGTCACCCGACCAGTCTCAGACCCTGTCCCTGCGTCAAGGTCAAGCGCGCTGTCGTGCACACCCTGTGCGCGGACGTCCACACCCCTCACACAGAGTTATCCACAGGTCTATCCACATTGGGGATAATCACACCGGTGTGATTCTCACGACCCACCGCCGACCGGGCTCCACACCGTGCGGTGGTCCTGCGCGAATTGGGCGAAGGACGTCGCCGGCCGCCCGGTGAGCGTGCGCACTGTCCGGTTCGGCAGTGCGGAGACGTTGAGGCGAACCACCCGGTAGATCATCCGTTGCACGTCGAGGTAGTCCGCCTGCGCCCCCTGCGCGGCCAGGGCCGCGAGGTAGGCGCGTTCGCTCGGCCGGGCGTACACGATGCGCCGGTCCAGCACCGTGCTCATGATGCGCGCGACGTCGCCGTAGCTCAGGCTCTGCTCGCCGGACAGCGTGTAGGCCTTCTTCAGATGCCCCGGTTCGGTGAACACGACGGCCGCAACCCTGCCGATGTCGCGCGCGTCGATGAACGCGGTCCGGGACCGGCCGGCCGGCACGGAGATCTCGCCCGTCTCGCGGATCTGCTGTGCGTAGGTCGTCGAGAGGTTCTGCATGAAGAAGTTGGGACGGAGGAAGGTGTAAGGCGCGTCTCGTCGCTTGAGGTAGGCCTCGACGGCGTGGTGCGGTGTCCCGCGGTTGGCCTGCACTCCTTGCAGCGACAGGAAGACGACCTGCCGCACGCCGCTGTCCCGCGCCGCGTCGATCAACGGGAAAAGACGTGCCTGCACGTCGGCGATGGCGGGCGGGCGCATCAGGAACAACCGGTCGACGCCGGCCAGCGCGACGCGGGCCGCGGAGACGTCCGCCGTGAAGTCGAACAGTCTGGCTTCCACGCCGTCGGGGAGCCTCGCGGTGTCGCCGTCACGGCGGACCGAAGCGACAACGTTCTCACCGCGCTCCCTGAGGTGTGCCACGACGGCTGAGCCCACCGTGCCCGTTGCACCCGTGACGAAGACCGTCCCCATTGCTGTTCCTCACTGCTTTGACGACCACGTCGTCGTCGCTCCGTGCGCGGACTTTACCTCCGCGCCTCAGCGCAGTCGTCGGCGGGTCGCGCCCGGTACGCTGCGGGTTATGCGCGCAGGGGAGATCGAGGTTCGGCCGGCGCAGGAGTCCGACCTCGACGGCGTCACCGCCCTCGCGACGCAGGTTCAGACCCTTCACACCGAGGGCCGACCCGACCTGTTCCGCCCGGCTGCTCCCGACGAGCTCCGCTCCTACCTTTCCGGGTGCCTGTCCGACGGCGCGATCCTCCTGGTTGCCGAGCACACGGCGGAGGGTCTCGTCGGGTACGTGCTGGCTGAGGCCGTCCGCCGGCCCGCGTCGCCCTTTCAGCATCCGCACACGTCGCTCTACGTCCACCACATCGCCGTGGACGGCAGCGCGCGGCGGCAGGGCATCGGCGACCTCCTCCTTCAGAAGATCGTCGAAGTGGCGCGGCGCGAGGGCGCGGCGTCGATCCGCCTCGACTCGTGGTCCTTCAACACCGGCGCGCACCGATTCTTCGAGGTGCAGGGGTTCGCCCCGATGCGCGTCGTCTTCGAGCGAGCAGTACTGGACTCCCCGCCAGGCGCGAACGCGAACTGAGAGGTGGGCCGCGTGCCTTAGCGGGAGTTCGTGGTTGGCTGGAACGTGCTTAGGTGGCGGGTGTTTTGATTTTTCCTAGTGGAGTGAGGATCCCGTCACGTGGGTGGTGCCCTGCCGCCTCGTTCGTGATGCAGTAGGTGTTACGAACTCGTCGCGATGAAAAGAACACGTTCTGTGTTGGTGTTGCAGCGACGGGCTGCCTGTCCACCTCGATGAGGCGTCGTGCGACCAACTCTCTCGTTCCCTTGGCTCGGACGTCCTTGCTAACGCCGAATCGAGTATTGAAGTCTTCCTGGGTCCACCACTGTGGCGCCTCTCGGCCTCTTGACTCTTCGAGGATGACGAGAAGCATGGTAAGCGCAGCGCTGCTCATGCGCTGCAGATGCCCGCTGGTCCAAAGCAGTGTCGGGATCTTGAAGTATCGATCGCGATCGGTCTCAGTAATCTTCTTTGCGCCTCGTCGGTGCGAGGCGCTAGGCGGCGTGTATCTGTCTCCGGAGCCGTCCTCACGTAGGAGCTGAACTCTCGCAGCCGCGCCAGGGACCAGTTGTCTGGATACCAGTCCCAAACTCTCAAGCTCGGACAAGGCCTTCCGTACACAGCGCGCACCCTTTGTGGTGGGATCGTCGAGGTCGAGCAACGTTGCCCAGTTTGCTGCAGGGAGCGTCGTGTCGTAGGGCGGGCTAACGGACAGCCATAGCAGTGCGAAGTAGAGCTTGAGTTTAGTCTCACCGCCGTGGCCACGGGTTGCGGCCATGTGTGCGAGAGGCGTCTTGGTCGACCCCGAAGCTCTGACGAAGCTGTTCCTCACTGGGATGCTCACGCGTCGTGACCGCTTCGCGAAGGCCTCGGCCATCAGCCGTGCAGGCTCGGAAAGCTCGGTAGACGTCAGACGTTCGACGCCTGGCGTTTCCGTGCTCGTTTGTGGCGCGTTGTCTCCTGTCGGTGTACCCATCCTGAGATCCTCCTGACTGGTTTTGTCCTCGTTCGCCTTCATTGAGATATGTAGAGCTTAGTACAGGTTCTTCTACCTAGGCGTGTCTGACGTGCGGGTCGCGTTCGGTGGTAACGCGAGGCTGACTACGTGTCTAAGGCTGTCTAATGACGAGTCTGAAGCATTACTGTGGTCGAGAATACAGAATAAATGAGCTTGTCAAACGGATAGAGGCACGCATATCGTGCTACTCTTGCTGAGTCACGGATGTTCATCATGTTGTCGACTCTGGGGTAAGTGTCCAGAGAAGGGGCTGGGGGCGACCGATGGCCAGGAACCCTGTTCGCCCCGAGGGTTGGGGCAGTCGTGTGTGAGGGGGTGTTCGGAGGGGAAAGTGTCCTCGGGACGAGACCTTAACTGCGTAGGTTCCCCGAGTTGGGGGCGGGCTGATGACCGCCCCCAACTCGGCCGCTCTCGAATTTCGTCGATGGGTTTTCCTGGGGCGGCCATCGCTTACTTCGTTGTCGTCGTCGCGCACTACGACCATGCGACCAGACGGGCGCCCTCGACAGACGGCGAGTGACGCCAGGCGCTCGAGCGACCGCATGGCGCCCGGCGTGCGGGGAGCGCCCGGCGTCCGGCACGCCGGAGCGGCTCGGCACGTCAGGGTGCGACGGGGTTCTCCAGCACGAAGAAGATGAACGAGATGAACCGCGTAGCGCCGTTCGGTGGCAGGAGATCCGGCGGGGAGTCGGGTGCCACCGGGGGCTCGGCGATCGTGACGATGCGGAACCCGGCGTCGAGGAAGGCGTCCACCATCGCGTGTAGTGGGCGGTGCCAGGTGGGCAGCACGACGTCGCGGCCGTTGACGGTCACTTCCATGGCGAACTCTGCGAGGGGGAAGTACTTCGCGCCCTCCACGGCGAGAGGGTAGATGAACGGGTGGTTGACCGACAGCACGAGACGGCCGCCGGGTGTGAGCACGCGCCGCAGCTCGGCCAGCGGGGCGCTCCAGTCGCGCAGATAGTGCAGCACGAGCGAGGCGGCGACGTCGTCGAAGGCGGCGTCGGCATAGGGGAGGGGGTCGCCGAGGTCGGCCACGCGGAGGTCGGCGTCGGCGCCCAGACGGCTGCGCGCGACGTCGAGCATCGCCGCGCTGGCGTCGAACCCCGCGACCTCCGCGCCGCGTTCGCGCAACGCGACGGACAGCGCGCCGCTGCCGCAGCCTGCGTCGAGGATCCTGCGCCCGGCAACGTCGCCCAGGAGGTTCAGCATCGCCGGGCGCTCGTAGTAGTTGTTCAGCAGGCTCGTGTCGTTTTCGGCGACGTAGTCGGCCGCGAAGTCGTCGTATCCCCCGGTCATGCGTCCCTCCTCTCGGCGGCCCGTGCCGCTGCGATCGCTGTCCGGACGAGCTCGACGCCCTGGTCGAGGCCGACGGCGCCCGTGTCGATCACCACGTCCGGGTTGATGCGCGCCAGCTCGTCGGACCACCGCTCGTAGACCCCGCTGAGGAAGCCGTGGTCTCGTGAGATGCCGCGGGTGGGGTCGGCCTGGGCGCGTGAGAACGCCACGTCGAACGTGCTCGTCGTGGCGACTGTGAGCGTCGCGACGCCCGCGGGGGCCAGGGCCCGCAGGCCGGCCACCTCGTCGGCCGAGCCCGAGCCCTCCGCCACCACGCACGTCAGGTCGGACCCCAGCCACGACCCGACCACCGACTCGAAGATGCGGTGCGCCGTATCCCAGCCGGGGAGCGTGGGGAGGGCCATCGCCGCGATCTGGTCGAGCTCGACGAGCGCCACCCGCTCCCCGTCAGCGCGGAGCCCGTCCGCGAGCGCCTTCGCCAACGTGCTCTTTCCCGACGCCTGCGGTCCGGCGATCACGACGAACGCCAACGGTGAAGATGCCATCGCCCCAGTCTGCCCGTCCCCGCGGCTATCTGTGGTCCGTGAACCACCGGGCGGCGTAATCCACCAGCGGCCGCATCGGCAGCAGGTGCGCCGTCGCGTCGCCGACGGGGCGGGTCCGCACCAGCCCGGTGTCGGCGGCGAACGCTGCGGCGACGTCGACGAAGTCGTCGTCCTGGACGTCGAGCTCCTCCCAGGTGACCCAGCGCCGCTCGCCGTCGACGAGCATCGCGGCGCCGTTGGGGATGGTGCGCTTGCCCGGGTAGGTGGCGCGATGCTCGGCCAGGTGCAGGGCCGTCGCCTTCGCTGCCGTCACGCCGAGCAGCAGGATCCATGCGTCGAGGTCGAAGAGCGCGCCCAGCGGCGAGTTCTCGCCCGCCGGTGAGTCGAGCGGGTGGCGGGCCGTGATCGTCGCGGCGTTGGGCCCGGCCGCGGAGATGGACCGGTGCGGGTGCGGGCTGCGCAGCGCACCCGGCGTGGTGCGGAACAGCTCGGCGACGATCCCCATCGTCTGGCTGGGCGTCACGGCGGGGTCGTAGAGCGGGAGGTGGTCGCGGATCGTCGGCCACCACTCGGGCGCGGCCTGCTGCAGGAGGGCGGGGTCGCAGAGCTGCCACGACTGGGTCGGCATCACGAGCGTGCCCTCAGGGCCGACGGCCATCCGCAGCGCCTCCAGCACCGTCTGCGCGCCGCCGATCACCCAACCCAGCGAGCGCAGCGACGTGTGAACCATCACCGTCGCGCCGGCCGGTAGACCCAGCGCACGGAGGTCGGCGACGAGCCGCTCGCCCGTGACTGGTGTTGGGGTCTGGGGGTCGTTGTCGGGCATGTGCTCCGCCTCTCGTCGCTTCTGGATGCCCAGAGTAGGGGGCGACGGGGTGGGTGGCGATCGTGTGGGTGCGAGGCCTTTCGCTCAAGGCGTTCGGCTTCGCCTCACGTCCGGCTCGAGGAAGAACCCCTGGGCGCGCTTAGGGTGAGGAGGTGACTCTCGAAGCGTGGGACGCCTATGGCGCGCGGGCGGCGGAGTATGTCGAGGCCGTCGGCCGGATCGAGCACGTGGCTGAGGCGGACCTTGCGCTGGTGTCGGGCTGGGCCGCCGGCCTCGAGGGGCTCGTGCTGGATGTCGGCTGCGGGCCCGGCCAGTGGACGCATCACCTCGCGGGGATGGGGGTGGCCGTCGAGGGCGTCGATCCCGCGCCCGCGTTCGTCGACCACGCGACGGCGACATATCCCGGCGTGGTCTACCGGCTCGGCTGGGCGGAGGACCTGGGTGTCGACGACGGAGCGCTCGGTGGCGTGCTCGCCTGGTACTCGCTCATCCACACCGCGCCTGACTGCATCGACGCGCCGCTCGCGGAGTTCGCCCGGTGCGTGCGCCCTGGAGGCGGCCTCGCGCTCGGGTTCTTCGCCGGCCCGACGCTCGGGCGGTTCGCGCACGCAGTCGCTCCTGCGTTCCACTGGCCCGTCGACATGCTCGCCGCGCGGGTCGAGACCGCGGGCTTCGCCGTCGTGCACACCGAGTCGCGCTCCGACCGCCCCGGCCGGACGCACGGCGCGCTCCTCGCCGTGCGGTGAGAAGCGGTACCAGGGGCGGCTGGGCGACACCTTGGAGGAGCCTTTCCCGGCTACGCCCTGCACAAATCTCTGTATGTTGACAGCCGCGCGAATAGTTGCGCGGCTGTCAACATACAGAGATTTATGCGCGCCACCGCCGGCCATCGGGTCTGCGACGTCGGCGATCAGGTCACAGGGTGGTGGTCGACTGGCCGTCGACGACGAGCGCTGCCCGTCGCGGAGCGGCCAGTAGCTGATGTCGGCGCGGTCGTAGTCTGCCGCGACCTCGCCCAACACGGCCGACTCCGGATGCCCAGGCGAGTTGAGGTGCGGGATCGCCAGGTGTGGTGAGGGGGTCGGCGTGGGGTAATGTAAGCAGTGCTTACTTGAGAGGAGAGGTGATGAACGCCGTGCCCAGGTCGAGCTATCACCACGGCGATCTGCGCGCCGAGCTGATCGACGCCGCGCTGGCGATGCTCGAGGCCGGCGAGCCGTTCTCGTTGCGGGCGCTGGCGCGCCGGGCGGGCGTGTCGCCGGCCGCGCCGTACCGGCACTTCGCCGATCGCGAGGCGCTGGAGTCCGCGCTGGCCGTTCACGGGCTGCGCGAGCTGATGAGCGACCTCACCGCAGGCCGGCAGAGGCCGACGTCGGCCGCAGGGGTGGGTGAGCTCGCCGTCGGCTACGTGCGTTTCGCCCTGCGCCGACCCGCCCTGTTCCGGCTCATGTTCGGCCAGGCCTGCGACGATCAGAACGACGAGCGCGTGCGCGCCGCGGCCGCGCTGCACGACTACCTGGCCGTCGTCATGTCCCGCGTGTTCCCGGGGTCCGATCCCGTCGCGCTGGCCACCGCGGGGTGGGCGCTCGCGCACGGCCTGGCGTTCCTCCATGTCGACGGCAAGCTCGCGGCCGACGACCCGGCCGTCATCGACCAGCGCGTGCGCACCACCTTCGCCGCCGTCTACCCGCCCACCGCCTGACCGAGAGGCCCTTATGAGCACGCGCATCCTGATCGTCGTCACCAACGTCGACCACTACGAGGCCGACCCCGCGCACCCCACCGGGCTCTGGCTCTCCGAACTCACCCACGCCTACGACGTCTTCGAGAAGCGCGGCTTCGAGCAGACGATCGTCAGCCCCGCGGGTGGGCGATCGCCGTTGGAGCCGCGGTCGCTGGCATTCCCGAACGACGACGCCTCCGCCCGGGCGTGGCGGGAGGACCCCGAGCGCATGGCCCTGCTCGACGACACCGCCAGCCCCGAGCAGATCGACGCCGCCGCCTACGACGCCATCTACTTCACCGGCGGCCACGCCGTGATGTTCGACTTCCCCGGCAGCGCGGGCCTGCAGCGGATCACCCGTGAGATCTTCGAGCGCGGGGGCGTCGTCGGCGCGGTCTGCCACGGCTACTGCGGGCTGCTGGAGACCACCCTCTCCGACGGCAGTCACCTCGTCTCCGGTCGCAACATCACCGGTTTCTCCTGGCGGGAGGAGGTGCTCGCTCGCGTCGACAAACTCGTCCCCTACAACGTCGAACAGCTGATGAAGGACCGCGGCGCCCGCTACTCCAAGGCGCTGCTGCCGTTCGTCTCCCACGCCGTCGTCGACGGCCGGCTGGTCACCGGGCAGAACCCGGGATCGGCGAAGGAGACCGCGGCCAAGGTCGCCGCGCTGCTCTGATCCACCACGACCTCCCCAGAAAGCAGGAACCATGCAGACCGTGCTCGGATCGGGCGGCCAGATCGCCGACGAACTCACGCGCGAGCTCCGCCGGAACTTCACCGACGACATCCGCCTGGTGAGCAGGAACCCCCGCAAGGTGCACGACGCCGACCACCTCCTCGCCGCCGACCTGATGGACGCCGAGGCCACCGACGCCGCGGTGGTTGGGAGCGATGTCGTCTACCTCACCGTCGGGCTGCCCATGGACTCGGCCCTGTGGGAGCAGCGCTTCCCCACGATGATGGCTAACACGATCGCCGCCTGCCGCCGGCACGGCAGCAAGCTGGTCTTCTTCGACAACACCTATATGTACCCGCAGACGGCGACGCCCCAGACGGAGGACACGGCATTCGAGCCCCGGGGCCGCAAGGGTGCCGTGCGGGCGCGGATCGCGACGACGCTGCTCGCCGAGATGGCGGCGGACAGGATCGAGGCCGTGATCTGCCGGGCGCCCGAGTTCTACGGCCCGGGCAAGACTCAGAGCCTCACCAACGCCGCCGTCTTCGACCGCATCCGGCAGGGCAAACGCGCGATGGTGCCGCTCAACGCGGATACGCGCCGGTCCCTGATCTGGACGCCGGACGCCAGCCGAGCGATGGCCCTCATCGGCAACACTGCCGACGCCTACGGGCGGACCTGGCACCTGCCGATCGACACCGACCGCCCCACTTATCGGGAGATGATCGCCGCCGCCTCCGAGGCCACCGGCACGCGGGTCCGCTCGACGACGGTGCCGCGGTGGGCGTTCACGCTCGGCGGGCTGGTCAACCCCGCGATCAGGGAGGCTGAGGAACTGCTGCCGCGCTACGGCCAGGACAACATCTTCGATACGTCGGCGTTCACGGCGCGCTTCCCAGGGTTCCACTTCACGCCCTATCGCGACGGGATCGCGGAACTCCTGCGCCCGGAGTGACGGCCGGAGTGCGCCGGTGTTGATAGCCTGCGGGGAGCGTCGCGTGCCGGTGGCAGTCCGTGTCAGGCATGGAGGCGCGGAACCCGAAGGAGAACCCGATGCGCGCATCGATTCCTTCGTCCTCGCGTGACTGAGCGCGAGACGACCAGGCTGATCGCCTGGAGCACCGAACTGCGGACCGTTCATCAGCGGATCCGCCAGGCCCTGGACGTCACGCGCGCCGCCGTGCGCGCGGGCGGGACGGCTGAGCAGCCGGCCCGCGATCTTCTGCTGTACTGCCACGGCTTCTGCGCCGCGCTCGACGGCCATCATCGTGGCGAGGATCGCACGCTGTTCCCCGCGATCGAGGCGGCGCATCCCGAGCTGGCGCCCGTCATGAGAGCGCTGCAGCAGGACCACTCGATGATCGCGTATCTGCTCGAGGAGCTCCGGTCGGCGACCGACCGTTCGGCCCCGGCCGACGAGCTGGAGCGCCATCTCGACGGCGTCGGGGCGATCATGGAGAGCCACTTCCGCTACGAGGAACGGCAACTGCTCACGGTCCTCAATGGCCTCGCGCTGGATGCGGAGGTGGGCGACGTTCTCGGCCCGCTGTGACGGTGGTCTGTGTGGGTCTGCTGCTTGTCGACGGCGCCTTGGCTGTTTCATAGGGTGTTGTCCGAGACGGGAAAGTGTTGTCCGGATCGAACGATTGTTCGTTTTTGTCGGTGGGGGTCCGTAGCCTTCAGGTATGCATCAGACACGCGTACTCAGCACCGGGGAGGCCATCGACCGGATGGCCGCCCTGCTCGACCGCGTGAATGTCGCCGAGTGGGAGCACCTGCCTGAGCCGGAACTGGTGGGGGTGTTGTTGAGTGCTCGACGGTTGGTTGATCGGGTGACCGGTCTGACGGCCGGGTTGACGCGGGTGGTGGATCTGCGGAACGCAGCAATGGCCGGGACGGGGATGCCGCTGCACTCGCTGATCACGATTCGGGAGAACCGCGACGGGAAAGACGCCGCACGCGGACTGGGCCTTGGCAGGGACATCGCCCGCAACCCCCAGGTGGCCAGGGGCGTGATCGAGGGGACGCTCACGCCGGACCACGCGCAGAAGCTGACCAAGGCTCTCGACGACCTGCCTTCGGGTTTGAGGAGGGAGCAGTGTGAGCAGATCACTGACTTGTTGATCGAGGAAGCCGCACAGTGTCGGCCGAGTGAGCTGCCTGCGAAGGCACGCACTCTGCTGGAGCGCGTGGCGCCGGAGCTGGTGCCGAGTGACGGGGATGAGGAGCGGAGGGTCGCGGCGCAGCGTCGGGCTGCCCTGCGGCGTCGGTCGTTGCGGTTCGGTGATGACGGTGAGGGGTCGTTCTGGGTCCGCGGCTCCCTGCCGTATCTGGAGGCGCAGCCGTTGCTGGGCACGTTGGACAAGATGGTCGCCGCGCAGAAACGCGCCGAGCAGGACCATGGCGGCCCCAGCCGGCTCCACCACGCTGCTGCTGGCATGCCATCGAGGGAGCAGCGCTACGCCGATGCGCTCGTCGATCTGGCTGCCGCCGCGGCCGGGAATCTCGGCACCACTGAGGGCCCGAACGGCGCCTCCCCCGGCGGACGCTCTGTGAGCCCGGAGCCCGCCGGTGGTGCTCCGGTTCCGACAGCCGGGCCGGCGGCCCGAGAGGCGGAAGCGCCACGTCTCGGGGCTGGACCGTCGTCCCGGACCATCCCGCCGATCCCCGCAACGGTTGTCGTGACTGTCGCGGAGGCTGATCTGCGGGAACGGGCGACGGCCACCGGCCTCCTCCCGTCCGGACACCGCATTCCCGCGGGTGAGCTTCGCCGGTTGCTGTGCGATGCGAACATCATTCCCGTGGTCCTGGGGTCCCGGTCGGAGATCCTGGATATGGGACGTGCCACTCGATTCGTCACCCCGCCGCAACGGCGCGCGCTGGCGATGAGGGACAAGCACTGCATCTTCCCCGGCTGCACGGTCAGCGAGCCGGAATGCCACGCACATCATGTGGTGCCATGGTGGCGAGGTGGAACCTCGGACCTCGACAACCTGGTTCTCCTTTGCCCCCACCACCACGGACTGGTGGAGCCCACCCGTCTCCACGACGACAAGACCACCACCCGCTGGGATGTTGTGTTCGACCCCGTCACCGGCACGCCCACCGTCCGGCCGGCCGTCCGCGACCTGGCCACAGGCAGACAGACCGCACGAGCCGTGGCTGCGGGTGAACAGGCCGCGCACGACAGAGCGGCCGAGCCGCCCCGCTGGCAGACGCCAGTGTTGGCTCCGCCGCCCACAGACGGTTACATCGACACCGGGTGAGAGTGACGGGGCTGAGGGCGGGGTGTCGCGGGCGTCCGGGCTACGCTGTGCGCCATGTTCACCGGCCTCAGTGCGTTCCCGCTCACCCCGCTCCGCGATGACGCGGTCGACGAGCGGGCGTTCGTCGGGCTGGTCGAACGGCTGGCTGCGGCGGGCGTGGACTCCATCACCGCGCTGGGGTCCACGGGCTCGTACGCCTACCTCGACGAGGCCGAGCGTGGGCGCGTGGCTGAGCTGGCCGTCGCGCATGCCGGAGGCACGCCCGTGTTCGTCGGCGTGGGCGCGCTGCGCACCTCGCAGGTGCTGCGCAACGTGGAGCGGGCCGAGGCCGCGGGGGCATCGGGCCTGCTGCTCTCCGCCATGTCCTACCAGCCACTCACGCAGGACGACGTGTTCGAGCTGTTCCGCACCGTCGTGGAGCACACGGAGCTGCCCGTGATCGTCTACGACAACCCGGGCGCCACGCACTTCGCCTTCACCACGGAGCTGCACGGGCGGATCGGCCAGCTCCCTCGGATCGCGTCGATCAAGATCCCGGGCATGCACCACGACGCCGAGGCTGCCCGCGCCCAGGTGGCGGCGATCCGCGCCGTCGTGCCGGACCACGTCACCATCGGCATCTCCGGCGACGTGTTCGCCGCCACGGGGCTGAACGCCGGCTGCGATGCCTGGTACTCGGTCCTCGGCGGCACGCTGCCCGCGGCGACCCTGGCGATCACCCGCGCCGCGCAGGCCGGCAGGACCGCGGACGTCGAGGAGGAATCGCGCAGGCTCGCGCCGCTCTGGGCGCTGTTCGCGGAACACGGCGGCAGTCTGCGCGTGGTGGCGGCCATCGCCGAACACTTCGGGTGGGCGCCCCGCCGGTGCCTCCCGCTTCCCCTGCAGGGCCTCGACGGGGCGCAGCGGGCGCGCGTGATCGACGTGGTCGAGCAGCTGGGCCTCGCCTGACCTCACCCGCCGATGCGGATGAGCGCCTTGATCGCTCGGCGCTCGTCCATCGCGCGGTAGGCGTCGGGCGCGTGCTCCAGGTCGGTCTCGTAGTCGAACACCCGCCCAGGAGAGATCGCGCCCGACAGCACGTCGGGGAGCAACTCCGGGATGTAGCGCCGCGCCGGGGCGACACCACCGGCGAACCCGACGTTGCGGAAGATCATCGCGTGCACGGGCAGCGTGACGCCGTGCGGCACCCCGACGGCGCCCACCATCGAGCCCACCGCCGCGATGCCGTACGCCGTGTCCATCGACTGCCCGGTGCCCACGCACTCGAGCACGGCGTCGGCGCCGCGCCCGTCGGTGAGGTCGAGAACCCGCTCGACGGCGTCGTCACCACGCTCGGTCACGATGTCGGTGGCGCCGAACTCGACGGCGATCCGCTGGCGCGCCTCGTACCGGGAGAGCGCGATGATGCGCTCCGCGCCGAGCCTGCGCGCGGCGAGCACCCCCGACAGCCCGACGGCGCCGTCGCCCACCACCGCGACCGTCTGGCCTGGCCGGACGCGCGCCGAGACGGCGGCGTGGTGCCCCGTGCACGCGACGTCGGAGAGGGCGAGCAGCGACGCCATCGTGCCGTCGTCGTAGCTGCCGGCCGGGACCTTGACCAGCGTCGCGTCGGCATAGGGCACGTGGACCTTCTCGCCCTGGCCGCCGTCGTGACCATGATTGCCGAAAGAGCCGCCGACAAGGCAGTTCGACGGCCATCCTGCCCGGCAGGGGCGGCACGCGCCGCAGCACCACAGGAACGGTGCGACCACGAGGTCGCCCGCCGCCAGGCCCCGAACCTCGCGCCCGACCTCCTCGATGACGCCGACGAACTCGTGCCCGATCGGCCCCAAAGCATGCGGAGAGAGGCCCCGGAAATACCACAGGTCGGAGCCGCAGACGCAGCCCAGCAGCACGCGCACGACAGCGTCGCCGGGCAGCTCGATGGTGGGGTCGGGGCGGTCGCCGACGGTGATGTCGTGGGCGCCGCCGTACAGGGTCGCGCGCATGGGGTCTCCTTCAGTTGGTGGGGATTGAGGCAGTGGCGTCGGCGGCCAGGCTCCCGAGCAGCAGCAGGCGCTCGGCCGTGGGGCTGCCCGGCTCAGCCGTGTAGCCGAACATGAACCACTCCGGGTGCGCGGGCATGTCCAGCGCCTCGTACGAGAGCACCAGCTCGCCCACCTCGGGGTGATGGATGCGCTTGGTCCCGGTGCGGTGGTGCCGCACGTCGTGCGCGGCCCACCGCCGCCGGAACGCCTCGCTGCGCGTGACCAGCTCGCCGATCACGTCGGTCAGGGCCGTGTCGCGCGGGTGCTGGCCGGCGTAGGTGCGCATGGTGGCCACCATGTCGTCGGCGCCCTGCTCCCAGTCGGGGAAGAACACGCGGGCCGCAGGGCTGAGGAACATGAAGCGGGCCGTGTTGCCGCCGCCGTCGGGATCGTCGAGCACCGGCCGGTAGAGCGCGCGGCCGAGCGGGTTGGCCGTGACGACGTTCATGCGCCGGTCGCGCACCCAGACCGGCGCGCCCGTGACCGCGTCGATCAACCGCTGGAGGCTGGGCCGCACCGTCTGCTCGGCCACCCGACGGCGCCGGGGCGGCCGCGGATTCGCGGCCCGGGCGAGGTCGTGCAGGTGGTCGGTCTCCGCATCGTCGAGGCGCAGGGCCCGCGCCACCGCGTCGAGGATCTCCGGCGACACGCCCCGCAGATCGCCGCGCTCCATCCGGGAGTAGTAGTCGACGCTGATGTCCGCCAGCGTGGCCACCTCCTCGCGGCGCAGTCCTGGCACGCGTCTCCGCCCGCCGCCGATGATGCCCACCTGCTCGGGTGTCACGCGGGCCCGTCGGCTGCGGAGAAAGTCCCCGGCTCCAGGTCGCTGATCCATGGGAGCAACGGTAGGACCGGCCGCGAGGATGTGGGGTGTACTGATAGGGCATCCCAGAGTGGGCCGCGTGGTCGTAGCGTGGGCGCATGAGGATCATTCCGAAGAGCCCGACCGTGAAGAACCCGCCGGAGCAGTTCACCGGTGACGTGTGGCTCGACATGGTCGCCACCCCGCAGGAGCCCGACCAGCGCATGACTGTGGCCCGCGTCCGGTTCGTGCCCGGCGCACGCACGGCCTGGCACTCGCACGAACGCGGCCAGACGCTGCACATCACCGAGGGCGTCGCGCTCGTCGGCACCCGCGACGGCGCGGTCGTCCGCGCCACGCCGGGGCAGACGATCTACACCCCGCCGGGCGAGGAGCACTGGCACGGCGCCACCGCCGACGACTTCATGGAGCACCTCGCGATGTTCGAGACCGGCGACACGCAGAGCACCACCTGGCTCGAGCACGTCTCGGACGACGACTACCGCCGCGCCCAGGACGCCTGACCGTGCACACGCGCACGCTGGGCCAAGGACTCGAGGTCTCCGCCGTCGGGCTCGGCTGCATGGGCATGTCGCAGAGCTACGGACCCAACCCCGGCAGCCGCGACGACATGATCGCCGTGCTGCGGTCCGCCGTAGACGAGGGGGTGACGTTCTACGATACCGCCGAGGTGTACGGGCCGTACGTCAACGAGGAGCTCGTCGGCGAGGCGCTCGCCCCCATCCGCGACCAGGTGGTCATCGCCACGAAGTTCGGCTGGCGGATCGAGAACGGGAAGAACGTGGGGGTGGACAGTCGGCCCGAGCAGATTCGCCGCGTGGCGGACGCTTCGCTGCGGCGGCTGCGCACCGACGTGATCGACCTGTTCTACCAGCACCGTGTCGACCCGAACGTGCCCATCGAGGACGTGGCGGGCACCGTCGGCGAGCTCGTCGCCGAAGGAAAGGTGCGGCACTTCGGGCTGTCCGAGGCGTCCGCGTCGACCATCCGGCGCGCCCACGCGGTGTTCCCCGTGACGGCGTTGCAGAGCGAGTACTCGCTGTGGACGCGCGACCCCGAGGGTGCAGTGCTGCGTACCCTCGCCGAGCTCGGCATCGGGCTGGTGCCGTTCAGCCCCCTCGGCAAGGGCTTCCTCACCGGCACCGTGTCGTCGACGGCCGCCTTCGGCGCGGGCGACATCCGAGCGACCATTCCCCGCTTCGAGCCGAAGAATCTCGACGCCAACACCGCGATCGTGCGGCACGTCGAGACCCTCGCCCGGCGAAAGGGCGCGTCGCCCGGGCAGATCGCGTTGGCCTGGCTGCTCCTGCAGGCGCCCTGGATCGTGCCCATCCCCGGCACGCGGCGCACCGAACGCATCCGGGAGAACGCCGGTGCCGTCGAGGTGGCGCTCTCCGCCGACGAGCTGGCCGACCTGAACCTGCTCACCCAGACCATCGGCGTCAGCGGTGCCCGCTACAACGCCGAACAGCTGGCCCGCATCGACCGATAGGGGAGACCATGATCCTGACCGAGACCTACACCCTGGCCAACGGCGTCGAGATCCCCAAGCTGGGGCTCGGCACCTGGTTCATCGACGACGACCGCGCCGCGCAGGCCGTCCGCGACGCCGTCGCGATCGGGTATCGGAACATCGACACGGCGCAGGCCTACGGCAACGAGCGCGGGGTCGGCGAGGGGGTGCGCACCAGCGGCGTCCCGCGCGGAGAGCTGTTCGTCTCCACCAAACTCGCCGCGGAGATCAAGGACTACGACGGCGCCGTCGCCGCGATCGAGGGCTCGCTCGAGCGGTTGGGCATCGACCACATCGACCTCATGCTCATCCACTCCCCGCAACCGTGGAGCGACTTCCGCGGCGGTGACTACGCCGACGGCAACCGCCAGGCGTGGCGCGCGCTCGAGGAGGCCTACGCGGCGGGCACGCTCCGCGCGATCGGCGTGTCGAACTTCCTGCGCCCGGACCTCGACAACATCCTCGACAACGGCACCGTCGTGCCGCACGTCAACCAGCTGCTGGTGCATGCGGGCAATACGCCGTCAGAGCTGCTCGAATATTGCTCTGACAAGGGGATTCTGGTGCAGGCGTACTCGCCCATCGCGCACGGCGCGATCCTGGACAACCCCGTCGTCGCGGGGATCGCGGCGCGCTACGGCGTGAGCGTCCCGCAGCTGTGCATCCGCTACACGCTCCAGCTGGGCACCCAGTCGCTGCCCAAGACGGCGAACCCGGAGCACATGCGTGCCAACGCCCAGGTGGATTTCGAGATCTCCGACGACGACATGGCGGCCCTGCAACACCTCGACGACCGGGACTACGGCTCGCATTCGGCCTTCCCGGTCTACAGCGGAAGGTAGCTCAGCCGAGTCGGCGCCGAAGCTCGCCGACGCCGTCCCCGGAGAGCGCGCGGGCTGCCTCCCGGCGGCCGGCCATCGTCATCGCCAGGTCGAGTGCTGCGCCCTGAACGACGGGGCCGCTTCCGGCCGTGAATGCGGCGTCGGTCGCTTCCAGCCTCAGGCCGTTGATCAGGGTCTTGCTCTTCACGGCGAAGTCCTTAGCCGCGAAGAAGCGCGCCACCTCGACCACCGCGTCGGGTTCGGGGGTCAGTTCGAGCCCGAGGGCGCGCGCGATGTCCTGGCCGTGGACCACCGCCTCGCCCAGAATCGCGGCGAGGTCCCGGGTCGGGGAGATGGTGAGCGGAATCGATCGCCGGTACGTCTCCAAGGTCTCACCGTGACCCCGACCCGAGTACTTCCTGAGCAGGCGGGCGTTGTGCGCGTCGCCGTCGAATCTCGCACGCGCCATGCTCCAGAGCCAGGCCGCCGTGCCGGTCCGGGCGATCGCCGTGAGATGCGCCGTCACGTCCTCGACCGACCAGCGGGGGCAGAGCGTTCGCTCGGCCCACTGCTCGGGCGTGAGACCTTCCAGCAGGTCGGCGAGCCGGGTGCGTTCCGCATGGATGCGGCTCCAGAAGGTCCATGGCGGCGACCATACCCACGCGCCCCGGCCGGGGGTAGCTCGGTGGTGTGGGGCGTTCGGCGCAGCACTAATTGTTCTAGTTATACTAGAGCTATGTTGTGGAACGTCGACCCAGCTTTGCCGACGCCGCTGTTCGAACAGGTGGCGGCCACCATCAGAGGGGCGGTGACCTCGGGGGCGCTCCGCACGGGCGAGCGGCTGCCGGCCGCGCGCGAGCTCGCCGATGCCCTCGACGTCAACGTGCACACCGTCCTGCGCGCGTACCAGGCGGTGCGCGACGAGGGGGTCATCGAGCTGCGCCGCGGGCGCGGGGCCGTGGTGGTCGGCGAGCCGGACCAGACCCGGCTGCGGCTCCTCGTGCGGGATCTCGTGGCCGAGGCCGGGCGCAACGGGCTCGCTCTCGACGACCTCGTGCCGCTGCTCCGCGCGGAGGGCGCATCGTGAGCGCGCTGCCGGAGTCCACCCGGCCGCGCCAGTTGCCGCGGTGGCTGATCGTCGTCGTGCTGGTCTGGTGCGCGGCGCTGGCCGTGGCGCCGTGGGCCGCCATCACGCTGCTCAGCGATGTGCTGCCGGACCAGCTCGCTGCCCACTGGGGTGCCGACGGGCAGCCGGATCGCTTCGAGCCGACCGACGGCGCCTGGATCTTCCAAAGCGTCTTCTGCCTCATCATGCCCGCGTTGCTCCTCGGCCTCGGCGCGGCCCTGCGCCAGCTGCGGACCATGGCGCCGATCGCCGTCGGCCTTTCCACGTTCCTCTCGGTGCTGTTCGTGGGCACCACCTACGGGCAGACGGAGGGCGCGGCATCCGGGCACGTGGTGGAACTCTCGATCGTGGTGGCCATCGTCGGCGGTCTCCTCACGGGTGTCCTCCTGGCGCTGGCCGAGCGCCGGTTCGCGCCCGCGCCGGTGGCGACGCGGGTGCCGGGCTCGCTCCCGGCGTCGGCCCCGCGCCTCAGGTTGCGCTCCGGCGAGCGGGTCGCGTGGATCGGCAGACCGCGGGCCGGTGTCGGGACGCGCTCCTTCGGGCTGCTCGCGCTCCTGCCGATGACGGTGATGGCCGTCGTCAGCGCAGCCAACCACCAGTGGTTCATGGCCGCGATCCTGTTCGTCCTGGGCGCGGTCCTGACCCTGCTCGTCGACGCCACGATGCGAGCCGTCGTCATCGTCGACCAGGTCGGCGTGCGTGTGCGGGCCTTCTCGCGATTCACGATGGCCACCATCCCGCTCGCGGAGATCGAGTCCGCGGAGGTGACGACGGTGCACTGGGGCGACTTCGGCGGCCTGGGTCTCCGCACCCGGATCTCGTCCGACGGCGGTGCGGGCCTCATCTCGTCGTCGGGCGAGGCCGTGCAGGTCAACCGGGCCGGACAGGGGCCGTTTTTCATGACCGTCTCGCCCGCGAGCGACGTCGCGGCGACGATCAACGCCCTCGTCGCGCGCTCCTAAGCTCTGCGTTCCGGCACAAATCTCTGTATACGGGCAGCCGCGCAATTATTCGCGCGGCTGCCCGTATACAGAGAGTTATGCGCGGGTCTGGCGCCGGGGCCGGGATGCTCCTCAGGAAGCAGCGGATGGGTCCGGGCCGTCCACGGCGCGCAGCATCCGGGTCAGGGTCTCGCGCAGTTCGCTGCGCCCGGGCTCGGGCAGGTCGGTGACGTATTCGACGCCCGCCGGTATCCACGTCATCGCGTACATCGCGTCTCTCCAGTCGGGGGCGCCGATGGGCCAACGCGTATGCGCCGCGTCCTCGGCGGTGGCGCCCTGGCTCCACGGTCCGAAGGAGGCGCGCATCTCGTCGAGGGGCAGCTCAATCACCACGTCGGCATCTGTGGACTGGCGCGACCACGACGTGGCCGCGTGGACGAACTCGTCGATCTCCTCGGGCGCGAGCGGCTTGGGCGTGAACAGCGCGCGGGTGTGTTCGACGCCTTCGAGTCGGTCGACGCGGAAGGTCCGCCAGTCCTCGCGGTCGAGGTCCCAGCACACCAGGTACCAGTGCCGCTGCGTCGGCGACAGCGCGTAGGGCTCGACTCGGCGCCGCGTCACCTCGCCGGATGCGGCGGTGTAGGTGAAGCGCACGCGTTCGTGGTCGCGGCAGGCGAGGGCGAGGTCGCCCAGCACCTCCGACGAGACCGGCGTGCCGGTGGACCGGAACGCGGGGCGGACGGCGGCAGCCAGCGCGTTCACCCGGCGACGCAGCGGGGCGGGCAGCACCTGCTGGAGCTTGGCGAGCGCGGTGATGGTGGTCTCGTGACCGCTGGCCAGGCGTTGGGACGCGGCGAGCCGCAGGCCGATCGCCATGGCCACGGCCTCCTCGTCATCGAGCAGCAGCGGCGGGACGGCGCCGCCGGCCTCGAGGCGATAGCCGCCGGCCACGCCAGGAGCCGACTCGATGCGGTAGCCGAGATCGCGCAGGCGCTCGATGTCGCGGCGGACGGTTCGCTCCGTGACCCGGAGCCGGTCGGCGAGCTCCGAGCCCTGCCAATGCCGGTGGGTCTGCAACAGATTGAGTAGTGCGAGGGCTCGGGCGGTGGTCTCCGACATAGTCCAAGATTGCCACGATTGAGGACGGAATCTGTCCGCATTGGTTCCTAGGCTCGTCTGCATGGCAATCGAACCGATCATCGACGCGCAGGGGCTCACCAAGTGCTTCCCCGACACCCCGGCGCGCAACCCCAAGGCCAAGACCGTGCATGCGGTCACCGATCTGAGCTTCCAGGTGGCACGCGGCGAGCTCGTCGCCTTCCTCGGCCCCAACGGCGCGGGCAAGTCCACCAGTCTGCGCATGCTCACCACGCTCATCCCGCCCACGTCCGGCCACGCCCGCGTCGTCGGGTTCGACATCCACCGTCAGCCCGCGGAGGTGCGGGCGCGCATCGGATACGTCGGCCAGCGCACCAGCGGCAGCTTCGCGCAGCGGGTCCGCGACGAGCTGCTCAGCCAGGGCGCCTTCTACGGCTTGACGAAGGCGCACTCGCGGGCGCGCGCCGACGAGCTGATCGAGTCGCTCGACCTGGCCGGCTTCGCGACCCAGCCCGTCCAGCAGCTGAGCGGCGGGCAGAAGCGTCGCCTCGACATCGCGCTCGGGCTCATGCACGCGCCGTCGCTCGTTTTCCTCGACGAGCCCTCGACGGGCCTCGATCCACAGAGCCGAGCCAACCTCTGGCAGCACATCCTCGAGCTCCGCGAGCAGCACGGCACCACCGTCTTCCTCACCACGCACTACCTCGAAGAGGCGGACCGCTACGCCGAACGCGTCATGGTGATGGACAAGGGACGCGTGATCGCCGACGACACCGCCGCCCGCCTCAAGGCGAACCTCGCCGGCGACGTCATCACTTTCGGCTTCCGCAGCCCCGACGACGCGGCGGCGGCCATCGCGATCGTCCAGCGCATGACCGATCAGCCGGTGCGCCAGGAGGGCGACACCGCGATCGGCGTCACCGCGCCCGACGGCGACCTGCTCCTCCCTTCGGCGGTGCGGGCTCTCGACGCCGCCGGCATCGCCGTCGTGCGCGCCACGGGCACCCCGCCCACGCTCGACGACGTCTTTCTCGCGCTCACCGGCCGCACGCTGCGCGAGGCAGGCGAGGGTGAGCCCGCCCAGGACGACACCACCACCCAGATGATCGGAGCAACCCGATGAGCACCACCGTCACCCGCGACGCCGATACCGCCGTCCGCGCCAACCCCGCCCGCGACACCTGGAACGTGCTGGTGCGAGAGCTGAAGCCGGTCGTGCGCGATCCGTTCTCGCTGGTCTTCAGCCTCGTCCAGCCGCTGGTCTTCCTCGGCCTGTTTGGGCCGCTGCTCGTCGCGTCCTCCGGGGCGCCGCTCGGGGAGACACTGCAGTGGTTCGTCCCCGGCGTGCTCGTCATGATCGTCCTGTTCGGAACCGGGGCCGTCGGCTCCAACCTGCAGTACGAGATGATGACCGGCTCGCACGAGCGCACGCTGGTGGCTCCGCTGTCCCGCTCGTCGTTGCTTGTCGGCCGCGCGCTCAAGGAGATCGTCCCGATCGTCGTGCAGGCCGTCCTCATCGTGTTGATCGCGCTGCCCTTCGGGTTCCGGGTCGACGTCGTCGGGCTGGTGGTCGGCCTCGCGCTGCTCGCGGTGTTCGGCGTCGGTCTCGGCTCGCTGTCTTACGCGTTGGCGCTCGCCACCAAGGACAGGGAGTGGCTGTTCTGGGGCGTGCAGCAGACGCTCATCTTCCCGCTGCTGATCCTCTCCGGGATGCTTCTGCCGCTGGATCAGGCGCCTGGCTGGATGCGCGCGGTTTCCGCCGTGAACCCCATCAACTGGGTGGTTCGGGCCGAGCGTTCACTCCTCGACGGCGCGCTGACCGCGAGCGTCGTCGGATGGGGATGGATCGCGGCCCTCGCGTTGGCGGCCGTCGGGCTCACGGTGGGCGTGCGGGCCATCCGCCGGAGCAACTGACGCCTGTGTCGGGCCCGCCGGCGCGGCGGGCCGACCCCTCACCGCTGGACGCCGAACACCCACTGCGGCATGCCCGTCTCCGGGTCCGTGACCTCCGACGAGCGCACCTCGAACACGTCCTGGATGAGGCTCGACGACAGCACGTCGGTCGTCCGGCCGCGGGCGACCATCCGGCCGCCGGCGAGGACGACGACCTCGTCGGCATAGGCGGTGGCCAGGTTGAGGTCGTGCAGCGCCGCGACGACGGTCTGGCCCGTCTCGCGCACCTGCGTGAGCAGGTTGTGCTGGTGCCCGATGTCGAGGTGGTTGGTGGGTTCGTCGAGCAGCAGCAGGCCGGTCTGCTGCGCCAGCCCGCGCGCGATCAGCACACGGCGCTGCTCGCCGCCGGAGAGCCGGGCGAACTGCCGGTGCTCGAAGCCCAGGAGGCCCACCTGGGCGAGGGCCTCGCGCACGGCGTCCCTGTCGCGCTGGTTGCCGAGCGACCAGGGCGAGCGGTGGGGGAGGCGCCCCAGGGTGACGACCTCCTCGACGAGCTGGTCGTCACCCGGCGCATCGTGCTGCCCGACGAGCGCCAGCTTCCTGGCGCGCTGCGCGGGTTTCATCGACTCGGCCGGGCGGCCGTCGAGGAGCACCTCGCCGCCCTGCTTCGGCAGGACGCCGGCGATGGTGCGCAGCATGGTGGACTTGCCGCAGCCGTTGGGCCCGACGATGGCGACGAACCGGCCGGGCTCGACGTCGAACTCGATGCCCGAGACGATCGGCCGGCGCTCGATGGCGCAGGCGAGGCCGCGTACCGACAACACGCTCACGACGCACCTCCTCCGAACGCGTAGCGTCGCCGGCCCAGCAGGTAGAGGAACACGGGTGCGCCCACGAGGCCGGTGACGACGCTGAGCGGGATCTCGCGCGGGATCGCGGCGGTGCGGGCCGCGACGTCGACCCAGATCAGGAACAGCGCGCCGAGCAGCGCCGAGACCGGCAGCACCGCCCGGTGCAGCGGGCCGACGAGCAGTCGCGCGATGTGCGGCACGATCAAGCCGACGAACCCGATGCCGCCCGCGACGGCGACGACGACGCCCACCAGGATGGCCTGGAGCACGAAGACCCCGATCCGTAGCGTCTTGACGCGCACGCCCAGCGTGGCGGCGACGTCGGGGCCGGCGGCCAGGGCGTCGAGCCAGCCGTGCCCGAAGAGCAGCACGACGCCGATCGGCAGGATGGCGAGCGCGGCCATCGGCAGCTGGCTCCAGGCGGCGCCCGCGAGCGAGCCCAGCAGCCAGAACAGCACGGACTGCGCGGCCTGCGGGTCCTGGCTGCGGAACACCAGGAAGCTGGCCATCGCGGAGAACGCGGAGCTGAGCACGGTGCCGGTGAGCACGAGTCGGATGGGCGTCAGCCCGCCCTGCGCCATGGCGACGCCGAACACGAGCACGGCCGCGGCGAGGGCACCGGCCAGCGCACCGAACGGCAGCGCCCACGTCCCGATGACGGACAGGAAGCCGGTGGTGATGACGGCGGTCGCGCCGACGCTGGCGCCGGACGAGATGCCGAGGAGATACGGGTCGGCCAGCGGGTTGCGGACGAGGGTCTGGATGACGGCGCCGGCCAGCGCGAGGCCCGCGCCGACCAGCGCGCCCAGCAGCACGCGCGGCACGCGGATGCCCCAGGTGATGGAGTCGCGCGCGGACTCTGTCGCGGCGCCCAGGACGTGCGCGCGCAGCACTTCGTAGACGTCGGCGGCCGGGATGGACGCGGCGCCGAAGCCGGTGGCGAACAGCACGCTGGCAAGGAGCGCGACCGTCAGGACGGCGATGGTGGGGGTCAGCGGGAGCCGACGGTGGGCGGAACCCATCGCTCGGTCCTCCTCTCGACGGGGTCGGGCAGGCAGCACGTGTCGCAGCGGTGCCCGGTGGGGGACTTGTAGATGAGGCAGCAGACGCCGAGGGTGAACCGCACCTCGTCGGGGTCCTCGCGGAAGGCGACGAGGTCGCGGTACGGCCACCCGGAGAAGAAGGCGTCGGCCTGCCTCAGGACGGCGGCCCAGCCGTCGGGCTGGAAGGCGAGGTCGGAACCCTGCCAGCCGGGACCCGTCGGGCGGCGGCCGACGCTGAGCGCCAGCTCCGGCCGCGCCTCGACCACCCGATCGAGCGGGCTCACGGGACGGCGGTGAACTCAGCCGGCAGCTCGCCCTTGATGTCGGTCTGCGGCAGCAGGCCCATGTCCTCGAGGCCCGCGCGCACCTGGTCGGCGGCCTCCACGTTGCTGAACCCGCTCATGAAGAGCGTGAGCGGCAGCACGATGATGCGGTTGTTCTTGACCGCCGCGGTGTCCTTCAGCGCGGGCTGCGTGCGGATGGTGTTGACCTTGTTGGCCACCTCTTCCGGGTCGTCGCTGCGGTAGTCCATCACGACGATGGCGTCGGGCTCGCGCTCCGCGACGGCCTCCCAGTTCGCCTTGAACCAGGTGGTGTCCTCGGTGTCGAAGACGTTCTCGGCGCCCGCGGCCTCCAGGATGCCCTGCGGGGAGCCGTTCTTGCCCGAGGTGTAGAGCTCGGTGGTGCCGGAGTCGAAGAGCAGCACGCGCGGCGCCTTCTCCGCCTTGGGCGCAGCCTCGAGCGCGGCGAGCCGCTCGTTGAACTCCGCGAGCGCCTCCTGGGCCTTGTCCTCGTGGCCGGTCAGGACGCCGTAGTTGGCGATGTCGGCGCGGACGGCGTCGAACGGGGTCATGATGCCCATGGCGGAGCCGGCGCCGCCGTCGGGGTTCTGGCGGCAGGAGTCGGAGATGATGTAGGTGGGCACGCCCTGCTCGTTGGCCGACTCCGGCGTGATGCCCACCGAGCCGGAGAAGATGCCGGTGTAGGAGCCGATCAGCAGGTCGGGATCGTAGGAGAGCACAGCCTCCATCGAGATGGGCGATTCCAGGCGCCGGATGTTGGTGACGTCGACGTCGTACAGGGTGTTCATGACCGCCTCGTTGCCCTTGCTGAGGCCCACGGCCGCCAGCTGGTCGATGGCGCCGATGCGCAGCAGGGTGCCGAGGTTGGTGGTGTTCGACGTCGCGATGATGCGCTGCGCGACGGCGTCGTAGGTGACCTGCTTGTCGCAGTTGGTCACGGTGAGCGCTGCGGCGGGCGCGGACGTCGAGGTCTGCGGGCTGGCCGGCGCGGACGTGGCAGGCGTGGTGCCGGGCGACTGCGGAGTGGTCGGCTGCGTGGCGGCGCAGGCGGAGGCCAGCAGCGTCGCGGCGGCGACGAGGGAGAGGGCAGGGCCCACCGCCTCCCCTTCCCGGGCGTGTGCCCAGTGGGATACCGAGGCGGTGTCCCTCCTACCGCTGCGCGTCAGTCCCGGACTTCGACCGGGTTCCTTCTGGACGTGAATCCAGTGCTGACTCCGGTCGCGAATCTATCCGACGGTACTTTCGTGCCCGCCGCCGCCCCCTCGTTAGCGAGGGCTGCTCGCTGTGATGGGGTCGACAGGCGTGCCTCTAGTGTATATAGTGACTATATACAGTGAGGAGCGAGCGGTGGGCGTCGATGTCGTGTTGTCCAACCTGAGCGGTGTGCCGATCTACGAGCAGATCAAGACGCAGCTCAAGGCGGCGATCCTGCGCGGCGAGGTCGCGGAGGGTGAGGCGCTGCCCTCCATCCGGGCCCTGGCACGCGACCTGCAGGTGAGCGTCATCACCACCACTCGTGCCTACTCCGACCTCGCCGCCGAGGGATTCGTCGTGAACGTGCCCGGCAAGGGCAGCTACGTCTTGCCCCGCGACCCGGCGCTCGTGCGCGAGCAGGTCGTCGGCGAAGTGGAGCAGGCCTTCATCGAAGGGGTCCGCAAGGCACGGATGGTGGGCCTCACCGACGCGGAGCTGCACGACGTGCTCGGCTCCCTTCTGCGTTCTGAGGAGCAGTGATGAAAACCACGATCGACACCGAGGTGGCGCTCGAGCTGACGAGCGTCGTCAAGACCTTCCCGCCCCGCAAGGGATCCGACGGCTTCCGGCTGGGCCCGATCGACCTGGCCGTGCCGCGCGGCTTCGTCACCGGGCTCGTCGGGGCGAACGGCGCGGGGAAGACCACCGCCATCAAGATCGCGCTCGGACTCACGCAGCCCGACGGCGGGGCTGTGTCGCTGATCGACAAGGCGCGGGTCGGGGTGGTGTTCGACCAGCCCGCCTATGTCGCCGACTGGACCGCAGCGCAGACCGGCCGCGCCCTGGCTCCGTTCTACCCCTCGTGGGACGGTGCGCGCTTCGACGAGCTCCTCCGCTGGGCGGGCATCGCGCCCGGCAAGCGCGTGAAGGAGCTCAGCCGGGGCATGGGCATGAAACTGCAGCTCGCCGTCGCCCTGGCCCACGGCGCTGAGCTTCTCGTGCTCGACGAGCCCTCGAGCGGCTTGGACCCCCTCGCGCGCAGCCAGCTGCTCGACTTCGTCGCCGACTTCATGACCGACGGCTCGCACGCCGTGCTGTTCTCCACTCACATCACCAGCGACCTCGATCGGATCGCCGACTACGTCACGCTGCTCAGCGCCGGGCGCGTGCTCGAGGCCGTGTCGCGCCATGATCTCGTGGACGGCTACCGCCTCGTTCGCGGGCCGGCGTCGGCTCTCAGCCCGGAGCTGCGGCCACTGTGTCGGGGGCTGCGCGAGCACGCCGCGGGGTGGGAGGCCCTGCTCGCGACGGAGGACACCGTCGCGCTGCGGCCGGGCGCCGTGGTCGAGCCGCCCTCCCTGGAGGACATCGTCGTGCATCTCTTGAAGGAGGACAGCCATGTCTGAGTTCGGCGCCATGCTCCGTCTCGACGCGTTCAACCTGATCTCGCTGCGGCGGGTCGTGCCGATCTACGGCGTGCTCGTCGTCGCCTTCGCCGTCATGTGGGGCGGTGTGATGGCGCTGCCGCTCGTGGCCGCGTTGGGCGTGATGACCAGCACCGTGCTGTTCTGCAGCGGCCCCGCGGACAGGAGGAACCTCCTCTCCGGCACGCTGCCCGTGCGCCGTCGCGTCGTCATGCTGTCGCATTACGCGATCGTGGCTGTGGGGACCGTTCTCGTCGCCGCGCTGACCGTCGTCGTCACGCTGGCCGCCGATACCCTGCGGCGCCGTCCGGACGAGGGCCTCCTCGCAGCGGGCGCGGCCACCTGCGGCGGGGTGTTCCTCGTGCTCAGCGTGCTCCTTCCCCTCCAGGTGCGCTGGGGAGGCGACGTCGCCCGCTGGGTGGCGATGCCGGCGAGTCTGGTGCTGGTGATCGTCCTCACCCTGGCCCGGGACGCCGGCTGGGCGCCCGCCCCCGCTCAGACCGCGGGCTTCGACGCGGTGGCTCCCTGGGGTCTGCTGGTGCTGGGTCTCGCCGCGCTGTCCGTCTCCTGGGCTGTCGCCGTGAAGGTGTACGAGCGCCAGGACCATTAGGGCGCGGAGATCCTCCGACTTGTGTTGTGCAATATATGGGTAGCTTTGAGGTCGCCATGGAATTTTGACGCACAACCCCGCTCTCTGTGCCCAATTGGGCAGAGAACCGGGAGTTATGCGCCAAAATTCCATGGGTGTCCGGCGAAATCGCCCGGATCGTTGTTTCGGATCCAGTACACAGCCCGAAGCGGATTTCCTTCAGGTGAGCCAGCGAGCGAGGCCGCTCCTCAGAGGCCGATTCGGGCCGGTCGTCGGGCGCCGACGTGGGCTGCTTCGTAAGTACCTTGCCCAGCGCTGCTCTTCACGAACGGGTCGTGCGGAGCCAAGATGGTCGCGTGGCATTCAGGGGATTCGCAGCTCGGTTCGTGGGTGGTGCGCTGGCACGGGGCATGCAGCGGCTCAACGCGCGACATCCATGGAGTCACAACGACCACTTCCACAGCTGGATTCTGGCAAATGTGCCCGAGCCGTGTGGGGCGGTGCTCGACGTCGGATGCGGCCGAGGTGAGCTTCTCGCCGCGCTGGCGCCGCACGCCCGGCGGGTCGTCGGCGCTGACCTCGACGCGGAGATGCGCGCTCAGGCGGCGCGGCGCTGCGCCGGGCTGCCGAACGTCTCGGTGGTCGACCGGGCGTGGACCGAGGTGGACGGACCGTTCGAGGCCGTCACGATGATCGCGGTGCTGCACCACCTCGACGTCGACTCCGCGCTGCGCGACGTGCGGCGGCTCCTCGCACCCGGGGGACGGTTCCTCGCCGTCGGCCTTGCCGTCCCGCGCACGCCCCGCGACCACCTGTGGGAGGTGGCGTCGATAGTCACCAATCCGCTGATCGGGTACGTGAAGCACCCCTGGCCCAGCCGGGTGGGGCCGCAGCCGGCACCGTTCCCGGTGAAGGACCCGACGATGTCCTTCGACGAGCTGCGCCAGGCCGTCGAGGAGGCGATGCCGGGCGCGATCATGCGCCATCGGCTCGGATTCCGACACACCATCGCATGGACAAAGCCCTTGTCATAGCGGCGGCATTTCGTTAATGGGACCCCGGTTTTCTGCATTGCGCGAAGCGTTGTTAGCATGCGTGCTGCCACCCAGGGGGGGAGGGCTGCACAACTCGTTTTACTCCTCCTACCCCCCGGGACAGAACAATGAACGATCGTCGCCGTTTTTCGGCGCTTCTCAGCACGCTCGCACTCACCGCGACCGGGCTTTTCGCCGGCCTCGGAGCCGCGCCCGCGCAGGCCGCCAGCACCTGCGATGTACTGACGGCCCCCGTCTACTCCACCACCAACCCGAAGCTGGAGACGAACCTCCTCACCACCTCCTCGGTGGAGCACCAGCGCTCGCAGGAGGTCTACGGGTTCACCGCCGACCCGCACGTCGTCGGCCTCGCGGCCCGCAAGCAGGAGAGCGGGCTCGTGAAGGTCACGCGGCTCTACAACGTCAAGACGCACGACTTCATGTGGGCGGCAGGCGCCGCCGAGGTCTCCCGCATGACCAGCCGCGGGTTCCGCGTGGAGGGCTCCGAGTTCTACGCCGCGACCTCCGCCGAGAGCTGCACCGTCGCTGTCTACCGCTACGCGAAGGGCTCGCACTTCGCCTTTGCTTCCTCCGCCGACGAGCGCAGGAAGCTCACGACCGACGGCTGGGTGGACGAGGGCGCGGTGTTCCACCTGCGCAGGGAGGTGCTCCTGCCCAAGCCCGACAGCCCGACGAGCATCCGCGACATCTCGTCCGGGACCTTCACCCTGGCCGTGATCCCTGACACGCAGGAAGAGGTCAACAAGGCCACCGACACCCGGTCCATCGGCCGCACGCAGTGGCTCGTCGACAACAAGGCCAAGCTGGGGCTGAAGTACGTCCTGCACACCGGCGACATCGTGAACTGGGGCGACGTCGACCCCAAGCAGTACGACATCGCGCAGAAGTCGCTCGTGCCGCTGGCCCAGGCAGGCATCCCCTACTCGCTGGCCATCGGCAACCACGACACGCCCGCCGTCGGGCATGACGGCAAGGCGGGCAGCCGTGGCTACGGCGGCAGCGCCTACGTCAACAACCCGGAGTGCAAGGAGAAGTTCGGCGCTGAGAAGTGCAAGACCTGGCTGCTCATCCGCGACACGAAGGTGTTCAACGAGCGCTTCCCGCTCAGCAGCCTGAGCGATGTGGGTGGCACGTTCGAGCCGGGCAAGGTCGACAACATGTGGACGACGTTCCGTGCCGACGGCGCCGACTGGCTCGTCCTCACGCTCGAGTTCCACGCCCGCAAGGAGGCCATCGAGTGGGCGCGCGGGGTGGTCGCTTCGCACCCGACCCACAACGTCATCATCCAGACGCACTCCTACCTCACGTCCAGCGGGTCGATCTACACCACCGCCAGCGGCTACGGCTCCACGACGGGCACCTACCTGTTCGACAACCTGATCAAGGTCTACCCGAACATCAAGCTGGTGTTCTCCGGGCACGTCGGCAACGCCGCGAAGCGCGTCGACACCGGTGTCAACGGCAACAAGATCGTGTCGTACCTCGGGTGCTTCCACTCCCGCACCACCAACCCGATGCGCCTCGTGACGATCGACGCGGACACGGGTTTGGTGACCACGAAGGTCTACGCGCCCGCGACCAACGCCACCACGGCGGCGTGGGCCACGTCCGACACGATCAGCGTCATCAAGACCCCGTCGTCCTGAGGGTCGCGAGCAGAAACTCGTCCTCGGCCGCGTTACCGGGGCAGGCCAGGGCCCGCCGATAGGCCTCGGCCGCCTCGGTGCGCCGGCCCAGTTCGCCCAGCGTGACCGCGCGGGCGGTGTGGAAGGCGCGTAGCCGGCCGAGGGCGGGGTCGGCGGCGAGGGCATCCAACCGACGCAGCCCCTCCGCCAGGCCGAGCGTCCGGCCCAGGGCGACGGCGCGGGCGAGGCTGACGACGGGTCCCGGCTCGACGCGTTCGAGCATGCCGTACAGGACGGCGATCTGCGGCCAGTCGGTGTCGTCGAACGTCGGCGCCTCCGCGTGCAGGGCGGCGATCGCCGCCTGGATCGCGTAGGCGCCGGCGCCCGGCGCACCGGCCGCGGTCTCGGCGAGCGCCGTCCCTTCGGCGATCAGGGCTCGGTCCCAGAGCCTGCGGTCCTGGGCGGCCAGCGGGACGGGGTGGCCGTCCGGGCCGACACGCGCCGGGCGGCGCGCCTCGGTCAGCAGGAGCAGGGCCAGCAGTCCCGTCACCTCGGCCGCGGGCATCAGGCGGTGCAGCAGGCGGGCGAGCCGGATGGCCTCGGCCGTGAGGTCGTCGCGCACGTGCACGCCGCCGGCCGAGCGCGCGAACCCCTCCGTGTACAGCAGATAGACGACGCGCAGCACGCCTGCGAGTCGCTCCCGGAGGTCGCCCCGCGCGGGCAGGGCCAGCGGGATGCCCAGCGTGCGGATCCGCCGCTTCGCGCGGGTGAGCCGCTGCTGCATCGTCGGCACGGGAACGAGCAGCGCGTGCGCCACCTCAGCGCTGCTCAGGCCGGCGACGAACCTCAGTGTCAGCGCCACGCGATCCTCGGGTGCGAGCGCCGGGTGAGCGCAGGCGAAGCTCAGCGCGAGCCGATCGTCGGGCAGCTGGTCGGCTTCCGTGGCCGCGTCGGCCGGGTCGCGGAGGGCCGACGGCGTGGGCTCGTGCTCCTCCTGGATGTGCAGCTCGGCGAGCTTCCGCGCGAGGACGCCGTCGCGCCGGACCGCGTCCAGCGCCCGGCGCTTGGCCGTGGTGACCAGCCACGCCTCGGGGACGCGCGGCACGCCGGCCGCGGGCCACGCCCGCAACGCCTCGGCCAGGGCATCCTGGAGTGCGTCCTCGGCGAGGTCGAGGTCGCCGAAGCGGCGGGCGAGGATCGCCAGGATGCGCGCCAGCCCGTCCCGGCCGAGGCCGGCGACGGCCCGGTGGGCGTCCTGTTCGCCGCCCGCCGGGGCCGTCGGCTCACTCATCGTCAGTACGATGCCACCGGGCGGATCTCTACATGCCCACCCGGGGCGGACGCGGGGCTGCGCTTGGCCCAGGCGATGGCCTCGTCGAGGTTCTCCACCTCGATGATGTAGACGCCGCCGACGAACTCCTGCACCTCGGCGAACGGGCCGGACGAGACGACGCGCTGGCCGTCGTCCGCCGTCCCGACGCTGACGCCCTGGTCCGGGTCCTCCAGCGCGAACGACGTGACGACGACGCCGGCGTCGGTGATCTCCTTGTCGAAGGCGAAGAACTCCTCGGGGCTCGCGCCCCCGTCCTCGCCGCAGGCCGGGTCGTCCACGTGACCCATGAGTAGGAGCGCGTATCGCATGACTTCCTCCTAGAAGGTGGGTGTCCGCCGCGTCGCGGAAGGCGGGGTGAGGCGGATCCGATGCCGAACCGGTTGGCCCGACACCATCATGTCGTACGGCCCCGGCCCAGATCGACAGCCCGAGCGCGTCGGTGCACAGATCTCTGTATACGGGCGGCCAGGTCGCATATAGGGCTGGGTGCTCGTATACAGAGATCTGTGCACCGGTGTTGGCCCGGCTCGTGATCCGTGGGATCGGGAGCGCGTGGGTTTCGGACCCTTCGAGACGCAGCCCCGCACCGTCTTCGCTCGGTGTCAGACACCGCGCGGGGCTGCTCCTCAGGGATCGATGTGGGCCGCTCCTCAGGACCCACGACTACCGCGCTGTCGCCCGTCCTGCGACTCCTGGGTCTGGGGCATCAGCCGGCGGGTGCCGATCAGCGAGCCGGACGCCACCCGCACCCCATCGATCAGTACGTCCCTAGATCTCGTCGAAACGTCGCGGAGTGGCGGTCCATTCCCCTGTTACATCCTGTGGCGCTCTGTGTCACAACATTTCACGTCGTCTTTGTCGGCGCGTTTTCGCCTCCCCAGACTGACGGCACCTCACCGCTCGGTGGGGGCCCGCGAAGTTCTCAGGAGAGATCATGGCAAAGCACACCTGGGTACGCGCATTGACCGCGCTGCTCGTCACATCCGTCGCGACCGCTCTGCTCACCTCCTGCGGTGGCGACGCCGAGCCCCCGACGACTCCCGTCGGTTCCCACTCGGGAGCGGCGAAGACCGGGGGGACGCTCACCTACCTCGAGCCGCAGACGTTCAACACGCTGTACCCGCCGTCGGCCGGCTTCTATCCCAACGGCGGCATCATCAACAACATCACCGACCGCCTCCTCTACCAGAACCCGGAGACGCTGCAGCTGGAGCCGTGGATCGCCACCGCGCTCCCGGAGATCAACGACGACGCGACCGAGTACACGTTCACCCTGCGCGACGACGTCACCTACTCCGACGGCTCCAAGCTGACGGCCGAGAACGTCGTGAAGAACCTCGACCTGTTCGGCAAGGGCGATCCCGACCGCGCCCTGCCGGTCTCGGAGGCCATCAACAACTACGAGTCCGGCGAGGTGGTCGACGAGCACACGGTGAAGTTCCACTTCTCGGCCCCGGCCCCCGGGTTCGCGCAGGCCGTCTCCACCATCAACTCCGGCCTGGTCTCGGACGCGACGCTCGACCTCAACGCCGACGGCTTCGGCCCCGGCAACGCCGCCAAGATCATCGGCAGTGGCCCCTTCGTGATCGAGAAGGAGGAGATCGGCACCAAGCTCACCGTCAAGGCGCGTGAGGACTACAACTGGGCACCGCCGTCGCTGGCGCACCAGGGCCGCGCCTACCTCGACCAGATCGACTACGTGGTGGCCGGTGAGAACAGCGTGCGCACCGGCTCGCTGACCGCGGGCCAGGCCGACATCGCCCGGCAGATCGAGGCCCCCGACGAGGCCGTCGTCAAGGGTGCGGGGCTGACCGTGGTCAGCAAGCCGACCAACGGCGTCACCAACTCGCTGTCGCTGCGCTTCCCGCACCCCTTCCTCTCCGACATCAAGGTGCGCCAGGCGATCATCGCGGGCATCGACCGCGAGGCCATCATCGAGGCGCTGTTCACCGAGTCCTACCCACTCGCGACGTCGTCGCTGGCCAAGGGTGCGCTGGGCTACAAGGACCAGTCCGCGGCTTACGTCTACGACACCGCCAAGGCCGCGCAGCTCCTCGACGAGGCCGGCTGGGCGCTCGGTTCCGACGGCGTGCGCACCAAGGACGGGCAGCGCCTGACGCTGACCTTCAACATCGCCCTGCCGCAGCCGCGCTCGGCCGACGTGCTGACGATCATCCAGGACCAGCTGCGCCAGATCGGCATCGAGGTCAAGATCATCTCCGGCGACCAGGCTGCGCAGACCACCGCGTCGGCCGACATCAACCAGGTGCAGATCTACCACTCGATGGTCGCCCGAGCCGACTACGACGTCATCAAGAGCCAGTTCCACTCGGCCAACCGCAACACGCTGCAGAACCTCAGCTCCGCCACAGGCAAGGTCACCGACCCCGAGCTCGACAAGCTGCTCGAGGCCGTCGCGTCCGAGCCCAAGGATGCGGACCGGGCCGCGGCCAGCGCCGCCGTGCAGGACTACCTGACGGAGAAGGCCTACGTGCTGCCGCTGTTCGAGGAGCCGCAGGTCTACGGCCTGCAGACCTACGTGGAGGGCTTCTCGACGGAGTCCGTCGCCCGCCCGACGTTCTACTCGGTGCAGCTCAACAAGTGACGCGTCCGTGGGCGGGGCCTCGAGCGGCCCCGCCCACGGCACCACCAGCCGAAAGGAGATCAACGTGAGTATCCCGAAGCGCATCGCGCAGTCGGTCCTCGTGATCCTCCTGGCGTTCACCGCCACCTTCATCCTGATGCAGACCCTCCCGGGCGACGGCGTCCTCGCCCGCTACCAGAGCCCGGAGCTGGGGCTCACCCCCGAGCAGATCGAGCAGCTGCGCGTCGTCTACGGCGTAGACCAGCCCGTCTGGCGACAGTTCCTCACCAGCGTCGGCAACTACATCACCGGCAACCTCGGCACCTCGCTGCAGTCGGGCGCCCGGGTCGCCGACCTCATCGCGACGGCCCTGCCGCAGACGGTCGCGCTGGCCGCGTCCGGGTTCGTGCTCGCCGTGCTGCTCGCCGTCGTCGTCTCGTTCCTCGCGTCGTTCCGGCCGTTCGGCTGGGTGCGGCACGCGGTCCGCGGCCTCCCGCCGCTGTTCGTCTCGGTGCCCGTGTTCTGGGTGGGCATCCTGCTCATCCAGGTGTTCTCGTTCGGCCTTGGCTGGGTGCGCGTCATCGGCGCCACCGGCCTGGAGGCTCTGATCCTGCCCGCGGTGACCATCGGCATCGCGATCTCCGCACCGCTCAGCCAGGTGCTGATCCGCAGCCTCGACGAGGTGCAGGAGAGCCCGTTCGTCGACGTCGTGCGCGCTCGCGGCGCCAGCGAATGGTGGCTGCTGTGGCGCAACGTCGCCAAGAACGCGCTGCTGCCCACCATCACGATCGCGGGCCTGCTGTTCGGCGAGCTCGTGGCCGGTGCCGTCGTCACCGAGGCGGTCTTCGGCCGCACGGGCATCGGCACGCTGACGGTGCAGGCGGTCTCGAACCGCGACCTGCCCGTCATCCAGGCCGTCGTGCTGCTGGCCGCGGTCGGCTTCGTCGTGATCAACCTGATCGTCGACCTGCTGTACCCCGTGATCGATCCCCGGCTCAGGAGGGCGGCCGCATGAGGACATCTCCCTGGCTGCGGCCCGGCGCGATCGTCGCCGCGCTGATCCTGCTCGTCGCGCTGGTCTGGGCCGTCGCGCCCGGCCTGTTCACGTCGTTCGATCCCATCGCGGGGTCGGCGAAGGAGGCGCTCAAGCCGCCGTCGGCCCTGCACCTGTTCGGCACCGACGCCACCGGCCGCGACCTGTTCTCCCGCGTGGTCTACGGAGCCCGGCACTCGCTGAGCGCGGGTGCGGCTGCCGTCGCGATCGGCTTCGTGCTCGGCACGTTGCTGGGCCTGATCGCGGGCGCCCGCCCCGGTCTGGTCGACGACGCGATCATGCGGCTGGTGGACGTGCTGCTCGCCATCCCCGGCCTGCTGCTCAGCCTGAGCGTCGTGATCCTGCTGGGCTTCGGCACCACGAACGCGGCCATCGCCGTCGGCCTGACGTCCGTGGCCACGTTCGCCCGTCTGGCCCGCTCGCGCGTGGTGACCGTCAGCGCCTCCGACTATGTCGAGGCCGCCTACGGCAGCGGCGGCACGTTCTGGTCGGTGCTCGCCCGGCACGTCCTGCCCAACTCGTTGGGCCCGGTGATCGCGCTGATCGCGCTGCAGTTCGGCTCGGCCATCCTGCAGATCGCCACGCTCGGCTTCCTCGGCTACGGCGCCCCGCCGCCCACGCCGGAGTGGGGCCTGCTCATCTCCGAAGGCCGCAACTACATGGCCACCGGCTGGTGGCTGACGACGCTGCCCGGCATCGTCGTGGCCGCCGTCGTACTCTCCACCAACCGCATCAGCAACGCCATCCGAGAGGTGACCCGATGAGCGAGCCGATCCTCCGCGTCGAGGGCCTGACCATCGACTACACCACCCGCACCGGCGCCCGCCGGGCCGTCGACGGCGTGTCCTTCGAGGTCAACGCCGGGGAGGTGCTGAGCGTCGTCGGCGAGTCCGGTTCGGGCAAGTCGACCATCGCGCAGACCATCATCGGGCTGCAGGCGCCCAACGCGAAGGTCGTGTCGGGCTCCGTCAGCCTCGGCGACATCGACCTGCTCGCCGCGGGCCGGCGGCAGTGGCGCCGGATCCGCGGGCCGCGCATCGGCCTCATCCCGCAGGACCCGAACAACTCGCTCAACCCGCTGCGCACGGTGGGCGCGAGCATCGCCGAGCCGTTCCTGCTGCACGGTTCCACGCCGTCGACGGCGCGGCGCAAGGCGCTCGAGCTGCTCGAGCTGGTCGGCATCCCCGAGCCCGCGCGGCGCGCGGCGCAGTACCCGCACGAGCTCTCCGGCGGCATGCGACAGCGCGTGCTGATCGCCGCCGCCGTCGCGCTCGAGCCCGAGCTGATCATCGCCGACGAGCCCACGAGCGCCCTCGACGTCACGGTCCAGCGCCGCATCCTCGACCTGATCGACGAGCTGCGTGCCCGCACGCACACCTCCGTGCTCTTCATCACGCATGACATGGGCGTGGCCGGCGAGCGCGCCGACCGCATCCTGGTGATGCGCGACGGCAAGCGCGAGGAGATCGGCCCCATCGCCAAGGTGATCACCAGCCCGACGCGGGACTACACCCGGCGGCTGATCGCGGACGTGCCATCGTTCAGCGCCCGGACCCGCGAGCCGATCACCGTCGACCCGTCGGCCCGGCCGCTGGTCGAGGTCACAGGGCTGGTCAGGGAGTTCCCGCGCGGCAAGAACGAGCCGAACTTCCGGGCCGTCGACGACGTCAGCTTCACGGTGCCCGCAGGCACCACGCACGCGCTGGTGGGGGAGTCGGGCTCCGGCAAGACCACCACGGGGCGCCTGCTCGTCGGCTTCGACCAGCCCACGGCCGGGCAGATCAGGATCGGCGACCTCGACGTGCGGCCGTCCCGCGGGGCCAAGGGCCGCGACCTGCGCCGCACCGTGCAGCTCGTCTACCAGAACCCGTTCGGCTCGCTCGACCCCCGGCAGTCGGTCGGCTCGATCATCGAGGAGCCGCTGCGCAACTTCCGCCTCGGGTCGCAGACGGAGCGCCGCCAGCGCGTCCGCGACATCCTCGACGACGTCGCCCTGCCCCAGGACTACCTGACCCGGCTGCCGCGCGAGCTGTCCGGCGGGCAGCGGCAGCGCGTCGCGATCGCCCGCGCGCTGGTGCTCGAGCCGCAGCTCGTCGTGCTCGACGAGGCGGTCTCGGCGTTGGACGTCACGGTCCAGGCCCAGATCCTCGAGCTGCTGGACCGGCTCCAGCGCGAGCGGGGCCTCACTTACGTGTTCATCTCGCACGACCTCGCCGTCGTCCGGCAGATCTCCGACACCGTCTCGGTGCTCAAGGAGGGCGTCCAGGTCGAGTCCGGCACCACCGAGGACGTCTTCCGGCGCCCCCGTCACGACTACACCCGGGCGCTGCTCGACGCCATCCCGGGCCGGCTCTACGCCACCATCTGATCAGGAGGAAACAACTCTCATGAGCTCACCCCGCATCGGCCTGTTCACCAGGCTCCTGGAGGAGGCCAGCGCGGCCGACCGCTACCGCTTCGCCCTGGAGCAGATCTCCACCGCGGAGCGCCTCGGCTTCGCCAGCGCCTGGCTCGCCCAGCACCACTTCCACGAGGACGAGGGCGGCCTGCCCTCGCCGTGGGTGCTGCTCGGCGCCGCCGCGGCCCGCACCACGGCCATCCGGCTCGGCACCGGCGTCATCACGCTCCCGCTGGAGGACCCGATCCGCGTCGCCGAGGACGCCGCCGTGGTCGACGCCATCAGCGGCGGGCGCGTCGAGTTGGGCATCGGCACCGGCGGCACACCGTCGAGCTTCCTCGCGTTCGGGCTCAACTCCGACGAGCGCCGCGAGCTGTTCGCGGCCAAGTTCGCGACGCTGCTCACGGCCTTCACCGGTGGTGAGCTCGGCTCGCCCGAGAACCACCTCTACCCGGCGGCACCGGGGCTCGAGCGCCGGCTGTGGCAGGCCACCTTCTCCGCCGCGGGCGCCGCGCTCGCCGGCGACCGCAACGACGGCCTGATGCTCTCGCGCTCGCAGCCGCGCCCCGCGGACCACCCCGAGGCGACCCTGGTGGACATCCAGCAGCCCATCGTCGAGGCCTACGAGGCGGCGCTACCCGAGGGCGGTGAGCGTCGGCTGCTCGCTTCCCGCACGGTCGTCGTGGTGGACGAGGAGAACCGCACCGCCGTCCTGGAGGCCGCGCTGCCGAAGCTCAGGCGCTTCGCGGGCGTCTTCGCCAAGCGCGACGGCGACGAGCTGAGCGTCGAGGAGGTGCTGCGCGTCACCGACTCCACCTTCGGCACGCCCGACGAGGTGATCGACCAGCTACGCCGCGACACCGTCGCAGGCAACGCCTCCGAGGTGGCCATCCAGGTGCATTCGCTCGAACCCGGGCACGAGATCACGCTCCGCTCGCTGGAGCTGTTCGCCACGGTCGTCGCCCCGGCGCTGGGTTGGGGGAAGTGATGGCCGACATCATCTCGACCCTCGCCGGCCTGACCCCGGGCAGCCGCGTCGACGGCCTGCGCGACCTCCGCCCCCAGGCGCGGGCCAACGCGCAGCTCAGCTTCGAGTCGCTGTTCGAGCCCGCGGACCCGGGCACGTTCCCGCTCGAGGAGCGGCTGGCCGTTGCGCTGTTCGTCGCCGGCCTGCACGACGACGCGCCCGCCGCGGAGTTCTACGCAGACCTGCTGGGCGACGTCGCATCCGACGACCTGGTCGCCGCCGTGCGCGCCGCCGCCGACGCCACCCGCGTCCCCGGCCCCACCGGTACCTACCGCGAGCCCTTGCTCGCCGGTGAGTCGGTGCCGACGACGGAGGCCGTCCTGCCCGAGGACGCCGTCGCCGTCCTGGGCGCACGGCTCACCGCCGGCCTCGCGCACGCGCACCTGCTCGTGCTGCACCCCCGCGACGCCCGCCAGTCGCACCAGGAGCGCCTGCTCGTGGCCGGCTGGAGCCTGAACGACATCGTCACGCTGTCGCAGGCCGTCGCATTCCTGTCCTTCCAACTGCGCGCCGCCGCCGGGCTGCGCGTCCTCGCCCAGGAGGCCTGATGACCGCCGGACTCACCACCGTCCCCGAGGGCCTCGGCCCCGACCGCTTCGTCGTCGGCGGCCTCGGCTGGCAGCCGTGGATCGAGCCGCTCGCGCAGGAGGAGCTCACCGAGCGCCACATCGACGCCCTGATCGAGCCGGAGCGCGCCGCCAACCCGTACTTCCGGTTGCTGGCCCGCGATCCCGAGGTGCTGAAAGCCCGCACGCTCACCGACCTGGACATCTTCTACAACGCCGACGACGGCCTCCCGCGCGCCGAGCGCGAGCTGGCCGCCGCCACCACGTCCCGGCTGAACGGCTGCGTGTTCTGCGCGTCCGTGCACACGGCCTTCGCGCTGCGCGAGGACCCCTCCCGTGAGCGGGAGATCACCGCGCTCGTCGACGACGGCGTCACCGCGGACCTCGGCGACGAGCGCTGGAACGCCATCGTCGCCGCCGTGGCCGCGTTGAGCGCCACCCCTGTCGCCTTCGACGCCTCGCACGTGGCGCGCCTGCGCGCCGCGGGCCTGGACGACACGTCGATCATCGACCTGATCAACGGCGGGGCCTTCTTCAGCTGGGCCAACCGACTGATGCTGACCCTCGGCGAGCCCGAGGACGCGGCGAAGCGCCGCGCGGCCAAGCGCGAGCAGGTCTGAGCGCCGTCGCCCGGCGCTGCTCCCCCGACCCCGTCGATGAGCACGCGGCGGGGTCGGTCAGCGCGGGCCGATCAGGAGGCGCGGCTGAGCGACGACGTGGGCGCGGCCAGCACCGTGACGCCCGGAAGGGGGTCGAAACGGTAGCCGAGGCCGCGGATGGTGCGGATGGTCGCGCCGTGCGAACCAAGGCGGCTGCGGAGCCGACGCACGGTGACGTCGATGGTGCGGAGGTTCGCGTCGTCGTCGGCCTCGCCCCAGACCTCGGCGAAGAGGGCCGGGCGATCGAGCGGCGTGTGGGCCGACTCGATCAGCACGCGCAGCAGCTCGAACTCGCGCTGCGAGAGGCCGACGTCCTTGCCGTCGATCCGCGCCTGCTCGCGGGGGAGGTCGATGACCAGGCCCTTCTCCGAGGGCAGCCGGTGGATGACGGAGCGGGGCGACTGGGCGCGGCCGCGGGCCGGCGCCGGGATCAGGTAGGTGAACTCCGTCGACGCGGCCGGCAGCATCGCCGACAGCTGGAAGCGCAGCGCCTGCGCGATCTTGTCGAGGCTGGTGCCCGCGCGGCGGGCCTCCTCCTCCGTCAGGCTGACGGACAGGACGAAGCCGCGCAACGGCGGGGTGGATGCGGTGGGGCGGGCGGTGAGGATGTCCATGATGTTGCTCTCGGGTGTGGTCGTCCCGCGCGGCGAAGGGCCGGGGTCGACGGGTGTGCTGAGGGATGCCGGGCGGCGGTGGGGGCGGTGGTCAGCGACAGCAACACATCATCATGGGCGCGGCAACGGGGTCGGCCGGGCGCATCACGATGACGATGGAAGACATGGCGGCAGCGTAAACGCCCAACAGGCGTCCGACGACGGTCTCCAGCCCGAGTTCGCGTTCGGCGAAGTGGGGAATAGACGGCGCTCGGCCCGCGCCGACCGTCGTCGACCGCGCCACTCCGGGCCGATGAGCCCTTGGAGACGACGGCTACCCTGGCCGGGAAGGAAGGCAGAATCAAAGGTGACGACTGTGTCCGCACGCCACGATCCCCTCGGCCCGGCAGAGCCCGCGTGGCCGCCGAAGGAGGGGCCGGATCCCGCCATGCTGTCGTTCGCGCGGCAGGTGCGGGAGGACTTCACCCGGCTGATGATGGAGTACCAGTTCGCGGCCGACGAGGTGATGACGAAGGTCACCATCCTGCGCGAGGAGTTCCTCCACCTGCACCGCTACAACCCCATCGAGCACATCGGGTCGCGGATCAAGTCGCCGTCGAGCATCCTCGAGAAGGTCGCCAAGCGCGGCCTGGAGCCGTCGCTGGACGCCATCCGGCAGAACATCACCGACATCGCCGGCGTCCGCATCACCTGCAGCTTCATCGCCGACACCTACCGGATCCTCGACGCGCTGACCTCACAGGACGACGTCCGGGTCCTCAAGGTCAAGGACTACATCGCGTCCCCCAAACCCAACGGCTACAAGAGCCTGCACGCGATCATCGAGATCCCCGTCTTCCTGTCGACGGGCGCCGTGCCCGTCACCGTCGAGGTGCAGATCCGCACCATCGCGATGGACTTCTGGGCCAGCCTCGAGCACAAGATCTTCTACAAGTACGACGGTGATGTGCCCGCGCATGTCGCCTCCGACCTGGCCGAGGCCGCGGCCGCTGCCGAGCAGCTCGACCACCGGATGGAGCAGCTGCACCGCGAGATCCACGGCGACCATCCCCAGCCGCCGTCGCTGGCCGGCCTCGACCTCAACGAGGACCTCCTCGTGCGGATGTGGGAGACCTACCGGCAGGGTGTCGGCTCCGAGTCCTGACCCTCAGCGCCGGGACGACGCGAGGCGGGGCGGTCGCCGTCGCTATGCTCGACGCCGACCACCAGCCCCCGAGGTGAACATGCAGCCCGTCACGTCCGTGCTCGGCGCGCTCGGCCAGATCCTGCTCGACGCCGCCCGCACCTTCGCCCGTTTCGCCGTGGACGCCGGGCGCGCGCTCGCCGCGCACTGGCCGCAGCTGATCGCGCTGTTCCTCGCAGGCTGGACCGGCCGCATGGGATTCCTGTGGCTCGCCACCGTCGTGTCGGACGTCAGCCCGACGGTGGCCGTCCTGATCCTTCCGCTGGCCCCGATGGCCACCCTGTTGTCGTTCGTGCTGATGTTGCGCGCGCTCGCCCCCACCCTGCCGGCGTTCTCGGGCATGGTGGAGCCGGCCGGCGTCCGCGCGCGGTGGACGAAGAACCTCACCGTGGCCGGGCAGGTGCTGATCCCGTTCCTCGCTGTCTACGCGTCGTCGGGCCTGCTGAAGCAGGACGTCGCCGTGTTCCTCACCGACTCCACCGTGGACGAGAGCATGAACACCGCGGTGCAGAACATCGACTGGGGGAGGGCTGATTACGCGCCCGGCCTCACGATCGTCGCGTTCGTGGTGGTGGGGCTGGTGCTGCGGAAGGTGATCTCCATCCTCGGCCTCGTCGAGAAGCACCTCGCCTGGGCGGCGTTCGCGGCGTACCTCGAAGTGCTGTGGATCATGACGCTCGCCAATGCCCTCACCGCGCAGATCGACACCGTGGGCGAGTGGGTGATGTCGCGCCGCGTGGTGGCCGCCGTCGTCGACTGGTGGGAGGCCGTCGTCGCCTTCGCCCGCACCTGGGGTGGCTGGGCCGTCGCGGTGGTCGACGCCGTCGCAGGCATGCTCGGCAACCTCGGCTCCGTGGTGGTGGTGCCCGTCGCGTGGCTCGCGATCGGAGCCGCGGTCTACGGCCACCAACTGAGCGCATCGAAGCTGCCGATGGACAGCCACGAGGAGGCCACCAAGCGCATCGCGAAGGTCCCCCACCCGGTGCGCCGCGTCGTCAGCCACGTCGTCGAGCCGGTGGTCACCCCCGTGCAGAACACACTCGACGCCATCCGTAAGGTCGCCGTGGCGGGGATCCTGCCGATGGTGATGTTCTGCGTGGTGTTCCTCGTCGCGAGCGGTGTGCAGTCGGTGGTCGCGCTGTTCATGCGCGCCGTCGTCGGCCCGGGCCCGACCCTCCGGCAGTTCGCCCTCGAGCCGTACGTCACGCTGGTGGAGCGCGGCGTGTACTTCGTCCTGGTACTGGCCCTGCTAGCCGCGGCCGTCAACGCCGTCGTGCTGGCCCAGCCGAAACCCGCCGCTCCTTCAGCCGACGCGTGAGGTGGGCATCGTTCCTTGAGCCGGCCGCTGTTCCTTGAGCCGATGTGTGAGCGCCAGCGAACACGTCTTGGTCGTTAGGTCCCGCACTCGTCCGCTAACCCGACCACAAGGGCAGACGGCTGAGGTGAGCCCCGTTCCTTGAGCCGGCCGTGAGGCGCTAGCCGAACGCCGTGTCGAAAGGTCCCGCACTCGTCCGCTAACCCGACCACGAGGGCAGACGGCTGAGGTGAGCCCCGTTCCTTGAGCCGGGCCGCCGTTCCTTGAGCCGACGCGTGAGCGCCAGCGAACACGTCTTGGTCGTTAGGTCCCGCACCCGTCCGCCAATCCGACCACGAGGGCGGACGGGTGAGGTGGGACGCCGTTCCTTGAGCCGGCCGTGATGCGCTAGCCGAACGCCGTGTCGAAAGGTCCCGCACTTACCCGGGATCTCACCCACGAGGGCGGACGGCTGAGGTAGGCCCCGTTCCTTGAGCCGGCCGTGAGGCGCTAGCCGAACGCCGTGTCGAAAGGTCCCGCGCTGTGGGCAGTGACTCGACAACAGGGCGGACCGGGTGAGGTGGGGAGGCGCTCCGTCTCCCCATGGCCAATGTGGCCGGTCTTGCGGTGGTTTCCCTGCATAAATCTCCGTATACGGGCAGCGCCGCAATTATTCGCGTGGCTGCCCGTATACAGAGAATTGTGCGCGTGTGAGGGTGTGACTCTGGCTTGTGGGGATGGGTTGGGCTGTGGTTTCGGACCCTTCGAGACGCAGCCCCGCAGGGCTCGCGCTCGGTGCAGGTCGACCTGCGGGGCTGCTCCTCAGGGACCGGTGTGGCCGGCTCCTCAGGGACCGGTGTGGCCGGCTCCTCAGGGACCGATGCGGCGCGCTCCCTCGGGGACCGATACGGGCTGCTTCCCAACGACCGATCGCCGACCTGCGCCATCCGCCCTGCGACTCCCGGGTCGTCAGGGCCCGATGAGCACGTGCCGGAGTTCGTCGCCCGAAACAGCCCGAAATCGGCCCTTTCCCTCAACGAGACCGGGCTCGTGCTCATCGGCCCCCGACGGACTCCGGTGCGTGCTCATCCGATCCCGACGAACTCCGGTGCGTGCTCATCGGAGGCTGATGAGGGGTGTGTCGTGCTCATCGGCGGGGAATTGCGGCAGCGGCCGCTCCTTGAGCCGGGCCGCCGCGCGAAGCTCCGGGCCCTTGGTCGTTAGGTCCCGCGCCTTGGGCAGCGAGTTTGGTAGTGAGACGGGCATGGAGTTTTGACGCACAACTCCACTCCCTGTGCCCTGTAGGGCACAGAAGCCAGGGTTGTGCGTGAAAATTCCATGGCCGGCAAGTAGCGACAGGCGCGGGACTCTCGCTACGGGATCTGCAGAACGAGGTACTCGGGGCGGCTCCAGCCGATGCGGACGCCGGTGGGGGTCACGCCCTCGGGCATCGCGATCAGCACCTGTTCGCGCCACGTGCGCGGGCGCTGCACGGGGGACGGCACGGACGTGCCGGTCAGCGGCTCCACCGTCGGGCCGGGCGCGTCCTCGGGCACGCACGGCAGGAGGATCGGGGCCTGGAAGTAGTCGCCTTCGGTGGCCGGCTCGAGGCCGCTGCGGAAGTCGTAGCGGGTGCCGGCGGCGTCGGTGAGTTCCACCTCGCAGCCGTACAGCTGCTGATCCGGTGCGGCTTCGAACTCCAGCACCGCCCGCCAGAGTGTGCCCCCGACGGCGGCCTTCGTCTTGGCGTAGGTCTCGTGAGCCTCGATCGAGATCACCTCGACGCGGACCTCGCGCGTCGTGCGCGTGCCCGCGAGGTCGTCGAAGCTCTGGCGGAGCGTGCCTGCGGGGCCGTGCGCGACGACGGGTCGGGACCATTCCCACGGCAGATACAACGTGACGAGCCGGAACGACGACGCGGCCACCGCCAGCAGCGCCAGGGGCACGAGCAGCGCGAGCCACAGTCGGTTGCGGCGCCACCACACGCTCCTCACCGCTTCACCACCGTCGAGGTTTCGAGGGCGACCTGCTCGTCCGTCGCCGACAGCTGCGCGGCGCGGTCGGCGTCGATGCCGAGATCGACCTCCGCGACGTCGTCGCTCGCCCGCGTGCTGCCGCCGGTGGGCACGAGGAGCCGGATGCCCTCCAACGCGTCGGTCGGCACCTCGAAGGGGAACTGGCAGGCCACGGGCATCCCGGGCTGCGCGGGGCCGCAGGTGTTGATGACGGCCTGGGTGCCGCCGAAGCGTCGACCGTCGGCTGCGACGAGTTCGGGCGCGTCGGCGGGGACGCCGCTGGGTGCGTCGCGCGGCGCCCAGGTGAGGTCGACGACGAGCCACACGCCGGGCGACTCCGCCACCTGCCGGTAGAGCTCGACGCGCTTGGCCGAGCGCACCCCCGTCACGGTCACGTCGCCGGTCCTGAGCCGCACCGGCTCGCCGACGTCGGCCTTCGACAGGAACGGGGCCTCGCCGAGCACGAACTCGGGCTGCGGCAGGTGTGTGGTGATCTGCGAGCCGATGAAGAGCGCGGCCACGACGAGCAGGGTGGTCAGCAGACCGTTGCGCGTGAACTTCATGGCTGCTCCGGGAGCGCCTCGAGCGGGACGACGATCCGGGCTGTGGATTCCGGATCGCGCCAGCCCATGCTGCCGTCCAGCGAGGAGCGCCGCCACGTGTGCCGCGACAGGGTGACGGTCAGATTCTCGGGCACCGGCTCGGCGACGTCCTGCCGCCAGACCAGCACCACGTTCGTGGGCAGCGTCGGCTGGAGGCTTCGCTGGGAGAGGCTGTCGACGGTGCGCACCACGCTCGGACCTTCGACGGTGGGGCCGGAGCGCAGCTCGATGGTGGCCAGACCCGCGGCGTCGATCCCGACGGCCTGCGCGAGAATGCCCGAGGAGACCGGTTCGTCGGACGTGTTGGTGACGTCGACCGACACGGCGAGGTAGCGCCGACCGTCCATTGCGGGGAACGTGGGCGACAGCTCGTCGAAGTAACGCGCGCGCCGAACCGTGAGCTGGAACGGCGCCGCGTCGGCCGCGACCCCGACGGTGCCGGGCGGGAGGTCCTCGACGGCCTCCGTCGCCGCGCCCCATCCGCCGACGGCGCCCACCAGCGCGATCACCAGCACACCCAGCAGCAGCCCGGCTCGCTGGGGCGTGAGGACGTCGGAGACGTGGCCGTACCACGTGGCGAGGCGCTGCAGCCGCGTGGGCGGCGCCTCACCCTCGGGCGTCGCCGCCGTCTTCTCCTCCACCACGCGAGAGAGGATAGTGCTCGGCGGGCCCCGCCCCGTCAGAAGCCCGCGAGGTGGCGGGCCAGCGCGTCGGCGATGGTGCCGTCCAGGTCGTAGGCGGTCCAGACCGGCGACGTGCTGGCTTCGAAGCAGACCCATCGGTCATCGGGGGTGTGCCGCAGGTCGAGGCCTGCGAGTTCCAGCCCGAGCCCGCGGCTCAGCGCGACGCACCGCTCCGCCACGGCGGACGGCAGCTCGGCCGGCGTCACGGAGCCGCGGGCGCGGTCGCCGTCGTCGGCCGACACCTCGTGCGCGAACACGCGCTCCCCGACGACGTGCGCGCGGTAGCTGACGCCGGGGACGAAGGCCTGCAGCTGCGTGGGGCACCAGGTGACGCGCGAGAAATCCTCGTCCACCGATGCGAATCGCACGATGCTGCGCACCGCGCTGGTCGACGTCACCACCACCGTCTTGTGGCGCTGAACGAAGGCGCGGGCGGCGCCCGGGTCGGTGGTCAGCAGTCGCTGCGGGACACCGAACCCTGCGGCCTCGATGTGCGCGGTCTGCGCCGGCTTGGGCAGGGCGGCCGCCGGTCCGCGCCGATTCACGACGCGCACGGACGACGGCGTGGCCTCCGCCTCGGCCCGCAGGGTGCGGGCGCCGAGGGGGTCGGCCGCGCCGAACGCGCGCAGGTACACGCCTGCGACGTCGGCCCAGTCGAGCTCGGGCACGGGCCGTGCGAGGTCGACGAACCGTGCGGGTGCGCCGAGCCGCTCCACCGCGGCCCAGGCGGCGGCGACCGGCGGGTCGTCGAGGTGGCCGGCGACGATCGCCGTGCCCGCGGTCATGCGGCCCGTCCTGTGGGGAGGGGCGCGTCTCGAGGGCGGGTGGGCAGGGCAGGAAGCATCATGGCGCTACTCCTTCGCGTGGGGTCCCGGAATGTGCCGTCATCGGCTCAGGAGTCCGGTGGCGTCGCCCTGATACGTCGCCACGGCCCGACCCGCGAAGGAGGGCCGAGAACAGGCCCTAGGCTTGATCCGGAGGAGGCGACATGACGACACCCGCGGAGGTTGACGCGCTCGAGGCGCTGCGAGGCGCGGACCTGGCGCTGCTGGGATTCCGGCCCGACGACGCTGCCGCGCTGCGCGCGCTGGTGGACGACCTCGGGAACCGCCCCGCGCTGCTGGCACGCGTGGCCACGGTCCGAGAGGCGGCGCGCGCCCGGATCGGCGACTTCGACGCGGGATCTGCGGCGGTGGCGAGTGCGGCGAACCCGAGGGTCGAGGAGGACGGCATCGTCGCGCTGCTCGGTCTGACGGCCGTCGCGGCCGACGTGCACGCGGAACTGACCGGACGCGGGGTGCCGTCGGAGATCGCGTGGACCTCGCTCGCCGACCTCGGGCAGCAGGCCTATATCCACCGCGTGGTGCACGGCCGCTTCGGGCTGAGTTCGCAGACGTGGTGCGCGGCGAACTACACCGGCCGCCTGCTCTGGCTGGGCCGACTCCAGTTCACGCTCGAACGCGACGGCCTGGGCGCGACCGCCGGCCGCGACACCCACGTCCTCGGCGTGCATATCCCGGAGGCCGGCCCGCTCACTCCCGAGGCGATCGACGAGTCGCTCCGGCTCGCGCGCGAGATCGCGTTCCCCGCGTTCGCCGACCACGGCCCGCGCACCTTCGTGCTGCACTCCTGGCTGCTGGATCCGGGCATCGTCTCGGACCTGCATCCCGACTCCAACATGGCCCGGTTCGCGCGCCGCTTCGAGCCCATCGGGTCGCCGAGCCCCGGCGACCGCGACGCGCTGTTCTTCGGCTTCCACGTCGAGCCCGGCGAGGAGCCGGTGGACCTCGACGCCCTCCCGCAGGACACGTCGCTGCAACGCTCCATCGTGCGCCGCCTCAAGTCCGGCGGCGTGAGCGTCTGCTCCGGCGTGCTACGCGAAGGAGACGAGGGCGGCCGGTAGGTCGGCCATCGACGTCAGCACGCGCGCGACGCCGAGCTCTTCGAGCTGCTCCGGCGTCTGATACGCCGGGCCGCCGAGGGTGAGGCCCAGCACCGTCGCCCCCGCCGCGATCCCGGCCCGCACCCCGGCCGAGGAGTCCTCGACCACGGCCGCCGTGGCCGGGTCGATGCCCATGGCGTCGGCCGCTGCGAGGTAGACGTCGGGCGCGGGCTTGCTGCGTGCCGTCTCCATCCCGCTGAACACCCGGCCCTCGAAGACGTCTGCGAGGCCGACCATCTCAAGCTGCATCTCGATCTTCACCCGGTCCGCACCTGAGACGCACGCCACGCGGCCGTCCATCATCTCGGCCACCGCGCGGGCGGCCTCGACGGCGCCAGGGACCGCCTCCAGCCGCTCGCGCAGTGCCTCGTTCCGACGCGCGCGGAATTGGGCGATCCACTCGTCGTCGATCGTCGCCCCCGTGTGCGCGTGGATGACATGCCATTCGTCCTTGAAGGACTTGCCGACGAACCGCCGCATGCACTCCTCGAACGACAGATCCCAGCCCATCTCGCCCAGCATCTCGTGCAACACGCCCTGCGTGATGGGTTCGGAGGCGACGAGCACGCCGTCGCAGTCGAAGAGAACAGCGGAGAAGGGGGGAACGGTCACAGACGGCACCCTACCGATGCGTCGCGCGTCGTGGTGCCCGCCTCCGTGGGAGACTGGGGCCACCTGATCGTCCAAGGAGGGACCGATGGCGACGGTGGTCTTCGCGCCCGACTCGTTCAAGGGCACGCTGCGAGCTTCCGACGCGGCCCGGGCGTTGGCCGAGGGCTGGCGGGCCGTGCGGCCCTACGACGAACTCGTCCCGATCCCCATGGCCGACGGCGGCGAAGGCACACTCGACGCGTTCGAACTCGCCAACGCAGGTTCTCGTCGCATGCCCGTCACGGTGACCGGCCCGGACGGCCGGCCCATCGCCGCTCATTGGCTCCTGCTCCCGGACGGGACCGGGGTGGTCGAACTCGCCTGCACCTCCGGCATCGAACTCCTCACCGACGGCCCCCGGCCCTTGACCGCCCACACGCTCGGCTTCGGACAGGCCGTCCGCGCTGCGGTCGAGCACGGCGTGGGCAGGCTCATTCTCGGCATCGGATCCAGTGCCTCCACCGACGGTGGTGCCGGGATGCTGCGCGCCCTGGGCGCCGACCTGCGGGACGCCGAGGGCGCGCCGATCTCCGACGGTGCCCGAGGGCTCGCCCACCTGGCGCGGGCCGACCTCGCCGGCGTGCTGACACTGCCGGAGACCCTTGTCCTGAGCGACGTCACCAACCCACTGCTCGGGCCCCGCGGCGCCGCAGCGGTCTTCGGCCCGCAGAAGGGCCTCGACGAGAAGGGCATCGCCGTCGCGGAGGAGGGCCTCGCCCGGCTCGCCCGCGCCCTCGGCGCCGACCCGGGCCAGCCAGGCGCCGGTGCCGCGGGCGGCACGGGCTTCGCGCTCCTCGCTTTGGGGGCCACCCTCGTGCCCGGGTCGGAACGCCTCGGCGCACTGCTCGGCCTGCCCGAGGCCCTCTCCCGGGCCGACGCCGTGGTCACGGGTGAGGGACGGTTCGACGACCAGTCGCTGTCCGGGAAGGTGCCCGGCTATGTGCTCGGCCTCGCGGGCGATGGCCCTGTGTCGCTGGTCGCAGGGATCATCGCCGCCGACGCCGACACGCGCCAGTTCGCGGCCGCTCTCTCCCTCACCGAACTGGCCGGCTCAGCCGAGACGGCCACGAGAGAGCCAGGCCGCTGGCTCACCGAAGCCGGCCGCCGCCTTGCCGCTGCCATGCGGACGTGAGTCTCGGTTTCGGACCCTTCGAGACGCAGTCCCGTACGGTTTTTGTTCGGTGTGGGTTTGCGTGCGGGACTGCTCCTCAGGGATCAGCTGTTGCCTCTGAGTCCTGCCAGGTCAGCCGAGTACTTGCTCCGGGTGGGGTGGTGGTTTCGGACCCTTCGAGACGCAGTCCCGCACGGTTTTTGTTCGGTGTGGGTCTGTGTGCGGGACTGCTCCTCAGGGACCGATCCTGCCGTTCGTTGGATCCCGAGGCCCCGCATGGAGCGCCGGGCCTGTGTGCGGGACTGCTCCTCAGGGAACGGCTGCTGTCCCGACCCTTGCCAGATCAGCTGGGCACCTGCTCCGAGTGGGGTGGTGGGGGCGGCGGGTTGAGGGCCCGGTGAAGGCGGCGGCTGAGCTCGGGCGGGAGGTCGCGGCCGGCGGTGCGGAGGACGCGGTTGAGCGCGACGGTCTGCTGCCGGGCCTCGTCGACCCTGCCTGCGGCGGCCAGGGCGTGTGCCCTTCGCACGGCGAGCTGGTCGTCGTCGGGGGCGGCCAAGGAGGCGCGGTCGAGCGCCCAGAGCGCCAGGCCCGTGTCATCGCGGGCGATGGCCCGGTCGGCCAGCACGGAGGCGGCGTCGACGATCATCGCCACCATGTCGGTTCGCAACTGTTCGGCCCAGTGCCAGTGGACGGCGAGGTCGCCCAGCGGCTCGCCGCGAACCAGCGAGAGGCTCTGCCGGAGCGACGCGTCGGGCGCCACGTTCACGCCGCCGCTCAGCAGCGCCTGGAACTGCTCCCAGTCCGACGTCACCCGCGGGTCCAGCGAGATGCGGCCCGAATACGCGTCCGGCAGATAAGGCAGGCCGTCGTCGTCGGAGCCCAGCCAGCTGCGCAGCCGACTCATGTTGGAACGCCGCGTGCCCTCGGCCACCAGCAGCTCGCGGACCATCGCCGTCGAAGTGCTGCCCGGGTGCGCGAGCAGCCACGCGCAGTACTCAAGGCACTGGCCGGCGGCCCTGCTGGGCGCCTGACCAGCCGCCGAGGTGAGAGCCACCGAGCCGAGCAGGAGGAGCGTGGGGTGCGCGGAGGCGTCCGGCCGTGCGGTCATCGCGGGCTCCTCGCGGTATCGACCCTCCATCGGGAGGGGATGGACGTTGGGTGGAAGGTCCGAGCCATGCCGCCACCACGGCGCGGTCTCGGTGTCCGTCCGGCCGGTCCCCTCGAACAGGCCGAGGAGGGCGCGCCGGGCCGGGGCGGGCAGGTGCTGCGGGATGAACGAGCCGCCGGCGTCGTGAGCCGCGTCCTCGGCCACGTGCACCACGCGGGCGCTGATGTGCGGAGGACCGGTGGTCAGCGCGAGCGCGCTCACTCCCGTCTCGCCGAGCGCCAGGCAGTCGCCGAGAGTGTCCAGCTCGGCCGGGGTCAGCGGACGGGCGAAGACGAAGACGACGGGCTGCCAGGCCTCCGCCGTGTCGCGATCCGCCCGGGCGTCCGCCAGCGACGACGTGCGCAGGGCCAGGCGACGCTCCGCGCTCAGCCGCGTCATCCGCGCGAGGCCCGCGCGGCTGTCGGTCTCGGAGCCGATCCGCGGGTCGTCGAGGGCCGCGGCCCACTCGTCGTCGCCGACCACCACCACCTGCACCTCGTCGGACCACGGGGCGCAGGCGAGGCTGGTGATCGCCGCCGCGACGACGCCGGGCGCGCCCGGCCCGTGGAGCAGCGTGGCGCCCTCGGCCTCGAGGTCGACGGTGACGGGTTCGTCGTCCCGCCACCCCAGAACCAGGTGCGTCGGGCCGGGCTCGTCGCCCGCGGCGGACGACTCGTCGGTCTCCTCCGCGCGCCGCGCGAGCGCGGCCCAGAAGGCGGTCACGCGAGGTGGGAGCGGGATCAGGCGGCGCCCGACCGCGCGCCCCAGCAACTGCGCCCTGCGTCGAGTGGTGACGCTGATCAGGATGGCACCGGCCAGAGCGGCGCCGAGCGGTGCGGCCAGCAGCAGCGGGTCGACCTCCCCGGCTTCGGCCGCCGCGGAGAGGTCCCGCGCAGGACTGGCCTCGGGAGCAGGACTGGGCTTGGGAGCAGGAACGGGCTCGGGATCGGGAAGCGGTGAGGGGTCAGGAAGGGGAAGTGGCGCGGGCGTGGGGACCACCTCGTCGGCCGGCGGCGACTCGTCCACGGGAGCCGGCGACTGGTCGACCGCCTCCGGCCCGTGGCTGGGCTCAGGAGCCGGTCGGTCGGCGCTCCGGGGGAGGCGGAGGACCCAGCCGACGTCGATGAGGTCGGGATCGGCGATCTGATCCCGGTTGAGGCGATGGATCTCGGGCCAGCGCTCCGGGTCGCCGAGTTCGCGTTCGGCGATGAGCCATAGCGAGTCGCCTTTCGCCACCACGACGTGCAGGTCGGTATCAGGCGTGGCAGGCGGTTCCTCCACCTGCGGCAGCAGGATGACGCTGCCCGGAGCGAGCCGGGACGACGCATCCAGGGTGGGGTTGAGGTCCACGATGTCGCGCCACCGTTGCCCGGCGCCGAGCTCGCGCTCCGCCACCGACCACAGTTCGTCCCCGGGCTGCACTTCGTAGGGCCGCCCGTCGGGTGCGCGGGCGCTCTCGCGCTCCGCGACCGCGGGTGCGGCCGCGGGAGCGCGCGGTGGAGGTGGCGCCTCGGCCGGTTGGGCGGCGGCGTCCGCCATCGCCACGCCTGGGGTGCCCACCGCGGCGAGCACGAGCGCGGAGATCACGGGCCGCAGCCAGCCGGTGCCCGGCAGCGTCACGGTGAGGCGGTGCCGGGAGAGGGCGGAGGCCAGCTCGAGGAGCACGGTGGCTGCCAGCACCAGCCAGGCCCCCCAGCCAACCGCGCTGAGCAGCGCCAGCATGAGTCGACCGCCGGCCGGCCCGGTGAGCGCATCCGCCCAGTTCAGCGTGAGGAGGTCGGGCAGCGTCCCGAAGCGGGCCAGTGCCCAGGGCACGCCGACGAGCAGTGCCGCGAGGGCGAGCGCCGCCCCCGCGGCGCGCGCCGCCCTCATGGCCCTTCCTCCTCGCGCATGTCGCCCGTCACTTCGGGAGGTGACCCTGCACGTAGCTGGTGATGAACGCGACGAGTGCGATGGCCACGGCCGCCGCGCCGGCCAGCAGGATGGCGAGCTCGGTGCTCTGGCTGAGGCCGCGTTCGTCGCGGGGCGGCGGCTGAAGGATCTGGAGCAGCAGCCCGACGGTCTGGTGGATGGTTTTCATGGTTTCCTCCTCATGGGATGTAGTGGAAGAGGGACGGGGCGGTTTTCCGCTTGTCCACAGGTTTTTTTGGCGGGATCACCCGGACAGCAGTCCGAGGAGTGCGGGGACGAGCAGCGCGACGCCGAGCAGCAGCGCCGGGATCGTCACCCAGAGGGTCATCGATTCGCTCGCCGCCTCGGCGGCGGCGCGTTGGGCGCTGAGGTGCGCGTCGCGCAGTTCTCGCACGCGGGCCTGCAGGGCCTCGGCCACGCCGGCGCCTTGTTCCTCGAGCTGCATGACGTCGGCGAAGTCCTTCAGCTCCGGCACGGCCCATTCGTCGGCCACGCGGCGCAGCTCGTCCCACGGCGCGGTCTGCTCCATGCGTGCCCGCTCGAGCCCGGCGGAGATGCGCCGGAAGAGCGGGGCGTCCGAGACGGCGGCCGCGTTCGCCGCAGCCTGGGCCGCGGAGGCGTTGGCGAGCCGCTCGAGCACGACGAGGTCGAAGAAGCTGTGCACGCCGTCGCGGGCGGATCTCAGCTGCTGCTCCGCGCCGGAGCGGAGCCTGAGGTCGGCGATGAAGAACCCCGCGACGCCGCCCAGCACGCAGATCACCAGGGGAGTGAGGCCGGGGTTGCGGCCGAAGAAGAGCTGCATCGTGCCCCAGAGCACGGGCAGCAGGAACCCGGCGCCCGACCACACCAACTTCTCGGCGAAGAAGTCGCCCACAGATCGGCCCTGGAGGTTCAGCATGCGCTGTTGACGAGCCGTGATCGGGAGGTGCAGGGCCCGGCGGAGCCGCTCACCCAGGCCCTCAAGGCCGGTGCCGACGGCGGGTTCCGGCTCCTCGGGGAGCCGCGTCTCCAGCGCCGCGAGAGCGTCCGACAGCCGAACGGGCTGCGTGATGGCGCCCCGCACCACGAGGAAGACGCCCAACCCCGCGACCATGCCGGTCAGCGCCATCAGGCCGATCACGACGGCCCCCGCAGGAAGCGCGGCGCGGGCGGGGGAACCATCTTGCGCCTCAGGATCACCAGGCAGCCGAGGTACGCGGACACCAGGATGCCCGCGACCACGCTGCCGATCGGGGTGGCGTACGGCACGAAGAAGGACGGGTTCAGGAACACCATGAGGGTGAGGACGGCGGCCGTGATCATCGTGACCTGGCGCGCCACCGCCCTCGGCTTCGCCCGCTCGGCGGCGATCTCGCGCAACCCGCGCAGACGCGCCTGGATGCTGTCGGTGAGCGCTGCGAGCGTCGCCCGCGTGCCGCCTCCGCCACGCGCCGCGGCGATCGAGAGGGCAGCGAGCACGGCGTCGGCATCGGCGGACTTGAGCTCGTCGGCCATCGCGAACAGCGCATCGCGGGCCGTCCAGCGCTGGTCGAGCCGCGCGCAGAGCCGATCCACCGGGCCGCGCAGCACGGCCGGCGCCTGCGCGCGGGTGGCGAAGATCGCGTCGCGGATGGACTTGCCCGCGGTCAGCGACGTCGACACCAGCCGCACCCATCTGTCGAGGCCGGCGAGCACCTCGATCTCCGGCTGCGCGGGCGCTGCCAACAGGGCGGGGACGGTGATCAGGAGCAGCGGCACGAGCACGAGCAGGAGCGGCCAGCCGGTGACGAGGGCGGCGACCGCACCGCCGCCGAACGCGGCGAGGACCCAGCCACGGCGCGCGGGGGAGAGCGCCGTCCACTGCCGACGCACCCTTGTCCACAGGCCTGTGGACGAAGCTGTGGACGCGGGCGTCGCCTTGAGCAGCCCGGCCACGAGCAGGGCGAGGCCCAGCCCCACCGTCGCACCCGCGGCCACGGCCGCCATCAGGCCCATGCGTCCGCGCCCCTCTCGAACGGCGCCAGCTCGGCCGCCATCGCGGCATCCGGCTGGAACAGCTCGGGCTGCGTGGCGGTCGCCGCCCGGTAGACCAGGTGCGTGGACGGGCGGTCGGCCTCGATGGCACCGGTGAGCTGCCGGACCTCGGAGACGAACCTCCTCCTTGCCCCGCCGCGCCACGCGTCGTCCTGCAGCGTCACGTGCACGACGAAGTCGATGTGGTGGGCGATCTGGCGCATGGCGTCGTCGATGCTCAGCACGCGGCCCTGCGCGACGCGCGCCGCGAGCCGGTCGATGGTGGACGCCGCGGAGTGCGAGTGCGTCGTCGACAGCGTGCCTGCGCCCGCCTGCATCGCCTCGAACATCGCGCCGGCCTCCTCGCCGCGCACCTCTCCGACGACGAGACGGGTGAGGTTCTGCCGCAGCGCCTCGGGGATGAGGTCGGCGACGGTGAACGACCCCACCGGCACGCCCCCGGCCGTCTCGCCCATGCCGACCCGGGCCTGGAGCGCGAGCACGTTGCGGCGATGGGCGAGCAGGTGGGTCAGCAGCTCGTAGTCCGTCTCGAGGGTGCCGAACCGCTCGCTGGGGTGGATGGCCGAGATGAGCGCGCGCAGGAGCGTCGTCTTTCCCGCACCCTGATCGCCCGAGATGACGATCGACTTGCGGGCCAGCACGGCCGACTCCAGGAGCCGCGCCACGCGCGACGGCAGCATGCCGTCCTCCGCCAGGTCCCGGAGCGTGACGTCGGTGAGGAGGTGCTGGCGGATGACGACGCTGGGCCGGAACGAGAGGCCGAACCCGATGGCGTGCAGGCGGAAGCGGTCGCCGAGCGCCAGGGTCATCGTGGGATGCAGGTCGTCGAACGGCCGCGGCGGCGTGGCGGTCTCGCCCAGGAACCGGATGGCGTCGACCAGCTCGTCGTCGCTGTCCGCGACGGGCGGGTGGGGCGTCCGGCGGCCGTCGCCGTGCTGCACCCAGACGTTGTCGTGCCCGTGGATCTCGATGTTCTCCGCCGTCGGGAGCTCGAAGAGCGGCTGCAGCCGGCCGTATCCGAAGATCGCGTTCTCCACCGCGTCGGCGTAGTGGTTCTCCAGCCTCAGCGGCCACAGCGCCTCGCCCTGCTCGCTCAACGCCTGGGCTCGGGCGTGCACCACGGACCGGACGATGGCCCGGCCCAGCACGCGCCGATCCGCGTCGGGCAGCGGGCGGCCGTGGTCCGCCAGCCAGTCGTCGGCCGCGCGGGCGATCTGCTCGGCCGCCTCGCGGCGCAGGGTCACGACGAGCCGCCAATCGACGTCGTCGACCGGGATGGGTTCCACCACCACCGGCCGGCGCGGGCCGACGGGAACCTGCGGGGGCGGAGGCGGGAGGTCGGGTGGCTCGCCCAGGCCCAGGCGCCCGAGGGCGCCCGATAGCGGAGGGAGCTCGTGGATGCTCACTGGATTACCTTCCTTGTGTTGGCAGGCTCGGATGGCTTGCTGATGCACCCCTGGTCCCCACCGGGCCACCGCCACGGCTGCTCGACCCCAGTTGAGGTCCTGCATGAGTTCTGCGGGGTCCGGTGGCCCAGGACACCCAGACCGGCTACAGGGCTGTGCGCCAGCGAGCGCCGATCAGTGAGCGACCGGCTGCGGGGTCCCGGGACCACCGGGTGGCTCCCCACTGCTGCAACAGCGAGGACCCGAATATGAGTGTCTCCCCGATCCAGCCGGCTGCGCGAGTCTGCGCCGGCATCGACTGGGCCAAGGACGACCACGTAGTGTGCATCGTCGATCACAACGGCGAAGTCATCGACCGGTTCACGATCGCCCACACCGCGGCCGGCCTGAAGCGCATGGTCACCCGACTCCTCGGGGCCGGCGCCGACGAGGTCGGCATCGAACGCCCTGACGGCCCCGTCATCGACGCCCTCCTGGCCGCCGAACTGACGGTGCTGGTCATCGCGCCCGCACAGGTCAAGAACCTCCGCTCCCGGTACAGATCGACCGGGAACAAGGACGACCGGTTCGACGCCTACGTGTTGGCCGACGTGGTCCGTACCGACCGCCGTCGACTGACCCCACTGACCCGGTCGAGTCCGGCCGCGCAGGCGCTGCGTTCCGCGGTGCGTGCCCGACGGGACCTGGTCGAGCACCGTGTCGCGGCCGCGAACCAGCTCCGCGCCCACCTGCAGGTCGTTCTTCCCGGCGCCGTCGAGTTGTTCGCAGCGCTGGACTCGGCGGTCAGCCTGAACTTCTTGGAGCGGTTCCCCACCCAGGCCAAGGCCGACTGGCTCACTGTCGACAGGCTTGCCGCGTGGCTGGTCAAGGTCGGCTACTCCGGTCGCACCGACCCCGCCGTGCTGCATGCACGCCTCCTGGCCGCGCCCCGCGGGGCCACCGGTCCCGAAGCCAGCCACCATGCCACGACCACGCTGGCGCTCGTTGCGGTCCTGCGGACCCTGAACACCCAGATCGCCGCTCTGGCTGACTCGATCACAGCCCAGCTCGACATCCATCCCGACGCCCCCATCGTGAAGTCGCTGCCCCGCTCGGGCACCGTGCGTGCCGCACGGCTGCTCGCCGAGATCGGCGACGCCCGCGGCAGGTTCCCCACCGCCGACGCGCTGGCCTGCCTGGCCGGCGTGGCCCCCTCGACCCGCCAGTCCGGCAAGACCAAAGCAGTCACCTTCCGCTGGGGAGCCGACAAGGAACTCAGGGACGCGCTGTGTGACTTCGCCGCCGACTCCCGCCACGACAACCCCTGGGCCGCCGACCTCTACAACCGCGCCAGAGCCCGTAACCACGACCACCCCCACGCCGTGCGGATCCTCGCCCGCGCATGGGTCCACATCATCTGGCGCTGCTGGCACGACCACCTCGCCTACAACCCCGACCAACACCGCGCACTCCAACACATCCTCAACACACAAACCCCCAACACCGCCTGACGGCACCGAGGTTGACACAGGGCAACTCATGCCGGCACCGTCCCGAGGTCGGCGGCCGCCTGCCGTGCGCGGGCCATGCGGTCGAACAGCGACTTGGCCTCGGAGCGGAAGCCGCCCATGAACGCCCCCTCACGGAAGCGCCGCGGCTCGGGGGCCCCGTCGCTCAGCACATCGGCGGATCGGGGATCCCAGCGGACCTCCGCCCAGCACGGCACGCCGAACTGCGCGGCGATCTCCGCCGATCCGTACGGCCGCCCCGCCCCGACGAGCACCAGGCCGGCCGGGTGCGGTGAGGGGAGGGCGCGCAGCTGCTCCGTCAGGGTGGCCAGATGGATCCGCACGCCCGCCAGCGACCTGAGCGACGAGCGCGTCACCAGCAGCACCGCGTCCGCGACGGCGAGGAGTCCCAGCGGGAGTCCGTGCACCGACACGCGTCCCGCGTCGACGATGACGTCGGCACCGTTGGCATCGAGCGCCTCGAAGGCCTCACCCAGCGCGCCCCACACGTGTTCGAACAGGCGCGAGGCGCCCGCGGTGGCGAAGCCGGGGAGGAAGCGACGCTCGACCGGCTCGCCCGACGACAGCGGCAACGCCTGACGCCAGGTCTCCGGCGCCAGCGGCGCCCCCTCGCGATGCACGTGCGCGAGCGACATCAGGCCTCGGCCGCCGTTGTCGATCCCGCGGAGATAGCCCGCCTGGAGCGACTGGGACGGGTCGCGATCGCAGTCGGCCAGGAGCACGTCGCGCGGCCAGGCCAGGGCGAGGCCGAGCGCTGTCGTGGTGACGCCGGGGGAGCCCGTGGCCCCGCACACGAGGACGACGGCCATCAGGACTCCCCGATCACGATCAGGGCCGCGGCGTCGGTCGCGGCCAGGCGGGCGAGGCCGGGTGCGTCGGCGTCGGCCACCCGCAGGTCGACCGCGAAGCTCGCGCCGTCGTCGATCGGCGACAGTGGTGCCGCGACGACGCCCTCGATCCGCTGTTGCTCGCCTTCGCCCACACCCACGACGGCGACCCTTGTTCCCGGCGGCAGCGGCGACACGGGGATGCGCCCCATCGGAAGCCGGAGCCCCACGAGGCTCTGCCCCGCGGGCAGTGGGTCGTCGCCCACGTGCCGCGCCTGGGGGAAGGAGCCCTGGGGCAGGTCGGTGAGTGTGTGTCGGCCGACGAGCGTGGTCAGCTGCTCGGCAGGAAGCGCGTCGGCGGCGATGCCGCCCGCCACCTCGACCTGCTCGAGGTCGTCGGCCTGAAGGACGGTCCCGCGGCTCACGTCGCGCGCCATCGCGACGACGAGGCGATGGTCCGAGTTGGCCGAATAGACCGCCGCGGCGGCGAGCCCGCCCAGGACGACGAGCAGTATTCCGAGCGCGATCAGGCGCGGGCTGCGCCGTGCCCTCAGCTGGACGCCCTCTGGGCGCGCGCCAGGAGAGATCGCTGCCCCCTCGGCCGTCGACATCGCCGGCTTGTGCATCGCGGAGCCCCCTTCCGTCTGCGTGCAGGTGACACTAGCGCCCAGTAGGCGACGAAGTCGATAGCTGAAAGTTTCCCTGTGGATAACTTTGCGCTCCCGGGGGTGATCGCGGATCGCTCAACGGGCCCCCTCGTTTTGACTTCCTGAGAATCCTGAGAGATTCTTGGCATGTTTTGTTGGGGGACGACGACTCGTAGGAGACCTGGTTGCGCAAGTGGTTCATCGCCGCGACGACGGCTGTCGCCTTTGGCTTCGGCTCCCTCTTCGCCCCGACGGCGAACGCCCTGCCTGAGGCGCCCGAGGCGGCGCCGCCGGTGGCGGGCATCGCCCAGCCGTGCCCCGTGACGCATCCGTTCCCGAACGACGCCAGCACCACCGAGGTGGCCGACCAACTGGCCGAGACCTTCGGCTTCACCCTGGCCGGCTCGCAGTGGACCAAGAAGCACCGCGCGTCCATCAAGATCCTGTGGGAGACGCTGGACGCCATGTCCTGCACCGACTACCTCAAGAATCTCCAGGGCAAGGTGAGCGGCACCGTCGGCCTCAACGCCACGCACATCAGCGGCTACGCCTGGGGCGACTGGAGCCTCACCCGCTCCGGCTACGTCTCCTTCGACTTCTCAAAGTTCCAGCAGGCCATCGACTCCGGCGACAAGGGCCGCCTCAACCGGCTCGTCGCGCACGAGCTGGCGCACGTCCTGAACTCCGACCGCTACGAGGAGCCCAAGTACTGGCGCGACTTCAAGCGGCTGTACCAGCGCGAGGGCCGCTTCTCCGACTACGCCGGCAGCTCGGTCACCGAGACGTTCGCCGACGTCGTCGGCTACTACGTGGGCCGCTGCGCCGCGAACAACCCGTACGACACGGGGAAGTTCGACGCCTACTACGCCTACGCCCGCGACTACATCTTCGACGGCAAGGAGTTCGGCCCCGCCCCTGGCACGAAGGCCGACTGCACCCCGCCGAAGAAGAAGGCCCAGCCCAAGAAGGCCGACGCCCCGGCCGCCTGGCTGGAGGGTCTGAGCGGGGAGTAGCCCCGCCGCGTCACTCCGCGTAGATTCGGGTCAGAAACCCCGTCTGATCAGGAGATGTGCCCATGCCCGAGGTTGCCGCCTACGCCATCGACTCGCCCACCGGCCGCTACGCCAAGACCACCATCACGCGACGCGAGCCGGGCCCGACGGAGGTCTACTTCGACATCCACTACGCGGGCATCTGCCACTCCGACATCCACACCGCGCGCGGCGAGTGGGGCATCGTCACCTACCCGCTGGTGCCCGGCCACGAGATCGCGGGCGTGGTGAGCAAGGTCGGCTCCGGGGTCACGAAGTTCCGCGTGGGCGACCGCGTGGGCGTCGGCTGCTTCGTCGACTCCTGCCGCACCTGCGACATGTGCCTCCAGGGCGAGGAGCAGTTCTGCACCGGCACGCCCGGCACCGTCTGGACCTACGACGGCGTGGGCCGCGACGGCCTGCCCACCGCGGGCGGCTACTCGCGCGGCATCACCGTCGAGCAGGACTACCTCATGCACGTGCCCGACGACATGCCGCTCGAGCAGGCCGCGCCGCTGATGTGCGCGGGCATCACCACCTTCAGCCCGCTCAAGCGCTGGGGTGCGGGCCCGGGCAAGCGCGTGGGCGTCGTCGGGCTCGGCGGCCTCGGCCACATGGGCGTGCAGTTCGCCGCCGCGCTCGGCGCTGAGACCATCGTGCTCAGCCGCACGCTCGCCAAGCGCGACGACGGCCTCCGCCTCGGCGCCACGGACTATGTCTCCACCGAGGACAAGGCCCGCATGCGCGAGCTCCGCGGCACCTTCGACCTCATCCTCACCACGGTCTCCGACGGCGTGGATCTGGACGGTCTGCTCCGCCTGCTGAAGGCCCACGGCGTGCTGGTCAACGTCGGCCTGCCCGCGCACCCGACGACGTTCAGGATCGGCGGTCTGACGGGCCAGGGCCGCGTGCTCGCCGGCTCGAACATCGGCGGTATCGCCGAGACGCAGCAGATGCTCGACTTCTGCGCCGAGCACAAGCTGGCGCCCATGATCGAGATCATCCCGGCCGAGCAGATCAACGAGGCGCACGACAACGTGGTGGCGGCCAAGGTGCGCTACCGCTACGTGATCGACGCCGCGACCATCGGCGACTGAGGACGCGCGCGCGAGCGGCGGCGCGGGGCTTACCTGACCCCGCCGTCGCGGCGCATTGATGGAATGGGACGATGAAGTCAGCAGGTGCAGCGTCCACTGTCCTGCGGCCGGCCGGGTCGGCCCGAATACTCCGGCATCGGGCCGACCCTTGGGCCGACCGCTCGTCAGGACGCTGCCAGCCGGGCTGACGGCGTCGTCGGGAGATCGTCCCCGCGGCCCTCGCCTCCGTCCAGAGGCGAGTTCCTCGGCGAGCCTATCAAGCGTGCCCCGGGGCCTGTCCACCATTGATCCGACGACGGCGGCGCCACCACGGGTCGGTAGGGTAGGGGCCCGGAGGAAGCGATGCAGAGCGCCCATGGCCGGAAGGCATGGCTCGTGTGGGGAGCCGGGCTCTTCGTGTACGCGATCACCCTCATGCACCGCGCATCCCTGGGCATGGCAGGCCTCGAAGCCGCCGCCCACTTCGGCACGACGCCCGGCATCGTCTCCACGTTCGTCGTCCTGCAACTGTCCACCTACGCCCTCGCGCAGGTGCCCGCCGGCGCGCTGCTCGACCGCTACGGGTCGCGCGTGATGCTCGTGTCGGGTTCGGTGGCCGTGGGGCTGGGCCAGGTGATGCTCGGGCTCGTCGACGACCTGCCGCTGGCCTTCGCCGCGCGCATCTTCTTCGGGCTCGGCGACGCCTGCATCTTCAACTCGGTGATCCGCCTGCTCCCGTCCTGGTTCGAGCCGCGCACCGTGCCGATCCTCAGCCAGGTCACCGGCATGGCCGGCGCGCTGGGCCAGATCCTCTCGGTTGTCCTCGTGCTGCCGCTCATCGTGCACCTCGGCTGGACCACCGGGCTGCTGTCGGCCGCCGCGCTCTCGCTGGCCGCCGCCGTGGTGGCGTTCCAGGTGCGCGACACGCCGCCGGGCGTGCCCCGGGCGGTGGTCGTCGACCGATTCCGCGACATGCCCCGCCGCATGCTCGAGGTGAGCAGACACCCCGCGACGCAGCTGGGCTTCTGGGTGCACTTCACCTCAGGGTTCTCGTTCACCGCGTTCCTGTTCATGTGGGGCATGCCGTACCTGCTCGTCGGCCAAGGGCTCACCCGGCCCCAGGCGCAGGGCCTGCTGACGGTGTTCTCCGTGGCGGCCATGCTGGTGGGCCCCATCGTCGGCGCGCTCACGGCGCGGCACCCGCTGCGCCGCAGCAATCTCGCGCTCCTGTTGATCGGCGCGACGGCGGCGGTGTGGATGCTGGTGCTCGCGTGGCCCGGCCGCGCCCCCTGGCTCCTGCTGCTCCTGCTGGTGCTCGTGCTCGCCGCGGGCGGCCCCGGCACAGCGATCGGCTTCGACTTCCCCCGCACCAGCCTCCCGGGCGAGCGGCTGGGCGCCGCCACCGGCATCGTCATCGCGGGCGGCTTCGTGGGCGGCACGCTGCTCATCCTGCTGATGGGCATCTACCTCGACGTCGCCGCCGCGGGCCAGGCGTACACGGCGCAGCACCTACGCGAGGCGTGGCTGCTGCAGGCGCCGTTCTTCGTCGTCGGCCTCACCGGGATGTTCATCAGCCGCCGCCGGCTGCGTCGCCTCATGGCCGAGCGCGGCGTCGTCGTACCCAGCTGGCGCGAGGTCGCCCGGCGGCTGCGCCACGTGCGGCAGGTCCGCGACGAACGCGCTGACTGACGGCTGCGTCAGGCCGGTGGGTGGCGCCAGAGGGCCCAGACCGGCATGACCTTCAACCAGTCGCGGACGGGCACTGTCTGTGAGCCGGTGTAGAGCACCACGCCCGCGCGAACCCGGTCGCCGAGCTGATCCTTCAGCGTCGAGATCCGGCTCCAGCTGGAGGCATCGACGCTCAGCGAGGCTTTCACCTCGATGAGCACAAGTGACCCGTCTGCGAGTTCGACGACGAAGTCGACCTCGGTGTCGCGGTGCCTGAAGTGGTAGACGCGGTAGCGCTGGGCGCTCCACTCCGACTGCTTCGTGAGCTCGATCCCGACCAGTTGCTCCAACAGGAGCCCGTAGTACTCCCGGCCTCCCACCGATGTGGCCCGCTCGGCAGTGAAGGCGGTCAGGTAGCTGGCGAGCCCCGTGTCGAAGAGGGCGACCTTGGGGCGCCTGGTCTCCCGGCCGAGCGTGCCCAATCCCCACGACGGGAAGGTCTGTCCCAGGAACATGCTCCACAGCAGGCGCAGGTAGCGGTCCGCTGTGCTCTCCGAGACCCCGAGGTGGCGGGCGAGGCGAGCCTTGACCAACTCGGTCTGGCCTTGTGCTGCGAGCCAGCGCAGCGTGGCCAGGAGGTGGTCCGCGAAAGGCCCGTCGCTCAGGTCGGCCGCGTCGTGCTGGACGAGGGCGTCGATGTAGTCGGCGAACCACCGTGCCGCGCGCCGTCCGGGACCGCGCTTCACCGGTTCCGGCAGCCCGCCCTGCGTCACCAGAGCGGGCAGGTCGCCGCCGGTGTCGAACCGGCCGTCGGCTCCTGCCAGCAACCAGGAGACGAAGTCCTCGGGCTGTGCCCGACGCTCCACTTCGCCCATGCTGAACGGATGGAGGCGGACCGTCTCCTTGCGGCCGGCCAGTGAGTCGCCCAGCCCGCGCGTCTGCAGCAGATCGACCGAGCCGGTGAGGAGGAAGCGTCCGGGCCGACGGTCGGCATCGACGGCGGCCTTGAGTGCGAGAGCCAGTTCGGGTGCCCGTTGCGCCTCGTCGATCACGAGCAACCCGTCGGGATTCTGACGAAGAAACTGCTCCGGATCCTCCTGGGCAAAGGTGCGTGCCAGCCGGTCGTCAAGCGTGACCTGCATGGCCGACGGGCCGGCGACGTGCCGCGCCAGCGTCGACTTCCCCACCTGTCTCGCACCTTGAAGAACCAGGATGGGGGTATCGGCCAGCACGTCCTTGCACAGCGGCAGAAGATGCCGCATCACCTCGTCGACCACAGCAGAATGCTACCCCATGCCTGGAGATCTGCCAGGGTAGATCTGGAGTTTTACCAGGCTGAACTTGGAGTTTTGCCACCGCTTGCCTGGAGTTTTGCCAGGCTTAAATTGGAGATCTGCCACCCGTGGGGTCGCGGGTCAGAAGAGGCTCTCGGGCTCCGGGGGCGGCGCGTACGACGGGTCGACGCCGTTGAAGAGGCGGCTGACGGAACGGCCGCGGTGGATGCGTGAGATCGCGTCGGCGAACAGCTGGCCGACGCTCAGCTGTGTGAGCCCGGGGAAGTCGCCGGGCGCGGGCACTGTGTTGGTGGCCACGACGTCGGTGATGTGCGGGTTCGAGGTCAGGCGTTGGACGGCGCTGCCTGTGAACAGGCCGTGGGTGCAGGCCACGGAGGCTTCGGTGCAGCCGAAGTCGGCCAGGCGGTTGACGATCTCGACGATCGAGCCGCCGGTGGCGATCTCATCGTCGAGGACGATGGCGCGCTTGCCCGCCACGTCGCCCACGATGCTGTCGATCACCACCTTGTCGTCGCCCAGGCGCTGCTTCGAGCCGGCGGCAACGGGCAGGTTGAGGAGCCGGGCCAGCAGCGTCGCCTGCTTCGCGTTGCCCAGGTCGGGGGAGACGACGACGGTGTTGCTGAGGTCGCGATCGCGGTAGTGGTCGGCGATGACGCCGAGCGCCGTCAGGTGGTCGACCGGCACGGAGAAGAAGCCGTGCACCTGCGGCGCGTGCAGCGCCATGGTGAGGACGCGGTCGACGCCGGCGGTGACGAGCAGGTCGGCGACGAGGCGGCCGCCGAGCGAGATCCGCGACGCGTCCTTCTTGTCCGAGCGGGCGTAGGCGTAGTGCGGGATGACGGCGGTGATCATGCCCGCGGAGGCGCCGCGCGCGGCATTGACCATGAGCAGCAGCTCCATCAGGTGCTCCTGTGTGGGCGGCACCAGCGGCTGGATGATGTAGACGTCGCGCTGCCGGCAGTTGGCCAGGAGCTGCGCCTGCAGACAGTCGTTGCTGAAGCGGGAGATCCGGGTGCCCGACCGCGGTTGACCCAGCCGGGTGCACACCTCGTCGGCGAATTCGGGATGCGCCGACCCGGAGAAGATGACGATGCCCTTCACACCACGTGCCTTTCCTGGGAGTGCTCTCAGCCTAACGGGGATCGGCAAAGCGCGTTCGGTTCCGCACAGGAGGGCCTACCAGGGGAGCGGAACCGCAATGGCTCGGAACTGCTCGAGCGAGCGTCGCTCGCCCCGGGCTCAGCCTCTGTTCGCAGGGAAGGTCCGTTCGCTGTGGAGCACCGGGGGTCAAGGAATCGCTCGGCGGGGGTGTTGACATGATGGACCCATGACATCCGCGCCGACACTGCCGCAGCCCTGGGTTCGCCACTACCAGCCGGGGGTGCCCGCGCAGATCGAGCCGCAGACCGACTCACTGGTGGCGCTGTACGAGCGCTCGGTGCGGGAGGCGGGAGCCGCCGTCGCGCTGCAGTTCTTCGGCGCGGAGACGACCTACGCGCAGTTGGGCGAGCAGATCGAGCGGGCAGCGGAGGGGCTGCGCCGGCTGGGCGTGCATGCGGGCGACCGGGTGGCGCTCATCCTGCCCAACTGCCCGCAGCACGTCGTCGCGTTCTACGCCGTGCTGCGGCTCGGTGCCGTCGTGGTGGAGCACAACCCGCTGTACACCGCGCGCGAGCTGCGGCACCTGTTCGAGGACCACGGCGCCCGCGTCGTCGTCGCGTGGGATGCCGCGGTGGAGAAGCTCCGCGAGCAGCCGTCCGACATCGAGCTGGACCGGATCGTGGCCGTCGACCTCACCAAGGCCTTCCCGCCGCTCAGTCGGCTCGCGCTGCGGCTGCCTGTCAAGAAGCTGCGCGAGACGCGCGCCCGCCTGACGAAGCCCGCGCCGGGCACCATGGCGTGGGAGGAGCTGCTGTCGGCGCCGCGGATCGACACCGAGCACCCGCGCCCCGCCGCTCTCGACCTCGCCGTCATCCAGTACACCTCCGGCACGACGGGGCAGCCGAAGGGCGCGATGCTCACGCACTCCAACCTGTTCTCCAACGCGCGCCAGGGCGAGGCGTGGATGCACGGCGCGCAGTACCGCGCCGAGACGTTCTACGCCATCCTGCCGATGTTCCACGCCTTCGGCATGACGCTCTTCCTCACCTACGGCATCCTCAAGCAGGGCCGGTTGGTGTTGTTCCCGTCGTTCGACGTCGACCTGGTTCTCGACGCCGCCAAGAAGCACCCGCCGACGGTGTACTGCGCCGTGCCGCCCATCTACGAGACGACGGCGCGGCGCGCTCAGGAGCGCGGCATCAGCCTGCGCAGCGCCAAGTACTGCATCTCGGGCGCCATGACGCTGCCCGACTCCACCGTCGAGCTGTGGGAGTCCGTCTCCGGCGGGCTGCTCGTCGAGGGCTACGGCATGACGGAGGCCTCCCCGGTCTGCCTCGGCAACCCGTTCGCGCCCACCCGCCGCCCCGGCACCATCGGGGTGCCGTTCCCCAGCACGTGGATGCGCGTCGTCGACCCCGAGGACCCCACCAAGGACGTGCCGCAGGGCGAGCGCGGCGAGCTGCTGATCCACGGCCCGCAGGTGTTCCAGGGCTATTGGCAAAACGACGAGGAGACGGCGAAGACCCTGCTGCCCGGCCGGTGGCTGCGCACCGGCGACATCGTCGAGGTGGACGCCGACGGGTTCACCACCATCGTCGACAGGGTCAAGGAGCTCATCATCACCGGCGGGTTCAACGTGGCGCCGTCCGAGGTGGAGCAGGTGCTCTCGACGCATCCCGCGGTGCGGGATGTCGCCGTCGTGGGGCTGCCCAGCGAGGACGGCGGCGAGCGCGTCGTCGCCGCGCTCGTGGTGGAGCCCGGCGCCGGCGTGAACCACGACGAGCTGCGGGCGTGGTGCAAGGAACGGCTCACCGGCTACAAGGTGCCGCGCGCGTTCTACCTCGTCGACGACCTGCCGGCGTCGATGCTCGGCAAGGTGCTGCGCGCCAAGGTGAAGGAGCAGATCGCGCCCCTGACGCCCCTGGCGCGCGGCTGATCGCGGGCGGCAGCGCGGCGCCCCTGTAATATCGCCCGCATGACATCTGATTCGGAGGGCCATAGTCCGGGCCCTGAGGCCCGCCCATGAGCCCCGTCGTCTCTCTTCTCGTCGGCGTCGCGGTCGTCCTGCTGATCACCGCCGCCACTGCCTTCTTCGTCGCCCAAGAGTTCGCCTACGTCGCCGTCGACCGCTCCCGACTGTCCAGTCGCGCGGCTGACGGCGATCGCGCCGCGCAGCGCACGCTCGACATCACCCGACGCACCTCGTTCATGCTGTCCGGCGCGCAGCTCGGCATCACCGTCACGGGACTTCTCGTCGGTTATGTCGCCGAGCCGCTGATCGGCCAGGCGCTGGGCTCGCTCTTCTCCGGGGGCGCGCTCACCGCAACAGCCGTCGCGATCGGCGCCTTCCTGGCGCTCGCGTTCTCCACCGTCGTGCAGATGCTGCTGGGTGAGCTGTTCCCCAAGAACTTCGCCATCGCACGCTCCGCCGAGGTGGCCGACGCGCTGTCGCCGTCGACGAAGATCTACCTCACCGTGCTGGGACCGGTGATCTGGGTGTTCGACAAGGCCGCCGAGCTGCTGCTGCGCGCGCTGCGCATCGAGCCGGTGCACGACGTCGAGTCGGCCGTCTCGGCCACCGACCTCGAGCGCGTGGTCGCCGACTCCCGCGCCTCCGGCACGCTGCCCGACGACATCGGCACGGTCATCGACCGCATCCTCGACTTCCCGCGCCGCGACGTCGAGCACGCCATGGTGCCGCGGGTGCGGGTCGGCTTCGTGCCCGACACCACCACCGTCGCCGAGGTGCGCGCGCAGATGGCCACCGGCCACACCCGCTACCCGGTCCTCGACCGGCACGACAACGTGGTGGGCCTCGTGCAGCTGGTCGACGTGCTCGACGAGCCCGCCGACTCCACCCGTCCCGTGACCGTCATCACCCGCGACGCCCTCTTCCTCCCCACGTTCATGCCGCTGCCCGACGCGCAGGAGCAACTGCGCGCCTACGGTCAGGACCTGGCCTGCGTGCTCGACGAGTACGGCACGTTCGTCGGGATCGTCACCCTCGAGGACCTCGTCGAGGAGATCGTCGGCGAGCTGGTCGACGAGCACGACGCCGAGGCCGAGCCCAGCGACGACCGCTGGGTGATGCCCGGCGACACCCCCGTCGACGAGGTGGAGCGCCGCATCAACCACAAGCTCCCCGACGGCGACTTCGAGACCCTCTCCGGGCTGCTGATCCACGAGGTGGGCGACCTGCCCGCCGAGGGCGACATCATCGAACTCACCCTCGAGCCCACGATGGGCGAGCGGGTGCTGCACGCCGAGACGCGCGTGGTGCGCTTCGAGGTGCTGGCCATCGAGCGGCACGTGCCGTCGCGGGTCCGCATCGAGTTCGACGAGGAGGAGCACCAGTGATTCTGCTCGCCATGAACGGCTGGGCCGTCGCCGGCTGGACCGTCGTCATCGTCGCCCTGAGCGCCTACTTCGTCGCCGCGGAGTTCGCCCTGATGGCCTCCAAACCGCACCGCCTCGAGGAGACAGCGGGGTCGGCCGCCGGCCGCGCCGCCGTCAAGAACTCCCACGAGGTCACCCTGGTGCTGGCCGGCTCACAGCTCGGCATCACCGTGTGCACCCTGGCGCTCGGCGCCATCACCAAGCCCGCGGTGCACCACGCGCTGGTGCCGCTGCTCGAGCGCGGGCTTCCGCCCGTGGCAGCGGACGCCGTCGCGTTCGTGCTCGCTCTGATCCTCGTCACGTTCCTGCACCTCGTGGTGGGGGAGATGGCGCCCAAGTCGTGGGCCATCGCGCACCCCGAGCGCAGCTCGCTGCTGCTCGCTCTGCCGCTGCGCGCCTACATGTGGATCACGCGCCCCATCCTCAAGGCCATGAACGCCTCGGCCAACTGGCTGGTGCGGCGCGCAGGCGCAGAGCCGCGGGACGAGCTGACGCAGGGCCAGGACGCCGCAGGCCTCCGCCACCTGGTGGAGCACTCCGCCAACGTGGGTGCCCTCGAGGCGGCGTATCGCGGCTCGCTGGAGTCGTTCCTCACCCTGCGTGAGACCACCGTCGCCGAGCTGCTGTCCGAGGGTCGTGAGCTCGCCGCGGTGCCCGTCGGCGCCACCCTGTCCGACGTCCAGGACGTCACGCGACACAGCAGGCACCTCCGGGTGCTGGTCCGCGACGGCGACCGCACTGTCGGCGTCGTGCACGTCCGCGACACGATGCTCGAGCCCGACCTGTCGCGCCCGGCGCTGGATCTGGCCCGCGAGCCCGTGTTGTTGGCGTCGGACACAGGCGTGGCCGCCGCCATGGCGACCATCCGCCGCGAGCGCACACAACTGGCGATCGTCGTTGACGGCGATCGCGAACTGGGCGTGCTGACGTTCGAGGACGTACTCCCCGGCCTGATGCCGTCCGCTCTCCTGCGCGGCGAGGCAGCCACCGCCTGAGCTGCTCCTTAAGCCCGGCCCCCGTTCCTTGAGCCGACGCGTGAGCGCCAGCGAACACGTCGGGTCGAAAGGTCCCGCACCCGTCCGCCAAGTCGACAACAAGTGCGGACGGCTGAGGTGGGCCCCCGTTCCTTGAGCCGGGCCCCCGCGCGAAGCGCCGGGCCCGTGTCGAAAGGTCCCGCGCCATGGGCAGGGACTCGACCACAAGGCGGACGGCTGAGGTGTGCCCCGTTCCTTGAGCCGACGCGTGAGCGCCAGCGAACACGTCGTGTCGAAAGGTCCCGCACCCGTCCACCACCCCGACCACAAGGGCGGACGGGTGAGGTGGGGAGGCGCTCCGTCTCGCTGCCGGCCCATCTCTCTGCCCACAGTCACCTCTGGTCTCAGTGCATGGGTGTTCTTACGCTTCGACGAAGCGCCTCCCCACCTCACCCTCTGTCATGTTCCCGGGCGGAGGAACCTGGCCCTGCCTCCCGATGGTCAGCGTTGGGCGGTCTTGCGGTGGTCTCCGCGCATAAATCTCCGTATGCGGGCAGCCGTGCAATTATTCGCGCGGCTGCCCGTATACAGAGAGTTGTGCGCGCAGGAGGGTCTGGCTGCTCGCCTGGGAGACGGGTCTGCTCCCTGGGGTGGTGGCGAGGTTGTCGTGGGTTTCGGACCCTTCGAGACGCAGCCCCGCGGGACTCTTGCTCGGTGCAGGTCGACCTGCGGGGCTGCTCCTCAGGGGTCGTTCCTTGAGCCGGCCGTGAGGCGCTAGCCGAACGCCGTGGTCGTTAGGTCCCGCGCTGGGGCAGGGTCTTGGCAACAGGAGCGGGCGGGTGAGGCGGGGAGGTGGACCACGACCCCACCTGCTCCATGGCCAGCTTTGGTCTCCCTTGCCTCCGATCTGCGTGCACAAATCTCTGTATGCGGGCAGCGGTGCAATTATTCGCGCGGCTGCCCGTATACGGAGAGTTGTGCGCGCGGGAGGGTGTGACTCTGGCTTGTGGGGATGGGTTGGGCTGTGGTTTCGGACCCTTCGAGACGCAGCCCCGCACGACTCTCACTCGGTGCCGGTCAGCGTGCGGGGCTGCTCCTCAGGGACCGGTGTGGCTCGCTGCTCGGGAACCGGCGTGGCAGCTCTTCACGGACCGGTGTGGGCTGCTCCTCAGGGACCGGTGTAGCTCGCTCCTCGGGACCGGTGTGGGCTGCTCAACAGACACCTATCGCCGCCCTGCCGCCCGCCCACGTCCCGGATTGTCACAGTTCCATGAGCACGCGCCGGAGTTCGTCGCCCGAAACAGTCCAAAATCGACCGTTTCTCGCAATGAACTCCGGCGCGTGCTCATGCGGTTCGGACGAGCTCCGGCTCGTGCTCATCGGGTTGGGACGACCTCCGGCACGTGCTCATCGGGTCCTGATGAGGGGTGTGTCGTGCTCATCGGATTGGGACGGAAGGTGTGTCGTGCTCATCGCGATGGTGGGCGGTGGCTGGTCGATGGACGCAAGATGCGGCGGGACGACCCGGATTGAGGTGTCCGGGTCGTCCCGCCGCAGTTGTCGTCGGCGAGGGAGGCTTACTTCGCGACGGCCGCCCTGCGCTTGTTCCACACGTCGAAGGCGACGGCGAGCAGCAGGACGAGGCCCTTGACGATCTGCTGGATGGGGGTCGGGACGCCCATCAGCTGCATGCCGTTCGACATCACGGCCATCACGAGGCCGCCGATCATCGCGCCGGCCACCGTGCCCACGCCGCCGGTGACGGCCGCGCCGCCGATGAAGCAGGCGGCGATCGCGTCCAGCTCGAACATGTTGCCTGCGCCCGGCTGGGCGCCGTTCGAGCGCGACGAGAACACCACGCCGGCGATGCCCGCGAGCAGGCCCATGTGCACGTACACCCAGAAGATGGTGCGCTTGACCTTCACGCCCGAGAGCAGGGCCGCGTTGAGGTTGCCGCCGATGGCGTACACGTGGCGGCCGTAGATCGTGGACTTCGAGATGAACGAGTAGGCCAGGATCAGGAACGCCAGGATGAACAGCACGATGGGGAAGCCGCGTGCGGTCGAGAGCTTCCACGCGAAGTACATGATCACCGCGGCTACCACCACGAGCTTGATGATGAAGAGCGGCATGCTCTCCACCTCCTGCTCGTAGCGGATCTTCGCCGCGCGCGCCTGCCACTGCGAGAAGGCGAATCCGGCCACCGCGACGACGCCGATCACGAGCGTGAATGCGTCGTAGCCGTAGCCGCCGAACAACCCGTTCAAGAAGCCGCTGGCGATCCGCTGGTAGTCGGCCGGCATGGGCGACAGCGAGACGGAGTTCAGCACTTGGTAGGTCATGCCGCGGAACAGCAGCATGCCGGACAGGGTGACGATGAAGCCGGGGATCCCGACGTAGGCGACCCACAGCCCGTGCCAGGCGCCGATCGCAAGGCCGGTGAGGATGCCCGCGAGAACGCCCATCCACCACGGCAGCCCGTTCTTGATGACCAACGTGGCCGACACGGCACCGACGAGCGCGACGACGGAGCCGACCGACAGGTCGATGTGCCCGACGACGATCACGAACAGCATGCCGATCGCCAGGATCAGGATGTAGGAGAACTGCAGGACGAGGTTGGAGATGTTGCCCGGGTCGAGCAGCTTCCCCTCGGTCAGCAGCGCGAAGATCAACACGATGGCGACGAACGCCAAGACGATGCCGCTCTGCCGCAGGTTCTTCGAGAACATGTCTCGGATGGCGGTCATCAGGCGACCTCCCTCTCTTGGGTCATGAGGGCCATCAGGCTCTCTTGCGTGGCCTCTCCGCGGGGGAGCTGGCCGGTGATGCGGCCGAAGGCCAGGGTGAAGATGCGGTCGCAGATGCCCAGCAGCTCGGGCAGCTCCGACGAGATGACGACGACGGCCTTGCCGGAGTCTGCGAGCTCGTTGATGATGCCGTAGATCTCGAACTTGGCGCCGACGTCGATACCGCGCGTGGGCTCGTCGAGGATCAGCACCTCAGGCTCGGTCATCATCCACTTGGACAGCACGACCTTCTGCTGGTTGCCGCCGGACAACTGGCCGACGATGTTCATCACGGTGGGCGTCTTGATCCGCAGCGACTTGCGGTAGAACTCCGCGACCTTGATCTCCTCGTTGGCGTTGACGACGCCGCGGCGGGCGATCTTGCCGAGCGAGGCGGCCGAGATGTTGCGGCGGATGTCGTCAATGAGGTTCAGCCCATAGCGCTTGCGGTCCTCGGTGGCGTAGGCCAGCCCGGCCTCGATGGCGTCGTCGACCGAGTTCAGGTGCGCCTCCTTGCCACGCAGGAACAGCTTGCCGTCGACCTTGCGGCCGTACGCCTGGCCGAAGATGCTCATGGCGAGCTCGGTGCGGCCGGCGCCCATCAGGCCCGCGATGCCGACGATCTCGCCGCGCCGCACGTCGAAGCTCGCGCCGTCGGAGACCTTCCTGCCCGCGACGGTGGGGTGCATGACCGTCCAGTTCTCCACCCGCATGATCTCCTCGCCGATCTTCGGCTCGTGATCCGGGTAGAGGTTGTTCAGGTCGCGGCCGACCATGCCCTTGATGATGCGCGCTTGCGTCATCTCGGGGCCCTTGCGGATGGTCTCGATCGTGGAGCCGTCGCGGATCACCGTGGTGGCGTCGGCGATGGCGGTGATCTCGTTCAGCTTGTGCGAGATCATGATCGAGGTGATGCCCTGCTCCTTCAGGTGGCGCAGCAGATCGAGCAGGTGGGCGGAGTCGATGTCGTTCAGGGCCGCGGTGGGCTCGTCGAGGATCAGCAGCTTGACCCGCTTGGAGAGCGCCTTGGCGATCTCCACGAGCTGCTGCTTACCCACGCCGATCTGGTTGATGGGCGTCACGGGATTCTCATCCAGACCGACCCGGGCCAGCAGCTTCGCCGCCTCGTGGTTGGTCTGATTCCAGTTGATCCGGCCGCCCTTGGCCTGTTCGTTGCCCAGGAAGATGTTCTCCGCGATCGACAGCAGGGGGATGAGCGCCAGCTCCTGGTGGATGATGACGATGCCGGCCTCCTCCGAGTCGTTGATGGAGGAGAAGCTGCACGGCTTGCCCTCGAAGACGATCTCGCCCTCGTAGGTGCCGTGCGGGTAGACGCCGGACAGGACTTTCATCAGGGTGGACTTGCCGGCCCCGTTCTCGCCGCAGATGGCGTGGATCTCGCCGCGCTCGACCTCGAGCGTGACGTGGGAGAGCGCTTTGACCCCCGGGAAGGTCTTCGTGATGTCGCGCATCTCCAGGATGGTGTTGGTACCCATGCGATGGGCCTTTCTCTGGATGCCGTAGATCGTGGATGGCCCGGCCCCGAGAGGGACCGGGCCATCGTCGAAGGATCGATCGGTCGGATCAGGCGACGCCGGCGTCGATCTGCTGCTGGGTCCAGTAGCCCGTGTCGACCAGGGACTCCTTGATGTTGTCCTTGGTGACGGTGACGACGTCGAGCAGGTACGAAGGCACCTTCTTCACGCCGTTGTCGTAGTCCTCGGTGTTGTTGGCCTCGGGCTGCTTGCCGCCGAGGAGATCGACGGCGACCGTCACGGCGCGCTCGGCCAGCAGGCGGGTGTCCTTGAAGATCGTGGACTGCTGGATGCCGTCCTGGATCAGCTTGACCGAGGCGATCTCGGCGTCCTGGCCGGTGACGACGGGGAAGCCGTTGCCCACGGTGCCGGTGTAGCCGTTGTTCTGCAGCGCGGTGATGATGCCGCGGGACAGGCCGTCGTAGGCGGAGAGCACGCCGTCGACCTTGGTGCTGCCCTGGTAGTTGGCCGTCAGCAGGTTCTCCATGCGCTCCTGCGCCGTCGCCTGCTGCCAACGCAGCGTCGCGGCCTGCTCGATCGTGGTCTGGCCGGAGGGAACCTTGAGGACGCCCTTGTCGATCTGCGGCTGGATGACGCTCATCGCGCCGTTGAAGAAGAAGTGCGCGTTGTTGTCGTCCAGCGAGCCGGCGAACAGCTCGACGTTGAACGGGCCCTTGGCGCCGGTCTCCTTGCCGTCGGCGTCGAGGATGCCGAGGCCGGTCAGCAGGGCGTTGCCCTGGGCGACGCCCACCTTGTAGTTGTCGAAGGAGACGTAGAAGTCGACGTTGGCGGAGTCACGGATCAGGCGGTCGTAGGCGACCACCTTGATGCCCTTGGCCGCGGCGGCGTCGAGCTGCGGCGCCAACGCGGTGCCGTCGATGGAGGCGATGATCAGGACCTTGACGTCCGAGAGGATCATCTTGTCGATCTGCTGGCTCTGGGTCGGGATGTCGTCGTTGGCGTACTGCAGGTCGACGGTGAACCCGGCGGCCTCGAGCTGCTCCTTGACGGCCTTGCCGTCGGCGATCCAGCGCTCGGACGTCTGGGTGGGCATCGATACGCCCACTGCACCGCCCGTGGTGGGCGCCTTCGAGCCGTCGCCGGCTGGCGCCGACGTCTTCGGCCCGGACGTGCTGGGTCCCGCGCCGGCGCCGTCGCCACCGCAGGCGGCGAGCGATAGGGCAAGGAATAGGCCGGTCGCCGTGGCGACGAGCTTCCTCAACTTCATGGTTCCTCCTCAAGAGAACGCTTGGTCGTCGGGCGGGGGCGCCACACTGCCACTCCCGCTCCGTCGTCCGCGGCCCGATTCGACCCTCGAATCGGCGGGACTCTTCCGGAAGTGTCTTCGTCCCGGAGGAGCCGTGTCAAGGCGGACAGATACCAAAATGATAACGATCACATCGCGCGCGGGGGGCCGCCGCTGGAATGCGTGTGAACGGTCACTTTTCGGGGGTGATCAGCCGCGACCACGAGCGCCGCTGGACGATGCCCAAGCCGGCTGTTTCGCCGAGCGGCGAGGACCAGCGCAGGGCCCGGAGCAGTCCGGATCCCTCGGGCGTGCCGGCGAAAACGGCCCGCCCCGGGCCGACGTGCGTGCGCCAGTGCGCGAGGAACGCGTCGGCGGCGGCGCGGCTCGTGCCGAGGACGGCGGGCACCTGGTGCCACACCTCCTTGTCCGGGCGGGGACGGCGGAGACCGTCGAGGATGGTCGCCTGGCGGGGCGACCAGGCGGGGCGCGAGACCAGGTAGCGCGGCCGCTCGAGTGGCCCGATCACCTCCGCCAGCGCCTGCGCGAAGACGCCCGACTCGGCCTCGGAGACCCGTTCCAGCCGCAGGCGTGCCTCGCCGTCGAGCGTCACGTCGACGGCGACGCCCTCCGCGCCCACCGAGGTCAGGCCGGCCGCGTGCAGCGCGTCGGCGACGGCCGCGGCGTAGCGGCTCAGGGCGGGTTCGGCCATCCGGGCCGCGGCATGCTGCCGCTGCCGATCCAGCCAGAACCACGCGCCCACCACCGCGGCGATCGCGAGCGTCACCCACCAGAACTCCGGCAGCACCTGCAGGCCGAGGATCGAGCCGGCCAGCGCCGCCGACGGGATGCCCACGGTCGCGACGGGGGAGAGCGGTCCCGGCGCGGCCGCAGCGACGGCGGGCAGCCGCTCGCCCCGGACCCGCAGCGTCGCGGCCGGCTCCGAGAGCGCGGGATCGACCCGCGCCCAGGCCGCGCGCACGGCGTCCAGATCCTCGGAGCGCACCAGCGCGGCGGCGTTGAGGGCCGCGAGCCCGGCCTCCGGCGGCGGTGCGTCGGGGCTGAGCGACGCGTCGAGGTGCGCGACGCCGTCGACCACCTCGCTCTCGCCGTCCACCGCGAACCAGCCCGCATGCTTCGCGACGAGCCGCGCGTAGTCCGCGTCTCCGCGCGGCGTGCCCTCCGCGACGCAGGTGACCGTCCAGTTCACCGCCACCTTGCTTGGCCGGCCGGGGTCGGTGCGCAGGGCCCTGCCGCGGGTCTGGACGATCGCCGTCGACGTCGTGGCCGTGGTGAGGTCGACGACGGTGCTCACCTGCGGGCAGTCCCAGCCCTCGCCGAGCAGCGCGCGGGTGCCCACGAGCACGCGGATGTCGCCGCGGGCCAGAGCCGCGGTGGCCTCGGCGATGAACCGCCGATCGTCCGCCCCTGTGACCACGGTGGGCATCGCCGTCGCGGTGCGGTCGTCGGCCGCGAGCGCCGCGTGCACCCAGTGGGCGGACCCCGACGCCGGGTCGAGGACGCCGTCGAGGTCGGCCGGCAGCGCCGTCGCCGTGGCGTGCTCGGTGAGGACCAGGATCCGCGCGTCCGGGTCGGCGGCGAGGTGATGCGCCGCGATCTCCGCGGCCGCCTGCGCCTTCGAGGAGCTGCGCGCCAGCACCCTGTCCACCAGGTCCTGGCCGCGCCGGATGCCGGTCCGCCCGCGCCGGTAGCCGACCGACGGCAGGAGCGCCACGATGTGGGCCAGCGCCGCCCGGTCGGCGTCGGTGCCGTCGCGCTCCAGCGCGTCGAGCCAGCGCTCGGCGACCACCAGCCAGTCGGCCAGATCGGGCGGCCGTCGGTGCCGCTCGACGACGTGCGCGTCCGCCGGCAACTCCAGCCGACCGGCCAGCGCGAGGCGGACGACGGCGTCGGCCAGCTCCTCGTCCACGTCGGCCAGCGGCAGCAGTGTCGCCCAGGTCAGCAGCGGCGTGGATGCAGTGCCCGGCCTTGTCAGCTCCGAGATGAGCTCGGCGGCCCGCTGTGCGTGCAAGGCCAGCCAGTCGCGCTCCCGCGCGGTGGGCGTGGTGAACCAGGCCAGCTCGGCGAACGGGACGAGGTCGCCCTCCGCGACCAGCGCGGGGATGGTCGCCTGGTAGGTCACGGGCCCGAACAGCCGGTCGACGAGCCCCGCCTCCGTGGGAGTCAGCAGCTCGGGCGGCGTGGCCGTGAGCGCGAGCACGACGGCGTCGTCGAGCTCGGCCAGCACGTCGTCGAGCAGCTGCCCCCAGGCCTGGAGCAGGTGATGGCACTCGTCGAGGATCACCGTCAGCGGCCCGGCCTCGTGCAGGCGGCGGATGAGTGCCTCGCCGTTCGGGTGCAGCCGAGACCGCGGCACCGCGTCGTCGGCCTCGCCGTCGAACACGGCCAGCGACTGATACGTGAGCGCGGTGAAGCGGGCGGAGAGCGTGCGATCCGTACCGGCGGGTTCGCCCGTCAGACGCTCCCATTCCCGGGCCCACTGCATCGCGATGGCGGCATTCGGGCCGAACGCGACGATCGGCCTGCCCCAGCGCTCCGCCGCGGCGGCGCCCAGCAGCGTCTTGCCCCCACCGGGCGGCAGCACCACCCAGTGCCGGTGGCCGTCGTGCGCCGCGATCGCGTCGAGCGCCTCGCGCTGGTGTCGGCGCCAGCGGATCCCCGGGGTGTCGGCGGCGGCGCCGTCGGAGGGACGCGCGGTGGTCACGCGCTCGACCCTAGACGATCCCACACTTGAACACTTGAACTTCCAGACTGTAAGTCTCAGTTTCAAGTGTGAATTGCGGTGGCCCCGCCGCGGCCCGACCGCCAGCCCTGCGGCGCTACTACTGGAGGCGGCTCGGGTTCTTGACGAACAGCGCCACGATCAGGCCGACGAGCAGCACGGCGACGACGCCCAGGATGCCCCAGTGCTGCGTCGACCCGGTGGTGAACAGCGCGCCGAGGCCGATGGTGAGGCCGAAGAGCGTCGGGGACAGGAAGCTCACGGCGCGGCCCGTGGTGGCGTAGAGGCCGAACAGCTCGCCGCTCATGCCGTCGGGGATCAGCCGGGCGAGGAACGACCGGCTGGCCGACTGCGCGGGGCCCACGAAAAGGCACATGAGAAGGCCCAGCGCCCAGAACACGGGCTTGCCGCCGCCGTGCAGGAAGAACACGCCCAGGCCGAGGACGACCAGGCTGACGAGCGAGAACACGATGACGGCCTTCGGGCCGACCCGGTCGTCCAGCAGGCCGAACAGCATGGTCGCCACGCCTGCGACGACGTTGGCTGCCACGCCGAAGATGACCACCTCGCCGAACGTGAACCCGAACGTGCCCTGCGCCAGGACGCCGCCGAACGTGAACACCCCGGCCAGGCCGTCGCGGAACAGGGCCGACGCGATGAGGAAGAACAAGGTGTTGGGTGCCGTGCGCGACAGCCGGGCGACGGAGCGGAACAGCTCGCGATACGACCCGACGATGCCCAGCGAGGGCGCGATGGTCTCGGGCCGGCGGTCCTTCAGCGCCAGGAAGATCGGGATGGTGAACGCCACGGTCCACACGCCACACAGGATCATCGAGAGCCGCACCTGGTTGGCGTCGAACCCCGTCCCCATCAGCGCGATGATGACCAGCAGGATGGTGATGCCGCCCAGGTAGCCCAGGCCCCAGCCGAGGCCGCTCACCCGGCCGACGTTGCTCGGCGTCGACACCTGGTCGATGGCCGCGTAGTAGTTCACGTTGGCGATCTCGGCGACGACGTTGCCCGCACCGAGCAGCACCGCGCCCAGCAGGAAGTACTCGGGGCTCGGCGCCACGAAGTACATCGCCGCGCAGATCGCGGCGAGCAGCCACGTCTGCCAGCGCAGGTGGAACATGCGGCGCCCGGTGCGGTCGGAGCCCTGCCCGAGCACGGGCGCGAGGAGGGCGATGAACAGGCCTGCGATGCCCGTTGCCCAGGCCAGCTTCATCGTCACCGCGTCCTTGTCGCCGAACGCGGAGCTGGTGAGGTAGACCGAGAACACGAATGTGGTGATCACGGTGGCGAAGGGCTGCGTCCCCCAGTCCCAGAGGGCCCAGGCGAGAACCTTGCGGGTGGGCGCCTTCTCGGACGAGAGCGCGGCGGGAGTCGTGGTCACGCGAACGAACCTAGTGCCAGGAGTGGGCGCCGTCGACCCCCGATCCGACGGCGTCGCGCCGCCGCTCACGGCTTCACGAATACACCTCGCGCAGGACGGGGAGCCAGTGCTGGCGCAGCATCCCCAGCGTGCGGGACCTGAGCGCGGGCAACGCCTCGGAGACGTCGCCGCCGGGTGCAAGCCGCGGGTCGAACGGGATCGCGATCCGCTGATCCTCGACGGCAGGCGGCCGGCCGCCGAAGGACGCGCAGAGCACCGGCAGCGTGCGGCCGATCCCGGCCTGTCCGAACCGGGCGGTGATCTCGGCGAGGGCGTCGTCGTGCGCGGCCACGCCGCGGGGCGTGTGCGCGCCGACGAGCACCAGCCGGCCCTGCGCGAGCGCGGCCGCGGCCTTCGCCGTCGTATAGCGCCCGGCGTCGACGAGCTCGTGGCCCGTGGCGCGGACGGCCTGGGGCACGATGCCGAGCCGCGCGTTGAACGCGTCGGCCTCGGCGGCGATGAGCACGGGCAGGCGCAGGTCGTTCTCCGCGAGGAGATGCAGGCTGAGCGCGGCCAGCGTCGTCGTGCCCGCGCCACCGCTGGCACCGAGGAAGGTCAGCGTCGCCATCACGAGTCCTTCGCGCGCAGGTGAGCGACTTGGGCGACGAACGGCGTCTCGCCCCGGCGGGCGTAGCGGCCGCGCCCGGGCGGGAAGCGTTCGGCGAACAGGCGGGGCAGGATCTGTCCCTCCGCGCGGTCGCCGGAGAGGACGAGCAGCGCGCCGCCGGTGTCCCTGATGCCCTGCAGGAAGGGGCCGTACATCGCGCGCACGGCACCCGCGACGGGCCGGGAGATCACGATGTGGAAGCGGCTGTCCCGCGCGGTGGGGAGGTGCGGGGCCAGCGGGGCGAGGTGCTCGACGCCGCCCGCGCTGATGATGTCGTGGTCGTCGACGAGCAGCACGATGCGCGGCGCGGTGGCCAGCTCGGCGGCGCCCAGCCCCGGGCGCCGGGCCAGCTCCGTGGCGATCGACGACGCCAGTCCGCCGGTCTGGGCGGCGGTGCGGGCGTGGGCCGCGAGGTACTCGTCGGGGATCATCCCTGCGAGGTGGCCGCGGGAGTCGACGACGGCGATCGCCAGCTCCTGCGGCGTGAACCGCTGGATCAGGCCCGCCGCGATCATCCGCAGCGTTCCGGTCTTCCCGGAGCGGGCGTCGCCGAGCACGATCAGGTGCTGGTCAGCGCGCTGGAACTCCCAGAACGCCGTCGCCATGGTGTCCTGGCGCAGGCCGAACGCGACGGCGTCGGGCTCGTCGACTGGGTCGGGCAGGGTCTCCGGGTCCAGGTCGTGCGGCAGGAGCCGGATCGGCGCGGCCGACGGCCCGGACCACGAGGCCGCCACCCGGCGGCCGAGCGCCTCCACCTCGTCGCCGAGGCCGTCGTCGTCGACCGTCTCCAGCACGGGCAGTGCCACGTGCGCGAGCAGGCCGGAGTCGCTGAGCGCGCGCCCGGGGGTGTTGGGGCTGATCGTCTTGGCGAGCGTCCTGTTGATCTGCGACTCGGCGGGCTCGTTCAGGCGCATCTCGATCTTCGTGCCGAACAGCGACTGATGCGCGATCCTGAGGTCGCTCCAGCGCGAGAGGGCGAGCACGATGTGGACGCCGACGGTGGCGGCCCGCAGCATGACGGTGGTGAACGCCGCGTCGAGGTCGTCGAACTCCTGGCGCAGCGTGCTGTACCCGTTGACGAGCACGACGACGTCGGCCGACTCCAGCTGGCGCACCTCCCCGGCCGCGTGCCGTGTGCGCAGCTGGGTCATGGAGTCGATGCCCAGGTCCTTGAAGACGCGCTCGCGCGTGGCGAGCATGGCCGAAAGCTCCTCGATGAGCCGCCGCACGCGCGCCGGGTCGGACCGGGTGGCGACGCCGCCGACGTGCGGGAACGGCTCGAGCCGCCGCAGGCCGCCGCCCGCGAGATCCATGCCGTAGATGGCGACCTCGGCCGGCGTGTGGGTCAGGGACAACGAGACGGCGATGGTGCGCAGCAGCGTGGACCGGCCGGACTGCGGGCTGCCGATGATCGCGAGGTGCCCGCCGCCGCGGGTGAGGTCGAGCAGCCACGGCTGCTGCTGCTGGTGCGCGGGGTCGTCGATGAGGCCGATCGGTGCCTGCAGGTCCTGCGCGCGCTTGCGCTCGCCCAGCACCTGGCCGATCGAGAGCGCCTCGGGCAGCGGCGGTAGCCAGGCCGAGGCGACCGTCCGGTCGTCGGCCCGCAGCCGGGCGACGGCCTCGTCGACGAGCACGGGGCCCATCTCCGGCGACGTCAGCACCGGCGCGATCGGCTCGGCCGCGCCGGCCTCGGCCGCGGCGATCCCGTTGTGGACGGGGATGCGGAACACGCGCTGCCGCTCCTCGTCGCCCGGGTCCCTGACCGGCCCCTGCGGGATGGGGCCGGAGACGTACCCGGCGCGGAACCGCTGATATACGGAGGTGTCCACCTTGAGGTAGCCGTAGCCGGGCATCGCGGGGAGCCGGTAGGCGTCGGTGGTGCCGAGCACCACGTGTGACTCGCTCTCGCTGAAGGTGCGCAGGCCGAGGCGGTAGGAGAGGTAGGTGTCGAGGCCGCGGAGCTTGCCCGCCTCGATGCGCTGGCTGGACAGCAGCAGGTGGATGCCGATCGAGCGGCCGATGCGTCCGATCTGCAGGAAGAGGTCGATGAACTCCGGTTCGGCGGTGAGCAGCTCGCCGAACTCGTCGATCACCATGAAGAGGTGCGGCATCGGCGGCAGGTCCGGCCGCGTCTTGCGCAGCTCCCGGTAGTGCGTGATCGACGGCGAGGAGTCGGCGTCCTTCAGCATCTGCTGGCGGCGCACCACCTCGCCCTGCAGCGAGGCGCGGGCGCGCGTGGTGAGCTGCGGGTCGTCGGCGAGGTTGTCGATGAGTCCCGCGATGTGCGGCAGGCCCTGGAACGGCGCGAACGCGGCGCCGCCCTTGTAGTCGACGAGAATCAGGCTCAGGTCCTCGGGCGGGTGGCCGAGCGCGAGCGCGAGCAGCAGCGTGCGCAGCATCTCGGACTTGCCCGACCCCGTCGCGCCGACACAGATCCCGTGTGGGCCCATGCCCTCCTGCGCGGCCTCCTTCAGGTCGAGGAACACGGGCCGGCCGTTGTCGTCGACGGCGAACGGCACCCGGAGGAAGGAGCTGGGGGAGCGCGGGGTCCACAACCGATCCGGGTCGATCTCGGAGACCTCCGAGATGCCGAGGAGGCGGGTGATGTCGAACGCCTCGGTGGTCCCGCCCTCCGGGCGCACGGCGTCGACGACGCGGTAGGCGGCCATCGTGCGCGCCACCGCCGTCAGCGCGGACGCGGGCATCGCGTCGGGAGTCAGCCGCACGTGCTCGGGCGAGGCGGAGGAGGCCTGCGTGGTGAGCACCGCGCCGTCGTCGTCGACCGTGATGCGGATGTCGACATCGTCGGGCTCGTCGAGGCGGTCGGCGAGCAGGTGGACGACGGTGATGCCCAGGTCCTGCACGCCCAGGTGCGGGTCGGGGGTGTGGAGCCGCGAGGCCTCCCGGCCGTGGTCGTCGACGAAGATCACCAGCCTGCCGTGCGCGTTCAGCGCCCTGCTGTGGCGCTGCATACCTGCGGCGGCTGCGGCGCGGGCGTGCAGGTCGCCGGCGAGCACGTCGGACAGGCCCGCGAGGGACCCGGAGACGCGCCGTGCGGGCACCGGGCCGTCGAACAGTCGCGGATCCTGCACATGCGGCAGGAGGTCGAAGCCCGCCCACTCACGGGCCCGGTCGGCGGGATAGGCCGCGGCCAGCGACAGGTCGTCGGGCGTGTGGGCCGCGGCCAGCTGCGCGACGAGCGCACGGACCACCGGCATGGCTCGCTCCCGGCTGCCGATCACCGAGACGACGCCGGCGTCGCGCAGGTCGGCGGTCACCGGCATCTGCGGCACCTCGTGGAGTCCGCTCGCGATGATCTCGGCCTCGCGCTGCAGGATCGGGTCGACGGGCTCCAGCGGCGACTCGCCCTCGGCGACGCTCAGCGTGAACCACGGCAGGGCCGCCAGCCCGATGCGCGCGGCGAGATAGTCGTCGTCGGTGCGGCGGCGCTCCCAGCAGCGGGCGGGGTCGCGGAGGATGCCGAGCAGCGCATCGGGCGCAGGATGGACGGTCAGCGCGCGCTCGCGGTCCTCGGCGCCGCGCTCGCGCAGGTCGGCCCGGTACCTCTCCAGGTAGTCGAGGTAGGCCTCGCGCTGGTTCCTGGCCTGTCGCGTCGCACGCCCGCGAGCCGACAGCGCGAACCCCAGGCCGCCGACCACCGCCACCAGGAAGACGACGGCCGCGAGCACCAGGAACAGCGGCTGACCGTGGCGGAGCACCACCATCATCACCACCGACGACAGCGCCCCGACGAGGGGCAGGAGGAACTGCAGCGGCATCCCGCCGCCCTGCGCGGGCAGTGCGGGCGGTGCGGGGATCACGTCGGGTTCGGGGCGGGCGGGGGCCGCGGTGACGCGGGTCGGCCTGCGGAACGTGGTCCTGCTCATGCGACACCCACCGGGGTCCTCGCGCCCGCGCCGGCGCGCACGATCGCGGCGCCGAGCTCCGCGAGCGCGAACGCCGTCGCGTCGCTGACGCCGGTGCTCTCCAGCCGGCGCGCCGTGGGGTCGTGCGGAAGCAGATGCAGGGGGATCGGCGACGACGCCAGCATGCGCCGCGCCCCTACCGTCGGGCGGCCCCGCAGAGCGGAGGCGACGAGGATCGTCGGCGTGCCCGACGCCTGCAGGAACGCGGCGGCGTCCAGCGCGCGCTGCACCGCGACGCGCTCGATGGTGGTCGTCAGGCACACGAGATGGGACTCGGCCGCGACCGCCGACAGCTCCGGGAGGGCGCGCACGCCCCAGTCGGTGAGCGTCAGCTCGTGCGTGCGGCGCGGCTGCTCACCCCGACGGCTCTCCTCGGCCCCGGCCTGCGTCAGGAGAACGCCCCCTGGCCGCCGGGCCGCCAGCGTCGCGGCCACGCGGGCGGCCGCCGTCGAGCATCCCGTGCCGCCGGCCAAGGCCGCGAACGCGACCCGCCGGACCACGGGCAGCGGCACGCGCAGGTCGAGCTCCGCCGCGACAGCGCGGTCGTGGCGCCCCGAGGGGAGCAGGTGGAGCAGCTGGCCGATCCGGCTCACGAGAACGCCCCGAGGAGGTCGCCGAACACGCCGAGGAGGCCGAGGATCAGCGGCACCATGGCGACCACCGCGAGCGCCTCGACGATGCCGAGCACCCGGCGCAGCCGCGCCGCCCCGGCCGCCGAGGGCCGCGGCAGGGTGGTAAGCACGAGGACCGCGCAGATCGCGGCGCCGATCGCGGCGCGCCAGTCCGCGGACGGCTCGGTCGCCGTCGACAGCCAGACCACCGCCGGGATCACGGCGGCCAGCAGCAGCGCGATGCGGGCCACCGCGAGCGGGAACAGCCGGGCGCGGACGAGGACGAAGACGGCCAGCGCCGCGGCCAGCCCGCGCTCCCAGAGACCCCCGCCGAGCAACAGCAGGATCGACGCCATGAGCGGCGCGGCGAGGGCGAGCACCAGGAACGTCTGGCCGGTGAACGCCTCGGTGATCGCGGCCGACACGTCTCGCCGCCGGACCGTCTCGCCGTCGATCACGGCGTCGTCGAAGCGCGTGACGCCCGCCGCGGTGAGCGCGAGCGACGGCGCGAGCCCCAGCAGCGCGGCGGCCACCACGCCGGAGAAGGCCACGACCGTCGGCACCGGGGCCGACAGTGCGTCGGTCAGGACGACGACCGCCCCGGTGAGCAGCGCGACGACCGTGCCGAGCACGATGCTGCGGCGTCGGGCGCCGATGCCGAACACCACCGCGACCGCCACCCACAGCAGCACCCAGGCCAGCGCGGCTCCGAGGACGGCAGGCATCCCCGATCCTGGCGCCCACGACGCGACGACCTTCCCTGCGAGCGGGAAGGCGACGCCGGCGCTCAGGCCGAACAGGGCGTAGCAGCCGGCGGCGTTGCCCGCCCGGGTGAGGACCGCGCCGGCCACCGCGCCGAGGAAGAAGACGAGGGCGAGGACGGAGACGCCGAGCGCGGAAGGCAGCACGGCGGCCGACACGCCCGAGACGAGCGCGACCACCGCGCCGAGGGCGATCGCGGTCAGCGTGGGGCTCCACCGGTCGCGACGCGTGACCGCCGCGTCCGCGACGGCCTCGGTGACCTCGGCGACGTCGGGTGGCTGGGGAGCCGCGTCGCGGGCGAGCAGCCGGAGGACGGTCCCGTTGGCGATGTCCTGGCTGGCAAGGCTTGCCGCGGCGTCGACGGGCGCGCCCAGGAGCGTGGTGAGCACCAGGGGCGCGGCGGTGGCGGGCTCGTCGAGCAGGTCGACGATCTCGGGCAGCAGGTCCTCGATCGGAGAGTCGTCGGGCAGGGCCAGGTCGGCCTTCCTGCGCGCGCCGATCACGGTGACTCGGAGGAAATTCATCGTCGGCTCTCGTCCTTCTCAACGACCTGCAGGGTGTCCGGGTCGATGGTGATCCCCGTCGCGGGGTCGGTGTAATGGCCCGTCGCGGGGTCGATGAACCAGCCCGTGCGCGTGTCGACGGTGCGGCCCTGCGGGTCTGTCGCCCACTTCGTCGCCGGGTCGACGACGAACCCGGTGCGGGGATCAATCAGGCGCCCGGTGGCGGTGTCGCGGAGGAACCCGGTCGGCTCGTCCTCGACGAGTCCGTCGCCCGGCTTCAGCGGATTCGCGGCGATCGCGGAGCGGAACGCGGTGATCGCCGCGGTCTCGCGCTGGGTATGGATGATGTTCAGCACGAATCCCGTGCCGAGGCAGACGGCGCAGAGCACCGCGCCGAGGATCGTCGACCCAGTGAACCGCCGCAGGTTGTTGTTCACCGGACGACGATCGGTCTGTCGGCCGTGCACGAACGCGGAGGTGAGGCGGTCCCGGTGCGTGCGGGTGGATTCGATCAGTGTCTGGTCGTAGTCGATCACGACGCCTCCCGTTGTCTGCGCTCCAGCGTGATCCGGCGGTCGCCCAGGAGCAGCGTCGCGCCCCACGGCACGAGGGCCGGACGCTGCGGCGCGAGCGGCGCGTCGGTCCCCAGGACGCGGGTGCCGTTCTCGGACCGGAGGTCGGTGACCACCAGTCCGTCGTCGGTGACCGCGATCAGCAGGTGCGCCTTCGAGATGGTGCGCGTCAGGTCCGGGATCGCGACGAGGGTGTGGCGGGTGTCGGGCGGCACCGTCGGGTCGCGCCCGACCAGCGCGGCGTACTGGATGGTGTGCGAGGTGCCGTCGTCGACGACGAGCCTCAGGTGCGAACGCGGGTGCTCGACCCGCTGGGCGTCGTGCGCGGGGGCGGCCACGGCGGTCGGCCGCGGCCGGAGCGCGAACGGATCGTCCTCGCCGCCGCGGCGCACGAGGCGCCGCCGTGCCAGGAACCGGAAGGAGGGCAGGCCGGTGAGTGCATCGATGCTTCTCAGACGCAAGATGCTGTGCCCGATGCTCCCCCCGAGGATGCCCCGCCACACCACGAGGGCCAGCAGGACGACGAGCGCCGTCACCGCCGCAGCAGGCCCCGCCCAGGACGGCACGAGCAGCGCCGCGATCACCGCGCCGGCGATCACCGCGAGCGCGTCGATCGCCGGCGACGAGAGCGCCGCGCTGGATCCGGCGACCGCGGATCCCGGGGAGACGTCCTTCATGGGTCATAGGGTAACGACCCGTGCCCGAATCCTGAGAAACTTCAGGGATTGCTTAGACTGAGTTACCATTTTGACCCAGACACTGTCCCCGAAGGGAGTCACGGGTATGAACATGAAGTTCGCGATGGAAGAGCAGACGCTGGTCCAGCTCGGCCAGAAGACGCAGACGGAATCCGAGGATCTCGCGACGCTGGTGCGCCAGCTGGTCGAGGCGGCCGAACCGCTGGAGGGCGTGTTCAACGGCGCCGCTCGTGGTCGGTTTAACGAGTTCAAGTCGAAGACGGACCAGATCGCCACGTCCCTGAACAACGCGCTGGCCGGCATCGTCGGCTCGATCGCCGGTCAGAACCTGGCGTTCGTGACGGCGGCCGAGGACGGCGCCGCCGCGCACCAGGCCGCCCAGGGCGCGGCCGACTTCAGCAGCGAGGCGCTGCTGGCCCGCATCTCCGGCCAGGCCTCGGCCTGATCAGCGTTAGAGACAGGAGCACTTCGATGAGCTACTCGAACCAGCAGGATCGCAACGACTACAGCATCGGCGCCTCGCAGTCCGCGCAGGCCAACTTCGAGCAGGCGGCCGCCCGCCTGGAGGCGGCGCTGCAGCGTCGTGACCAGGACGTGCGCGCCGCGATGGCCGACTACCAGGCCGACGGCGTCTCCGAGGAGTACGCCGGCCTGGAGAAGCAGTGGAACGACGCCGGCATCCAGGTGCGCCAGGTGATCAAGTCCATCCGCGACTCGCTCGAGCAGAACGACGACATCGCGATGACCGCGCTGCAGCGGGCCCGGGCGGCGCTGCCACTCTGATGGCTGTCGCCGTCCATCCGCTGTGCGACGAGTGGACGGACGAGTACGCGTTGTACGTCGTTCACCACGACCGGGTCTCGTACTCCCGGCCACTGTGGCACTTTCTGCGGGACTGCCGCGCCTCCGGGCGGCGGGCGGTCCTGCTGACGGGCCCTGGCGCCGTCCTCAGCCCGCTGCTCTACGCCGCGATGGCGGAGACCGGCGCGCTGTGGGCGTTCCGCACCGCGGCCGGCGTGTTCGACGCGCGCTCGGGGCTGCGCATCCACCGCATCCCCGACCTGTGGAACGGGCCCGCCGACGGTGAGCGTCATCCGCCGATCGGCGTGGGCGCCCCGGTGGTGCCCGTGGTGTTCTTCGACATCTACACGGGTGACCGCGCGGTGTCCGACACGCTGGTCGGCCCCGTGGCCGACCACGCGGTGGGCGCCCTCGGCGGCGGCAGGCTCGTGCGGTCCGGCAGGAACGAGCCCCTCGCTTCGGCGTGGGATCACCTGTCGCTCACGCTGCAGGCGAGAGCGCAGATGCCGGTGGCCGACCCGATCCTGGGCTCGTCCGACCGCAGCGCCTGGGTGGCGCTGAGCGTGGGCCGCACCAGGGACGGGATCGTCGAGCGGGTGCACGGCGGCGTCGCGTTGCCGCAGCTGAACGCGGTGCCCGTCACCGAGCTGCGCGACCACGTGATGCCGGCCGTCACCGGCATGCTCACGGGACTCGTCGACCGGTTCCGGCCGCGCGTCGCGCTCGTGTCGTCCGGCCTGCTCCGGGTCGACGGCGCCCGCCTCGGGTACGCCGTCGGCGCGCAGCCGGTCGACGCGCCGCTGGCCGTGCTGATCGGCCCCCGGGCCGTGCGCGACCTGCGGCTCGACGTCGCGGCGCTCTCCGAGCGGCACGACCTGACGATGCTCGGGCCGGGCAGGGTGCCCAGCGCGCTCGTCCGCATGACGGGCAGGGACCCGCTGTGGACGCAGCTGCGGTCCTTCGTGTACGACCTCGACCAGGAACGCCTGGTCGCGGCCCTTTCCGGCCCACGTCAGGAGCTGTGATGTCCAGGGAACTCGTGTTGCTGAGCGACATCCCGCTCACCCCGGACCTCATGGCCCACGCGGCGCGCGGCGTCATCCCGGACGGGACCGGCGTCTCGTACCGCGACGGCGAGGTCACCCAGTTCCTGGACGCGGCCGGGCGGCCGGTGTTGACGGTGTTCGACGCCATGCCCGTCCACGTCCCCGAAGAGGCGGCGGTCCTGCTGCAGGATCCCCCCGTCTCCTTCGCGTTGTGGACCGATATCACCGTGCCGTTCGCGGCGAGCCCGGCCAGCTCCGCCCTCGCGGATGCCCTCGCCGGCGCTGTGGGCGGCACCCTGAGAGAGAAGCGATGAGAGGAGGGCGCACCTGATGTCCGAATGGAAGATGAATCCGACGTCGCTGACGCCCGTGTTGACCGACACCGGCAAGGCCTACGAGGACCTGCTCGGCGTCGTCACCGAGAAGACGATCGAGGCCGTGTTCTCCGGCCTGACCTGGGGCGGGGTGTTCACGTCCTGCGTGCCGATCGCCTTGAACGAGGTCCTGAGCGAGCAGCAGAACGTGAACCTGAAGACCATCGCCAGCCATATCGGCGCGGGCATCGTCGGCGTCGGCAACGCGGCCCGGCAGATCCAGCAGGGCGACGAGGACATGGCGGCCTCGTTCCAGGCCGAGATGTTCAGCGCGGCCGAGGACGGCGACTTCAGTTACTTCGAAACGCACGGATACAAGCCGGAGTAGGTCATGAGCAGTCCAGCAATTGAGGTGTGCATCGACGACCACGGGCTCATCAACCCCGCGAACTTCCCGTGCAAGGCGGCGGAGCTCGACACCAGCGTCATCACGGGCAGCGCGGACAAGGTCACCGCGATCGGCACCGGCGTCCTCGACGCCGCGCAGGCCGCGTCGACGGCGTGGACCGGCCTGCAGACGCCCGGGGTGTTCGAGACCCCGGACCACGCGGCGGTGTGCGCGCTGATGAAGCCCGCCGTCGACGGCGCGACGGACATGCAGGGCGTGACGTCCCGGATCGGCACCGCGATCACGACCTACGCGGAGGCGCTCGAGGGCATCAAGCCGGACCTCGAGGCCTTCGAGAAGCGGGCCGAGACGTTCCGCACGCGGGCCCTCCAGGGCTACGAGGTGACCAACCTCGAGGCCTACGGCTCCGCGGCGTTCTCCACGTACTACCCCGGCGGGTTCCCCGCGAACCTGATCGGGACGAGCGCGGACCCGACCGCCAAGACGACGATCGACTGGATCGAGCACGGCCCGGCGGTCGAGAAGAACAAGGCGATGCTCGCCGAGTACAACCAGATCCTCGAGCGCATCTCGACGGCCGCGACGACGTGCGCGGCGTCGATCCAGCGCGAGTTGACGCTGGTGTGCATGGCTGCGCCGGAGACGATCACCGCGGAGATGCTCGACGCCAACCCCGACTTCTCGTCGTGGGGCCAGCCGACCGAGGAGGACCGCAACTGCTCCGAGTCGGTCGGACACGGCGCAGGCAACTGGTGGCACAACACGTGGACCAGCGCGGCGTCGCTGATCGGCCGCGACCCGGTCACGGGCGACTGGTCCTGGGCGACCGTCGGGAAGTCGCTGCTCGGCGTGGGCGACTTCCTGCTCTCCACCGTGATCCTCGTGGTGCCCGGCGTGAACATCGCGGCCGCCGCCTACTCCGTCAACTCGGACTCGGAGTTCGCGAACTTCCTGGGCGACCGCCTGAACGTCGCCATCGGCAGCTGGGGCGGCCTGATCGGCTGGGACCAGCAGGCGCACATGGCCGGCGAGAACGGCTGGCACAAGTGGGAAGAGGACGGGATCGCGGCGCTGACCGAGTCCGGTCTGAACATCGCCACCTTCTTCATCCCCGGCGCGGGCGTCGCGGGCAACGTCGCGAAGACGGCGCTGCGCGGGACGAAGGTTGGCAGTTTCGTGGTGAAGGCCGCGCACGGTCTCGAGTTCGTGATCCCCGGCGGATCGCACCTCGCCGCGGTCACGATCCGCGTGGTGGACTTCGGCGTCGACAGCATCAAGACCGGCTGGCGGAAGCTGACCGATCTCGTGCCCCGGCTCCCGGGGCACCATCCGGACGCGCCGCGGTTCGACCTGCCGGACAATCCGCATACGCCGAATGGTCCCTCGCGGGTGCCGGACCACACGCCGTTCTCCGAGTCGCACGGTCTCGACCGGCCCAAGGCAGACGGCCCCGACGGGCCCACGACGCACCCGCCGACTGACGTCGATCCCGATGTGCGGCCCGGCCACGGTCCCGACGCCCCGACCTCCGCGCCGGACGGCGGCCCGGTGACGGATCGGCACGGCCGCCCGTACTGGTTCGACGACGACGGCCGTCGCCACCTGAAGAACGACCCGGAGGGCACGTTCCGCGACGAGGACGGCAGGCTGCACGACGGCAAGGGGTTCGCGACCGACCCGCAGAAGGTCGACCCGAGCGGGCTGCCGATCGAGAACGCCGTGAAGGGCGAGACCGTGCGCGGCTACGAGGTCGATGCGGACTTCCGGGCGAGCCATGACGACCTGGTGGCTGCGCAGACGGAGCGGAGCGCCGCGGCCGCCGAGGCCACGGCGCGGCTGGACGACGCGGCGCACAAGGCGGGCATCGACCCCGAGAAGCTGAAGCACTCGGAGGAGAAGGTCACCGAGACGCTGCGCAAGATGGCGGCCGATGGCGAGATCCGGCAGAGGGACGTCCAGCACCTCACTGAGCTGGCCAACCAGCGCCGGACGGCGACAACCGCCGTCAACAACGGTTCGCAGGTGCTGGGTGAGCATGCCGCCGAGGCCGTCTCGGAGGCGCGCGGCCAGACCACCATCATCCACGCCAAGGACGGCGCCGGGGCGAATCAGCTGGATCATGTGACGCTCAGCGCTGAACCGCCGACGCTCAACGTGTACGAGGCCAAGGGCGGCAGTGGACAGACGACGCCCCGCACGGTCGACGGGGTGCGCGTTCACCAGGGCACGTCGGCCTACCTGAACGACCTGCTCCACGTCGACGGCCGGGTGGTCGAAGGGCTGCGTGACTACATGCGGCGCCCGGATGCCGATCCCACGATCGTCCAGGCGATTCAGGACGGCACGCTGAAGGTGCGATACGAGCTGGTGCGGGGCCGCACGGACGGGCGAATCGACGTGACGGAATTCGTCATCGACGCGTCGAAGATCACGATTCCCCGGCCGTCCCTGTGAATGACGTGAGATAGGATCCCGAACCATGACGTGGAAAGTCTTGTCCCCCGATGAGGTGTGCGACTTCCTGGAGTTCTGGCGCACGCAATCCTGGCCGATGTCCGCGGCGGCTGTGCGCGCGTTGGGGGCTCGGGAGTTCGGTTGGACGCTGGAGGTCGAGGACGACCAGGAGTACGCGATGGCCTACGGCCACGGCCTCACCATTCCCGATGTGACAACCAGTTCGGTGGGCGAGGACGCCTCGAACATCGGGCTGTGGGTGTCCGATGTCATTCGCGAAGTCACCCCCGAATCCACCGCCTTCCTCGGCGACAATTTCGCTGTGATGGTGCGTGAGGCAACCTCCCGATGGGGGAAGCCATCGATACGGCGCGGCGAGTGGCAGCGCGCCACCTGGCAGAACGATGGCTGGGGCAAGATCAATCTCTCACTGTCGGACAAGGCGATCGTCGCCGACTTCTACACACCGCAGAGCGTCGAGGCGGACCGCCGGGCGGGCTACTGATGTCCTGGGACGGATTCGAGGCGCGGCTCGTCGCCGGTCTGCGCGAGGTGAGCGAACGCGTGCTGCTCGTGGTGTCGAGCAAGACCAACCCGTACGCGTACGTGCAGTTCGCCGGCGAAGAGAACGAGATCTACGCCGAGGCGTCGGGCTTCACGCCGGTCAGCGCCGACGGTGCGGCAGCGCTCGTGTCTGCGGGCTGGGCGACGCCCGGCGTCGGCCAGCCGAACTGGGAGTCGTCGCTGCCGATGCCCGCCCTGACATCGGAATACGCGGAACTCGCACGCCGATGCGTGGTGGCGCTGCGGGATGCCTTCGCGGTGTCGGGTCCCGACGACCTCGAGTACCGCGCGTGGCGCGAGCCGGAGGAGGCCCCGCCGGGGGTGACCTGGCCGCTCGAGCGGTTCGAGGAACTGGACAAGGGGGAGAACCCCCTGGCCATCGATGCCTTGGAGCTGCCGCAGAAGGTGTGACGGCGCGTCAGAGCCCGCGGGCCACGGCGGCCGCGGCCACCAGCCACGCGCGCTGCGTGGGTTTCGCGAGCGAGCCGTAACGCAGGTGCCCGTCGACCATCTCCTGGTCGAAGGGGATGGTGACCACCTCGCGCGCGAGGTTCCGGTAGCCGTCGACGACGCGATCGACCTCGGCATACGTCGCCTTCGGGTCGGCCTGCGAGACCACGACGACCGAGCGGCGCGCCAGCTGCGCGGACCGCTCGTCGCGGTCGGCGAGCGCCTCGAGCAGGAGCGCGCCCGCCTCCGCATGATCGGAGCGCGTGGTGGTCGCGATGACGATCTGGTCCGCGTGGTCGATCATGCGCAGCCACATCGGGTCCGACTCGTCGTTGCCGGAGTCGATGAAGATGAGCCGGTAGAACTTGGCGGCCACCGCGTGCACCGCGTCGACGTCGTCGGGGCTGAGCCGGTTCTCGTGCGCCAGCCGGATCGGCTTGGAGCGCAGGACGTCGTACTTCTCCCGCGGCTGGTGGTGCACGAAGTAGGCGAGGTCGGCCGATTGCGCCGCGGTGCCGAGCAGCCGGTCGGCCTCGGGCAGCATCTCCAGCAGCGTGCGGTCGTGCGGCCCGGTCTCGGTGCGCCAACCGAGCGTGCCGCGCGTCTGGTTGTTGTCCCACGCGAGCACACCCGCGCCCCCGTACCGGGCGAAGACGGCAGACAGCAGCACCGTCGTCGGTGTCTTGCCCGCGCCGCCCTTGCCGTTGACGATCGCGATCGTGCGCGGCCCGGGCCAGTGCTGGCTCACCGCGAGTTCGTTGTTGCGCACCGCCTGCTCTGCGTCGCCCGGCGCCAGCCGGAAGCCGAGCCGGTTCAGCGCGCCGCGCAGGCCTTCGCGGGCAGGTTCCTCCGGGCGCTCGTACTGGAGGAAGGACGGCCGTTCCCGGGCGTCGCGCACCGCAAGAGCGCGGTGCTCGGAGGCGGGCACGAGCTCGGCGGACAGCGGCCCGCGCGCCGGCGACACCGCGACCTCGGGCTCGTCGGCGGGTGAGGCGCTCGGCGCAGCGTCAATGGGCTGTGTGGGGACCACGGGCTGCGCGGCCTCTATGGGCTGCGGGTCTATAGGCTGCGCGGGGGCCATGGGCTGCGCGGAGTAACGGCCGACGGGCACCCATTCGGTGTCCGCGATCGGCGCCTCCGTCGGCGTAGCGGCGGACGGCGTCGGCTCCTCATGCGCGTCAGACACAGTCGGAGGCTAGCAGACGGGGCGTCGGTGAGCAGCAGCGGCCCGAGCAGGTCGATCGTCCGGATTGTGAGTACCAAACAAGAATGTACCTGGCTGCCTGTGGGGGTTGTATGGTGGGGTCCGCAACTGCCGAGTGAACGATCACGCCGGTGCCCATGGCGGCCGCTGGCACCCCAACGAAAGGTGAACGCATGACTGATCGCGGAGTCCTCAACTATCGCGACCATGAGCTCGAGCTCCCCGTCGTCAAGGCAACCCAGGGCAACGATGGGCTCGACATCGCGAAGCTGTTGTCCACCACCAAGGTGACAACGCTCGATCCCGGCTTCGTGAACACCGCGTCGTGCACGTCGGAGATCACCTTCATCGACGGCGACGAGGGCGTGCTGCAGTACCGCGGCTACCCCATCGAGCAGCTGGCCGAGCAGGCCACCTTCATCGAGGTCGCCTACCTGCTGATCTACGGCGAGCTGCCCACGCAGACCGAGCTCGACGACTTCAACGCCAAGATCGCCCGCCGCATGATGCTCGACGAGCGCATGCGCGAGCTGTTCCGCTCCTTCCCACGCGGGGCCCACCCGATGCAGGTGCTGGCCGCGGCCGTGATCGCCCTCGGCTCGTTCAACCGCGACACGCTCGACGTGCACGACCACGCGCAGGTCGAGGAGGCCAGCCTCCGCCTGCTCGGCTCGATGCCGACGCTGGCCGCCTACGCGTACAAGTCGTCGATCGGGGCGCCGTACCTCTACCCGCAGACCAAGCTGGGCTACGTCGAGAACTACCTGCGCCTGTCGTTCGGCACGCCGCAGGAGGAGTACGAGATCGACCCCGCCGTCGTGCGCGCGTTCGAGACCCTCTTCATCCTGCACGCCGACCACGAGCAGAACGCCTCCACCTCGACGGTGCGCCTCGTCGGCTCCGCGGACGCCAGCATCTACGCGTCGATGAGCTCCGGCGTGAACGCGCTTTCCGGCCCGCTGCACGGCGGCGCCAACCAGGCCGTGCTGGAGATGCTGCGCGACATCGCGCGCGAGGGCCTCGACATCAAGCAGTTCGTGGCGCAGGTCAAGGACAAGAAGTCGGGCGTCAAGCTCATGGGCTTCGGCCACCGCGTGTACAAGAACTACGATCCGCGGGCCAAGATCATCAAGGGTCACGCCGACGAGCTCGTCCGCAAGTCCGGCGGCAACAACCACCTGCTGGAGATGGCGGTCGAGCTGGAGGAGGCGGCGCTCAGCGACGACTACTTCATCTCGCGCAAGCTCTACCCCAACGTCGACTTCTACACCGGCCTGATCTACGAGGCGATGGGCTTCCCGCCCCAGCACTTCACGGCGCTGTTCGCCCTGGGTCGCCTGCCCGGGTGGATCGCGCAGTGGCGCGAGCAGCACGCCGACCCGGCGCGCAAGATCGGCCGTCCGCGCCAGATCTACGTCGGTCCCGACAAGCGCGACTTCGTGCCGATCGAACAGCGCTGAGTCGCACACACGTTTCCGGGCCCCGGGCGATGACATCGCCCGGGGCCCGGTAGCGTCTGCCCGCGTCGTCCGCGAGCCGTGTTCCCGCGGTCAGTTGTCGATCGGCTGCGGGGCCTCCTCGACGGCGTGCGCGCTGATCATGTGCGCGTCGTCGGGGCTGGTCACCTGGATCTTGCGCGGCTTGGCCTTCTCGCTCATCGGGATGGTGACGCTCAGCACGCCGTTGTTGTAGGTCGCGGTGATGCGGTCGGTGTCGATGCCCTGGCCGAGGCTCAGCTGGCGCAGGAAGCTCGCGGCCTCGCGCTCGCGCGTGATCCACTGCACGCCCTCGTGCTCGGCGAGAGTGCGCTCGGCGCGGATGGTGAGCAGCTGCCCGTCCACGTCGATGTCCACCGAGCCGGGGTCGATGCCCGGAAGGTCGGCCGTCAGCACGTAGGTGTCGCCCTCGCGGTAGAGGTCCATGGGCATGCGGCGGGGGCCGCGTCGCACGTCCAGGAAGTTCGAGGCGAGGCGATCGAGTTCGCGGAACGGATCGTAGGTGGCCATGGGTCTTTCCTCCTGTCGGATCGCAGTTTCGTAGTTGAGCGTCCTTCGCTCAACTAGCTCTAGATTAGCACTCTCGTCAAGAGAGTGCTAAGTCGGGGCGGTCGGCGCGGGGCTATAGTGCCCAGTCGCGAAGGAGAACAATGCGAAGCCTTTCCCGGATCCTCACCACGGCCAAAGAGCTGTGGCCCCTCTACGTCGGCATCATCGGCGGCGCCATCGTGACGGCGGCGACGGCGCTGCTGATGCCGTTCGCCATCGCGCGGGCCACCGACGTGGTGGTCGGCATCGTGGGCGGCCACGGGGGAGCGCTCACCGACCTGGTGTGGCTGGCCGCCGCCCTGCTCGGCCTGAGCCTCGCCAACTCCGCGATCAGCAACCTGACCGGCTACTGGGGCGACGTGATGGCCGCCCGGCTCCGCACGATCCTGTCGCGCCGCTACTTCGAGAAGCTGCTGCGGCTGCCGCAGCGCTACTTCGACAACGAGCTCACCGGCACCATCATCTCGAGGCTCAACCGGTCGATCACCTCGATCACCGACTTCCTCAACATGTTCGCCAACAGCTTCTTCCCGACGCTCATCACGCTGGGCGCGGTGCTCGTCATCACGCTGTTCTACTCGCCCTGGCTGGCGCTGCTGCTGATCGTCATCTACCCCATGTTCGTGTGGCTGACGGCCCTCACCTCGAAGCGCTGGCAGGGCTGGGAGCACAGGAAGAACGAGCACTACGACGTCGCGGGCGGGCGGTTCGCCGAGGTCGTCGGCCAGATGCGCGTCGTGAAGTCGTTCGTCACGGAGCGCAGCGAGCTGGCGTCGTTCGGCGGGCATTTCGAGGACGCGGTGGGCCTCACCGAGGCCCAGTCCGGCTACTGGCACCGCATGGACCTGGCGCGGCGGGCCGTGCTCGACGTCGTCTTCTTCGGCGTCTATGTGATCATCTTCCTGCAGACCGCGCACGGCGACTACACCATCGGCGTGATGGTGATGCTGCTGCAGCTGGTGAACATGGCGAAGGCGCCCGTCACGTCGATGAGCTACTACCTCGACACCGCACAGCGCGCCATCGCGGGCAGCCGCGAGTACTTCACCGCGATGGCCCAGGAGGAGGAGCCGCACAATCCGTTCCTCGACTCCGGGCAGGGCGCTGCGCTCCTCGAGCCTGGTGTCGAGGAGCGCTGGGGTGATGCCCCTGTCGTCGAGTTCGACGGCGTGAGCTTCAGCTACGGCGACACCACGGAGGTCGTGCTGCGCGACATCTCGCTCGCCATCGCGCGCGGCGAGCGGGTGGCCTTCGTCGGCGAGTCCGGCGGCGGCAAGACCACGCTGGTGAACCTGATCATGAAGCTGTACTCCGTCAGCGCCGGGGCGCTGCGCGTGTACGGGCGCGACGTGGAGGAGGTGCCGACTGAGGCCCTCCGGCGCTCGGTCGGCGTCGTCTTCCAGGACGCCAGCCTGTTCAGCGGCACCATCCGGGAGAACCTCGCCTACGGCCTGGGTGAGGTGAGCGACGACCGGCTGGTGGCCGCCGCCACCCGCGCCAACGCCATGGGCTTCATCGCGAGGCTGAAGGACGGCTTCGACACGCAGATCGGCGAGCGCGGCATCAAGCTCTCGGGCGGCCAGAAGCAGCGGCTGTCCGTGGCCCGCGCGCTGCTGAAGGACGCCCCCATCCTCATCCTCGACGAGGCCACCAGCTCGTTGGACACCAAGTCCGAGCGCGCCGTCCAGGCCGGCCTCGACGAGCTGATGGAGGGCAGGACGACGCTGATCGTCGCCCACCGGTTGTCGACCATCTCGTCCGTCGATCGGATCGTCACGCTGCGCGACGGCCGGATCGACGAGGTGGGCTCGCCCGAGGAGTTGGCCGGCACCGGCGGCATCTACGCCGAGCTCCTGGCGCTGCAGGGCTCCACGTCGAAGGCGGACAAGGCCAAGCTGGCCCATTACGACATCGTCCGCTGACTCGCCATCCGCCCGGGTAATACCTGAGTGCTACCCTGGTGGCATGACCGTGAAAATCAGCGTGAGCCTTGCAGACGGCGACGTCGCAATCCTGGATCGGTATATGAAGACTGCCGGGGTGACTTCTCGCTCCGCGGCCATTCAGCGGGCGGTTCGGTTGCTTGGTGACCCCGGCTTGAGTGACGACTACGCGTCGGCGTGGGAAGAGTGGGTGGCCACCGACGACGCGACGCTGTGGGAAGCGGCGACGAACGATGGGCTCCCCGGTGCTTAGGGGAGAGATCGTCCTCTGCGACCTGGATCCTGTGCGAGGTAGGGAGGACAACAAGTCGCGCCCGTGCCTCATCGTGAGTAACGACCGAGCCAACACCACGGCGGCACGCCTCGGTCGCGGGGTCGTCACCGTCGTGCCCGTCACCAGCAACACCGCAAAGGTCTATCCGTTCCAGGCCCTTCTCGTGTCTCACGAGACAGGCCTGCCAGCCGACTCCAAGGCGCAGGCGGAGCAGGTCCGCTCGGTCGATGTCGCTCGCCTCGGCGCGGTGGTCGGCAGCGTGCCCGCGCGCGTGATGGCCGCGGTGGATGAAGCCCTGAGGGTTCACCTCGCACTCTGAGTTGCTGCGTATACGTGGAGCACTGCGCGCATTGCACACCGCTCCACGCATATGCAGCACCGTGCGTGGGATCACCTGCCGAGGAGCCAGCGGCGGGTGGTCCGGGTCAGCGGCGTGAACCCGGCGGCCGTCGCGAAGGCGAGGCCGTCGGCGTCACAGGCGTCCACGTAGTGCAGGAGCCTGTCCACGTGGCCCAGCCGGAGCCAGGCCGCGGCGTGGCCGAGGAGCCAGCGGCCGATCCCTCGCCGGCGGTGGGTCTCCGCGACCCACAGGTTGCCGATGTCGGCGAGACCGGCGTGGCCGGCGGTCAGGCCCGTGTCGCCCGAGCGGACCTCCACCTCGACATGGCCCAGCACGTCCTCGCCCAGGTGGGCCGTGAGCCGCGTCCCGGCCGCGCCGAGTGTGCGGCGCACCTCGATGCCGGGGAGTGGCGGGTCGAGGAGGGGCACGTCCGCGAGGTCGGCGAGCAGGACCGTCTCGCTCGTCGCCCCCGGGGCGAAGCCGGCCTCGCGCAACAGCGTGCCGATATGCGGCCACTGCTCCGGGATGCCGTAGACACCGGGTGCGGGCAGCGCGCCGTCGGCGGCGATCCGCGACGCCCCCGCCTGGCGCAGCACCTGGACGGCGGTGCGGCAGAGCTGTCGGCCGGCCTCCTCCGCGTCGGGCCAGAACGGGGCGTCGGGCCAGCACACCAGCCAGCGGATCTCGCCGAGCCCCCGGTACGAGTCCGCGACGTCGGCGTCGGCGCGATAGATCAGCAGATGGGCGGCGGCGCTGATCCTGCCGCGCTGCTCGGCGACCAGCGTGTGGCGCGCCTCGACCCACGGGTCGACGATGAACTCGCCTGGTTCTCGCTCCAACTGGCCGAGGATGCGGTTGGTCGAGACGGTGACGCCGGGGACGACGGCCCGCACGTGGGCATTCACGAGTTCGGTGAGCTGGTCGCGGTCGTCGCGTCGGAAGGGACGGATCTGGATGGGCATGGTGGGCCTCCGGATGGTGGGGTGATGAAAGGGGAGGCCGCTACCGATGCGGTACATCGTCAGACTAGCGCACGACGACATGGTGCGGCAGGGCTGAGACAATGGCCGGGTGAGTCCCATCGACATCGGCTTCGTTGCCATCGCCGTCCTGGTCTCCGGGGTGCTGTTCACCGTGGGGTCCCTGGCGAGGCTGTTCTTCCGCGACCGGATCTTCCAGGGCCTGACCCCCGGCCTCGTGCCTGCGCCGGGTCAGACCGCGGCGATCGGCAAGGTGGGCCCCGGCCGCGAGTACTCCGGCGAGGTGGCCGTCGCGTTCTCCCCGCCGCGCGGGCTGCGTCCAGGGCTGGTGGGCACGGTGGTCGACGGCGTCGCGGAGATGCGCGACATCACCGCCACCATCGTCGACCTCTCGGTGCGCGGCCACCTGAAGTTGCACGCCGTCGGGACGTCCAAGAAGGACCGCGACTGGGAGGTCACCCTCCGGGAGGACAAGCCCACCGATCGGCTGGACCACTTCGAGGTGCAACTCCTGCAGTCGATGTTCGGCCCGCAGTTGCTCGCCCCGGCCACCGTCCGGCTGAAGGACTGGGCGAAGCGCCGCCGCGAGGACGTGATCCGCCTGCGCGACGACCTGTACCGCCAGACCGTCGAGAACAAGTGGTACGCGCGGAACCCGCACGACACGAGCCTCGGTTGCCTGCGCGTGCTCGGCTTCGCGGTCCTGCTCGCCTGGTGCGTGATCTCGCTCATCATCTCCTTCGGTGTGCCCACGATTCTGTCGTCGCTGCTGCTGATCGCAGCGGCGTGGTTCGCTTCGAAGAGGCTGAAGCGCCGGGAGCCGAGGACGGCCGTCGGCACCGCGGTGATGATCCAGTCGCTCGGGTTCAAGAAGTACCTGGCGACGGCGGAAGCCGCGCAGTTCAAGGTGGAGGAGGCCGCGGGCATCTTCAGCCGCTACCTGCCGTACGCGCTCGTGTTCGGCGTCGCCGACCACTGGGCGAAGGTCTTCGGCGGCATCGTCGACTACGACGAGTCCATCGACGCCTTCGACTGGATCGACCTCGGCGCCGACCTCAGCTTCGGCGTCGACGCGATCTTCGACACGGGCCTCCTCGACGGCCGCCTGATCGACATCGGCGACGCCTTCGAGGGCGTCGCGGGCCTCGTCGAGGGTGTCGGCGACTTCATCAGCTCCCTCGACTTCTAGGACTCCCCGCGCCCGTCTGAGGAGCTGGTAGGAGCCGTCGTACTCGACCTCCGCCATCGACGGCTTGAACCAGATGGACCCGCCCGCTCAAGCCCTGGTGCCGGTCCCTGAGGAGCAATCCGAGTGTCTGTCGCCGTTCCCTGAGGAGCAGCCCCGCGTGGTGTCCGTGACCGGTCCCTGAGGAGCAGCCCCGCGTGGTGTCTGGCGCTGAGTGTGGGCTGTGCGGGGTTGCGTCTCGAAGGGTCCGTGAGCACAGCGGTTGGTGTCCTGTGGTGGGTTCCTGCGTGGGTGCGGGACCTTTCGACACGGGCCCGGCGCTTCGCGCGGGGGCCCGGCTCAAGGAACGGTGGGCTCGGTCCCTGAGGAGCAGCCCCGCCCGGTGACTGACACCGAGTGTTGGCTGTGCGGGGCTGCGTCTCGAAGGGTCCGAGAGCACAGCGAGTGGTGACTTTGCTGCCGCAGATCGTGCTGTCTGCTACCGCAGTTCTCTGCTGATGGTTGCGGACCTTTCGACGCGGGCCCGGCGCTTCGCGCGGGGGCCCGGCTCAAGGAACGGTGGGGACGCCTCGCGCGTGCAGGGCATCGCGGTGTTCCTCGCGCGCTCACGCGTCGGGTCAAGGATCGGCCGTTGGGCGCGTCGCGTGCTCGTTGGACTCGATACCCACGCTTGTGGTGACCTCGTCAGCTGTCCAGGAGGATGAGTTGGCTGGTGGTCCTCGTCATGGCGACATAGCGGTCGACGGCCGCGGTCACGCCCTCGCCTTGGGGGCCCACAACCACCACGAGGTCGAACTCCAAGCCTTTGGCCGAGGCTGCTGTCAGCGATGCCACCCGGTCTGAGCCACCGTAGCCCGGGGCGTCGATCACGCAGGCGACACCGTCCGGGTTCGCGCCCAGCCAGGTGTCGACCAGCGGAACCAACTCGGCGACCCGACCGTGGCGCACCGGGTGGCCGCCGTCGCGGATCGAGGTGGGCACGGTGGCGTCCGGCAGCGCGGCGAGGATGACGGGAGTCGCCTCCTCCATCACCTCGCGCGGCGTCCGGTAGTTCACCGTCAGGGTCTCGCTGCGCACGCGGTCGACACCCACGCGGGCGAGCCGCTCCTCCCACGACTCGGGGAAGCCGCGGCGGGCCTGCGCGCGGTCGCCGACGACGGTGAGGCTGCGCGCCGGGCAGCGGCTGAGCAGCATGCCCCACTCGGCGTCGGTCAGCTCCTGCGCCTCGTCCACGACGATGTGCGCGAACGGACCTGCGAGCCGATCCACTCGCTCCGCCGGAACCACATCCTCGTCCACCAGCGCGGCGCGGATGCTGACGCGGCGGAGGAGGGGCAGGGGGCTGTCGGGGTCGTCGTTGGCCTCGAGGAGCCTGTCGACGACGTCGTCCATCACCGCGCTGCTCTCGGCCAGCGCGGCGTGCCGACGGCGACGCCGGGCCGAGGCGCGGGGGTCGCCGAGCCGGGCGCGCATCGCGTCGAGGAGCGGAAGGTCGGCGAGCGTCCACGGTGCGCCCTCGGGGCGGCGCAGCGCGCGGCGCTCGTCGTCGGTCAGCCACGGTGCGCACAGCCGGAGGTACGCGGGCACCGACCACAGATCGGAGACCAGGTCGGCCGGTTCGAGGATCGGCCAGGCGTGTCGGAAGGCGTCGCGGAGGTCGTCATCGGCGGCCAGCGCGCGGTGCACATCGTCGGCCTCGAGGTCGTCGTCCAGGCCGTGCTGGTCGACGAGGATGTCGAGCAGCGCCTCCCAGATCTGGTCCCTGGCCTCGTTGTGCGGCGTGCCTGGGTCGACCGAGGCGATCGCCTCGCGCCAGTCCGCCGCCCCGACGACCACCTCGGACCACGGCGTCTCGACCACCAGCGGCTCGCCCGGCGGGTCCTCGTAGAACGCGACGGCGGCCTCGACCGCGCGCGCCAGCCCGGCCGACGCCTTGATCCGGGCCACCTCCTCGTCCGGCTCCGGCACGGCGTCTCGGCCCTCGGGAACCAGGTCGGCCAGCGTGCAGACCTGGACGCCCTCCTCGCCGAGATTCGGCAGGATGTCGGACACGTAGGCCAGGTAGGGCCGGTGGGGACCGACGAACAGCAGCCCGCCGTCGTGCTCGATCCGCCTGTCCTGGAACAGCAGGTACGCGGCCCGATGCAGCGCGACGACGGTCTTGCCCGTGCCCGGCCCGCCGTCGACGACCAGCGTGCCGCGGCCGTCCGCGCGGATGATCGCGTCCTGGTCCGCCTGCAGGGTGGCGAGGACATCGCGCATCCGCGATGAGCGAGTTGCGCCCAAACTGACGAGGAACGGATCCTCCGCGGACGCCGGGGTATCCGCGCCGTCGAAGTGCTCGTCCCAGTAGTCGACCACCGCGCCGCTCTGCCAGCGGTAGCGGCGCCGGCTGGCCAGGTCCAGCGGGTCCGCGTGCGTGGCGGCGAAGAAGGGCCGGGCGGCGGGCGCGCGCCAGTCGACCACCAGCGGTTCTCCGTCGTCGGCAGAGATACCGATCCTGCCGACGTAGACGGGTTCGGGTCGGTCGGCGAAGACCATCCGGCCCAGGCAGAGGTCGACGCCGAACGAAGTCAGCACGCGTCGGCGGCCGGTGAGCCGGTGGATCTCCAGGTCGCGGTCGAGGGCCTCATGACCGGGCCCGGCCTCCTCGAGGCGCAGCGCGGCCAGGCGTGCGTCGAGCTGGGCAACGCGGGCGTCGAGGACAGCGGCGATGGCGCTGAGGTGGGCCTCGTCGGGGCCGATGAGGAGCGGGTCCGCCTTACGCGGATCGGTGGTTCGGAACACGTCGATCTCCTGTTCCGCCGCTTGTCAGAGCGGCGTAGGGGAGCGATTGTGCTCTCGCCGGGGGCCTTGCCACAAGGCCCCCCATGGGCTATAGATTGGAAGTGGAGGAGGTCAGCGAACCGCCGCGCGGATGTCGCCGACCGTGCCCAAGCCGTTCGCCGTCCAGCGCGGCTCGTCGTCCGAGAGCAGCGCGAGCATCCCCGTCAGCTCCCCGGTCGCCAGCTCCAGCAGCCGCTCCAGGTCGGCCCTGTTCGCGGGCCGCGGCGGGATCGCCGCCTCGATGGCGACCGCCCCCTCGTCCGTGGTGACGCCGTTGGCCAGCACGCCCGCCCAGAACAGCCGGTCGTGCGCGAGGTCCCACATCTCGTCCATCGTCACGAGGCGTGAGCCTACCTGTGGCCGAACACAGCGCCGTCCGGGAAGGTCACCCGCGGCGCGCTTTTGTTCACCCAATGTTCACCAACGCGGGTCCGTCAGGGATTTGGTTCCCCACCGGAACCCGGTTAGCGTAGAGATGTCGCCCCGATCGGGGAGACGCGGTCGCCGAAAGGCGGCAATCACACGAAGTCGTGCGAACGCACGGCGTATAGATCGTGTCTGTTCGCACCTGCACCGAAAGGAGCGGACATGTTCAAGCACTCCGCAACTCGTACTCACGAGATCCGTACCCGCGCCGCCTCCGGTGTGCGCGCCATCACGGCCATCCTCACCGTCGCAACGGTGATCGTCGGTCTCGGGGGTCTCCTGGCCCTTGCCAATAATGTCTGGCTGCTCGCCTTCGGCATCTGCGTCGCGCTGATCACCGGCACCCTCGGTGTCGCGGTCTCCTTCGCCGCGGAGGTCCGCGCTGACGCACGCGTCGCGCGCTAAACAGCCACCCCAATCCGTCACGGAGGGCAGGCACCCCGCCAAGGGGGCCCGCCCTTTCGTCGTTTCTAGGGCTGGGAGGGAGCCTCGTGGGTGAGGGCGACCTGCACGTCGCTCCCCGCGGGGACGCCCGGGTGCCGAACCCACAAGATTCCGGTCTCCTCATCGTGCGTCCACGTCTGGGCGCCGACGCCGTCGATCCGCACCTCGCGGGGACGGCGCGCGATGCGTACGGCCGTGACCACGTCGATTCCCGTCGGAGCCTCGACGACGAACCGGAGTTCGTCCTGCTCGACGCGGACCTCGTCGATGCGGCCGGCTGACGCGAGGACCTCCCCCTCGCTGGGCTCGTAGGCGAGGTCGCGCAGCAAGGCGACGCCGTTCGGGGGCACGGTGACCGTGTCGACGACCGGCAGCGACGGATCGAAGAGATCGAGGAAGCTGCCGCGGACGACCGTCGGTTCTGACGCCTCGGACAGCGTGGCCCCGATCACGTAGGGGCCGCGCCGAACCGACAGCCAGCTGCCCGCGTGCCATGCGCGCCCGGTGGCGTCGGCGAGTCCACGGAGAAGGTCGACGAGCTCGGCCGCCGCCTCGTCCGACGTCGAGAAATGGACCGGGTCGACGTGCGCGAACTGGACCGATCCGCTGCCGAAGCGGTGGATCCCCTCGTCGGCGATGTTCACGGCGAGGGCGCCAGCCAGGTGGTGCGCGGGAGTGGCGTGCTTGTCGGTCCACCACGCGCGCACCTCGTGATAGGGGTCCGCGCCGTCGCCGACATAGAGGAGCGTGCCGCCCGCACCCACCCACGCCGCGATCGCGTAGTGGACGGCGGGCGTCATCGGCTTCTGGAACTCGTAGCTCAGGATCAGGATGTCGTAGGGGTCCAGGATCGACGCGTCGTCGAGGAGCGCGTCGAGCTGCACCGGCACCACGTACTGGCCGGCGAACAGTGGCGGGAGGGCCAGGCCGAAGAACGCGGAGAAGTCGAGCAGCGCCCGGGACTCACCGTCCTTGAGGCCGTCCTCGTGGGGCTCGTCCCGCTCATCCGGGAACCAGCGCTGGAACATGGCGCTGTCGGCGAGGAACACGCCGATCCGCAGGGGAGAGCCCGAGGGCTCGATCACCGGCTGGTCCAGGTCGCGCAGCGTGTTCATGACGACGAGGTAGGTCGTCGCGTACGCCGGAGGAACGAGCGACCGCTGATCGCTCCCTTCGCGGCGGCGGTACTCCTTGGTGAAGATCCGCCAGGGCCAGGGCGCCACCTCGTAGCGACTGATCGCGGGGTGCAGGAGCGAGGCGACGACGGTGCGGCGGTAGTTGTCGAAGTAGTCGTCCCAGGTGCGCCCGGCGTGGTCCTCGATGGGGTCGTGCAGGAACCAGAAGGTCCCTGCCGGTTCCGCGCGTGAGGTCCTGCGCGATGCCGTATTCGAGGAACGCGGTCTCGAGCGTACGCTCGGCCCGACGCCCGGCGTAGACGTTCGCCGTTCGGGCCGTCCCCGTCCACACCTGGGCGACCGCGCCCTGCACGCCGGGCAGCGTGCGCAGGCGCGACTCGGGGCTCACGATCTGCCATTGCGTGTAATTCAGGAGGCTGTGTGTCGGGATGTAGAACCGGACCTCCCGGCCGCGCTGGATGCTCTCGTCGCGCAGCGCGGAGGCGATCCGCTCGACGGCGCGCGAGAAGAGGTGCTGCATCAGCCGGCCCGAGCGGAAGAACGCGTCCGGGCTGGAGTGCGGCGGGACCCACGGCTCGCCGTAGAACGCCTGCCACTCCCGCTGGAACGCGCGGGAGTACCCGCCGCGCGCCCAGAACTCGGGCTCTTCGAGGTGGACGGCCTCCACGTCCAGATCCAGCAGCGGGCGCAGCTGGGCGAGCAGATACTCGGTGAAGTCGATGGTGGGCACCATGTAGGGCACGGCCGGTCCGTGCATGATCATCGCGCCGTGGCGGTCCGTCTGCGCGTCCCCCCAATGCTCGACGCCGTTCCAGCGGCCGTCGAGGTAGTCCTCGTACCTCCCCCAGGAGATCCCCGTCATCACGTGCACGCGATAGCCGGCCGCCCTCCAGTCGGCCACGCGCCGCCTCGTCGTCTCGTCCAAGCCGTACACCATCACCACGTCGGTCCGCAGATCGATGGCGGGGTCGTAGTCCGCCACCTCCTGGAAGGCGGTGATCTCGTTCCTGGCCGTCATGTCCGTCGTCTCTTCCGTGGGTGCAGTGCTGGGTGGTGGGGGAGAAACACATCGGTGGCCCTGTCTGTGCGACAGGGCCACCGATGTGTGCCGAAGGCTTACGCCGACTCAGCCCTTGGTGGGCGCGAAGTCGCGGACCGTGCGCACCATGTTGTTGTAGCCACCGACGCGCGGGAAGTAGTCGATCTCCGCGGCGGGCTTCAGCCCGCTCCACTTCTTGGTGGAGAACATGCCGCCGGCGCCGCTGTTCTGCACCGGGATGTACGGGGCATCGTTGGCGACGGCGTCCTGGAGGATCTGGCAGTACTCCGTGATCTTGTCGGTCTGGTCGGCCGGGGTGTTGACGATGTTCATGATCGCGTCGTTGGCCGCGTCAGGCATCCTCCACCGGCCGTAGTTGCCGTCGGCCTTGTCGTTGCCGATGTCGTAGATCTTGGTGTGCATGTACATCGTGAAGGCCTGGAACGCGCCGCCGGCGGCGTTCGTGGTCCACAGCGACAGCATGCACTCGCCCTTGGCCTGCATCGGTCCGAAGACCTCCTTGGGCAGCGGGGTGAAGAGGACGTCGATGCCCAGGTTCTTCTTCCACATGTCGACCACGATCGGCATGGTCGACATCTCGATGGGGTTGTCGTTCTGGATGTGGAGCAGGAGCGGGTACTCCTTGCCGTCCTTGGTCAGGTTGCCGTTCTGCACGGTCCAGCCGGCGTCGGCGAGCGACTTCTTCGCGGCCTCGATGTTGGGCTGGAGCGCGTCCTTGTACTCGGGCTTGAGCATGGAGGCGTAGATGATCGGGTCGAGACCGGTCACCGACGGGACGGTGTAGCCCACGCGACCGGCCTGAGCGACGATCCCCATGTCGACGGAGTCACGCAGCGCCTTACGCACGGCGAGGTCGGAGGTCGGCAGCGCGTGCGTCGCCATGATGATGCCGCGGGTCGAGCCGTCCGGGTAGTAGGCGTAGCCGTTGTGATCGTCCATCTTGACGAAGTCGGTCACCACGCCGGGCGCGCCGCCCTCGGACCAGTCGACCTTGCCCTGGGTGAGCTGCGACTCGATGTTGCCCGCGGTGCCCGACGGGACGATGTGAACTTCCTTGACGCCGGCGGGCTTCTCACCCCAGTAGTCGTCGCGGATCTCGATGGTGATGAGCTGGCCGGCGAAGGCCTTCAGCTTGCCGGGGCCGGTGCCGACCGGATCCTTGTCCAGGTAGTTCGGACGATCGACCTGCGAGTAGATGTGCTCGGGGTAGATCGGGAAGTACAGCGACAGCGGCAGGTCCTCGACGAACTGGGGCTGGTTGTAGGTGACGACGACCGTGTGCTCGTCGGGCGTCTCGATGGCCTTCTGCAGCCAGGCGTAGGTGCCGTCTTCCTTGGGCTCGGGATTCGGCTCCTCGAAGATGAAGCCGTACGTGAAGGCCACGTCCTTGGAGGTGAACGGCTTGCCGTCGTTCCAGGTCACGCCCTTGCGCAGGGTGTAGGTGGCGACCTTGCCGTCCTCGGAGTACGTGACGGACTCGGCGAGGTTGGGCTCCAGCTTCGAGCCGTTCTGGGACGAGATGCGGAAGAGGGTCTCCCAGAACAGGGCGTTGCCCGGGGCGGAGTCGCCGCCGCCGAACACGTTGAAGTTCTGCGGGAAGACGTTCGACGTGGCGACGGGCGCGCCGATGGTGAGGATGCCGTCGTTGTCGATCGTGCCTGCCGTGTTCACCGGCGCGGCGGTCGCCGGTCCGCTCGAGTTCCCACTGGGCTTGTTGTTGGCGTTGTTGTTCCCACACGCGGCCAGCGCCGCGGTGGCGGTCACAAGGCCCGCTCCGGTGAGCAGCGTTCGTCGACCGAAGGTGGTCTGAACTCTGTGCTGGGTCATGCTTTCTCCTTTTGAAGGTCGTACAGCGGGGGATTCCCGATGTGGGAGAGTGAAGAGTTGTTGTAGGGGAGCCTAACCTCGCGCCTTGTTCAGGCTCGCGGCAGGGTCGGGCAGGTCGACGCGGTGGAAGCCGGGGGTCTCCTCGGCTGCCCAGCACTGCGCCAGGCGCAGGCCGTCGGCGTCGGCGAAGGTGGGCAGCGCCTCGCTGGTGCAGCGCGCGGTTGCGATGGGGCAACGGGGCGCGAAGCGGCAGCCGACGATCTCCTGGGAGGTGTCGACCGGCCGGGCGTCGGTGATCGGGTCGTGGGTCGGCTTGCCGGAACCCTTGTACCGCGCCGGGTCAGGAGCCGCGTTGAGCAGCAGCTTGGTGTACGGGTGGACCGGTGCGTCGATGATGTCCTCGGTGGGACCCGACTCGACGATCTTGCCGCCGTACATCACGCTGATCCTGTCGGACATGTAGCGCGCGCTGGCGATGTCGTGGGTGATGTACAGCACCGACACGTTCTCTTCCGTGCGGAGATCCCTGAAGAGGTTCAGCACGTCGAGTCGGATCGAGGCGTCCAGCATCGACGTCGGCTCGTCCGCGAGCAGCACACCGGGATTGACCGCGAGGCTGCGGGCGATCGCGATTCTCTGCCGCTGACCGCCGGACATGTCGGTCGGGTAGCGGTCGAGGTAGCGGCTCGTCGGGGTCATGTTCACCTTGGTGAGCAGCTCCTCCGTGCGGGAGGCGTTCTCACGCGCCGACAGTCGGGGGAAGTGGATCTTCACCACGCGCCCGATGATCGTCCTGATCTTCTTCAGCCCGTTGAGCGACGCGAACGGATCCTGGTAGACCAGCTGGACGTCGCGGTAGTAGGCCCGACTGCCGCGCAGGCCGCGCACCCGGATGGGCTTGCCGTCGTGCAGCAGCTCGCCGCTGGTCGCCTTGTAGATCAGGGCGAACAGACGCGCGATGGTGGTCTTGCCCGAGCCGGACTCGCCGACCAGCGCCTGGATCTGGCCGCGGTACAGCTTCAGGCTCACCCCGTCGAGCGCCCGGATGGTGACGGGATGCCCGTCGTTGTCCGTGCCGTTGAAGTGGAGCGAGACATTGCGCGCCTCCAGCACCGGCACCTGATCGGTCAGTTCGGGCCGCACCGCGGCTCCAGTCTCACTGCTGTGCGACATCGGTGATCTCCTTGGCTTCGAGCAGCTCGGGCGAAAGCTCGCCGTTGGTCAGGAAGCAGGCGCTTCGACCTCCGGGAATGTCGAGCAGCGAGGGGACGCGCTCATGGCAGACCTTCATGGCCACCTCGCACCGCGGCGCGAAGGCGCAACCGGGCGGGAGGTTCAGGAGGTCGGGCGGCGAGCCGGGGATACCGGTCAACCGACGCACGGGCTCCGTCAGCGGCGGGAACGAGCGACGCAGTGCCCGGGTGTAGGGGTGCTTGGCGTCGTGGTGAAGCCGCGCCGCCGTGCCCAGCTCGACGATCTTGCCGCCGTACATGATGGCGATTCGGTCCGAGATCTCCAGCAGCAGGGACACGTCGTGGGTGACGAACACGATCGCGAAGCCGAGCTTGGCCTGGGCGGCGAGCACGTGATCCAGAATCTGGCGCTGCATCACGACGTCCACCGCGGTGGTCGGCTCGTCCATCAGAACCAGGTCGGGATCGCAGACCAGCGACAGCGCGATCAGCGCTCGCTGCTGCATGCCGCCCGAGAGCTGGAACGGGAAGGCCGTCAGTCGATCGGCGGCGATACCCACCATCTCGAGAAGGGTGGCCGCCCGGTCGCGCGCGTCGGACTCGCTGACCTCGGGGGAGTGCGCCCGGATGACGTCGATGAACTGCTCACCGAGCCGGATGACCGGGTTGAGCGAGGCCATCGCCGACTGCATCACGATCGAGATGTCGGTCCAGCGGTAGGGGATCAGCTCCTCCTCCGTCAGCGCGGTCAGCTCGACGGCGGTCCGCCCATCGCTGGGATGAAACCAGATCTCGCCGTCGGCCGTGGCCGCAGGCATCCGCTGCAGCCGGCCCAGTGCGTTGAGCAGGGTGGACTTGCCGCTGGCGGACTCCCCGGCGACGCCGAGGATCTCGCCGCGCTTCAGCACCAGGTTGATGTCGTCGCAGGCGCGGATGTTGCCGCCCTCGGTGACGTAGTCGACGCACAGGCCGCGCACGTCCAAGAGGACCGGGGAGGAGTCGAGCCGGTCCAGGATGTCCTGTTCGGTCTCGCTCATCGTGGGAATCGAGCTCATCGGGCAGCCACCTCCTGGGTGCGAGACTGGCGGCGCGCCTGGTCCCGGACCTTCTTCTCCTTGAGGAACTTGTTCATCAGCTTCATTCGCTTGGTAGACAGCGTCGGGTTGGTGATCTCGTCCAGACCGAAGTTGATCATGGTGGTCGCGAAGCCGATCAGGGCCAGCGCGAGGCCCGGCGGCACGAACCACCACCACTGCCCGCGGAAGAGCGCGTTCTGGGTCATCGCCCAGTTGATCATCAGGCCCCACGACGGTTCCGAGGGGTTGCCGATGCCGAGGAACGCGAGCGCTGCCTGCATGTTGACGCCGGCTGCGATCAGGCCCAGGAACATCGGGGAGATGACACCGAGCAGGTGGGGCATGGCCTCGGACAGGATGATCCTGCTGTTGGACTCGCCCACCGTTCTCAGTGCCGTGGTGAAGTCTCGGCCGCGCAAGCTCATCGCCTGGGCGCGGATCTGACGTGCGCCACCTGCCCACTCGACGCAGCCGATGACGACGGCGACGACCAGCCAGTTCGCGTTCTGGAACGCGGCGGCGATGATGAACAGCAGGGCGAACACCGGGAAGTTGCTGAACACCAGGATGAAGCCGTTCAGGAAGCGGTCCATGCGGCCGCCCGAGAAACCTGCCCATGCGCCGATGACCACGGTGAGGATGGTGCCGATCACGGCCGATGCGAGACCGACCAGGATCGACGTGCGGGTGCCGTACATCATCCAGGCGAAGACGTCCTGACCCTGGCTGGTGGTGCCGAGCCAGTGGGTGGAGTCCGGCGGCAGGCCGCCGATCGCGGTGTAGTCGACGTCCTGCGGGGTCATGCCCAGCACGGAGTCGGAGAACCACTGACCGAAGATCGCCACGATGAAGAAGACGGCCATGATGGCAAGACCGACCTGGACCTTGCCCAGTGAGAGGAACCGTTTGAGCATGTCAGCGCACCTCCCGGGTTCGCGGATCGAGCACGACATACACGGAGTCGGCGATGAAGTTGAAGAGCAGGACCATGAAGATGACGATCATCATGATCCCCTGCATGACGGGGTAGTCGCGGGCGCTCTGCGCGCCGGAGAGCAGCGAGCCGACGCCGGGGTAGATGAACACCGTCTCGGCCAGGATCACGGCGGTCAGCGAACCGCCGATGCGCTGTGCGAGGCCGGTGAAGTTGGGCAGCAGCGCGTTGCGCGCGGCGTAACGGTTGCGCACGCGGCTCTGGCTCAGCCCCTTGGCTCGGGCCAGCTGGACGTAGTCCTCGTTGACCGTGGTGATCATCATGTTGCGCATCGAGAACAGCCAGCCGGCGAAGCCGACGAGAACCAGCGTGACGAACGGCAGTACGGAGTGCAGAACCACCGACCAGAGGAAGGCGGGGTCGAACAGGTTGATCTGCAGCGCGTTGTCGTAGGCGCCCTGGTTGGGGAACCAGCCCTGTGCGTAGGCGAAGTACCAGACGATGAGGAGGCCGAGCCAGAAGGCGGGGATCGAGGCGAAGAACATCGACAGCGGCGTCACGATGGAGTCGAGCGTGCGGCCCGGCCGCCAGCCGAGGCGGGCGCCGAGGTAGGTGCCGATGATCCAGCCAAGGATCGTCGAGCCGACGGCCAGGTACAGGGTCCAGGGCAGGGCCTGCCCGATCAGGTCGGTGACCGGGATCGGGAAGTACTGCGCCGAGCGTCCCAGGTCACCCTTCAGCAGCTGCCCGCTGTAGTCGAGGAACTGCAAGATCAGCGAGCGATCGGGGTCGCCGTAGCGCGACTTGATCAGCTGCATCTGGAACTCGCTGGGCGGGGCTCCGGTCTTGTTGGTGATGTCGCGGATCAGCTGGGTGGCGGGATCGCCGGGCATGAAGCGCGGCAGCGCGAAGTTCAGGATCACGCTGATGACGCCGACGATGATGTACGTCGTCAGGCGCCGGCCCAGGAAGAGCAGGCTTCCTCGTGCGGCTCGGCGACGCTTCACTGAGCGCGGTGGTGGGCTGTCGACCTTCGCGGCTTCGACTTCCACTGCGCCCGCGGCCTTCGGCTCGGGCGATGGAGCGCTTTGGGTCATGACGCGCCTCCTCGCTCGCCTGCCGACACGCCGGAACACGCAGCCTTGCGGTCGTTCTCGGCGGGCGGCCTCGTGGCCTCGGGCGGTTGGGCGGGCGCGCGCCCGCCGTGCAGGGGTCGGGGCAATGCTCCGGTAGCTATCATGCGGGCCTTCTCTCGTCCGGCCAGTCGCGACGCGCATCGTCGCAAGCTGACGAGCCCCAACCTTGGGACTCGAATGGTGCTTCCGTGGCGGACTATACCGGTCAAGTAGAACGGATTGTCAAGGATTTTCGCGCGTTTCGATTGTCACATTCTGCTAACGGAGCGCCGATCGGGTTTGCCGGTAGTGCGGCACCCACCCCGAGGCTATTTAAGCTACGTCATGCTTTCTTAAATTTTGGGGCGGATCGGCCTCATTCGGCGAGGAATTCCGCGGTGAAAACGATGCCGGAGAGCGGTCGTCAGCTAAGCGCGGGTTCCGGTTGGACGCGGCGCAGCGCGGGTACCTCGCCGTCGGCGAAGCGGGCCTGCCACTCGTCGAAGATCGGGCCCAGGGGGCTGGTGGCGCTCCTTCCGGAACCGGTCTCCCAGTCGGCCGTGAACGCCAGCGTCGTGGCGCCATCGGCCGTCGCGACGCCGGGTGTGTCGGCCGCGTGGAGTTCCTCGATCCGCTCGGCCATGAGCTCCGCTTCGGGCTTGCGTGCCCCGTCCGAGGTGAAGAGCCCGAGGGTGTATTCGAGTTCGGGGAAGTCGAGGAGGTCGCGGTTGACGTCGTGGCTGCACCACCAGGTGATGGCCTCGAGGCCGGGGGTGTCGATCACGGCGTCGATGGTTGCTGACACGAACGCGGGTGCTGTCTCGTCGGGGACGTGGGTGCGGGGTGCGCCGACTTCTTGGAGCCAGAGCGGGCGGGTGGGGTCGGGGCTCCAGGCGCGGGCGAGTTCGAGCAGGTAGCGCGGGAACGCGGTCAGCGCGGGATGCCCCGCCCCGTACCGGGGGCCGACCTGCGCGAACACCCACGAGTGCACCGTCGTGGCCGCGCCGCGGGTGACCGCATGCCGTGGCGTGAACGGATGCTGGTCGACGAACCACAGGTCGTCGTCGAAGCCGTGATGGTGCCGACCCTCCGGCCAGGCCTGTTCCAGCGGGTCAAGGACACTGGTGAACCAGGCGTCGATGTCCGACGGCGTCGCCACTGACACCGTCGGGTGCCGGTGCGGGACCGCGGGCGCCGCGAACTGCGCGAACTCATTGCCGAGTGTCATGCCCGTCACCGCGGGATGCGACCGGAGCGCCGCGCTCAGCTCCTCGACCAGCGCCGCCTCGCCGGCGAGCGCTACCTCGTCGGTGAACAGGTTGGTCTCGTGCCAGGTGGTGACCCAGGAGGGTAGGAAGTCGTAGCTCGACAGGTGCCCGTTGAGCGCGTCGACGCTCACGTCGAGGCCCGCCGCGTGGGCGGCGTCGACCACCGCGAGCAGGTCCGCGATCGCCCGCGGCCTGATGAGGCCGCGGTTGGGCTGCAGCAGCGGCCACAGCGGAAACACCCGCACGTGGTCGAGCCCCAGGGCCGCGATGGCCTCGAAGTCCGCAGCCACCTCGTCGAGGTCGAGGTCGAGCCAGCTGTGAAACCAGCCCTTCCTCGGCGTGTAGTTGACCCCTACCCGCATGCTCAGCGTCCCCAGCGGATGGTTGCCACCTGGAACGGCCTGAGCGCGATCCCGACCGTGCCGTCCGTGAACGCCGTGGTCACCGCGGTGGGCGCGACCTGCTGACCGGGGGTGCCTGCCACCAGCTCGGTCTCGAGCAAGTCGGTCTCGACGGCGGAGGTCGCGGCGAAGCCGGCGGTCAGGGTGGCCGTCGCACGGCGGCCGTACGGCTCGTAAAGCCGCACGATCACGTCACCCGAGCCATCCTCGGCCAGCTTCACACCCTCGACGGCGACGGGACCGTCGACGTCGATCAGCGGCGCGACCGGGCTGCCGGACACGGTGCGGGGGGACAGGTTGGCCGCGTAGCCGTCGGCCACCGCCTCCTCGATGCCGGCCCCGGGGTGCACGGTGAAGGAGAAGCTGTGCTCGCCGACATCGGTGCGCGGATCGGGGTAGCGGGCGCCCTTCAACAGCGACGCGCGCACCAGCGAGTAGGTGCCGCCGCCCTGACGGGCATGCCTGGTGACGTCCCAGCCGTAGGTCTGCGCGTTCGCGATCGCGACGCCGAAGCCGGGCTCGGACACGTGCACCCAGCGGTGCGCGTTGACCTCGAACCGGTGCGCATCCCACGAGGTGTTCGTGTGCGTCGGGCGCACCAGGTGGCCCATCTCGATCTCGTAGGCGGCGTGGTCGGTGTGCACGTCGACGGGCCAGGCGAGCTTGAGCAGCGAGTCGCGCTCCTTCCAGTCGACGTCCACCCGCACGTGCAGGAGCGGGTCGCCCGGGCGCAGGGTGAGAGTCTGGGTGGCCGAGGAGTCGCCGAAGGCACGCCGCACGACGACGCTGACGCCGCCGTCGGCCTCCACCAGCTCGGGCGCGCCGTCGGTGAGATTGGTGACCGTGTTGAACGCGAACGGGTCGATGTCCCAGGCGTCCCACATGTTCGGGAAGTCGGGGTGCAGCTGCAGCAGGTTGCCGACGACGCCCGCGGGGATCACGTCGCGCCCGGAGGCGAGGTCGATCAGTGAGGTGACAAGGCCCTTGTCGTCCACGGTGAGACGCACCAGGCCGTTGTCGACGGTCAGGCCCGCCGCGGACACGACGGTGGACGCCGCCTCCGTGACACCGGCGCCGAGGGCGGCGACGCCGTCGCGGACCAGCGGCGAGGCGTTGAACGTGACGGCCTGGTCGCCCGAGCCGGCGAGGAGGCGCTGGGCCTCGTCGATCAGCGCGGTCAGCTCGTCGGCGATCCTCGCGAAGCCCTCGCGGACCTCGTCGTACACCCACGCGATGCAGGTGCCGGGAAGGATGTCGTGGAACTGGTAGAGGCAGACCTCGCGCCACAGGGCGACGAATCGCTCGAGCGGGTACTCCATGAGGCCTCGGACCGCGGCGGTGGCGCACCACAGCTCGGCCTCGCGGAGCAGGTGCTCGCTGCGGCGGTTGCCGGCCTTGACGGCCGCCACGGAGGTGAAGGTGCCGCGGTGGGCCTCGAGGTACAGCTCGCCCACCCAGACGCTGGGCGACTCGTGCTCGGCCTCGGCGCGGGCGAAGAACTCCGCGGGCGGCTCGATGTGCACGCGGGGCGAGCCCTCGAGGTCCTTGGTGCGGGCGGCCTGCATCAGCATCTCGCGGGTGGGACCGCCGCCGCCGTCGCCGTAGCCGAACGGGACCAGCGAGGTGGCGCTGCGGCCCTTGTCACGGAAGTTTCGGGCCGCGTGCGAGAGGTTGCCGCCGTTGAGGTCGGAGCCGTAGGTGTCGGCGGGCGGGAAGTGCGTGAAGATTCGGGTGCCGTCGATGCCCTCCCACCAGAACGAGTGGTGGGGGAAGGCGTCGACCTGGTTCCAGGAGATCTTCTGGGTCAGGAACCACTGCGCACCGGCCAGCTTGGCGAGCTGCGGGAGCGCGCCGGAGTAGCCGAAGGAGTCGGGGAGCCAGACCTCGGGGCAGCTGACGCCGAACTTGTCGCGGTAGTAGGCGCGGCCGTACAGCAGCTGGCGGCACATGGCCTCGCCGCCCGGCAGGTTGGCGTCGGACTCCACCCACATGCCGCCGACGGGGATCACGCCGCCGTCGGCCACGGCCTTCTGCAGCTTCGCGAAGAGCTCGGGGTGGTCCTCCTCGAGCCACGCCGCGTGCTGCGCGGCGGGGAAGGCGAACTTGTGCTCCGGATGGAGCTCGAGGAGGTTCAGCTGGTTGGCGATGGTGCGGGCCACCTTGCGGCGGGTCTCACGCAGCGGCCACAGCCAGGCGGAGTCGATGTGGGCATGGCCGACGGCGGTGAGCGTGTGCGCCGACGCCGCCGCGGGGCGCGCCAGCACGTCGGCCAGCTCGGCGCGGGCGGCGGCCGCGGTCGCGGGGATGTCGAACAGGGCGATCCTGTCGAGGGCCCGGTCCAGCGCGCGCCGGATCTCCCAGCGTCGCTCGCTGTCCTCGGGGAGCTGACCGGCGAGCTGACGCAGCGTCGCGATGTCGGCCGACAGCTCACGCACTTCCTGGTGGACCAGGACGAGGTCCGCGCGCCGGAGCGTGTAGATGGGGGCGGTGCCTGCGGTGGGCTTCTCGCCGAGTTCCGTCTCGATGAAGGCGGGGACGCCGAGAACGACGGGGTTGGCCGCGGCCTCGAGGAAGAACTCGAACCGGCCGTCGGAGTCGGGCTCGACGGGCACCCACTGGTTCTTGGGGTTGTGGCCCTTGATGATGCTGCCGTCGGCGCGGTAGACGAGGCCCTCGCACTGGAAGCCGGGCGAGTCGTACTCGCCGCCGAGGTCGATCAGCGCCTCGAGCTGCTGGCCGCGATGGGACTCGGGGATGGTGCCGCGGAAGCGCATCCACGTCGTCCCCCAGGCGGGCCCCCACGGGGCGCCGACCTGGAACGGCTCGTAGTCCAGCGCCAGGCCGACCGACGGAGGTACGGGTTCCCCTTGACCGACGACGCCGGGGACGGCGCCGATGGCCGTCGAGTCGGGCGCGTCCGTCAGCGGGGCGACGGCGACCTCCAGTTGTGCGACGACGCTCACCTCCGCGGGAACGATCTTTTCGCGGAGATGGCGGATTACCCGCCCATCCAGAATGGGGGCGTGATCATGCATGAATGAACGGGCCTTCCGACTGCTTTATCGAGGAGTGCGTGACCGTTAAGACTAATTCGCTTTAGCAGTGGCTGCAAGGCATTTTCGTGAAAGCCGAAGACGATTCATCGAGAGTTCAGCGTCGGTAGGCCTCGATCGTCTGGATGATCGCCGGCCGGAGCTCCGACGGGGCGATCACCTTGTCGACCGAGCCGACGGCGACGGCGCGGTGGATGCTGTGCACGCCGTCGAACTCCGCCGCGATCTCCGAGATCATCTCGGCGCGGACCGCGGCCTGCACGTCGGCCAGCTGCAGCTGCAGCTCGCCCCGCTCCTCCGGGGAGGCCTTGCGCAGGCGGGCGTCCAGCTCGGCGACCCGAGGGTCGGCGGCCGTCCGCTTCGCGACGTCGCCGGCGAACACCACCGCAGCGGCGGGCGCCCCGCCGATCACGGAGGCGTACGACCCCTCGACGGCGAGCACCGTCATGGACTCGTTCAGCCGCTTGGAGAACACCACGAACGCGCCGCCGTGGTAGCGCGAGATGACCACGAACACGATCGGGCCGTCGAAGTTGACGATCGCCCTGCCGATCTCCGCGCCGTACTCCAGCTGGAGGTTGCGCATCGACTCGGGCGAGCCGTCGAAGCCCGACAGGTTCGCCAGCACCACGACGGGGCGGTTGCCCGACGCGGAGTTTATGGCGCGCGCGGCCTTCTTCGACGAGCGCGGGAACAGCGTGCCGGCCGTGAACGTGTCCGGGCCGTCGGTGGGCGGGAAGCCGGCCCGCGGAACGGGCTTCGACTCGATGCCCAGCACGCAGACCGAGTGCCCGCCGAGGCGGGCGTCCATCACGACGGCGGTCTCCGCCTCCGCCATGCCGGCCCAGCGCTCGACCCGCGGGTGGTCCTGATCGCACACGGCTGCGATCACCGTGCGGATGTCGAACGCCTTCTTGCGGTCCGGGTTGTGCTCGGCCGAGAAGATCTGGCCCACCGTGGAGAAGTCGGAGCCCTCCGAGTGGTGCGGGAAGTCCGAGACGTCGCGGTCCGACGGGTCGGTCGTCGGCGCGAGGCGCGGGGCCTCCTCGCCTGGGGCCACGTAGGTGTGGTCGTAGTGGCCGAGCAGGATGCCCATCGCCGCGGCCAGGTTGGGCGCCCAGTACTGGGCCTGGCCGTTCGGGCCCATCACCCGGTCGTAGCCGCCGATGCCGAAGTTGTCCTCCGCGGACACGCCGCCGGAGAAGTCGAGCGACTGCTTGCCGGTGAGCACCATGGCCGAGTCCGGCGTCATCACGAGGATGCCCTTGGTGTGCATCAGCATGGTCGCCTCGGCGTTCCAGTACGGCTGCGCGCCCACGTTGATGCCGGCCACCACGATGTTGATCTCGCCGCCCGCCTGCGTGAACTCGACGATGCGGCGGAGCGCCGCGCCCACCCAGTCCATGTTCTCGACGCCGGAGTCCATCGAGATCCGGGCTCCGGAGCTGAGCGTGAACCACTCGACGGGCACGCCGAGCTCCTCGGCGAGGTCGATGGCCGCGATGATCCTGCTGCACTCGGGTTCCGCGACGGCGCCGAGGCCCTTCGTCGGATCGCCGGACAGGATGATTCGGGTGATGCCCTCGGGGTGCAGTTCGGTGGGCGTCGACACCTTCGCGACGATGATGCCGGCCTTGTTCTTGCCCGGCGCGCGGTCGACCTCCACCAGCCGGCCCTCGCCGTCCAGGTCCAGCTCGACGAGGTGGCCGCCGGGGCCTGCGAGCGTGTCGGACAGCTCGTACGGGTAGACGAGGCCGCGCCGGCGGGCGCGCAGCACCTTGCCCGCGTAGTCGTCGAGCGGCTTCAGCGGCTCGGTGGGCGGTGCGCCGACCGACGCCGTCACTCCCGCGCCCGGCTGGGCGTGGAAGCGGATGGCCATCGGGACGAGTGCTTCGCCGTCGGGTGTCGTGGTGCGGAACCGGCCCTGGCAGAGGACCTCCTCGATGCCCGCGCCGTCGGACAGCGGCGTGATCTTCGACTGCAACGGCGTGACGTCGTCCAGGCTGAGGTCGATCTCCGGCCAGACGTCGATCCAGACGTGGTTCAGGTCGAGCTTGCTGCCGGCCGAGCCGCGAGAGGTGCGGGTGCGCCGGATGGCCTCGAGGCAGTGCGCGATGGCGCGCTCGGCGTGCGGCAGGGCGAGCAGCCGGCCCTCGTCGTCGCGCACCGCGGCGAGCTGGCGGACCTGAGCCATGGCGACCAGCCGTCGGTCGCCCGGGTTCGACTTCGCCACGCACTCGAACAGCCACACGTCCTCGGGCGCGGGCAGCCGCGTGGTGTCGAACTCGCGCAGCCGCCACAGGTCGAGGCGGCGCCCGGCCATCGGGTGCGCGCCGCGCACGCGGGTGTCCTCCTCGAGGACGCCGTCCTCGAACCGGTACGTGTAGTACGAGACGTCGTCGGTGCAGGCGCCCACGGCGATGCGCTTGACGTCGGGCCCCCACGACCAGCCGCGGAGCTGCTCGACGATCCGTGCGCCCAGCTCGTCGGCGTCGGGCTCGCCCTCGACCCGGACGTACAGCTCGCAGACGGCGTCCTCGCCGGCCTCGCGCGCGGCGAACTGCTCGGCCACCAGGCGCTCCAGCGGGCCGGCCGGGGCCAGCTCGTCGAGCGTGCCGACGGTGGTCACGAAGCGGCGCGGACGACCCTCGAGCACGTAGTCGGCGATGACGGCGGCGCGGCCGTCGACCACCAGCCGGTGGACGTCACGCAGCTGGTACTCGGCGTAGTACTTGTGCAGCAGCACCTCGAGCATCGGCTCGACGGCGGGGATTCCCTCGGCGAGGTGCCGGGCCAGGTAGGTGGCCGTCCACTCGTGCACACCGGCCAGGCGGCGGACGCGCTCGCTGTAGTCGGCGGCGTCGGGGTCGGTGGCCAGCGCGGCCACCTCCTCGCCGAGGCCGCTGAGGATCGACTCGCGCTCGGCGTCGACCTGCGGCTGGTCGTACCAGCGGAACCGCACGGAGCGGGTCAGGTCGCCGACGGCGGGGAAGCGCAGCTGCGTGGCGCGCAGGATCCGCTCGAGGTCGGCGCGGGCCGAGGCGGCGTGGCCGTCGTTCGGGGCGGGCTCGGAGAGCCAGCGCTCGAGGATGCCGAGCACGATCGGCACGTCGGAACCCACGCGCTTCTGCGCGAGGAAGATGCGGAACACCGCCTCCTCCAGCTGGGGCGTGCGGTCCAGCGAGTCGACACCGTAGTGCAGGAGCACGCGGCTCAGGCGCTCCACGAACTGCTCGGGCAGGCCCGCGCGGTCGACGTCGAGCGTCGTCAGGTAGCGGTGGAAGTGCTCGCGGTCGGAGTGGATGCGCAGCTCGGTCTGCTCCTGCGCGCCGACGGGGCGGTTCCTGCTGAGCTCCGCGAGGTCGGCGAACAGGCCGATCAGCTCGACCTCGCCGCTCAGCACATCACCGCCTGCGGCCTGCACCTCGGCGCGCGCCTGGAGGTAGGCCGCGAGGGTCTTGGCCTCGGGGTCGACGTCGTAACCCATGAGGATGGCCGAGAGGTCGGCGCGGAGGCGGTCAGCGCGCGCCGTCGGGTCGGGATCGGCGGGCGTGACGGGCACGTCGACGGTGGTCTCGACGGCCTCGTCGGCCTCCTCCCCGTCGCCGAGCGGCTCGAGGCGCACCAGTGGCGCCATGGTCTCCACCTGGGAGCCCGTCATGACGTGCAGCTCCCGGACCCGTGCCGTGAACGGCGCGGGGATCACGGTCTCCATCTTCATGGACTCGAGCACGACGACCGGCGCGCCGGCCTCGACCTCGTCGCCCACCGAGACCGGGGTCGCCACCACCAGCGCGGGCGCGGGCGAGCGCAGCACACCGCCCTCGTCGCGGGAGACGCGGTGCATGACGCCGTCGACCTCGATGAGGTGGACCGGGCCGTGCGTGGCGCTGATCACCCGGTGCAGTTCCCCGCCCACGACGATGCGGCTGTGCACGTCGTCGAGCCGGGTCACGCGCGCATCGGTGGTGGTGCCGTCGACGATTACGCGGTAGCGGCCGGGGGCTGTCGCGAACGGCACGACGGTGTGCACCACACCGCGGAGCTTCAGCTCGAGCGCCGCGCCGGACTTGTGCTGGGTCTGCGGCCGGCCGCCATGCGCGGTGGTCAGCAGCCGCTCCGCCTCGATGGCGGTGTTCTCCTCGTAGGCCTCGATGGCCGCCACGACGAGCGCGATGCCCGCGTGTTCGTCGGCCACGAGCCCGCCCTCGGCCCGAACGCGGTCGATCCAGCCCGTGTCGGCCCACTGCGTTGGTTCCGCTGATTGCCCTGCGGGCCCGACGACCTCTGGACGCTGCAGCAGCTCGAGCACGAAGCTCTTGTTGGTGGCGCCACCGTCGATGACGACGGTGGTCTCGCGCATCGCGCGGCGCAGGCGGCCCAGCGCCTCCTCGCGGGTGCGGCCGTAGGCGATGATCTTGGCGATCATCGAGTCGAAGTCGGCCGGGATGGTGTCGCCCTCGGACACGCCGGTGTCGACGCGGATGCCGGGGCCCGCGGGCAGGTCGAGGCGGGTGATGCGGCCGGGGGCGGGGGCGAAGTCGCGGTCGGGGTCCTCGGCGTTCAGGCGGGCCTCGACCGCGTGGCCGAACTCCACCGGGCGCTCGCCGAGCTTCCCGCCGGAAGCGACATGGATCTGTGCCTTGACGAGGTCGAACTCGTTGGTGACCTCGGTGATCGGGTGCTCCACCTGCAGGCGGGTGTTGACCTCGAGGAACGCGAACATCCGGTCGCCCGGGTGGTAGAGGAACTCGACGGTGCCCGCGCCGCGGTAGCCGACGGCCAGTGCGAGGCGCTCGGCCGAGGCCTTCACCTCGGCGGTCTGCTCGGGGCTGAGCAGCGGCGAGGCCGACTCCTCGATGATCTTCTGGTTGCGGCGCTGCACCGTGCAGTCGCGGACGCCGAGCGCCCAGGCCGTCTCGCCGTCGGAGATGAGCTGCACCTCGACGTGCCGGGCGCCCGTGACCAGCTTCTCCAGGAAGACGACGCCGGAGCCGAACGCGCGCTCGGCCTCGTCGCGCGTGCGCTGGTAGGCATCGGTGAGGTCCTCGGCCGAGTCGACCCGGCGGATGCCACGCCCGCCGCCGCCCGCCGTCGCCTTCAGCATCAGCGGGTAGCCGACCCGGTCGGCGGCTTCGAGCGCTTCCTCGAGGGTGTCGACGCCGCCGCGGGACCACGGCGCGACGGGCACGCCGACCTCCTCCGCGATGAGCTTCGAGCCGATCTTGTCGCCCAGCTTGCGCATCGCGTCGCCCGACGGGCCGATGAAGGCGATGCCGAGCGATTCGACGAGGTCGGCGAAGGCCGCGTCCTCGGCGACGAAACCCCAGCCGACCCACACCGCGTCGGCGCGCGCCTCTTGCAGCACGCGGGCCAGGAGCTGGTGGTTCAGGTAGGGCCGCTCGGCGGCCGGCCCGAGCGGGTAGGCCTCGTCGGCCTCCCGGGCGAACATGGCCGAGCGCTCACCGTCGGTGAACAGCGCGATCGTGGTGATCTGCGGCCCCGCGGGATTCTCGGCGTTCAGGTCCCGCACCGCGTGGATGAGCCGCATGGCGGCCTCGCCTCTGTTGACGATCGCGATGCGCTGGAACATCAGGCCTCCTGGGGGCACGACAAACGACTCCGGGTTGGAGCCACCTGCCAAGAATCCCGCATCGGCGGGGGACAGACGCGCACGTCCGCGGCCAATGTCGCAGAAAGTTGTTTGTGGGGGTCCGACAAACCGCGTCAGGCCAGCGGGACGAAGATCCGCATCGCGGACGGTCCGCGTTCGCCCCACTCGTGGTAGTTCACCAGAGGAACGAAACGAGCCTCGGAGAGGGCGAGCCTGGTGGGCGTGGCATAAGGCCATTCGGCAGGACGCGCGGACATCTGGGTGACCTCGGCGCGGGGGCCGTCCGGACCGTCCATCACGCGTCCGGTGGTCGCGATCAGGTTGACGTCCCATTCCTCCGGCAGGTCCACCGACTCCAGGGCGAGCACCACGGGTCCGCGCTCGAACGCCACGCAGCCGCGGACGGCATCGATCCTCGGGTCAGGGGCGCTCACCCGCACGCGGATCGGGAGTTCGATGGCGACGCGGGCGCCCGCATCGAGGTGCACGGGGAGGTAGCCGCTCTCGCCGACCTCGGCGGGCCGGCCGTCGACGGTGACCTCGGAGGAGCGCGCCCAAGCGGGGACACGCACCGCTACGTTGATACCGTCGTCCGGGGCCTCGACCGCCTCGACGACGAGGCGCCCGGTCTCCGGATAGTCGGTGGAGACACGGAGCGCGACGGCGCCATCGGCGAGCTCGGTGGCGACGTCCGTGGGAACCCACTGGTGGAGCTGCACGGCGTCCGAGGTGGTCGTCGCCACGTAGCCCTGCAGGCTGGCCAGCATGCGGGCCAGATTGGGCGGGCAGCACGAGACCTCGAACCAGGCCTGGCGTCCCGCCGAGCCGCCGCGGATGACCACGCCGTCCTCGTTGAACGCCGCCATCCCGTGGGCCTGGCGCTGATGGAGCGTGTTGGCGTAGAAGAACGACCTGCCGTCGGCCGACGGCGAGGTGGCGACGATGTTGTACAGGGTGCGCTCGATGAGGTCCGCATAGCGCGCGCGCCCGGTTGCCAGGAGGAGCCGCCAGCTGAGCATGATGGAGGCCACGCCGGCGCAGGTCTCGCAGTAGGAGCGGTCGGGTGGGAGGACGAAGTCGTCGCCGAATGCCTCGTCCATGTGGTGCGAGCCCATGCCGCCGGTGATGTAGGTGCGGGCCGCGACGGTGCGCTCCCACTGGCGCTCGAGGACCTCGAGCAGCTCCTGGTCCTCGGTCTCGACGGCGAGGTCGACCACGCCTGCCGCGAAGTACAGCGCCCGGACGGCGTGACCGTGCAGCACCTCGGACTCGCGCACCGGGCGCGCATCCTGCCAGTACTCGGTACCGAACTCGAATAGCGGCATCGTGCCGTGACCGCGGCGCTCGATGAGCACCCTCGCGCTCTCAAGGTAGCGGGGCTCGCCTGTGACGCGGTACAGCTCGACCAGGGCCATCTCGATCTCGGGGTGCCCGCACACGTGAGGCAGCCCGTCGGCGCCGAACATCACGCAGACGTGGTCGGCAAGCTTGGTGGCCGCGTCGAGCAACTCGGTGCTTCCAGTCGTGCGGTGATGAGCGACGGCGGCCTGGATGAAGTGGCCGAAGCAGTAGAGCTCGTGGCCCCACTTGAAGTCGGAGTAGCGCGGAGGCTGCCAGGGCCGCCCGAAGCGGGTGTGCAGGTAGCCGTCGGGCGCCTGTGCGGGCAGAACGGCAGCGATGAGTTCCTCAAGGATCGCCTGGAGGCCCGCGTCGGGTGCGCGGTAGAGCTCCCAACTCAGCGCCTCGATCAACTTGTAGACCTCCGAGTCGGCGAACTCCTTGCCATGGTGCGGGTATGACGTCTTCCCGGCGGCATCAAGGAAGTTCTGCACCCAGCCCAGCCGGACCATCCACTGATGCGCGTGGCTCAGGATGGCGTTGTGGTTGGTGGCCTGCCGCGTTCCCCAGAAGCTCGGGGCGATCCGAACCCGGTCAAGGGTAAGGGGGCGGAGGGCCCCGGCCCGGGGTCGCACGGGGAGGGCGAGGGAGGCTGCATGAGCGGTCACTTCGACGGGTCCTTTCGGTCGGTGATCGCAAGCGTAGCAGAAGTTTCGAAAGCGATTTCGTCAGTGTGGTAGAACTTTTGTTAGTAACTGGGAGCGGGGAGTGGTCATGGCAGAGGATGAAGGCAGGCTCGCGACGCTGGCGGACGTGGCGAAGGCCGCGCGCGTGTCGCAGTCGACGGCGTCCAAGGCGCTGAACCAGAAGGACTGACGTCAAAGAGGAAACGAGGGCGCGCGTCGCGGAAGTGGCGAAGCGGCTGGGCTACGTGCCGAGCCCGGTTGCGCGGGCACTCGGCTCGGGGCCGACGAGCACGGTCGGTGTCGTCACCAGCGATCTGGAGGGCCGCTTCGCGCTGCCGATCTTGATGGGAGTGGAGGATGCGCTGGGCACGGACAGCGTGCTCACCTTCCTCTGCGACGCCCGGGGGGACGACGTGCGTGAGCGCAGGCTGGTCGACATGCTGCTGAAGCACCGGGTTGACGGCATTGTGCTCGTCGGCCGCCAGACGGACCCCCGGGTATCCCTGGGTCCGCTCCCCGTGCCGGTCGTCTACGCCTACAGCGAGTCCGAGAGCCCTGACGACTGCTCGGTGACGGTAGACAACGCTGCAATCGGTCGGATCGCCGGCGAGCACCTTGTCGGACTCGGTAAGCGAAACATTGCCCATATCTCGGGCGAGCCCGGCCACTCCGCTGCGATCCTGCGGTTGGCGGGCTTCACCGAGGTCCTCGAGCGGACGGGTCTTGAGCTGGCCCGGCCGCCGCTGTTCGGGTTGTGGACCGAGGGCTGGGGAAGGGCGGCGATGGAGCTGCTCCTCGACTCCGGCACCCCGCTCGACGCGGTCTTCTGCGCCAGTGATCAGTTGGCCATCGGTGCGCTCGACACACTGTACGAGCGCGGCCTGCGCGTGCCCGATGACATCGCCATTCTCGGCGTCGACAACTGGGAGGTCCTCGCCGAGAATGCACGCGTCCCGTTGACGAGTATCGATATGTCCCTGAAGCGTGTCGGCCGCCTGGCGGCGCAGCGCGTGATGGAGGCGGCGGCGGGCCGCCCGTCGCGCGGCCGCGAGGTGGTTCAGGGTCGGCTCGTGCATCGAAAGTCGACCATCCCCAGCCGCTGATCCCCATCACGATCATCTTCGACTCGTTCTCGCTTGCATTTCGAAGGCGCTTTCGGTACTTTCGGGCCACGATCTAACAAAGGAGTTCGAGGATGGGATCTCTCCGTAGGGGCCTGAAGACTGCGGCGATCGGCATTGCTGTCAGCCTGGCGGCTGTGTCCGTTCTGGGCTGCACGCCGTCGGCGAGCACCAACAACAACCAAGGCGGTGGCACGTCAGTTGAGGGCGCCGCAAAGACGGTCACCGTCTGGCATTACTACAGCGTGGACGCTCAAGTGGCGGCGCTGGACGCGTACAAGCAGTCCTTCGAGGCGGCGCATGAGGGCGTCACCGTCGAGAACGTCTACGTTCCTCAGGACCAGATCAACGCGAAGGTGATCACCGCGGCCGGTTCCGGCACGGGTCCGGACGTGGTCGTGTTCGACGGCTACTCCGCCACCACGCTGATCGCGGGCAACGCGCTTCAACCGCTCGACAGCTACTGGGCTGGCTTCGAGGGCGCTGACCAGGTGGCCGAGGGGGCGATCGCGCAGTTCGACGGTAAGACCTACTCCGTGCAGGGCTACGTGAACACGCTGGCGCTGTTCTACAACAAGGATGTCCTGGCCGAGGCCGGCGTCGAGCCCCCGACCACGATGGAGGAGCTTGAGGCGGCGATGGAGAAAGTCGCGACCGTCGGCAAGCAGGGCATCGTGCTGTCCGGCCAGCCCGATGTCCAGGGCGCATTCCAGGCCTACCCCTGGATCACGTACGAGGGCTTCACCTACGAGAACCCCGCCGCTGACGCGCTGGTCGCCGCTTTCTCGCGCGTGCGCGGTTGGGTGGAGAAGGGCTGGCTGTCGCAGCAGGTGGCCACCTGGGACCAGAATGTCCCCTTCACGCAGTTTGTCGCCGGCGGCATCGCGTTCGCCCAGAACGGCAACTGGCAGCTGAGCAACATCCGCGAGAACAGCGAGTTCGAGTGGGGCGTCGTTCCGCTGCCCGTCGGTCCGAACGGAAAGATCTACCTTGGCGGCGAGGCGCAGGGCATCGGCTCGCAGAGCAAGGATCCCGACCTCGCGTGGCAGTATCTGTCCGAGACCTTCTTCGCGAAGGACGGCCAGCTTGAGGCCATGAAGCACATGGGAGCCATCCCCACGCGCACCGATGCCGCCGACGACAAGGCGATCGCCGACGATCCTGAGCTCGCCGTCTTCGCCAAGGCCATCGCCGAGCAGGGCGCTCCGTTCCCGGATGTGGCGATCCCCGCGGAGAACAACGAGGCCACGATTCTCGCGAACGGCCAGGCATGGAGCGCGGCCCTCGGCGGCCAGACCACCGCGGAGGACGCCGCGGCGGAGTTCCTCGCCAAGCTCGAGACGCTTCTGAAGAAGAGCTGATGACCGCCGTCGCACAGGCGGCTCGCCGGCCCGCGTCGCCCTCGGGCGGGCGGGCCGGCGGGCCGCGCCCCGCATTGGGGCGAAACACCTGGCTCTACCTGCTGCCCGCTCTCGTGTACCTGGCGGCGCTTTCCATCTTTCCACTGATCCAGCTCGTCCGACTGTCGGTCGGCGACGTAGCCGTGTCCAACCTGTACGGCGACTGGCCGTTCGTCGGGTTGGCCAACTTCGTCGAGGGATTCCGCTCCGGCGTGCTCTCCGAGAGTCTCTGGCGGACCTTGATCTTCGTCGTCATCGTGACCGTCGTCGCAATGGTCGGCGGGGTCGCGACGGCTGTCGCGATGCGTGGCACAGGGCGGTGGTCGTCGTGGCTGCTGGCCATCATGGTGTTCGTCTGGGCGCTGCCACCGGTCATCAACGGCAGCGTGTGGAAGTTCCTCCTCGCGGAGGAAGGGCTGCTCAACATCGTCGTCCGTGCGCTCGGCGGCTCGACGATCCCGTTCTTGTACGACGAGCGCCTCGCGCTCTTCTCCATCGCCTTCGTGAACTCGTGGGCGATCATCCCCTTCAACGCTCTCGTCTTTCGGGCGGCAATTCTGGGTATCGACGCCGAGGTGTTCGAGGCCGCCCAGCTCGACGGCGCCAAACCGTCGCAGGAGCTGCGCTACCTGCTGCTCCCGATGCTCAAGCCGACGGCGCTCGTGCTGTTCGTCCTCACCGTCGTCAACGCGTTCCGCAGCTTCGACTTCATTTACGTGATGACGAGGGGCGGGCCCGGCACGTCGACCCAGACGCTGCCCTACCTGAGCTTCCAGCAGGCCTTCGTCGGCTACGACTTCTCGGCGGGCGCGGCCACGTCCGTGCTGTCGCTGGTCATGGTGCTTGTCCTGGCCATCGTCTATGCCCGTGCCGTCCTGAAGGAGGAACTGTGAGCAAGCGGAAGGGATTCACCCACGTCGGAGACGGTCCAGTGGCTATCGCTATTCGGGCCGTCGCGACCTTCGCCTACCTGATCCCGCTGATCTGGATCGTGCTGACCTCCTTCAAGAAGCCACGTGATGTCCTCGATCCGGCTCGCAGCTTCGTGTTCGAGCCGACCCTTGAGGCGTACCAGAACGCGGTCCAGTCGGGGCTGTCGACGGCGATCACCCAGAGCCTGGTGATCGCGGGTTCGTCGACGGTGGTCGTGCTGGTGATAGCGGTGCCGGCAGCGTATGCGCTCGCGAGGATGAAGGGGTGGATCGTCCTCACGGGGCTCTTCACCCTCATCCTGCTCCAGATGCTGCCGCAGACCTCGACCGTCATCCCGCTGTTCCAGGTGTTCGGAACCGTGCAGCTCCTGGACACCAACCTGGCGGTCATCCTCGCCGACGCGGCGCTCATGACGCCGTTCGCCACCGTCCTGCTCAGGCCCTTCTTCCGTGCGGTACCTCCGTCACTTGAGGAGGCCGCCGCCGTCGACGGCGCCACCGGCCTGCGGTCGTTCTTCTCGATCGTCCTGCCGATCGTGCGCAACGGCATCGCGACGACGGCCACCGTGGTCTTCCTGATCATTTGGGGCGAGTTCCTCTATGCGGTCAACTTCTTCCAGACGCCGATCAACTACCCGCTGAGCGCTCTTCTCGCGCAGCAGGTGTCGGCCTACGGCATCAACTGGTCGGGGTTGATGGCGCTGGGCGTCATCTCGTCGGTGCCGATCCTGATCATCTTCGCGCTCAGCTACCGGCTGCTCCGCGAGGGGCTTTCGGTCGGCGCCGTGAAGTAGGCCGGCGCCCTTCACATACGAGTCTGCTCACATACGAGTCTGCGTAGGTCGCTCGGGTGTGCCATAGGCGCACGAGAGGGAACCTACGCAGACTCGTGTATGTGACGAGCCCTTCGTCAGGAGCGGGCTACTGCGAGCGGATGGCGTCCAGGGGGCTCAGGCGGACGGCGCGCTGCGCGGGCGCGAGGCCGGCCAGCGTGCCGATTCCGGTGGCGAACGCGATGGCGCCGATCATCAACCAGACGGGGATGATCGAGATCTTGGCCACCTCCTCGCCCATGTTCCCCCCGCCGCCCATCAGCATGGGGCCGAGAACAGCGTTGAGCAGGAGCGAGACGCCGACGCTGAGAGCCAGGCCGATGAGGCCGCCGAACAGGCCGATCAGGGCCGACTCGAAGACGAACATGCCCCGGATGTCGCGCAGCGACGCCCCGAGGACCTTCATCACGCCGATCTCACGGGTGCGCTCGAACACGCTCATCATCATCGTGTTGGCGATGCCGATGGCCGCCACGAGCAGCGAGATGAAGCCGATGCCACCGAAGACGGCCTGGATCAGCAGCCCGGTGCGCTGCTGCTCGCGGATCCACTCGATCTCGGCCGATGCGCTGTAGCCGGCCTCGCGCAGCGTCGTCATCAGGGTCTCGGCCTCGTCGGGCGTCGCCGTGAACAGCCGGATCTCGTTGTAGACGAAATCGCCGCGGATGGGGCGGCCGTCCTGCGTGGTCGGCTGGCCCGGCAGGGGCTTGCCGGGGGACTGCTTCTTGAGGAACGCGACGGTGGCGTCCAGGTCAGCGAACAGGGAGTTGGAGTACTGGCTGTACTGCCCGTTCCCGGTCACCTGGCCGGCGAAGGGCAGGATGAACCGCTTCGGCTTCGGCGGCGGATCGCCGCCTTCGCCCCCGCCCTCGCCGGGCATCTCCTCGTAGCCGGCCTGCACCGTCGCGAAGATGGAGTCGCGTTGGAGGTCGAGTTCGATCTGCTGCTGCGTCGCCTCGTCCCAGAACTGCTTGTTCACCATGTCGCCCGCGACGACGGCGAACGCGCCGTTCTCCGGTGGCAGGTCACCCCACTCGAGTTCCAGCCCCAGCTGTTGCAGCGCGGCGTACGGCATGGCCGTGATGCTGCCCCAGCCGCCGGACCGGCCCACCTCCAGCTGCAGCTCGACGGTGTAGATGGGGGCCACCGTCCGCACCTCGGGGTAGCTGGTCTGCAGGTAGGTGACGAGCGCGTCCGAGAGCTTGTCCGGGAGGCCCTGCTGCGCGGCGTCGGGCGGCGGCGCCTGCACGCTGACGGTGCGCAGGCTCCAGTTCGACTCCATGTTGCCCATGTAGACCTGCGACATGCCGACGCCCAGCGACACCATCACGATGACGGCGGTGGTGCCGATCATCACGCCCAGCACCGTCAGGGTCGTGCGGAACGCACGCTGGCGCAGCGACGCCAGGCTCGAGGCGACCAGGTCGGAGAATCGCACGGGTCAGTCTTCGGTGATGAGGGGCTCGGCGTCCATCGAGGCCAGCAGGTCCGCGTCGGCCTGCGCCGCCTTGCGACGGCGCACCCGCCGCACCACGAGGATGATGACGATCAGCGCGAGCAGAACCGCGCCGGCGACGGCGGCGATGGGGATCCACGGCAGGCCCGCGCCCTCCTCCGGCATCGGCTCGATGGGGCCCGGATCGATGGGCATGGGCATCTCCATGGCGATCACCTGCGCCTCCTGCGTGAACGACTTCTCGTTGCCCTCGTCGTCCTCGTAGCTGACCAGGATCTGCACCGGCCCCGCCACCTCGGCGTCGGCGCTGACGAGCAGTTCGACGGCGCCGCTGGCACCCGGTTCGATGGTGCCGACGAACACCTCGGGCGCCCGGATGGCCTGGCCCTCGGGGATGCTCGCTTTGGCGTTGAAGAGCTTCGCCTTGCCCTGGTTCTGGATGTTGAAGGTCAGCGACCCTTCCTGGCCGATCATCAGGGACTCGGGCATGAGCTGCGGGGTGGAGGCGGATGCGCGCAGCTCCTGCGTCACCTCGATGGCGACGGTCTCGGAGCTCGTGTAGGCGTTGTTGTCCTTGTCCTCGTACTCCAGGCTGATCGTCAGCATGTAGGGCTTCGCCTCGAGCGAGGGCAGCGCGCGGAACGTCAGCGTGCGCGTGGCGTAGTTGCCGGGCCGGATGCGCGGGATGAACACCGACGAGGTCCCCGCCGTCGGGAGGAAAGCCGCGTCCGACGACTCGACGGTGACCTTCATGTTCTTCACCAGCGTCGTCGACGAGTGGTTGCGCAGCATGTAGTACAGCTCGAACTCCTCGCCCGCCTTGACGGTGCCGGGATCGGTGCTGAACTCCTCGACCATCACGCGCGGCACCGACGTACCGGCAGGGCCCTGCGTGCCGGGGTTCTCGCCGCCACCCCCGCCGCCTCCGCCGTCACCGTTGCCGGAGCCTCCGCCGGGGGCGGAGACGTCGGGATCGGTGCCCGGATCGGAGTCGGCGTGCGCCAGGCCGAGCGGAACGATCGAGAGCAGCAGCGCCGCCATCATGGCCAACGCGAGACGGAGGAAGAGCTTCATGATGCGGCCTTCGGGTGGTGTTCGGTGTGGGTGACGTCGGAGATGCGGCCGTCGCTGATGGACACGATGGTGTCGGCGAACGACGCGAGGTGGGCGTCGTGGGTGACCATCACCCACGTCTGCTGGTAGCGCTTGATCACGGTGCGGATGAGGCCGAGGGTCGCGGTGGCGGTGCGCGAGTCGAGGTTGCCCGTCGGCTCGTCGGCGAACACCACAGGCGGCTGGGACACCAGCGCGCGGGCGATGCCGACGCGCTGCTGCTGGCCGCCCGACAGCTGTGTCGGCTTGTGGTTCACGTGCTTGGCCAGGCCCATCTGGTTCAGCACCACGTGCGCCCGCCGCAGCCGCACGCTCTTCGGCACCCCGCGGAAGCTGAGCGGCAGCGCCACGTTCTGCAGGGCCGACAGGTGCGGCATGAGGTTGAAGGACTGGAAGATGAAACCGACGTTGTCGCGCCGGTAGGTGACGAGCTGCGACTCGTTCAGCGTGTGCAGGGGCTTGCCGCCGACGTAGATCTCGCCGGCCGTGGGCCGCTCCAGACCGGCCAGCATGTTCAGCAGCGTCGACTTCCCGGATCCCGACGTGCCGACCACGGCGGTGAAGCTGCCCCGCGGGATGGCGAGCGTCACGCGGTTGAGCGCAGCCAGCCGCGACTCACCCACGCGGTACACCTTGCTCAGGCCCCGGGTCTCCAGCATCGTCTCCCCGAGCGCGGGCAGGGCGAGGCCCTTTCTGGGCGGCGTCCTTGCACTCATGCCTCAACCCTTCAACATCCTGCGGCGCCCGTCATCGGACCCAGGTCTATGTTGAGGCGCCGAAAGTATCAGAGCCCCTCGCGCCTCGGGATCGACGTCACCAGCGGCTTGCTGACCTCCGCGAAGAAGTCGTTGCCCTTGTCGTCGACCACGATGAACGCGGGGAAGTCCTCCACCTCGATCTTCCAGATGGCCTCCATGCCCAGATCCTCGTACTCGACGACCTCGACGTGCTTGATGCAGTCCTGCGCGAGGCGGGCGGCGGGGCCGCCGATCGAGCCGAGGTAGAAGCCGCCGTGCGCGGCGCACGCGTCGGTGACCGCCTGCGAGCGGTTGCCCTTGGCCAGCATCACCATCGAGCCGCCCGCGGCCTGGAACTGGTCAACGTAGGAATCCATCCGGCCCGCGGTCGTCGGGCCGAAGGAGCCGGAGGCCATGCCCTCGGGGGTCTTCGCCGGGCCCGCGTAGTAGACAGGGTGGTCGCGCAGGTACTGCGGCATCTCCTCGCCCTTGTCCAGGCGCTCCTTGATCTTGGCGTGCGCGATGTCGCGCGCGACGATCACCGGGCCGTTCAGCTGGACGCGCGTCTTGACGGGATGCTTGCTCAACTCGGCCAGCACCTCCGGCATCGGGCGGTTGAGGTCGATCCGCACCGCGGCTCCCTTGCCCGTGCCGCTCACGCCGTGCGCATCGGCGTCGAGCTCCTCGTCGACGACCTCCGGCAGGAACCGCGCCGGCTCCGTCTCCAGCTGCTCGATGAACACGCCGTCGGGGGTGATCTTGCCCAGGCACTGCCGGTCCGCCGAGCAGCTGACGGCGATCGCCACCGGCAGCGACGCCCCGTGCCGCGGGAGCCGGATCACGCGGACGTCGTGGCAGAAGTACTTGCCGCCGAACTGCGCGCCGATACCGAAGTTGCGGGTGAGCTCCAGCACCTTCTGCTCGAGCTCGACGTCGCGGAAGCCGTGCGCCGCCATCGATCCCTCGGTGGGCAGGGCGTCGAGGTACTTGGCCGAGGCGTACTTCGCCGTCTTGAGCGCGAACTCCGCCGACGTGCCCCCGACGACGATCGCCAGGTGGTACGGCGGGCAGGCCGCGGTACCGAGCGAGCGGATCTTCTGGTCGAGGAACGTCATCATCGACTCGGGGTTCAGGATCGCCTTGGTCTCCTGGTAGAGGTACGACTTGTTCGCCGAGCCGCCGCCCTTGGCCATGAACAGGAACTTGTAGGAGTTCTCGTGGCCCTCGGCGGTGTCGGCGTACAGCTCGATCTGCGCGGGCAGGTTGGAGCCCGTGTTGCGCTCGTCCCACATCGTCAACGGGGCATTCTGCGAGTAACGCAGGTTGAGCTTGGTGTAGGCGTTGAACACGCCCAGGCTGAGCGGCCGCTCGTCGGTGCCCTCCGTCAGCACCTGCTGGCCGCGCTTGCCCATGACGATCGCCGTGCCCGTGTCCTGGCACATCGGCAGGATGCCGCCGGCCGCGATGTTGGCGTTCTTGAGGAGGTCGAGCGCGACGAACTTGTCGTTCGCGGACGCCTCCGGGTCGTCCATGATGGTGCGCAGCTGCTGCAGGTGGGCCGGCCGCAGGTAGTGCGCGATGTCATGCATCGCGGTCTCGGCCAGCAGCGTCAGCGCCTCAGGCGCCACCTTCAGGAACCTGCGGCCCTCAGGCCCCTCGACGAGCTCGACCCCGTCGGTGGTCAGCAGCCGGTACGGCGTGTCATCCGCGCCCGTGGGCAGCATGTCAACGTAACGAAAGTCCGGCATTGGTCCTCCTGGAGGGTCTCATCTGACACCGGAAAGTGTTTCAGACGGGGTTTCGCGCCCCGAGGCCGGGGCGGTGGAATAGGGTCTGCGTCATGACCGCGATCGACACGCCCACCCATCGCTCCTGGCTCCTGGCGCACTTCGAGCACCTCCTCGACTTCGGCCGCCGCACCGCCCTCGACGGCGGCGGCGCAGCCTGGCTGGACGACGACGGCGCACCCACCCCGGAGAAGGGGGCCCAGACCTGGATCACGTGCCGCACCGTGCACACCTACAGCCTGGGCGCGCTGCTCGGCCTGCCCGGCGCCCGCACCATCGCGCAGAAGGCGCTGGACGGCCTCACCGGGCCGCTGCACGACGACGTCAACGGCGGCTGGCACTCGCAGGTGGGCGGCGACGTGCCCGAGCCCCGCCTCAAGGAGGCCTACCAGCACGCGTTCGTCGTGCTGGCTGCCAGCTCCGGCGTGCTCGCCGGGCTCGACGGCGCCGAGGGGCTGCTCGGCGACGCCCTCCGCGTCCTGGACGAGAAGTTCTGGGACGAGGAGCACGGCATGGTCGTCGACACGTGGAACGCCGACTTCACCGAACTCGACGGCTACCGCGGCATCAACGCGAACATGCACACCGTCGAGGCGCTCCTCGCTGCCGCCGATGTGACGGGCGACCGCGTCTGGCTGGAGCGCGCCGCGCGCATCGCCGCGTTCGCCGCCCGCGCCGCGGGAGACAACGGCTGGCGCCTCCCCGAGCACTTCGACGCCGATTGGAACGCCCTGCTCGAGTTCAACGCCGACCGCCCCGCCGACCCGTTCAAGCCGTACGGCGCCACCGTCGGCCACGGCCTGGAATGGGCGCGGCTGTTCCTGCACCTGGAGGCCGCCGGGGCCGAGGGCGCCGACTGGGCGGACGCCGCCGTCGCACTGTTCGACCGGGCTGTCGCCGACGGCTGGGACACCGAGCGCGGCGGTTTCGTCTACACCACCGACTGGCAGGGCCAGCCTGTCGTCGCCGACCGCATGCACTGGGTGGTCGCGGAGGCGATCGGCGTGGCCGCCGCCCTGTGGCAGAGGACGGCCGACGAGCGCTACGCCGCGCTGTACGCCGACTACTGGGAGTACGCCGCCGAGCACCTCCTCGACCACGAGCGCGGCTCGTGGCGCCACCAACTCGACGGCGACAACCACCCCGCCGACACGACCTGGCGCGGCAAGCCCGACCTCTACCACGCCGCCCAAGCGACCCTCATCCCCCAGCTGCCTCTTGCGCCGACGCTCGCCAGCGCTGTCGCCCGCGGCCTCTGGCTGAAGGGCTAGTCCAGCTCGCTGTGGGCCCGGGCCCGGGTGCTTGAGTCGGGCCCGGGCGCTTGAGTCGGTCGTGCGTTCCTTGAGGGGTGCCGCCGTTCCTTGAGCCGGCCGTGAGGCGCTAGCCGAACGCCGTGTCGAAAGGTCCCGCGCTGTAGGCAGCGACTCAACAACAGAGCGGACGGCTGAGGTGGGGAGGCGCTCCGTCTCGCTGCCGGCCCGGCTCTGTGACCACAGTCACTTCTGGTCTCAGTGCATGGGTGTTCTTACGCTTCGACGAAGCGCCTCCCCACCTCACCCTCTGCCGTGCTCCCGGGCGGCGGACCGTCGCCCTGCCTCCCGATGGTCAACGTTGACCGGTCTTCCGGTGGTTTCCCTGCACAAATCTCCGTATACGGGCAGCGGCGCAATTATTCGCGCGGCTGCCCGTATACGGAGATTTGTGCGCGCTGGAGGGTGTGGCTGCTTGCTTGGGAGGCGGGTCTGGCCGGCGCCCGGCGCCGCACGTGGGTTCGGACCCTTCGAGACGCAGCCCCGCGGGGCTATCGCTCGGTGCGGGTCTGCGTGCGAGGCTGCTCCTCAGGGGTCGCTCCGCGCACGTCGACCTGCTGGGCTGCTCCGCAGGGACCGGCCCTTGAGCCGGGCCGCCGTTCCTTGAGTCGACGCGTGAGCGCCAGCGAATACGTCTTGGTCGTTAAGTCCCGCACCCGCCTACTCGCCCAGCCACAAGGGCAGACGACTGAGGTGGGCACCGTTCCTTGAGCCGGCCGTGAGGCGCTAGCCGAACGCCGTGTCGAAAGGTCCCGCGCTACGGGCAGCGACCTAACAACAGGGGTGGACGGGTGAGGTGGGGAGGCGCTCCATCTCGCTGCCGGGCCATCTTTCTGCCCACAGTCACTTCTGGTCGCAGTGCATGGGTGTTCTTACGCTTCGTCGAAGCACCTCCCCACCGCACCCTCTGTCGTCTTCCCGGGCGGCGGGACCCTGACCCTCCCTCACCGTGATCGGCGTTGGCCGGTCTTGCGGTGGTTTCCGCGCATAATCTTTGTATGCGGGCAGCGGTGCAACTATTCGCGTGGCTGCCCGTATACAAAGAATTGTGCGTGGTGGAGGGTGTGACTCTGGCTCTTGAGGATCGGGAGTGCGTGAGTTTCGGACCCTTCGAGACGCAGCCCCGCGCGGTTCTCGCTCGGTGTCGGTTGGTCTGCGGGGCTGCTCCTCAGGGATCGCTCGGGGCGAGTCGGGTCGCAGGGCTGCTCCTCAGGCACCGATGTGGGCTCTCCTCAGGGAATCGACCTGCCCGCGGCCCCGGTCGTCACGCTTCGATGAGCACGTGCCGGAGTTCGTCGCCCGAAACAGCCCAAAATCAGCCGTTTCCCGCCACGAACTCCGGCGCGTGCTCATCGGCCACCAACGAGAGGTGTGTCGTGCTCATCGGCCACCAACGAGAGGTGTGTCGTGCTCATCGGCCAGCAACCAGAGGTGCGTGGTGCTCATACGCACCTGATGAGGGGTGTGTCGTGCTCATCGTGGGGTGACGGGATGGGTGGTGTGCTCATCGGAGGGTAACGGGATGGGTGGTGTGCTCATCGGAGGGTAACGGGATGGGTGGTGTGCTCATCGTGGGTGGGCGCTCATGGGCGTGAGGCCGGCGATGGGCCACGCGTGGGGGTCTAAGCGCGTCGGTGCGCTTGCGCTGCGGGTGGGGGATCGGCAACCGGCCAGGTGCGGCGGAGAAGGTCGGCTGTCTCGTGGTGTTCGCGCTGGGCCAGCCACTCGATGAACACCAGGCCGGCCAGCAGCGCCACCCCGATGCGCAGTACGGCGGCCCACGGAAGGTCGACAAAAGGCGGGTGGTTCGCCTCGGCCTCGATGCGTGCCGCCAGTGCGAACCACACGAAACCGGAACCCCAGATGGCCAGCAGTGTCGCGGCGACCCGCAGGGGAGTGATGTCGGTCAACTGGGCGTGCAGGACGGCGTCGTCGGGGCGGCTGGTGCCCGACGTCGGAAGGGCGGCGAGCCGACGCAGCTCCGATCTCTTCCTGTGCGCCAGCAGCGCCTCGAGGATGGGGCCGACACTGAACGCCAGCACGGCGAGCGCCGTGCACGCCACGCTGAGCGCGAGGCCGCTGTGGATCACCCATTCGACGGGATCGGCGTAGTAGACAGCGTCGCAGTTCTTACACGGTTGCCGCAGAAACACCGGGATGAAGAGCGTCACGACGGCGGCCCCGGCCGCCACCCCGCCCACGAGATAGATTCGGCCGGGCACGGTCTGCGGCCCGCGGGACCGGGGCAGCGGGGCCGCGGCGGTCACGCGCGCCGCGCGTTGGGCGGCGGCCCTCAGCTGCACAGCGCGATCGGCCTGGCTGACCTCCCGTTCGGTGTAGTCCACCGAGCCGCCGCGCGGGGCGACCCGTTCCCCGGTGCCCCAGGCCCCGAGGAGCCAGCCCAGCAGGGTGATTCCCGCCGCGCCGCCGGTGAACATCAGGCCGATGCCGCGCGCGTCGCCGTCGACCATCGCGGTGGCGATGCCGCACACCACGACGAGGATGCCGCCGGTCAGCCCCGTGACGAAACCCGCGGTGGCCACCCGCTCGCCGACCCCGTTCGCCCGGTCGCGCTGCGCGGCGACCGGCACTCCGTCGCCCCCGTCGGCGGCGTAGCGCTGGATGTCGCGGCGGAAGGCGAGCGAGCGCGGCAGCGAGAGGATCCACATCAGCAGCGCGGGGAGCCCGCAGCCCGCGAAGAACACCATGCCGATGAAGACGCGGCCGAAGGCGTCGAGCCTCAGCCACGGTCCGGGCACGGGGATCGCGCCCTCATCGAGTGCGATCATCGCGACGAGCCCGACGGCGAACGCCGCGGCTCCGCCCAACGCCAGCCGCAGCAAGACATTGTGTGCGACGGTCAGCACCGCGGTCGTCCGCGACGGCGGAACCTCCACGTAACGGGGGCCCGCGTCGAGGGGGCCGACCGGGTCGCGGGCCTGGCGGTCGTCGGTCACCGCGCCACTCTAATCCGTTAGCCTGTGCCCATGGACGATGGCTTGACGGAGCGCCAGCGCGCGGCGAAGATCCGGCACGAGCTCAGCCAGCAGGCCCTGATCCTGGAGGCCGAGCGGGCGAAGGTGTTCATCGACGAGTTCTTGGTGGCGGTGAAGGAGAAGGGCATCGAGCCCCACCCGCTGAAGGCGACGACCCTCGACGGTCATGTCGTCAAGACCGACAAGGTCGGATGGTATCTGCGCAGCAACAAGTCGCTGGGTCTGGACACCGAAGGCAACTACTACTCACTCACGGTCCCCGGCGGGTTCATGGAGCGGTTGCGCGGCGTCAAGCTCACGCCGTCGCTGGCCCCGATGGTGATCGGCAAGGGCGGCCGCGACGGCGAGACGGGCGACCTGAAGGAGTTCCTCGCCTGGATCCTCGACGGCACCATCTCGCAGGACTGAGCCGACGCCCATGACCGTCACGCGCCGCATGTTCGACCTCACCGTCGAGGAACACACCCTGACCGTGCCCCTCGCATGGGCCGACGACGCCGATGAGCGGACCATCGAGGTGTTCGCCTCGGTCGTCACGGCCGACGGCGGGTCGGACAAGCCCTACCTCCTGTTCCTGCAGGGCGGCCCCGGCTTCGAGGCGCCGCGCGCCCTCCGCCACCCCAGCAACCCGTCCTGGCTCGACGCCGCCCTCGCGCACTACCGCGTGGTCTTCCTTGACCAGCGCGGCACCGGCCGATCCACGCCGGTGGGCGACCACGACCTCGCGCTGGGCGTCGACGCCGTCGTCGAGCGCATGACCGAGCTCCGCGCCGACTCGATCGTGCGCGACGCCGAGGCCCTCCGCGAGCACCTCGGCGCGCAGACGTGGTCCGTCCTCGGCCAGTCCTTCGGTGGCTTCTGCGTCCTGACCTACCTGAGCCTCGCCGCCGCCAGCCTCGACCGCGTCTATCTCACGGGCGGCCTCAGCACCGTCGAGCGCACGCCCGACGAGGTGTACGCCCTCACCTACGACAAGATGCGCGCCGCGACGATGGCCTACTACCGGCGCTTCCCGGAGCACCGCGACGCGGTCGCCCGGCTGGTCGACCTCGCCGTCGACGGCGCCCTCGTCCTGCCCGACGGCGAGGTGGTGTCCGTCTCGCGCGTCCGCTCGCTCGGTTCGCTCCTCGGCTCCGACAACGGCTGGCAGACCCTCTGGGGCCTGCTCGAGAAGGACCCGCGCAGCAACGCGTTCCGCCACGAGCTGGGCGGCGCGCTGCCGTTCTCCGGCCGAAGCCCGATCTACTACGTGCTGCACGAGTCGTGCTACGCCGACGGCGTGGCCACGCGCTGGGCCGCCGAACGCGTCGAACCGGCCGACTTCGCCGCCGACCCCACCCTGCTCACCGGCGAACACGTCCGCCGAGAGTGGGCATCGACGGTGCCCTCGCTGGCGCCGTGGCGCGAGGTCGCGGATCGGCTTGCGGAGGTCGCCTGGGGTCGGCTCTACGACGTCGACGCGCTGGCGTCGTCGGATGCGCGAGGCGCCGCTGCCGTGTACCTGAACGACGTCTACGTGCCGTTCGAGTACTCCATGGCCACGGCGGCGCTCCTCCCGGGCGTCCGTCCGTGGGTCACGAACCAGTACGAGCACAGCGGTCTGCGCGCCGGCGAGGTGCTCCCGCGGCTGATCGACCTCGCGCACGACCGCGCCGTGCGCTAACGGCCTGCCGCAAGAGGCGACTGAGAGAGTCCTATGCCTCGGCAAGGTTCGCGTTGACGTCGCCGGCGTTGAACGACTCCGTCAGTCGGCGGTAGGTCTTGGTGAAGAACGCCGCGGCTGTGATCACGATGCCGACAACGCTCGACAGCACGAAGACCAGCGCGATGCCACGGCCTTCGCCGGTGCCGAGCAACCAGCTGAGTGCCTCTTGGCCGCGCGGCGACTCGGCGTACGGGATGAGCCAGAACTGCGCGACCGGGCCGATGAGGAACGAGCTGAACGGCGTCGACGACGTCTCGACGGCTTGCGCGAAACCGAAGACGCGACCCTGTTTGGCCAGCGGCACGACGCGCTGGAGCAGCGTCTGCTCGGCGGCCTCGATGAACGGGATCAGCACCATGTAGAGGAAGATGCCGGCCACGAGCAGCCAGACCGAGTCGCGGAGGGTGAACAGCCCGGAGACGATCCACATCGCCATGCAGGCCCACAACAGGGTGCGCAGCGGTCGCGCGCCGAGGCCACCGTGGGCGATGATGGCGCCGCCGACGATGAAGCCGACGCTGCTGATGCCGAACAGCACGCCCCACACCTCGACAGACACCAGTTCCAGGCCGTAGGCGTCGAGCAGACCCATGAAAACGCCGCCCAGGAGGTTGTTGAGCGTGGAGAACAGGATCAGTCCGAACAGCCCGGGAACGGCGACGACGGCGTGCCAGGCCACGGAGAAGTCGACGGGGCTGGGAGCGCCCTCCGCGTGCACGATCGTCGGCTCGGGAATCTGGATGGCGAACAGGTGGGCCAGCGAGGCGACAACCACCACGACCGCGATGCCCAGCGTCCAGCCGACGCCCAACCGTCCGATGGCCAGGCCGGACAGCACGCTGACCACGAGCATCGTCGCACCGTTGACCGCGCCGACGAGGCCGTTGGCGTTGGCGCGTTTGTCGGGATCGACGAGGATCGTGACGCACGTGGAGAGCGCCAGGCCACGGATCATGGCGAGCAGCGAGCCGAACAGCACGAGCCCGGCGAAGAGCCAGAACCAGGGTCGGCCGATGTCCACCAGCACGCGTTCCGGGGTGGCGAGGTAGACCGCGCCGGCGAGCAGGTAGGCGATGGCCGTCCCGACACCGGAGGCGATCATCATGGCGTGCTTCCGGTGCCTGTCGATCAGCGCCCCGAACGGCACGCCCAGCACGGCGAGCAGCAGCATGTAGGCGCCGCCCATGAACGACGTCACGAGCACGGACCGCGTCTCGAGGTAGGCCCAGAAGGTGAGTCCGAACCAGACGAAGGACGTGCCGAGCGTCGCCGCGGACGTGTTTGCGAGGACGTGCGCGAAGGCGCGAGATCGCACATTGCGGCCGGAATTCACGCGGCAACCTAACACGTGGACGATGAATGGTCGAGGAAAAACCGAGGGCTACCATCGGGCGCATGGCCGAGTTCTCCCTATCGCGCACCGCGCATCCCACGTCCGACGCAACCCGGCAGGCGGCGCTCGCCGACCCCGGCTTCGGGCGCTACTACGTCGATCACATGGTGGTGATCGACTACGTGGAGGGCGACGGCTGGCAGGACCCGCGGATCCTGCCGATGGGTGACTGGTCCCTGCACCCCGCAGCCGCCGTGCTGCACTACGGCCAGGAGATCTTCGAGGGGCTGAAGGCCTATCGCCGGGCCGACGACTCCGTCTGGCTGTTCCGGCCCGACCGCAACGCCGCCCGTTTCGTCAGCTCGGCCCAGCGCATGGGCATGGCGGTCCTGCCCGAGGAGCTGTTCCTTGAGTCGGTCTCGAAGCTGGTCGAGCTGGAGCGCGCGTGGGTGCCGTCGGGCGACAACGAGCAGAGCCTCTACCTGCGGCCGTTCATGGTGGCGTCCGAGCCCTACCTGGGCGTCCGCGACGCCGACACGTACCGCTTCGCCGTCATCGCGACGCCGGCCGGCCCGTACTACTCCGAGCCCGTGAAGCTGTGGATCACGCCGAACTACACGCGCGCCGCGCCCGGCGGCACGGGCACGGCCAAGTGCGGCGGCAACTACGCGGCCAGCCTCGTCGCCACCAAGGAGGCGTACGAGAACGGCTGCGGCCAGGTGCTGTGGACCGACGGCGCCGAGCACACCTGGATCGAGGAGTGCGGCACGATGAACGTGATGTTCGTCACCGCGTCCGGCGAGCTGGTGACCCCCGCGTTGGGCTCGATCCTGGCGGGCGTGACGCGTGAGTCGATCCTGAAGCTCGCCCCGCTGCACGACCTCACCCCCGTCGAGCGCGCCATCTCCGTCGACGAGGTCCTGGACGGTATCGAGTCGGGCGCCATCACGGAGGTGTTCGCGTGCGGTACCGCCGCCGTCGTCACCCCCATCACGGGCTTCAACTCCCCGGCCCGCGGCCCGCAGGCTGTCGGCGACGGCATGCCCGGCCCGAAGACGCAGGAGATCCGCCAGCACTTGGTCGACATCCAGTTCGGCCGCGCTGAGGACCCCTTCGGTTGGACGACCAAGGTCGTCTGACGCTCGTTGTCTGGCCCGCGCCGGTCGTCGGTAGCCAGGGTGGTGCCGCTGAACGGGGTGTGGTTCCGCGCGGGTCTGCCGGGTTCGGTCGAGTGCCGAGTTTGTCGCGCAGTGAGGCTGTACGCCGTGTCGCTCGCGGCTCGCGGCCTGCGTCCTGCACCCGCGTCCTGCGCTGTGCCGCGATGAGCACGCCGCCGGGTTCGTCGCCGGAAACGTGCCGGAAACCGCCTCTTTCCGCGACGAACTCTGCGACGTGCTCATCGGTGCTTGACGGACTCCGGCTCGTGCTCATCGCTGCCAGATGAGGGGTGTGTCGTGCTCATCGCGATGTGAGGCTTTGCGCCCCGCGTGGTCGGGCGCGGGCGAGGCGCCTACGCTGGTGCCATGGCTACTCCTAGTGAGACCTTCGACGTCGACGAGCTTGGCCTCAGCATCGTCCGGCTGAGTCAGTGGATCGATGAGGGCAACGCCGGCAGGCCGCCGGAGGCCGAGACCTGGGCGCGCGTGGCGAAGGTCGCGGAGGAAGCGGGTGAGGTGATCGCTGCGCAGATCGGTGCGACGGGCCAGAACCCGCGCAAGGGCGTCTCGCACTCGGTCGACGACGTGGAGGAGGAGCTTCTCGACGTCGCGGTGACGGCACTCGCTGCTGTCGAACATCTCCGTGGGCACGACGGCAGGGCGCTGGAACTGCTCGCCGACAAAGTCGCTCGCATCATCGCCCGCGCCCGGACGGCAAGCATCCCCCTCCGGGACTAGGGCCCGTTCCGAAAGTGGAAATGACCTACTGTGCGAGCCCTGGCACGCCATCTACTGCGTTGCACTCGTCGCTGTTAGGCACGGCTAGCACCAACCTCCTGCGCCTTGTATCTGGCGCCAGGACGCCTCGCTGGCGGCCACCACTTCCGCAACAGACCCTAGGTGTACCCCGGCCGTCAGGTCGGTTGCGGAAGTGGTGGCAGCCAGGGAAGTGTCGTGGTGCGTCAGCAAGGCGCGCGAGCACGACACCCTCCGTTGGGTCGGATGAGCACGACCCACCTCCTGCCACGCACCGATGAGCACGACACACTGCGCGTCACGGCTCGATGAGCACGAGCCGGAGTTCGTTGGGTTCCGATGAGCACGCGCCGGTGCCCGTTGCGGGAATCGGCTGATTTTGGGCGGTTTCGGGTGACGAACTCCGCCGCGTGCTCATCGAACCGTGACGGCTGGGAAAGTTGCTGGACATGCGACGGGGCGGTGGTCGCTCCCCGAGGAGCAGCCCACGTCGGTCCCTGAGGAGCAGCCCCGCGCGCTGTCTCGCGCTGAGCGAGAACCCTGCGGGGCTGTGTCTCGAAGGGTCCGTTACTCCAGCCTTCGTGGTGTCCCTGCCGAATCTCGCTGCATAGTGCGGGACCCAACGACCAAGAGCCTGGCACTTCGCGGGGGCTCGGCTCAAGGACCGTTCCCTGAGGAGCAGCCCCGCACGCTGACCCACGCCGAGCGGAAGTCCTGCGGGGCTGCGTGCTCGTTGGGTCCGCAGCCACAGCCCAGGTGGCCTATCTACCGGCCATGGAATTTTGGCGCACAACTCTGTCTTCTCTGCCCTGCGGGGCACAGGGAGTGCAGTTGTGCGTCAAAACTCCATGAACCCCAGCTCGCTGCCGCGATGTCCTGCCCAAAGCGCGGGACCTAACGACCACGGCCGGGCGCTTCGCGCCGGGCCGGCTCAAGGAACGACGTACCCGGACCGGGCCACGGTCGGTCCCTGCGGAGCAGCCCCGTCGGTCCCTGAGGAGCAGCCCACCACGGCCGGGCCACAGCGGTCCCTGAGGAGCAGCCCCGCAGATCGACGCGCACCGAGCGGGAGTCGTGCGGGGCTGCGTCTCGAAGGGTCCGCAAGCCACAGCCGGGCCGATCCCCTCAGCAACAGGAACCAGGGTCAGCCCCTCCACCACGCACAATTCTTTGTATACGGGCAGCCGCGCGAATAATTGCGCCGCTGCCCGCATACAGAGATTTATGCGCGGAAACCGCCCCAAGACCGGCCAACGCTGACCATCCCGGGGCAGGGCCAGGTTCCTCCGCCCGGGAGACGACAGAGGGTGAGGTGGGGAGGCGCTTCGACGAAGCGTAAGAACACCCATGCACTGAGACCAGAAGTGACTGTGGTCACAGAACCGGGCCGGCAGCGAGACGGAGCGCCTCCCCACCTCACCCGCCCGCCCTTCGTGGTTAAGACCCTGAGTAGGCGCGGGACCTTTCGACACGGCGTTCGGCTAGCGCCTCACGGCCGGCTCAAGGAACGGGGCACACCTCACGCGTCCGCCCTTGTGGTCGGGTTAGCGGACGGGTGCGGGACCTTTCGACACGGCGTTCGGCGCTTCGCGCGGGGGCCCGGCTCAAGGAACGGGGCTCACGTCACGCGTCCGCCCTTGTGGTCGGGTTGGCAGGCGGGTGCGGGACCTTTCGACACGGCGTTCGGCTGGCGCCTCACGGCCGGCTCAAGGAACAGCGGCCCGGCTCAAGGAACGGTGTCTACCTCAGCCGTCCGCCCTCGTGGTAGGGGTGGTGGACGGGGGCGGGACCTTTCGACTCGACGTGTTCGCTGGCGCTCACGCGTCGGCTCAAGGAACGGGGGCCCGGCTCAAGGAACGGGGCTCACGTCACGCGTCTGCCCTTGTGGTCTGGCGAGTGGACGGGTGCGGGACCTTTCGACTCGACGTGTTCGCTGGCGCTCACGCGTCGGCTCAAGGAACGACACCCGCGGCCGGAATGTGCGGCGAGAGAGGTGCTCGCAGACGGCTAGATGGAGGTGACCGGGTTCTGGCCGAAGTCGTCGGCGTCGAGCACCGCCAGGACGGCGCGGGCCGCGTCCTCCGGGGTAGCCAAGCGGCCTTCGTTCTTCATCGCCACGAAGTCGGCGCGCAGGGGGAAGCCCTCGGATGCGCGGATGTCGCCTTGCATGTCGGTGTCGACCACACCGGGGGCGATGGCGGCGATGCGCACGCCGTCGTGGGCCTCCGCGGCCACTGTCGTGGCGTGGTGGTCCAGCGCCGCTTTCGTGGCGCAGTAGACGCTCCAGCCGGGGAGGGGGCGGCGGCCGGCGCCGCTGGACACGTGCGCGATGCGCACCGGGGTGTCGGCGGCGCGGCCGCGCAGCACCGCGTTGGTCAGCAGCAACGGCGCGGCGACGTTCACCGTGATCGCGGAGATGATCTCCAACGACGACTGCGCGCCAGCCACGTCAGCCGGGCCGAGGACGCCCGCATTGTTGATCAGCAGGACTTCGTCGGCGCCGGCGAGATGGGCGTCGAGGCCCCCGCGGTCGAGCCAGCCGCTCAGCATCTCGGGGTCCCCGAGATCGATCGTCTGCCCGCCCGTCCGCGCGATGCCGAGCACCTCCCAACCGGCGTCGGTGAGCTGCGCGGCGAGCGCGGCGCCCAGCCCGCGGGTGTGTCCGGTGATGATGGCCCTCTTGGTCACGGTTCTCCTTGGATGATGCGGCTGCGCCCCGAGCATAGGGCGAAGCCCTCCTATGCTGTCGCCATGGCTCGACTCGACTCCTGGCTCTGGGCGGTGCGCATGTACAAGACGCGCTCGCAGGCGACCGACGCCGTGCGCGGCGGGCACGTCCGCGTCGACGACAAACTGGCGAAAGCCTCGCAGGAGGTGGTCACCGGACAGGTCATCCGCGTCCGGCGCGACCAGGAGGAAAAGCTGATCGAGGTGGTCGACCCGACGCTCGCCAAGCGCGTCGGCGCACCGCTGGCCCAGGCCGCATACCTCGACAGGACCCCGGAACGCCCCGCCCCCATCGCCGGGATGATGGGCCGCGTCGCGGTCAGGGACCGCGGAGCGGGCCGACCCACGAAGCGCGAGCGCCGCGACATCGACAAACTCCGCGGTCGCTGAGCGCGCCCACCGACGGGCCTCCTCCCGCACCCCGCAGCTGGAACGAGTTGCGCAGCTGGATCGAGTTGCGCCGTGCTGGATCGAGCCGCGCAGCGCTGGACCGAGTTGTGCAGCGCTGGACCGAGTTGTGCAGCGCTGGACCGAGTTGTGCAGCTGAATCGGGTTGCGCCGTGCTGGATTGACTTGCGCGGTGCCGGATCGATTTGCGCAGTGCCGGATCACAGCGCGTGGCGCAGAACCAAGCTGCGCAACGCCGGATCACGCCGCGTCGTGGGTTTCGGACCCAACCAGCACGCAGCCCGCAAGGCTCTCGCTCGGCGAAAGCCAGCGTGCGGGGCTCCTCAGGGACCGGTCCATGAGCCCAAGCTGTACGGGCTCTTCGGTGCCACCGCGGCGGGACCAGCCCGGTTTCCTGGGCGTCACGCCCTGGGAGTGGGTCGGCGGACCGTCCGTGGCGCAGACCGTGCTGATCGTGATGACGGTGTGCACCGCGTCGACGTGATCGGCCCCCCAGCGCGCTGGGCGGTCGCTCACCAACCAGGTGAGCGACACCCACCTGGACAGGGCCGTCGCTGCGACCACCACGCCGCACGCGAGGGTGAACCTCGCCGCGTCGAGAGAGGCCATCACAGAGCCTGTCGCCCGAGGGCGGCCTCGATCATCGCCGTTCCCGTCGCCCGAAGGCGCGTTGCCGTTCCCGTCGCCCGGATGTGGCCCTATCTATGCCCACCCGCGCACGCGACGGGGTTCGTCGGCCTCCGCGCAGCGTCGAGCAGCCTGAGATCCAGGGCGGAATGACGTCGGCGATGTCCTGCCGGCCCGCCAGCCAGCAGAACGTCGCCGTGGACCGCGCCGACACCGTCGGGTGACGGCGTGGCCGACGACGGGCTTCTACGCTCCGGCGAGGAGCGCCTGCTCGGCTTCCTTGGTCCAGACGCCGTTGTTCAGCTTGGCCGCCACGTGGGGGAGGCGCTCGGGCATGTCGACCAGCCGGGTCAGCGGCAGGTCGTGCAGCTTCGGGTAGACCATGATCTTGCCGCCCGACGTGCGGTTGATCACCGAGTCGATGGCATCGCGGAAGCCGGCCATGCCGGTCACGGCGTCGAGCGAGATGTGGGTGTCGATGATCCCCTCCTCGATCTTCCGCAGCACGGTGCGCATGTCCGAGACGTCCGACCCCGAGGTGCCCAGCATGAACACGCGGCGCTCGACGATGCCCTGTAGGTCGAACTCGCCCAGGGTGCCCGCCGGGATGCCGGCGAAGGCGTTCAGGATGGCGCCGTCGGCGGCGAGGTCGACGGCCTGCGACACCAGCGCGGGCACCGGCACCATGCACTCGAGGTGCGTGAAGCCGGGCTCGAGCGGGGTCTCGGCGCTGTTGATGTAGGTGAACGGCACGCCGCGTGCCTCGGCCACCGGGGCGACGATCTCCGCCAGGTGCTTCAGCCGGTCGGTGCTGACGTCGGTGCCGGTGACGGTGATGCCCTCGACGCCGGACGTGACGGCGCGGATGGTGTGCATCGTGCCCATCGGGCCCGCGGCGCCGATGATGGCGACCTTGTCGCCGGGCCGCAGCTCGCCGTTGGCGGGCACCCAGGCGTAGCCCTCGGCCGGGTCGGAGCCGGTGGTGCCGACGAAGCGGATGAAGTCGTAGTGCACGCGGCCGATGTCGAGGCTGACCTTGCGCTCGATCCGCCCGCCGCCGAGGACGACGCAGAACGTCGCCCGGCCGCCCAGCAGGGCAGCTGCGGCCTCGACGACATCGGCGTCGGAGCCGTAGTAGACGACGTCGTCGAACCTGTCTCCCGCGAGGCCCGCGACCTCCGCGGACGACACCCGGACGATCTCGGCGGGCACGTGCTCCGCGGTGAGCGCCTCGAGGCCTGTGGCCTCGCCGTCGGCGATCACCAGCAGCCGCCCGCCGTCCCGCACGTGGTTGCGCTCGGCCCAGGCGTAAGAACCCTCGACGGTGGCCCACGGCTCGATCAGCCCGACGGCGGCCGCGGACGGGCCGTCGGTCACGTGGATGAGGAACTCCTCGCCCGCAGGCGACACGACGGTGCGCTCGTCGATCACCACGTATTCCTGCAGCGCGCCCTCGAAGTTGTAGCCGAACGCGCCGTTCGATGCGGGCGTGCGGAGGTGCTTCCAGTCGGCCTGGACGAGGACGCGGTCGCCGACGGCGAAGTGCGTCACCTGGTCGCCGACCTGGATGATGCGACCCACCGGCTCGTGCCCGGGGACGGTGGGCTCGGTGCCGGGCTTGTAGCTCGGGATCTCGGCCAGCTCCTCGGGCGTGATGTTCGCGATCACCGGCGCCTTGCGCGGGTGGGAGTCGAACGCGTGCAGGAGTTTCGTGTCGCTGAAGCAGATGCCGCACGACTCGACCTCCAGCAGCATCTGGTGGGGGCCGACGGGGTCGATGGGCTTGGCTGTGTTGTGGACGATCTCGTCGACGCCGACGATCTGGATCGCGTGCTGGACCGACGGAAGCTGGGTCACGGGGCTGCACCTTTCTGCTCGATGCCCCCAATCTAGGCCGGTTTGCCGGCCGCTGTGGGCGTCTGCGGGACAGTTGGGCATATGCTCAAGCCTCGCTCGAGGAAGGGGGACGCGTGGCCGCACCCATCGACGTCGACCTGGTGGTCCGCGCCGCCTGGCTGTACTACGAGGACGGGCTGACGCAGGCGCAGGTCGCCGCCCGCCTGTTCGTCTCACGGCAGACGGTGGGTCGCCTCTTGGAAGCGGCGCGACAGCACGGCATCGTCCGCATCGAGCTCGACCCCGCCTACCTCGCCACCATGCGCTTGGCCACGCGGGTGCGCGAGGAGTTCGGCCTGCGCGACGCCATCGTCGTGCCCACCGCGACAGGCCGGCTCTCGCGCGAGCGCACCAACGAGCGCGTCGCCGCCGCGCTGGCCGCGTACGCGCGCCGCTACCTCCACCCGGGCGCGGTGGTGGGCGTGAGCTGGGGCGACTCGGTGGCCCGCGCGCTCTCGATGCTGTCGGAGGAGGCGCTCGACGGCGTGCAGCTGGTGGCCGCGACGGGCGGGCTGAGCTCCATCGATGACGTGCTCTCCCGCAGCCCCGGCGTGCTGCGCCGACTGCGGACGGTGCCCGCGCCGATGCTGGTGTCCAGCCCCGAGGTGGCCGACACGTTCCGCGCGGAGGCCGCGGTGGGCGAGGTCCTCGACCTGGCCCGCGGCGCCGTCGTCACCGTCACGGGCATGGGCTCGGCGACCCCCGGCGGGTCAGCCGTCCGCGCCGGCGTGAGCACCGACGAGGAGGTGGCGGAGTTCGCGGCGCGCGGCGCCGTCGGCGACATGATGGGCGAGTGGTTCGACGTCGAGGGCCGTGTGGTGACCACCCCGTGGACGACGCAGCGGGTGGGCCTCAGCCTCGACGAGCTGCGCGGCATGAGCAACGTGGTGGGCGTCGCGGGCGGCGTCGAGAAGGTCGACGCCATCCGCGGCGCCATCGTCGGCGGGCTCATCGACGTGCTTGTCACCGACGAGCCCGCCGCGACGGCGCTGCTCGCTCAGTGGGGCAGGCCGTAGGGGAGGTCCGGGCGGGCCGCCTCGATCTGGATCAGGCGGTTGTACTTCGCGACGCGCTCGCCGCGCGCCGGCGCCCCCGACTTGATCTGCCCGCAGCCCGTCGCCACCGCGAGGTCGGCGATGAACGGGTCGGGCGTCTCGCCGGAGCGGTGCGACACCATCTGGCCGTAGCCCGCGTCGCGGCAGACCCGCATGGCCTCGAGCGTCTCGCTGACGGTGCCGATCTGGTTGACCTTGATCAGCGACGCGTTGGCGACGCCGTCCGCGATGGCCGCGCGGATGATGCCGGGGTTCGTGCAGAAGTTGTCGTCGCCCACCAGCTGCACCCGGCCGCCGAGCTCGGCCGTGAGGCGCTTCCAGCCCACCGGGTCCTGCTCGCCGAGCCCGTCCTCGATGCTCCAGATGGGGAACTCGTCGATCATCGCGGCGTAGCGCGCCACCATGTCGGAGCTGGAGTGCAGGACGCCGCCCACGCGGTACCCGCCGTCGACGAAGAACTCCGACGCCGCCGGGTCGAGCGCGATCGCCACGCCGTCGACACCCGCGGCGTAGCCGGCGTCGCCGATGGCCTGCACGATGAGCCGCAGCACGTCCTCCGGCTCCGCGAGGTTCGGCGCGAACCCGCCCTCGTCGCCGAGGCCCGTGGCGTGCCCCTCGGCCGCGAGCCGGGAGCGCAGCGCCTGGTACACCTCGGCGCCCGCGCGCACGGCCTCGCGCATCGACGGCGCGCCGAGCGGGCAGACCATGAACTCCTGGAAGTCGAGCGGGTTGGGCGCGTGCGCGCCGCCGTTCAGCACGTTGAAGCACGGCACGGGCAGCCGCGCAGGCTCACCGGTGCCGGGCAGCCACTCGAACAGCGGGACGCGCTCGCTCGCCGCGAGCGCCCGCGCCAGCGCGATGGAGACGCCCAGGATCGCGTTCGCGCCCAGCCGCGCCTTGTTCGGCGTGCCGTCCAGCGCGCACATCGCGGCGTCCACCTCGGCCAGCGAGGTCCACGAGCGGCCAGCGACGAGGTCGTTCAGCTCGCCGTTGACGTGCGCCACGGCGGTGGTGACGCCGGCCCCGCCGAAGCGCGAGCGGTCGCCGTCGCGCAGCTCGACGGCCTCCCTGGTCCCGGTGGACGCGCCGGACGGGACGCCCGCTTCGGCCGTCGTGCCGTCGCTCAGCGTGAGGGTCACGGTGAGGGTGGGGCGGCCGCGGGAGTCCAAGATCTCCGTCGCGGTCGCGTTGCTGATGTCGAAAGCCATGTCGGCCCCTTTCAGGTCCCCGGCCCCACGGTGAGGCGCGGAAGGCGCATCGCCCGGGGGAGAGGAAGGGGAACGAGGCATGTCCCACCTCCGTGACCAGCCAGGCTGTGCACGAGGTAGGGACTGTTGGCCGCAGATGCGACGGTTTGTGTCAGGCGAGCCCCACCGCCTGAAGCCGAGTCTATCCCCGGGTAACCTGGCGCGCATGCCGACTGCCGAAGGAAATCTGGACTGGATGCCGCTCGTCGATCACCCCGGGCTGGTGGCGCCGCCGGTGGCGGCCGCCGCCGCGCTCGTGCCGGGCGCCAGGGTGGCGGAGATCGACGCCTCGCTTGCCGACACCGCCGCCTTCTGCGAGGCCTACGACGTGGCTCCGGAGGCCTCCGCCAACTGCGTGGTGGTGTTCGGTCGCCGTGGTGAGGAGAGCGTCTACGCCGCGGTCATGGTGCTGGCCACCGACAGGGCCGACGTCAACAAGACGGTCCGCAAGGAGCTGGGCATGCGCAAGATCTCGTTCGCCGACCAGCCCACTGCCGAGGAGCTCACCGGCATGACGCAGGGCGGCATCACGCCGGTCGGCCTGCCCGCCGACTGGCCGATCCTCGTCGACGACGCCGTAGCCGCGGCCGGCCTCGTGGTGATCGGTGGTGGCGTGCGCGGCAGCAAGCTGCTGCTCGACGGCGCCCAGCTCGCCGCGCTGCCCGGCGCCCGCACCCTCGCCCTCGCGATCCGCTAGGAACCGACGCCCCACCCCTTCCGCTCGCGCCCGCGCGGTGCCTAGGCTGGCGGGGAAGTGCGAGCGACCGAATCGAGTGGGACGGGCCGGCCCTCCGCCGCGCGGCGGTGGAGGAGGATCCTGCTGCCCGCGCTCGTGCTGCTCGTCTGGCTGGTGGGCGCGGGGCTCGGTGGCCCGAAGTTCGGCCAGGTCGACGAGGTGTCCTCGAACGACCCTGCCGCCTACCTGCCAGGCTCGGCGGAGGCGACGCGGGTGCAGGAGGCGCTGCCGGGCTTCACCGAGTCCGACGCGCTGCCCGCCGTCGTGGTCTTCGTGGCCGACCGCACGCTGGACAAGGCCGACCTCACCGCGCTCGGCGACGCGCTGGCCGGCGCCGGCGACCTGCCGGGCGTCCTCGAGGGATCCTCCCCGGTGCTGCCCTCCGAGGACGGGCTCGCCGCGCAGGCGTTCGTGCCCATCGATCCCGACGCGGAGGCCGCCGTCGTCGTGGAGGGCCTCGCGGCGGCGCTGCGAGCAGGGGCCCCCGACGGCGTCGAGGTGCTCGTCACGGGTCCGGCCGGGTTCGCCGCGGACCTGATCGAGGCCTTCGGCGGCATCGACGGCCTGCTGCTCGGCGTGGCGCTGGGCGCGGTCTTCGTGATCCTCGTGGTGGTCTACCGCTCGCTGCTGCTGCCGCTCGTCGTGCTCGCCACGAGCCTCTTCGCGCTGTGCGTTGCGCTGCTCACCGTCTGGTGGCTCGCGAAGGCGGGGGTGCTGCTGCTCAGCGGCCAGACCCAGGGCATCCTCTTCATCCTGGTGATCGGCGCCGCCACCGACTATTCGCTGCTGATCGTCGCCCGGTTCCGCGAGGAGCTCAGGCTGACGCGCGACCGCGGCGCAGCCCTCCGCCGGGCCGTCGCCGGCTGCGTCGAGCCAGTGCTCGCGTCCGGCGGCACCGTGATCGCCGGCCTGCTGTGCCTGCTGCTGAGCGACCTGAAGTCCAACAGCTCGCTGGGCCCCGTGGCCGCGATCGGCATCGCGTTCGCCATGGCCGCCGCGCTGTCCCTGCTACCCGCCGCGCTCCTGCTGCTGGGCCGCGCCGTGTTCTGGCCGCGCATCCCGCGCTACGACCCCGACGCGCGCCGCGGCTTCGCCGGGACCTGGGCGCGGGTGGCGGCCGCGGTGGCGCGCCGGCCGCGGCCGGTGTGGCTCGTGACCGTCGCGGTCCTCGTGCTCGGCTGCCTCGGCGCGCTCCAACTCGACGCCACCGGCGTGCCCCGCTCCGACCTCGTCCTGGGCGACTCCGCGGCCCGCGCCGGCCAAGTGGCCCTCGGCCGACACTTCCCCGGCGGCTCCGGCAGCCCCGCCTACGTGCTCGCGCCCGACGGCGACCTGCAGCAGGTGGCCGACGCGCTCCTCGGCCACCGGGGCGTCGCGTCGGTCGCCGTCGCGGCCGCCGACTCGCCCAGCGGAACCGCCCCGGTGACCGCTGACGGCGTCCAGCCGCTCGGCCCGCCCGGCAGCCCCGCTCCCGCGCCGACGGTCGTCGACGGCGCCGTCCTGCTCCAGGCGACCCTCTCCGACGCCGCGGACTCGGACGCGGCCGAGCAGACCGTCCGGGAGCTCCGCGACCTGCTGCCCGACGGCGTGCTCGTGGGCGGCGTCACCGCCACCGCTGTCGACACCAACGACGCGTCGATCCACGACCGGAACCTCATCATTCCCGTGGTGCTGGCCGTGATCCTGCTCATCCTCATGGGGCTGCTGCGCTCGGTGCTCGCGCCGGTGCTGCTGATCCTGACCACCGTGCTGTCGTTCGGCACCGCCATGGGCGTCGCGGCCCTCGTGTTCAACCACGTCCTCCGGTTCCCCGGCGCCGACCCCGCGGTGCCGCTCTACGGCTTCGTGTTCCTCGTCGCACTGGGCATCGACTACAACATCTTCCTCATGACGCGGGTGCGCGAGGAGTCGCTCACCCGAGGCACGCGCGACGGCGTGACGCGCGGGCTCACCATCACGGGCGGCGTGATCACGTCCGCGGGGCTCGTGCTGGCGGCCACGTTCGCCGCGCTCTCGGTGATCCCCATCCTGTTCCTGGTGCAGCTCGCGATCATCGTCTCGTTCGGCGTGCTGCTCGACACGTTCGTGGTGCGCACGCTGCTCGTCCCCGCGCTGGCCCTCGACGTCGGGCCCGCCGTCTGGTGGCCCTCGGCGCTGGCGCGGTTCGCGCCCCGGCACGCCGACCCGTCCGACTGAGACGACGCGGCCGCCCGGGGAAGGTGGGGAGTACGGTGTCCCGGGTCTACGAGCCGAGGAGAGTCGTGTCCCTGAGATCGCTGTTCGCCGACACCCGCCCGTTGCGCGTGGCCGACTTCCGCCGGTTGTGGACGGCCAACATCGTCACCGTGATCGGCGCGCAGCTGACGGTGGTCGCGGTGCCCGCGCAGATCTACGCGATCACGGGGTCGTCCGCGATGGTCGGCCTCACGGGCCTCTTCGGGCTCATCCCGCTGGTGGTGTTCGGGCTCTGGGGCGGCGCGCTGGCCGACCACATGGACCGCCGCCGGCTCCTGGAGATCACGACGGTGGGGCTCGTGGCGACGTCGGCCCTGTTCTGGGTGCAGGCCTTCCTCGACCTCCGCAACGTCTGGCTGCTGCTCGTGCTGTTCTCCGTCCAGCAGGCATTCTTCGCGGTCAACCAGCCCGCCCGCACCGCGATCCTGCCGAAGCTGCTGCCCGCCGAGCAGCTGGCCGCCGCCAACGCGCTGAACATGACGGTGATGTCGGCCGGGGCGATCGCCGGGCCGCTGGTGGGCGGGGCGCTCATCCCGGTGCTCGGCTACTCGTGGCTGTACCTGATCGACACCCTCACGCTCTTCGCCACGCTGTACGCGGTCTGGCGGCTGCCGTCGCTGCCCGTCGAGAGCGCGGGCCGCGGCACCCCGGGCCTGCGCGCGGTGTGGGACGGCCTGGTCTACCTCAGCGGGCACAAGATCCTGCTGGTGAGCTTCGTCGTCGACCTCATCGCGATGATCTTCGGCATGCCCCGCGCGCTGTTCCCGGAGATCGCGCACGTCTCGTTCGGCGGGCCGGCGGAGGGCGGCCTCGAGTTCGCGCTGCTGTACGCGGCCATGCCCGCGGGCGCGGTGCTGGGCGGCGTGTTCGGCGGCTGGGTCTCGCGGGTGAGGCGCGAGGGGCTGGCCGTGCTCTGGGCCGTCGCGGTCTTCGGGCTCGCGATGTCCGTCATGGGTCTGGCGGTGGGCCTCGCGGCTTGGCAGACCCACCTGATGCTCGGCCTCACGCTCGCGATGCTCGTGGTCGGCGGCGCGGCCGACATGGCGTCGGCTGCCTTCCGCCAGTCCATCCTGCTGAGCGCCACCGACGACGCCGTCCGCGGCCGCCTGCAGGGCGTGTTCATCGTCGTGGTGGCCGGCGGTCCCCGGATCGCCGACGTGGCGCACGGGGCGGCGTCCGACCTGGTCGGGCCGGGGTGGACCACCGGTGGCGGCGGGCTGCTCGTCCTGCTGGGCGTCGGGCTGGTCGCGCTGGCCGTCCCGGCCTTCCGGACCTATCGACTGGCCCGCTGACCGCGCGGAGCGCCGCAAAGACTGATAGAACTCGGGGGAGGCGATCGACGGCGAAGGGGACGAGGATGTCTGAGGACGACGGCGTGGTGCGCGTGGCGCTGATCGGCGCGGGCGGGCGCGGCCAGGGCTACGCCTACTGGATCCAGCGACACCCCGAGCGCGCGCGGCTGGTCGCCGTCGCGGAGCCTGACGAGCACCGCGCAGGGCTCATCCGCGCGGGCCATCCGGATGTCCGGCGGTACCCGTCGTGGACCGACCTCCTGGCCGACGACACGCTCGCATTCGACATGGCCATCGTCGCCACCCAGGACAGGTTCCACCGCGAGCCGGTCCTCGCGCTCGCCCCGCGCGGGGTGGCCGTCCTCGTCGAGAAGCCCATCGCCCCGACGCTCGAGGAGTGCCGCGAGATCGTCGCGGCCGTCGAGGACGCAGGCATCGTCTTCGGCGTCTGCCACGTGCTGCGCTACACGGGCTACACCGACGCGGTGAAGGAGATCGTCGACTCAGGGCTGCTCGGCACCATCGTCAGCATCGAGCACCTGGAGCCGGTCGGCTGGTGGCACATGGCGCACTCCTACGTGCGCGGCCCGTGGCGCCGCGAGGACGAGTCGTCGCCGATGCTGCTTGCCAAGAGCTGCCACGACCTCGACTGGATCTCGTACGTCACCGGCATCGAGTACGACCAGCTGGCCAGCTTCGGCCGGCTCTCGCACTTCACCCCGGACCACGCGCCGGTGGGCTCGGCGGCCCGCTGCGTCGACTGCGCGGCCGAGCCCGACTGCCCGTACTCGGCCCCCAAGCTCTACCTGCCGGTGGTCCGCGAGCGCGGCGCCGCCTGGCCCGTCTCGGCCATCACCGACGGCGACACCGAGGACGACGTCTGGGCGGCCCTGCGCACCGGGCCCTACGGCCGCTGCGTCTACGGCTGCGACAACGACGTGGTCGACAACCAGGTGGTCGCCTTCACCGGCCGCGGCGGCGAGACGGGCACCTTCACGATGATGGCGTTCACCGAGCAGACGCACCGGAAGTCGCGGATCTTCGGCACGCACGGCCGGCTGGAGTGCGACGGCGACACGCTCGACGTGCTCGACTTCCGCACCGGCGAGCGTCGCGTCATCGACGTCGGCGCCACGGGCTCCAACGCGGCCTCGGGCCACGGTGGGGGAGACGACGGCCTGATGGACGCGTTCGTCGCGGCGGTCGCCGCGGGCGACCCGTCGCTCGTCCGGTCGGGCCCGCGCGATTCCTTGGCGAGCCACGCGGCGGTGTTCGCCGCGGAGCAGGCCCGGCGCGAGGAGCGCGTGGTGCGGGCCCCTACCCGATAGGGCTATTGACAATCCCGCGTGCGGGGTGAAAAACTATGCACATCCCTTGGAAACGTTTCCAAATCTGAATCGGTTTCATTGGGAACGTTTCCAAATCCTCAGCGGGGAGGTATCGATGACAGGCGGCGTGACGCTGCACGAGGTGGCGAGGCTCGCCGGGGTGTCCCTCGGCTCCACCTCGCGCGCCCTGCACGGCACCGGCGCCAGCCCCGACATGGTCCGCCGGGTGCGCGCCGCCGCGGAGGAGCTCGGCTACCGGCCCAACGCCGCCGGGCGCACGCTCCGGATGAAGAAGGCCTTCCAGGTGGAGTTCGCCGTCGCCGACATCGGCAACCCCGTCTACGTCGAGATGATGGCCGCCATCCATGCTGTCCTCGCCCCGCACGGCTACCGCACGGTGGTCTCCAGCATCGGCGACCGGCCGTCGTCCATCAACGAGGTGCTCCGCTCGCTCGGCGACGGGCACGCCGACGGCGTCATCATCAGCCCGCTGCGCGTCGACGACGACTTCCCGGAGATCGTCCGGCAGACCACCATCCCCGTGGTCGCCATCGGCCGCTCGTTCCGCGATCTGGGCATCGACAGCGTCGCCACCGACTCGGCCAGCGGCATCGGCCTGGCCGTCACGCACCTGGTGGCCGAGGGCCGGCGCGGCATCGCCTTCGTCAACGGCCCGTCCGACACCACGCCCGGCGGCTCCCGCCAGCGCGGCTACGACGACGCGGTGGCCGCGCCCGGCTTCGCCGCGGCCGACCTGGGCACCGAGTCCGCCGAGGACTTCACCGTCGCCGCGGGCGTGGCCGCGGGCCACCGCCTGCTCGACCGCGCCGACCAGCGCCTCGACGCCGTCGTCGCCGCCAACGACCTGCTCGCCATCGGCGTGATCCGCGCGGCGCGCGAACGCGGGCTCGACGTCCCGGGCGACCTCGCCGTCACCGGCATGGACGACACCGAGATCGGCCGTGTCTTCCTTCCCAGCCTGACCAGCGTCTCGCTCGGCTCGGCGGCCCGCGGCCGCCTCGCCGCCGAGCTGATGCTGGCCCGCCTGTCAGATTCCCCGCAGGAACCCGAGCTGGCCACCGTCGGCCCCGAGCTCAAGGTCCGCGAGTCCAGCGTCAGGAGAACCCGATGACTGCCCCAGCCACCGTCCGACGGCGGCGCGTCTCCGGTTTGGAGCGCGCGCGGCGCCGCGAGGCCGCCGCCCTCGTCATGCCGTCGCTCATCCCCATCCTCGTGCTGAGCGTCGCCCCGCTGATCGCGGGCATCGCGCTCGCGTTCACCGACGCGCGGCTCGTGCGCCGGCCGCAGTACAACGTCGTGGGCTTCGAGAACTTCGACCGCCTGCTGGGCGACACGTTCTTCTGGGAGGCCTTCCGTATCGGCATCGTCTGGACGCTCTCAGTGACGCTCCTGCAGCTGCTGTTCGCGCTCGGCCTCGCGCTGCTGCTCAACTCGGACCTGAAGCTCCAGGGCCTCACCCGCGTGCTCGCGCTCATCCCGTGGGCCATGCCGCCGGTGGTCGTCGCCATCATGTGGCAGCTCATCTACTCGCCCAACGGCGGCCCGCTGAACGCGGTGCTCGGCGCGGTCGGGCTGCCCAGCGACACCAACTGGCTCGCCAACTTCTCCACCGCGCTGCCCGCCGTCATCCTCGTCGGCGTCTGGGTCGGCATGCCGCAGACCACCGTCACGCTGCTCGCCGGCCTGCAGCAGATCCCCGACGAGCTGAACGAGGCCGCCTCGGTCGACGGCGCGAACGCCTGGCAGCGCTTCGTGTCCGTCACGTGGCCCAGCCTGCGCCCCATCGTCACCTCGATCACGTCGCTGAACTTCATCTGGAACTTCAACTCGTTCTCGCTGGTCTACGTCCTCACCGAGGGCGGCCCGGGCGGCAAGACGATGCTCCCGATGCTGTTCACCTACCTCGAGGCGTTCAAGAACCGCAACATCGGCTACGCGGCCGCGATGGGCGTCGTGCTCGTCGTCGTGGTCGTGGCGCTGCTCGCCGTCTACCTGTGGTCGCAGTTCCGCGAGGACCGTGACCCCCGAGGGGAGAAGTGATGCGCGCCCTCGTCCGCCCGGCGCAGTACGTCGCGCTGCTGGCCTACATCGTCTTCCTGGGCTTCCCGCTGCTGTGGCTCATCTCGGCGTCGTTCAAGTCGTCGGGCGAGCTGAACTCGCTGGCCATCAGCCTCATCCCGCAGGACTTCACCTGGGACAACTACCCGCGCGCGCTCGAGAAGCAGGGCCTGGTGCGGTCCGCCGTGAACTCGACGGTGGTCGCGCTGGCCTCGACCGCCCTCGTGGTGCTGATCTCGATGCCCGCCTCCTACGTGCTGGCCCGGATGAAGGGCAAGATCCGCGCGGTCGGCATCGGCTGGATCCTGGTCAGCCAGGTGTTCCCCGTGATCCTCATCATCCTGCCGCTGTTCCTCATCCTTCGGACGCTCAGCCTCACCGACTCGCTCGTCGGCCTCACGCTCGTGCACACCACCTACACGCTGCCGTTCGCGCTGTGGATGCTGCAGGGCTACGTGGCGGGCATCCCGGCCGACCTCGAGGAGGCGGGCTCCGTCGACGGCGCCACGCGCCTCCAGGTGCTGACCAGGATCGTGTTCCCGCTGCTGGTGCCCGGCATCGTCGCCACCGCGATGTTCTCCTTCGTCTCCAGCTGGAACGAGTTCTTCTTCGCGCTGGTGCTGCTGCAGTCGCCGGAGAACTACACGCTGCCCATCACGCTGAAGATGTTCGTCGGCGGCGAGGGCAAGGTCGCGCTCGGCCCGCTCGCCGCGGGCTCGGTGCTGGCGGCCATCCCCAGCATCGTCTTCTTCTCGATCATGCAGCGAAAGCTCACCCGCGGCCTGATGGCCGGCGCGGTCAAGGGCTGACCCCTCAAACCAACACCCGCTACACCACCCTAGGAAAGGTACATCCCATGAAGAGACGTGGCGCCTCCATCGTCGTAGCCTTCACGCTCGCCGGCCTCGCGCTGACCGCGTGCGGCGGCAACACGGACCCGCAGCCCCCGGCACAGACCGGCGGCGGCAACACCTCGAAGCCGGCCCAGCCGTCGGAGCCGGTGAACCTCACGTTCCAGTCGCTCTCGGACCAGCCGGCCACCATCGAGGTGACCAAGCAGATCGTCGACGCCTGGAACAAGGACAACCCGAACATCCAGGTCGAGATCGTCCCCGCGGGCTGGGACGGCATCTACGACAAGCTGATCACGCAGTTCAACGGCGGTGCGGCCCCGGACATCATCCACTACGAGGCCGCCAGCATCGTCCCGTTCGCGCGCGACGGCTACCTCGCCGATCTGGGCGAGCACATGTCGGCCGAGCGCAAGGCCGACATCCCGCAGGGCATCCTGGAGACGGTCACCGTCGACGGCAAGATCGTCGGCTACCCCACCGAGCTGCAGTCCTACATGGTGTTCGCGAACACCAAGCTGCTGGCCGACGCCGGCGTGGACATCCCGACCGGCGACACCATGACGTGGGACCAGCTGCGCGAGATGGCCAAGAAGGCCACCAAGGGTGACGTGTCCGGCCTCGGCTGGGGTCTCGCCAGCCCGACGGCGGCGATGATGGCGATGTCGCCCGGCTTCGGCGGCACCTACTTCACCCTCGACGGCACCAAGGCCACCATCAACGTCGGCGACGGCGAGCTCGCGCTGCCGAAGCTCGTGCACGACATGACCTACACCGACAAGTCCCTCCTGCCCGTCACGCTCACGCAGTCGGGCGGCAAGACGCTGCCCTACTTCTACGACGGCCAGATCGCGATGACAATCCAGGGCTCGTACCAGGCGGCGAACATCGCCAACGACGCCCCGGAGGGCTTCGAGTGGACGGTCCTGCCGCCGCTCGAGGGCCCCGCCGGCGCCGACCAGGCCGCCAACCCGCAGACCCTCTCGGTCAACGTGGACTCCGAGCACATCGCCGAGTCGGTGCAGTTCATCGAGTACTTCACCAACACCGAGAACCTGGCCGCGGTGAACAAGGCCGACGCGCTGATCCCCGCCACCACGTCCGCGCAGGCCGCCCTGGCCAGCACCATGAGCGGCGAGACCGGCTGGGACAACATCCTGAAGTCGGGCCAGCACATGGCCAGCGCGCCCTACCTGTTCGTGGACACCTACGCGCAGTGGAAGGACACCGTCGCCACGCCGGCCTTCCAGCGGTACTTCGCCAACGAGATCGACGACGCCGGCCTGGCCGGCGACCTGACCTCCGGCTGGGAGCAGATCAACCGCTGAACCCGTGGATCGAGGCGGTCGCCTGACCGGGCGGCCGCCTCGCCCCCACGCCATCCGACACCAAGGAGCGAAGAAGAGTGAGCTGGCTGCAGGACCGCTGTGTCGCCGTCATCACGGGGGCCGCCGTCGGCGACGCCCTCGGAGGGGCCATCGAAGGGTGGACGCCCGAGCAGATCGAGGAGAGGCACGGCGGGAGGGTGACGGGCATCGTCGGCCCGTGGTTCGAGGACTGGCAGACCGCGCGCCCCATCGCCCCGTACCACAAGGGCGACGGGCACATCACCGACGACACCCTCATGACACGGCTGCTCGTCGAGGTCTACGCGCGCCGCGCGGCGCACCTCGACGCGTACGCCGTCGCCGAGGACCTGGTGCCGCTCATGATCGGGGAGCCGCGCTGGATCCCCGAGCTCGAACAGGACGCGCTCGTCCTGCAGCGCGTGTTCCTGGCCGAGAAATGGCTGGTCGCCCGGCTGCACTACGGCCATGTCGACCCGCGCGAGGCCGGCGTCGGCAACATCGTCAACTGCGGCGCCGCGATGTACATGGCCCCCGTCGGGCTCGCCAACCCGGGCGATCCGACGGCCGCCTACGCCGAGGCCATCGACGTCGCGGGCGCCCATCAGTCCAGCTACGGCCGGGAGGCCGCCGGCGTGTTCGCGGCCATGGTCGCGGCCGCCGTCCTGCCCGGCGCCACGGTCGACGACGTGGCCGCGGCCGCGCTGGCGGTGGCCCACGACGGCACACGGGACGCGCTCCGCGCGGTGGCCGACGCGGTCGCCACCGTCCCCGCACCCTCCACCGACGACGAGCGGCGGGCGCTCGCACGACTGATCCGCGAGGCCGTCGCGCCGTTCGACTCGGTGGGCCCCGAGTACCGCAGCATGTCGATGGACGCCCGCCGGCCGTCGCGCACCAAGGCGATCGAGGAGCTGCCCGTGGCGCTCGGCTTCGTGCTCGCGCACCGCGGCGACTTCCGCGAGGCCGTGCTCGGCGCCGTGAACTACGGCCGGGACGCCGATTCCATCGCCACCATGGCCGGCGCCGTCTGCGCGGGCCTGGGCGGCACCGCCGTCGTGCCCGGCGAGTGGCTCGACGAGATCGAGCGCGCCAGCAGGATGGACATCCGCGCCACCGGCGCGCTGATGGCACGCGCCGCCGAGCAGATCCTCGAGGCGGACCGGCGCGCGGCCGAGGCCAAGACGGCCCTCCTCACCCGGCTCGCCGGGGCCAAGGCATGAGGCTCACCTGGGCCCAGCCGGAGGACCTCCTGGCGCACGAACTGGTGCAGTCGGCCGCCGAGGGCAAGGAGATCGACGGCATCCGGGCCGCGTGGCTGGCCGCCGGCGGCGACCCCACGCCGGCCGTCAGCGGCGCAGGGCCCGTGCCCGCCACCGCTGAGCTGCGCGCGCTCGCGCGCCGACTCCTCGACGAGCTGGACGCCCTGCCCGCCGCGCCGCACCCGCACGAGCCCGACGACTGGGCGGAGATCGCCGCGCTGCTGCCCGCCCGCCCGGTGTTGGCGCCCGCGGCCGACTACGCCGACCGGGTCCGCGGCGCCTGGACCGGCCGGGCCGCCGGCTGCCTGCTGGGCAAGCCGGTGGAGAAGATCCCGCGCGCGGGCATCGAGGAGATCCTGCGCGCCACCGGCCGCTGGCCCCTCGACCGCTGGTTCACCGCCGTCGGCCTGCCCGACGACGTCGCCGCGCGCTGGCCCTGGAACCGTCGCTCCCGGCCCACGTCGCTCGAGGAGAACATCGACGGCATGCCCGAGGACGACGACCTCAACTACCCGATCCTCGCGCTCGGCCTCCTCGAGGGTCGCGGCCGCGCCTTCGACACCGACGACGTGGCGCAGTCCTGGCTCGACAACCTGCCGGCAGGCCGCGTGTTCACCGCCGAGCGGATCGCGCTGCGCAACATCCTCGACGCGCGCCCCGTCCCCGAGACCGCGACGCACGGCAACCCCTTCCGCGAGTGGATCGGCGCGCTGATCCGCACCGACGTCTTCGGCTGGGCCTCGCCGGGCGACGTCCGCGCCGCGGCCGAGCTCGCCTGGCGCGACGCCCGGCTGAGCCACACCCGCAACGGCGTCTACGGCGCGATGTGGGCGGCCGCGCTCGGCGCGGCGGCCATGTCGGCCGGGGATGTCGACGAGGTGCTGGACCTCGCCGAGGGAGCGCTGCCGCCCGGCTCGCGCCTCGCGGAGGCCGTTGCGCTCGGCCGGGCCGTCGCCGCCCGCACAGGGCCGGACGAGGACGGCGTCCGCGCCGCGCTCGACGAGCTGCACGCCGCGTACGGCGACCTGCACTGGGTGCACGTGCTGAACAACGCCGCCACCATCGCCTACGCGCTGGCCGCCGGGCGCGGTGACTTCGGCATGAGCGTCTCGCTGGCCGTGACCGCGGGCTGGGACACGGACTCGGTGGGCGCCACCGTCGGCGGGGTCGTCGGCGCGCTGCGCGGGGCCGCGGGGATCGGCGAACGCTGGTCCGGGCCCCTGCACGACCGCATCGCCACCTCGCTGCCCGGCGGCGAGCAACGGATCGGGGTTCTCGCCGCGCGCACCGTCGCGCTGGCGCCGCAGGGGGAGGAGTGAGCGTGTACGCCTTCGACCCGCTCGTGCCGCGGCCCATCGACCAGCCCACCTCGGTTCCCTCCGGCGAGCTGGACGCCGACGCGCTGGCCGCGCTCGACGACGCCAAGATCTTCTCCGGCCCCGCCGACCCGGCCGCCCGCCCCGCCTGGCGCGCAGCGTTGGCCCGCTGGCGCGACGACGCCCGCGCGCGACACGGCTACGACGGCGCCTGCTACGAGCGCCCGGGCGGCCGTTGGGCCGCCGCGTGCCACGCCGTCGCGCAGGTGTGGCTGTGGGACGAGCTGTTCTATTCGTTCGACGAGGGCCGGTTCACGCCCGAACGCTTCCTGGCCGACGCCGAGATCCGATTCGGCGGCCTGGACGCCGTCGTGCTGTGGCACGCCTACCCGATCATCGGCATCGACGACCGCAACCAGTGGGACTACTACCGCGACGTCCCTGGCATCGTGGAGCTCGTGGCGCAGCTGCACCGGCTGGGCGTGCGCGTCTTCGTCGACTACAACCCCTGGGACACCGGCACGCGGCGTGGCGCCGACGACCTGACCGAACTCGCGGCGCTGGTCCGGGACCTCGGCGCGGACGGTGTGTTCCTCGACACCTTGAAGAAGGCCGACCCGGAGCTGGTCGCCCGGCTGGAGGAGGCCCGCCCCGGCATCGTGCTGGAGGGCGAGTCGAAGCTCGCCACCGAGCGGATCGCCGACCACGCGACGTCCTGGGCGCAGTTCTTCGCCGACTCGCCCGTGCCGGGCGTGCTCCGCGCGCACTGGTTCGAGCGCCGACACATGCAGCACCACATCCGCCGCTGGCACCGCGACCACTCCGAGGAGCTGCAGTCCGCGTGGCCGAACGGCGTCGGGATGATGGTCTGGGAGGTGGTGTTCGGCGTCTGGGTCGGCTGGAATCGGCGCGACGCCCGCACGCTCCAGCGGATGCTGACGGTGCAGCGGGTGGCCGCCGACCTGCTGCTCGACGGGGAGTGGACGCCGCTCGTCGAGATCGCGCCCGAGGCCGAGGCCGCCGGGGTGTACGCCTCCGCATGGCGGCGCGGCGCAGTGACGCTGCTGACTCTCGTCAATCGCTCGGAGGTGGACTACCGCGGGCCGGTCGCTGAGGGCGCCGTCGCGCTGACGGATCGCGCGCTCGCCGACGGCGACGCGCTGCTCGTGCCCGCGCGCGGGGTGGCTGCCGCGCTGGTCGTCGACGGCGGGCTGCCCGGCTGGGCCGAGGCCCTCGCCGACCGCCTCGACCTCCTCCCGCACGTGGCCGACGCCTCGTTCCCGCACCGGCTCGCCCGCCGGATCGAGCACGGCCCCGCCCTGGGCGCCGCCCCGGCCGACGCCGTGCGGCTGCCCGCCGTCGACTACGCGCTGACCGTGCGCTATCGCGCCCGGGAGACCGGCATGTACCAGGGTGCGCCGTACGTCGACGAGTGGAAGCCGTTGCCGCCTCGCCTGCACGACGCGCGCACGCTGCAGAACGCCGGCCGGCTGCCCCGCCCCGTCGCGGTCGCGGCCGCCGAGGTGACCAACGCCGAGTTCGCCCGCTTCCTCGCCGACAGCGGATGGCGTCCCCGCGACACCCACCGGTTCCTCGCCCACTGGCTGGGCGGCGCGCCGACCCCGGAGCAGGCGGACCTGCCCGTCAGCTTCGTCGGGCTCGACGACGCGCGCGCCTACTGCGCCTGGGCCGGCGGCCGGTTGCCCACCGAGGACGAGTGGCAGCTCGCCGCCGCGCAGCCCGGCTTCCGCCGCGGCACGCCCGAGGTGTGGAACTGGACCGAATCGGAGCACACCGACGGCAGAACCCGGTTCCTGATGCTCAAGGGCGGCAGCGCCTACGAGGCGCAAGGCTCCGACTGGTACGTCGAGGGCGGGGTCCTGCCGCCGGACCGGTCGGTGAAGTATCTGAGGCCCGGGCTGGGCCTCGACCGCGGGCCGACCGTCGGCTTCCGCGTCGCCTACGACCAGGAGGACGAGGCGTGAGCACCGGCACCGATCCCCGCCGCGGGGCCCTGCACGGCCTGCGCGTGATCGACGCGTCCACCCTGTTCGCGGGCCCGATGGCCGCCATGCACCTGGGCGACATGGGCGCCGACGTGATCAAGGTGGAGCATCCCACGCGGCCCGATCCTTCGCGCTCGCACGGCGTCGCGAAGGACGGCGTGAACCTGTGGTGGAAGACGCTCGGCCGCAACAAGCGCACCGTCACGCTCAACCTGGGCAGCGACGGCGGGCGCGAGGCGTTCCTCCGGCTGGCCGCCACGGCCGACGTCGTGATCGAGAACTTCCGCCCCGGAACCCTCGAGCGCTGGGGCCTGGGACCGGACGTCCTGCACGAGGCGAACCCCCGGCTGGTGCTCGCCCGCGTGACCGGGTTCGGCCAGTTCGGGCCGATGAGCTCCCGGCCGGGGTTCGGCACGCTCGCGGAGGCCATGAGCGGGTTCGCGGCCACCACCGGCGAGCCCGACGGTCCGCCGACGCTGCCGCCGTTCGGCCTGGCCGACGGCATCGCGTCGCTGGCTACGGCCTACGCGGTCATGGTGGCGCTGCACGCGCGCGCCGCGACCGGTCGCGGCCAGGTGGTCGACACCGCCATCATCGAGCCGATCCTCGCCATGCTCGGCCCCCAGATCACCCGCTGGGACCAGCTGCAGACCGTGCAGCCGCGCACCGGCAACCGGTCCGTGAACAACGCGCCGCGCAACACCTACCGCACCGCGGACGGCCGCTGGGTGGCCGTCTCCACCTCCGCGCAGTCGATCGCCGAGCGCGTGCTGCGGCTGGTCGGCCGCCCCGAGCTGATCGACGAGCCGTGGTTCGCCAGCGGTGCGGGCCGCGCGCGGCACGCCGACGTCCTGGACGAGGCCGTCGGCTCCTGGATCGCCGCGCGGACCAGCGACGAGGTGATCGCCGCGTTCGAGGAGGCGCAGGCGGCCGTTGCCCCGATCTACGACGCGCACGACATCGTGGAAGACCCGCAGTTCCGCGCGCTCGGCACCATCCACCGCATCGACGACGACGAGCTGGGCCCGCTGCTCATGCAGGGCCCGCTGTTCCGTCTGTCCGACAACGACGGCGTGATCGCGCACACCGGGCGCGCGCACGGCGCCGACACCGACGCCGTGCTGGCCGAGCTGGGCTACGACGCGGCCGAGATCGCGCGGCTGCGCGCGGAGGGGGCGGCATGAGCGCGGGGGAGCGGCCGATCGTCGCGCTGCTGTACGTGCCGGCCGACCGGCCGGACAGGATCGAGAAGGCCCTTGTCAGCGGCGCGGACGGTGTGGTCGTCGACCTCGAGGACGCCGTCGCGCCCGCGCGCAAGGAGCAGGCGAGGGAGCATCTCGCCGCGCTGGCGGCCGCGCCGGAGGGGCTCCAGCTGCAGGTGCGGATCAACGCCGTCGGCACCCCCTGGCACGACGAGGATGTGGCGGCTGTCGCCGCCCTGCCCGCGCGTGTCGGGGCGCGGATCCCGAAGGCGGAGGCGACCGGTGACGTCCTCGCGCTGGCCGCCTGGTTGCCGGGCCGGCCGCTGCACCTGCTGATCGAGTCGGCGCTGGGCGTCGAGCGCGCGTTCGCGCTGGCTTCCTGCCCGGGCGTCGCGACGCTCGGCATGGGCGAGGCGGACCTCGCCGCCGACCTCGGCGCCGCTCCGGAGGGCCTCGGCTGGGCTCGCAGTCGTGTCGTCAACGCGGCCCGCGCGGCCGGGCTTCCCGCGCCGCTGATGTCGGCGTTCACCCACGTCACCGACCTGGCCGGCCTCGACGCCTCGTGCCGGGCCGGCCGCGCGCTCGGCTTCCTCGGCCGCAGCGCCATCCATCCCGGGCAGATCGCCACCATCCGCGCCGCCTTCCGGCCGTCCGCGGACGAGGCGGAGCGTGCCCGGGCCGTGCTCGCGCGGATCGAGGGCTCCGTCTCCGCAGGAGTGGGGGCCCTTCAGCTCGCCGACGGCACCTTCCTCGACCTCGCCATGGTCGCCGCCGCGCGGCGAACCCTTTCCCTCATCGACGAGGACCGCACCACCTAACCACCCCCAGGAGGGACCAATGCAGATCCCCACTCCGCTCAGGACGGGACTGGCCTTCACGCTGGTCGCCGGACTCGTGGCCGGCGCCGGCGCGCTCGCCGTGTCCTGGCCCGAGCCGGCCGCCGTCGGCCAGGTCGTGACGGGCACGGCCACCGACACCGCGGCCGGCGACGTCAACTACAACGTCTACCTGCCGCCGGGCTACGCCGACAGCGACGCCAGCTATCCCGTCATCTACCTGCTGCACGGCAGGGGCGACACGATGGCGGCCTGGCCGCAGGTCGCCGGCGACCTCGACGAGTTGATCGCCGACGGCGACATCCAGCCGATGATCGCCGTCATGCCGGATGCCCCGTGGAACGACCGCGGCAACTGGTACACCGACTCGCTCTACACCGGGAACGCCGCGAGCGGCCCGGGTGTCCCCGTCGAGACCGCGCTGGCCGTCGACCTCGTCGAGCACATCGACGAGACGTTCCGCACCGTCGCCGACCGCGAGGGTCGGGCTGTCGGCGGCTACTCGATGGGCGGCGCGGGCGCACTGCGGTTCGCCCTGGCGCACCAGGAGACGTTCTCCGCCGCGATCGCGCTCAGCTCCGCGGTGTACACGCCCACCCCGCCGTCGGATTCGTCGACCCGCGACTACGGCGCCTACGGCGTCGGCGACGCGCTGTTCGACGCGGACCGGTACGACGACCTCAACTACCCGAAGGCCTTGTCAGAGGTTGATCCGGCGCTGCCCGTGCACCTCTTCATCGCGGTGGGTGACGACGAGTGGCCGAACCCCGACCCCGCCGACGCCCACAACGATCTCGATCTCGAGTCCGCGCTGCTCTACAACGCGGCCCGGCGCGTGCCGGGGGTGACCGCGGAGCTCAGGATCCTGAACGGCGGCCACGACTGGGACGTGTGGCAGCCCGCGTTCCGCGAGGGCATCGTCGACGTGGCGTCCCGGCTGCGGACCACGCCCACCGCGCAGTGGGAGGCCGGCTGGTATGGCACCGACGGCGACGACCGCGCGGGCGGCGTCGTCGAGCACGCCGATGGTTCCAGCACCCTGGTGCTCAACGCGGGCGGTGCCCTTGCCGGGCACGAGCCCAAGGGCGGCATGGACGTCGTGGTGATCCGGCGGGCCGCGGACGGGTCGGTCGTGTGGCAGCGCACGCTGGGCACTTCCGCGAACGACCGGGCCTACGGCGTCGTCGAGGGTGTCGACGGCGAGGTGCTCGTCGCCGGCTACACGCGCGGTTCGTGGCAGACCGGCGAGGCCGCTGCCACCGACGACGTGTTCGTCGCGGTGCTCGACGCCGACGGCAACCAGGTGGCGTTCTCCCAGTTCGGCGATCCCTCCGCCGCCGACCGTGCCTACGGCGTCGCGTCCGACGGCGCCGGCGGCGTGTTCGTGACCGGCTACACCTCCGGCCGGATCGGCGACGCAGAGCCGGCCGGCGACAAGGACAACATCGTGGCCCGGGTCAGCCGGACCGGCGAGCTCCTCTGGGTGGACCAGTTCGGTGGCCCGGGTGAGGACAAGGGCTTCGCGGCCGCGCTCACCCCCGCCGGCGGCCTGGCCGTGGGCGGCATCGCGACCGGTGGCCTGCCGGGCATCGAGGCGAAGGGTTCGGGCGACGGCTGGGTGGCCGGGTATTCGGCCGACGGCACCAGGACCTGGCTGACCGGACTCGCCACGGACGTGAACGAGCAGGTCAGCGGCGTGGCCGCGCTGTCGGACGGCACCGTCGTGGCGATCGGCCACACCAAGGGCGCACTGGGCGAGAAGTCGCTGGGTGACAACGACATCTTCGTCGCGGGCCTCACCTCCGCCGGCGACGTGTCCTGGGTGCGGCAGCTCGGTACCTCCACCGACGACCGTGGCGCCGCGATCACCGCCACCGCCGACGGCGGCGCCGTCGGGGTGGCGACCACCTATGGCGAGATGGGCACCAGCAGCGGCGGCGTCGACGTCGTGACGTTCTCGCTCAGCGCCTCGGGCGACGTGACCGGGATCGACCAGTTCGGCTCCCGCGAGCGCGACGGCGCCGACGAGTGGGACGAGGCCAACCTGCTGGCCAGCACCGGCCCGTCCGGCACCTGGGTGACCGGCCTGACCTTCGGTGCCCCGGCCGGCTTCGCCAACGCCGGCGCCGGCGACGTGTTCGTGACGCTGCTCACCGGCGACGACGAGCCCACCGCCACGCCCACGCCCACCGAGACGCCTACGGAGACGCCCACCGGCACGGAGACACCGGCCCCCACGGGGAGCCCGGATCCGACCTCTACGGCCTCGCCCACGGGTACCGCCTCGCCCACGCCCAGCGACAGCGCCTCGCCCACGGCAACGACCACGCCCACCGGCACGACCACGCCCACCGGCACGGCCATGCCCACCGGCACGGCTTCGCCCACGGCGACGCCTACCGGTACTCCCTCCGCTACCGTGTCACCGACGTCGTCGGCGACCCCCGGTGGCACCCAGACTGGCGGCTCCGGGACCCCCAGGCCCACTCCGGGCCTTCCGAATACGGGGGCTCCCGCCTAGCCGCCTGGGCCGCGCGTGAGTCTCGAGCGACTCACGCATCCCTGGGGCTCTGCGAACTACCCCCCCAAGCGCAGGGCCCCAGGGTCGGTCGCGGCCCTCGTTTTGCGCTCCCCGGTGCCCCGGTGTCGTGCGGCCATGTACGGCGCTCGCTGAGGGGGCGCGGCGACGTGTTCAGCGAAGCCGGGGCAGGAGCGACCCAGGTATCGTGCTCCCCGGGGAAATGCGGCGACCTGTTCGGTGAAACCAGGGCAGGGGCGGCCATGCGCCGTGCTCCCGGGGGGAATGCGACTATGCGCGGGCGCCCAACTCGGCCGGCGACCCTCCCGGCGGTGCACTCATCTGGACTTGACCGGGAAGCGCTCCTCGCGGAGTACCTACCGGCGAAGTGCTCTTCCTGGAGCACCTGACGGGGAAGTGCTCTTCGTGGAGCACCTACCGGCGGACCGCTCTTCGTGAGGCACCTGACGGGGAAGTGCTCGTCATGGGGTGCTCCTCGTGAGGCGCTCCTCGACGCCCCTGCGCCCTGTCTACGCCGGGCTCCTCGCACGGTGCCGCACACGTCGCTTCCTGGCCACTCTGAGGACTTTCCGTTCTCGCCGACGCTATGGACGGCTCGGGCGAGATCAGCCTGTTGCCTCCGGGCCTCTCGTGTCCGTTGCTTCACGTTCCTGCGCACTCGCCGTCCTAGGGTTGCCTTACCGCCTCGCCCCACCCGACCGCGACCCGGCCCCGACTCACCTCTTTTTCCGTCCCACCCGGCCCCGACTCGCCTTACCCCGCCCTACCCGGGTCTCGCCTCGTCTCACCCCGCCTCACCTCACGCCACCACCATCGGTCTGCTGTCTTGGTGGATCACCTGTCTGCTCTGCCTCGCCTGCTGGCCGCACACGTCCGGAGCCCCTCGCTTCTCGTGCCCCGCATCGCCGCTCTCAGCTCGTCTCTTCCTGCCCGGGCCTCGCCCGGGAACGCGGCACGCCCTGGAACGTGACACGCCGTGGCCGACATCAGCACTACTTCGCGGACACCAGCACCTGTCATCGTTACCAGCGCTATACCGCTGGTAACGACGACGAACGCTGGTCTCAACGGACTTGCGCTGGTGTTGGCGGGTTGCGCTGGTGTCCGCCGAGTCGCGCTCCGGCCGCGGCGTCGTCTCACCCATCTGGTGAGGGATCCGGTGGGGGACCCGCGTCCCCGGACTCCGAGCGGCCGTGCGCAGCGTGCCGGAGGATCGGCTTCCGGGTCTGAGGGTCGAAGTCGACCTGCCATTGGCTCTGCGATTGATCCCCGTGCAGCCGCTCCGGCTCCACCATCGCGTGGTGGTAGGGGCAGAGCAGGATGAGGTTCTCCAGATCCGAGCGCCCTCCTTGCCACCACGGTGTGACGTGGTGTGCGTGGCACTCGGGGTCGCCGACAGTGCAGCCTGGGAACACGCAGCCGCCGTCGCGGATGGTGAGGGCCCGCCGTTGTGCCGCGGTGACGAACCGGGTCTCGCGGCCCATGTCGAGGATCTCGGAGTGGCTGCCGAGCACCATCGGCACGACGCCTTGGGTGCAGAGCAGACGGCGGAGTTCTCCCGCGGGGATCTTTCGCCCGGAGGGCAGGAGTCCCGTCGCAGTGGCGCGGTCGAGGAGGTCCCGTTCTGAGATGGTCACGACGATGGTTGCCGATGGAACAGTCGGCCCCGACGTGCCCCCACGCCCTGACGAACCTCCAGGTTCCGGGGACCCCCCGGGCTGCGGCGACCTCTCAGCCCGCACCGGACCCGCAGGCCCCAACGAATCTCCGGGCCGCATGGAACTCCCGGACCCGAACGAGCCTCCGGGCCGCACCGAGATCCTGGGGTCCGACGAACCCCCGGGCCGTACTGAGCTCCCGGGCTCCAACGCACCTCCAGGCCGCGGCGAACCCGCGGGGCGCAGTGAACCGTTAGGCGTCGTTGACCCTCCTGACCCGGCCGTGGCAGCCACGGCAGCGAGCCCGGCGAGGGCGTCGGCGTAGCGCTGTTCGCGAGTGGGCTCCGAGCCGGGGCGTCGGGGTCGGTCGCGTTCGGCGCGTTTCTGCGCGGCGACCGACCTGTCCAGGCACGTGAGCAGCGACTCGGCTTCAAGGTAGGGCAGGGAGCCCTTGAACCAGATCGATCCCTCGTCGTCGTCCCCGAACACGAGCGACCGGCGTTTCATCGCGAGCAGCCGCTGCCGGGCGACCTTACGGTCCTCGTCCTCGGGCGTCGGTGCCAGGTGGGGAGCTACCTCAGCCAGCGCTTCTTTCGCCTTTGCGGGAAGGGTGCTCGGCGGCGCTTGTGTGGCCTGCGTCACGAGGGCCTTGGTGATGGTGTCGGTCTGCTCGCGATTGAGCTCGCGGGGCAGTTCGTTCATCACCTTCGTGACGGCCTGAGCGTGCTCGGGCGTGATGCTGCCGTCGAGCACGCTCTGGGCCACGAAGGGATGTTTGGTGATGTCGCGGCCCTGGAAAACGGTTCGACGGGTGTCCTTGCCGTCGCGGTGTTCACGCATCCCCAGCAGGGTGGGGAGCGGCATTCCGGTGGCCAGGATTGCGGCGTTGCGCCGCTCGGCTGCGTTCAGCAGAGCCGCGGTCACGCCTGTGAGTCGGTCGTGGGCCTTGCGGGCATCCAGGAGCAACTCGATCAGCTCGCGCTCGGGGACGTCGTCCCACTCGTGGGGGTCGAGACGCGTCAAAGCCTCGGCGATGGCCGTGAGGGCCTGCCGGGTGGCGGTGCGCGTCTGATGCATACCTAAAGGCTACGGACCCCCACTGACAAAAACGAACGAATGTTCGGGTAGGACAACACTTCCCGGGTTTCGGACAACACCCTGTGAATGTGAGCGGTCAGTCGCCACGCATCGCGGCGGATGGGTACACGGAGAACACCCGCTGGCCGCCGAGCCACTCGGTCAGGTGGGCTGCCTCGGCCTCGAGCGCGCGGCGGGCGCCGTCGTCGATGCTCTCGAGCAGCCGCACGCGTACTCGCTGGGTGTCGTCCTGCACCCACACGCCGACGACCCGGCCGTCGACGAGCGCGGTGGTGCCCGCGTTGCCGACGGAGTCGAAGAGGCGCGGTCTGTGCGGCCCGAGAAGGAAGGTTCGGTCGCGCCAGCCCATGATGGTGGGGTCGAGCAGCGGCAGGAGCGCCACCCATCTTTCCGGGGATGCGACGGGCTCGACGTCGTCGGGAAGCAGCCAGCCGACCTGCCCGCCGTCGAGCGACACGGGGATAGCCTCGAGGTCGGTGAGGGCGGTACGGACGGCGGCTTTGGTCGCGCCCAGCCACCAGGCGGCGTCGTCGACAGTGCCCGGCCCGTGCGTGGCGAGCCAGCGCCGCACGGCCTCCGCATACCCTTCTCGCTCGCCCAGGCGCTCCATCGCCCCTAGCCAGCGGCTTGTTGCCGTCCAACGGGGAGTGCTGGTTCGCCAGTCGCCGCCTTCTGTGCAGCGCACGATCCTGCCCTCGAGGGCCGCGATGGGCAGCACCTTCGGTGCGAGCTGCACCGTCGAGGCCCACTTGGTGCCCGCGCCTTGCTGGTAGCTGCCGTCGACCTCCGGCACCCGCTCCCGGATCTCCCGCGCCGTGAGCGGCTCGCTATGGTCGAGCTCGGCGACCACGGCGTCGACGGCGCGTTCAGCCCAGTCCTCCGGCCGCCCAGGGACCCCAGCCAACGCGGCGGCTTTGACCAGTGCCTTGCGCTCCCGTTGGGCGATGCGAGGACAGACCGACGCGTACAGCGCGGGGAGGAGGTCCGCAGGCACAGCGAAGACCGTGCGCCGCATCGACAACTGCCGAACCAGCCGACGCTCTGCGATGGCCGTCTCCACGTCCTCGCGCGGTGCTCGCGCCCGGGCCCACGCGGAGAGGTAGACACTCGCGGGCTCGGTGGCGTGCAGCGCGACGACCGCCCTGGCCGCCCCGACGGAGCCAATGACCTGAGCGTCGGGATGGAGTGCTTGTCGCATGGCGACACGTGCGCGGCGCTCGATGTCGCTCACGTGTCGGGCAGGCTCCCTCATATCTACCTTTCCGGAGTGCTCTCACAGCAGCTTGTCATCCCTCGGAGTCTGTAGCCAGGGTTCTGTGGGCGCGGGCCAGCTCGCCGCGACCTGATGGTCTGGAACCATCCCCATGTGGGGAGCACTCGTGGCGACGGCCGATACATCATCGCTCCGCCTGGATCACCCCCGCTTGCACGGGGAGATACCAGATGACCTAGGAGACGCCCCAGGTGTCGGCGGGTCATCCCCGCTGGGCGGGGAGCACATCATGCCCAGGGCGGGGTGCTGGGTTCCGGTCGGGTCATCCCCGCTGGGCGGGGAGCACCTTGTACGTCGGGATGACTCCCTGGTGAATCCAGGGTCATCCCCGCTGCGCGGGGAGCACGCCTGTGACGTGACGTTCGGCTCCCTCGGCCAGGGGTCATCCCCGCTGGGCGGGGAGCACCGGGTGGGGAGAGGCCGAACACCGGGTCAATCGGGGTCATCCCCGCTGGGCGGGGAGCACGGTCCCTTGACGTACGGCGCGATATGGGTGGGCGGGTCATCCCCGCTGGGCGGGGAGCACGTCGTGATCGCGGCCATTGTGCTCGGCACCCTGGGGTCATCCCCGCTGGGCGGGGAGCACCAGCCCATCGCATCCGCCACCGCCAGCAACGACGGGTCATCCCCGCTGGGCGGGGAGCACTCACCGAAAAAACGCGCCGCGGATCGCGGCCGTGGGGTCATCCCCGCTGGGCGGGGAGCACCGCGACTCAGCACTCAGACCGCCAAGAACGCCCGGGTCATCCCCGCTGGGCGGGGAGCACAGCGACCTACCAACCGACACCCGCCGCCCCCGCGGGTCATCCCCGCTGGGCGGGGAGCACTCGACGGTGTAGGGCGGGGTGGTGTCGAGGTAGGGGTCATCCCCGCTGGGCGGGGAGCACGTCTCGCTGCTGCGGCCGTAGTCCCTGGAGACCGGGTCATCCCCGCTGGGCGGGGAGCACCTCAACCCTGGCGCCACCTGGTACCGGTTCGAGGGGTCATCCCCGCTGGGCGGGGAGCACGCGGCGGAGTGGATCCGCTCACCGCCCGCGAGGGGGTCATCCCCGCTGGGCGGGGAGCACGCGTCGCGCAGGTCCTCGAAATCCTGCAGCGGCGGGTCATCCCCGCTGGGCGGGGAGCACCCGAAGATCGGCCCGCGCGGCTGGAAGCATCTCGGGTCATCCCCGCTGGGCGGGGAGCACGTCTGCTGGGTGATGCTGGGCCGGTCGGCGATGCAGGGTCATCCCCGCTGGGCGGGGAGCACGGCTGCGGGAGCAGCTGCAGCGCGTCGAGGTACGGGTCATCCCCGCTGGGCGGGGAGCACTCCGTGAAGAACATCCGATGTGTGATGTGGTGCGGGTCATCCCCGCTGGGCGGGGAGCACGTGCGAGATGTATGGCCTGCCGAAGGCTGAGAGCGGGTCATCCCCGCTGGGCGGGGAGCACGCATATCCTGCCTTATCCCCCGTTCTCACTGACGGGTCATCCCCGCTGGGCGGGGAGCACGCATATCCTGCCTTATCCCCCGTTCTCACTGACGGGTCATCCCCGCTGGGCGGGGAGCACCCTGTTCGACGGCTGCAATTATGGTAAGACGGCGGGTCATCCCCGCTGGGCGGGGAGCACGTGCCGGCCTGGAACCCTTCGCGCTGCTCGACCGGGTCATCCCCGCTGGGCGGGGAGCACCAGAGCAGCATAGATTCGAGACTGAGGAGACTGGGGTCATCCCCGCTGGGCGGGGAGCACGCCCGAGTACGGCCTGGACCCCGTCCTGTACGGGGGGTCATCCCCGCTGGGCGGGGAGCACCTTCGTCGTCGAGGAGGGTGACGGCCCAGCGTGGGGTCATCCCCGCTGGGCGGGGAGCACGCCTCGCACCGAACACCTCGGTGCGGGGCCGGGGGGTCATCCCCGCTGGGCGGGGAGCACCACGACAGGTCGTCGCCGGTGATCGGCCACGACGGGTCATCCCCGCTGGGCGGGGAGCACCCGCCGCTCTCGTTGAGGCGGCGAAGGGGCTCCGGGTCATCCCCGCTGGGCGGGGAGCACATGTTGATGGTCTCGTACTCGTCCCTGGGGACGGGGTCATCCCCGCTGGGCGGGGAGCACGTGCCGTGCTCGTCGTGCCAGACGGTGGCCGGCGGGTCATCCCCGCTGGGCGGGGAGCACCCACGCGACGCATAGCTGAGATCAACATCAGTCGGGTCATCCCCGCTGGGCGGGGAGCACACCAGCTGACCGGCGACCCACAGCAGCACCTTCGGGTCATCCCCGCTGGGCGGGGAGCACAGCATCTCCGTCGGCCACGACCGCCACTGCGCCGGGTCATCCCCGCTGGGCGGGGAGCACGTGAACGGCGCGCGCATGTCGGGCTGCTCGAATGGGTCATCCCCGCTGGGCGGGGAGCACTTCGTCGACTCGACGTAGCCGCCGAGGTCGCCCGGGTCATCCCCGCTGGGCGGGGAGCACCCATCGCAGCGTTACCCGCCACGGCACCCCCAGGGGTCATCCCCGCTGGGCGGGGAGCACTCACCGGACGTCATCGCGCGCGCAAGTCACGCGGGGTCATCCCCGCTGGGCGGGGAGCACACGGCGCGCAGGCGTCCGCGTTCGCCGCCGCACGGGTCATCCCCGCTGGGCGGGGAGCACTAGCCGAGCCGCCCCTTGTGGGGGCGGAATTGCGGGTCATCCCCGCTGGGCGGGGAGCACACACTCGGCGACATCGCCGAGCGCTGGCCCACGGGGTCATCCCCGCTGGGCGGGGAGCACCTGGACTCGGAATCCTGCGGCAGCTCGTCTTCGGGGTCATCCCCGCTGGGCGGGGAGCACGGACGAACCTGCGCGCCGACATGGACAGCGTGGGGGTCATCCCCGCTGGGCGGGGAGCACCGGCAATATGAGCCGCCCACGGCTGTCTGACTGGGGTCATCCCCGCTGGGCGGGGAGCACACCAGGACAACACCTACCCCGCCACCAGCCGCAGGGTCATCCCCGCTGGGCGGGGAGCACTTGGAGGATAGCCGTAGCGTCCCGCTCCAAAGCGGGTCATCCCCGCTGGGCGGGGAGCACCGGGCACGTTCTGGTGCGGGGATCGCGTTGCAGGGGTCATCCCCGCTGGGCGGGGAGCACGCTATCGCTCTCATCGGTGGAGCCCTTGCGTACGGGTCATCCCCGCTGGGCGGGGAGCACGCTCGACAAGGCCCTGCTCCTCCGCGATCCGCAGGGTCATCCCCGCTGGGCGGGGAGCACTTCCGGGTGGTCCTCGGCCGCGTGCGCGAACCAGGGTCATCCCCGCTGGGCGGGGAGCACGCGCCCGGGGTTGCGACGGTCGTCGACACATAGGGGTCATCCCCGCTGGGCGGGGAGCACCCGTAGGCGTCGGCGAGTTCCTCGGCGGCCTTCGGGTCATCCCCGCTGGGCGGGGAGCACTGGCCCGCCTCCCTCCTCGCCGCAGCCGCGCAAGGGTCATCCCCGCTGGGCGGGGAGCACAGAACTTGCCAGGCCCCAGTTCAGCCCGAGTCTGGGTCATCCCCGCTGGGCGGGGAGCACTTACGGTAGCTCACGTTGTTACGGGGCTGGCCGGGGTCATCCCCGCTGGGCGGGGAGCACTCGATCATGGTCCGCTGCCCGGCGGACGCGAACGGGTCATCCCCGCTGGGCGGGGAGCACCCGAACAAGTCGAGCATCATCTCGTATACGCGGGGGTCATCCCCGCTGGGCGGGGAGCACAGGGTCGGCAACTTCAACTTCCCAGCCACCCAGGGGTCATCCCCGCTGGGCGGGGAGCACTGCGGTAGCAGTTGCGTCCACTGGAAACAGATGGGGTCATCCCCGCTGGGCGGGGAGCACTCAACTCAAGGAGGCTCATCCGCTTGCCGCTCAGGGTCATCCCCGCTGGGCGGGGAGCACACGATCTACTACGTCAGCGCCGGACGCGCGACGGGGTCATCCCCGCTGGGCGGGGAGCACCGTGGGTTGCGCGGTTCGTGCCGCTGGGGCTCCGGGTCATCCCCGCTGGGCGGGGAGCACGCCGGCTACTCGTTCTACGACACGACCAATTCGGGGTCATCCCCGCTGGGCGGGGAGCACCTCGGGGAGCTTCAGCTTCAGTTCGTCGGTGACGGGTCATCCCCGCTGGGCGGGGAGCACCTGCCCGTCACCTCCATGCCTGCCGTGTCGCCGGGGTCATCCCCGCTGGGCGGGGAGCACGTTACGCGGATCCTGCGGGCACTCCATCAGTGCGGGTCATCCCCGCTGGGCGGGGAGCACAACGGCGTCCTAGATCCCGCCTTGCGCGCTGCCGGGTCATCCCCGCTGGGCGGGGAGCACTTCTTCTCCTGGGTCGCCGGCGCCGCACGAGTGGGGTCATCCCCGCTGGGCGGGGAGCACGCTTGCGTCGCGTCAGCTGGGCGTTGATACCACGGGTCATCCCCGCTGGGCGGGGAGCACTGATTGTTAGCTCAACCTGCATCGTCGCAACGCGGGTCATCCCCGCTGGGCGGGGAGCACATACATAGATTTGTCGACAAAACTGTTTACATGGGGTCATCCCCGCTGGGCGGGGAGCACACGGCGAGTCCGCAGACGTCCGGCGCCCACCCCGGGTCATCCCCGCTGGGCGGGGAGCACTGGCGATGTTGTAGGCCCAGCGGTTGTTCGGCGGGGTCATCCCCGCTGGGCGGGGAGCACGCTCCGCTCGTTTTCCTTGCCAGCAGGAAGTCGGGGTCATCCCCGCTGGGCGGGGAGCACGCCTTGTCCGCCTCGCCCCCCGACACGCGTCCAGGGTCATCCCCGCTGGGCGGGGAGCACCCGCATTGTGACGGGGTCTTCTGTCACCAATAAGGGTCATCCCCGCTGGGCGGGGAGCACGCTCGGAAGTATCCGATTGTTCGCCACGGGACCGGGTCATCCCCGCTGGGCGGGGAGCACTTGGCAGGGGGTCGTTTGATAAGTTGTTCCCTGGGGTCATCCCCGCTGGGCGGGGAGCACGGCCCGACCTTGGGCAGTTCGAAATTGCCGTCGGGGTCATCCCCGCTGGGCGGGGAGCACCACTTGGAAACTTAGTGCCTATATGTTGAGTGCGGGTCATCCCCGCTGGGCGGGGAGCACCACGTGTACATTGACAATCACTCGTCTGACTACGGGTCATCCCCGCTGGGCGGGGAGCACTCTTCGAAAGCGGATCCGCTTTCCCTGAATACAGGGTCATCCCCGCTGGGCGGGGAGCACCACCGCGGCGCTAGGTGGGACATGGGTCAGTCGGGGTCATCCCCGCTGGGCGGGGAGCACACTTGCGTCGCGTCAGCTAGGTGTTGATACCACGGGTCATCCCCGCTGGGCGGGGAGCACTTGGTGATTTGACCCCTTGATACCACACACCTCGGGTCATCCCCGCTGGGCGGGGAGCACTCACTCAGGAAGTAGATGTTGTTCTTGAACTGAGGGTCATCCCCGCTGGGCGGGGAGCACACGATTAACGCTGCCCAAGCCAACTACGAGACCGGGTCATCCCCGCTGGGCGGGGAGCACGACGAGCTTGTTATTGAGAGTCTGAGGGACCTGGGGTCATCCCCGCTGGGCGGGGAGCACCGCTCAATCGCCAGCTCAATGATCGTCGAATACGGGTCATCCCCGCTGGGCGGGGAGCACTCCGTGCGAGTGTTTCGACCTCACGCCTCTCCAGGGTCATCCCCGCTGGGCGGGGAGCACACTTGCGTCGCGTCAGCTAGGTGTTGATACCACGGGTCATCCCCGCTGGGCGGGGAGCACTCGGTGACCTTCGCCGCGAACTCCACCGCATCCGGGTCATCCCCGCTGGGCGGGGAGCACTCGGCCCAGGGGCCGAGAGGCGTCCCCGGCTTCGGGTCATCCCCGCTGGGCGGGGAGCACCGCCAGGCACACATCGAAGGCCCAGGCTGCGGAGGGTCATCCCCGCTGGGCGGGGAGCACGTGTTGAGCATCTCAAGTCGCACGTAGTAGTTAGGGTCATCCCCGCTGGGCGGGGAGCACCTTGTTGCCGTTAACGAGCTTGACGTGAATAACGGGTCATCCCCGCTGGGCGGGGAGCACGTCAGGGTGACATCCTTCGTGGTCGCATCATTGGGGTCATCCCCGCTGGGCGGGGAGCACTAGTCGAGGGCCTGGGACAGCACCCGGTGGATCGGGTCATCCCCGCTGGGCGGGGAGCACTACCTGTCAGGCGTAAACTGCGTACGGCGCGAAGGGTCATCCCCGCTGGGCGGGGAGCACCGCGGGCCGATCTTCGGGTCGTAAGTCTTGCCCGGGTCATCCCCGCTGGGCGGGGAGCACGGCGGCGCGCCGCAGAGGACCTCCCTCGGCTGGGGGTCATCCCCGCTGGGCGGGGAGCACACTTGTTGACTAGGGATTATCCGTCAACTGGCGCCGATTCTAGTTCGGTTTCTGCGCCCGGAGCCAGCGGAATCGCGAGGCGCGTGGAATCACGCTCTTGATGGTCTCCCCGGTTGTGTCACGGGCTGTTGGCCGCTGCAAAGTGACGAAGCCGTCGAGATCGACCGGTTTCCAGCGGTGGCCCCAGTTGCGAACCTCAAAGCCTTGCTCGTTGGACGATGAAAGCACCATGAGAGCTGTCCCGTCCCCGACACCGTCGCGGGTGATGTCCCACAGCTCGTCGCGTACACGCGCGGAGACGCGGCCGACGAAGACGCCGGGCGCCACCTCTAGAAGCCATTTTGTGAGGTGCCCTCGGATCCCTTCTGGCACCTTGCTCAGGACGATGGTGATCAAAAGTCCACCTCTGAGTAGTCGACGCCACCGGCCAGCGCGCCTTGGCGGTCATCCCACAGGCGGACGATGTCCACGTCGAAGTCGACATCGTCGGACGGCAGGAGCAGTCGCTTGATGTCCTTGACGCAGCGCGCGAGAACATCGCTGGAGCGCAGCGCATCTCGTACGCGTCGCCGGGTGTCGCCCGCAACGTCCAGTGAGCCTTCAGCGACGACGTCGAAGGCCAGTGGAATGGTCACCTCGGCTTTGTACAGATCCGCCATGTCGTAGACGAAGGCCCGCGAGTGGCCGGTGTGCACAAATCCGAGCCCGGGCGCGCAGCCCAGCGACACGATCACGGCGTGGACGACGCCGTACAGGCAGGTGTGGGCGGCGGACAGGGCCTGATTGATGGCGTCGGAGTCGTCGAACGCCTCCGGGTTGTAGTCGCGGCGCTTCCATTCCACGCCCGTGCGCTCCGAATGTCGTCGGTAGAGGTTCCGGACGCGTGCGCCCTCGCGGCCGCGAAGCTGCTGCATGGTGAGCCCGCCGACGGCTTCGTCGGGGAAGCGCTGCTCGTACATCGCGCGGGCGACGGCCAGCCTGGATCGCGTGTTGCTGACGGCCGCGGCCTGGGCCTCCAGCAGCCGGGTGGTGCGGGCCAACGACGCACCGTGCGCGTAGTACCGGACGCCGCTCTCGCCCACCCAGACGACGGTGACCCCGCACGACGCCAGCAACATCATCGCGTGATGCGTCACCCGCGTCCCTGGGCCCAGCAGCACCGCCGAGATGGTCGCGGCCGGAACGTGCACAGTGCCCTGCTCGCTGGTCGCGGTGATCGCGTTGCTGTCGCGGCTCACCGTGCAGCGCTCCAGGTGGAGGAACGTCACGCGCTCCTCCACCCGGACCAGCTGCTGCGACGTCGGGGGTTTCGCCCCCGGGATCACGGCTTCGCCAGCGTCATCAGGCCACACCCGTAGGCCTTGGCACGCCCGATGCCCTGGGTCAGGGCCACTCGTAAGAGCGCGGGATCCACCACCTTGAGCACACCCTCGAACCGGGCGGTGCTCAGCGTCACGGCCGACTCCGAGCGGCGGAATCGACGCACCTCGCGGCCTGTGAGGGTGAAGCTCGGCTCGTCCTCCTCACCGAGCGAGATCCCCAGGGCCGTCTGGCGGCTCAGCAACCACCCGACCTGCTGGGTGACGGTGACGTGTCCGAGCACCTTGCTGACGCCGTTGATCTCAGCGCGATGCGTCGGATTGGCCGTCAGTCGGAACGCCCACGTCTGGCCGGCGTCCAAGGCCTCGAGCAGCGGCTGGTACGACGTCGCCTGCGTCGTGGGATGGCTGGGCCACCCCGCCTGCTCCTCCAGGTGAGCGAGGTCTGGGGCCTGCTCGCTCAGGACGTAGAGCGCGGGCCGCAGCTCGTCGTCGGCGTCGACGCGCCACAGAGGACGCCCAGGCTCGACCCCGGGCGGAAAGCCCGCGAGGACCGCCGCGTGCATGGCCTGTGGTGAACCCAGGAGCTTCTGGGCACCCCGACGGCGCGCGTTGAGGTAGGTACGCGTCAGGTACATCACAGGCCTCCGAGGGTTGCCATGGGGTCGTGTGGGAGCCCCGACGGTGCAGCGGTCCCCGATCCGGTCGGGATGACGACGTACGAGTCGACGACCATGCGCGTCCGATACTGGCGAAGCTCCGGATTCCACGAAACCGGGACGTCGGCGAACTCGTGGGACGGCGGCACGCCGTGCAGGACGCCCTGGTCCGCGCGCACCGCCAGACGGACGGTCGACTCGCGGGAGTGGCGCCGCCTCCCGCTGACCCCCGCCTGCCAGGGGCAGGCCTCGAGAGCCTCGTGCACCTCGAGATCGTCGACGCCGAGCGACACCCGTCCCTCGGGCACACACGAGCGGCGCCCGAAATAGAGCGGATAGCGAGGGTCGCGCAGCGCGTCGTGGAGGCCCGCGAGCACGGGCTCCGGTCCGCCGACGAAGGCTACGAACACCGCGTCGCTCCAGTAGAACCGGTCGGTGAGCGGCATGGCCGCGCCCGTCACCTGGTGGTGGGCGGTGTGGAAGTCGCGGAGCAGCACGCCGGGCTGATCGACACGGACCGCGAGGGTCAGCGTGAGCAGGTCCTCGATGGAGTCACTGCGCCGACGCCCCTGCGCCGCGGCGAGCAGCCCGAGAATGCCGCTCTTGGTGGGCGCGGACTCGGTCGTACGACGCGTGAAACGACTGGACGCGCCCCAGCTTTGCAGCGGCGAGGCGAGCCGGAGCGTCAGGACGCTCATGCCTGCCCCGTCGCGGCCGCCACCGTGTCGGCGACCAGCTCGTCGAGCGTCCGGGCCTCGGCCACCGTCGCCAGCGTCGCGCGATAGGCGGGCAGCGCGGTCACGAAGATCTTCTCGGGCGTGCGCCAGGTGGAGAACACGTCCTTCGCGTGCTCCGCGAGCCGTTCGACGGCCGGGCCCATGTACCCCTCCCGCGCCTTGACGGGGGCCTCGAAGGCCCCGACGAGGCTCGTCGGCTGGCCCGTGCCGACGGTGACCAGCACGACGTCGGGCCGCGTGCCGTTGGCGAACGTCGTCTGCTTGCCGCTGGGCATGGAGACCACGAAGCTACGCAGGAACGCCTCGATCGCGCGATTCGTCGCCTCCGCCGAGCCGAGGTTCTCGCTCAGCTGGTCGACGTTGATGGCCGCGTAGCGGTAGAGGGTGGAGGAGATGTAGGCGACGGTGCCCATCATCCCGGCCCCCGCGTCCTCCTCGTCCTCGTTGCGATCCTTCGCGTCGTCGACGGCGGTGTAGAAGTCGTACTCGGGGGTCGCCTCGTGCACGCTGATCGCGTGGGCCACCTGGCACGCGGCGTCCACGTTCAGGTCGGAGGAGTCGGCGATCATCCGGCCGAACAGCGCGATGTCGATGGAGTGGTCGGCGTCGACGAGCTGCTTCACCTTCGCCGCCTTCATCGCACTCAAGGGGTCGGCCTCGTCGCTCACGGCGACGGCTGCCTCCGCGAGTGACTCGATCTGGCGCTGAGACAGGAAGACGAGGTAGCCGGTCTCCGGCTGTCCCTCGGGCTCGCCCTTGCGATGAGTCTTGGGCACCGGCTTCTTGAAGCCGGCAGCCTCCATCGCCGCCACCGCCAGATCCTGGGCGCGGTCGGACAGGTCGGGGCGGCGCGCCTCGATGGACGTCGCGATCGAGCCGACGATCATCCGGCTGCGCGTGCCGACCTCGAGCGGGTCGAGTGTCTCGTTGAAGTCCTCGCGGATGGCGCGCTTCCAGGACTGGCTGGAGACGCGCGAGCGGGTGACACCGCCGTAGACCGCGGTCTTCGGCGCCCCGGAGTCGTCGCGGTTGATGTTCGACGGGGGCACGGTCTGGAGGGCGTGGAACTCGATGTAGGTGGTCATGTCAGTTGTCTCCTTCGACGGCGGTGGAATCAGTGGTGGTCTGGGTAGGGAGGCGGTGGAAGTCACGGCCCCAGGCGCGGCGGACCTCGGCGCTGCGGCCGGCGTCCTGCAGCAGGAGCAGGTTCCGGGTGAAGCGGCCGTAGTCGAACGCGATGTCGTAGCTGCGCAGCTGCGTGACGAGGCTGCCCAGGTGGCTCCGGATGCCCGGCAGGTTCGTCGTGGTCGACAGCGTCGTGAACCGGCGGTAGACCGGGCTTTCGTACGGCTCCGAGCCAGGCGACGTCGCCTCGGCCAGTCGTCTGACCGCGCGGCCGAAGGGCTGTCCCGCGTCGTGCATGCAGTGCGATCGTGCCTGTTGATGCACCGCGAACTGTGTGAGGGCCATGTGGATGGCGGTCTCGATGCGGATCAGCTGCAGTCCGGTGATGTCGTCCGGGATGCCCTCGCTGGTGATCGGCCAGATCGACGGGACGGTCCCGGGCTCCTTGTCGGCCGCCTGCCGCAACTGCGCCAGCTGCGCGCGAGAGGCGGGGCTCAGGTTGGTCGGATCCTTGCCGACCAGGCGATAGATGCGTTCGGTCACGAAACGGCTGGGGGAGAACTTCTCCTGGTCGCTCATGCTGACTCCTCCTTCTTGGTCGGGTAGGCAAGGGGAAGCTCCTTGCGCAGGGCGTGGCGGAAGAAGCCCTCCGCCTTGCCGACGGTCATGAATCCGTTCCTGGTGTTCCTGCCCGCATAGGCCGCCGGCGGCGCCGCATCGGCGACGGCGTCGGCGATCGGTTCGAGGGTCGACCGCACGAGCTCCTGCCAGGCTCGGCCCTCCGCGATCGTGTCCGAGGAGCTCGTCAGCTGGGCGATCCAGCGGGGCGCCACCTCGTCGAGGGCCGCCCATGCTTGGAGGCGCGCCCGTTCCGCCGCCCCCTCCAGGCCGTCGAAGTCTCCGGCCGACGCCGCGACGTTGCTTGCCATGCGGCCGAGCGCCCACACGCAGGTATCCGCCGTCCGTACCGAATCCTGGATCATGACGGCCACAGCCCCGGCGTCGGGCCCCAGCATCGAGACTCTCAGGTCCACCGCGTCGTTGACCAATTCGGCGACGGTGGCCTCCTGAGGCCCGTAGTCGATGCCCACGGCCTCCAGGCGCACTTGCTCGAGGGCGGCCGGCAGGAGGTCCTCCACCTGGCTGAGGTGTTCAGCGACGCGCGAGCGCATCGTTGCCTCGTTGCCGTCCACGTCGCCGGGTTGGCTGGGCAGCTGCGCGGGGAGCCCGCGCCAGAAGGCGCGCGTCGGGTCGTGCTTCTGCGGCATGTAGACAGCCATCTTCAGCTTCGCGGACTGCGGCTTGGAATACCGCCACCCCGTCATGGGTTCGAGGTCGTGCCGGTTCTGCGGCGTCATCCGATCGCCCTGCGCGAGGACGACGCCGGTGACGCCGTCGCGGTCGCCCACCAGCCGCACGCGACGGGTCTGCCACACCAGCAGTTCGACGGGCCCGTTCGGGCGCGGCTCGAGTTGGCGCTGCTCGGTCTGTGGTTTCTCGTGCGCCCAGACGGGACGATCCGCGTCGTTGCGCTCCGTGGGGACGATGTTGAACGCGAGGGTCTGGGCGAGGGAGTCGCCGTGATAGATCAGCCCGCCGATCTGGCCGGCCCACCCGGGTCCGATGGGGTAGCCCTTCCCGCCCTTGGTCTCCGGGTCGCCGACGGCGGCCGAGCGGATGCCGCTCGGGTCGAACGCGTGGACGTGGATCAGCCATCGCGCGGCCTCGGCGGCGGAGATCCGCTCGAGTCCCCGCCCGGTGCGCACGGTGAGGAACGGCGTTCCGTTGGGCACGTCGCTGATCAGCTTCTCGAGGCCCGCTACCTCGCCCTTGGCGGTGCGCAGGTCGGCTACCTGCATGAAGGGCCGCTCCGGGTGGAAGAGGTCGAATCGGTCCGCGTAGTCGTCGAGATAGGCAAGCACCCGTGCCGTGTCGAGTCCGGTCCGGAGCAGTTGCTTCGTGTCGGCGAGCGAGTGGAAGCCGATCGCGTCGTGGCAGATCGCCAAGAGCACGCGCAGGATCGCGAAGCCCTGCGTGGGCAGGTCGCCGTTGATCCGGCGCACGTCGCCGGCGCGCGTGAAACAGTCGCGCAGCGACAGATCGGCGGCGGTGCCGTCGCGGAGGAGCACGGGGATCCACGGCTCGTCCAGCAGGTTGTAGCTCATGCGTCGCTCACCTCCAGTCCGTGCGTGGGCGAGTAGGTCAGCCGGTAGTGCTTCCTGCCCGCGGAGAGTTCGGTCACCAAGGTGGTGCTCCCTTCTTCGGGTTGGTTCATGGGCAAGAACAGCTCGCCCTTGAGGAGGGGGTGTTGACGCCAGGCCCATCTGCGGGTGGCGGGGTCTCGATCGAGCGCGGTCACCACGTCGTCGAGGTCCCAGCGCGTCATCGCGGTGGGGAGCCGCACCGCCCAGCCGGCGACCTCGCGCGCCACCTCGTCGGACGGTCTCGTGGACGTGTCGAGGGTCTCCACCTGGCTGGGGTTCTTGGTGAGCCACGGGGGCCGGACGGCGGAGCCCGCGGGGGCGATCGGAACGACGATGACCTCGAGGGTGGGGTCGGTGTCGCGGACGGCGATCCCCATCGCGATCTCCGTGCTGTCGGGACTGGTCGTGAGCCAGTCGCCCAGCGAGGTACGCGGATCGTCGTCGGGCTTCCACGGCACGACACACCATGTGGCCGCTTTCTCGCGCTGCTTCTCGACCTTGCGTTCGTGATTCGCCCTCGCCTCATTCAGCGTCGCTTGCCACGCCTCCCGACCGACGTTCCCCGATCCGAGCGCGCGCTCGACGAGGCGTGCCACGTCGTCCGGGATGCGAATGGTGGGGCCGTGCTCGACGAGTGTGGCAGCCGTGCGGAGCAGCAGGTGGGAGCCGTACACCGCCAGCGAGCCAGATGTTGCGGAGGGCAGGGCGTCGTCGGAGGGCAGGTCGGCGAGGAGGAAGAGACGGGCGTCCGCGTGCCGCGGCGGGCGGATACGGGCGTGGCGGTGCAGCCGGCCGATGCGCTGCAGCAGCAGGTCGGCCGGAGCGAGATCGGTGTAGAGGACGTCGAAGTCCACGTCGAGGCTCTGCTCGACCACCTGGGTGGACACCACCGCGATCCGATCGGGGCGCTCCACGCCGTCCTTCCCGAAGAGGTAGCGCAACTCCTCGTCGTTGCCCGCGCGGTCGACGGCGAGGAAGCCCGCGTGCGTCAGCAACACGGCGATACCCGCCTCCTCGAGCGCCGCGGCGGTGGCCTGGGCATCCTTGACCGTGTTGCGCACGACGAGGGCGCAGCCGCCGTCGGCGAGGTCGTCGCGCACGCTCGCCACGATGCTGTCGAGGGCCGTCGGGTGCCATGCCCACCGCACCGTCCTGCCGGGCCTGTTCTCCGCCACCACCGTCGCGGTGATCGGTGCATCGTCACGCGGCAGGATGGTGAGCAACGGGTAGTCGTCCTCCGTGAACGACAGCTTCTCGGCCTCGGCCGCCCTACCCGGGCGATACGCAGAGAGGAAGCGACGACGACGCTCGGCGGTCAGCGTCGCGGACAGCAGGATCACGGGCACGTCGTAGGCGCCGAGCCAGCTGAGCGCCGAGTCCAGGTAGACGTTCATGAAGTCGTCCGACGCATGCGCCTCGTCGATGATGACGACCTTCCCGCCGAGCGCCAGATGATCGAGCATGAGGTGCTTGCGCTGCAGCGCGGCGCGGAGCACCTGGTCGATGGTCACCACCGCGAAGTTCGACAGCAGCCGCCGTTTCGCGCCCAGGAACCACTGATGGACGACGGCGTTGCAGAGCGTGGGCGTCTCCTCGCCCTCGAAGATCGGCGCGTGCTCCTCCGTACGCGCGAGTCTCCGCTCGAAGGCCTTCACCGCCTCGTTGAGTTTCGCGAACTCCTGGTTCAGCTGGCTCTTCCCGTGGCCGAGGGTGAGCGCCCACGCGCCTACCTCCGCCGGCGGTTCGGGCAGGTCGTCGATCCAGCGCGCGACCCTGCTGAACATCGCGTTCGTCGTGGCCTGCGTGGGCAGCGCGATCACGATGCCCTGCGATCCCCGTCGGCTCGCGATCGATTCGGCGGCGGCCAGCGCGGCCTCGGTCTTGCCGCCACCCGTCTCCGTCTCGATCAGCATGAGACCGATGTCGACGGTGCGGGCCGCCTCCAGGGCCGCCGTCTGCATCGCGTGAGGCGTGACGGTGGGCGCCCAGCCGAAACGCGCGCGGAAGAAGTCCGGCGCGGGGGAGTCGTCGCGCGGCGGCTGCCACGGCGGCGGCATCGCGATCTCGCCCCACGCGACGGCGGTCCGGGCGGGCATGTCGGCCTCCACCTCGCCGCTGCGCCCCCGCGGCCGGAGCGGAAAGAGTGCCGTGTTGGACGCCAGCCAATCCGCCACGATGACGAAGCCGGTGATCTCGATCAGCGTCGGCAGGGACACCGACAGCGGGCTTCCCGTGTGCAGCAGCTGGTCGAAGCCCGTCTCATGGGCCTGCCAGTCGAGAAGGTCGAACCGGACCTTCTCCCATGCTGTGCCTCCCATGCCGGTGACCCGCTTGCCGAGACCAGGTGCGTGTTTGACGGGCCGGCCGTGGTGAGCGCCGATGACGGAGGCGAGGCCCTTGGCGGCGTCCTCGTCTACGCCCCTCGCCTCCAACCAGCGCGTGGCGGTGTGCTGGCCGATGAGCGAGTGCGGCAGCTCCCGCCTGTCGTCGCGCAGCTCTTGGATGGTGTGACACGTGAGCCCGGCGTCCCGCGCGAGTTGGGCCAGCGGCTCCGACTGGGCCACGAACGCCGGAGCGGCCTTGCCCACGTCGTGCGTCGCGGCCAGGAACAGCGCGATCGTGCGCATCCCGTCCGCGCCTGGACGCTCAGCCGCCCACCTCTCCTTCACCGACCTCGACAGCCAGTGCTCGTAGAGCAACTCGGCGACGGCGTGGGTGTCGGCCAGGTGCTGCGGGAGGGACTGCCAGAACTCCGCCCCTCCGGTCTTTGCCCACACCTCGGTAGCCAGAGGGGGTGGTGGGAGGTGTGTGAGAGCCTCCTGGGAGGATGTCGGAAGTGGATCGCCGTTGACCATGAGGCAGCTTAGCGGCTCCTCACAATCGAGGGTGCAGGTGGGGCCTGAAGCCGGTTCCGAGGAGCGCGCCTCGGTCGGGCTACGAGCCGTGCCGCCAGTGGTCGATCATCCCGATGGACGGGCGCCCCCAGTCGTCGTCCACCCACAGGCTGCCGACGAACCGGTCGGCGTCGGCCAGAGGGATGCCGTCGCGGGAGGTGAATTCACCGACGGCCTGGAGACGCTGGAGCGAGGTTGAGCTGTCGATCCCGCCGAACAGACCGTCGTAGGTGATCGCGGTCAGGGCGATCAGTGCACCATGAAGGCTGACAGCGTCGACGCCGCATGACCTGGCCGCTCGCGTGAGGCTCCACGGCAGGCGACGCTTGACGGGTAGGCGGGGCAGCGGATCGGCGTCGAGCCACGCGTCGAAGGTGTCGGTGGTGACGGTCGCATAGGCCCAGAGGTGCTCCTCAAGGGCATCGAGTATCTGGTGCCGCAGGCCGACCCGTTCTCGCCACTGTCGGAATGTGACAAGCGCCACCGCTTGCCGCGCCGCGACGGACAGGTCCGAATACACCGCCGGTTTCTCCCAGGTCAGCCGTGCGCGGTCCACAGTGACCAACTGGTCCGCGTCGCCGACGCCCCACGGCGTCAGGTCGATGCACGCGTGATCGATCTCAAGGCCGGGACGACTGTCCTGGTGATGTGGTCTGCATGCGATGTGGAGCTCAACGGGGTAGGTGGCGTCAGGGCTCAGACGGCCGCCCGCGTCCAGGACCGCACACTTCTCGACGAATCGGTGCACCCGTCCGTCCACGTCGGGGATTTCGACCTCGACGAGACCGGGAAAAGGATCGTCTGCCACCCAGCGAACCGCGGTGCATCGCAAGAACATCACCTTCGTATCTTCCCGGAACGACGCGAGCGCAGAGGCTGAGGACCAGCCCGGGCCCTCGCTCCTCAAGAGATCAGCGCATCCCTACGGGATCTGCTCGCCTTCTGCCTGTTCGGTCAGCGGCAGGCGCAGTACGAACTTGGCGCCCGAGCCCGGTTCGTTCGACGCCCGGACGGTGCCGCCGTGGGCGGCGGCCGTGTGGGCGACGATCGCGAGGCCGAGGCCGGTGCCCGGGGTGTTGCGCGCCTTGTCGGAGCGGAAGAACCGGTCGAAGATCAGCGGGAGGTCGTCCTCGTCGATGCCCGGACCCTGGTCGATGATCGTCAGTGCGCCGTCCTCGAGGCGGACGGTGATCGTGCCGTCTGGCGGCGAGAACTTCACGGCGTTGTCCAGCAGGTTGGTGATCGCGCGCTCGAGGGTCGACGGGTCGCCCATGATCGGCGTCGGCTCCATCTGGACGTCGAACACGATCCCGGGGCCGCGGCGGCGGGCGCGCGAAATGGCGGCTTCGGTGACCTCGGCCATGTCGAGCGGCTCGTGCGGGCGCTGCAGATGGTCGTCGCGGGTGAGGGCCACCAGGTCGCCGACCAGCGCCGAGAACTCGCCCAGCTGCGCGGCGACATCGCCCAGCACCTCGGCGCGCGCGCCCTCGGGCAGCATGCCGGTGGCCTCGTCGGCCACCAGCAGCTCGACGTTGGTGCGCATCGACGTCAGTGGGGTGCGGAGCTCGTGGCCGGCGTCGGCGATGAGCTGACGCTGCTGCTCCCTCGACTGCTGCAGCGACTTCAGCATCGTGTTGAACGACTGCGTGAGTGCGCCAAGGTCGTCGCGGCCGTAGATGCGGATGGGGTTCAGCTGGTCGGTCTGCGTCACGGACGTCACGGCCTGGGACAGGCGACGAACGGGCGCCAGAACGGCGCGCGCGTTCCACAGCGCGGCGATGGTGGTGGTCACGATGCCGAGCACGCCTGCGGTCAGCAGCACCAGCCACAGCGAGCTGAGCGTCGAGTCCAGCGACGTCATCGGGCGCGCGAACATCACCGCATACAGCTGGCCGTCCACCTGCAGCGGCACGGCCACCAGGCGGTAGCGCTGGCCGTCGGTGTCGATGGTGCGCGCGGACGAGCCCACCTGCATGCGGGCGACGGTGATCTCATCCGGGCCGACGGGCAGCTCCTGCGCCTGGCCCGGCATCTGGGTGACCACGCCGTCGGCCTGCACCATGGCGAGCAGCCCGTTGGTGGCGCCGATCGTGCCGGCGGACAGGCCGCCCATGTTGGGCAGGTTGGCCGCGATGGCGTCGGACGCGTCCTGGGCGACAGAGGTGAGCTCGTTGTCGAGCTGCTCCACGAGCGACCAGCGGGCGACCGTGAACGTCGCCCCGCCCACGACGATCACGGACAGGGCGACGCTGAGCCCCGTGAGAAGGGCGAGGCGCCATTGCAGCGATTGTCCGCTGACCAGGCGCCCGATCCCTCTACGGAGTTGAATCCACAGGCTGCCGATCACGGGGGCGTTTCACGCAGGACGTAGCCGATGCCGCGGACGGTGTGGATCAGCCGCGAGCGGCCGCCCGCCTCCGTCTTGCGCCTGAGGTACCCGATGTAGACCTCGAGCGAGTTCGCCGTGGTGGGGAACTCGAAGCCCCACACCTCGTTCAGCAGCGTGTTGCGCTCCATCACGCGCCGCGGGTGCTCCATGAAGACCTGCAGCAGCGCGAACTCGGTGCGGGTCAGGGAGATGTGCTGGCCGTCGCGGGTCACCTCGCGGTGCAGCGTGTCGAGGGTGACGTCCTGGAACGTCAGCACCTTCGACTCGGTCTCGGCGACGGGCTTGGAGCGCCGGGTGAGGGCGCGGAGCCGTGCGAGCAGCTCGTCGAGCGCGAACGGCTTGACCATGTAGTCGTCGGCGCCCGCGTCGAGGCCGTCGACCCGGTCGCCGACGGCGTCGCGCGCGGTGAGGATGAGGATGGGGGTGTCGTTGCCGCTCTCACGCAGCATCCGGGTGGTCTCCAGGCCGTCGAGCCGGGGCATCATGACGTCCATGATGATGGCATCGGGCGTGTAACCCACCAGCTTCGCGAGGGCCTCGACGCCGTCGGCGGCGGTCTGGACCTGGTCTCCCGAATACGTCAGTGACCTGGCCAGCGAGTCGCGCACGGCCTGATCGTCATCCACCACCAAGATCTGCATGACCCCTACCCTGCCACCTTCCTCGGACGTAACCGCATCCTACCGGGGGAGCGCGCATGCTTCGGCCCAGCCGCGCGCACGAATCGCGGGCCCGCGCCGACTCGGAAACGACACTAGGATCGCCGGATGGCGCACCTGGTATTCGTCTGTTGGGGAAACATCTGTCGCTCGCCCATGGCGGAGCGGGTCGCGCGCAAGGTCGCGGCCGACGAGGGACTCGACCTGGACGTCGAGAGTTTCGCGCTGTCGGCGGAGGAGCTCGGCAACCCCATCGACCGGCGCGCGGCGCGCACGCTGACGGCCGCGGGCTACGACGCGTCCGGTCATCGCGCCCGGCAGGTGACGGCCGACGACCTGGCTGACGCCGACCTCGTGGTGGCCGTCGAGCCGTTCCAGGTCGACCGGCTGAGGAGGCTCTCCTCCGGGGCGACCGTCGCCCTGCTCAACGACTTCGACCCGGCCAAGCCGAAGGGCACCCCGCTCGTCGATCCCTGGTACGGCGACGAGGCGGGCTTCGCCGAGACCCTTGCCGACATCGAGGCCGCGATGCCCGGCATCCTCGCCGCGCTCTATTCTTGAGGCTCGCTCCAACCCACAGGGGGATCAAGACGATGAGCCTTCTCGGCCGCAGCTTCCTCAAGGAACTCGACTTCACCAGCGACGAGTGGCTGACGCTGCTCGACCTCTCGGCGCGCCTCAAGGCGGAGCGCCGCGAGGGGCGCGAGACCAAGCGCCTGGTCGGCAAGCAGGTGGCGCTGCTCTTCGAGAAGACCTCCACGCGCACGCGCTGCGCCTTCGAGGTGGCGGTCGCCGACCAGGGCGGCACCACCACGTACCTCGACCCGTCCGGTTCGCAGATCGGCCACAAGGAGTCGGCCGCCGACACCGCGCGCGTGCTCGGGCGCTGGTACGACGCGCTCGAGTACCGCGGCGCCGGCCAGGACATCGTCGAGACCCTCGCCGCGCACGCGGGCGTCCCCGTCTACAACGGCCTGACCGACGACTGGCACCCCACCCAGATGCTCGCCGACCAGCTCACCATGATCGAGCACAGCCGCAAGCCGCTCACCGAGATTGCGTTCGCGTTCCTCGGCGACGCGCGTAACAACGTCGGCAACTCGCTGCTCATCTCCGGCGTCATGATGGGCATGGACGTGCGCATGGTCGCCCCGCCGTCGCAGCAGAACGCGCCCGAGGTGGTGGCGGAGGCTGAGCGGATTGCCGCCCAGACCGGCGCCCGGATCACCATCACCGACGACGTGGCCACGGGCGTCGCGGGCGTCGACTTCGTCTACACCGACGTGTGGGTCTCCCTCGGCGAGCCGAAGGAGGTCTGGGCGGAGCGCATCGCGCTGCTGCGCCCGTACCAGGTCAACGCCGAACTCCTGGCCGCCACCGGCAACCCGGACGTCAAGTTCATGCACTGCCTCCCGGCGTTCCACGACCTCGAGACCAGCGTCGGCCGCAGCCTGTTCGAGCAGTTCGGCCTCGACGGCGTCGAGGTGACCGACGACGTGTTCGAGTCGCCGGCCAGCATCGTCTTCGACCAGGCCGAGAACCGCATGCACACCATCAAGGCGATCCTGGTCGCCACCCTCGCCGGCACGGACTGAGAAAGCCCTGGCCAGGCCACGAGGGGAGAGCGAGCCGCTGCGATCGCGTCCTCATTGCTGATCCCGTGTTTGCGCGCTGAGGGGGCAACGATCACGAGCGCGCCCACTCGCGCACGGCGGCCCGGATAGCTGCTGAGCGGTCAAGTCCCTCGCGCTCGGCGCGCTCCATCAGCACAGCGAGTTCCTCGTCCGAGAATCGCGTCGGCACTACTCGCGATGCACGCTCCGCTCGAGGCGGGCGCCCCCATCGCTTCTGCAGGTCGTCGACGTCGTAGCCCGCCTCGGCTTCGTCGGCCCATTCCTGAACCTGAGCGTCCGAGATCTCCCGGCCCTGAATCACGCGCTTCCTCATACTCTCATCGTATTACGAAATACGAAAACATCAAGCCGGGACTCTGGAACATCGATGGCCCCGGGTGCTGAGCGCCCGGGGCCATCGATGTGTGATCTCTTCGTCAGTTGCCGGTGTCCGGCAGGCCCGGCCTGGGCTTGCCCGTGGACGTCGGCGTGGGCGTCGGGCTCGGGGTCGGGTCGGGGGAGCCCTGCAGCTTCAGCGTCACCGGCAGGAAGATGCTGGTGTTGGACTCCTCGACGTTGAACTCCACGATCGCGAGGACCTCCTCGCCCGGCTCGACGCCGTCGATCTCCACGCCCTCGGGCAGCGCGACGGACACGGTGCCCGCGCCGTCGACGACCGTGCCGGAGCCGATCTCCAGGTCGCCCAGGTACGCGGTGATCGCGGTGTTCTTCAGCGGCGGGCTGACCTTCGGGTCGCCGGCCTGGAGGAACATGTCGAGCGTCTGCGTCGCGATGCCGCCCGCGAGCGGTGCGCCGAAGGAGAACTCAAGCGGCGCGCCGCCCTCGACGAGCGTGCCTTCGGGGGCCTTCGTCGAGACGCCCCGCACGGAGTAGTCAGGGGACAGCGGCGAGGCGAGGCTCACGTAGGCCACCCAGGCGCCGAGGTCGCTGAGGCCCGTGTCCTTGGTGTCGACGCCGCCCGCGAACTCGCGGAAGTTGTCGCCGCCGGTGATCAGGAACGAGCCCGAGCCCACGGTGTACAGCTTGTCCATGTCCATCGGCTCGCCGTTCATCGAGATCGACGTGATCCGAGAACCCTCGGGCAGCGACTCGTCGTACGTGTAGCTCACGTTGTCGGACAGGCCGAGCGCGAGGAACGGGCGGCTGGGCACGTTGCCCTCGGCGTCGCGCTGCCACTGCTGCTCGAGCACGGTCTTGAACTGCGCGCCGGTCAGCTGCGTGGTGAACAGCGAGTTCGCGAACGGCAGCGTCAGGGCCGCCTGGCGGTACGTGATCTCGCCCGCGGTGAAGCTGTCGCGCGTGCCGCCGGGGTTCTGGACGCCGATGAACTCGGGATCGTCGGCGCCGAGGATGTCGGCGAACATCTGGGCGACTAGGTTCGTCATCGGCGACTCGACGTTGCGGACGTCGGCGTTGCCCTTGTCGCCGGGGGTCGAGATGGCAGCGGTCGCCTCGCCGATGACCTCCTGGCCCTTCTCCATGGCCTCGTTGTACGCGGCGCGGGCGATGTCGTTGATCGCCTTGATGGCCGGCAGCGACTCGTCGGACTCGGCGGCCGGGGAGACGATCTCCTGGGTCACGCCGCAGACGCCCTTGCCGACGGTGTCCAGCGTCAGCTCGACCTTCGCGAGCTTGCCCGCGTACGAGCCGGCCTGGATGATCGGGCGGTCGGCCACGTTGGCGCTGGTGTAGGTGTACTCCTGGTGCGTGTGCGCGTTGAAGATCGCCGACACGCGCTCGTCGATGTCGCGGTAGATATCGTCGAAGGCCTCGCTGGCCGCGGCGTTGGTCTCGGCGCTGTCCTTGCCGTTGGCCGCGCCCTCGTGCAGCGACGCGATCACGACGTCGGCCTCGCCGTTGGCGTCGTCGCCGTCGAGTAGCTGCGCCGTGACGCGGTTGATCGCCTCGACGGGGTCGCCGATGGTCAGGTTCTCGATGCCGCCGGGCGACACGAGGGAGGGCACGTCGGCCGTCACCGCGCCGACGATGCCGATCTTCACGCCGGCCTTCTCGATGATGTCGTAGGCCTTGAGCGGCGCGGCGACGGTGGTGGTGCCCTTCTCGTACACGTTGGCGCCGAGGTAGTCGAAGCCGCTGGCCTTCGGGACGACGCGGCCGGACAGGTCGCTCCAGCCCTTGTCGAACTCGTGGTTGCCGACGGTGGAGGCCTCGAGGCCCGCGGCGTTCAGGATGTCGAGCGTGGGATCGTCGTCGGCCATCATCGACACGAAGGTCGAGGCGCCGATGTTGTCGCCGGAGGAGAGCAGCAGCACGCTGTCGTCGCCGTCGGCCGCGCGGGCCTGCTCGACGGGGGTGAACAGCTTGCCCGCCAGGTAGCCGGCGGCGTTGTCGGGCGTCTTCGAGTCGTCGAAGATGCGGCCGTGGAAGTCGTTGAACGCGAACACCGTGACGGTCTTCGTCGGGTTGCCCGCGACGCACTGCCCGGGGGCGGCCTCCGCGGAGAGGGGGGCGAGTGTGACGAACGCGCTCGCGGCGAGGGCCGCGGCGGAGAGCGTTGCCGTTACCCGTCTGGCTGTTGACATGGGCCTTCTTCTCCGATCGATACTGACAGCACTGTCGGCCCGCGGATGGCGGCGCGCGAAAGGCGCCGAACCCTAGGACCTGTACCTGCCACCCTGGCCGCAGAACGGCCGGAGGTCAAGGCCCGTCGGACCACCTGCGGCGTGTTTTGTCCGTATTCCACAAAGCCGCGCCGCGAGGTGTGGCAGATTGCCAACAGGGGACGATGTCGGCGTTAAGCTACGCTGGCGTAAGTTACGGATACGTAGGTTGCTGAAAGGGGGCCGCGTGCGCGGTCAGAGCCACGACATGGTGCAGCTGCTCACCCCTGAGGGGGAGCGGGTCACGAATCCCGACTTCGAGTTCGCGGGCAGTGTCGACGACCTCGTCGGCTACCTGCGGGACATGATCCTCGCCCGCCGCGTCGACGCCGAGGGCACCGCCCTGCAACGCCACGGCGAGCTGGGCCTCTGGACGCCGCTGCTCGGCCAGGAGGCCGCGCAGGTCGGCTCGGCGCACGCGCTGCGCGAGAAGGACGTCGTCTTCCCCTCGTACCGGGAGCACGCCGTCGCGATGGTGTTGGGCGTGCCGGTGGGCGACATCCTCGCGCTGTTCCGCGGCTCCACCGGCGGCGACTGGTCGCGGTTGGACAAGTTCAAGAACTACCAGATCGTGATCGGCTGCCAGACGCTGCACGCCACCGGCTACGCCATGGGCCTCCAGTTCGACGGCGCCGTCGGCAACGAGAACCCGGACGACAACGCGGCCGTCATCGTCTATCACGGCGACGGGGCCTCCAGCCAGGGTGACGTGAACGAGGCCTACGTGTTCGCCGCCTCCTACAACGCGCCGGTGGTGTTCTTCTGCCAGAACAACCAGTGGGCCATCTCCGAGCCGATCGCCCTGCAGTCGCGCATCCCGCTGTTCGAGCGCGCCCGCGGCTTCGGCTTCCCCGGCGTGCAGGTCGACGGCAACGACGTCCTGGCCGTCAAGGCCGTCACCGACTGGGCCATGGAGCGCGCCCGCACCGGCGAGGGCCCCACGTTCATCGAGGCCTTCACCTACCGCATGGGCGCGCACACCACGTCCGACGACCCGACGAAGTACCGCGCCTCCTCCGACGAGGAGGCCTGGCGCGGCAGAGACCCCATCCTCAGGCTCACCAGATACCTCCAACGCGAGGGCGCCATCGACGACGCCTGGCTCGCCGCGGTCGAGGAGGAGGCGAAGGAGGTGGGCGCCGAGGTGCGCGCCGTGATCCCGCAGCTGGAGAACGTGACGATGGATCGGCTGTTCGAGACGGTCTACGCCGAGCCCACCGTCGCGCTGGAGGCCCAGCGCCGCGAATACGCCGAGTACATGGCCGGGGAGGACGCATGAACGAGTCGCTGACCATGGCGAAGGCCCTCAACCGGGGCCTCCGACGCGCGCTGCAAGCCGACCCGAAGGTGCTGCTCGCGGGCGAGGACATCGGCAAGCTGGGCGGCGTCTTCCGCATCACGGAGGGCCTGCAGGAGGAGTTCGGCGAGAACCGCGTGATCGACTCCCCGCTGGCCGAGTCCGGCATCGTCGGCACCGCCGTCGGCCTCTGCATGCGCGGCTACCGGCCGGTGGTCGAGATCCAGTTCGACGGCTTCGTCTTCCCGGCGTACTCCCAGATCGTCACGCAGGTCGCCAAGTTCAACATGCGCACCGGCGGCCAGTCCCCGATGCCGATGGTGATCCGCATCCCGTTCGGCGGCGGGATCGGCGCCGTCGAGCACCACTCGGAGTCGCCCGAGGCCTACTTCGCGCACACGCCCGGCTTGAAGGTGGTGGCCTGCTCGAACCCCAACGACGCCTACTGGATGATCCAGCAGGCCATCCAGTCCGACGACCCGGTGGTCTTCCTCGAACCGAAGCGCCGCTACCACGTCAAGGACATGGTGAACTTCACGTCGCGGCCCGCCCCGATGCACCAGGCGGCGATCACCCGCTACGGCACCGACGCGACGCTGCTCTGCTACGGCCCGATGGTCAAGACGTGCCTCGACGCGGCCGCGGTCGCCGCGGAGGAGGGCACGTCGCTGGAGGTGGTGGACCTGCGCACGCTCAGCCCCATCGACTGGGTGACGATCACGTCGTCGGTGCGCCGCACCAAGCGCGCGATCATCGTGCACGAGGCCCCCAAGACGCTGGGCCTGGGCGCCGAGATCGCGGCGAAGCTGCACGAGGACCTGTTCTACGTGATGGAGTCTCCCGTGATGCGGGTGGCAGGCTACGACATGCCGTACCCGCCCGCCCGGGTGGAGGGGGACTACCTGCCCTCCGTCGATCGCATCCTGGACACCGTCGACCGGTCGCTGGCCTACTGAGGGGACTTGAAAATGAAGCGTCACTACCTGCTTCCTGATCCGGGCGAGGGGCTGCTCGAGGCCGAGATCGTCGCCTGGCGGGTCGCCGAGGGCGACACCATCGAGGTCAACGACGTGCTCGTCGAGATCGAGACGGCCAAGTCGATCGTCGAGCTGCCGTCACCGTTCGCGGGCACTGTCACGGGCCTGCTCGTGGCCGAGGGCACCACCGTCGAGGTGGGCACGCCCATCGTCGAGATCGACGACGGTGAGGGTGCGGCTGCCGAGGAGGCCGCCGCCCCGAACCTGGTGGGCTACGGCGCGAGCGAGGCGCCGCCGAGCCGTCGGCGCCGCAGGGGCGGACGCGCGGAGGCGGGCCAGCCCGAGGTGAGCGACGCGTTGTCGGCCGCGTACGAGCAGCACGAGCCCGGGCGCCGCGCCGACGAGGTGCATCCCGCCACCACCGTGCACGCCCAGGCCACGGGGGATCCGCTCCCGACGCCGGGCAAGGCCCCGTCCGAGTCGCAGCTCGTGCTGGCCTCCGACGTCAGCTCGGTGAAGGCGAAGCCGCCGGTGCGCAAGTACGCGGCCGACCTCGGCGTCGACCTCTCCGGCGTCGTCGGCACCGGCCCGGACGGCACGATCACGCGCAGGGACGTCGAGGCCGCGGCCGCGTTCCGCTACCTCGACGAGCAGCCCAAGCAGGGCAGGATCCTGAACGACCAGGCGTCCTTCCAGGCCTTCAGTGGCGCCGCCGAGTCGCCCAGCTACGCCGGCACGTCCTTCTCCGGCTCGAGCTTCGGTGGCGGTTTCGGCCCCACCGAGGGCCTCGGCGGGTTCACGTCGGCCGGCTTCCCGCCGCCGTCGGGCGGCGCGGGCTTCGACCCGAACCAGGGTCGCGCCGAGCGGCGCATCCCGATCAAGGGCGTGCGCAAGGTGACGGCGGAGAACATGGTGCGCTCGGTCCGCACGCACGTGCACGTCACCGAGTGGATCACCGTCGACGTCAGCGGGACGATGGAGTTCGTCGAGACGCTGAAGGGCCGACGGGAGTTCACCGGGCTGCGCATCTCGCCGCTGCTGATCTACGCCAAGGCCGTCTGCCTGGCGCTGGGCCGCAACCCCGACCTGAACACGTCGTGGGACGAGGAGCACCAGGAGATCGTCTACCACGGCGACGTGAACCTCGGCATCGCGGCGGCCACGCCCCGCGGGCTGATGGTGCCGAACATCAAGGGCGCGCAGCGGTTGAGCCTGCTGCAGCTCTGCCAGGCGATCAACCAGCTTGTGCAGGTCTCCCGGGAGGGCAAGCTCCAGCCCGGCGACTACTCCAGCGGCACGTTCACCATCACCAACGTCGGCGTCTTCGGCATCGACGCGGGCACCCCGATCATCAACGGCGACGAGTCGGCGATCTTCTGCATGGGCTCCATCGAGCGCCGGCCGTGGGTCGTGGGCGAGGGCGCGCAGGAGCGCGTGGAACCCCGCTGGGTGACGACGCTCGCCGTGGCCTTCGACCATCGGATCATCGACGGCGAGCAGGGCTCGCGGTTCCTGCACGACGTGGCGTCGATCCTCCGGGAGCCCGCGCTCGCGCTGCTGTTCTGACGGTCAGCCCTCGTCGGCGGGTTCCGTGCGGGGCTTGGTGACGGCGACGCCGATCTCCACGAGGACGCGCAGCACGAGCACCTTGGCGACCAGCGCGCCGCCCCCGCCGACGAGGTGGGCGAGCACCTTCGTCGCCGAGACGCCGATGTAGGAGCTGCCGGTGGCGAACAGCTCGAGGAAGCCGAACAGCCACTCGGCCAGGAGACCGAGCGCTCCGATGCCGAAGATCAGGGCGGCCGACGTGGGCAGCGCGAGCTTCGAGAAGGTCAGGTCGAGCAGCGGGTGCCGCGTGCGCGGCGGCGTCGGTGCGAGGGCTGGATACGGCACGGCGTAGACCTGGGGCTGGCCCGCATCCGGCGCGCCCAGCTGCGGCGGGATCGGCTGCGGAGGGATCGGCTGCGGAGGGATCGGCTGTGCAGGGTGCGGCGGCGGGGGCGGCGCGCCCCATTCCTGGCCCGCCGGTGCGGGCGGAGCCCAGGCGCCGTCGCCGGGTTGCGGGGCGGCGGGGGCGGCGTCCGGCCGCGGGCGCTCCCAGGCGCTGTGGTCCTGCGCGGGTTGGCCCCAGTCCTGGGGCGCAGGCTCGGGGCGGGCCCATTCGTCGCGGCCGGGGCCCGGGCTCCACTGCTGGTTCGACATGCTGTGGAGTCTGCCAGACTTGGGCCATGCCCACGCCCACCAGGTTCCAGGTTGATCTCGACGCCCTGCACGCCAACCTGGCCGTGGCCAGGGAACTCGCGGGCGGGCGCGCGGTGCTGGCGGCGGTGAAGGCCAACGCCTACGGGCACGGGCTGGTCCCCGTCGCGCGCAGCATCCAGGAGCGCGGCTCGGCCGAGTGGTTGGGGATCGCGGTCACCGAGGAGGGCACGAGGCTCCGCGCCGCGGGCATCACGCTGCCGATCCTGAAGTTCACGCCGACGCTGCCCGACGACCTGCAGGAAGCCATCGCGGCCGACATCACCGTCTCCGTGGGCGACGAGGACGCCATCTGGGCGGCCGAGGCGGCGGCCGCCGCGGCCGGCCGGGTGCTCGACGTGCACCTCGCCGTCGACACCGGGATGCGCCGCGTGGGGGCCGAACCGTGGGACGTCGAGCGCCTCGCCGGGCTGCTGGCGGGCGCGCCCCACCTGCGCGTCGGGGGCGTCTTCACGCACCTACCCATCAGCGACGTCCCGGCCGGCGACGAGTTCACGCGCGTGCAGCTCGCCGCGTTCGACGCCGCCGTCGAGGCCGCGAAGTCGGTGCTGGGACCGCTCCCGTACGTGCACGCGGCCAACTCCGGGGCGCTCCTGGGCCACGACCTGGGCCGCAGCACGCTGGTCCGCCCGGGGATCATGATCTACGGCTCGTATCCCGACGCCGAGACGCGGCCCACGCGGCCGCTCCGCGACGTCGGCCGCTGGACGTCGCGCGTGACGTTCGTCAAGCGCATCCGCGCGGGCGAGACCGTCGGCTACGGGCGCAGCTGGACGGCGCCCGTCGACACCTGGATCGCCACCGTCGCCGTCGGCTACGGCGACGGGTATTCGCGGCTCAACTCCTCGCGCGGGCGGATGCTGATCGACGGCCGCTCGTACGGGGTCGTCGGCCGCGTGTGCATGGACCAGACGATGCTCGACCTCGGCCCGGAGGAGCCGTCGGTCAGGGTCGGCGACGAGGCGGTGCTGATGGGCACCAGCGGCGCCGAGCGGATCGGCGTCGAGGAGCTGGCGGCGCTGATGGGCACCATCACCTACGAGGTGACCTGCCTGATCGCCGATCGGGTCCCCCGCGACTACGTCTGAACGCAGGCGCCACGGGTGGTGCGGGGTAACCTTCGGCGCCCTCCAGCGCGTGTAGAGGGGCGGGAGGTGCCGAGATGAGGGACGAGGCCGGGTTCGAGGCGTTTGTCAGACGCCGCGGACGAGACCTGTGGCGTACGGCCTGGTTGCTCACCGGCGACGGTGGGCGGGCAGAGGACCTGGTGCAGACCGCACTGGCGAAGACCTACGCGCGCTACGACGGCAACGATCGCTCGTTCGAGGCCTACGTGCGCACCACGATCTACCGGACGTTCGTCTCCTGGTGGCGACGTCGGTGGACGGGCGAGGTGCCGACGGAGACGCTGCCGCAGGCCGACGCGGACGACCCGGATCAGGGTCTGCGCGTCGACGTGCTCCGCGCCCTCGCGGAGCTGCCGCGCGTGCAGCGGGCCGTCCTCGTGCTGCGCTACTTCGAGGACCGGCCGATCTCCGAGGTGGCGGAACTCCTGGGACTCGCCCAGGGCACCGTCAAGGCGTACTCCCACCGCGCGCTGCAGCAGCTGCGCGCGTCGGTTCACCTGGAGGAGCAGCAGTCATGAACGACGACGATGTGACGACGGTGCTGGGCCGCGTCGTGCCCGAGCCCCCGTCCCCCGATGCCTGGGCGGGCAAGGCCGCCCGCACGTCCCGACGGCGCCGGATCTCCGGCGTGGCGGCGGTGGCTGTCCTCGCGCTGGTCGCGGTGCCCCTGGGCGCCCAGCTCTTCGCGAAGCCGCAGCTGGCGGCGCCGGCCAGTCCCAGCGCGGAGGTCACGGGCAACGTGCTCATCCGGGGCAGCGCCGAGGCGCCCGTGCTGTGCCTGGGGGGCATGATGGAGTCGTTGCCTCCCCAGTGCTCCGGGCCGGCACTCAAGGGCCCCTTCGACTGGGCTGGGGTGCAGTTCACGGAGGCCAGCGGCGTCCGCTGGACCGACAAGGCCTACACCGTCCGCGGGATCTACGACCCCACCGACGGCGAGTACGGCTCGTTCACGCTCACTGCCCCGGTCGCCCTGGCGCCTGAGGTTCAGCCCTCGGTCACGACGTTCCCGCAGCTGTGCGACGACCCGATGGTCGGCGCGCCCCCCGGCACGGATCCGCTCGAGCAGCAGGCCTTCGCGGGGGCTCTCGACCTGACGGACCAGAAGCTCCCGGTGGTGTCCAGCTGGGCCACCGATGGTGGCACGTACAACTACCTGGTCCAGGGCGACGCCGAGGCCGCATTCGCAGAGATGCGCGCGGTGTTCGACGGCGGCCTGTGCGTGCAGTCGTCCGACGCGCCCACCTACGCCCGCAGGATGGCGGCGCTGGACGCCGTCGCGGAGGCCCTGGCCGGCCAGTACGTGGGCGGAGACATCAGCGAGCTCCCGCCGGAGCTCACCGTCACCGTCGTGGTCGCGACGCCGCAGATCGAGGCGGCGGTCCGCGCGGCCGCCGGCGAGGTGCCGTTCACGCTCCATCCGGTGTTCGCCCCGGTTGCTCAGAGCACGCCGTCGTCCGGCCCGACGACGACGGCGTCGGACTCCCCGCCGGTCGTCCGCACGGTGACGGGCACCGAACGCATCCTCCAGAAGGAGGGCGAGCTCCCGCGGCTGTGCGTGAAGGGGATGTGGGAGGCGACCGAGCCGGTCTCGTGCGACGGCCCGACCCTGGACGGCGACATCGACTGGGACGCGATTCCGCACACGACGGACCAGGGGGTGCTGGTCAGCGACCAGCACTACACCGTGACGGGCGCCTACGACGCATCTGTCGGCAACTTCGGCTCGCTCACCCTCGACGGCCCGCCGGTGGCCGCAGGGCTGCCGGGCGTGGCGTTCGAGCGGTACTCGACGCTGTGCACGGGCGAGGATGGAAGGGACGACCCAAGGTGGCCGCCGATCGTGATCGCACCGAGCTCCGAGGACCCGATCCCGCTGCCGGATCCGCAGGGCTGGGTGTGCTCGCACCTCACGGGAGCGGTTGCCGACGACAAGCTCGACGCCGTGCTGGGCGCGCTGCCCAGCGTCCGCGACCCGCGGATCGTCGGCTACGCGCGCGACGGGAACGACCTCGTCGTGAAGGTGCTCGCGGCAGACGACGCGCTGATGGATCTGGTGTACGCCGCCGTCGAGGAGACCCGCATGCCGGTCGCGGTCCGAACGGCGCTCACGCCTCCCGGCGAGAATGACACCACGATCGTGGCGCCGTCACGCTGATTCCGTCGTCACCGTTCCGGAGGACGACTTGGGCCGGCGGTTGGGGAACTCGTGCATCGCGTGCCGGGCGATGGACAGCGTCGACCAGCCGTCGACGGCGGCCCCCACGCCGCCGCCCACCAGCGGGATGCGCTTGCCGAGCCAGACGCCGAGGCGCTTGCCGGTCAGCTGGTTGAGCGAGCGGTCGAGTAGCGCGCGGGCCACCTGGGCGTCGAGGCGGGCGTCGAAGACCGGCGCGGTGGCCACCAGCAGCGGCGACGACGGCAGCACGCCCTTCGAGACCAGCGACGCGGTGGTGCTCGGGCCCAGCATCACCATCAGGATGGCGGTGCGGACGCGCGGGTCGGATAGTTCGTAGCCGCGCAGGTGCGCGATGCCGGCCACGAGCCGCGCCTGCAGGAAAGCCGCGGCGGTCAGGTTGGCGGGTGCGGTGACGAGGCTGACGAAGAAGCCGCCCCAGTTCGTCGCGAAGCCCTGACCGCCGGCCATGGCGGTGTGCGAGGCGACCATCCGGCCGATGGCGTCCTCGACGTCGTTCTTCTGGAGCAGGAGCTGCTTCGCGGAGTGCTTGGCGCCCGGCAGCTTGCCGCGCCCCTCGATCGCGATCTCCAAGATCTCGTGGAAGACGTTGGCGGAGATGCCCTCGCTGATCGCGATGACCTGGTTCTTCTCGCTCATGCTCGTGCCTCCTCGTGCAGACCCAGCCTGTCACACCGCCCAAGCGCCGTCGAGAGTGCCCAGGGGCGAATCCGGGCCGCGCCCGGGTGATACCGGGCGGACGCCAGGCGGAGCGGTGCCGAAATGTCGGCCGCGGGTGCCACACTGGGCGGATGCAGGCGGGCATGTTCGGCGACTCGGATGAGTGGCCCTCTCATGACCTGATCGGCTACTCGGACGAGTTCGACGCCGTCGTCGCGCTCGAGGCCTACCGCGTGGGCGTGTTCCCGATGCCGCTCGACCCGCGCGAGATGGGCTGGTGGTCGCCGGTCGACAGGGGCGTCATGCGGGTGCCGGAGGTCCGGGTCACCCGCTCGCTGCGGAAGACGGCGCGGCGCTACACCACCACGGTCGATGCGGCGTTCCCGCAGGTGATCGCCGCCTGCGCGGACCCGGAGCGGGAGGGCGGCTGGATCGACGCGCGCATCCGCGCCGCCTACCTGCACCTGCACGAGGCCGGCTGGGTGCACTCCGTCGAGGTGTGGGACGACGAGGGGCGCTTGGTGGGCGGGCTCTACGGCGTGCATGTCGGTGGCCTGTTCGCGGGCGAGTCGATGTTCCACGACGTCGAGCACGGCCGCGACGCCTCCAAGCTGGCGCTGGTGCGCCTGATGGTCGAGCTCGCGGGGCTGGGGGTGACGGTGCTGGACGTGCAGTGGCTCACCGAACACCTGGGCTCGCTCGGCGCCTTCGAGGTGCCGCGCGACGAGTACCTCCGCGTTGTCCGCGCCCTCGCCGGCCGGCCCACCCGGCCGTGGACGCGCACCGGCGTTGTCGCGGGTGGGGACGTCGTGGCCGAACTCGCCCTCCTGCGGCAGCCGCCGTCGTAGGGTTAAGGAAGTACTGAGGGAGGCGCCCATGCCGGAGATGCCAGAGGTGGCGGCCGTCGTCGACATCCTCGACGAGAAGATGCGCGGCAAGGTGATCGCCGCCGGTCACCTGATGGCCTTCTCCGCGCTCAAGACCTTCCGCATCGGCCTGGACGCGCTCGCGGGACTCGAGGTCGGCGGCGTGTCGCGGCACGGCAAGTACATCGACGTCGACGCCCAGGGCGTCCACCTGATCTTCCACCTCATGCGCGCGGGCTGGGTGACCTGGCACGACGTGGCCCCGGCCGTGCCCGCGCGGGCGGGGAAGTCCGGGCTGGTGCTGCGCGTGGTGCTCGACGACGACTCGGGCTTCAGCCTCACCGAGGCGGGCACGCAGCGCGCCCTGTCGATCTACGTGGTGGAGGACCCGCAGGAGGTGCCGGGGATCGCGACGCTGGGCCCCGACCCGCTCGCCCCGAGTTTCACGCTCGACGACTTCCGCGCGGTCCTGGCCGGTGCGGGGCGCTCGCAGCTGAAGGGCGTGCTCCGCGACCAGAAGAGGTTCGCGGGCATCGGCAACGCCTACTCCGACGAGATCCTGTTCGTGGCGCGCATGAGCCCCTTCAAACCGGCCGACTCCGTCACGGACGCCGACGCCGTCGTCCTGTTCGACGCCGTCCGCAGCGTGCTCACCGAGGCGGTGGCCGTCGCCGCGGGGCGGCCGCTCACCGACCTGAAGGACGCCAAGCGCGCGCACATGCGGGTGCACGGCCGCACGGGCGAGCCGTGCGCGGTCTGCGGCACGCCCATCGCGGAGATCTCGTACTCCAGCTCATCGCTCCAGTACTGCCCCGGCTGCCAGACGGGCGGCAAGCCGCTGGCCGATCGCAGGATGTCGCGCCTGCTCAAGTGACCGTCCCGTTCGCGCCCGCGGGCCGAAAGGGCGAGACTAGGCGGGTGCTCGGTTACTTCGGTCCCGCGGGGACGTTCACCCATCAGGCGTTGCGCACGGTCAGCGACGACGAGGCCATCGCGTTCGCGAGCGTGCGCGAGGCGCTCGAGGCTGTGCGGACGGGGGAGGTGCGGGGCGCGATCGTGCCCATCGAGAACTCGGTCGAGGGCGGCGTCTCGGCCACGCTCGACGAACTCATCGCGGGTGAGCCGCTCGCCATCCAGCGCGAGATCGTGATCCCCGTCGAGTTCGGCCTCTACGCCCGCGAGGGGACGACGATGGCCGACGTGCGGAGCGTCCTCACCCACGGCCACGCCGCGGCTCAGTGCCGCACCTGGCTCGCCACGGCGCTGCCGCAGGCGCACGTCACCGAGGCGGGGTCGACGGCGGGGGCGGCCGCCGAGGTCGCGCGCCCAGATTCCCGCTACGACGCCGCCGTCTGCGCGCGCGTCGCGGGCCAGATGTACGGGCTGGAGGAGCTCGCCTACCAGGTGGAGGACAATCCCGGCGCGGTCACTCGCTTCGTGTGGGTCGGCCCGGCGGGCCCCGTCCCCGAGCGCACGGGCGCCGACAAGACGACCCTGGTGGCCTACATGCGCGAGGACCACGCCGGCGCCCTGCTGGAGATCCTCGAACAGTTCGCCGTCCGCGGGGTGAACCTGAGCAGGATCGAGTCGCGGCCCACCAAGACCACGCTCGGGTCCTACTGCTTCTCGATCGACGCCGAGGGCCACCTGCACGACAAGCGCGTGGCCGAGGCGCTGGAGGGGCTGCACCGGGTGTGCCCGACGGTGCGCTTCCTCGGCTCGTACCCGCGGGCCGACAAGGCGCGCCCGTCGATCGGCATCGGGTTCAGCGACGAGGAGTTCGACGCCGCGGCGGACTGGGTCGCGGGGCTCGAGGGCTGACGAGGGCCACGCGCAGCGCCGACGGCGCCGCCGTCACGCGGAGCCGTGCCGCCTCGCCCAGCACGTCGCCGTCGACCTGGCACGGCACGGGACGGTCGGCCGTCACGTCGACCAGGCGCCCGCGGTAGCGGTCGACGTAGGGCTCGCGCCGGGAGCCGACCACCACCTCCGCCATCATGTGCAGCACGTCGCGCGCGTGCCGCGGGGAGGCCGCGAGGACGTCCAGGTGGCCGTCCGCCGCGTCGGCCTCGGGCATCAGCGCCAGCCCGGGGCGCAGCTCGCCCACGTTGCCGATGCCGACGAAGGACGCGTATCCCCACGCCGGTGCGCCGCCGTCGACGGAGATCCCGGTCCGCACGGGCCGCGCGGTCACGTGCCGGAGGCCCGCCACGAGGTACGCGCCGGCGCCGAGGATCCGCTTCAGCGGCTCGCGCGTGTCGGTGAGCACGGCCGCGTCGGCCCCCATGCCCGCCATCACCAGGCCCAGCTCTTCGCGCCCGGCGGCCTCGACCCGCAGCACGTCGAGGGGCACGGGCGTGCCGCCGAAGGCCGCGCGGGCGGCGTCGACGACATCGCGCGGCAGGCGCAGGTTGCGGGCGAGGAGGTCGCCGCTGCCGAAGGGCAGCACGCCCAGCGTCGCGGGCCCGTGCGCGAGCGACGCGGCGGCGGAGCGGAGCGTGCCGTCGCCGCCGGCCACCAGGATCAGGTCCGCGCCGGCCTCGAGGGCCCGCCGCGCGGCGCCGGCCCCGGGGTCGTCGAGCGTGGTTGAGAACCAGCCGACCTCGCGCCACCGGTTCGTCGCGGCCTCGGCGCGGAGGATTCGGCGGAGCAGCCAGGGGTCGCGGACCCGCGCGGGGTTGACCACCACGGCGTAGCGGCCCGGCGCCCGCGCCGCGCCCCGAGCGGGGCTGGTGAGGAGCAGGGAGAGCGCGCAGGCGAGGCCCGCGACGAGCGAGCCGGCCATGACGTCGGTCACGTGGTGGACGTGGAGGAGCAGCCGGTCGGCCCAGATGACGAGCACCAGCAGCGCCCCGACCGCCGCGACGACGATCCGGCCGCGGCGGGGGAGGTGCGCCGCACCCGCGGCGGCCGCGAGCCCCAGCGCCAGGCAGGTGAGGGCCGACGCGTGGCCGGAGGGGTAGGAGGCCGTGGGGTCGAGGCCGCCCAGCCACGGGGTGTCGGGGCGCGCCCGACGCACGGTCGCCTTGAGCACCGAGGTGAACGCGAACGTCAGCGCGGAGCTCAGCAGCAGGTGAGCCGCGAGGCGGTCGAGGCGCCGCCGGCCGGCCCACCACGCCACCAGGATCAGGGCCGCGTAGGAGACGGCGGGCTGCAGCACCACCGCGCCGATGCGCCCCACCGTCCCCGCGGCCGACCCGGGCGGCGGGGGTGGCCAGGGCCACAGCGCGTCGAGCGGGGTCGGAAGCCATGCCGTCCACAGCCCGACGGCGAGCAGCAGCACGGCCGCCGCCCAGGCGTGCGCGCTACGCATGGCCGGCGCGCCGCCGCAGCACCGGGGCGACGAACAGCCAGGGGATGGCGGAGGCGGCCACCACGAGGCCCGTCACCGCGAAGGCCCAGCCGAAGCCGACCGCGTCGGCGATCGCCCCCGCCAGCAGCGTGCCCGCGATGGAGCCGAGGTCGGTGGCCATCGAGAACGTGGAGAGTGCCTGCCCGCCGTTGCGGTTGGCGCCGATCAGGTCGGCGAGCATGGCCTGGGCGGCGGGCGCCAGGAAGGCGCCGCCTGCGCCGGCCAGCGCCGAGAGGGCCAGGAAGACGGCGAGGTTGTCGCCCCAGCCGAAGGGGATGGTGGCGGCGGCGGAGACGGCGAGCCCGAGGACGAGGAACGGCCGCCGGCCGTGCCTGTCGATCAGCCGCCCGCTCACCTGCTGGGTCAGCGCGCTGCCGACCGCGAACAGCGTGAGCGCGATGCCTGCCGCCGACTGCCCGATGGTGGGCACGGCCGCCGCCATCAGCGGCAGCAGCGCGATCCGCACCCCGAAGTTGGACCAGCCGTTGGCGAATCCCGTGACGAGCAGCGCCCGGTAGTACGGCATGTCGAGCGCCTCAGCCAGCGTCATCTTCGGCTGCTCGTCCTTCGCCGTCGGCGTCCCGCCCACCCCGCCGCGGAGGAACACCAGGACGACGAGCACGGCCGCGAACACCGCCGCGGCGTACAGGAAGAACGGGATGCGCATGCCAAGGCCCTGCAGCGCGGAGCCCAGGATGGGGCCGAGGATGTTGCCCAGCAGAAACGCGGTGCCGTACAGCGACGACGTGTGGCCGCGCTGCTCCACCGGCGCGAGCCGGACGAGCAGCCCCATCGCCGAGACGGTGAACATCACCGATCCGATGCCGCCCAGGCCGCGGAAGAGCAGGAGCAGCCAGTAGTCGGTGGCCAGCCCGCTGAGCGCGCTGGACAGCGCGACGATGCTGAGGCCCACGAGATAGACCCTGCGCTCGCCGAACCGCCCGATGAGCGCGCCGCCCGCCGGGGCGAACACGAGCCTGACGAAGGCGAAGACCGACACGATCGCCGACGCGGCCATCATCCCGACGTCGAACGAGCGGGCGAACTGCGGCAGGATCGGCGCGACCAGGCCGTAGCCGAGCGCGATCAGGAACGCGGCCGCGACGAGCACCCAGATCTCCACCGGGAGGGGCTGCCTGGTTCTCGTCCGCACCGCCACACCCTATCCCCGCGCTCAGACATCCCCGTCGATTCGCCGGCGCGCGGGGGCGCCCGGCCCGTACATGCGTGCTCGAAGGGCCGGGCGATAGGCTGAGCGCATGATTGATCCCAAGTGGCTGCGCGTCGATCCCGACCGCGTCCGACGCTCCCAGGCCGCCCGCGGCGCCTCGGTCGAGCTCGTCGACGACCTCATCGCCGCCGACGAGGCTCGCCGGTCCTCGATCCTCGCCGCGGAGACGCTGCGCGCCGAGCAGAAGTCGCTGGGCAAGGACGTCGCGAAGGCCCAGGGCGAGGGGAAGCAGGCGCTGCTCGCCCGCACCAAGCAGCTGTCAGCCGACGTGAAGGGCGCGCAGGCGGCGGCCGCGGAGGCCGAGGCCACGTTCGGCGAGCTGATGAAGCAGCTCGGCAACCTCGTGCTCGATGGGGTGCCCGAGGGTGGCGAGGACGACGGCGTCGTGCTCGAGACCGTCGGCACACCGCGCGACTTCGCGGCCGAGGGCTTCACGCCCAAGGACCACCTGGAGCTGGGCGAACGGCTGGGCGCCATCGACATGGAACGTGGCACGAAGATCTCCGGCTCCCGGTTCTACGTCCTGACCGGCGTCGGCGCGCAGCTCGAGCTCGCGCTGCTGAACCTGGCGATGACCAAGGCCGCCGCGTGGGGCTTCACGCCGATGATCCCGCCCGCGCTGGTCAAGCCGTCGGCCATGGAGGGCACGGGCTTCCTGGGACAGGCCGCGCAGGACGTCTACCACCTGCCCGCCGACGACATGTACCTCGTCGGCACCTCCGAGGTGGCGCTGGCCGCCTACCACGCCGACGAGATCCTCGACGCCTCGACGCTGCCGCGCCAGTACGTCGCCTACTCGCCGTGCTTCCGCCGCGAGGCCGGCTCCTACGGCAAGGACACGCGTGGCATCTTCCGCGTGCACTGGTTCGACAAGGTCGAGATGTTCGTGCACTGCGACCCGGTCGACGCGGAGGCCTGGCACGAGAGGCTCCTGGGCTACGAGAAGGACTTCCTGCAGGCGTTGGAGATCCCGTTCCAGGTGCTCGACGTGGCCTCGGGCGACCTCGGGCTCAGCGCCGCGCGCAAGTTCGACTGCTACGCCTGGCTGCCCACGCAGAGCCGCTATCGCGAGGTGACCTCCACCTCGAACTGCACCGAGTTCCAGGCCCGCCGCCTCGGCATCCGCGGCCGGTTCGCCGACGGGGTCCGCCCCGTCGCCACCCTCAACGGGACCCTGTGCGCGATGACCCGCATCATCATCATGCTGCTCGAGAACCACCAGCAGGCCGACGGGTCGGTGCGCGTCCCCGAGGCGCTCCGGCCGTACCTCGGCGGCAGGGAACTGCTGACGGCCTGACCGGGCCGGCTGCCGGGGGTTCACCGATCGTTCACCCGAGCGTGCGAGAGTCGCCGGGACGCAAGGAGAGGAACCTATGACGTTCACCCCTCGACTGGTGGCGCTGGACATCGACGGTACGATCGTCGACGGCTCCGGCCACCTGCCGCCCGAGGTGCGGGCCGCGGTGCGCCGCGTGGTCGACGCGGGCGTGCCGGTGGTGCTGTCGACGGGCCGGTCCTGGCTGTCGACCAAGCGCATCTTCGACGAGCTGGGACTCCCGCCGGGCTGGGCCGTGTCGTCCAACGGCGCCATCGTCGTCAGCTACCCGCCGTTCGAGGTGCGCTACGAGGTGCGCTTCGACCCGGCCGACGTCATCCGCCAGGTGGCGCGGGTGGCGCCCGACGCGTGCATCGGCGTCCAGGACGTCCACACGTGGCGGGTGAGCCGCCCGTTCCCGGCCGGCGAGCTGGAGGGGGAGGTCCTCGTCCAGTCCATCGACGAGCTGGCCGCGCACGACGTGTCGCGCGTCGTGATCCGCGACCCCAACAGCTCCGAGGAGGTCTTCTCGGAGCTGGTGGCGAAACTCGGCCTGCACGAGGTCTCGTACTTCGTCGGCTGGTCGGCCTGGCTGGACATCGCGCCGCAGGGGATCGACAAGGCGCACGGGCTGGCGCTGGTGTGCGAGGCCCTCGGTGTCGACCAGGCCGACGTCCTGGCGCTGGGCGACGGCCGCAACGACATCGAGATGCTGCAGTGGGCCGGCCGCGGGGTCGCCATCGGGGACGCGCCGCCCGAGGTGAAGGAGGCCGCCGACGCGGTGACCGGGCCCTTCGCCGACCTCGGCACCGTCGAGGAACTGGACCGCTGGTTCCCCGCGGCGGAGCGCGCCGCGTCGTAACCGCCGCCCACTTCGCCCTCACCGAACCGCGCGCGGGGTAGACTTCACCGGAATTGTTCCCGAGGTCCCCCGAATGAAAGGCGCGCCGGTGTCGTTGGCTCCCCTTGCTCAGGAGTGGGGACTTCCCCGCGTGGGAGCTCGGCCCCCCTTCCTGACCTACCTCAAGCAGGTGTGGGAGCGGCGTGAGTTCATCGTCACGATGGCGCGCTACCGGATGCGCTCGGGCCTCGAGGCCAACCGCCTCGGCATGGCCTGGGTGGTGCTCCGGCCGCTGCTGAACGCCGCGATCTACGGGGTCATCTTCGGCCTGCTCCAGGCGGGCAACCGTCCGCCGGACTTCCCGGCCTTCGTGGTGGTGGGCGTCTTCTTCTTCGAGTTCTTCCAGGGCTGCTTCAACGACGGCTCCAAGGCCATCGCGAACAACCGCAGCCTCGTGCAGTCGCTGGCGTTCCCGCGCATGACGCTGCCGCTCGCGGCCGCCGTCGAGCGGTTCCTGCAGTTCCTCATCATGCTGGTGGTGCTCGTCCCGATCCTCGCGATCTTCGGGCACTTCCCCCGGCTGGAATGGCTGCTGATCATCCCGCTCGTGGCGCTGTTCGCGCTCTTCAGCACCGGCATCGCGCTGATCACCGCGCGGCTCACCGTGCACGTCTCCGACCTCTCGCAGCTGCTGCCGTTCATCAGCCGGCTGCTGTTCTACAGCTCGGGCGTGCTGTTCGCCGTCGACAAGATCCTGGCCCACCACCCGATCGCGCTGCGCGTGTTCGACTTCTACCCGCTGTACCAGGCGCTGGAGATCGCGCGGCACCACCTGATCGGGGCCGCCGCCTATCCCGGCTACTACTGGGCGGTGTTCGCGCTGGCGGCCGTCGTCACGTTCATCGGCGGAGCGATCTTCTTCTGGCGAGCGGAGGAGCGCTATGGCCGAGACTGAGCACGGCCGCGCCTCGGGGCCGGCGCCCGTCGTGATCGTCGACGACCTGCACGTGAAGTACCGCGTCTTCGCGTCCGGCCGGGCCGCGGGCAATGCGCGGAGCGGCATGCTGAACGTGACGCGTGGCGTGCGCACCGTGCACGCGCTCAAGGGCATCTCGTTCGTCGCCTACGAGAACGAGTCGATCGGCGTGATCGGGTCGAACGGTTCGGGCAAGTCGACGCTGATGCGCACCCTCACCGGCCTCACGCCGCCGGCCTCGGGCGCGGTGTATGCGCGGTCGCGGCCGAACCTGCTGGGCGTGGGTGCCGCGCTGCTGCCCAACCTGTCGGGTTCCCGGAACATCGTGCTCGGCGGGCTGGCGATGGGCTTCACGCGCTCCGAGGTGCTCGCGCTGCGCGACCAGATCGGCGAGTTCGCGGAGCTGGGCGACTCCCTCGACCTGCCCATGCGCACGTACTCCTCCGGCATGCAGGCCCGGCTGAAGTTCTCCATCGCCGCCGCCCGCACCCACGACATTCTTATCATCGACGAGGCCCTCTCCGTCGGTGACAAGGGATTCAGGAAGCGATCCGAGGCCAGGATCCGCGAGCTCGCCGCCGAGGCAGGCACCATCTTCCTGGTCTCGCACTCCATGGGGTCCATCCGCGACACCTGCACCCGCACGCTCTGGATCAACAAGGGCGTGCTCGAGATGGACGGCCCCACAGACGAGGTCGTCAAGGCATACGAGGCATCGAAGAAATGAGCGAGGAGCCGAGGCCCAAGCGCCCCACCATCGACGAGCTGCGCGCCGTGGTGCAGCCCGACGCCGTGCTGTCCCGCTCGAACGCCGAGCACTGGACCGGCACGCTCTACATGCGTCGGCTCTCCATCCACCTCACCTACCTGTGGGTGCGGACGCCGCTCAGCGCGAACTCCGTCACGGCCCTGATGGTCGTCATCGGCTTCCTCGCCGGGCCCGCGCTGCTGCTGCCGGGGATGTGGGGCCCGATCGTGGCCGCGCTGTGTGCGCAGCTGCAGATGTTCATCGACTGCTCCGACGGCGAGGTCGCCCGCTGGCGCAGGACCATGGGCCCGAAGGGCATCTTCCTCGACCAGATCGGCCACTTCGCCGCGGAGGGCTCGCTCGGTCTGTTCCTCGGGCTGAAGGCCGCGGGCTGGCCGTCGGCCGAACCGGACATGACCTACGTGTTCCTCGGCGCGCTGCTGCTCGCCGCGATCTGGTTCAACAAGTCCCTGAACATGATGGTGACGCTCGCCCGCACCAACGCCGGGCTGCCCAAGCTGCCCGACGAGGCGGGCGTTCGGCAGATCAGCGGCGGCGGCCTGCTCGCCCGGCTGCGCGCCGTCGCCCGGTTCGTGCCGTTCCACCGCATCTTCCACTCGATCGAGCTGACGCTGCTGACCATCGTCGTCGGCATCGGGGCGCTGCTCGCGCCCGACGCGTCGGCCGTGTGGCAGGGCTACGTCGTGGCCCTCACCGTCGTCATCTGGGTGGTCATCGTCGGCCACTTCGCCGCCATCTGGAAGTCGCCGAGGCTGGCCAGCCGATGACGGCCACGTTCGGCGTGGTGCTGCTCACGATGGGCAACCGCCCGGCCGAGCTGGCCCGCGCCGTGGACTCTGTCCTCGCCCAGCGCGACGTGGAGGTCGACGTCGTGGTCGTCGGCAACGGCTGGGACCCGACGGGCCTCCCCGAGGGCGTGCGCGGCGTCCACCTGTGGGAGAACCTCGGCATTCCTGCGGGCCGCAACGCCGGTGTCGCTCACGTGACGGGCGAGTTCCTGTTCTTCCTGGACGACGACTCCTGGCTGCTGGACGACGGCTTCCTCGCCGAGTGCGCCGCGCGGCTCCGCGCCGATCCCGGGCTCGGCATGATCCAGCCCCGCATCCTCGACCCCGCGCGCCCAGGAGATGCGCCCCGCCGCTGGATCCCGCGGATGTGGAAGCGGTCGGCGACGCTCAGCAGCCCGGTGTTCTCCGTGCTGGAGACCGCCCTCGTGCTGCCCCGCGCGCTGTTCGACCGCACCCCGGGCTGGCCCGCGCCGTTCTTCTACGCCCACGAGGGCATCGAGATGGCGTGGCGCGTGTGGGACCAGGGCGTTCGCGTCGAGTATCACGGCGATCTCGCCGTCGGCCACCCGATCGTCGAGCCCGGTCGGCACGACGACTACCTCTACCGCAACGCGCGCAACCGCATCTGGCTGGCGCGCCGCAACCTGCACTGGCCGGTGTCCTGGCTGTATGTCGCCTCGTGGACGGCCGTGCACATCGTGCGGGCCCGCCGCGTGGAGCACGTGTGGTGGCGCGGCTGGCGCGACGGCTGGATCAAACTGCCCTGGCCCCCCGGCGCCCGCCCGCGCAAACTCCGCTGGCGCACCCTCTGGCAGATGACCCGCCACGGTCGGCTCCCGATCCTGTGACCCGCGAGAGTCGGCCTGATCCCGTGGCCCACCAGGGCCGTTCGCTGAGTTTGTGACTCCCCAGCGTCGTTCCCTGAGGCTGGCTCGCCCAGGTCGGTCTGATCCCGTGGCCCGCCAGGGGCGTTCGCTGAGTCTGTGACTTCCCAACGTCGTTCGCTGAGGCTGGCTCGCCCGGGTCGTTCCCTGAGGAGCAGCCCCGCTCGCTGACCTGCACCGAGTGAGAGTCGTGCGGGGCTGCGTCTCGAAGGGTCCGAAACCACAGCCCAACCCGTCCCCAAGTGCCAGGGTCACACCCTCATGCGCGCACAATTCTCTGTATACGGGCAGCCGCGCGAATAATTGCGCCGCTGCCCGTATACAGAGATTTGTGCAGGGAGATCGGCTGAAGACCGGCCAACGCCGGCCATGCCAGGGGCAAGGCCAGGTCTCCCCACCTCAGCCGTCCGCCCTCGTGGCTGGGTCACTGCCCATGGCGCGGGACCTTTCGACACGGGCCCGGCGCTTCGCGCGGGGGCCCGGCTCAAGGAACAGTGCCCCACCTCAGTCGTCCGCCCTTGTGGTTGAGTCACTGCCCCAGGCGCGGGACCTTTCGACACGGCGTTCGGCTGGCGCCTCACGGCCGGCTCAAGGAACGGTGTCCGGCTCAAGGAACGACCGAGCTAGCCCAGGGGAGGGAAGTACCGGTCGCCCCAGGTTTTGATCCGGGCTGTGATGTCCGCGGGGACGGCGCTCGTGGCGTTCAGGCAGATGACGTCGGCGTCCCTGTGTTCCAGCAGGTGCGGGAGGCGCCAGGCCAGTTCGGGGGCGGCGACGTCGGCGTAGAAGTGGCTGATCTGCGCCTCGACGGCCCTCCCCGTTGCCAGCGCGTAGTAGGGCAGGAGTGACGAGGTGACGGACAGGTCGGTTGGGGAGCGGAACGACGAGCGTGCTGTCTCCGCGAACTGCTCCGCTGCGCGCTCCTCCAGCTCGACGGCGACCGACCGGAGCTGCGCATACGGCGCATGCTTCAGCTTGCGCGTCACCCGCGTGCCGGTGAGTGCGCGCAGCACGGCGTCGTTGTTACGTGCCGCGGCTACGACGGGCTCGTCATCGGCCGATGGTGTGCCCGCGGGGATGCGGTCGTTGGCCAGGAACACCCGCGCTTTGCCGTCGGCGGTGAAGAACTCGGAGGGGTGCAGATAGCGGCCCAGGAAGAAGTCGTCGTTGAGGTAGAGGTAGCGCTCGGCCAGCCCGGGGATGTGGTGCAGGCGCGACTCGATGGCGTGCGAGTTGAACGTCGGCAGTGCGGTGGGGTCGGCGAAGATCTCGTCATGCCGCACGACGACGGCGCTCGGGTACTCCTCTGCGAGCCACGGCGGGCGGTGGCCCTCCGTGACGACGAACACCCGCCGCACCCAGGGCGCGAACCGGGCGAGGGCGCGCAGCGCGTAGCGCAGCTCGGAGGCCTGCGTGAAGCGCGCCTCGTTCGCCGCGGTCTGGTGGCGCGGCACCATGCCGAGTTCGTGGAGCCGACGCTGCTTGCGCGCGCGCCACTCAGGGTCCGCGCCGTCGACCCACGTGAAGACGACGTCGATATCGCCCGGCGGCGGGGCAGGCGCGGGGGCGGGTCCGGCCACCAGGTCGATGCCGACATCCGGGCCGGCGACGAAATCACCCCCGCGCGATGCCCAGGCGCGGAACACGCGCAACGGGGCGCCCGGTGTGGGGCCGACAGCCAGCCACGACAGCGACCGACCGCGGCGGACGTACAGCCGAAGGGGCGCGAGTGCGGCGACCGCGGCCGACCACGCGGCGGGCGGAACGGCGACGGTGGGCGGCTCGGTCGCGCTCACCTCGTGGGCAACGCCGGCCGCGGTCAGCGCCGTCGTCACCTCCGCGAGCGTCGCGGCGATCGCGTCGGATCCGACGAAGGCGTCGACGGGCGTGGCCACGAGTGAGTGGCCGCCGAGCCGCGTCCAGACCGTTGTGTCTGTGGCGGCCCCGCGGTCCCTCAATCGGGTCCAGGCATGGCCCGCGGCCTCCCCGGCGGCCTCGACGGCCCGCAGGGTGAGGTGCGCCGCGTCGAAGGCGCGCACGACGTCAGTCGGTGCCGGAATCCAGCGCGGAACGCAGTGCGGCCGACTCGACGTCGGTGTCCGGAGCGGTGCCCAACTCGGAGATCTCGGCCGAACGGCCCTGCTCGATGCTGCCGATCAGGTCGGCCTGGCTCGGCAGCAGGGTGCCCTGCTGTGCGTAGAGCTCGAGCTTGGCGCGCGAGTCGGCGATGTCGAGGTTGCGCATGGTCAGCTGGCCGATGCGGTCCACGGGGCCGAAGGCCGCGTCCTCGACGCGCTCCATCGACAGCTTCTCCGGCGAGTACGACAGGTGCGGGCCGCGGGTGTCGAGGATGGTGTAGTCGTCGCCGCGGCGCAGCCGCAGCGTGACCTCGCCCGTGACCGCGGAGGCCACCCAGCGCTGGATCGACTCGCGCAGCATCAGCGACTGCGGGTCCAGCCAGCGGCCTTCGTACAGCAGGCGGCCGAGGCGCAGGCCCTCGGAGCGGTAGTTCGCAAGGGTGTCCTCGTTGTGGATGGCCGACAGCAGCCGCTCGTAGGCGACCCACAGCAGCGCCATGCCCGGCGCCTCGTAGATGCCGCGCGACTTCGCCTCGATGATGCGGTTCTCGATCTGGTCGCTCATGCCGAGGCCGTGACGTCCGCCGATCGCGTTGGCCTCCATGACCAGCGCGACGGCGTCGTCGAACCGGGTGCCGTTCAGGGAGACGGGGCGGCCGCGGTCGAAGCCGATGGTGACGTCCTCCGACGCGATCGCGACGGCCGGATCCCAGTACTTGACGCCCATGATGGGCTCGACCGTCTCGAGGGACACGCCGAGGTCCTCGAGGGTCTTGGCCTCGTGCGTCGCGCCCCAGATGTTGGCGTCGGTGGAGTAGGCCTTCTCCTTGGAGTCGCGGTAGGGCAGCTTGCGCTCGAGGAGCCACTGGCTCATCTCGTCGCGGCCGCCGAGCTGCGTGACGAAGTCCTGGTCGAGCCACGGCTTGTAGATGCGCAGCTGCGGGTTGGCCATCAGGCCGTAGCGATAGAACCGCTCGATGTCGTTGCCCTTGTACGTGGAGCCGTCACCCCAGATGAAGACGTCGTCCTCCGCCATGGCGCGCACCAGCATGGTGCCGGTGACGGCGCGGCCGATCGGCGTGGTGTTGAAGTACGCCTTGCCCGCGGAGCGGATGTGGAACGCGCCGCACGCGAGCGCGGACAGGCCCTCCTCGACAAGCTGGGCGCGGCAGTCCACGAGGCGCGACAGCTCGGCGCCGTACTGCAGGGCCCGCCCGGGCACCGAGGCGATGTCCGGCTCGTCGTACTGGCCGATGTCGGCGGTGTAGGTGCACGGGACGGCTCCGGCCTCGCGCATCCAGGCCACGGCGACGGAGGTGTCGAGACCGCCGGAGAACGCAATGCCGACGCGCTCGCCGACGGGAAGGGACGTCAGTACTTTTGCCACCCGGACACTGTAGTTGATGAGGCGCCGTGCAAGCTCGCGGCCGCCCAGCACGCCGGTGTTAGGCTGAGACGTTGCCGCCTGCATGCAACCTCCGGGGGCGGCCGAGCGTATCTTCCTATGTGGGGGAAGGAATCCTCGTAAAAGATCGGGGGACATCATGTCACCGCAAAGGACGGGCCGAGTGAATCTGCTGCGCCGAATTGCCACTGCCGTCGTGAGCGTCGCGCTCCTGACCACGGGATCGGCCGGCCTCGCCGCCGCCGACGAGGGGGACAAGGGGGCGTCGCCACAAGAAACCGCGACGCAGCCCGTCGCGCCCAAGCTGTCGCTGTCCGCCGGGGCCCCGGCGAGCGCCTACCTCGGCGTCGACGTCGTCGCCAAGGGCACCGTCTCCGTCGCCAACGCCACCGGCACCGTCACGGTGACGTCGCTGACGTGGGTCGACGGCGCGTGGGTCGAGGACTCGGCCGTGACCGTCGCCGCATCGGCCGACGGCGTGGCGTTCGAGGTGCCGTTGGCCGCGGGCGCGACGACGGCCGGCAGCCGCACGTGGCGGGTCCGGGCGACGCTGGAGGGCACCGACGCGTCGGCCCTGACCGAGAACTTCACCGTCAAGCGGATCGCCCAGACGGTCACGCTGAAGGGCGCGGCCGTGCGCTGGGTCGGCAAGGACCTCGTCGCCTGGGGGAACGTCAAGGGCTTCTCCGGCGACGTGAAGGTGGCCGCCCAGGTGTGGATCGGCGACAAGTGGCACACGAAGCACACGGTCACGCTGAAGAAGGGCACCACGTCCTACGAGGTGGACCTCGCCTACAACAAGTCCACCGCGGGCAAGTACACGTGGCGCGTGGTCGCCACCTCGGGGAAGCAGAAGGCGATCTCCGACAAGCTGCGCGTGGTGCGTTCGCCGCTGCCGTCGGTCACGGCCAAGGCCGACCGGACGAAGCAGATCGGCGCCACGAACCAGGCCAAGGGCAAGATCTACGGCTACGACGGCAAGGTTCGCGTGCGCGCGCAGGTCTATGTCGGCGGCGCCTGGAAGACGAAGGAGACCACCACCGTCACGGCCTCACGGCTCGGTACGTCCTACAAGATCACGCTGCCCTACGCGGCCAACAAGCGCGGCACCACCACCTGGCGCGTGCTCGTCGACGCCGACGGTGTGACGAAGAAGACGTCGTCGTTCAAGGTCAGCCGCGTGGCGGGCAGCATCGATTCGCGCTGCCTCACCGGCCGCGTGCTGTGCATCTCCAAGAAGGACCGCAAGCTCCGCTGGATGGTCGGCGGGGAGATCAAGAAGACCTTCGACGTGCGCTTCGGCTCGCCCAAGACGCCTACCCGCAACGGGGCCTTCCGGGTGAATTGGAAGTCGCGCAACCACGTGTCGTCGCTGTACCACTCGAAGATGCCGTTCGCGATGTTCTTCTCGGGTGGCCAGGCCGTGCACTACTCGTCGGACTTCGCCGCTCGCGGGTACGCGGGCGCGTCGCACGGGTGCGTGAACGTGCGCGACTACGACGGCATCAAGAAGCTGTTCGACACCGTCCGCGTGGGCGACAAGGTGATCGTCTACACCTGATCGATCGACTCCCATGAACGGGCCGGCGCGCACGCGCCGGCCCGTTTCGCGTTCGTAGCCCATTCGGTGGGCCGACGCCGCCGTCGGCGCGTGCATCGCCTAGCATGTCGACGAACACCGGGGGGACAAGAACAACAGCGAACACGGGAGAAACCCACGTGCGAATCGGCTCCCTCCAGGCCCTCCTTCGACTGATCTGCGGCGCGCTGCTCGCGACGCTGCTCGTCGCCACCAGCGCCTCGCCCGCGCATGCCGCCACCGCCCTCGACGACGCTGCGAACGCCCTGGGTGTCGGCCGGACGTACAGCGTCCAGCGGATCAGCGGCGCGGGCGACATCACGAGCGAGCTCGCCGCCGCCACGAAGAAGCCGGCCGGCGCGAGCAAGCCCCGCCTCGTCGTCCTGAAAGCCGGGACCTTCGAGGTGAGGAGCAAGATCCGCGTGGCCGACAACGTCTACCTCGTGGCCGAGCCCCGGACGAGGGTCACCTGGCGCGGCAGCGACGGCGAGATGGTCCGCTTCGACGGCGTGACCAGCGGCGTGTACGGCGGCACCTGGGACGGCGCGCACAAGGGGACCTCGCACGTGTTCAACACCACTGCCTCGACCGTCCGCTACGTCGACCTCCTCGTCAAGAACGCCGGCGCCAACGGCATCGTCGCGTACAAGGGCTCGAAGGTCACGCTGCGGGACGTCAGCGCCACCGGCAACGCCAGGGACGGCGTCTACGTGCAGCAGACGACGCTGACCGTCTCGCGGCTGAAGGCCACCATGAACGAGCGCAACGGCCTCATGCTGGCCAGCGGGTCCACGGGCACCGTCGTCGGCAGCACGCTCGACAAGAACGGCCAGGCCGTGAAGGGCAGCACGACGGACAAGACCGGCCACGGCCTCGCCGTCGACGGAAGCTCAGCCACCGTCTCGTCGTCCACCATGTCGGGCAACAAGGTGTGCGGCGTGTCGCTGACCAAGGGCGCGAAAGTCGCCGTGAGCAGCTCGACGATCGCCTCCAACGGCCGCCACGGCGTGGGCACGCGCAGCGCCGTGACGGGCAGCTTCACCAACACGAAGATCTCCAAGAACGGCTACAACGGCGTGCTGGCCACCGATTCCCGCACCTCCATCACGCTCACCAGCTCCACCGTCGACGCGTCGAAGAAGTTCGGGCTCTCGGTGCCGTCGAAGGGCTCGGCGACGTTGAGGAAGACCACCGTGAAGGGCTCCGGCTCGGCGAATATCTCGGTCACCGGCGGCGGCAGCCTCACGCTGAAGGAGTCCAACACGGTGTCGTCGGCGAAGGGCGACGGTATCGCCGTGTCGAGCAAGGGCCGCCTGACGGTGACCGCCGCCGGCAATGTCATCAGCTCCAACAAGGCCAACGGCCTGCGCGTGTCGGGCTCCGGCAGCACCGGGCGCATCGAGAAGAGCGTGACGGTGAAGGGCAACAAGGACGTCGGCATCCTGGTGCACGTCAAAGGCAAGCTGGTGACCGTGAAGAACGCCGTCTCCGGGGCGAAGAACAAGACTGTCGTCACCCGCAGCGGCGGCAAGGTCGTGGCCCTCTGACCAGGTTGGGCGTTCCTGCCTGGACGAGCACGACGCGCCCCGTGTCGGGTGCGGATGAGCACGACACACCTCGGGTCGAACCGCGGCGCCCCGGGGGCCGAGTGGAAGCCAGGTCAGCGATCGGTCTCTGAGGAGCGGTCCACCTCGGTCCCTGACGAGCAGCCGACATCGGTCCCTGAGGAGCAGCCCCGCGTGCTGGCTTTCGCCGAGTGAGAGCTATGCGGGGTTGCGTCTCGAAGGGTCCGAGACCCGCGCTCGACTGCTCTTCAAGAGCCGGGTCGCACCCTCACACGCGCATTAATCTCTGTATATGGGCAGCCGTGCGAATAGTTGCGTGGCTGCTCGTATGTAGAGATTTGTGCGGGGAGAGCGCTGGGGAGGGCTTCCTCGCCTCAGTTGTTGTCCCTGGTGGTGGGTTGGGTGGTCGGGTGCGGGACCTTTCGACTCGACGGTTCGCTGGCGCTCACGCGTCGGCTCAAGGAACGGCGCTGCCGGCCGGCTCAAGGAACGGCGCTTCCAGCCAGCTCAAGGAACGGTGCGTCTCGCGGCTGGCTCATGGGCCGGTCCCTGAGGAGCAGCCCCGCGTGGTGTCTCGCACCGAGCGAGAGCTATGCGGGGTTGCGTCTCGAAGGGTCCGCAACCCACGCTCGACTGCTCTTCAAGAGCCGGGGTCACACCCTTACATCTGCATAAATCTCTGTATATGGGCAGCCGCGCGAATTAGTTGCGTGGCTGCCCGTATATAGAGATTTGTGCGGGGAGAACGCTGGGGAGTGCCTCCTCATCTCAGTTGTTGTCCCTGGTGGTGGGTTGGGTGGTCGGGTGCGGGACCTTTCGACTCGACGGTTCGCTGGCGCTCACGCGTCGGCTCAAGGAACGGCGCTTCCAGCCAGCCCAAGGACCGGTGCGTCTCGCGGCTGGCTCATGGGCCGGTCCCTGAGGAGCAGCCCCGCGTGGTGTCTTGCGCCGAGGGCAAGCGGCGCGGGGTTGCGTCTCGAAGGGTCCGCAACCCACGCTCGACTGCTCTCCGAGAGCTTCCTCGCCTCAGTTGTTGGCCCTTGTGGTGGGTTGGGTAGTCGGGTGCGGGACCTTTCGACTCGACGGTTCGCTGGCGCTCACGCGTCGGCTCAAGGAACGACGCTCACGACCGGGTCAAGGAACGGCGCTCACGCGTCGACTCAAGAGGGTGCGTGTCTCCTCGGTATGCTGCTCAAGGTTCAGCATCCGGTCGAGATAGGGGAGGTGCCGTGCGGGCAGGAACGGCCAAACTCGTCAAGCAGGCGCTGCGCGTGGGCGCGCGGACGTGGGATCGGGGCAGGCCAGGGTCGCGGAAGCACCCGGCTGTCGACGGTGCGCTACGGCCCGTCGACATCCTCCGCGAGACACTGACTGATGTACTCGCCGCGCTGGACGGCGCGGGCATCGACGCGTGGTGCTTCGGCTCGGAGACCGACCCAGTCAGCAAGGTGGGCGTACACGCCCACGACCGGGAACGCCTCGACGACGTCCTGCGCGTGCTCGGCGAACAGGGCTACTGGGTGAGCGTCGAGCAACGCTACGCCGCGCGCGAGTACCCGCTGGCCGGGCTCGGGTCGGCGCCGGGCGCTGGCTCAGGGCGGCCCGCCGGCCTCGACCCTGCTCGGCTCGCCTCCTACGACGTGCTCACGCTCTTCAAGCCCCGCAGGATGGGCGGCTCGGAGTGGGTCGCGCGCGCGGAGTTCGGCTGCGAGCTGGAGTTGTGGGCCACCTGCGAGGTGGAAGGCGCGCAGTACCTCATCGCGCCGCGTGAGAACCGCGCATCCAAGCAGCTGCCGCTGGCCGACTTCCACCTGGTGCCGACCACCTGGCACGGCCTCACAGTGCGCACCCCGGCTGTGTTCACCGAACGCATGGTCGACGACGTCGTGTTCCCCATCGACGTCGTCTACACCTGGGTGGACGGCAGCGACCCGCGCTGGTTGGAGAAGCGGGCACGCGCCGAGGCCGAGGCGAAGGGGCTCGAATTCCACCCTGAGGCGACGATCGCGTCGCGGTTCGCCGACCACGAGGAGCTGCGCTACTCACTGCGCTCGCTCGAGTACTTCGCCCCCTGGGTCAACAAGATCTACCTGGTCACCGACGACCAGGTGCCCGCCTGGCTCGACACCGACCACCCCAAGATCCAGCTGGTGGATCACCGCGAGATCTTCGCCGACCCGGCCAACCTCCCCACGTTCAACTCGAACGCCATCATCTCGTCGCTGCACCGCATCGAGGGTTTGTCCGAGCATTACCTGTTCATGAACGACGACTTCTTCCTCGGCCGTTGGGTGACGCCGGATCGGTTCTTCACCCCGTTCGGCCACGCGCGGGTGTCGCCGGCGAACAACCGCCGGCCGTTCGGCCCCGCCCGCGTGGAGGAGGGCCCCCACTTCAACCTGTCGCGCAACATCAGGGAGCTGCTGCGCGAGCGATTCGGCATCACCGTCTCCCGCGCCATCAAGCACACCCCGTACCCGCAGCTGCGGTCCGTGCACCAGCGCATGGAGGACGAGTTCGCGCGACAGTACGAGGAGACCACCTCGCACCGCTTCCGGCATCACGACGACATCGTCGCCGACCAGCTCTTCCACTACTACGCGCAGATCACCGGGTCGGCCGTCCGGGCCTCCCTGGCCTACGACTACTTCAACATCAAGGAGAAGCCGGAGGGCCGCCGCCTCGAGCGCCTGCTCGCCGCGCGGAACAAGGACGTGTTCTGCCTGAACGACGCCCCGGTCGACGGCGTGGAGCCGCTCTCCGACGCCGAGATCGCGCGCTTCCTCGACGCCTACTTCCCCCTGCCGTCCTCCTTCGAGCGGTAGGGCGAGACCCGAACAGGCCGTCAGGATTCGCTGAGCGGCGCCAGGAGACGTCCGGCGTTCTGCTTGCGGAACAGCCCGCGGATGGCCTTGAAGACGCGCTCGGAGTTCTGGCCGTCGTTGGGCAGGAACGTGTCCTCGACGCGGCCGCGGTAGAGCGGCGAGACGCCGTGCGCGGCCAGCTCCGCCACCTCGGTGGCGAGCGCGTCCGGGTCCTCGGACACCGGGCCGAAGCCGTCGCGCTCGTAGTCGAAGTAGCCCTTGCGGAGGATGTGCATGCCGCCGCCGAAGACCTCGTCGCGGTCCGACTGGAGGTAGGCGACGGGGACGCCCGCGTAGGCGGCGTCGAACGCCGTCGAGGAGTAGTCCGTCACCCAGACCTTCGCCGAGGCGACCAGCTCGGAGAACGGCTGGCTCGTCCACGACAGCAGCTCGAGGCCGGGGTGATCGGCCAGCAGCCGCTCGCCCAGGCCGTCCATCGACGGATGGGGGAGCAGGGCGACGCGGCAGCCCTCGGGCAGGCGTCCGGGGCGCAGCAGGCCGCCGATCAACGCGCTGAACGAGCGGTAGTAGGCGGACTCGGCGACGTCCTCGCGGGCCCGCCAGATGCCGGAGAGACCGGGGACGGCCTCCGCGAGCCCGCGGCGCCACGTGGGCGCGACCACCACGCGGGTGGCCGCGCGTCCCGGCTCCGGGACGAGCCGGTCGTAGCGCGGCATGCCGGTGAGCTGCGCGTCGAGCGACGTGGCCGTGAACGGCGAGTCCTTCGCCGTGATGTGCGCGTGCTCCGTCCGCGACGCCGTGGTGATGAGCGCGATCTCCTTGGAGTTGAACCACTGCGAGAGATCGTTCTGGGTCACGCCGTGCTGGAGGAAGACGAACTTCCAGTTCTGGTAGCGCCTGAGCCCCCACGGCAGCGGGTTGGTGATGAATTGGTCCATGTGCGAGCTGATGAGCGCCGCCGCCTGGGACAGGGCGATGGCGAACTCCGGGCTGCCGTGCTCGATGAGCCGGAAGCCCTCGCGCTCCAGCCGGTCCCAGTCGGGGCTCTCCTTCGCGAGCGCGAAGAACGCCTTCGTCTTCGGGTGGGTCGTCAGGATGTGCCGGTAGAGGTGCTCGGCGTTGTCGTTGGCGAGCCCGATGCGGTCCATCAGGACCCAGCAGTCGCTGTACCTGGCGTGCAGGGCCGCCGGGATCGAGCCCTTCTTCAGCGACTCGAGATCGGCCTCGGTGACCCGTCCGCGCTGCAGGCGGCGCACGACCTTCGCCGCCAGGTTCGCCGGAGGGTCCACTCGCGGGTGGGTACCCGCGGAGTTGTACTGGTCGAGGGCTCGGACCATCCCGTTCGACGTGTCGCCGGGCACGCGGTTGGACACCGGCTCCAGGCCGTGGAACACGCCGTCGACGGAGATGGTCGCGCTGCCCATGATGGGCACCCAGAACGTGAGCTGGTGCGTGAGGGTCTCGCCGTACGAGGTGATCGGGGACACCGATAGCATCCGGGGCGTGTTGCGCGCCCCGTTGCGGGACACGACGACCACCGGGTCCGGATTGCTGGTGAACCCCGAGAGCTTCATGATGTTGCGCACGCGGTCGACGGCGACGACACGGAGCATCGGGGGCAGGGGCGAGCCGCCGTAGTAGTGCGCCAGGATGCCCTGCTTGATGGCCGGCGAGAGGTACGGCACGAGTGACTGCACCACCACCTCGGGCGAGATGTGCGCCAGGGTGTGGGCGAAGTCGCGGTGCAGCTGGTGACAGACGTCGGCGCTGAGCCGCGCGCTGGGCTTGTTGTCCGACGCCTCCGAGCGGAAGTACCAGGAGATGTCGTAGAAGAGCATGAACTGGAGCCACGTCGGCACCCGGCCGAGCGTGTTCTGCGCGTGGTCGACGAGGGCGCGGTGGCCGTCGCGCGGCACCACGGTGTACTTCTCGAGCTTCAGGTTGGACATCTGGACGGAGGAGTCGCCCGCGGCGCGCACCCGGTAGTAGTACTCGGCGCCCGACAGGTAGGCCACGAGCTCGCTGTCGCGGGCGAGCAGGTAGAGGGCCGTGAAGGCGGCGTCCTCGAACACGGGCAGGCGCGCGTCGAACCGCAGGCCCGCGCCCTCGATGAAGTCCCGACGGAAGAACGCGGAGGCCGCGTGCATGTGGAAGTACTTCGGCAGGCGCTCCAGGTCCACGAGCTTGTCGTCGGCCTCGAACCGGTAGCCGAGGGGATGCTTGAGGTCGTAGGTGTCCTTCGCCTCGAGGTAGCGGACCATCTTCGCGATGTACAGCTGCGCCCGCGAGAGGTCCGGGTCGGCGAGCGCCCGCTCGACGCTCTCCAGGTACGTCGGATTCACCCAGTCGTCCGGGTCGGTGAACGTGACCCATTCGCCCGTGGCGTGCTCGAGGCCCACGTTCCTGGCCGACGCCTGCCCGCCGTTCTCCTTGCGCAGCAGCGTGATCCTGAGGTCACTGGTGCGCGCGAAGTCCTCGACGATCGCCTCGGACTCGTCCGGCGACCCGTCGGAGACCAGCACCAGCTCGAACCGGTCGTGGGCCAGCGTCTGCTCCGCGAACGAGTCGAGGAACTGCCTCAGGTAGGGGGCGACGTTGTAGAGCGCCGAGACGACGCTGAAGATGGGGGTCTCGTGGGGCACCCACGGGATCTTACCGGCCGGGTCCGCGTCAGCCCTCCTCGTGCTCCGCCCCGAAGATGCGCGGCGTCGTGCGCGCCCGCTCGATCAGCTCGGCGATCGTCTGCGACTCGTGCCGGCGCAGCTTGAACGACTCGGGTGCGCCGTCACGGATCATGCCCGCGAACTCGGCGAGCTCGTAGCGCAGGCCGTCGCCGTCGTACTTGAAGTAGTACTTCCTGTTCTCCCGCGGGTCCTCGAAGCGGGTCTCGAAGTACTCCGTCAGCCACCAGGGCGAGGGTACGTACAGGTAGCCGCGGGTGCCGGCGACCACCAGGTCGCCCTCCGCCTTGACCCCGATGCCCACCTTGGCCGTTGCGATGGCGTGCGGGTACTCCAGGTCGATCCGGGCGAACTGCTCGACGAGGCTGCCGGCCGGCTTGAACGCGCGGCTGACCACCTCGGACGGCTCCTCGCCCAGCAGCTTCAGGATGGCGAGCAGGGGATAGGACGCGAGTTCGGTGATGGCGCCGCCGGCCGGGGAGTCGACCTCGCGGCCGCTGCGGATGAGCTTGGTGAAGGTGGCGTCGACGGACCGGATGCTGCCGATCGTGCCGCTGCGGGCGATGGCGATCATCCGCTGGAAGCCCGGCGCGAACGCCGTCTTCAGGGCCTCCAGCAGCACGAGGCCCTTGGCGTCGGCCAGCGCGTACAGCTCGGGCAGCTCGGCGGCGTGCAGCGCGATCGGTTTCTCGCACAGCACGTGCACGCCGGCCTCCAGCGCCTGCCGCGTGTAGGGCACGTGCGACTCGTGCGGCGTGGCGATGTGCACCGCGTCGACCTCGGCGAGCAGCTCCTCGAAGGAGGACTTCGCCGACGACAGGTTGAAGGCCTCCGCGAACCGCTCCGCGCTCTCCTGCGTGCGGCTCCACACCGTCTCGACGTTGACGCCCGAGACGTAGTGCGACTCGCGCACGAACCGGCGCGCGATCCGGCCCGCGCCCACGACGCCCAGCCGGATGATGCCGTCGGCCTGCCGCAGCTCGGTGCTGGAGACGCCCTTGGTGCGGTCGAGGTAGACCACCTCGCAGTAGTCGCCGAGGTAGTCGAACTTGCCCTCCCAGTCCGAGCCGATGACGAAGACGTCGACGTCGTAGCGCTGGATGTCCTGGATCTTCTGGCCCTCGAGCTCCTCGACGATCACCTCGTCGGCGAGCCCGGAGTCCGTCACGTTCTTGATCCGCTCGACGAGCGACTGGCGCACGTTCAGCTTGCCGCGGGCGTCGTCGTAGCTCTCGGTGGTGACGCCGACGATCAGGTAGTCGCCCAGCGCCCGGGCGCGCTGGAGGAGCCGCCGGTGTCCCTCGTGGAACAGGTCGAACGTGCCGTAGGTGATGACTCGCGTCAACGGATGCTCCCATCCTTCGGGCCGAGCGTTGCTGGGACGAACATACCCCCAGCGCGGACAATCCCCGGGGTGGACTATCCCTCGGCGGGGCGGTAGACCATCGCGTGCTTGATCTTGCGCTGCTCGATCTCCGGCATCCGCAGGTAGCTCGGCCCGTAGATGGTCTCCAGGATCTCCTCGGCGTGCTGCGGCACCGGGAACTCGCCGTCCTCGAACCGCACGTAGCGCGGCGTGCCGTACATGTCCTTGTGGAAGGTCTCCTTGGCGGCCGGGTAGTAGCTGGCCAGGTTCACCCAGTACTCGTTGCCGGGGTAGGCCAGCATCGTGTAGGTCTCGTCGAGCTTGCGGTAGAGGAACGGGATGTTCACGGCGTAGCTGTAGAGGCGGATGATCTTCGTCCGGAACGTCTTCGGCCGGGTGTCGCCGCGCTTGTAGCTGAGCGACTTCCGGTACCGCGTCATCAGCCGCTTCTGCCGGTTCTGCTCGGGCGAGCGCTGCTCGGGCACCGAGTCCAGCGGGAAGATGTCGATGTAGGGGCCGTTGTTCGGCGTCAGATGCGCGATGGGCGGCTGGTAGAACAGCGAGGTGTCGAGCAGCCGCACCTTGGCGAACGCGGACCAGTAGTTCGGCGTCGTGGTCCAGTGCTGCACCTCGAAGCCCGACGCGATGGCCGACGGCGCGAGCCGCAGGAACGCCTCGTAGTCCTCCCGGGGCATGACGATGTCGATGTCGTCGTCCCAGGGGATGAAGCCCTGGTGCCGGATGGCGCCGAGCAGCGTGCCCTCGCCCAGGTAGTAGGTCAGGCCGTGCGCGCGGCAGATCCGGTCCACCTCCTTCAGCACCGAGAGTTCCTGGAGCTGCAGCTGACGGATCTGCGTGCGCTCGTCGTCGACGTCCGACGCGTCGGCCAACGCCCTGCGATACAGCTGCTCGTACAGCTCCTCGTCCTCCGAGTCGCCCGCGCGGGCGAAGCCGTCGAGGTAACGGAAGGTGACGAAGCTGCCCTCGTCGTCGATCTTGGTGGCCGCGGGCGACTCCCAGTAGATCCAGCCCTTGTCCGGCACGCGCCAGGTGGGGCCGTACTTCTCGGCCAGCAGCTCGTCGGCGTTCGCGGGGACGACGATGTCGACGCCCTGCACCGTGATCGTCGTCATCTCGCGGATGGGCGAGTAGGACATCTCGACGACGTCGCGCTCCCTCGGCCCGTAGGACTTGTCCGGGTCGCGGTAGAGCAGCCACGCCTTCGAGCCCTCGTCGTCGACGCGGTAGTAGTTGAGGTCGACCTTCACGCCCATCAGCCGGAAGGAGGCCTCCACCAGCCGTCCGCCGACGTGGTACTCGCGCCACACCTTGAAGCCGAAGCGCTCCAGGGCGATGCGGATCCTGTCGTGGTCCAGGTGGTCGTTCGCGATGACGCCGAGGTCGATGTCCAGGTCGTGCGAGAGCAGCCGGCCCTCGCGGATCAGGCCGAGCAGCGTGCCGAAGTCGGCGAAGCAGGTGATGGACTCGCGGGCGAGCAGCCGCTGCACGACGGTGATGAGTTGGAGGCCGTCGGCCTGGATCCGCTTGCTCTTCGTCTCGTTGATGGCGTCGGTGCGGTCGGCCTGCCTGTGCGCGGCGACCCGCGCGGCGACGGTTCGCTTGGCCTTCTTGCCCGTCCTCTTCAGCAGGCGGGGGAGGGAGCGCAGCGCGCGCGGCGACGTGTAGTACGCCTTGGTCAGCGTCCCGTTGCCGCGCAGCCAGCGCGAGGCCACCTGCTTCGGGCGCGTCGCCGAGGCCACGTTGAAGAACGCGCTCTCCCGCCAGTCCGGGATCATCCTGTCCATGTACTCGTAGGCGGCCGAGAGGAAGTCGCCCACCAGTTCCTTGTCGTCGCACCGGGCGAGCCGGTTCATCCGCGCCACGATGTGCCTCAGGCAGACGTACTCCACCGTCTTCTTCATGTCGTCGTAGCCGGGCTGCTGCCGGTAGTAGCCGAGGATGCTGTCGCACGAGAGGAAGACGTCGAAGATCTTGCGATCGAAGGTGTTGGTGATCGACTCCCCGCGGTAGCGGACGTAGTGGTAGAAGGGGATGTTCACGCAGGCCACCAGGTTCGCCGCGTGCAGCACGTTGTAGATGACGGCCGAATCCTCGAAGGCCTGCCCGACGGGGAACGAGAACCCGCCGCCGACCCACAGCTCGCGCCGGTAGATCTTGTTGCACGCGAAGGAGTTGGCCCACTTGAGCAGGTCGGGCGACTCGGACACCGGCTTGTCGAAGGTGGCCAGCGCCTTCGTGAAGTACCGCTTGTCGTTGCGCGTGTCCCACGCGTAGGTCATCGGACTGGCCACGACGTCGGCGCCCGTGGCGGTCGCCTTCTCGTACATCCGCTGCAGCATGTCGAGGTCCACGTAGTCGTCGCTGTCGACGAAGCTCAGGAACTCGCCCGAGGCGCGCGCCACCCCGTAGTTACGGGCGTCGCTCAGCCCGCCGTTGTCCTTGACGAACGGCACGACGAGCGTCGGGTGCGCGAGCGCGTAGCGGTCGATGATCGCCTGGCTGCCGTCGGGCGAACCGTCGTTGATCACGAGGATCTCGATGTCGTCCAGCGTCTGGTTGACGAGGCTGTCGAGACAGCGCTCGAGGTAGGCCTCGGAGTTGTACACGGGGACGATCACCGACACCTTCGGCCGGCGGTGGCGGGGCCGGTGAGCGGGCGGGGTGTCCTCGGCCAGGTCGGTCATTGCAGTCCTTGAGATCGGGGGCGGCTGCTGGTTTTCTCGAACATACAGCCGGCGTCAAGTGGTCACAGGCGGCCCAGCAGCCGTTCGAACTGCTGGTATGCCTCGTCGTTGTAGGCATCGACGTCGAACTCGTAGGACGTCGGCACCCGGCCGTCGACGTAGGCCTTCAGGCCGCCGTAGATGTCGGCGGGTTCCGTGCCGATGGTGTGCTGGCCGTTCGGCACGGACACCGAGGCGGCCGCGTCGAAGTCCGCCAGGATGATCGGCAGACCCAGCATCCGCATCTCGGGGACCACGAGGCCGAAGCCCTCGTACAGCGAAGGGAGGATGAAACAGTCGCACTGCCGGGCGAGCGCGAACGGGTTGTCCACGTGGCCGGTGAGGGTGACGAGCTGGTCGAGGCCCAGCGAGGTGCAGAGGCTCGTCAGCGGGGCCTCGAGGTCGCCGCCGCCGACGATGTAGAGCCGCGCGTTGTCGTACTCCTTCGCGAAGCGGGCGAATCCGCGGATGAGCGCCTCGTGGTTCTTCTCCGGGGAGAGTCTGCCCACCGTGACGAACTTCACGTACGGCTGGTCCGACTCCGGGGACGGCGGCGAGTCGGGGACGAGAAGCGCGCGGCTCGCGCCGCCGCTGCTCCCGGCGTCCAGGACGATGTGCCCCGGCAGCTCGAAGGGCGGTTCCTCGGAGATCAGCGAGCGGACGCGATCGGCCTCCACCATGTTGTCGACGTAGGTGAACTTCTTGGCGGTGGCGCGCGTGCTGAGGCGCTCGCGGTTCACCTCCATCACGTGCGAGCCGCAGGAGACCACCGCGTCGAAGGCGGCGTAGACGTCCCTCATGCCCGTGAGCGAGACGTGGTTCGAGCGGTAGTTCTTCAGCTTCCGCTTGGAGCCATTGCGGATGTCGGCGGCGAGATCCTGGTGCTGCCAGACGATCTTCTTCGCCTTCGCCCCCACCCGCAGCACCGTGGGATACAGCGCGCCGTAGCCGGAGAAGTCGATGATGTAGTCGAAGTCGGCGTCGCCGAAGCTCCGCCGGTACTCGCGCTCGAGTGCCCGCTGCGGGCGGAACACCCGGCTGAGCGGGCCGTTCAGGCCGTAGCGCGTCGCGTACTCGATCCCGTAGGCCTCCCAGCGCGTCAGGGCGAAGGTGCCGAATCGTGGCATCGCGCGTACGCCGCTCAGCGCGCGGAAGTTCTGCCTGCTCGCCTCGCTCTGCAGCATCCCCCAGACGGTGACGTCGTACGCGTCCAGGTCGATCCGCTTCACGAGCGCCCGGAACGCCGACGAGACGCCGTTCTGGCCGAACCCGGAGACGTAGAACAGCAGCCTCGGCTTGGCCGGGGGGAGGAAGTCCTCGATGATGCCGGGGACGCGCGCCCGGTCGAAGACGGCGCTGACGACGCGCTCGGCCGCGTGCCCGTCGTCGTTGCCGCAGGCCCAGGCCTTGGCCGCGCGCAGACGCTCGCGGTACTGCTCCTCGATGTCGTCGATCCGGTTGATCCAGGAGGCGATCTCCGCGGTGTCCTCCGAGACGGGGCCGGGGAGCTCGTCGAACGAGAAGTAGACGCCGCGGTCGGCCGCGTACTCCTCCTGGTCGGGGATGTAGAACAGCACCGGCCGGTCGGTGAGGAGGAAGTCGAAGTAGACGCTCGAGTAGTCGGAGATCAGGATGTCGACGGCCGCCAGCAGCGTGTTGGTGTCCAGCTGCCGGGGGATGTAGTTGCCCGAGGCGCGGTCCTCGTCGGACATCGCGGTGTGGGTGTAGGCGTGCGGCTTGATCAGCACCTGGTAGCTGTCGGTGTCGATCGTGGCCAGGAGCTCGTCGCGGAAGCCGAGGAGCTGGTCGGTGTCGACCTGCACCTCCGAGACCGACGGCCCGCGCCAGGTCGGCGCGTACAGGATGATCTTCTTCGCAGGGTCGACGGTGACGCCGTGGGCCTGCAGCTCGCGGACGGCGTCGTCGCGGCTGGTGTTCAGCGTGAGGTCGTTGCGGGGATAGCCCATCTCGAGGAGCTTCCCCGGGAACAGATCCTGGAGCCGGTAGGACTCGCGGAAGATCCTCGTCATGAACGGGTTCGGCGACACCAGGAAGTCCGAGATCAGGATGCTGCGGATCACGTTGCGGGTCTGGATGTTGCCGTCCGGCACGTCGTAGCCCAGCTTCTTGACTGTCGTGCTGTGCCAGGTGTTTACGCACACCTGCCCGGGGCGCTTCGCGAAGTACGACGGGTACGAGGTGTTCTGCACGATGTGACCGGCGGTGGCCAGCGCGCGGAGGTACTCGTCGGAGTCGCGGAGCACGAACGTCACGTTCCTGTGCTCCCGGTGGAGCCGCGTCAGCCGGTCCTGCTCCTCGGGGGAGTTGATCGACCAGACGTGCCTCAGGTGCGCGCGCGACGGGTCAGCCAGCAGCGTGCGGAAGATGGCCAGCGGGTTGCAGATCATGCCGGCGCCCGCCGACGACTCGTAGAACACGAGCAGCGGGTCCACGGGCTTGGACCGCACGTACGCCGCGAAGGTGCTCGTGAGGGCCGACAGCTTGCGCGCGTTGCCCGCCCGGATCGTGTACCGCAAGCGCTTGCGGACCGAGACGGCCCGGGCGCGGATCCGGCCGGGCGTCGGGAACCTCATCGTGCGGGGCTCGTGGGCGCGATCGGCCGCACGTAGAACTCGTGCTTCCTGAGGCCGTCGCCCGGCACGGGGATGCCGAGGTAGTCGGGGCCGTAGATCTTCGCGAGCATGTCCTCGGCGCGGACCGGCACCGGCACCGTCATGCCCTCGAACTCGACCGTGCGGCCCTCACCGAACCACTCCTTCGGGAACACCTCGCGGTCCAGCGGGTAGTAGCTGCACAGGTTGGCCCAGTACGCCGACGTGGGCGTCGCGTTGAACGTGGTCTGCGCCGCGACGATCCAGCGGTGCACGGTGTGCGTGGAGACGACCTTGGTGATCAGGTAGATCGGGACACGGGCGAGCACGTTCTTGCGGAAGCCCGGCCGCGAGCGCCCGGAGCTCATGAACAGCCCGCGACGCAGCGCGCGCAGGAGGTAGTACTGGGCCGTGAACCGCCATCCCGTCGTCTTCTCCACCGGGTCGATGACGAAGACGTCGATATGCGGGCCGGGGTTGAGCGAGACGTGGGCCACCTGCGGCTGGATGAAGCGGGTCTGCTCGGTGGTCTGCAGCTTGGCGCCGAGCACCCAGTGCTTGTTGTTCGTCTCGAAGCAGTCGAGGGTCAGGTTCTCGGGCAGCGCGCCCTGCCGCCGCAGCTCCAGCAGCCGGTCGTAGTCGGCGCGCGGCATCATCACGTCGAGGTCGTCGTCCCAGGGGATGAAGCCGCCGTGCCGGATCGCGCCCAGCATGCTGCCCTCGCTGAGGTAGTAGCGCAGCCCGTGTTGCGCGCAGATCTCGTCGAACTGCGCGAGGATCCGCAGCTCGCAGGCCTGGAGTTCGGGGATCTCGCGGTGGTCGATCGGCGAGAACCGGCCGCGGATCCCGGGGAACGACAGCAGCTCCGGCGACTCCCGCAGGCCGAGGCTCTCCTCGTACGCGATGCGGAGATCCAGCGGCGTGAGCGGCAGGGGACTGTTGCCGAGCCGCTCCGCGTTCACGCCCGCCACCAGCTGGGCGACGTCGATGGCGTCGTCGAGGCGCAGGGTGTCGAGGATGGCGTCGAACTTCGACAGCGCCTGTTCGGAGCGGCTGACGCCGAACGCGTCGTTCAGCTCGCGCAGCGCGCGGGTGAGCTCGGGATAGGCCGCGTCGTCGGCGTCCACCACGGCCGCGTAGTGGCCCCACACGGCGCGCAGGCTGAGCCCGGCGGCGTGGCCGTGTGCCAGCCCGTAGTGCGACGTGAGGCCGTAGCTCATGGCGTGCGGCGCGGTGGTCTTCGTGAGGTTGATGGCGCGGCCGCTGAAGTTCGCGGCCAGCTGGATGCGGCGCGTGACCTCCGCGTCGAACGTCACGGACTTGTGGAAGTAGGGGAAGAAGTTGTCCATCAGGAGCTGGAGGCCGCGGCGCGCGTAGCCCTTGCTCTGCGTGGTGGCGCCCTTGGCCCACGTGGACTCGACGCACTGCGCGAGCGCGTCGAGCAGGCTCGCCTTCTTGTGGTACTCGGGCAGGCTGCGCAGCAGCTCGGGCTCGAGGATGACGGCGTCCGGCAGCATCGAGTCGTGCGCGATCGAGTGCTTCTCGCCATCGATGTAGACCACGGCGAAGTGCGTCGACTCGCTACCCGTGCCCGCGGTGGTGGGCAGCGCCACCTGGGGGACGTTCCGCACCAGCGGGGCGCCGAAGGCCGGGAACTCGGCCGCATCGGTCGAGGCGAGGATCTTGACGCACTTGGCCACGTCCATGGCGCTGCCGCCGCCGACGGCGAGGATCCCGTCGCAGCCGCCGTCCCGGAACGCCGCCAGGCCGTCGTGCACCTCGGGGAGCTTCGGGTTGGGGGAGTAGCCCGAGAAGACGACGTAGTCGACCCCCGAGTCGTCCAGGAGCTGCTTCACGGGCGACGACGCGAAGCTGCGGCCGCCCACCACGAGCGGGCGACGCACCCCGGCCTCGGTCAGCAGGGCGGGGAGACGGCCGAGGGCCCCGTCGTCGGCGAGGATGGGCTGCTCGTCGAAGTCGCGGAGGCGCAGCGCCGCGGAGTGCACGGCGAGATCCTCGAGCGTGTCGATCTCGTTGACGAAGTGATCCGCGTAGGAGAACGCGTGGATGTCGGCCTCGTGGGCGATCTGGTTCAGCGCGTTCTCGGCGTAGACGCCGGTGGTGCCGGCCTCGACGAAGTCGGCCACGCGGGCCAGCCACGCGCCGATCGCCCGCCGGCTCAGCTTGTACATCGGCTGGAACGCGACGCAGTCGGCGTCGTGGATGTTCACGGCGACCTCGGTGATCAGGTCGCCGTCGACGCGCGCCTTGAAGTCCTTCTCCGGCTGGGGGATCGACGCGTTGACGGCGCCGAGGTCCGGGCGCGGGTCGGCCAGGATGGCCTGCAGCGCGCCCCGGTTGAAGACGAGGTCGCCGTGCAGCATCAGCACGTCGTCGTCCAGGAGCTCGCGGGCCAGATGCATCGAGTAGATGTAGTTCGTGGTGTCGTAGACGTCGTTGGGCACGAACGACACGCTGAGGCGCGGGAACTCGGCGGCCACCGCGCGGAGCTGCTCCACGTGGGGGCCAGTGGTGACGACCACCTCGGTGAGGCCGGCCGCGGCGAGCAGCCGCAGCTGGCGGCCGAAGATGGTCTCCCCGTTGGAGAGCACCGCCATCGACTTGTGGTTGTCGCGGGTGAAGTCACCCATCCGGTTCCCGACGCCGGAGTTGAAGATCAACGCTCTCAACGACGCGTCTCCTCGAACTCCTTGATCATGTCGACCTTGTTGGCCGATGGCGACACCGTCGGGCGGCCGAGGTCGGGGCGGGAGCCCTGCCTCGTCTCGATGACCAGCGCGGAGCGCGGCCGCTCGGCCACCCGGGCCACCGCGGCGGCGATGTCCGCGCCGTCGGTGACCAGCTCCACGTGCTCGAAGCCCGCGCCCTGCAGGATGGCGGGGATGTCGATGTCGAACGCGACGGTGGGCTGGCCGCCCACCGACTCGTGCGCGCCGTTGTTGATCAGGATGTAGCGGTAGTTGTCCTTGGCCCGCTGGGCGATGACCGCCGCCGACCCCATGTGCATGAGGAAGCCGCCGTCGCCGTCCACGCAGTAGATCGGCGCGTCGGTGCCGAGGCAGGCGCCCATCGCGATCGAGGAGCTGTGGCCCATGCCGCCCACGGTCAGGAAGTCGTGCGCGTGGCCCTCGCCGCGCTTCTCGCGCAGCTCGAACACCTCGCGCGACGTCTTGCCCGTCGTCGACACCAGGAACGCCTCGGGCCCGACGGCCTCGAGCACGGCCTCGAGGGCCTCCTCGCGGGTGAGCGTCAGCCCGTCCTTGCTGGGCGTCGCGAAGGGGTACTTGCTGAAGATGCCCTTGCGTACCAGCAGCGCCACGGGCGCGTTGGTGGCGCGCATCGTGGCCAGCGCGTCGTCGACCTGGGACTCCCAGGACTCCGGGTCCACCACGGTGTAGGGCACCTCGAGCGCGTCCAGCATGGCCGGCGTCAGGCGGCCCTGCGCCACGTGCTGCGGCTCGTCCTTGACGCCGGGCTCGCCGCGCCAGCCGATGATCAGCAGCATCGGGATGCCGTAGACCTCGGGGTGGGCCAGCGAGAGCACCGGGTTGACGATGTTGCCGAGGCCGGAGTTCTGCAGGTACACCGCGGCGTACTTGCCCGTCGAGACGTGGTAGCCGCAGGCGATGCCGACGGCGTTGCCCTCGTTGGCGGCCACGACGTTGGCCTCGCGGGGCGTGCGGTCGTAGATGCAGGCGCAGAGATCCTGCAGCAGCGAGTCGGGCACGCCGGTGAACAGCTCGACGCCCTGGCCGATCAGGTGGTCGTAGAACGCGGGGGTATCGATGGTGCTCATTCGGGGATCAACCTCAGGACTTCCTTGATGGACATGATCTCGTCGTCGACTTCCTTGCTGCGGCCCGCGTCGAGGATCTTCTGGGCCGTGCGCAGCATCGCAGGGTAGGCGCTACGCAGCAGGTGATTGGCGTGGATGATGACGTTGGCGCCGATCTCGTGCAACTCCTCCTCGTAGAGGTGGTTGTACGAGGTGGGCACCATGACGACGGGAATGTCGGTGCTGTACTCGCGGAACCGGCGCATGAACTCGCGGATCTCCGCGCCGTCCTTGTGGCGGGAGTGGATCATGATGCCGTCGGCGCCGGCCTCGATGTAGATCTTCGCGCGCTCGATGGCGTCGTCGATGCCCATGCCGGCGATCAGGCTCTCCAGGCGGGCGATGATCATGAAGTCGCGCGTGACCTGGGCCTGCTTGCCCGCGTTGATCTTCTCAGCGAAGGCCTGCGGGTCGTCGAGGATCTGCACTGCGTCGGTGCCGAACAGCGAGTTCTGCTTCAGGCCGGTCTTGTCCTCGATGATGACGGCTGACACGCCCGCGCGCTCGAGGGTCTTCACGGTGTAGCGGAAGTGCTCGATCCGGCCGCCGGTGTCGCCGTCGACGATGATCGGCTTGGTGGAGACCTCCATGATCTCGTCGATGGTCTCCATGCGGCTCGACCAGTCGACCAGCTCGATGTCGGGCTTGCCCTTGAACGAGGAGTCGCAGAGGCTGCTCACCCAGAACGCGTCGTACTCGCGCACGCTCATCGACTTCTCGTCGACCGACTTCACGTTCTCCACGATCAGCGCGCTGAGGCCGTTGGAGACCTCCATGGCGCGGATGTAGGGACGCAGCGCCAGCAGCCGGCGCAGCTTCGCGCGGCGGAGCTCGGTGGTGTTGATGGAGGCGCGCATCGCCTGGTCGATCGCGGAGCCGGAGACGCCCTCGGTGTAGGGCACCTCGACGAGCTCGCCGCCGTACTCGGCCAGCACGCTGACCACCTCGTCGCGCACCATCGACTGGATGCCGGAGCGCCAGTCGTCGCCGTGCACCACGTAGTCGGGCTTCAGCGCGCGGAGGTTGGCCGCGTAGGACAGCGACTCCTGCGGCACCACGCGCGTCACGGTCGAAAGGCTCTCGACCAGCGCCTTGCGGGAGTCCCAGTCCACGATGGGGAGACGCTTGTACGTAGCGATGCTCTCATCGGTGAGGAGCCCGATCGTCACCTCGCCCAAGGCCGCCCCAGCCTCGATGACCTTGAGATGACCCCTGTGCAGGATGTCCGATGAAATGGCGATGTACACCGTCTTTGTGGCTGACACGTGGTCCTTCTTCTGCTGTTGTCCGGAGGGAGCTCGTCGGCCGAGCGTGGCCATGCGCAGCTGCGCGCAGAGCGGCCTTTCTCGGACTCCGCCGTCCCGTTCTCCGGGTGATCCTAGCCCTCGGCGCCCGCGCCCCGACAATCGCCCCTGTTTGTCACGCGAGCGCGATGAACGCGTTGGTCCGCGCGGACTCGATCATCGCCTCGCAGACCTCCACCACCCGGGCGCCCTGTTCGAGCGTGACGACGTCGGCGGGCAGGCCGAGGACGGCGTCGCGGAAGTTCTCGTGCTCGACCCGCAGCGGCTCCGGCTTCGGGATGGCGAACCGCGTGACGTCGCCCTCCGAGACGCCGCGGAACTGCGCGATGTCGTCCCACGTCGTCGCGACGGTGCCGTTGGCGTGGAACGTGAGGTCGGCCGTGAGGGTGTCCGCCACGAACATGCCCTTCTCGCCGGTCACGATCGTGAGCCGCTCCTTCGCGGGCGTCAGCCAGTTCACGAGGTGGTTGCTCATCAGGCCGCCGGACAGCTGGCAGGTGGCCGCGACCATGTCCTCGTAGTCCCTGCCCGCCTTGAACATCGTGCGCGCCGCGACCAGCTCGTAATCGCGCTGCGTCACCCAGGCGGTGAGGTCGATGTCGTGGCTGGCCAGGTCCTTGATGACGCCGACGTCGGCGATCCGCGCCGGGAACGGGCCCTGGCGGCGGGTGGAGATCTGGTAGATGTCGCCCAGCTCGCCCGCCTCCAAGCGGCGGCGGAGGCTCTGCAGGGCGGGGTTGTAGCGCTCGATGTGGCCGACGGCGCCCACCAGGCCGCGGTCGGCGAAGGCCTGCGCGAGGGCCCGGGCCCCGGCGGCCGTGCTGGCCAGCGGCTTCTCGATGAGCGCGTGCACGCCCGCCTCGGCGAGCCGCAGCCCGATCTCCTCGTGGTACATCGTCGGGGCGGCGACCACCGCGTAGTCGATCCCCGTGTCGATGAGCGCCTCGACGCTCGGCAGGACGTCGAGGCCGCCGGCCAGCCCGTGCGGGTCACCGGCCGCGTCGGCGACGGCGACCAGCTCGACGCCGTCGATCGCCCGCAGATTCCTCGCGTGGTGACGGCCCATCATGCCGAGGCCGATGAGGCCCGCGCGGAGGGCGGCCATCAGGCGCCGGCCTTGGCGAGCGCGTTGACGGCGGCGACGATCCGCTCCAGGTCACCCTGCGAGAGCGAGGGGTGCACCGGCAGCGACAGGCACTCGCGCGCGGCCTGCTCGGTGTTGGCCAGGTGCACGTCCACCTGGAACGGCTTCAGGCGGTGATTCGGCACGGGGTAGAACATGCCGGAGCCGACGTTGTACTCGTCCTTGAGGGCCTTCGCCAGGCCGTCGCGGTCCTCGGCCACGCGGATCGTGTACTGGTGGTAGACGTGCACGGCGCCGTCGGCCACGGGCGGGGGTGTGACACCCTCCAGGTGCGCCGACAGGAACGCGGCGTTGTCCTGGCGCGTCTTCGTCCACGCGCCGACCTTGGTGAGCTGCACACGGCCGATGGCGGCATGGATGTCCGTCATGCGGTTGTTCAGGCCGACGACCTCGTTGTGGTACTGCTGCAGCATGCCCTGGTTGCGGTACAGGCGCAGGTTGCGCTCGACGTCGGCGTTCGCGGCCGACACCATGCCGCCCTCGCCCGAGGTCATGTTCTTGGTGGGGTACAGCGAGAACATCGCGAACGTGCCGAAGGCGCCGACGGGGGTGCCGTTCAGGGCGGCGCCGTGCGCCTGCGCGGCGTCCTCGAACAGCAGCAACCCGTGCGCGTCGGCGATGGCCTGCAGGCGGTCCATCTTCGCCGGGTGACCGTACAGGTGCACCGGCATGATCGCCTTGGTGCGCTCGGTGATCGCGGCCTCGACGGACGCGGGGTCGAGCGTGAAGTCGTCCAGCGCGATGTCGGCGAAGACCGGGGTGGCGCCGGTCAGCGCCACCGAGTTCGCCGTCGCCGCGAAGGTGAACGACGGCACGATCACCTCGTCGCCCGCGCCGATCCCCGACGACAGCAGCCCGAGGTGCAGGCCGGACGTGCCCGAGTTCACAGCCACGCAGGCGCGGCCCAGGCCGAAGTGCTCGGCGAACTCCTGCTCGAAGGCCGCCACCTCGGGGCCTTGCGCGATCATGCCCGAGCGCAGCACCCGGTCGACGGCCGCGCGCTCCTCGTCGCCGATGATCGGCTTGGCCGGAGGGATGAAGGCGTTGGTCATCAGGCTTCCTTTACTAGCTGCAGGGTCTCGCCGTCCTGGACGAACTGGTCGCCCGTGTGTGGGTCGGTGAAAGTGTTCTCGCCCGTCTGCTCGAGCGGGAAGCCGGAGCGGCCCACCCACTTGATGCGCCGGGCGGGCACGCCGGCGACGAGCGCGTAGTCGGGCACGTCCTTGGTCACGACGGAGCCGGCGGCCACCGTCGCCCAGCGGCCGACCGTGACCGGCGCGACGCACACCGCCCGCGCCCCGACGGAGCAGCCCTCGCGCAGCGTCACGCCGACGGGCTCCCAGTCGTGCGCGCTCTTCGGCGTGCCGTCGGGGTTGATCGCGCGCGGGAACGTGTCGTTGGTGAGCACCGCGGCCGGGCCCACGAAAACGCCGTCCTCCAGGTGCGCAGGCTCGTAGACCAGGGCGTAGTTCTGGATCTTGCAGTTGTCGCCCACGTGCACCCCGCTCCCGATGTAGGCGCCGCGTCCGACGATCACGTTGGTGCCGATCTCCGCTCCGCCGCGCACCTGCGCGAGGTGCCAGATCGAGGAGCCGTCGCCGATGCTGACGCCGTCGTCCAAGTCTGCGGAAGGAAGGATGCGGGGCTCTGCCATCTGGTCTCCTCTTCGGGGTCGCCGCCAGTCTATCGGCAGAGTTTCTGCGCCGACGTCGGCCTCCCCGCAGCGTCGGTGTCGGCGGTGCGCGGTTTCGGACCCTTCACGCAGGCAGCCCCGCACGGCTCTGTCGTCGTGCGGGGCTGCCTGTTCGGGGAACGGTTCCTAGACCTTCGACTTGCGGTATCCCGCGGCGCGGGCCGCGGACTCGCTGCTGAAGCACTCCTCGGGGTGCGTCCTGGTGTAGAAGCGCTGGCCCTTGACGTGGTAGATCCCGGAGTCGGCGTTGCCCTTGATGGGCGCCCAGCTCGGGCAGCTGGTGAGGCTCACCGGGGCCGTCCGGGACGGGTAGGTCACGGTCTTGGTGGACTTCGAGGTCTTCGTCACCGACGTGTAGCCGGACTTGGAGCCCTTCACCTTGACGCTGATCTTCTTGCCCTTGTCCGCTGCGCCGACCTTGTACGTCGACGCCGTCGCGCCCTTGATGGTCTTGCCGCTGCGCAGCCACTGGTAGCTGAGCTTCACGCCGGAGGGCTTCCAGGTGCCGGCCTTGGCGGTGAGCTTCTTGCCGACCTGGGCGGTGCCGGAGATGGTCGGCGTCGGGGTCGACGAGAGCGTGCCCGCCTTGACGGCCTTGGTCTTCGAGGAGGTCTTCGTGACCGACGTGTAGCCGGACTTGGCGCCCTTCACCTGGACCGAGATCTTCTTGCCCTTGTCGGACGAGGTGAGGGTGTAGGACGACTTCGTGGCGCCGCTGATCTTCTTCCCGTCACGGAGCCACTGATACGTCAGGGTCGCCGACGGCTTCCACGTCCCCGCCGAGGCGGTGAGCTTCTTGCCGACCTGGGCCGTGCCGGAGATCTTCGGCGTCGGAGTGCTGGAGAGCGAGCCGGCAGCCACCGCCGCGGTGGCGGCTGACGTCTTGCTCGTCGTGACGTAGTCGGGCTTGGCAGCGGTGACCGTCACCGACAGCTTCTTGCCCTTGTCGGAGGCCGTTGCGGTGTAGGTGGGCTTCGTGGCGCCGCTGATCTTCGCGCCGTCGCGGAGCCACTGGTAGGTGAGCGATGCGGGTGAGGGCTGCCAGGTCCCGGGCGTGGCCGTCAGCGTCTTGCCGACCTGCGCGGTGCCTGAGACGGCCGGCGTCGGAGCGGCCGAGAACGCCTTCTTCTCGACGAGCGCCGCGTCGACGCTCCAGTTCGCCCCGGACGTGGTCGTGCCGGACGGGCTGAGCCACACGAGTCCCTGGCGCGCCACCGTGAAGGTGCCCGATCGCGTGCCGTTGGCGGTGGCGTCCGCCTGCAGGAGGACGTGGGCTGCGTCGCTGGCGTGGTCGATGGCGGACACCGTGATCGTGTAGGGGATGCCCTGCAGTTCGTTGCCGGAGAACGCGGCCGTGTAGCTGTAGGTCCCCTCCTGGAGGAGGTAGATCTCGGAGCTGCTCAGCCCCTGCCCGCTCGCGGCGAACGACCGCTGCGCGCTGGTCGGCAGATCGGCGGGGGAGACGTCGCCGCTCCACCGCACGCCCTCGCTCGACACGACGGAGAACCGGAACAGGTCCGCTTCCGTCACCCGGACGACCCTTCTCGTCGAACCGGAAGCGTCCATGGAGAAGGTGAGGAGCTCGTCGACGCCCGAGTCGGTGCTGGTCAGCGACGAGGTGGTCAGGGCGTCGACGGCGTCCTGGAACGCGAAGTCCACGAGGTAGATCCCCTCGTCGAGCCAGAACGCGGTCGACTCGCCGCTGCCCACGCCGTCGACGGAGGCGACCTCCGCGGCCTCGGCCGGTCGTACCGCGAAGCCGGTGAACGCGAGCGCCACGGTGAGGCAGGCTATCAACGCCCGCCGGATGCTCTGCGCCATGGCCCTAGACCTTCGAGGTCTTCTTGGAGGTCTTCGTGACCGAGGTGTAGCCGGACTTGCTGCCCTTCACCTGCACGGAGATCTTCTTGCCCTTGTCGGAGCGGGTGACGGTGTAGGTGGACTTCGTCGCGCCCTTGATCTTCTTCCCGTCGCGCAGCCACTGGTAGCTGAGCTTCACGCCGGAGGGCTTCCACGTGCCCGCCTTGGCCGTGAGCTTCTTGCCCACCTTCGCGGACCCGGAGATCTTCGGCGTGGGCGTCGACGAGAGCGTGCCCGCCTTGACGGCCTTGGTCTTGGAGGAGGTCTTGGTGACCGAGGAGTAGCCGGACTTGCTGCCCTTCACCTGCACGGAGATGGCCTTGCCCTTGTCGGACGAGGTGAGGGTGTAGGTGGACTTGGTGGCGCCGCTGATCTTCTTCCCGTCGCGCAGCCACTGGTAGGTGAACGTGGCGCCCGAGGGCTTCCAGGTGCCGGGCTTGGCCGTGAGGGTCTTGCCGACGGCGACCGTGCCGCTGATCGTCGGGGTCGCGGCCGTCAGGTTCAGCGCGGCGTCGACCTTCCAGCTGGCCTTGGACAGCGCGACGGGCTCGATCCACACCAGCGCGCGCTGGCCCAGGGTGAACGACCCGGTCTTCTTGCCGCTCGGCGAGCTGATCTCCTCGACCAGGTTGAAGATCTTGCCCTCGGTGAGATTCATGGCGTAGATCTCGATGAACGCGGCCTCGTCGTCGATCACGTTGCCCGAATAGGTGGCGGTGTAGGAGTAGGTGCCCTTCTCGAGCAGGTACAGCGAGGAGGCGTTCGTGCCGGTGCCGGAGACCGACAGCGAGGTCTTGACGGTCGTCGGCTCGGCGACCGGCTCGACGGTGGCGCTCCACGTCACGTCGTCGGCGACATTGACGTCGAGCGCGAAGACCTCGCCCACGGAGAGCACGATGCGCTGCGAGCGGCCGGCGGCCGCGATGTCGTAGGCGACGAGCTGGTCGTCGTAGTCCTCGACGTCGCTGACGAGCCAGGCCTCCACGAAGGCCTCGGTCGGGCCCGAGAACGAGAAGTCGATCTCGTAGATGCCGGGATCGAGATCGAAGCTGGCGGAGATCTGGCTGCCGGTGCCGTTGACGGCGGCGGTCTCGGCCGCCGACGCCGGACGCGCGGCGAAGCCGGTGAACGCGAGCGCCAGCGTCAGGCACGCGATGAGCGCGCGGCGCACGATTGATGGATGTGATGTGGTCGCCTGCACGGCGTCTCCCTCTCTACATACCGACGGCCCCACCGCCGACGGTTTCGGGGAGCGTAGCAGCACGGGGGCGGGACCCGTGGCCCCGCCCCCGAATCGGCTTCCGTCAGACCGTTGCGGTCTTCGCGGAGGTCCTCGTCACGGTCGTGTAGCCGGACTTGGACCCCTTCACCTGGACGGAAAGCTTCTTGCCCTTGTCTGACGTCGTGACGGTGTAGGTGGACTTCGTGGCGCCCTTGATGGCCTTGCCGTCGCGGAGCCACTGGTAGCTGAGGCTGACGCCCGAGGGCTTCCAGGTGCCCGGCTTGGCCGTGAGCTTCTTGCCCACCTTCGCGGACCCGGAGATGGTCGGCGTGGGCGTCGACGAGAGCGTGCCCGCCGCCACGGCCTTGGTCTTCGCCGAGGTCTTGGCCACCGTCGGGTAGCCGGACTTCGTGCCCGTCACCGTGACGGTCAGCGCCGCGCCCTTGTCGGAGGCCGTTGCGGTGTAGGTGGACTTCGTGGCGCCGCTGATCTTCGTGCCGTTGCGCAGCCACTGGTAGCTGAGCTTCACGCCGGAGTCCCACGTGCCCGCCTTGGCGGTGAGCGTCGAGCCGACCTTCGCGGTGCCGGAGATGGTGGGCGTGGGCGTCGCGGACAGCCGCGGCCCGTCGACGGCCTTGGTCGGCGCCGAGGTCTTGGTGGCCGACAGGAAGCCCTGCTTCGTGCCCGTCACGGCTACGCTGAGCTGCGTGCCCTTGTCGGCGGTCGCGACGGTGTAGGTCGAGGCCGTGGCGCCGCTGATCGCCGTGCCGTTGCGCAGCCACTGGTAGCTGAGCTTCACGCCCGCGTCCCACGTGCCGGGCACGGCCGTCAGCTTCTGGCCCACCGCAACGGTCCCGCTGATGGTCGGCGTCGGCGTGGTGCGCAGCGCAGGCAGGCCCTGGTAGGTCGCGTCGACCGTCCACGTCGAGGCGGGCAGCGCCAGCGGGTCGACCCAGACGATGCCGCGCTGCTCGAGCGTGAACGTGCCCGTGGTCTTGCCGCTCGCCGATTGCTGCTCGTTGACCAGGGCGTGCGCGCCCTCGGCGCCCATGACGAGGATGCCGATCGAGAGCGGCTTGCCTGCGCTCGTGTTGCCCGAGTAGGACGCGGTGTACGAGTACATGCCGCTCTCCAGCAGGACGAGGTTGGACGCGTTCATGCCGCGGCCGGTGGCCGACAGCGAGTTGGTCACGGTGGTCGGGAACGTCGCGCGGGTGAGCGCCGCGGTCCAGGTGACGCCGGCGGCGGCCTCCACGTCGATCCACAGCTCCTCGCCGTTGGACGGGACGTAGCGGCGCGACGAACCGGAGCTGGCGAGATCGAGCGTCGCCATGGTCAGGTCGCCCAGGTCCTCGCTGACGACGTAGGCCTCGACGACGTCCTTCGGCGTGCCGGAGAACGAGAAGTCGAGCTGGTAGATCCCGGGATCGACCCTGAACCTCTGGGACACGCCGGTTCCCGTGCCGGTGACGGTGGCCTTGTCTGCTGCTCCCGCGGACGGTGCGGAGAGCCCTGTCAGGACGAGCGCGAGGGCCAGGCAGCCCACGATCACCCGTCGCAAAGATGAAGTAAATTCGATTGTCGCCATGATGGCGTTTTCCCCCCTACATCGGTGAACCCCCACGGCACCGATTTGCCGGCACTATATCACCCGAAGGGCGGTGAACGAAGCGCCGGATCGGCCGTCACCGGCCGGCGACGGCTCCCAGGGTGCGGGCGATGAGCCGAAGGTCGCCGACGAAGGAGCGCGTGCGCACGTACTCGCGGTACATGGCGACCTTCTGCGGCAGGATCACGTCGACGTAGTGCCGCTCGGGGTCGTCCGCGGCGGCGAGCTCGTCCTGCTCGTTGCGGAAGGCGATGGACGCCGGGTCCGAGATGCCGGGGCGCACGCTCAGGATCTCGGCGCGCGCCTCGTCGCCCCACAGCGCCACGTACTTCGGCACCTCGGGGCGCGGGCCGACCACCGACATGTCGCCGATGAGAACGTCGATCAGCTGCGGGAGCTCGTCGAGCTTCGACCGCCTGAGCAGCGCCCCGACGGGCGTGATCCGGTTGTCGTTCGCGGTGGTGATCTCGGCGCCCGCCGAGGCCACCCGCATGGTGCGGAACTTGTGGATCCGGAAGATCCGGCCGTGCAGACCGACGCGTTCCTGCCGGAAGAAGACGGGCCCGCGGTCCTGCGCGGCGATGAGCACCGCGACCACGAGGAACGCCGGCGACAGCACGACGAGGCCGACGGCGGCGCTGACGGCGTCGAAGACGCGCTTGGCCCGCATCGCTCAGCCGAGGATGCCGCGGACGGCCGCGATCACCGTCGCCACGTCGTCGTCGGTCATCGCGGAGAAGATGGGCAGGCTGACCGAGCGCTGGAACTCGGCCGTCGCGACGGGGAAGTCCGGCGGCGTGTGGTGGTAGGCGTCGCGCCAGTAGGGCTGCAGGTGGAGCGGGATGAAGTGCACGCTGGTGCCCACCCCGGCCTCGGACATCAGCTCGATGAACCGGTCGCGGGAGACGGCCGCGCCCTCGGCGAGGCGGAGGTTGTAGAGGTGCCAGGCGTGGCTCGACCCTTCGGGCGCGTGCGCGGGCAGCGTGACGGGCAGCTCCGCGAACGCCTCGTCGTAGCGGGCCGCGATGGCGGTCCGACGGGCGACCATCTCGGCGGTGCGGCGAAGCTGGACGCGCCCCATGGCCGCCGCCGTGTCGGTCAGGTTGTACTTGTAGCCGGGCGCCACGACGTCGTAGTGCCAGGACGGCTTCGTCGAGGAGTAGCGGTCGAACACGTCCCGGTTGATGCCGTGCAGCCGCATCGTGCGCATCCGCGCCGCCAGTGCGGGGTCCGGCGTGACCACCATGCCGCCCTCGCCGGTGGTCATCGTCTTGGTGGCGTAGAAGGAGTAGACCGTGGCCGCGTGCCCGTGCGCGCCGACGACCGTGCCCTCGTTGAGGGTGGGGAAGGCGTGCGCGGCGTCCTCGACGACCGCCAGCCCGTGCCGCTCCGCGAAGGTCGTCAGGGCCGCGTTCGGCACCGCGAGGCCCGCGTAGTGCACCGGCGCGACGGCCACGGTGCGTTCGGTGACCTTGCGCTCGGCGTCGGCCAGGTCGAGGCACAAGGTGACGGGGTCGACGTCGACGAGCACGGGGTCGCCGCCCAGGTAGCGGACGGCCTCCGCCGTCGCCGTGAACGTCCAGGTGGGGACGAGGACCTCGTCGCCGGGGCCGACGCCGATGGCCTCGAAAGCCAGGTGCAGGCCGGCGGTTGCCGAGTTCACCGCAACGGCCTGAGAGTCGGTGCCCAGGAAGGCCGCGAACTCGCGCTCGAAGTCGCTGGCGTTGGGCCCCGTCGTCAGCCATCCGGAGCGCATCGCCTGGGCGACCGCGTCGATCTCGGCCTCGGTGATGTCGGGGCGGGCAAACGGCAGGAAGGGCATGCGCCGAGCTTACCGGCGGGCGGCTCGGCGGCGCCCGCGCCCGGCGCGCCCGATGGTGTCGGGCCCCAAGATAGAATCGCCGACGACGACAACAGCGACCCCGGGAGGATCCTTGCCCGCCACTTCGACCCGCGCGGGTCTGCTGCGCGTCGGGCTCGCCCTCTGGGACGGCCTCTGCTGGGCCATGGCGGTCGTGGCGCTCGTCGTCGCGCGCTACAGCTTCAACCTGCGCGGCGAGGAGGCCCACTTCGTCCTGCAGTACGCGGTGGCCGCCATCGTCGCGCAGGTCACGGTGGGGTTCGTCACCAAGCTCTACCGCGGCAGGCACACCATCGCGTCGTTCGAGGAGTCGGTGCAGCTGGCGGGCATCACGCTGAGCATCGGGCTGGTCCTCGGCGTCGTTTCCGCGGCCTTCGCCACACCCGGCTACCCGCGCGTCGTCACCTTCACCGTCCCGCTGGCCGCGCTCGTGCTGATGGCCGCGGGACGCTTCCTGTTCCGCGCGCTGACGAGGGCGAACCAGCACTCCGACGGCACGGAACCGGTGCTGGTCTACGGCGCGGGCAACGCCGGGGCGCAGCTGGGCCGGCTGCTGGACTTCGACTCCGACGCGCCCTTCGAGATCGTCGGCTACCTGGACGACGACCCGGCCAAGCGGAACCTGCACCTGTCCGGCGCGAAGGTCCTGGGTGGCCTCGACCAGCTGGCCGCCGCGGCCGACGCCAAGGGCGTGCGCACGCTGATCGTCGCCGTCCCCACCGCCGACCGCGCCCTGATGCGGGAGATCTCCCGGATCAGCGACGAGGCGGGCCTGACCGTGCTCGTGATGCCGCCCACGCGGGAGATCGTGAGCGGCCGCCTCGAGCGCTCCAGCCTGCATCGGCTGGACGTCACCGACCTGCTCGGCCGCGCCCAGATCACCACCAACCTCGGCGAGATCTCCGGCTATCTCACGGGCAAGGTGGTGCTGGTGACGGGCGCCGGCGGTTCGATCGGCTCGGAGATCGCGCGCCAGGTCCACCGGTTCGGGCCCAAGGAGCTCGTCATGCTGGACCGCGACGAGTCCGGCCTGCATGGCACGCAGCTCTCCATCTACCACCAGGGCCTGCTCGACACGCCCAACATGGTGCTCTGCGACATCCGCGACGCCGAGGCGCTCGAGGCCGTGTTCGCGACGCACAAGCCCGACGTGGTGTTCCACGCCGCGGCGCTGAAGCACCTGCCGATGCTCGAGCAGTACCCGCTCGAGGGCTGGAAGACCAACACGCTGGGCACCCTCAACGTGCTGCGCGTGGCCGAGCGCCACGGCGTCCAGCGGTTCGTGAACATCTCCACCGACAAGGCGGCCGACGCGACGAGCGTGCTCGGCAAGACGAAGCGGCTCGCCGAGGAGCTCACCGCGCACTTCGCGGAGCGCACCGGGCGGACCTGGCTCTCGGTCAGGTTCGGCAACGTGCTGGGCTCGCGCGGCTCGATGCTGCACACCTTCACCGCGCAGATCGAGGCCGGCGGTCCGCTCACCGTGACGCACCCCGACATCACGCGCTACTTCATGACCATCCCCGAGGCCTGCGAGCTGACCATCCAGGCGGGCGCTATCGGCCTGCCGGGCGACGTGCTGGTCCTCGACATGGGCGAGCCCGTGCGGATCCTCGACGTCGCGAAGGGCCTGATCGCCCGCTCCGGCAAGGACATCAAGATCGTCTTCACCGGGCTGCGGCCCAACGAGAAGCTGCACGAGGTGCTGTTCAGCGACGACGAGGAGCGCACCACCACCAGCCACGAGCTGGTCTCCCGCGTGCACGTGCCGCCGCTCGACCCCGCCGAGCTGGCGAGCGTCGACGGCGCCGACCCCGAGTCCATCGGCCGGCTGACCAAGCAGCAGCACGCGGCCGCCGCGGCCGAGCGCGCGCGCCGCGAGGCGGCCTCGGGCCCGACGGGCGTGCCGCTCAGGGGCGTCGAGGAGTGAGCGCGCCGGCGACCGGGCTGGACGCCCGCCGCGTCCGCGCGGGAAACGCGGTCGCCTGGCTGTTCGTGCCGTTCGTCGCCGTCGCGCAGTTCGCGACCTTCGGGACGCCGCTGGTGCGGATGTCCTATCCGATCGTCGGCATCTCCTGGCTGACCTACGAGCTGATCGCGCTCGTGCTGCTGGCGGGCGCCGCCGCGCCGTGGCTGTGGTGGCGACGCCGCGAGCTCGGGCGCCCGCTGATCCTGGTGATGGCGTCCTTCACGGCGCTGGTGGCCTACGGCATCGTCTCCGCGCTCGTGAGGCCCGAACCGGGTGTTCGGTTCGACAACCGCGACTGGATCGTCGACCCGATCTTCCTCGTCGTGCCGCTGGCGACGGCCTGGCTGGCCATGATCGCGGGCGTCGGGCTCGTGCTGGCGGCCGAGCGGCCGCGGCGGCTCCGGGTGCTGGTGGTGGGCGCCGCCGCGGCGCTGCCGCTGGCGTTCCTGGCCTGGCCGATGCACGCGGTCGCCATCGGGTCGATCCGGTTCGCGACCGGCCAGGGCGGCGCGGCCGTCGTGCACGTCCTCCTGCTGCTGGCGGCGGCCTTCGCCCTCGCCTGGTATCTCGCCGGCGGGTCGCGCCGCCGCCGCGTGCTGAGCCTCTGCCTGGTGGGCGCGGCAGTCGTCGGCATCGTCGCCACCCAGTCGCGCGGCGCGCTCATCACGCTGCTGATCTGGGGCGTGCTGCTCGCCGTCGGAAGGATCAAGGGGAGCGGCCAGGCGGCCCGGCTGGCGTGGCCGCTGGTGATCGCGGCCGCGGCGCTGGCGTTCATCGCGCCCGTCATCCCCGGCGCCTCGCGCGTGTTGTCGCTCGCCGACCCCCTGCGCCTCGGCAACATCGAGGTCTCGCTCCGGCTGTGGTCGGCCGACGCCGCCACGGTCGTCTTCGGCACCGGCCCCGGCGGCGTGTGGCCGTGGCACTTCTTCGAGTCCATGACCGCGCACCCGCGCGAGTACGAGACAGTGGCCGGGAACGTGCTCGGCACCCCGCACTCCACCCCGCTGGCCGCGCTCGTCGAGCTCGGGCTCGTCGGCGCCGCGCTGCTGGCCTGCGTGCTGGCGGGCGTCGCCCTGATCGCGCTCGGCGCCCGCGGCACGGTCACGCGCTGGGCGGTGGCGGCCGCGGTGCTCGCGACGCTGGTCGCCTTCCTGTTCGACACCTACCTGCTGCGCAACTTCGGCATCGCCCTGTGGTGGTGGGCCGCCGTCGCGCTGGTCGCCACGTGGCCCGCCGAGGAGGAAAAGCCGTGAGGATCTGCTACCTGGACCACTACGCGGGGTCGCCGACGGCGGGGATGGAGTTCCGGCCGCACGACATGGCGCGCGAGTGGGCGAAGCTCGGGGCGCAGACCACCGTGCTGGCGGGCACGTACAGCCACCTTCGGGTCAGGAACTTCCAGGACGCCGAGCCCGGGCTGCCCTACGACGTCGACGGCGTCGAGTTCCGCTTCCTGCCCACCAGGGAGTACCAGGGCAACGGCGTGGGCCGGTTACTGAGCTGGGTCGACTACGTGGGCGGCGGGCTCCGCGCGGCCGCGACGATCGCCGCCGAGCTGCGGCCCGACGCGGTCATCTCGTCGTCGACCTACCCGTTCGACACGTACTTCGCGCAGCGCCTCGCCCGGCTGAGCGGCGCGCGCCTCGTGCACGAGATCCACGACCTCTGGCCCCTGACGCCCATCGAGCTAGGCGGCCATTCGCCGCGGCATCCCCTGATGGCCGCGATGGCCGCCGCCGAACGCTCCGCCTACGCCAACAGCGACGCGGTGGTCTCCATCCTGCCCAACGTCGAGGGGCACGTCCGCGGGCTGGGCATCGAGACGCCCGTGATCCCCATCCCCAACGGCATCGACGCGGCCACGCACCACGATCCGGCGCCCGCCGCCTTCGTGGAGCTGGTCGAGGGCCTGCGTGCCCGCGGCCGCCGCGTGCTCGGCTACGCGGGCGGGATGACCACCTCGAACGCCATGGACGACCTCGTCGCCGCGATGGCCCTGCTGAAGGACGAGCCGGTGACCGCCGTGCTGATCGGCGACGGCCTGCACCGGCCGGACCTGGAGCGCCAGGCCCGCGAGTCGGGCGCCGACGTCGTGTTCGCCGGCTCGCTGCCAAAGGCCCAGGTGCACGACGCCCTCACCCGCTGTGACGCGCTCTACATCGGGTCGAAGCGCAGCGCGCTCTACGCCTACGGGGTCTCGGCCAACAAGATCTTCGACTACATGCTGACGGAGGTCCCGATCGTCGACGCGTTCGACACCGAGCACTCCCCGCTGGTCTACGCGGGCTGCGCCGTCCGGGCCCGGGCCGAGGACCCCGCCGACATCGCGCGGGCCATCAGCGAGGCCGTCGCGCTCCCCGCCGAGGAACGCGCCCGACGAGGCGCCGTCGGCGCCGCATGGGTCCGGGAGCACCACAGCTTCCCCGACCTCGCGCGTCAGTTCCTCGACGTGCTCTCCGGCTCCTGAGCCTCCGCCGCGTCTGCCTCCTGCGGCGCGTCGGGGTCGACGGGGGCGTCCTCCATCGCGAGGGTCCCGACGCCCCGGTCGTAGTCGCGCGCCACCCAGAGCGCCAGCAGCAGGAACACGGCCAGCAGCGCGGCCATCAGCCACGACAGCAGCGTGATGGTCTCGAGCAGGTCCGTGTGACGCAGCGCGAGCAGCGTCAGCGGCGCGGCCGTGAAGAAGAGGCCGAAGCAGAACACCACGCCCTGCCTGCGCACGACGACGAAGAGCAGCGAGATGGGCGAGGTGACGAAGTTGGCGTAGAGCCACGGCACGAGGGCCGCGCCGATCAGCCCGGCGAGCGCCCACCGCTCTCCGAACACCAGCGGGAACAGGGGAGGCGACAGCAGGTAGATCAGCCCGAAGGGCACCACCCCGATGAGCAGCGAGCGGCCGATCGTCCGACGCACCAGGCCGAGCATCTGGCCGCGCTCGGTCACCGCGAGGCGCTGGAAGAACACCTGGCTGAGGCTCGAGTTGATGAGCCCCGCGGGCGTCTGGAGGAGCTTCCAGGCCTGCCCGAACTGGCCGATGGCGCCGGCGGCGAAGAATGCGCCGATCATCAGCTGGGTGCCGTACAGGCGCACGGCGTCGAGCGCGGCGGTGGGCGCGTTGAGCAGCGGCATCTTCCTGTGCTCGCGGGCCACGGCCTTCAGCGGGCTGTGCGGGAGGCCGTAGATCTCCTTCCTCGTCCGGAGGAAGAGGTTCGCCCCGGCCACCACCTGGCCGAGGAACGTGGAAAGCACGAGCCCGGTCGTGCCGAGCGCCGCGGCGCCGAACGCCAGCTGCGTGCCCGTGGTCGTGACGGACTGGCCGACGCGGTTGACGCTCATCAGGCGGTAGTTCTTGGCCCGGTTGCACCAGTAGCTGAAGATGCTGACCTGCGAGTACGACCAGGCGACGAGGCCGACGGCGGCCAGCCACGGCTTCAGGGCAGGCATCCCGACGGCCGCGCTGAGCGGGCCGGCCGCGGCGAACAGCCCGACGCCCACCACCACGCAGGTGATCGTGCTGAGCCGCACCGAGAGACGCACGAGCGCCCGCGCCTCGGCCGGGTCGGCGGCCGGCACGATCGCCAGGTCGTAGCGCCAGGTGGCGACGGTGAGCAGCCCGTTCACGAACGCCATGAACATCGTGTAGATGCCCATCTCCTCGGGCGAGTACAGCCGGGAGATGATCGGCGAGGCCGCGATCGGCAGCAACTGCGCCAGCGTCGTCCCGCTCATCAGGACCAGGACGTGCCGCAGGAACTCGTGGCCGGCGAGCCGCTCCCGCAGCCGCTCACGCATCCGGGTTCCCTCCCCGCGGAAGGGGCGCAGCAGTCACCTGCGTGAGTATAGGTGACGCCCTGTCCGAGCCACCCCGGTGCGCTACCCTGAGCCGAGCGTGCGGGCGACCGCCCGGCGCCGCCCTGGAGGTTGTGGTGGGAATACCTCGGTTGGCCATCGGCCCGGCGAACTACGCGGGCCAGGCCACGGCCTGGGCCCGCGCCGTCGCGGCCCATCTGCCCGCGGAGGCCTGGTCGTTCGCCGCCGCGACGCCCGGTGCCGGGTTCAGCTTCGAGGTGGACAAGGAGATCCGTCCGGTCTCCTTCCGGAACCCCGTGCTCCGCGGCCTGCGCTCGCGGGCGCTGTTCTCCCGCACCACCCACGTGGCCCTCGACGGCTTCAAGACCTACTTTCGTGCCTTCCAGCGCGGCAGGCTCGCGGGCGACGCGCGGTGGCTCGCCGAACGGGGCTGGCGCGTAGCGCTCATCTCGCACGGCACCGACACGCGCTCGCCCGAGCGGCACATGGGCCGGCTCGAGTGGTCGTACTTCCGCGACGGCACCGCGGACTGGCGCGACGCCGTCTCGGCCAACGCCGCGGCGAACAGGGAGACGGCCGAGGACCTCGGCCTGCCCGTGTTCTACTCCACTCCGGATCTCGCGCTCGATCTGCCGGGAGGCACGTGGCTGCCCGTCGCGGTCGACGTCGCGCGCTGGGCCTCGGCCGCGCCCGTCCTCGAGCGGCCCGTCCCCCGGGTGGTGCACGTGCCGAGCAACTCCGTCGTCAAGGGCACGCGGCACATCGAGGCGGTCTGCGCGGCCCTCGCCGAGCGCGGCGTCATCGAGTACATCGCCCCCGGCCGCCTGCCGCACGCGGAGATGGCGGGTCTCGTCTCCTCGGCCGACGTGCTGATCGACCAGGTGGTGTCCGGCTACTACGGCGTGGCCGCCGTCGAGGCGATGGCCGCGGGCCGAGTGGTGATCGGCAGCCTCGCCCCCGACGTGCGCGACCTGATGCCCGAGCCGCCGCCCTACCTCGCGGCCGACCCCTCGACGCTGCTCGACACGCTCACCGCCGTGCTCGACGACCGCCCGGCCGCCCAGCGGCGCGCCGCGGCCGGCCCCGCGTTCGCCCTGCGCTGGCACGATGGGGCCGAGTCGGCCCGCCGCCTCGCTCCCTTCCTGGAGGTATCCCCGTGACCAAGCCTCTGCCCGCACCGGCGCCCGACACCACGCCCGAGCCCGTGCTCGCGATCGGCCCCGCCAACTACGCCGGCCAGGCCCACATGTGGGCGCGGGCCACCCAGCGTGCGCTCCTCGTCCCCTCCTGGTCGTTCACGCGCGGCCCCGTCCGCCGCGGCGGCTTCTCGTTCCCCGCCGACGTGACCATCCCGGCCCCGCTCTTCCACACCGGCCTGTTGCGCGGGATCGGCAACCGGTTGCTGTTCGACGGCACGACGCACCTCGCGATCGACGGCTACCAGCCCTGGTTCCGGCTGAAGCGCGACGGCGTGCTGGGCGCCGACGTCCGCGCCCTCATGCGGCGGGGGCTGAACGTCGCGCTCATCGCGCACGGCACCGACGTGCGCGACCCGGCGCTGCATCGCGAGCGGCTCCGCTGGTCGTTCTTCAACGAGGGCACCGAGGAGTGGCGCCAGAAGCTGACCGCGTTCTCCGCCATGAATCGCGGCTTCGCGAGGGAGCTCGGCCTCCCGCTGTTCGTGTCCACACCGGACCTGCTGCTCGACCTGCCCGAGGCCACCTGGATCCCGGTGTGCGTCGACATCGACGCCTGGGCCGCCCCGCCCGTCACGCTCCAACGGCCCGTTCCCCGGGTGCTGCACATCCCGAGCAAGCGGAACCCGCCCATCAAGGGCACCCAGTACATCGAGCCCGTGATGCGCAAGCTGGAGGCCGAGGGCCTCATCGAGTACGTGGCGCCCGAGGGGGCCGTGCCGCACCGCACGATGCCGCACTTCGTGCGCAGCGTCGACATCGTCGTCGATCAGATCCTCTCCGGCTGCTACGGCGTCGCCGCGGTCGAGGCGATGGCGGCGGGCCGGGTGGTGGTCAGCAGCCTCGCGCCGGACGTCGCCGCGCTGATGCCGGAGGCGCCGAAACTGATCGACGCGACGCCCGACACCCTGGAGGCCGTGATGCGCGGGATCCTCGAGGACAGGGATCAGGCGCGGGCCAGCGCGAAGGCCACCCTCGCGTTCGCGCAGTACTGGCACGCGGGCACGGGCTCGGCCGTGGCGCTCTCCCGCTTCCTCGGCATCAGGAAGTGAGCGCCCGCGCGGCCTGCTCGGCGCGCCCGCGCCAGGAGTGTGCCGCGCGGTCCTGCGCCACGCGGGCGGCGGCGCGGCGGCGCTCGTCGGGATCCTCGGCGAGACGGCGGAGCAGCGCCACGAGCGCGGGCACGTCGTAGGGCGGCGCCCAGCCCCAGCCGCCGGCCTCCACCAGCTCGCCGGTGAGGCTGCCCCCGGCCGCGATGATCGGCTTGCCCGCGCCCAGGTACTCGTACAGCTTCACGGGCACGGCGAACCCCCAATAGGGGTCGGGTTCGACGAACAGCGCGCCCACGTTCGCGGCGCGGTAGTGCTCCTCGAGCTCCGCGCCGGAGGCGTGCACCACGCGGATGGCGGGGCTCTCGAAGCGCCGATAGGTCGGCTCCTCGGCGGCCCACAGCTCGGGGCGCGTGCAGACGGTCAGCGACACGTCGACGCCCTCGGCCGCAGCCGTCGCCACGCCCTCGAACAGGCCCTGCAGCCGGTAGTGCGCGCCGATCCCGCCCACGTAGAACAGCCGCACGCCGTCGTCGGGCCCGGGGAAGGGGCCCCCGTCGTCGTGCCCCGGGGGCAGTGCTTCGACGCGCGTGTCGCCGAGATCCAGGTAGCGGGCCATCGGAACGCTGGGCAGGAAGACGACGTCGACGTCGCGGCGGAGGGTCGCGAGGTCGAACCGGTAGGCGGCCAGCGCGGCCTCGCGCTTCGGGAAGCGCACCGCCTCGCGGTACTCGGGGAACCGCCAGAAGATGTCGCGCAGGAAATGCCCGACGGGGGTGCCCGCGGCGCGCAGCTTCCGGAAGAACCGGCGGTCGAGCAGCGGGTGGAGGGGGAGGTGATGCGGGTCCGTCATCGTCATCGGCATGGTCGACGATTCCGAATAACAGAAGTCGAACCGCTCTCCGCGCGCGAGTGCGCGCTCCACGTCGCGCATCGCGACGGCCCGCTCGCGCGCGTAGCCCGCGACCGTCCACACCGTGTAGCCCAGCTCCTCGAACGCCCGGCGCATCCGCAGCGGACGGATGCCGGAGGCGGCCGAGGCCGCGGGGTTCAGCGGCAGCGGGGTGTGGAACACCATGTTCGGGCTCATCGCGCCTCCCGGGGAGTGAGGGCCGCCATCGCGCAGGCGGCCAGGACGAACAGGTAGTAGTAGCGCAGCGAGGAGCTGGGCACGATGCCGAGCACGGGCATCAGCGCCATCAGGTGGACGGCCGACGCGTGCGTCCAGCCCGGCCGGATCGTCAGGCGCCACACGCCGCGCCGCAGCACGTCGAGCCACAGCCACGCGAGCAGCAGGCACGCGGGCAGGCCGTACCAGACGAAGGCCTCGAGCGCGATGTTGTGCGGGTCCATCAGCGCGTCAGGGAAGCGGGTCGAGGCCGCCTCCTGGAACGCGGCGATGTCGCCCCACCCCACCCAGAACGGCGCCGACGTCGGGGGCATCAGGGCGAGGGTGTTGGCGATGATGTCCTCGCGCACCGACGTCGAGTGGTCTTGCAGCCACGGCGAGGACCAGGCCACGAGCCCGAGCAGCGCCGCCGCCAGCCCGCCGATCAGCACGGCCCGGCCCTGGATGAGCCGCGGATGCGTCAGCCGCAGGGCGTGGACGACGACCAGCGCCGAGCCCACCACCAGCGCCAGCAGCGCGCCGCGCGAGCCCTGCAGCACGATCAGCGCCGAGACGACGAGGAAGGCCACCACGTGCGCCGCGGCCGTCACCCGCGCGCACGGGCGCAGCAGCAGGCGCGTGAGGGTCATGAGCGCGAACATCGCGGCCACCACGGCGAAGTCGTTGTAGTTGGGGAAGAACGCGGCCACGGCGAACCGGTCGTCGACGGCGAGCGTCGACGCGTCCGGGTAGAGGACGGCGATCAACCGGAAGCCGGTGACCACCTCGCCGAGGCCGATGAGCACCGTCACGCCGAACGCCGCGTAGAGGCTCGTCATGACCGCGGCCGCGGCGCGCTCGGGGCGCGCGGTGCAGAGCACGGCCGCCGAGAACACGGCGAACGTCGCGGTGACGGTCAGGATGTTGACCGGCGGCGTGGCCGGCGGGCGGGCGAGGATGGCCAGCGCCGAGGCCGCGAGGGCCGCGGCCAGGAAGGCCCAGAGCGGGGCGGTGCTGCGGTCCGGCCTGCGCCGCGCGGTGAGCAGGAGCGCGAGGGCCGGCAGCCCGAGGGCCGCGAAGACGCTGCCCGGCAGGCGGAACACGAGCCACGCGGTGGCGGCCCCGAGGAGCGCGGAGACCAGGGTCACCGCCGCGCTCGCCGTCGCCGCACCCCGGCGGCGACCTCCGCGGCCCCCACTGCGACCAGCAGCGCGAGGACGCCCACGGCGGCGAGCCGCGTCAGTCGACCGCTCGGCGCCTGGCGCGCGGCGGGCTCCGCGACGGCCTCGAGGCCGAACCTCAGGTGCGGGGGCGTGTCCGGGACGAGCGTGGGGGTCGCGTCGCGGAGGGCCGCGCCGACGTCGCCCGCCAGCCGGGTCGCCTCCTCGGCCGTGGCGGCGGTGGCGGAGACCGCGAGCAGCGTCTCGGTGGGCCGACCCACCGTCACGCGGGTGGTGAGCGCCTCGACGTCGGGGATGTCGGCGTGCGCGGCGAGGACCGGGGCCATGACGCCCGGCGTGAGCGCGAGCGAGACCATCGCGGCCACGGCGCCCGGCAGCGCGGCGCCCTGCTGGATGGCATCGGCCTCGGTCTCGGCGGTCGGCAGCGTGACGGCGAGCGTCTGCGCGGCCACGTACTCGACGGGCCGGGTCAGCACCCAGGCCGCGCCTGCGGCCAGCACGAGGACGAAGGCGACCACGAGGGCCACCCACTCGCGTCCGAGGCGCCGGGCGTAGGCCGCGAGGTCGACGGCGTGGGGCTCGGGAGGCACGGCTACGCCCCGCCGTCGCCCAGGCGGAAGAACCGCACCCCGGCCCAGGCGTCGCGGTCGAGGAACGCGCGCCCGTCCACGAGCACCGCGACGCCCGGCAGGTCGGCCGGCGTCAGCGAGCGATACTCGGGGTGGTCGGCCTGCAGGATGGCGGCGTCCACGGGGTCGCCCAGGTGGTAGGCCGCGAAGCCGTAGCGGGCCAGTTCGTCGTCGGAGTACATCGGGTCGTGCACCGTCACGACGGCGCCGCGGGCGGTGAGGCCCTCGACGGTGGGGAAGACGCCGGAGAACGCCGTCTCCTTGACCCGGCCCCGGTAGGACGCGCCGAGCACGACGACGCGGGCGCCCTCGAGGCCGCCGAGCGCGCCCTCTGCGAGCCCGATGGCGTACTCCGGCATGGTCATGTTCGCCTCGCGGGCCGTGCGCACGATGGTGGCGTCCGGGTCCGTGTACAGGTAGAGCCGCGGGTAGACGGGGATGCAGTGGCCGCCCACGGCGATGCCCGGGCGGTGGATGTGGCTGTACGGCTGGGAGTTCGAGGCCTCGATGACGGCGTGCACGTCGATGCCGTTGGCGGCCGCGAACCGGCCGAACTGGTTCGCCAGGCCGATGTTCACGTCGCGGTACGTGGTCTCCGCGAGCTTGGCCATCTCGGCGGCCTCCGCGGAGCCGAGGTCCCAGACGCCGTTGCCGCGGGCCAGGTCGGGCCGCTCGTCGAAGGTCAAGACCTGCTCGTAGAACGCGACGCCGCGGCGCGCGCCCTCGTCGCTCAGGCCGCCGACGAGCTTCGGGTACTTGCGCAGGTCCTCGAACACGCGGCCGGTGAGGACGCGCTCGGGGGAGAAGACGAGGTGGAAGTCCACGCCCTCGACGAGGCCGGAGACCTCCTCGATCAGCGGCTTCCAGCGCGTGCGGGTGGTGCCCACCGGCAGCGTCGTCTCGTAGCTGACGAGCGTGCCGGGCGAGAGGTGCGCGGCCAGGCTGCGCGTGGCGTCGTCCATCCAGCCGAAGTCGGGCTGCCACGTGTCGTCGTCGACGAAGAGCGGCACCACGACGACGACGGCGTCGGCGCCAGGGACGGCATCGGCGTAGTCGGTGGTGGCGCGCAGCCGCCCGGTGGGCACGAGCGCCGACAGCTTCTCCTGCAGGTGAGCCTCGCCGGGGAAGGGCTCGACACCGGCGTTGACCGTGTCGACGACGGCCTGCTGCACGTCGACGCCCACCACCTCGTGTCCCATCTCGGCGAACTGGACCGCCAGCGGCAGGCCGATCTTGCCCATCGCGATCACGGCAATCTTCACAGGCTTTCCTCTCGTCTGCGCTGGCGCGCCAGCGCCGATTCTACTGATCCCGGGGCGAGGCCGATCGTGGGTAGGGTCGGGCGGGTGAGCGACTACCTCGACATCAACCGCGCCAACTGGGACGCGCGCGCCGACGTGCACGTCGGCCCCGGCGGCTATGGCCTCGACGAGATCGCCGATCCCGGCTGGCTCTCCGACGTCGTCCAGTTCGATCGGCCGCTGCTCGGCGACCTCGCGGGCGTCGAGGGCGTCCACCTGCAGTGCCACCTCGGCACGGACACGCTGAGCCTCGCGCGGCTGGGTGCGACCATGACCGGGCTCGACCTCTCGCCCCGCTCTCTGGAGCACGCGCGCGCCATCGCGGAGCGCGCGGGCGTCGCGATCGAGTACGTGGAGTCGGACGTCTACGGCGCGGTCGACGCGCTGGGCGCGGGCCGATTCGACCTGGCTTACACCGGCATCGGCGCGCTCTGCTGGCTGCCCGACATCGCGCGCTGGGCCAGGACCGTCGCCGCGCTGCTGCGCCCGGGCGGCCGGCTGTTCGTGCGCGACGCACATCCTGTGCTGCTGGCGGTGCTGCCCGTCACGGTCGGCGAGGTGCAGCCCGATTCCGACCAGCAGCCCTGGCTGACCGGCGTCGGCGGGCTCACGCCGGCCCTCGAGCTGCCCTACTGGGAAGAGGTCGAGCCTGTGGTGTGGGCGGACGAGGTCAGCTATGCCGGCACCGGGTCCGTGGCGTCGCCGACCGCGATGGAGTGGAACCACGCGCTGTCCGAGATCGTGATGGCCGTGCTCGACGCCGGGTTGCGGCTGGAACTCCTGCGCGAGCACGACAGCGTCCCGTGGCCCGCCGTGCCCGGGATGATGGCGCCGGTGGCCGGCGGTGAGTTCCGCCTGACGGACCGCCCACGTCGGCTGCCCGCGTCCTTCACGCTGATCGCCCGCCGCGAGGGGTAGCCCCGCCCGCGGATCAGTGGACGAGGACGATCTTCCCGACGTTGTCGCCGCCGGTCAGCTGCTCGTGCGCGCGGCGCACCTCGGCGAGCGGGATCCGGGTCTCGGGTGCCAGCCGGATGCGACCGTCGGCCAGCATCGGCCAGACCTCGGCCTCGACGGCCGCGCAGATCGCGGCCTTCTCCGCGAGCGGGCGGAAGCGCAGCGACGTCGCCGCCACCGACGCCTGCTTGGCGAGCAACTGGCCCAGGTTGAGCGTGCCCTTCGTGCCGCCCTGCAGGCCGATCACCACGATGCGGCCGCCGCGGCGGAGCGCCGCCAGGTTGGGCTCCAGGTACTTCGCGCCCATGATGTCGAGGATCACATCCGCGCCGCCGGTGGCAGCCTTGAGGTCGGCCACCCAGTCGCCGTGATAGTCGAAGGCGTAGTCGGCGCCGTGTTCGCGGCAGTGCTGAAGCTTCTCGGCGGAGCCCGCCGTCGCCGCGACCGTCGCACCCAGCGCCTTCGCGTACTGCGTCGCGAACGTCCCGATGCCGCCCGCGCCGCCGTGCGCGAGGAACACCTCGCCCGCGGCGAGCCTGCCCACCTGCAGGTTGGACACCACGGTGGCCGCCACCTCGAGGACGCCCGCGGCCGACACGAGGTCGACGCCGGGCGGGGGAGGAAGCAGCTGGCCCTCCGGCGCCACGAACAGCTCGGCGTAGCCGCCGCCGGCCAGCAGCGCGACCACCTCGTCGCCCACGGCCCACCGGTCGACGCCCTCGCCCACGGCCTCGACGACGCCGGACGCCTCGAGCCCGATGATGTCGGTGGTGGCCGCGGGCGGCGGGTAGTGCCCCTGGCGCTGCAGGACGTCGGCCCGGTTCACGCCTGAGGCGACGGTCCTGACCAGCACCTCGCCCGGTCCGGGCGTCGGCGTCGGCGCCTCGCCGATGGTCAGGGCCTCGGGCCCGCCGGGGGTCTCCACAAGAACAGCACGCATGCGCTCACGCTACCTCGTCGGGTGGGGCCGCCTGCGGCCAGTCGAGCGTGCGCGACGACGTGAAGCTCCGCGGGGTGCCGTCGACGGGGTCGGCGAACGCCAGCCGGTGCGCGAGCAGGCGGAGCGGGGTGCGGAAGTCGTCCACCTCCGTCTCGGTGATCACCGGGTAAAGGGGGTCGCCCAGCAGGGGGATCCCGAGCTGGTCGAAGTGCGCCCTGATCTGGTGCGTCTTGCCGGTCAGCGGCCGCACCTCGTAGAGGGCGTAGCCGCCGCGCACCTCGAGCACGTCGATGTCGGTGATCGCGTTGGGCGGCAGGTCGAGCGTCTCGGCCTGCAGGGTGCCGACCCGCTTGACCAGGTGCGACTCGACGCGGCGCGGGAACGACAGACGCTCGTCGTACGGCGCGATGGCCCGGTAGGTCTTGCTCGCCCGGCGCTCCGCGAACACCGACTGGTAGGCCGCGCGCCACCGTCGCTCGGTGGTCATCAGCAGCACGCCCGCCGTGCCGCGGTCGAGACGGTGCGCCGCCGACAGCTCCGGCAGGCCGAGCTCGCGGCGCGCGCGCACGACGGCGCTCTGCACCACGTGCCTGCCGCGCGGGATGGTGGACAGGAAGTGCGGCTTGTCGAACACGACGATGCGGTCGTCGCGGTGGAGCACGGTCAGCTCGCCGGGCACCTCGGGCTCGTCGCGCAGCGTGCGGTGGAACCACACGAACGTGTGCGGGCGGTAGGGCTCCTGCCCGGTCCACGGCGTACCCGCGTCGTCGACGAACTGGCCGTCGGCGAGCAGCGCGTCCACCTCCTCGGGCGTGGGGGCGAGCTTCTCGACGAGCCAGTCGCGCATCGTCGCCCAGGGCGCGGGCCGGGCGGGGTCGCGGTCCGGGGTGCGCACCCAGGCGGCCTGCAGCCCGTGGCGGGGCGGGAGCGGGGACTTCGGCGGCATGGACACCTCCCTGGCCAATGGCGGCGAGGGTGGGATTCGAACCCACGGAGAGTTGCCCCTCGGCCGCTTTCAAGGCGGCTGCACTAGTCCACTATGCGACCTCGCCGGTCAGCCCATGCTAGTGGCGCGCACACCGCGAGCCAATCCGAGGGGCCCGCCCGGTAGGCTCTCGCCATGGCCGAGAGCACCTACCTCATCCAGCCCCGCCCACCGGTGCGCGCCTTCGTGATCGCCGCCGTCGTCGCCCTCGTGGGCGCGTTGCTGCTCGTCGGCGCGTTGTCCTGGCACTGGCCCACGATCGTCGCCGTGCTCGGCGGCGTGCTGCTGGCGGCGGGCGTCGCGCTCACCGTCGCGGGTTTCCTCTCGATGAGCAGGCTGGCCGTGCAGGTCACGTTCGACGACGAGGGCTACTCGGTGCGCGGCCGCGAGGCCGAGCAGAACGGCCAGTGGCGCGACGTGTCGAAGCTCACGGTCTCCGAAGACGGCGGCCACGTGACCATCTACCACGGCGCCGTGCGGCGCACGCACCTGCTTTTCCCCGGCCGCGACCGCGCGCTCGTCGACGACGTGCTGTCCGACGCGACGGCCAGGCTGCGCCAGTCGCGGCTCTGAACCCCTACTGCTCCTCGGGCTGGTAGGCGCAGGCGTCGGTGACGTCCTGGGCCGGGTCCGTCGAGGGATCGGACGGGTCGGCGCTCTTCGTCGGCGCGGGCGTCGTCGCCGACTTGGGCGCGATCGCCTTGGCCACCGCGGCGCGCATCGCCTCGAAGTCGGGGTTGGCGTAGGAGTAGCCGTGCTTGCCGTTGGAGAACACCAGGCGGCGCACCTTGCCGTCGTCCTTCACGCGGAACGCGAGGTCGATGATCCCGTTCAGGTCCTGCCGCGGGATGTCCGTGGTGAGGATGTCGGCCGAGGCGTTGGCGATGGGCTCGAAGTTCGCCAGCAGCGTCTGCGGGTTCGCCTGGTCGATGATGGCGTTGACGAGGCACGACTGCCGGGCCATGCGCTCGTAGTCGTCCGAGCCGTAGCGGCTGCGCGCGTACCAGAGGCCGTCGCGGCCCATCAGGTGCCGGGAGGGCCCCGGCGAGATGGACTCGGTGGGCCGGATGCCGCGGTCCGTGTTGCCGCCGATGGGCAGCCAGCGGTTGATGTTAACGGTGACGCCGCCCATGGCGTCGATGAGCTTGCGCAGCCCGTCGATGTTCAGCATCACGAAGTAGTCGATGGGCAGGCCCGTGATCCCCTCGACGCCCTGCTTCAGCGCCTCGGCGCCGCGGTAGGTGCTGCCGGCCAAGAGGTGGGGGTAGTTGCTCTCGACCTGCTCCCAGATGGAGTTCACGTAGAAGTCGCCGACGGGCTCGCCGCGGAAGCCGTCGGGGAACGCGTCGTGCATCTCGGTGCCCTCCGGGAACGGCGTGTACTGCACGTTGCGGGGGATCTGGATGAGCGTGGTGTCGCCGGTCTTGGTGTCGATGGAGGCCACCATGATCGTGTCGGTGCGAATGCCGTACAGGGCGACGTTCTCGGCGCGGGACGCGCTGCCGTCCGCGCCCAGGATGAGGACGTTGAGGCGCGGGATGTTGGCCCAGGGGTCCGCGCCGGTGGTCGCGAGCGTGGGGCGATTGGTGGCGACGATCTTCGTCGCGTCCGGCAGCACGGTGGTGAGCAGCATGTTCGCGTCGCGGGTGTAGCGCGCGGCCAGCGCGGTGGGCGCGGCGGCGGCGAACGCCAGCGCGGTGACGACGACGGCGCCCACGAGGCGTCGGCCGTTCGGCAGCGCGCTCGGGCGGGTCGCGAGGTGCGTGCCGAGGATGAGCAGCACCCACACCACGGCCAGCGCCGCGAGCACCGGCGTCATCGCGGTGAGCACGCCCTGCGAGGCCACGAACTTCGCGACGCCCGCCTGATCCGTGACGGCCTTGAAGCCCAGGAAGCCGAGGGCCCCCAGCGACAGCGCGGCGGTCACGCCACCGACGACCTTCAAGCCCAGCGAGGGCGCGCCGAGCAGGCCCGAGCCGGGCAGCACCGTCGAGGCCAGCGTCAGGAGCAGGGAGCCGCGCAGCGTCCGCCGCGACGGGTCGGGGGCCGGGACGTCGGCGTGCGCGGGCCGGTAGTCGTAGACCGGGATGTCGTAGGCGGCGCGTGCGGCCACGGCCGGCGACTCGAACAAATCGTCCGCTCCCGGGAAGCCATCCTCGCCGTGGGCGGCCGCGCCCCCTGTGTCCCCCCAGAGATCGTCGGGATCCCGGCGTTGCGGGCCCTGCTCGTCCGTCATGTCAGCCTCCTAGCGCGCCAAGTGTACGCGGTGCCGCCCGGCTGTTTGCCGGGCCGTGCGCGGCTCGGCTACGCTGGTCCGGCACTGGAGGTGTCGCCTAGTCAGGTCTATGGCGCCCGCCTGCTAAGCGGGTTTGGGGCTTCAACCCCATCGCGGGTTCAAATCCCGCCACCTCCGCCAGTGGCTTTTAAGAGGCCCGGTCGATATCGACCGGGCCTCTTTTGTCGCCCTAGTGTGGGCGCATGGCTGGTGAAACGGACCTGGGGCGGCTGCTGGACGGGCTGGATGCGACCGTCCGAGAGGGCGAGTTCGTCTTCGTGACGACGGAACTGCCGTTGGACGCCGACGCGCGGATCGTCGAGGCCGAGGGGCCGACGCTCGTGCTGCGGCGCCAGGTCGCGGAGGCCGAGGGGTTGGCCTTCGACGGCGTCTTCGCGTGGCTCACGCTGGACGTGCACTCCGCGCTCGAGGCCGTCGGGCTGACCGCCGCCGTGTCGCGGGTGCTGGCCGACGCCGGGATCTCGTGCAACGTGCTGGCCGGTTTCTATCACGACCATCTGCTCGTTCCTGCGGCGCGCGCGACGGAGGCCGTCGCGCTGCTGCGCTCCCTGGGCGCGCCACCTACCTGCGGGACCTCTTAGCCTCGATCCACCGATCTGCGCCTACTGCGCGGCCCCATCCAGGCACACTGGCTTCGCCCCGGCCGCTCAACAGACGTGGTCGGTATGCCTTCGCGTCCAGGGCTTGCCATTGCACCCGTCTGGTGCCGCTCGCTACGGCGCCCACCGGTGGATCGAGGCTTAGGCCTTCCGCATGTAGGCGCGGACAGTGAGCGGGGCGAAGATCGCGACCACGATCGCCGCGCCCAGCAGCGCCACGCTCACATCGACGCCGGCCTGGGTGCCGTTCGCCAAAGCGCGGATGCCGGAGATGAGGTGCGAGACGGGATTGGCGTTGGCGAACCAGCGCAACCAGGCCGGCAGGGTGTCCGTCGGCACGAAGGCGTTCGACAGGAACGTCAGCGGGAACAGCACCAGGAACGACAGCGACTGCACGGTCGTCGCCGAGCGCGCCACCACCCCCAGCAACGCGAAGATCCAGCTGATCGCCCATGCGCAGACGATCACCAGGAGTCCCGCGAGCAGCACACCTCCCAGCCCACCGGCCGGCCGGTAGCCGATCGCGATCCCGACGATGAAGGTCACGGTGGTGGCGACGGCATAGCGCAGCGTGTCAGCGAGCAGCGCGCCTGCCAGCGGAGCGATCCGGGCGATGGGCAGGGTGCGGAACCGGTCGAACACGCCGGTGTCCATGTCTTCTCGCAGTTGGACGCCGGTCACGACGGAGGTGGTGATCACGGTCTGGACGAGAATGCCGGGGATCAGGACGGGCAGGTAGCTGCCGATGTCGCCGGCGATGGCGCCGCCGAACAGGAACGCGAACATCACGGTGAAGATCACGGGCTGCAGGATGACGTCCGCCCATTGCTCCGGGGTGCGGCGCACCCGCAGGAGCGAGCGCCAGGCCATGGTGAGGGTGTCGCGGACCGCCTGCGAGACGGATGCGCGAGGGGCGAGGTGGGGAATGAGCGCGGTGGTCATGCCGCTACCTCCTCAGTGGTCGTGCCGGTGAGGGCGAGAAAGACCTCGTCGAGGGTGGGCTGTTGGACGCTGAGCCCGGTCAGCGGGATGCTGGCCGCCCGCAGTGCGATGAGCAGGTCCGTGACGCGGTCGGCGTCGGTCATGGGGGCCGTCACGTGCGAGGCTTCGGGGGAGAGGGTGGCGTGCCCGCCGAGGACAGACTCGACGACGGCGACGGCAGCCGGCCCGTCAGCTGCGGACGACAGGGTGAGCTGCAGGGACGCGGTGCCCACTGACGCCTTCAACTGCTCGGAGGTGCCCTCCGCGACGACGCGCCCACGGTCGATCACGGCGATCCGGTCGGCCAGCTGATCCGCTTCTTCCAGGTACTGCGTGGTGAGCAGCACCGTGGAGCCGGTCGCGACGAGGTCTCTGATGGTGTCCCACATCTGGCCGCGGGTGCGGGGGTCCAAACCGGTCGTCGGCTCGTCCAGGAAAATCAGCGGCGGCTGCGCGATCAATGAGGCGGCCAGGTCGAGGCGACGGCGCATGCCGCCGGAGAACTGCGCCAGTGGCCGGCGCGCGGCCTCCGTCAGGGCGAAGGCAGCCAACAGCTCTTCGGCCTTGGCCTTCGCGGCGCGAGTGCTGAGGCCCAGCAGGCGGCCGAAGATGAGGAGGTTCTCAGTGGCGGAGAGCTTCTCATCGACGCTCGCGTACTGCCCCGTCACACCGATGAGTTGGCGGATCTGGTGCGGCTCGCGGATGATGTCGTGCCCGAAGATCCGGGCGCGGCCGCCGTCGGGCTTCAGCAGGGTGGCCAGCATGGACAGCGTGGTGGTCTTGCCGGCTCCGTTCGGGCCGAGGACGCCGTAGACCGTGCCCGCGGCGACGCGCAGGTCGACGCCGTCGACGGCGCGGTTGGTGCCGAAGAGCTTGACGAGGCCCTCGGCCTCGACAGCCAACGGCGAGTTGGGGATGGACATATCGATCCTTTCGACTGGCGCCGCACAAGGGCGCGCAGGGACGACGGACTGCTCGGAGAGCGTCCGGAAGAGGGAGAGGAGGGTGGCTTAGCCGGCCGTCCGGGCCTTGGCGGCGAGGGCCTCGCGGTCGATGCCCGCGTAGGCGAGGGCGCGCGGCACCGTGCCGACCTCGAGGCTGAGGAGCCCGAGGAGGAGGTCGGCTTGGCGGAAGGCGCGTCGGTCGCGGTGCCCGGCGGAGCGGGCCTCCTTGGCGCCGCGGTCGATGGCCTCCCTGATGCTGGAGCCCCAACGGGCGCGGGTGATGGGAAGGCGGGTGGGCGTCAGAGCGTCAGATGCGGCGGGGTCGACACCGGCCGCGCGCAACGAGTGCTCCCGCTCGGTGCGCAGGGCTGCCAAGGTGCCGGCATGGTCGAGGCCGACCTCTGCGAGGAGCCGGCCCGCGGGGAGAGGGGTTCGGCAGCGAGCGCCAGGAGGAGATGCTCCGCCTCTGCGTTCGCGTGGCCGAGGCGTTGGGCCTCGACCGCCGCGCCCATGAGGGTGGCGCGCGCGCCCTGCCCGAAGTCCTGCAGGCTCGACGGATCAGTCATTGCGCCTCCTCAGCGAGATCCCGGTGGCGGCGATCCGGCGGGAGTGCCGCTTGTGGACCGCTTGACGCGTGACACCGAGAGCCTCGGCGACCTGAGCCCAGGTCCAGCCCTCTGCGAGGGCGCGCTCGACGGCGGCGTCCTCCCGGAGCTCGACGAGTTCGCGCAGCGCGAGGACGGCGGCCAGGTCGTCCGCGACGCCGCCGATCGGTGATAGCTGTTCCTTGCTCATGCGAGCAACTGTAGTTGCCTATTCGCGGTTACGCAACCGTAGTTGCTTAAGTCCCTTCGGCGGTCGACCGTGCACCGTGCTGCGTATACGGGTAGCAGTGTGCAATAGGCGCAGTGCTGCCCGTATACGCAGCACGGCCCGTCGTCATTCGGAACCAGCCGACTGTCGGCCGGTCTCGTGGGCCAGCAGATAGGCCTTGCGCTCCACACCGCCGGCGTAGCCGGTGAGTCGGCCGGAGGAGCCGACCACGCGGTGGCAGGGCACGACGATGCTGATCGGGTTGTGGCCGGTCGCCGTGCCGACGGCGCGGGCGGCGGACGGGAGGTCGAGGTCGCGCGCGAGTTCGCCGTAGGTGCGGGTCTCGGCGAACGGGATGGCGGAGATGAGCGCCCAGACGCGCCGCTGGAAGTCGGTGCCCTGCGCGGCCAGCGGCAGGTCGAAGGTGGTTCGGGCGCCCGCGAAGTACTCGGACAGCTGTGCGGACGCCTCGGGTAGCGCGTCGTCGACCAGCGGGCCCAGGTCGCCGCGTGGGGCGGGCTTGTGGCCCTCCATGTAGATCCCGACGAGGGCGCCGTCGTGCTCGACGACCGTGAGCGGCCCGATGGGCGAGGCCACGATGCTGTGCTTCATCACTTCTCCTGACACCCGGGCACGCCCGGGATGGTGTTGACGGCGTGGGGTGTGAGCGCCCACAGGTGTTGGGTGGCGTACGAGCGCCAGGGCCGCCAGGCGTCGGCGCGGGCGGCCAGCGCGGCGGGCGTCGTGCCGAGCGGATCTGCGGCCCGGACGACGCCGAGGTCGGTGGCGGGGAAGGCGTCAGGGTCGCCTAGGGCCCGCATGGCGACCATCTCCACGGTCCACGGCCCGATCCCCTTGAGCGAGAGGAGCCCGGCCCGCGCCGCCTCGCGATCGGCCCCCGGGCCGAGGTCGAGGGTGCCGTCGGCCAGGGCAGTGGCCACGCGGTGGAGGGTGTCGCGGCGCGACTGCGGGAACGCGACGGCCGCGTCCGGGGCGTCGGCCACCGCGGCCGGTTCGGGGAAGAGGTGTGTGAGTCCGGGGATCCCGGTGTCGACCGGGGTGCCGATGGCGGCCACCAGCCGGGCGCCGTGCGTGCGGGCCGCGGCCGTCGACACCTGCTGGCCGAGGACGATCTTGATCGCCGTCTCCGCGCCGTCGACCCCGCGCGGGATGCGCCGCCCGGGGTGCGCGGCCACCAGCGGTGCGAGGTCGGGATCGCGGGCGAGGTGCTCGTCGACCGCGATGGGGTCGGCATCCAGGTCGAGCATCCGGCGGAGCCGGGCGACGGCGGTGGGCAGCTGCGAGACGTCGGTGAGCCCCACGCGCGCCTCGACCCCCTTCGCACCCGGCCGCAGCGACGCAACGCCCCACCCGCGGGGCAGGCGCAGCGTGCGGTGGTAGGTGCCGTCGGCGAACGCCTCGACGCCGTCGACGCGGGTGGCGATCAGGTGGCCGAAGACGTTGCACGGGCAGAAGGGCGCGCGGACGGCGAGCGTGACGTCGACGAACGTGAGCCCGTCCTCCGCCGCGGGGCGGGACGTGGTGCGGCGGCGGCGCAGCTCGGACGGCGTCGCGGCGTAGACGGCGCGCAGGGTGTCGTTGAACGAGCGGACGCTGTCGAACCCGGCGGCGAAGGCGATGTCGGAGAGGGGGAGGTCGGTGGCCTCGATGAGAGTCCGCGCCGACTGTGCCCGCCGGGCCCTCGCCAGCGCGAGCGGTCCCGCGCCCGCGCCGTCGAGCAGCAGCCGCTGCACCTGCCGGACGGAATAGCCGAGGCGAGCCGCGAGGCCGGGGACGCCGTCGCGGTCCACGACGCCGTCGTCGATCAGCCGGACGGCCCGCGCGACGGCGTCGCCCCGGACATCCCACTCGGCCGATCCCGGCGAGGCGGCCGGCACGCACCGCTTGCACGCCCGGAAGCCCGCGAGCTGGGCGGCGGCCGCGGTGGGGTAGAACTCGACGTTCCCCGGCGCCGGCGTCCGCGCTGGGCAGGACGGTCGGCAGTAGATGCCGGTGGAGGTCACGCCGGTGAAGAACAGGCCGTCGAAGCGCGCGTCCTTGGCCGCGATGGCGCGGAGGCAGAGGTCTCGATCGGTGTGCACCACCCCAGCATGGCGCATGCCCCAGCTGTCGGCTAGCAGAAATGCGACACAGCCGTCGCGGGCGATCGTCGGGAAATGCATCAGGCCCCGGCCGATGGGCCGGGGCCTGATGTGGCGCGCTCGGAGGGACTCGAACCCCCAACCTTCTGATCCGTAGTCAGATGCTCTATCCATTGAGCCACGAGCGCTTGGGCGAAACGAAACTATACGGGACCGTGGGCGGCAGGGCAAAACGATGCTGCCGGGCGCCTCAGTCGACGGGCGGGACGAGGGCCGCGCGGACCGTCGTGAGCGGCACGCGGGAGCCCAGGCCGACGCCGAGCAACTGCGCGAGGCCTGCGTCGCCGATGGGGCGGGTGAGGTCGCCGTGCCGGAAGAGGAAGGCGATGTCCATGATCTCGAAGCGCGGCGAGCCGTCGTGCAACGTTTCCACGAAGCGCGAGACGCCGGTGCTGAAGCCGCAGTCGACGGCGGCGAACGTCTGCTGCGCCGCGCGGGCCCGGTCCCAGGTGCGGACGGAGGTCACGGCGTCGGCCGCGCTGGCGCCGAAGCGCGAGATGTTCCTGCGCACCGCGTCGCCCACCGTGCCCGGGATGCCGGTGAGCGCCTCGAGGCCCACCCACTCCTCGGCCACGGCCCGTGCCACGAGATCGTCCCACGTCTCGTCCGCCGGGACGCGCACCTCGACACCGCCGCAGGAGGCGAGGCCTGTGACGTCGCAGGCCGAGGTGTCGACGGTGATCGCGGGAATCGCGAGCATCAGGGAAGGCAGCATGGAGCAATTTCACGGCAATGGGCCGAGGAATACAAGGCGACTCGGTCGTGTGTCTTGCGGTGGACTACTTTCGGGTCGCGGCGGTCGACAACCGGTGGGAGGATGGAGCGGTGACTGAGATCTGGGCCCACCGTGGGGCGAGCGCGTACGCGCCGGAGAACACCATGCCGGCGTTCGAGTTGGCCCTGTCGATGGGGGCGACCGGGATCGAGTTGGACGTGCAGCGCAGCGCCGACGGCCACGTCGTCGTCATCCACGACGAGACGATCAACCGCACGTCGAACGGGGTGGGCAAGGTCGTCGACCTCACGCTCGAGGAGTTGCGGCGCTGCGACTTCAGCAACGGGTTCGCGGGTCGCCGCAACGTCAAGATCCCGACCCTGCGCGAGGTGCTCGAACTGCTGCGCCCCACCGGCGTGACGATCAACGTCGAGCTGAAGACCGCCGTCGAGCTGTACCCGGGGCTGGAGAACGACGCCCTGCGTGTCGTGCGCGACGCCGGCGTGCTCGACCAGGTGATCTTCAGTTCCTTCAATCACTACTCGCTGGCGAACCTGCGGGGCCAGGTGGGCCGCGAGAACATCGGCCTGCTCCTCTCCGAGGGGCTGTACGACCCGTGGCGCTACGCGCAGTGGTTCGGCGCCGGCGCCATCCACCCCGACTACTCCGCCCTCCAGATGCCGGGCTACGTCTGGTTCGCGCACGAGGCCGACATCAAGGTGCACGCCTGGACCGTGAACAAGGAGGACGTGGCGCGCTGGGCCGCGGGACTCGGCGTGGACGCCATCATCACCAACCTCCCCGACCAGGCCGCCGACGCCCTGCGCTACCCCCGGTACTAGTCAGGATCGACGCGATGGCGCCCGTGGTCTACGTGCCGGCCATGGAGTTTTGACGCACAACACTGCCTTCTCTGCCCTACAGGGCACAGACGGTGCAGTTGTGCGTCAAAACTCCATGCGCCCCGGACAAGGCCGACCGAGCCGGATCGACGCGATGGCGCCCCGGGCGTCTCGGGGCGCGAGCCAGTGCGGGTCGGTGCTCACCGCTAGGGTGCGGGCATGAGTTGCCCTGTGTCAACCTCGGTGCCGTCAGGCGGTGTTGGGGGTTTGTGTGTTGAGGATGTGTTGGAGTGCGCGGTGTTGGTCGGGGTTGTAGGCGAGGTGGTCGTGCCAGCAGCGCCAGATGATGTGGACCCATGCGCGGGCGAGGATCCGCACGGCGTGGGGGTGGTCGTGGTTACGGGCTCTGGCGCGGTTGTAGAGGTCGGCGGCCCAGGGGTTGTCGTGGCGGGAGTCGGCGGCGAAGTCACACAGCGCGTCCCTGAGTTCCTTGTCGGCTCCCCAGCGGAAGGTGACTGCTTTGGTCTTGCCGGACTGGCGGGTCGAGGGGGCCACGCCGGCCAGGCAGGCCAGCGCGTCGGCGGTGGGGAACCTGCCGCGGGCGTCGCCGATCTCGGCGAGCAGCCGTGCGGCACGCACGGTGCCCGAGCGGGGCAGCGACTTCACGATGGGGGCGTCGGGATGGATGTCGAGCTGGGCTGTGATCGAGTCAGCCAGAGCGGCGATCTGGGTGTTCAGGGTCCGCAGGACCGCAACGAGCGCCAGCGTGGTCGTGGCATGGTGGCTGGCTTCGGGACCGGTGGCCCCGCGGGGCGCGGCCAGGAGGCGTGCATGCAGCACGGCGGGGTCGGTGCGACCGGAGTAGCCGACCTTGACCAGCCACGCGGCAAGCCTGTCGACAGTGAGCCAGTCGGCCTTGGCCTGGGTGGGGAACCGCTCCAAGAAGTTCAGGCTGACCGCCGAGTCCAGCGCTGCGAACAACTCGACGGCGCCGGGAAGAACGACCTGCAGGTGGGCGCGGAGCTGGTTCGCGGCCGCGACACGGTGCTCGACCAGGTCCCGTCGGGCACGCACCGCGGAACGCAGCGCCTGCGCGGCCGGACTCGACCGGGTCAGTGGGGTCAGTCGACGGCGGTCGGTACGGACCACGTCGGCCAACACGTAGGCGTCGAACCGGTCGTCCTTGTTCCCGGTCGATCTGTACCGGGAGCGGAGGTTCTTGACCTGTGCGGGCGCGATGACCAGCACCGTCAGTTCGGCGGCCAGGAGGGCGTCGATGACGGGGCCGTCAGGGCGTTCGATGCCGACCTCGTCGGCGCCGGCCCCGAGGAGTCGGGTGACCATGCGCTTCAGGCCGGCCGCGGTGTGGGCGATCGTGAACCGGTCGATGACTTCGCCGTTGTGATCGACGATGCACACTACGTGGTCGTCCTTGGCCCAGTCGATGCCGGCGCAGACTCGCGCAGCCGGCTGGATCGGGGAGACACTCATATTCGGGTCCTCGCTGTTGCAGCAGTGGGGAGCCACCCGGTGGTCCCGGGACCCCGCAGCCGGTCGCTCACTGATCGGCGCTCGCTGGCGCACAGCCCTGTAGCCGGTCTGGGTGTCCTGGGCCACCGGACCCCGCAGAACTCATGCAGGACCTCAACTGGGGTCGAGCAGCCGTGGCGGTGGCCCGGTGGGGACCAGGGGTGCATCAGCAAGCCATCCGAGCCTGCCAACACAAGGAAGGTAATCCAGTGAGCAACCCGTTCCGGCCCGAGCTGTGGACGCCCGTCGAGGGCTTCGCGTTCACCGACATCACCTACCACCGTGCCAAGGACGTGCCCGCGGTGCGGATCGCGTTCGACCGCCCCGAGGTGCGCAACGCGTTCCGCCCGCACACCGTCGACGAGCTGTACCAGGCGTTGGAGCACGCGCGGACGTCGTCGGATGTCGGCTGCGTGCTCCTCACCGGCAACGGGCCCTCGCCGAAGGACGGCGGCTGGGCGTTCTGCTCCGGCGGCGATCAGCGCATCCGCGGCCGCGCCGGCTACCAGTACGCGGAGGGTGAGACGGCGGAGACGGTGGACGCGGCGAAACTCGGCCGCCTGCACATCCTCGAGGTGCAGCGGCTGATCCGCTTCATGCCGAAGGTGGTCATCGCGCTGGTCAACGGCTGGGCGGCCGGCGGCGGCCACTCGCTGCACGTCGTCGCCGACCTCACCCTCGCGTCTCGTGAGCACGCCAAGTTCAAGCAGACCGACGCCGACGTCGGCTCGTTCGACGCCGGCTACGGCTCGGCCTATCTCGCGCGCCAGGTGGGCCAGAAGTTCGCGCGGGAGATCTTCTTCCTCGGCGACGTGCACGACGCCGAGGACGCGCACCGCATGGGCATGGTCAACCGGGTGGTCGACCACGAGCACTTGGAGGACGTCGGCCTGGAGTGGGCGGCGAAGATCTGCGGCAAGTCGCCGACGGCGCAGCGCATGCTGAAGTTCGCGTTCAACGCGATCGACGACGGCCTTGTCGGCCAGCAGATCTTCGCCGGCGAGACCACCCGCCTGGCGTACATGACCGACGAGGCAGTGGAGGGTCGCGACTCCTTCCTGGAGAAGCGCGCGCCTGACTGGTCCAGGTTCCCGTACTACTACTGAGAATCGGGCGTTGCCACAGGCCCGACACTCACTCGCGGCCGCAGAAAGTCGCAAAGACCCCCGTAGCAGCCGTTGGGGCGCAGCTCGGTAGGCCTGAGTGACTCGCGGCATCCTTGTTGCGACGCGAAGGAGGCGACGATGACGATCCAGGAGATTCCTGTCGAGGTGCTGCACCAGATGGTGCGCGAGAACACCGTCGCGTCCGCCCGCCTCGAAGGGCGTGAACTACCGACCAACTACGTCCGCCCCGCGAGAGTCTAGGAGTTCCTGGACACAGCGCTGACAAAGAGCTGACGTCGTCCTTCGACCCCGGATATGGCGAAACCGAGGTTTCAGAGGAGGAGAGCGAGGCGCTCACGCCGTACGCGCTAGGTCGTGTTGCGAAAGTGGAAGTGGTCTACTGGGCGACGCTCTGGCATGCCAGGAAGCCGCTCACCACGGCCACCACTTCGGTAAAGACCCTAGGTCCGTTCTTCGGTCCCAATGATTTGGCCCCTGACGAGCAGCCGGCAGCGGTCCCTGAGGAGCAGTCGGCAGCGGTCCCTGAGGAGCAGCCCCGCGTGCTGGCTTGTGTCGAGCGGGGATAGTGCGGGGCTGTGTCTCGAAGGGTCCGAAACGCTGGGCAGGGAGCTACGGCAGCTGTGTCGTTCCTTGGATCCGGGCCGCCGTTCCTTGAGCCGACGCGTGAGCGCCAGCGAACCGTCGCGTCGAAAGGTCCCGCACATACCCGGGATCTCAACCACAAGCGCGGACGGCTGAGGTGGGGAGGCAGACCGTGACCCTGCACTCTCCGTGACCGACGTTGGCCGGGCTTCCGGTGGTTTCCCTGCATAAATCTCTGTATGAGGGCAGTGGTGCAATTATTCGCGTGGCTGCCCGTATACAGAGATTTGTGCGCGAGGGAGGGTGTGACTCTGGCTCTAGGGGATGGGTTGGGCTGTGGTTTCGGACCCTTCGAGACGCAGCCCCGCAGGACTTCCGCTCGGTGCACGTCGACCTGCGGGGCTGCTCCTCAGGGACCGCTGTGGCCCGGCCGTGGTGCGCCGCTCCCTTGGATCCCGAACTCGGTAAGGAGCACTCAGCCGTGGTCGTTAGAGCCGGAACCGGGGGCAAGGAGTTGCGGCAGCAAGCTCAGGGGCACCCGTCTCATCGAAGGCCAGCCGGGTCTGCGTGAACCCACACCATTTCGGCTTTTCGTAACACGACCTAGCCGTCTTGGGTGACCCGCTCCTGAAGGCCGATCTGTACGACGTCGAGCAGACTCTGCAGGACCACGTCGGCGACGACTTGGTCAACCAGATCCGACGCGAGAGTCGTCGGGCAGTGTCAGGCCCAGATGATGAGGGCGAGGAGGGCCGCGGAGAGGACGACTTCCAGAGCGCCGATGACGGCGGGGCGCGGGCTCAGCCGCGGGAGTGCCCACGAGCGGGCGACCAGCACCAGGGCGAAGACCAGCCAGGGCCAGGTGAGCCAGTGTGTGGTGAACGCGACCACCAGGAACCACAGCAGTAGCGTGTGGAACAGCAGCGAGCGGTTCGCCGCCTTCGGGTTGTCGCGCTCCCGGATCAGCGCCTTGACGTGGAAGACGGTGCCGGCGAAGTAGGCCGCGACCATCGCCATCTCCGTCCATTCGGTGGGCGACGGCGCGGGCGCGTCCGGGGCGAGGCGCAGCACGGCCATCAGGCCGGATGACGCCAGGGTGGTGAGGACGCCGCTGAGGATCGAGCGTTCGCGCTTCGAGCGCGCCAGCCACAGTGCGGCGCCGACCAACACGGCGTAGACGGGGACCCAGGCCAGGAGCGACCAGCCGCGAAGGAACAGTGTCGCGATCCCCAGCGCGGCCGTCGTCGCCGCGTAGGTGATCAGCGCGGGGTAGTAGGTGGGGCGACGTCGCGGTGCGGCCTTGAGCGACAGCACCGCGGCGCTGAACGCGAAGTAGCCGACCAGCCAGGTGAGCCCGAGCGTCGCGTCGGCCAGGTGGAGTGGCCGCACGCGTGCCGACAGGACCAACCCCGTGAGGAAGGGCACGATGATCATGGCCCAGGCGCCGTGCTGCTGCGGCACCCAGCCGGCGGGCTTCTTCCTGCCCGCCGTCACTCCGCGAGGCCGTAGAGGCGGTCGCCCGCGTCGCCGAGCCCCGGCACGATGTAGCCGACGTCGTTCAGCCGCTCGTCGATCGACGCCACCACGAGGGTGCACGGGATCTCCAGGTGGGCGAGCAGGGTCTGCAGCTTGTCGATGCCCTCGGGTGCGGCCAGCAGGCAGATGCAGGTGATGTCGTCGGCTCCGCGGTCGACGAGGAACTGGACGGCGCCGCCCAGCGACCCGCCGGTGGCCAGCATCGGGTCCAGCACGTAGCACTGACGCCCGGAGAGATCGCGCGGCAGGCGCTCGGCGTACGTCATCGGCTCCAGCGTCACCTCGTCGCGGATCATGCCGACGAAGCCGACCTCCGCCGTCGGGACCAGCCGCAGCATGCCGTCGAGCATGCCGAGGCCGGCGCGCAGGATCGGCACCACGAGCGGTGCGGGTGAGGCGAGCTTCGTGCCCGTCGTCCGTGCCACCGGCGTCTCGACCTCCGACTCGACGACGCGCACGCCGCGGGTCGCCTCGTAAGCGAGCAGCGTGACGAGTTCCTCGACGAGGCGGCGGAACACCGGCTGCTCGGTGTGTCGGTTACGCAGCAGCGTGAGCTTGTGATCGACGAGCGGATGGGTGACGACGGTTACTTCCACGGTCCAACTCTCCCACATGGCCGTCCCCGTGGGAGCCCGGCCCGGAAGAGGGGCTGAGCGAACTGTCACCCGGCTGGTGTGTCGCGGCGGGCGACATGCAAGGATGGGGCGAAGAGGCCAGTCGCCGCGTGGAAGGAGTGGGCCGTGGACGTGTTCGACGAGGACGCGGAGCCGTTCGACCTGAAGGACGACGCGGACTTCGAGGAAGAGGACTTCGACGACGACCTCGAGGAGGCGTCGGAGGACGACGTCGACCTGGTGGTGGCGCTGTACCGCGAGGACGGCAAGGCCACGGCCGTGCCGCTCGACTTCGACCTGGCCAACGACCTGGACGAGCTGATCCGCCAGCTCACCCGCCTCCCCGGCGACTCGGGGGCCGACGGCTGGGTGTCCATCAACGGCGAATTCTTCGTGCTCTGCCGGGTCCGCGGACGCGCCGTCGAGGTGCTCCTGTCCGACATCACGGCGGCCAACGACTGGCCCATCGCGCGCGACGTCGTCGACTTCCTCGGCGCCGAGCTGTCGGACGAGGACGACGAGCCTGCCCCGCTGGGCGACCTCGAGATGTACGCGGCCAGCGGCCTGCGCGCCTTCGAGCTGGAGGCCATCGCCACGGACTACGACGAGGACTCCGACGTGCTCCTCGGGCAGATCGCCAGCCGCCTCAAGATGTCGGCGGAGTTCGAGCGCGCCGCCGAGTCGTTCGACGACTAGCCCGCCCGTGGGATCCCGCTGGCACGCCGCGATGCGGCTGGCGCTGGAGGAGGCCGCGGCGGCGGAGGCCCACGGCGACGTGCCCATCGGCGCCGTCGTCCTCGGGCCCGACGGCGACGTCCTGGCCCGCGCGGGCAACGAGAGGGAACTGCACGGCGACCCGACGGCGCACGCCGAGGTGGTTGCCATCCGCAGGGCCGCCCAGGCGCGCGGCGAGTGGCGACTCGAGGGCTGCACGCTCGTCGTGACGCTCGAACCCTGCACCATGTGCGCGGGCGCCATCGTGGGCGCGCGGCTGGCACGCGTCGTCTTCGGCGCGTTCGACGAGAAGGCCGGTGCGGTGTCGTCGCTCTGGGATGTCGTCCGCGATCCGCGCCTCAATCACCGCCCCGAGGTGGTCTCCGGGGTGCTCGCCGACGAGTGCGCCGCCCCGCTGGACAGGTTCTTCGCCGCGCGCCGCAGCTGAACAGCACCTACGAGGTCTGCCGCCGGAGGTCCGGCTGGGCCCGGCGGAAGACGGCCGCAACCACGGTGGCGAGCAGCACGACGACGAGGCTGACGCTCAGCCCACCCTGGCCGCCGAAGCTGTCGATGGCGATGCCCGCGGCGGCCGATCCGACCGAGGCGCCCAGCAGCTGCCCGGTGCCGACCCAGCCGTAGGCCTCGGCGGTGTCGGCGAAGTCGACGCTGCCGGCGATGACCGACGACACGGCCGCCAGCGCGGGAGCGCAGCCCAGGCCCGCGACGAAGAGCGCGAGCGAGATGGCCCAGAAGCCGTGCGCCAGGGCGACGGCGGCGCCGAAGCCCAGCGCCACCACCAGCATCCGCAGCGCGAGCGACCAGCGCGTCAGCGGCCGGTTGCCCGCGTAGAGCCCGCCGAACAGCGAGCCGAGCGAGCAGATGGCCAGCGCGACGCCGGCGCTGAGTGAACCCTCGCCGAACGTCGCGACGATGGCGGCCTCCATGGCCGCGAAGCCGCCGATCAGCAGCATCGACGTGACCACCATCAGGACCACCGAGTGGTTGCGCAGCACGCCGCCGAGGCGACGGTCGGTGCCGGGGATCTTCGTGTTCCTGACCACGGGCACGAGCGCGAACACCAGCCCGCCCGCCACCTGGATGACGGCCACCACGAGGAGCGCCGACATGGTGCCCAGCCCGGCCACCAGCAGCGTGATGGCCACCGGGCCGATCACCCAGATCAGCTCCTGCAGCGCGGCGTCGAGGTTGAACAGCGGGTTGATCAGCCGCTGGGGCGCGAGGTGCGGGTAGAGGGTGCGCACAGCGGGCACCACCGGAGGCATGGCCGCGCCGGCGACGGCGCCCAGGGCCATCAGCCCGGGCAGAGGGAGCGGTGCCACGACCAGCGCGACCACCGCGGCCACGGACACCGCCAGCGTGACGAGCAGCACCCGGGTGGTGCCGAACCTGCTGAGTTGGCGCGACACGATGGGCCCCGCGACGGCGGTGCCCACCGAGAACGCCGCGAGGACCAGGCCGGCGGCGGTGTACGTGCCCATCCTGTGCTCCACGTGCATGAGGATGCCGAGCGAGTACATGCCCGCGGGAAAGCGGGCGATGAGCTGGGTTGCGATGACGAGCCCGAGTCCGGGCAGCTTGAGGAGTGCTAGAAAATCGCGCACCGGCCAACTCTACGGGCTGCCCTCGGCCCGCCCAACTCGCGGTGCCGGTCCAGGCGCGGCCGTCGAGGCAGCTCGCCGGCTCGATTCGCCTCGGCCCGCCGCCGTCGGTAATATATCCCGCGGTGATGTGTCTGAGCGGCCGAAAGAGCTCGCCTCGAAAGCGAGAGTAGGGCAACCTACCGGGGGTTCAAATCCCTCCATCACCGCCGAAGAGATCGGGCCCCAGCCTTGTGAGGCTGGGGCCCGATCTGTGGTTTCGGCCGGTCAGGGTTCCTGCGACGCTGAGGGCGACGGGCTGGGGGAAGCCGCGCGGGCGGCCATCACGCAGAGGTTGCCGTCGGTCGCGATCTCCTTCAGCGGCTTCTTCGCAGCCTCGGGGGTCTCGCTGCCGAGCAGGAGGTCGACGGTGCCGTCGACGCGGTCGTCGAAGTCGAGCGTCGCGTTCTCGTAGTACGACGCCACCAGCTTCATCGACGGCTCCTCGCGCTGGTTGCCCCTCACGATCGGCGCCTTGATGCGCTCGTCCTCCAGGTTGTCGACCTTGATCACCGTGAAGCCGGCGTCGCGCATCTTGGTGGCCTCGCGTGAGGCGAGGCCGGAGGTGAAGCCGCCGTTGAATATCCGCAGTGACACCTGGACGGGGGTGACGACGTCGGCGGACGTGGTGACGCAGGGCGTCGGGCTCGGGGTGGGCAGCGGGGCCGTGAGCTCCTTCCAACCCCACATGGCCCCCCATACGAGCGCGGCCAAGAGGCCGAGCATGATGATGGGTGTCGCGATGAGGCGGAAGATGCGCATGGTCATAAGGTCAACTCAGCTCCAGCACCCGGGCGTGCATCGTTTGGCGCTGTTGCAGGGCCGCGCGCAACGCGCGGTGGAGGCCGTCCTCCAGGTACAGCTCGCCCCGGTACGAGACGACGTGCGCGAACAGGTCGCCGTAGAACGTGGAGTCCTCCTCGAGCAGCGCCTCGAGGTCGAGCGTGCGCTTGGTGGTGACCAACTCGTCGAGGCGCACCTGATGCGGCGCGATCGCGATCCACTGCTTCTGCGTGTAGCCGTGGTCCGGGTATGGGCGCGTGTCGCCAACTCTCTTGAAGATCACCCGGTCAGCCTAGCCTGCCATTCGGTGCTATGGATGTGGAAAGGTAGTGCTCGTGAGCCAGATTGACCTGATCCGTAGCGGCTACGCGTTCGAGGGGGAGGCGGCGACCCTCGGCGTCGCGCTCGACGACGCCCCCGTCCTCGACGCCCCGATCCGCATTCCCGTGTCCATGTTCAACCGCCACGGCCTCGTCGCGGGGGCGACGGGAACGGGCAAGACCAAGACCCTCCAGGTGATGGCGGAGGCGCTGAGCAACGCCGGCGTTCCGGTCTTCGCCGCCGACATCAAGGGCGATCTCAGCGGCATGGCCTCGCCCGGCGACGGCAACGAGAAGCTCCTGGCGCGCGCCGCCGCGCAGGGTCAGGACTGGCAGCCGACGGCGTTCCCGACGGAGTTCTACGCCCTGGGCGGCGAGGGGATCGGCGTGCCGGTGCGCGCGACCGTCGCGTCGTTCGGGCCCATCCTGCTGTCCAAGGTGCTGGGGCTGAACCAGGTGCAGGAGTCCTCGCTCGGGCTCGTGTTCCACTACTCCGACAAGGCCGGACTCCCGCTGCTCGACCTCAAGGACCTCATCGAGCTGCTGAAGTTCCTCACCTCCGACGAGGGCAAGGCCGAACTGAAGGGCATCGGCGGGGTATCGGCGTCGACCGCGGGGGTCATCCTGCGCGCGCTCGTCACGCTGGCCGATCAGGGCGCCGACGCGTTCTTCGGCGAACCGGAGTTCGACCCGTCGGAGCTGCTCCGCACGGCCGGCGACGGGCGCGGGATCGTCTCGCTGCTCGAGCTGCCGCAGCTGTCGAGCCGTCCGGCGCTGTTCTCCACGTTCCTGATGTGGCTGCTCTCGGAGATGTTCGAGACGCTCCCCGAGGTGGGCGACGTCGACAAGCCCAAGCTGGTGTTCTTCTTCGACGAGGCGCACCTGCTGTTCGCCGACGCCTCCAAGGCGTTCCTGCAGGCCATCACCCAGACGGTGCGGCTGATCCGCTCGAAGGGCGTCGGCGTGTTCTTCGTCACGCAGACCCCCAAGGACGTGCCCGACGACGTGCTGGCGCAGCTGGGTTCGCGCGTCCAGCACCAGCTGCGCGCCCACACCCCCAACGACTACAAGGCGCTGAAGGCCACGGTCGCCACCTACCCCAACTCGGGCTACGACCTGGAGGAGGTGCTGCAGCAGCTGGGCACCGGCGAGGCCATCGTCACCGTGATGAGCGAGAAGGGCGCGCCGACCCCGGTGGCGCGCACGCGGATCTGGGCGCCGACGTCGCTCATGGCGCCGACGGCCGACGAGCGGATGCGCGAGATCGTCGCGGCCTCGCCGCTGTCGGCCCGGTACGGCACGCCGATCGACAGGGAGTCGGCCTACGAGATCCTGAGCGCGAAGCTCAACGAGGGCAGCGCGCGCGCCGAGGCGGAGCGGCTGGCCAAGGAGCGGGCCGCGGCCGAGGACGCCGCCGAGAAGGAGCGCCAGCGCGTCGAGCGCGAGGCCGACGCCGAGCTGGCCCGCCTCGACCGCGAGGCGGCCAAGGCGAAGGCCGACGCGGAGCGGGAGGCGCGCCGCGCCGAGGCCGAGCGCCAGAAGTGGGAGAAGGAGAACCCCTCGCTCATCGAGCAGGTGACGAAGTCGTCGGTGTTCAAGGACCTGGTGCGCACGGCCGGCCGCGAGATCATCCGCAACGTCTTCGGCACCAGAAAGCGCCGCTGACGGCAGCGACCCCATCGCGGGCCGGTCGGCAGCGCAGCGAAACCACCGGCCCGCCGCGTCTCTAGGAATATGGAGGCTGTCGTGGGATCAGTGGGCGAGACGTCGCCCGGCTTCGACGGCTTCGTCGCCGAACGCGCCGCCTCGCTGCATCACGCGGCCTGGCTGCTGACCGGCGACGCGCAGTACGCCGAGGACCTCGTCCAGACGGCGCTGTCGAAGACCTACGGCCGCTACGAGGCCTTCGACAACGACCGGCACTTCGAGGCCTACGTCCGCACCACGCTCTACCGGACGTTCGTGTCCTGGTGGCGCCGCCTCCAGTGGCGCTCGGAGATCCCCTCCGACGCCCCGCCCGACGGCCCGGCCGAGCCGACCGGGGACGCCGCCCGCGGCGCGGACATCGCCCGCGCCCTCGCCGCGCTGCCCCGCGTCCAACGCGCCGTGATCGTGTTGCGCTACTTCGAGGACCGCCCCACCAGGGAGGTCGCGCAGCTGTTGCGCATGCCGGAGGGCACCGTGACGTCGCACGTCAGCCGGGCATTGTCGGCCCTGCGGGCGTCGCCGCACCTCGCCGAGGGAGAGGACCGACCATGAACGAATCAGAGCTCCGCGACGCCCTGCACGACACGACGCCGCCCCGCGCGGCCGTCGCCGGGTGGGCCGAGGCCAGCCGACGGCGCGCGCGCCGGCGCCGCTCGGGCGTCGTCACCGCCGCCGTCCTGGTGGTCGCTGCGGCCGCGGGGGTGGCCCTGCTGCCGCGGCTCGCACCCGTGACGGTCGCGTCGCCGTCGCCGTCCCCTTCCGCCACCTCGCCCGCCGCACCCACGCCGTCGGAGGGTGACTCCCTGGTGCGCGGGGCCTGCGCCGACCTCGCGTCGGGTGCGCTCGCGGTGGAAGACCTGCCCTCGTCGACCAACCTCCCCGAGGGTGCGACCCGCGCCTGGCTGTGCGGGGGCGAGGGCGGCTTCGGCTGGCTCAGCGGCATCGGGCCCATCGAGCCGCTGACGATGGATCCGGACCGCGTCGTCGACGCCATCAACGCGCTTCCGGGCACCAAGCAGCAGGCGTGCACGCAGGTGGGCGGCCTGGTCTACTCGGTCGTCGTGGAGTACCCGGACAGGCGCGTCGCCGTCGCTGCGGAGACCGTCAACTGCGAGTGGGTCGGCGGCTGGAACGGGCGCACGGGCGGCGCGGCACTGCTCGACACCCTCGAGGGCTACTGGGCCGAGCAGCGCGCCGCGGCTCCGGCGTTCGTGGCCGACGTCGACCTCTGCCGGTCCTACCCCTCGCGGTGGGAGGACCCGGTCGGCATCGAGTCGTTCCTGCCCGTCGGCCGAGCCGAGGTCACCCGCGGCGTCGTCTGCGGACTGGCCGACGATGCCGTGGACTTCCACGGGGCAACCGTCTCCCACCCGCTGCCGGCGGAGTTCGTCTCGGCCCTCGCCACGGCGGAGTTCGCGCCCCGCGACGGCTGGAGCGTGCCGCGCGGGCTGCCGTACCTGGTGCTGCTGAACGAGCACGGCGACCCGATCACCTTGCTCGTCGACGACGCGGGCGGGATCGTCTCGGCCCACGAGGCCGACGGGTCGAGCGGCAGCTGGCAGCCGGCGGGCCGCGCGGCCGACCTGTGGCGTGAGGCCCTCGACGGCCTGCGGACCACCCCGTTCGCCGCGCGGTCCGCCGAGTGCGACGGCGTGCCCCCGGACGAGCCCGCCGACCCCACGACGATCGTGCGGGGACGGGCCTGCGTGGGCGAGTGGGCGGTCCCGGAGTTGGGGCCCGACCTCGCCCCGGACCTCGCCGCGGAGATCGGCCGCCGGTTCGCCGACGAGGCCCAAGCCGTGGAGTGGGGCACGCGCAACGACGCCAACAAGGTCGTCCTGGTGGATGCCGCGGGTCGACAGATGGCGCTCTACTGGAGCACCCAGACGCCGATCACCCTGGTCGACGAGTCCGACTCGCACCTGTGGAGGGTGCCCGACGACATCGTCCTGGAGCTGCGGCGCTACGGCCTCACGTTCACCGAGGAGTGAGGGTCAGCTGACGGTGTACCGCTCGACGGCGGGGTCGTTGCGGACGCGGTCGGTGATCTCCTGGGTCCGCTCGGCGAGTTCCGTCGAGCGGATCGCGCCCGAGAGGAACTGTGCCCACAAGGGGGTGAGTTCCGCGTTCAGGCCGTAGTGGGAGACGAATCGCCAGGAGAAGAGGTCGTCCCCGGCGTCGGAGATCATCCGCGTCTGCGACGTGAGCGCCGACGACGTCAGATCCGAAGGTACCGAGTTGCGCACCACCGTCGGCACCAGGTTCTGCCGGGAGAACTCCTCGGCCGCCTCGAGCGTGAGCAACTCCCGGAGCAGGGCCAGGCCGCCGTCGGGGTTCTTGGCGCGCTTGGGCACGAGGAAGGGCTCGGTGGCCGCGAGGTGGATGGCGGAGGCGGCGAACGTCGGCGAGGACGTCAGCGTCGGGACGGGCACGGCGGACAGCTCGAAGTCGGCGGGCACGGTGTCGGCCGTCTCTCGTACGATCCACGAGCCCGAGGGGTACAGCAGGGCGCGGCCCTTGCGGGACCACTCCTCCTGAGCCGCGAGATAGTCGCCGCCCGCGAGGACGAAGCCCGCCGCGACGCAGTCCTCCAGTGCGCGCAGCACGCCGAGGACCGCGGGATGGCCCCACGCGCCGTCGGCCAGGTTGTCGAGCCCCACGCGGACCTCGTGCCCGCCCTCCTTGATGGCCGACGAGAGGGCCAGCTCGAGGTAGTAGTCGGCGGCGTCGGTGCCGTAGACGAACAGCGAAGTGCCTGCGCTGCGGGCGAGGTCGCCGAGCGCGAGCATGGCGTCCCACGTGGCGGGCACCGTCCAGCCCTCGGCGGCCAGCCGGTGCCCCGAGTGCCAGAGGCCGTAGACGGTGAGGGCGTAGGGCAGCGCCACCTGGGTGCCGTCGACGTCGCCGTTGGTGAGCGCGGGTGGGAAGAGGGAATCCGACAGCGGCGCGCCCGTCGCGTCGGGCGTGGCGAGGAAGTCGTCGAGCGGCAGCAGCTCGTCGCGGAGCGTGGAGAGGGGGAGGGCGTCGGGGCCGGCGTTGTCGATGAGGTCGGGCGGCGTCGCCCCCTCCGCGAACCGCGGCGTCAGCACGGTGGCGACGGCCGTGACGGGCAGCACCTGGACGCTGGTGCCGGGGTAGCGGACGGCGAGCCGTTCGCCGGCCGCGGAGACGAAGCCGGTGCCGAACGCGCCGTCGAAGACGGCGGCCTCGACCACCAGCGGGTCGCCGGGGCGGCTGGGCCAGGCCGTCGGGGTGGGGGTCGCGGTGGTGGGTGGTGAGGGTGGGCGCGGCGGCGCGGGGGTTCGCGTGCAGGCCGCGCCCGTGGCGACGGCGGCCGCGGCCAACCCGGCCAGTACGGCCCTGCGCGTCACCATCGTCTTCCCCCTTCGCCGGGCCCGACGCCCGCCGGGCTACCGGCCCGTGCCCGCGTAGACCGTCGCGGTCTCCGCGGCGTCCAGCCCGAAGGCCGTGTGCGCCGCACGGACCGCGGCGTCGACGTCGTCGGCCCCCACGATCACCGAGATGCGGATCTCGGAGGTGGAGATCATCTGCAGGTTCACGCCGGCCTCGGCCAGCGCGCGGAAGAACCGCGCGGAGACGCCGGGGTGCGAGCGCATGCCCACGCCGACGGCCGAGACCTTGCCGATCTGGTCGTCGTAGAGCAGCTCCTCGTAGCCGACGGCGTCCTTGATGGCCTCGATCGCGGCGATGGCCTTCGCGCCGTCGGCCATCGGCAGCGTGAACGAGATGTCGGTCTTGACGTCGGACAGGCGCGAGATGTTCTGCACGATCATGTCGATGTTGACGTCGGTGTCGGCCACGGCGGTGAAGATGGCCGCGGCCTCGCCCACGCGATCCGGGACGCCGACGACGGTGATCTTGGCCTCGCCGCGGTCGTGCGCGACACCGGTGATGATGGCTTCTTCCATGGTTTCGTCCTTGATGATCTCGTCCTGGTTCTTGACCCAGGTGCCTTGCTTGTCGGTGAAGGAGGAGCGCACGTGCACGGGCACGTTCTCCCGCCGCGCGTACTCGACGCAGCGCAGGTGCAGGATCTTGGCGCCCGAGGCGGCCATCTCCATCATGTCCTCGTAGCCGATCTCGTGGATCTGGCGCGCGGACGGCACGATCCGGGGGTCGGCGGTGAACACGCCGTCGACGTCGGAGTAGATCTCGCAGTAGTCGGCGCCGAGCGCCGCGGCCAGCGCGACGGCCGTGGTGTCGGAGGCGCCGCGGCCGAGCGTCGTGACGTCCTTCGTCTGCTGGGACACGCCCTGGAAGCCGGCGACGATCGTCACCTTGCCCTCCGCGAGCGACTTCTCCACGCGACCGGGCGTGATGTCGACGATGCGCGCGTTGCCGTGCGTCGGCGTGGTGAGCACGCCGGCCTGCGAGCCGGTGTAGGAGACGGCGTCGACGCCCAGATCCGACAGCGCCATCGCCAGCAGCGCGGCGGACTGGCGCTCGCCGGTGGTCAGCAGCATGTCCAGCTCGCGCGACTTGGGCCGCGGCGAGACCTGCAGCGCGAGGTCCATCAGCTCGTCGGTGGTGTCGCCCATGGCGGAGATCACGATGATGACGTCGTGCCCCTCGCCGCGGGTGCGCGCGATGCGCCGCGCGACGCGCTTGATGGACTCTGCGTCCGCGACCGACGATCCGCCGAACTTCTGAACAATGCGACCCATTGAGACCTCCCGGGAAACCGCGAAGAGTCTACGTCGGATCGGGGCTCATGGCCGACTCCGCCCGCCGTCTGCCCGATGGGCGGGCGCCGGTCAGGGCGTCTCGTGCTGGGTGTTCGGCGTGATCCGCTGAATCTCCTCGCCGTCGGCGTCGTAGGCGACGACACTGAACGGGGCCGAGGTCCAGCGCTCCGCCGTTCCCGTCGCCCGCGGCCAGGCGAAGACGCGGAAGACGCCGCGTTCGGAGTAGAACGACATCGAGTTGTCGTCCAGGCCCTCCACCTCGATGCTGTCCGTGCCCGGCGGCGTGTCGCCCCAGACGACGATGGTGGCCTCGTCGGAGGCCGGGTCCCAGGTGGCGTAGGGCATGCGGACCGTCGGGTTGGGAGAGCCGGCCGGCGGGTCGCCCACGGGCTCGGCCGACCCGAAGAACTCGATCGTGCCGTCGGATCGGACGTTCCAGCCGCACTCGTAGCGCTCTCCGCCCGTGGCGACGAGGACGTCGACGAGCGGACCCGCGGCGCTGAACGACACCACGTCCGCGCCCCGGACGTCGACGGTGTCGTACCCGCCGTCGGGCCGGGTGTAGAGCTCGGAGCACGCCTCGAGCTGCGGGACGATCGTGCCGCTGCTGCCGAGCAGGTCGGCCCAGGCGGTGGGCTGGCTCGCGCCCGCGGCGGGGATCGAACACAGCGCCGAAGGGTCCCAGCCCGAGTCCGACACGAGCCGGACCAGGTCGCCCTCGCGGTAGCCGCGGGTACGGGCGACGTGCAGGTCGGCCGGGGCGGGGCCGTACCGCGCGACGGAGGCCCCGAGGGTCGGCAGGCAGCGCCGGACGATCTCGTCGGGGGCGAGCATCCCGTCGGCCGAGGCCGTGGGCCCGGCTGTCGGCGAGGGGGTCGGCACCGGGGCGTGCGTGCTCGCCGGGCCGGGCTCCGCGGGCACGGTGCGGGTGGCCGCGAGCTGCCCCGGGATGATCACTGCGCCGGCCACGACGCCCGCGACGCACACCGCGGCGACCCCCAGCCGACGGCGGAGGCGCGCCGCACGGGCACGGGGGAGGAGGTCGGGGACGGCGAAGTCGACGTCGTCGGCGGTGCGGCGCAGGCCGTCGCGGAGCGCCTCGGGGGCATCAGGCAGGGGGGCGTTCGTGGTCATGGGGTTGACTCCTCTCCGATGGGGTGAGGAAGGAGGGTGCGCAGGGTGGCAAGGGCGTCGGACGTGGCCCGCTTGACGGTGCCCTCGGAGACCCCGAGCGTCTCGGCGGTCTCCGCGACCGACAGGTCCTGGTAGTAGCGCAGCACCACGCAGCCCCGCTGCCGGGGGCTGAGCCGGGCCAGCGCCCGCAGCACTTCGTCGCGCTCGCCGAGCGCCCCGCTGCCGTCCGCCACCGACCCGTCGTGCGAGCGCTCGGTGGGGATCTCCCGCCGCCACGGCCGCCGGGACTGGTCGATCAGGATCGTCGCGACGGCCCGGCGCGCGTAGGCGAGCGGGTCCGTGACGCGCCGCCACCGGCGGTGGGTGCGCAGCAGCGCCTCCTGAGCCGCGTCCTCGGCGCGCTGCCGGTCCCCGCACATCAGGTACCCGGTCCGGCACAGGGCGACGAAACTCGCCCGGACGAACCGGTCGAACTCGTCGTCGGTGCTCATCGCCATCCCTCCTTCTGCCCCATAGACGAGGCGCGGACCCGATTCGGTTGGGGTGGCGCGCACAAATCTCAACATACAAAGATTTGTGCAGGCGGAGGCCGGTGGGGCGGCGGAGGGCTGGACCCGACGGCGGGTTCGGCCGGTAGGCTCGGGCCGTGACGCTGCCGACGCTCTCGCCCGAAGAACAACGCGTGCTGGGGTCCCTCCTGGAGAAGGAGATCACCGTCCCGGACACGTATCCGCTCACGCTGAACGCGCTGCGCACGGCGTGCAACCAGAAGTCGAGCCGCGAGCCCGTCACCGACCTCGACGAGCGCACCATCCAGGACGCCGTGCGCTCGCTGCGGGACAAGGGCCTCGTGCGCGTGACCTGGATGGACTACGGCAAGCGCACGCTGAAGTACGCGCAGTCCGCCGCACAGGTCCTCGACCTCGCCGACGACGAGCGCGCGCTGCTCACCGTCCTCCTGCTGCGCGGCGCCCAGGCCCCCGGTGAGTTGAAGACCCGCACGGAGCGGCTGTTCGCGTTCGCCGACCGCGCCACCGTCGAGCAGTGCCTCGGCCGGATGGCGGCCCGCGAGGAGCCGCTGGTCAAGGACCTCGGCCGCAGGCCGGGCCAGCAGGACCACCGCTTCGTCCATCTCCTGGGCGACCTGCCCGTCGAGGTCGGCCCCGCCGCCATCGTGGACCGCGAGCAGCTGGTGGCCGACGGCGCCGCCGCGCGCGACGAACGGCTCTCGGAGGTGTTCGCCGAACTCGGCGACGAGTACGCCGACGAGCGCGCCCAGGTGCTGTTCGACACCCCGTTCGAGTGGTGGGTCCTGAGCCGGGCCGCCGAGCTCGCCGGCGACCGACCCATCGCCGACGTCGGCTGCGGGGCCGGCGGCGTGACCGCCTATCTTGCCGACCTCGGCGCCGACGTCACCGGCTTCGACGACGCGCCCGCGCAGGTGATGCTGGCGCGCCGCCGGCACCCGGAGGTGCTGTTCGAGGAGGCCGACCTGCGCCGCCTGCTGCGCCCGGCCACCGCCTCGGCCTGGGGTGGGATCGTCGCGTGGGACGTGCTGAACCACTTCGCGCCCAGCGAGCTGCCCGCGCTCGTCCGCGGGCTCGCCGGGACCTTGGCCGCCGACGGCGTGCTCGTCCTCGCACTGGACGCCGGTGCCTCCGACGACGCCGCGCGCAGCCTCGGCGGGCTCGACGTCCCCTGGGTCCTGCACGACCATGCCGCGGTCCGCGCCGTCCTGACCGGGGCGGGGCTGGGCGACGTCGAGGCCTACCTGCGCCTCGGGGCCGTCGACCGGCTCTACGTCATCGCGCGCCGGTCCTGAAGGGGACGAGGGCGGTGGATTCCGCCCCGTGCCCTGGCCCGCCGGGCTAGCCTGGTGACATGAGCACGATTCGCTGGGGAATTGTCGGTTTGGGGGCGATCGCGCACGGGGTCGCCGGAGACTTCCAGTTCGTGCCCGGGGCCGAACTGGTGGCGGTGGCGTCCCGGACGAAGGAGAAAGCGCAGCAGTTCGCGGCGCTCTACGGCATCAAGCGCGCCTACGGCTCCTACCGTGAGCTCATCGAGTCGCCCGACGTGGACGTTGTCTACATCGCGACCCCGCACCCGCTGCACCGCGACGTCGCGCTGGCCGCCATCGCCAACGGCAAGGCCGTTCTCGTGGAGAAGGCGTTCACCGCCACCAGCGCGGGCGCCCAGCAGGTGGTCGAGGCCGCGCGCGCCAAGGGCGTCTTCGCCATGGAGGCGATGTGGACGCGCTTCCAGCCCGTGGTGGCCGCGGCCCGCGAGGTGGTCGCCTGGGGGCGGATCGGCGAGGTCATCGCGGTCCAGGGCGACCTGTACGCCCCCCGCGACTACGAGGCAGGCCACCGGCTCTTCGAGAAGGAACTCGGCGGCGGCGCCATCCTTGACCTCGGCGTCTACGTCGTGAACTTCGCCCAGGCCTTCCTCGGCAACATCCGCTCGGTCGACTGCCTGACCCGGCTCTACCCCACGGGCGTCGACAAGGCCGCGAGCATCAACCTGGGCCACACCGGCGGCGGGATGTCGTCGCTGGCCTGCGGCTTCGACGGCCCCGGCCCCGGCAGGATGACGATCGTCGGCACGAAGGGCTGGATCGAGGTGGAGCCGCGGTTCCATCACCCGACGACCCTGTCCGTGCATCGCGCCGGGGTGCTGCCGCGGATCATCGAGGCCCGGCCCACGGGCGGCGGCTACGCCCACGAGTTCGCTGAGGTCACCAAGCGGGTGGCCGACGGCTCGCTGGAGTCGCCGACGATGCCGCTGCAGGACACGCTCGAGGTGATGCGCGTGCTGGAGAGCTGCCTGCGTCAGGCGGGCATCCAGCACGAGGAGGTCGCGGTCGACCTCGGGTAGGTCACCGGCGACGGCGCCGACGATCCTCCGCCGAGCGCGGTTCGAGCGTCGACAGACCCGCCAGGACGGCCCCCGTGGCCAGCACGACGACGGCGAAGCCGACGCCGATCCAGCCCAGCCCGCGCGGCAGCACGCCCGGAGGCACCGACGACACACCGATGACGAGCAGCGCGGCGCCGGCGCTGGCCGCCAGGTAGCCGACGCCCCGGCGCAGCAGCGCGCCCGCCGCCCGCGGCGTCATCTCGGCGTAGGTGGGGGCCGCCGCGCCGAGCGCGGCCGTCAGGTGGAAGCACGCCAGCAGCCCCGCGAGCGCCGCGGTCTGCCCCCAGTTCGACGCGCCGCCGGCCGACATCCACCAGAAGCCGAGCACCGCGATGGCAGCCAGCGGGGCCACCGATTCGGGCCGCCCGATCGTCCAGGCCCCGGCGAAGGCCACCGCGATCAGCAGTGGGGCCTCGAGCGCCATCGGGAACCAGGTGAGGCAGAGCAGCGCGGCGCCGACGAGGCTCGCCGCGCACAGGCCGCGCAGCAGCCACTGCCCGGGCGTGACCAGGCGCAGCGTGTGGACGATGTCGCCGACGCCCTCGGTCATGAACCTCACGACATCGTCCTTCGCGGCGCGGACCGCGCGGCCTCCATCGCCAGCAGCACGGTGGCCAGGCTGCCGGTGCCCCGCCACGGCGTGACGGGGATGCCGTGCGTGCGCAGCCGGTCGAGCACGTCGTCGCGTTCCATCCGCCGGATCAGCCACGCCTCGCCCAGGAAGGTCTCCTTCGGGAAGGCGGGGATGTCCTCCACGCGGCCGACGCCCTCGGGCAGCGTGTCGACGGCGATCACCTCGGCGCCGAGTCGACGTAGTCGCACCAGCTCGTCCTGCACCGCGGGCTCGATCAGCGGCGAGCAGAAGAACACCAGCGTGCCGCTCGCGACCCGCGCCACGGGGCGCATCCGGACCCAGTCGTCGAGCGTGCGCCGCGCGCGGGACAGCACGCCGAGCACCACGCGCGACTGCCGCGGACCCGAGCCCGGCCGGACGAGGCCGATGCGGCGGCCGAGGTCGTGCACGGCCACGCGATCGCCGAACGCCGTGTAGTGCCGGGAGATGGCGGCGATGGCCCGGACGGTGGCGTCGAGGCTCGTCGTGGCCGACTCGTCGGGCGGAGAGATGTCGTAAAGGGTGTCGGCGACGATCAGGACGTCGGTGTCGCGCTCGGTCAGCGTCGAGTTGACGTGCACGGTCCCCAGCCGGGAGGTGACGCGCCAGTTGATCCTGCGGAGCCGGTCGCCCGGCCGGAACTCGCGCACGTCGGCCAGCTCGCTGCCGTCGCCGCGGTGACGCGAGCGATGCGCGCCCGCCAGCCCGATGGGATGGGCGACGCCGCTGCCGCCGTCGAGCGTCGTCGAGGCCGGGCGCACCGTCACCGTGACGCTCCTGGTCTCGGTCCAGCCGCGCCAGCCGAGCGTCGCGTCCGTGCAGGCCACCAGCCCGGGGCCCAGCGTGTAGCGGCCCCAGCGCGAGGGCTCGAACGTGGTCACCACGCCGCCGTCGGCGAGGTCGAGTGCCGTGCCGGCCTCCGGATCGAACGCCGACGACGGCAGCTGCGGCCACTGGGTGCCCACCAGCGCGCCGGGCGGTGCGTCGGTGAGCCGCACGGTCACGTCGACCGCGTCGCCCTCGGGCACCGCCACCGCGTGCGGGCGCACGTCCACCTGCACCGGCGCCGTCGGGCGGGCCAGGAGGGACCACGCGGCGTGCGCGACGAACGGGGCCGCGAGCACCAGCAGGTCCGGCCGGCCCAGCGCGACGGCGAGTACCGCGAACGCCGCCCCGATCACCACCGAGCGGAGCAGCGCGTGCGTGGGGTACAGCGTCATCGGCGCTGCCCGGGGCCCGTGGGCGCGTCCGGCACCGGCACGGCGCCCAGCACCGAGCTGACGATGGTCTCGGGCTTGACGTCGTTCAGCCACAGCTCGGGGCGGATGACGAGGCGGTGCGCCAGAGCGGGGACCGCGAGCCGCTTGATGTCCTCGGGGACGACGAAGTCGCGCCCCTCGATGAGGGCGATCGCCCGCGCGCAGAGCAGCAGCGCCAGCGAGCCGCGGGGCGAGGCGCCGACGAGCGTGTCCTGATGCTCTCTCGTGGCCCGAACCAGGTCGATGGCGTAGCGGCCGACGGACTCGGCGACGTAGACCTCCTCGACGGCGGCCTGCACGCGCAGCAGCCCCGCGGCGTCGAGCACGGGCGTCACCGTCTGCTCCTCCTGCTTCCGGCCGATCCTGCGGGCCAGCACGTCCCACTCCTCGTCGGCGTCGGGATAGCCGAAGCTGAGGCGCAGCAGGAAACGGTCGAGCTGCGCCTCGGGCAGCGGGTAGGTGCCCTCATGCTCGATCGGGTTCGCCGTGGCGAGCACGTGGAACGGGCGCGGGAGCGGGAAAGTCCGGCCCTCGACGGTGACCTGGTGCTCCTGCATCGCCTCGAGCAGTGCGGACTGCGTCTTGGGCGGTGTGCGGTTGATCTCGTCGGCGAGCAGCAGGCCCGTGAACACCGGGCCCTCCCGGAACGAGAACTCGCCGGCGTTCTGGTCGTAGAGATACGAGCCGGTGAGGTCGGCTGGCAGCAGGTCGGGCGTGAACTGCGCGCGCGTGAACTCCAACCCGAGGGCCTGCGCGAGCGAGCGCGCCGCCAGCGTCTTGCCGAGGCCGGGCAGGTCCTCGAGCAGCACGTGGCCGCCGGCGAGCACACCGGCCAGCACGAGCGTGGTTTGGGCGCGCTTGCCGACGAGTGCGCCGTCGACGGCGTCGAGCACACGGTGGGCGAGGTCGCTCGCCTCGGCGATCGGCAGCGGGGTGGCGGGGGCTGGGGTGCTGGTCACAGTTCGTCGATCTCCTTGAGGTAGGCGTGCAGGACGGGGCGTTTCAGGGCCGGCGGGCGCTCGGCGCGGAGGTGCGCGAGGAGCCGCGGGCTGAGGATCCCATCGGCGTGGGGGAGGGGGTCGTCGGCGGGGAGGCCGTGTCGGCGGACGAGTCGCTCGGCGGCGAGCGCCGTAAGGGTCCTGGTCACGGCGGTGGTCTCGAAGCCCTCGCCGGGCTTGGCGTGCGCGAGCATGGCGTCCAGCCTGCGGGTGCGCACGTCGGCGGCGAGGCGCGCGTGTTCGGCCGGCGGCTGCGGCTGATGCCAGGGCGGCGGCGATGCGGTGTCCTCGAACCAGCCCGTCAGCCAGACCAGCGCGCCGATGAGCAGACCGAGCAGCACGGCGGGCAGCGGTGCCACCTGGAGATAGGCGAACCGCGCGACCACCACCACCGCGGCCGCCGTCAGCGCACCGGCGGCCAGCCAGCCGGCAAGAGCGCGCCAACTGGGCCGTCGGTCATCCCACATCGCTCGCCCCCAACTGCGCGGCCAGCCGCTCCACGCACCCGATGGCGACGTCGCGGTCGGCGTCGGTCAGCACCTGCGCGGAGAACATCGCCCTGCGATACAGCGCGGCCAGCTGACTGAGTGACGCGTCGTCGACGACGGCGTGCGCGAGGATCGCGACGGTGAACTCCTCGCTCGTCTGCGTGGGCGCCCGCACGATGCCGCTGTCGGCGGCGATGGCCTCCAGCCGGCGCCAGCACTCGACGACGGCGTCGTCGACCGGCATGCCGGAGCGCAGCCGCGCCAGCGTCTCCTGCAGGGAGAGCGCCACCTCTTCCTCGTCGATCTCCGGGATCTCGACGGCGGTGCCCGCGGCGGCCGCCGCGCGGTCGAGGCCCGGCTTCCTGAGCGCCCGGAAGAAGACGACGGCGAGCCATGCGATCAGCGCGGCGACGGCGGCGACAGCCAGCACGGTGATGAGGTCGAAGATCCACGACGGAATGCGCGCGGGCTCCATGGCGGGGAGGTCGTCGAACGGATTCGGCGGCGGCGTCACCGACTCCGACGGCGAGGGCGGCGGCGGCGTCGGGATGGGCGCCGGGTCGTGCGGCAGCTCCGTGAACACGTGACCCCACCCGCTGCTGGCCCCCAGCGCGGCGACCGCCAGGACGAGCGCCGCGCCCGCGACGACAACCGCGCCGCGTCCTCGTCCTCGATCGTCCACCCCCCGAGCCTAGCTTCGCGCGCCGCCGCCGCACGCCATGCCTGGCGATGAGCACGACACACCTTGCATTGGGGCGTGATGAGCACGACACACTGTTCGTCGACCCCCGATGAGCACGAGCCGGAGCTCGTCGCCGGAAACAGGCCGACATCGAGCTTTTCTCGCGACCAGCCCAGGCCCGTGCTCATCGCGGGGCGGAGGGTAGTCGCCTACCCCATGGGCAGGAGCCGACCCTATGGGCAGGAGTCGACCGGGGTGATCGCCGTCACGTCGGCGAAGGCGACCGTATGGCCCTCGCCGCTCTTCGACGTGACGGTGAGCTTGTCCTTCCCGTCGCCCAGCGTGCCGCAGACCGTGATCGACGCGCTGCCGGAGGTGTAGACGACCTGGACGGCTGGCTTCGCCGCTGCCGGCGCGACCCACCAGACGCCGATCGCGCCCAGGAACAGCGCGAAGCCGATCGGCGCCGTCCACCGCACCACGTGCAGCTTCTTCGCCGCCGCCTCGTAGCGCTGTCGGGTTTGCTCAGCCGGGCTGACGGTCTTGTCGTAGCTGAGGATGGTGGGCGGGGGCGCCTCGGCGAAGAGGGTGAGCAGCAGTGAGGCGCAGAGCCCGCCGGCTGCGAGCAGAAAGAGGACGACGATGGTCCAGAGCCAGGCGTCCGGGACGCCGGTGAGATCGGGTCCCTTCAGCAGCATGAGCGCGGAGATCGCCGTGAGGACGGCGGCGAGGCCGGTGCGCCACGAGGCGGCGATCTTCTCGACGCCCGCGCCGGAGTCGGCGGCGAGCTGCTGCCACGCGATCAGACGGGCGCGCTCGCCGTCGTCGGGCACCCCTTGCGGCAGAGGGATGGGGTTCTGGTCGGTCATGGTCGGGCCGTCTGGATGCTGGCGAGGAAGATCGCGCCACAGCCCTGGACGTTGTCGCCGCGGCCCGGGTGCTCGTCGTCGCACCAGCACAGCACCGACTCCTGCACCCAGGTCGGCCCGCCAGGGCGCAGCACATTCACGGTGGGGTCGAGCTGATCGGTCAGGATGATCCGCGCCGGGCGGCGGTAGCCGACGTCGTGCCCACAGCGCGGGCATTGCCCCGTGGCGACGAGGTCCTTGCCCTCGTAGGTCACGGCGAGCAATCCCTCGTTCATCAGGGCATTCGCCGTCACGGTCCACGTCTTGTCGTTCGCCTTGCCCTCGAGGTAGGGCAGCGGCGCGGCGCCTCCGAGGGAGTGTTCTTGGCCCATGGCCCATCGTGCCACGGGCGCGAGGACGGCGGAAGAGGCGCCGGCCCCGCCCGAGGGCGGGACCGGCAGCGGCTCAGGCCTTCCGCAGGGCGATCCTGAGGTCCAGCTCCTGGTCCTCGTCGGTGGGGGCGTCCACCTCGTCCTGGATGAGCTCGACGGCCAGCACCTCGCCGGCGATCAGGTCGCGGTGCGCGGCGATCGCCTCGGCCAGGTCCGGCCCGGACTCCACCACGAGGCGGATGCGGTCGGACACGTCCAGGCCGGCGCGCTTGCGGGCCTCCTGGATGAAGCGGATCACCTCGCGAGCCTGGCCCGCGAGGACCAGCTCCGGCGTCAGCTCGAGGTCCAGCGCCACGGTCTCGCCCTGCTCGTTGATCACCGACCAGCCCTCGCGGGGGCGCTCGGTCACGATCACGTCGTCGGGCGTCAGCTCCACGTCCTCGCCCTCGAACTGCATGACGGCGCGGCCGGCCTCCCGCAGCTGCGCCGCCAGCCAGGCGGCGTCCAGCTCGGCGATGGCCTTGGCGACCAGCGGCGTGCGCTGGGCGAACCGCTTGCCGAGGGTGCGGAAGTTGCCCTTGGCCGAGTGATCGACGAGATCGCCCGCCGTCGCGAACGACTCGATGGCCTCCACGTTCAACTCGGCCTTGATCTCCTCCTGCAGCTCCGGCGACAGCTTCTCGAAGATGGCCGACGGCACCAGCATCCGGCGCAGCGCCTGGCGGATCTTCACCCTCGACTCGGCGCGCGCGGCCCGGCCCAGCTCCACGGTGCGGCGGGTCAGCTCCATCGCCTCGCTGAGCGCGGGGATGATCAGCGCCTCGTCGGCCGCCGGCCAGCTCGCCAGGTGCACCGACGACGGGCCCTCGGGGTCGGCCGCGCGGAACAGGTCCTGCCAGACGCGCTCGGTGACGAACGGCATCACCGGCGCCAGCAGGCGCGTCAGCGTGTCGAGCGTCTCGTGCAGCGTCCACAGCGCGCCGGGCTCGCCGTTCCAGAAGCGGCGACGCGACCGGCGCACGTGCCAGTTGGACAGCGCGTCGATGAAGCCGCTCAGCAGCTGGCCGTAGCGCTGCGTGTCGTAGGCCTCCAGCGCCTCGGTGGCGTCGACGATCAGCTGCTGCGTGGCCGAGGTCAGCCACTGGTCGAGCACGTGTCGCTCGCCGACGGCCGGGGCGTCGCCGGTGGGCGCCCACCCGGCTGCGCGGGCGTACAGCGAGTGGAAGGCGACGGTGTTCCAGTACGTCAGCAGCACCTTGCGGACCGTCTCGCTGAGGATCTGGTCACCCACCCGTCGGGCCGACCACGGCGAGCCGGAGCAGGCCATGAACCAGCGCACCGCGTCCGCACCGTGCCGGTCCATGAGCGGGATGGGCTCCAGGATGTTGCCGAAGTGCTTGCTCATCTTGCGCCCGTCGTCGGCCAGGAGGAGGCCGAGGCACACGACGTTCTTGTAGCTCGACTCGTCGAAGACGAGCGTGCCGACGGCCATCAGGGAGTAGAACCAGCCACGGGTCTGGTCGATCCCCTCGCAGATGAAGTCGGCCGGGTAGTTCTTCTCCAGCCGCTCGGCCGAGCCGGGCGCGTGCGGGTAGCCCCACTGCGCGAAGGGCATGGCGCCGGAGTCGAACCACCCGTCGATCACCTCGGGCACGCGGCGATAGGTGCGCCCGTCGCGCTCGATCACCACGTCGTCGATGAACGGGCGGTGCGGGTCGAGGTCGCTGAGGTCGCGCCCGGTGAGTTCACCCAGCTCGGCCAGCGAGCCGATGCAGATTAGGTCCTTGGGGTCCTCGTCGTTGCGCCAGATCGGCAGCGGGGTGCCCCAGTAGCGTGACCGCGACAGCGCCCAGTCGATGTTGTTGTTCAGCCAGTCGCCGTAGCGGCCGTGCTTGATGGAGTCGGGGTACCAGTTGGTGGCCTCGTTCTGTGCGATCAGCTCCTGCTTCCGCTGCGTGGTGCGGATGTACCACGACGGCATGGCGTAGTAGATCAGCACGGTGTGGCAGCGCCAGCAGTGCGGGTAGGAGTGCTCGTAGTGGAGCACGCGGAACATCAGCCCGCGTTCCTCGAGGTCCTTCACTAGCGGGGCGTCGGCGGCCTTGAAGAACTGCCCGCCCACTAGGCCCACGGATTCCTCGAACGTGCCGTCGGGGCGGATCGGGTTGACGAACGGCAGCCCGTAGCGGCGGCACACCGCCATGTCGTCCTCGCCGAAGGCCGGGGCCTGGTGGACCAGACCGGTGCCGTCCTCGGTGGTGACGTAGGTCGCGAGCACGACGACGTGCGCCGGGGCGGGGAACTCGACCAGCTCGAACGGGCGCTGGTAGGTCCAGGACTCCATCTCGCTGCCGAGGAACGAGTCCGTGAGCGTCCATTCTTCGCCCAGCACCTTCTCGGCCAGCGGCTCGGCGACGATCACCGGGCGCTGCTCGGGGTGCGTCGCGAGGCGGTAGGTCACCTCGGGGTGCGCGGCCACGGCGGTGTTCGAGACCAGCGTCCAGGGGGTCGTCGTCCACACCAGCAGGTCGGCGGTGCCGGCGTGCGGGCCGGAGGTCAGCGGGAACCGCACATAGACGGAAGGGTCGGTGACGTCCTCGTAGCCCTGGGCCAGCTCGTGATCCGACAGCGTGGTGCCGCATCGCGGGCAGTACGGGGCCACGCGGTAGTCCTCCTCCAGCAGCCCCTTGTCGAAGATCTGCTTGAGGCCCCACCACACCGACTCGACGTACGGCGTCGACATCGTGACGTAGGCGTCGTCCAGGTTCACCCAGTAGCCCATGCGCTCGGTCAGCTCGGTGAAGGCGTCGACGTGCCGCAGGACTGAGTCGCGGCACTTGGCGTTGAAGGCCCCGACGCCGAAGGCTTCGATGTCCTGCTTGCCGGAGAAGCCCAGCTCCTTCTCGACGGCGAGCTCGACGGGCAGGCCGTGGCAGTCCCAGCCGGCCTTGCGCTCCACGTGGCGGCCCTGCATCGTCTTGAACCGCGGGAAGAGGTCCTTGAAGACGCGCGCCTCGATGTGGTGCGTGCCGGGCATGCCGTTGGCGGTGGGCGGGCCCTCGTAGAACGTCCACGGCTCGCCGTCCGAGGTGGCAGCCAGCGACGCCTCGAAGGTGCTCTGCTGCGCCCACAGCTCGAGAATCTCGTGCTCGAGCGCGGGGAAGTCGACCTGGGCGGGCACGGCGCGGTAGCCGGGGGAGGTGGTCATCTCTTTCGTCCCTTCTTCAACGTCTTCACGGTTGAAGGGACGAGCCGGGGCCCGCGGTACCACCCTCCTTGGGCGCGCGGCGCCCCACTTCTTTCTCGCCGCAGCCGGTTCTAGTGAGCAACCCTGTTCTCGTGGATGTGCGCGAAAAGGTCGCCGTTCTTCCGGCAGCTCCGGGGTGATGGCCCCATCGTCGCCGTGCGGACAAGGCCCCATTATGCGTCGGGGAGCGAGTCGAGGCCAAGTCTCTTGTCGTCGCTGACGGAATACGCCACCGAGATGCTCCGCGCACCCGGGTTTTCGCGATTGTCTTGATGTGACAGCACTTATCCGTCAGGACGGAGGGGGCAGCCGGACGCCGAGGGTCTGACCCGGGGCTCGGTGGCACCTGGCACGATGGGGGCCAGAGGAGGACCGGATGTCGAACGAGTGGGCGGCCTGGGCCGCGGGGCGGGGCATGCAGTACCTGCCGACGTGGCCCGCGATGCGTGGAGTGTTCCGCGGCGGTGGTCTGCAGGAGCTCGGCTTCCCGCTGCCCACCGACGGTTGGGCCGGCGCGTTCGGCGGGCTCGGCTGCTTCGGCTTCCGGCTCCCGGGCGAGCGGCCCGACGCGGGTACCACCGTCCTGGCCATTCGCGTGCCGGGGGTCGAGTTTCCCCCGCTGACGCTGCAGGAGGCCGACTTCCTCGACGACTCGCCCCGCGTGCCCATCGACGAGGAGTTCGACCTGCGGTGGCGGGTGTCCTCGCCCAGCCCGCAGTTCGCGCGCGACATCGTCGGCTCCGCCCTGCGCGCCGAACTGCTGCCCGTCCTGCCAGACTTCTCCGCGATCTGGTTCGAGCGCGACGCCGTCCTGCTCGCCGCCCGCGGCACGGTCTGGGCCGAGGCCGCGGAGCGCTACCTCACGCTGCTCAGGCGTATCGTCGACACCATCGACACGCGCGTGCTGGACGCGATCAAGGTCGGGCGCGGGGCGCGCGGCACGCAGGCTTCGGTGCCGCACCGCCCAGGACCCGCGCTCGCGCCGGTCGCCCCACGCCCGCTGCCGGGCGGCGGATGGGCCGGCTGGGCGGGGCGCCGTGGCTGGGTGCACTACCCGGAGGCGCGCGAGATCGCCGAGCGGCTCCGCCACCTGCCGTGGTCGCCCTCGCTGGCCCTCGACGGGTTCGTCGGCAAGTTCGGCTCGCTGCCCGCGTTCGGCTGGCGGATCGAGGCCCGGCCCGGCAGCTCCGCGCCGGGCCGCAGCATCGTGTGTCTGCGTCAGCCCGGCCTCACGGTCGCTCCTTCTGTCCGGTTGTCGCGCGACAACGCGCTGCTCTCCGAACTGGTCGGCGGAGAGGACGTCACCGTCGGCGCCCCCGCCTTCGACGATCAGTGGCGCGTCACGTCCGAGTCGCCGACCGTGGCCCGCGGGCTCCTCCGGCCGTCGGTCTGGCGGCTCTTCACGGCCGAGATCCCGCCCTTCTCCGAGCTCTGGTTCGAGCGCGACGTGGCCACCGCCGTGACGTCGGGACCCATCGCCCCGGAGCAGGTCGACGCCTATCTGCGCTTCCTGCACGACGTGTTGTCGGCCGTGGTCAGGGAATTGGCCGGGGAGTGAGCCTGCGCCGCTGACGGTGCAAGATGGTCGCCATGGCCATCTTCGACGTCCCCCTCTCCGACCTGCGCGCCCGCGGCACCATCAAGTGGCGGCGCTTCGAGCCCGACGTGCTGCCGATGTTCGTGGCCGAGATGGACGCACACCTCGCGCCCGCCGTGCGGGAGCGCCTCGAACGCGCGCTGCGCGAGGGCGACACCGGCTACCCGCAGCTGCCCACCTACCAGGAGGCGTTCGCCGACTACAGCGCCTGGCAGTGGGGCTGGCGGCCGGAGATGACGGAGATGAAGCTCGCCACCGACGTCGTCACCGGCATGCGCGATGCCCTCGAGGCCGTCTCCGAGCCGGGCGACGGCGTGGTCATCAACGCGCCGATCTACCCGCCGTTCCGCGGCGTGAGCCACGACAGGACGCTGATCGACGTCCCGATGAAGGACGGCAGGCTCGACCTCGAGGGGCTCGCCGAGGCGTTCGCTCGGCACCGCCCCGCCGCCTACCTGCTGTGCTCGCCGCACAACCCCGTCGGCACCATCCACACCGCCGACGAGCTGGCGGAGGTGGCGCGCTTGGCCGCCGAGTACGGCGTCGCCGTCATCTCCGACGAGATCCACGCGCCGCTCGCCGGGGCCGCGCACGTGCCCTACCTCGCGGTGCCGGGCGCCGCGAACGCGGTGATCGTGACCTCGGCCTCCAAGTCCTGGAACCTGGCCGCGCTGAAGGCCGCGCTGATCGTGGGAGACCCCGCGGTGCTCGCCCGGCTCGGCGCGATGGTCTCCGACGGTGCCAGCTACTTCGGCGTCCTCGCGCATGCCGCGGCGCTCACCGACGCGCGCGACTGGGTGGCCGAGGCTGCGGCCGAGATCGCCGCCAACAAGGAGTTCTTCCGCGCCCAGCTGGCCGAGCACCTGCCGCAGCTCAGCTACGAGCCGGCCCCCGGCACCTACCTCGCGTGGCTGGACTGCGCCCCGCTCGGCCTGGAGAACCCGGGCGTGCACTTCCACGAGGTGGCGCGCGTGCGGTTCAACCTGGGCACGGACTTCGCCCCGACCGCCACCCAGCACGTGCGGGTGAACCTCGCCACGTCGAAGGAGATCATCGCCGAGGCCGTCGCCCGGATGAGCGCCTCGATCCAGCCTGGAGGCTAGACCTCGGTCCGGTGGAAGTTCAGGTGCGAGCGGGACGGGGTCGGGCCGCGCTGGCCCTGGTAGCGGGAACCGTATTCCGCCGACCCGTACGGGTGCTCCGCCGGAGAGGTCAGCTCGAAGAAGCACAGCTGGCCGATCTTCATGCCCGGCCAGAGCTTCACCGGCAGCGTCGCCATGTTCGACAGCTCCAGCGTCACGTGGCCCGAGAAGCCCGGGTCGATGAAGCCTGCCGTGGAGTGGGTCAGCAGGCCGAGGCGGCCGAGCGACGACTTGCCCTCGAGCCGTGCCGCGATGCCGGGGCCCAGCGTCACCGTCTCGTAGGTGGAGGCGAGCACGAACTCGCCCGGGTGCAGCACGAACGCTTCGCCACTGTCCACCTCGATCAGGCGGGTGAGCTCCGGCTGCTCCACCGACGGGTCGATCGACGGGTAGCGGTGGTTCTCGAACACGCGGAAGTACTTGTCCATGCGGACGTCGACGCTGGACGGCTGGACCATCGTCGGGTCCCAGGGGTCGAGGCGGACCGAGCCGGCGTCGACGGAGGCGCGGATGTCGCGATCGCTCAGGAGCATGGCGGCAGCCTACCGGCTGCGCTCGCCGCGGAAACAGGCGAGCTGATCGCTTCGGGCGAGCGATCAGGGTCGAGGAGCGATCCTGTCCGCGTCCTGTCGTACGCCGGTGCCAGGATGGAGGGCGGAGAAGGAGCGAGCGGATGAGTGTTGGTGGATTCGGCGGGTGGCAGATGCTCGGCAAGCTCAGCCGCGACCCATCCATCTCCCAAGCCCGCATCGACCGCGGCATCGCGCGCCGCGTGATCGGCTACGGGCGCCCGTTCACCGGGCTGCTCGTCGTGTTCCTGATCACCGTGACGGTGGGCAGCGCGCTGTCGGTCGCGCCGCTGCTGCTCTTCCAGCGCATCATCGACGACGGCGTGCTCGCGGGCGACACAGGCGTGGTCGTCTGGCTGTCGGTGGCGGTCGCGATCATGGCCGTCGCGTCGGCCGCCGTGAGCGTGCTGGAGCGGTGGTGCTCGGCGCGGATCGGCGAGGGACTGGTCTTCCAGCTCCGCACGCAGGTGTTCGACCATGTGATGAGCCAGCCGCTGGCATTCTTCAGCCGCTCGCACACCGGCAAGCTCGTCTCGCGCCTGCACGCCGACGTCAACGGCGCGCAGCAGGCGTTCACCTCGACGCTGTACGCGCTCGTCAGCAACGGCGTCACGCTGGTCCTCGTCCTGGGATCCATGCTGGCGCTGTCCTGGCAGCTCACCCTCGGCGCCCTGGTGCTGCTGCCGGTGTTCATGGTCCCGGCGAGCTTCGTGGGGCGCCGCCTCGCCGACCTCTCCCGCGAGCGGATGATCCAGGAGTCCGAGATGTCGGCCACGATGACGGAGCGGTTCTCCGTCTCCGGCGCGCTCCTGGTCAAGCTCTTCGGGAGGCCCGAGCGCGAGCGCTCCGGGTTCGCCGCCCAGGCGGGCGCCGTCGCCGACACGGGCGTCAGCATCGCGATGATCTCGCGCGTCTACATGACGGCGCTCGCGCTCGTCGGGTCCATCGCCACCGCGCTGTTCTACGGCTTCGGCGGCGTCGGGGCCGTGCACGGCAGCATGACGGTGGGGACGCTGACCGCGCTGGTCGCCCTGCTGGCGCGCCTGTACGCGCCGCTGCTGCAGCTCAGCACCACCCGGGTCGACATCATGTCCGCGCTGGTCAGCTTCGAGCGCGTCTTCGAGGTGCTCGACCTCCAGCCCCTGATCGTCGACGCCCCGGACGCCCGCCCGGTCGACGGCCCGCCGAGCGTCGCCTTCCGCGACGTGTGGTTCACCTACCCGGACGCGCACCGCGTGTCGTTGGAGTCGCTGGAACCGGCGACGGCGTTCACGGAGTCCGCCTCGGCGCCCGTGCTGCGCGGCGTGACCTTCGAGGCGCTCCCGGGCCAGACCGTCGCGCTCGTCGGCCCCTCAGGCGCGGGGAAGACCACCATCACGCACCTCATCGCGCGGCTGTACGACGCCGACTCGGGCGTGGTCGAGGTCGCCGGCCGCGACGTGCGCGCCCTGACCCTCGCCTCGCTGCAGGACACCGTGGGCTACGTGACGCAGGACGCGCACCTGTTCCACGACACCATCGAGGCCAACCTGCGCTACGCCAAGCCGGACGCCAGCGACGAGGAGCTCTGGGCGGCGCTCACCGCGGCGCAGATCGACGCCCTGGTGCGGCGCCTGCCCGACGGCATGAACACGGTCGTCGGCGAGCGCGGCTATCGTCTCAGCGGCGGCGAGCGGCAGCGCTTCGCCATCGCGCGGCTGTTGCTGAAGGCCCCGCCGATCCTGGTGCTCGACGAGGCGACGGCGCACCTCGACTCGGAGTCCGAGGTGGCCGTGCAGCGGGCGCTGGACACCGCGCGCGAGGGCCGCACGTCGCTGGTGATCGCGCACCGGCTGTCGACGGTGCGGCACGCCGATCAGATCCTGGTCGTCGAGGACGGCAGGGTCGTCGAGCGCGGGCGGCACGACGAACTGATCGCGCTCGGCGGGCACTACGCCACGCTGTACGCCACGCAGTTCCTGGCCGTGTGAGGAGCCGACGTCGGGCGGGTTCGACCCCTCAGTAGCCGCCGTCTGCCACGGCGTCGACGTCGCTGTCCGCGCCGTCGAGGACCGCGCGGGTGCCGGACAGTCCCAGCCGGGTGGCCCCGGCCTCGACCATCGCGTTGGCCGTGGCGTAGTCGCGGATGCCGCCGCTGGCCTTGACGCCCAGCCGGCCGCCGACCGTCTCGGCCATCAGGGCCACCGCATGCACCGACGCGCCGCCGGACGGGTGGAAGCCGGTGGAGGTCTTGACGAAGTCGGCCCCCGCGGCCTCGGCGGCGCGACAGGCCGCGACGATCTCGTCGTCGGTCAGCGCAGCCGACTCGATGATCACCTTCAGCAGCCCGGTGGTCGCCTCACGGACGGCGCGGATCTCCGCCTCGACGAGGTCGGCGCGGCCCTCCTTCAGGAGCCCGATGTTGATCACCATGTCCACCTCGTCGGCGCCCAGACGCGACGACTCCGCGGCCTCCGCCGCCTTGGCCGCCGCGGTGTGGTTGCCCGAGGGGAAGCCGCACACCGTGGCGACCTTCACCTCGCCCAGGTCGTCGGCGATCGGCAGCATCGAGGGGGAGACGCACACGGAGAAGACACCGAGTTCCTTGGCCTCCTGCACCAGCGCCGAGACCTGGTCGTGCGTGGCGTCGGTCTTAAGCAGCGTGTGGTCGACCATGCGGGCGAGGGCTGAGCGGGTGATCTCCATGGCGGGTCCTTTCGTCTGCCCCGGATGTTACCGGCGCGGGGGCAACGGGCCTGGGTCGTGGTGCGAAAAGCCGAAATGGTGTGGTTCACGCAGCGCCGCGAACCGCGACGGTCCGGGAACTGCAGGGCGACAGGATGGTCGGTTGCTGAGGAGCGGGCCACGTCGTTCCCTGAGGAGCAGCCCCGCGTGCTGGCCTGCGCCGAGTGTGAGCTGTGCGGGGGTGCGTCTCGAAGGGTCCGAGAGCACAGCGTCGGGTGGGCTGTCGGCTGGTCGTGGAATATCGACGCACAACTGTGGTGTCTGTGCCCTGTAGGGCACAGGGAGGGGAGTTGTGCGTCAAAATTCCATGCTCCCCAGGTTGCTGCCGGGCTCTCTGCCCAAGGCGCGGGACCTTTCGACTCGGCGTTCGGCTGGCGCCTCACGGCCGGCTCAAGGAACGACACTGCTGCCGAGCTCTCTGCCCGAAGTGCGGGACCTTTCGACTCGGCCGGGCGCTTCGCGCCGGGCCGGCTCAAGGAACGGCGCCTCACGGCCGGCTCAAGGGCCGTTCCCTGAGGAGTAGCCCCGCCAGCTGGCCTGCGCCGAGTGTGAGCTGTGCGGGGGTGCGTCTCGAAGGGTCCGAGAGCACAGCTGTTGGTGACTTTGCTGACGTGGCTTCCTGCTCACGGTTTCGGACCTTTCGACACAGTGAGAATGGTGGTGAGGGGGTTTCCTGGTCCTGGGGATCCAGGAAGGGTGCTGACTCTTTTCGACACTGACGGTCATGCTCACGCGGGGCCGGTCTTCAACCCGATCTGTCGCACTCCTTTTACGTTTGGCCCCACAGGTACCAGGAAAAACTCTCCTGCCCCTCAAGCGCTCACAGCGCTGGGCAGTGTCATGACTTGATAGGAGCCTGACCCTTCCGCGACAAGAACGGGTCTCTTCACTGTGCTGTCCGGTTCACTGCCCAGCAACGGCGCCACCTACCTGCTCGGAAGGAAACCGACACCGCGATGTCTACGATGACACACCCACCCCGCACCCACCACCCCGCTCTAGATGACCCCCTCACCGGAGAGATCATCGGCGGAGTCGACACACACGCCGACACCCACACCGTCGCAGCAGTGACCAGCACCGGAGGCCAGCTCGCTACCACCACGTTCCCCACCACCCCGGCCGGCTACCAGGCCCTGCTGGCCTGGCTGGTCGGGTTCGGGACCGTGACCCGGATCGGTGTCGAGGGCACCGGCGCCTACGGCGCCGGACTCACCGCGTTCCTGACTCAGGCGGGGATCACCGTGTTCGAGGTCAACCGCCCAGACAGATCCACCCGCCGCCTCAACGGTAAATCCGACCCACTCGACGCGGTCGCCGCGGCCCGCGCCGTGATCGCCGGGACCGCGACCACGGTCCCGAAACGCCGCGACCACCACGTCGAAGCACTCCGCGTGCTCCACCTCGCCCGCAAGACCGCCGTCAACGAACGCGCTGACCTGATCCGCAAGATCAAATCAGTGATCATCACCGCCCCAGCCCCACTCCGCGAGCAACTCCGCGGCCTCAACGGCACCAAACTCCACAAAGCCTGCCTCGCGCTACGCCCCGACCCGACAACACTGACCACCGGCGACCCCACCACCGCAACGAAATACACCCTGCGGGACTTCGCCCGGACCTGGCGACACCTCAACGACCAGATCCTCGACCACGACCACCTGATCACCACCCTCCTCAAAAGCATCAACCCCGCCCTCCTCGAAGTCCGAGGTATCGGCCCCGCGGTCGCGGCCCAACTCCTGATCACCGCCGGCGACAACCCCAACAGGATCAACACCGAAGCCAGCTTCGCGATGCTCACCGGCGCCGCTCCGATACCAGCCTCCAGCGGCAAGATCCGCCGCTACCGCCTCAACCGAGGCGGCGACCGACAAGCCCACAGCGCACTCTGGCGGATCGCGATCACCCGCCTAGCCCACGACCCAACAACCCGCACCTACATGCACCGACGCACCACCGAAGGCAAAAGCAAACAAGAAATCATCCGCTGCCTGATCCGCTACATCGCCCGCGAAATCCACCCCATCCTCACCCTTGACAACACATAGGAGCATCGGCCGGGCGCTCCGCGCCGGGCCGGCTCAAGGAACGACATCGCTGCCGAACTGGCTGCCCAAAGCGCGGGACCTTTCGACACGGCGTTCGGCTGGCGCCTCACGGCCGGCTCAAGGAACGGCGCACCACGGCCGGGTGCTTCGCGCCGGGCCGGCTCAAGGGCCGTTCCCTGAGGAGCAGCCCCGCGCGCTGACTGGCACCGGGTGTGAGCTGTGCGGGGTTGCGTCTCGAAGGGTCCGAGAGCACAGCGCCGGGTGGGGCTATCCGCCGGCTATGGAATATCGACGCACAACTCTGGTGTCTCTGCTCTACAGGGCACAGAGAGGGGAGTTGTGCGTCAAAATTCCATGCTCCCCAGGTTGCTGCCGAACTGCCTGCCCAAGGCGCGGGACCTTTCGACACGGCCGGGCGCTTCGCGCCGGGCCGGCTCAAGGAACGACACTGCTGCCGAGCTCTCTGCCCAAAGCGCGGGACCTTTCGACTCGGCGTTCGGCTGGCGCCTCACGGCCGGCTCAAGGAGCGGCGCCTCGCGGCCGGCTCAAGGAGCGACCAACACAGGTGTTAGACCGCCAGTGGCAGACGGATGGTGAAGCGGGTGAGGCTCGGGCGGGAGTCCACCGTTGCGGTTCCCCCGAAGCCTTCGACTACCGCCTTCACGATGGCCAAGCCGAGGCCGGTGGACTGCGCGGAGGAGTGGGCGCGCGCGTCGTCAGCGCGGCCGAACCGCTCGAACACGCGCGGGAGCGCCTCGGCCGGAATGCCGGGGCCGTCGTCCATCACCTCGATGGCTGCCATCGTGCCGTCGACGCGCACGGACGTCCGCACGGACGTGCCGGCTGGGGTGTGTGTGCGGGCGTTGGCGAGCAGGTTCACCACCACCTGGTGGAGTTGGTCGGGGTCGGCGAGCACGGTGACCTCCGACTGCGGGAGGTCGAGCAGCCACTGGTGGTCGCGGCTGGCGGCCTGGGCGTCGCTGACCGCGTTCAGCACCACCTCGACGGCGTCCACGGGCCGGGGCTCGACGCGCGCGTCGGCGTCGAGGCGGGCGAGCAGCAGGAGGTCGCCGACGAGCTTGCTCATTCGCTTGGACTCCGCGTCGATCCTGCCCAGCGCGAACGACGAGTCGGCGGCGTCGGGCGACCGGTCGGCCAGCTCGGCGTAGCCGCGGATGGCCGCGAGCGGGTTGCGGAGCTCGTGCGAGGCGTCGGCGACGAACCGCCGCAGCTTCACCTCGGACTCCTCGCGGGCCGTGAGCGCGCTCTCGACGCGGTCCAGCATCTGGTTGAACGCCGTCGACAGGCGCGTCACCTCGCTGTCCTGGGGCATGTCGGGCGCGTCGACCCGGGGCACCGCGACGGCGCCGCGCTCGAGGTCGAGCAGGCTCACCTCGTCGGCGGTGTTCGTGAGCGCCACCAGCGGCTTCACCGCACGCCCCACCACCTCTCGGGTGACGAGCGCAGTGGCGAGGATGGCGATCACGGAGATGCTCGCCGAGACCGTGGCCAACCACAGCAGCGAGCGGTTGATCTCGCTGGTGGGCAGTGCCACGAACACGCGACCGACGTCGCTCCTGTCCCTGGCCTCGACGCGGTACTCGCCCATGCCGGTCAGGCGGATGGTGTGTTTGGCCTGGTCGGCGGGCACTGCGACCAGCTCGGCGAGGGAGGACGGCGTGAGGGTGGCCACCTCGGTGGGGCTGGTGGCCTTGTCCGTGTCCTTGATGACGCGGCCGAACCCCTGGCCGTCGGGCAGGAGCACGGCGATCACCGTGCCCACCCGGGTGCCGGGATTGCGGAAGCCGAGGATGTCGTCGAGCCCCTGGTTGGGGCCCTGCGAGCGCCGCTGGGCGCTGTCCAGCTCGCGGTCGAGTTGGTTGATCAGGATCCCGCGTGCGCCGAGCACCGTGGCGAGGCACACCAGCACCGCCATCACGGCGACGGTCAGGACGATCCGCGGCTGCAGCTGTGCGGCGAGCGTCCCCCTGCGGGTGGCGCTCACGAGCCCGCCGGGCGCAGCACGTAGCCCACGCCGCGCATGGTGTGGATCATGGGCTCGCGGTCGGCGTCGATCTTCTTGCGGAGGTAGGAGATGTACAGCTCGACGACGTTGGCCTGGCCGCCGAAGTCGTAGTTCCACACGCGATCGAGGATCTGGGCCTTCGACAGCACGCGCTTCGGGTTGCGCATCAGGTAGCGCAGGAGCTCGAACTCGGTGGCGGTGAGTTTGATGGGCTCGCCGGACCGGGTGACCTCGTGCGAGTCCTCGTCGAGGATGAGGTCGCCGACGACGATCTGCGTGTCCGGGCGCACGGTCGTGGCGCCGGAGCGGCGGAGCACCCCGCGCAGCCGCGCGATCACCTCCTCGAGGGAGAAAGGCTTGGTGACGTAGTCGTCGCCGCCGGCGGTGAGCCCCGCGATCCTGTCGGCCACGCCGTCCTTCGCGGTGAGGAAGATGACCGGCACGTCGGGCTGCTCCGAGCGGATGCGGCGCATCACCTCGAGGCCGTCGAAGTCGGGCAGCATCATGTCCAGCACCAGCGCGTCGGGCTGCACCTCGCGCGCCACGCGCACCGCCTCGGTGCCGGACGTCGCGGTGTAGACCTCCCAGCCCTCGTAGCGCATGGCCATGGAGAGCAGCTCGGTCAGGCTGGGCTCGTCGTCGACGGCGATGACGCGGATGGGCGTGCCGTCGGGCCGGGTGAGGGGTTCAGTGGTCGCCATGGGATCACTCTTTCATCCACGCCCGGCCGATGGCTATGCGTTTGCTGTGGCGTTCCTGTGAGTCGAGGGCCTCGGGCCTCAGGTCGGAGAGGAGCCGTCGTCGATCAGGTCCGAGCCGTCGTCGGTGGGGCGGACGAAGAGGTGGTCGAGCCCCAGCCGGCCGCTGCCGAAGGCCAGCAGGAGCAGCCCCAGCGCCGCGAGGACGGCGTTGTACTCGTACCCGCCCTCGGTGAGGCGGAGGCCGCCGTCCCACTTCACCGCGAAGACGATCACCGCGTTCATCGCCAGCATGCCGAGGCCCACCAGGCGCGTGCCGAGGCCGAACGCCAGCAGCACCCCGCCGATCAGCTCGAACGCGATCGTGGTGACGACGATGCCGATGCCGACGGGCAGCCCGGCCTCCTGGACGACGGCGAGCTGTGAGTCGATGCCCGAGACCTGCCAGCGATGCCAGCCGTGAGCGACGAGCACCAGCCCACCCACGAGGCGCGCTACGAGCAGCGCGATGTCTTGCACGGCCCGCAGCAATGCCTTCACGTTTTACCCCCTCGGGGCCACGTCGTCGCCCTCGATCAACTTGCCCGACACGTTCGTGCCGAGCTTCTCCAGGGCCAACCTACCGACCAATTGCTGGTTGGTGACGACCAATTGCGATCTTCCGTTCGTCACGAACGTCATCGCCCAGCTCAGCAGCGTGGTGACGCGCTGCTTGAAGCCCGCGATGTAGAGCAGGTGCAGGAACAGCCAGGCGACCCACGCCAGGAACCCCGTGAGCTTCACCTTGCCGATCAGCGCGACGGCCTTGAACTTGGCGATGGTGGCCATCGAGCCCTTGTCCTTGTAGGTGAACGCCGCGGGCGGCGTCGTGTGCTCGACGCGCGAGCGGATCAGGGCCGCCGCGTGCCTGCCGCCTTGGATGGCGCCCTGCGCCACGCCGGGGACGCCGGGCACGAAGGCCATGTCGCCGATCACGAACACCTCGGGGTGGCCGGGCAGCGTCAGGTTCTCCGGCTCGACGACCACGCGGCCGGCGCGGTCGAGCTCGGCCTCCGACTGATCGGCCAGCACCTTGCCCAGTTCGCTGCCCTTCACGCCGGCGGCCCATACCTTGCACGACGACGGGATGAACTCCTCCGTGCCGTCCTTCAGCTTGATCGTGACGCCCTCCTTGTTGAGGTCGGTCACGATCGCGTTCAGCTTGACCTCGACGCCCATCTTCTCCAGGGCCTGCTGCGTGGCGGCGCCCAGCTCGGGGCCGAACGGCGGCAGCACCTGCGGCGCGCCGTCGATCAGCACGACGCGCGCGGTGGAGGGATCGTACGTGCGGAACTCGTTGCGCAGCGTCGACGTCGCCAGCTCGCGGATCTGGCCGGCCATCTCGACGCCCGTCGGTCCCGCGCCGACGACGACGAAGGTGAGGCGTCGGCGTCGGCCCTCCTCGTCCTCGGTGAACTCCGCCACCTCGAACGCCTTCAGGATGCGGGCCCGGAGCTCCAGCGCGTCGTCGATGGACTTCATGCCGGGCGCGAACGTCGCGAAGTGGTCGTTGCCGAAGTACGACTGCCCGGCGCCCGCGGCGACGATCAGCGAGTCGTACGAGGTCTCGCGGTACTGGTTGTGGAATCGCCACTTGACGACGCGGTTCGTGATGTCGATGTCGTCGACCAGGCCCAGCAGCACCTGCGCGTTCTGTTGCGAGCGCAGGATCTCGCGCGTGGTCGGGGCGATCTCGCCCTCGGACAGCACGCCGGTGGCCACCTGGTAGAGCAGGGGCTGGAACAGGTGGTTGGTGGTCTTGGCGATGAGGATGACCTCGACGTCCGCGCGGCGCAGGGCCTTGGCCGCGAACAGGCCGCCGAAGCCGGACCCGATGATGACGACGCGATGCTTGGCCATGCTGTGCTCCCGTTCGGTTCGGTGCGGTCTACTGAGGTAACCCTAACTGGCCAGGGCCCGAAACTCCGCGCCGTGCTCTTGCGGTGGGCACCCTGCGGGCGGTCGGAGCGCGGCTGGCCCCGGTAGTCTTGCGCTCGATTCGAGGGGAGAGGGGCGCCGTGAGCCTGACCGCGCCTGGGTACGATCCGGCCCCGCCGGGCGGTCTCGCGCGGCCCTGGGCCTGGGTGGGGCTCGGCCTCGCCGGGGTCCTGCTCGCCGTCTGCGGCGTGTCCCTCGACGGCGGAGGTCTCGCCGAGCGGCCCGCCCCCTGGTGGCGCCTCGCGTGCACCCTGCCGGGCTACGCGGCGCTGTTCCTCGCCTGGTGGCGGCTCGGCCCGCGCTGGCGGCACCCGCGGCTGACCGCGATCCTCTGGAGCCTGCCGCTGCTCTTCTCGCTGCCGCTGCACTCCCGCGACGCCTACGCCTACGCCGCCGTCGGCTGGCACGCGGCGCGCGGCGTCGACCCGTACGTCGTCCCGCTCGGGCAGGCCGGCCCGGCCGGGGCGCTCGTCGGCGAGCACTGGGCGCAGACGACGACCGTGTACCCGGCGCTGCAGGTGGACGTGTTCGCGCTCGCCTCGCGGCTCGCGGGCGCGGACCCGTACTGGACGACCGTCGTGCTGCGGCTGCCCTCGATCCTCGCGCTGGTGCTCCTCGCGCTCGCCCTGCCCGCCCTGGCGCGCCGCCTCGGCGTCGACCCACGCGTCGCGCTCTGGGCGGGTGCGCTGAACCCCGTGCTGCTCGTCCAGTGGGTCGGTGGGGTGCACAACGACGCCCCGATGGTCGCGCTGGCCGTGGCCGCCCTCCTCGCGGCCGCGGCGATCGGCCGGCGCGGCTGGCTGGGGCTCGTGGCCGCCGGGGTGCTGCTCGGCCTCGCGATGGGGTTCAAGCAGTCCGCGGCGCCGTTCGGGCTGGGCCTCGTCGCCGTCGCCTGGGCCGCGCGCCGGGACGACGCCGGCGAGGGCGGGCCGAGGGGATGGCCGCGGCTCGCGCTGGTGGCGGTCGTGCCCGCGGTGGCGAGCGTCGCCGTCTTCCTCCTCACCTCGTGGCGGTGGGGCCTCGGGTGGCGGGCCGCGACGGCAGGCAGCCCCGTCGAGGCCGTCAGCCTCGCGCCGCTGTCCTGGGTGGCCGCGGGCCTGCGCGCCGCGGGCCTCGGGCAGGCGAACGGCCTGGTCAGCGCGATCTCTGTGGCGCTCATCGCCGCAGGAGTCGCGTGGGTCTGGGTCCGGCTCGGGCCGCGTGCCGACGCCGTGGGCCGGCCCACGGCGTTCGCGGCGGCCGTGCTCGCGGTGGTCTGCCTCGCCGGCCCCGCTCTCCAGGTTTGGTACCTCACCTGGCTCATCCCGCTGCTGCCGCTCTGCGGCCTCGGCGGCCGGTGGCGTGGGCTCTGGCGCGTGGGGATCGTGGCCCTGCTGCTCCTGCCCGCGCTGCAGGACGTGCTGCCCCCGCCGCTCGCGCTCCTGGCGGTGGCGCCGCTGGCGTGGCTGCTCGCCAGACTCGCGTCGGACCCCGACGACGACACTCAGAGACCCCGGTTCGATGTTGCACCGCGGACCGGCGCATAGGGTCGGGGCCATGTCGACAGAATCGTGGTCCCGGGGCGAGTGGGCCATCCAGGCGACGGGACTGGTCAAGCGATACGGCGGCCGCACGGTCCTGAGGCAGCTCGAACTCAACGTCCCCCGCGGCGGCGTGCACGGCCTGCTCGGCCCCAACGGCTCGGGCAAGACGACGACCATCCGGATCCTCCTGGGTCTCGTGCGCGCCAACGGCGGCCGGGCCCACGTCCTCGGCCACGAAGTGCCGAAAGACCTGCCCGCCGTCATCGGGCAGGTGGGCGCCATCGTGGAGTCGCCGAAGTTCGCGCCCAGGATGAGCGGCAGGCACAACCTCGACGTGCTGGCCGACTCGATCGGCGTCAAGCGTCGTCGCGTCACGGAGGTGCTGCTGGAGGTGGGCCTCGCCGCCGACGCCGAGCGCCGCTTCGCCACCTACTCGCTCGGCATGAAGCAGCGCCTCGCCATCGCGGCGACGCTGCTGAAGAGCCCCGAGGTGCTGATCTTCGACGAGCCCACCAACGGCCTCGACCCCGTCGGCATCCACGACATCCGCTCCACCATGCGCGCGCTGGCCGACTCGGGACGCACGGTGCTCGTCTCCTCGCACATCCTGAGCGAGATCGAGCAGATCGCCGACTCGATGTCGATCATCGCGCAGGGCAGGACCGTCGCCGAGGGCGACATCCAGGGCTTCCTGCGCCAGGGCGAGCCGCACGTCCGGGTGGGCGTCGACCGCCCCACCGAGGCGGCCGACGTCCTGCGGCTCGCGGGCTGGCGCGTCGAACCGGGCGAGGCGGGCCTCAGGGTGATGAGTCGCGGCGAGGGTGAGGTCGACCCCGCGGCCGTCGCGCGGGTCCTCGGCATGGCCGGGCTCTGGCCCTACGAGCTCACGACGGAGCGGCAGAGCCTCGAGCGCGTCTTCCTGGAGCTGACCGCCGGCGACGACCTCACGTCGCGCCAGGGCAGGAGGGTCGGCTGATGCTGGGCGACCTCCTGCGCGCGGAGTTCGCGCGCCTCGTCTACCGCCGCCGGGCCACCTACAGCCTCGTGTTGATGCTGGCGCTCGGGCTGCTGCTGCCGACGCAGTGGATGTCGGCCTTCGCGCCGCTCTCCACGGAGGACTACGCGTCGGCCGCCGAGAACTACCAGTGGTGCGTCGAGTGGAGCGGGGACGAGCCCTGCCTGTACGCGGACTACCTCCGCACGCCGGGGAGCTTCACCGACATGATCTCCCAGATCGGCTCGGGGGTCTTGTTCCTCGCCCTCGTGGTGTTCATGGTGGTGGTGACCTACGTGGGTTCCGACTTCAGCTCGGGCGCGCTCGGCACCCAGCTGACCTTCACGCCGCGACGGTGGGCCGTGCTGGTGGCCCGCACGACCGCGGCCGGCGCCCTCGGCGCCGTCCTGATGGCGGTGGGGCTCGTCTCCTCGACGGTGGAATCGGTGGTCTGGTTCATGGCCATGAACGGCTTCGACTCGGCCACACCCGCCGCCGGGCTGCTCGCCGTGGTGGGGTCGTCGATCCTCTACGGCATCTTCATCGGCATGATCGGCGCGTTGCTCGTCTTCCTCCTCAACGGCACGGTGCTGGCCGCGGCCGCGGGGCTGATCGCGGTCACCATCAGCCTGTGGGGCGACGTCTACGGCTCATGGGAGGCCGCCTCCACCACGCTCAACCTCTGGTACTACCTCGGGCCGGTCTGGCAGGGATTCACGCTCGTCGACCCGTCGCTGATGACCAACATGATGGGGCTGGGTGTGGCCCACCGCTGGGTCGGCGTCGTGTACCACCTCTCGGTGATCGCGCTGCTCGCCGTCCTCACCGTTCCCCTGTTCGAGCGCCGCGACGTCAAGGGCTGAGGCCCGCGGGGGCCCGTAGACTCCTGCCCATGCGTTACGTCTCCACGCGCTCCACGGCGCCCGGCAAGCGGTTCAGCGACATCCTCCTGGAGGGGCTGGCCGCCGACGGCGGGCTGTATCTGCCCGAGGAGTACCCGCAGGTATCGCCCGAGACGCTCGAGCGGTGGCGCGGGGTGCTGGCCGACGAGGGATACGCGGCGCTCGCCTTCGAGATCGTCCGGCTGTTCGTCGACGACATCCCCGACGACGACCTCCGCGGCATCGTCGAACGCGCCTACGCGCCGTCGACGTTCCTGGACCCGGCCGTCGTCCCCGTGACCCGGCTGTCGGCATCGCGGGGCGGCGAGGCGCTCTGGCTGGCCCACCTGAGCAACGGGCCGTCGGCCGCCTTCAAGGACATGGCCATGCAGCTGCTGGGCCAGCTGTTCGCCTACGAGCTGGCCCGCCGTGGCGAGACCATCACCATCGTCGGCGCCACGTCCGGCGACACGGGGTCGTCGGCGGAGTACGCGCTCCGCGGCAAGCCGGGTGTGCGGGTGTTCATGCTGTCGCCGCGCGGGCGGATGACGCCGTTCCAACAGGCGCAGATGTTCAGCATCGACGACCCGTCGATCGTGAACCTCGCCGTCGACGGCGTGTTCGACGACTGCCAGGACCTCGTCAAGGCGCTCAACGCCGACGCGGACTTCAAGGCGCGGCACCGGGTGGGCGCCGTCAACTCCATCAACTGGGCGCGGCTGATGGCCCAGGTGGTCTACTACTTCGCCGCCTGGCTGCAGGTCTCCGACGGTGGCCCGATCAGCTTCGCCGTGCCGACCGGCAACTTCGGCAACATCGCCGCCGGCCACATCGCGCGTGAGATGGGCCTGCCGATCCACCGCCTGATACTCGCCACCAACGAGAACAACGTGCTGGAGGAGTTCTTCCGCACCGGCGTCTACCGGGTCCGCGGCGCGGCGGAGACGCTGGCCACCAGCTCGCCGTCGATGGACATCTCGAAGGCCTCCAACGTCGAGCGCTTCGTGTTCGATCTCCTGGGCCGCGACGCCGAGCGTGTCGCCCAGCTGTTCGGCCGGGAGCTCGGGGAGCGCGGCTTCTTCGACCTCAGTGCGACGCCCGAGTTCGCCGGCCAGGTGGAGCGGTTCGGCTTCGTGTCCGGCACCTCGACGCACGCCGACCGCCTCGCCGAGATCCGTCGCGTGCACGAGGCCGACGGCGTGGTCATCGACCCGCACACCGCCGACGGCGTGCACGTCGCCTCGTTGAGCGGGGTGGCGGGCCCGATCGTCGTGCTGGAGACCGCGCTGCCGGTGAAGTTCGCCGACGCGATCGTCGAGGCCATCGGCACCGTCCCGCCGCGGCCCGAGCGGTTCGCCGGGATCGAGGACCTGCCGCGCCACGTCGTCGACATCCCGAACGAGGTCGACGCCGTCCGTCGTGTGATCGAGGAGCACGCGCCCTCGGCGTGATCGCGCCTGCGGGGTGATCTGGCACGGGCGGGTGTCGGCCGGAGCGGGCCCGGTAGGCTCTCCCCATGTCGGAACCAGACGTGCCCATGAACAGGCTGCGGGCCGGGGATCAGGACCGCGACCGCGCCCTCACCGCGCTGCAGCAGGCCTACGAGGCCGGCCGGCTCGACCTCGAAGAGATGCATGAGCGCCAGGAGCTGGCGTTGAGGGCCAAGTTCGCCGACGACCTCCTCCCGCTGCTCGCCGACCTCCCGGAGGGCCAGGACCTGGCGGTCAGCCAGGCGTCGCCGCCCGCGGCTGCGCACCACACCCTGCCCGCCACGGCGCCGGCCGACGGCGGATTCAGCCTCAGCGTGATGTCCGGCAGGGACGTCGTCGTGGAGCCCGGTACGGAGCAGCTGGGGAACTTCGCCTGGTGGGGCGGCAACAACTACGACCTGACGCGCGCGATGGGCCCCGGCCGCGTGATCACCATGAGCCTGCACGCCATCATGGGCGGCAACAACATCGTCGTCCCGCCCGGCGTCCGGGTGGTCGACCAGTCGCTGGCCATCATGGCAGGCAACGAGATCGAGTCGTCGGCCCAGGGCGACGGATCGAACGGGACGCTCGTCCTGCAGGGGTTCCTCTTCTGGGCGGGAAACAAGGTGAGCCTGACGAGGGAGGACCGATGAGCGACCCCAGCGGCGGCTACGTGGATGCCGGCCTGCGCGTGACAGCCGCGCAGCGCGACCATGCCGCGGCCGAGTTGCGCGAGGCGGCAGCGGACGAGCGGATCTCGTTCGACGAGCTGGAAGCCCGGCTGCCCGTGGTGCTCGGCGCCAAGACGCGCGGTGACCTCGTCTCCGTCCTCAGGGACCTCGTTCCCTCGGCCGACATGGACGCCGTTGTCGGGGCACACGCGCCGCTCGGCGTCGGCCTGGGATTCAGCTGGGACGAGCCGTGGGTGATCGAGACCGGCTGGAACACCGTTCACCAGATCGGAACCTGGGCCATCCCGCCCTTCATGGAAGTCATCAGCCGTGGCGGCACCGTCATCCTGAACGCGGTGCACGCGCAGGCGCTCGCTCCCGTGATCGACATCGTCGTGACCGGGAAGGGCACGCTGCGCCTCATCGTGCCGCAGGGCTGGGGCGTGGACAGCGAGGGGCTCCGGGCCGACAACGGCCAGATGGCGGGGATGGACTCGACGGTCCGCACGCGCCCCGACCGCGGCTGTCCCCGCCTGGTGCTGCGCGGCAACTTCGCCGGCGCCGTCGTCGTCCGGCACCCCAACTGGTGGGATCGCCGGGCGCTGGCCAAGTGGGAGGCCAACGGCCGCCCCACCGCCCAGCTGGCGCTGCCGGCGTCCCCGTCCTGACCGGTCAGCCGAGCAGGGGCTGGATCCACTCGGCCCACACGAAGACGAGGCCGACGGCGGCCGCGAGCCCTGCGCCGATGAAGAACGGCACGCGTCCGCCCCGCCGCGCGAAGAAGACGACGAGCGGCACCGCCACCGCGACCCCGGGGACGGCGATCAGGAGTCCCAGCATCGTGCCGAGCCCGTCGAACATGTCGGTGTGGTTGAGCTGGTCGCTGATCGCCATCAGGATTCCCAGGATGGCGGCGGCCAGCGCCGCGGCCAGCAGGATGCCCGCAACCCCGATGGCCCAGCGCGGGCGCCACCGGTCCGGGTGGAGCTTCGGCGTGATCGTCATGTTTCGACCTCCGAGACCAGTCTAGGCACGTGCCGACCCAGCCCTGGACGGGCCCTCCCGCCGCAGACCCAGCCTCGCCGTTTGCGAATGCGAACCACCGAGTGCTAATTTGCATATGCAAATCGTTCAGGAGGAAGTTCGATGTCATCACAGAACGTGTCGAAGCTCACGCACCTGGTTGCCGCGGGAGCGCTGCTGACCGCCGGGCTCGCCGGGGTCTCGGCGCCGGCCCACGCGGATCCGGTCGGCGACGAGACGACCACGCCGACCATGGTCATCCTGGACGCGTCGGGGTCGATGAAGGCCGACGACGCCCCGGGGCTGCGGATCGACGCCGCAAAGAAGGCGGTCCGCGAGCTGGTCTCGGGGCTTCCAGCGGGTGCGGAGGTGGGCCTGATCGCCTACGGCACGGGAACCGGGAGCTCCGACGGCGAGAAGGCTGCCGGGTGCAAGGACGTCAAGACCCTGGTTCCCGTGGGGCCGGTCGACAAGGCCGGCTTCCTGTCCACCGTCGACGGCATCACGGCGTCGGGCTACACCCCGATCGGCGCCGCGTTGCGGCAGGCGGCGCGTGACTTGCCGCAGGAAGGCCCCCGCTCCATCGTGCTGGTGAGCGACGGCATCGACACCTGCTCGCCTCCGCCGCCGTGCGACGTGGCCAAGGAGATCGCCGGGGACGGCGTGGATCTCGTCGTGCACGCGGTGGGCTTCAAGGTCGACGACGACGCCCGCGCCGACCTGACGTGCATCGCCGACGCCACCGGTGGCACCTATGCGGATGCCGACGACGCCGCGCAGCTCGACGAGGTGCTGACCCAGAAGGTGCAGTTCGCGTTGCAGGGCTACGACCTGGTCGGCACCCCGGTGGTGGGCGCGGACGATCGCCTGGCCGCCGACATCCCGCTGCTCGAGCCCGGTCAGTACGTCGACACTTTGCCTCCCATGGGTGGCAAGAAGGACGTCATCGATCGCTACTACCGCATCGATCCCCCCGAAGGGTGGGTGCCCCATGTCGCCGCCACCGGCGTCATCGACGCCAATGCCGAGGCGGACAGCTCTGGAACGGCGACGAAGCTGGTCGTGTCGGCCATCACCCCGGATGGGGACTCGTGCGAGTCGGACTTCGATTTCAAGATGTGGGTGGATCAGGCGAACAAGCCCGTCTCGGCATCGATGATCCCGGACTGCAAGGGGGAGACCCTCCTCAAGGTCAGCCGGGAGGACTCGGTGTTCGACAAGGAGCCGATGGCCGTGGAGATCCTGGTGAGGTACGAGCCGCCGTCGGACATCTCCCATGTCGCCGAACGTGAGGAACGGGAGGTGCCCGAGGCGCCGGCGATCGGTGACAGCCCTGTCGTGGTCACAGGTGGGCTCTCGTTCAACTCGGCCACCGAGATCGAGCCGGGGAAGTCGTACGCGAGCTCGATCACGCAGGGCGAGTTCCTCTACTTCAAGGTGCCGATGACCTGGGGCCAGCAGCTGGCGTTCCGGTTCCGCCAAGGCCAGGTAGTGGGCATGGATGACTCCAACGACCTGGAGAACTTCAACGTCCAGCTGTACAGCCCCATGCGCAAGCACCTCGAGTACGCCTCCGAGACCTGGCACGCGCCGAACAGCACCAACGAGAGCCCCGACGTCCGCGGCGGCACCGAAGAGGTGCTCCGGGCCACCTCGTACAAGGTGAATCTGGACGGGTTCTACTACTTCACCGTGAACACTTGGGCTAGCGGCGGGGGCGACGGTGAGGTGCGGCAGGACTTCACCTTCGCGTTCGAGACCACGGGCCAGGTGGAGGAGGGTCCCGTCTACCTGACCGACGACGTGGTCGAGTCGGCCTCCCCGTCGCCGAGCCCGTCGCCGAGTTCGGCTCCGACGTCGCAGCAGAGCCCCGAGCCGACGCAGGCCCCGGCGGCCCCGGCCGATGCCGGGCCGGGCTGGGTGCTCCCAGCGCTTGGCGGAGCGGTGGTCTCGGCCGTCCTCATCGGCGGCGGGCTCCTCCTGGTCCGGAAGAGGTCTCGCCGGTAGGCGCGCGCCGTCGCGATTCCGCGGATGTCGTGAAGTTGAGTCTCTCCGACTCAACTTTGACTTGAGTCTGGTTGGCTCATGTGCTTAACTTGAGCCAGCCCCGCTCAAGGGATCTCCAGACATCCATCCGCAGGAGGAAATCACATGGCTCGTGCAGTAGGCATCGACCTCGGCACCACCAACTCGGTCGTCGCTGTCCTCGAGGGCGGCGAGCCCACCGTCATCCCGAACGCCGAGGGCGCGCGCACCACGCCGTCCGTCGTCGCGTTCACCCCGTCTGGCGAGGTCCTCGTCGGCGAGGTCGCCAAGCGTCAGGCGGTCACCAACGTCGACCGCACCATCCGTTCGGTCAAGCGCCACATGGGCACCGACTGGAAGACGGTCATCGACGGCAAGGATTACCGTCCCCAGCAGATCTCCGCGTTCGTGCTGCAGAAGCTGAAGCGCGACGCCGAGGCGTACCTGGGCGAGTCGGTCACCAACGCCGTGATCACCGTCCCCGCGTACTTCTCCGACGCCGAGCGCCAGGCCACCAAGGAGGCCGGCGAGATCGCGGGCCTCACGGTTGACCGCATCATCAACGAGCCGACCGCGGCCGCGCTGGCCTACGGCCTCGACAAGGCCGAGCAGGAGCAGACCGTGCTCGTGTTCGACCTCGGCGGCGGCACCTTCGACGTCTCGCTGCTCGACATCGCCGACGGCGTGTTCGAGGTCAAGGCCACCAAGGGCGACAACCGCCTCGGTGGCGATGACTGGGACGCCGTGGTCGTCGACTGGCTGGTCACGCAGTTCAAGAACAAGAACGGCGTCGACCTGTCCAAGGACAAGATGGCCCGCCAGCGTCTGCAGGAGGCCGCGGAGCGCGCCAAGATCGAGCTGAGCTCGGCCTCCGAGACCGCGATCAACCTGCCCTACATCACCGCGTCGGCCGAGGGCCCGCTGCACCTGGACGAGAAGCTGACCCGCTCCGAGTTCCAGCGCATGACGCAGAACCTGCTCGACCGCTGCCGTGCGCCGTTCAACGCCGTCATCTCCGACGCCAAGACCTCCGTCGACAAGATCGACACGGTCTTGCTCGTCGGCGGCTCGACCCGCATGCCCGCCGTCGCCGAGCTCGTGAAGGAGCTGACCGGCGGCAAGGAGCCCAACAAGGGCGTCAACCCGGACGAGGTCGTCGCGCTCGGCGCGTCGCTGCAGGCCGGCGTGCTCAAGGGCGAGGTCAAGGACGTGCTGCTCCTTGACGTCACCCCGCTCAGCCTCGGCATCGAGACCAAGGGCGGCGTGATGACCAAGATCATCGAGCGCAACACCACCATCCCCACCAAGCGCTCCGAGGTGTTCACCACCGCCGAGGACAACCAGCCCTCCGTGATGATCCAGGTGTACCAGGGCGAGCGCGAGTTCGCCCGCGACAACAAGTCGCTCGGTAACTTCGAGCTGACCGGCCTGCTGCCCGCGCCGCGTTCCGTCCCGCAGATCGAGGTGACCTTCGACATCGACGCCAACGGCATCGTGCACGTCGGCGCGAAGGACCTGGCCACGGGCAAGGAGCAGTCGATGACCGTGACCGGCGGCTCCGCCCTCGGCAAGGAGGACATCGACAAGATGGTCAAGGACGCCGAGGCGCACGCCGAGGAGGACCGCAAGCGCCGCGAGGCCGTCGACATGCGCAACGAGGGCGACGCGCTCGTGTTCCGCACCGAGAAGCTGCTGGCCGAGCACGCCGACACCATCGGCGAGGACGTCAAGGCCCCCGTCGTCGAGGCGACCGAGGCCCTCAAGGAGGCCCTGAAGGGCGAGGACAACGACGTGGTCAAGGCCGCGATCGACGACCTCAACACCAAGGCCGCCTCCATGGGTCAGGCGATCTACGCCGCGGCCCAGGCCAAGGCGCAGGAGTCGGCTCCGGCCGAGGACGCCCAGGCTGCCGGTGACGACGACGTCGTCGAGGCGGAGATCGTCGACGAGGAGAAGGACGACAAGTGACCGATTCGCAGTTCGATCAGAACGGCGAGTTCTTGGGCGGGGGTGCCAGCGCGGCACCCTCGCCCGAGGGCGTTGCGCCGGAGACCACCGCCGAGGGGACCCAGGCCCCCGCTGACGGGGCCGCCGAGCCCGCCGTCGACCGAGAGGCCGAGCTCGCGGCGCTGGTCGCCGAGCGCACGGCCGACCTGCAGCGGCTCCAGGCCGAGTACGTCAACTACAAGAAGCGCGTGGATCGCGACCGCGACCTGGCCCGCCAGTCGGGCGTCGAGCGCGTGCTGAGCGATTTCCTGCCCGTGCTCGACTCCATCGCGCTGGCCCGCCAGCACGACGACATCGCAGGCGGCTTCAAGATGGTCGTCGACGAGCTCGAGAAGATCACCACCCGGCACGGGCTGGTGGCGTTCGGGACGGTCGGCGACCCGTTCGACCCGACGCGCCACGAGGCGCTGATGGCCGTGCCGATGGAGCAGCCCGTCGACGTGGTCACCGTGTCCCAGGTGATGCAGCAGGGCTACGAGCTGGGCGGCCGCGTGATCCGGCCCGCGCGCGTCGCGGTCGCGAATCCGTGACCGTGTGAGGCCCCACGAGCGAGATGAGGAGATGAGCGAGAAGTGAGTCAGAAGGACTGGGTCGAGAAGGACTACTACAAGATTCTCGGCGTCTCCAAGAACGCGTCCGCCGACGAGATCAAGAAGGCGTTCCGCAAGATCGCGCGGAACAACCATCCGGATCAGAACCCCGACGACAAGGCGGCCGAGGCGCGCTTCAAGGAGGCGTCGGAGGCGAACGCGGTGCTCAGCGACCCCGAGAAGCGCAAGGAGTACGACGAGACCCGCAGTCTGTTCGGCGGTGGGTTCCCGTTCGGCCGTCCCGGCCAGCGCCCCGCGGGGCAGCCGGGCGGGTTCGAGGACCTCTTCCGCCACTCGCAGGGCGGCGCCGGGCAGAACCCGTTCGGCGACATCTTGGGCGGGCTGTTCAACGGTGGCGCGACGCGTCGGGCCACCGGGCGGGGCCCGCGGCGCGGCGCCAACATCGAGGGCGAGGCCAGCATCTCGTTCGAGCAGGCCATCGAGGGCACGACCATCACGCTGCGCACGGTCTCCGACCAGCCGTGCGCGGCGTGCCGGGGCACGGGCGCCAAGGCCGGCACGCTGCCACGCGTCTGCCCCACGTGTGAGGGCTCCGGCATGCGTTCCACCCAGACGGGTGGCGTGTTCCAGCTCAGCGAGCCGTGCGAGGACTGCCTCGGCCGCGGCCTCATCGTCGACGACCCGTGCCCCGACTGCGGCGGTTCCGGCCGCGGCAAGTCGGCCAAGACCATGCAGGTCCGCATCCCCGCGGGCGTCGAGGACGGGCAGCGCATCCGGCTGAAGGGCAAGGGCGCGTCCGGCGAGAACGGCGGCGAGGCGGGCGACCTGTACGTCACCGTGCACGTGGCCGCGCACAAGCTGTTCGGCCGCAGCGGCGCCAACCTGACGCTCGAGGTGCCGGTCACGTTCGCGGAGGCCTCCCTCGGCGCGGAGATCGAGATCCCCACGCTCCAGGGTCAGCGGGTGCGGCTGCGCATCCCCGCGGGCACCCCCAACGGTCGCACGATGCGCGTCCGTGGCAAGGGCTCGAAGAAGAAGGACGGCACGGCGGGCGACCTGCTCGTCACCATCAAGGTGGCCGTGCCCGACACCCTGAGCGACGAGGCGAAGGCCGCGCTCAAGGAGTACGCGGAGAAGGCGCCGCAGGGCAACCCCCGCGACGCGCTCTTCGGGGGGTGACGTGGGGCGATGAGCCAGCACCTCCAGCCCTTCGACCCGGATGCGGCGGTGTTCACCGTGTCGGTGGCGGCCTCGCTCGCCGACATGCACGCGCAGACCCTGCGCGGCTATGACCGGCTCGGCCTCGTGGTCCCTCGGCGGGCCCGGGGCCGCGGCCGGCGCTATTCGCTGCGCGACGTCGCCAAGCTGCGCCACGTGCAGCACCTCAGCCAGACGGAGGGCATCAACCTCGAGGGCATCCGACGCATCCTCGCGCTGGAGTCCGAGGTCGACGCGCTGCACGAGCAGGTGGAGCGGCTGACCGACACCATCCGTCGGCTCCAGTCCGACGACGTCGCCCGCCGTGTCTTCACGGCCGAGGCCAGCGGCGCGGTCTACCACGGCCGCGTCCGCCCTGCCCTCCCGCTGGCCCTGCCCGCCGCCCGGGACTGACCGGCGCGGCGCACGCGACGGGCAGCGCGCGGCGAGCCCGCGGCGCCCACTAGGATCGTGCTCGTCCACAGCGAAAGGCGGGCCACCATGAGTAAGCGCAAGGGTACGAAACTGTCCATCGTCGGGGCTGGCGCCGTCGGCACCTCGCTGGCGTATGCGGCGCTCATCAACGGCCTGGCCTCGGAGGTCGCGCTGCAGGACATCAACGAGAAGAAGGTCCGCGCGGAGGCCCTCGACCTCGCGCACGGCGCCTCGTTCATCCCGCCGGTGCGCATCAACGGCTCGTCCGACGTCGCCGTCACGCACGGCTCGGACATCGTCGTGATCACCGCCGGCGCGAAGCAGCAGCCCGGCGAGACCCGCATGGACCTGGCGGGCAAGACCGTCGAGTTGATGAAGAAGATCATCCCCGGCGTCGTCGAGCAGTCGCCCGATGCCGTCCTGCTGCTGGTCACCAACCCCGTCGACGTCATCACGCAGGCCGCGTTGAAGATCTCCGGGCTGCCCGATCATCAGGTCATCGGCTCCGGCACCGTGCTCGACTCGTCGCGTCTGCGCTGGCTGATCGCCAGCGAGTGCGAGGTGGCGATCAGCAGCGTGCACGCGGCGATGTGCGGCGAGCACGGCGACTCCGAGGTGCCGATGTGGAGCACCGCGTCGATCGGCGGCGTCCCGCTGCTCGAGTGGGAGGCGCAGACGGGCAAGCTGGGCATCGTGCGCCGTCGCGAGATCACCAGGCAGGTGATCGGCGCCGCCTATGAGGTGATCGAGGGCAAGGGTGCCACCAACTACGCGATCGGGCTCTCCGGCAGCCGCATCATCGAGGCGATCCTGCGCGACGAGCACGCCGTGCTGCCCATCTCCTCCAAGCTGGACAGCTGGCACGGCATCTCGGGTGTCTGCATGTCGGTACCGACGCTGGTCGGCCGCCAGGGCGTGCTGCGCACCCTCGAACTCCCGGTCAACGCGCAAGAACTGCTGGGCATGCAGGCCAGCGCCGCGCACATCCGCGACGTCGCCGCCGGCCTGGGCTTCTGACGAGATCCCTTTACGCGACGTACGCCGGGTTTCTGGCGAGGTCAGACCCGGGCTTCTGGCGAGAGCCCTCTACGCGGCGCAGGCCGGGTGCCTGGCGAGGTCAGACCTGGGCTTCTGGCGAGATCCCTCTATGCGACGCAGGTCTGTACCTCTGGCGAGATCCGGCCACGCGGCGCCGACGATCCGTCGCGCCCGCGTGACCGGCCCGCCCCACCGAGCGGATCACCGTCGGTGCCACGGCTTCCGCTCTCACTGGTGCAGGAGCGCGCCCTCGTGCTCCTGATACATGTTTTTCTGGGTGGTTCCTCACGTCGCTGCCGCGGCTCTGCGCGTGTCCGGGACCTTTCGACCACGGCGTTCGGCTGGTTCAAGGAACAGCGCTGGGTGCGTCTCGTTGCCGGCTCAAGGGTCGTTCCCTGAGGAGCAGCCCCGCGTGCTGACTGACACCGAGCGCGAGCCGTGCGGGGTTGCGTCTCGAAGGGTCCGCAACCACAACGTCAGGTGGGCCTACTGGCCGGCCATGGAATTTTCACGCATAACCCCGGCTTCTGTGCCCTGTAGGGCACAGGGAGTGCAGTTGTGCGTCAAAACTCCATGCCTCCCATCCTTCTACCGAACTCCCTGCCCAAGGCGCGGGACTGGGGTTGACCCCGAAGTCCGGACACCGTCTTGGCGGGTTCCCTTGTCAGGGGTCTGCCGGAGAGGATGTCCTTGATGGGTACTACGAAGAAGCGGAAGAGTTACACCCCGGAGTATCGGCGTGAGGCTGCGCGTCTGGTGATTGATACCGGGCGGACGATCGCGGCGGTCGCGGCCGAGATCAACGTGGGTGCGCAGTTACTGGGTCGGTGGGTCCAGCTGGAACGGGACCGGCTCGGTGCCCAGCCGGAGGCTCTGTTGGATGTTTCGGAGCGGGCCGAGTTGGAACGGCTCCGCCGAGAGAACGCCGAACTCCGGATGGACAACGAGTTCCTGGGAAAAGCCGCAGCCTTCTTCGCGGCGAAGAACACTCCCGGCAGGAGTGCTTCGAGGTGATCGACGCGGAGAAGGCGAACTACACGGTCAGCCGGATGTGTCGGCTGCTGGGGGTCGACCGGCGCCGTTACTACCAGTGGCGCCGCCGCAAGGCTGCCGGCCCATCAACTCGGGAACAGCGGATGGCTGATCTGGTGGTGAAGGTCAAGGCCCATCACGAGGCATCTGATGGCACCTATGGGGCGCCCAGGATCCTGCACGACCTCCGCGAGGCAGGCGAAACGGTGTCGGTCAAGACTGTCGCGAAAGCCATGCGACAAGCAGAGATAGCCGGGATCAGTCCCCGGACCTGGCATCCGCCGACCACCACACCAGGACCGAACCCCGACCCGGCCCCTGACCTGGTCGGTCGCGAGTTCGACAAAGGCCAGCCCGATCTCGCTTGGTTCTCCGACATCACCTACCTGGCCACCGGTGAAGGCTGGGCGTATCTGTGCACGATCCGTGACGGCCACACCCGCCGGGTCCTGGGCCGCACGATCGCTGACCACCTACGGGCTGATCTGGTCGAGGACGCGCTACGGCAAGCCGTCGCGCTGCGCAGCTACCTGCCCGGCAAGGTCATTTTCCACGCCGACCGGGGCTGTCAGTACACCAGCGACCAGATCGCCCGGGTCGCCGGTGAACTCGGCCTGCTGCGCTCGATGGGACGTACCGGGGTGTGCTGGGACAACGCGGCAGCGGAATCGTTCTGGTCCACCCTGAAGAACGAGTACTACCACCGGCACGTGTTCGCCACGATAGCTGAGGCCCGCCGCGGCGTGTACGCCTGGATCGACGGGTTCTACAACGCCCGCCGACGCCACTCCAGCATCGGCTACATCAGCCCGCTACAGTACGAAACACAACTGGCCCGACAGGCCGACCAGACGGCCCTCCTGGCCGCCTGACCAAACAACCACCTGTCCGGAATCAAGGGTCAACCTCAGGACCTTTCGACTCGGCGTTCGGCTGGCGCCTCACGGCCGGCTCAAGGAGCGGTGCTCGGGTTCGCTTCGCCACTGGCTCAAGGGTCGTTCCCTGAGGAGCAGCCCCGCGTGCTGACTGACACCGAGCGCGAGCCATGCGGGGTTGCGTCTCGAAGGGTCCGAAACCACGGCCCTTGGTGGGCTATCCGAGAGCTCACCACGATTATCTCGATCGCCTTGGTATTCTCTAGTCCGAAACCACGGCCCTTGGTGGGCTATCCGAGAGCCATGGAATTTTCACGCATAACCCCTGCTTCTGTGCCCTGCAGTGCACAGGGAGTGCAGTTGTGCGTCAAACTCCATGCCCCAGCTCGCTGCCGAACTCCCTGCCCAAGGCGCGGGACCTTTCGACTCGGCGTTCGGCTGCCGCCTCACGGCCGGCTCAAGGAACGGTACTCGGGTCCGCTTCACCGCTGCTCAAGGAGCGGCACTCGACTGAGGGAGCGGGCGGCTGGCTACGCCAGGTGGAGCCGAAGAGGGTGAACGCGCCTGCGTCTGGGCGGCCGCGCGTGGCTGTCGACAGTGCGGTGGCAGCGTCCGCGCCGTGCACCAGCTCCTGGTGATAGCGGGCCATGACCTCGGCGGCGACGCGGTCGGCCACCGGGGCGACTGGCGCCACCACGCAGGCGACACCTGAGGCGAGGAGCGTGGCGGTGAGGCCGAGCGGCTGATCGCCCGGTCGATGCGCCGAGCGGCCGACCTCGCACGCCGACAGCACCACATGACTGGCCCGGACCTCCAGCCCCTCCAACTCGTGGGCCACCACCGTGCCCTCGGCAAGTCGCAGACTGGAGAACAGCGGGCTGTCACCGCGGTGGGTGCCGTGCGCCGCGACATGCACGAGGTCCGCCGATGCGAGGGCATCCGCCAGTGACAGCGCCCGCTCGCTGTCCAGCCGTGCCGACTCGCTGTTCCCGCGGACTGAATCGCTGCCTTGGCCGGCTCGCTCGGTATCCCACAGCGCCAGCACGCCGTCGGCCTCGGCCTCGGCGCCCGGCAGGTCCGGGCCGTGGAGCGCGGCGACACGCGGTCGGGACACCTCGACGGTGCCCGCGGCCCACGCGGAGGCCGTCGGCGCCACAGTCACGGGGATGCCGGCCAGGTCGGGAAGCGCGAGCCACGGCACGCCCATCAGGGCGCGCGACGGCGCCACGACGAGCGGGCGGGGCACAGCGGTGCGGTGCTCGACGACTGAGCGGGGTCCTGCGAGGGGTGCGCCGACGGCGTCGGACAGCGCGCGGAGACGTGCGCGCAGTGAGGCGTCGACGACGGAGGTGAGGGGGTGGCCGGCTGGGATGGCGGCGCGGGCGGCGAGGTCGGCCCGCACGGCTTCGACGAGGCTATCGAGCACCGCGATGGGGCCGAGGCGCACGAGGCGATCGCCGTCCTCGTCCGTGACCGCCGCCCAGAACTCGTCGCCCCGCGGCACCACCACGGCGAGGCGCACCCCGGCGCGGCGTACGGCCTCCTGGATTCGCCGGGCCGGGAGCGTGACGGCGACGGCGGGCAGCTGCGAGGCCGCTGTCCAGCTGAGTGCGCGCAGTTCCCTCTCGGTGTCGGCGATCAGCGCGAGGGTCTCGCGCGTCGGGGGCTCGGCCCTCAGGCGTCGGAGCCGGCTCGCGGCGCGGGCCATCGCGGGGTCGGGCAGCGGACGAACGCGGGGCACGGGCCTGGTGGCGGCGCGCCAGCGCTCGGCCGCGTCGATCAGCCCGGGCACGGAGTCGCCCGCCAGGGAGAGGTCGAGCAGTGCGGCGGCCTCGCCGTGCAGGGCTACGGCGGCGCGCAGGTCGAGGCTGGCGACCCCCAGCTGCGCCGCGAGGAGAGCCTCGTTGGCCCGCCGGAGCCGCCGTCGCGCGGTGGTGGGGTCGCCGCGTCGGGCCGCGTGGTCGGCGAGCGCGACCAGGCCCGCGACCCGACGTGAGGTCACGGGCGAGCGGGCCAGCCCGCCGGCGGCGGGCAGCAGCGCGTCTCTGCGCGGGTCGGTGGGGGCGAGGGTTCCCAGCGCGACAGCCGCGGCCTCCTGGGCGACCCACGCGTCGCCGGCTGCCGACGCCTCCCGCCACAGCCCGAGCGACCCGCGCGTCGTCGGGCGCGCGACGACGCCGATCAGTCGGCTGCGACGCTCGAGGGCGGGTTCGCCCCGCGCGCGGAACCGGCGGGCGGCGGAGCGCGCCAGGGCGACGGCCTCGGCCGGGTGGCCGAGCAGCAGCGCGGCGCGCGCCTGCTCGTGTTCCAGCTCGGCCCTTGCCTGCCCGGATGCGCGCGACGGCACGACAGACTGAAGGAGCTCGCGGGCCTCGACGATCAGCCCGGCCTCGAGGAGGACGCGCGCTCGGTCGAGCCGGGCGACGGTGCGGTCCAGGCCGACATCCAGGGCCTCCGCCCGGTCCATCGCCGCCAGGGCTGCGGGCAGGTCGCCGCGGACGAACTGGAGCCAGCCGAGGTTGTGCCGGGCCATGAACTCGAGCGGCGTGGCGCCGACGGCGGCCGCGAGTTCCGCGGCCTCGCTGAGGTCCGCCGTCGCGTCGTCGAGCCTGCGCAGTTCGGCGGCCAGGGCGCCGCGATTCATCAGCGTCCGGGTGCGGTCGTCGGGGGTGAGCGCGGCCGTGTCGACGGCCGACAGGGTCTTCCACGCCCCCTCCAGCTCCCCGGCGCGCGCCCGCAGCGTGCCGGCCTGGGCGGCGGCCGCGGCGGCCAGATCGGGATACTCCCGCCGCCGCGCTGCGGCCTGCGCCCGCGCCGCCGCATCGAGTGCCGCGTCGAGGCCCTGGCGCTCGAACGCGATCCAGGTGGCTGAGATCGAGATCCTGATCCGCAGGCGCTGGTCCTCCGGGCCGCAGAGCTCGTCGGCCCTTGTCAACAGCCGATCGGCCTCGTCGGTGCGCTGCGCCGCGAGCGCCGCGCGCGCCTGCGTGAAGAGGTCCGAGGCGTCGGGCACGCGCCCTCCTAGACCTCGATCGTCGGCGTCACGACCACGCGCGCGCCGGCACCGGGGGGCGTGATCCGGAAGCGGATCGGGCCGTGGGCGATGGGCGACCAGGTCAGCCGACCGGTGGCGTCCGACACCGCGGCCGACGCCTCGTCGCCGCCCAGCAGCTCGACGGTGACGCCGCCGCCCGTGACCCACCCGTCGAGGCGCACCTCGTCGTCGACCGGCGTCAGTGTGACCATCAGCGAGAGCGACGACGACGTGAACGTGATCGAGTCGACGGGGGAGTCGGCGCGCACCGGCTCCAGCTGGTCTGCGGTGAGGACGGCGAGCTCGGCCTCCATCAGCTCCAGCGACAGCGCGAGGCTGATCCGCTCGATCATCCCGGGCGGCAGCGGGTCGTGCGCGTCCTGCGCGGCGGCGAGGGCGGCCAGGAGGGCTTCGTCCTCCGGTGTCAGCGGAAGGGCTTCGTCGTTCGTGGTCATGAGGGGCTCCAGCGGGGGTCGCGGCTGAGGGCGGCTCGGAGGGTGGCGAGGCACCGGCCGCGGGTGGGTCCGATCGAGCCGATCGGCATGCCGAGCGCGGCGGAGATGGCCGCGTAGTCGGGCTTGGACGCGTAGGCCACCACGCGCAGAAGGGCTTGGCAACGGGGATTCAGCGCGGTGACGTGGCGCCAGAAGGATGCGCGCGTCGTCGGCCTCCTCCCACGTGCTCTCCGGGCCGGCGTCGGCCGACGCCGGCTCGTCCGGCAGCTCGTCGTTCGCAGGACGGCCCGCAACCCGCCAGGCGTCGCGCCGCACGGTGGTCAGCAACCACGCGAAGACGGCCTGCGGGTCGCGGATCGCATCGGCGTGCTGCACGAGCCGCAGCCAGGCGCCCTGCACCACATCCTCGGCCTGACTAGGGCTGAGACCGGCGGCGCGCGCGACGGCCCACAGCGGCTTGGTCAGCAGCGAGACGAGGTCGGCCATCCGGCCGTGGTCGCCGGCGAGGTAGCCGCGGAACGCGTCCGCGGCCTCCTGCGCAAGGCTGTCCTCGCCCGTGCGAGCCGTCACGGCCGCCACCCCACCTCGTGGGCCACCGCGCGCCAGCCCCGCTCGACCGCGGCGCGACGATCGGGGTCGGGCAGCGTGTCGTCGTCCGCCAGCCGGGCGGCCAGCTGGCCCGCCAGGACGGGGCCGGAGAACGACGTGCCGGACCAGGTGGCGAAGCCGCCCTCGTACCGGTCGGGGTCGATCGTCGAGCGGGTGCGGCCGTCGTAGGTCAGCCGGGCGCGGGGCTGCAGCTCGCCGACGATGTCGGTGGGCATCGTGCTGACCAGCGCGGCGCCGGGGCGCCAGCAGCCGACCCACGGTCCGTCGTTCGAGAAGTACGCCACCGTGCCGTCGGGATTCAGCGCGCCGACGCTGACCAGCGGCACGACGTCGGCCTCGAACGACGGCTGCGTCTGCCCCGAGAAGGCCGCCGGGTACAGCGGCTCGGTGGTGGTCTGGTTCCCCGCGGACGCCACGACGGCGACGCCGCAGCGGCCGAGCTCGCGCAGCACGTGGTACAGCGGGGCGTCCTCCAGCGCGTCGTCGGGATCCTCGTGGTAGTAGCCCAGCGAGAGGCTGAGGACGTCGATCAGGTCCGCGGGGTCGCCGAGGCCCGCCATCGCGGCCCACTGGCGCGCCAGCAGCAGCGTCAGCACCGGGATGAGCGCGCCCTCCGGCACCCGGCCCGCGTCGTCCAGCATCGGGACCACCTGGATCCGCGCCTCCGGGCATTCCTGCCGGACGACGCCCGCGATGAACGTGCCGTGGCCGGCGTAGGGCGGCACCGCGCCGTCGAGCGGGTTGCCGGGGTCCGACGGGGCGACAGTCGGGACGTCGCCGCCCAGCCCCAGGCGCAGCCCGAACGCGTACACCTCGTCGGTGGCCCGCGCGGGGTCGGCGAACCATGGGTGCGGCCCGAGCGCGGTGTCGGGGACCACGACGAGCGGCGAGCGCTTCAATTCGCGTGCCCGCTGCGCCGGGTCGGCCGCGACCACCGAGACGGGCGTCCTTCCACCCAGGCCGGGCTGCTGGTACTCGCCCTCGGGCCGCGCGGGCAGGGAGACGTAGTACGGCAGCGAGACGTAGTAGGGGAGGGAGACGTAGTAGGGCAGCGACACGTAGTACGGCATGGACTGGTAGTCGGCCGCCACCGAGAGGATGTGGTCGAGCTGCAGGTACCGCGCCAGCTCGGGGTCGGCCCTGCGAGCCTCGAGGAGGATCGGCCACGCATCCACGGGCTGGCCCTCCGTCGACACCAGCGTGACGCTCGCAGTCCAGACCCGGTCGAGCGCCTCGCGGTCGGCCTGGCTCTCGAGCACCCGTCCCAGCAGACGTTCGTCCTCGGGCACCCGGATCTCCAGGCGCCGGCCGCCGGCGACCTTGGCGAGCAACTCGAGCGCCGCGTCGCGCAGGCCTCCGGGGATGCCGCGCACGAGGATGCGGTCGTTCAGGTACATGGTGGGGCGAGGGGCGCGACCTTCCGGGAGCTGTTCGGCGCTCTGCGGGTCGAGGATGCGAAGTGTGGACATGGGGACCTCCGATCGGGGCGGTGAGCCTTCCCCCACCAGGAGCGCCGCCGCGCGCCCCTGATACATCCGAAGTTTTTCACCTGGGAGGCCGTTCCGGAAGGGTGAGATCCGCCGGAGCGGGGCGGACGACCCGGGAACGCGAAAGTGGGGGCCGTCCTCGTCGGACGGCCCCCACTCTTCGGGGTCGGATGGCTCAGAGCATCGGGGTGGTGTGCCAGATGCGCGTCAGGTAGTCGCGCATCGAGCGGTCCGAGCTGAAGAAGCCGGTGCGTGCCACGTTGAGGATCGCGGAGCGGGTCCAGCTGTCCTGGTCCGCGTAGCGCTCCTCGACGCGCTCCTGCGCGGCGACGTAGGACTCGAAGTCCGCCAGCGCCATGAACCGGTCCTGGTTCAGCAGGTTGTAGATCACCGCGTCGAACAGGTGCGCATCGCCGCCCGAGAAGTGGCCGGAGAGGATCAGATCGATCGCGGCCTTCAGCGTCGGGTTGGCCATGTAGTACGACTCGGGGTTGTAACCCTTCGCGCCCAGCTCGGCCACCTCGGGCTCGCTCATGCCGAACAGGAAGAAGTGCTTGTCGCCCACCAGCTGGCGGATCTCGACGTTCGCGCCGTCGTCCGTGCCGATGGTGAGCGCGCCGTTCAGGGCGAACTTCATGTTGCCGGTGCCGGAAGCCTCCATGCCCGCGAGCGAGATCTGCTCGGACAGGTCGGCGGCCGGGATGAGCTTCTCCGCGAGCGTCACGTTGTAGTTCGCGGGGAACGCCACCTTGAGGCGACCCTCGAGGATCGGGTCGGCGTTGATCTTCTCAGCCACCTTGTTGATCAGGTGGATGGTGTCCTTGGCCATCTTGTAGCCAGGGGCGGCCTTGGCGCCGAACACGGCGGTGCGCGGCGTGAGGTCGGACGCCTGGACACGGCCGGAAAGCACCGACTCGTACAGCGAGACGATGTGCAGGATCTTCAGCGACTGGCGCTTGTACTCGTGCAGACGCTTGACCATGACGTCGAGCAGGTGGCCCTCCGGCAGGTCGATGCCGTCGCGGGCACGCAGCACGTTCGTGAGGCGCTGCTTGTTCCAGGCCTTGGCGGCGCGGAACTGCTCGCGGAAGTCGGGGTCGTCGGCGTAGGGCTCGAGCTCCTTCAGGCGCTCAAGGTCCGTGACCCAGCCGGTGCCGATCGCGTCGTTGATGAGCGACGACAGGCGCGGGTTGGCCATGCGCAGGAAGCGGCGCGGGGTCACGCCGTTGGTGACGTTGGTGAACTTGTCGGGCCAGAGCTCGGAGAAGTCCGGGAGCACCTTGTCGGCCAGCAGCTGCGAGTGCAGCGCGGCGACGCCGTTGACCTTGGTGCCGGCGACGGTGGCCAGGTAGGCCATGCGCACGCCGCGCTCCGGGTGCTCGGCGATCATCGACATGCGACGGGCGCGCACCTCGTCGCCCGGGAACGCCTCGCGCACCTCGGCCAGGAAGCCCTCGTTGATGCCGTAGATGATCTCCAGGTGGCGGGGCAGCAGGCGGCCGAGCAGCTCGGTCGGCCACACCTCGAGGGCCTCGGGCAGCAGGGTGTGGCAGGTGTACGCGAAGCACTGCTTCGTGACGTCCCACGCCTCGTCCCACTCGAAGCCGTTCTCGTCGATCAGGATGCGCATCAGCTCCGGCACGGCGATCACGGGGTGCGTGTCGTTCAGCTGGAAGTGGATGCGCTCCGGCAGGTCGTGCAGGTCGAAGCCCTCTTCGAGCTCGTTGTCGATGAAGTCGCGCAGCGAGCAGGCCACGAAGAAGTACTGCTGCTGCAGGCGCAGCTCCTTGCCCTGCGGCGTCGAGTCCTCAGGGTAGAGCACCTTGGAGATGTTCTCCGCGAAGGTCTGCGCGCGCACGGCCTGCGCGTAGTCGCCGGAGTTGAAGATGGCGAGGTCGAACGCCTTGGTGGCGGTGGCCGACCACAGGCGCAGGGTGTTCACGCGGCCGTTGAGGTAGCCGGGCACCATGAAGTTGTAGGGCACGCCCAGGACGTTCCAGCCCGGCACCCAGCGGGTGCGCTCGCGGCCGTCGTCGTCGGTGTAGCTCTCGGTGTGGCCACCGAAGTTGACCTGGACGGACGCCTCCGGGTGCGGGAACTCCCACGGCGCGCCCAGCTGCAGCCACGTGTCGGGCTGCTCGACCTGGCGGCCGTCGACGAAGGTCTGGCGGAAGATGCCGTACTCGTAGCGGATGCCGTAGCCGATGCAGGGCACGTCCATCGTGGCGAGGGAGTCGATGAAGCAGGCGGCGAGGCGGCCGAGGCCGCCGTTGCCGAGACCAGGCTCGACTTCCTGTGCGCGGAGCGTCGCCAGGTCGAGGCCGCAGAGCTCGAGGCCGCGGGCCGCGATGTCGTTCAGATCGCTGGCCATCAGGGCATTGCCGAGCTGGCGGCCCAGGAGGTATTCGGCGGACAGGTAGCCCACCGTCTTGACCTTGGCCTCGCGGGTCTTGCGGCCCGTCTCGAGCCAGCGCGCCATCAGGTAGTTCTTGACGGTGCTGGCCAGCGCGAGGTACTGGTCGTTGACAGTGGAACGGGAAAGGGTCACGCCCTGGTTGGTGTTCAGTTCGTGAAGGAACTCGCGCACGAAACCATCGACGGAGTGGGCAGGCGCACCGACAGGTGCGGTAGCCAGCGGGTGCGTCGGCGTGCGGGTGGGGCCATAGCTTCGGGTGTCAGTGTTAGGCGTTTCATCGGCCAGTGTCGGCTGGGCGTTTTCAGGCATGGGGCAAAGAGTAGTTTCTGCCCCCCGGGTTTGGCACATTGGCTCGTCGGCCGCCCGTGGGGCGCACCGATCCTCGTCGCCTCACATCCGGCCGCCCTCGGCCGCGTACTCGTAGGTGAGCTCGCCCCGCGCGAGCGCGTCCTGCGGCAGGCTGTCTTCGGTGATGTTGCCGGTGACGTGGAGGGTGTCGGACTGGGCGTCATAGTAGATGCCGAAGAACGTGCCCTCAGCGTGTGAGCCACTCGTCACGGCCGCCGACAATGCGTTGAGGGCGTCTCTGGTGAAGCGACTCGGGAGCACGTCGCACGCGCCCTCGGGGGCGTGTGCGTCGGCGTAGATGCGCGAGACGAGAGTGTCGCCGTCCAGGAACGCGCCGGGCGAGATGCTCTCGGGGAGGGCAGCTTCCCTGAGGCGCTGCTCCTGCTCGAGCGCCCCGTCGTCGTCCTCGTCGCCGGCGTCGCTGGTCTTCTCGCCGGAGGAGGCAGTCGTGGGTGCTGTTGGAGGCGGGCTCGCGGGCACCGCGACCCCAGCGCACGCCGAAGTGGCCAGGAGCGCCGCCAGAAGGATGGGCGCGAGAGCCCGACGAGTTGAATTCGTCATTTTGGGACTATCTCACGGCTCCCCGAGCGGGTCAAGGGAAAGGGGAAGTGAGCGGCGAGTTGGGGTCGTGTTGCGACAAGCGGAAATGGAGTGGCTCACGCAGCGCAGCAGACCGCGCCGGGCTCGTTCCCACCTCGCTACCGAACTCCCTGCCCAAGGCGCGGGACCTTTCGACTCGGCGTTCGGCTGGCGCCTCACACCGGCTCAAGGAACGACACTGCTGCGGAACTCTCTGCCCACGGTTTCGGACCTTTCGACACGGCCGGGCGCTTCGCGCCGGGGCGGCTCAAGGAACGGCGCCTCACAGCCGGCTCAAGGGCCGTTCCCTGAGGAGCAGCCCCGCGAGCTGACTGGCACCGATTGTGGGCCGTGCGGGGCTGCGTCTCGAAGGGTCCGAAACCACAATCCCGGGTGGGCTATCCGCTGGCCATGGAATATCGACGCACAACTGTGGCGTCTGTGCTCTGTAGGGCACAGGGAGGGGAGTTGTGCGTCAAAATTCCATGCTCCCCGGGTTGCTGCCGAACTGGCTGCCCAAGGCGCGGGACCTTTCGACTCGGCGTTCGGCTGGCGCCTCACGGCCGGCTCAAGGAACGACACTGCTGCCGAACTCTCTGCCCGAGGTTTCGGACCTTTCGACACGGCCGGGCGCTTCGCGCCGGGCCGGCTCAAGGGCCGTTCCCTGAGGAGCAGCCCCGCGTGCTGGTCTGCGCCGAGTGTGGGCCGTGCGGGGGTGCGTGCTCGTTGGCTCCGCGACCACAGCGTCAGGCGGGGATCCAAGGAACGACCGACACGGGCGCTAGCCCGCGTGGAGGTGGTCGACGGGGCCGTGGCCCGTCTCGGGAGAGCGGCTGAGCTGCCAGTCCTTCGCCGACTCGATGGCCCGCCAGAGGTAGGCGCGGGCCTCCTCGACGGCGCCCGCTGAGACGCCCGTGTCTGGCGTTTCCCCGCGGCGGGCCGCGCAGGCGGCGATGGCCGAACTGAGCGTGCAGCCGGTGCCGTGCGTGTTGCGCGTCTCGATCCGGCGGGAGCGGAGAACGGTGACGTCGTCGGGCGTGGCGAAGGCGTCGCCCAGCTCGTCGCCGTCGAGGTGCCCGCCCTTGACCAGCGCGGCGCGCGCACCGGCTCGGACGAGGGCCTCGGCCTGTGCGGCCACGTCGTCGGGTCCATCGGCCGTGGCCGTGCCGAGCAGGACGGCGGCCTCGGGCAGGTTCGGCGTGATCACGTCGGCCAGTGGCATCAGGCGGTCGCGGATGACGGCGACGGCGTCGTCGGTGAGCAGCGCGTCGCCCGAGGTGGCCACCATCACGGGGTCGAGGACGATCAGGCCGAAGTCGGCGCGGCGCTCCTCGATGAGGTCGGCCACCGCGCCGGCGACGTCGGCGTTGCTCAGCATGCCGATCTTGGTGGCCGCCACGGGCAGGTCGTCGAGCACGGCCGCCACCTGGTCGCGGACCAGTGCGGGGTCGACACCGACGGCGGCCCTGACCCCTTGCGTGTTCTGCACGGTGAGCCCGGCGAGCACCGCCGCGCCGTAGACGCCGAGGGCCGTGAACGTCTTGAGGTCGGCCTGGATGCCGGCGCCGCCGCTGGGGTCGGAGCCGGCGATGCTGAGGGCGACGGGCGGAATCATCGGATGCTCCAAGTGTCGAGGAGGGCGCGGGAGGCCGCGCGGGGGTCGGATGCGGAAACGATGGCGGACACCACGCAGATGCCGTCGACGCCGGTGGCGATCACGTCGCGTGCGTTGCCGAGGGAGATGCCGCCGATGGCGACGGCCGCGGCTGCGCCGTCGATCCGGCGGACGAGGGCGCGCACGCCGTCGAGGCCGAGTGGCGGGTCGGTGTCGGTCTTGGTGGGCGTGGCCCACACGGGGGAGAGGCCGAGGACGTCGGCCGTGGGGTCGGCGAGCTCGGACTCGAGCTGGGTCGTGTTCGAGATCGACAGGCCGATCAGGAGATCGGCGCCGAGGCGGGATCGTGCGGTGGCCACGTCGCCGTCGGACTGGCCTTGGTGGAAGTGCAGGCCGAGGTCGGCGGCCACGTCGAGGCGGTCGTTGACGACCAGCGCGGCCCGGCGGCCGCACGCGTCGAAGGCGCGCTCGTTGGCGGTGACGCACGCCTCGCACAGGGAGCGGTAGGCGGCGTCGTCCAGCTCCTTGTCGCGCACCTGGACGACGCCCGCTCCGCCGAGCACCGCCTGCTCGACGAGGGCCGGCACGCGCTCCGGGCCGCCGGCCAGCGGGGTGTCGGTGACGAAGTACAGCCGCCAGTCGACCCCGGCGGCGAGGCCGGCGCGGGCGCGCATCAGCCCTCCTCGACGGCGACCAGCTCGGCCACCTCGGCGGGGCTCAGGGCGTGCAGCGCGTCGATCCAGGCGGTTCGGAAGCTCCCGGGACCGGAGGCCTCGCGCGCCGCGACGATCCCCGCAGCGCCGAACAGCGCGTGCGCGGCGACGACGGCGTCGTGCTCGTCCACGGCCCCGGCCCGCGCGGCGGCCAGGCATGCGGCGACCGTCGCGCCCAGCGCGCAGCCCGTGCCGATCACCAGTGGCATGAGCGTGTCGCCACCCGACACGCGCGTGACCCGCTCGCCGGAGACGACGACGTCGACGGGCCCGGAGATCGCCACCACGGACCCCCATGCCGCGCCCAGTGCGCGGGCGGCGTCGACGGCCGCCTCAGCCTCGTCGGTCGCGTCCACGCCGCGTCCGCCTGCGCCGGATCCGGCCAGGCCGAGGATCTCGGAGGCGTTCGCGCGGATGGCCGCCGGGCGGTGGGCCAGCAGGTCGCGGGCCAGCGCGGTGCGCACCGGCAACCCGCCCACCGCCACGGGGTCGAGCACCCAGGGTCGGCCCGCCGCAGCGGCCGCGGGTGCCGCGCGGCGCATCCCCTCGTGCTGCTCCGCCGAGCCGTTGCCGACGTTGATCAGCAGCGCCGACGCGATCCCCGCGAAGATCTCGGCCTCCTCCGGGAGGTCGATCATCGCGGGTGCCGCGCCGATGGCGAGCAGCACGTTCGCGGTGATCTCGGGGACGACGGTGTTGGTCATGCAGTGCACGAGCGGCGTGCCCCGACGCACCGATTCGAGGACCTCGACGATGTGGTTCAACAGATGCTCCCTCCGCTAGTCCGAACTAGATCAGGTGATGCGGGTGTGTTCTCAGCCCCTTCGGGGCACCCCGGCGCGGCCAGCCTATCGCCCTGCGTCGCGCGGGGGTGAGGGGGTTCTGACGGTGGGATCTTCGCGGCGTCGTGCTCCCGTGGAGAGGCGGGCGTCTACAGTGCCCCCATGTGCCGCAACCGTCGTCCGGGGCCGACATGATCTTCGACTGGTCCGTCGTCCCCCTGCAACTGGTCCTCGTGGGGATCGCGTTCTTCCTGTGCGCGCTGATCGGGCTGGAGCGCCAGTTCCAGCACAAGTCCGCGGGCATCCGCACGCACGCGCTGGTCGGCCTCGGCAGCTGTGTGTTCACGCTGATCTCCGTCGAGGGTTTCGTCTACTTGGCTGAGTACGAGGTGACGCGCGACCCGTCGCGGATCGCCGCCCAGATCGTGTCCGGCGTCGGCTTCCTCGGCGCGGGCGTGATCTTCGTGAACCGCGACGTCGTCCGCGGGCTCACCACCGCCGCATCCATCTGGCTCGCGGCGGCCATCGGCATGGCGTGCGGCGCGGGTCTGCTGCCGCTCGCCGTCGCCGCGACAGCCCTGCACTTCGTGGCCGTGCTCGTCGTCGCGCCACTGGCGCGCCTCATGCCCCGCGCGGGCGACCGCACGACGGTGGTGGTCACGTACGAAGACGGCAGAGGCGTCCTCCGTGACCTTCTTCACGAGGCGACGGCGATGGGCTGCGAGACGACGCTGATCAACACGCGGCAGGCCAAGCTGGAGGGCTTGAAGGTGGTTCGCGCCGAGATGCGGTTCAGGTCCGGCCCGTCTCTGCGCGACGTCATGACGCAGTTGAGCGAGGTGCCCGGCGTTCTCGGCGTCGACAGGCCGTCCCGCGAGGACGAGCTGTAGCCCGGGGGTACACCGTCACCGGCCGGGGCATCCCTCTGAGTCGGGAATACGGGGGTCTTTCGTTGGGTTGAGTGAGGTAGACTCAACTTTGAATCCAACCGAGGAGAACCTCTCTGATGAATACCGAAAGGCTCACGACGAAGTCCCGCGACGCCGTCACGGCGGCGGTCCGTCAGGCACTCACCAACGGCAACCCGAACGCGGAGCCCGCGCACCTGCTGCACGGCCTGCTGCTCACCCCCGACAACACGGTCGGAACACTGCTCGAATCGGTGGGCGCCGACCCGGCCGTGGTCGACGCCGCGGCCGTCGCCGCGATCAAGAAGCTCCCGTCCAGCACGGGAAGCTCCGTCAGTCAGCCCGGGATCAGTGGGCCGTTGGCGCGTGTCCTGGCGCAGGCCGAGACGCTCGCCGACAGCCTCGGCGACAGTTTCGTCGCCACCGAACACCTGCTCATCGGGCTTGCGACCGTCCCCTCCGACGTTCGCACGCTGCTGGAGAAGCACGGCGCTGTGGTCGACGCGCTGAAGGAGGCCTTCGAGGCCTCCCGCGGCGGCAAGCGCGTGACGTCGGCCGAGTCCGAGGGCGGCGAGTCCGTGCTCGACAAGTACTCGCTCGACCTCACCGAGCGGGCCCGCGAGGGCAAGCTCGACCCGGTCATCGGGCGCGACGCCGAGATCCGCCGCGTGGTCCAGGTGCTGGCCCGGCGCACCAAGAACAACCCCGTCCTGATCGGCGAGCCGGGCGTCGGCAAGACCGCCGTCGTCGAGGGGCTGGCCCAGCGGCTGGTGGCGGGCGACGTCCCCGACTCGCTGCGCAACCGTCGCCTCGTCTCCCTCGACCTGGCCTCCATGCTCGCCGGCGCGAAGTACCGCGGCGAGTTCGAGGAGCGCCTCAAGGCCGTCCTGAACGAGATCAAGGAGGCCGAGGGGCAGGTCATCACGTTCATCGACGAGCTGCACACCGTCGTCGGCGCCGGCGCGTCCGGTGAGGGCGCGATGGACGCCGGGAACATGCTGAAGCCGATGCTGGCGCGCGGTGAACTGCGGATGATCGGCGCGACGACGCTCGACGAGTACCGCGAGAGGATCGAGAAGGACCCCGCGCTGGAGCGCCGCTTCCAGCAGGTGTTCGTGGGCGAGCCGTCGGTGGAGGACACCGTCGCGATCCTGCGCGGCCTGCGCGAACGCTACGAGGCGCACCACAAGGTGCGGATCACCGACGGCGCGCTCGTCGCGGCGGCCAGCCTGTCGGATCGCTACATCACGTCGCGCCAGCTGCCCGACAAGGCCATCGACCTCGTCGACGAGGCCGCGTCGCGCCTGCGGATGGAGATCGACTCCTCGCCGGAGGAGATCGACATGCTGCGCCGCGACGTCGACCGCATGACCATGCAGAAGTTCGCCCTCGAGAAGGAGGACGACGACGCATCCCGCGAGCGGCTCGCCGCGCTGAGCGCCGAACTGGCCGACGAACAGGAGAAGCTGCGCGGCCTCGAGGCGCGCTGGGAGGCGGAGAAGTCGGGGCTGAACAAGGTCGGCGACCTGAAGGAGCGGATCGACCAGCTGCGCTCGGAGGCCGACCGGCTGTACCGCGAGGGCAAGCTGGAGGAGGCGTCTCGGATCAGCTACGGCGAGATCCCCGCCGTCGAGAAGCAGCTCGCCGAGGCCGAGGAGAGCGACAAGACGACGTCGATGGTCTCCGAGGAGGTGTCCGCGGGCGACATCGCGGAGGTCGTCGGGTCCTGGACCGGCATCCCCGTCGGGCGCCTGCTGCAGGGCGAGTCCGAGAAGCTGCTGCACATGGAGGAGCGGATCGGCGAGCGGCTGATCGGGCAGCGGGCGGCGGTCAAGGCCGTGTCCGACGCCGTGCGCCGCAGCCGTGCGGGCATCTCCGACCCCAACCGGCCCACCGGCTCGTTCCTGTTCCTCGGCCCCACGGGTGTCGGCAAGACGGAGCTCGCCAAGGCGCTGGCCGACTTCCTCTTCGACGACGAATCGGCGCTTGTGCGCATCGACATGAGCGAGTACTCCGAGAAGCACTCGGTGGCGCGTCTCGTCGGCGCGCCGCCCGGCTACGTCGGCTACGAGGAGGGTGGCCAGCTCACCGAGGCCGTCCGCCGTCGCCCCTACTCGGTGATCCTGCTCGACGAGGTGGAGAAGGCGCACCCCGACCTGTTCAACATCCTGCTGCAGGTGCTGGACGACGGTCGGCTGACCGACGGCCAGGGCCGCACGGTCGACTTCCGCAACACGCTGCTGATCCTGACCTCGAACCTCGGCTCGCAGTTCATGGCCGACCCGCTGCTCTCGCCCGAGAACAAGCGCGAATCGGTGATGGGCGTTGTCAGGCAGGCATTCCGCCCCGAGTTCCTGAACCGGCTCGACGACGTCGTCCTCTTCGACGCGCTGTCGGCCGAGGAGCTGAGCAGGATCGTCGACATCCAGCTCGACCGCCTCAACCGCAGGCTGGAGAGCCGCAGGATCACCGTCGAGGTGTCCGAGGCCGCCAGCCACTGGCTGGGCGAGGTGGGCTTCGACCCGATCTACGGCGCCCGCCCGCTGCGCCGCCTCGTGCAGAGCACGTTGGAGGATCAGCTGGCCCGCGGCCTGCTGTCCGGCGAGATCCACGACGGCCAGACCGTCCGATTCGACCTGGTCGGCGACGGCATCGGGATCGTCTGACGACGAAGCGAGAGGGCCGGGCGACGCGTGTCGCCCGGCCCTCTCACCGTCTTCTGCGTCGCTGTCAGGCGGTGGGGCAGAGGGTTCCCAGCTCGGTGAGGAGCTTCGTGGACTCCTCGGTGTTCTTCAGTAGATCCTCGGTGATCTTCGTGAGATCGGCGTCGGGCTCGGTGGTCTGCTTCACCAGATCCGCGAGCTCCTCGAAGATGTCGCCGAACGCGCCGGCCTTCTCCTTGACCTCGGCGTTGGTGATCTTGCTCTGGGCGTCGCGCGCGGCGTCGACGGCCTCGTTCGCGGCCTTGATGAAGTCCTCGGCGGAGTCCTCGTTCACCTTCTCCATCGCGTTCATCGCGGGGGTCAGGGCCTCGACGAACACGGCGCAGGCCGCTTCGGTCGACTGCTCGCCGTCGGCCGGCGGGGTCGTCTCGCTGGGCGTGGTCTCGGGCGCGGCGGGCGTGGTCGACGTCTGGGCCGGCTCGGGAGCCGTGGACGTGACCTTCGTCGTCGAGACGTTGGGCGCAGGCGTGTTGGCGGGCGTGGTGTCTCCGCCGCACGCGGTGATCGTGAGGGTGAGGGCGGCGATGGCGCCCAGGGCGATGCTCTTGCTGATGCGCACGTCGTGCATCCTTCTGTAGGGGGGACACTTAGGATATCGGATGGTGGTCGTGCGCTCCGCATCTGGGCTTGGATAGCCGGCCCATGCGGTGGCCAGAGGTCGCGCCGCGCGAGGGTGCGGGTACCCTGGTGCGCATGGCTGGCGACAATATGCGCATCGGAGACGCGGAACGCGACGAGGCCGTTTCGATGCTCCAGGAGCACCATGCTGCCGGTCGCCTCTCCACGGAGGAGTTCGACGACCGGATGAGCAAGGCGCTCGAGGCGCGCACGGGCACGGATCTGACGGGCCTCTTCCTCGACCTTCCCGCCCCGCGCCCCAGCTACGGCCGCGCGTCGATCCCGCAGCCCGAGCCCATCGTCGCCCCGTGGGCGTCGACGCCGCCGACGCAGGACGTCGCGCCGTGGGGCGCCGAGGACGGCGGCTCTCCGCAGAGCATTCCGCGGCCCTGGTTCGCGCAATGGTGGATCATCCTCCCGTTCGTCTTCATCGGGTTCCGGCTGTGGTGGATCATCCCGATGGTCGCGCTGTGGCTCTGGGTGATCTACCCGTCGATCGAGCAGGGCAGGGCGCGCCGCCAGGTGGCCGCCGTCCCGCCGCGGCCGCTCACGTACGCCGAGCGCGACCAGGTGATGGCGCTGGTGCGGTCCAACAACAAGATCCACGCGATCAAGCGCTACCGCGAACTGACCGGTGCCGACCTCAAGACCGCGAAGTTCACCGTCGACGCGTGGTCCCGGGAGATCGGCCGCTGACGTGGCCTCGTTGCACGACGTCCGCCGCGACTACACGGGCGAACCGCTGCCCGACGACCCCTCGACGATCGACCCCTGGAACCTGTTCGCCGCCTGGATCCACGACGCGCTCGCCGCGGGTGAGGTGGAGCCGACGGCGATGACGCTCGCCACCGTCGACGCGTTGGGTCGCCCCGCGTCCCGGATCGTGCTGCTCAAGGAGTACTCGCCCCGCGGCCTGGTGTTCTTCACCGGCTACGGGTCGGCCAAAGGGCGCGACCTGGAGGCCCATCCGGTGGCCGCAGCGTCGTTCTGGTGGCCGTCGCGGATGCGCCAGGTGCGGGCGGTCGGCGACGTGACGCGGCTCCCGCGCGAGGAGACCGAGGCGTACTTCGCCACGCGTCCCCGCCCTAGCCAGCTCGAAGCGTGGGCCAGTCGCCAGTCGGCGCCGCTGGCCGACAGGGCCGACCTGCGCCGCGCCCTCCACCTGGAGGAGGAGCGTTGGGCCGGTGGCGAGGTCCCGTGCCCGCCCGAGTGGGGCGGCTTCGTCATCGACGTCGACAGCTTCGAGTTCTGGCAGGGGCTTCCCGGCCGCCTGCACGACAGGGTCGTCTTCCGCCGCGATGTCGGCTCCTGGCTGGCCGAGCGCCTGCAGCCCTGAGCGCCACGGCAGCTGTGCGCGGGCGGCTCGTGACCGAGGAACTCGACTACGGCGGCGGCCGCCAGGTCGCCGTCTATCTGCCGCCCGAGCCTGCCGAGGCGGTCGTGTTCGCCGCCGACGGCGGGTGGCACGTCCCCCTCCCTCACGGTGTTTCGGCGGTTTCCCCGCACAAATCTCTGTATACGGACAGCGGCGCAATTATTCGCGTGGCTGCCCGTATACGGAGATTTGTGCGCGTGTGAGGGTGTGATTCTGGCTTGACGGGGATGGGTTGGGCTGTGGTTTCGGACCCTTCGAGACGCAGCCCCGCAGGATTCTCGCCCGGTGTGGGTCAGCGTGCGGGGCTGCTCCTCAGGGACCGACCGCGGCCCGGTCGTGGTCCGCTGCTCCTCAGGGACCGGCCGTGGCTCGGCCGCGGTGGGCTGCTCCTCAGGGGCCAGCCGTGGCCCGGCCGTGGTCCGCTGCTCCTCAGGGGCCGGCCGTGGCGCGCTGCTCCTCATGGATCGTTCCTTGAGCCGGCCCGGCGCGGAGCGCCCGGCCGTGTCGAAAGGTCCCGCGCTTTGGGCAGGGAGTTGCGGCAGCAGGATGGGGTGCATGGAGTTTTGACGCACAACTCCACTCCCTGTGCCCTGTAGGGCAGAGAAAGCAGAGTTGTGCGCCAAAATTCCATGGCCGGCAGATAGCCCCCCCGGCGTTGTGGTTTCGGACCCTTCGAGACGCAGCCCCGCAGGGCTCTCGCTCGGTGTGGGTCTGCGTGCGGGGCTGCTCCTCAGGGAACGACCACTGCCCAGCCGCCCGCCGCGCCCTGGGTCCCGAGCCCGGCGTGGAGTGCCCGGCCGTGGTGCGCCGTTCCTTGAGTCGGCTCGCCGAGCGGAGTATCTGGTCGTGTCGAAAGGTCCGAGACGTGGGCAGGGGGTTGCGGTGGCAGCTCAGGGGACTCGTCGCATCGGCGGTCGGCCGGGCCTGCGGTGCTGCGTGAGCCACGCCATGTCCACTTCTCGCAGCACGACCTAAGCCCCTCGGCCTTGGTCGTCGCCCGATCTCGTCGTCGGCGGGCTGCGCCCCGGGCTGAGCGCTGCGGGCCCGCGTGGTGAAAGGCCCTTTCACAGGGTGTTGTCCGTTACGAACTGTTGTTCGTTTTTGTCGGAGGTGGTGTCTAGCCTTAGGGGTATGCATCAGACGCGGACAATGACGAGCCGGGAGGTCATCGATCGGATGGCCGGCCTGCTGTCGTGTGTCGATGTTCGGGAGTGGGACGAACTGCCTGAGACCGACCTGGTTCAGCTCCTGCTGGACGTGCGCCGGTTCGCGGACCGGGTCGCCGGGCTGAGCGCGTCGCTCACGCGGATCGTCGACCTGAGGAACGCGGCGGGTATCGCCAGGCGGATGCCGCTGCACGCGTTGATCACGCTTGAGGAGTATCGCGACGGGAAGGACGCCACCCGGGAACTCGCTCAGGGGCGGGGGATCGCGAAGAACCCGCAGGTGGCCAGGGGCGTACTGGATGGCACTATCACCCCGGACCATGCGCAGAAGGTGGCCAAGGCGATCGATGACCTGCCGCGCGGCGTGAATCGGGCGCAGGTGGCCGAGATTGCAGAGATTCTGATTGATGAAGCGACGCGGTGCCGGCCGAGTGATCTGCCGGAGAAGGCCGAGGCCGTGTTGCGGCGGGTGGCGCCGGAGCACGTCCCCAGCGTGGAGGATGAGGAGCGAAGGGTCGCGATGCAGCGGCGTGCGGCGGTGCGGCGGCGGTCGCTTCGTTTCGGTGACGATGGCGAGGGCTCGTTCTGGCTGAAGGGGTCGGTGCCCTATCTGGAGGGCGCGCGGCTGTTTGCCACGCTGGACCGCATGGTTGCGGCGCAGAAGCGCGCGGAGCAGGACGGCCCCCGTTTGCGGGGCGCCCAGCCGACGCGGGAGCAGCGCTATGCCGACGCGTTGACCGACCTCGGCGCGGCTGCTGCGTCGAACGTCGCCGCGGCGTCGGACCCCGCTCCGGCATCGAACGGCGGTGCGGCTGCTGCCTCGAACCGCGGTTCGTCCGAGGTACCCGCTGTGCCGAAGGTGCCTGCCGTCACTGTCGTCGTCACGATCAGCGAGGCAGATCTTCGCGAGCGGGCCACCGCGACGGGGGTGCTGGCGTCCGGGCACAAGGTGCCAGCGGGAGAGCTGCGTCGGTTGCTGTGTGACGCGAATATCGTTCCGGTGGTGCTCGGTTCGCGGTCGGAGATCCTGGATATGGGTCGCGAGACGCGGTTCGTCACACGGGCGCAGCGGCGAGCGCTCGCGCTGAGGGACAAGGGCTGCGTCTTTCCCGGGTGCGCGGTCGGCGAGCCGGAGTGCCACGCGCACCATGTGGTGCCGTGGTGGTGCGGCGGGGTGTCGGACCTGCGAAATCTGGTGCTGTTGTGTCCTCATCATCACGGGCTGGTGGAACCTGCCAGGCTGCAAGATGACAAGACTTCGAGTGCCTGGGAGGTGGTGTTCGATCCGCTCACCGGTAAGGCGGAGGTGAGGCCGGCCGCGCGGTGTCCGATGCGTGCCGGGCCCGTCAGTGCGCCGTTGCCCACAGGTGCGCGGTTGTCCACCAATGCGCGGTTGTCTCTGGGTGCGTCGTTACCCATTAGTGGGTCGTTGCCGATGAGTGGGTCGTTGCCCACCGGTGCGTCGGTGCCAATCGGCGGGTCGTTACTGATGGGCGGGTCGTTGCCGGTCGGTGCGCCGGTGCCCGCCCCCGATGCCGACGAGGGCTCTCATCTGTCACCATCACATTCGCTGGAGCGCGGCGGCAGGCGGGATACGGCTCGCGCGCCATGACGGATAGAGGCCGGCGAGCGCGCCGGTCACCACGCCGAGGGCTGGGGAGAGGAGGAGTAGCGACGGCTCGAGGACGGGAGTCCACTGCTGGATCAGAGAGCCGACGAGGACGGCCCCGACGCCGAAGGCCGAGCCGAGCAGTCCGCCGAGCCCGCCGAGGATGACCGACTCCAGGAGGAACTGGAACAGGATGTGGGAGGGCTTCGCCCCGAGCGCCTGCCTGAGACCGATCTCGCCCGTCCGCTCCATGACCGCCACCAACGTGGTGTTGGCGATCGCGACGCACCCGATCACCAGCGCGATCGCGGCCAAGCCGAGGAGGAGGCCGCTCATCGAGGTCTGGACGGGGTCCGAGACCATCGACCAGTCAGGGGGAGAGGTGGCGGCCAGGTACTCCGGGTGCGCGGGGTCCAGCGCGTAGGGGGCCTGCCGCGCGATGAGCTGCGCGGCGCCCAGCTCCGTTCGGATGAGCGCCCGCGCGGTCTGGGCCGGCGGGCCGTAGCGCTCCACCGACAGGGGTGCGGGGATCAGCACGGCGTTGTCCAGCTCCGGCAGTGAGCCGGGCGCGGACAGGATGCCGACCACCACGTACGCGTCGTTGCCGAAGAACACTGTCGGGTTCGTGAGCACCGACGGGATGCCGAGGCTCCGTGCCGCCGCCGAGCCCAGCACAGCGACGGGCTGCCGGGTCGAGGTGTGGAACTCGCCGAAGATGACGCCCGACGAGAGCTGGGCCTGGGCGGCGCGCAGCGTTCCGCCCTCGACGCCCCAGACGCTGAGCATCGACCCGGTAGCCTCGGCCACCCCATCGGCCTGGGGTCTGGTGGCCACAGTGCGGGGCTCGCCCGTCGTCGGATCGGCACCGGGCGTCGAGAAGTAGACGCCCGCGTCCACCACCCCGTTCAGCGCGCGGAGTCGTGCCCCCGTGTCGTCGGGAAAGGAGAAGTGCCCGGCTGTGGGGTCGTCAACGACCTGGCCCTCCGCGCCTTGGGGCCCGACGTCCTCGACGGTGACGGTGGTGGCCGCGAGTTCGTTGAAGGTCGCGGTGATCTGCCCTTTCGCGGTGTCGGTGAGGCCCAGGATCGCGATCACCGCGGCACAGCCCAGCACCGTTCCGATCAGGGTGAGTACGGAGCGCGCCGGTCGGGCGGCAATCGTGGAGAGGGCTTCTCGGGCCGCGTCCGCGGACCGGATGCGAGACGGGTCGACCCCGTGCTGTTTCGTCCCCCGGGTGGTTCCTGCGGCGCGCTTCCTCATCGGGCACGTGCTTCCGCGCTGGTGTCGCGCACGTGCCCGTCGCGGACCTCGATCTGCCGGTGCGCTCGCTGGGCGAGACGCTCGTCGTGCGTGACGATCACGATGGTGAACCCGGCGGCGAACATCTGCTCGAAGAGCGCGATGATCTCCTCGGAGCGGTCCGTGTCGAGGTTCCCCGTGGGCTCGTCGCACAGCAGGACGGCCGGCCGCCCCGCGACCGCCCGCGCGATGGCCAGACGCTGGCGCTCGCCGCCCGACATCACCGCGGGGAGGAACTCCGCGCGATGCGACAGCCCGACCAGCTCGATGGCCTCTGCCGCGCGCTCCAGCCGGAGTGTGCGGGGCAGCGCCGCATAGGTACCGGCCAGGGCGACGTTGTCCAGCGCCGTTCGGTTGGCGAGCAGATGGAACGACTGGAAGACGAAGCCGATCTTGCTGCCCCTGAGCGCCGCTCGATCCGCGGGGCTCAGGGGGCCGGTGTCGATGCCGTCCAGGAGATACCGCCCGGCGGTGGGCGAGTCCAGGAGCCCCAGCAGATTCAGCAGCGTCGACTTGCCGGATCCGGACGGCCCCACGATCGCCGCGAACTCTCCCCGCTGAACGGTGAGATCCGCGCTCCGAACGGCGTGGACCGGCACCGCTCCCGGGTAGGTACGTTCCACCGCCTCCAGGCGGATGACCGGAGGTCCAGGATCGACGCTCATCCGCCGATCACCACCTTGGTGCCGGCCGCCAGCGCTCCGTCCTCGGCGGGGGTGACCTCCACGAGCCCGTCCCCCGCGACCCCCACCTCGACAGGCACCCGGGTGAGGATCCCATCGGCGCCCTGGACGATCACGGACAGCCGCCCTCCGGCGTCGGAACTGAGGGCGCCCTGCGGCACGGCCAGCACGTCGCCCGCGGTCGCTGCGGCCAGGAAGGTCACCTTCACATCCGCGCCCTGCAGGGCGAATGGCAGCGGCTCCGGTGTCGAGATCTCCACGCGCATCATCCCGGCGCTGGGCGCGTCGGAGATCGAGGCAATGGTCCCGGTGACGGTCCCCACCTCGGGCAGGTCGACCTCCGCCTCGGCGCCTACCTGCAGAAGTCCGGACTGGGCCTTCGTCACCTCCGTCGTCAGCACCATCGCCGAGGGAGTCAGGGTGAACAGCGGCGCCGAAGGGGCATACCCCGTGTACGTGCCCAGCTGGGTGACCGAGGCCGGGAGACGGGGGACGAAGACGATCTCGGACCTCGGCGCCATCGCGCCGCGCTGCGCGATCTCCCGCTCCCAGGCCTTCCGCGCGCGGCTGACGGCGTCCTTCGCCCGGGCGACATCCGCGCTGGACGGCCCCTCGTAGGTCGGCTTCTGCCCCGCGGTGGCGGGGTCCTGCGCGCGAGCCGTGCGCCATTGATCGAGCTGCGCCTGGTGCGTCGCTCGGGCCTTCGTCCTTTGCTCCTCGGCCTGCGCGAGCGCGACCGTCGCCTCGTCCAGCGCGTCACGGGCCGCCTGGATGGCCGCCTCGTCCGAGCCGTCCCCGCCGTCGGTGGTGGGCGCGGGATAGCCGAGGTCCGCGTAGAGTCGCGCGACGGCGTCCTTCGTCTTGTCTCCGAAGAACCCGGTGACCTTTCCGTCGAAGAAACCCAGCTCTGCCAGCGCCCGCTGCAGCTGCTCCACGTCCGTCCCGCTCATCCGGGGCTTCATGTCGCGATAGGTCGCCTTCGTGCCCTCCAGGACGATGGTCGGCCGGCCGTCGATCTCGACGACGGGCATCCCCGGCCGCACCTCGTCGCCCAGCGCCACGAAGACGTCGGTCAGGACGCCGTCCTCGGCGCCGGGCTCCTCGCCGGCGCCATCCGCGTCCGGAATCAGCCGACCGCGGCCGACCTTGACGACATCGACCGCATCGATCCGTCCCCTGCTCACCACGGTCTGTTCGAGGGTGGTCAGGACGACCTCGGCGGTGATGATGGTCGCGGGCGGCGGCTCGGAGTTGGCGGCCACCTCGCGGGGCGACAGCATCCACTGACCCGCCACCCAGCCGCCAGTGGTGGCCAGCACGGCGACGGCGGCGAGAGCCGTCAGCCATCCCCGCCCGCGCATCCGAGCGGCCCGGGCGAGCTCATCCGACGCCATCAGCCGAGCTCCTTGATGATCTCCTGGGCCGTCCTGAGTACCCGGTCGTCCAGCTCGTCGATGATGGTGAAAGCCGGCTGGTTCTTCTCCATCATGGCCGTCTGGTTGTCCCAGAGGAGCTGCTGGTAGACGGCCGCGAGGCGGCTGGAGCGCTTGCACTCGAGGTCAGCGCGTGCCGTGTTCAGCTCGTCCTCCGGAGGTGAAGGGGGTGTTTCTTCGGCGGTCGTGAACGCGTCGAAGGCCTCCGCGGCCTCGGCGGGGGACGTGTAGGTGTAGCCCGCCGCGCGGATGCACGAGGCCCAGTCCGCCAGGGCCGCCTTGTATCGGTCGTCGGCGAGCGCGGCGGCCTCCGCGTCCTGCTCGATCGTGCGCAGGATCTTCCACGCCTTCTCCTGCCGCTCGCCGCCGGGGATCTCGCCCGGTGGCAGGTCCCGGTCGAGGGCCCGTTCGCCCTCGCCCCAGCAGCCCCAGCCGTCCGAGCCGACCATCATCGCGTGCTCGTACTCGCTGCTGGGGGACTCGCGAGGCTTCTCGACCTGGTAGGAGAGCTCCGCCGAGTTCATTTGATAGCCGTATCGCCACGAGTATTCGGGATTCACGATGCCGATGGTGAAGTCGTAGACCGCGGCGTGCGGCTGCTTCGAGAGAGCTTTGAGGTCCGGCCACAGGTAGTCGAAGCCCTGGTCGGCCATGCACTTCTTGATGACGAGGTGTCGAGCTGTATCGAGCACGAGTTGTTCCTCCGGCGTCCGCATGTTGAGCAACTCGGAGGGGGTCACCGCGACGCGGCTGATCTCGCGCGAGAGCGGGATCGTGTCGGGGTCGTTCAGAATCGGCAGCGCTCCCGGCGACGAACTCGGCTCGGGGCCGGCCGTCGAGGAGGCCGACGGCGAGGCCGAGGCAGCCGAGGACGGGGCTCGGTACAGGCTGGACGGATCCACGCCCGTGCCCTCGCCGGGCTGATACCCGTTGGAGGTGCATGAGGTCAGGACGCAGACGCACGCGAGAGTGCCGACTACGGTTCGGCGCCTCATCGCGTGGGCTCCGTGGACGCGGTCGAGACCAAGTCGGGGGCGTCGGTTGACCCCACGCCACGAGCGATACTCTCGCCCGATGTCGATGTCGATGTCGGAGTGGGAGTCGGCGAGGGCGACACGCGCACTGTCTCGGTTGTCGGGATCGGGGAGGCGGGGATGGCCGGGACGATCACCGGCGATGGCCCGCCGGCCAGCGTCGCGGCGCCCACGGCGGCGGCACTAAGGATCGCCACCGCCGCCACACCGCCGAGGGCGCGACGCAGGGCTCGTCGTCGGCGCGCCGTGGCGATGCCGGCGTCGACGAGGGTGTCGATCTGGGCGGGGGTGAGTTCGGTGGGGTCGAGCATGGTCAGCTCCTCTGGATGTGGGTGGTCAGCGAGACCAGCTGGGGATGGCGACGAAGACGCCCGAGGGCGCGGTAGGCCGTGGTGCGTACCCATCCCTCGGACCGGTCGAGCAGCGCCGCGACCTCGGCCACCGGTAGGTCGTCGAGGTATCGGGCCACCACGACGGCCCGCTCAGTGGGCTTGAGTTCCGCCAGTGCGATGGCGATGTCGAGGCGGAGGTCGTGGTCGATCGTCGAGCCGGCGACGCGCTCGGGAATGACGTCGACGGCGATCTCGTTCGACGACTTCAGCCGCCGCCGCGACGCGAAGACGCGATAAAGGGTCTGCAGCGCGTACGCCGTGGGATGGGTGACCTCTGCCATCCGATTCCAGCAGAGGTACATCCTGGCGATGGTCTCCTGGACGAGGTCCTCGGCCAGATGCCAGTCGCCCTCGAGGAGCCGGGCTTGGCGGAAGAGTCGGGGCGTGGCCGTGACGGCCCACGTCCTGAAATCGTCGTCCGAGTCCACTGGTTCACCCTTCGTCGACAAGCAAGACGCGGTGAGCCGGGTCATCCGTCACAAAGTCGATGGTGTCCGCCGGAAGCGCGGTCAGTTCTCCGGGCGCAACTCCAGCAGCTTCGCGCCCGATCCGTCCTGCAGGAGCCAGATCGCACCGTCGGGCGCCTCGGCGACGGCGCGGATGCGCGCCTCCATGGGCCACTCCTCGGCGGGCGTCGCGTCCTCGCCGTTGAGGTCGACGCGGATGAGCGCTTGGCCGGACAGCGCGCCGATGAACGCGTCTCCCTTCCAGGCGGGGAAGAGGTCGCCGCGATAGATCATGAGCGAACCGGGCGAGACGCTGGGGTTCCACCACACCTTCGGCGGCTCGAAGCCGTCGCCCGGCTCGTGGTCGGGGATGTCCGCGCCACCGTAGTGCGAGCCGTTCGATGCCGCGGGCCAGCCGTAGTTCAGCCCGGGCTTGATGAGGTTCAGCTCGTCGCCGCCTTCCGGGCCCATCTCGGTGGCCCACAGGCGCCCCGCGTCGTCGAGGGCGAGACCGAGGACGTTGCGATGTCCCATGGACCAGAACTGCTGCGCGATGGGGGAGTCCTCGCCCTGGAAGGGGTTGCCGTCCGCCGGGCCGCCGTCGAGGGTCAGCCGGAGGATCTTGCCGAGGTTGTTGTCCAGCTCCTGCGCGGGGTCCATCTTCTGGCGCTCGCCCGAGCTGACGAAGAGATGGTCGCCCTGGATGAGGAGCCGGTGCGAGAAGTGCCCGTCGCCCGTGACCTTCGGCGTCTGCCGCCAGATCACGTCCACGTCGCTGAGAGCCGCGTCGGCGACGTCGAGCGTCGCGGTGCCGACCACCGCGCCGGACGTGCCGCCGTCGCCGCCTTCGACCCAGCTGAGGTAGACCTGCCCGTCGGAGGCGAAGGTGGGCCCGGGGATGATGTCGCCCAGCCCGCCTTGCCCGGCGACGACGGCGTCGGGCGCGCCGCTCACCTCACGCACGCCGTCGTCGCTGCGCAGCCACACGTGGCCCGTGCGGCCGGTGATGACGAGCTCGTCGGTGCCGGGGAGGAAGGCCATCGCCCAGGGATCGTCGAAGGTCTCGTGCGTGGTGACGGTGAACGTGTGCGTCTTCGGGATGGGTGAGTTCGACGTCGTGGGGGCGGGGCTTGTCGCCGCGAAGCTGTCGGCTTGCAGCGCTGGGGCAGAGGATGCCGAGGTCGGCGGTGGGGTGGTGGGAGTCGACGCCGGGGCTTGGCTGGGCGACCCCGAGCAGGCCGCCACGGCCAGGAAGGGAAGCAGCGCCAGACGTCTCATGACTCGACGCTACCCGCTCAGCCGCGGGAAGTCACCGCCCCGACGGCTGCCTCGCGCCCAGCCGCAGCCACCCGTCGCCCCTCGCACGCAGGCCGAGCGTCACCGCGCGGGCGCCCATGAAGACCACCGTGAACGACACCCACAGCCACGTCATGCCGGCGAATCCCTCGCCGACGAGGAACGCGCCGAACGCCACCGGTGCGTAGACCGCCACCGTGATGGCGCCCGCCTTGGCGAGATACGTGCCGTCGCCGGCGCCGATGAGGACGCCGTCGAGGAGGTAGACGTAGCCGGCGAGCGGGAGCGTGGCCGACACGATGAACAGCAGCCAGGACACGAGCCCCCGCACCTCGTCGTCCGGCGCGAAGAACGCGGCGATGGGGGCGTGGAGGGCCACCGTCAGGAGTCCGATGAGAAGTCCGCCGCCCACCGACCAACGGGTCATCAGTCGGGTCGACGCCCGGGCCTCGTCCGCGTCCGCCGCGCCGAGGGCCGTGCCGATGATGGTCTGCCCCGCGATGGCGAGGGCGTCCAGCGCGTAGGCCATCAGGCCCCAGACCTGCATGACGATGTGGTGCGCCGCGAGCCCGGCCGCACCCTGCGCGGCGGCGACGAAGGTGGTGACGAGCAGCGCCAGCCGCAGCGTGACGGTGCGTAGCAGGAGGGGCACGCCGACGGCGAGGCTGCTCATCATCTCGTGCCAGCGCGGGCGCAGGGTGGCGGAGACGCGCCGCGCGCGCCGGGCGACGAGGAGCGCCGCCGTCCCGCCGAGTGCAGTCTCTGCGAGCGCCGTGCCGAGGCCCGCGCCACCGATCCCCATGCCGAGGCCGAGCACGAAGGCGACGTTCAGGACGAGGTTGAGGGCGGCCGACCCGATGGAAAGCACCAGTGGCGTCCGCGCGTCGGCGAGGCCGCGGAACGTGCCCGTCGCGGCGAGCATCACCAGCATGCCGGGGAGGCCCGGCAGCGACCAGCGCAGGTACGCCACCGCCTGCGCGTGCACCTCGCCGGTGCCGCCCAGTGCCGAGACGAGCAGCGGCGCGGCCAGCCATGCCGCGAGCCCCAGCAGGACGCCGACGAGCGCGGCCAGCCACATCGCCTGCACGCCCAGCTCCACGCCACGCGTCGTCTCACCCGCGCCGATCCGCCGGGACACCACCGCCGTCGACCCGTACGCGAGGAAGACCATGAGCCCCGTCACGGTGGTGAGCAGCCCGCTGCCGAGGCCGAGGCCCGCGAGCGGCACCGTGCCCAGCAGGCCGACGATCCAGGTGTCGGCGAGCATCATCAACGGCTGCGCGACGAGCGCGGCGAAGGCGGGAACGGCGAGGGCGAGGATGCGGCGGGTCAGGGTCATGTCGTCGGACAGCCTATGGGGCGGTGCTCGGTCCGTCGTTTGCGTGCATAGTTCTTTGTATGTGGGCAGCGGCGCGAATAGTTGCGTGGCTGGCCGCATACGGAAGATGTGTGCGCGTGAGGAGTGGGTGAGGTGCAGAGGGTGACACAGGCCGCGCTGATCCGGCGTGCGGAGGCCCTGGCCGACACGGGCGGCCGCAGGATCCTCGGCATCGTCGGCGCGCCGGGTGCGGGGAAATCGACGCTGTGCGCGGCGCTCGCCGAAGCCCTCGGCGAGCGCGCGGTGGTCGTCGGCATGGACGGCTTCCACCTCGACAACCCCGTGCTGGAGGCGCGCGGTCGCCGCCAGGCCAAGGGCGCCCCCGACACGTTCGACGTGCCGGGCTACGTCTCGCTGCTGCGTCGGCTGGCCGACGCCGAGGAACCCATCACCTACGGTCCGCGTTTCGACAGGGAGATCGAGACCAGCGTCGGCAGCGCCATCCCCGTACCGAACGACGTTCCGCTCGTCATCACCGAGGGCCTCTACCTCCTCGCGGCCGACGGCGGCTGGGAACACGTCCGCCCCCTCCTCGACGAGGCGTGGTACATGGACGTCCCCACGGCGGAGCGCCGGCGTCGGCTGATCGCCCGACGGGTGGGCCACGGCGACGACGAGGCGCATGCCACGGACTGGGTGACGACCGTCGACCAGCCCAACGCGGACCTCGTCGAGGCGACCAAGGCGCACGCCGACTGGGTGGTTCGCCTGACCTAGGGGCAGGCAGCCCGGGCAGGCGCGGCTACCGTCGACGCTTGCCGGTGGGCCGTGCGGGCTTCGGTTTCGGCTTCGCAGGGCGCGGGGCGGGGGCCTTCGTCGGCTGAGTGGAGCGCTCGGCCGCGGTCCGGGAGCTGTTGACGGTGCGCCCGCGCACTACGCCGATGAACTCCTCGATCCAGGGACTGTCGTTGTCGCGCAGCCACGCCAGACCCACGCTCGACGGCGGGGCGTCGACGATGGGGCGGTAGACAAGGTCGCGGCGGTTGTGCGTCCGCGCGATCGACATGGGCACGCGCAGCACGGCGACCTCGGCGACGGCGGCGTCGATGCTGACCTGATCGGCGTCGTCGAGCACGCGCTCGTCGGCCAGGTCGGCCAGTGTGATCTCGTCGAACGCCGCGACGGGGTGTTCCTTGGCCGCCCAAGCCACCACCACTTCGTCGTAGAGGGGGATGATGTGCAGCCCCTCCTGCTCGATGGGGCGGCGGACGAAGCACATGTCGAGGGTGCCGTCGAGGAGGAGGCGGCGCTGGTCGGCGAGGGCCACCTCGGCGGGCTCGAGGGCCACGGCGGGGAACCGCTCCTCCCACACCCGGCGCCATTTCGTGAGGATCACGCCGGGCACGAACCCGACGCGCAGGGACTCCGTCGCGCTCGTCATGGCTGCAGGCTACCCGTGGCCCACTAGGCTCAGCCGCATGAGCCAGACGATGAAGCCGCAGACGGCGGCGAGCAAGCTGGGCATCTATCTGCCCGCGGCCCCCGAGGAGTTCCGCGCAAAGGGGATCACCCGGCAGGAGCTGGACGCCCTGCGCGCCGACCCACCGCAGTGGCTCGTCGACCTGCGCAAGAACGGCCCTTTCCCGCGCGAGGTGATGGCCCAGAAACTGGGCGTGTCCCGCTCGGGCCTGACGCGTGGCGGCATCACCGACGCGCTCGACGCCGACCAGATCGGCGAACTGCTCGACAACCCACCCGAGTGGCTGATCCGCGAGCGCGAGTCGCTGAAGAACGTCCTCGCCGAACGCGCCCGGCTGCAGCAGGGCTAGGCCCTGCCGCAGTGACGCCAGCGCTGCACCATGACGCCAGCCCTCTATCCGTAACGCCTGTCTTGTGTCGTGACGCCTGGCCTATTCGAGCGTGGGAGGCAGGCGTCACGGTGGAACGCTGGCGTCACGGCGGAGGGCAGGCGTCACGGTGGAGGGCAGGCGTCACGGGGTGTGCCCGATGCTCGCCGGGCGAGGCGAGCGGATAGGGTGCCGGGGTGAATGATCGCGTGCTGCCGGACCGGGAGATGCCCGGCGCGTTCTGGGTCAGGTTCGGGCCCACGCAGCAGTCGTTCGTCGACCCGGCCCGGCCCGACTTCCTCCTCTTCGAGTACGTCCAGCACGCCGCGATGCTGCTCGACCACACGCTCCTCGATGCACCCGACGAGCGCAGGCTCCGCGTGGTGCATATCGGCGGGGCGGGCATGACGCTGCCGCGATGGGTGGCCTGGCGTCGGCCGGGCACGGCGCAGGTGGTCTGCGAGCCCGACGTCGCGCTCACCGCCGAGGTGCGACGCAAGGTGCCGCTGCCGCCGCGCTCGGGCATCAAGGTGCGCGACGTCGACGGCCGCGCGGGGCTCGCCGCGATGCCGGACGGCTGGGCCGACGCCGTCATCGTCGACGCCTTCGACGGCGCGCAGGTGCCCGGCGAACTCGCCACGGCCGAGGCCCTCGACCAACTGCGCCGCGTGGCCCGCGAGGAGGCCGTCGTCATCTTCAACGTGACGGACCGCGCGCCGTTCGCCTGGGCGAAGCGCCTCGCCGGTGGCCTCGTCGAGCGCTGGCCGCACCTGATGGTCGGCATGGAACCGGTGGTTCACAAGGGGAAACGGTTCGGCAACCTGCTGCTGTGTGCCTCCGATACGCGGCCGGACGCGCGTGGCGTCGAGCAGGAGTCGGGTCGCCTGCTGGTGGGGTATCGCTGGCTGACCGGCCGCGACGCCCGGTCCTGGCCCGGTGGCGCCGAGCCCTTCGTCGACGGCGAGGCCGAACCGTCGCCCGGCCCCACCGGTCGCGGCTGGTAAGAACCCGTCACGGACACCAGCACCAGTCGCAGAAACCAGCACCCGTCACGCACACCAGCGCAAGTCCGCGGATACCAGCGTTCGTTCTCGTTACCAGCGCAATATCGCTGGTAACCGGCACCACTGCTGGTATCCGCGGATTTGCGCTGGTGTCGGGCCAGAGAAGGTCGGGCGCCGGTTGAGTGCGAGTCCGGCTGTCGGTCGCTGCTGCAACAATGGGGCGCATGAAGGCGAAGCGGGCTGAGCGGCGGGGCGTCTCGCCATTGCTCGTGCTCGGGGCGCTGCTGCTCGCGGGACTGTTGGGTACCGGGGGAGTGATCGGCTGGTTCGTCTGGGGGACGACGGCGCTGTCGGCCCGGGCGGCGGAGCGCGAGACGTCGGCGCTGCGCGCGGCGTGGGCGACGTCGGCGCCGAGCGCGTCGGCATCGGGCGGCCCCGTCGTCGACACACCCGCTCAAGGTGCCGCGGCGTGGCTGCTGCGCATCCCCCGGCTCGGTTTGGAACAGCCGGTGATCGCCGGGGTGGGTGACGACGAGCTCGCGCGCGGCGTTGGCTGGTACCCCGGCAGCGCGCTCCCCGGGCAGGTCGGCAACTTTGCCGTCGCGGGCAACCGGATCGGTAACGGTGAGCCGTTCCGCCGACTGCTCGAATTGCAGGCGGGCGATGAGGTGGTCGTCGAAACCGCCGCCGCGACCTTCACCTACACCGTCGTCGCCGCGCCCGCCGACCTCACCGTGCAGGCCGACGACTCCTGGGTACTCGACCCCGTGCCCGGGCACCCGGAGGAGACGCCCACCCGGGCGCTGCTCACGCTCACCACCGCGGAAGACCTCGTGCCGACGGCGGACCGCGCCGTCGGCTTCGCAACACTGACCAAGACGGAGATCCCATGACCGACCGCACCGACCTCATCGAACAGATCCGCTCCCTCGCCGTCGTGCACGGCAAGGTGACGCTCGCGTCCGGCCGCGAGGCCGACTACTACGTCGACATGCGCCGCGTGACGCTCGACGGCGTCGCGTCGCCCATCGTGGGGCGGGTGATGAACGAGCTGGTCGCCGACCTCGACTTCGACGCCGTGGGCGGCCTGACCCTGGGGGCCGATCCCGTGGCGACCGCCATGCTGCACGCGCGCGCGGCTGAGGGTGGGCGGCTGGACGTGTTCGTCGTCCGCAAGGAGGCCAAGGGCCACGGCATGCAGCGTCGGATCGAGGGCGCGGAGGTCACGGGTCGGCGCGTGCTGGTGGTTGAGGACACCTCGACCACCGGCGGGTCGGCCCTCACCGCGGTCGACGCCGTGCGTGAGGCGGGCGGCGAGGTCGTCGCCGTCGCTGTGGTCGTCGACCGGGCGACAGGAGCCGCGGAGCGCGTCCGCGAGGCCGGCCTGGAGTACCGCTACGCCGTCGGTCTCGACGACCTCGGCCTCTGAGGCGCACAGATACCCCTGCCCTCGGCGCCCCGCGTCCGCTACCGTGAAAGCTGATCGTTAGGAGAACCGACCATGATCGTCCTCATCATCGTCCTCGTCATCGTCCTGGGCGTCCTTGCCTGGGGCGTCGGGGCGTACAACTCGTTCGTGCGCAGCCGCAACGTCATCCAGGAGTCGTGGCGGCAGATCGACGTCGAACTCAACCGACGCTACGACCTGATCCCCAACCTCGTGGAGACCGTGCGCGGCTATGCGGCGCACGAGCGCAACACGCTGGAGCAGATCACCGCACTGCGCAACCAGGCCCGCGCGCTCGCCGGCCAGACCTCCGGGCAGCCCAGCGAGCAGCGCGCCGCCGTCGAGTCCGAGCTGACGCAGGCCGTGCACAACCTGCTCGTCTCGGTGGAGGCCTACCCCGACCTGAAGTCGAACACGAACTTCCTCGAGCTGCAGCGCGAGCTGACCGACACCGAGGACAGGATCGCGGCCGCCCGTCGGTTCTACAACGCCAACGTGCGCGACTACAACACGCGCATCGAGTCGGTGCCGAGCAACGTCATCGCAGGCTTCGCGAAGTTCGAGAAGGCGACCTACTTCGAGGTCAATGACCCGGCCGTCCGCCAGGCCCCGGGCGTGAACTTCGGCGAGATCTCGCAGCGTCCCGCTCAGGCGCCGCAGATCGGCCAGGGCCTGCAGCAGGAGCCGCCCATCCAGGCGCCGTCGCTGCAGCAGAACGTCGATCCGCAGTCGGTCGAGCGCCCGCCCTTCCAGAGCTGACGACGCCCGCCGAGCCGGACACTGAGCAAGCCGACGGCCCCGAGACGTGATGTCTCGGGGCCGTCGGCCTTTCTTCGCTGCCGTTCACCGTCGTTCGTTGCGGCGGCGTCGCCTCTTGAGTCGTCATGGTTCGATGAGCACGCTGCCGAGTTCGTCGTGCGAAACAGGCCGAAATCGGCCTCTTCCCGCAACCAGCTCCGGCACGTGCTCATCGGCTGCCGACGACGGGTGTGTCGTGCTCATCGCGGAGCAACGAGAGGGTGATGCTCGTCGCCCCTTGGGCCGCGGCGGGCCCGCTGCTGGTCGAGCCCCGCGATGTCCTACGAGGCCGACTCCAGCGCGGCGTTCTTCCTACGCTGGATGAGGTACTCGACGCCCATCGGGACCAGCGAGACGGCGACGATGAGGACGAGGGCCAGGTCGATGTTGTTGTGGATCAGCGGGACGGTGCCCAGGAAGTAGCCGCCGATGGTGACGCCGAAGGCCCACAGCACGCCGCCGACAGCCGTGTAGGCAATGAACGTCCGGAAGGTCATCTGGGCGACGCCGGCGATCAGCGTGACGAACGTCCGCACGATGGGCACGAACCGGGCGAGGACGAGGGCGCGGGGGCCGTAGCGCTCGATGAAGTCGTGCGTGCGGGCGACGTGCTTGGGGTCGAACAGCTTGCCGGCCAGGCCGTCGCGGGGCTTGAACAGCGGCGGGCCGATGAGGCGGCCGAGCTGATAGCCCACCGCGTTGCCCGCGACGGCGGCGACGGTGAGGACCGAGCAGGCGATGAGCAGAGTGGTGACCGGGTCGCCCGTCAGGTTGATCGAGCCGAGCGCGATGAACATGCCGATGGTGAACAGCAGTGAGTCGCCGGGCAGGATCGCGAAGATCCCGCACTCGGCGAAGATGATGAGGGCGCACCCCCACAGGGCCCAGTTCCCCAGCGCGTGCAGGATGAACTCGGGGTCCATCCAGTTAGGCATCAACAGGGCCAGCTGCAACAAATCCACGCGGAAAAGATACCCGGTCTCGCCCGATCCTCAACCTAGTTGAAATCTCAACCAGTCGTGCTAAGGTGGTCTCACACCTCTTGGAAGGAAGCCATCATGAGCCTCGCTGATCTCAAGGGCACGTTCGTGCTCGACCCCACCCACTCCGCCCTCTCGTTCATCACCCGCCACGCCATGGTCACCAAGGTGCGTGGCTCGTTCGAGCAGTTCGAGGGCAAGGCCGTCGTCGACGGCTCGAACCCGGCCGCCACCACCCTCGAGGTGAGCATCCAGACCGCGTCGGTGAACACCCGCAACGCCGACCGTGATGCGCACCTCCGCTCGGCCGACTTCTTCGACGCCGAGCAGTTCCCGACCATCACCTTCGTCGGCACCGGGTATGCCATCGACGGTGATGTCGTCGAGGTCACGGGCGACCTGACCATCCGCGACACCACGCACCCCGTCACCTTCCCGCTCGAGTACCAGGGCTCCGCCAAGGATCCCTTCGGCAACACCCGCGTGGGCTTCGAGGGTTCGACGCAGGTGCTGCGCTCGGACTTCGGCCTCACCTGGAACGCCGCGCTCGAGACCGGCGGCTTCCTTGTCTCCGACAAGGTGACGCTCGAGCTCGAGATCTCGGCCATCCAGACCGCGTGAGTCGGTCCCGCTGACGGAAAAGTGCGGCGAGATGGCCCTTCCGCCCCTTCTTGGGGGGAGATGCGGCATCTCGCCGCACTTTTCCGTCATTTCCTCCAGTAGCCTCGCCCCGTGACCGACGAGCCGCACGACCCGACAGCTCCCACCGTCGGCGTCGGCCCGCATCCGCTGCCCTGGCCCGACGACGACCGCCTGGACCCGGACCTGTTGCGCGACGGCGACCGCAGGAATGTCGTCGACGGCTACCGCTACTGGCGCCTCGAGGCCATCGTCGCCGACCTGGATCGCACCAGGAGTCGGCTGCACGTCGCCATTCAGAACTGGGAGCACGACTTCAACATCGGCTCGATGGTGCGCACAGCCAACGCGTTCAACGTGGCCGCCGTGCACATCGTCGGGCGGCGCCGCTGGAACCGCCGCGGCGCGATGGTCACCGACCGCTACCTGCACGTCCACCACCACGACGACGAGGCCGCGCTCTTCGCGTGGCTCACCGAGCGCGGGATCACGGCTGTCGGCGTCGACAACCTGCCGGGCTCGGTGCCCCTTGAGACCGCCGCGCTGCCCGCCGACTGCTGCCTGATCTTCGGCTCCGAGGGCCCCGGCCTCACCGAGGCCATGGTCGACGGCTGCGCCGCCCTCGTCGCCATCACCCAGCACGGCTCCACGCGCTCCATGAACGCCGGCGCCGCCGCGGCCATCGCCATGTATCACTGGCAACTGCAGCACGGTGGGGCCCGTTAGTAGAGTGGCCGGCATGCCTGAGCGCTTCTCGGCGGGACTGACCCCGCTGCCGACCGCGGCCCGCGTCACCCGCCAGCGCGGCGCCCTGCGCTGGCGCATCGGGTCGACGGTGGTGTCTGCGCTCATCCTGTTCGCCGTCGTGTGGTTCCTCGGCCGCGACTGGCCCCGGGCGTGGACGTACACCGTGATCGGGCTGTGGGTGGTGTCGTCGGTGTTCTGGCTCGTGGTGTCCAGCGTCGGCCTCAAGCGGGCCAAGCGCGACCTCGCCCGGATCCACGAGGGCGTCGCCTTCCACTTCGACGCCGACGGCGTGGAGTTCGTCAACCCGGGCGCGGGCCGCGTGCCGTGGGAGGACGTGTCGTCGCTCCGGCTGGTCGGCCGCTTCGGCGGCGCAGGGCCGGCCGTGGCCGTCTTCGCCCAAGGCGCCGAGGTGGCCCGCGTGCCGCTCAGCTTCCTCGACGCCAGCCCTGCCGTCATCGACTCCGCCGCACGCGCCTATTCACTCGGCCGCGTGCACCTCGACGTCTCCGCGCTGGACCGTGTTCTCTAGGGCCTGTTGCGGAAGTGGTGGCCGTAGCGAGCGGCGTCCTGGTGCGCCAGATACAAGGCGCAGGAGGTTGGTGCTAGCGGTGCCTAACAGCGACGAGTGCAACGCAGTAGATGGCGTGCCAGGGCGTCGCGCAGTAGGTCATTTCCACTTTCGTAACAGGCCCTAGCCTGGACGCGCCCACGGAACGGACCCCTCCTTCCCGTTCCGCGCAGGTGGCGCGATAGGGTGGGGACCGTTCCGATTCCCTGAGGTTCAACTCGAGAAAAGAGGCTTCCATGCCAGTTGCAACTCCCGAGGTCTACGCGGAGATGATCGACCGGGCCAAGGCGGGCAAGTTCGCCTACCCGGCCATCAACGTCTCCTCGTCGCAGACCCTGAACGCCGCCCTCCAGGGCTTCTCCGAGGCCGGCTCCGACGGCATCCTGCAGGTCTCCACCGGTGGCGCCGAGTACTTCTCCGGCCCGACCATCAAGGACAAGGTCGCAGGCGCCGCCGCGTTCGCCGCGTACGCTCAGGAGGTCGCGAAGAACTACCCCGTGACCGTCGCGCTGCACACCGACCACTGCCCCAAGGACAAGCTGGACAGCTTCGTCCGCCCCCTGCTCGCGATCTCCGAGGAGCGCGTCGCTCGTGGCGAGCTGCCGCTGTTCCAGTCGCACATGTGGGACGGTTCCGCGGTGCCGATGGAGGAGAACCTCCAAATCGCTGACGAGCTCCTCGCCCGCACCTCCAAGGCGCACATCATCCTCGAGATCGAGGTCGGCGTCGTCGGCGGCGAAGAGGACGGCGTCAAGGCCGAGATCAACGACAAGCTCTACACCACCATCGAGGACGGCCTCCGCACCGTCGAGGTCCTCGGCCTGGGCGAGAAGGGTCGCTACATCACCGCGCTGACCTTCGGCAACGTGCACGGCGTGTACAAGCCGGGCGCCGTGAAGCTCCGCCCCGCGGTCCTCAAGGAGATCCAGGACGCCGTCGGCGCGAAGTACGGCAAGGAGGCGCCGTTCGACCTCGTCTTCCACGGCGGCTCGGGCTCCACCGCGCAGGAGATCTCTGACGCCGTCGACTTCGGCGTCATCAAGATGAACATCGATACCGACACGCAGTACGCGTTCACCCGCCCCGTGGTGGAGCACATGTTCCGCAACTACGACGGCGTGCTGAAGATCGACGGCGAGGTCGGCAACAAGAAGCTCTACGACCCGCGTGCGTGGGGCAAGGCTGCGGAGGCCGGTATGGCCGCCCGCGTCCTCGAGGCCTGCCAGCAGCTCCGCTCTGCCGGCACCAGCATCGGCAAGTAGCACTCGCTCCTTAGGTCGGGGCAGGGACTCTACGAGTCCCTGCCCCGGCTTTTGTTCTGGGGGGACATCGATCCCCACCTCCGCCGCATGGTGGTGCCGGTGCGGCGTGCACAGTTCTTCGTATGTCGGCAGCGGCGCGAATAGTTGCGTGGCTGTCGGCATACGGAGAGTTGTGCGCGAGACGCCTCGAAAAAAGTTGATTCGTCAACCAAATCGGGAATGATCCGTGGCCGGGAGTCGTTGGGATCAGTGTGAGAGCTTTTGGATTCCTGTCGTTCGGGCACTACTCCGCATCGCCCGGGTCGAGGACGCGGACGGCCGGCGACATGCTGCGGCAGACGGTGGAGATCGCGGAGGGGGCCGACGAGATCGGCGTCAACGGCGCCTACGTCCGGGTGCACCACTTCGCGCGGCAGGCCGCGTCGCCGATCCCCGTGCTGACCGCCATGGCTGCGAGGACCCGCAACATCGAGGTGGGTACGGGCGTCATCGACATGCGCTACGAGAACCCGCTGTACCTCGCGGAGGAGGCGGCCGCGCTGGACCTGCTCTCCGACGGCCGACTGGCGCTGGGCGTCAGCCGGGGATCGCCGGAGACGGCCCTGCAGGGCTACGAGGCCTTCGGGTACACAGGCTCGGCAGACCCCCGCGGCGCCGACGTCGCCCGCGACCACTTCGCCACCTTCTGGGCCGCGATCCACGGCGAGCGGGTGGCCGACGCCGACCCGCGGATGGGGCCGGCCGGCAGGCTTGCCATCGAGCCGCGGTCCGAGACGCTGCCCGAGCATGTCTGGTGGGGGAGCGGATCGCGTTCGTCGGCCGAATGGGCCGGCCGGATGGGGCTGAACCTGATGAGCTCCACGCTCCTCACGGAGGCGACCGGCCAGCCGTTCCATGAGCTGCAGGCCGAGCAGATCCAGCTGTTCCGCGACGCCTGGCGCGAGGCCGGGCATGCGCGTGCCCCCAGGGTCTCCGTCTCCCGCAGCGTCTTCCCGATCGTCACCGAACTCGACGCCGCCTACTTCGGAGACGGCCGCGGAAGCAGCGACCAGATCGGCATCATCGACGACCTGCGCTCGACCTTCGGCAAGACCTACGCCGACACCCCCGACCGGCTGGTGGAGCAGCTGAGGGCCGACGACGCCGTGATGGCCGCCGACACGCTGATGCTGACCATCCCGAACCAGTTGGGCCCGGAGTACAACCTGCACATCCTCGAGTCGTTCGCGAAGCATGTAGCTCCCGGCCTTGGCTGGAAGCCCAACACCGAGGGCCCTGTTGAGGGTGACGCGATCGCGTGACGATGCGATGATGGGCCGATGAACGAGTCCGCTCCCTGGTTCTTCATCCGTCCATCAAGCGGCTCGACAGAGTACCCGGGGCTCGTGGAGATCTGGCGCAGCTCCGTTCGCGCGACCCACGACTTTCTCGACGAGAAAGACTTCGAGCGCATCGAAGCCAGTCTGATCCCGGTCTATTTTCCCGCCGTCGCGATGCTCGTTGCCGATACCGATGACGGACCGGTGGGCTTCGCCGGAGTCGCCGAGGGATGTCTCGAGATGCTCTTCGTGTCGGACTCGGCCCGGGGCAGAGGCGTTGGTACTGCGCTGCTCCACGAGGCCGTCGCGCGGTACGGCGTGACCGAGGTGGACGTCAACGAACAGAACACGGGAGCGCTCGGCTTCTACCTCAGCCAAGGCTTTGTGCAGGTGGGCCGGAGCGAGCTCGACGGTGATGGTCGCCCCTATCCGCTCCTTCATCTACGAAGGGCCGTAACGAGGGGCTCGAATCCCGACCACGGCCCCGTCGCCCGAGATCGATGAGCACGCGGCGGAGTTCGTCGGCGAAAACAGGCCGAAATCGACTGTTTCTCTCAACCAACTCCGCCGCGTGCTCATCGAGCCCCAACGAAAGGTGTGTCGTGCTCATCGCGGGGCGACGCAGGGTGTGTCGTGCTCATCGGCCCGGCGGGAACCCCCGGGCGCGGGCGCGCCGGACACGGCACGTGGCCCCCGGGTTGGGCTGCTGCCCAACGCCGAGGGCCACGTTCAGGAGACCCTGTCGACTGATCAGCGGCCAGGCTGCTGGCTGGTGACGTCGACCTTGTCCGCCGCCTTCAGCACATCCGTGCCGGGGCGGCCGTCGTACTGGAACGCCGGGGTCGTGTAGGACTGCGTGTTCCTGTCGCCGTCGGCCTTCAGCGCCGTCATTCGGAGCACATAGGTGCCGGGCGCCGCCTGGACCTTCTTGCCCTTGCGGTCAGGGATGGTGCCGTCCCACGAGAACAGGCTGAGCTCCACGGAGCGGCCGACGTAGTCCAGCTTCATGACCTGCTTCTTCTCGCGCTCCTTCAGCTTGCCGTAGGGGCCGACGGGGATGAGGTCGAAGGTGAGTCGACGCACGGGGTACGCCACGTGGGCGACGATCGTGGCCGGATCCTCGCCGCCGCGGAACACCTTGCCGGGCTGCGGGTCGAAGATCTCGACGTCGGGATCGACGCACTCGCCCTCGAACCACTTGGCGCACTGGACCTCGACGAGAGCCGGGAGGCCGGAGTCCTCGAGGTTCGGGAACACGTCCAGGTTGCCGTAGTCGCCCGCCATGCCGGCGAACGGCACCCGCAGCGTGGTGCCCTCCTTCGACGTCAGGACGATGTAGCCCGAGTACACGGTGCCCTCGGGTGCCTCGGCGTCGGGGGCGATGGTCACGGTGACCCGCGCCTTGCCGTGCGCCGGGACCCGCACCTTCGTCTTCGAGAAGGTCACCTTGCTGTCGTACAGCGCGGGCACCAGGTTGTTCTGCCACTGGCTGGGCTCGGTGGAGATGGCGTCCACCTTCGACAGCGTCCAGACACCCGGGTAGCGCGACGTGTTCTTGATGGTCAGCGTCTTGCGGAACCGTCCGTCGGCCGACTCGCCGGCGGACAGCTTGCTCGGCGACACGGTGGTGTCGGTAAGGATGGCGCTGTCGATCTGGATCAAGCCGGCGCCCTGGCGGTGTGCCGCGTCGAGGATGCCGAGGTCGGGCAGTTCGCGGAAGTTGCTGGGCAGCGCCGTGTTCTGCAGCCGGGTCAGCACCTGGTTCGGCGTCATCCACGGCTTGGCCTGCAGCATCAGCGCGACGGCGCCCGCGACGTGCGGGGTGGCCATCGACGTGCCGGAGTTCACCACGTAGCCGTCGCCCTTCTCCAGCGGCTCCAGTGAGTAGATCGAGCCGCCGGGGGCGCCCAGGTCGGGCTTCAGCGTCAGGTCGGCCGCGAGGCCCCACGACGAGAAGTCCGAGATCAGGCCCGCGGTGGGGTTGGGCCGGTCGACCTTCGCGCCGGTCACCGCGGCGGTCACCGGGCCGGAGGCGAGCGCGGAGACCACGGCGGCGCCGTCGTCCTTCATCACGGTGACGACCGGGATGGTGATCGGGGTGTCGCCCTCGACGGTGGCGTTGATGATGCCCGGCGCGTTGTCGTAGATCACCAGAGCCTTCGCGCCGGCGTTCTGCGCGTTGACGGCCTTCTGATGGAACGAGCACGTGCCGCGCGAGACGATCGCGACCTTGCCCGTCGCGTCACCGCCCGCCGCGCAGCCGAGAGGATCGGGCAGCGTCGTCACGGGCAGCCCGTTGATGGCGTTCGTCAGGTTCGGGGAGCCGCTGGCGCCCAGGTAGCCCGCGGAGATCGGCGAGCCGCCCGCCGGAGTGAAGGCCAGCTCGGCCAGCTTCACCTGCGTGTTGTCGTAGGACGCCACGGCGATCGCCTTGTCGGAGCTCGCGGGGGAGCCGAGGGACTGGGTGTAGTAGTCGCCCTCGTTGCCCGCGGCGTTGACCACCACGATGCCCTGCTTCCACAGCCGGTCGGAGGCGACCGACGTGGGGTAGGTGGGCCACGACTGGAAACCGGCGCCGAGGCTCATGTTGATGACGTCCATGCCATCGCGCTTGGCCCGCTCGAGGGCGGCCAGGATGATGTCGGTGTCCGTGGAGCCGTCGCAGCCGAACACGCGGTACGCGCCGAAGGTCACCTGCGGGGCGACGCCCTTGATGGTGCCGTTGGCGCCGACGATGCCGGCGACGTGCGTGCCGTGGCCCTGGCAGTCGTCGGGGTACTTGTCGGGCTTGGGCGTCGGGTTGTAGGTGTCCGACGCCGGGTCGGCGTTGTAGTCGTCGCCCACGAAGTCGTAGCCGTACTTGACGCGCTTGGTCGGGAACTTCGTCTTCCCGTTGACGCCCTTACCGCCGAGGTCGGGGTGGTCGTAGTCGATGCCGGAGTCGATGATGCCGACCTTCACGCCGCGGCCGCTGAGGCGCAGCTTGCTCTGCGCGATGTCGGCGCCCGTCATCGCGATGGCATGCGTCATCGCGGGGGTGCTGGTCTGCCCCTTCGGGAGCTCCACGGGGAAGACCGGATAGATGGCCTTCACGCCGGGCAGGTCGGTGAGGGTGCGGGCTGTGTCGTTGTCGGCGTCGACCGTGACGCCGTTGAACAACGTGGAGAAGCTGCGGTGCACCCGCGCCTTCTTGCCGCTCTTCCTCAGGTTGTCGTTGAAGCCGCGGTGGGCCTTGTCGACGGAGGACTGGGATCCGCCGTCGGACGTCGGCTGGCCGTCGAACTCGACGAACCAGCGCCCGCTGCTGATGTTCTGGTACTTCCCGGCTTCGCTGGGCGTGCGGCCGTACTGGCCCAACCCGTCGTTGCCCGGGTCCGCGGACGCGAGGCCCGGCCCCAGCGCCAATGCGAAGGCCACCGCCGCGGCGGAGGCATGCCAGAGTCTTCTCGAAGTTGCCATCTTGGCCCTTCCTCTGTGAACGTCCCCACCGCCCACGGGCCAACTTATGGCACCCGGGGTGCACTGGGAAGCCTCTTTGGTTGATTGCTCACAAGAAACTCAAAGGTCCCCGGTCAGGGTCACGATTCGGTAACGGGACGTGGGGTCGCGCGTCCTGCTCTGCTAGCGTTAACATTGCGGTCGGACGGAGGGCGCCGCAGCCCGGTCCGACGCAGTACGAAGGAGTGCAGGTGAGCAAACTGCTTGAGCTGAGGAACGTGAGCAAGACGTTCCCCGGCGTGAAGGCGCTGCAGGGGGTGAACCTCGACCTCAACGCAGGAGAGGTGCTCGGCCTCTGCGGTGAGAACGGGGCGGGCAAGTCCACCCTGATGAAGATCCTGACGGGCATCTACACGCCCGATCCGGGGGCCGAGATCTGGCTGCAGGGCACGCGCGTCGAGGTGCGCGACGTGAACCACGCCCGCTCGCTGGGGCTCAGCATCATCCACCAGGAGCTGAACATGGTTCAGGACCTGACCGTGGCGCAGAACCTCTACATCGGCCGCCCCGGCAGCCACCGGCTCGGGCTGATCGACGACGCGGCCCTGAACCGCCGGGCTGCCGAGCTGTTCGAGCGGCTGGGCATGAGCATCAACCCCCGGTCGAGGATCGGGGACCTCTCGGTGGCTCGCCAGCAGATGGTCGAGATCGCCCGGGCGCTCTCGTACGACTCGCGGATCCTCGTCATGGACGAGCCCACCGCAGCCCTCACCGTCGCGGAGACCGAGGACCTCTTCGGCATGATCCGCGACTTCATCACCCCCGATACCGGCCTGATCTACATCTCGCACCGCATGCCGGAGATCGAGGAGATCACGAACCGCGTCAGCGTCATCCGCGACGGCCAGTACATCGGCACCGTGAACACCGCCGAGGTGGAGATGCGCGAGATCATCTCGATGATGGTGGGCCGCGAGGTCTCCGCCGAGGCCCGCCCGCGCAACGCGCGGCTGTCCGACGACGTGGTGCTCAAGGTCTCGGACCTCTCGTCGAAGAGCCTGCTGCGCGACATCAACTTCGAGGTCCGCAAGGGCGAGATCCTCGGCTTCGCGGGGCTGATGGGCGCGGGACGCACCGAGGTCGCCCGCGCGATCTTCGGGGCCGATCCCCGCACCAGCGGCACCATCGAGATGCACGGCGCGCCGGTCAACATCCACACGGCGGCCGACGCGGTTCGCCACGGCATCGGCTACCTGTCGGAGGACCGCAAGCACTTCGGCCTGCTGCTCGACCAGGACATCAAGGCCAACACCGTGATGGCCGCGATGAAGGACTTCAGCAGCGCCGGCTACATCCACGACGGCAAGATCAAGACGGTCGGCGTCGAGTACGCCAAGCGGCTGCGCGTGAAGACCCCTTCGGTCAACCAGCTGCTGGGCAAGCTCTCCGGCGGCAACCAGCAGAAGGTCGTCATCGCCAAGTGGCTCGTGCGCGACTGCGATGTGCTGATCTTCGACGAGCCCACCCGCGGCATCGACGTCGGCGCCAAGGAGGAGATCTACGAGCTGCTCGAGACGCTCTCGGCGCAGGGCAAGGCGATCATCATGATCTCGTCCGAGCTGCCCGAGGTGCTGCGCATGTCGCACCGCATCGTCGTGATGGCGCAGGGCCACATCAGCGGCGTCCTGGAGAACAAGGACGCCACCCAGGAAAACATCATGGAGCTGGCCACCATCGGCCGTGCCCAACTGACAGGAGACGCAGCGTGAGCGCGGAAGCAAAGACCACCACGGCGGCAGGCGAGAGCGGGATCGTCCGGTTCCTCCGGTCATCCCTCCAGCAGCTGTTCGTGTTCCTGGCGCTGGTGATCATCTACATCTTCTTCCTGTTCGCCGCGCCGAACTTCGCCCAGTTCTCCATCGTGCTGGACATCTTCCAGCAGTCCGCCTACATCGGCGTGATGGCGCTGGGCGCGACATTCGTGATCGCCACCGGCGGTATCGACCTGTCGTCGGGCACAGGCATGACGCTCGTGGCTGTGATGGCCGGCGTGTTCCTCTCCGGCGACTGGCTGAACTGGCAGCTCGGCGGCGGCCTGCTCGCGATCGCGGTGGTGGGCGCGCTCATCGGCCTGGTCAACGGCCTCAACGTCTCCCGGCTAGGGCTTCCGCCGTTCATCGCGACGCTCGCGATGATGATGGTGGCCCGCGGCCTGGCGCTGATCATCTCGAACAAGTCCTCGATCTCCATCAAGAACCCGGGCTACAGCTGGCTCGCCAACGGCCAGCTCATCCCCGGTGTGCCGAACGCGGTGCTGCTGTTCATCCTGCTCGCGATTCTCGCGGCCTTCCTCCTGAACAAGACGCTGCTCGGCCGCTACGCGCTGGCGATCGGCTCCAACGAGGAGGCGACGCGGCTGTCCGGCGTCAACATCAAGCTGTGGAAGATGCTCGTCTACGTGGTGGCCGGCGTGTTCGTCGCCCTCGGCGCCATCCTCTACTCGGCCCGCTTCGGCTTCGTGCAGCCGGCTGAGGGCCTGGGCTTCGAGCTCAACGTCATCGCGGCGGTCGTCATCGGCGGCACCTCGCTGGCGGGCGGCCGGGCCAACATCCTCGGCACCGTCGTCGGTGCGCTGATCATGGAGACCCTCAAGAAGGGCCTCCTGATGATGGGCATCGCGCAGGAGTGGCAGTTCGTCGTCACCGGCATCGTCGTGGTCATCGCGGTGTTCGTCGACAACGTGCGCCGTCGGCGCGCCGCCTCCGTCTAGCCCCCAACCCCTTCGCCGCTGTCGAAGGGTCCCCCTCGTACAACTGAAAAACCCATTCCGGGAGCGCCTGCTCCCATCCACCCGCCGGGCGCTGATGCCTGGCAACAGAAAGGAAAGAAGCGCATGCGCCTTCTGCGTTCCGCTCTCGTCGCTTCGTCGATCCTCGCGCTGGGCCTGACCGCCTGCAGCACGTCGACGCCCGCCGAGACCGCCAAGCCGAACACCCCGGCCACGAACACCTCCACCCCGGCCGCGCCGCCGAGCGAGTCGACGCCGCCGTCCGACGGCGAGATCCCCAAGGGCAACGGCGAGACGATCTACCTCGTCTCGAAGGGCTTCCAGCACCGGTTCTGGCAGGCCGTCAAGGAGGGCGCCGAGAAGGCTGGCACCGAGTTCGGCTACAAGATCCAGTTCGTCGGCCCCGACGACGAGACCAAGGTGACCCAGCAGCTCGAGCAGCTGCAGGCCGCCCTCGACGCCAAGCCCATCGCCATCGGCCTCGCCGCGCTCGACACGGGTGCCGCCAACGACCTGCTGACGAAGATCCAGGCGGCCAACATCCCGCTGGTGGCCTTCGACTCCGGTGTCGACTCCGACCTCCCCGTGACCACCGTCTCGACCAACAACGAGGCCGCCGCGCAGGAGGCAGCCAAGCACATGATCGAGCTCGTGGGCGGCAAGGGCACCGTCGGCGTCGTCTGCCACGACCAGACCTCGCAGACCGGCAAGCAGCGCTGCAACGGCTTCGTCGACTACATCAAGGCCAACGCCGCCGACATCAAGCTGCTCGAGCCCCAGGTGGCCGGCGAGGTGGGCCTCGCGGCCAACACCGCCAAGGCCATGATCCAGGCCAACCCCGACATCGTCGGCATCTACGGCACCAACGAGGCCGCGGCCACCGGCTCCGTCCAGGGCGTCACCGAGTCCGGCAAGAAGGACATCAAGGTCGTCGGCTTCGACTCCGGCAAGACCCAGCTCGAGGCCGTCCGCGACGGTCGCATGGCCGGCGCCATCACGCAGTCGCCGGTGAAGATGGGCTACGAGACCGTCGTCGCCGCGATCAAGGCCGTCAACAAGATCGACCAGCCGAAGATCATCGACTCCGGCTTCGCGTGGTACGACGCCAGCAACATGGACAACCCCGACATCGCCCCCAACCTCTACGAGTGACGGGCGCGGGGTCCGTCCCGCCACATAGCGGGCACCCGCCCGCCACATAACGAACGGTGGGCAGTCGGCTGAGATCAGCGGCTGCCCACCGCCACAACCGGACGAGAACAAGAGAAGGTATCAACCCGTGTCCAACTATCCGAAGATCGGAATCCGCCCCATCATCGACGGCCGCCGCCGCGGCGTCCGTGAGAGCCTCGAAGACCAGACCATGAACATGGCGCTGCGCGTCAAGGAGCTCTACGAGGCCGAGCTGCGCTACCCCGACGGCAGCCCCGTCCAGGTGGTCATCGCCGACTCCACCATCGGCCGCGCCCCCGAGGCCCAGGCGGCCGCCGCCAAGTTCAAGCGCGAGAACGTCGGCCTGACCCTCAGCGTCACGCCGTGCTGGTGCTACGGCAGCGAGACCATCGACATGGACCGCACCATGCCGCACGCCGTCTGGGGCTTCAACGGCTCCGAGCGCCCCGGCGCCGTCTACCTCGCCGCCGCACTCGCCGGCCACGCCCAGCTGGGCATCCCCGCCTTCGGTATCTACGGCGAAGAGGTCCAGGACGCCGACGACACCTCCATCCCCGACGCCGTGCGCGAGCGCCTGCTCGACTACGCGCGCGCCGGCCTCGCCGTCGCCCAGATGAAGGGCCAGTCCTACCTTTCCATCGGCGGTGTGTCCATGGGCATCGCCGGCTGCGTGGTCAAGGAGGAGTTCTGGAACTACTACCTCGGCATGCGCAACGAGTACATCGACATGGTGGAGATCGAGCGCCGCATCCGCCTCGGCATCTACGACCACGAGGAGTACGAGAAGGCCTACGCGTGGGTCCGCGCCAACCTGAAGCAGGGCGAGGACTTCAACACCGGCGAGTTCGTCCGCCCCGCGGAGGAGCACGAGGAGTGGTGGCCGTACATCACCAAGATGGTGCTCATCGGCCGCGACCTCATGGAGGGCAACCCCAAGCTGGCCGAGCTGGGCTTCGGTGAGGAGGCGGCCGGTCACGGCGCGCTGATCTCCGGCTTCCAGGGCCAGCGCCAGTGGACCGACTTCCTGCCCAACGGCGACCTGATGGAGACCCTCCTCAACACGTCCTTCGACTGGAACGGCCCGCGCCGCCCCAGCCTGATGGCCACCGAGAACGACAACCTCAACGGCGCGTCGATGGTGTTCAACTACCTGCTGACCAACACGGCGCAGATCTTCTCCGACGTGCGCACCTACTGGAGCGCCGACGCCATCGAGCGCGTCACCGGCTACCGCCCCGAGGGGCGTGCCGCCGGCGGCCTGATCGATCTCCGCAACTCCGGCGCCACGACTCTCGACGGCACCTTCGCTGCCAAGGATGCCGACGGCAACCCGGTGATCAAGCCCTGGTGGGAGGTCACCGAGACCGACATCCAGGCGATGATCGACGAGACCACGTTCCATCCGGCCAACACGGGCTACTTCCGTGGCGGCGGCTTCTCGACGCACTTCCGCTCCGCCGGCGAGGTGCCCGTCACCATGACGCGCATCAACTGGGTGGAGGGTCTCGGGCCGGTCCTGCAGCTGGCCGAGGGCTACACCGTCGAACTGCCCGACGAGGTGGCCAAGACCATCGAGCTGCGCACCGATCCGGGCTGGCCGACCACCTGGTTCGTGCCCAACCTGACCGGCGAGGGCGCGTTCACCTCCGTCTACGAGGTCATGAACGCGTGGGGCTCCAACCACGGCGCCATCACCTACGGGCACATCGGCCACCAGATCATCACGCTGGCGTCCATGCTCCGCATCCCCGTGAACATGCACAACGTGTCGCGCGAGCGGATCTTCCGCCCGAAGAGCTGGCTCGGGTTCGGCACCGCGGACCTCGAGGGTGCCGACTACCGCGCCTGCAACGCGTACGGCCCGCTGTACGCCTGATCCGTTTCCCCCGCTAGAGACCTAAGGAGGCGTGCACGAAGCTGCGCATGTCGCGAGCACTGTGCAATACGTACAGTGCGCCGCTTCTACGCAGATTCGTGCACGCCCCCATCGAACAAGGAGCACCGCCTGTGTCAGTCACCGCCCTCGCCGTCGACCTCGGCTCGTCGTCCGGCCGCATCGTCGCCGGCACGCTTCGCGACGGACGCATCGAGGAGGTGGAGGTCCGCCGCTTCCCGCACCAGGCCCGGCCCGTGGACGGCTACCTCGCCTGGGACCTGGACTTCATCTGGTCGGAGGTCGTCGCGGGCCTCCGCGACGCCGTCGAACGCTTCCCCGACGCGATCAGCGTCTCGGTCGACACCTGGGGTGTCGACTATGTGCCCCTCACCGCCGACGGCGCCCGCGTCACGCCCGGCCGGGCCTACCGCGACCTGCGCACCGTCCGCACCCACGAAGCCTTCCGGGCCCGGCTGAGCGACGACGCCGCCTGGGCCGCCACCGGCATCGCGCCGGCCACCATCAACACCGCGAACCAGCTCTTCGCGTTCCTCACGGAGGAGCCCGAGACCGCCGCGGCGACGGAGCAGGTCCTCCTGCTGCCCGACTACTTCACGTTCCTGCTCTCCGGCGCGCGCGGCTGGTCCCGCTCGCACACCTCGAGCTCCGGCCTGTGCCGCCCCGGCGCGCGGGAGTTCTCCGACGAGGTGTTCGCGGCGCTCGCCATCCCGCGCCGCTGGGTGGGACAGGTCACCCCCGAGCACGACGTCGTCGGCCCCTGCATCGTCGAGGGGCTCGGCCAGCTCACCGTCGTCCGCGCCGGCGCACACGACACCGCGTGCGCCGTGCACGCGCTGCAGCGCGACGTCTCGCAGGAGTCCTACTTCCTGAGCTGCGGCTCGTGGTCCGTGCTCGGCGTGCTGCGCGACGAGCCGCTGCTGAGCGAGGCTGCGTACCGGATGGGCCTCACCAACGAGGCGCGCGGCGACGCGGGCCTCAGGCCGCTCTTCAACATCACCGGCCTGTGGATCCTGCAGGAGTGCCAGCGCGACTGGCAGTCGGCGGGTAAGACGCACGACATCGTCGAGCTCATCCGCCTCGCGGAGGCCGCGCCGTCGCTCGGCGTGCTGGTCGACCCCGACGAGCCGCAGTTCGCGGAGACCGGCGGCATGGTCGCCCGGGTGACCGGCGCGCTCGCCGCGCAGGGGGCCGACGTCGAGGGCCTCGGCGAGGGCGACATCGTGCGGGTGGTCCTTGAGTCGTTCGCGGCGCGCTACGCCCGCGGCGTGGCCGACCTCGCGGCCCTCACCGGCAGCGCGCCGACCCAGCTGAACATGGTCGGCGGCGGGTCCCGCAACCGGCTGCTGTGCCAGCTGACGGCCGACGCGCTGCGGGTCCCCGTGGTCGCGGGCCCCGCCGAGGCGTCGGCGCTGGGCTCGGTGCTCGCGCAGCTGGAGATCATGGGTCGGCTCGACCCGGCCGACCGCAACGACGTCATCGCCGCCACCGCCCACACCGTCGTCTACGAGCCGGCCGAATGACCGTTGCCCGGCGTGTGAACCTCCGCGACATCGCGGAGGCGTCGGGCGTGTCCATCCAAACCGTGTCCCGCGTGGTCCGCGGCCTCGACGTCGTCGCCGAGCCCACCCGCACGCGCGTGATGGAGGCCGTCGAGCGGCTGGGTTATCGCCCCAACCTCGCCGCGCGCTCCCTCTCGGCGCACCGCACGGGCCAGGTGCACGTCATCGTGGCGATGCCGCTCTACCACGGGCACACCATGACGTTCGTGTCCATCTGTCAGGAGCTGGCCAAGCTCCAGTTCCACGCCATCACCACCGTCCCGCCCGCGGGTTCGGTGCGCGACCTCGAGCCCGACGACCTCGTCTCGGTGAGCGCCGACGGCGCGATCGTGATCGGGGGCAGGACGTCGCCCGCGCCGTGGGTCGAGGGGCTTGCCCAGCGCATCCCCATGGTCATGGTGGGGCGCCTGCATCAGCTGCCCGCCTCGGTGCCGGGCGTGGCCGTCGACCATCGCGCGGGTGCCGTCGAGGCCGTGCGGCACCTCGTCGAGCGGGGCGCCCGGCGCATCGCGCACGTCGCGGGTCCGCTGCTGTGGGTGGACGCGTACCAGCGCTGGGAGGGCTACCACGACGCCTGCGCCGAGGCCGGGATCGAGCCGCTCGTGCTGCAGGCCGACTCGTGGGACGCCAGCGCGGCGCTCCCGCTGATGGGCCTGCTCCCGCCCGACGTCGACGCCGTGTTCGCGGCCAACGACCAGCTGGCCCTCGGCTGCATGACCGCGCTGCAGCAGCGCGGGCTGCGGGTGCCGGACGACGTGCGCGTCGTCGGGTTCGACGACATCGCCGGCGCGGAGGCCTTCCTGCCGTCGCTCACCACCGTCCGGCAGGACTTCCGGCGGGTCGGCGAGCTCGCTGTCGAGTCGCTGAGCGAGATCCTGGCGGGCAAACCCGCGCGGCTGTCGACCGTCACGCCCAGCCTCGTCGTCAGGGCCTCGACATGAAACCACCTACCCGAAGGTGCTATTGACAGCGGCACCCTCGGGCCAGACCCGAAGAACCAACCCGAAAAATCCCACAGAGAAGGAACAAGACATGCTCAACGGACCCATGCTCCACCCCGAGCTCATCGGCGCGCTCGGCCGCGCCGGACACTCGAGCAAGATCCTGATCGGCGACGGCAACTACCCGTCGATGAACGGCGTCAACCCGTCGGCCGAGCGGATCTACCTGAACCTCGCCCCCGGCCTGCTGACCGTGAGCCAGATCCTCGAGGTGGTCAAGGAGACCATCCCCATCGAGGAGGTGGCCCTCATGGTCCCGGCCGACGACGCCGTCGGCATCGAGCGGCCGGACAGCATCCCGGCGCACGACGAGTACCGCGCCACCATGGCAGGCACCCCGTTCGCGGAGATCAAGCGCTGGGACTTCTACGAGGTGGCGAAGTCGAGCGATGTCACGGTCTTCATCCAGTCCGCGGATCAGCGGCTGTACGCCAACGTGCTTCTTACGGTGGGCGTGCGCACGAACTGAGTCCGCATACCGGTAGCTTGGGTGGCTGACTCCTTGCCGCCGACCAAGAGACCGAGGCCGTCTTGACCAGCTATGACAACTACGTCCGCTACACCCGACTCAGCTCCGTGGCGGAGACGCCCACCGGCATCGTCGGCGACCTGCTGAGCGAGCGGTTCAGGGTCGACGTCCTGCGGGCCGACGTGGTGCGGTTCAAGATCAGCCGCGGCGGCGTCTTCGATGAGAAGCCGACGCACGCCGTCTCGGCCGACCTCTCGGACGCGCGGGCGCCGTTCACCGTCGAGGAGGCTGACGGAGAGGTGCGGGTGGTGACGGCGGCGCTCACCGTCACCATCGGCCTCGACCCCTTCCGGATCGACGTCCGGCGCCCCGACGGCAGCCGGGTGCTCGAGACCGCCGGGCACGACGCGGGCGGGTTCGCGGCCTACGCCACGCTGAATGACAGGTTCACGTTCGCGCGCCGGAGGACGCCCACCGACGCGTTCTTCGGCCTCGGCGAGAAGACCGGCAGCGGGAACCGCAGCGGCCGCGACTTCACGCTCTGGAACACCGACGTCCTCAGCCCGACGGAGTCGGGGGAGTTCACCGCGGGCCGCGCGGCCGACGATCCCCGCGCGCACAACACCAGCACCGAGTTCGACCCGTACTACATGTCGATCCCGTTCTTCTACCACCGGGATGCCGCGACCGGCGCGATGAGCGGATCGTTCGTCGACAACGCCTACCGCGCCACGTACGACTTCGCGCCCGGCCACCAGTACGGCGTGCACTTTGCCGGCGGGCAGTACACCGAGTACGTCTTCGCGGGGCCGACCATGCCGGATGTCCTCGAGGCCTACACCTGGCTCACCGGGCGGATGGAGCTGCCGCCGCTCTGGTCGCTGGGTTACCACCAGTGCCGGTGGCACAAGTACTCACAGGAGGAGTTCGAGGGGATCGCGGCCCGGCTGCGCGCCGACGAGGTGCCCTGTGACGGCCTGTGGCTCGACATCGAGTACATGGACGGCTACCGCGTCTTCACCTGGAACCCCGAGCTGTTCCCGGATCCGGAGGGCATGATCGCCCGGCTCAAGGACATGGGCTTCTCCCTTACGAGCATCATCGACCCCGGCGTGAAGGCGGAGCCCGGCTACTGGGTCTTCGACCAGGCGAAGGAGCGCGACGTGCTCTGCCGCACCGAGGGCGGCGACACCTACATCGGCCAGGTCTGGCCGGGCAACACCGCGTTCCCCGACTTCGCCACCGAGGAGGCGCGCGCCTGGTGGGGCGAGCTGAACGCCGCGCACGTCGCCTCCGGCATGGCGGGCATCTGGAACGACATGAACGAGCCGGCCACCGGCGTCATCTCGTCGCTGCCGATGCGGTTCGACAAGGGGCGCGCCTCTCACGAGCGCTACCACAACCAGTTCGCGCTGCTGATGGCGATGGGCACGGTGCAGGGCCTGCGCGCCGCGCGCCCGGATGAGCGGACGTTCGTGCTGTCGCGGGCGGGGTCGGCGGGCATCCAGCGCTACGCCGCGAACTGGATGGGCGACAACCTGTCGAACTGGGAGCACCTCGGCCTCAGCCTCCCGATGGCGGCGGGTCTCGGCATCTCCGGCCAGGCCTTCGTCGGGGCCGACATCGGCGGGTTCGCCGAGTCCTGCGGCCCGGAGCTGTTCGCCCGCTGGATCCAGTACGGCGCGCTCACGCCGTTCTGCCGCAACCACTCGCTGATCTTCCAGCGCGACCAGTACCCGTGGTCGTTCGGCCCGGCGGTCCTCGATATCGCCCGGAGCGCGATCGCCCTCAGGTACCGCCTCATGCCGTACATCTACACGGCGTTCGTCGAGGCCGGCGAGACCGGCGCGCCCGTCCAGCGTCCACTCGTCTTCGAGGACCAGTACGACGAGGCCGTCGTCGACATCGACGACCAGTACCTCTTCGGCCCGAACCTGCTCGTGGCCCCGGTCCTGGAGGAGGGCGCCGTCGCGCGCTCGGTCTACCTCCCGCGCGGCCACTGGTACGACTGGCACACCGACGCCGCGCTCGACGGCCAGCGGTTCATCGCCGCCGACGCCCCGCTCGACCGCCTGCCGCTGTACGCCCGCGCCGGCGCCGTGATCCCGATGTGGCCCGACGCGCCGCTCACCACCGCCGGCTACCGCCCGGAGGAGATCGAGCTGCACGTCTTCCCGCCGGTCGTCGACGGCGAATACACGTCGGAACTGCAGGAGGACGACGGTCGCACCCACGCGGCCGCCACCGGCGCGCGCCTGCGCACCCGGTTCGTCGTGACCAGGGCAGGTGAGGACGTGATGCTCCGCGCGGAGACGACAGGCGACGGCTTCGAGGGCTTCGCCCGCCAGCGCTTCACGGTGGTCGTCCACGGCGAGAACACCCGCGTGCTGACGGTGGACGACGCCGGCACAGGCTTCGAGGTGGACCTGTCCATCTGACAAGGCTTGTCGGCTGGGAATGCGTCAGGTCACAAGGCGCATTCCCAGGGCACGGTAGAGGCCAAAGGGGTCGTCCCAGGCGACGCCGAGTGCATTGCACGCGTCGGGGATCTTGACCCTTCTCACGGAGTCTGGGGCAGGCTGCTCGCGGGTGATGAGGGTGGCCTTTGTGGCTATTGCGTGAGCGATGAGTTTGAAGTCGGCCGAGGCAAGGAACTCATCGATCGCGCTCTGGCGGTACTGCCGTGCCGGGCCCGTCGCCCAAGCTGCGAGATCGCGCATCGCATCCAGAGTCTCGGCGGTGTCGGGCAGCCAGAAGGAGGAAGGGAGAGCATGTGCCCAGGCGACCAGATCGCCGGTGCCTGCAGTGATTTCCTCCTTGACTGCGTCTATGGAGCCGACCTTTCCGCGCAGAGCCGGATCGCCGAGCCATGTCCAGAAGCCGGGGGCGATGTCGAAGCCGTAGTAGGTGCGGCTTGCCTCCATGAAGGCGTTGGAGTCCATGAGATACATCAGGCAGCCCCCAGGCGACGGGCGTACTCATCGAAAGTGCTGACGGACTTGATGGACATCAGGCGCATGGCTTCAGAGATGGGGGTGCGACCTTCGAGAGCGTCTGCGACCAGGGCCCGGGAGAGGCGTTCACCGATACGGAAGGGCTGATTGTTGTAGTGATTGCCGCCACTGCTCTGGCTTTCCCTGCCGAGACTGCGAAGTCTGGCGACTTCGGCGTCGTATGCGGCGTTGTAGTCGTCGATGCGGCGTACGCGGGTCCGATGCAGGGCCTGCAGGACCACGAGTGTTCCGCAGCGGAAGTCCTGTGCAAGTGCTTCGAGTGCTTGTGTGAGTGGTTTGTCAGCCACCTTGGAGTGCCGTGCTGCGAGATCTCCTTGTGGAACGAGGACCTCAGATGCAACGGCGTTGCACCACCGTTCGATTTCGAACTGGCTGTAGGAGCGGGGGTCCTCGTTGCCGATCCCGCTCTGGCCTCTCCAAACGTGAGCGAACTCGTGGACCAGGGTGAAGATCTGACCGTTCAGCGTTTGGCGAGTGTTGACGAAGACGAGTGGAGCAATGTCGTCCACGAGCGCGAAGCCCCGAAACTCATCTTCATCCAGGGGACGGCGTGGATTGTTCTCGACCATAGAGGTGGCGACTGTGAGTCCGCCGAGCGCTTCGAAGCGTCGAAGGAGAGCCTTGCGTGTGTCGGCCCAGGTGCCGCGGCGCTCGTCAACCTCGAACCGGAGCGCATGTCGAATTGCTGCCGCCGTCTCAACAGGCTCCGACTCGGAGGCCGAGCCGACGAACGCCAAGGGTTCGGCGCCGAGGGCGAGGATGTAGTCGCGATACCAGTCTTGGCGTCTTTGGGATTGCCCGATCACCGCGAAGAGGTTCGCACTTGGGGTCGGGGCTCCCTGGAGCCCTTCGCGGAAGTCAGGGATGGGTAGCTTCCACTTCGGGGGTGCCGGTAGTAAGAGGTAGCCAAAGGGCACGCCAGCGGCCCTGGCGAACTCTTGGAGCTGCTTCAGCGTCGGCTGGGAAGCTGCGCTCAGCCACTTATCCACTTTGAACCGGCGGTGGAGGCTCTCCTCATCGGCTCCGGCCACACCGAGTGCCCAGGACAGTACGGAGGGAGTGACGTCGACTCGCACGGGCATCAGTTACTTCCTCCTATCGTGCTGACTTGGTCCAGGTTGCGATTTGGAGCCGATCCTGCCGTGGCGTATCCGCCGGGCGTGGGAGGGCTGAACAACCGCATTCCCCTAGTTTGCCAGTTCAGTCTGACAGTCCATGCTTACGGGGCTGAGTCCGTTCAGTGTCCGTGTCGTGCTCCAGGATCGCGAGGACGTGCCGGTCCCAGGAGGGTCGCGTCAGCGAGCGTGACTGAGATCGTCAATCGATGTTCCCGTATTTGTTGGCCAGGTTTGCCACCACCGCCATGTGGTCCTCGTCGAGGAACTCGCGCAGCTTCTGAATCGACGAGGCGGGGATGCGGTGGTGCTTCCCGACCATGCGGAACTCGACCCGACGACGTTCGATCATCCGCATCAGTGTCGGCCGAGACATACCGAGGATCTTGGCCGCTTCTGTCGTCGTGAACTCCTGCTTAGCCGCGACGACGACCGCGCCCGTGGTCTGCTCCGCGTCCAGGAGCGCCAACACCTTCTCTGCGCTTTCGCGCGGCAGACGGAGGGTCACCTCGATCTCGGGCTGGTCGCTCGCCAAACCCGAGCGAAGGACCCGGATGTCCTCAGTCAGTGCTGTGCTCATGTCGCCTCGCCGCCCTCTCTAAGTGCTCTAAGTGTACACGGCTTCGGTTCGGGTGAAGCGGCATTGCGAGACCCTGGGGCCTATCATGCGCCCTGCCTACGTGGCCCGGACGCGGTGGCGGAGGGCGAAGACCAGCGCCCAGTCCTGGTCGTTGGCGAACGGGTCGTCGCTCGCGGCGGGCTCGCCGTTGACCGTGCGGGGGAAGACGTGGGCGCAGGTCGCGCGGCCGTCGTCGTGGATCAGCGACAGCACGGCGCGCAGCGACGCCTCAGCGCGCGCGGCGTAGGTCTCGTCGCCGGTGGCTGCGGCGAACAGCGCGAAGGCGTTGCCGCTCAGCCCGCTCCAGTAGTGCGGGAACGTGTCGCCGTAGAGCCGCCGCTTGCCGAACCAGAACCCGTCCCAGTGGCGGATGGCCACCTCGTGCAGGCGGTAGTCGGGCTGCATGCCCTGGAACTGCTCAAGGGCGGGCAGCTGCGCACGGGCCGCCGTCAGAAGGTCCGGATCCCCGCTGAGGAGGTGGGCCTGGAGCAGGACGTCGACGGCGGGGGCGACGATGGACTGCTCGTAGCGCACCTCGTGCGGCGGGTAGGCCGAACCGGTGGCGGCGATCCGGCGGGCATGGTCGAGGAAGAGCGTCGCTGCCTCGTCACGGTCCGCGGCTCGCCCGGCCCGAGAGAGGGCCGCGCAGAGGTCGAGGACGGGGAGTTCGATCGGGTAGAACCGCGCGCCGCCGTCGTCGTAGAACCGGAGGATCACCCGCAGGGCCGCGTCGAGGTCCTCCTCGGCGCCGGTCAGGCGGTGCAGCGCGAGGAAGAACGTGGCGGCCCACGGGCTGTTGTAGAGGCGGCGGACGCTGCCGTCGCGCCCGGCGTCGTCGAACACCTCGCCGGTCGTTGTGTCGACGAGCTCGCGGCGGACGAACCTGGCGAAGCGGTTGAGGCTCGTGGTCAGCTCTGCGACGACGTCGTCGCCGGGCGACGCGACGGTGCCGGCCTGGACCGCCGCCAGGTATCCGGCCAGGAGGACGCCCATGCCGATGCGCTCGCGGCCGGCGTTGTAGTCGCCGAGGTGGTTGTAGTAGACGCGCTCGGTCTCGTTGTCGTAGATCAGGTAGGCGCCGTCCAGTGTGGGCAGCGGGCCCGTGTACTGCTGCCGTCGCGCGATGAAGAGGACCCGGTTCAGGAGCAGCTCCTCCAGTGGGGCCTTGACCAGGATCCTGGTCCGGACCGTCTGTTCGTCGGCCGTGACCGTGACGGTGTGCGCGCCGAGGGCAGGGGCGGGGAGCTCGTACCGGAACGAGCCGTCGGGCTGGCGCTGCAGCGGCGTTCGGTCGGCGGTGACCGCGTGGGCCGCGAACGACGGCCGCACCACGAGCGCCGCAGCCTCGCCCGCGAAGAGCACGTGCCGGTCCCAGGCGGCGGAGACGAAACGGGCGTGCGCCTCGGCCTGGACGAGGAAGTCCTCGGGGCCCGCGCACGGGAAGATCGTCCAGGCGATCGTCGTCGCCTCGCCGGGCGCGAGGACGAAGACGGAGGGGTGCAGGAGGAAGCAGCCGCGGTCGTTGCTCGAGAGGCTGAGGTCCCGCTCGATCGAGTAGGAGTCGAGCGACCCCTCGGTGAGGACGAGGCCCAGGTACGGGGCGGCTCCGCCCATCCGCCGCGCGAACACGTAGCTGGATGTGCCGCCGCAGAAGACGTGGGCGTGGCAGCGGAGCGCCTGCTGGTCGTCGGTCAGGTCGTAGCGGTCCTCGAGCGGCAGCGTGATGCCGATGTCGCCTTCGGACGAGAAGTATGGCTTCGCGCCCTCGTTCCTGATGGTCACCGTCGTGTGGACGAGGTCGCCCTCGCGGGTGGTCTCGACCGTGGTGGCCAGGCCCGAGGTCAGCGAGGCGCCGCTGCGCGCGTCGGCCATGCGGATCTCGGCGTAGGGGAAGTCCGGCCGGAGCCAGTTCATGGCGTGTTCGTCGCCGGAGAAGACGAGCTGCATCGGGATGGTCGTTTCTGTAGACGCGGGCGGGTGAGCATGGAGTTTTGACGCACAAGTCTGCCTCCTGTGCTGATCTCAGCAGAGAAGGCAGACTTGTGCGTCAAAACTCCATGGCTGCCGGGAGCCTGTCAACCGATCTGGCCAGCCGGGGCGTTGAGTGGGTGAGGAGGAAGCATGACCGAGCATCCCGCGCCTTCCGCGACGCTGTCGCTGGAGGAGGAGCGCGACTTCGACCGGTTCGTCACCGCGAGGGGCGGACGGCTGTGGCGCGCTGCGTGGCTGCTCACCGGCGATGCGCACAAGGCGGAGGACCTCGTCCAGACCGCGTTGGCCAAGTCGTTCTCGCGCTATCCGGCCCTGGGTGACGACGAGTCGTTCGAGGCCTACGTGCGCACCGTGATCTACCGCACATATGTCAGTTGGTGGCGCCGCCGCTGGAACGGTGAGGTACCCACGGCCGAGCAGCTCGAACCGGGCGCCGACGGCTCCGGTCAGCTCGCCGGCGCCCGACGCGTCGACCTGGCGCGGGCGCTCGCCGGGCTGCCGAGGATGCAGCGCGCGGTCCTGGTGCTGCGGTTCTTCGAGGACCGCTCTGTCGCCGAGACCGCGGCGCTGCTCGGCATCTCCGAGGGCTCGGTCAAGACCCACTCCTCCCGCGGCTGCGCAGCCCTGCGCGGCTCCGTTCACCTGGCCGAGGAGGCGCACCATGACTGACATCCACGATCTCTTGCACGACAACACCCCCGGCGAGCCCCCCACCGGCGGCTGGGCCGACGCCGTCCGCGGCAAGCGCCGCCGCCGTCGCGTCCTCACCGGCGCCGCGGCGGGCGTGCTCGCCGTCGGCCTGGCCGTCCCCATCGGCGTGTCGCTGCTGAACCGGCCGACGCAGGTGGCCCAGCCGGCCGACACCACGCCGGTCACGCTGCCGGCCCGCACCGCCGACGAGGTGTGCACCACGGCCAAGGCGCAGATGACGAAGCTGCGCGAGAAGATGGACTACGCCACGAACGGGAAGCCCATCCTCGAGAAGGGTGCCGCACGGGCCTGGCTCTGCGGCGACGACAGTGCCGACGTGACCTTCGGCACCAGGGGGCTGTTCGACCCGCTGACGGCCGACGTCGACAAGGCCGTTGCCTGGTTCCTCGACGCCAAGCGGTCGGACCCGATGCAGGCCTGCACCGCCGAGTATCGGATGACCTACACGGTCGCCTTCGAGTACGCCGACGGCACGATCGCACCCGTCCAGGGCGAGCTGCACGGCTGCCGGAGCGTCACCGACGGCTCGCGGACCGTCAACGGCGGCGAGGAGTTCCTCGACCTGCTCACCGGGCTCTGGACCACGCATCGCGCGCCCGACGTGTCGGCAGAGGCGAAGCCGTGCACGACCAACGGATCCGTCATCACGGCCAAGCCGGAGGAGGCCACGACGGGCGGGGTGTGCGTCATCGGCAACAGCGGCACGCTCGGCATGGCCGAGCTGGGCGACGCGGCGGCGCTGGGGAAGGCGATCGCGGAGGGCTCCGTCGAGACCGACGGCCTCAACCTCGACTACGGCTTCCAGACGATCTACCTGGACCTCATCGACAAGGCCGGCGACATGATCCGCCTCGAGCGCCTGGCCGACGGCCGCTACCTCTCCTACGCCCACGACGGGCAGGCCACGGTGTGGACGCCGTCGGCCGAGGAGTCGGCGATCCTCGACGCAGCGATCAAGAGCGCGACTCCTTAGCTCACTCCTCGACCGGGCCCAGGTCGGCCCGTGCGGCGAACCGCGCGGTGGGCTCGGCGCCCTCCAGCTCCAGAACGACCAGGACGTTGGGCCCCGGGCGGGTGGCCGGGCCGGGCACGTACAGCGTGCGTTGCGGGCCGTTCGACCAGTAGCGGCCCAGGAAGAACCCGTTGACGAACGCGTAGCCCTTGCCCCAGCCGTCGGTGCGGAGGAACAGATCGGAAGGTTCATCGAGCGAGAACTCCCCGCGCAGTGCGACGGGGCCCGGTGCGGGTGCCGTCAGCGGGTCGCCCGCGGGGCCGTCGGTGAGGGCCGTTCCAACGGCAGCCACGTCGATGGGCGTGGCGGCCCAGCCGGTCAGCGCGACGCCGCCGACGCGCGGCACGCCGATCAGGCCCTTCGGCTCGCCGATCCGCTCGCCGTAGTTCACCCGGCCCTGGTCCTCGACCAGGATGTCGAGCCTGCGCCCGCGGGGGAGGGGCAGGGTGCGCTCGTGCCTGGTGCGGCTGAGGCTGCCGACGCGCACGCCGTCCACCTCGACCCACGCCATGTCGCGCACGGAGTCGACGGTCAGCGCCGCGGTGTCCGCGCCGTCGAACGCCTCCTTAGGCATCTCCGCGGAGTAGCGCACCAGCGCGCTCACGTGCCCGAGGTCCTCGAAGGTGGGCGGCGCGTCGTGGCGCGGCGCGTCGACGGCGGGGCGCCAGTCGCCGAGCGAGGAGAGCGTGACGTCGAACGACGGCCGGTCGACGGCGGGGGCCGGGGCCTCCGGCGGCACCGGCGCGTGCCGCGCGATCACCCGTCGGAACGCGAAGTACTTCTCGGTGGGGTCGCCCGCCTCGTCGAGAGGCGCGTCGTAGTCATAGGACGTAGCCAGCGGCAGGTAGCGACCCTTGTGGTTGGCCCCGTTGGTGAGGCCGAAGTTCGTTCCCCCGTGGACCATGTAGATGTTCACCGACGCCCCGGCCGCCAGCAGCGCATCGAGCTCGGCGGCGGAGTCGGCGGCCGACGTCGTGTGGTGCAGGTTGCCCCACCAGTCGAACCAGCCGCACCAGAACTCCGCGCACATCAGTGGGCCGGTGGGCTGGTACTCCCGGAGCGTGGCGAGCCGTTCGGTGACGCGCGAGCCGAAGGAGCCGGTGAGGTGCAGCCCGGGCAGGCTGCCGTCGCGCAGCATCTGGGGCTGGGGCTGGTCGATGGTCGTCAGGGGGACGGTGATGCCCGCGTCCCTGGTGATGCGGACCAGCTCGGCGAGGTACTCCTTGTCCGCCCCGTAGGCGCCGTACTCGTTCTCGATCTGCACGAGCACCACGTTTCCGCCGCGGTCGATCTGGCGGGGGGCGACGATCTCGTAGACCTGCCGGAGGTACCTCTCGACCTCCGCCAGGTAGATCGGCTCCGAGCGGCGGAGCCCGATGCCGGGGAGCGCCGTCAGCCAAGCGGGCAGCCCGCCACCGTGCCATTCCGCGCAGATATAGGGCCCGGGGCGGACGATCGCGTGCATGCCCGCCTCGGCGATGAGGTCGAGGAAGCGGCCGAGGTCGTGCGCGCCGTCGGTGTCCCACTCGCCGCGACGGGGCTCGTGCGCGTTCCAGGCGACGTAGGTCTCGATGGTGTTCAGCCCCAGCTGCTTCGCCTTGGCGATCCGATCCGCCCACTGGCCGGGGTGAATCCTGGGGTAGTGGAGCGCGCCCGAGATGATGCGGTGCGGCTGCCCGTCGAGCAGGAAGTCGGTGTCGCCGATGGCAAAGCGTGACATGCGCGGAGCCTCTCTCGTCGAGGATTGTCCGATAGGTGTGTTTACGCAATCATTGAGACTCTACCGCACGTCGGTGAGGACGTGGTGCGATAGGGGTTCTGAGCGGGAAGGAGCGGTCGTGTCTGACTTGGGTGTGGGCCGGGGTGGCGTGCCTCATCGCGGGGCCACCCAGAGGCAGGTCGCACAGCGGGCGGGGGTCTCGTCGCAGACCGTCTCGCGCGTGGCCAACGGCCTCGACAACGTCGAAGCCGCGACGCGCGACCGGGTGCTGGAGGCGATGCGCGAGCTCGGCTACCGCCGCAACCGCGTGGGCCTCGCGCTGCGCTCCGGGCAGTACCACAGCATCGGCGTCGGAATGTTCACGCTCGCCACGCACGGCAACGTGCGCACCTGGGAGGCCATCGCGCTGGCTGCCAACGAGGTCGGCTACTCGGTGATCCTCGTCCCCGTCGACGGTTCGGACCCGTCCGGGCTGACCGCGGCGCTGGAGCGGCTGGCCGAGCAGCCCGTCGACGGCGTCCTGCTGCTGTTCGAGCGCCGGGTACTCGCCGGCAGCGAGGCGGCCCTGCCGCCGGGCCTGCCGCTGGTGCTCATCGACTCGGTCGGCGACACCGTCATCGACACCGACCAGGGGATGGGGGCCCGCCAGGCCACCGAGCACCTCCTGGGCCTGGGGCATCCGACCGTGCAGCACATCGCGGGCCCGGCCGACTCGTACGCGGCCACCCGGCGCGAAGAGGCGTGGCGCGCGACGCTGGCCGAGCGTGGGATCGCGGCCCCGCCGGTGCAGCGCGGCGACTGGTCGGCGGATTCGGGCTACCGTGCGGCGCGCGAGATCCTGCGCCAGGGGCCGGTGTCGGCGATCTTCGCGGCCAACGACGAGATGGCGCTCGGCGCGCTGCGCGCGCTCCACGAGGAGGGCGTCGATGTGCCCGGCGCCGTGAGCGTCGTCGGCTTCGACGACATGCCCGTTGCGTCGTCGTTCTGGCCGCCGCTGACCACCGTCCGCCAGGACTTCGACGCCGTCGGCCGCGCCGCCGTCCATCGCCTGCTGGAGAAGATCGCCGGCGACAAGCGTCCGGCCAGCCCCGTCCCGCCGGTGCCCACCGAGCTGGTGGTGCGCGCCAGCACGGCCCCGTACGCGCCGTAGGCAGCGCTTGTCTGTGGTGAGCGACTCCCTTAGACTGTGCTTTGTAACGATACATAGCTGGTGACGGCGAGACCTTCAATGAGGCGGGTATGGCATTCGAGGTGTGGGACAACGGCGTGCTGTGGCGCGGCGACGGCGAGACGGTCCGCATCGAGGGCTGGGGGCGCGGGATTCGCGTCCGGGCCGCCGTGATGGCCGACCCCCTCGACACCGACTTCGCGCTGATCGACGACGTGCCCCGAGCCGCCGCCGTGCGCATCGACGGCGCGACGGCCACCGTCACCGCGGGCGACACAACGGTGGTCGCCACCGAGAGCGAGTACAACGACTGGTCCACCGGCTTCTATCGCGATTGCCTCGAGCTGCGCGTCGAGGACCCCGACGGCCGGGTCCTGCTGCGCGAGATCGGCGACGGCGGGGCGCTGAAGCTGCGGGCGCGCGAGTACCGGCCGTCGGCCTTCGGTGGGGCGGCGCTGCGCGCGCGGTTCGCGTCCGACGCGGACGAGCACCTCGTCGGCATGGGCCTCTACCAGCAGCCGCTCATCGACCTCAAGGGGACGACGCTCGAGCTGGCCCACCGCAACTCGCAGACGTCGGTGCCGTTCGTGCAGTCCAGCGCCGGCTACGGGTTTCTCTGGAACAACCCGGCCACGGGGCACGCGGCGTTCGGCCGTAACTACACCGAGTGGACGGCTGAGGCCGCCGACCAGCTCGACTACTGGGTCACGGTCGGCGCCACGCCCCGCGACATCGCCGACGCCTACTCCGAGGCCACCGGCCGGCCGCCGCTGATGCCCGAGCACGGCCTCGGCTTCTGGCAGTGCAAGCTGCGTTACTGGAACCAGGAGCAGCTGCTCGAGGTGGCGCGCGAGCACCACCGGAGGGGCATCCCGCTCGACGTCATCGTCGCCGACTTCTTCCACTGGCAGTGGATGGGCGACTACGCGTTCGAGGGGGAGTTCTGGCCGGATCCGGCCGCCATGGTCTCCGAGCTGCGCGCGCTCGGCGTGGAGCTGATGGTCTCGGTCTGGCCGCAGGTCTCGCCGCGGTCGGCCAACTTCCTGCCTCTGCAGCGCGAGAACCTGCTGGTCAAGACACGCTCGGGCACGGACGTCCAGTACCACTTCATCGACCAGTACACGCGCTTCCTCGACGTCACCAACCCGCGCGCCCGGCGCTGGCTGTGGGAGCGGTTGAGTGAGTCCTACGGCGCGCACGGCGTCACGCTCTTCTGGCTCGACGAGGCCGAACCCGAGTATGGCGCCTACGACTTCGACCACTACCTCTACGCCGCAGGCCCCACGGCCAAGGTGGCCAACATCTACCCGCGCGACTTCGTCCGCGCCGTCGCGGAAGGGCACCGGGCCGACGGCAACGACCGCCCGCTGTCGCTCGTGCGCGCCGCCTGGGCCGGGTCTCAGCGGCACGGCGCGCTGGTCTGGTCGGGCGACGTGCACTCGACGTTCGCCGACCTGCGCGCCCAGATCGCCGCAGGTATCCACATGGGCGCGGCCGGCATCCCGTGGTTCACCACCGACATCGGCGGTTTCACGGGCGGCTGGGTCGACGACCCCGCCTTCCGCGAGCTGCTCGTGCGCTGGTTCCAGTTCGGCGCGTTCAGCCCCGTGATGCGGCTGCACGGCGACCGCCGCCCCCAGCAGCCCGTCACCACCGCCGCGGGCGAGTACCGGCTGGAGTCCGGCGCGGACAACGAGGTGTGGAGCTACGGCCCCGAGATCGAGGCGATCCTCGTCGGCTACATCCGGCTCCGCGAGGCCCTTCGGCCCTACACCCGCGCGCTGATGGTCGAGGCGCACGAGCACGGTGCGCCCGTGATGCGCGGGCTGTTCTACGAGTTCCCGGCCGACTCCCGCGCCTGGGACGTCGGCGACCAGTTCCTATTCGGCCCCGACATCCTCGTGGCTCCCGTCCTCGAGCCCGGCGCCGACACCCGCGACGTCTACCTGCCCGCCGGCGCCCGGTGGACCGACGCGCGCACCGGAGCCGAGTACGACGGCGGGCAGACCGTCCGCGTCCCCGCCCCGCTGGCCTCCGTCCCCGTCTTCGCCCGCACACCCGCCGCGCTCGCCCTCCTGGGCGAGCTGGTCCACACGCTCACGCCCGACACCCCCGCCTCGTAAGGAGAAACCACGTGACCGTCATCCGCACCGACGCCCACAGCCACACCCTCGACCGCCGGATCTACGGCCAGTTCGCCGAACACCTGGGCCGCGGGATCTACGAGGGGCTCTGGGTCGGCGTCGACTCGGACATCCCCAACCGCAACGGCCTGCGCATCGACGCCATCGACGCGCTCCGCGCCCTCAAGGTCCCCGTCGTCCGCTGGCCTGGCGGCTGCTTCGCCGACGAGTACCACTGGCTCAAGGGCGTCGGCGAGGAGCGCCAGGGCATGGTGAACACGCACTGGGGCGGCGTCGTCGACCCCAACGAGTTCGGCACGCACGAATACTTCGAGCTGCTCGATCAGCTGGGCGCCGAGGCCTACATCAACGGCAACGTCGGCTCCGGCACCGTCGAGGAGATGAACGACTGGATCGAGTACCTCACGCTCGACTCCGGCACGCCGATGGCCGAGCTGCGCAAGCGCCACGGCCGGGAGCAGCCGTGGAAGGTGCCCTTCTTCGGCGTCGGCAACGAGAGCTGGGGCTGCGGCGGCAACATGCTGCCCTCGTACTACGCCGACCTGTACCGCCGGTTCCAGACCTATGTGCGCAACTACGGCGACAACGCGATCACCAAGGTCGCCTGCGGCGCCAACGCCGACGACTACGACTGGACCGAGGTGGTCATGCGCCGCGCGGCGGGCCACATGGACGCGCTCAGCCTGCACTACTACACGCTGCCCACCGGCGACTGGACCGTGAAGGGCGCGGCCCTCGACTTCGGCGAGGGCGCCTGGGACGAGACCATCCGCCGCACGCGGGCCATGGACACCCTTCTTTCGCGACACGGCGCCATCATGGACCGCTACGACCCGGCCCGGCGGGTCGGCCTCTACGTCGACGAGTGGGGCACCTGGTACGACGTCGAGAAGGGCACCAACCCCGGCTTCCTGTTCCAGCAGAACACCATGCGCGACGCGGTGGTGGCGGCCGTGAACTTCCACATCTTCCACCGCCACGGCGCCCGCGTGCGGATGACCAACATCGCCCAGATGGTCAACGTGCTGCAGGCGATGCTGCTGACCGACGGACCGCGGATGATCAAGACGCCCACCTACCACGCGTTCGCGCTGTACACCGACCACCACGACGCGACCTTCGTCGACGTCGGCGGCGAGGACGGTGTCGCGGGTGCGGTGGCGCCGCACGTCGATGCGACGGTGTCGTTCAAGGACGGCGCCTACACGATCAGCGTCGTGCACGAGGGGCTGGAGCGCGAGGCCGACCTGAGCTTCGAGCTGCCCGAGGCGATCACCGAGCTGCTGCGCGCCGAGATCCTCACCTCGGCCGCGCCGTCGAGCCACAACACGTTCGACGCGCCGGACGAGGTGGCCCTCGCGCCGCTCGACGGCGTGCGCGTCGACCGCCGCACCGTGTCGTTCACGCTGCCGCCGCGCAGCATCGCGACCGTGCGGGTGGGGCAGCTCGCGGCCTGAGGCCCTGGCAGAATCGGGCCGTGCAGGAGTTCAGGAGGTCGAGCCGCGACATTCGCAGAGAGTCGCGCCTCGACGTCCTGCACGCCCTGCTGCCGGCCGAGACCTCGACGCGCGCCGAGGTGGCGCGGGCCACGGGGCTCAGCGTCGCCACGGTCGCCACGCTGGTCTCCGAGCTGCTCGCTGAGGGCGTGGTCGTCGAGGCCGGCCTCGACGGCAGCGGCGCCGGCCGCCCCACCACCCTGCTGCGCATCGATGAGGCGCGCGGCGCGCTGCTGAGCGTCGAGGTGGGGGAGGGCTTCGCCCGCGCGGTGGCGTTCGACGCCGCGATCGGCGAGCTGTCGTCCGCGGAGGTCGACGTCGACGGGGCGCTGACCGTCGAGCACGTTGCCACGGCCGTCGTGGAGGCGGCCCGCGCGGCGCTGGGCAAGGCCGGGCTGGCAGAGTCCTCGGTCCTCGGGGTCGGCGTGGCGCTGCCCGGCCACGTCCACGGGGGCGGGCGCCGCGACGTGGTGGAGCCGCACCGTGGTTGGGACAGCACCGAGCTGATCGAGCGCGTCCGCGCCCAGACCGACATGCCCATCGTCGCCGATAACCCCCTGAAAGCCATCGGCGCCGCCGAGCTGTGGTTTGGCCGTGGGCCCTCGGCCGACAGCATGGTGGTGGCGAACCTCGGCACCGGCGTCGGGGCAGGAATCGTGGTCGGCGGGAAGCTGCTGCGCGGTGCGGGCAACCGCGCGGGCGAATGGGGCCACTCGCTGCTCGTGCTCGACGGCCGAGAGTGCGCCTGCGGCCGACGCGGCTGCGTGGAGGCCTACCTCGGCGAGCCGGGGATCAGGGAGACGCTGCGCGAGGTCGCGCCCGGACACCCGCTGGCCGGGCACTCAGCCTCGGGATTCTCCGAGGCGCTGGGGGCGGCGCTCGCGGATGGACCCGACGAGGTGCTGGGGGCAGCGCTCGCGCACGGACCCGACGAGGCGCTGGGGGCAGCGCTCGCGCACGGACCCGACGAGGTGCTGGGGGCAGCGCTCGCGCACGGACCCGACGAGGCGCTGGCCGAGGTCGTCGAGCGCACGGCACGCCTCCTCGGCTACGCGCTCGCCGACCTGGTCGCCATCGTCGACCCGCAGCTCCTCGTCCTCACCGGCTGCACGGCGTGGGCGCTGGGCGAGCACCTGCTGCCCGCCGTCTCCCGCCACCTGGCCGACCGGGCACCCGCAGGTGCCCTCGACGGCGTGACGCTCGAGGTCTCGACGGTGCGCGGCAACGCCGTGGCCGTCGGCATGGCCACGCTCGCCTTCGAGGCCTTCGTCGGCGCCCCCACCTAGGTGTACCTGGCCGCCGTTGCTTGACCCGGTCGCTGTTCCTTGACCCGGTCGCTGTTCCTTGAGCCGACGCGTGAGCGCCGTTCCTTGAGCCGGGCCCCCGCGCGAAGCGCCGGGCACGTGTCGAAAGGTCCCGCGCTGTGGGCAGGGTCTTAGCAACAGGGCGGACGGCTGAGGTGGGCATCGTTCCTTGAGCCGACGCGTGAGCGCCAGCGAACCGTCGTGTCGAAAGGTCCCGCACCTATCCGCCACCCTGACCACAAGGGCGGACGGGTGAGGTGGGGAGGCGCTCCGTCTCGCTGCCGGCCCGGTTCTGTGACCACAGTCACCGCTGGTCTCAGTGCATGGGTGTTTTTACGCTTCGTCGAAGCGCCTCCCCACCTCACCCTCTGTTGTCTCCCCGGGCGGTGGAACTTGGCCCTGCCCCCGGGATGGTCAGCGTTGGCCGGTCTTGCGGTGGTTTCCGTGCATAAATCTTTGTATGCGGGCAGCGGTGCAATTATTCGCGTGGCTGCCCGTATACAGAGATTTGTGCGCGTGTGGGGGTGTGACCCTGGCTTGGCGGGGATCGGTCAGGTTGTGGTTTCGGACCCTTCGAGACGCAGTCCCGCACGACTCTCACTCGGTGTGGGTCAGTGTGCGGGGCTGCTCCTCAGGGACCGTTCCTTGAGCCGGCCGTTAGGCGCCAGCCGAACGCCGTGTCGAAAGGTCCGAGACCTTGGGCAGGGAGTTCGGTAGTGAGCTGGGGCATGGAGTTTTGACGCACAACTGCCCTCCCTGTGCCCTGTAGGGCACAGAAGAAAAAGTTGTGCGTGAAAATTCCATGGTCGGCAGGTAGACCACCTGGAAGTCGTGGTTGCGGACCCTTCGAGACGCAGCCCCGCAAGGCTCGCGCTCGGTGTCCGACATCACGCGGGGCTGCTCCTCAGGGATCGCTCGGTGTCCGACACCACGCGGGCTGCTCCTCAGGGATCGTTCCTTGAGTCGGCCGTGAGGCGCTAGCCGAACGCCTTGGTCGTTAGGTCCCGCGCTTTGGGCGGGTCGACCCGGCCTAACGCGTGCGCTGGGCGCTGAGCATCCGCGCGTAGCGCTCGCCGGCACCCACGAGGTCGGCGTGGCTGCCCACCTCGACGATGCGCCCGCGCTCCATCACGACGATCCGGTCTGCGTGCTCGATGGTGGAGAGCCTGTGCGCCACCACCAGGGTGGTGCGGCCGCGCATCAGCCGGGCCAGCGCGTCGCGCACCAGGGCCTCGGCCTCGGGGTCGAGCGCGCTGGTGGCCTCGTCGAGCAGCAGGATGCGCGGATCGCGGACGAGGGCCCGGGCGATGGCCAGGCGCTGCCGCTGTCCGCCGGAGAGGCGCGAGCCGCGCTCGCCCACGATCGTGTCCCAGCCGTCGGGCAGCGCGTCCACGAACTCGGCCGCGTTGGCGTCCTCGAGAGCGCTCCGCACCTTGCCGTCGGGCACGGGGCCGAGGCCGTAGGTGACGTTGTCGCGGATGGTGCCCTCGAAGAGCACCGACTCCTGCGGCACCACGGAGACGAACCGCCGGACCGAGCGCAGGTCGAGCGCGGCGGCGTCGCGGCCGTCGACCAGCAGCCGCCCGCTCGTCGGCCGGAGGAAGCCCAGCGCCAGGTTGACCACCGTCGACTTGCCCGAGCCCGACGGCCCCACCAGCGCGATGGTCTCGCCCGCCGCGACGTCGAGGCTGAGGCCGCGCAGGGCATCCTCGCGGGCGTCCGCGTAGCGGAACGTGACGTCGTCGAACCGGAGCGCTCCCGTGACGTCGCTCACCACCTGCTTGCCCTCGTTGTCCTCGAGGTCGGGCTCGGCGAGCACCTCGCCGATGGAGCGCAGCGACTCCATGCCCTTGGTCGCCACCGGGATCAGCATCAGCACGTGCGTCATGCCGCCGGTGATCAGGCCGAAGTAGGAGGAGAGCTGCACCACCTGGCCGGCCGTGATGTCGGCGAACCCGGACAGGGAGAACCACGCGGCGGTTACGAGGCAGCCCACGCTGAGCAGCTGCAGGACGATCCAGGACAGCGACTGGAACCGGCCGTTCAGCAGGTCCAACCGGAAGCCGGAGTCGCGCACGCCCTCGGCGCCCTCGGCCACGCGTTCCGCGGCCGTTTCCTCGACGGCGTGCGCCCGCGTGATGGGCATGAGTGTCGCCATCTCGCCCACCCGGCTGGCGAACACCTCGACGTGCTGCCGGAACACCTCGTTGCGGGCGCGCGAGCGACGGGCCAGCACCGTGCGCATCAGCACGGCCAGCGGGACGGTGAGGGCGTAGACCGGCAGGAAGTACGGCATCGAGATCGCCGTCATCACGAGCGCGCCCGAGATCACCATCGTCTGCGCGAGCAGCGCGTGCGTCACCTGCTGCAGCATCAGCTCGATGTTCTCGACGTCGCGCACCACCTTCATCTGCACGATCGACGCGCTCATCCGCGTGTGGAACCCGATGGAGAGGGTCTGGAGGCGCGCGGTCAGGGCGTTGCGCAGGTCGGCGGCGATGTGCCGCACGGTGCCCAGGTAGAGCTTGGTGTACAGCACGTGCGTCGGGTAGTTCTGGGCCAGCGCGACGAACGCGACGCCGGCCCACAGCAGGAGGCCGCGCGCGGGGCCGCCCGAGACGACGATGTCGATGACGTGCGCGGTCACCACCGGCAGCAGCCACTGCGGCGCGTCCTTGATGGGGAAGATCGCGACCGCGGCCAGGACCCGGCGTCGGTAGGGCCGGTGCAACGCGAGGATCGAGTGGAAGGGACGGCCGGCGTCGAGGTCACCGACGACGGAGGAGGGACGATTCGTCACTGGGTAATTCTAACCACCAGAAAAATTGATGCGCATCCCCTTTTCGAACCCTTCTTCCACTCGGCGACCCTGTCGGTGCGGGGCAAAGGGCCGGTTGGCTAGGGGTGTTGCTCGAATTAGCGACGTGAAGCCGAGCTTGCTGTCGTCGTTACCGAATCGTGATCTTCGTCATGTTGACGCAAACATGGGACGGAACTACGATCCTCTGTATCGATACATGGTCGACGCCGCCCGAGGCACCGCTGCCCGGTCGCCGGCCGAGACGAACGTGAGGAGGCGGGTGCGCGGATGCCAACCACCGTCATGAAAGAGCCGGCGACGGCGAAGGAGGCGAGGAAGCCGGGAAGGTTCCTCGTCCGGTTCAAGCACAGCCGGATGCTGCTGCTGATGTGCCTGCCGGCCATCTTCTACTTCGTGATCTTCGCGTACGCGCCCATGCCGGGCGCCTACATCGCGTTCACGAACTTCAACTACCGCGACGGGATCTTCGGAAGCCCCTTCGTCGGCATGAAGAACTTCGACTTCCTGATCAAGTCCGGCCAGCTCTGGCTGCTGACGAAGAACACAGTGCTCTACAACCTGGCGTTCATCGTGATCGGCAACGTCCTGCAGATCGCGCTCGCGATCATGCTGAACGAGATCCGCTCGAAGTACTTCAAGAAGGTCAGCCAGGCGATCATGTTCCTGCCGTACTTCATCTCGGTGGTGCTGATCGGCGTGATCGCGTTCAACCTGCTGAACTACGACACCGGCTACGTGAACTCCGTCATCGCCGCCGCGGGCGGCGACCCGGTGAAGATCTACTCGATGGCGGGCATCTGGCCGTTCATCATCATCATCGCCCACATCTGGCAGAGCACCGGCTACGGCTCCATCGTCTACTTCGCGGCCATCATGGGCATCGACAACTCGCTGTTCGAGGCCGCGGCCATCGACGGCGCCAACGCCTGGAAGCGCATCCGGCACATCATCCTGCCGAGCCTCAAGCCCACGTTCATCATCCTGCTGCTGTTCTCGCTGGGCGGCATCATGCGCGGCAACTTCGGCCTCTTCTGGAACCTCATCGGCAACAACGCGGCGCTGTTCAAGACCACCGACATCATCGAGACGTCCGTCTACCGAATGATCATCTCGCAGAACAACTTCACGTCGTCGACGGCCGTCGGCCTCTACCAGTCGCTGTTCGGGTTCGTCCTGATCATGGTCGTGAACTGGATCGTCCGCCGCATCAACCCCGACTACGCGCTGTTCTGAGGGGGAGGAGATCCATGAGCACCGCAACCGCCATCGGTAAGACCACCAAGGTGAAGCTCGACGGCAGCGAGGTGGCGCTGAAGAGCGTCTCCTACGTCGTCGTCACGATCTTCACGATCTTCTGCGCCCTGCCCTTCGTCCTCATCGTCTCCGCCTCGCTGTCGAGCGAGTCCGAGATCATGAAGTCGGGCTTCGGCCTCCTGCCCAAGGGCTTCAGTCTGACGGCCTACCAGTACATCTTCGAGTCTCCGCGCCAGATCATCGGGTCCTACATCGTGACCATCGTGATGACCGTCGGGGGCACCGCCATCGGCCTGTTCATCATCGCGATGACGGGCTACGCCCTGCAGCGCAGGGACTTCCCGTGGCGCAACTACATCTCGTTCTTCATCTACTTCACGACGCTGTTCTCCGCCGGCCTGGCGCCCACCTTCATCTGGATCTCGCGCTACCTCGGGCTGCGCGGCACCTACTGGGCCGTCTTCCTTCAGCTGCTGATGACGCCCTGGCTCATCATCCTGATGAAGAACTTCTGCAACTCGATCCCCTACGAGGTGGTCGAGTCCGGGAAGATGGACGGCGCCGGCGACTTCAGCATCTTCGTCCGCCTCGTGCTGCCCATGCTCAAGCCCGCGCTGGCGACGATCGGTCTCTTCCTGGCCCTCGGCTATTGGAACGAGTGGTACCTGTCCTCGCTCTACCTGGGCAGCACCGTCGAGTTCAAGCCGCTGCAGTACTACCTCTACAACATCATCAACACCGCGGCCGCGCTGCGCGGCTCCGTGGCGGGCGCCAACGTGAGCATCAGCGACCTGCCGAGCAACACCCTGAAGATGGCTTCCGCCGTCGTGGCCACGGGCCCGATCGTGCTGCTCTACCCGTTCGTCCAGCGCTACTTCGTGACCGGCATCACCGTCGGCGCGGTCAAGGGCTGACCCCACCACTGTTACGCGACTCACCTCACCAACGAAGGAGTTAGGAAACCCATGAGAAGCACACTGTTCAAGAAGGCAGGGGCGACCGCGCTCGCCCTTGCCCTCGGCACCGCGGCGCTCAGCGCCTGCGGCAGCACCGACAACAACAAGGGCAGCGACGGCGGCGACAAGGCCAACGGCGGCGCACCCACCAAGATCACCATGCTCGTGCTGGGCGACAAGCCCACCAACGGCCGCCTCGAGAACATGCTCGAGAAGCTCAACGCCCGGCTCACCGAGCAGACCAACGCGACCCTCGAGCTGTTCTACGTCGAGTGGGCCGACTGGCAGACCCAGTACAACGTCCAACTTCTCTCCGGCGACTCGAACGTCGACCTGATCACGACGGCCACCGACTGGCTGTTCGCGTGGGAGAACGCCAAGAAGGGCGCGTTCCTGCCGCTGACCGAGGAGATGCTCCAGGCCAACGCGCCCAAGACGTGGGAGCAGGTCAACGCCGCGGGCGACTGGGACCTGACGAAGCTGCCCGACGGCAACATCTACTTCATCCCCGAGGACAACTACACCCAGTACACCAACCACGGCTTCTTCTACCGCGGCGACTGGGCGAAGGAAGCGGGCTTCGCGAACGGCGAGCTGACCAAGTTCGAGGACTTCACCACCTACTTCAAGTGGATCAAGCAGAACAAGCCCGAGGCCTACCCGTGGGACGTCGCGGGCAGCCTGTCGGCCGCGCTCGACGGCTACGTGCAGGGTCACACCGACTGGCAGACCATCCAGCAGCTGACCGCTGGCAACTTCTTCCCGTTCCAGACCCGCGAGTCCGACCCGTACAAGGTGGGGTCGTGGCTGATGGAGGGCGACGAGCTGCTGGCCGCCGCGAACCTGGCCAAGGAGTGGAACGAGATCGGCGTCTGGCGTGAGGACGCGCTGAACTACGACGGCGACACGCGTGAGGCCTTCTACGCCGGCCTCTCCGGCGCCGACCAGCACCACACGCAGACGTTCCTGTCGCAGATCGTCGACAACATGAACAAGAAGCAGCCGGGTTCCGATCCCAAGATGTTCTACTGGGGCCAGGAGAACAACAACTTCTTCCGCGACATCAAGACGCACGGCGCGATGGCCGTGAGCGCGCAGTCGAAGAACCCGGAGAAGGCGCTGCAGGTCTACGACCTGATCCGCAACGACAAGGAGGACTACTACCTCCTCAACTTCGGCATCGAGGGCACCGACTACGTCATCACCGACGACGGCAAGCTGGACCGCCCCGAGGGCTGGGACGGCTCGAAGGACGGCCTCGGCTCCAACTTCTGGGCCGGCCGCATGGACGAGTTCGAGCCGCCGAAGGTGACCGACGCGCCCAACGTCAAGGAGATCTACGCGAACCTCGACTCGAAGGCCAAGGACTACCCGTACGAGACGCTGATCTTCAACAAGGACGCCATCGAGTCGACGATGGCCGCGATGGGCGGCGTGCTGTCCGAGTACATCCCGCAGCTGCAGTACGGCAAGTTCGAGGATCCCGCCAAGGCGATCGCCGACATGCGCAAGCAGCTCAAGGACGCGGGCTACGACGAGGCCCTCGCCGCGATCCAGGCCGACATGGACGCCTGGGCCACCGAGCGCGGTCTGAAGTAGCAGGCTAGGTGGGGGTCGTGCGGGCCGGTGGAGAACCGGCCCGTACGACCCCTGAGCCTTGAACCGGGAGAGGGAGACCGCCATGAAGAACCTGTTCGCCGCCGATTCCGCGCTGATGCGGTTCCTCAACCGGTTCGCGGACTTCATGCTCGTCAACCTGCTCTTCGTCGGCACCTCGCTGCCGATCGTCACGCTGGGCGCGTCGATCACGGCCCTCAACGCCACGGCGATGAAGCAGGTCAAAGGCGACGACGAGTCGGTCGTCACCACCTACCTCGCCTCCTTCAAGGAGAATCTCCGGCAGGGCATCGTCCTCGGCCTGATCTCCGGGCTGCTCGTGCTGGTCCTCGTGGCCTGGTACGTGGTGATCGAGAACCTGAACGTGCCCGAGCTGCTTCGCGTGGCGCTCTGGATCGCCTTCTCGCTCGTGGCCTTCCGCGTCGGGCTGATGCTGCTCTACGTCTTCCCCTACCAAGCGGCGTTCGTCGACAACCTGCGCACGGTCTTCCGGAACGCGCGCCTCATGTCGCTCCGGCACCTGCCGTCGTCGCTCATGATGATCGTCGTCCTCGGGCTGCCGATCGTCGTCAGCGTCTTCTATCCGCAGGTCGTCGGCTACGGCCTGCTCTGGCTGCTGGTCGGCTTCGCCGCCGTCGCCTACGCCAACGCCACCTTCCTCGTCCGCATCTTCTCGGCCTACGCCCACGACTTCTAGGAAAGCCCCATGCGCACCGCCCCCATCCAGGACTGGTCCTTCCTGCTCGGCGACGAGCCCGACGCCTGGAGGAAGAATCACGACGACGGGGCCTGGCGGCGCGTGGTGGTGCCGCACGACTGGAGCGTCGAGTTGCCGTTCAGCCCTGAGTGCTCGAGCGGCACCGGCTACCTTCCCGGTGGTGTGGGCTGGTACCGCGCGCACGTGCCGGTCGGCCCGCTGGCCGACGGCTCCCGGGTGCGGCTCCGGTTCCGCGGCGCCTACAAGAACGCCGACGTCTGGGTCAACGGCTACCACCTCGGCGGCCGACCGTCGGGCTACGCCGAGTTCTCCTTCGACCTCACCGAGATCCTGTCCTTCGCGCCCGACGACGACCTCGTCGTGAGCGTGCGCGTCGAGCACACCGATCTCGCCGACTCGCGCTGGTACAACGGCGCGGGCCTGACTCGCCGTGTCGAGCTCGAGGTGCACGACGCCGTGTGCCTCGCCGAGTACGGCACCACGTTCGAGACCCTCGGGGCCGACGGCGAGTCGGCCACCGTCCGGGTGCGGCAGACGGTGGAGAACCACCGCGACGAGCCCGCGCTCGTCACGCTGCGGCAGGAGCTGCGCCCGCTGGGCGGCGGCACCGCGCACGCCTTCTCGCGCGCGGTCGAGGTGCCGGCCTGCGGGTCGCTAGAGGCGGTCTTCGACGAGGACCTCGCCGGCGTGCGGCTCTGGTCCGACGATCGTCCGCAGCTCTACGAGCTGGTCACGACGCTCGAGCATCCCGGTGGCGAGAGCGTCTACCGCGAGCGCGTGGGCATCCGCGCCATCGCCTTCGACCCGGACCGCGGCTTCTTCGTCAACGGCCGGCCGCGCACGCTCAAGGGCGTGTGCCTGCACGAGGACGCGGGGCCGCTGGGCGTCGCCGTGCCGGCCGCGGCCTGGCTGCGCCGCCTCCTGACCCTCAAGGAGCTGGGCTGCAACGCCGTCCGGATGGCGCACAACCCGCACGACCCCGAGCTGTACGCGCTGTGCGACGCGCTCGGGTTCTACGTCGTCGACGAGGCCTTCGACGAGTGGGAGAACCCGAAGAACAAGTGGTGGCAGGGGCACAACGTCTACCCGCCGAAGCACCAGGGCTACGCGAAGGACTTCCCGGCCTGGCACGAGCGCGATCTGGTGAACATGGTGGACGCGCACAAGAACCACCCGTCGGTGATCGCGTGGAGCATCGGCAACGAGATCGACTACCCGAACGATCCGTACGTGCATCCGCTGTTCGAGACGATGACCGGTAACAACGACGCGAACAAGCCCGAGGCCGAGCGGATCTACGACCCGCACCGCCCCGACATCCGGCGGCTGACGACCATCGCCGCGCGGCTCGTCGACATCGTCGAGGCCCGAGACGCCACGCGCCCGGTGACGCTCGCGGCGGCGTTCCCCGAGCTGTCGCTGCACACCGGGCTCCTCAACCGCCTGGGCCTGGTGGGCTACAACTACAAGGAGCACCTCTACGCGGAGCACCACGCGCTGCTCCCGCGGCAGCCGCTGATGGGCAGCGAGAACGGCCACGGCTACGAGCAGTGGCGCGCCGTCCGCGACAACGAGTACATCTCCGGCCAGTTCCTCTGGACCGGGATCGACTACTTGGGCGAGGCCCACGGCTGGCCCATCCACGGCTCCGGCGCAGGCCTGCTCACCGTCGCCGGCTACGCCAAGCCACTTGCGGAGCTGCGCCGCAGCTGGTGGACCGACGCGCCGTTCGTGCACCTGGTGACGCGGCCGGACCCGGGTGACGACGAGGACCGCGGCTTCTGGCGGCACCCCGTCGCCCGCTCGTGGGACGGCGGGGGAGAGCGCGTCGAGGTGCTGTGCTTCAGCACCTGCAGCGACCTGACGCTGACCAACGGCGACGAGGAGGTCGCGCTGACCTTCGACGAGCGGCACGGCTACTGGACCGCCCTGACGGTGGCCGGTGCGGCGCCGCTGCGGGTCGTCGGGCGCTCGGGCGACGAGGTGGTGAGCGACACTCTCGTCCGGCGCGGCCCCGCGGTCCGGATCGACGCCCGGCCGTGGGAGGTGCCCGCCGAGTGGGAGGGGCTCGTCCCCGCGGCCGGCGAGCGCCTGCACCAGGTGGAGATCACCCTGCGCGACGCCCAGGGCAACCCGGCGCGCGACGACGTCGTGGTGAGCGCCGCCGTCGAGGGTGGGACGCTGCTCGGCCTGGAGAACGGCGACCTCGGCGACAATACGCCGTACTCCGAGCCCGCCCGACGGACCCGCGAGGCCAGGCTGCTGGCCTACGTGCGGGCCGGGGAGCAGGCCGCGCTGCGCGTCACGGCGGAGGGCGTCGGCGAGTGTGTAATAGATTTCAGCCACGGAGGAACCGCGCCGAGCGCGTAGCTCCGGGGGAGCAGGAGGAGCGCCATGGTCACGATGCAGGACGTCGCCCGGCACGCCGGCGTGTCCGTGATGACCGTCTCGAACGTCGTGAACGAGCACCCGCACGTCCGGAAGGCCACCCGCGAGAAGGTGGTCGCATCGATCTCCGCCCTCGGCTACCGCGTCAACACCACGGCCCGCAGCCTGCGCCAGGGCCGCACCGGCGTGATCGGCCTCGCGCTGCCGGAGATCGACCGGCCCTACTTCGGCATGCTCAGCGCGCTGCTCGTCGAGCGCGCCCGGGAGTACGACTACGAGATCGTGATCGAGCTGACGGGCTCGCGGCGCGAGCGCGAGATGGACGCCATCCAGCACTCCCGGCTGCGCAGCTACGACGGGCTGATCCTGCATGCCGCGCAGCTCATGGACGACGACGCCGTCCTCCTGCGCGGCGATTACCCCATCGTCGTGATGGGCGAGCGGTCCTACGCCGCCCCTGTCGACCATGTGGTGATGGCCAACGAGGAGGGCGGTCGGCTGGCAGCCGAGCACCTCGTGGCGCGCGGCTGTCGGAAGGTCGCGATGATGGGCGGCCGGTTCTGGTCGCCCGGCGACAACGACGTGGCGACCGTGCGCACCAAGGGCTTCGCCGAGATGCTGGAGGAAGCGGGGCTCAAGCTCGGCCCCGCTCAGGTCCGCGAGACCCGCTACGCGCTGGCCGAGTCGCGCGCCGCCGTCCGTGACCTGTACGAGGAGGTCCCCGACGTCGACGGCATCTTCTGCGCCACCGACTGGGTGGCCCTCGGCGTGATGCGCGGCTTGGCCGACCTGGGCAAGCGAGTGCCCCAGGACGTGAAGGTGGTGGGCTTCGACGATGTCCCCGAGGCGTCGTTCACCACGCCGTCGCTGACGTCCGTCGCGCCCGACCACCAGGCGATGGCCGACGCGGCCGTGCGCCTGCTCGTCGGCCGGATCACCGGCGAGCGCGCCTCGGACGACTACCAGGAGATCGTCGGCCACGTGACACTGAACGTGCGTGAGTCGTCCTAGGACCTGTTGCGAAAGTGGAAGTGGACTGCTGAGCGACGGTCGCCACTTCGGACCCTAGGTCTGTTCTTCGGACCCGATGATTCAGCCCGTGAGGAGCAGCCCGCAGCGGCCCCTGAGGAGTAGTCCCGCGTTCGGTCCCTGAGGAGCAGTCCAAAGTGGCCCTTGAGTGGCAGTCGGTAACGGTCCCTGAGGAGCAGCCCCGCACGCTGGCGTGCGCCGAGCGGGAATAGTGCGGGGCTGCGTCTCGAAGGGTCCGAAACTTTGGAGGGAGTTACGGCAGCAGTGTCGTTCCTTGAGCCGGCCGTGAGGCGCTAGCCGAACGCCTTGGTCGTTAGGTCCCGCACCCATGCAGGATCTCAACCACAAAGGCGGATGCGTGAGGTGTGCCCTGTTCCTTGAGCCGGCCGTGAGGCGCTAGCCGAACGCCTTGGTCGTTAGGTCCCGCACCCGTCCGCTCAGCCGACCACAAGGGCGGACGGCTGAGGTGGGGAGGCGCTCCGTCTCGCTGCCGGCCCGGTTCTGTGACCACAGTCACCTCTGGTCTGGGTGCATGGGTGTTTTTACGCTTCGTCGAAGCGCCTCCCCACCTCACCCTTCTGTCGCCTCCGGGGCGGCGGACCATGACCTTGCCTCCCAATGGTCAGCGTTGGCTGGTCTTGTGGTGGTTTCCCTGCACAAATCTCTGTATACGGGCAGCGGCGCAATTATTCGCGCGGCTGCCCGTATACAGAGATTTATGCGTGCGAGAGGGTGTGACTCTGGCTCTCGGCGGATGGGTTGGGCTGTGGTTTCGGACCCTTCGAGACGCAGCCCCGCGGGACTTTCGCTCGGTGTGGGTCAGTGTGCGGGGCTGCTCCTCAGGGACCGGTGTGGGCTGCTCCTCAGGGACCGGTGTGGGCTGCTCCTCAGGGACCGGTGTGGGCTGCTCCTCAGGGACCGTTCCTTGAGCCGGCCGTGAGGCGCTAGCCGAACGCCGTGTCGAAAGGTCCGAAACCTTGGGCAGGGAGTTCGGCAGGGAGCTGGGGCATGGAGTTTTGACGCACAACTGCACTCCCTGTGCCCTGTAGGGCAGAGGACGCAGGGTTGTGCGTGAAAATTCCATGGCTGGCAGGTAGACCACCTGGAAGCTGTGGTTGCGGACCCTTCGAGACGCAGCCCCGCATAGCTCGCGCTCGGCGTGGGTCAGCGTGCGGGGCTGCTCCTCAGGGACCGTTCCTTGAGCCGGCCGTGAGGCGTTAGCCGAACGCCGTGTCGAAAGGTCCGAAACCTTGGGCAGGGAGTTCGGCAGTGAGCTGGAGCATGGAGTTTTGACGCACAACTGCACTCCCTGTGCCCTGTAGGGCACAGGGAGCGCAGTTGTGCGTGAAAATTCCATGGCTGGCAGGTAGACCACCTGGAAGCTGTGGTTGCGGACCCTTCGAGACGCAGCCCCACATAGCTCGCGCTCGGCGTGGGTCAGCGTGCGGGGCTGCTCCTCAGGGACCGACTGCGGCCCGGCTGTGGTGCGCTGCTCCTCAGGGACCGACCGGCCCGGCCGTGGTGAGCCGCTTCTTGGATCCCGAACTCGGTACGGAGCACCGAGCTGTGGTCGCTAGATCCGACGCCGGGGCACGGAAACGCGGCAGTGGTGTCTGTCCTTGAGTCGGCCGTGAGGCGCCAGCCGAACGCCTTGGTCGTTAGGTCCCGTGCTGTGGGCAGGGAGTTGCGGCAGCAGCTCAGGGCGCTCGTCTCATTGCCGGTCGGCCGGGGCTGCGTGAACCGCACCATTTCGGCTTTCGCAACACGACCTAGCCGACCCCCGAGCCTCGGCGCGGGACGTCACGCCCCCACCGTGACGCCTGCGTTGTGACGACGTCGCCTGTCTCGCGTCGTGACGCCTGCCGTGTAGGGCAGGCGTCACGGTGGGAGGCTGGCGTCACGGTTGGAGGGCAGGCGTCACGGTTGGAGGGCAGGCGTCACGGTTGGAGGGCAGGCGTCACGGTGGGAGGCTGGCGTCACGGTTGGAGGGCAGGCGTCACGGTGGGAGGCTGGCGTCACGGTTGGAGGGCAGGCGTCGCGGGGGAGGACTGCGTCTATCCTGAGGCACCATGACCAGCCCGACGACCGCGCACGACCGAGTCCCTTCGCCCCGGACTGTTGCCGCGGTGCAGCGGCGCACGCTGGTGGTGCTCGTGCTCACGCAGATCGTCGGCACGGTCGGCGTCGGGGTCGCGCCGTCGATCGGTGTGCTGCTCGCCGGTGAGGTGACTCAGAACGAGGCGTGGGCCGGGTTGGCCCGTTCGGCCAGCACGCTGGGCGCCGCCGTGCTCGGCCTGCCGCTCGGGAACATGGCCGCCAGGTGGGGGCGCAGGCCCGCGCTGGCGCTCGGCTGGTGGATCGCCGCGGCCGGGGCGGCGCTGCTCGTGCCCGCCGCGCAGTGGAGTCTCGTCGTACCGCTCTTCGTCGGGCTGCTGCTCATCGGCTCTGGCTCCGCGGTGAGTCTTCAGGCGCGGTTCGCCGCCACCGACCTCGCCGAGCCGCACCACAAGGGGCGCGCGCTGTCGACGGTGGTGTGGTTCGGCACGCTGGGTACCGTCCTCGGCCCGAACCTCGGCATCCCCGGCGCGTGGCTGGGACGGGCGACAGGGCTCACCGTGTTCGCGAGCGCGTTCCTCATCGCGGCCGTCTGCCTGGCCCTCGCGGGGACGCTGGTCTTCATCCTGCTGCGCCCCGACCCGCTGCTGCTCGCCGACCGCCCGGCGGCGCCGTCGGCCGGACCGCGCCGGAGCACACGGGAGCGGGTCGCGGCGATGCTCGCCGAGGTGCGCACCAACCGCCGGGCACGCGTGGCGGTGATCGCGATCCTGACGGCGCAGGTGGTGATGGTCGCGATCATGACGATGACGCCCGTGCACATCACGCACCACGGCGGCTCCGTGGACGTCGTGGGCATCACCATCAGCCTCCACGTGCTGGGCATGTACGCGCTGTCGCCGCTGGTGGGCTGGCTCACCGACCGGTTCGGGCCGCGGCTGACGATCTGGATCGGCATCGTGGTGTTCCTCGCCTCGCTCGTGGCCGGCGCCGTCCGGCCCGACGACATGGGCTGGATCGTCGTCGCGCTGATCCTGCTCGGCGTCGGCTGGTCGTTCGTCAACATCGCCGGCTCCGCTCTGTGCGCCGCGACGGTGGCGCCCGACGTGCGCGCGTCGTCGCAGGGCGGCGTGGACGCGCTCTCGAACCTGTGCGGTGCGACCGCAGCCTTCGCGGCCGGCCCGCTGCTCGTGGCGAGCAGCTTCTCCGTGCTGAGCGTGCTGTCGATGGCGCTCCTCGTCCCGCTCGCGCTCTCGCTGCTCGGCCCCTTCGTATCAGCGCAGGGCGAGCGTCACTGACGGCATCAGCGCTTCCGGCATCACGTAGCTGGCCTGTCGCACGACGAGCGCCAAACCGTGTAGCGTTACAAACAGCGACAGAGAAAGTGACGACGATGCTCTTCGGGTCCGCCTACTACCACGAGTACCAGCCGTACGAGCGCCTGGACAAGGACCTCGACCTGATGGTCGAGGCGGGGTTCACCGTCATCCGGGTCGGCGAGTCGACCTGGGCCTCGCACGAGCCGCGCGACGGTGAGATCGACTTCGGTGAGCTGGCCCGGGTGGTCGACGCCGCGGGGGAGCGGGGCATCAGGGTGATCGTCGGCACACCGACCTATGCGATCCCCGCCTGGCTTGCGAGAAAGCACCCGGAGGTGATGGGGGTGAACCCGGACGGCCGCCCGGTCCCGTACGGCGCGCGCCAGAACCTGGACTACGCCAGCCCCGTCTTCCGACCCTATGCCGAGCGGATCGTGCGCGCCATGGGCCAGCGGTTCGGGCACCACGAGGCCGTGCTCGGGTTCCAGGTGGACAACGAGATCGGCATCCAGAACCTCGCCAACCCGCACCTGATCGAGCGGTTCCGCGCCCACGTCCTCGACCGGTTCGGCAGCGTCGAGGCCATCAACGAGCGCTGGGGCCTCACCTACTGGAGCCATCGCCTCTCCACCATCGACGACCTGTGGGGCCCCGCGGGCAACACCAATCCCGGCTATGCGCTCGAGTGGGCGCGGTTCCAGGAGTCGCTGACGCGTGAGTTCATCGAGTGGCAGAAGGGCATCCTCCGCGAGGTCGTCGACCCGTCCAAGACCCTGCTGCACTGCCTCATCGGCGGCCATAGCGGCGAGCACAGCGATACCCGCGGCATTTCGCGCGCCATGGACGTCGCGGCGGTGAACATCTACGTGCCTCTGCAGGACGCCTTCGCGCTTCCCGAGCCGTCGACGGCGCCGGGCCTCGGACCGAGTTGGCTGCCCAACCGCGGCGTCACCGAGCTGTACTTCTACGCCGACATGGGGTGGTCACTGCGCGGCGACCGCGGCGAGCCGTTCGCCGTCACCGAGTCTCAGGCGACGTCGATCGCCGGTCACTCCAGCAACATCCCGCCGTTTCCCGGCCAGCTGCGGCTGTTCGCCCACGTGCTGCTCGCGCGCGGCGCCAATCTCCTCTCCTACTGGCATTGGGCGACGCTCCACTACGGCACCGAGTCCTACTGGGGCGGTGTGCTGGGCCACGACCTGGAGCCCGGCCGGATCTACGCGGAGGTCGCGGAGATCGGTGCCGAGCTCGGCAGGATCGGAGACGCCGTTGACGGGCTCGTTCCCGACGCGGAGGTCGCCGTCCTCACCGACCGCGACAGCATGCACACCCTCACCTTCTTCTCCCCGCTGGTGAAGGAGGGCACCGCCGACGGTGACCGCGATGCCTATGCGCGGATCGAACGCCGGTTCCACGTCGCTGCGGCCAAGGTGGGCGCGCAGGCCCGCATCGTCCACCTCGACGGGGATATCGACCAATGCCGCGTCCTCGTCGTGCCCGCGCTCTACATCGCCTCGGACGAGACGCTCGCCCGGCTCGTCGCGCTGGCCCAGGCCGGCGTGCACGTCATCCTCACGTTCCGCAGTGGGTACGCCGACGAGTGGGCGTGCATCCGGCACACCCGCGCGCCGGGACCCCTCCGCGCCCCGCTCGGTATCTCCTACCAGGAGTACGCCAACCTGCCCGAGCCCCTGCGGCTGGTCGGCGATGCCCGCGTCGTCGGTGAGGGATCGGCCGCGGAGGGCTGGGCCGACCGGCTCGTCGTCGAAGCCTACGACGTCGAGGTGCTCGCCAGCTACGACAGCCCGTTCCTCGGCGCGAACCCCGCGATCACGTCGCGCCCGGTCGGCGCTGGGCGCATGACCTGGGTGGGCACGCTGCCCGACGTCGACACCACCGCGTCGCTGCTCGCCTGGGCGCTGGATGAGCGCGGCGTGACGACGGTGATCTCCGGCTGGGTGGATGCGCCGCCGCAGCTCGGGCTGCGCAGCGGCACCCTGCCTGACGGCCGGCGGCTGTGGGCAGTGGCGAATCACTCCTGGGAGCCGATCACAGTCACCCCTCCGGCGGGGGCGACGTTCCTGGACGGCGGTGCGGCGGCACCGTCGATCACCCTCGGCCCCTGGGCTTCGGAACTCGTGACGGAGGCATCGTGAGCGACTCCCGCTACGGCTATCTGCTCGTTCACTTCGTCGAGGACCGCCACGGTCACGGCGAGAAGATCTACCTCTCGCTCAGCGACGGCGACAACCCGCTGCGCTGGCGCCGCCTGGGCGGCGGCGAGGCGATCCTCGAGTCGACGGCGGGGGCCACCGGCGTGCGCGATCCGCACCTGATCCGTCGTCACGACGGCGCCGGGTACCACGTCATCGCCACGGATCTTCGCATCTGGGATGGCAACGACACCATCGACTGGAGCCGGCTCTCGCGACACGGCAGCCGCGACCTGGTGATCTGGGACTCCCCGGACCTGGTCACCTGGTCGGAGGCCCGGTACGTGACCGTCGCACCGGAGTCGGCGGGAATGGCGTGGGCGCCGGAGGCGCACTACGACCGGGAGTCTGGGGAGTACCTCGTGTACTGGTCGTCGAAGCTCTACGACACCCCCGACCACACCGACGACTCGTACAGCCGCATCCTCGTCGCCCGTACTCGCGACTTCGCCCTGTTCTCCGAGGCGGAGGTATTCCTCGACCACGGCGTCGAGGTGATCGACATGACCGTCTACGTGGAGGACGACGCCGACCCGGTTCCCGGGCGCGTGCACCGCTTCGCCAAGGACAACTCCCACGAGGGCCGGCGCATCTTCCAGGAGTCTGCACCGGGGTTCTTCGGTGACTACGTGCCGGTGGCGGCGCGCGTCGGCGACGAGATCGATCACGGCATCGAAGCGCCGCTGATCTTCCGTGACAACACCGAGGCGCGCTGGTACCTCTGGGTCGATGCTTACGGCCTCACTCCGCAGGGCTACCGCGCGCTGGCCACGACCGATCTCGCCTCTGGCGCGTGGACCCCCGTCCTCGGGCTATCGCTCCCCGAGGCCACCAAGCACGGAACGGTCCTGCCGCTGCTGCGCCATGAGTACGACGCCGTCGCCGCGGCCCACCCCGCTCCCTGAGCCGAACCGCCGATGACCGCTGTGCCAGTCATATGACTGGCACAGCAATCATGTTGGCATTGGGCTGATGCTTGTTGCGTCATGTCGTTGCGGCCCAGTCGGGGGTAGTCGCGCAGCGTCGCGGCGGCGCAATGGAGGACGAGTACGCCGACGCCACGGTCGAGGGCGGCGGCAAGGCCGGCGATCCCGGGGAACGGGTGGCGGACGTCTGCTTCGGCGGCTTGTGCGTGGACGCGGAGGTTCAGCGCGATGAGGCTCTCGAACAGCGCTCCGAGAAAGGTGCCATCACGGGGGATGGCCGGATCAGGTTGGCCGCCGCCGAGGAGGCTTCGTGACGTCACTTGGAGCAGTCGGGCCGCCAACGCCGGGTCGGCGAGGTGGTGCTTGTCGGACGAAGCGAGTTCCTTGAACTTGTTGTTGGACGGAGTCCACGCGCGCACCGGGTCGAGAATCCAGAGCCGGGTGAGAATGTCCCGCCAGGGAAGCGTCGTGGTCGCGGACGGCTTGCTTCCAACGCCGGGTGTGGCCGCATCGCGGATGGTCTCGAAGCTGGCCGTTGTGGACGTGGCGGGCGGCATAGGCCCGCATCCACGCTCGCAGGGTGTCGGGGCGTCGAAGAGTCATCCCCTGTTCTGGGAAATCGCGGTCGATGACTCGTTCCAGGTAGCCGTCGAGGGCGGCGCGGAGGTGCCGGTCGGTCTGCCCGCGCATTGCCGGGAAGCCGCCAGCCAGGATCTCGGTGACGTAGTCGTCGAGGCTGGCTGGCGTGGCGCCGGAGATGTCCGGTAGCGAACCGTTGAGCAGCTCAGCAAGGCTGACTGTGGCGGTGAATCCGCGCTCGGCGAGGGAGAGGGGGCGCATTCGGATGGGGACGATGCGCCCTGCCCCGGAATGGGTGTCTATGCCGCTTGGTGATGCAGAGCCTGTGAGCAGGAAGCGGCCCGGTGAGGGCCTCGCGTCGACGGCTCGCCGGACTAGATCCCAGCTCGATGGCCACTTCTGCCATTCGTCTACGAGGATCGGCGGATCCCCCTGGGCCAGACGGGCTGGGTTTGCTTCGATGACCTGCCGCTGCCCGACGTCGTCGAGCCTGTAGACGGTAGCGGCACGAATGAGTGCCGTGGCGGTCTTTCCCACGGCTTTTGGGCCCTCGATGCTGATGGCTTCCTCAGTCGAGGGCAAGCACCGCACGGAGGGCTTCGTCGACGGCGACGAGTTCATGCGCGTCGAGTCGTCCGGCGAAGTCGCCGAGGCGGGCTTGGGGATCGACGACGGTGAGCTGCTCCACCAGGACTCGCGTCTTCACCCCGTTGATCTCGATCTCCGGGCGAAACGACGCCGCGCGCCGCCCCGTCGAGGTCGGGGCAACCAGCCACGTTGAGAGCGGCAGATCGTCGGACTGGAGGACCACCGCGTAGCGCTGCCCGGCCTGTTCGTGGCCGAGAGCGTCGCGCGGTGCCTTCAGCCGGTACAGGTCACCACGCACGGAGCTCCTCCATCTCGGCGGCCAGCGCGCGTGACGCGGTGACGTCGTCGGGGTCGTTGCGTAGTTCCTCGGCCTCGGCCCTCAGCCGCGCCCGGCGCAGGGCGCGTTCGGCCTGCAGGATGGCCGCCCGTGCGGCCTCGGAGCGGGATGTGCCGTCTTCCGTGAGGGCGTTCAGCGCGCGCTCGGTCTCCTGATCAGTGCGAATCGTAAGCGTAGCCATAGTACGGATTGTACTACGGAACGCACTTCGTGCCGCTCACCCTGTCGGACACGGATGTCTCTCAGCGGAGCAGGCGGACGGTGGCGACGCCGGGGGTGGGGAGGCCGTCGGCGGCGGAGAACTCGACGTCGACCGTGTCCCCGGTGTGGGCGCGGAGGGCCTCGGTGACGTCGTACTCTCCGGTGAGCCACTCGCCGGCCGAGTCGAACGACTCCTCGCCGACGACGCGGCCCGCGACGGTCACGATGACGCGGCCCGGGCCAGCGGTGACGTAGTTCACAGCCAGTCGGCACCAGGGGTTCTCGTCGCGGCGGAGCCGCACGGCCATGGACTCGCGCGTGGAGCGCCAGCGGCGGTCACCGGTGAGGCCGACCTCGGTGGCCGTGCCGCGGAAGCCGTGGTCGGACTCGGGCTGTTGCTCGCCGAGCGCCACCTTGTCGACAGTGCGGGCATCGAGCGAGACGCCCTCGTCCTGGGCTGCCAGTGCTGCGCGTCGTTCCGCGGGGGAATCGTCGGCCACGGGCCAGTACACGGTGTAGCGGGCGTCGTGCAGGTGCGCGAACGGCTCGAGGTGGATGGTCGCGCCCGGCGGGTCGAGCGCGGGGACGCGGAACCTCAGCGGGCCCGTCGCCGAGACCTGGTCCGCGCCGGGGCCGACGACGGGGAGGTCGCCGAAGCCCATCAACGGGCCCTGGGCGATGTGGCCCATGCGGCTGTCGTCGGCCACCAGGCCCGTCAGGTGGTCCGTGCCGGCGCGGGCGGCGAGCACCATCGGGCCCGCGAGGTACGCCTGCCACGGGGAGCCGTCGGGCAGCCGCTCCGCGCGGATCTCGAGCGGGATCCGGAACGACACGACGTCACCCGGCTGCCACTCCCGGTCGAGGAGCAGTGCGCCGGGCACCTCCTCCGCGTCGACGGGCGCGCCGTTGACCGCGACGTCGACCAGCGCGCCCCAGCCGGGGACGCGCAGCCGCAGCGGGAACCGGCGCGGTGCGTCGAGCAGCAGCGTGAGGCGCACGGCGTCGTCGAACGGAAACCCGGTATCGAGCCGCGCCCTGCCGCCGAACTCGGGCGCGTCCAGTTCCGCGGGGACGAACAGGTTGACCGCCAGCGCGCCGTCCTCGATGCCGAAAACAAACTCGCCGTGCTTCGCCTGCACCTCCATGCCGGTGCCGACGCAGCACCAGAAGCCGAGATCGCGCGCTGAGTAGGTGCGATAGTGCCGCGGCCGCATGCTGGTGAAGTAGACGAAGCCGCCGCGCTCGGGATGCTGCGAGCCCAGCACGTGGTTGAAGAGCGCGCGCTCGGCGAAGTCCAGGTGCTCCGGGCGCAGCCCGGCCTCGGCGAGTGCCTTGGTGAGCTTCAGCATGTTGTAGGTGTTGCAGGACTCGGGGCCCTCGCGGTCCTCGATCATCGACGAGTAGTCGTCGGCGGCGTGGAAGTGCTCGCGGACGCTGTTGCCGCCGATGGCCACGCTGCGGCGCTCGGCGACGGTGCGCCAGAAGAAATCGGCGGCGGCCAGGAGGTCCGCGTCGCCGGTGACGGCGGCGGTCGACGCGTAGCCGACGGCCTTGGGGATCTGGGTGTTGGCGTGCAGCCCGGTGAGGGCGTCGCGGTGCGCGCGCAGTGGGTCGAGGAGCGCGCGGTGCGAGAAGCGGCGCGCCATCGCGGCGTACTCGTCCCGCCCGGTGAGTGCGGCCAGCTGGGCGAACGCGTCGTTCATGCCGCCGAACTCGGTGTCCAGCATGGCCTCGAACGCCTCGTCGTCGATGCCGGCGGCGATGCCCAGCCACCAGTCGGCCAGCCGCACGACCACGCCGATGGCGTCCCGGTTGCCGCCGAGCGTGTGGGCGTCGATCAGGCCCTGGAACGTCTTGTGCAGGTTGTACCAGGGCACCCAGTGGCCGTCGGTGCCGAGCGAGCGCGCGGCCTCGACCCCGCCGTCGCGCAGCCCGGCGAACAACGCGGCCCCGCCGGGCACGCCGCCGACATAGCCGGTGCCCAGCGCGTCCTGCGCGCGGGCGATCTCGGCGACGGCGCCGTCGAGCCGGTCCTTGGCGGCCTGCTCGCCGGTCGCGGCCCAGAGCAGAGCGAGCGCCGAGAGGTAGTGGCCCGCGGTGTGCCCGTCGAGGCCGGAGTCCTCCCAGTTGCCGTAGCTCGGCGCGGCCGGCGGGAGCCCCGCCTCGCGGAGGAACGGGGCGAGGAGACGGTCGGGATCGAGGCCCAGCACGTAGTCGAGGTCGACCCGGGTCGCGGTGGCGAACGGGCCGGAGAGGAGGCGGACGCGGTCCAGGGGGAAGAACTTCATCGGGTCCCTTTGGGTGCACAGGGTTGCGGCTGGTCGCGACTCTACTATCATCATGTATCGATAAAAAGAGGGGTGCGAGATGAGGATCGAGATCGGCCCGCCGACGGGTGTGCGCGTCTGGCTCGCCGAGGCACCCGCATCCGACCCCATCGAAACGAGGACCCCATGACGCTCAAGCCCGCCCTCACCCCGCCGATGGGGTGGAACAGCTGGGACTGCTACGGCACCACCGTCACCGAGGAGGAGGTGCGGGCCAACGCGCGTTTCATGGCCGAGCACCTGCTGCCGTTCGGCTGGGACACGGTGGTCGTCGACATCGACTGGTCCGATCCCGGGGCGCGCTCGCACGGCTACAACGAGGACGCCGCGCTGCTGTTCGACGATCACGGCCGCGTGATCCCGGACCCCGTCCGTTTCCCGAGCGCGGCCGACGGCGCAGGCTTCGGTCCGCTCGCCGCCGAGGTCCACGCGCTGGGTCTTCGCTTCGGCATCCACATCATGCGCGGCATCCCGCGCCGCGCCGTCGACGCCAACACGCCCATCCTGGGCAGCGCTGCCCGAGCCGCTGATGTCGCCGACCCGGAGAACCGCTGCGAGTGGAACCCGCACTACGTCGGCCTCGACCACACGCACCCGGGCGCCCAGGCGTACTACGACTCGCTCGCCGCGCTCTACGCCGAGTGGGGCGTCGACTTCATCAAGGCCGACGACATGCTGTGGCCGTATCAGCGCGCGGACATCGAGGCGCTCGCGGGCGCGCTGCGCAGGTCCGAGCACGCGTTCCAGCTGAGCCTGTCGCCGGGCAAGGACATGTCGCTGGCGCGGCTGGACCACTTGCGGGAGAACGCGACGATGTGGCGGCTGTGCGACGACGTCTGGGACCGCTGGACCGACGTCGTCGACAACTTCGCCCGGTTCGCGCGGTGGGCCCCGCACGCCGGCCCCGAGGGCTGGCCCGACGGTGACATGCTCCCGCTGGGTCGGATCGGCATCCGCGCCGAGCGCGGCGAGCCCCGCCAGGACGGCTTCACGCCGGCCGAGCGCGTGTCGCTCATGACGCTCTGGGTGATGGCGCGCTCGCCGCTGATGATCGGCGGCGACCTGCCCACCAGCGACCCGGCCACCATCGCGCTGTTCACCAACGCCGACGTCCTCGAGATCCTCCGCGCGTCGTCGAACAACCGGGAACTCGCCCGAGAGGGCTCGTTCGTGTTCTGGGCCGCCGACGGTGCAGATGCCGTGCGCTACGCCGCTGTGTTCCACCTCGGTGAGAGCGCCGTCGACATCGCGTTGGACGCCCAGGCTTTGGGTCTGCCCATTGCGGGCGGCGAGGTGCGCGAGCTGTGGTCGGGCGCTGCGGTGCCGTTCGAGCCCGTGTCGGTGCAGAGCGACGCCGCACGCGGTGTCGCCCCGGGCAGCGCGGCCCTCCGCCTGTCGCTGGCCCCGCACGGTGCCGCCCTCCTCCGGTTCACTCCGAGGTAGGCCACCCGGGTTGTGGTTGTGGACCCAACGAGTCCGCAGTCTGCGTGGGTTTCGGACCCTTCGAGACGCAGCCCCGCACAGTTCTTGCGCGGCGCTGGTCGGCTCGCGGGGCTGCTCCTCAGGGACCGTTGACCTGCCTGCTCCCCGGGGGACCGGTCCTTGCCGTTCCTTGAGCCGGGGCCCCGCGCGGAGCGCCGGGCCCCGTGTCGAAAGGTCCGCAAGCGTGGGCAGGGAGTCGCGGCAGTGAGAGCAGTGAAGCTGTGATCCTGCGCTGTCCGAGATACAGCCCGGATGGGGTCTACTCGGAAGGCATGGAATTTTGACGCACAACTCCGCTGTCTGTGCTCTGTAGGGCAGAGAAGCCCGGGTTGTGGGTCAAAATTCCATGGTTGGCGGGTAGGGCACCTGGCGTTGTGGTTGTGGACCCAACGAGTCCGCAGTCTGCGAGGGTTTCGGACCCTTCGAGACGCAGCCCCGCACAGTTCTTGCGCGGCGCTGGTCGGCTCGCGGGGCTGCTCCTCAGGGACCGTTGACCTGCCTGCTCCCCGGGGGACCGGTCCTTGCCGTTCCTTGAGCCGGGGCCCCGCGCGGAGCGCCGGGCCCCGTGTCGAAAGGTCTGCAAGTGTGGGCAGGGAGTCGCGGCAGTGAGAGCAGTGAAGCTGTGATCCTGCGCTGTCCGAGATACAGCCCGGATGGGGTCTACTCGGAAGGCATGGAATTTTGACGCACAACTCCGCTGTCTGTGCTCTGTAGGGCAGAGAAGCCCGGGTTGTGGGTCAAAATTCCATGGTTGGCGGGTAGGGCACCTGGCGTTGTGGTTGTGGACCCAACGAGTCCGCAGTCTGCGAGGGTTTCGGACCCTTCGAGACGCAGCCCCGCACAGTTCTTGCGCGGCGCTGGTCGGCTTGCGGGGCTGCTCCTCAGGGACCGTTGCCTGGGCTGCTCCTCAGGGATCGGTCTTGCCGTTCCTTGAGCCGGGGCCCCGCGCGGAGCGCCGGGCCCCGTGTCGAAAGGTCCGCAAGTGTGGGCAGGGAGTCGCGGCAGGGAATGATGCGACTGGCTTGACCTTGACACTGTGACAACGCCTTGGGTGGGGTCAGGAGGTGTCACGATGACCCAGAATCTGGCGGATACGAGGACGGCGCGGTTGACGGCGGCGCTTGAGGCGCCGACGTCGTCGGTGCGACTGAACGCGGCGATGGCCGCGGGCATGCAGCCTGAGCCAGGTGATGTGGGCGTGCTGATCGCGCGCTGCGCCGTCGAGCCCGACTTCTACGTGCGCGACATGCTCACCTGGGCGCTGACCAGGCATGATGCGTCGTCGACGGTCGGTCGGCTGATCGACGAGCTCGCGTCGTCGGTGGCGCGGGCGCGCAGTCAGGCGCTGCACACGCTGTCGAAGATCGGCGACCGGCGAGCCTGGCCCGCGATCACCGCCGACCTGCTCCGCGACCCTGACGACGACGTGGCCCGCGCTGCGTGGCGGGCCGCCGTCGTGCTGGTCCCCGACGACGCGCGCGGCTGGCTGCTCGATCAGCTGGCCGGCCAGCTCGGGCGCGGGGATCGCCAGGTGCAGTTGAGCCTCAGCCGCGCGTTTGCCTCCCTCGGCGAGGCATCCTTGGCCGTAGTCGAACGGGCAAAGGGCTCGCACGACGACGGCGTCCGGATGCACGCCGTCGCCACCGACAGGTACCTGCGCAACCCGGAGGAGGGATTCGATGCCGCGATCGAGCAGGCCCGACGGGTGGTCGCGTTGCGCGGCGCGCCGGGTGTCGAGCAGGTGGAGGAGTGACTGGTGCTGATCGGTGAAGTGGCGGAGCGTTCCGGTATCAGCGCGCGCATGCTGCGCCACTACGACCGGCTCGGGCTGGTTTCGCCCACAGGCCGGTCGCTGGGCGGGTACCGCCAGTACTCCGAGGACGACCTGCACCGTCTCTTCCAGGTGGAAGGCCTGCGCCTGCTGGGGCTGAGCCTGCAGGAGATCGGCGAGACGCTGCAGGATCTGTCGTTCGACCCTTCGTCGATGGTGGAGCAACTGGTGGCGCGCACGCGCGAACGCCTCGCCCGCGAGCAGGAGCTGTTGCGGCGGCTGGAACAGGTCGCGGCCAGCACGCCTGAGGCGTGGACCGACGTGCTGCGGTTGACGGCGCTGATGCGCGGGCTCGACGCGAGCAGCCCGTCGGAGCGCCAGCGCTTTGCGCTGACCATGGGCGGGGAGGACGGCGGCGACGCCGCCCTGCTCGCCGAGGCGGTGCTGGGCGAGGACGACCCGATCGTCGCGGCCACCCTGTCATGGGCGTTGGCGCGCACGGGCGACGACGCGGTGCCGATCCTCGCGGACGCGCTCGGCTCCGAGGAATCCACACGCCGACATCGGGCGGTGGAGGCGCTGAGCAAGATCGGAACGCCTCGCGCCGACGAAGCCCTGGCAGAGGCACTCGATCATCCCGATCCCGTCGTGCGGGCCAGAGCTTCGCTGGCGGGTGGCCGGATCGGCAGGCCGGATGCGATCCCGGGACTGGTCGGGTTGATCGTTGAGGGGCAGGACGACGTCGACGCCACCGACGTCCTGGCCAGGCTGGCGACCGAATACGACTGCGCCGAGCAGGCAGCCCTCGCTCTCAGTGACGCCCTGACAGCAGCGGGTCCCGCTGGTCGACAGCGCCTGGCGATCGCCCTGGCTGAGGTGTCTGATCCTGCCGCTCGCGCTGCGCTCATCGCTCTGCTCGACGACGCCGAGCCCCAGGTTGCGCTCACCGCGAGGTTTCTCCTCCACGGGAGTGGTTCGTGAACCGGGACACGCGTCTGGGGCAGGCTCACGATCGCCTCGTTCTCACGAAGTGAGCGCCCGCCCGACCCCTCTTTAATTAGGTTAGCCTTCCCTTACCAAAATATGAGGGCCTTGTGTGGGTTGTGTGTCGCGCGGGGTTCCTCGGCCCGGCAGGTGAAGAAAGATCGATATGTCACTGGTGACACGAACACCACACTCACAACGTCCTGCGCGCGGTGCAGGCGCCCCCCGAAGGGTGCTTGCGTTGTTGCTCGCGGTGCTGCTCGCTCCGCTGTACGGCGGGATCGTCCCCGCGGCGGCTGCCCCGTTGGACCCTTCCGACTCGAACACGCTGGTGACGCAGGTCACGTCGAACACCACAGGCAACCCGGCAGGCACGTTGCTGACGCCGAAGACGGTGAAGCTGGGTGAGCCGATCACGATCTCGGGCAAGGGCTGGTTCCGGCAGGACGGCTCCGGCGGGTCTGCCGGTCCGGTGTTCTTCAACCTGCCCTCGGGCGGTACCGGTGCGGTGAATGTTGAGGGTCGGGTGATCGAGAACCAGGTTCCGGGTTCGACGTTCGCTGATCCGCGGGCGCATGGGGTGTGGTTGAGTGATGCGGAGGGGAACTGGTCGATCACGATCCCGTTCCCGACGCCGGAGAACTCCACCCTGACCGCGGAGACGGCGTGGCAGGTGGGTCAGACCCAGCGGATCCGGATCCTGACTGGTTCGTTGGCTGATGGTGATCATTCCCGTAACCCGTTCGTCGACTTCACCATCGTCGAGGACACGCCTGCGGTGGTTGCGCCGACGGTGACCCTTCAGCCGGTGTCCGTGTCCGTGGTCGAGGGTGAGCCTGCGGTGTTCACCGTTGATGCTTCGGGCACCCCGGAGCCCACGGTGCAGTGGCAGTACTCCAGTGACGGCGTTGATTGGAACATGCTCGGCCCCGCCCGCTCCAAGACGCTTAGGTTGGCGTCGACGTCGTTGGGGATGTCGGGCAATCGGTACCGTGCGGTGTTCACCAACGAGGCGGGTACCGCGACCAGTGATCCTGTGACGTTGACGGTGACGGCTGCGGAGCCGGCGGCGGTTGCGCCGACGGTGACCCTTCAGCCGGTGTCCGTGTCGGTCGTCGAAGGCTCGCCTGCCGAGTTCACCGTTGATGCTTCTGGCACGCCGGAGCCCACGGTGCAGTGGCAGTACTCGAGCGATGGTGTTGATTGGAACATGCTCGGTCCTGCGCGGTCCAAGACGCTGAGGTTGGCGTCGACGTCGTTGGGGATGTCGGGCAATCGGTATCGTGCGGTGTTCACCAACGAGGCGGGTACCGCAACCACGGACCCGGTGACCCTCACGGTCACGGCCTCCGAGCCTGTCGCCGAAGAGCCGCGGGTGACCGCTCAGCCTGAGGACGTCTCGGTGACCGTGGGGTCGAGAGCGACGTTCACCATCGGATTCTCCGGTACGCCCACGCCGAGTGTGCAATGGCAGTCGTCCACCGATGGCAGCGACTGGACGGACATCGACGGCGCGACGAGCGCGGCCCTCGCCGTGACCGACGTCGCGATCTCCCAGTCGGGGACCAGGTACCGGGCGGTGCTCACCAATGACGCCGGCACGGCGATCACAGATCCCGCCGCGCTGACCGTGACAGCCGTCCCCGTGGAGCACGTGGGCAAGAAGTACACCGCCGTTGACGGCGCCGAGTACTGGGTGCCGGAGAAGTGGGTGGTCGGCGAGCCGCTGACCATCTCCGGCGAGGGATGGAAGGTCCCTGACGGGTCTCGTGGGTCGATTGCCGCGATCAAGTTGGACGACGGTGGGGTGAGCACGAAGGAGACGGTCACGCATCCCGAGACGGGTGCGGTGCAGGGCAACAAGACGATCTACGCGATCGTGGCGGCCGACGAGAACGGCACCTGGACGGCGACCCTGCCCTATCCGACGGCGGAGAACTCCGACGCCTCCTGGGCGGTCGGCGAGACCCATAACCTGCGGTTCCTGACCGGTTCGCTGGTGGCAGGCGACCGGGTCCGCTCCGAGGCCGCGACCTTCACGGTGGTGTCCGCATCCGCCGAGGGGGTGGCCCCGGTGGTGACTCTGCAGCCGGTGGATCAGCACGTTGCGGACGGGGAGTACTACGAGTTCAACGTCGCCGCCACGGGCGACCCGGAGCCGGTCGTGTCGTGGGAGGCCTGGGTGCCCGGTGACGGCGAGGGCGCAGGAGTGTGGAAGAACATGGGGCCGTTCGTGAACTCGACGCGGCTCCTGATGCGGGCCATGCTTCCCATCCATGTCAGTGGCACGAAGTACCGCGCGGTGTTCACCAACTCGGCGGGTACCGTGACCACCGAGGCGGCGACGGTGACGATCGATCCGCCGGCCAGCGCCCCCACCGTCGCGTCGCAGCCGACGGATCAGACCGTTGTCGTCGGCGAGTCGACCCTGTTCTCCGCGGAGATCGGTGGCTATGCGCCCTTCATCCAGTGGCAGATCTCGACCAATGACGGCGGCACGTGGGCTGATATCCCGGGCGCGGGTCGGGACGAGTTGTCCACCGGTCCGGCGACGCTGGAACAGTCGGGCACTCTCTATCGCGTGGTGTTCTCCAACGTGACGGGAAGCGTCACGTCGAACCCCGCGAAGCTCACCGTGCTCTCGGCTCCGGTCGGTCCCCCGGTGACCATCACGTCGCAGCCGGCGTCGGCACAGGCGCCCGAGAGTACGCCCATCACGCTGTCTGTGGAGGCCTCGGGAGGCACCGGGGAGTACACCTATCGCTGGGAGCGACAGCGGTTCGGAGGCTGGGAGACCTGGTCGGGCATCTCGACGCCGAGCGTCGTGGTCTATCCGCCCACCAGCCCTGTCGAGTACAACGCCTATCGCGTCGTCGTGTCCTCCGGAGGGCACTACGTGACCTCCGACGCCGCGACGGTGTCGCTCAGCGATGCTGAGCCGGTGGGTTCGGTCTCGGTGACGAACCCGGTGGTGGAGCAGTTCGACAATCTGTGGTTCAACCTTGCCGGTTTCGACAAGGGCGCCAAGGTGCGCGTCGAGCTGGTCGACGGTGAGGGCAGCCCGGTGGTGTCTGCGCCGTTCACGATCGCTGCGGATGGGAACACGGCGAACCCTGACGGGCAGACGTATCGTCGGGTGACGGTGCCACGTGACGCGGCTCCCGGTTCGGGTTATGCGCTGCGGGTGGTCGATGCCGACAGCGGCCAGGTGCTGGCCACCAGTGGCTCGGTGACGGTCACCGAGTTGACCACTCGGGTGTACAACCCGGGTGATCATGCTGGTGGCGAGGAGGACCTGCTGGTGCAGCGCGGCGGCGTGTGGACGTTCCACGCCGTCGGATTCGCGCCGGGCGGGAAGCTCTTGGCGACCGCTCAGATCGGTGGCGAGAGCGTTGTGCTCAGCGGCATCGGTCAGGTCAGCGCGTCGGAGAAGGCGTGGCAGCTGGATGACAACGGCGATACGTCGCGGAAGGACTACACCAGGGTGCAGATCCCGGCGAATGTGCCGGCCGGTGATCTTGAGGTCACGTTCACCGATGGGACCAGGACCGTGACGCGGACGGTCACGGTAGAGGCACCGGTGGCGGCTGCGGTGACGGTCGCTCCGTCGGCGAAGTTGGGCGGGACGCTGAAGGTGACCGGCGTCGGATTCACGCATCCGGTCAACGGTGGCTCGAAGGTTGCCATCAAGATCGACGACGGTGCGTTCTCGCGGGTCGATACGTCGCTTCATCAGAATCAGACGATCTGGTGGATCGTGCAGGCCGATGAGAATGGCTCGTTCGAAATCGATATGCCTGTGCCGAACGGCACCACCGTTGATGGTGACGGGACGCTGGGGTCGAATCCAGCCCTGGAACCGGGCGAGGGGTTCACATTGCGGTTCCTGACCGGAAACCTGGACGGTGGCCCGTCGCGGACCATCCAGTCCGGTCCGTTCACCATCACCGGGTTGACTGATCCGACGGGCCCGACGGATCCGACTGATCCGACGGACCCGACTGATCCGACGGACCCGACTGATCCGACCGATCCCACTGATCCGACCGATCCCACGAAGCCGACCGATCCCAAGGACGACGGTAAGCGTCCCGGGCTGCCGAGCACGGGGGCGTCGGAGCTGGATGAGTCGATGGGTGCGGTGGTTGTCGTGGCGTTGATCGGTGCCGCTCTCGCGACGCGGAGGCGTCGCTCGGCCTGATCGTTCAAGCCCCCCCGGGTCGTCCCGTCGCTGCCTGGCAGCGGCGGGACGATCGACGTCGGCGCGGTTCCTTGGATCCCGAGGCCCCCGCGCGGAGCGCCGGGCCTGTGTCGAAAGGTCCGCAAGTATGGGCAGGGGGTTGCGGTAGGGAGGTTGTGGGCGCTGGTGGTTTCGGACCCTTCGAGACGCAGCCCCGCGTGGTTCGCGCTCGGTGTGGGTCAGCTGGCGGGGCTGCTCCTCAGGGACCGGTGTTGCTGGTCAGCTTGCGGGGTGCTCCTCAGGGACCGGTGTTGCTGGTCGGCTTGCGGGGCTGCTTCTCGGGGAGCGGCAGTACGGGGTGGTGTGCGGGCTGCTCCTCGGGGCCCGTTCCTTGGGCCCCGAGGCCGCCGTTCCTTGGATCCTGGCCGCCGCGCGGAGCGCCGGGCCTGTGTCGAAAGGTCCGCAAGTGTGGGCAGGGGGTTGCGGTAGGGAGGCCGCCGGAGGCTGTGGTTTCGGACCCTTCGAGACGCAGCCCCGCGTGGTTCGCGCTCGGTGTGGGTCAGCTGGCGGGGCTGTTCCTCAGGGACCGTTGCTTCGATCCTGAGGCCGCCGTTCCTTGAGCCAGGCCGCCGCGCGGAGCGCCGGGCCTGTGTCGAAAGGTCCGCAAGTGTGGGCAGGGGGTTGCGGTAGGGACGCCGCTGGAGGTTGTGGTTTCGGACCCTTCGAGACGCAGCCCCGCGTGGTTCGTGCTCGGTGGTGGTCGGCTTGCGGGGCTGCTCCTCAGGGACCGGTGGTGCGGCTCGGCGTCGGGCGGCTCCTCAGGACCAGTGGTGCGGCTCGGCGTCGGGCTGCTCCTCAGAGGCCGGGGTGGTGTGTTCCTCAGGGATCAGGGGTTGCTTCCTCGCGGAAGCCGAGACCCTGCGCGGGGCGCAGCCGGATGGGGTTGGATAGACATATGAAGACCTTCACCCTGCCCCAGACCCAGCTCGAGGCATCCAACGTGGTGCTCGGACTGATGCGCATCAGTGACAAGAGCGACGAGGAGATCCGCACGCTGGTGCGGGCCGCCCGGGATGCCGGGATCAACACGTTCGACCACGCCGACATCTACGGCGGCGACCGACACCTGTGCGAGCGCCGCTACGGCGAGGCGAACGCCGTGCCGGCCGCCGAGCGCGACCAGGTGATCATCCAGTCGAAGGTCGGTATCCGGCCCGGCTACTTCGACTTCTCCCGCGAGCACATCCTCACCACCGTCGACGAGTCCCTGGCCGCGCTCCAGACCGACTACCTCGACGTCCTCCTCCTGCACCGCCCCGACACGCTCGTGGAGCCCGACGAGGTGGCCGCCGCGTTCGATGAGCTGGAGGCCGCGGGCAAGGTCCGCACGTTCGGCGTCTCGAACCACACGCCCGGGCAGATCGAGCTGCTGCGCCGTTCGGTCAAGCAACCGCTCGCCATCAACCAGGTGCAGCTCAGCATCACGCACGCTCCGCTCATCGCGCAGGGCGTGGCGGCCAACATGCTGGCCGAGGACCAGTCGCTCAGCCGCGACGTCGGCCTGCTCGACTACGCGCGCCTGAACGACATCACGCTCCAGGCATGGTCGCCGTTCCAAGCCGGGTTCTTCAACGGCGTGTTCCTCGGCGACCGGGAGAACTTCGCCGAGCTGAACGACGTCATCGACGACCTGGCCGCGGCCTACGGCGTGACGCCGACGGGGATCGCCGTTGCCTGGATCACCAGGCACCCGGCCAACATCCAGGTGGTGCTCGGCACGACGAACTCGCAGCGTGTCGCCGACTCCGCAGCCGGCTCCGACATCCCGCTCACCCGCGAGGAGTGGTACCGCATCTTCCGTGCCGCGGGGCACCGCCTGCCCTGAACCGACTGCTCGTTGGGGCGCCGCAGCCAGCGTCCCATCGAGCAGCCGCAGGCAAGTCGGTCACTGAGGAGCGGCTTGGCAGCGGTCCCTGAGGAGCAGCCCCGCGCGCTGACTGACACTGAGCGTGATTGATGCGGGGTTGCGTCTCGAAGGGTCCGTGACCACAGCCTTTGGCGACTTCCTGCCGCGGCTCTCTGCCCACGGTTGCGGACCTTTCGACTCGACGGTTCGCTGGCGCTCACGCGTCGGCTCAAGGATCGGTGCTCGGCTTGCGTGTCTGTTCAAGGATCGGCGGGTCGCTTGATGCGGTTGTGTCGGTCACGGAGGAGCGGCTTGGTAGCGGTCCCTGAGGAGCAGCCCCGCGCGCTGACTGACACTGAGCGTGAATGATGCGGGGTTGCGTCTCGAAGGGTCCGTGACCACAGCCTTTGGCGACTTCCTGCCGCGGCTCTCTGCCCAAAGCGCGGGACCTTTCGACTCGACGGTTCGCTGGCGCTCACGCGTCGGCTCAAGGATCGGCGTCTTGGTTTGCGTGTCTGTTCAAGGATCGGCGTCTCGGGTTGCGAGTCGGCTCAAGGATCGGTGCTCGGCTCAGCCGGCGGCCGCCGTCGACTCGCGCACAATCAACGACGGGCTGACGACGACCCGCTGGGCTGGGTGTGAGGGGTCCGAGAGGCGGCGGATGAGCAGCTCGACGGCCGCCTCGCCGACGGCGGCGCGGGGCGGGCTGACGGCGGTCAGGGCCGGGTTGTACAACTGGGCGACCTCGTCGTCGTACGCGATCACCGACAGGTCGCCGGGCACCGACAGGCCTCTGGCCAGGGCATATTCCACGACGGTGAGGGCCTCGGGGTCCGAATGCACCAGCAGGGCGGTGGTGCCCGAGGCGATCACCGTGTCGATGATCGCCGTCACGGTCGCGGAGAACTCCGCGGAGCGGTGGTCCTCGATGAACCGCTCGAAGTGCTCGGTGCGGTCCAGGCCCAGCTCCTCGCAGGCCCGCTCCCAGCCGGCGGCGATCTTCCGCGACGTGGGCGACAGCCGCGACACCACCAGGCCGACCCGACGGTGGCCCAGCGCCGCCAGATGGTGCGCGGCAAGCGAGCCGCCCAGCGCGTGATCGGTGGTGGCCGACTCCATCGCCTCGAACGTGTCCGGACGCACAACGTCGCGCTCCACGAGCACCACGGGCAGGTCCTGCGCGGTCAGCCACTCGGCGACGTCGGCGAAGTACGGGCTGTCGATGTTCGGCGCGAACACCAGCCCCTTGACCTGCTCGGTGTGCACCAGGCGGTTGAGCACGGGGCGCTCGTCGATCAGCTCGTACGACGACCCGCGCAGCAGCAGCCGCATGCCGTGCCGCTCCGCCGCCGCCTCCATCCCGCGGATCACGCCGGGCCAGTAGTAGTCGAGCGACGGCACGAGCACCGCCAGCGTCGGCCGCTCGCCGCGCGGGCGCACCGGGGCCCCCTTGCTGGGGGTGGCGCCCTCGACGGGGACCGCGCCGCCGTGCACGCGCGTGAGCAGGCCCTCGTCCTCGAACTGCGCGAGGTCGCGGCGCAGCGTCACCGCGCTCACGCCCAGCTCGGCCGACAGTTGCGACACGCGCACCATGCCGTCGCGTTCGAGCGCGCTGAGGATGTGGGCGCGGCGGCCCGCGGGGAGGGGGGCGTGCGCGGTGGTCATGACGCCTCCTGGCGAACGACGACGACGAGCTCCTCGCGTCCGGTCACGTCCAGCTCTATCCGGGTCAATCGACTACCCCACACGCTGCTGAGCATAGGGTCGTCGAGGGTCCGAGGCGATAGGGCGGCGACGATGTCCGCCGGCCATTCCAGCCGCAGCGGCCGCGCGCCCGCCAGGGGCACCACGTCCGCGCGCCCGGCCGAGAGGCGCACGTCGCCCGCCGCGAGGAAACAGACGGTGGTCGGCGGCTCCGGGCCGTCGCCGCGCCACGGGTCCAACGACCACGCGTCGCGGACCGTGACGACGCCATCCGCGAGCCTCGCCTCGCGGCGCCATTCCCGCAGCCCGGGCACGGGGTAGGCCGCCGCCAGGCCGAGAGCGAGCCCGTCCGGCAGCGCCTCGACCTCGGTGGCACACCGCTCCCGGCCCGGCGCCTGGGCCGTGCCGCGGATCAGCGGCACGCTGTGCCACGCGCTCTGCATCATCCACAGCCGGTAGCGGTTCGGGCCGAACGTCTCGGCCGTGTAGGTGGGCCGCCCGGCGTCGACGAGCACGGGAACGCCGTCGCTGGCCACCACCACCTCGCCGACGTCGTTGTGGTTGTGATGCTCGTCGTTGTGCCCGCCCTTGACGGCGAGCGTCAGCCCCGCGACGCTCCCGCCCACCGACCGGACGACGCGCACCTCAGTGGAGGGCAACCAGACGTCGGCGGGCAGCGGGGGAGCGGCGGGGGTGGCGCCCACCCAGCCCGGGTCGGTCGCGGCGCGGAGCAGCCGGCCGAGGCCCGCCGACTCGTGCGCGGCCGGCAGGCCGGGACGGCGGTGCGCCGCGGCGTAGGCCGCGGCCTCGGTGTCGCCGACGTGCCGCGCGGCCCGGTGCAGCGCATCCCAGGCCACCTCGCTGCTCTCGCGCGCCTGGCCGTCGGCCACGTTCAGCACCCAGCCGTCGCCGAGCTGCATGCGATGCGGGAAGCCGACCGTGGCGCGCAGCGCCGGGCACGCGGCCAAGCCGTCCACGCGGCCCGCCGTGGCGTGCCGGAGGATCTCGACGGCCTCCAGCGCGCGGCAGGCACCGTTCCACCAGTAGTGGTAGCCCTCGTCGATGGCGCCGTCGGCGGGCAGGGCCGCGAGGTAGCGGTCGAGGCCCTCGACGGCGAGCGTGACCACTTGCGCCCGCAGATCGTCCTCGGCCGGGCCGTCGAGCAGCCGCAGCGCGGCCACCAGCACGTTGCCGTGGATCCACGGGTTCCAGTTGTGCACGTCGCCGTTCAACCCCAGCCAGTGCCAGTCGCGGCGCTGCAGGAACGGCGCGAAGACCCGGACGCGGGCCTCGTGCCGCACCCGGGTGCGCAGCCCGGGGTAGGCCTCGTCGAGCTGCGCACCCAGTAGCTGGTCGACCCAGGCCAGGTCGGCCACCACCTCGCCCGCGCCCAGGTCGAGGTAGGGCGAGGCGACGTCGGGCAGCACGGCTCCGGTGCGGGCATGCGCGTCGTCGTGCGCGGGCCAGCACCACGAGCTCTGCTCACAGAGCAGCAGCACGCCGTCGGCCACCTCGTCGAGCAGGCGCGCATCGCGCGTGACGGCCGCGGCGACGGCGGCCCGCGCGAGCCGCGCCTGACGTGCGAAGACCAGCGCCTCGTGCGCGGACCGGTCGCCGTCGCGGTGCAGCCGAGCCGCGGTGCTCGCCAGCGGCAGCGGCCACGGCGTGCCCAGGTCGCGGGCGGCGCGGGCGACCTGATCGCGCGTGGTAGTGGCGTCCGCGCTGCCGCCCTCGCCCCACACGGATCGATCGGTGGCGGGCGGACAGGGGAGCGCCTCGTCGGCGGGGCGCAGATCGGCGGGTCCGAGGCGAACGGGATCCTCGGCTGCGGTGATCGGTGGCATCGGCGCCCTCCTCGTGGTCTCGTCGGTCCCAGTCTACCCCAAAACGATCATAAACAATCATAACAGTTCAGTCACAGAGGTTGCGCTTGGGAAAACGATCGTTTATCTTCGTGTCTCGACAGGCACTCAACTCGTGAGGGATGCAATGGAGCAGAACGCCCTGGGTCAGGCGACCGGACCCGCAGAGCGCGACCGGTGGACGGGATTCGCCGACCGCCTGCTCGCCGCGCTGCGCCCGTTCGCCTCGCCCAACAACGCGCGGATCACGCCGCCCGGAGCCGAGGGCGGCTACGGCCGCGCGGTCGACGGCCTCGAGGGCTTCGCGCGCAGCCTGATGATCGCGGGCTTCCGGATCGCCGGCGAGCGCGGCCAGGGCGTCGACGACCTGATCGACTTCTACTCCCGCGGCATCGCGGCGGGCGTCGACCCGTCCGCCCCCGACCGCTGGGTCCGGCCGCAGGAGCACGCGCAGGCGAAGGTGGAGGCGGCGTCGCTCGCGCTGGTGCTCGACCTCACGCGCCCCTGGATCTGGGACGCCCTCACCGAGCGCACGCGCGAGCAACTCGTCGACTACCTCGCCGAGATCGTCGGCGACACCACGTATCCCCGCAACAACTGGCTCTGGTTCCGCATCGTGGTGGAGACGTTCCTCCGCTCGGTGGGCGGGCCGTGGTCGCAGGCCGACATCGAGGCCGACCTCGCGCTGCACGACTCCTTCCTGCGCGCCGACGGCTGGATCTCCGACGGCGACGAGCGCGCGTTCGACCAGTACACCGGCTGGGCGCTCCACCTGTACCCCGCGCTCTGGCCGCGCATGGCCGGCGCCGCGGAGCTGGCCGGCGGAAGGACCGCGGCCGACGTCGCGCGCCTCGACCGCTTCCTCCTCGACGCCCGCGCGCTCGTCGGCGCCGACGGCTCGCCGCTCATCCAGGGCCGCAGCCTCATCTACCGCTTCGCCGCCGCCGCCCCGTTCTGGGCCGGTGTCGTCTCCGAGGTCCCCTCGACGTCGGCCGGCGCGCTGCGCCACGCGGCCGGCAGGATCGTCGGCCACTTCGTCGACCACGGCGCGCCCGGCGACGACGGCCTGCTCACCATGGGCTGGCACCACGAGTGGCGCCCGCTCGCGCAGTCGTACTCCGGCCCCGGCTCGCCGTACTGGGCGGCCAAGGGCCTGCTCGGCATCATGCTGCCCGCCGACCACCCGGTGTGGACCGCGCCCGACGAGCCGCTCCCCGTGGAGCAGGGTGACGTGCTCCGCGCGCTGCCCGCCCCCGGCTGGGTGGCGCACGGTACCCGCGCCGACGGCATCGTGCGGATCGTCAACCACGGCACCGACCACGCGCTGCCCGGTGCGCAGGTGGGCGACTCGCCGCTGTACGCCCGGATCGGCTACTCCACTGCCACCAGCCCGCTGCTGGACGCCGTGGCGTGGCGCCGGCCGCTGGAGCAGTCTGTGGCCGTCGTCGACACCGCCGGCCGTGCCACGCACCGCGCGGCCATGGACCTCCTCGACGTCCGCGTCGACGGCGAGGTCGGCGTGGCCGGTTCCGTATCGACGGCGCACTGGATCGCGCCCGACCCCGCGCAGGTCAACCACGGCTCGGGGATCGCGGGAGACGTCGAGCCCGCGGGCCGACTGACCGTCTGGTCGCTCGTCCGGGGCCCCTGGGAGGTCCGCCTCGCGCGGCTCGACCAGCTGCCCGAGGGTCTCGACGAGGCAGGGCTCACGCTCCGCTTCGGCGGCTGGCCGCTGGCCGCCGCGAACCGCGACGAGATCGACGGCACGGAGACGCTCACCGCCCACGGGCTGACGAGCAGGCTCGTGCCGGTCCTCGGCCGGGCAACGGCCTCGACGCACACCCATGAGGAGGCCAGCCCGCTGGGCCCGGTCTCCGTCACCCCCACACTCACCTTCGGCCTCCGCGCCGGGGAGTGGGTCGGCGCGCTCGTCGAGCTCGCAGGCCGCCCCGCCGGCGACGACACGCCGACGGTGATCCTCACCGAGGACGGCCCCGTCCTCACCGCGGAGACGACCTGGCCCGACGGCCTCGTCACCTCCACTCACCTCACAGGGACCCGAGGCGCGTCCGATGCGCCGGAGGCGGATCGCGACCTCACCTAGGGGTCCGGACACAAAGGAGATGCACCTGATGAACCGACTGATCAAGGGGGCAGCGGGGCTCGCCGTCGGCGCCTCCCTGCTGCTGACCGCGTGCGGCGCCACCACCCATACCCCGCCCTCGCCCCGCGGCGACAATGTCAGCGGTGCGGCCGATCCATCGGGCGACGTGACGCTGTCGCTGTCCGGCTGGAGCCTTGCCACCACGCCCGAGTTCCAGTTGATCGCCGACGGCTTCACCGCCGCGAACCCCGGCATCAAGATCGACCTCAAGGAATACGACGCGGCCGAGTACAACACGCTCATCACCGCGGACCTGGCCGCCGGCGCGGGCCCCGACATCATCACCCAGAAGGAGGTCAAGTACGCCCCCGTCTTCGTGCAGGGCAAGCAGCTGCTCGACGTCTCCGACGTGGCGCTGCCCGACGGCATCGGCGGCGTCGACTCCTACAAGGTCGACGGCGTGCAGTACGCCACCCCGTACCGCATGGACAGCTGGGTCGTGTACTACAACAAGGACCTGTTCGACGCCGCAAAGGTCGAGTACCCCAACGGCACCTGGACGTGGGACGACTACGCCGCCACCGCCAAGAAGCTGACCGACGGCCTCCGCGCCGCGGGCAATACCGCCGCCTACGGCGCCTACCAGCACGGCTGGCAGTCCACCGTCCAGGGCTTCGCGAACGCCCAGACGCCCGGCGCCGACATCTTCTCCGGCACCTACGACCAGTTCAAGCCGTACTACGAGCGCGCGCTGAAGCTGCAGGACGAGGGCTCGCAGATCGACTTCAACACCCGCCAGGCCAACCAGCTGACCTACCAGGGCGAGTTCGGCAAGCAGAAGGCCGCCATGATGCCGATGGGCACCTGGTTCGTGGCCACGCTGATCGCACAGCAGAAGTCCGGCGAGGCCGACACCTTCAACTGGGGCATGGCGCCGGCGCCGCAGTTCGACGCCTCCACCACGGGCCTCGACAAGACCCCGGTGACCTTCGGCGACCCGACCGGCTTCGGCATCAACGCCGGCATCTCGGCCGACAAGCTCGACGCCGCCAAGAAGTTCCTGGCCTACGCCGCCAGCGAGGACGCTGCCAAGGCGCTCGCGGGCATCGGCATCACGCCGTCGCTCATCAACGACGCCGTGGTCGACGTCTACTTCGCCGGTGAGGGCGCCCCGCAGGACGACCTGTCGAAGTTCGCCTGGTCCGTGCACGAGGTGAAGCCGGAGAACCCGGCCAACGCCAACACCGCCGCCATCCAGACCATTCTGGGCGACCTGCACACCGCGGTGATGTCGGAGTCCTCCACCGTCGACGCCGAACTCGCGAACGCGAGCGAGCGCGTCAAGAACGAGGTCGGGATCGGCTGAGTCCGCTCGACGGGCGGGGCGCCTCTCGCGGGCGCCCCGCCCCGCGCGACCACCGTCACCCCACGAGTCACGAGAGAGGAGCACCGATGACCAGCACCGCCGCGCAGGCCGCCCCCGCGCCGCGCGCGTCCCGGCACCGCCCCGGCGCGAAGCTCAAGCGCCGCAACACCTTCATCGCCTGGACCTTCATCCTGCCCAACTTCCTGGGCTTCGCCGTCCTGACGCTGATCCCGGTGATCACCCTGTTCTACATCGCCTTCACCAACTGGAACGCCTTCGGCGTGGCCGATTGGGTGGGGTTCGCGAACTTCACGCGGCTCTTCAAGGACAACAGCTTCCGCATCGCGCTGACGAACACCGTCGCGTACTCGCTGATGTACATCCCGCTGACGCTGGTGGTGTCGCTGGGTCTCGCGCTGCTGCTGAACACCAAGCTGAAGGGCGTCGCGTTCTTCCGCACCGCCGCGTTCTTCCCCTACATCACGTCGATCGTCGCGATCGCCATGGTGTGGAACATCCTGTTCAGCCCCGAGTACGGCCCCATCAACCAGGTGCTGCGCCTGGTCGGCATCGCCGACCCGCCAGGCTGGCTCACCTCGCAGTCCTGGGCGCTGCCCGCCGTCGCGCTGATCAGCATGTGGCGCGACGCCGGCTACTACATGATCCTTTTCCTCGCGGGGCTCCAGACCATCCCGCGCGAGCTCTACGAGGCGGCGCGCGTCGACGGCGCCAGCGTGCCCCGGCAGTTCTGGAACGTCACGCTCCCCGGACTGAGGCCCACGACGTTCTTCGTCACCGTCATGATGACGATCGGCTCGTTCAAGATCCTCGACCTGATCCTCGTCCTCACCCGCGGCGGGCCCGGCCAGGCCACGCTCGTGATCTCGCAGTTCATCTACCGCGAGGGCTTCGAGCGCAACAGCTTCGGCTACGCGTCCGCGGCCGCCGTCGTCCTGTTCCTGTTGTGCATCGCGATCACGATCGTGCAGTTCATCGTGAACAAGCGGAGGAATGACTGATGTCCAGCGCCCCCTCGTCCACCCGTCGCCTCAAGCTGCCGGTCAGCGCGGCCGGCCGCAACCCTGTCGCCTACCGCGCGGGCCGCGTGCTGCTCTACGCGCTGCTCGTCGGGTTCTCCTGCTGGCTGCTGCTGCCGTTCTTCTGGCTGGTCACCAGCTCGCTGAAGATGGCCAACGACGTGTTCAGCGTCCCGATCACCTGGTGGCCGGACCCCGTCAACTGGGGCAACTACGCCGACATCTGGGCCAAGACCGACATGGCGCGCTGGATCCGCAACACCTTGGTGCTCGCGGTCGTCGTCACGTCGCTGCAGGTCTTCACCGGGTCGTTCGCCGCCTACGGCTTCGCCAAGATGCGCTTCCCGGGCCGCGACGTGCTGTTCCTGGCCTACGTCGGCACCATCGCCGTGCCGTGGCAGTCGTACATGATCCCGCAGTTCATCATGATGAGTCAGCTCAAGCTCTCCAACAGCCTGCTCTCCATCATCCTGCTGCAGGCCTTCGGCGCGTTCGGCGTGTTCCTGATGAAGCAGTTCTACGAGTCGATCCCCGAGGAGCTGTCGGAGTCGGCGCGCCTCGACGGGCTCTCGGAGTACGGGATCTGGCGGCGGATCATCCTGCCGCTGTCCACCCCGGCCATCGCGACGCTGGCGCTGCTGACGTTCGTCAACACCTGGAACGACTACATGGGCCCGCTCATCTACCTGCGCGACCGCAGCCTGTGGACGATCCAGATCGGACTCAGGAACATGGTCAGCAACCTCTTCGACGCCAACTTCGCGCTGATGTTCGCGGGCCTGACCATCTCGGTGATCCCGATCGCGATCATCTTCCTGCTCGGCCAGCGGTACTTCGTCGAGGGCATCGCGACCACCGGCATGAAGGGCTGAGCCATGCGCCGCATCTCGCACGACAACTACACGCTCGTCTTCGGCGTCGCCTACCTGGGGCTGATGACCAACGCGCTGCTCGTCGTGTCGTGCCTGCCGCTGGTGCTGCTGCTCGTGGGCACCGATCCTGCCGAGACGTGGCCGCTGCTCGCGGTGCTCTCGCCGCTGGCCGCCCCCGCTGTGGCCGCGGCGTTCGACGTCTTCCGCCGGCACGCCGACGAGGGCAGCACGGACGTGTTCCGCGGATTCTGGCGGGCCTGGTGGGCCACCGCCCGCCGGGCCCTGCCGCTCGGCGCGGCGGCCGCGGCGCTGCTCGTCGTGGCCGTCCTCGACATCCGCTTCCTCGGCACCACCGAGTACGCGGCCCTCGCGGTGCCGCCGCTGGCCGTCGTCCTGCTGCTCGTCGTCGCCGTCCTGCCGGTGGCGCTGGCGGCCGTCGCGGAATCGCCCGGCTCCTCGGTGCGCGAGATCGTCGTCGTCTCGGCCGTCCTCGGCCTGCGGCGCTGGTACCTGTCGGCGCTCTCGCTCGTCATCCTCGCCAGCCTCGCCGCGTTCTTCGTGGTGAAGCCGGCCCTCGCCCTGGGGCTCGCCGCGGCCCCCCTTCTCTACGCGGTGTGGGCGAACGCCCGCTACACCCTCAAACCTGCCATCGTCGACGTCGAGGCCGAAGCCCTCGCCGCCGCGCACGACTGAACCCTCGAGGAGCGCTCCCATGACGCACGTCTCGACCGGCACCTCCCCGGCCGATCTCCACGTCCCCGCCGCGGTGGCCGCGGCGCTGAACACCGTGACCCGCAACATCGCCGCCTTCGGCCCCGCCTATCCCGACGACACGACGGTCGACAACCGCTACCGCCTGCGGACCGCCCGCAGTGGCATCGCCGAGGGCGGCAACTCCGGCTGGACCACGGGCTTCTGGCCGGGCATGTTCTGGCTGGCGTGGGAGCTGAGCGGCGACGCCGGCTACTGCGACGCCGCGCTCCGGCACGCGGCCGACTTCGCGCGGCGCGTGCGCGACGACGAGGACCTGGACCACCACGACCTCGGCTTCCTCTACACCCTCTCGTCGGTCTACGCCTGGCGCCTGACGGGCGACGAGGACGCGCGCGCCGCGGCGCTGGCGGCCGCGAACCGGCTGATGCGCCGCTTCCTCGAGCCCGCGGGCATCATCCAGGCCTGGGGCGACCTGAACGACCCCGCGCAGCGCGGCCGCACCATCATCGACTCGCTGATGAACACCCCGCTGCTCACCTGGGCCGCGGAGCAGACCGGTGAGGAGCGCTTCGCCGACGCCGTGCGCCGGCACACCGACCAGCTCCGTCAGCACATCCTGCGCGCCGACGACTCGACCTTCCACACGTTCTACTGGGACGCCGAGACGGGTGAGCCGCTGCGCGGGGGCACCGAGCAGGGCGCCGCGGACGGGTCCTGCTGGGCGCGCGGGCAGGCGTGGGGCATCTACGGCTTCGCGCTGAACCACCGCGCGACCGGCGACGCCGGCCTGCTCGAGGCTGCGCGCCGGTGCGCCGACTACTTCCTCGCGCACCTGCCCGCCGACCACGTCGCGCACTGGGACCTCGTCTACGGCGACGGCAGCGGCGCCGAGCGCGACTCGTCGTCGGCCGCGATCGCCGTCTGCGGCCTGGACGAGCTGGCCGACCTCGTGGCCGACGAGGCCGCAGCCGCGCGCTACCGTGAGGCTGCCGACGCCATCCTGGCGTCGCTGATCGACAACTACACGCCGGAGACCCCGGACGCCTCCGACGCGCTGCTGCTGCACGGGGTCTACGACCTCCCCAAAGGCCACGGCGTCGACGAGGGCAACCTCTGGGGTGACTACTTCTACCTCGAGGCGCTCACCCGACGCGCGCGCGGCGCCGGGTGGCGCCCCGCCTGGTGAGCCCGCCCCGCACAGACCGACCACAACGTGAGGAGAACACGATGGAACAGCGCTACGCCGTGAACCCGGATCAGATCAAGGGCATGGGAACCGACGAGCTGCGGGACCGATTCCTGATCAACGACCTCTTCGTGCCGGGGGAGGTGAAGGTGGTCTACACGCACCACGACCGCATCGTGCTCGGCGGTGCCGCGCCCGCGGCCGGCCCGCTGCCGCTGCCGACCTTCCCCGAGATGCGCGCCGAATTCTTCCTCGAGCGCCGCGAGCTGGGCGTCGTGTCGATCGGTGCGCCCGGCACCGTGACGGCCGACGGCGAGACCTACGAGCTGCCGAAGGGCGCCTGCCTTTACCTGGGCCGCGGCGTCCGCGACGTGGTGTTCGACGGGGAGGGCGCGCAGTTCTACCTGTTCTCCGCCCCGGCCCACACGTCGTACCCCACGCAGCTGGTGCTGCAGGGTCAGGGCACGGTCCGGGAGCTGGGCGACCAGGTCACGTCGAACCGTCGCTCGCTCAACCAGTACATCCACGAGAACGGCATCAAGAGCTGCCAGATCGTGATGGGCGTCACCCAGCTGCACGAGGGATCGATGTGGAACACGATGCCGGCGCACACGCACGACCGCCGCACCGAGTGCTACCTGTACTTCGACGTGGCCGAGGACGCGCGCGTCGTCCACCTCATGGGTGAGCCCAGCGAGACGCGGCACCTCGTGGTCGCCGACCGCGAGGCCGTCATCTCGCCGAGCTGGTCCGTCCACTCCGGGGTGGGCACCGCGGCCTACTCCTTCGTCTGGGCGATGGCCGGTGAAAACCAGGCCTTCGACGATATGGATGGATTCCCCATCGGCGTCATGCGCTGACCGCATGACGTAGCGCCCAGCCCTCCCGCGGCAACAAAATCCCCCCCGCCGCGGGAGGGCTGAGTCGCCTCTGCCCCCACCGGCAGGTACACACCAGCGGGCCCGTAGGCCCGCGATACCGCTCGTGCGAAGAGAACCCGGGATCTGGTCCCAGGCGGCCGGGCGAAAAAGTCTGCTCCCCGTCCGGGCGGTAGTGTCGTGCAGCAGCCTACATGCCCCCGGACCGCCCGCGAAAAGCGCGTCCGACGTCGTCTCGCGCTATGGTCCGACGAACCGCTTTTCCCGGTGTGACAACCTGCGAAGCGCCCTGGAGCGTCATTACGGGCAGGAGGTGGAGATGGGTGGCATGGAGGCCTTCCTCGCCGAGCGCGGCGGGGCGCTGTTGCGCGCCGCGGTGCTGCTGACCGGCGACGCCGGACATGCCGAAGACCTCCTCCAGACGGCGCTCGCGAAGTCGCTGGGCGCCTACGCCACGCTCTCCTCGGAGCCGCAGTTCGAGGCCTACCTCCGCACCACGATGTACCGCACGTACGTCTCGTGGTGGCGGCGGCGCGCCTGGCGCAGCGAGGTGCCGAGCGGCGCCGTGCCCGAGGGGCAGCTGGACGACGGGGACGCCGCGCAGCGCCTCGACGTCCTGCGCGCGCTCGCGGGGCTGCCCAGGATGCAGCGCGCCGTCGTGACGATGCGCTACCTGGACGACCTGCCCATCGCGGAGGTGGCGCAGGCGCTCGGCATCAGCGAGGGCGCGGTGAAGAAGTACGCGCACCGAGGCTGCGCCGCCCTCAGGGCGTCGGCGCACCTCGCGAAGGAGGAGGTCGAACCGTGAACGAGGACGAGGATGTCGCCCGCGCACTCCGCGCCGCCGTGCCTATTCCGGAGGTGCCGGCGGGGCTGCTCGAGGGGGCGCGTCGACGCCGCGCAGCCCGGCGCCGGACGGGGGTCGTGGCCGGCGGCGCCGTCGCGGCCGTGGTGGCCGCCGCGCTGATCCTGCCCACGCTGCCGCTCGCGCCCGACCCCACCCTCGGCGGCGGGGGCGGCGGCGGGATGCCGGAGGTCGGGCCGGTGCTCACGCTGGACTACCGGACCACAGACGGCGTCGCCGTGGCGGCCCGGGCGAGCGAGGCGCTGGCGTGGACCGCCGTGCAGGCGGGTACCACCGCCAACCGGCTGGTGTCGCCGAGTTCGCTGGCCCAGTCGCTGGCCACGGCCGCCGAGGGCGCGCGCGGCGCGTCGCTGGCGAGCGCGGACGAGGCCCTCGGTCTGAGCGGGGAGGAACGGTCGCGGGCCTACGGCGCGCTCCGGCAGTCGCTCGCGGCGTTCGACGCCCCGCCGGCGACGGTCGACCAGGCCGACCCGCCCGCGGTTCCCGTCGCCCACCTGGCCAATCGGATCGTCGCCGTCGAGTCGCCGATCGCGCCCGACTTCCTGCAGGCCCTCGGCCGCTACTTCGGCACGCAGGCGATCGACGTCGGCCAGCGCACGGCGCAGGAGACGCTGGACGCGTGGGTCCGGGAGGAGTCCGGCGGCCTCATCGAGCGCTCGGGCGTCGAGGTGAGCCCCGCCACCCGGCTGGTGCTGCAGGATGCCGTGTTCTTCGCGGCGGCCTGGCGCGCGCCGCTGAACGAGGCGCGCGGCACCTTCGACGCTCCGACGGGCCCCGTCGAGGCCGACTTCCTGGTGGGCAGGGTCACGGCCCGCTACGCGGAGGGCGCGCGCTGGACCGCGGCCCGGCTGCCCTACGGCGATCCGTTCGCGATGGACGTCATCCTCCCCGCCGAGGGAATCGCGACGCAGGACCTCACCGCCGCCGACCTGGACGCGGCCGGGGCGGCGCTGGACGACGCGCCCGAGCAGGAGGGGGCCGTGTGGATGCCGGCGCTCGACCTCGCGGTCAAGACGGATCTTCGCGCCGCGCTGCCGGCCGTCGACCTGACCGACCTCAGCGGCATGGCCCCCGATATGACAGCGGGGGCCTGGGTCCAGCAGGCGCGGCTCCGCGTGACGGCGCAGGGCACGGTGGGCGCCGCCGTGACCGAGCTGGAGATCACCGCCTCGGGGGCGGTGGACCGGCCCAGCATCAAGGTCACGCGCCCCTACGTGCTGCGCGTCCTCGACACCCGCACCGGGTGGCCGCTGTTCCTCGGTGCCGTCTCCGACCCCACCGCTCCCTGACGAGCCTGTTCGTGCGCCACACTGAGGAGGAAAGATGACCGCGAGACGAGCGATCCCCTGCGCGTTGGCCCTGGCGGCCGCCGCGCTGTTGGCCTGCTCAGCAGGAGCCGCATCCGAGGAGGTGAGCGGGGTGGGAACGGTGCTCGACCTGCCGTACGCGTCGACGCCGGGCGTCGCCGACGCCGCGGCCGCGAGCGAGAGCCTCGCCTGGAGCCTGATCGGCGTCATGGAGGGATCGAACCGCGTGGCCTCGCCGAGCTCGCTGGCCATGAACCTCGCCATGGTGGGGGAGGGCGCCACCGGCGCCTCGGCCGCGAGCATCGACGCCGCGCTCGGCCTCACCGGCGACGAGCGCTCCCGCGCCTTCGGGGCGCTGCGCCAGTCGCTGAAGCCCTACGAGAGCCTGCCGGACAAGGTCGACGGGAAGTTCCCGCCCGCCCGTCCGGTGGTGCACCAGGCCGGCCGCGTGCTGGCCGTCGAGGAGACCATCAGCCAGCCCTTCCTCGACCGGCTGACCACCTTCTACGACGCCTCGGCCTCCCAGGTGGCGCGCGGCGACGCCAAGGCGGACCTCGACGCATGGGTGCGGCGCAACACCGCGGGGCTGATCGAGCGCTCCGGCGTGGACGTCACCCCGGAGACCCGCGCGGTCCTGCAGGACGCCGTCCTGTTCGCGGCCGCCTGGCGCCAGGAGTTCCTCTACGAGCCGACCCTGCCGTTCCACGGCCCGGACGGGACGAAAGACGCGAGCTTCGTGTCGGGCCCCGTTACGGCACCGCGGGTGGCCGGCGACCGCTGGGAGGCCGTGCGCCTGGCCTACGACGACGCGCTGGCCGCCGACGTGATCCTGCCCGCCGAGGGCGTCGCGCCGCAGGACCTCACCGCTCTGGACCTGGCCGACGCGACCTCGGCGCTGGCCGCCGCGGACCCCGTCGCCACGCAGGTGGCCATGCCGTCGTTCGACATCCAGGCGACCACCGACCTGCGTGCCGGCCTCCCGCAGGTCGACCTCTCGCACCTCGACGGCATCCTGCCCGACGGCAGCATCGAACAGTGGGTGCAGCAGATCCGGCTCCAGGTCACCGCCAAGGGCACCGTCGGCGCCGCGGTCACCGAGGCGGCGGTGGCCGGCGCGGCCCCGCCCGAGTCGCCCTTCGTGGTGGACCGGCCGTACGTCTTCCGGGTCCTCGACACCCGCACCGGCTGGCTGCTGTTCCTCGCGGTGATCGCCGACCCGTCGTCCTGAACCCCAGGCCGACGGTGCCGGTCAGCCCTTCAGACCGGTCAGCGTGATGCCCTCCACGAAGTAGCGCTGCAGCACGAAGAACAGCACGATCACCGGGGCGATGACGGCGAGCGAGGCCGCCATCAGCAGACCCCATTGCGCGGTGTAGGTGCTCTGGAAGGTCGCGAGACCCAACGACAGCGTGAACTTCTCCTGGTCGCTCAGGTACAGCAGCGGGCCGAGGAAGTCGTTCCACACCCCGATGAAGGTGAAGATGATCACGACGATGACGACCGGCTTCGACAACGGCAGCACCACCGTCCAGAACACCTTCCACGGCGAGGCGCCGTCGACGTAGGCCGCCTCGTCGAGCTCGAACGGGATGCCAAGGAAGAACTGCCGGAACAAGAAGATGTTGAACACGCCGCCGCCTGCGCCGGCGAACCACGCGGGCACGGTCAGCGGGACGAAGCTGTTCAGGAAGCCGAGGGCGCTCCAGCCGACGAACGTCGGGATGAGGGTCACGGCGTAGGGCAGCATCACGCCGGTCAGCAGCAGGGCGAACACGATGTTTCGGCCGGGCCAGCGCAGCCGCGCGAAGGCGAAGCCGGCCATCGCGCACGTGATCACCGTGCCCGTCACCACGAACATCTCGATGATCATCGTGTTGAGCAGGTACTGGCCGAACGGCTGCGTGCTGAGCGCCTGCGGGAAGTTGTCCCACGCGAACGGGTTGGGCCACCACTCGGGTGGGCTGACGAAGATCTGCACGTCGGTCATCAGGGCGCTGCGGATGAGCCACACGAAGGGCAGCAGCATCATCGCGGCACCGAGGATGAGCACCGCGAAGAGCAGCACCCGCGAGACGGGGCCGCGGCGCCGCTCCTGCGGCAGCGGGGTCTTCGCCCAGCCGCGTCGTTTGGGCGTGGCGACGTCGGTCATCGCGCGTCTCCCATCTCGTAGAACACCCAGCTGCGCGCGTTGCGGAACAGGAGGGCTGTGACGACCAGCACGATGATGAACAGCACCCACGCCAGTGCGCTGGCATATCCCATCTCGGCGTCGGTGAAGGCCTGCGTGTACAGGTAGTAGATGTAGAAGAGCGTCGCGTTGTTCGGGCCGCCCTCGGTCATGACATAGGCCTGGTTGAACACCTGGAAGGTGCCGATCATGCCCGTCACCAGGTTGTAGAAGATCACGGGCGTCATGTACGGCCAGGTCACGTGCCGGAACTTCGCCCACGTCCCGCCGCCGTCGATGCCGACGGCCTCGTACAGCTGCCGCGGGACGCCTTGGAGGCCGGCGAGGAAGATGACCATGCCGTTGCCGAAGCCCCACGTGCTCATGATGATGAGCGAGGGCACCGCCGTCTCCTCGGCGTAGATCCACTGCGACTCGGGGAGCCCCGCCGAGCGGAGCAGCGTGTTCAGCAGGCCGAAGTCGGGGTTGAAGATCCAGATCCACAGCACCGCGTTGGCGATGGCGGGGACCAGCGTCGGGAGGTAGTAGATGGTGCGCCACAGCGACTGGAAGCGGAAGCCGGAGTTCACCAGCATCGCCACCAGGAACGCCACGATCAGCCCGAGGGGGACCGCGCCGATCGTGTAGTAGGTGGTCACGGTGAGCGACTTCCAGAACAGCGGATCCTCGGCCATCTGCACGTAGTTGTCGACGCCGACGAAGCTCGGCTGGTCGCCGATCCGCCAGTCCGTGAAACTGAACACCAGCGAGGCGATCATCGGGCCGACGGTGAAGATGACGAAGCCGAGGATGGCCGGGAGCGCGAAGATGACGCCCCAGCGGGCCTCGACCCTCTTGAGGGACGAACCGCGAGAGGATCGAGGCCGGGACGTGGGCTTCAGGCTCATGCCGGGTGGGAGGGGTAGACGCCCTCGAGCAGCCCGCCGTTCAGCTGCTTCGCCAGGTCTCCGATCACGGTCTGGACGGGGTCCTTGCCGGTCTGCAGCCGCTCCATCGACGCGGAGATCGCGCGGTCGATCTTGTCGATGTTGCGGAGCTTCTGGGCGAAGTAGGCGTGCGAGTTGTTCAGCGTGTAGTCGATGACCGCGGTCTTGTACTCGGCCGGGTGCGCCGCGTTGTCGGCCCACTTCTTGATCTGCTCGGGATCGGTGTAGTAGTCCTCCTCCAGCGGCATCCACAGGCCGCTGGAGAACAGGTCGACCTGCGTGGGATCGGACTGGAACACGTACAGCTCGAGGGCCTCCTCGACGTACTTGGTGCTGTTGAAGATGAGCGTCGCGCCGCCCATCGTGATGGTCTTGGGCTCCTGGTACTTCGGCAGCACGCCGACGCCGAAGTCGAACCCCGCGGTGCTGACGTCGAGGAGCGCCCACTGGCCGTCGATGGCCATGCCCAGCCGATCGGACGCCATCTGCACCGACAGCGACGGCGCGTTGTTGCCCAGCTGCGTCGGCGAGGGAGCCACGCGGTGCTTGTACATCAGGTCCACGAGGTTCTGGAACACCTGGATGCCCGCCGCGGAGTCGATCATCGTCTTCTTGCCCGACTCGTCGACGATGTCGATGCCGGCGGAGAGCAGCAGCCCGTACCAGCCGCCGGACCACATGTTGGCCAGGGTGCCGAACCGCTTGACCCGCTTCGGGTCGAAGCCGTCCTCGTCGGGGTGCTTGCCGTTCTGGTCGATGGTCAGCTTGTAGGCGGCCTCGACGAACTGGTCCCACGTCCACGCGGTGTCGGCCGAGACGGGCGGGGTGTCGATCCCGGCCTCCTGGAACGCCTTCTTGTTGGTGAACAGGATGATGGTCTCGTTGGCGCCCTGGGTGCCGAAGCACTTGCCCTCGTCCCAGTAGTAGTAGGAGCCGGGAAGGCGCTTGCCGAGCTCGGGGTACTTGTCGAAGTAGTCGGCGATGTTGACGGCCTTGCCCTGCTCACCCAGGCGGTAGCCCATCGCGGGTTGCACGTAGGCGAGGTCGGGCGTCTTGTTGCTCGCCACCAGCGCGTTCAGCTTCGTGTCGTAGTCGGCCGGCGTGTACAGCGGCTTGATCTTGCGGCCGGCCTTGGCGGCCTCGAAGCTCTTCAGCATCGTCTCGATGGCCTTCTGCTCGGCCGTCGATCCCCAGAACATGTAGGACAGGTCGCCGGGCTGCGAGCCGGCCCCGGTCCCGGCCGTGCCCGGGGAGACGCCCGGGCCCGGGTTGTTGCCCGAACCGCAGGCGGTCAGCAGGCCGCCGAAGCTCGCGGTGACGGCCGCCGTGCCGCCGAGGCGGAGGACGTCTCGGCGGGTGAGTCGGAATCCGTTGGTGGTCATGATCGTTCTCCTCTTTGAGTGATGGATGTCTGTGAACGCCAGTGGGTGGAGGGGTGGGTCACGGCCGCACGTCGTCGACGATGACGCGACGGCCTCGCTCGAAGGACTGGATGGCCGCCTGCGCGAGCTGCAGCGCGCGGCGGCCGGCGCGCGCGTGCACCGGGGGCTGCTGGTGGGCGCGGAGCGCGGCCAGCACCTGGTCGACATGGCGGTCAAAGGTCTGGTGGAAGCCGCGCGCCTCGTCGTTGAAGTAGCCGGCCTGCCACACGCGGCGCTCCTCGTCGCCCGCGGTGGAGATCTCCAGCGCCGCGACGGTGTCGTGGATGGCGAGCCGTCCCGCAGTGCCGTTGATCTCGACGAGCTGGGCGTCGGGGTAGGCGTAGGACGAGTCGTATGAGCCGAGCATGGTGCCGACGGCGCCGGACGCGAACTCCAGCGCCAGCGCCACCGTCGAGTAGTCGCCGTAGGTCATGGCCGTCATCTGCGCCATCACGGACCGGACCGGGCCGACGAGGTGCTCCAGCATGTCGAAGCCGTGGCACTGCGTCTCGATGAGGTTGGCGTGCCGCGACGTGCCGTGGTTCGCCTCGCCGCCGAACCGCCAGGTGGCGAACACGATGTCGCCGAGCTCGCCGGCGTCGATCGCGGCCTTCGCCCGCCGGACCGGCTCGGCGGAGCGGTGGTTGAAGTTGATCGCGAAGAAGAGGTCCTGCTCTTCGGCGAGGGCGATGAGGTCGTCGGCCTCCGTGAGGTCGAAGACCAGCGGCTTCTCCACCAGCAGCGGCACCCCGGCCAGGACGAGCTGCCGGGTGGCCTCGTAGTGGCCCTCGTTGGGCAGGCACACGGTTACTAGGTCCGGCGCCTCGGCGCCGAGCATGGCGGCGATGTCGGTGTATGGGGCGGTGCCGAACTCCGCGGCGCGGGCCGCCGTGCGCTCGGCCGTGCGCCCCACGATGGCGACCAGCTCGGTGTCGGGGCGGCCGGCGAAGATGCGGGCGTGCTGGCGTCCCCAGACGCCGGCGCCCACCACGGCGACGCGCAGCGGGGCGGTCATGGCACGTCCTGCGTGACGACGACCTTGCCCGTCTCGCCCGCGAGGAAGGCGTCGAAGGCCTCGCGGATCTGCGCGACGTCGTAGGTGTGGGTGACGATGCGCCCCAGGAAATCGCGGTGGGCGCGGAGGGCCGCGAGGTTGTCCGGCATCTCGTCGAATCGGAAGTACTCGCTGCCCAGCACGGCGCGTTCCGGCGCGATCAAGTCGCGCGAGACGTCGAGTGCGATGCCCTCGCCGTGGCCGACGCAGATCAGCGCGCCCCGTTGGCTGAGCGCCCTGATGGCCAGCTCGCGGGCGGACTGCTTGCCGGAGGAGTCGAAGGCGAGGTCGGGCTGTGCGGCGACGATCGACGCCTCGTCGGCGGGGTCGTGGCTGATGGCCCCGAAGGTCTCGGCGAACTGCCGGCGCCAGGGGCTGACGTCCGAGATGTGGATCTCGATGTCCGCGCCCCACCAGACCCGCGTCATCGCGAGGAGCCCGAGGCCGATGGGCCCCGCGCCGGCGATGTAGACGCTGCGGGCATCCTTTCGTACCAGCTCCGCGCGGCGCAGCGCGTGCGTGCTCGTGCCCATGACGTCGAGCAGCATGGTGGCCGCCACGTAGGACACGTCGTCGGGGACGGGGAAGAAGTGCGTCTCGTGCACGAGCGCGTACGGTCCGAAGCCGCCGTCGGAGGTCTGGCCGACGTCCTGGCGCTTGGCCTGGCACTGATTGGTGGCGCCGACGCCGCACGAGCGACAGCCGCCGCAGTAGTCCATGAGGTAGATCGCGCCGCGGGTGCCCACCGCCGTCGTCGTGCCGGGCCCGGCCTGCTCGACCCGGCCCGCAGCCTCGTGGCCGGGGATGATCCCGACGCCGCCGAAGTACTCCTTGCGGTCCGTGCCGCAGATCGCGTTCGCGCCGATGCGGACGAGGAGCTCGCCCTCGCCGGGCTCGCGGTAGGTCTTCTCCGCGAACTCGATCACCCCCTTCCCGCGGAAGTACGGGGCGACGGTCGTGATGGTCATGACTCCTCCTGATCGAGTGCCTCGTACGCGGCGCGTCGGGACTGGATGGCGTGCAGTCGCTCGAGGTCGAACTTCGGGCGACGGTGGAAGTCCAGGACGCCGTTCTCCTCCTGGAAGGTGTCGGTCAGCTGCGTGTAGCAGTAGCCGAACATCCTGGGGTCGTCGAGCAGTACGTCGGTCAGGCCGGCGAAGCGCGCGAACCACTCCTCCTCGGAACGGACGCGTTCGCCGTAGCCCCACGACCCCACCCTGTCCGGGTCCTGCGCCTGCTCGGCGATGGCCGCGTTCCACCAGATGCCGCCGTACTCGGAGACGAAGTACGGCTGCCCGCGCCACGGCACGGACATCGCGCGGCCGTCGTGGTCGTTGATCCAGGGCCTGCCCTCGGCCAGCCCGCCGACCTGTGCGGCGAACCGGGCGGGGTCCTGCTCGTAGTTGTGCGAGTCGTAGACGTCGGCGCCGTCGATGCGGTGCGAGTAGCCGGAGGTGTCGAGCACGGGGCGCGTGGGGTCGGCGGCCTGCGTCGCGAGATACATGCCGCGCGTGACGTCGTCCAGCTGGGTGATCCGGTCGGTGATCGGCTGGTAGGTCTCGTTGAGCGGGCACCAGCCGACGATGGACGGGTGGTTGCGGTCGCGGATCACGGCCTCGACCCACTGCGTGATGAACGACGCGCTGGGCTGCTGGTGGTCCTCGACGCGGCGCGTCGGGTCGGTCGCGCCCCAGTCGCCGAACTCGCCCCAGACGAGGTAGCCGAGGCGGTCGGAGTGGAACAGGAAGCGCTCCTCGAACACCTTCTGGTGCAGCCGCGCGCCGTTGAATCCGGCGCGCATCGAGAGCGTGATGTCGTCGATCAGCGCCTGGTCGCTCGGGGCGGTCATCAGCGATTCCGGCCAGTAGCCCTGGTCGAGGACGAGCCGCTGGAACACCCGGCGCCCGTTGATGAGCACCGCGTCGCCCACGACCGTCACGGTGCGCAGCCCCGCGTACGAGGCCACGGTGTCGACGACGTGGGTGCCGTCGAGCAGTTCGACGCGGAGGTCGTAGAGGTGCGGGTCGCCCGGGAACCAGGGGCGCACCCTGCCCTCGGGGATCGGGAGCCGGAGGGTCGGCTGCTGCGCGGAGTCCGCCGACACCTCGCGGCGCGCCACCTCGCCGTCGTCGTCGGAGACCGTGACCCGCAGGACGAGGCCCGGGCGGGTGCGGCGCAGCGTGGCCGTGACGTCGAACGCCGGCTCTGCGAGGTGCGGGACCACGTGGATCGACGAGACGGCGTCGTCAGGCACGGCCTCCAGCCAGACGGTCTGCCAGATGCCGGTCGTGCGCGTGTAGAAGCACTCGTAGTTGCCGTACCTGCGCGACTGCTTGCCCCTGGCCTGCGGCTCCAGGAACGAGTCCCGGGCTCGGACCACCACGTGCGCCGTCGAGCCGGGCGGGGCCGCCGCGGTGATGTCCGCGCTGAAGCCGGTGAACCCGCCGCGGTGCCGGGCCACCTCCTGCCCGTTGACCCACACGGTCGCGTCGTGGTCGACGGCGCCGAAGTGCAGCAGCACCCGACGGCCGGCCCAGGACTCCGGCACGTCGACCTCGCGGCGGTACCAGACGACGTGCATGACGTCGACGTCGCCGACCCCAGACAGCTCGCTCTCCGGGGCGAAGGGCACGAGGATGCGGCCGGTGAGTTCGCGGTCGAGGAGGCCGCGCTCCAGACCGGTGTCGCCCGGGTCCTGCTCGAACTGCCAGGTGCCGTTGAGGTTCAGCCAGTCGGCCCTGACGAACTGCGGCCGGGGGTGCTCCGCGCGGGGAAGCGAATCGGTTGTGTTCATGGGTGTTCTCCTCGTCAGAGCGTCGGCAGCCAGACGCGCATCGGGCCGACCTCACGGTTGGCCCACATGAAGTAGGGGATAGCGGTGGCGGTGAGCGGCGGTCCTTCGGGGCCGCTGCGGGCGGTGCAGCGCACCGCGGGGATGCCGCCGAGGATGTCGGCGTGCTCGACGGCCAGGTCCAGGTCGACGAGCTGGAACTCCTCCACGTCGAGGCCCGCCGGCTGGTCGACCTGCTCGACGGCGTAGACGAGGGGGCCGCGCTCGATGGCGACCGAGCCGCGCGTGGCGTCCACCTGATGATGGCCGCGCACGGCACGCGGGTCGGCCGGCAGCGTCAGGGCGATCCGGTCGCCGGGCGCCCAGGCCCGCTCGACCCGGGCATACGTGCCGGCCGTGACGGGCACCGGCTCGCCGGCCACGACGAGCGTCGCGCCCGAGGCCCACGACGGGATGCGCAGCGCCAGCTCCACGGGCGCCTCCGGGGCTGCGGTCACCTCGATCTCGACGTCCAGCTCCCACGGATAGCCGGTGCGCATCGTGAGCCCGAGGCCGCCCGCGGAGATGTCGGCGGAGGCGAACTGGTGGAGCTGCACGCCCGTCGCCGACGTCGTCGCGACCAAGTCGTGCACGGTGGCGATGGTGCGCATCAGGTTGGTGGGGCAGCAGGACGTGCCGAACCACGGCTGGCGCCCGTTCGCGGGCATCCGGCCGTCGTAGACCAGGGCATCGCGGTGCACCTGGAGGGAGTTGACGTAGAAATAGGTGTCGCCGTCCAGCGAGACGCCGGACAGCACGGCGTTGTACAGCTGCCGCTCGATCAGGTCCGCGTACTTGGCCTCGCCGGTGGCCAGCAGCAGCCGCCAGCTCCACTGGATCGACGCGACGGCCGCGCACGTCTCGCCGTAACCCCTGTCGTTCGGCAGCTCGTACGGGTCGCCGAAGGCCTCGCCCTCCCAGCGCGCGCCGAGCGAGCCGTTGACGTACATCTTCGCGGCCACCATGTTGTCCCACTGCCGCCGGAGGACGTCGAACAGCTCGCCGTCGCCCGTCTCGATCGCGACGTCGGTGGCGCCGGCCGCGAAGTAGACGGCGCGCACGGCGTGCCCCTCGGGGTAGACGGTCTCGCGCACGGGGATGCGGTCACTGAAGTAGACCGAGGTCCAGCCCTGCCATGTGGGGTCGGTCAGCGTGCCGTGGCCGCGGTGCTCCACGAAGTAGGAGGCCAGCTCCAGGTACCGCGGCTCCAGCGTCACGCGGTACAGCTCCACCAGCGCCATCTCCACCAGGGGGTGCCCGCAGAGCTCCTCGCGCTTCCCGAAGCCGAAGGTGTGCGCCAGATGGTCGGCGGCCCGGCACGCGACGCCGAGCAGGACGTCGGCTCCCGTGGTGCGGTACTGCGCCACGGCCGCCTGGATGAGGGTCGCCATATTGAAGATCTCGTGGTCGTACGAGATCCACTCGTACCTGCCGCGCTTCCCCGCCACCTGGTTGAAGGTGCTGAAGTAGCCGTCGTCGGCCTGCGCGCGGCGGGCGAGGTCGCTGTAGTCGGCCAGCCAGCGGGCCATCACGTCGTCGGCGTCCAACCCCTCCTGCCACGCGACGGCCTCCAGCCACTTGAACACCTCGCCGTCCTCGTAGACGGGGCCGTGATAGGCGCCGCCCAGCCGCCGGGCGGCGGCGTTCTCGAGGTTGGCCCAGGCCTCCTGCTCTGAGAGGTGCTCGTGGCCGCGCGGGATCGACGTTTTCCGGTTTCCGGCCTGGAGTTCCGCGAGGAATCCGTCGGTGATCCGCACCGCGTCGTGCGCCAGCGGCCGCAGCGCGGTCGCGGCCACCGGATCGACGGGCCCGGAACCGCCGCTCCGCCGCGCAGCCACGCGGGAATCGCCGCTCGTGGCGGGGGCTGGGGCGTGGGGGCCGGAATCGACTGTTGTCACGCGTGAACTCCTTCGTTCGGAAACCTGATAACGATAGTAAAAGGCAAATTTCTGTTTCCGCAATGTGTTTCCGGATGTTCCTGGGGTTAGTTTTCTGGCAATCTGAGTCCGTGCTCACAGCGGGTGAGCCGGAGCCTCGTCGATGAGGAGTGATGTCGTGGGACGCAAGACGATCCGGGACGTGGCCGCGCGGGCGGGCGTCTCGCCAGGGAGCGTGTCGAAGGCCCTCAACGGTACGGGCCAACTGAGCGCGGAGACCCGGGCGCGGATCATCGCGGCCGCCAAGGAACTCAACTTCCAGCTCGGGGCGCACCCCAGGGCCGCGGCGCCGTCGAAGCGCAGCTACACCGTCGGGCTGATCACCACCGACAGCTTCGCCCGGTTCAGCGTCCCCATCCTGCTGGGCGTCGAGGACGCCCTCGGCGCCGGCCAGATATCCGTCTTCCTCTGCGACAGCAGGGACGACCCGATCCGCGAGCGGCACTACGTCGAGACCCTGCAGCGCCGCAGGGTGGACGGGTTCATCGTCACCGGCCGCAGCTCGAACCGTCGCGCCCCGCTCCCGGTGGATCCGTCGTTCCCCGTCGTGTACGCGCTCTCGCCGTCCTCAGACCCGCGCGACTGCTCGGTGGTCGTCGACGACGTGGCGATCGGGCGCATCGCGGGCGAGTACTTCATCAGGATGGGCCGCACGCGGGTGGCGCACGTCACCGGCCCGGAGCGCTTCGACGCGTCGCGCGAGCGCGCGCAGGGACTCTCCGAAGCGCTCGCAGCCGGCGGTCTCGAGCTCGTCGACCAGGTGTACTACGGGAACTGGAGCGAAGCGTGGGGGCGGCAGGCGACGCAGATGGTGCTGCGCGCGCACCCCGACGTCGACGCCATCTACTGCGGCTCCGACCTCATCGCTCGCGGCGTCGGCGACGCGCTGCGGGACGTGGGCAAGGACGTCCCGCACGACGTGGCGCTCATCGGCACGGACAACTGGGACCCGATCGCCATCGGCGCCCGGCCGGCGCTGACGACGATCGACCCGGACCTGCACAACATCGGGCGCATCGCCGCCGAATTCCTCCTCGACGCCATCGACGGCCGGCCGCACGCCGGCGTCCTGCGGATCACGGGCCAGCTCGTCGTCCGCGGCTCGACGAACTGACCCGCTCCCGGCCGGTCAGTCCTCCGGCAGCGTCGTCGTGCCGTAGACCTTCTTCCAGTCGGCGATGAAGTCGTCGACCGCGCCCAGGATGTCCGGGGCGGACAGGGCCTGGCGGAGCAGCTTGGGCGACAGGGTGACGGCGTCGGCGCCGGACTCGAGGGCGTGCGAGACCTGCGAGATGTTCTTGAAGCTCGCCGCCATGATCTTGCTCGGGGCGTCGAAGCGGCGGATGAAGCCGGCGAGGGCCTGGATCGTGCCGCGGGTATCGATGTCGATCGACTGCATCCGGTTGTAGTACGGCGCCAGGTAGTCCACCTCGGAGGCGATGGCGAGGAAGCCCTGCGTCTTGGAGTAGATGGCCGTCGCCGTCACCTTCACGCCCTCCTCCTTGAGGGCGCGCATGGCCGCGAGCCCAGCCTCGGTGGTCGGGATCTTGGGGTAGACCTTGTCGTCGATCTTGTCGAGCAGGCGGTGCGCGTCGTCGATCATCCCCTGCGTGTCCTTGGCGAGCACCTGGACGTGCAGCGTGCGGTTGAACCCGATGATCTCGCGGATCCGGCGGAAGTGCGGGTAGAAGTCCACCTGGCCCTCGGCCTTGAGGATCGACGGATTGGTCGTCACCCCCGTCACGGGATAGATGGGCGTCAGGCGCTCGATGTCGCCGAGGTTCGCCGTGTCGAACAGGATGTCCATGGGTGGTTTCCGCCTTTCTGTCCGCGTCGACGGCGGCGCGGCCGAGCCTATTCCACCACGGATGGTGAGGCGGGTGGCGGGATCCCCCAGCACGGGTCGCCATTGATCGGCGCTGGGTGGCTGGCTAGGATCCGGCAAGGGAACGTCGTTCGAGCCTTCCGCCGCAGTGCGGCCGGATCATCCGGGGGTTCGGGCGTCGATGGGAGGGGTCGGATATTCGTGCTGCGCCAACGCTTGGTGGCCGCGCTTGAGTCGCCGCTCTCGCTCGTCATCGTCGAAGGGGTTCCCGGCGCCGGAAAGCGCACGCTGCTGCGCGACTGGGCGGCCGACGACCGCGACGAGCACAAGGTCGTCGTACACCTCGACAGCCCCGTCACCGGCCTGCAGCTGACCCAGCTGATCTGGTCGGCGCTGCGCCATCAGACCTACCTCCAGCTGCCGCCGCCGCCCACGTCGTACGAGGAGCTGGAGCACGTCGCCCTCTCGTACGCCTCCTCCAAGCGGCGCCCCATCGCCGTCGGCATCAGCGGCGCGGACTACCTCGAGGAGGAGGCCTACGCCCACCTCTTCTCGCTGGTCGACGTCCTGCCCAACGTCCGCCTCGTGGTGGCGGTGTTCGACGCGCAGCCGCTGATCGAGACGGCCCGCACGCGCAGCGTGGCCTACTCGCACATCGACGACCGGGACCTGGCGTTCACCGTCACGGAGGTCAACGAGCTGCTCATCGAACGCGGGCTGATCCCGCACGCGAGCGCGGCTCAGGTGCTGCACGCGGCCACGAAGGGCCACCCTGGCATGGTGGACGCCGTGATCGCCTCGCACCCCAACGAGAGCCAGATGGGCACCGTGCTGCCGGACCAGGCGCTCGCGCACTTCCTCACCGAGCTGCGGCCCGAGCGCTGGCCCGCGCCGATCGCGGACATGGTCCTGACCCTCGTCCACGTCCCGCGGTTCTCCGCGCGGGCGGCGGCCATCATCCTCCGAACGGGCGACGCGGTGGCCGCGCTGCACCGCCTCCAGCTGATCGGGCTGGGCACCATGACCTTCCACGAGGAGACGCAGCAGCGCGTCTTCCAGTGGCACGAGCCGCTCCGGCACAGCATCCAGCGCTTCGCGCAGGAGTTCGTCGACAGCGACGACGCGCTCCGCGACCGGGTGCTCGCCGCCGCGCGGGAGCTCGACGATCACAGCCTCCAGGTGGCGGTGCTCGTGGAGGCTGGCAGGCTCGCGGAGGCCGAGGCCGTCTGCCGCGACTGGCTGTGGGACGTCCTGCCGGACCGGCTGTCGCCGATCTGGCAGGGGCTGAGCGGCCTCGGCGCGTCCGCGTTGAGCGGCTACCCCGGCCTCCTCTGCATCCGCCAGCGCATCACGGCCTTCGGGTCGCGGCTCATGACGCCGACGCGGGCGCGCGCCATCGGCCAGGAGTTGCTGGAGCAGACCCCGCGCGATCCCTGGCTTCGGCTGCAGGCCCTCGCCCGCGCGCTGGAGTTCATGCGGCACGGCGAGTCTCCCCAGACGGCGGACCTCGTGGTGCAGCGCGCCTGGGAGCTGGTGGCCGACCTGCTCCGCGACGTCGACCTGGAGCGGGTCGAGATCGGCGTGATCTCCGACCTGCTCTGCCTGGCGCAGGGCGCGTTCCAGCTGGGCAACGCGGCCATCGCGTCGTCGTTCGCGGAGGTGGCGCTGCAGCTGCTGCAGGACGACCCGGGCCGGCTGGACCCGCACGGGCAGCGGCTGGCCTTCTCGGTGCGCCTCGTCGCCTACGCCCACCGCGAGCGCGGCTACGAGGAGCCCTTCGACGCCGAGCTGTACTTCGTCGGCCGCGACCACCTCCAGCGCGACGCCAACATCGTCGTCGCGCACCTGGCGGGTATGTGGGACGAGATCGACTTCGGCCATCTCGACGCCGCCGACGCCCACCTCCGGGTGGCGATGGAGCGGGTGAGTGATCCCGGGCACTGGCCCGGCCTGCTGTTCCTGCGGGCCGCGGAGCTCTCGATCGTCGGTAACGCCGAGGAACTGCGGGCGCTCATCGCGCGGTTCGGTCCGCGGGCCGCCCGCACGCCGCAGCCGAAGACGTCGTGGCTCTGGGACTTCGGGCAGGCCATCGCGGCCAGGACGCTGTCGAGCACGGGCATCGGGCCGGACTTCGTGCTGCCCTTCGACTGGAGCTACCTGAGTCAGTCCGTCGGTGAGTCGCCCAGGTTGAAGCACGCCGTCCACCTGTTCGACGCCCTGCAAGCGCTCCGCTCGGAGCATCTGATGGAGGCGCGGGTGCACCTGGAGCGGGCGGGCATGGCGCTGCGCAAGCGCGGGTTCGCCCCGCTGACGCTCTCGCTGGCCACCCCGGAGGAGATCAGCCGGCTGACCGAACTGGTGCGCGGCACGCCGTTCGAGAGCCTCAGGCTGGAGCGGGCGCTCGCCTACGCGGCGCCGTCGGTGGCGTCGAGCGTGAACCTGTCCGAACGCGAGGCGGAGGTCCTGCGCTATCTGCGCCGTGGCATGCCCAACAAGGAGATCGCCGAGCGCATGTTCGTCACAGTCAACACGGTCAAGTTCCACCGCGCCAACCTGATGCGCAAGCTCGGCGCCGGCAGCAGGGACGAGGCCATCGAGGCCGCCGCCCGCCTGGGCCTCTAAGGACCTGTTGCGAAAGTGGACGTGGCCTACTGGGCGACGCCCTGGCATGCCAGGAAGCCACTCACCACGACCACCACTTTGGTAAGGACCCTAGGTCTGTTCTTCGGTCCCAATGATTCGGCCCGTGAGGAGCAGCCCGCAGGGGGCCCCTGAGGAGCAGCCCACAGCAGCCCGCGAGGAACAGCCCACAGCGATCCCTGAGGAGCAGCCCCGCGTGCTGGCGTGCGCCGAGCGGAAAGTAGTGCGGGGCTGCGTCTCGAAGGGTCCGAAACTTTGGGCAGGGAGCTACGGCAGCAGTGTCGTTCCTTGGATCCCGACCGCCGTTCCTTGAGCCGGGCCCCCGCGCGAAGCGCCGAACGCCGTGTCGAAAGGTCCCGCTCTTGCCCGGGATCTCAACCACAAAGGCGGACGTGTGAAGTGAGCCCCGTTCCTTGAGCCGACGCGTGAGTGCCAGCGAACCGTCGTGTCGAAAGGTCCCGCACTTACCCGGGATCTCAGCCACGAGGGCGGACGGCTGAGGTGGGGCACCGCTCCTTGAGCCGGGCCGCCGCGCGAAGCGCCGGGCCCGTGTCGAAAGGTCCCGCACCCGTCCACTCACCCGACCACAAGGGCGGACGGCTGCGGTGGGGAGGCGCTCCGTCTCGCTGCCGGCCCGGTTCTGTGACCACAGTCGCTCTTGGTCTCAGTGCATGGGTGTTTTTACGCTTCGACGAAGCGCCTCCCCACCTCACCCTCTGTCATGTTCCCGGGCGGCTGACCGTGACCCTGCCCCCGGCAGGCGTCAGCGTTGGCCTGTCTTGCGGTGGTTTCCGCGCATAAATCTCTGTATACGGGCAGCGGTGCAATTATTCGCGCGGCTGCCCGTATACGGAGATTTGTGCGCGAGGGAGGGTGTGACTCTGGCTCTTGGGGATCGGGAGTGCGTGGGTTTCGGACCCTTCGAGACGCAGCCCCGCGGGGCTTTCGCTCGGTGTGGGTCTGTGTGCGGGGCTGCTCCTCAGGGACCGACCGTGGCCCGGCCATGGTGCGCTGCTCCTCAGGGACCGTTCCTTGAGCCGGCCCGGCGCGGAGCGCCCGGCCGTGTCGAAAGGTCCCGCGCTTTGGGCAGGGAGTTGCGGCAGCGGCGCCGTTCCTTGAGCCGGCCGTGAGGCGCCAGCCGAACGCCGTGTCGAAAGGTCCGAAACCGTGGGCAGGGAGTTCGGCAGGGAGCTGGGGCATGGAGTTTTGACGCACAACTCCGCCTTCTCTGCCCTACAGGGCACAGGGAGCGCAGTTGTGCGCGAAAATTCCATGGCTGGCGGGTAGACCCCACGCGCGCTGTGGTTGCGGACCCTTCGAGACGCAGCCCCGCGCGGCTCGCGCTCGGTGTAGGTCAGCGTGCGGGGCTGCTCCTCAGGGACCGACCGTGGGTCGGTCCTGGTGCGTCGCTCCTTGAGCCGGCCCGGCGCGGAGCGCCCGGCCGTGTCGAAAGGTCCCGCGCTGTGGGCAGGGAGGTGCGGCAGCGGCGCCGTTCCTTGAGCCGGCCGTGAGGCGCCAGCCGAACGCCGTGTCGAAAGGTCCGAAACCGTGGGCAGGGAGTTCGGCAGTGAGCCGGGGCATGGAGTTTTGACGCACAACTGCACTTCCTGTGCCCTGTAGGGCAGAGAAGCCGGGGTTGTGCGTGAAAATTCCATGGCTGGCGGGTAGACCACCTGGAAGCTGTGGTTTCGGACCCTTCGAGATGCAGCCCCGCATAGCTCTCGCTCGGTGTCGGTTAGTCTGCGGGGCTGCTCCTCAGGGACCGACCGTGGCCCGGTCATGGTGCGCTGCTCCTCAGGGATCGTTCCTTGAGCCGGCCCGGCGCGGAGCGCCCGGCCGTGTCGAAAGGTCCCGCGCTGTGGGCAGGAAGGTGCGGCAGCGGCGCCGTTCCATGGATCCTGAGCCCGGCGCGGAGCGCCCGGCCGTGTCGAAAGGTCCGAAACCGGGGGCAGGGAGTTGCGGCAGCAAGCTCAGGGCCCGTCTCGGCGGCGGTCGGCCGGGGCGGTGTGAACCGCACCATTTGGGCTTTCACCACGCGACCTAGCTGCGCTGTCCTACCCGTACGGGTAGGAAGCGACTAGCCAGAAGGTACTTATGTGCCATCCATTCCCTACCCGCTGGGGTAGGTGGGGTCGGTCAGTGCGGGGCGGACGGGTGGGATTCCGGCGTGGTTGTCGTGTCGCGGCCCTGCTCCGCGAGAAGCTGGGCAGGCCTACTGAATTGCTAGCGCTAAGGAGATTCTCCGGCGCGCGGGTGCGGCAGTCTCGGTCATCGATTGATGGCCACCGAAGACTCCACCGACATCTAATTGGGGGGAGCGTCGGTGGGCGGTCGTTCGTCGGCGCCTTGGCGCCGGGGGGGACCACAACGGGGTCGGAGCCTATGGCTCCGACCCCATATTGTTTTTTGCCCGGCTTCGCGCCCGGCCGTGCTGCTTACGCCGCGGCCCGCGAGGGGGCGCGACGACGGCGACGACGGCCGGCAGCAGCCGGCGCGGGGCGCCCTCCGCCGGTGGCGCCCTGCTGGCCGCCCTTCGGGTGCGCGGACCTGGCCTGGCCGCCCTGCTTCTTCGCGCCTGCGGGCCGGGGGCGGGAAGCCTGCTTGGGCTGCACGCCCGCGAGCTCGGCTGCCTCGGTGGCGCTGAGGAACGTGCGCTCGCCGGGGGCGATGTCGCTCAGGATGCGGGCACCGGGCTGGGCCTCGGTGAAGGTGGGGCGGATCTTGGCCTGCCGGAGCAGCGCCTGCACGTCGGCCCGCTGGGCGGGAAGCTCGAGCGTCACGACAGTGCCCTCGGCCCCGGCCCGCGCGGTGCGACCCGAGCGGTGCAGGTAGGCCTTGTGCTCCACCGGCGGATCAGCGTGCACCACGAGCGACACATCGTCGACATGGATGCCGCGCGCGGCGATGTCGGTGGCCACGAGGGTGTTGACGCGCCCGGAGTGGAACGCCTCGAGGTTGCGGGTGCGGGCGTTCTGGCTGAGGTTGCCGTGCAGGTCCACCGTCGGGATGCCCTGGCTGATGAGCTGCTTGGCCAGCTTCTTCGCGCCGTGCTTCGTGCGCGTGAAGATGATGGTGTTGCCCGGCGCGGCCGCAAGGTCGGCCAGCACCTGCGTGCGGTGGTCGACCGCCACCCGCAGCACGTGGTGCGTCATGGTGCCGACGGGGGAGAGCGCGGAATCGGCCTCGTGCGTGACGGGGTCGGAGAGGAACTGTGACACGAAGCGCGACACACCCTCGTCGAGTGTGGCCGAGAACAGCATGCGCTGGCTGCCGCGCGGCGCGGCCTGCATGATGCGCCGCACGCTGGGCAGGAAGCCCATGTCGGCCATGTGGTCGGCCTCGTCGATCACGATGACCTCGACGGCGCCGAGGCTGACGAGCCCCTGTTCCATGAGGTCGAGGAGACGGCCGGGGCAGGCGATCAGGACGTCGACGCCCTTCGCGAGCGCCTTGGCCTGCGGATTCTGGCTGACGCCGCCGAAGACGACGGTCGAGGTCAGGCGCGCGGGGCCCTCGAGAGTCTCGAGGGACTCGTGGATCTGCGCGGCGAGCTCGCGCGTGGGGGCCAGTACCAGCGAGCGCGGACGCTTCGGCTGGCGGGGCTTCTTGCTCGCGCCGAGGCGGGCTGCCAGCGGCAGCAGGAACGCGAAGGTCTTGCCGGAGCCGGTGCGCCCACGGCCGAGGATGTCGCGTCCGGCCAGCGAGTCGGGAAGGGTGGCGGCCTGGATGGGAGTCGGGGTGGTGATGCCCCGCTGCTCAAGCGCGGCGACGAGGGTCGCGGGCACGCCGAGGCGGGCGAAATCGTTGGTCAAAGAAAATCCTGTCAAGAGACGAACTCACCCAGCTTACGCCTGTCTGCCGGGAATCCCGCAGCCGCGCGATTCCGAGGGCTGCGTTTTCCGACCCCGGCCCCGACGGAGGCGCGCGGGCGGCGTGCAAGGATGGCGGCCGTGCTCACCGCCCGCTACGCGCTGCTCCAGTCCGCCTATTGGAGCGCGTTCTGCCTCATCGTGAACTTCTCGAGCGTCTACCTGCTGGCGCACGGGCTGAGCAACGCGCAGATCGGCGTGCTGATGGCGGTGGCCAGCGCGGTGTCGACGGTGCTGCAGCCGTTGGTGGCGGGCGTGGTGGACCGGTCGAGGATGCCGCTCAGGGTCTGGCTGACCCTCGGCGGCGTGCTGCTCGCGGCGCTGGCCGCCGCGCTCGTGCCCCAGGGCGAAGGGATCCTGGTCGCGCTCACCTACGGGCTGCTGATCGCCGCGATCCAGGTGATCCAGCCCGTCGTCAACTCGGTGGGCATGGCGGCCATCGCCCGCGGCATGCGGGTCAACTTCGGCGTCGCGCGCGCCTGCGGCTCGGTGGCCTTCGCGCTCATCTCCGCCGGAGCGGGGGCGCTCGTCGCGGCCACCAGCGACGTGGCCGTGCCGCTGCTCCTGATCGCAGTAGCCGCGGTCTTCATCGCCGCGGCGGTGACCTTCGTGCTGCGCCATCCGGCCGGGCCGTCGGTGGCCGACGAGGCGGCCGGCGCGGGCCCCGCGCCGGCGATGAGCCGCCGCGCCTGGGCGATGTTCGCGCTCCTGCTCGCCGGCATCACGCTGGGCATGACCAGCCACAACCTCCTGAACGCCTTCCTGTTCCAGATCGTCGGCTTCCACGGCGGGGACGCGGCAGCCATGGGCGTGGCCATGATGATCGCGGCGCTCGTGGAGCTGCCCACGATGGCGTTCTTCGACCGGCTCGTCGCCCGCTGGACGCCCGGCACGCTGCTCGTGGTGGCCGGCGTGGTGTTCGCCGTCAAGAACCTGGCGACCTACCTCGCGCCCAACCTGGCGCTGGTCTACGCCGCGCAGGTGCTGCAGTTCGCCGGCTTCGGCCTGCTCATTCCCGCGACGGTGTACTACGTCAACCGCCTCCTGCCCGCCGCGCTGCGCGTCCGCGGCCAGTCCTACATGACGATGACGATGTCGGCCGGCAGCGTGTTCGGGGCCATGATCGGCGGCCTCGTCCTCGACGCCGCGGGCGTGCCCGCCCTCCTCCTCGTCGGCACCGTGGCGGCGACCGCGGGCGCCGTCCTGGTGTGGCTGGGAGCCGACAGGAAGCGTTCCGCTCACTTTTCGTGAACGGTGCGTGAAATCTTCGCGGAACCCCTTCGGAAGCGCCTTCTGGCCTGCTAACGTAAGCCAAACGAAAGCTCTTCGATGGGCAAACGAAGGTAGGTTGACCAGACCATGACGGTCGAACGCGCTGAGCGGGAGAACGAGATCATGGCGCGCCTCAGCGACGACGGCGCGCTCACGGTCTCGGCGCTCGCTGTCGACCTCGGCGTGTCAGAGGTCACCATCCGGGGCGACCTGCGCACGCTCGAGCAGCAAGGCATGCTCGTGCGGACCCGCGGCGGAGCCCGCCCCGCAACGCTCAAGACGATCCTCCAGCGCGAGAAGCTGAACGTCGAGGCCAAGCAGCGCATCGCTCAGACCGCGGCCGCGAAGGTGCGCGACGACGACACCATCATGGTCGAGGCCGGCACCACCACCGCGATGATCGTGAAGTACCTCTCCGGGCGCAGCGGCGTGCAACTGGTCACCAACAACGCCCTCGCCTTCGCCAACGCGCGCGCCCTGCCCATGCTGAGCGTCATCCTCACCGGCGGTGTGTTCCGGCGCGAGTCCGAGTCCTTCGTCGGGCCGACGGCCGAGCGCGCGATCGCGGACTTCAACACGCGGATCGCCTTCCTCGGCACCGACGGGTTCTCGCCCGAGCGCGGGCTCACCACCCGGTTCGTCGAGGGCGGGCAGGTCGCGTCGCTGATGCGCAACCGCGCCGAGGAGACCTGGCTCGTCGTCGACTCGTCGAAGTACGGCCAGGCAGGGTTCGTCAGTTTTCTGCCGCTCAGTGGCGTGACGGGGGTCATCACCGACTCCGGGCTCTCCGCGGAGGCAGCCGAAGCAATCCAAGAGCACACCCAGTTGTGCATCGTCTAGTGAAACAGGAATAGGGAGTATGGCAACAGTCGTAGTCATGCCGCAGCTCGGCAACTCTGTCGAGTCGTGCCTGATCGTCTCGTGGCAGGTGAAGGTCGGCGACGAGGTCGCCGAGAACGCCATCGTCTGCGAGGTCGAGACGGACAAGGCGTCCATGGAGGTCCCGGCCGGCGCGAGCGGCACCGTGCTCGCGCTGCTCTGGGACGAGGGCGACGACGTCCCGGTCAAGGAGCCGCTGCTGGTGGTGGGCGCCGCGGGCGAGGACCCGCAGCCCGCGCTGGACGCGGCCGGCTGGAAGGGCAAGGACGGCGAGTCCGCCGCTGAGCCCGCGGCCGACGACGTTGCCGAGGCGCCCGCGGCCGAGGCCGTCGCCGACGCGCCGGCCGCTGAGCGGACCGCCGCGACCGGTGCCTCCAGCCCCCGCGCTCGCGGACTGGCCGCTGCCAACTCCCTCGACATCGCAGAGGTCGCGGAGGGCTCCGGCCCCGGTGGCCGCGTGATCGAGCGCGACGTCAAGGCCGCGCTCGCCGACGCCACCCGCGGCGCGGCGCGCGCCGGGGCCCACGGTGCCGGCGTTCAGGGCACCGGCCTCGGTGGCCGCGTGACCACCGCCGACCTCGCCGCGCCGGCCGAGACGTCCGCCCCGGCGGCGCCCGTGCGCGCCGCGGTCTCCGGCCGCGAGTACCCGGGCACGTCGACCTCGGCTCCGCTCAAGGGCATCCGCAAGGTCGTCGCCGAGCGCATGATGTACTCGCTGGCCAGCTCGGCCCAGCTGACCTACACCACCACCGCCAACGCGGCCGGCCTGCTCGCCCTGCGCAAGAGGCTGAAGAACGCGCCGGAGGAGCTCGGCCTGAACGCCGTCACCATCGGCGACCTGGTGGGCTTCGCGGCCGTCAAGACCGCGGCCAAGCACACGAACCACAACGCGCACCTGGCCGACGGCGTGCTCACCACGTTCGAGCAGGTGCACATGGGCTTCGCGTGCGACACGCCCCGCGGCCTCCTCGTCCCGACGGTGCGGCACGCGTCCGACATGAGCCTGCGCGAGTTCTCCGCGGTCTCCAAGGACCTGGCGCAGCAGGCCATCGGGGGCAACATCAGCCCCGACCTGCTGTCGGGCGCCACGTTCACGGTCTCGAACCTCGGCGGGCTCGGCATCGAGTCCTTCACCCCGCTGCTGAACGTGCCGCAGGTGGCCATCCTCGGCGTCGATGCCATCTTCCCGCGCGCCACGGTGAACGCCGACGGCTCGTTCGGCGTCGAGCAGCGCATCGGCTTCTCGCTGACCGCCGACCATCGCGTGATCGACGGCGCGGACGCGGCGCGGTTCTTGGCCGACCTCGTGCGCTACGTCGAGAACATCGACGTGACGGTGCTGGGGTGACCGGCGTGGCTGAATTCGACGTCATCGTCCTGGGTGGCGGCCCCGGCGGCTACATCGCCGCCGAGCGCCTCGGCCACGCCAAGAAGAAGGTCCTCCTCGTCGAGGCCGACTCGCTGGGTGGAACCTGCCTGAACGTCGGGTGCATCCCGACGAAGGCCCTGCTCAACGCGGCGAAGACCTACGAGCACGCGCTGCACGGCGCCCGGCTGGGCGTCACCTCCACGGGGCTCGCGGTCGACTGGTCGGCCATGCAGGCGTGGAAGGACCAGACGGTCGCCACGCTCGTGGGCGGCGTCGGCGCGGCCGAGAAGAAGGCCGGCGTCACCGTCGTCAAGGGCTACGGCACCTTCGACGGCCCCGGCCGCGTCTCGGTGGACGGCACGACCTACACCGCCGACCACGTGATCCTCGCCACCGGTTCGGTGCCTGTCATGCCGCCCATCCCCGGCGCGAAGGACAACCCGCGGGTGGTCGACTCCACCGGCATGCTGTCCATCCCCGAGATCCCTGCGCGCCTGGCCGTCATCGGCGGCGGCGTCATCGGCCTGGAGTTCGCCAGCCTTTTCGCCATGCTGGGCTCTGAGGTCACCGTCGTCGAGATGCTGCCCGAGGTCGCACCGTTCATGGATGCCGAGCTCGCCGCGCAGCTCCGGAAGGGCCTCGACGGCGTCACCGTGCATCTCCAGTGCCGCGTGACCCAGATCGACGGCGGCACGGTGCACTACGAGACGGTGGACGGCGCGAAGGCGACCGTCGAGGCCGACGCCGTGCTGATGGCCGTCGGCCGCCGCCCCGCCGTGCAGGACTGGCAGGCCACCGGGCTCGAGTATTCGGGCAAGGGGGTTGTCGTCGACGATCGGATGCGCACGAACCTGCCGAACGTGTGGGCGGTCGGCGACGTCACGGGCCGCTCGCTGCTCGCGCACGCCGCGTACCGGATGGGCGAGATCGCCGTCGCCAACATCCTCGACGCGGAGGCGCACCGCCGGGGCGAGGTGATGCGCTGGAACACCATCCCGTGGGCCATCTACACCAACCCGGAGGCGGCCGGCGTCGGCTACACCGAGGCCGCAGCCAAGGCCGCGGGCTTCGCCGCCTCGTCGGTCACCGTGCCGGCGTACCTCTCCGGCCGCTTCGTCGCCGAGCAGGGCATCAAGGCCCCCGGCTCCGCGAAGCTCGTCTACGACGCCGACACCCTCCGCGTGCTCGGCATCCACGTGCTCGGCGCCTACGCGTCCGAGATGATCTGGGGCGCCTCCGTCGTCCTGGAGACCGAACTCAGCGTGCTCGACCTGCGTCAGGTCGTCTTCCCGCACCCCACCGTCAGCGAACTCATCCGAGAGGCGGCCTGGGCCGTCAAGGCCTGAGCCCGAGAAGGAGAACGAAAAACCCATGCCACGCAACCTCATCGTCGACCCGAGCAACGTGCGTTCGCGGTCGGTCATCACCGCGCCCGAGATTCCGGTCAACGCCTACCAGCCGAACTTCGAGGCCGAGCTGGCCGCCTACGGCAAGGACGGCCTGGTCGACATCCTGCACGACATGATCGCCGTCAGGCAGTTCGAGACGATGCTGAACTCGATCAAGACCACCGGCTCCTGGAACGGCGTCGAGTACAACCACCGCGGCCCCGCGCACCTGTCGATCGGCCAGGAGTCGGCCGTCGTGGGCCAGGCCTCGCAGCTCGACCCCACCGACTTCCTGTTCGGCTCGCACCGCAGCCACGGCGAGATCCTCGCCAAGTGCTACTCCGCCGCCCGCAAGCTGGACCCGGCCGAGCTCGAGAACATCATGAAGACGTTCCTCGACGGCGAGACCCTCGGGTTCGCCGAGCAGGTGGGCCACGACTCGCTGCTCGACCTCGCCGAGAACTTCATCCTGTACGGCACCGTCGCGGAGACCTTCGCCCGCAAGGCCGGCTTCAACCGCGGCCTCGGCGGCTCGATGCACGCGTTCTTCGCGCCGTTCGGCTCCATGCCCAACAACGCCATCGTCGGCGGCTCGGCCGACATCGCGCTCGGCTCGGCGCTGTTCAAGCGCGTCAACCGCCAGGACGGCATCGTCATCGCCAACATCGGCGACGCGTCCATGGGCTGCGGCCCCGTGTGGGAGGCCCTGTCGTTCGCGGCCATGGACCAGTTCCGCACCCTGTGGCAGCACGGCGTGAACGGCAACCCGCCCATCTGGTTCAACTTCTTCAACAACTTCTACGGCATGGGCGGCCAGACATCCGGCGAGACGATGGGCTACGACATCCTCGCCCGCGTCGGCCTCGGCGTGAACCCCGAGGGCATGCACGCCGAGCGCGTCGACGGCCTCAACCCGCTGGCCGTCGCCGACGCCGTGCGCCGCAAGCGCGAGATCCTGGCCGAGGGCCGCGGCCCGGTGCTCACCGACACCATCACCTACCGGTTCTCCGGACACTCGCCGTCGGACGCGTCGTCGTACCGTTCGCGCGACGAGGTGGAGCTGTGGGAGCAGCACGACGGGCTCAAGAACTACGCCGCGTACCTCGTCGAGAACGGCGTGCTGAGCCAGGCCGAGGTGGACGACATCCAGGCCACGTTCGACGAGCGTCTCACCAAGATCATCGCGATCGCCACCAAGGACGAGGAGTCCTCGCCGCGCGTGGGCATGGACTTCATCGAGTCGGTGACCTACTCCAACGGCAACGTGGAGGCGCTGTCCGACGCGGAGCCTGAGCTGCTGCAGCCGCTCGAAGAGAACGCGCGCGTGAAGTCCCTCAAGACGAAGGCCCGCTACGGGTTCGACGCCGCGGGCAAGGCCGTCTCCAAGGCCAAGGCCTACTCGTACCGCGACGCGATCTTCGAGGCCGTCGCGCACCGCTTCGCCACCGACCCGACGCTGGCCGCGTGGGGCGAGGAGAACCGCGACTGGGGCGGCGCGTTCGCCGTCTACCGCGGCCTGACCGAGCTGCTGCCGTACCACCGCCTGTTCAACTCGCCCATCTCCGAGGCGGCCATCATCGGCGCCGGCGTCGGCTACGCCCTCTCGGGCGGCCGCGCCATCGTCGAGCTGATGTACTGCGACTTCCTCGGCCGCGCGGGCGACGAGATCTTCAACCAGGCCGCGAAGTGGCAGGCCATGTCGGCCGGCCTCCTGAAGATGCCGCTCGTGATGCGCATCTCCGTCGGCTCGAAGTACGGCGCGCAGCACTCGCAGGACTGGTCGGCGCTGGTCGGCCACATGCCCGGCCTGAAGGTGTACTACCCGGCCACGCCGTACGACGCGAAGGGCATGATGAACCTCGCGCTGCGCGGCACGGATCCGGTGGTCTACTTCGAGTCGCAGCTCCTCTACGACGTGGCGGAGCAGTTCGAGACCGACGGCGTGCCGGAGGGCTACTACGAGGTCCCCGAGGGCGAGCCTGTCGTCCGCCGCGAGGGCACCGACCTCACCATCGCGGTCATCGGCCCCATGCTCTACCGCGCCGTCGAGGCGGCGGATCTGCTGCAGGAGAAGTACGGCATCTCCGCCGAGGTGATCGACCTGCGCTTCATCGCGCCGCTGAACCTCGACCCCGTCGTCGCGTCCGTCAAGAAGACCGGCCGCCTGGTGCTGACCTCCGACGCCGTCGACCGCGGATCGTTCCTGCACACCATCGCCTCGCAGGTCCAGACCCTGGCCTTCGACTACCTCGACGCCCCGGTCACCGTGGTGGGCTCGCGCAACGCGATCACCCCGGCGGCCGAACTCGAGAAGATCTTCTTCCCGCAGCCCGACTGGCTGCTGGACGCGATCCACGAGCGCGTGCTGCCCCTGCCGGGCCACGTGCCGAGCTCGAACCAGACCGACGCGGAACTCGCCCGCCGCTCGCGCCTGGGCCTGTAAACCCTCGTTCCTTGAGCCGTTCCTTGAGCCGGGCACAGCACCGCTCCTTGAGCCGGGCCCCGCGCGAAGCGCCGGGCCCGTGTCGAAAGGTCCGCAACTGTGGGCAGGTTGCTGCGGAAGGCGCGGGACCTTTCGACACGGGCGGCGGCTCCTTCGTCGCCGTAGCCCGGCTCAAGGAACGACGCACAAGCCCGGCGCTTCGTCGCCGCCGCCCGGGATCCAAGGAACGGCGCGGCTCAAGGAACGGCGCGGCTCAAGGAACGGCGCGGCTTGAGGAACGACCATCGGAACAGTCACTGAGGAGACTCGCATGTTCACATTGATCAACGACGCGACGGCGACACCGGCCGAGCGACTGGACGCTCTGCGGGCGTACCTGCAGACGTCACCTGAGTTCGCCGACTTCGTGCCGGAGTCGAACAACCACGTGCACACCATCTACAGCTTCAGCCCGTACGCTCCCGCGGGGGCGGCGCTCCGGGCGCGGGAGGCCGGGCTGATGGTCGTCGGCTCGGTGGACCACGACTCGGCGGCCGGTGCCGCCGAGATGGCCGAGGCCGCGCGGTTGCTCGGCATGGGCGCGGTCACGGGCTTCGAGTGCCGCGTGTACCTGTACAGCGAGCAGGAGATCGCCGAGGGGCGCGCGCCGCTGAACGACAGGAAGCTGAACAACCCCGACACAGCGGGCATCGCCTACATGACGGTGCAGGGCATCCCGGCGAGCCGTCGGGCGGACGCCGCGGCGTTCCTGGCGCCCGTCCGCGAGGCGCGCCTGGCGCGCACCGGGCGGATGGTGGAGCGGGCCAACGAGATCCTCGGCCGGCTCGGCGCGCCGCTGATCGACCTCGAGGCCGACGTCGTCGCCGCGTCGCAGTTCCGAAACGGCGGCGAGGTGACCGAGCGTCACCTGCTGTCGGCCATGGCGGCCAAGCTGATCGACCGGTTCGGCCGCGGTCAGGCGCTGGTCGACGGGCTGTCCGGCCTCGGTCTCACCCTGGCGGGCAAGGTGGCGGATCAGCTGGCCGACGAGGCCAACCCGCACCTGAACTTCGACCTGCTGGGCGTCCTCAAGGCCGAGTTCCTCGACCAGATCTACATCGTCCCGGACCGCGTGGAGTGCCCGACGATGGCCGAGGTGATCGCCTTCGCCACGTCGATCGGGGCCATCCCGTGCTACGCCTACTTGGGCGACGTCACGGCCTCTCCGACCGGCGACAAGAAGGCGGAGAAGTTCGAGGACGACTTCCTCGACGTGCTGTTCGACGAGCTCGACCGCCTCGGCATGCCGGCCATCACCTACATGCCGCCCCGCAACACGGCCGAGCAGATGGCCAGGATCGCGAAGCTGGCCGCCGAGCACGGGCTGCTCGAGGTCTCCGGCGTTGACATCAACACGCCGCGCCAGGTGTTCAACTGCCCGGAGCTGCAGCGCCCCGAGCTGGGCCACCTGAACGAGGCGACGTGGGCGATGGTCGCGCACGAGTTGCTCGCGGAGGTCGACCCCGACCTTGGTCTGTTCGCTCCGGCGTCCCCGCTCGCCGACGCCCCGCTGACTGAGCGCATCGCGCGCTACGCCGCCGCCGGCCGTGCCATCGTGGCCGGCGAGATCACCGTCGAGGAAGTGGAGATCGCATGACCATCCTGGAGATCGCGCCGCTGGTCCGCGGCGCTTACCTGAACCGATTCTCGGTGCCCGTCGTGGTGTCGCCCGTCGTCGCCGAGCCCGGGGCCGACCTCGTGGCCGACACCCGGGTGGAGGCGCCCGACGTCGCCGCCCTCGTGGAGGCGCTCGCCGCGGCCGATCTGTCGCTCGGCGGCTCGCTCGCCGTCACGGTCGGCGGGGAGACCACGACGTTCCTCGCCACCACGTTCGGCGACCCGATGCCGCTGCCGCACGGCAAGGAGCCCGCCGCGTCCGCCGCTGCGGCCCGCGCGGACGTCGTCCGCGGCAAGGTGGCGGTCGTCACCGGTGGCGCGCAGGGCTTCGGTGCGGAGATCGTCAAGGGGCTCGTGGCCTCGGGCGCTTTCGTCTACATCGCCGACCTGAACGGCGACGGCGCGGCCGCCCTGGCCGCGGAGCTCGGCCCGACGACGGCGGCGATCACGGTCAACGTGGCCGACGAGGCCTCCGTGGCCGCGATGGCCGCGCAGATCGCAGGCGCCACCGGCGGCCTCGACATCGTGGTGTCCAACGCGGGCATCGTCCGCGCCGGGGGAGTGCTGGAGCAGGACCTGTCCGCGTTCCAGCTGACCACCGACATCAACTACACGGCCTTCTTCCTGATCGTGAAGCACCTGGGCGGCCTGCTGGCCGCGCAGCACCGCACCGCGCCGGCCTGGACCACGGACATCGTGCAGATCAACTCGAAGTCCGGGCTCGTCGGCTCCAACCGCAACGGCGCCTACGCCGGGTCGAAGTTCGGCGGGATCGGCCTGGTGCAGAGCTTCGCGCTCGAGATGGTCGACCACGGCGTCAAGGTCAACGCGATCTGCCCCGGCAACTTCTACGACGGCCCGCTGTGGTCCGACCCGGACCGCGGCCTGTTCGTGCAGTACCTGCGCTCCGGCAAGGTCCCCGGCGCCCAGACGGTCGACGACGTGCGGGAGTTCTACGAGTCGAAGGTGCCGCTGCGCCGCGGCACGTACGGCGCCGACGTCATGCGCGCGCTGTACTACCTCATCGAGCAGGAGTACGAGACGGGTCAGGCCGTGCCGGTCACCGGCGGCCAGGTGATGCTCAGCAGCTGAGCTCCGCTCGCGCTCGGTCCCGCGCCGCCGACGATGCGCCGGCGCGGGCCAGGGCGTGCAGGGCCGCGCCCGTGATGGGCGCCGTCTCGGGGATCACGAGGCGGCTGCCGGGCGCGACGTCGGCGACGCGGGCCGCGATCCTGCCCTGCAGCCGCGCGTGGCCCGCGCGCAGAATGCCGCCGCCGAGGACGATCGGAACCGCGACCAGGCCGAGGCGCGCGGTGATCGCGCGGACGTAGGCGACGATCTCGTCGGCCTGCCGGTCCACGAGCCCCTGCGCGACGGGATCGCCGGCGTCGGCGCACGCGAAGACGACGGGGGAGAGCGCGTTGAGGATGGCGAAGGGGCGGCGCTCCAGGTGGATGTCCTCGATCAGCGCAGGCACCGACGGCGCGCCGAGCGCGCCGCAGATGGCAGTTGTGAGCAGCGTCGCGGGGCCGCGGCCGTCCACGTCGCGGGCCGCGTGCCACAGCGCCTGGCCGCCGAGCCCGGTGCCGCCGCCCCAGTCGCCGGACAGCTCGCCCAGCGAGGCGAAGCGCACCTGGGCCCCGTCGCGGCGCAGCCCGACGGCGTTGATGCCGGTGCCGCACACCACCGCGATGGCGTCGGGTTCCTCGGTGCCCGAGTGCAGCAGCGCGAAGAGGTCGTTCTCGACGACCGCGCGTCCGCCCCAGCTCAGCTCGGCGAGCGCCGCGCGGTAGCGGTCCTCCTCGACGGGCAGGTCGAGGCCGGAGACGAAGAGGTCCACCCCGAGTGGTTCGGCGCCGCCGAGGGCCTCGCGGACCAGCGCGTCGATCGTCTCGACGGAGCCGGCCAGGCCCTCGAGATGCGGGCTGGATCCCGGCCCGGTCAGCCGGCTCCTGACCTCGCCGTCGAGGGTGACGGCGACGACGTCGGTCTTCGACCCGCCGCCGTCCACCGCGACGACGAGGCCGCTCAGGTCAGCCATGGCAGGAACGTCTTGTTGGCTGCCAGCAGCAGGTCGGTGAGCTTCTCCGCCCGGTCGTGCTGCAGCACCAGCGGGTGCGCCCGCATCGCGCGCAGCACCCGGTCGCGCCCGCCGTGCACGGCCGCGTCGAGGGCCAGCCGCTCGTAGCCGGCCACGGCCGCGATGAGTCCGCGGACGTCGTCGGCCAGCGGGGCGACGGGCTCGGCGACGAAGCGCGTGCCGTCGAACGTGGCGGGCACCTCGACCACGTGGTCGTCGGGCAGGAAGGGCAGCACGCCGTCGTTGCGGAGGTTCACCACGCGGGCGCGCTGCGCGCCGCCCCGCATCTGGTCGAGGAGCTCGATGGCGGACTCGGAGTAGAACGCCCCGCCGCGGCGCGACAGCGCCTCGGGCTTGGTGTCCACCGCCGGGTCGGCGTACAGCGCGAGCAGCTCCTGCTCGATGGCCCGCACCTGGGCCGCGCGCGAGGCCTCGTGCTCCTGCTCGGCCAGTACCTCGTCGTGCGCGTAGTAGTAGCGCAGGTAGTAGGACGGCACCAGGCCCAGCTGCGCGAGCAGCGCCGGCGCGAGGTGGACGTTGTCGCTCACCTCGCCGAGCTTGTCGCGGAGCAGCTCGGGCAGCCGGTCGCGGCCGTCGACGCTCACCGACTGCTCCCACGTGAGGTGGTTGAGGCCGACGTGGCCCAGGTGGACGTCGTCCGGCTGCACGGCGAGCAGGTCGGCGAACCGGCGCTGGAAGCCGATGGCCACGTTGCAGAGGCCGACGGCGCGGTGACCCTCTGCGAGCAGCGCGCGCGTGACGATGCCCACCGGGTTGGTGAAGTCGATGATCCACGCGCCGGGCGCCGCGTGCGCGCGGACGACATCGGCGAGCGAGAGCGCGACCGGCACGGTGCGCAGCGCCTTCGCGAGGCCGCCGGGGCCGGTGGTCTCCTGGCCGATGCAGTGCACGTGCCGCGGCCATGTCTCATCGGTCTCGCGCGCGTCCTGGCCGCCGATCCGCAGCTGAAGCAGCACGGCCTCGGCCCCCTCGACGCCGGCGACGATGTCGGAGGTGGTGACGATCCTGGTGGGCAGGCCCGCGCGGGCCAGCATCCTGCGGGCCATGCCGCCGACGAGGTCGAGGCGATGCTGGTCGGGGTCGATCAGCGCGATCTCGTCCAGCGGCAGCGTGTCGCGGTAGCGCGCGAAGCCGTCGATGAGTTCGGGGGTATAGGTCGAGCCGCCGCCGACGATGGCGAGCTTCATGGGGTGTCTCCTGGATGGGGGCGCGGCCTAGCCGCTGGTGATGGTCTGGTCGAGCAGCGCTCGGATGTTCGCGACGAGGAGCCGGCTGGCTCCGGCGAGCACCGGGCGCTCGACGACGGCTGCGGTGGCGATCCTGGTGCGCGGGCCGAGGGGGCGGGTGGCGTTGCGCGGGGGAGGGACGGCGTCGATGCGCTGCTGCACGCGCTCGGCCAGCTCGGGGCCGCCCGCGAACCCCGTCGGGCCGCCGAGCACGACCACCGCGGGATCGTAGAGCGCGAGCACCGGTGCGACCAGCAGCGCGACGCGCGCCGCCACCTCGTCCAGCACGGGAAGGCCCGCCAGCGAGGCGGGGAGCACGTCGGCCAGCTCGCTGTCCGGGTGGCCGCCGAGGAGCGCGACGATGGCCTCGCGGCCGAGCAGGTCGGTGAAGTCCATCGCGCCGGGGTCGAGGTCGAGGGCGGACCGGGGCACCTCCAGGTAGCCGATCTCGCCCGCGCTGCCCGTCGCGCCCCGGTGGATGGTGCCGCCGAGGTCGAGGCCCATGCCGAGGCCGTTGCCGAGCCACAGGTAGGCGAAGTCGTCGTCGTGGTCGATGGCGCCGGACGCGCGCTCGGCCACGGCCGCGAGGTTCACGTCGTTGTCGAGGATGACCTCAGCGCCCGTCGCGGCCTCGATGCGGGCCCGCGAGCCGGTCAGCGGCCAGTCGCGCAGGGTGTCGGCGAAGCTCAGGCGGTCGGCTCCGGCGTCGACGGCGCCCTGCACGCCGATCGCGAGCGCGCCGACGGAGGAGGGATCCATCTCGGCCGCCGCGCTGGCGGCCTCGATGGCGTGCAGGAGATCGCCCTCGGGCGTGCGGCCCGATGCCGACACCGGGATGGTCACCACCGGATACGTGGTGCCGAGTGGGTCGGTCACCGTCGCCTCGATCTCGTGGCCGAGGATGTTGACGGCGACCCCGGTCAGGGCCCCCCGGCGCACGCCGTAGAGCACCGCGTTCGGGCCCCGCGACGTGGTGTTCTCACCCACGGCCTCGACGAGCCCGGCCTGTTCGAGGCGCGAGATCATCTGCCCGGCCGTGGGCTTGGACATCCCCGACAGCGCGCTCAGCTGGGAGCGGCTGAGCGCCCCGTGCTCGAGCATGAGCTGGAAGGCCACGCGGTCGTTGTGGGTGCGCAGCCAGGCCGGGGTGCCGGGGTTGGCGAGGGTCACGATCCCGCCTCGGCCAGCTCCCGCCGGACCTCCTCGCGCAGCTGACCCAGATTGTCGGGCTCGGGCGCGGCGGAGAGCAGCGTCTTGGTGTAGTCGTGCTGGGGGTTGAGGATGACGTCGTCGGCCGGCCCGCGTTCCACGATGTCGCCGCGGTACATGACGAGGATCTCGTCGCTGAAGTGACGGGCGGTGGCGAGGTCGTGCGTGATGTAGAGCACGCCCAGGTTCTCGGCCCGCTGGAGCTCGGCCAGCAGGTTGAGGACGCCGAGCCGGATGGAGACGTCGAGCATCGACACCGGCTCGTCGGCCACGATGAACCGGGCACCAGGAGCGAGAGCGCGGGCGATGGCCACGCGCTGCCGCTGGCCGCCGGAGAGCTCGTGGGGCCGGCGCTCGGCGATCTTGTCCGACGGGGTGAGCCGCACGCGCTCGAGGAGCTCCAGCACCCTCGCGCGGACCTGGGCCTGCGTGAGCTCCGGGTGGTGGATCCGCAGCGGGCGCTCCAGGTGATGCGCGATGGAGTGGAACGGGTTGAGCGACGCGAACGGATCCTGGAAGACCATCTGGACGTCGGAGCGGTAGCTCGCGAGCGCCGAACCGTGGCTGCCCGAGGGCTTGCCGTCGAGCAGGATCTGCCCGGACGTGGGCTTCTCCAGCTTCGCGATCATCCGCGCGATCGTCGACTTGCCGCTGCCCGACTCGCCCACCAGGGCGATGGTCCGCCCCGGCTCCAGCGTGAACGACGCGCCCTTGACGGCGTGCAGGGTGGAGAGCTTCAGCCCGCTGCGGAGCCGGAAGTCCTTCACGAGGTTACGTGCCTCGAGTGTCATGCTGCCCCTCCTGAGGTGCCGGTGCGGACGAAGTCGCCGCGCTCGCCGCGCAGGCTGGGGAAGCTGGCCAGCAGCTTCTTGGTGTACTCGTGCTGCGGGGTGCGGTAGATCTCCGCGGCGGTGCCCTCTTCCACGATCTCGCCCTGCAGCATGACGGCGATCCGGTCCGAGATCTCGATCAGCATCGGCAGGTCGTGCGTGATGAAGATGACGGCGAAGCCGAGCTTCTCGCGCAGCCGCATGATCTCGCGGATGATGCCGCGCTGAACCACCACGTCGAGCGCGGTCGTCGGCTCGTCCATGATCATCACCTGCGGGTCGAGCGCGAGCGCCATGGCGATCATGACACGCTGCCGCATGCCGCCGGACAGCTCGTGCGGGAAGCTCGTCAGGCGCTTCGGGTCGACGCCCACCAGCGAGAGAAGCTCCTCGCTGCGCGCCGTCTTCTGCGCCCTGCTCATGCCGGGGCGGTGCGTGTCGAAGACGTCGAACAGCTGCGCCTTGATGCTGATCACGGGGTTCAGCGAGTTCATGGCGCCCTGGAAGACCATGGAGATCTTGTCCCAGCGGAAGGCGCGCAGCTTGTCGTCGGCCAAGGCGAGGACGTCGATGTCGTGGCCCTCGCGGTCGTGGAAGGTCACCTCACCGCTGGTCATCAGGGCCGGCGGCTTCAGCAGCCGGTTCATGCCGTAGGCGAGCGTCGTCTTGCCGCAGCCGGACTCCCCGGCCAGGCCGAGGATCTCGCCGCGGTTGAGGGTGAGCGAGACGTTGCGCACGGCCTTGACCGGAGGGTTGACCTCGTACTCGATCGAGACGTCGCGGGCGGTGAGTACTGGCTGGTTCATGCCACTGCCCCTTCGGTGCCTGCGATGCCGCGTCCGGCGCGCTTGGCCTTGCGGACCCTGCGGGCGTTCTCCGGCGCGAGCCGCAGCTTGGGATTGATGATCTCATCGATCGCGAAGTTGATGAGGGAGAGTCCGGCGCCGAGCAGCGCGATCATGATGCCCGGCGGAACGAACCACCACCAGGCCTTCGTGCCGAGCGCCTGGCCGCTCTGGGCGTCGTTCAGGATGGTGCCCCAGGTGATGGAGTCGGTGGCGCCGAGGCCCAGGTAGGACAGGCCGGCCTCGCCGAGGATGGCGAAGATGATCGCGAACAGGAACTGCGCGGTCAGCAGCGGCAGCAGGTTCGGCAGGATCTCCACCAAGATCACGCGCGGGGCCTTCTCGCCCGCCACCTTCGCGGCCGACACGTAGTCGCGGGCGCGCAGTGAACGGGCCTGGACCCGCAACACGACGGCCGATCCCGCCCAGCTCGTGATGCCGAGCACGAGGGAGACGAGCAGCCAGCTGCGGGCCGGGAAGTAGGTGGCGATCACCATCGCCAGCGGGATGCCGGGGATGACGAGCATGATGTTGGTGAACAGCGACAGGATCTCGTCGCCCCACCCGCCGATGTACCCGGCGAGGATGCCGAAGATCACCGAGAGGCCGAGCGCCAGACCGCCGGCGATGATGCCGACCAGCAGCGAGCCGCGCGTGCCGTGCGCCAGCTGCGCGAAGACGTCGTAGCCGAGCTTCGTGGTGCCGAGCAGGTGGTCGAGGCTCGGCGGCTGCAGCGCCGGGTTCCCGCTGAAGCGCGGGTTCTGGACGAAGAACGGGGCGATCACGCCGAAGGCGACGATCAGCGTGACGAGGGTCAGCCCGATTCCGAGCTTGACCGACATCGTCGGGAGCAGTTGGCGGAGTCCGCGGCGGGCGGCGAGCGCGGCCTCGCGCTCGGCCGCGGCGGTGTCGACAGGGGCAGTGGGAGCGGCGGGCTGGCCGGCTGCGTCGTCGGAAGGCAGGTCAGGCATTGTGGCGAGCTCTCGGGTCGATGAATCCGTACACCAGGTCCATGAAGAGGTTGGCGGCGAGGACAGTGAGGGTGATGACGAGGAAGACGCCCTGCATGAGCGCGTAGTCGTTGTTCTGCACGGCGGTGAACATCAGCTTGCCGATGCCCGGGTAGGTGAACACCTGCTCCATGACGATCGAGCCGGCCACGATGAAGCCGAGCGTGATGGCGAAGCCGGCCACCGACGGGATGGCGGCGTTGCGGGTGGCGTACGCGTTGCGGATGCGGCGGGGCGAGAGGCCCTTCGCCTCCGCGGTGACGATGTAGTCCTCCGCGAGCGTCGAGACCATCATGTTGCGCATGCCGAGCAGCCAGCCGCCCACCGAGCTGAGGACGATGGTGATGGCCGGCAGGATGCCGTGCCAGACGGCCGAGCCGACGAACTCCCAGCTCCACTCCGGGCCCTTGGGGAAGTCGAAGACGGCGTAGCCACCGATGATCGGGAAGATGCCGAGGCTCACGGAGAACACCGAGATCATGATCAGGGCGAGCCAGAAGTAGGGGATGGACTGCAGGACGGTGGTGGCGGGGACCAGGTGGTCCAGCCACGTGCCGCGCTTCCAGCCGACCCAGGCGCCGATGCCGACGCCGAGGACGAACGAGATGACGGTGGCGAGGCCCACCAGCGTGATCGTCCACGGCAGGGCCGCGGCGATCAGCTCGGAGACCGGCGCGGGGAACTTGCTGAAGGAGATGCCGAGATCGCCCTGCAGCAGCCGTCCCCAGTAGCCGATGTACTGATCCCACAGGGGGACGTCGTCGTTGGAGCCCAGCAGCAGACGGATGTTGTTGATCGTCGACAGGGGCACCTCGCCGCGCTGCTGGAGCTTGGCGATGAGGATGTCTGCCGGGTTCCCCGGCATGAGCCGGGGAAGCAGGAAGTTGAGTGAGATGGCCACCCAGAGGGTGATCGCGTAGAAGGCGAACCTTCGTAGGTAGTACTTCATGTCTCGTGCGCTTCCTGCTTCCCCGAACTCCTAGTGGTTACTTCTGCTTGATCTGCTGGAGGATGTAGCCCGAGGCCACCGAACCCCACGAGGGCGGGAAGGCGTACAGGTTGTCCTCGGTGGGCCAGCCCTCGAAGTCACGGGTGTTGTAGAAGGTCTGCGTCGCGTTGATCAGGAGCGGGATGTACGGCAGGTCGCGCACGATCTCGGTCTGGATGGTGGCGTACGCGGCCTTCTTCGCGGCCTCGTCGTTGGTGGCGGCGGCCTCGGTCACGGCCTTGTCGACAACGGGGTTGGCGTAGCGGCTGAAGTTCCAGTGCCCCGGAGCCAGCTGCGTGCCGACCTTGGCGGTGTAGGGACCCGAGAACCAGTCGCGGTAGATCTGGAACGGATCGGCCACGGAGGTGCCGATGACGCCGCCCATGATCAGCTCGTAGTTGCCGGTCTGGCGCGCGTCGGAGAACTCCTGCCACTGCACGGTGGAGGCGTTGACCTTGATGCCCGCCGCGGCGGCCTGCTCGGAGATCAGCTTGGCGGCGTCGTTGTAGTCGGTCCAGCCGTCGACCGAGACGAGGTCGAGCTCGATGGCCTTGCCGTCCTTGCCGTAGAAGCCCTCGGCGTCCTTGGTGTAGCCGGCGGCCTCGAGGATCGCGCCGGCCGCGGCGGCGTCGGCCGTCTGCGGGCTCTCGGCGTTGGCCGGATCGGCCAGCCACTTCTCGTCGCGCGGCATCAGCGTGAACGCGGGCGAGATCTTGCCGGTGAGGCCGACGAAGGCCTTCTCGTTGATCGACGCGCGGTCGATGGCCAGGTTCAGGGCCTGGCGGACGGCGACGTCGGTCTGCTCGCCCTTGCAGCCCTGGTCGGCATTGGCGCAGGTGTAGAGCACGGTCGGGTCCTGCGGCGTGTTGACCCAGGAGATGATGCCGTTGGCGGTCACCGCGTCCGGGTTCGGGATGAACATGCCGGCCCAGTCGAGATCGCCGGCGGCCAGCAGGTCCTGCGCGGACTGGTTGGCGTCGATGCCGATGTACTGCACCGTCTTGATGGCGGGCACGCCGGGGGTGCGGAACTTCTCGTTGGCGACGACGGTGTACGAGGCGTCGGTCACGCTGTCGACCACGTAGGGGCCGGTGCCGACGGGCTTCTCGTCGGTGAAGGTCGTGAAGTCCTTGACCTCGCTCCAGATGTGCTTCGGGAGCATCCAGGTGGCGCCGAGGATGCCGAACTCGTTGGTGTACTGCGGCGCATCGTAGGTGAGCTCGACGGTGGTCTCGTCGACGGCCTTGGCCGAGACGAAGTGGTCGTTCTTGTTGCCCTCGTAGCCGAACGTGAAGGCCACGTCGTCGGCGGTGAACGGCTTGCCGTCGTTCCAGGTGATGCCCGACTTCAGCTTCACCGTGATGACGGTGCCGTCCGCGTTGTACTCGAAGCTGTCGCCGAGCAGGCCGACGGGGGCGTCCGCGCCCGTCTTGTTGTAGAAGAACAGGGGCTCGTAGATCGGGCCGAGCGCCGCGTGCAGGACGGTGGGCGCGAACGGGTTGAAGTTGGCGACGATCGGCGTCTGGCTGCCCGCCCACACACGGAGCGTGCGGGCCTCCTTGGCGGGTCCGGCGGTCGTGCCGCCGGTGGACTGCGAGTTCTTCGGGCCCGCGTCGTTGTTGGAGGGGCTGCATCCGCTCAGGGCGAGGGGCAGCGCGATGCCGGTTGCCACGAGGGCGAACGCAGCCTTGCGCAGGGTGGGCTTCATCGGTAGTTCCTTTCGACTTCCTTGTGAAGGGCATCCGAGGCGACCGTGCTTCGGTAGCGATGACCCTACCGGAAAGAAACTATCCGGAATAGCTCTTTACTGTAACGATTGGGTCACGGTTCGACGGCCCGCTCGGCGGTGCGGGCGCCCACCGGGCGGGGTCGCCGCGTACCCAGCGGCGCCGACGGCCGCCCGCTCGCGCGGACGCCCGCGCCCCGCTCGCCGCTGGCGCCGACGCTCGCGTCCCGCTCGCCGTCACCGTCTGCTGTCGGCCATCGCCGCTCGCTGTCGGGCGGTAGGCCGTCGCCGCTCGGCTCGCCGTCGCCGTCGCTGCGGACACCAGCACCCCTCCTCGACACCAGCAGTCGTCGCCGACACCAGCGTTACTCCGCGGATACCAGCGGTGGTCGTCGTTACCAGCGATATAGCGCTGGTGTCGAGAACTCCTGCTGGTATCCGCGGAGTAACGCTGGTGTCCGGTGAGTCGCGTGGCCAGTGGATTGGTTGCGGGGAAGGTGAGAGCGGTCAGGGCTGAGAGTAGTCGGGACATGTCCCTTCGTCGGGGCGCGCCTTGTGGGCGCGCCGACCTGGCTGGCGCTGCACCTGCGGGCTGGAAATCGAACAGTCGTCGAACAGGTACTGGGGGAGTGTCGCTTTGACGGTGGTGTTGCGCCGAGCTGTGCGGCCCGCCGGCCTTAAATCGCGGTGACAAGGGATGATGGGTGAACCCGGGGATCTTTCTGTGAATTTTCGCGGAACTCTTGAAGTCTCCGGGAGGCGGGCGTAGCCTACGAGGCAACCTGTTGGTCGACCTTTAGGAGGTAGCTTGGATAACAACGACGTAACCAATCAACCCGCCATCGATGAGGCCAGCGAAACGATCGTTTTGTAACCACCGTCACCTCGGTTACCAATCCTTCCGCTCGAGTTGTTGCACACGATATATCGTGCGTCAATTTGGCGTTAGGGGCGTGTCTCCGCACGGCTGACAAATCTAGGAAGATTCAGTTCGACGACGAGTAGCTTTCGACCTCATCACTTTTCGAGACGGGCCGCCTCCGGGCGGCCCGTCTCCTTGTGCCCGGGCCCACGCATCGCTGGCTCGCAGGCCTCGTGCGGGACCAAGCCTCGATCCACCGATCTGCGCCTACTGCGCGGCCCCATCCAGGCACACTGGCTTCGCCCCGGCCGCTCAACAGACGTGGTCGGTATGCCTTCGCGTCCAGGGCTTGCCATTGCACCCGTCTGGTGCCGCTCGCTACGGCGCCCACCGGTGGGTCGAGGCTAAGCTCTGCTGCGGAGCGAGGCGATGAGTGTGAGTGTGAGTGACGGCGGCAGCCCGGGGGAGCCGATCATCCACGTGCGAGACCTGACGAAGGTCTTCGAGCGGGCGGTGGAGCCGCAGGGCAGATTCAAGACGGTGCGGCGGCTGTTCACACGTCAGACGACGAGGAAGGTCGCGGTGAGCGACGTCTCCTTCGACATCGCCGCAGGGGAACTCGTGGGTTATCTCGGCGCCAACGGCGCGGGCAAGTCGACCACCATCAAGATGCTGACCGGGATCCTGGTACCCACGTCGGGCGTGGTGCGGGTCGCGGGCCGGGTGCCGTCGAAGGACAGGCGGGCCAACGCGGCACACATCGGCGCGGTCTTCGGGCAGCGCAGCCAGCTCTGGTACGACCTCCCGCTGCGCGACTCCTTCGAGCTGATCCGCGACCTCTACGGCGTCGCGCCGGACGACTACCTTCGGCGCCTCGACATGTTCACGGACCTCCTCGGCATGGCCGAGTTCCTCGACACCCCCGTGCGTTTCCTCTCGCTGGGCCAGCGGATGCGCGGCGACCTGACCGCGGCCCTGCTGCACGCGCCGGAGATCGTCTACCTCGACGAGCCCACCGTCGGCCTCGACGTCGTGGCCAAGCGCCGCATCCGCGAGTTCATCGCCGAGATCAACGCGACGCTGGGCACCACCGTGATCCTCACCACGCACGACATGGACGACGTCGAGGCGCTGTGCCGCAGGATCATCATGATCGACCAGGGCACGGTGCTCTTCGACGGCTCGTTGGAGGAGCTGAAGCGGCGCTACGTGACCGAACGCGTGCTCACCGTCACGCCGGCCGAGGGAGTGGATGCCGCGTCGATCGCCGTCGACGGCGCCACCGTCAGCGTGGCCGACGGCAAGGCGGTGCTGGCCCACGACCCGACGGTGATCAGCACGCCGGAGCTGATCGGTGCGGTCACCGCCCGGTGGGCGGTCGTCGACCTCGCCGTCACCGAGGCGAGCTTGAGCGACGTCGTCGCCCGGATCTATGCGGAGGCCGAGGCCGGATGACGGCGGGGCTGTGGCCCGGGGTCCGCGGCAGCATGCGCAACGCGGCCAAGACGTCGTGGGCCTACCGGATAGACCTGGTGACCGCCGTCATCGGCCTCGGCATCCAGGTCTGGCTGCTCTCGGTGGTGTGGCACGCCGTCTACGGCGGCGCCACGGAGGTGCGCGGCGTGCAGCAGGCCCAGGCGGTGAGCTACGCCGTCCTCGCCGCGTGCCTGCAAGCTGCGCTCATGCCGTGGCAGTTCTCGAGCCTGAACGCGCGCGTGCGGAGCGGTCAGGTGGGCGTCGACATGATGCGCCCACTCGGGCTCATGGGCCAGGTGCTCGCCCAGAATGTCGGCACTCTGCTCGCTCGGACGCCCATTGCGCTGATCGGCCTCCTCTGGGCCGTGGCCATCGGCGCGTTGACCCTCCCGCCGCACGTCGACACCGCGGCGGCATGGCTTCTCTCCACCCTGCTCGGCGCCGCGATCACGCTGGAGCTGAACCTGCTGGTGTCGATGGCGTGCTTCTGGTCGTTGGAGATCGGCGGGTACATGATGCTCTACCGGCTGGGCTCCGGGCTGCTCTCGGGGGCCCTCATCCCGTTGTGGTTCATGCCCGGCTGGCTGAGCGGTGCGCTCGACTGGCTGCCGTTCCGCGCCCAGATGTTCACGCCCCTCTCGATCTACTTCGGGACGACGGCGGGGGCCGACGCGTGGCGGGCGATCGGCGTGCAGGCGTTGTGGATCGCCGTCGTGGCGATGCTGCTGTGGGCCGTGTGGCGCCGGGCCGAGCGGAAGGTGGTGGTCCTCGGTGGCTGACACCTCCCGTCGACTCCCCGGCACGCTCTCGGCGTGGTGGATGCTCGAGCGCGCCGCGGTGCGCTCCCAGGCGCAGTACCGCTCGAACCTGCTGGTGGGGTTCGTGGGCGGCATCACCTACCAGGGCATCCAGGTGGTGTTCGTGGCGCTGCTCCTGCACAGCTTCGGTGTGATCGGCGGCTGGGGGTTCCGCGAGATCGGACTGCTGGCGGGGATGAGGCTGGCGTCGCATGCCCTGAACGTCGTGCCGTTCGGTGCCCTCATCCAGACCTCCGAGCTGGTCCGCAGCGGCGAGTTCGACCTGCTGCTGCTCAAGCCCGTGAACCAGTTCGTCCAGATCATCACGCGCCGGTTCAACATCATGACCGTGGGCGACGCCCTCCTCGGCTTCACCGCCCTCGTCGGGTTCGCACTCCTCGCCCCCGTGGAGTGGACCTGGTGGCGGGTCTGCTACCTGGCGCTCGCCGTCATCGGTGGCGCGCTCGTCGAGGTGGCCATCCAGGTGGTCATCGCGTCGGTGACGTTCCGCGCCACCGTCGTCACGTCGCTGCACTACCTGGCCGACACCGTCGTGACCACGTTCGGTGTCTACCCACTGTCGATCTTCGGCACCCCGGGCCTGCTCGCCCTCTGCTTCGCCTTCCCGCTGGGGTTCATCGCCTACCTGCCCGCCGCGGCCCTCCTCGGCCGCGCGGGCGAGACCCCGCTGCCCGACGCCGTCGTCTGGCTGTCGCCCGCCGGCGGCTGGCTGCTCCTGCCACTGGCCCTGCTGCTGTTCGCCCGCTTGTCGAGGCATTACCAGAGCCCAGGCGCGTAGTACTGAGTCGTTCCTTGAGCCGACGCGTGAGCGCCAGCGAACCGTCGTGGTCGAAAGGTCCGTGAGTGTGGGCAGGGAGTCGCGGCAGCGGAGGTCGCCGTCGAGGTTGTGGTTTCGGACCCTTCGAGACGCAACCCCGCATTGTTTGCGCTCGGTGTCGGTCAGCTGGCGGGGTTGCTCCTCAGGGACCGGTGCCGCTGTTCCTTGAGCCGGGCCCCCGCGCGGAGCGCCGGGCCCTTGGTCGTTAGGTCCGTGAGTGTGGGCGGGGTGTCGCGGCAGCGGATGTCACCGTCGAGGTTGTGGTTTCGGACCCTTCGAGACGCAACCCCGCTGGTTTGCGCTCGGTGTCGGTCAGTTGGCGGGGTTGCTCCTCAGGGACCGGTGCTTGAGTCGGCCCTGAGGCGAGCGGCGTTCCTTGAGCCGACGCGTGAGCGCTAGCGAACCGTCGTGGTCGAAAGGTCCGCACGTGTGGGCAGTGAGTCGCGGCAGAGTGTTCCTTGAGCCGGGCCCCGCGCGGAGCGCCGGGTCCGTGTCGAAAGGTCCGTGAGTGTGGGCGGGGAGTTGTGGCAGCGGAGGTCGCCGTCGAGGTTGTGGTTTCGGACCCTTCGAGACGCAACCCCGCATTGTTCGCGCTCGGTGTCGGTCAGCTGGCGGGGTTGCTCCTCAGGGACCGGTGCTTGAGTCGGCCCTGAGGAGAGTGCCGCTCCTTGAGCCGACGCGTGAGCGCTAGCGAACCGTCGTAGTCGAAAGGTCCGCAAGCGTGGGCAGGGGATTGAGTAGCGGTCGCCGAGGGGTTAGGCCCGATGCTGTGCGAGGAAAGGGTCGACGGCGGTGTGGTAGGCCGCGGGGCGATCCCGGCGCACGCAGTGGCCCGCACCGGGGATCAGCACGCGCTCGACCCGTGGGTTGTCGTAGCCGTTCTCGTCCGGGGCCATGCCGGCGTCCTCGGGCAGCACCAGCAGGGTGGGGACCGTCAGCGCTTGGAACAGGTCCTCCCACTCGGGGTCCCCGAGGTGCAGGCCGCGCTCGATCATCAGCCGGTCCACGAGCGCTTTCGAGTCCGCCCAGGCCGAGATCTCGGTGGCCGACCACGGTGTCTCGCGGGACATCCGCGCGATCTCCGACGCAGCGTGCTCCGGGAACGCCGACAGGAACGCCAACTCGCCGGCGACGAACTCCGGGTCGGGCCCGGGCAGGGCCGAGGGACGCGCCGGGTCCTCCAGCACGAGAGCCCGGACGGCATCGGGCGCCTGTAGGGCCACGCGCAGTGCGACGATCCCGCCGAGCGAGTGGCCCACGACGACGGCCGGTTGATCAAGGCTCTCGACGACGGCGCGCAGGTCGGCGACCCACAGCTGGGAGCTGTCGGCCACGTCGTCGTCGGTGAATCGGGGCGACCGCCCGTGGCCGCGCTGGTCGACGGCGTAGATGTCCCACTCGGCGCCCCACCGGGCGACGGCGTCGGGCCAGTTGGTGCCGTCGTCGGTGAGCCCGTGGACGAGCACGAGCGGAGGGCGGGACGGGGTGCCATAGCGGTGGACGTGGAGCGGGTCGGTTGTCACCCGATCAGGTTAGGGCCTGTCGCGAGAGGGGAAGCGACGTGACTCGCGCGACGCCCCGGCACGTCAGTTGCGTGGTTGCGCTCGTCGCCGTTGGGTACCGGCCAGGTGTCCCCGGTTAACTCCGGGGTGCCCGAAGATGCCGAGAGGCCCCATGCTTGGATAGCCCCATGACAGCTCGGAAGATCGGCGTCACCGAGGTAGTGCTCCGTGACGCGCATCAAAGCTTGATGGCAACCCGCATGGCCATGGAGGACATGGTCGCCGCGTGTGACGACATCGACAAGGCCGGATATTGGTCCGTGGAGTGCTGGGGCGGCGCGACGTTCGACTCCTGCATCCGCTTCCTCAACGAGGACCCGTGGAAGAGGCTCCGCACCTTCCGCGAACTGATGCCCAACTCTCGGCTGCAGATGCTGCTGCGCGGCCAGAACCTGCTCGGTTACCGCCACTACGAGGACATGGTCGTCGAGAAGTTCGTCGAGAAGTCCGCCGAGAACGGCATGGACGTCTACCGCGTGTTCGACGCCCTGAACGACCCGCGCAACATGGCCCGCGCCATGGCCGCGGTCAAGGCCGTCGGCAAGCACGCGCAGGGCACGATCTGCTACACGGTCTCCCCGGTGCACACCGTCGAGGGCTACATCAAGCTCGCCGGCCAGCTGCTGGACATGGGCGCCGAGTCGATCGCGCTCAAGGACATGGCCGCGCTGCTGCAGCCGCAGCCCGCCTACGACATCATCCGCGGCATCAAGGAGACCTACGGCGACGTGCAGATCAACGTGCACTGCCACTCCACCACGGGCGTGACGCTCGTGTCGCTGATGAAGGCCATCGAGGCCGGCGCCGACGTCGTCGACACCGCTATCTCCTCGATGTCGCTCGGCCCGGGCCACAACCCCACCGAGTCGCTCGTCGCGATGCTCGAGGGCACGGAATACACCACGGGCCTCGACATGGAGCGTCTGCTGCGCATCCGCGACCACTTCGCCGAGGTGCGCCCGAAGTACAAGGAGTTCGAGTCGGCGACGCTGGTCGACACCGACATCTTCTCCTCGCAGATCCCCGGCGGCATGCTCTCGAACATGGAGTCGCAGCTGAAGGCGCAGGGCGCGGGCGACCGCATCCGTGAGGTGATGGAGGAGGTGCCGCGGGTCAAGGCCGACGCCGGCCATCCGCCGCTGGTCACCCCGTCGTCGCAGATCGTCGGCACGCAGGCCGTGTTCAACGTCCTGATGGGCCGCTACAAGGTGATGACCGGCGAGTTCGCCGACCTGATGCTCGGCTACTACGGCGAGTGCCTGGGCGAGCGCAACGACGAGGTCGTCGAGCTGGCGAAGGCCCAGGCCAAGAAGGAGCCCATCACGGTGCGCCCGGCCGACCTGCTGCCGCCCGAGTGGGATCAGCTCACCGAGACGGCGTCGCTGCTCGAGGGCTTCGACGGCTCGGAGGAGGACGTCCTCACCAACGCGATGTTCCCGGGTGTCGCGCCCAAGTTCTTCGCCTCGCGCGCCGAGGGCCCGAAGAACGTCGGCAAGACTCCCGCGCAGCTGGCCGCCGAGGCCGCGAAGGCCGCGGGCAACCTGCCCGGCATCCAAGTCCCCGTCAACTACAACGTGACCATCGGCGGCAAGTCGCACAGCGTCACCGTCGAACCGGCCTGAAGGAGAACCCATGGTTCAGCAACACACGATGGCCGAGCGGCTTGAGCAGCTGGCCGAGCGTCGCGCCAAGGTCGAGGCCGGCGGCGGCGAGGCGAAGCTCGACAAGCAGCGCGCGCAGGGCAAGCTGACCGCCCGTGAGCGGATCGCCGCCCTGATCGACGAGGGCTCGTTCCAGGAGACCGGCGCGTTCCGCCGGAACCGCACCACCACGTTCGGGATGGACAAGGCCGACATGCCGGCCGACGGCGTGATCACCGGCTCTGCGTCGGTGTTCGGCCGCCCCGTGCACATCGCCAGCCAGGACTTCACCGTCATGGGCGGCTCCGCGGGCGAGGCGCACTCGATCAAGGTCACCGAGGCACTGAAGGCCTCGCTGATGACGGGCACGCCGTTCGTGTTCATCAATGACTCGGGCGGCGCCCGCGTCCAGGAGGGCATCGACTCGCTGTCCGGTTACGGCAAGGTCTTCTACGCCAACGTCCTGCTGTCGGGCGCGGTGCCGCAGATCTCCATCATCGCGGGCCCCTGCGCCGGCGGCGCGGCCTACTCCCCGGCGCTCACCGACTTCATCATCCAGACCCGCAAGGCCCACATGTTCATCACGGGCCCGGGCGTGATCAAGCAGGTCACCGGCGAGGAGGTCACCCAGGACGCGCTCGGCGGCGCCGACGCGCACATGGGACGCTCCGGCGTCGTGCACTTCGTGGCCGACGACGACGAGCAGGCCATCCTGATCGCCCAGAAGCTGCTCAGCTTCCTGCCGCAGAACAACACCGAGGACGCCCCGATCGTCGATCCCGACGACGTGGTGGAGTCGAACCCGAAGCTCCGCGACATCATCCCCGTCGAGTCGAACAAGGGCTACGACGTCCGCGACATCATCGCGGAGATCGTCGACCACCGCGACTTCCTCGAGGTCCAGGCGGGCTGGGCGATGAACATCGTCGTCGGCTTCGGCCGCGTCGTCGGCCGCACGGTCGGCATCATCGCGAACCAGCCGAGCGTCATGTCGGGCGTGCTGGACATCGACTCGTCCGACAAGGCGAGCAAGTTCATCCGGTTCTGCAACGCCTTCAACATCCCGGTCGTGAACCTCGTCGACGTCCCCGGCTTCCTGCCGGGCGTGGCGCAGGAGCACAACGGCATCATCCGCCACGGCGCGAAGATGCTGTACGCCTACTCGGCCGCGACGGTGCCGAAGATCACCGTCGTGCTCCGCAAGGCCTACGGCGGCGCCTACCTGGCGATGTGCTCGAAGGACCTGGGCGCCGACAAGGTGTTCGCGTGGCCCACCGCCGAGATCGCCGTGATGGGCGCCGAGGGTGCGGCCAACGTGGTGTTCCGTCGCGAGATCGACGCCGCCGAGGACAAGAACGCACGCCGCGCCGAGCTGGTGGAGGAGTACCGGGAGACGTTCTCGACGCCGTACATGGCGGCCAGCCGCGGCCTGGTCGACGACATCATCGACCCGGCGGACACCCGCCGCGAGATCGCGATGGCGCTCGAGCTCCTCGTCGGCAAGCGTGAGGTCCGGCCGGCCAAGAAGCACGGCCTCGGCCCGGCCTGATCGGAACCGACATGGAAGACAGCACGCTCAAGGAGTTGCGCGACGCCGTCGTGGCGCTCACCGAGAAGGTCTCGACCCTCGAGGCCAAGATCGCCCGGCTGGAGGCTCAGCAGGCGGTCCCCGAGGAGGACCTCGTCGCGATCGGCGCCGCGCTCGCGGCGTACTTCGGCTACAAGCCGAAGATCCGCGCCATCAGGTTCGGCCAGCAGACCCACTGGGCCGCCGCCTCGCGCGGCCGCGTCCACGACCGCTCCGTCCCGCACGTCCGCTAAGGAGAAATCATGAAGCTCAAGGTGACCGTCAATCAGACGGAGTATGAAATCGACGTGGAGGTGGAGCAGGAGGAGCGTCCGCAGCTCGGCCCGATCGTCATCGGCGTCAACGGCGGGGCGAACCCCATCCCGACGAAGGCCTCCGTGTCGGCCGTCAGCAGCAACGCCGTCGTGGCGCCGCTGGCCGGTTCTGTCGCGCGGGTCCTCGTGGCCGACGGCGACGACATCGAGGCCGGGCAGGTCCTGCTCGTCCTTGAGGCCATGAAGATGGAGACCGAGATCACCGCGCCCGCCGCGGGCAAGGTCAGCGCGGTCCTCGTCTCGCCCGGCGACGCCGTGCAGGGCGGTCAGGCGCTGATCGAGCTCTGATCGCGCGACGAACGCACGGCACTGGCCCGGGGTATCGCCCCGGGCCAGTGCGCTGCTCGGGGCTCCTACAGCAGGTTGGAGAGCAGGCGGGCGGCGGAGTTGCGGAGCCGCCGCGGCCAGCGCGAGGAGTGCACCTCGTCGAGCGTGAGCGCGACGCAGTCCTCGAGGTCGGCCGCGAAGATCTCCTCGGCCTGCCGGGCGGCGTCGGCGTCGTAGATCCAGACCATGAGTTCCTTGTGGAGGCGAAGGCTTCTGTTGTCGAGGTTCATGGTGCCGATGCAGGTGGCCGTGCCGTCGACCGTGAGTGATTTGGCGTGGAAGAAGCCCTTCTCCCAGCGGTAGATCCGCACCCCGGCTTGGAGGAGCTGCCGGAAGTAGGTCTCGGCCGCGTACCAGGGGATGCGCTTGTCGAGCCAGCCGGTGAGCATCAGGTCCACCTGCACCCCGCCGGCCGCGGCGTTGGTGATGGCCTGCAGCGTGGGCGGGTCGGGCACGAAGTAGGGCGTCTGGATGAGTAGCCGCTCCCGGGCCCCGGTGATGGCCACCTGGTGGGAGCGGGTGGCGGTCAACCACTGGTCGTCGAAGCCGTGGTGCACGGTCTGGACGATCGTCTCGCCGGGCGGAAGGTCCGGGTCCGGGTAGTGCTTCTCGTCGAAGAGGTTCTCGCCTGCCACCTCGAGCCAGCGCACGTCGAACAGCTTCTCCAGGTGGGCGACGCCCGGGCCGGTGAGCCGCAGGCCCGTGTCGCGCCAGGCGGGGAACCGCTTGCCGCCGTCGATGTACTCCTGCGCCACGTTGAAGCCGCCGGTGTGGCCCACCTCCGCGTCCACCACGGTGATCTTGCGGTGGTTGCGGTAGTTCACCTTCGAGAGCTCGGTCATGTCGAACTTCACGACGGCGCCCGCCGCGCGCAGCCGGCGCATGGTGCGGCGGCTGTACGGGGCCGAGCCGAACCAGTCGTTGAGCACCCGCACCTCGACGCCCGCTGCGAGGCGGTCGACGAGGATGTCGGTGATGCGCTCGGTGAGGACGTCGTCCTTCCAGATGAAGTAGCCGATGTGGATGAAGCGCTGCGCGGCCTTGAGGTCGGCCATCAGCACGTCGAAGTACGCGGCGCCGTCGGTGTAGATCTCGTAGCTGCGCACGGTCAGCGGCACGGCCTCCGCGAGGTTCGAGATGAGGTTCGCGTCGTGCAGCACCCAGCTGTCGGGGTGGTCCCGCTCGATCTGGGGGAGCGAGTCGCGGTGCCGGGCGAGATACTGCGCCATGAACTGCCGGCCGGTGGCTCTGGCGTGCTGCACCTTCTTCGACCGTTGGGCGATCGCGGGCCAGTTGCGGCCGAAGAAGAAGTAGAGGACGAGGCCCAGGCCGGGGAGCGCGACGAGCACCAGCAGCCAGGCGAGCGCCGCGGTGGGGTCGCGATCCTCGGCGATGATCAGCAGCGCGACACCCACCCAGTAGACGACCAGGATGACGTCGAAGGTCAGCCAGAAGTCCGAGAACATCGCATCCCACCTCTTCCGTACCGGTGGCCGCAGACTATCAGCGCGCGGGGCGCCGGCGAATGGTGATGATCGGCCCCGCTGCCCGGCCATTCTTGTCTGACAAGTGCCGTTGACCGTCTGAGCGATGTATCGGAAGCTGTGCTGGACGACGATGAAGCGTTCCTTCCCGGGTCCTGAAAGGCGGGTGACATGTCAGACAAGTTGAGCCAAAACAGTTTCGTCATGCGCCTCGCGGAGCACCTCCGTGCCGGGGGAGTGCGGGCAGGTGTCGTCCTGCCCAGCGAGTCCTCCCTCATGGCGGAGCTGGGCGTCGGTCGCCAACAACTGCGCGAGGCATTGGGCGTCCTCGAGGCCTTCGGGGCGATCAGCTCGCGGCAGGGTGCGCGGCGCCGCTGGGTGGGAGCCGACCTCGGCTCGCTCGTCGCCTCCAGCGCGCAGCTGACGGGCGCGCCGAAGGACACCGTGGCGGAACTCCTCGTCGTTCGACAGGCGCTCGAGACCTCGCTCCTGGCGAAGGTGATGCCGCTGCACACCGCGGCCAGCCGTGCGGAGATCAGGGAGATCGCGCTCGAGATGGAGGCCTACGCGGCCGAGGGGCGGTCCTTCGCGCACCTGGACCAGCACTTCCACCTCAGCCTGTTCGCCCCGCTGCGCAATTCGACCCTCGAGGGCATCCTCGGGGCGTTCTGGACCCTGCTCGAGGTGGTCGAGGGGCCGGGCGGCGACGTCGCCATCGACCCCGAGGTGGCCGCCATGCACACGGCGATCATCGACGCCATCGAGGCGGGCGACTTCAACCACGCTCGCTACGAGCTGGACACCCATTTCTACGGCGTGCGGCGCCGGGTCGTGCCGAGCCGCCTCCGTTCCCACGATCTCGCGCGCCCCGGGACCCCCGCGGCGCGTACCAACACCCCATCCACAAGGAGACCAACATGAAGCGACGGAGCTTTCTCGGCGGCGCCCTCGGCGCCACCGCCGGCCTGACCCTTGCCGCCTGCGGCAACACCGACACCCCCGGCGGCGGAGGCGGAGGCGGCGGTGGCACGACGGAGATCGTGTACTGGCTGTGGCAGGACGACGCCACCGACCCGACGTGGACCGACCTGGCGAAGAAGTTCAACGACTCCCAGAGCAGCGTCAAGGTGACGCTCGAGACCATCCCGCTCGATCAGTACCAGAACAAGCTGACCACGGCGGCGATGAACAACACCGGGCCGGACGCCGCACGCTGCAAGGACTGGTGGCTGGGCCAGTTCGCGCCCGAGGGCGCGACGGCCGACCTCACGGCCTTCGTCGACAAGTGGGCGGCCAAGAGCGACATGGTGGAGGGGCTCTGGGACACCGGCCGTCTGCCCGGCGCCAAGGACATCTTCATGCTGCCGCACCAGTACGTCACGCTGTACATGTACTACCGCAAGGACTACTTCGACGCGGCGGGCCTCCAGCCGCCGGCCACGCAGGACGAGTTCCTCACCGCCGCGAAGGCCCTCACCAAGGACGGGAAGTACGGCTTCGACGTGCGCGGTGGCGGCGGTGGCCAGGACCAGTGGCTGGCCTGGATGTACGCGGGCGGCGCGAAGGTCGTCGACGACGCGGGCGCCGTGGTGCTGAACGACGCGACCGGCGTCGAGGTCAACCAGCGCTACCTGAGCATCGTCACCGAGCTCGGCGCCGCGCCGCCCGGCTCCATCACCGCGGCGTTCGCCGACGTCAAGACCAACTTCGCCAGCGGCCTGACCGCGATGATGATCCACCACCCCGGCTCGCTCAAGGAGATGACCGAGGTGTACGGCGACAAGCTCGGGATCATCCCCATCCCCGGGAACGGCGCGCAGCCGTCCCGCACGCTCGGCAGCATGAGCGGCAACGTGATCATGGCCAACTCGAAGAAGCAGGAGGCCGCGTGGGCGTGGATCTCGTGGCTCAGCGAGAAGGACCAGATGGCCACCATGTCCACCTCGCCGCAGGGCCAGCTGCCGGTGCTCACCTCCGTGATGGAGTCCGAGGCGTTCACCTCCGATCCCAACGTCAAGGTGGCCATCGACGCCATCCCCAACGCGCTCACCTGGCCGGCCCTCAAGGGCGTCGCGACCCTGGCTGGCAAGGAGTGGAACCCGACCATCCAGCGCGGCTTCCAGGGTGAGCTCACCAGCCAGCAGGTGCTGGACGCCATGGCCGGCGTGCTCAAGGGCTGATGGCCTTGACCGCGGCCACGCTCACGCCTCCGCGCACGAGGAGGAAGAGGAGGAATCGCCCCTGGGAGCCCTACATCCTGCTCTCTCCCGCGATCGTCCTCATCCTCGTGTTCGCGGGCTATCCGCTCATCCGGTCGGTGTGGATGGCCTTCACGAAGGTCTCCCCGTTCTCCGGCACCATGACGTTCCTCGGCTTCGGCAACTTCGCGGCCGTCGTGTCCGACCCTGAGTTCCCCGGATACCTCGGCAGGACGGCGCTCTGGGTCTTCGGCGTGGTCGCGCTGCAGCTCGTCTCCGGTCTCGTCCTCGCGCTGCTGGTGAACACCACGTTCCCCCTCAGGGGCGTGTATCGGGGGCTCATGATGGTGCCCTGGGCCACGCCGAGCGTGCTCGTCGCCCTGATGTGGAAGTGGCTGCTCGACCCGAACAACGGCATCGTGAACAAGACGCTGCGCGGCCTCGGCCTCATCGACCAGCCCATCGAGTTCCTCTCCAACGGGGCGACGGCGCTGCCGACGCTGATCATCGTCGACGTGTGGCAGGGCGTTCCGCTGTTCGCCGTGATGATCCTCGCGGCCCTCCAGGGGGTGTCCTCCGACCTGAAGGAGGCCGCCTCCACGGACGGCTGCGGCGCCGTCGGCATCTTCCGGCACGTCATCCTGCCCGCGATCCTGCCGACGATCCTGATCACGGCGCTGCTGCGCATCATCTGGACCGCCAACTACATCGACCTGATCTTCATCCTGACAGGCGGCGGCCCGGGCATCTCGTCGACCACCCTCGCGTTGCAGTCCTACCTGACGGCCTACAAGTCGACAGAGTTCGGCCAAGGCGCCGCGTACTCGGTGCTCCAGGCCGCGCTGCTCGTGGTCTTCGTGATCATCTACCTGGTCCTCACCAAGAAGAGCGAGGAGCGACGATGAAGCGACGACGTTCTCCGGGCGCCGTGGCCGCCACGTGGGCGCGCTACCTCGGCCTGCTGCTGATCCTGCTCGGGATCATGGGCCCCTACATCGTGATGATCATCACCTCCGTCACCCCGAAGGCCGAGCTGGCCGCGGCGGGGGCGAGCCTCATCCCGAGCTCTATCACCTTCGAGGCGTACGGCGAGCTGATCAGGACCTCGCACTTCCTGGCCTACCTCAGGAACAGCTTCCTCGTCGCGCTGCTCTCGGTGCCCATCACCCTGATCTGCGCCACCGGCGCCGCCATCGCGCTGTCGCGGTTCGAGTTCCTCGGCCGGCGGCAGATCATGACGGCCCTGATCCTGGCGCAGATGCTCCCCGCGGTGCTGCTCGTGCTCTCGCTGCAGCAGCAGCTGAACACGTTCGGTCTGCTCGACACCAAGATCGGCCTGGCGCTCGTGCACTCCGCGTTCGCCACGCCGTTCGCGACCTGGCTGCTCAAGGGCTTCCTCGACGGCATCCCTCGGGAGATGGAGGAGTCCGGCGCCATCGACGGGGCGTCCACGTGGCAGATCATCAGGATGCTGATCCTCCCGCTCCTCCTGCCGGGCATGGTGGCGGCGGGCACCTACGCCTTCATCCTCACGTGGAACGAGTTCCTCTACGCGCTGACCTTCACCTCGTCCCCGGCGACGCGCACCCTTCCGGTCGGCCTCCAGCTCTTCATCGGCGAATACCAGATCCGGTGGGACCTCCTGACGGCGGGCGGAGTGCTGTCCGTGCTCCCCGTCGTGATCGGGTTCCTCCTGGTCCAGAAGCGGCTGGTCGCGGGGCTGGCCGCCGGCGCGGTCAAGGGCTGACCCTCTCCCTCCCATCCTCTCCAACACTGAAAGAACACCTCACGCCATGCGCATCTCAGACATCGAGTTCCAGCACTCCCGGATTCCCCTGCCCGGCGGAACCTGGGGAGACCAGATCCACACCGTCACCCACATCGAGATCATCACCGCGGACATCACGGCCGACGACGGCACCGTTGGCACGGGCTTCACGCACACGTCGGGCGTCGGCGGGCGCACGATCCTCGCGATGCTCGAGGAGCTGCGGCCGACGCTGATCGGCAAGCCCGCGCACCCGCGCTCGGTGTGGCACGACGCGTGGCACTACCTCCGGGACAACGGGCCGGGCGGCGTCACGACGCTGGCGCTCGCGGCCGTCGACATCGCCCTGTGGGATCTCGTCGGGAAGTCCCTCGGCCTGCCGCTGGCCGACGTGCTCGGCCGGGTGCGCGATCGCGTGCCGCTCTACGGCAGCGGCATCAACCTGCACCTGAGCGCCGACGAGGTGGCCGAGCAGGTCGAGACGTGGAAGGCGACCGGTTACGGGGCGGCCAAGGTCAAGGTCGGCAAGCCGGACGTGGAGGAGGACGTCGAGCGGCTCACCAAGATCCGCGAGCGCGTGGGCATGTACCTGCTCGCCGTCGACGCCAACCAGGGCTGGAGCTTCCCGCAGGCCGCGCTGGCCATGAAGCGGTTCGAGCACCTCGATCTGCTCTGGGTCGAGGAGCCGCTGCGCGTCGACGACGTGGAGGGCCACCGCCGCCTGCGCGCGCGCTCGACCACGCCGCTCGGGCTCGGCGAGAACCTGTACACGCTGCAGCAGTTCAACCAGTACTTCGTGGCCGACGCGTGCGACTTCGTGCAGACCGATGTCGGCCGGATCGGCGGCATCACGCCGTACCTGGCCGTCGCCGACACCGCGCGGGCCTTCGGGCTGCCGATGACGCCGCACTTCATCCTCGAGCTCAGCGCTCACGTGCTGTGCGCCGTGCCCAACATCTCCTGGGCGGAGATGACCGAGGGCGGCACGCTGACGCAGCTGGGCGCCATCGAGCCGCAGCCCATCCAGGACGGCTGGTTCGTCCCGCGGACGGTGCCGGGCCACGGGCTGGAGTTCGACCGCGGGCTGCTGAAGCGGTACGCCGTCGACGCGGGGGCCGAGGCATGAGCCCGGACCCGTTGTTCGACGTCGCCGGCCGCCGGGTGCTCGTCACCGGCGGCCTCGGCCAGATCGGCACAGAGTTCGTGCGCGCGTTCCAGCAGCGCGGCGCCACCGTCTACGTCGCTTCACGCTCCGTCACGAAGGAACGGCTCGTCGAACACTTCGGCGACGCCACCCGTCTCGTCGCCCTGCCGTTGGACATCACCGACGCCGCGGAGGTCCGGCGCACGCTCGCGGCGGTGGCCGACGACGGCGGCCCCATCACGGTCGTGGTCAACAACGCCGGGCTCGACACACAGCCCAGCGCGCCGCCGGAGGTGTCCGGCCCCTTCGAGGACTTCCCCGTGGAGATCTTCCGGGAGGTGGTGGAGGTGAACCTGACGGGCACCTTCATCGTCATGCAGGCGGCGGGCGCGGTGATGCGCGCCCACGGCGCCGAGGGATCCATCATCAATGTCGGCTCCATCTACGGCATGGTCTCGCCCGTGCAGGACATCTACGCCTACCGGGCGGAGCAGGGCCAGCCGTTCACCAAGCCCGTGGCCTATTCCGCCGCCAAGTCCGGTATCTACAACCTGACCAGGTACTGCGCCACCTACTGGGGCAGGCACGGCATCCGCGTGAACACGCTCACGCCGTCGGGTGTCAGGCGCGACACGCAGGACGCGACCTTCCAGGCCAACTACACCGCGCGCATGCCCGTGGGGCGGATGGCGGAGGCGGACGAGTTCAACGGCGCCGTCATCTTCCTGGCCTCTGACGCGTCGAGGTACATGACCGGCGCGAACCTGGTGGTCGACGGCGGATGGACGGCGTGGTGACCGGGCCCGACCTCGCGCGGCTGTTCAGCGCCATCGCCTCGCCCGTCGCGCCCGACGGCTCGCTGCCCGCCGGCGTGGCGGGCCGGCTCGCCGCCGCACACGTCGAGCGGGGCGTGGAGGGCATCTACTGCTGCGGCTCGTCGGGCGAGGGGCTCCTGCTCTCCGTGGCGGAGCGCAGGCTGCTGCTCGAGGAGGTCGTCGCGGCCGTCGACGGCGCGGTGCCGGTCGTGGCCCACGTCGGCGCGGCCAGCACGAGGGACGCCCTCGAGCTCGCGCGGCACGCCGCGGCGGCCGGCGCGGTGGCGGTCTCGATGATCCCGCCCATCTACTACCGGTACACGGCCGACGAGGTGATCGGCCACTACCGGGACGTGATGGACGCCGCCCTGCTGCCGATGATCCTCTACAACATCCCGCAGTTCACGGGCCAGGAGTTCCAGGCGGACCACCCGCTGCTCGCCGACCCGCGGGTGGTCGGGGTCAAGCACACCGCGCACAGCATGTACCAGCTGGAGCGGATGGCCCGGGCGCACCCCGAGCTGCACCTGATCAACGGCTTCGACGAGACCTATCTCGCGGCCACCGTCGCGGGGGCGACCGGCACGATCGGCACCACGGTGAGCCTGCAGGTCGACTGCTTCAAGGCCGTCCGTGCACTGGTGCGCCGCGGCGACCTGGCCCGCGCGCAGGAGTTCCAGCGCAGGATCAACGACGTGATCGAGGTGCTGGTCGACGTCGGCGTGTTCCCGGCGGCGAAGTGGGTGGAGTCGCGGCTCACGGGGGTCGACCTCGGGCCGTGCCGTGCGCCGTTCGCCGAGGTCGACGCCGACGGCGCCCGTCGTCTCGAGGGTCTCGTCGAGCGGATCGGCCAGGACGCGGAGGAGGCGCGTGCCGCTGTCGCCTGAGCCGGTACTCTCGTGAGTGGACCACGACAGCCCGAGGAGACCGCGTGACCGAGAACCCGAACGTGCGACAGGACGAAGACCCGGACGCGACCGACGGCGTCGAGGGGCTCGATGAGGCGACGTTGGAGGCGCTCCCCGCGCCGGACCCGGACGAGCCCGTTGACCGCGCCGATGTGATCGGTGCGGGCGCGCGTTCGCTGGCGGCCTGGTGCGGCCGGCTGCTGCTCGTGGCGGGCGCCGTCGTCGTGCTCGGCTGGGTCGCGGGCAAGCTGTGGTCGGCGATCCTCCCCGTGGTCCTCGCGCTGCTCGTCACCTCGGTGCTGTGGCCGCTGGTGTCGTGGCTCAAGCGCGTCGGGGTGCCGTACAGCCTGGGGGCGATCATCTCGCTGGTGGGCGGCATCGGGATCGTCGTCGGCCTCGTCACGGCCATCGCGCCCAGCTTCGTGAAGCAGTGGCCGCAGCTGTGGAGCCAGGCGCTGGCGGGCGTGAACCAGCTGCAGGCGTGGGCCGCCGGCCCTCCGCTCAACATGCGCGACGAGCAGCTGACCCAGTGGATCAACCAGGCCGTCGCGTACTTGCAGAGCCACAGCGGCGAGCTGCTCAGCCAGGCGCTCAGCTTCGGCGGCAGCATCGGCTCGGGCGCGGTGACCCTGCTGCTCACGCTGGTGCTCTCCTTCTTCTTCCTGAAGGACGGGCCGAAGTTCCTGCCCGCCGCGCGCCGCGTCGTCGGCCGCCGCGCCGGGTTCCACGCCTCCGAGCTGCTGGTCCGGCTGTGGCGCACGCTGTCCGGCTACATCAGCACGCAGGCGATCGTGAGCTTCGTCGACGCGGTCTTCATCGGCTTGGGTGTCGCGCTGCTCGGCGTCCCGCTGGCGCTGCCGATCACGGTCCTGACCTTCCTCGCAGGCTTCATCCCGATCGTCGGCGCCGTCTCGGCGGGCACGCTCGCGGTGCTGGTCGCGCTGGTCTCCAACGGGCTGACCACCGCGCTGCTGACGCTCGGCGTCGTGCTCCTCGTCCAGCAGCTGGAGGGCAATATCCTGCAGCCGCTCCTGCAGTCGAGGGTCATGCAGTTGCACCCGGTGGTGGTGCTGCTCGCGGTCGTGCTCGGCGGCGGCTGGGCCGGCATCATCGGCGCCTTCCTGGCCGTGCCGGTCGCGGCCTCGCTGGCCGTCTTGTTCCGCTACCTGGGCGACCTCATCGACCTCCGCACGGGCGACAGGGAGCCCACCGAGGTGGCCTGGGCCACCGACGACGGCCACCACGTCGCCACCCAGTCGATGGCCTCAGCCGCGCTCTTCCGAGCGCTCGTGCGCAAGCGCAGCAGGGACACCGTTCAGGCCGCCACCGAGACCGAAGAGGAGCGCGCCAGCTGGCGCGACCGGCTCCTCGGCCGATACAACAAGTAGCCGGGGGAGGGTCAGCCGAGCTTCTCCGCGACGGCGAGGAGCTCGTCGACCGTCGCCTCGCGCGGGAGCGCGTCGCGGGTGGTGAGGCGCGTGGCCCGGTCCCCGTCCACCCGGTAGGCGGCCAGCTGCCCCACCGCGATGTAGGTCCCGGTGTCCTCGCCTTCCGCGAAGACGAACGGGGCGAGGAACAGCAGGTACTTCCGGCCGATCTCGTACTGTGCCGCCTCCTCAGGGGCGAACCCGCCGGAGTTGCGCACCGCGACGGTCTCCAGCTGCTGCCCGAGAGAACGTTCGACCGCAAACTCCGTGAGCGTCGTGTCCTTCGCGCCCGAGCCGTCCGCGACGCTCGAGATCTGAGTCTGGCCGGTCGCCGTCGCGATGACCACGGCGACGGTGTCGGCGAGGACAGCCTCGTAGGTGTCCCACGCCTGAATCCATGATGCGCCGCTGCTGCCGCCCGACGTGGTGGCCGGCGTGCAGCCGGCCAGCGCCAGCGGCGCCAGAGCGAGCGCGAGTGCCGACCGACGAGTGATGCGCGCTGCCTCCCACATGGCGGGAGTCTAGGTCGTGTTGCGAAAAGCCGAAATGGTGTGGTTCACGCAGACCCAGCCGACCGGCAATGAGACGAGCACCCTGAGCTGCTGCCGCGACTCCCTGCCGAAAGCGCGGGACCTTTCGACACGACGTGTTCGCTGGCGCTCACACGTCGGCTCAAGGAACGATCCCTGAGGAGCAGCCCCGCGTGATGTCGGACACCGAGTGAGAGTCGTGCGGGGCTGCGTCTCGAAGGGTCCGAAACCCATGTGCGGCCCCGGGCGCCGACCAGACCCGCCTCCCAGGCAACCAGCCACACCCTCCTGCGCGCACAAATCTCCGTATACGGGCAGCCGCGCGAATAATTGCGCCGCTGCCCGTATACAGAGATTTGTGCAGGGAAACCACCGCAAGACAGGCCAACGCTGACCATGCCAGGGGCAGGGTCACGGTCCGCCGCCCGGGAGACGGCAGAGGGTGAGGTGGGGAGGCGCTTCGTCGAAGCGTAAGAACATCCATGCACTGAGACCAGAGGCGACTGTGGTCACAGAACCGGGCCGGCAGCGAGACGGAGCGCCTCCCCACCTCAGCCGTCCGCCCCTGTTGTTGAGTCGCTGCCCATGGCGCGGGACCTTTCGACACGACGTGTTCGCTGGCGCTCACGCGTCGGCTCAAGGAACGGTGCCTACCTCAGCCGCCCGCCCCTGTTGTTAGGTCGCTGCCCACGGCGCGGGACCTAACGACCAAGGCGTTCGGCTAGCGCCTCACGGCCGGCTCAAGGAACGGTGTTCTTACCGAAGTGGTGACCGTGGTGAGCGGCTTCCTGGCGCGCCAGGGCGTCTTCCACTAGGCCACTTCCACTTTCGCAACACGACCTAGGGCCGGACAGAGAAGAAGACCCGGCCTTGTGGCAGGGTCTTCTCCGTCGGAGTGGGGTGCGGGCTACTTCTTGCCCTGGTTCTTGACGGCCTCGATGGCCGCGGCGGCGGCGTCGGGGTCGAGGTAGCGGCCGCCCGGGGTGACCGGCTTGAAGTTCTCGTCCAGCTCGTAGTAGAGCGGGATGCCGGTGGGGATGTTCAGGCCGGCGATGTCGGCGTCCGAGATCCCGTCGAGGTGCTTGACGAGCGCGCGCAGCGAGTTGCCGTGCGCGGTGATGAGCACGGTGTGGCCGGCGGCGAGGTCGGGCACGATGTGCGCCTCCCAGTAGGGCAGCAGGCGCGCGACGACGTCCTTGAGGCACTCGGTGCGCGGGCGCTCGTCCTCGGGGATGTCGGCGTAGCGCGGGTCGTTCCACTGGCTGAACTCGTCGTCGATGTCGATCGGCGGCGGCGGGGTGTCGTAGCTGCGGCGCCACAGCATGAACTGCTCCTCGCCGTACTGCTCGAGGGTCTGGGCCTTGTTCTTGCCCTGCAGCGCGCCGTAGTGGCGCTCGTTCAGGCGCCAGTTGCGGCGCACCGGGATCCAGTGCCGGTCGCAGCCGTCGAGGGCCAGGTAGGCGGTGTGGATGGCGCGACGCTGCAGCGAGGTGTGCAGCACGTCGGGCAGGAGGCCCTCGGCCTTGAGCAGCTCGGCGCCCTTCTTGGCCTCCTCGATGCCCTTCTCGTTGATGTCGACGTCCACCCAGCCGGTGAAGAGGTTCTTGGCGTTCCACTCGCTCTCGCCGTGGCGGAGCAGGATCAACTTCGCGGTCATGTGAGACACCCTACAACCCGGCCCGGGTGGCGTGGCGTTCGCCCAGGCACACGTCAGGCGACGATGCCGAAGGAGTAGCCGGCGTCCCGGTAGGCCTTGATGATCGCGGGCACGGACTCGGCCGTCAGCGGCTTGTCCGCGGTGTCATGGCCGAGCACGACGGCCACCCGTTGCTTCTCCCGGATCGGGAGCGTCGCGTTCTTCACCAGGGCCTCGATGGTGGTGGGACGCTGCGAGCGGGGCGCGGAGTCGGCCGTGTCGGCGTTCCAGTCCAGCCAGCCGACGCCGTGCGCGGCGAGCTTCTTGTCGGCGGGCGCCATGTTCCGCCAGGACATGTGGCCGCCGGGGTAGCGCCACGCGCTGGTGTTGTAGTCGTCGCCGACGTACTGGCGGACCTTGGCGAGCGTGTCGAGGTATTCCCTCTCGACGTTCTTCGCGTTCGCCCGCCTGCCCGGGTACAGGTGCCGGTAGTTGTGCGACCAGCTGTGTAGCGCGACCGCGTTGCCGCTGTCGATCTCCTGCTTCAGGTACTCCGGCGCCTCGTCGATCACGCTGCCCACCACGAAGAACGTGCCGTGTGCGTCGCCGTCCTTGAGGGCCTTGAGGATGATCGGCGACGTCTTGTGGTTGGGGCCGTCGTCGAAGGTGAGGAACACGAGCTTCTTCGGCGCCTTGCCCTTGCCGCTGATCCAGTCCTGCACCTGCTCAGCCGGGTAGGCGTACTCAGCGGCCGAACCGATGTGGTTGGTCCCCGGGATCAGCTGGTCGGGCGCGGTGCTCGGCGGTGTCGACGGCGTGGTCGGGGTCTCCGTCGGGTCGGCGGTTGTCGAGGGGCTGCTCGGCGTCGACGGGGTGCTCGGCGTCGAGGGCGTACCGGGCGTCGACGGGGTCGTCGGCGATGACGGCGTACTCGGCGTCGACGGTTCCTGCGTGGACGGATTCGTCGTCGCAGACGTCACCGGGGTGGTGGGCGACGTCGTCGGCGTCGCCTCCAGCCCCTCCGGCGCGCAGGCCGACGTGGCGAGCGCGGCGGCAGCGGCCACGGCGAGGATGGCAGTGCGCGGGCGCGACAGTGACATGTGAATCAGACCTCTCGGGAAGCGTCGTTTGCCACAATACGCGCACCCGAGAGGCCCCCGTCGAGCGGCGCGGCGAAGCCGAATGAGCCCGACGATCAGGCGTTCGGCCAGTCCTCGCCCTCGGGCACCTCGCCCGTGATGATGTAGATCACGCGGCGGCCGACGGCCACGGCGTGGTCGGCGAAGCGCTCGAAGTAGCGGCCGAGCAGCGCCACATCGACGGCGCCCTCGATCGAGATCCCCGAGTCGCTGCTGAGCATCCGGGTGAACTGCTCGCGGCGGAGGTCGTCCATCCGGGAGTCGATCTCGGCGAGGCGGTGCGCCTCCTTGGCGTCGCGATCCTTCAGCGAGATGCGGGCCAGGTCGATGATCTCGGTGGCGATGGCTGCCATCTCGCGGAAGCTCGGCTCGAACTCCTCGGGCACGGCGCGCGCCGGGTAGCGCAGGCGGGCGATCTTGGCGACGTGCGCCGCCAGGTCTCCCATGCGGGCCAGCTCGAACACCACGCGAATCGCCGAGACGATGGTGCGCAGCTCTCCCGCCACCGGTGCCTGCAGCGCGAGCAGCGAGAGGCACTTGTACTCCATCTCCTCGTGGATGCGGTCGAGCTCGGCGTCGTTGGAGACCACGGCCTCGGCGCGGGCCAGGTCGGCGGTCAGCAGCGACTCGGAGCCCTCCTTGATCGCGGTCTCGACGAGCCCGGCCATGTGGACGAGGCGGTCGATGATCGCGTCCAATTCCTCGTGGTAGCTAGTGCGCATAGTGGGGGTAACCCTCCTTGGGTTCTGGGTCTCAGAGTCTAGATGCTTGAGATGCTGCGTCCGACGTTAGGTCCGGATGAGGACGCGGCCGTGGCCGCCTCGTGAACCGTCGGTGAACGACCGGTGAAGTCTTCGGGAACCGGCCGGCGGGTGCTCCCACAGGCGCCGCGGGCCGCTCGGGCGCTTGCCTATGATGGCCGCATGCACCCAGCCCTCGCCGGCCTCATCGGAGCCGGCCTCGCCCTCCTGGGCTGCCTCTTCGCTTGGCTCATCCACCACGGGCGCGAGGGCCTGCGCCAGATCGAGGCGCAGCGTACCGGCGGCGACGTGTCCGCGGAGCTGCGGCAGGTGATGGCCCTGATGCAGACCGGTGCGCTGCTGGTGGGCCCGCACGACGAGATCCTCGTGGTCAACGAGCCGGGCGAGACGATGGGCCTGGTGCGCGGCACGCGCGTCGGGTTCACCGAGCTGCTCGACGTGGTGCGCGCGGTGCGGACCTCGGGCGTCGGGTTCGACGGCCCCATCGTCCGCGAACGACAACCCGGGGTCGAGGCGCTGGAACTCACCGTGCGCGTGTCGCCGATGGACGACGGGCATGTGCTGGTGTTCGCCGTGGACGAGTCGGCGGCCAAGCGGGTCGAGGCCGTGCGGCGCGACTTCGTGGCCAACATCTCGCACGAACTCAAGACCCCGATCGGCGCCATCAGCGTGCTGTCGGAGGCCGTCGAGGCCGCCAAGGACGACCCGGCCGCCGTCGAACGCTTCTCGCTCCGGCTGCAGCGCGAGACCGCGCGGCTCGCCGAGCTCACCAACCAGATCATCGACCTCAGCAGGCTGCAGACCGAGAACCCCATGCTCGAGCACAACGTCGTCGACCTTTCCGAGGTGATCGACGAGGCCGTGTCCCGCTCGCGTGAACGCGCGGCCAAGCGTGAGGTCAGCGTCATCGTGGCGCGGACGGCCGACGCGCGCGTGCTCGGCGACCGCTGGCAGCTGGCTGACGCCGTCACCAACCTCGTGCAGAACGCCATCAGCTACTCCGACGAGCGCGCACGGGTGACGATCAGCCTGACGATGGCAGGCGACGTCGCGGAACTGAAGGTCTCCGACAACGGCATCGGGATCAAACCCGAGGACCAGGAACGCATCTTCGAGCGGTTCTTCCGCGTGGACTACGGCCGCTCGCGCGACAGCGGCGGCACCGGCCTCGGCCTGTCGATCGTGCGGCACATCGCCGTCTCGCACGGCGGCGAGGTCAGGGTGTGGTCGCGGCCCGGCCAGGGGTCGACCTTCACGCTCAGCCTTCCCGCCTACCTGGGCGAGGACCCGAACGACGAAACAGACGAGGACGAGGAGATCTGATGGCCCGAATTCTGATCATCGAGGACGAGGAGTCCTACCGCGAGGCGACCGGGTTCATGCTCCGCAAGGAGGGCTTCGAGGTCTACGAGGCCAGCGACGGCGCGGAGGGCCTCGCGCTCTACGACAAGCACGGCGCCGACCTGGTTCTCCTCGACGTGATGATGCCCGGCATGCCCGGCACGGAGGTGTGTCGGCAGCTGCGGGCGCGCGGCACGGTCGGCATCGTGATGGTCACCGCCCGGGACTCCGAGATCGACAAGGTCGTCGGCCTCGAACTGGGCGCCGACGACTACGTCACCAAGCCGTTCAGCCACCGCGAGCTCGTGGCCCGCATCCGCGCCGTGCTGCGCCGCGGCCAGGACCAGGCGCTGCTGCCCGACGTCGTGGAAGTCTCGGGTGTCCGGCTGGACGTCGAGCGGCACGAGGTGCAGGTCGACGGCAAGGAAGTGCGGCTGGCACTGCGCGAGTTCGAGCTCCTCGAACTGCTGCTGCGCAACGCCGGCCGCGTGATGACCCGCGGCCAGCTGATCGATCGGATCTGGGGCGCGAACTATGTCGGCGACACCAAGACACTGGACGTGCACGTGAAGCGCCTCCGTGCGAAGATCGAGGACGACCCGGCCCAACCCCAGCGGCTCATCACCGTCCGCGGCCTGGGCTACAAGTTCGAGGGCTGACCGGGACTTCGGCCACCCGGCGGTGTCGCTCCGCTGTGGTTTCGGACCCAACGAGCACGCAGATGTCGTTCCTTGAGCCGACGGTGTGACGTACCGCCGTTCCTTGAGCCGGCTGTGAGGCGCGCCATCGTTCCTTGAGCCGACGCGTGAGCGCCAGCGAACCGTCGAGTCGAAAGGTCTCGCGCTGGCGCGGGGAGCCGCGGTAGCGAGATCGCGGGGCGGTAGTCAAAGCGGTGAAGTCACTGGAGTGGCTGGTTTCGGCCCCTTCGAGACGCAGCCCCGCGCGGCTCATGCTCGGTGCCGGTCAGCGTGCGGGGCTGCTCCTCAGGGACTGACGTGGCCTGCTCCGCAGGGGCCGGGTGCCGCCGCAGTTCGCGGGTCGTCAGGGTTCGATGAGCACGTGCCGGAGTTTGTCGCCGGAAATAGCTCGAAATCGGCCGTTTCTCTCAACGAGTCCGGGCGCGTGCTCATCGGGCTCTGACGAACTCCGGCGCGTGCTCATCGGGTGCCGATGGAAGGTGTGTCGTGCTCTTCGGGCCCCGGCGTCGGCATGGCCTACGTCCTGAGGCATGGAGTTTTGACGCACAACCCTGGCTGCTGTGCCCAACTGAGCACGGAAGCCAGGGTTGTGCGTCAAAACTCCATGGTGGCCGTCAGGCCCCGGGTGTGGCTCAGGCCCAGGCCGACTGCCAGGCCTCGGTGAAGTCCGGGTGATCGGACGCGTAGATCGGGACCTGCAGGCTGGCGGTCTTGCCGTCGGCGAAGCCCACCGTCACGTCGGCCAGACGACCGAGGACCAGGTCGGGGTCGCTGAACTTGGTGCGCGTGCCGTCGAGGGTGATCGTCTGGCCCTTGGGGATCTGCTCGTCGAACGCCACCGTCTGCGCTGCACCCCACGTGCCGTCCTCGCCCTCGGCGGTGACGCTGATCCCCGTGACCTCGTTGGCCGCGTCGCGGGCGGTGATGCCGCCGACGAGGATCGCGTCGCCGGTCTTGTCGGAGACGACGAGGAAGTTGCGCAGCTTGATGGAGCCGTTGGTCACGTCGGTCTGGGTGCCGGCGGCCGGAGGCGTGTCGTAGACCCATCGGCCGCTGGTGCATGCGCTGACGGAGACCGCGAGCGCTACGGTCGCGACGATCGCCGCGGCGCGGCGCATGGGCTTGCTCATGTGTCCTCCGAGGGCAGGGCGTAGGTGGGGCCATACTAACCACAAGCGGGCTTGTGTGCGAGGGGTTCGGGCCGCGTCGGCGTCGCTGCCGCCGAGCGACACGGTCGAGTCCTCCCGAAGCGGCGACGCGTGGCGCGGGCCCCATATGCGTCTCTGCCACTGAGCGACCCTGGGCCGTGACCGCCCCGCCTGCTAGAATTGACTCTTGGAAAGGGGTCTTCAAGTATGACTTTTTCGATCGGTGAGACGGTTGTCTACCCCAATCACGGGACTGCCGTCATCGAGGACATCGAAAATCGGACCATCAAGGGTGAGGACAAGCTCTTCCTCGTATTGCGGGTAATCGGCCAGAACGATCTGGTCATCAAGGTTCCCGCGTGCAACCTGGATCTGGTGGGCGTGCGTGATGTTGTCGATGCGGACGGGCTCGAGAGGGTCTTCTCCGTCCTGCGTGCGGAGCACACGGAGGAGCCAGCCAACTGGTCCCGCCGGTTCAAGGCGAACATGGAGAAGCTCCACTCCGGCAACGTGATCAAAGTCTCCGAGGTCGTCCGCGACCTGTGGCGCCGCGACCGGGACAAGGGTCTCTCCGCGGGCGAGAAGCGCATGCTGGCGAAGGCCCGTGCGATTCTCGTGGCGGAATTGGCGCTGGCCGAGAAGGTCGAGGAGGACAAGGCCGAGATCATGCTCGACGAGGTGCTCGCGTCCTGAATGTTCCGCCGCGGCGGACAAATTCGAGTAAATAACAGAAGTGTCATTTCATGAGACACCGGCCGTCGCCGTCGTGGTGGCGGCCGGTTCTGGTTCCCGGCTGGGCGCCGCCGTTCCCAAGGCGCTCGTCGACCTCGAGGGCGTGCCGCTGGTGCGGCGTGCCGTCGACGCGCTCGCCGCGGGCGGCGTGACCGAGGTCGTCGTCACGATCCCCGACGGACACCGAGAGGCGTTCGCGGCCGCCCTGACCGGCGTGGAGATCCCGCTGCAGCTCGTCGTCGGCGGCGACACCCGGCAGGAGTCCGTGCGGCTCGGCCTCGCGGCGCTCGCAGCCCCGGACGACGCCGTCGTGCTCGTACACGATGCCGCGCGCTGCCTGGTTCCCGCGGCCGTGGTGCGGGCCGCGGCCGACGCCATCCGCGACGGTGCGGCGGCCGCCGTGCCCGTCGTGCCGGTGGTCGACTCGATCCGCAGGGTCGACGGCGACACCAACACCATCGTCGACCGCGCCGCGCTGCGCGCCGTGCAGACCCCGCAGTCGGCGCGGCTGGGCACGCTGCGGGCCGCGCACGAGCGGGTGCGGGCCGACGGCGTCGAGGTCACCGACGACGCGTCGGTCTGTGAGTACGCCGGGTGCGCCGTCGCGCTCGTGCCGGGCCACGCGGACGCGCTGAAGATCACCACGCCCGTCGACCTGATCCTGGCGCGCGCCATCCTCCACGAACGCAAGGAGCCGAGATGAGAGTCGGGATCGGGACGGACGTCCACCGCCTGGAGGAGGGCGTGCCGATGTGGGTCGCCGGCCTGCACTTCGCCGACGAGCCGCGCGGGCTGGCGGGCCACTCCGACGGCGACGTCGCCGCCCATGCGGCCTGCGACGCGCTGCTCAGCGCGGCCGGCCTGGGCGACCTCGGGTCGAACTACGGCACGGCGGAACCCGAGTGGGCCGGCGCCAGCGGCGCCGCTTTCCTGGCCGAGACCGCGCGCCGCGTGCGCGCGGCGGGCTTCGAGATCGGCAACGTCGCGGTCCAGGTGATCGGCAACCGGCCGAAGCTGTCGCCGCGGCGCACGGAGGCGGAGGCGACCATGAGCGAGGCCCTCGGCGCCCCCGTCACCGTGAGCGCCACCACCACCGACTCGCTGGGCCTCACGGGCCGCGGTGAGGGCGTCGCGGCCATCGCCGTCGCCGCCATCGACCCCCGCTGACGACAAACGGCCCGCGCCCCTGAGGGACGCGGGCCGTCTCAGCCGCTCGGGTCTGTCGTCAGAGCTCGAGCCCCGGGTACAGCGGGTGCGCGGCGACGAGCGCGTGCGCGCCGTCGACCGTTGCCTGGCGGAACTCGTCGGACAGGTCGTACTTCGCCTTGCTCGGCTCGCCCTTCGAGGTGGTGCTCGGCGTGGTGTTCTTCAGCACGCCGGCGATGAGGTCGGCGACCGCATCCATGTCCGACGTGGTGAAGCCACGGCTGGTCAGCGCCGGGGTGCCCAGGCGGACGCCGGTGGTGTACCAGGCGCCGTTCGGGTCGTTCGGCACGGCGTTGCGGTTGGTGACGATGCCCGACTCGAGCAGCGCGGCCTCCGCCTGCCGGCCGGTGAGGCCGAAGTTCCGGACGTCCATCAGGACGAGGTGGTTGTCGGTGCCGCCGGTGACCAGCTGCACGTCGCGGCGGAGGAGGCCCTCGGCGAGCGCCTTGGCGTTGTCGGCCACGGCCTGCGCATAGGTGCGGAAGGCCTCGGTGCGGGCCTCGGCCAGCGCGACCGCCTTGGCGGCCATCACGTGGGCCAGCGGGCCGCCGAGGACCAGCGGGCAGCCGCGGTCGACGGAGGGGGCGAACTCCTCGGTGGCCAGCACCATGCCGCCGCGCGGGCCGCGCAGCGACTTGTGCGTGGTGGTGGTGACGACCTGCGCGTGGGGCACCGGGTCCTCGTCGCCCGTGAACACCTTGCCTGCGACGAGGCCGGCGAAGTGCGCCATGTCGACCATCAGCACCGCGCCCACCTCGTCGGCGATCTCGCGCATCTTCGCGAAGTTGATCCGACGCGGGTAGGCGGAGTAGCCGGCAACCAGGATCAGCGGCTTGAACTCGTGGGCCTGCGCACGGACGGCGTCGTAGTCCAGCAGCTGGGTCTCGGGATCCGTGCCGTAGTGGCGCTGGTGGAACATCTTGCCGGACACGTTGGGGCGGAAGCCGTGCGTCAGGTGGCCGCCGGCGTCGAGCGACATGCCGAGCAGACGCTGGTCGCCGAAGCGGCGGCGCAGGGTCTCCCAGTCGGCCTCGCTGAGCTCCGCGACGCCCTTCGCACCGAACTCCGCGAGCGCGGGCAGCTCGATGCGGTTGGCGAGGATGGCCCAGTAGGCGGTGAGGTTGGCGTCGATGCCGGAGTGCGGCTGCACGTAGGCGTACTCGGCGCCGAACAGCTCGCGCGCGTGCTCCGCGGCGACGGCCTCGACGGTGTCGACGTTCTGGCAGCCGGCGTAGAACCGGTGACCGACCGTACCCTCGGCGTACTTGTCGCTCAGCCAGGTACCCATCGCGGCGAGCACGGGCAGGCTGGCGTAGTTCTCGGAGGCGATCAGCTTCAGAGAGTTGCGCTGGTCGGTGAGTTCGCCGCGGGTCGCTTCCGCGATGCGGGGCTCCACGGCCTCGATGGCGCTGAGAATGGTCTGGTAGGCGCTGCTCAGAGCAGAAGCGTCGGTCACGTCACTCCTAGTGTGGGGATTCGGGGTCAGTCTAGACCAGGGTTCGGCCGCTGCTGGGACACCTCATACAGCGCCACGGCCGCGGCGACGGAGGCGTTCAGCGACTCGACGGCGCTGGCGATCGGGATGGAGACCAGCGCGTCGCAGTGCTCGCGGACGAGGCGTGCGAGGCCCTCGTCCTCCGAGCCGACGACGATCATCAGCGGCCCGTTCAGGCCCGGCGCCGAAGTGATGGGCACGTCGCTCTCGCCCGCGAGGCCGATGATCGTGAAGCCCATCTTGGAGGCCTGCTCGAGCGCGCGGTTCAGGTTCGTCGCCATGGCGACGGGGAGGCGTGCCGCCGCGCCCGCCGACGTCTTCCACGCCGCCGCGGTCATCGAGGCCGAACGTCGCGCGGGGATGATGATGCCCTGCGAGCCGAACGCCGCGGCCGAGCGGACGATGGCGCCGAGATTCCGCGGGTCCGTGATGCCGTCGAGCGCCACGACGATGCCGTCGGCATCCAGGGCGTCGGCCAGCACGTCCTCGGGGTCGGCGTACTCGTAGGCGGGCAGCTGCAGCGCGACGCCCTGGTGGACGAGGCCGCCGGTCACGCGGTCGAGCTCGGCGCGGGTGACCTGCAGCATCGGGAGACCGTGCTCGGCGGTGAACTTCAGGATGTCACGGAGGCGGTCGTCGCGCTCCGCGCCCTCGGCCACGTAGGCCTGCTTCACGGGCAGACCGGCGGTGAGGGCCTCGAACACGGGGTTGCGGCCCACCACCCAATCGGCGCCGACGGCCGAGCGGGCCGGCTTCTTCGGCCGGTTGCCCTGGCGCTTCATCGCCTCCTGCTTGGCCTTGTAGGCCTTGTGGTAGACGCGATCCTCCGCCTTCGGCGTCGGGCCGCGGCCCTCCAACGACTTGCGGATGCGCCCGCCGGAGCCGGCCGCCTTGTTCTTGCCCTTGCTTGTCGCGCCGCGGCGCGAAGAATTGCCTGCCATGGGTTACTTCCCTACTTCTCCAGGCTCCACGTGGGGCCTGTTGGGGTGTCGGTGATGGTGAGGCCGAGGCCGGCCAGGGTGTCGCGGATCGCGTCGGCGGCCGCCCAGTCCTTGGCGGCGCGCGCGTGGGTGCGCTGTTCGAGGAGCGCGCCGACGAGACCGTCGACGACGGGGCGGAGATCGTCGTCGGAGCCGGAGTCCGCCCACTCGGGTGCGCCGGGGTGGACGCCGAAGACGTTCAGCATCGAACTCACCGCCAGGTACAGGGGGATGAGTGCCTCGTCGTCGTCGGCTGCGAGAGCTTGGTTTCCGGCGCGCACGCCGTCGAAAAGGGCCGCGACGGCAGCGGGCGTGCTGAGGTCGTCGTCCATCGCGTCCTGGAACGCGACCCAGGCGGGCACGTTGAGGGGCGCGTAGGCGTGGAAGCCCTGCACCCGCTCGGAGGCGCGGCGGACGAACGAGTCGATGCGCTCGATGGCCTTCTCCGCCTCGATGAGCGAGCCGCGCGTGCCCTCGTCCTCCGGGGAGAACTCGATGGTGGAGCGGTAGTGCGGCGCCAGCAGGAAGAACCGCACGGCGCGCGGGTCGTAGCGCTTGGTCACCTCGGAGACCAGCGCCGTGTTGCCCAGCGACTTGCTCATCTTCTCGCCGGCCATGGTCACCCAGGCGTTGTGCATCCAGTAGCGCGCGAAACCCTTGCCCGCCGCTGCGGACTGGGCCAGCTCGTTCTCGTGGTGCGGGAAGCGCAGATCGATGCCGCCGCCGTGGATGTCGAACGTGTCGCCGAGGTACTTGCCCGCCATGGCGGAGCACTCCAGGTGCCAGCCGGGACGGCCGCGCCCCCAGGGCGAGGGCCACGACGCCGTCAGAGGCTCGGTGGGCTTGTGACCCTTCCAGAGGGCGAAGTCGCGAGGGTCGCGCTTGCCGCGGGGATCTGCGTCGGCCGCGGGCTCCATCTCGTCGACCTTCTGCCCGGACAACTCGCCGTAGCGCGGCCAGGACAGGACGTCGAAGTAGACGTCGCCCGAGCCGTCCTCCGCGACGTAGGCGTGCCCGCGGTCGATCAGCGCCTCCGTCAACTCCAGCATTTCCGGAATGTGGCCGGTGGCGCGGGGCTCGTAGGTGGGCGGCGTGCAGCCGAGGGAGGCGTACGCGTCGTGCAGCTCACGCTCGAAGGCGTAGGCGTGCGCGAACCACTCGACACCCCGCTCGGCGGACTTGGCGAGGATCTTGTCGTCGATGTCCGTGACGTTGGCGACGACGGTGACCTCGTAGCCCTTGTGTTCGAGCCAACGGCGCAGGACGTCGAAGACGACTTCCTTGCGAATGTGACCCAGATGCGGCGACGCCTGAACCGTCAGCCCGCAGTGGTAGATGGACACCTTGCCGTCGACGAGCGGGACGAACTCGCGCACAGCGCGAGCAGCGGTGTCATACAGGTTCAGGGTCACGCGACGTCATTCTACCGTCGGTTCACGCATGGTCACGGATCTTCAGGAAGGGCACCGTGGATCTTCATGTTGCGTACCGTGGATCTTCACGTAGAGGGGCGTGGATCTTCAAGAAGCGTGGCAAGATGGGGCGATGGAACACGGTGCTGTCTATCCCCGACACGTGCGGAACTCGTTGTCGGAGGCGCTTGCCGACACTCCGGTCGTGATCCTGCAGGGCGCACGGCAGGTGGGGAAGAGCACGCTTGCCAACCAACTCGCTGCGGACCGGCCCTCGGTCGTCGTGACCCTCGATGACCCGGGCGTCCTCGCGGTTGCCGAGTCCGATCCCGCGTACTTCGTGTCCCAGGCGCGAGACGGGATGCTGGTGATCGACGAGGCGCAACGCGCGCCCGGGCTCATCCTGCCGCTCAAGGCGGCGGTCGATCGGGATCGTCGCCCCGGGAAGTTCCTGCTGACGGGATCCGCGGACGTGCTGCAGGTCAAGGGTGTTGGCGACTCGCTGGCGGGCCGAGCCGAGGCCTTCGAGCTTCAGCCGCTGAGTCAGGGGGAGCTTCAGCGCAGGTCGGTGCCTGAGGATTTCGTGTCCTGGCTTCTCTCTGAACCGGTGCTCGGGGAGTTCGATCCGCTGGATCCGGAAGCCGTCGTGCGCGGCGGGTACCCGGAGGTGCAGGCCCGCTCGCCTCGTCGCGCCCGTGACTGGTTCGCATCGTACGCGGGGCGGCTCTCCGATCACGACGCCCGAGAACTGCACGGCGGTGGCTATGCGGATCACCTACAGGCATTGCTGGCCATCCTCGCGACGGGTGGTCAGCAGGAGGTCGTGCGCGCACGGTTGGCCAGGGAACTCGGTATCGCAGAGAACACTGTCGACGCCTACCTCCGCACGGCGCATACGATGCGCCTTCTGACGTCGGTGCCGCCGTGGGGGCGCAGCCTGAGGGCGCGGGTCGCCCACCGCCCCAAGACCTCGCTCAACGACCCGGGGTTCGCGGCCGCCCTCGCGGGTTTCACCGAGGCTCAGGCGCTTTCACTCGGCGGGCGCGAGTACTACGGGGTGTTGGTCGAGCAGTTCGTCACTGCCCAACTTCACGCGCAGCGGGGGTGGAGCGACCAGGCGTACCGGATCTACCACTATCGGGAGACCGACGGCCTCGAGGTCGACGTCGTGCTCGAGCTCGCAGATGGGCGGCTCATCGCAATCGAGGTGAAATCGGCGTCCGAGGTGACGCCCAAGGCCTGGCGGAATCTGGAGCGCTTCCGTGAGAGGTTCGCGGAACGCGAGGTTGTCGGCGTGTGTTTTCACGCGGGACCTCGTGCGTGGCGGGTGCGCGGTTGGCTCAACTTGCTGCCCGTGACGTCGCTCTGGCAGCACTGACTCCGGGCACCCGTGGGTGGGGCCGAGTTACCCGGACGGAGGCTTGCGCTTCGCGACCAGGGCGATCAACTCCCGGCTGCAGCCGATGCCGGCCGCGATGGTGCCGTAGGACCAGGTCTCAGGGTCTTCCGCGCGGAGGCGTTTGATCAGCGCGTCGCGCTCGGCGCGCAGGCGGGCCGCGAGTTCCTCGGCCTCGATCGCCTGGCGGTGCAGCTCGCGGGCGCGGGCGAGTCTCGCGTCGGAGATGCCCCCTCGACGGCGAGAGCCGGCACCCCTTCTCGGGGTGCCGGCTCCTAGGCGCTCAGCCACGGGCGAAGCCCGCGATCAGGTTCGGCACGGCCGCGTCGAACCCTGCGACGTCGAGCATGCCCGCGTCGTCGGGATCGGCGATGCTGAAGCCGGTCGCCGTCATGCCGACGACGACGAGCTTCGCCGGGATCCCGGTCTGAGCCCGGTACGCGCGCAGCGCCTGGTGCGGATGCACCTTGCCCGCCCACGTCTCGTTGTCGGTGTACACCACGAAGGTGTCGACCTCGAGGCCCTGCTCCGCTGCGTACAGCATCGGCAGCGCGCAATCGGTGCCGCCGAACGGCATGCGGTCGATCACGCGGAGGGCGTCGTCGAGACGACGCCGCGGCGAGATCTCCAGGGGCTTCAGCGCCGTGCCGCCCCACAGCGGACCGCTCGCGGCGAAGCCGAACGCCATCGACGACGGCTCGGTCGCCAACTGCACCAGCGCCAGCGCCGCCGACGCTTCACGGGCCGTCAGGGGCAGGTTCGAGATCGGCACGTTCATCGACCCGGACACATCCAGGCCGAGCAGCGTGCGCTTGCCCGACGGCGTGACCGCGCCGAAGGCCGCGTAGAACGCGGCGTCCAGCGCGTCGGCCACCTTCTGCGTCGGCGTCCACGTGGCTCCGCCGCGCGCCGACCGCCCGGCCGCGTAGGTGCGCTGGGCGACCAGCACTGAGACCGGATGCACGCGCGCCCGCTGCAGGCGAGCGACATCGGTCAGCTGGGCGGCCACCTCGTCGGTGCGGCCGCCCATCTCCGGCAGCATCCCCAACCTGGTGAGGCGGGGGAGCTGACGCAGCAGCGCGGTCTGCGGAAGGCCCGCGTCGAGCAATGCGTCCCAGACGTCGCGCTCGGCGAGCGCGGCGTCGGGCAGCATCTCCCAGCTGAGGCCGTACTCGCGCACGAGCCGCGCCCACGTGGCCGGATCGTCGATGCCCTGCGCGCCGACGAAGCCCTCGATGATCCGGGGCGCCTCGGCGCCCACGGCTCCGCGGGTCACCCACTCGAAGGTGTCCTTCAGGGCGGGCGTCGTGGCCTGCGGGTGTGCAAGGCGCAGCAGGTCGCGGTGCGACCAGCCCTCACGCTGGCGGTACTTGACCAGTTGGTAGGCCAGCTGGTCGACGTCCTTCGACGTGTACCAGCCGGCGACCGCGCGCCGCAGCCCGCGGCCCCACCCGCGGAACTGCTCCACGTAGCCGGCGAACAGGAAGAGGTGCGTGCCCGTGCGCGCCACCTGCGGGAGCGCATCGAGGGCGGCCTTCGCGGTCTCCGGCACCGACGCGGCGTAGGCCAGCGCGAACAGCGCCGGGTTCTGACGCGGGGCAGAACCGCGTACCGAGACGTCGACGATGGTGGCGACGAGGCCTGCGGGGTCGCTCGCCGCCATGCGGGTGAGCACCTGGGCGTTCTCCAGCGCCAGCGCGCGATCCGAGGCGTAGTACGTGCCGCCGTCCACACCGAGGGTGAGGAACCGGCGCAGCCGCGCGGCGTCGTCCAGCGGGAAGGTGTAGCCGCCCGCCGAGTTCGGGACCTGACGCGGGTCGGCCGCCTCGCTCTGCGGCGTGCGACGCAGCCCGAGCGTGCGCAAGATATCCATTCCTGTTCCTCCCTTCAGAGGGCGTGGGCGCGGGGTGGGCGTGGTGTCTGTGGGGCCAGGCGGGCAGGGAATCGACCACCGGAATGGCTGATGCTCTGCCAACTGAGCTACTGATCAAGATCAGCGGGGACTCGAACCCCGGACCCTCGGCTCCTAGAGATAACCGACGATCTTCGGCCCGCCTGGCCGTCCTAGTGTGTAGCGCGCTACACAGGTTTGTCAAGCGATACTGGGGCGATGACGCCCAGCAAGGACCGTGTGCGCAAGTACTGGGACGGCCATGCCGCCCGGTTCGACGCGATGATCGCGCCCATGGAGCGCCGCTTCCTGGCCGCCAGCCGGGTGTGGGCAGCGGAACGGGCGCGGGGGAGGGTGCTCGAGGTGGCCGTCGGCACGGGGCTCAACCTGCCCTACTACGGCCCGGAAGCTCGGCTGACCGGCGTCGAGTTCAGCGACGGCATGCTCCAGTGCGCACGCGACCGAGCGGTCCAGCACGGCTCGCCGGTGGACCTCGTGCTCGCCGACGGCGCCCGGCTGCCCTTCGCGGACGCGAGCTTCGACGCCGTCGTGTGCACCTATTCGCTCTGCGGGTTCCGCGACCCGCGTCGCGCCGTCCAGGAGATGCTCCGGGTCCTTGCTCCCGGAGGCGACCTGCTCCTCGTCGATCACATCGGCTCGTCCAACCCGTTCCTCCGGGCCGGCCAATGGCTGCTGGAGGCCGCCACCTACCCGCTGCAAGGCGAACGGTTCACGCGCCGTCCGCGCCGGATCGTCGAGGCCCTCGGTGTGCCGATCGTCGAGACGCAGCGCCTGCATCACGGCATCATCGAGCGGGTCCACGGCTTGCGGTCGAAGCGCTAGCGTCGCTCGTCGTGCACCGCGCCGAGCGCGTTGAGGAGCCCGGACAGCTGGTCTCGCTGCTCGGTGGAGAGTCCGGCGAAGAATGGGTCCAGGCCGCGAGTGACCTCGGCGGTGCAGCGCTCGGCCAGGTCGCGCCCGGCGTCCGTGAGTGCGACGCGGCTGGACCGGCCGTCGCGTTCGTCGTCGAATTTGCGGATGAGTCCCCGGTCGGCGGCGCGGTGGATCAGGCCGGTGATCGTTGACTTGTCCAGCCCGAGGTGCGCCGCGAGCTCGGACATGGCCGGGGTGCGGTCGCGCAGGATCGCCAGCACGCGCAGCAGGGTCAGCGACACGCTGTTCCTGGCCGCGGTTGTCGCGATGACGTCGATGACGGCGTAGGAGGTCTGGACCAGGGCATCGCGGAGGTCCTCATCGCGTGCAGAGGAGTGCGGGAAGCCGGTCTGATCGTGGGTGGCCATGGTTCCTATCGCTGCCGTCGTCACCGCTTTCGGGGAGGCTCCCCGCTGCCGGGAGTTCGCCGAGCCGATCGTCGTCGGAGAGCACGAGGCCGTCGTCGACGTGCTCGCGTCGGCCCTGTCGCCTCGCGTGCGCTCGCAAGCCGCCGGGTCGCACTACACCAGCACCGGTGAGTTGCCGCTGATTCCCGGCATCGACGGCGTCGGCCTCCTGGCGACCGGCGAACTCGTCTATTTCCTGCTGTCGGACACCACGAGGGGTGCGATGGCTGAGCGGGTCGCGATCGACCTGCGGCGCTCCGTCCTCCTCCCGCGGGATGCCGATCCCGTGCGGATCGCGGCGGCGATGAACCCGGCGATGGCCTCGTGGGTCGCCCTGCGCCAGCGTGTCGCGTTCGAGCCCGGGCAGAGCGTGCTCGTGCTCGGTGCCACCGGCCTCGCCGGGCGTGCGGCAGTCGCGGTGGCGCGTCGCCTGGGTGCGGGCGACGTCGTGGCGGCCGGACGGAACGTCGAGCGCCTCGCCGATCTCTGGGCGGCGGGGGAGGCTCGGACGGTCGAGCTCGACGATGCGCCCGAAGCGGTGGCCGACAGCCTGGCGGAGGCCGGCGCGGAGGTGGATGTCGTGCTCGACTTCCTCTGGGGCGAGCCGACGCGCACGGCTCTGTGTGCGATCGTCCCCCATCGGCGGCACGAGGGGCAGTTGCTCAGCTGGGTTCAGATCGGGTCGGCGGCAGGGCTGGAGTCCGCGATTCCGTCCGCGGCCCTGCGTGCGGTGAATCTCCGCATCCTGGGGTCGGGTCAGGGCTCCGTGGCGCCGCGTGCCTACCGGGAGGAGATCGCCGAGCTCGCCCGGGAGATTCACGCGGGGGCGTTCGTCGCTCCCACGAAGACGGTCCGGCTCGCCGAGGTCGAGACGGCGTGGGCGGACGACGACGGTGGGACTCGCATCGTCGTCATTCCGTGAGTCTTCGCCCCGACCCGCTGCGACGACTGCGTCGGCTCGTCCGTGAGGAATAGAGACACGGCTCGGGTCGTTCCACGGACTATGGCCGAGGCAATCACAGTAGACATCTGGAGCGACATCGCGTGCCCGTGGTGCTTCATCGGGAAGCGGCGCTTCGAGAAGGCGCTCGCGGCCTTTCCTGCGCGGGATCAAGTGCGGGTCACCTGGCGCAGCTACCAGCTCGACCCCACGCTGCCCGAGAGCTACGACGGCAGCGAGATCGACTATCTGGTGTCCAGCAAGGGCATGCCGCGTGCTTCCGTGGAGCAGATGATCGGCCACGTGGGGGAGCAGGCCGCCGGAGAGCGCCTGGCCTACGACTTCCCCGCGCTCGTGGTGGCGAACTCACGGCGCGCCCATCGGCTGCTGCAGGCCGCCAAGGCCGCGGACCGGACCGACGGCGCCGCCCGCGCTGACGCGCTGGAGGAGGCGCTGTTCTCCGCGCACTTCGAGAAGGGCGGCAACATCGGCGACGCGGAGACCCTCGTCCGGCTGGGCGTCGAGGCCGGCCTCGACGAGGAGGCTGCGCGGGCCGCGCTCGACTCCGCCGAGCTGGACGCCGCCGTCGACGCCGACATCCGGGAGGCGGCGGCCATCGGCGTGCGGGGCGTCCCCTTCTTTGTCGTCGACAACGCCTACGGGGTCTCCGGCGCGCAACCCTCCGAGGTGTTCACGCAGGTCCTGGAGCGCGCGCTGGCCGACCGCCGCCCGCGCCTGATCGACGTCGGCGAAGCTGGTGACGCCTGCGGCCCCGACGGCTGCGAACCCGGCTAGTAAAGCGCCTGCATCTTCATGCTCGACACGTCAGCGAAGGATCATGGTCGTCGCCGACGCCGCGCTAGGCTGATTGGCCGCCGTCGCCTGCATCGATGCTTGTCAGCTCTGAGCTGGGCGCTTAGCAGGCCCCGAGTGAGACGGCCGAATCTTGCAGGATAAGTTTGTTGCGGGTAGCAATCCAAGAGAAAGGATCTTCGATGAAGAAGAGGTTGCTCGCTGGGCTCGCGGTGTTGGGTCTGGTCATTTCGATGACGCCCCCGGGCGTTGCTGAGGCGGTGGAGATTCCGCTCTCAACCTGCACGGTCACGGCCTCGACGCCGGTGAAGAGCAGCGGTTCGGTGAAGGGATCAGTCACGGTGACGTGCACGATCCCGCCGGGTGAGCCTGTGTTCGATGCCGACGTTGCGGCGAGCCGGTTGAAGTACAGCGGCAGCTCGTACAGCGGCTATGCCTACGCGACGGGAAGCTCGACTTCGTGGAAGCTGACGGCAACAGCCTCAATGACGTGTGGTGGAACCGATCGGACCTACGCAACGAACGGCTACGGCCGGGCGCGCAAGAACCAGCGCACCGCTACGGTGACGTCGTCGTCTCTCACGATCTCCTGCTGACCGAGATGAAGTGGTGCCGAAAAGCGCTCCTGGTGAGCGGAGTTGCAGGTGTCCTGCTCATCGCTGGGTGCTCTTCGTCGCCGGGGGGTGACCCGGCAGAGCCGTCGGGCCACCCCGATCAACAGGCATCCACCGTGCCGACGCCCGGCGATCCGGCGCGGCTCGTTGACTATCAAGCGGCTGTAGACGCTCAGGTGGAGTGTCTGCGTCGGCTTGGGTACGAGGTCACCGCCGATCAAACTGAGGAACACGACATTCAGGTGGGGGCGATAGTCCCGGCCGAGGTGGCTCCCGAGGACGAGAAGGCGTTCGATGAGTGGATGTCGACCTATGACAGGCACCGCGATGGGTGCCGAGATGAAGCCGATGTCGCGAAACGCGAAGCCGCGTACCTGTCGACCCTCTGGGTCGAAGGGAGCGATCGTGAGCAGCTCTGGCAAGACTTTATTGCGTGCGTCGAGGAAGAAGGCCTGCCTGTGCCGAAGCGGGGCTTGAGTGAGCAGGGGGTCAACGACGTGCTGCTCTCCCAAGGCGAGGACGGCAAGACGATGCAGTCTTTGCTCGATTGCCGGGCCAAGACCGCGGGCCTTTGGCCCAGCTTGACTAAGCTTGGCGATCAGCAGACGACGATCATCATCGCTTGAGCGGCGTATCACGATGACCAGGAGTTGGCGTCGATGGTGGCTTGTCGTTACGCTCGCAGGCCTCGTGTCGCTGGTGGCTGTCGCGGCGCTGCTGGGCGCAGGGGCGAGTAGGGCGCTGACCGAGTTAGTGCCGACAGCAGCACCGGTCGTGGTTGCTGCAGAGGTGTCTGCGCTCGACTATGCCAGGGAAGCGACCCTTTCCACCGAGATGCGCGAGACGATCGAACTTCCAGCGCCCCCTCGCAGCGGCGTGGTAACGAAGGTCTCGGTTGCGCTGGGAGCAGCGCTTTCGAATGGCATGGAACTGTATCGAGTCGATGATGCCCCCGTAAGAGTCATGACGGGCTCGGTGGTTCTCTATCGCCCCGTCGGTGAGAACGCCAGCAGTGCCGAAGTGAAGGCAGTCCAGCGCTTCCTGTATGCGTTGGGAGAGTTCGAGGCCGAAGCCGACGGCCATTTCGGCCCCACCACCAAGACGGCAGTCCGCTCATACGCAGAGACCATGGGCGAAACAGGTGACGAGTTCCTGCCTGACTGGGTGATGTGGGCGCCGAAGGACGCGGTCGTGGTCGCAATCGGCCAACAGCTCGGGTCGCCGGTGAAGGAGGTAGCTGTGACTGTACGGCCACCCGTGACCGCTTTCACTCTCGACGCGGCCCCAGGAGGCCCTGCTGGCGCCTGGAACTTTGCCTATCAAGGTCGCATGATCGAGGTCTCGCTCGATGGAGAGGGCTCGTGGGCCGTCGTTGATCAGGAGGCCGCCACAGATCTGTTGGACAGGCTGCCGTCTGACTCTGAAGGGCTCTCTGGATGGCTCCGGGTCAAGGAAGCGCAGGTTGCGGCCGCGGTTCCGGCTGCAGCGATTGTGGGGTCCGGTGAGCAGGTGTGCGTGTTCTCGCCAACAGGTACGGCCATCTCTGTGATCGCGGTCGGCTCGTCGATCGACGGAAGGGTCCAGATCACTGGACTGGGCGACGGCACCGAGGTGCTCGCTAATCCTCTCGACCTCGGATACACCCGATGCGCCTGAGAGTCGACGACCTCTGGTTCAGCTACCAAGGGCAGAGCCATGCAACTCTGGCAGAGGTGAACCTCCAGATCGCCACTCCGACCAGTTGTGCGGTCACTGGACCATCCGGATGTGGCAAGTCGACTCTGCTGGCTCTCATTGCAGGACATCTCACTCCGGATAGAGGTGCCATTGAGATCGACGGAAAGCGCATCGGGAGAAGGGTCCAAGCGGAGCTGGCTCGCTCGGGAGCCGTTGCGTGGGTGCTTCAGGATGCGGCTCGCCTCGCACAGAGGTCTGTTCTGGACAATGTCACGTTGCCCGCAGTCCTTGCCGGGGTCGCTCGAGACTCGGCTGAAGAAGAGGCCATCGGACTCCTCGAGGGGTTTGGCATCTCTGAGACGGCTCACCGGCCGGCCGCCACACTTTCGGGTGGGCAAGCGCAACGCATGGCGATGGCACGGGCCCTGATCTGTCACCCACGAGTGCTGCTCGCCGATGAGCCGACGGCCAACCTTGACGTGACCACAGCGCGCGATGTGAGCGAGAAGTTGATCGCCGTTGGGCAGGCGCACACCGTTGTTCTCATCGCAACGCACGACCCATACATCGCTGGACTGTGCGAACGCCGACTCGACCTCGAACCTCCGGCCAGGACGGGTCATGGAATGGCTTGAAGAGGCGTGGCGGAACATCTCGGGTAGGCAGGTCCTTGTGGGGGCAGCGGTCGTACTCGCGACGCTCCTTTCCACGGTCTTGGCCTTCTCGCAGGCTTCTGCGGCCGTCATGGCTCAGCGCGCTCTCGTCACCAGTGGTGCCACCACGTGGCAGATTGAGCCCGCTGTTGCGGGTGGAACGATCCCGGCTGCGGGCTGCCACGCGCTCCAGGGAATCGCTCAAGTCAAAGCCGGCGGCGCCGGGCCGGCGCGTTCGCCGCTGTATGCGCGACACCGCTCCCAGCAGCTCTCAGTCATAGAGATCACCCCTGGGGTTCTCGATATTTGGCCCGTTTCCGGTGCGCCGGGGCTGGTTGTTGGATCCGACTACGAGAGCCTCGGGATCGTACGTCAGGGATCGGCCGTCGCCGATGGGTCGAGCAGTCTTACGGAGGTCACTGCACGCCTTGGCGACACGCATGCGCCGGAGGAACTCCGATCTGCGCTGCTACGGGTAGGCCGCCCGGAGATGCTGGACAAGTGCTGGCTCCGACTCGAACCTGGGTCGGAGAGTGCAGGGCCTCAGCTGGCGAAGTGGGCCTTCGTCAATACCCCGATCGTAGTCAAGCAATTCGCCCCGCCCACGCCCGAGTCGTCGAGCCCGCAAGTCGCCTGGGAGACCTTCGTGAGGTCTGGGCTTTGGCTTGCGCCCGCAGTGCTGGCGCTCGTCGCCGGCCTGGCAGTCGGTATGGGGCGGCGCCGCGAACTCGGTCTAATTCGTACTCTGGGAGCCAGCCGACGTGACCTGTTGACGCTCTGCTTCCTTGAGGTGGTGCTCCTGGCCCCGCTTTACATCGTCGCGCTGTCCGCGGGCCTACTGGTTGGGTACTTCAGGGCGGAAGCCGTCTCTCTCGAGATAGTCGTGATCTCGCTCCGCCTGGGCGCTGCCACGGCGCTTCTCGCCGTCGTTGTGGCGTCCCTCGCTGTGGTGGTGCCCAATTTCGGCTCAGCCGCGGCCTCTCTGAGAAGCTGAACCCGCTAGTCCCCGCTGCGAACGTCGGTCGACCGGCAACGCTAGCGTAGTTGTAATTGCTACTACGCATGCTAGGCTTCCCTCACGTGATCGAACGTCTGGTAGAACTCGGCCTGACCCAGTCCGAGGCGCGGTGCTACCTCGCTCTCCTGCAGCACCCTGAGGCCACTGGGTATGAACTCGCCAAGTCCGCGGGCCTGCAGCGGGCCAACACCTACGCGGCGCTTGAGTCCCTGTGTGAGAAGGGGTTCGCCAGCCGCACGACGACCGACTCGCCGGCGCGGCATGTCGCGGTGCCGCCGGCGGAGACCCTGGGGCGACTCAAGCGACAGACGGCCCGCCGGGTCGACGCGCTGGTCGCCGACCTCGCCACCTGGACTGCACCCCAACCGACGACGGCGATCACCGCTTTGCAGGGCCACGACGCCGTGGCCGATCGGGTTCTCGCGCTCATCGACGCCGCGCGCGAGCGGGTTGCCCTGTGTTGCTGGTCGGATGATCTCGGCTGGCTCGCCGACGCGCTGCGCGCCGCCGCCAACTCGGGCTGCCGGGTGGTGGTCAACGTCTTCGGCGACGGTGACCTCGACGTCGGCGAGGTGTTCCGGCACGAGAGCCCGGACCGCACGGTCGGCGGGCACCTGCTGCTGTTGGCCGTCGACTTCCGGACGGCGCTGGTCGCGACCCTCGACGAGTACCCCCAGGCCCTGCAGACCGACCAGCCCGCGCTGGTCCGCCTCGTCGAGAAACTGATCCGCGACGAGGCCTACCTGGCCGCCATCTTCGAGCACCACCGCGACGCGCTCGAGCAGAGCTTCGGCCCGCACCTGGTGGACCTGCGCGCCCGACTGCTGCCCCCCGACGAGGCCGACCGGCTGGTCTCCGTGGTCGGCTTCGGGGCGGCCGACCACACCCTGTCCTGACGATCTCCCTCCACCCCACCGATCCCTCCACGAAGGAGAATCATGCCTGCCACCATCGTTGTCGACGCCTTCTGGGGAGACTCAGGCAAGGGCAAGGTCACCGCCCATCTGGCCCGCCGCCTGGACGCAGCCCTGGCCGTCCGCGCCGGCGTCGGCACCAACGCCGGTGCCAGTTTCACGCTCGACGACGGCACCCTCGTCAAGCAGCGCCAGCTGCCCACCGCCTGGGTCAACCCCCGCACGAGGCTTGCCGTGGGCCCCGGCGTCCTGGTCAATCCGACCATCCTGGCCGACGAGCTGGCGCGGTTCGGCGTCGCGGACCGCACGATGATCGACCTGCGCTGCGGGACCATCACCGCCGACGATCTCGCCGAGGACGCCGCCGACCCCTTCCTGCGCGGCGTCGTCGGCACCTCCGGCAGCGGGGTCGGGCCGGCCCGGGCCCGCTACGTCAACCGCAAGGCGCAGCAGGTCCGCGAACTGGCCGAGTTCGCCGGGCTGTGCGGCGACGTGGCCTTGGAGGCGAACACGCGCTCGGCGGATGGGGAAGTCGTGCTCGTCGAGAGCGCGCAGGGCACGCAGCTCTCGCTCTCGTTGAGCTTCGAATACCCCTGCACCACCGTGAAGAACTGCACCTCGGCGGCCGCGATCGACGACGTGGGCCTGAGCTGGCGGCAGGTCGGCGACGTGGTGCTTGTGGTGAAGGCGCTGCCCACCCGCGTCGGCGAGGGGCCGCTCCCTTACGAGATGACGCACGAGGAGGCCGTCCGCCGCGGCATCGCCGAGTACGGCGTCAACACCGGGCGGCCGCGGCGCAAGGCCACGCAGATCGACGCCGACCTGCTGCGCTACGCGACGATGGTGAACGGGCCCACCCAGATCGCGCTGACGTTCGTCGACCACATCGACCCGGCGGTGAAGGGCGTCCGCACCGCAGGCGAGCTGACGGCCGACGTGCGCCGCGTCATCGCAGAGGTGGAGAAGATCGCCGACTGCCCGGTCACCATGGTCGACACCGGCCCGCTGCTGAACGACATGGTCGATCTGTAGGCGGCCGACAGGGGGTTGGCGGTTCAGATCCAGCCGCGCGAGCGGGCGATCCTGACGGCCTCGTGGCGCGTGGTCGCGCCGAGCTTTGTCATCGCCGAGCTGAGGTAGTTGCGCACCGTGCCGGGGGACAGGCTGACCTGCGTGGAGATGTCCTCGACGGGGGCGCCGTCGTCGGCGGCGAGCAGCACGTCGGCCTCGCGGGGCGTGAGCGGCGAGTCTCCTGCGGCGATGGCGTCGGCGGCCAATTGCGGGTCGACGTGGCGGCCGCCGGCGTGCACCGTGCGGATCACGTGCGCGAGCGCAGCGCCGGTGATGGTCTTCGGCACGAAGCCGCGGACGCCCTGGGAGAGCGCCTGCTTCAGGTGACCCGGCAGGCCGTGGCTGGTGACGATCACGCACGCGCACCCGGGCAGTTCGTCGGCGAGCGCGGTGGCCACCTCGATGCCGGAGCGGCCGGGCATCTGCAGGTCGAGCACCGCGACGTCGGGACGATGGTGACGCGCCGCGGCGAGCGCCTCGTCGCCGGAGGCCGCCTGCCCCACCACCTCGATGTCGTCCTCGAGGCCGAGCAAGGAGACCAGCGCCTCCCGGATGAGGTTCTCATCCTCGGCGACGATGATGCGGATCACGCGCTCTCCTTCCCCAGCGCCTGTCGCAGATGGGCCAGGCGTGCGGCACTCACGGTAGCGGTCAGCCGGAAAGAATCGGCGTCGCGGTCCCAGGCCAGCGTGCCGCCGACCTCCGCCAGCCGCTCGGCCAACCCAGCCAGGCCGGAGCCCGGGCGGTCGGCGGCCGGATGGGGACGGTCGTTGACGATCTCCAGCGCCGCCAGATCGTCGCGCGACGTGACGGTGATCCGCGTCGCGGTGGCGTCGGCGTGGCGCAGCACGTTGGTCGCCGCCTCGCGCACGGTCCAGGCGAAGGCCCGGGCCACGGGGGCGGGCAGCACGGCGGATCCCTCGTGGACGGTGGTCACCGCGATGCCGGCCGCCTCCAGCAGAGACTTGGCGCCGCCGACCTCGTTGGCCAGGTCGGCCTCGCGATAGCCGCGCACCACCTCGCGGACCTCGGCGAGCGCGTCGGTGGCGATGGCCTGCACCTCGCGCATGGTGGCCGCGGCCTCGGGTCGGCCCCGCTCGGCCTGGGCTGCGGCGAGCTCCGACCTCAGCGCCACGGCCGACAAGGTGCGCCCGAACACGTCGTGCAGGTCGCGGGAGAACCGCACCCGCTCCTCGGTGACGGCGAGCCGGGCCTCGTCGGTGCGCGCCCGCTCCAGCGCCCTCGTGGTGGCGATCACTTGCACGAACATCGAGCCGAAGCTCACGAGGAAGCCGGCTATGAAGGCCGTCCAGAACGTGCTGGATAGTCTCAACAGCCGCACCGCGTCGTCGGTCGTCGGCACCGCCCACAAGGCGAAAAGGGAGAGTGCGCTGCCGATCACGACGGCGATTCCGGCACGCAGGCCACTGGCCGGGAAGCTCTCGATTCCTTTCGCCCTGAACACCAGCGAGGGGAGCGCCAGCATGCCGCCCAGCAGTGCGTTCGAGGTACCGAGGAGGACGACGTTGTCGGGGGCGAAGAAGCCGGCGACCCCCGTCGCGGCGAGGCTGAGCACCGCCCAGGCGGCGACGAAGAACCTCTTGTGCGGGGAGTGGAACAGGCGGTCCCACTTGCTGGGGGGCAGCAGCCCGATGTCGCGGAGCCTGGTGTGCAGGACGGTGAGCGCTGCCCACGCTGCGGCGGAGACCAGCAGAATCCAGCCGGCCAGCCACGTCGAGTCCCAGTGGGGCGCATCCAGGGCGGTGAGGAGCGCCACGATGGGCAGGATCGGGTAGCCCTGATGCAGTGATCCGTAGAGGTAGCTCTCGGATCGGCGGACGCCCAGGTCGGTGCTGCTCACGGTTCCTCCTTCTCGTCGAGGCTATCGGGTCAGGACCGGGCGTCCCAGCGGAAGGTGCGCAGGCCGAGCCAGAAGCAGACGGCGGCCCAGACGACGAGCGGAAGCAGCATCTGCAGCGTCGCCAGGCCGGCATCGGCGAACCCGGCGACGGGTGCGCCGTCGGTGCCGGTGCCCGCGTAGGCCAGGGTGATCAGGTCGATGACCGGGGTCATCGGCAGCCAGTGCGCCAGGGGCTGCGCGGCGGCGGGGAGCACGTCGAGCGGAATGGAGAAGCCGGAGAACAGGATCGAGATCATCATCAGCGGCATGGTGGTCAGCTGCGCGGACTCGACGGTGCGGGTCCACGACGCGCTGACGACGGCGATGCCGGTCCACGCCGTGGCGCCGCCGACGACCGCCGCCACCAGGGCCAGGGGATGCGCGATGGGCGTGCCCAGCAGCACGGCACCGACGATGCCGAGTGCCGACTGCACCACGAACAGCGCCCAGAGCGGCGCGGCCGGCGCAAGCAGGATCTCGATGCGCGTCGGCTCGCCGGCGAACAGGCGCTTGAGGGCGTGCTGCTCGCGCCGGGCGACGAGCGAGGTCACCAGCGTGAAGTAGACGACGAAGAGCAGCGACGTCGCGACCAGCATCATGGTCAGCATCGCGCCCAGCCCCATGCCGTCGAGGGTGAACTGCGAGAAGGCGAAGGCCATCGCGAGGGGGAGCGCGACGGCGGTGAACACCGCGGTCTGGTTGCGCAGCAGGATGGTGGTCTCGGCGCGGACCAGCGACGCGAATCGGCGAAGGCGCGAGCCGCGGCTCGGGGCAGTGGGCGTCTGGTGAAGGGCGAGGGCGGTCATGGCGGTCTCCTTGGAATGTGTTCGGGATCAGTGGGTGTCGGCGAGGGAGAGGAAGACCTGCTCCAGCGTCGCGGAGCGGGCGTCCAGGCCGGTCAGCTGCGTGGGCCCGGCCCAGTCGAGGACCCGGCGCAGGGTGTCCTGCAGCGCAGGCGTCTCGATGAGCACGGCGTCGCGGGCGGTCACGGTGGCGCCGGGCACGGTCAGGTCGGACAGCGAGAGCGACGCCGGGCGGGCGAAGGAGATGCGTGCGGGGGCGTCGGTGACGATCTCGGCCAGCGTGCCCTCGCGGGCGATGAGGCCGCGGTGCATGATGGCGATCCGGTCGGCGAGGCGCTCCGCCTCCTCCAGGTAGTGCGTGGTCAGCAGCAGCGAGGTGCCCTGCCCGACGAGCGACTCGATCAGCGTCCAGATGTTGCGGCGCGACTCGGGATCGAGGCCCGTGGTCGGCTCGTCCAGGATCAGAACCTCGGGCCGGCCCATGATCGCCAGCGCGATGTCCAGCCGTCGGCGCTCGCCGCCCGACAGCTTGGCCGACTCGACGTCGGCCCGGTCGCTCAGGTCGACGGCGGCCAGCACGTCGTCGATGGGCAGCGGCCGGCTCAGCGTGCCGTGCCACATCCGGGCGATCTCCCGTGTTGTCAGGGCCGGCGGGAAGCCGGAGGTCTGCAGCACCACGCCGGTGCGGGAGCGCACGGCGTCGCGCTCGCGGATCGGGTCGTGGCCGAGCACCTGGATGGTGCCCGCGGTGGGCGTGGCCAGGCCTTCGATGAGCTCGACGGTGGAGGTCTTGCCCGCGCCGTTGGTGCCGAGCAGGGCGAACACCTCGCCGCGGCGGACGGTCAGGTCGATGCCCTTGACGGCCTCGAAGGGCTCGGGCGTCTTGCGGCCGGGGAGGGCCACCGCGCGGGCGGCGCCGTAGCTGCGGCGCAGGCCGCGGGCGACGATGGCGTCTGCGGCGAGGGTCGAGGTGGGGCTGGGGCGAAGCTCGGTGGTTGTCATGCGTCCAGTCTTCTGGCGCCCCGGCCCGGCCCCCAGTGTCGGCGATCACAAGCCTCGATGTGTTCCTCACACTCTTGGCATGACGGATGTCATGCGGTCATGATGGGCCATGACCGCCACCGCGGGTGCGCCCTCCCTCGAGGCCATCCGGACCGCCAGCCCCACCATCCCCAGCCTGCGTCTCGCGCTGCTCACCGCCATCGTCGCGTGCCTGACGGCGATGTCGGAGCTGGACCGGCTGATCGGCAGCGTCCCCGCGGGCGGCTACGCGGCCAGCCTCGAGGCCGCCAACGTCGCGCCCGGGCGGCGCGTTTTCACGCTGCTGCGCGCACTGGACGGCAGGGCCGACGGCTTCGTGCTGGGCTACGTCGTCCTCGACTGCGCGCTGGCCACCGCCTACGGCTTCCTGCTGCACGGCATCCTCGCCGACGTCCGACGCGCGCGCATGGTGCCCGGTGACGCGCCGGTCGGCCTGCTCACGCGCCCGCGCCCGCGGCTGGCCCTCGTGGCGGCCGGCGCCGACATCGTCGAGAACCTCGTGCTGCTCCTCCTCGTCGTGTTCGGGCTGCCGATCGGGGCGCTCGCCATGACCGCCACCGTGGTGAAGTGGGTGGCGCTGGCCGGGGTCACGGCCTCGCTGATCTTCGCCGCCGTCGGGACAGTCCCGGGACGGCGCGCGCTCCGCGACCTGCTGCGGGCACTCGCCGTGCACCGCTTCTCGCTGCTCGCCGTGCTGCCGGTGACGCTGCTGGCCCTCGTGCCGGGGCCCGGCATCTTCGACCAGCTCCCCGACGTCCAGCGCGCCTGGCTCGACGTCGAGGGCGGCAGCCCCGGCCCCTGGCACGGCTTCTTCGCCATCCTCGCGCTCGGCATCGTGACCGTGGGCGTCTTCCTGCTCGGCCGCCTCGAGACCGACGACCTGTACCGCCGGCGCGCGATGTACCGCAGCGGCGCGCAGCGCCCGCCGGCCCCGCTCTGGCAGTGGCTGTTCGGGCCCGTCGTCGTCGGCTTCCTCGGCGTGACGTCGGCGTTGCTCGGCGGCCCCGTGCGGTGGGGGATGCTCGCGCTCTTCGTCGGCGTCCCGCTTGTCATCGCGGGCGCGTCGTGGCTGCTCCGACGCAGGGTGACGATGACGCCCCCGTCCGCGGCCGAGGCGCTGGCGCCGGTCCGGTTGTCCTGGCTCGTCGGCGACGTGCTTGCTCTGGCCGGTCTCGCCGCCGCGTCGCTCGGGTTGCTGCGCTCGTTCGTCGTGATGGCGGCCGTCCCCGAGGGCGGGTTCCGGACCCTGCTGGCCTGGGTTGCGGTGCTGGTCGGTCCACTGGCGGCCGGTGCCATCTGGTGGGTGGGCGTGCCTGCGCTGACGTTCGTCTGCGGCCGCTGGCGCGGGCTGCGGCTGCTGCTGCGTCCCGGCGCCGGCTGGGGCGTGCGCACGATCCGCAGCGCCGTGCCCGGGGATGAGGGCACGAGCCCCCGCGCGGTGCAGTCCGTGCTGTGGGCCGGGATCGCGATGAGCACCGCCCTCCTGGTGCTCATCGGGACTGCGCCGCGGCAGACGGCCGCGCTGCTGGGCGTGCTCGGCGTCGTCATGGCGTCGCTCGGCCTGCTCGTGCTGCTGATCGGCGCCAGCGTCGCGGTGCATGTCGCCTACGCCCCGCCCGAGCTGTTCTGGGTCAAGGCGCTGCGGCTGCGCGAGGTGCCGGTGGTGGGCCTGCTGCTCGCCGTGCTGCTGGCCGCGACCCTGCAGGGCGGCGGGTCGGCCGTGCACGGCGTGCGCTCGCTCGCCACCGCGTCTGCGGCGCCCGGCGAGGACCCCGCCGGCGCGGTGTCGGAGTGGCGCGCGCGGGCCGACGGGTGCCGCGTCAACGTCGGCTCCGAGAGCGACCCGAAGTGGGCGCGGCCGATGCTGTTCGTCGCCGCGGAGGGCGGTGGCATCCGCGCGGCCTACTGGACGGCGGCCGTGCTCGCCGAGCTGGGCTCGACCTGCGCACTCGACGCCGTCGTGCTGGCCTCGGGCGTGAGCGGCGGCTCGGTGGGCCTCGCCGTGATGCGCACCGTGTCGGCCGGCGAGGGCGCCGACGCCGTCGGAGCGATCGGCGACGCGAAAGGCCTGGGCGAGGCCGTCGACGGCCTGCTGGTCCGCGACCTGGCCTATTCGGTCACGGGCGTGCCCGGCATGGTGGACGGCGCGTGGCTGGACCGGGCCGGGCTGATGGAGTCGGCCTGGGAGGAGAAGGTCCCCGGCCTGGCGGGGGACTTCTACGGGCCGGCGGCCGGCGCGCTCAAGGGCCCGTTGGTGCTGAACTCCACCGACGCCAACACGGGCTGCCGCGTGCTGGTCACGCAGCTGGTCCTCGACCGGCCGCGGCTCGAACGCTGCCTCGAGGACACCGCGCCGGTGGCCAACAGCCGCGACCTGCGCGACTACCTCGTCGACCCGGCGCGCCCCGCGGCCGACGGCGACCGCTGCCTGACGGGCGTCCGGCTCTCCACCGCCGCGCTGCTCTCGGCGCGCTTCCCGTACATCACCCCGTCGGGCGTCGCAGGACCCTGCGGCGAGGCCGCCACCGCGCAGCTGATCGACGGCGGCTACGCGGAGGGCAGCGGGCTCGGGTCGCTCGTCGACCTCGCCCCGCGCTTCCTCGCCGCCGCACCCGCCGACGACGTTCCGGTGGTTCCCGTGGTGGTCTACCTCGACAACGGGCGCGGCAGCGACCTGAACCCGCCGCCGCCCGGCACCCTGCCCGAGCTGCTCGTCCCGCCGCTCGGCGCCCGCAACTCCAGCGGCAGCCAGCAGTCGCCGACGGCGTGGCTGCAGCGCGCCCGCGAGCTCTCGGCCGGGCGTGCGGCTCTGCCCACGCGCGTGTTCGTCGTCTCCCAGGACAGCGTTCCCGGGGTCCAAGCCCCGCTGGGCTGGGTGCTGTCGGCCGCCAGCCGCGCCGATATGGACCGCTCGATCCGCACGGCGCGTGCGGCCGCCGAGTCGGCACGGGCGGGAGCCGAAGAGCTGAGGGCCGACGAACAGCGGCAGGGCTACCCCGGCCTCGCCGACCTCCTGCGCTTGTTCGTGCCCGGCGGATAGTCCGGCACGGTGCCCGCCGATCGGGTGATAAAGTCTCTTTATGACTCTGATGCTGGAGTACGAGCAGGCGACGCGCGACGCCGAGCTGGCGCGCCTGCGCCGCGTGCTCGCGGTGCGCGCGATGCTCGTCGAGGGGGAGTCGCAGCGTGAGGTTGCGAGTCGACTTGGCGTGACACAGCCCGCAGTCAGTTATCAGGTCGCGTTTGAGCGCACCCAGGGGGTGCGGCCGAGCGACCTTGTCGCCGCGGGAGGGGCGGTGCTTCGGCAGGTCGCAGAGCGGCGCGGGTTCGCCGAACTGGCGGTATTCGGTTCGGCTGCGCGTGGCGACGATCGTCCGGACTCCGATGTAGACCTGCTCGTTCAGCCTCCTCCCGGTGCCGATCTCTTCGACATGATCCACTTGGAAGAGGCGCTGGAGGCGATCCTCGGCCGTGGTGTAGATCTCGTGAGCTATCGCGGGCTGGACCCGAACCGTGATCGGGACATCCTTCTCGACAAGGTGCTGCTGTGATGGAAGTACGTATCGCGAAGGAACTGATGCACATCCAGCACTGGCTGGAGGTCGCCGCGTCGATCGTCGCCAAGGGCAAGGACGCGTATGACAACGACGAGGTGGCGCAGGAGGCCGGCGACTCGTTGATGATCAAGATCGGTGAGGCTTCGAAGACCCTGGCTGCCCGAGGGCTTGCCGCACCGTCGGGTGTGAATTGGGGCGATGCCGCGAAGAACCGCGAGAAGCTCGTCCACCACTATTCGACTACGGATCGCGAGGTGACCTGGCAGACGCTTTCGACGTCTCTTCCGTCCTGGGCCGGGTCACTTGCGCCACTGTTCTCAGAAGCGGCAGAGACGCTTGGCAGAGCGCCATTCGGTGGAGCGTCTGGGTGACGTTCAGCCCTTCTTGTTTTCCTTGGCCGCGGCTTTGGCGCGGAGGGCATTGATGTCGAACGTGGCCATGACCTCGATGTCGGGGTCGTTGGCACCGTCTTCCCAGGGGTCGTACGGCTCATCGTCGTCGTCCTCGTCGACGAAGCCCTTCGACGGGTCGTACTTGTCGCGGAGCTCGCCGCCGATGGTGGCGAGGTCGCCGAGCTGCTCGTCGGGCAGCGTCGTCAGGATCTCGCTGATGTAATCGGCCGCAGCCTCCTCGGTGCCGACCTCGCGGTTCTCGCGTTGCGACTTGTACCAGCGGTGGTCGAGGACCTCGTGGAAGAACTGCGCGGCGTCGCGCTTGCTCTGCAGGTGGGCGGGGATGCGGCCGACGGCGGGCTCGAACACCTCCACCAGCCACTTGTGCGCGGCCACCGACTCGGGCAGGTCGGGGCCCACCTTCGCGCGGAACGTGTCCATGTCGTTCAGCATGCGGCGGGCCTGGTGCTCCTCGGCGTCCAAGCCGGTGAGCCGCATCAGGCGCCGGCTGTGGTGCCCCGCGTCGACGACCTTGGGTCGCATCCGGATGGTGCGGCCGTCGGGTGAGGCGTCGACGTCGATCTCCGCCACGTCGAAGCCCAGCGCGTTCAGCCGACGCACCCGGCCCTCGAGCCGGTACATCTCCGATTCGTCGAACTCCTCGACGCCGGTGAGCTCGGACCAGAGCTGGATGTAGCGCTCCTCGATGGTGCCGACGAGCCATTCGGGGTTCAGCGACGGGTCGAGTATGCCGCCGGCCTCGAGGTCGAGGAACTCGCCGAACAAGTTGGTGCGGGCGATCTGCAGGTCGTGGGCGCGCTGGCCGTCGGTCAGCTGGTCGTGCACCTCGCCGGTCTCGGCGTCCACGAGGTAGGCGGCGAACTCGCCGGCGTCGCGCCGGAACAGGATGTTCGACAGCGAGACGTCGCCCCAGTAGAAGCCGCTCAGGTGCAGCCGCACGAAGAGCACGACCATCGCGTCGAGCAGGCGGCCCACCGTCTCGTGCTTCACGCCGGGGTAGAAGAGCGAACGGTAGGGGAGTGAGAACTGGAGGTGCTTGGTCAGCAGGACGGGGTCCAGCGGGTCACCGTTCATGTCGACGCGTCCGAGCACCACGCCGATGGGCTCGACGGAGGGGATACCCAGCCGCTTCAGCTCGGTGAGCAAGCGGTACTCCTGCACCGCCACCTCCTCCAGGATCTCCTTGGCCGCGACGATCTCGTCGCCCACCTGAAGGAAGCGCACCACGTGCCGGGAGATGCCGCGGGGCAGCGCCACGAGGTACTGCGTGGGCCACTGGTCCAGCGGCGCGGCCCAGGGCAGCCGGATGAGATCGGCGTCAGGCTTGGCTGCGAGGAAACGTGGCACGCGCTAAGCCTAGCCGCGCACTTTCCTCACGGCCATGGTCGGGAGGGTCCTCGCCCCACTAGCGTGTGACGATGAGCAGCGACGCATGCCCGGCCAGCAGGACCGCGCGCCCCAATATCGTCTTCCTTCTCTCCGACGACCACGCCGCCAACGCGATCAGCTGCTACGGCTCCGTCGTCAATCGCACGCCCGGCATCGACCGGATCGCGGAGGCCGGCGTGCGGTTCGAGACCGCCCTGGTGGAGAACGCGCTGTGCACGCCCAGCCGCGCGGCCTTCCTGACAGGCACCTACAGCCACGTGAGCGCCGTGACGACGCTCAGCACGTACCTGACCAACGACCAGCCGACGTTCATCGGCGCCCTGCGCGCGGCCGGCTACCGCACGGCGATCTTCGGCAAGTGGCACCTCGGACACGGCGAGGGGTACGACCCGGCGGGGTTCGATCACTGGGAGGTGCTGCCGGACCAGGGCGAGTACTTCGACCCTGAGTTCTACACGCCCGACGGGCCCGTGCGGCGCGCGGGCTACGTCACCGACATCATCACCGAGCGCGCCCTCGACTGGATGGCCGAACAGGGCGACGAGCCGTTCTGCATCCTCATCTGGCACAAGGCCCCGCACCGCCCCTGGCAGCCGCATCCCCGGCACGCGGGCCTGTTCGTCGACCCGATCCCCGTGCCCGAGACGTTCTTCGACGACTACGAGGGCCGGGGCACCGCCGCGCGGCACGCGACGATGCGGGTGGCCGACGACCTCACCGACACCGACCTCAAGGAGGACCCGCCGGACGAGTTGGCCTACCGCGACCTCGCCCTCTGGAAGTACCAGCGCTACCTGCAGGACTACCTGCGCTGCGTCGCCGCGCTCGACGAGGGCGTCGAGGCGGTGCTCGGCGCGCTGCGCGACCGCGGCCAATGGGACGACACGGTGACCATCTACGCCTCCGACCAGGGCTTCTACCTCGGCGAGCACGGCTGGTTCGACAAGCGCTTCATGTACGAGGAGTCGCTCCGGATGCCGCTGGTGCTGAGCTACCCGGCCAGGGTCGCGCCCGGCCAGGAGGTGGCGAGCCTCGTCGCCAACGTCGACCTGGGCCAGACCATCCTCGACTTCGCCGGCGTCGACGCGCCCGAGCGGATGCAGGGCCTGAGCCTCGTGCCGTTGCTCACCGGCGACCCGACGGCGGTGGTGCGCGACGCGCACTACTACCGCTACTACGAGCACGACGACAACATGCACCACGTCTGGGCGCACTACGGGATCCGCACGGAGCGCTACAAGCTGATCTACTACTACGCCGACGGCATGGGCCTGCCCAACACCTCGGGCAACAGCTACCCTCCCGAGTGGGAGCTGTTCGACCTGCAACAGGACCCGTACGAGCTGCGCAGCGTCCACCTCGACCCCGCGTACGCCGGCGTCCGCGCCGAACTGACACGGCGGCTCGAGGAACTGCAGCGCGAGCTGGGCGACGAGCCGTTCCACCGACGGCCGCGGCCGCCCCGGGCATGACGGGGGCCGCGGGCCCCGCCGTCGGAGCGCCCTCTGCCGGGGGTCTCGTCCGGCGCCCGCTCGCCGTGCTCGCCAAGCCGACGGGCGCGGCCTGCAACCTCGACTGCACGTACTGCTTCTTCCTCTCGAAGGAGCGGCTCTACGACCACGACGACCAGCGGATGAGCGAGGCGGGACTCGAGCGCTACCTCCGCAACCTCCTGGACGCCGCGCCCGACGGACCCGTCGAGATCGCGTGGCAGGGCGGCGAGCCGACCATGCGCGGCCTCGCCTTCTTCCGCCGGGCCGTCGCGCTCGCCGAGGAGCTGCGCCGCCCCGGCCAGAGGCCCGTGCACGCGCTGCAGACCAACGGCACGCTGCTGGACGACGACTGGGGCGCCTTCCTGGCCGAACACCGCTTCCTCGTGGGCCTGAGCGTCGACGGCCCGGCCGAGCTGCACGACGCCTACCGCGTCAACAAGGCGGGCCGGGGCAGCCACGCGCAGGTGGTACGCGGCTGGGAGGTGCTGCGCAGGCACGGCGTGGAGTTCACCGTGCTGTGCTCGGTGCACGCCGCCAACCAGGACCACCCGCTCCGCGTGTACCGCTACCTGCGCGACGAGCTGGGCGCGCCCTACATCCAGTTCATCCCGATCGTCGAACGCGTTCCCGACCACGACCTCGCCGTCGCGGAGGCCGGCTGGCGCGCAGCCGACGGCACCCGCCTGCTCTACCGGCAGCACGGCGACGCCGTGACCTCGCGGAGCGTGTCGCCCGAGGGCTGGGGCCGCTTCCTCACCGCCGTTTTCGACGAGTGGCGGGCGCACGACGTGGGCACGGTGTCCATCCAGCACGTCGAGACGATGGTCGGCAACCTGCTCGGTCACTACACGTTGTGCGTGCACTCCCCGACGTGCGGCCGCGCGCTCGCCGTCGAGCACAACGGCGACGTCTACAGCTGCGACCACTACGTGGAGGACGGTTACCTGCTGGGCAACGTGGCCGACGCGTCGCTGCAGGCGCTGGTCTCCTCGCCGCGCCAGGTGGCGTTCGGCAGGGCGAAGCGCGACGAACTCCCGCCGCGCTGCCTCTCGTGCCCGGTGCGCTGGGCCTGCCACGGCGGCTGCCCCAAGGACAGGTTCGACGTCACCGAGGACGGCCACCCGGGCCTGAACTACCTCTGCGCCGGCTACGAGGCGTTCTTCCGCCACGCCCAGCCGACGGTGGAGGAGCTCGCTGGCCGCCTCCGCGCGGGCCTCCCGATCAGGCCCTGAGCGAGAGCGCCGCCCGGTCAAGGGCCTCGGTCAGCACGGCCACCAGGTCGTCGGCCGCCTCGATGCCCACGCTCATCCGAATCAGCGAGTCGGCGATCCCCGCCTCGGCGCGCGCCTCGGGCGACATGCCCGCGTGCGTCATGGTCGCCGGCACACACACCAGCGACTCGACCCCGCCGAGCGACTCGGCGAGGTGGAAGATCTGCAGGCCGTCGAGGAAGGCCTCGACGGCGGGGACGCCGCCGTGCAGCTCGAACGACAGCAGCGAGCCCATGCCGGACTGCTGGCTCTTCGCCAGGTCGTGGCCGGGGTGCTCGGGGAGGCCGGGGAAGTAGAGCCGGGCGACGGCGGGGTGGGCCGCGAGGACGGCCACCAGCGCCTCGGTGTTCTCGGCGTGCACGCGCAGCCGCGCGTCCATCGTGCGGATGCCGCGGAGCGTGAGGTACGCGTCGAAGGGGCTGCCGGTGAGCCCCAGCGCGTTGGCCCACAGCCGCATCCGCTCGTGCAGGTCCTGCGTGGCGGTGACGACGGCGCCGCCCACCACGTCGGAGTGGCCGTTCAGGAACTTCGTCGTGGAGTGCAGCACCAGGTCGGCGCCCAGCTCGATCGGCCGCTGCAGCAGGGGGGAGAGGAACGTGTTGTCGACTGCGACCAGCGCGCCGACGGCGTGCGCGGCGGCCGCGGTGGCGCGGATGTCGGTGATCCTGAGCAGCGGGTTCGACGGCGTCTCGATGAGCACCAGCGCGGGGCGGCGCGCGATCGCCGCGTCGAAGGCCGCGGCGTCGTTGACGTCCACGAAGTCCACCTCGAACCGGCCCTGGCCGGCGAGGAAGGTCAGCAGCCGCCATGTGCCGCCGTAACAGTCGTGCTGGGCGACCACCCGGGCGCCGGTGGGCACCAGCGCCTCGAGGACGAGCGTGAAGGCCGCGAGGCCCGTGTTCACGGTCGTCGCCCCCGCCCCGCCCTCGAGCGTGGCCAGCGCGTCGTTCAGTTGGTCGCGGGTGGGGTTGCCGGAGCGCGAGTAGTCGTACGGCCGCGGGGAGCTGGGTCCCTCGAACGTGTAGTTGGTGCTGAGGTAGATGGGCGGCACCACGGCCCCGTGGGCCGGATCGGCGCCCAGTCCCGTACGCATTCCCGTCGTCCATCGTCCAAGCTCGGCCACGGAAACAACGTAGTCCACGCCGGCTCGGAGGCGCGCGGCTGTTCGCGGCTGGCGAGACCTCAGGGGAAAGCAAAGGGCCCCGCGGAGAACCGCGGGGCCCGGGGCCGTGGGGCGATCAGCGTCAGCTGAGGCGCGCCTCGGTCTTGTTGCTGAAGACGTGCACCTGGTTCGGATCGGCGGCGAGGCGCACGACCTGGCCCTTGTCCGGGGCGGTGCGGGCGCCGACGCGAGCGACGAACTGCTGCGCGGTGACGACCTCGTCGTCCGACAGGCCGGCGAGCGTGCCGTACAGGTACGAGTCGGCGCCGAGCTCCTCGACGACCGCCACGTCCAGGCCGATGCCCTCGGACGAGACCTTGAAGGCCTCGGGGCGGATGCCGACGGTGAGGGTGTCCTCGCCCTCGGCCTTGGCCAGGGTCTCACGCGGGATGCGAACGACGTAGTCGCCGATCTGCACGCCGTCCTCGACGCGCTTGCCCGACATCAGGTTCATGGCCGGGGAGCCGATGAAGCCCGCGACGAAGAGGTTCTTCGGGGAGTCGTACAGCGCCAGCGGGGTGTCGACCTGCTGGAGGATGCCGTCCTTCATGACCGCAACGCGGTCACCCATCGTCATGGCCTCGACCTGGTCGTGCGTGACGTAGACGGTGGTGACGCCGAGGCGCTGCTGCAGCGCGGCGATCTGGGTGCGGGTGGAGACGCGGAGCTTGGCGTCGAGGTTCGACAGCGGCTCGTCCATGAGGAAGACCTGGGGCGAACGCACGATGGCGCGGCCCATGGCGACGCGCTGGCGCTGGCCACCGGAGAGGGCCTTCGGCTTGCGGTTGAGGAAGTCCTCCAGGCCCAGGAGCTTGGCGGCCTCTTGCACGCGCTGCTGGCGCTCGGCCTTGGGCACGTTCTGCATCTTGAGGGCGAAGCCCATGTTGTCCGCGACGGTCATGTGCGGGTACAGGGCGTAGTTCTGGAAGACCATCGCGATATCGCGATCCTTCGGGGGCAGGTCCGTGACCTCGCGGTCGCCGATGAAGATGCCGCCGGAGTTGACCTCTTCGAGGCCGGCGAGCATGCGCAGCGAGGTGGACTTGCCACAACCCGAGGGGCCGACGAGAACCATGAACTCGCCGTCCTGGATCTCGAGGTTCAACTTGTTGACAGCGGGGCGCTCAGCGCCCGGGTAGACACGGGACGCATCCCGGAAGCTAACAGTGGCCATGCCACATTTCCTTTCCACGGGCAGGTACGTGCCCGACGATCCGTAGTGGATAGGAACCCTGTGTTCAGGTGTCCTGGGCGGCACTCTACACCGGGCCTGCTCGACGAAGGCAAGAGGGCTGAACATGAGATTGAGGGCCGCCGCGGCGCGGGTGCATATCCCGCCCGGTCACGTACGATGCAGCGCGTGAGCGAGCAGCACGAGGCCCCGCGCCCGGACGAGGACGAGACCACCCCGGAGGAGGAACCGGCCTGGTGGGAGGCCGAGGGCATGCCCTGGAAGAAGGAGCCGCAGCGCGCCGACTACGTGTGCCTCACCTGGTTCGGCGTCATCGCGGTCTTCAGCCTCATCCTGCTGCCCACCCGGGCCTGGGCGCTCGCCGCGGCGCCCGACTGGCTGGCGATGCTCACCGGCGGGCGCACCGCGGTGGCCGCGAGCGGCGCCATCGCCTCCACCGGCGCGATGCCGCACTGGCCGATCGTGATCGTCGTCGCCTCGATCCTCAGCCTGAAGTTCGACTGGGTCTACTGGTGGGCGGGCAAGCTCTGGGGCCGGGGCATGATCGAGATCTGGGCAGGCCAGTCGAAGCGGGCAGCCAAGAACTACGCCCGGGCCGAGCGCTGGGCCGAGAAGCTCGGCCCCGTCGGCTTCCTGATCGCCTACATCCCCATGCCGCTGCCGCTGATGCAGGTGGTGTTCGTGCTCGCCGGCGCGTCCAACATGACGCTGCGCCGGTTCCTCATCTACGACTACATCGCCTCGACGCTCTGGCTCGTGGGCTTCTTCCTGTGCGGCTGGTGGCTGGGCGAGGGCGCCGTCGAGGTACTCGACTGGTACGCCAAGATCGCCGGCTACGTGGCCATCGGACTGATCGTGTTCATCCTCGTCACCACCACGCTCCGCGCGCGCAAGCAGGCGGCGAAGTAAGCAGGGCTTGACCCTGACACGGTGTCAGGCGCGAGGCTGGGCTTATGGCCGAGACCACGAACCTCATGCCGATCGGGCAGTTCAGCTCACTGAGCCGAATCTCGGTGCGGATGCTGCGCCACTACGACGCTCATGGCGTCCTGGTGCCCGCCGACACCGACCCTGACACCGGATACCGCCGCTACGCCCCGCGCCAGCTGGGCGACGCGGCCGACATCCGGATGCTGCGCGACGTCGGGTTCGGCGTCTCCGCCATCGGCGCGCTCCTCGCCGCCCGCGGCACTCCCGCCTGGTTCAGCGCGCTGCGGCTGCAGCGCGACGGGCTGGTCGAGGACCTGCGCACGGCCCAGGGGCGCCTCTCCCTCATCACCCGCATGCTCGACCAAGGAGAACCCAGCATGTCGATCACCATCCACCGCACCACCGTCCCCGCCATGACCGTCGTCGCCCTGCGCGGCACCGTCCCGACCTACTCCGACGAAGGCCAACTCTGGGGCCGGCTGATGCCGGCCCTGGCCGCCCAGTCGGTCACGCCGATCGGTCCGTGCGGCGTCATCGAGCACGACGAGCAGTACACCGAGCACGACGTCGACCTCTCGATTTTCTTGCCCGTCCCGCCCGGGACCCGCGTCGAGGCGCCCCTGGAGGTGGTGGAGTTGCCCGAGCGCGACTGCCTGGTCGCCCAGGTGCGCGGCTCCTACGACCTGATCAGCGAGGCACACGACCTGATCAACGCTCGGCTCGCGGCGGAGGACCTGTCCGTTCGCGACGACGGGACGATCGCAAGCAAGGCCTTCAACCGGTACCTGACCACCCCCGGCCAGGTTCCCGAGGATGAGCAGGTCACCGAGGTCTACGAGCCGCTCGCCTGACCGGACGACGACGGCGAGGGTTGACCTCCGTGTCGGCCCTATGAGCGGACGCTGCAGACCGCCACCAGAAATCCAGAGGCGGCATCGAAGGGCCGCAGGTCCCAGGTGGAGAATGCGACGTCGAGGGTCAGCCCCGCCTGGTCCAGGTCGGCGAAGAACTCGGCGAACTCGTAGCCGCGGCCGGCGCCGAAGCCGATGATCGCCCGGCCCTCGGGGGCCAGGTGGGCGGCGAAGCGACGCAGCACGTCCACCCGCGTCGACGGCGCGAGGAAGCCCATCACGTTGCCGGCGCTGACGATGACGTCGAAGCCCTCCTCGATGCCGCGCGCGGGGAGGTCGAGCTCGGCCAGGTCCCCGACCAGCCAGGTCGGCCCGGGGTGGTCCTGCTCGGCGGCCGCGATCAGCGTCGGGTCGACGTCGACGCCCACCACCGTGTGGCCGCGCTCGTGCAGCCAGGTGCCGAGCCGGCCCGGCCCGCAGCCCGCGTCCAGGATCCGCGCGTTGCGGCCCACCATGGCGTCGACGGTGCGCGCCTCGCCGTAGAGGTCGTGCCCGTTGGCCTCCATGATCTTGAAGCGCTGGATGTAGCGGTGCGAGTGATCGGGATCGGCGGCGATGATGCGGGACCAAGTGCTGGGCTCAGGGGTCATGACCGCCATTCTCGCCTGGCCGGCCCCCGAGGGGCCAACCGGCCGGGATGCGGATCGTCGTCGGAGCCTCCTGAGGGAGTCGAACCCTCGACCACTCGCTTACAAGGCGAGCGCTCTGGCCGCTGAGCTAAGGAGGCGGGCCCGCCCATTCTGCCCCATTCAGGCGCCGGATGCCGCAACGAAGAGCTGTCCGAAGCCGCGCACGGCCACCTGCTCGTCGGTGGGGAGGAAGACCGCGTCGCCCGTCTCCAGGCGCTCCTCGCCGTCGTCCCCGGTCAGGGTGAACGTCCCGGAGGCCACGAGCGCGATCCGGCCCGAGTCCGGCCGGGGCATCGTCAGGGGGCGCTCGTCGATGGGCGAGACGAGCCAGAGCTCGAACTCGGGGAACGACGTGGGGTACACGTAGGTGCCGTCCGCGCCCTCGGCGATCAGCACGCGGGGATCGAGCGGCTGGAAGGCGACCACCTGCAGGAGGCCGTCGACGTCGATGTGCTTGGTGGTGAGGCCGCCGCGGATCACGTTGTCGGAGTTCGCCATCACCTCGACGGCGGTGCCGCGCAGGTAGGCGTGCATCACGCCGGCCTCGAGCGCGACCGCCTGGCCGGGCTCCAGCGTGAAGTGGTTCATGAGGAGCGCGGCGATGATCCCCGGGTCGCCCGGGAAGTGCTCGTCGAGCTCGACGGCGGTGCGGGCGAACCGGCCGATCTCGCCCGGGGTGTCCAGGTGCGCCACCGCGGCGGCGAGGAGGTCGTCGATCAGGTGCCTGCGCTCGTCGCGCTCGTCGAGGGTGAGGACGTCGAGGAAGACCTCCTGCAGCGCGGGGCAGGGGCGCCGGTCGCGCAGCGCGCCGATGATCGAGGAGAGCTCGTTGCCGACGCCGAGGCCCTCGAACAGTTCCGCGGTGACGTGGGGGTGCCGGAACCCGATCAGGCCCTCGAACGGGGTCAGGGCGACGATGGTCTCGGGCTTGGGCCAGTCGTCCTTGTAGGAGCGGCGCGGGTCGTCGGGGGAGAGGCCCATCAGCGACTCCCGCGCGTAGCCCGCGACGGCCTGCTCGCGCGACGGGTGCGCCTGCAGACTGAGCGGCGAACCGGCGGACAGGAACTTCAGCAGGAACGGCAGCTGTGCGCCGTAGGCGGCCTCCGTCGCGGCGCCCAGCACCTCGGGGTGTTCGCGCACCAGCAACTCGAGCGTCGTCCCGTCGCCCAGCGTCGCGGGGCCCGAGGGATGCGTGCCTAGCCAGTACTCCGCCCACGGCCGACCGTCGGGCTCGCGACGGAGCAGGTCGGGAATGTCAGTCCGGCTTCCCCAGGCGAAGTGCTGGACGTGCCCGTTGAGTCGGCGCATGGCGAGTCGCTTGTTCCTATGGTCGTGGGGGGCTGTGCGCCTCGACTCTACCCTGTGGCCCGAAGGGTCGCCTTAATGACAGCTGTGTGATTTGCCCGTAGACTGCGCGGCATGTCGGAGGCCCTTTCCCTGCACGGCTCGCTCACGGTGAGCGAGCGCGACGCCGCCATCCTCGACTTCGAGGACAGCTGGTTCACGTCGTCCGTGCCGAAGGAACAGGCCATCATGGAGCGGTTCTCGATGACCTCGGCCCGCTACTACCAGCGCCTCAACGCGCTGATCGACGATCCCGCGGCCCTGGCCTACAAGCCTCTCCTGGTCAAGCGCCTCCGCCGGATGCGGACGCAGCGCCAGGCGGCTCGTTCCGCCCGCCGTCTCGGCGGATAGCCCGCAGCACCTCGCGCAGCCCCTCCCGGAGGGGCCGTCGGGCGTGCTCCGGGTAGCCGCCCTTCCGCAGCCCCGCCTGTCGCTCGAACACGTTGGCCGACGCGCGGTCGCCCGTGCGCAGGATGGACCAGCCGGCGGCCGCGAAGTAGAGCGGCAGGAACGGCAGTCCCAGGCAGTACGCCCACTGCCACGCGTGGGCCTCTTCGTGTGCGAGCATCGTCGGCATCCGCCCCTCCACGTCCTCGAGTGAGTCGCGGAGCACCAGGACGACGCAGCCGACCGTCATGGCGCCCGCGTCGTCGACGGGGAGCCGCACCTTGTCGGCGACGATCAGCCCACCGCGGCGGCGGAGTCGTCCGCGGCCCGCGACGGCCAGGGCCAGGCCGAGCGGCGTGGAGAGGTTGACGACGTTGCCGACGTCGCGCGCCATGCGCCACCCGTCCATCGGATCCCCTCTCGGGCGCGCCCTCGCGCCGCCAGCTTCTTTGCACTCTCCTTGGGTGAGTGCTAATAATTGGGGTTAGCACTCTCGTGATGGGAGTGCTACCGAATCACAGGTGAGGCAGCAGCCGTCCGTCGCGGGCACCCGGGATTCAACGGACAAGAGTAAAGCACGGGGCGTCGAGCCCCATTGACGGGAGGACTCCCGAACTACCATGGCAAAGCTGATTGAGTTCAACGAGGACGCGCGCCGCGGCCTCGAGCGCGGCATGAACACCCTCGCCGACGCAGTGAAGGTGACGCTCGGCCCCAAGGGCCGCAACGTCGTCCTGGAGAAGAAGTGGGGCGCCCCCACCATCACCAACGATGGCGTGTCCATCGCCAAGGAGATCGAGCTCGAGGATCCCTACGAGCGCATCGGCGCCGAGCTCGTCAAGGAGGTGGCCAAGAAGACCGACGACGTCGCGGGCGACGGCACCACCACCGCCACCGTGCTGGCCCAGGCGATGGTCCGCGAGGGCCTGCGCAACGTGTCGGCCGGCGCCAACCCGATCGAGCTGAAGAAGGGCATCGAGACCGCGGTCGCCGCGATCTCCGCGCAGCTCTCCGAGCTCGCGATCGACGTCGAGACCAAGGAGCAGATCGCCGCCACCGCGTCGATCTCCGCCGCGGACCCGGTCGTCGGCGAGATCATCGCCGAGGCGATGGACAAGGTCGGCAAGGAAGGCGTCATCACCGTCGAGGAGTCGAACACCTTCGGCCTCGACCTCGAGCTGACCGAGGGCATGCGCTTCGACAAGGGCTACATCTCGCCGTACTTCGTCACCGACGCGGAGCGCATGGAGGCCACCCTCGACGATCCGTACATCCTGATCGTCAACTCGAAGGTCTCCTCGCTGAAGGACCTGCTCCCCGTGCTGGAGAAGGTCATGCAGTCGAGCAAGCCGCTGCTGGTCATCGCCGAGGACGTCGACGGTGAGGCCCTCGCCGGCCTCCTGGTCAACAAGATCCGCGGCACGTTCAAGTCGATCGCCGTCAAGGCCCCCGGCTTCGGCGACCGCCGCAAGGCCATGCTCACCGACATCGCCATCCTCACCGGCGGCCAGGTCATCTCTGAGGAGGTCGGCCTGTCGCTCGACACCGTCACCCTCGACCTGCTCGGCCGCGCGCGCTCCGTCCTGGTCACCAAGGACGAGTGCACCATCATCGAGGGTGCGGGCGACTCGGCGCAGATCGAGGGCCGCGTGGCCCAGATCCGTCGCGAGATCGAGAACTCGGACTCCGAGTACGACCGCGAGAAGCTGCAGGAGCGCCTCGCCAAGCTGGCCGGTGGCGTCGCCGTCATCAAGGTCGGCGCGGCCACCGAGGTGGAGCTGAAGGAGCGCAAGCACCGCATCGAGGACGCCGTTCGCAACGCGAAGGCGGCCGTCGAGGAGGGCATCGTGCCTGGTGGTGGCGTCGCGCTGCTGCAGGCCGCGAAGGCCGCCTCCATCGAGGGTCTCTCGGGCGACGAGGCCATCGGCGCGCAGATCGTGCTGTCTGCGTCGTCTGCTCCGCTGAAGCAGATCGCGGGCAACGCCGGCCTCGAGGGCGGCGTCGTGGCGGAGAAGGTCGGCAACCTGCCGGCCGGCCAGGGCCTGAACGCGGCCACCGGCGAGTACGTCGAGATGGTCGCCTCCGGCATCATCGACCCGGCGAAGGTCACCCGCTCTGCGCTGCAGAACGCGGCCTCCATCGCGGCCCTGTTCCTCACCACCGAGGCCGTCATTGCGGACAAGCCCGAGAAGGCTGCCCCGATGCCCGGTGGCGACGAGATGGGCGGCATGGGGGGCATGGGCGGCTTCTGAGCCACCCGCCTCCGAGCGAACCAAGAGGGCGGTCCCGTTGCGGGGCCGCCCTCCTCGCCGTTCAAGGCCAGCGAGGCTGGATTCGTTCAGGTGCTTCGCGCTCAGGGGCGTACACTGATATCAGATGCTAACGAGGGGGTGATTCTGGTGACTGATCTGCTGATTCGCAACGTTGACGAGGCCGCGGTGGCGGCGATTGACAGCTTGGCCGAGCGACTGGGCATCTCCCGCGCGGAGTTGCTGCGGCGCGAGACGGAGAACCTGGCGCGCCGCGTGGGCGAGCCGGTGACTCGTGCGGACCTCAAGCGATCCGCCGAGATCTTCGCAGACGCCCTTGACGATGACGTGATGGCTCAGGCGTGGTGATGCGCTGGCTGGTCGACAAGTCCGCGTTCGTGCGGCTGGATCAGTCGGATGCCGCAGACCTGTGGCGCGAGCGGATTGACCGCGGGCTCGTCGGAGTCTCGACGGTGACTTTGCTGGAGCTAGGGTTCTCGGCGCGATCGGGCGAAGCGTGGCGTGAGGGGCTTGAGGGCCCGCCCGTGTCCAAGCTGATGCTGGAGTCGATGACACCGAAGATGGAGGCACGCGCTCTGGAAGTTCAGGGACTGCTCGCGGCGCGCGGGTATCACCGCGCCGCGAAGGTCCCTGATCTGTTGATCGCTGCCGTTGCTGAGCTGGCGGGCTACACGATGCTGCACGTCGATCGGGACTTCGAGCTCATCGCCGAGATGACTGGCCAGTCGATCGAGAGACTCCAGACCCGCTGAACCGGAACGAATGGCCAACAACCCGGCCGAGTTATTGGTGAATCCTCTTGCTGCCCCGGGGACCGCCGTCGATCACCAGCCGGGCGATGGCGAGGTCGAGCGGCGCCAGGGCTTCGTCCGTCGTCTCGTCGAGATCGAACCACCCCAGGTTGACGAACTCGTCCGACGCGGAGGTCTCGGGTAGTTCCGATAGTCCTGCGGCGTAGATCGCGGCGTGCTCCCTCCGCTCCGGGTTCACGAGTTCGAAGGTCGCCAGGCCGATCCAGGTGAGGTCGTCCGCGCTGAGCGTCACCCCGGTCTCCTCGCGCAGCTCGCGGGCGGCCGCCGCACGCGGCGTCTCGCCGGCGTCGATCATCCCGCCCGGCAGCTCCCACTGATGGCGCCAGGCGTTCAGGCCCAACAGCGTCTTGCTTTGGGACGAAACGACGACGAGCGAGAGCGGGCAGGGCACGCCGTCGATCACGAGTTCGGTCGGCTCATCGACGGGACGCAGTTCCGGGAGGCGCTGCCCGGAGGCATCGACGGCGAGTGGGGTTTGCATCGCACGATCATCCCACCCCATGCGAGACGGGCACCGTCATCGGGTTCGGACGGAAAATTGTCAGACCCGGTCTATAGCGTGGTGTTCATGAAGGACACCGCACTCGCCACCGCACGGGAAGCTGCGCAGCGGCTCGCCCGCGCGGAAGAGATGCGCCGCCGTAGCGAAGCCGACAAGGTCGAAGCCCTCTGCGACCTGGCCGTCGCCTACGACCTCGACGACGAGGAACTGTTCATCGAGGTGCTGCTCGACAACAAGGTCCAGATCGGGGGGACCGGCACGCCCCTGGTCTCCGAGATGGTGTCGTTGGAGATTGCCGCCCTCCTGGGAATCCCCGCGATCAGCGCCGCCAGTGAGCTGTCCGCGGCCCTGAACCTGAAGTATCGCCACCCTCGACTGTTCGAGGCGGTGATCAATCTGGAGATCGAGGTCGATCGGGCGTTGATGATGTCGACCCGCTGCCACGATCTTCACCCGATCCTTCTCGATGAGGTCACCGATGCGTGGTTGCGGCAACAAGCGAAGCTGACCTGGACCGGTGCGAGGAACCTGATCGATCAGTTGCTGGTTCAGGCTGATCCGGCGCTGGCGGAGAAGAAGGAACGTCACGCCCGGTCGCGTCGAGGTGTCTGGCTCTGGGGCCTGGACCAGGGTGTGATGAACCTCACAGGAGTCCTCGACGTCCTCGATGCGAAGTTCCTGGACGCCCGCCTGACCGAGTTGGCGGGGTTGTTGGAGCCGCAGTTCCCGGAACTGACCGCCGACCAGCGGCGCGCGAAAGCCGCCGGTGTGTTGGCGAACCCTGCATATGCGCTCGCTCTGTTGCAGGAAGCGGCGCAGCCGGAGTTGCTGGATCAGGACCTGGTCGATCTGCTCGGCACACTCTTCCACAACGGTGACCGCGACCGGACGGCGGCCGACACGCCAGCGCAGGGCGCTGAGGCCGCGCACCTGCGCGGGCTCTCAAGGCAGTTGCCTGCCCTTTCAGGGCAGTCGCCTGCCCTCGGAGGGCAGTGCACTGCCCTGTGGGGGCAGGGGACTGCCCCCACAGTGGGCACGGCTGCCGCGGCGACCGCGTGCGGCCTCGGTACAGCAACGCCCTACAGCCACGAGCCGGGTTGTGGCTGCCCGGACCAGCCCAGGACCCGACGCCTCGATCCCCACGAGTGCGCAGGGCATCACTGCAGCACCATCCAGGTCCCGGTAGCCAAGCTCCGCCCCACCCTGGGGATCGCGGTCCACATCAACTCCGACGCTCTCGGGCACCTTGACCCCGCCGCGCGGGTCGAGAAGGCAGGCACGATCACCACCAGTCTGCTGGCCGAGTTGTTGGGCGAGGGCAATGGGATCGATGTGAAGGTGCAGCCGGTGATCGATCTCCCGAACCTCGCGCCCGCCGACCGTTACGTGCCGTCGAAGACGATGCGGTGCGGGATTGTGCTGGCGTTCCCGTACGAACCGTTCCCGTTCTCCCAGCGCTCCTCGGAGGGTCTGGACGTGGATCACACCGTGGCGTTCCAGTCGGGGAAGCCTGGGCAGACGAGGGTGGGGAACCTGGCTCCGTTGACACGGAAGGTGCACCGGGCGAAGACCGCGGGGTATTGGGTGATGCACCAGCCCGAGCCGGGACGGGTCCAGTGGCGCTCGCCATTGGGGTACAGGTATGACGTGACTCCGTTCGGCACGGAGCGCTGCCCGGTGATCTGCATCGACGACGACGACTCCTTCGCCGCTTGACCTACGGCCCCTCTGCCGGAACCGGGCCCGGTGGTGTGGAACGAGTTCGCAATGCAGCCAATTGGCCTCGATGCGGGCCCGGCTCAACCAACGGCCCCCTCCTACGGGTCGGTCGGGCGGAGGTCGTGGAGGAGATCGTCGAGGAGGTCTTCTTCGTAGGACTCAAGGCCAGGGGGCATGCGCCAGGGGGCGGCGCCGGGGAGCGTCAGCAGGCGGTCGACGATGGACCAGCCGACGGTGTCGCCGTCGGCGCGCACACGGAGCGTCGTCGACGAGGCGAGGGCCGTGAGCAGCGTCGTCGCCGCGAGGTTGGGCAAGCCGAACGTGCAGACCAGCGGGCGGCTGCGCGCGCCGAAGGCGTCGGCCGCGGCCTCGACGACGGCGGGGTTCTCGCAGACGAACACATCGGGCGTGCCTGCTGCGAGTGCGAACGGCTGCCGCAGCGTCCGGAGCGTGAGCCAGACCGGTTCGCCAGACACGGCGCACAGCCGCGGGGCGGGGCCGTCGCCGACCAGCGGCAGGTTGAGCACAAGCACGGTGGCCGATACGCCGTCACACAGCACGCCGACCCCCGCCCAGGCATCGTGCCAGGCCGCAGCGTCGCCAATGGGATCGGTGTAAGGGTGTTCCGGGGTGGTGGCCTTCCCGCGGGCGAACCGCGCGACGGCCCGGCCGAGTCCGGTCGACCGATCGAGGGCGTGCGCATCGCCGAACAGCTGCACCGCCAGGACACCTAGCCGGATGGGTTGCGCGTTGTCGCGTTCGTCAAGGAACCGGACCACCTGCGCGATCTGCTCGGCCCGCTCCGTCCAGGACGGCGCACCCACCAGGCTGCGTTCGAGCACCGCGGGATCTACCTCGCCGTGGGCGAGGTGCTGAAGCACGGCAAGCCCACGCTCTCGATCCGCGGACCGCGACGACCGGGCCGCTGTCCGTTCCGCGCGCAGGTCGCGCAGCGGTCCGCCGACGGCGATGAGCAGCTCCTCGACCGTGACACCGTGGCTCGCGAGGCCCGACCTCAGCTCTGCCATCGAGACCGGCTCCGAAGAGGCGGCCCAGGATGCGCGCAGCAGCCGGCCGACCTCGGCGCGTTCCGCGGGTGTGAGGTCGAGCGCCAGCCGGGCGCGGGGACTCAGCCTGCCGGTCTCCGCGCGTGTCCGCGCCTCGGCAAGCACCTTGGCGGGCCCAGGCGCCGCGGCCCAGCCGAGGAGGAAGCCGGGAACCGTCACAGCAACGCGTCCTGGTCAGGCGAGGCGAGGGGCTCCGGCGCGTCGAGCCACGACAAGGGCAGATCGATGGCCTCGAGCGTGCCGCCGGCCCAGAGCTCAAGAGTCAGGTCGGCGCCGGGGATCGGCTCGGGGGCACGGACCACCTGGTAGATGGCCGCCGTCGGAACCACCTTCACGTTGACCAGCCGTCCGGGGCCGGCGAGCAGCACGTCGAGGTCGAACTCGCGCAGCAGGTCCATCACCATGGACCTGTTCGGGACGTCGAGGCCGTCGAACGCCTCGTCCAGCCAGAGCGGGCGCGGCGCCCCCGGCATCTCCCGGTACAGGGCCGAGAGGGTCGCGACAAGCGGCAACATCAGCATCACGGCACGCGCCCCGCCCGAGAGCAGGGCGAAGCTGCGCGTATTCAGCGGCCCCCAGCTGCCGGCGGTGCCGATGCGACGCTCCAGGTGGATCTCGTACCAGGCGCGGTAGTCGAGCTGCCGGGCCAGCGCGTCGCGCCAGTCAGCCTGGCCCTCGTCGATGGCCTGGCGCTTCGCCTCGTCGACCCTGGTGCGGAGGAAGTCGCGGACCTGCCCGACGACGTCGGGGTTCAAGAGCCCGCCCTCGCGCCGGAAGGTGTCGAGCACGGCACGGTTCTGCCCGGGCTCGAGGCGGATGCGCAGCGCGGTGTCGCTGGTGGCGGTGGCGTGTTGGAGGAGCACCTTGTTGATCTCGCGGATGAGCTGCTCGGTCCTGCCGATCCTGTCGCGCATGTGCTCGAGGAACGTCGAGCCGAGCAGATCGTCGAGTGTCTGCTGGACCCGCGCGTTGTACGCCTCCTTCAGGACGACGACGGTGCCGGCCAGCGTCCCGACCGCTTCAGCCAGGGGCTGGGTCGTGCCGTTGGAGTTGACGGTGACGTCGATGCGGACGAGGCCGTCGTCCGGTTCGAGTTGCAGCGACCGGCCGCCCTGTTCGAGCTCCGCGCGGGCCTCACGTGCCGCGGCCTCGAGCTGGGAGCGGAGACCCTGCAGCACGACGGCGTTGGCGTCGGGGTCGCCGTCGCGCCACTGCCTGCCGGGGACGACAGCGCGGCGCACCTCCGCGACCTGCGCGCGCACGTTCTCGACGCTGGACGAGTGGGGCTCCGGCAGCGCGAGGCCGAGGTCGTCGGCGACGCCGCGGTCGATGAGGGCGCGGAACCGACGGTAGGCCCTGTCCCTCTCCTCGGTCGCGGCCTTCCGCTGGTCCTCGACGGTATGCAGGTGGTTCTCCGCGGCGCCGAGCCGCGCCGAGACGTCGATACGCTCCGCCGCGAGCCGGCGGGCCTCGGCGGCCGACGAATTCGCCGCGCGGCGCAGCCGCCCCAGCTCGTCGAGCACGGCCTGGTCGTCGGCGCCGATGGCCGCACGCAGGGCCTCCGCCCGGGCCTTCGCGACGGCCAAAGCCCTCTCTGCGGCGGTCCGACGCTCCTCGGCCCCTGCATGTTCGCCGCGCTCCGCCTCCAGGCGGATCAGCGCCCGGCGGGCCCTTTCCTCGGCGTCGACCACCGCGCGCTCCTCGGTGCGCAGCGTGCGCAGGGCGTCGCGCAGGTCGCGGACCGCGGCGACGACGGCGTCCAACGCGTCCCGCGTCGCGGGCAGCGCGTTGTCGTTGGTGAATCGCAGGAGCTCGGCTTGGCGAGTGTCGGCGACGGCCCGGGCCGCCCGCGCCCGTTCCAGGGCCTCCCCGGCCCTGGCGCGGGCTTCCTGCGCCACGCCGTCCAGGGTGGCGGCCGTTCCGAGTAGTCGCCGCAGCTCCGCATCGGACGGAACCTGCCGGAGCGTGACGGCCAGCGCCTCCAGGTCAGCTTGGGCCGCGAGGCGCGCGGCGTGGTGCGCGGCGGCCTTGGCCTCCGTCGCCTCCGCCTGGGCGGCGAGCTCAGCCAGCCGACGGCGGCGCTGCGCCTCGCGCGCCGCCTCGCCCACCCACTCGGCGGCCGGGTGCGCCGGGGCCGCCTCGCCGACGAGCCCAGAGCTGCGCCACCGCCCGTCGACGGCGACCGCGACCCCGGCCTGGGGGAGAGGATCGCCCGCGCCCCGCAGCACCACGCCGTCGAGCACGGCCTGCGCAGCCGCGCCCAGTTCGCCCTCGTCGTCGGCGACCCGCAGCACGGCCGACAGTCGCGGCCCGTCGTCCGCGGCGTCCGGGGCGACGGCGAACGTGTCCAGCCCGCGCGCGCCGCCGGGCTCGACCCACGCGTCCAGCAGCCCGGCCGCGGCCAGGGCCGCCTCGACGTGCGCCAACTCGCCCTCGGGTACGCCCGGCACGGGGTTCAGCAGCCGCCAGAGCGGCGCGCCCTGCGCTTCGGCGCGCGAGCGACGGCGCCAGAGGCTGGGCGCCGCCGGGGGCACCACCCCGGCGCGCTCCAGCGCGGCGATCTCGCCCCGCAGCCGATCGGCCTCGGCGCGGGCCTCCCGCTCGGCCGCAGCGGCGCCGTGCCGGCGCGACTCGGCGTCCGTCCGCAGCGGCTCGCCCCACTCGACGCGGACGGCGTCGGCGAGGGCGGGAGCGGCCAAGCCGTCGATGGTGCGGGGCAGCGCGTCCACCCATGCGGAGGCCTGGGGAGCGGCCCACGGCGCGGCGGCGGCCCAGGCGTCGATCCCGGCGGCGAGCGCCTCGTGCGCGGCGTTTGCCGCTCCCCAGGCAGCCTCCGCGGCGTCGGCGGCCTGGTCCGCCCGCGACTCCTCGGCCCCGGCGAGGGCCTCCTGCTGCGCGGCGGCTGTCCGCGCCTCGTCGGCCACCCGCAGCAGCCCGATCGCCCGGCCCACGGCCTCCTTGCGCTGCTCCGCCCGTTGCCGGAGCCGATCCGCGTCGACGACCTCCCCGGACTCCGGGATGCCGGCCTCCGCCGCGGTCCGGCGCACCTCGTCGGTCGCCTTCGACGCGCGTTGCCTGGCCGCCTCGGCGGCGGCAGACTCCCGCCCCTCGGACGCCGCCGCGTCGGCGAGGCGCCCGCCCGCGCGCTCCACCTCGCGCGTGACCGCGGCGAGCGCGTCCGCGGCGGCGCGCGCGTCGTCCTCGGACCGCTGGGCGCTCTCGATCCGGGAGCTCGCGTCCTTGTAGGCGGCGGACTCGCGGAGCTGCTCGGCGGCGGCCGACGCCGAGTCGGCGGCCAGCGTCGCCGCCTCCGAGCGGGTCAGCAGATCGTCGGACTCGTCACGGGCCTCGGTGAGGGTCTTCTTCGCGGCCTCCTCGGCGCGGGTCACCCGGTCGAAGTTGGTGCGCTGGGCGGCAGCGTCGTCGGCGTCGATCCGGAGCCGGGCACCCAGCCACGGCCGCCAGGAGCGCCGGGCGAACTGTGCCACCAGGCGGGCGGCCTCCTCGGCGCGGTCGAGGTCGCCGCGGATCTGGTCGAGCTGGTCCCAGCCCTGCGCCAACTGGTCGATCTCGTCCTGGCGCAGCGCAGGCAGCGCGTCGCGGAGGTGCTCGGTGACGAAGCGCGCGTCGAGCTGCGCGCCCAGCTTCGGCGTGCGCGTCACCTTCAGGATCTTGCCCACCGTCTCCAGCTTGTCGACGCTGCTTCCCAACAGGCGCTCGGCCACCACCGCCCGGTAGAGCTGCCCGGAGGCATGGGCCTGGAAACCCGGCGCATCGATCGTTTTCGGCGGGACGACGTCGCGGTCGACGGCCAGCCGCAACGCCTCCCGAACCCGCGAGCCCTCGCTGGTGCACCACTCCAGCGCGACCTTCGGGCTGCCGGTCCGCGCCGAGGCGTACAGCAGCGTCGTGAAGAACCGCGGCCCGGCGTCCGTCACGCGGCCGTATTCCACCCACAGCCAGCCGTGGAAGAACGACGCCGTGGCGTCGCGACGGTCGCCGTCCGTGCCCGTCGGACGAACGTAGTAGGAGAATTGTTTGCCGGAGCGGCCGAGCGTGTCGATCTTGTCGCTGGAGGTATCGGCGAGCCAGGGGATCAGCGTGGTCAATGCCATCAGCGACGACTTGCCGGTCTCATTGCGGCCCATCAGCTGCACCCAGCCGTCCGCGTACCAGTACTCCGCGGCCTCGAACTCCCACAGGTTCACGACCCCGGCCCGCAGCGGTTGCCAGCGCTCGCGGTGGGGGACGGGGAAGCCGCCGGACTGAGCGGCGTCACGCCAAGCCCGTAGTTCGTCGTCGGTCCTCATGAATCCTCCGGGAAGAGAGCGTCGGCGGGAGTGGGGTGCGAGAGGTCGGCGTCGCGGTAGCGCCCGGCCAGTGGGGTGAGCAGCCAGTGGCCCTCGGAGGTCACGCGGAGCAGCCCCAGTTCGGCCAATCTGCTCTGCGCCGACGTGAGTACCGCAGTCGGCGACTCCTGGAGCGCCTTTGTGAGGTGGCGCGCGCTGGAGGCGTGCAGTTCGACGGCGAGGCGCCGAACCTCGGCGGCGGGGCAGAGCCGGAACGATCCCGACCCTGCCCGAGCCGCCCCGTCGAGGAGGCTGAGCGCCACCCAGTCGACGGCGGTGGCGGTGGGGAAGTCGAGCTGAAGCTCAGCAGGGAGGTCGCGGTCGGCGGGCAGGACGAGGGTGAGCGCGTCGCTCCTGACCTCGACCGAGCCGCCCGTCATCTCCTCTGCGCGCGATACGAGCCGCGCCCTCTGTCCCGCGAGGTAGGTGCGCGATTCGTCGCTGAGCTCGTCGACGAAGACTGCCTGGGTCTCGATCAGCGCCCGGAGCAGCTCGACACCGCGGGCGTCCTCGGCGGAGCCTGAGCGTCGTGCCAGGGCGAGGTCGACGTCGCCGGTGTCGATCAGCAGCATCAAGGCGTCCCGGTGGAGGACGTAGCCGGCGCCGATGCCCTCGCCGGAGCGTTCCCAGCCCTCGACCAGCTGTTCGTCGGTGCGGGGCTCCAGCACGCCGTGGCCGACGAGCAGTTGCATTGCGGCGATCAGGCTGTGCCGGTGCGGGCGCAGCTCCGGGTCATAGGGCCAGCCGTCGAGCCCGGCCGTGGAGAGGCGGACGATGTCGGAGAGCTCCTGCAGCGTGATGGTGTCCTCGCGGTGATCATCGAGGCAGGCCGCTGCGTACAGCGCGAGTAGCAGCACACTGCGGCGGGGAGGCTCGCCGACGGGCGCCGCGACCGCACCGCCGAGGGGGACGCGGCGCAGGCGGTAGCACCGGTCGAGGTGGACCAGCCGGTACCCGAGCCGGGCGCCCCAGGTGGTGAGAGTGGCCGCGTGCCGGTGAACGAGCGGGTAGAGGGCCGGGTGGGACCACGGCGTGACCAGCTGGCACGCGAGGAGGCCGAGGAACGCGCGCTGCTTGTCCGCGTCGTCGGCGCGCGACAGCGACTCGCTCATGCGCCGAACTCCACGTCCGCGTCGGGCAGGACGAGGCGGCCGTCGGGCGTTACCAGCACCGCCGATCCCGGCCGCGGCCTGAGGACCAGGCGCCAGCGGCCGTCGGCGCTCCACCCGGTGAGGGAGGCGTCTCCTGCGCGGTTGTTGCGCGCTGTCGAGACCAGGTCGAGGAGGATCTCCGCCTCGGTGGCGGTGAGCGCCTCCCACGAGCTGAGCGGACTCCCGGAGCGCGCGGCCAGCGCGGCCCCTGCCTGCTCCCAGTCGGCCTGCGCGCGGGCGGCCTCTTGCCTCGCCACCCGCCTGGCCTGTGTGGTGTCGGCGATGCGGGTGGCCCTGCCCGACAGCGCCCGAGCGCCCTGGGTGCGGAGCCGGCGCGAGATCGTGGCGGGCGGCGCATCCCACGTCGAGGTCTGGACCCCGGCGGAGACGTCGGGCGTCTCCCAGGTGACGTGCCGGGCGGGGAATAGGCCGGTGGCCGCGCGCCAGAGGCGCCAGGCGTCGTCGTCACTGTCGGCGCGTTCGATGGCGGCGGCGAGCCGGAGCAGGTCGGCCTTGCGGGAGACGGTGCCGCCGACGGCGAGTAGCGTGCGGTGGCTGCGGAGCACGGGGGCGACGGCGTCGCGGATCTGGAGCCGCAGCCGCTGCGCCTGCGGCCGCTCGCCCGCGAACCAGATGGTGAGGGTGTCTGCGGCCGCGCGCATCTCCGCGACGGCGTCCGTGAGGGCCGGCTCGGAGGCGTCCGCGCTGAGCCGGGCCAGCGCCATCGCGCGCCAACCGTCGGCGGGTACCTCCCGCAGCCTGGGCAGCGCCGCGGCGATCGATGAGGTCCAGGCATCGACGCCGGACCCCCAGGCCTCGACGTAGGCAAGGATCGTCTCCAGAAGCCGCGCGACCTTCTGCTCCGAGGGCGTCCCACCCAGCGCGGCGGCCAGCCGGGATTGCCACTCCGACGCCGCGGCGCTCATCGCGTCGAGCGTCGTCTGCACCTGCGCGAACTCCTGGCTGGCGCGGTCCGGGGCGTCGTCATCGAGCGCCCGCAGCGTTGCGGTGAGGCGCTCGATGATCGTGGCAGGGGCGAGGAGTACGGCGGTGGACGTGGCGCCGAGGTCGGCCTCGATCCGACGTGCCGCCGCGTTGAATTGGGACCCGGCCTCGGTCAGCTGGTAGCGGTACCGGTTGCGGAGGAAGTCGTGCTGGGACTCCGCGCGGTCCTGCCACGACTCACACGTTCCCCATTCGACGAGCTGGCGCATCCGGGCATCCAGGTCGAGGTCCACGAGCAGATCACGAGCCTCATCCATGGGGAGCCGCGCGCGGATGAGGGCGCGCAGCTCGTCGTGCCCGACCCCCGTCAGCGAGTGCGCGCGCTCGTCGTCGAGGATGTCGACGATGAGCCGATACTGCTTGGCAAGCGGCCCTGTGAGGTACGAAGCGGCCGAGGCGGCCCCAGGCAGCGCGAGGAGTTGCCACCTGCTCGGCGTCGGTTCGGTCATGTCCTCTCCTTTACCTCGGCATCATCTTATGGATCAGACCAGGCCGCGGACCATGCGATGCATCCCGACGGATCCCCAGCTCTCGCTGGTCGGGAAATGCTGCTCCTCGTCGACGAAGCCCTTTCTCCGGTAGAAGGCCTGCGCGTTGATGTTGGCGTCGATGAGCCACAGGTAGAGCGGACGCCCGTCGTCGACGCCGCGCAGCAGCCGGGAGCCGAGGCCCGTGCCGTGGAAGTCGGGATGGACGTAGAGCCTGTCGAGGCAGCGTGCCGCGGGGGCCGGGATGAGGCCGGCGCCGCGCTCCCAGTCCGCCGGGGCGTCGCCGATGGCCGCGACACCGACGACGGTGCCCGCGCTGCGCGCGATCAGCCTGCGCGCGGTGCCGGGCCGCGCAAAGTCGTCGGCGAGCCCGGGGACCCAGTCGTCGCGGTAGCCGCGCTGCACCTCAGCGAAGTCCGCGCGGACGACACCGGCGTAGGTGCGCGCCTGCTCGGCGACCACGAAGTCGAACCACTCCTCTGCGTCGTCGGGCATGGGGGGAAGCAGCGAGAGGTGGTCGGGCATGGCCGCATTCTACGAAAAACCCGCTCGCCGGCCTGCGACGCTTTGGCCGCGTTGCCGCCCGCGGCGCGAGGGAGCCGGGCAAGATGGGGCCATGAGTCTGCTTGAGGTGATCGCGCTGCACGCAGCGGATGCGGAGCGCGCGGAGGCCGGCGGGGCCGACCGCGTCGAGCTGTTGGGCACGATGGACCACGACGGCCTGTCGCCCGAGCCCCGCGCCGTGGAGAAAGCCCGGCGTGCGACGTCGATCCAGATCCGTCCGATGGTGCGGCTCCGCGAGGGGTTCGGCACCGACGGCGGCGAGGTGACCCGGTTGAAGGGCCTGATCTCCGCGTATCTCGACGCGGGAGCCGACGGCGTGGTGCTCGGCTACCTGAACGGCGTCAACCGCGTCGACCTCGAGGTGGTCGGCGAGCTCACCGGCGACGGCGAGTTCCCCTGGACGTTCCACCGGGCCATCGATCACTGCCTCGACCTCGACCAGGCCTGGCGCGACATCCACGGTTTCGCTCCCCGGCTCACCTCGGTGCTCACGGCGGGGTCGGCGCGCGGCGTCGAGCAGGGCCTCGACGAGCTGGTCCGCCGGGCGACCAAGGACCACGACGCGGCGCGGCTGATCATGGCGGGCGGCGGCCTCGCGCCGGAGCACGTGCCGTGGCTCATCCGGGCCGGCGTGCGCGCCTTCCACATCGGCTCGCCCGCGCGTCCGGGCCGGTCGTTCAAGGCCTACGTCGACTCGGAGCTCGTGGCGAGCTGGCGCGACCTGATCGACGACGAGATCGCCCATGTCCGGCAGCACTGAGCGCATCGTCAAGCGCAGGGCCGCGGCCCGCGTCGTCGTCCTCGCGGGCGACGAGGTGCTGCTCCAGGGCGACACCGACCCGGGGCTGCCCGGCTCGCGATTCTGGCAGACCCCCGGCGGCGGCATCGATCCCGGCGAGACTCCCACGGACGCCGCCGTCCGCGAGACCTACGAGGAGACGGGCCTGCGGATCGCGCCGGACGACCTCGAGGGCCCCGTCGCGCATCGCGTGGTCACCCACGGCTACTCCGACCGGATCCTCGTGCAGGAGGAGACGTTCTTCCTGCTGCGTGTGCCGCGCTTCGAGCCCGTGTCGACGGCGTTGACGCCCCGCGAGGTGGAGCGGAAGGTCGAGGCCGGATGGTTCCCGCTCGACGCCCTGCCCGACGACGCGTGGCCGTTGGAGCTGGCCCGTGTGGCGGCCTGGCGGGGCGGGCCCCCGCTCGAGCTGGGGGACGCCGAGGAGTCGACCGTGCCGGTCACACCTTCTTCGCCGCAGCGATGAAGAACGCGAACGCGAGGATCAACGAGGCGAGGCCCGCGAGCATGTTCGACTCGCCGAGCGTCTGAGTCGCCCACTGCCAGAGCAGGAACACGATTCCGGACGCGAGCGCGACGGGGCCCGCGAATCCGCTGAGCGCGCGCGTGCGCATGCCCAGGGCTCCGGCGACGAGAAGCAGGAAGGGTGCGGCGGACCCCAGCAGGAAGCCCGCCAGCCCGAGAGCGCCGGCGATCTGCGCGAGCCGACGCTGCGCCGCCGTGGCCTCGACCGGGGGCGGGCCCTGGTAGGGCACCTGCCCGGGGACGGGCGGCGGATACTGCGCCAGCTCCCGCGTGTTCGGCGCGACCGGCGGAGGAAAGTTCGGCCCCGCCTGAGCCGGGGGCGCCTGCGGTGGCGTGGGCGGCGGATAGCCGAGCGGTTGACCGGTCGGCGGGGCGGCGGGTGCGGTCGGCGACAGGCTCGCGGCGTAGCTGGCGAAGGGGGCGCGCGGGTCGCGGCGCGCCTCCGACGTCGACGTCGCCGCGGTCATCGCTGCGGACGTCACCTGGAACGCTGAGCGGGGGTCACGGGCGGAGGTCGCGACGGCGCCGAGCCCGTCGAGCGGCACCTGCGCGCCGCCGACGAGGTCCTGCGGGCGATCCACAGGCCCCGGGGTGTCGGCGCGGTAGGGCTCGCCCTCGGGGAGGGGCTCGGCCTTCGGGGTCGCGAACCCGTCGGGGCGCTCCTCGGGTGCGTAAGCCGCACCATCCCTCCACGTCGCCATGGAGCACATCCTATGCGGCCGCGGCACGGCCGAAACGCGCAATGGGTCTGCGCTTGATCGGGAGAGGGACGGCCTCCGCGGAGCACGGCCGCTAGGTTGAGCGAAAGGCCGCGTCTCGGCCGTCGTTTTACGAGCAAGGAGTGAGGGACAACACCGCATGGAAGTTGTGATCTGCAAGAACGCCGAAGAGGTCGGGCGCGTCGCCGCCGACCACGTCGCCGCGCACCTGGAAGGCCTGGTCACGCCGGTCGTCGGCTTCGCCACGGGCAGCTCGCCGCTGGCGCTCTACGCCGAACTCGCCCGCCGCGTGGATGCGGGCGACCTCGACCTCTCGCACGCCCTCGGCTTCGCGCTCGACGAGTACGTCGGCATCGACCCGGCGCACCCGGAGAGCTACGCCAACGTCATCAACCGCACCGTCACCGTGCCGCTGAAGCTGGACCCGGAGCGCGTGCGCGTGCCGGACGGCGCCGCGGCCGACCCGCAGGCTGCGGCCGACGAGTACGACGCGGCCATCGAGGTGGCCGGCGGCGTGGACGTGCAGATCCTCGGCATCGGCTCCAACGGTCACATCGGCTTCAACGAGCCCTTCTCGTCCTTCTCCTCGCGCACGCGCGTCAAGACGCTCACGCCGCAGACCCGCGAGGACAACGCCCGGTTCTTCAACACCATCGACGAGGTGCCCCGGTACTGCGTGACGCAGGGCCTCGGCACGATCATGGACTCGCGCGTGGCCGTCCTGGTGGCCACTGGCGACAACAAGGCCGACGCCGTCGCCGCGATGATCGAGGGCCCCGTCGCCGCGGTCTGCCCCGGCTCCATCCTGCAGTTCCACCCGCGCGCCATCATCGTCGTCGACGAGGCCGCGGCGGCCAAGCTGCAGCACGCCGAGTACTTCAAGGCCGTCCAACAGGGCTGACCCGCCTCGACACGTCGTCCTCGCGCCCGACGGGATAGACTTCCATTTCCTACGAGCTACGAGTCAGGAGCGAGGACGACGTGCCTACCGGTCGAGTGCGGTTCTTCGACGCCGAAAAGGGCTTTGGTTTCATCACCAAGGACGACGGCGGAGATGTCTACGTGCGTGGTAACGCGCTGCCCGCGGGCGTGACGACGCTCAAGGCGGGGCAGCGTGTGGAGTTCGGAGTGGTCGAGGGACGCAAGGGCGAACAGGCCCTCAGCGTCCAGGTCATCGAGACGCCGCCGTCGCTGTCCAAGGCTCAGCGCAAGAACCCCGAGCAGATGGCGGTCATCGTCGAAGACCTGATCAAGATGCTCGATCACATCGGCAACGACTACCGCCACCGCCGCCACCCTGACGGCCGCCAGGCCGGCAAGGTCGCGCAGCTGCTGCGCCGGGTCGCCGACGAACTGGAGTTGTAGATGGCAAAGCCCAAACTCGACGCGGTGACGGCAGAGGCCGTCGACCTCGCCCGATCCGCCGCGGTGGAGACCGGTGGGGCCGACGCCGTCGGCGTCCATCAGGACGCGGTGTCAGAGGGCGATCGGGTGGTCACCCACACGTTCGAGTGTCTCCTGCCCGGCTACAGCGACTGGCATTGGGCCGTGACGCTGGTGCGCGCCTCGCGCGCCAAGGAGCCGACGGTCAACGAGGTGGTCCTGCTGCCCACCACCGGCGCGCTGCTCGCGCCCGAATGGGTGCCGTGGGCCGACAGGATCGGCCCCGGCGACATCGCGCCCGGCATGCTGATGGCCACGCCGGACAACGACCCGCGGCTCGAGCCCGGATTCGCGGCCACCGACCTGCCCGCCGACAGCGACACCACCGAATGGGTGCAGCTGCGCAGCACCGTCGCCGAGCTCGGCCTCGGCCGCGCCCGCGTCCTCAGCCACCAGGGCAGGGACGAGGCCGTCGAGCGCTGGCTGGCCGGCGCTCCCGGCCCGTCGGACGAGGGCTCGCGTGAGGCCCCCGCGCACTGCTCCAGCTGCGGCTACTTCGTCGCGCTCCGCGGCTCGCTAGGCACCCTCTTCGGGGCGTGCGCCAACCAGTACTCGCCGTCGGACGGCCGCGTCGTCTCGCTCGACCACGGCTGCGGGGGGCACTCCGACGTCGTCGCCGACCAGCGCGCCAAGGAACTGCCCGCGCCCGCGTTCGACACGATCAGCGTCGACGAGTCACTGTTCAGCTGAGCCGCCCGGCGTGAGTGGAGCGACGGCAGCACATCCGCGCGTCGCTCACGTTACGGGTCCATGCTGCGCCCCGATGTGAGACGACGCGTGCGCGCACCCTACGATCTGCGTACGTGGTAACGAACTCACCCTCCGCAGCCAAACTGCCCACCGACCCGGCCGTCTCCGGCCTCGACCGCTTCTTCGAGATCACCAAGCGACGGTCCACCGTCGGCCAGGAGGTCCGCGGCGGTCTCGTCACCTTCTTCGCGATGGCCTACATCATCGCGTTGAACCCGCTGATCATCGGCACCATGGCCGACAAGAACGGCAACCTCATCTCCGGCGCCCCCTACTACTCGGACGTGGCGAACAAGGTGGTCGACGGCGCGGCCGTCGGCGGCTCCATCGCCATGGTGGCCGCGGCCACCGCGCTGATCGCCGGCATCATGACCATCCTGATGGGCGTCATCGGCCGGTTCCCGATGGCCATCGCCTCGGGCCTCGGGCTGAACGCGCTCGTCGCCTACACCCTCGCGCCGCAGATGACGTGGCCGCAGGCCATGGGCCTCGTGGTGTGGGAGGGCATCCTCATCACGATCCTCGTGCTGACCGGCTTCCGCACCGCGGTCTTCAAGGCAGTGCCGCCGCCGCTCCGCACGGCCATCTCCGTGGGCATCGGCCTGTTCATCGCGTTCGTCGGCCTCGTCAACGCCGGCGTGGTCCGCGCGGGCTCCGGCACGCCGGTGACGCTGGGCGTGGGCGGCCACCTGATGGGCTGGCCGATCGTGGTGTTCTTCGTCGGCATCGTGCTGCTCATCACGCTGCACGTGCTGAAGGTCAAGGGCGCGATGCTGATCTCCATCGCGTCGGCCACCGTGCTCGCGATCATCGTCGAGGCCATCGCGCATGTCGGCGGCCAGTCGCCCGACGGCGCCAACCCCACCGGCTGGTCGCTCAACGTGCCCAGCCTGTCGTCGTTCTCCCTGCCCGACCTCGGCCTCCTCGGCCGGGTCGACATGGTCGGCGCGTTCTTCCCCGACGGCACGTTCTCCCTCGCGCACGCGCTGACGCTGATCGTGCTCGTCTTCTCGCTGCTGCTCGCCGACTTCTTCGACACGATGGGCACCATGGTCGCCGTCGGCTCCGAGGGCGGGCTCAACGACGCCGACGGCATGCCGCCGCGCACCACCGAGATCCTGCTCGTCGACTCGCTCGGCGCCGTCGCGGGCGGCCTCGGCTCCGTGTCGTCGACCACGAGCTACGTGGAGTCGACGGCGGGCGTCGGCGAAGGTGCCCGCACGGGCTTCGCCTCGGTCATCACCGGCGCGGCCTTCCTGCTCGCCGTCTTCGCGGCGCCGCTGGTCAACCTCGTCCCGTTCGAGGCCGCCAGCCCTGTGCTGGTGTTCGTCGGCTTCCTGATGATCTCCCAGATCAACGAGATCGACTGGACGCGGGCCGAGATCGGCATCCCGGTGTTCCTGACGATCATCCTGATGCCCTTCACCTACTCGATCACCGTCGGCATCGGCGCGGGCTTCCTGGCCTACGTTTTCATCCGCCTGATCAAGCGCGAGGCCAACAAGATCCACCCGCTGATGTACGTGGTGGCCGCGATGTTCGTCCTCTACTTCCTGCAGGGCGTCATCCTGAAGCTCATCGGGGGCTGACCCCGCCAGACGGCCGGCCCCGTGGCCACCGCGTACTTGCGCGGTGGCCACGGGGCCGGTTTTTCGTTGCCGGGACTCGTGACAATCGTCACGCTGCGCTGGTGACAGGGCCCCCTGACGCACGCCGAAGGCCGGGGTGAAGACTGGGGACATGAACGAGAACCCAGGCATCCGGCTCGCCGCGGTCACCAAGCGGTTCGGGCGGCTGACCGCCGTCGACGACCTCGACCTGACGGTGCCCACCGGACAGATCCTCGCGCTGCTCGGGCCCAACGGCGCGGGCAAGTCGACGACCACCGAGATGATCCTCGGCCTGACGCGCCCCGACGCGGGCGACGTCCAGGTCTTCGGCCGCACCCCCGCCGCGGCCGCGCGCACCGGCGACCTGGGGGCGATGCTGCAGAACGGCACCCTGCTCTGGGACACGACGGTCAGCCGCCTGCTGCGCGGGATGCGCGCGCTGCACGCCCACCCGCTCCCGCTGGACGAGGTGATCGAGCGCGCGGAGGTGGGCGGCTTCCTCGGCACCAGCACGAGCAAGCTCTCCGGCGGCCAGGCCCAGCGGGTGCGGTTCGCGCTGGCGATCATGCCCGACCCGCGCCTGCTGATCCTCGACGAGCCCACCGTCGGCCTCGACGTCGAGGGACGGCGTCGGTTCTGGGCCACCATGGCCGACTTCGCCGGCGACGGCCGCACCGTGGTGTTCGCCACCCACTACCTCGACGAGGCCGACGAATACGCCGACCGGATCGTCGTCCTCAACAAGGGACGCGTGATCGCTGACGGGACGGGGCGGGAGATCCGGCGCGTCGTCGGCGGCCGCAGCGTGTCGTTCGCGGGGCCCGACCGCCCGTGGGCCACGCTCCCCGGCGTGCTCGCCGCGGCCTCCGAGGGGGAGCGGTACGTGCTGACCTGCGCCGACTCCGACGCGGTCCTGCGCGCGCTCCTCTCCTCGCCCTGGGCCGACGACGTGCACGACATCGAGATCGCCTCGCCCAGCCTCGAGGACGCGTTCCTCCTCCTCACGGAAGCCGCCTGACATGACCAGATTCGCCCACTACTACGCCTTCAGCCTCGGCACGATCGTGCGCGACTGGGCCTTCCTGCTGTTCATCATCGCGATGCCGGTGACCATGTACCTGTTCTTCTCCGCCATCTACGTGACGGGCACCACGGAGGAGGACGCGTTCGTCTCGGCCATCATGATGATCACCATGGCCACCTACGGCGGGCTCGGTGCCGCCATGAACGCCGGCTCGAGCATCCAGTCCGAGCGCTCGTCGGGCTGGTTCCGCACCCTGATGCTCACCCCGCTGCAGCCGGCGGAGTTCGTCGGCGCCAAGGTGCTCACCGCCGTCACCGTCGTGATGCCCGCGCTGCTGGTGGTGTTCGCCGCCGGCATCCTGCGCGGCGTGCGGCTGGACCTCGACGTCTGGGCCGCCACCTTCGTGCTGCTGCTGGTCGCGCTCCTGCCGATGGTGCTGCTCGGCCTCGCGATCGGGCTGCTGTTCAAGCCACAGACCGCCTCGGCCGTGACGACGCTCGTCATGCTGGCGCTCTCGATGGTCGGCGGGCTGTGGGTGCCGCTGGAGGCGATGCCCGCCGCGATGCAGACGCTCGGCAGGCTCACGCCGTCGTACTGGGCGGGTCAGATCGGCAGCTGGCCCCTCGTCGGCGGGGACTTCCCATGGCAGGGCGTGCGGGTGATCGTCGTCTGGTCGGTTCTGCTGCTGGCCGCCGGCGCCATCAGTTACCGTCGAGCCGTGCGCACCTCGCGCCGATCGAACTGAGGCTGGTCGAGGGATGAGAGACGACGACCGCGCGGCGCCCGGCTTCGTGCCGGAGGCCTGCGACCTGCCCCTGTGGCGGCGCGGCTTCGCGCAGGGCGCCGGCTACACGCTCCCGTCGCTCGGTTTCCTCTTCATCCCCATCTATTTCCTTCGAGACAGCCCGCAGGTGTGGGTGGTCAGCGCACTGATGTTCGGGATCGGCGCCCTCATGGTGGGCGCCAGCTGGATCATGCACCTCGACGAGACCAGGCGCTGGCTGTGGCTCGGCGCGCTGATCGGCCTGATCGTCGCGCTGGGCGTCGTCACGCAGGGCGAGGCGCGGTTCTCCTACTTCGCGCCGTTCCCGGCGACCGCCGCGGCCATCCTCATCCGGTGGCGCGACGCGCGCCTGGTGATCGTGCTCGTCGCGCTGGCCGCCGGCGGGTGGTCGCTCACGCAGGGCGACGTGTTCGGCGTCGTGATGGCGATCATGGCCGCGACGATCGGCGCCACCGTCGGGTTCAGCCTGCAGGCCGACCACGCCCGGCAACGCATGGAGGAGGCCGAGCGGCGCACCGCCGTGTTCGCCGTCGCCGCCGAGCGGGAGCGGATCGGCCGTGACCTGCACGACATCCTCGGCCACTCGCTGACCACCATCGCCATCAAGGCCGACCTCGCCGCGCGGCTGATCGGCAGGGACGACGCGGCGGCCAGAGCGGAGGTGTCGTCGCTGGCGGCCGTCGCCCGGCAGGCGCTCGCCGACGTCCGCACCACGGCGTCGGGCATGCAGCACGTGCGGCTCGCGGCCGAGATCGCGTCGGCCCGCTCCGTCCTGCTGGCGGCCGGGGTCGAGGCGCGAACCCCCGCGGCTGTGCCCGATCTCGACGACGAGTCGTCCGAGGTGCTGGGCTACGTGGTGCGCGAGGCCGTCACCAACGTCGTGCGGCACGCCGGTGCGCGGGCGTGCACGATCGAGTGCGAGCCCGGCGTCGTGCGGGTGACCGACGACGGGTCGGGGATCGCGGCCGGTGTGGCCGGTGCTGCTGCTTCCGGTCCTGTCGGTGAGGGTCTTGCGGGGCTGCGCCGCCGCGTCGAGGAGGCGGGCGGCACGCTCAGCGTGTCGTCGTCGGGTACGGGCACGCTCGTGGAGGCGCGCCTGCCGGAGGGAGGGAACCGATGACCACCATCGCCATCGCCGAGGACCAGGCCCTGATCAGAGCCGCGTTGGCCGCGATGCTCGACCTGGAGGACGACCTGCAGGTCGTCGCCCAGGCAGGGACGTGCGCGGACGCCGTCGCCGCAGTGGCGGCCGCGCACCCCGACGTGCTGCTCCTCGACGTGCAGATGCCCGACGGCGGGCTGGGCGTCGACGACGGCCTCGACGCATTGCCGCACCTGGCGGCCGCGTCGCCGCGAACGCGCGTGATCGTCGTGACCACGTTCGGTCGCCCGGGCTATCTACGTCGCGCATTGGAGGCAGGCGCCGTCGGCTTCCTGGTGAAGGACACACCTGCGGATCGGCTCATCGACGCCATCCGTCGTGTCGCCCGCGGCCTCCGGGTCGTCGACCCCGAACTGGCTGCCACGTCGCTGTCCATCGGCCCTTCGCCCTTGTCGCCGAAGGAAGCCCTCGTGTTGGGCGCCTCCGCGGGCGGCGCGAGCACCGAGGAGATCGCCGACGCCGTGAGCCTCTCCGAGGGCACCGTGCGGAACTATCTGAGCTCGGCCATCGGCAAACTGGGCGCCCGCAACCGCGCGGAGGCCCTCCGCACGGCGACCGACAACGGCTGGGTCTAGCCAACCCCGCTCCTTGAGCCGAACGGTCCCGCGCTGTGGGCAGTGACCTAACAACAGGGCGGACGGGTGAGGTGAGCACCGTTCCTTGAGCCGGCCGTGAGGCGCCAGCCGAACGCCGTGTCGAAAGGTCCCGCGCCTGGAGCAGTGACCCGGCCACGAGGACGGACGGCTGAGGTGAGCACTGTTCCTTGAGCCGACGCGTGAGCGCCAGCGAACCGTCGTGTCGAAAGGTCCCGCGCTTACCCGGGATCTCAACCACGAGCACGGGCGGGTGAGGCGGGCCGCCGTTCCTTGAGCCGACGTGTGAGCGCCAGCGAACACGTCGTGTCGAAAGGTCCCGCACCCGTCTGCTCAGCCGACCACGAGCGCGGGCGGGTGAGGTGGGGAGGCGCTCCGTCTCGCTGCCGGCCCGGTTCTGTGACCACAGTCACTTCTGGTCTCAGTGCATGGGTGTTTTTACGCTTCGACGAAGCGCCTCCCCACCTCACCCTCTGTCGTCTCCGGGGCGGTGGACCGCCGGCTCTGCGTTCGCATGGCCGATGTGGCCTGCTTCAGCCGGTCTCCCTGCATAAATCTCCGTATGCGGGCAGTGGTGCAATTATTCGCGTGGCTGCCCGTATACGGAGATTTATGCTCGCGGGAGGGTGTGACTCTGGCTCTTGGGGATCGGTCAGGCTGTGGTTTCGGACCCTTCGAGACGCAGCCCGCAGGACTTTCGTTCGGCGTGGGTCAGTGTGCGGGGCTGCTCCTCAGGGACCGGTCCTTGAGCCGGCCGTGAGGCGCTAGCCGAACGCCGTGTCGAAAGGTCCCGCGCTGTGGGCAGGAAGTTGCGGCAGCGGCGCCGTTCTTTGGATCCCGAGCTCGGCGCGGAGCGCCCGGCCGTGGTCGTCAGGTCCCGCGCTGTGGGCAGGGAGTTCGGTGGCGAGGTGGTGCATGGAGTTTTGACGCACAACTGTGCTTTCTGTGCCCTGTCGGGCAGAGAAGCCGGGGTTGTGCGTGAAAACTCCATGGCCAGCGGATAGCCCACTTAGAAGCCGTGGGTTGCGGACCCTTCGAGACGCAGCCCCGCAGGGCTCTCGCTCGGCGCAAGCCAGCGTGCGGGGGCTGCTCCTCAGGGACCGGTGTGGGCTGTGCTCTCAGGGACCGGTGTGGGCTGCTCCTCAGGGACCGGTGTGGGCTGCTCCTCAGGGACCGTTCCTTGAGCCGGCCGTGAGGCGCTAGCCGAACGCCTCGGTCGTTAGGTCCCGCGCTGTCGAAAGTCCCGCGCTGTGGGCAGGAAGTCGCGGCAGCGGCGCCGTTCCTTGGGGCCCGCGCCGGGCGCGGAGCTCCTGGCCGCCGGAAGGTGCCGCGTTACGGCGAGGGGGTCAGCGTGACGGACGCCTCGGTGGTGTTGGTCAGGAACGCGAACGACTCCTGGAAATACAGCTCCACGGACTCGGCGTCGTGCGACAGGTAGCCGATGGAGAGATCCTGGCCGAGGTGCAGTTCGTAGTCGCCGCCGCGGGTGGTCATCACCACGGCGCCCTCGATGGCCGGGGCCCAGATGATGTCGCCGTCGACGATCCGCGTCAGGTGGTTGACGATCGGGAAGCCGTGGTCCGACGTCTCGCTCACCAGGGTGTACAGCTCGGCGCCCAGCAGGACGGAGTAGGGGCCCTCGACACCGGCGAGGCGGAGCTCGGAGACGGCCTGCGAGATGGCCTCGGGGACATCCGTGGCGTCGGTGGGGACCCGGATGGGCAGGTTCGAAGACGCGGGGCGGATGCCGTCGATGCCGCCGGCGGCATAACCGTCCAGGATCGCCCGATCCTCGGCGAACGCTATGCGCCGCGCGGCCTCCTTCAGCGGGACCCAGTCTGCGTCCTTGCTGCCTCGCTCCACGCCGTCGATCTCCTCGCGCGAGAGCGAGAAGGGCACCCGCAACTGCACCACGGGCTTGGAGCGGAACACCCGCGCCCGGACGCCGTCCTCCGGGCTGTCGACCTGATGCAGCCGGCCCAGGCCGACAGCCGCGAAGTCGTTGCCGTGGGGCCCGGCGACGTCGACGACGCGGCGGGCGGCGATGTTGCGCTCGAACGTGCGCTTGGCCTCCTCCTCGATGTCCGCCCATGCGGCGTCGGAGATGGGGGCGAGGCTGCGATGCAGGTTGTTCATGACGGTTTCCTTCCGAGAGCGCCGATGCCGAGCGAGCCGTCCTGCGCGGCGGGGGTCGAGGAGGCCGGGGGTGAGGTGGCCGGCGCCGAGGGGGTGGGCGCGGCGGGCTCCACGCCGAGCTGGGGGAGCGGTGGCTGCGCCTCGAGGAAGTCGACGGTGGGGCAGTAGAACATCGTGCCGGTCACGGCCGTGGAGAAGTCGAGGATGCGGTCATGGGTGCCGGGCGGCAGACCGACGAACATGTTCGTCAGCATCATCTCGATGTCCTCGGGGTGCCCGGCGTAGCCGATGAAGTAGGTGCCGAACTCGCCGGTGCCCAGCTCGCCGAACGGCATGTTGGAGCGCAGGATCTCCCTGGCCCGCCCGTCGTCGGCATCCGGGAGGTCGTTCAGCGCCACGTGCGCGTCGGCCGGCAGCTCGTGCTCGCTGAGCTCCACGTCGTCCAGCTTGGTGCGGCCGATGATCCGCTCCTGCTCGGCGATGCTCAGCGCATCCCACGTGGCCATGTCGTGCAGGTATTTCTGTACGACCACGTAGCTGCCGCCGACGAAACCCGGGTCCTCGTCGCCGACCAGCGCCGCGGCCACCGCGTCCTCGCCCTCGGGGTTCTCCGTGCCGTCGACGAATCCCAGCAGGTCGCGCTGCTCGAAGGAGCGAAATCCGTGCGTCTCGTCGACGACGTCCGCGGCCCCGCTCAGCCGCCCGGTGATCAGCCGACCGAGCTCGAAGCACGGCCCCATCGTCGCCGCGCGGATGTGGAAGAGCAGGTCGCCGGGGGTGGACGGCGCGGCGTGCCGCCCGCCGTCGAGTGCGACGAACGGGTGCAGGCTCGCCGGCCGCAGGCCGGAGAACAGTCGGCCCCAGGCGTCGGAGCCGATGCCGGCGACGACCTCGAGTCGGTCGTCCGGCACGCGGAAGCCCGTGGAGCGACGCAGCGCGCTGAGATCCGCGAGCAGGGCGCGCACCGCCTCCTCGCCGCCCGGCCGCACCGTCAGTACGAGGAACAGCGCGGCTCCCGGCAGCGGACGAACGATGGCCTGGGAACGCCTCACGCCTTCCACCCTAGTCCGGCTCCCGAGGGCCCGACCAGGGCGTGTTCTCACTCCTGCGCGTCGAGGCGGGTGTAGCCGTAGAGGTCGTCCATCGCGCCGTTGATCCAGAGTTCGTCGCCGTCCGGGGTGGCGACGCGGAGCGTGCGGTTGTAGGCCTCGTCCACCACCGTCGCGGCGAAGCCGGCGTCGGTGAGGCGGCGGGCCAGGTCGTCGAGGTCGCCCGTGCACTCCAGCGACAGGCCGATCGTCGGGGTGTCGCCGGCGTGCAGCGCGGCCGAGCCGCCGCCGTCGGCCTCGAACTCGACCCACCCGCCGGAGTCCGACGCCAGCCGCGCGCGCAGGCCGAGCGTCTCGAGGATGCGCCGCGGCTCGTCGAGGTCGGCCTGGAACCAGATCGGCTGGACGGCGACGGTCCCGGAATCGGCGACGCGCGCGCCTCCCGAGGCGCTGATCGTCGCGCCGGATGCGGCCGTCACGGTGAGGAGCGGGCCGACGTCGTCGAGCGTCGTGCGCACCACGGTGAGTCCCGCATCGCGCAGCCGTGCCTCGGTGGCGTCGAGGTCGTCGACGAGGAGGTGGAGGTCGGTTCGGCCGACGAGGTCGCCGTCGGCGTGGTGGATGGCGAGGACGCCTCGGCCGTCGAATTCGGCCCAGTCGTCGCCGGGCGCGAACGGCGGGGTCAGGCCCAGGGCCTGCGCGAGGGCGTGCCACTGCCTCGTGTGGGAGCTGTAGTGGATGAGCTGAACGGTGATCATCGGTCTGCCTCCGTGTCGGGCAGGTACTGGGTGAGGGCCTTCGCCACCAGGGCGGAGAGCGAGAGCCCCTCGTCGATCGCGCGGTGCTTGACCTCGCGGATCAGCGAAGGGGGCAGGTAGACGTTGAACTGCGCCTTGGGTTCGACAGAGCCGTCGGTTGACATCATGCTAGCAATATAGCACCACTGCCCCGTCCTATCCCCTCACCCACCCACCCGTGACGCCTGCCTTCTCACCGTAACGCCAGCGTTCCACCGTGACGCCTGCCGTGTAGGGCAGGCGTCACGACGTAAAGCAGGCGTCACGGGTGGAAGCCAGGCGTCAAGACGCAAGGCAGGCGTCACGTGGGTGCGGCGCTGGACCGAGGAATCGTCGGCCCGGTACGCGGCCAGTAGTCTGACGACCATGTTCCACAAGGTTTTGGTCGCCAATCGCGGTGAGATCGCCGTCCGCGCTTTCCGCGCCGCGTTCGAGCTCGGTCTCCGCACCGTCGCTGTCTTTCCCTACGAGGATCGCAATGCTGACCACCGCGTGAAGGCGCACGAGTCGTACTTGATCGGCCAGGAGGGTCATCCGGTCCGGGCGTACCTCGACATCGACGAGATCATCCGGGCGGCGAAGGAGTCCGGGGCCGACGCGATCTACCCCGGCTACGGCTTCCTCTCCGAGAACCCGGACCTGGCGGCGGCCTGCGAGGCGAACGGCATCACGTTCATCGGCCCGTCCGCCGAGGTGCTCACCATGGCGGGCAACAAGGTCGCGGCCATCGAGCAGGCCCGCAAGGCCGGCGTGCCGACGCTCGCCTCGTGCCCGCCCTCGACCGACCCCGACACGCTCATCGCCGCCGCGCACGAGATCGGCTTCCCGGTCTTCATCAAGGCCGTCGCGGGCGGCGGAGGCCGCGGCATGCGCCGCGTGGACGACCCCGACCGGTTCGCCGACGAGCTCGGCGCGGCGATGCGTGAGGCCGAGGGCGCGTTCGGCGACCCGACGGTGTTCATCGAGCAGGCCGTCTCCGCCCCGCGGCACATCGAGGTGCAGATCCTCGCCGACCGCGAGGGCAACACCGTCCACCTGTTCGAGCGCGACTGCTCCATCCAGCGCCGCCACCAGAAGGTCGTCGAGATCGCGCCCGCGCCGCACATCACGCAGGAACTGCGCGACGCGCTGACGGCCGACGCCGTGAAGTTCGCCAAGGCCATCGACTACACCTGCGCGGGCACCGTCGAGTTCCTCGTCGAGACCGACGGCCCGCGCGCCGGCCGGCACGTGTTCATCGAGATGAACCCGCGCATCCAGGTGGAGCACACGGTCACCGAGGAGATCACCGACGTCGACCTCGTCCAGGCCCAGATGCGCATCGCCAACGGCGAGACGCTCGAGCAGATCGGCATCCGCCAGGACGAACTGGAGATCCGCGGCGCCGCGCTGCAGTGCCGCATCACCACCGAGGATCCGCTCAACTCGTTCCGCCCCGACACGGGCCTGATCACCGCCTACCGCTCGGCCTCCGGCGCGGGCATCCGCCTCGACGGCGGCACCACGGGCACCGGCGTGGAGATCAGCCCGCACTTCGACTCGCTGCTGGTGAAGCTCACGGCGCGGGGGCGGACGCTCGACGGCGCCATCGCCCGCGCCCGCCGCGCGCTCGCGGAGTTCCGCGTGCGCGGCGTCGCCACGAACATCCCGTTCCTGCGCGCGGTCCTCGACGACCCGGACTTCGAGCGCGGCGGCGTCACGACGTCGTTCATCGACGAGCGCCCGTACCTGCTGAGCGCGCGGACCCCCGCGGACCGCGCCACCAAGCTCCTGCGCCACCTCGCCGAGGTGACCGTCAACAAGCCCAACGGCGAGGCGGTGACGACGCTGGATCCGCGGCTGAAGCTCCCGCAGGTCGACCTGAGCGGCCCGGCACCCGACGGCCCGCGCCAGCGGCTGCTCGCCGTCGGCCCGGCGGCGTTCGCGGCCGAGCTGCGGGCCGCGGTGCCCGTGCAGGTCACGGACACCACCTTCCGCGACGCGCACCAGTCGCTGCTGGCCACCCGCGTGCGCACCCGCGACCTGGTGGCCGTCGCGCCCGTGCAGGCGCGGCTCCTGCCGAACCTCCTCTCGGTGGAGTGCTGGGGCGGCGCGACCTACGACGTGGCCCTCCGCTTCCTCGGCGAGGACCCGTGGGAGCGGCTCGCGAAGCTGCGCGAGGCGATGCCGAACCAGAACCTGCAGATGCTGCTGCGCGGCCGCAACACGGTGGGCTACACGCCCTACCCGAAGGCGGTCACCGACGCGTTCGTCGAGGAGGCCGCGGCCACCGGCGTCGACATCTTCCGGATCTTCGACGCGCTGAACGACGTCGGCCAGATGCGGCCGGCGATCGACGCGGTGCTCGCCACGGGCACGTCGATCGCGGAGGTGGCGCTCTGCTACACCAGCGATCTGCTGGATCCCAACGAGCCCATCTACACGCTCGACTACTACCTGCGCCTCGCCGAGCAGATCGTCGACGCCGGCGCGCACATGCTGGCGGTCAAGGACATGGCCGGCCTGCTGCGCCCGGAGGCCGCCCGCCGGCTCGTCACGGCGCTGCGCGAGCGCTTCGACCTGCCCGTACACCTGCACACGCACGACACCACCGGCGGCCAGCTGGCCACGCTGCTCGCGGCCATCGACGCGGGTGTCGACGCCGTCGACGTCGCCAACTCGGCGATGAGCTCGACGACGTCGCAGCCGCCGATGTCCGCACTGATCATGGCGCTGCAGCACACGCCGCGCCAGCCCGACGTCGACCCGCGCGCCGTGCTCGACCTCGAGCCCTACTGGGAGGCCGTGCGCCGGCTGTACGCGCCGTTCGAGTCGGGCCTGCCCGCGCCCACCGGTCGCGTCTACAGCCACGAGATCCCCGGCGGCCAGCTGTCCAACCTGCGCCAGCAGGCCATCGCGCTGGGCCTCGGCGACAAGTTCGAGGCCATCGAGGACATGTACACCGCGGCCGACAAGATCCTCGGCCGGCCGACCAAGGTCACGCCGTCGTCGAAGGTGGTGGGCGACCTCGCGCTGCACCTCGTCGCCGTCGGGGCCGACCCGGCAGAGTTCGAGGCCGACCCGCAGCGGTTCGACATCCCGGACTCCGTGATCGGGTTCCTGAACGGCGAGCTGGGCGAGCCCGCCGGCGGCTGGCCCGAGCCGTTCCGCGGCAAGGCCCTGCAGGGCAGGCGGACGCCCGTGCGCGACACCGAGGTGGCCCCGGCCGACCTCGCGCTCCTCGCCGAGCCCGGCCGCACGCGCCAGGAGACCCTCAACCGGCTGCTGTTCCCCGCGCCCACCCGCGCCTTCGAGCAGGCCCGCGCCGACTTCGGCGACGTGTCCGTCCTCCCGACGCTGCCGTACCTCTACGGCATGCAGCGCGGCGAGGAGTACGCCGTCCCGCTCGAGAAGGGCGTCACGCTGCTCGTCGGCATCGAGGCCATCTCCGAGCCCGACAAGCGCGGCAAGCGCACCGTCATGTGCCTCCTCAACGGCCAGATGCGCCAGGTCCGCGTGCGCGACCTGGCCATCGCCTCCGAGGTGCCCGCCGCCGAGAAGGCCGACCCGGCCAACAAGGGCCACGTGGCCGCGCCGTTCTCCGGCGCCGTGACCCCCACCGTCGAGGTGGGCGCCACGGTGGCGGTCGGCGACCAGGTGGCCACCATCGAGGCCATGAAGATGGAGGCGGCCATCAACGCCCCCGTCGCGGGCCTCGTCAAGCGCGTGGTGCTGCCCGGCCCGACGCCGCTTGAGGGCGGCGACCTCGTGCTGGTGATCGAGTAGGGGCGCGTCGGCTCACGGAACGGGGTCGGCCAGGCCGACCACGACGACGTCGAGGCGCTCGTCCGCGGCGACGGCGCGCAGCACGTCGACGATGCGGGCGAGGGCCTCGCGACCCTCCGGTGCGAGGTCGGCGCGAGGCGCGGCCTCGCCGAGCGCCGCCAACGCCTCGACGGCGTGCACGTGCTTGGCGTAGCCCGCGACGGCGCCCGGTAGGGGCGGAAGCGGCAGGCCGATGGACCGGTCGCACAGCGAGCGCAGCGCGTAGTCGCTGTTCAGGCCCGCGCGTGCGAGCTCCCACTCGACGGCGTCCCAGGCGTCGCGGTCCAGGTCGACGGTGGCCGACGCCGCGGACAGGTGCGCGAGCCACACGGCCAGCAGCCGCCAACTGGGCCGCAGCCGATCGGGAGCCACGTACGCCCCGGTGAGCAGCGCCTGCATGTCCTGGCTCGTGGGGACGGACGGGTCCACCTCGGTGGGGCGGTGCCGGCGCATCAGCGGCGCCAGCCAGCCGGTGCGGTGCGGGGTCTCACCGCCGAAGGCCTCCGTGGCCACGGCGCTGAGCCGCGCCGTCAGCTCGGGGGCTGCGCGAAACACGTCGCGGACGTCGTCGATGGCGACCGCGCAGAACATGCTGCGTTCCATGGATCCACGGTAGCCCCCGCGTACCATCGGGGACGTGAATCCTCGAACTCGGCGCCTGATCGTCTCCGGCGTGCTCGTCGCGCTCATCGTCGTGGCGCTCGTCGGTGCGATCTGGAGCGCGGTTCAGTGACGGCTAAGCTTGCGCCCACGATGAAGACCACACGTTTCGGCCTCACCGCGCTGGCCGCAGGGTTCGCCCTCGGCCTCGCCCCCCTCGCGGCGACGGCAGACGATCTCCTTCCGCCCGACGGCCTCGCGCCCATCGTCGGGATGGCCTACGACGGGGAGGCGCTCTGGCTGGCCGGAGCCTCGGCGAACGACGGCGTCGTCGTCAACCAGAGCAAGGACTACCAGGTGACGTTCGGCGGCCGGCCGACATCCGTGCAGGCCCTGGCCTGGAGCGAGGGTCGACTGTGGATCGCCGACATCGGCGACCAGACGGCCACGCGTGACTACGTGGTGGCCTTCCGCCTCGGCTCCACCGAGCCGGGCCGCACGCAGTACAACGCCTTCGACTTCCGCTACGAGGACGGCCCGCGCGACGCGAAGGCCTTCCTCATCTCCGGCAGGGGCCGCATCTACGTGGTGAGCGCGGGCGAGAACCCGGGCATCTACCGGGCTCCGCTGTCGCCGTCGCGCCAGGCCGTGAACACGCTCGAGCGTGTGGCCGACGCCCCCGCGGGCGTGACCGACGGCGCCTTCCTTGCCGACGGCTCCACCATGGCCCTGCGCACCGCAACGGGCATCGAGTACGTCAACGCCTTCACGTGGGACACCGTCGTCACCGACACCATCGAGGGGGGCCCCGACGGCGAGTCGATCACGCAGGGGCCGGCAGGCGACATCTACGTGGGCGGCAACCCGGCGATCAGGACGACGGTGCAGCCGTCGTCGGACGTGACCACCACCGTGTCGCCGGCGCCGACGGAGCCGAGCACCTCTCCGTCTCCTGATCCCAGCTCCTCGCCCTCGGGCAGCTCGACGCCGACCGCAGGGGGCACGGCGGCCCCGGTGGACGAGCCGGCCGACGACGGCGCGGGCCCCTCGCGCAGCGGCACGATCATCGCCCTGGTCCTGGCCGGCATGCTGGCCCTCGGGGCGGGCGCAGCGGCCTTCCTCATCCGTCGCTAGACCGCTGGGGCCGCCCCCGCGCGGGGCCGACGCAGGGGTCGTCGACGGGTGTCGCCGAAAGTTGATGGGAAAAAATTTTTTCGGACCCATGCGTCCGGGCCGCGACAGATAAGGGCTTGTCAACGACGTTTGAACGGTGCGATCAACTTTCGATGACCCCCATCGCCAAAAGTTAGTCAGAAAATCTTCAACCAGTCGCGTCATCATCCACCCGGACCGGGGTCTTACACATCGAGGCGCCGTTTTCGGGGGGAGACAAAGCCTCGGCGGTTCGTGCCTTGGGGGAGGGCCGGCTCGGACTCATTTCGGGGGGAATGAGGACGGCGGCGGCACTGCGAACCGAACAGGTGGGGCCTGTTGGCCCGGAGCATCCTGATGCTCCGGGCCGGGCCCCGATGAACAAGTGAATCTGAGACACCCGTCGCGGCCGGCCTGGGGGGGGGCGCCGGTTCGGTTACGGATCGAGGCGAAAGTTTTTTGCCCGGCCGCGTCATATCTGGGGGGAGTGGGTGTCTTCATAGTCAGGTGGCCTTTAGAGCAGCCGCCTCGGGCACGCGGGGGGTGGCGCCAGGAGGCAGGCAGCTGGGTGCGGGGAAAGACGCCTGGGTTGGCTCGGAGCGGTGGGGGCTCCGAGCCAACACTGCTTTGTGCGGGAAGGCCTCGTCGCCGCCGTCTCCTTGATCTCACAATCCGGTATCGCATGTCGGCGAACCCTTGACACGCCCCGCCACATAGTTAAGCTGGCTTCGTTATTAAGGGGCCTGCAGCGTCGCAGCGGGGCCCTGGGTCTCCCGACGGAGGTTTCGTGGCAGCTACTCGGCCCGCTCACCTGACCGGTGTGTTCGAGGTGCTGCGCCGCGGGCCGGCCACCGTGCGGGAGATCGTCGCCGAGACGGGGCTCTCGCGCCCCACCGTCATGGCACTCCTGTCCTCGTTGGAGTCGTCGGGCCTCGCCGCCGCCGCAGAGGGTGAGGTCAGCACGCCGGGCCGCCCCGCGAGCACGTGGCGCATCGCGCCCGGCGCGGGCGTCGTCGTCGGCGTCGACCTGCTGCCGGAGAGCGCCGTGGTGGCCTCAGCTCGCCTGGACGGCACCGTCCTGACCGCCGAACTCATCGGCGACGTGCCGCTCGACTCAGCCAGCCGACTCGCCGCGGTGCAGACCATGATCCGCTCGCACCTCGAGAGGCTCGGCGCGGGCGTCGGCGCCGTGCGTGCCGTGACCGTCTCCACCACAGGGCCCGTCGACGGTGCCGGCACCGTCATCAACAGCGTCGCCGTCCCCGATTGGACGGGTTTCCCGCTCGGCCCCGTGCTGTCCGAACGCCTCGGCCTCCCCGTGCGGGTCGAGAACGACGTGAACGCCTCCGCGTACGGCGAGTTCGCCGTCAGGCGGGCGCGCGGCGCGCTGGACGACTCCTCGGACCTTCTGCTCGTGGCGCTCTCGCGCGGCGTGCTCACCGGCCTGGTCCTCGGCGGCCGACTGCATCGCGGCCAGGGCTTCACCGCGGGCGAGGTCGGCATCGTCGTCACCGGCCGGTCCGGCCCGCAGCGCGGCGCGCTCGCGCACGCGGCCGAGGTCATCGGCTCGGCCGCGGCCGTGCTCGACCCCACCGTCATCGTCCTCTCGCTGCCGGTCTCGGAACTGCCCGACGCCATCGCCGAGATCAACGCCCACCTCGCCAGCCTGCGCACCCCTGGGTCGACGCCGCTGTCCTTCGAGGGACCACGCTTGGGGCAGGGGGCAGCCACCGTCGGTGCGCTCGCGCTCGCCCTGACCGATGCCCAGGAACGACTCCTCGGGCATCCCGCCGCCACCGTCCTCACCCCCTCGGGCATCTCCCCGGTCCGTGAGGCCATTTCGAAAGGGAAGCACCTGCCCATGCATCGCTACGAGCCCAGCGAGACCCAGACCCTCAAGGTGGGTGTCGTCGGCGTCGGCGCCCGCTCCGCCATCGCCCGGCACTTCGAGCGCCCGGAGGTCGGCGGCCTGATCACGGCCGCGTACGAGCCGCACCCGGATGCGAAGGAGCGCATCGTGCAGCGGCTGGGCCGCGACGACATCAAGGCCACCGACAGCATCGCCGAGCTCATCGGCACCGGCATCCAGGTCGCGCTCATCACGTCGCCCGACAACACGCACGCGGCCGTGGCCTGCGAGCTGCTGGAGGGCGGCGTGCCCGTCTACCTCGAGAAGCCGCTCGCCATCGACCTCGAGGGCGCCACCCGCATCCTGACCACGGCCTACGAGACCGGCACCAAGCTGTACGTGGGCCACAACATGCGCCACATGAACGTGGTGCGCGCGATGCGCGACATCATCCGCCGCGGGCTGATCGGCGAGGTCAAGGCCATCTGGTGCCGACACTTCGTCGGCCACGGCGGCGACTACTACTTCAAGGACTGGCACGCCACCCGCGAGGGCGTCGGCGGCCTGCTGCTGCAGAAGGCCGCGCACGACCTCGACGTCATGCACTGGCTCGCCGACTCGCACACCACGCGCGTCAGCGCCATGGGCGGGCTGACGCTGTACGACAAGGTGCAGGACCGCCGCGACCGCGGCAACGAGCTGATGGTCGACTGGTTCAGCGTCGACAACTGGCCGCCGCTGGCGCAGACGGGCCTCAACCCGGTGATCGACGTCGAGGACCTGTCCATGATGCTGATGCACATGGAGTCCGGCGTCTACGCCTCCTACGAGCAGTGCCACTACACGCCCGACTACTGGCGCAACTACACCGTCATCGGCACCGAGGGCCGGATCGAGAACTTCGGCGACAGCGAGGGCGGCGTCATCAAGCTCTGGAACCGCCGCCGCGACTACGACCCGCAGGGCGACGCGCAGTTCCCCATCGAGGGCGACGCCGGCGGCCACGGCGACGCGGACATCCTCACCGTCGGCGAGTTCGTGCGGTTCGTGCGCGAGGGCCTGCCCACCGACACGTCCCCGCTCGGCGCCTGGTACGCCGTCGCGGCCGCGATCCAGGCGACGGAATCGCTGCGCGCCGACTCGACTCCCCGCGACATCCCCGAACTGCCCCAGGACCTCGTCGACTACTTCAACAACAACCAGACGAGGCCGTAGCGCGCCTGAAACGTGCGGTCCTTACCATCGGGACCGCCCAGACCATCCACACAAGGAGGAAGAAACATGAAGCGACGCAGCTTCCTGACCGCCGTCGGTGCCACCGGTGCCGCGGCCACCCTGGCCGCCTGCGGCGGCGATACCAAGCCGTCCGGAGACGGTGGCGGCGCCGAGCTCACGCCGGAGACCACCGGCGAGCTGACGATGTTCTACTGGGACAAGAACCAGACGCCCACGGTGGACGCGAACATCAAGCGGTTCAACGAGAAGTACCCGAAGATCAAGGTCACCACCTCGATCGCGGCGTACAAGGACTATTGGACCAAGCTGCGCACGCAGGCCGAGGGCGACCAGCTGCCCGACGTCTTCTGGATGAACGGCCCGAACATCCAGCTGTACGCCTCCAACGGCATGCTGGCCACCCTCGACGACGTCAAGGACGTCGACTGGGGCAACTACCCGAAGGCGCTCGTCGACCTCTACACCGTCGAGTCGAAGCACTACGGCATCCCGAAGGACTACGACACCATCGCGGTGTTCGCCAACAAGAAGCTGTTCGCCGACGCGAACGTCGAGCTGCCCACCGACGGCTGGACCTGGGAGCAGCACAACGACGCCGCGCGCAAGATCGCCGCGACCGGCGTGTACGGCCTCGTCTCCACGATCGGTTCCGCCGACGGCCAGGGCACGTACTACAACACCATCGCGCAGGCCGGCGGCTACGTCATCAAGGACGGCAAGTCCGGCTTCGGGCAGCCCGAGGCCATCCGCGGCCTGAAGTTCTGGTCCGATCTCGTGGCCGAGGGCACCATCCCCAGCCTGCAGGTCATGTCGGACACCACCCCGACCGACCTCTTCGCCAACGGCAAGGCGGGCATGTTCTGGGCCGGCTCCTGGATGGTCGCCGCCTTCGCCGAGCAGATGGCGAGCCTGGACGACGTCATCGTGCTGCCGCTGCCGCAGGACAAGCAGAAGGGCACCATCATCCACGGCCTGTCCTACGTCGCGTCCGCCAAGTCGAAGAACATGGCCGCCGCGAAGGCGCTGGTCACCGCCATGACCACCAAGGAGTCCGCTGAGGCCGAGGCCGCCAACGGCACCGCGATCCCCGCGTTCAACGGCACGCAGCAGGCCTGGGTGGACGGCAAGCCGGGCATGCAGCTCGACGTCTTCACCAAGGGCGCGGAGGAGTACTCGGTGGCATACCCGGTGTCGAAGAACACCGCCGCCTGGAACGACCTCGAGACGCAGCTCCTGCCCGACGCCTTCGCGGGCAAGACCCCGATGGAGGAGACGGCCAAGAAGCTCGCAGAGCAGATGGACGCTCTCCTGGCGAAGGAGTAGGCGATGACCGCCGCCGCAACGGGGCGCAAGGCGCCCCGGAGGTCGGGGCGGAATCCGATGTCGGTAGGGGCGTGGCCGCTGCTCTTCGTCGGCCCGCTCGTGATCGGCGTCGCCGTCTTCTACTACTACCCGATCCTCAGCAACCTCTACATGTCGTTCACGCAGACCAACGCGTTCGGCGGCAACGTCCAGTTCGTCGGAGTGGAGAACTACACCGACCTGCTGGCACGGCCCGACCTGCCGAACGCGCTGGGCAACACGCTGCTGTACACGGTGATCGTGCTGCTGGGCGTCCCGTTGTCGGTGGTGATCGCGGCCCTGATCGAACTGCCGGGGCTGAAGGGCCGGTCGCTGTATCGCGTGATGTTCTTCATGCCGTACCTCGCCATGCCCGTGGCCATCGCGCAGGTCTGGCGGCTGTTCTTCAACGGCAACTTCGGCATCCTGAACCAGTTCCTGAAGTCGATCGGCTGGGCGAACCCGCCGCACTGGCTGTCGACGCCGGGGTTCTCCATCCTGGCCGTCGCCATCTTCGGGATCTGGGCGTCGATCGGCTTCAACGTGATCATCCTCTCGGCGGGCTTGAAGTCCATCCCGCAGGACCTGTACGAGGCAGCGTCGCTCGACGGCGCCTCGGCCTGGTCCCAGCTGATACGGATCACCGTGCCGATGCTCACGCCGTCGATCTTCTTCCTGACGGTCATGTCGGCCATCGGCGGCTTCCAGCTGTTCGACGCGCTCTACGCGATGATGGGCTCCGGGAACCCGGCCATCAACCAGTCGCGCTCGCTGGTCTACCTGTTCTACAACGAGGCCTTCGTGCAGCAGAACAAGGGCGGCGGCGCGGCCATCGCGATGTTCATCGTGCTGCTGGTGGGCATCGCCACCGCCATCCAGTTCTGGGGTCAGCGAAAGTGGGTCCACTATGGCTAGGGAGTCTCGCGCTCAGCGCGAAGCGCGCAAGCAGTTGCGCTATCTGCCCGCTCACATCGTGTTGATCCTGGGCGGCATCGTCATGGTCCTGCCGTTCGTGTGGCAGATCCTGATGTCGCTCTCGACCAACGCGGAGATCGCGTCGGTGCCGCCGACGTTCATCCCCGCCGAGTGGCAGTGGGGCAACTACGTCGCGGTGTTCCAGAAGATCCCCTTCCTCTCGCAGTTCGGGGTCTCGCTGCTGATCACCGTGGGCAGGACCCTCGGCCAGGTGGTGCTGTGCGCGCTCGCGGGCTACGCCTTCGCACGCATGGTCTTCCCGGGCAGGAACATCGTCTTCGGTCTCCTGCTCGCCATCCTGATGATCCCGGGCCAGGCCTACCTGATCCCGCAGTACCAGATCATCAAGAACCTGAACCTGCTCGAGACGCCGTGGGGCATCATCATGCCGGGCATCTTCTCGGCGTTCGGCACGTTCCTGATGCGTCAGGCGTTCATGTCGATGCCGAAGGAGCTGGAGGAGGCCGCGCGCCTCGACGGCTGCAACCCGTGGCAGACGTTCTGGAAGATCATGCTGCCGCTGTCAAAGCCCAGCCTGTTCGCGGTGGCGATCGTGACCATCCTGTGGAGCTGGAACGACCTGCTGTGGCCGCTGATCGTGACCACGCGCGAGGCCACCATGCCGCTCAGCGTCGGCATCGCGACGCTGGCCGGCCAGTACAGCAGCGACTACTCGATCATGATGGCGGCCTCGATCATGGCCATGGCCCCCATCTTCGTGCTCTTCTTCTCCATGCAGAAGCGCGTGATCGAGGGCCTCGCGTCGTCGGGCATCAAGGGCTAACACGATGCGCGCCATCGCGAAGACGGCGCCGGGGCCGGGACTGGAGCTGATCGAGCTTCCGGTCCCGGCCCCCGGGCCTAACGAGGTGCTGATCAAGGTGTCGCGCAGCGGCATCTGCGGCACCGACGTGCACATCTCCGCGTGGGACGGCTGGGCGCAGCGCACCGTCCGCACGCCCCAGGTGATCGGGCACGAGTTCTGCGGGACGATCGTGGAGCTGGGCTCCGCGGTCACCGGCCTCGACGTCGGGCAGTTCGTCTCCGGCGAGGGGCACTACGTGTGCGGGCGGTGCCGCGCCTGCCTCGCCGGGCGGCGGCACCTCTGCCGCAACACGCTGGGCATCGGCTACGCCGTCGACGGCGCGTTCTGCGAGTACTTCGCTATGCCCGCCTCCAACGTGTGGGTGCTGAACCCGACCATCGACCCGGATGTCGCGGCGATCTTCGACCCCTTCGGCAACGCCGTGCACGCGGCGCTGCAGTTCCCCGCCCTCGCCGAGGACGTGCTGGTCACCGGCGCCGGGCCGATCGGCATCATGGCCGGGCTCGTGGCCCAGTTCCAGGGCGCCCGGCACGTCGTCATCACCGACCTGAGCGACGAGCGGCTCGCGCTGGCCCGCTCGCTCGGCCTGACGTCGACCGTCAACGTGGGCCGCGAGCGCCTGGAGGACACCTACCCCCGATTCGACATGATCGAGGGCTTCGACATCGGCCTGGAGATGTCCGGCTCCGGCGCGGCGCTGCGCTCGATGATCGACAACATGACCCACGGCGGCAGGATCGCGCTGCTCGGCACGCCCAGCGCCGAGCTGACGGTGGACTTCGCCACCATCATCTTCAACATGCTCACCATCCAAGGTGTCACCGGCCGGCAGATGTTCGAGACCTGGTACGCCATGAGCGCCCTGATCAACTCGGGGCTCGACATCAGCGGCGTCATCACCCACCGATTCCCGTACACCCGATTCGAGGAGGCGTTCGCCGTCGCCGCCGACGGCACCTCGGGCAAGGTGATCCTGACCTGGGACGAGGAGTAGCCCCATGACCATTCTCGACGACCTCGCTGCTCAGCTGCAGCAACTGCACGACGAGGGCCTGTACAAGCACGAGGCGCCGCTGACGACGGCGCAGGCCGCGCACGTCGGCACCCTGGGCGGTGAGGTGATCAACCTCTGCGCCAACAACTACCTGGGGCTGGCGGACTCGCCGGAGCTGATCGCCGCAGCCAAGGACGCGCTCGACCGCTGGGGGTTCGGGATGGCGTCGGTGCGCTTCATCTGCGGCACTCAGACGCAGCACCAGGATCTCGAGGCGCGGCTGACGCGCTTCCTCCGGGGCGGCGCGGCCGGGTTCGACACCATTCTCTACTCGTCGTGCTTCGACGCCAACGGCGGCCTGTTCGAGACCCTGATGGGCCCCGAGGATGCGATCATCTCCGACGAACTGAACCACGCCTCGATCATCGACGGCGTGCGGCTGTCCCGCGCCCGCCGCCTGCGCTACCGCAACCGCGACCTCGACGACCTGCGCGCGCAACTGGAGGAGGCGTCCTCGGCGCGCTACCGGCTGATCGCCACCGACGGCGTGTTCTCGATGGACGGCTACGTCGCGCCGCTGGACGAGATCTGCGCGCTGGCCGACGAGTACGACGCGCTGGTGATGGTCGACGACTCGCACGCCGTCGGCTTCACCGGCGCCAGCGGCGCGGGCACGCCCGAGCTGTTCGGGGTCACCGAACGCGTCGACATCCTCACGGGCACGCTCGGCAAGGCCCTCGGCGGTGCGTCGGGCGGCTTCACCTGCGCCCGCGCGCCGATGGTCGACTGGCTGCGCCAGCGGTCGCGCCCGTACCTGTTCAGCAACTCGCTGGCGCCGTCGATCACCGCGGCGGCGATCGCGGTGCTGGATCTGATCGAGTCGCGCCGGGAGCTGCTGGAGCGGCTGCGCGAGAACACGGCGTACTTCCGCCGTCGGATCGTCGAGGAGGGCTTCGAGGTGCCCGAGTCCGAGCACCCGATCGTCCCGGTGATGATCGGCGACGCGGCCCTGGCCTCCCGGATGGCCGACGCGATCCTCGCCCGCGGCGTCTACGTCCGCGCCTTCAGCTACCCCGTCGTGCCCCGCGGCACGGCGCGGATCAGGACCCAGCTGTCGGCCGCGCTGTCGACGGCGGACCTGGACGCGGCCGTCGCGGCCTTCGTCGCGGCCCGCGCCGAGGTGGTCGGCTGATTCAGCGGACCTTGGCCGTCTCCGCGGAGGTCTTGGTCACCGTCAGGTAGCCCTTCTTGGTGCCCTTGACCTTGACGGTGATGACCTTCCCCTTGTCCGCGCGCCTCAGCGTGTAGGTGCTCTTCGTGGCGCCGACGATCTTCGTCGAGCCGCGGTACCACTGGTAGGTGAGCTTCGTGCCGCCGGGCTTCCACGTGCCGGCCTTGGCGGTCAGCTTCTTGCCGACCTTCGCCGTGCCGGAGATGGTCGGCTTGGGGGAGGCCACCGGGTAGGGGAGCCGCGCCTCGAAGACCTTGACCTTGTACGTGATGGCCTTCGAGCGACCCTTCACGCCCGAGATGGTGACGGTGTAGACGTCGGTGGCGCCCGCCTTCGGCTTCGAGAGCTTCGGGGTCTCCCAGACCAGGGCAGGGTCGCCCGCGTAGCCACCGCGCGCGACGATCCGCGTCTTCAGCTTCGTTCCGCGCAGCGTAACGGTCACCTTCGCGGTGTCGAACAGGCTGGCGTCGTAGCCGCGGAGCGCGGGCAGCGCGTACGACCAGCGCCTGCTCGTGGGCATGGTCTCCCAGGGGAAGAACCCGGCCGACGGCCACGCGGTGCCGCCCTTGGGGCGCGGGTTGGCGTTGTCGGTGGCGCCGGAGACCACGAGCAGCGCGTTGCTCCTGTCGGTGGAGCCGGTGCCGAAGGCGGACGCCTCCGGGTTGAGGATCCAGCGCCGGTGCCCCACCTCGACGTTGTGGCTGCCCCGATCGTCCATGTACAGCTGGATAGATCGGGCGCCCGCGCCGGCCGAGCTGCCCCAGCTGATGGCGATGTTCGAGCGGCCGGCCGCGTCGGCGCCCTTGGCGCTGTAGCACGTCCAGCTCGGCCCAGGTGTGTGGCTCAGGTCGTCGTTGGCGCGCATGATGAGCGCCGCCTGGCGGGCCCGTGCCGACGAGTCCGCGTTCTCCTTCACCGGCTTGAGACCGGCCATGGCCCGGTAGTAGTTGACGGCCGCGAACGTGGCCGCACGGGCGGACGTCGACTCGCTGCCGACCGCCGCGCCGGGCTGCGACGAGGGCTTGCCCGTGCGGCACTTGTCCACGTCGCCGGACCAGGACGGCTTCACCTTCAGTGCAGGCACCAACTGCGACGTGTAGGCCTTGGCCACCTCCTTCTGCGAGGAGGTGTCGATGGGGTCCGCGTGCGCGAGCGGGGCGCCGAGCCAGCTGGTCGCCAGCAGCACGAACGCCGCGACTCCCGCCAGGGGGCGTCTGAGCATGCCCGGAGTGTACCGAGTGGGGCCGACCCCCACTATCCTGCGATCCCAAGGGGTCGATCACAGTGAGGCTGGTGACGCGGCGATGTCGGTGAGGGTGCGCCACGCGGCGGTGATCCTTGCGTCTTGCCTTGCCCTCGGTGGCTGTTCCGATGCCTTCTCGCGCGGGCAGCTCGACCTGGAGGCGTACGTCGCTGCCAACCGCGATGACGAATGGACCGCGGCGCACGGTTTGCGGGTGGCGACCGAGGAGGTCTGCACCTCGGCGGTGCCGTGCGTGCAGGCGATCCGCGGAGACGGCTTCGCCCTGTTGAAGTTCGCGTCGCTCGAGGAGGCGAGCACCTACGCCGGCGCCCTGGGCGACGACGGCGTCCAGCTCGACCCCCTCGTGCTCGACTTCACCGCGGGCACCTTGTCCGAGAGTCAACGCGAGGACGTGATCTACACGTTCTCGAACGTCAACGCCTCCAGCGCAGACTGAGTTGGGTCGGCCGCTCGACGCGCCGCCGAGCGGTAGGTTTGTTTCATGCCCGTTGAGACCCTGCACGTCGCTCATGCCGTCACGCCCGAGGGGGTCGTCGACGACGCCGTCCTCTCCTTCGACGGGGGACTGATCTCGTCGATCGCCCCGGCCGACGGCGGCGAGCCGTTGCCGCTGTGGGCCGTGCCCGGCTTCGTCGACACCCACTGCCACGGCGCCGTCGGTGTCAGCTTCGGCGACCCGGATCGCGAGGCCAACCTGCGCGCGGTCCGCTACCACCGGGAGCAGGGCACGACGACGCTGTTCGCCAGTACCGTCACCGAGCCCATCGAGAAGCTGGAGCGCCAGCTCGCCGTCCTGCGGGGGCTCGTCGAGGAGGGAGAGCTCGCGGGCATCCACCTCGAAGGGCCGTTCCTCGCCCCCGAGAAGAAGGGCGCGCACGACCTCGCACTGCTCCGAGACCCCGACCCGGAGTCTGTCGAGCGGCTCATCGCCGCAGGCGGCCCCGCGCTCAAGATGATCACCATGGCCGTCGAGCGGACCCACGGCGAGTCCGCGACGCGCCGCTTCGTCGAGGCCGGCGTGCACGTCGCCTTCGGCCATTCCAACGCCGACGACGTGACCACCGCGCTGTCGATCGAGTGGGGCGCCGACATCGTCACCCACCTCTTCAACGCGATGCGGCCCATCCACCACCGCGAGCCCGGGCCCATCCCCGTCGTGCTGTCCGACGAGCGTGTCATGGTCGAACTCATTTGCGACGGCATCCACCTCGCGCCGGTCGTGGCCGCCATGTCGATCGAGGCCGCAGGCCCCGGCCGCGTCGCGTTGGTCACCGATGCCATGAGCGCCACAGGCAAGGGCGACGGCCGCTACATCCTGGGCGAGCTCCAGGTCGACGTGCAGGACGGCACCGCGCGCCTCGTGACCGACGACGGTTCCGAGGGGGCCATCGCCGGCTCGACGCTCACCATGGCCCGCGCGTTCCAGTTCGTGGTGGAGGAGGTGGGCGTGTCGATCCCCGACGCCGCCCTGATGGCCGCCACCACGCCCGCCGCCTGGCACGGCCTGGCCGACGTCGGCCGCCTCGCGCCCGGCGCGCGCGCCGACGCCTGCCTTGTCGACGACGACGGCGTCCTGCACGGCGTCCTCCGCGGAGGCGAGTGGATCAGGAAAACAGGGCACTAGGATCTGAGAAGCGAACGCGACGGAAGGGCGATGGCATGAGCGGCGACCTGATCGATACCACTGAGATGTACCTGCGCACGGTGTACGAGCTCCTGGAGGAGGGCGTCACCCCACTCCGGGCGCGCATCGCGGAGCGGCTGCACCAGTCGGGGCCGACGGTCTCGCAGACGGTGGCGCGCATGGAGCGCGACGGCCTCCTCGTGGTCGACACCGACCGCACCATCAAGCTCACCCGCGCCGGCGCGCACCTCGCGCGCGACGTCATGCGCAAGCACCGGCTCGCCGAGTGCCTGCTCACCGAGGTGATCGGCCTGGAGTGGGGCAAGGTGCACGACGAGGCGTGCCGCTGGGAGCACGTGATCTCGCTCGACGTGGAGAAGCGGCTGATCGAGATCCTGCACAGCCCCACCGTCTCGCCGTACGGCAACCCCATCCCCGGCCTCAAGGACCTGGGCGTCGACGTCGAGCACACGCCGTTCCGCCAGGGCGCCGAGCCGCTGGCCGACGTCGTGGGCGACGAGCCGCGCACGTTCCGGCTGCGCAGGATGAGTGAGAACATCCAGGCCGACCCCGACTCGCTGCAGGCCCTCGACCAGGTGGGGCTGCGCCCCGGCACCGAATTCGAGGCCGTCCGCGACCAGGGCGTCGTCCGCGTCACCGTCGGCGAGAACACGCTCGAGCTCGGCCTCTTCGCCGCCGAGCTCCTGTTCGTCGACGCCGATGCCTGAGCAGGTTCCCGTCACCCCCGCTGGGCGCGGTCCCGGCGCGATGGAGGCCGTGCTCTCGCGGTCCTTCGGCGGCGAGCACACGCCCTACGAGTGGCTCGCGCGGTCCGTGTCGTCGTCGGCAACCATGGTGCTCGACCTCGCGTGCGGCGCCGGCGCCATGGTGGAGCGGCTCGCGCGCCCCGGCCGCACGGTCATCGGGCTCGACCGTTCCGAGGAGGAACTCCGCGAGGCGCACCGGCGCGGCCGTGGCCCGCTCGTGCAGGCCCACGCGTCGTACCTGCCCTTCGAGGACGGCTCGTTCGACGCCGTGGTCACCTCGCTGGGCATCGCCGTGGTGGCCGACCGACCCCGCTTCCTGGCCGAGGCCGCCCGCGTGCTGCGCCCCGGCGGCGTGTTCGCGGCACTCACGCCGTCGCTCAGGCCCACGAACGTGGACGACCTCAAGCTCGTCAGCCGGCTGCTCGGCGCGCTCCGCGTGGCGCCGCACCTGCCGGGCATCACGGAGTTCAAGGCCAACACGGCCTTCGAGGCCGTCGGCCTCACCAAGGCCGAGGACAAGCGCGCCCGCTACTACTACGAGGTGGCGAGCGAGGACGACGCCGAGCGCCTGCTCGACGGCCTGCGCGCCCCCATCGACCCGGCGCGCGGCGCAGCCGCCGTCGAGTACCTGCGCGGCAGGCTCACCGACGGGCCCGTGCGCGTGCCGCTGCCGATGCGGCGGCTGATCGCCATCAAGTGACCCGGGAATACCCCCGGCTGCACGCTGGTTGTGGTCGTAGGAATCAAGTTGAGGAAAGGGGTTGCAGATGGCAACCACGGCACTGACGATCGAGAACTTCCAGAGCACCGTCGAGGACAACCAGATCGTGCTCGTCGACTTCTGGGCCGACTGGTGCGGGCCGTGCAAGCGGTTCTCGCCCATCTACGAGGAGGCGTCCGGCCGACACGACGGCGTCGTCTTCGCGAAGGTCGACACCGAGGACGCGCGTGACCTGGCCGCGGCGCTCGAGATCCAGGCGATCCCGACGATCATGGGCTTCAAGGAGGGCAAGCTCGTCTACCGCCAGTCCGGCATCCTGAGCGGCAAGCAGCTGGACTCGCTGATCGGCGAGCTCGAGGAGCTCGACGTCGCGAGCTGACCGCCGGCCGCAGAACGACGAACGACAGGTCCCGCACCCGCCCTTGAACCCACTGGTTCTCGGTATCGGGGTGCGGGACTCGTCTGTTTCGCCGCTGACCACGGGCGTCGCCCGGAACCCCATTTTCGATCGATGTAACGATCCTAATTCCTGTCTGACAAGCACCGGAGCCAACCCCTACCCCGCCTCTTCCGTCGAATCGCCGCGGCTACGATGATCCGTAGTAGGCGAAACGAAAGGGGTAATGATGCCCTCCGAGCGCAAAGATATGACCGTCCTTCCTGACCTCCGGCAGGGGGCTGGGCGCGTGGGGCCGGTGCGCTCGCGCAGGCCCGTCTACCTGGACATGCTGCCGCCCTGCAACGCGGGCTGCCCGGCCGGCGAGAACATCCAGGAGTGGCTGCGGCTGATCAAGGCAGGCAACGCCGAGGCGGCCTGGCGGCAGCTGGTGCAGGACAACCCGTTCCCCGCCATCCACGGCCGGGTCTGCTACCACCCGTGCGAGACGGCCTGCAATCGCGGCGACCTCGACGCGGCCGTCTCCATCCACTCCGTCGAGCGCTACCTGGGCGACCTCGCCCTGACCAACAACTGGCAGTTCCCGAAGCCGCGACGGCGTTCCGGGCGCCGCGTGATGGTCGTCGGCGCCGGCCCTTCCGGCCTGTCGGCGGCCTACCACCTGACGAAGCTCGGCCACCAGGTCGAGGTGTTCGACGCAGGCGACAAGCCCGGCGGCATGATGCGCTACGGCATCCCCGAGTACCGGCTGCCGCGCGACGTGCTGGATGCGGAGATCGCCCGGCTCGTCGAGCTGGGCGTGGTGTTCCGGCAGAACGCGCCCATCAAGGACCTGCTCGCCACCCAGGCCGAGGGGCACTTCGACGCCGTGTTCGTCGCCGTCGGCGCGCATATCTCGAAGCGGGTCGACATCCCCAGCGCCGACGCCTCCCGCGTCGTCGACGCCGTCAGCTTCCTGCGCGACGTCGCGTCGGGCGCGCGGCCGGTGATCGGCCGCAAGGTGGCCGTCTACGGCGGCGGCAACACCGCGATGGACGCCGCCCGCGTCGCCCGGCGCCTCGGCGCGGAGGAGTCCGTGGTGGTCTACCGGCGCACCGAGCAGCAGATGCCCGCGCACGAGGAGGAGCGCGAGGGCGCGGTGGCCGAGGGCGTGAAGATGAACTGGCTGCGGACCATCACCTCGATGGACGAGGCCGACCTGACGGTCGAGATCATGGAGCTCGACGACGACGGCAAGGCCGTCGGCACCGGCCGCTACGAGAAGCTCGCGGCCGACACGGTGATCCTCGCCCTGGGCCAACGGGCCGACACGGACTTCCTGCACGCCATCCCCGGCATGAGCTTCCACGACGACGTCGTCGACGTCGACCCGAACACGCTGATGACCGCTGTGCCTGGCATCTTCGCGGGCGGCGACGCGGTGCCGTCGGACCGCACGGTGACCATCGGCGTCGGCCACGGCAAGAAGGCCGCGCGGCGGATCGACGCGTGGCTGAACACCGAGGAGTACGTGGCGCGGACCAAGCACCCGATCGTCGAGCTCGACCAGATGAACGTCTGGTACTTCGGCGACCACGCGCGCCGGCAGCAGGAGGAGACCCACGTTGACGAGCGGATGGGCGGCTTCGGTGAGATCGTCGCGGGGCTGAGCGACGCCGAGGCCGAGTTCGAGGCCCGCCGCTGCCTGAGCTGCGGCAACTGCTTCGAGTGCGACGGCTGCTACGGCGCCTGCCCTGAGGACGCGGTGATCAAGCTCGGCAAGGGCAACCGCTACCGGTTCGACTACGAGAAATGCACCGGCTGCGCCACCTGCTTCGAGCAATGCCCGGTACACGCCATCGAGATGATCAGGGAGGGCAACTGATGAACAAGGTCATCATCGACGGCAACGAGGCCGCCGCCGACGTCGCCTACCGGGTGAGCGAGCTGTGCTCGATCTACCCCATCACGCCCAGCTCCACCATGGCCGAGCTCGCCGACGAGTGGGCCGCACACCGCCGCGCCAACGTCTGGGGGCAGGTACCCACCGTCATCGAGATGCAGTCCGAGGGCGGCGCGGCCGGCGCCATGCACGGCGCGTTGCAGGGCGGCGCGCTGTCGACGACGTTCACCGCCTCGCAGGGCCTGCTGCTGATGATCCCGAACATGTATCGGATCGCGGGCGAGCTGACGTCCACCGTCTTCCACGTGGCGGCCCGCTCGCTGGCCACGCAGGGCCTGTCGATCTTCGGCGATCACCAGGACGTGATGGCCATCCGGCAGACCGGCGTCTGCCTGCTCAGCTCGGCTTCGGTGCAGGAGGCGCATGACATGGCGGCGATCGCGCACCGCGCCACGCTGGCCGCGCGGCTGCCGTTCGTGCACTTCTTCGACGGCTTCCGCACCTCGCACGAGCTGAACACCGTCCTGCCGCTGACCGACGACGAGCTCCGGTCCTTCATCCCGCGCGAGCTGGTCCTCGAGCACCGGGGGAGGGCCCTCAGCCCGGCCAATCCGTTCATCCGCGGCACGGCGCAGAACCCCGACACGTACTTCCAGTCGCGCGAGACGGCCAACCCGTACTACCAGTGGGCGCCCGCCGTCGTCGCCGACACCATGGTGCGGTTCGAGGCGCTCACCGGCCGCCGCTACCGGCTCGTCGAGTACCACGGCCACCCCGAGGCCGAGCGCGTGGTGGTGATCATGGGCTCCGGCGTGGAGGCCGTCACCCCCGTCGTCGACCGGCTGAACGCCGACGGCGAGCGCGTGGGCGTGCTGCAGGTGCGCCTCTACCGGCCATTCCCCACCGACGCGCTGCTCGAGGCGCTGCCCGCCACCGCGCGGCGGGTCGCGGTTCTCGACCGCACGAAGGAGCCGGGAGCCGCGGGCGAGCCGATGTTCCTCGACGTCACCAGCGCGCTGGCCGAGGCCGTCGCTGCGGGGCGGCGAGCGTCGCTGCCCACCGTGATCGGCGGCCGCTACGGGCTGTCCTCGAAGGAGTTCACGCCAGCCATGGCGAAGGCCGTGTTCGACGAGCTGGCCGCCGAGCAGCCCAAGCCGCGGTTCACCGTCGGCATCAACGACGACGTGACGCACCTCTCGCTGAGCTACGACCCGACGCTCGACATGGAGGACCCCGAGACGCTGCGTGCCGTGTTCTACGGGCTGGGCTCGGACGGCACCGTCGGCGCCAACAAGAACACCATCAAGATCCTCGGCGATTCCGACGACACGTTCGCGCAGGGCTACTTCGTCTACGACTCCAAGAAGTCCGGTTCGCGGACCGTGTCTCATCTGCGTTTCGGGCCCAACCCCGTCCGCGCGCCGTATCTCGTCAGCAAGGCGGGCTTCATCGGGTGCCACCACTGGTCCATCCTCGAGCGCGTCGATGTGCTGGAGTTCGCGCGGCCGGGCACGACGCTGCTGATCAACTCGGCCTACGGCACCGACACGTGGCGGCACCTGCCCCGGCCCATGCAGGAGCGGATCATCGAGCTGGGCCTCGACGTCTACGCCATCGACGCAGGCACGGTGGCGCGCGCCGCCGGGCTCGGGTCGCGCACCAACACCATCCTGCAGACCTGCTTCTTCGCCATCTCCGGCGTGCTGCCGCGCGACGTGGCCATCGCGAAGATCAAGAAGGCCATCTCGAAGACCTACGCCAGGAAGTCCGCCGAGGTGGTGCGCAAGAACCACGAGGCCGTCGACCAGGCGCTCGCGCAGCTGCACCGGATCGAGGTACCGGAGGCCGCGACGTCGGACCTCGACCTGATCCCGCCCGTGCCCGCGGGGGCGCCGCCGTTCGTCCGGACGGTGACGGCGACGATGCTCGAGGGCCGCGGCGACGACCTGCCCGTCTCGGCGATGCCGGTCGACGGCACCTACCCGTCGGGCACCACGAAGTACGAGAAGCGCAACATCTCCGAGATCGTTGCCGAGTGGGATCCTGAGGCCTGCATCCAGTGCGGCAACTGCGTCTTCGTGTGCCCGCACGCGGTGCTGCGCGCCAAGACCTACCCGGAGACGACGGCCGACGGGGCGCCCGAGGGGTTCCTCAGCGCGCCGCTGAACGCCGCGGGCCTGCCCCAGACGGCGTACACGCTGCAGGTCTACGTGGAGGACTGCACCGGCTGCGGCCTCTGCGTGGAGGCCTGTCCGGTGCGCCCCATCGACCAGCCGTCGCGCCGAGCCATCAACCTGGTGCCGAAGCTGGACCGCGAGGCGGACAAGGAAGCGGTGGAGTTCTTCGAGGAGATCCCGCAGAACGACAGGGTGCGGATCGACTACAGCACCGTGCGCGGCATCCAGCTGCTCGAGCCGCTGTTCGAGTTCTCCGGCGCGTGCTCCGGCTGCGGCGAGACCCCCTACCTGAAGCTGCTGAGCCAGCTGTACGGCGACAGGGCGATCATCGCGAACGCCACCGGCTGCTCGTCGATCTACGGCGGCAACCTGCCGACGACGCCGTGGGCGAAGAACGCCCTGGGCCGGGGGCCGGCGTGGTCGAACTCGCTGTTCGAGGACAACGCCGAGTTCGGGCTGGGCATGCGGTTGGCGGCCGACCTGCACGAGGACCTCGCCCGCACCCGCCTGCAGGAGCTGCGCGACGTCGTCGCCGACGACGAGCTGGTAGACGCCATCCTCGGCTCGGCGCAGCAGAAGGGCTCCGAGCTCGCCGAGCAGGTGAACCTCGTCACGCGACTGAAGGACCGCCTGGCGGGGCTGTCGGGCCCGGCGATCGAGGACCTGAAGAGCGTGGCCGACCACCTCGTCCGGCGCTCGGTGTGGATCGTCGGCGGCGACGGCTGGGCCTACGACATCGGCTCGTCGGGCGTCGACCACGTGCTCGCGTCCGGCCGCAACGTCAACATCCTGGTGCTTGACACCGAGGTGTACTCCAACACCGGCGGGCAGGCCTCGAAGTCGACGCCGCTGGGCGCCGTCGCGAAGTTCGCCTCCGGCGGCAAGCTGACCAACAAGAAGGACCTCGCCATGCAGGCCATGGCGTACGGATCCGTCTACGTGGCGCGCGTCGCGATGGGGGCCGACCCGCAGCAGACGCTGAAGGCGTTCCGCGAGGCCGAGGCCTACGACGGCCCGAGCCTGATCATCGCCTACAGCCACTGCATCGCGCACGGCATCGACATCCGCAAGGGCCTCGAGCAGCAGTACAAGGCCGTCAACTCCGGGCACTGGCCGCTGATGCGCTACAACCCCGTCATCCGCGAGCTGGGCGGCAACCCGTTCCTGCTCGACTCGCCGCGCCCCCGGCTCAGCCTGGCGCAATACCAGTCGGCCGAGCTGCGCTACAAGGTGCTGAAGGCCGCGGACCCGGAGGAGGCGGCGCGCCTCGTCGCCCTCGCGCAGGGGCAGGTCGACCGCCGCTGGGCGGAGTACGAGGAACTCGCGCTGCGCGGCGCGGAGCGGTTCGCCGCGGACCCAAGGAAGGACTGACGTCATGGATCTCACCACGAACTATCTCGGCCTGACGCTGCGCAACCCCGTCGTCGCCTCGGCCGGCCCGCTGTCGCAGACGGTGGCCGGCGTGCGGTCGCTGGCCGACGGGGGTGTCGGCGCCGTCGTCATGTACTCGCTGTTCGAGGAGCAGCTCCGGCGCGAGGCGGAGGCCGCCGCGCAGCTGGAGGAGCTCTACGAGGACTCGTACGCCGAGGCGCTCAGTTACTTCCCGACCGTGCCGCAGTCGAACAGGGACGCGAGCCATGCGTACCTGACGCTGGTCGAGGAGTCGGCCGCAGCCATCGACGTCCCGCTGATCGCGTCGCTGAACGGCGCGTCCGTGGGCGGCTGGACGCAGACCGCTCGTCGGCTCGCCGACGCCGGCGCCGCGGCCATCGAGCTGAACATCTACTTTGTGCCCGGCGACATCACCGTGTCGGGCCGCGAAGTGGAGGAGCGCCACCTGGAGATCCTGAGCGCGGTCAAGGCCGCCGTCGACATCCCTGTCGCGGTGAAGCTCAGCCCGTACTTCTCGTCGGTCGGCAACATGGCACTGCAGCTGGACGCCGCGGGCGCCGACGGCCTGGTGCTGTTCAACCGCTTCCTGCAGCCGGACATCGACGTCGACCGCGTGACCGTCGAATCGGGCGTGTCGCTGTCGTCGCCCATCGAAGGTCGGCTGCCGCGGACCTGGATCGCCGTGCTGCAGGGCAAGCTGAAGGCCTCGCTCGCGGCCACCACGGGTGTCGACACCGCCGACGACGTGGTGAAGTACATTCTCGCCGGCGCCGACGTCGTGATGACCACCTCGTCGCTCGTCCGCCGTGGCCCGGCCTACGCCCAAGTCCTGGTCGAGGGCCTGGCCCAGTGGCTGACCGCCCGCGAACTGACGCTGGATCGAGCCCGCGGCCTGCTCGCCCTCCCCGCCGACGCGGCCCCCGACGCCTACGAGCGCGCCGGCTACGTGTCCGCACTGGAGAAAGCGAAGTCGACCTACGGCTCACTCCGCTGACCGCGCACCCCTCCGTGACGCCTGCCCTCCGTACCGCGATGCCTGGCTTCCGTACCGTGACGCCTGCCCTCCACCCGTGACGCCTGGCTTACATCGTGACGCCTGCCCTGTCACGCGTGAGAACGCAGGCGCCATGACTTAGCGCAGGCGTCACGATGTAAGCCAGGCGTCACGGTCTTACTCAGGCGGCGGTGAAGGACTTGCGCTGAAGTTCGAGAGCACGCTGCACCAGTCGTGGCACCTCGCCGTAGCGCTCCAGCGCGGGCACGTCCCACCGCACGGGCCAGAAACCTGCCTGGCGGATGGCCTCCTCACGGCGCTTCTCCTGCATGATCGCATCCTGTGGGCTTTGACCGGGCTTGAGCAGGTCGCCGTACTTCCACTTGCCGTCCACCTCGCCGACCAGTCGGTACGCGGGCCAACCGAAGTCGGTGCGTGCGACGAACACTCCGTTGGAGTCGTAGATCTCATACTGGGGCACGGGTTCGGGGAGACCGGCGCGAGCGATCTGGACGCGGCTTCGCGACTCCGCCGGCGACTCAGCTCGGCCATCGGCAAACTGCGTTGCCATGCGGGCCTTCGGGTTGCCGCGGAGCTTGCGATGGCGAGTGACCGCAGCGCGGAGAAGCTCCTTCGGAAGTCCGACGTGGAGCGCGGCGTCGCACACTGCGACGCCCCACTCGTAGGGAAGCAGCCGCGCGAGGTCCGACGCGGTACGCGCGAGGGTTGTGACCGGAATGCCGTCGATGAACGTGACCTCGTCGTCGTCCAGGACAGTGTGGCGAACGCGCATCGCCTCGCTGCGGTCTCCGTGACCATTAGTTCGCCGCGTCATGAGAACGGAGCCGGGAACGTCAGGGAGCGGCAATCCATGGAGGACGGCGGCCGATTGGTGGGTGACAACGCTTGAGGTATCGACGAGCGGAAGCGTCGCCGTGATCATTCGACGGTGCACTTCGCGGGGGCTGAGTTCCTCGCTCGTGCAGTAGACGCCGCGGCGAACGCGGCGCAGGAGCCCCGCTCGCAGCCGCGCCTCGATCTCTGCTGGAGTCAAGCCGTTGGCGATCAGCTGGGCTCGAGTGATGCCGGACTGAGGTGTGGTCATGGCTCAAGTGGACAACGCTTCTGTCGGGTGGGGCACCCTGCCATCGTGATTTGTGGATAACTTTCGTGAGATCGTTGAAGTTGTCCACAGTCTGGTGCTCGAATCTCGCGACATTTCCGCCCGTCCGTCCTGCTTCCTTCGCCACTTGCTCCGTCGGATCAGTCTGTGACGCCTGTCTAAGACGGTGACGCCTGCCTAAGACAGTGACGCCTGCGTTCCACCGTGACGCCTGCGCTAAGTCGTGACGCCTGCCTTATCTGACGTGACAAGGCAGGCGTCTTGACGCAAGGCAGGCGTCGTCGGCCGGGGACAGGCGTCACGGTACGGAAGGCAGGCGTCACGGTGTAACGCTGGCGTCGCGGAGAGGAAGGCAGGCGTCAGTGGGTGCGACGGGGTCAGGTGTCGACGTCAGCGGGGGCGACGGAGGTCAGGCGTCGACGTCGACCATCACCAGTTGCATGTGGCACGGACTGGTGGCGCGGAGGGCGTGCACCTCGCCGGGGGCCATGTAGAGGACGTCGCCGGGGGTGAGGTGGTGGGTGGTGCCGCTGAGGTCGAAGTCCATGGTGCCGCTGAGCAGCGTCACCACCACGGCTCGGGGGCTGCTGTGCTCGGTCAGGAGCTGGCCCTCGTCGAAAGCGAAGTCCACGACACGGAGGAGCGGGTTGTTGACCAGCACGCGTGATGTCGTCGCCTCCTTGGTAACGGGCAGGTCGTGCAGCACGTTCAGGACGGTGACGTTCTGGGTGGTCTCGGTGGATGCCATGGGTTCTCCTTGTGTGGTGTGGTCAGGGCTTGCGGGCGACGAGCGCAATCGCCGCAAGGTGGTCGGAGTGGGCGCGGAACACGGAGCGCGTCGCGCGGATGCGTGTCCGGGCCTCGGGGAAGCGGGCGACGTTGAGGGCAAACCGGGCTGCGCCGAGGATGCCTTCGTCCGCGACCAGGCGGCTGGGTTCCAGCAGCCGCATGGGGTTCGTCGACGTCCATTCGACGACAAGGCCTGCGCCTTCCAGCAATGCGACCCAGCCGGGTCGGGTGAGCGGCCGCGCGCCCACCTTGATGCCCCGCGACAGTGCGCGCGAGACGGTGGTCGCCACCTCGTCGGGGCATTCGTCGGGTACCAGGCTGAGTTCGTGGACGGCGTACCGGCCGCCGGGGGCGAGCAGTCGCGCGGCCTCGGCGACGATCGCCTGCTTGGTGTGTTCGGGCTGCATCGTGAGCATCGCCTCGCCCAGGACCAGGTCGGTCTGGGCGTCAGGAAGCCCGGTGTCGGCAGCCGACGCCTCGACGACGCGGGCGTTCGGCCGCTCGGCCAGGACGGCGCGGAGCTGCGGCGCGGCCTCGCTGTTCGGGTCGACACCGCAGTAGGACGCGGGGTCGGCGCTCAGCAGCAGTTCCGCCGTCCGACCCACGCCGGGCCCGAACTCCACGATCCTGTCCGACGTCACGGGCGCGGCTGCCTTGACCAGCCGCCTCGTCAGCTCGATGCCGCCCGGGCGCAGCACGCGCTTGCCGAGCTTGGCCAGCACCCAGTGCCCCTGCAGCCGTTTCATCTCGTTCATCGCGCCCCATCCATATTTAATACGAATTTCTTGTGATTTTAGGACGTGGGTTCGTCGCGGGTGCAGGCGGGGTCGGCTAGGGGCGAGCGGTGCCGCTATCCTGTCCTGGTTGGCCCTGTAGCTCAGGGGATAGAGCAACGGTTTCCTAAACCGTGTGTCGGAAGTTCGAATCTTCCCAGGGTCGCCACACCGGGCGCCGATGATCATGCCCTGACTAGGGATGATACTCACCTAGCAGTTTGCGAGGTCCCCGGCTGCGGCCCGTGTCTGGTGTCTGTGGTGACATGTGATTCAGTACCGGGTACGCCTGGCCCTCCCGTGTGGGCCGCATGGTTCGTACCCGTTTCGTACCGGAGGTGATACCCCCCGAGGGGTGTGCAACCTTGATGTTTTTGTCAGACCCTCCAGCGACCATGGGGCACATGTCCGACGAGCAGCTCTACCGCGCACCCCGTAACGCCGTCGGCCCGCCGCGTGACCGGGCCGACGGCAGGCCGACGCCGGCGGGATCCTGATTGGCTGGTTCGAGTGGTCTGGGCGGTCGGAGATCATGCCGGTGGAGGGTATGCCTTGACCGCGAAGTGGTGCATGTGTCGCTGGTTCGCCATCGCGCCCTTCGCGATCAGCACCTCGGTCGAGCGGAGTTCGTGGAACAGCTTGTTCTGGGAGAGGCCGAGCATCTTCGCGACGTTCCCGACGGAGTAGGGGCCGTTGCCGGAGAGGAAGTGGTCGTAGTTCGCGGCGTTCGGCTCCAACTCGCGGTCTTGCGGATCTGGGGGAGTGCCTCGCCGGTGATCCAGCGGCGGAACGCGACGGCGTCGGGCTTGTCGGAGCGGATCACGACCTCGTACATGCCTGCCTCGGACACGATGGTGGCGTTCTGGGGACGGCTGACCCGACGGAGAGCGCGACCGGCCAACACGAGCGCGCTCACGTTGAGCACCGAGACGACTGCCAGTGTGATGAGCTGCGCCGTATTCACGCCACCCTCCGCTTCGACGAGGCGGTATCGCTGCTCGCTACGTAGCGCATAGCTACCGTGGGTACGAAGAGGAACCCCGGGGCACTGGAGTGCCTCCTCAACCGCTCGGGCCGTGCTTGGTGCGCAGCTGCGGCGCTGCCCGCTGGAAGGTGCCCAGTCGGTAGGGTCGAGGCATGCAGACTTCCACGCGGGGCACGCTCGACGCCTGGCAGGCCGTCCTGGTGGGCGTTGCGGGCGCCGTCGTCGGGCTCCTGCCCTGGGCGATCGGCGGCATGAGGCTCCCGCTGCAGAACCTCTGGCGCGACGACACCCCAGCCGAGCAGATGCCGCTGGCGCTGCTGCCGTTCAGCCAGTACGCCGTGGCTGAGCTGATCGCGATGATCGGCGTCGGCTCCGTGATCGCCGGGCTCGTCGCCCGGCGCTGGGCGCCTCGGTTGGGGCGCGCGGGGATCCGCTGGGTGGGCGTCGGCGTCGTCGGCCTGCAGGGGATCGCCTTCGCCCAGACGGTCGCCGTGGTGCTCGGCGGGCTGCGCTCCGGTCTGGCGTCCTTCGTCTACGTGGGCGGGCTGACCGCCGTCGCCCTGGCCGCCGTGCTGCTCGGGCTCCTCGCCTACGCGCTGGTCGCCGGCGCGCCACCGGCCGGGGCGTTGGTCGGGCTCACGCTCGGCGCCATCGCGCTGTCGTTCTGGATGCCGACGCTGCTCGAGTTCGGCTCGTCGGCATCCGTAGCCGCCGGGATCGTCCGCGGGCTCGTCGAGCCCCTCGGGCCGGCGCTCATGGGCGTCGCCATCGCGTGGTGCGGGCTGCGCGGGGGAGCGCGGATCGCCGCCACGGTCGGCAGCCTCGCGTTGCTCTGGGTCCTGCCCGCGGCGCTCGACGGCGCCCGCTTCGCCCTCGGCTCGCGCGCCCTGCTGCCCTATCCCGCCGAGCTGCTCGACGCGTTCCTCCACACGGCCGGACAGACGCTGACGGCGGGCGCGCTGCGCGGCGTGGCCGTTGCGGCGGGCGTCGCCGCTGTCGGACTCGTGGCTCGGGCGCTGGTCGGGAGGCGCGCGTGACCACGCTGACCCCCGCGGCCCTGGTGGCTGGCGCCGAACGGCTGCGCGACGGTGCCGCGGCCTGGTTCGGCATCCGCCTTGAGCCCCTTTCCGCCGCGCACGTTTCCGGCCTGGCGGCGGTCACGCACGACGGCGAGTTGTGGCGGAACCGCCTGACGTCGGTGCCCGAGCCGGACCGCGTGGCCGACTACGTGGCCGCCGCGCTCGCAGCCCGGGAGCGCGGCGAACGCATCCCGTTCGCGGTCCTCGACGACGACATCGGCGAGGTGATCGGCTGCACCAGCTACGCCGAGATCCTGCCCGCCGTGCGGCGGCTGGAGATCGGCTACACCTGGTACGCGGGGCGCGCCCAGCGCACGCATGTCAACACCGCGGCGAAGCTCCTGCTGCTCGCGCACGCCTTCGACGTGCTCGGCTACCGCACGGTCGGCTGGCGCACGGACAACCTCAACACCACCAGCCAGCGCGCCATCGAGCGGCTCGGCGCGCAGCGCGACGGCGTGATCCGCGGGCACCAGCTGCGCCGCGACGGCACCGTCCGCGACACCGTCATTTACTCCCTGACCGCCGACGAGTGGCCGCCCTGCCGCGACCGCCTGATCGGGCGCCTCGCCGAGCACTCCGACGCTGCGCCGAGCTCGTCCGTCGGGGATTCTGGGACGCGGCCCGGGGGAGCGCGGCGCGTGCCAGAATCCGGGAACTGACTACGCCGAAGGAGCCGCTGATGTCCGTCCTCGCCCCGCTTGTTGCCGCCCTCGCCGATGGGTCCGTCGAGGTGGTGGACCTCACCAGCCCGCTGAGCCCCGACACCGTCATCCTCGAGCTGCCCGCGCCCTTCGCCAACACCAAGGGCCTCAGCACGTCGCCGGTCTCCAACTTCGACGACGCCGGCCCGGCCTGGGCGTGGAACGACCTCTCGCTCGGTGAGCACGCAGGCACCCACCTCGACGCGCCGACGCACTGGATCACCGGCAAGGACGGCAACTCGGTCGACAGGATCTCGCCGTCTCGACTCGTCGGCCCCGTCGTCGTGATCGACAAGACGGCCGAGGCTGCAGCCGACCCCGACTTCGCGCTCACCCCCGCCGACTTCGACGCCTGGATCGCCGAGCACGGCGAGCTGCCCGACGGCTGCTGGGTGCTGTTCCGCACCGGCTGGGCGGCCCGCTCGGGCTCGAAGGAGACCTTCCTCAACGCCGACGAGAACGGCCCGCACACCCCCGGCATCACGCCCGACGGCGCCCGCTGGCTCGCCGACAACCCGCGCGTGACCGGCTACGGCGTCGAGACCGTCGGCATCGACTCCGGGCAGGCCGGCGCGTTCGACCCGCCGTTCCCCGCGCACCACTTCCTGCTGGGCGCCGACACCTACGGCCTCACCTCGCTGCAGAACCTCGACCAGCTGCCGCTCACCGGCGCGACCATCGTCGTGGCGCCGCTGCCGCTGGTCGACGGCACGGGCTCGCCCACGCGCGTGTTCGCGCTCGTCGAGCGGTGAACGTCGCCGAGGCGGTCGGGGCGACGCTGGCCCGGCTCGGCGTCGGGCACGCGTTCGGCGTCGTCGGCTCCGGCAACTTCGCGCTGGTGAAGGCGCTGCGCGCGCACGGCGTCCCCTACACGGCGGCCCGGCACGAGGGCGGGGCCGCGACGATGGCCGACGCCTACTCGCGCACCGCGGGCAGGCTCGCCGTCGTCACGACGCACCAGGGCTGCGGCTTCACCAACGCGCTGACGGGTGTGGCGGAGGCCGCGAAGTCGCGCACGCCGCTGATCGTGCTCACCGCCGACGCCCCGCCCTCGGCCCGGTTCAACAACTTCCGCATCGACCAGGACGCCGCCGCGCGTGCCCTCGGCGCGGTGGCCGAGCGGGTCTACTCGCCAGCGACGGCGGCCGCGGACGCCGAACGCGCCTGGACTGTCGCCATGCACGACCGCCGAACCGTGGTGCTCAGCGTGCCCATCGACCTGCTGGCCCAGCCGGCACCGGATGTGGCCGTCGACGCGCCGGGATCGGGCGATCACACCGTCGACCCGCGCGCCGTCCGCCCCGCCGCCGAGGACGCCCAGGCGCTGGCCGACCTCCTCACCGGCGCCCGGCGCCCCGTCTTCATCGCTGGGCGAGGAGCCCGCGAGGCCGGGGCGGAGATCGCCGCGCTGGCCGAACGCTGCGGCGCGCTGCTGGCAACCAGCGCCGTCGTGAAGGGGCTGTTCCGCGGCGACGCCGACCTCGGCATTTCCGGCGGCTTCGCCACCCCGCTGGCTGCCGAGCTCATCGCCGATGCCGATGTCGTGGTCGGCTTCGGCTGCGCGCTCAACAACTGGACGACGCGGCATGGTCGGCTGATCGGCGCCGGTGCGCGGATCGCCCAGGTGGACCTCGACCCGCTCGCCCTCGGTGCCCACCGGTCCATCGCGCTCGGCGTCGTCGGCGACAGTGCGCTCACCGCGCGTGATGTCGCCGCGCTCCTCCCCGACACCCGTACCGGCTACCGCACGCCGGACGTGCTCGCTCGGATCGCGGCCGAGGGACGTTGGCGCGACGTGACCTTCGAGCCGCTCGACGAGCCGGGCCGCATCGACCCGCGCACCGTCACCATCGCGCTTGACGACGCCCTGCCCGCCGAGCGCGTCGTCGCCGTCGACTCCGGCAACTTCATGGGCTACCCCAGCCAGTTTCTCGATGTCCCCGACGTGGCCGGCTTCTGCTTCACGCAGGCGTTCCAGTCCATCGGCCTGGGGTTGGCCACCGCCATCGGCGCCGCCGTCGCGCGGCCCGACCGGATCCCCGTCCTCGGCACCGGCGACGGTGGCTTCCACATGGCGATCGCTGACCTGGAGACCGCCGTGCGGCTCCGCCTGCCGCTGGTGGTGCTCGTCTACCACGACGCCAGCTACTCGGCCGAGGTGCACCACTTCGGCGAGGCCGACGATACGGTCGCCTTCCCCGACACCGACCTCGCCGCCGTCGCCCGCGGCTTCGGCGCCAGCGGTGTCACCGTCCGCGGCGTCGACGACCTGCCCGGCATGGCGGCCGCCGTGGCCGAGTGCGTCGCCCGCCCCCACGGCCAGGCACGCCCGCTGGTGATCGACGCCAAGATCGCGTCGGATGGCGGCAGCTGGTGGTTGGCGGAGGCTTTTCGCGCGCACTGAGTCGCCGGTGGTCGGGGTGCGGTGGCCGATGGGGCCGCTCCTGCCCACGTGTCGATGAGCCGCTGCGGCTGGGTGCCAGTGCTCGTGGGGCTCATCGACACGACGCCCGCCTAACCTCTCGCGGCCCCATCGGCCACCCGACCGCTGCCACGCGCTCAGAGCGTGAAAAAACCTGGATTTGGTAGATAATTCACGAGGGAGGCGGATGTGATTAGTCGGTGGGAGCGGGTCGAGGAGCTCGTGAGCCAGTACCGGGAGGTGGCTGCGGCGCATCCGGCGGCGCTGGAGCAGATCGCGCTGGCCGAGGTGGCCGAGGCGGTGCAGCAGTCGAACGCCATCGAGAACTCCACGCTCACGCTGGAGGAGACCGAGCAGGTTCTCGCAGGACGGGTGCCGTCAGGGGGCCACGACCTGCGGGAGGTCTACGAGGCGACGAACCTCGCGCGCGTTACCGCCGAGATGATGCGGGGTGCCGATCCGCTCACGACCGACCTGATCCTGCACTGGCATGGCCTTCTCCTCGCCGGGATCCGCGACGACGCGGCGGGCCGATTCCGCCGAGCAGGGGAGTGGGTTCGTGTCGGTGGACATGTCGGTGCCAACCCCGAGTTCGTTTCCGGGCTGGTGTCTGAGGCGCTCGCGCGCTACCGCACCGACGTCGGGGCCTCGGTCTCGACGGTCGTGAGCGCCATCGCCCGGTTCCATTGCGAGTTCGAGGTCATCCATCCGTTCGCCGACGGCAACGGCAGGATCGGCCGGGTGCTGATCAACAAGCAGCTGCAGGACCTCGGCCTGCCGCCGGTGATCGTCCGGTCGAAGAACCGGCACGCCGACTACTACCCGCTCCTCGCGCGGTACGCGACGAACGACGACCACGACGGCATGACGGGCCTGCTGACGCTGCTGCTCCTCGAGGCCATCCACAAGCGCCTGGCACTCATCCTGAGTCCGCGGGTGATCCCGCTCGCGGAGTGGGCACGAGCCACGGGCGTCCGCGGGTCGGTGGCGGCCAACAAGGCCAAACGGCAGACCATCCCCGCGTTCCGACTCCGCAGCCGGTGGACGATCGCGGCCGACGCCTAACCCAACCCCACGATTTATCCAATTTTCTTGGGAGTAACATCCCGGAATGTGACTGATCTGAACCTGACCCCCACGTCGTCCTGCGGCTGCGGCTGCAGCCATGAGGAGGCGCTCCCCGAGTTGGACGCCCGCGTCATCCCGCACGCCATCCGGCACGCGGCCATCCATGGTGTTGTCGAGAACCTGCAGCCTGGCGGCGCTTTCGTGCTCGTCGCGCCGCACGACCCGATCCCGCTGCTGAACCAGATCGCCGACCGCAACGGCGACGCGGTGCGCGTCACCTACGTCGAGAGCGGGCCGAGCGCCTGGAAGCTGAAGGTCGCGCGCGTCTCGTGACCGCCGGACCCGTCAGGCCCGGCGAGACCGCCAGGGGCTGGCGGGTCGCGCTCATCGCGCTGGCCGGGTTCTCCCTGCTGTCCGGCCTCAACGCCGGGCTCCTGCGCCTCGGCGTCTGGGCACCGGTCGCGTCGGACCGCCTGGCCGACCTGCACGGTCCCGTCATGGTGCTCGGCTTCATGGGCACTCTGATCTCGCTCGAACGCGCGCAGGCGATGCGTAACCCGCTCGCCTATGTGGTGTCGGCGCTGCTGGGCGGCGGCTCGCTCGCGCTCCTCGCCGGCGCCCCGGTGACGCTCGGCAAGCTCATCCTGCTCGACGGCGCCATCGGCTTCGTGGTCCTGGCCCTCGCGCTGTGGCGCCGCGCGCCGCTGGCCCTGGTCGCAGCGCAGGCCCTCGCCGCGCTGCTCCTCGCCCTCGCGGCCGGCCTGTGGCTCGTTGAGGACGTGGCGGCCATCATCCCGCTGCTCGCCGGATTCGTCGTCGTCACCATCGCCTCCGAGCGCGCCGAGCTGGCCCAGCTCACCATGGGCCGACGCGCCGTGCCCACCCTGCTGGCCCTCGGCTCGCTCGTCGCGCTGTCCGCGGCGCTGGCCGTTGCCGTGCCCGCCGTCGGCAACCGACCCTTCGGGTTCGGCTGCCTGCTCGTGGCGCTCTGGTTGCTGCGCGACGACGTGGGCCGCCGCATGGTGCGCACCGAGGGGCTGCGCCGATTCAACGCCGCGGCCCTGCTGGCCGGCAACGTCTGGCTCGCGACCTCGGGCCTGATCTGGCTGATCGGCGGCCAGCCCGCGACATCCGGCGCCTACGACGCCGCCGTGCACGGGGTGTTCCTCGGCTTCGGCGTCTCGATGATCATGGCGCACGCGCCTATCATCTTCCCGGCGGTCATCGGCCGCCCCCTGCCGTACCGGCCCGCGATGTGGGTGCCGCTCGGCCTGCTGAACCTCGGCCTCGTCGCCCGCGTCGTCGGCGACCTCGCCGGCCTCACCCCCGTCTACAGAGTAGGAGGCACGCTCACCGTGCTCGCCGTCCTCGCGTTCGCCGTCACCACCGTGACGGTCGTCGTCACCGCCCGCCCGCGCGCCGGGGTCCGGGCGTGAGGGGCAAGCGGTCGCTGCGCGACTACATGGTGGTGCTGTGGTTCGTCGCCGCGCTCGGCGTGGCCCTCGCGCATCGCTGGGTGCCAGAGTCGACTTGGCTGCTCGTGCACCTGATCGCGCTCGGCGCCATCACCCACTCCGTCATGGTGTGGAGCGCGCACTTCACCGCCGCGCTGCTGAAGTCGCGGGCCGACGAGGCGACGAAGCGCCGCGCCGACGTCAGACTCGCGCTGCTCGGGGTCGGCTCGCTGCTCGTCTTCGTCGGCGTTCCCGCCGCCCTCTGGTGGCTGGTGATCGCGGGCGCGACGCTGGTCTCGGCCGCCGTCGGCTGGCACGCCGCGGTGCTGGTCCGCGACCTCCGACGCGCGCTGCCCGGCCGGTTCCGGATCTGCGTGCGCTACTACATCGCCGCGGCCGCCTGCGTGCCGGTCGGCGCCGGCTTCGGGGCCGCCCTCGCCTTCGGGCTCGACGACCAGTGGCACGCCAACCTGCTCGTGGCGCACACCATGACGATGCTGCTCGGCTGGGTGGGGCTGACGGTGGTCGGCACCCTCATCACGTTCTGGCCGACGGTGCTGCGCACCCGCATGGACGACCGCGCGGAGCGCCTCGCCCGCGAGGTGCTGCCCATCCTGCTCGGCTCCCTGGGTCTCATCGTCGCCGGCGCGCTGCTGGACATGCGCCCGGCCGCCGCCGCAGGCATCGGCTTCTACGCCGTCGGGTTGATCTGGTTCGGCCGCTGCCTCGTGGCCCCCGCGCGGAAGCAGCCGCCGCGCGAGTTCGCCGCCGCCTCCATCCTCGCCGCGGCCGCCTGGGCGGCGGTGGCGCTCGTGATGACGGCCGTGCACGTGGCCTTCGCTGACGACATCGCGCTCGCCACCGACTACCCGCGGCTGGCCAGCGTCTGGGTGGCGGGCTTCCTGCTCCAGCTGCTCACCGGCGCGCTGTCGTACCTCATCCCGTCGGTGCTCGGCGGCGGGCCGCGCGTGGTGCGGGCCGCCGGTCGACACTTCGACCGCTGGGCCGCCGGCCGGCTCGTGGTGATCAACGGCGGCCTCCTGCTGTGGCTGCTGCCGCTGCCCAGCTGGGCGAAGGTGACTGTTTCCTCGGCCGTGCTCGTGGCGCTCGCCCTGTTCCTGCCGCTGATGATCGGCGGGATCCGCGCCTCGGTGGCTGAGCGCCGTCGGGCCGCCGCGGGCGAGCCGGCGGCCCCCGTCGAGCGACCCAACGCGCTGACCGGCAGCGGCGTCGTCGCGGGGGTGGCCGCGCTCGCGGTGGCGCTCTCGGTGGGCGTCGGGATCGACCCCGCGGCGGCGGGCCTGGGTGGCACGACGCCCCCCGCGGCCGTCGCGCCCACGGGGCAGACCGTGCGCGTGGAGGTGGAGGCGCACGACATGCGCTTCACGCCCGCTCGCATCGAGGTGAGCCCCGGCGACTATGTCATCCTCGTCGTCACCAACCACGACGAGCGCAACTACCACGACCTCCAGGTGGGTAACCAGCGCACCCCGCGCCTGAAGACGGGCGAGACGGCCGAACTCGACCTGGGCGTCGTCGGCGCCAGCGTCCAGGGCTGGTGCACCGTGGCCGGGCACCGGCAGATGGGCATGACCTTCGACGTCGTGGTCGACGGCGCGGCCGCACCCCCGGCATCGTCCGGCGGACACCAGGGCCACACGCCGGCCGCGGGCGACCCCGATGCGACGCTCTCGCACATCGTCGACCCGACCGCCCCGGCCCTCACCGACGAGCGCGTCAAGCGCTACGAGTTCCGCGTCACCGAGGTACCGCTCGAGGTGGCGCCCGGGCTCTGGCAGAAGCGCTGGACGTTCAACGGCCAGGGCGTGGGGCCGACCCTCCGCGGCCGCGTCGGCGACGTCTTCGAGATCACCCTGATCAACGACGGATCGATGGGGCACTCCATCGACTTCCACGCCGGCAATGTCGCGCCCGACGAGCCGATGCGCACCATCCCGCCGGGCGAGACTCTGGTCTACCGATTCACCGCCGAGCGTGCGGGCGTCTGGATGTACCACTGCTCGACGGCGCCCATGAGCGCGCATATCTCCGCGGGCATGCACGGCGCGGTGATCGTCGAGCCCGAGGGCGGCCTGCCGACGGTGGACCGGGAGTACGTGCTCGTGCAGTCCGACGTCTACGCCGTCGACGCTCGCACGGCCGAGGAGGCGCAGGAGGTGGACGCCGAGCGTGTCTTCACCGACCAGCCCGACCGCGTGGTGTTCAACGGCGTCGCGAACCAGTACGACCAGCAGCCGTTCGCGGCGCGCGTGGGGGAGCGGGTGCGCTTCTTCCTGCTCGATGCCGGGCCCAACCGGCCCTCGTCGTTCCACATCGTCGGCGGCCAGTTCGACACGGTCTATCGCGAGGGCGGCTACCTGCTGAAGGAGGGCGTGGACGCGTTCGGGACCGTCGGCGGCGGCTCGCAGGCCCTCGCCCTGCAGCCGGCCGAGGGCGGGTTCGTCGAGCTCACGTTCGCCGAGCCCGGCCACTATTCGACGGTGAGCCACGTCATGTCGGACGCCGAACGCGGCGCGCACGGCGTCGTGGAGGTCACCGAGTAGCCACCATGTGACCCCGAGTTGCGCCGTCAATATCACGCCCTTAGGCTTTCGATATTCGTCGCATGGTTAGGTTTGCCTAACCCGTGCGACCGGCGTGGGGTGAACTCGCCCCCGCCCGATATGAGCCAAGGGGTGTGGTCGCATGCGCGAGGCAGTGCGTTCGTGGAGAAGGGGCCTGGCGATCGCGATCGCCGTGGTCCTCGTCGGCGGGATGGGTGGGGGCGCGCCGACGGCGCGGGCCGACTCCGGCGACCTGGATTCCGTGACGCCGGTCACGGTCTCGGGTGAGTCGTACGGCCCGGAGGGCTTCCCCGCGAAGGCGTTCAGCGTGAGCGCGCCCGCCGCGATGGTCAAGGGCAAGCCGATCGTCATCACCGGCACCGGCTACCTCGCCACAGACCTGAAGACGGGATCGGTGGCGAACTTCATGATCGACGCCGAGCGCTCGGGCGACCCGAACACGCTGTACACCACTCGCACGATCATCAACCCGGTCACCGGCAAGGCGTTCACGGACAAGCGCTCGCACGGCATCGTGCAGGCCAAGGCCGACGGCACCTGGCGGATCGAGATCCCTTGGCCGAACGAGACCAACACCACGGCCAACGGCACGCAGGCCCCGCGCGACGCGGCCTTCTTCGCCGCCAACTGGAAGGCGGGCACCACCCACTCGGTCCGCATCCTCAGCGGCTCGCTGCTGTCGACGCCCGCCGACTACCAGCGCGGCGTCAGCGTGAACTTCACCGTCGTCGACAAGGCCGTCGGCCCCGTCGCGAAGAACCCGAAGATCGACCTGGCCCGCACGACGGTGGAGCAGGGCGACCACGCCTGGTTCGACCTGAGCGCCCAGACGCCCGGCAGCACCGTCACCGCCGAGCTGATCACCGCGGCCGACGCGGCGGTGGCCCGCGCCTCGTTCGAGATCGGCGCCGACGGCCGCCCCCGGAACCTGGACGGCCAGACCTACCAGCGCGTCACCGTCCCCCGCACGGCCGCTCCCGGCCAGTACCGCGTCCGCGTGACGTCGGGCGGCGCCACCCGCGTCACCAGCGCGGCCTTCGCGGTGACGGCGGCCAGCACGCGCGTCTACAACCCCGGCGACCACGCCCACGGCGCCGAGGACCTTCTCGTGCAGCAGTCCGGCTCCTGGACCTTCCGCGCCACGAACTTCACGCCCAACGGCGTGCTCCGCGCCACGGCCACCATCGGCGGCAGCACCAAGACCCTCTCCGGCATCGGGCAGATCAGCGCCACCGACCTCGGCTGGCGGCTCGACGCGAAGGGCGACGCCGGCCTGGCCGACTACGTCCGCGTGCAGCTGCCCTCGAACGTCACCCCCGGCCCGCTCGAGGTGACCTTCTCCGACGGCACCAAGACCGTGCGTCGCACGCTCACGGTCGAGCCGCCGGTGGTCGCCGCGTCCGTCGTGGTCGCGCCGTCGGCCGCGCTCGCCGGCACCGTGCGGATCACCGGCAAGGGCTTCCTGCACCCCACCAACGCGTCCCAGGGCTCGCGCATCGCCGTCAAGATCGACGACGGCGGCATCTCACGGCTCGACTCGTCGGCGGTGCACGCCAACAAGACCATCTGGTTCATCATCGACGCCAAGAAGGACGGCACGTTCGACGTCGCCATGCCGCTGCCCAACGGCACCGGCGCCGACGACGCCGCGGCCAAGACCTTCGGCTCCGCCCCGGCGCTCACGACCGGCACGCACACCCTGCGCTTCCTCACCGGCAGCCTGATCGACGGCGACGTGTCCCGCACGCTGAAGTCGTCGTCGTTCACGGTCACCGCCGCGGCGCCGAAGAAGCTGACCAGCACCCCGACGCCGGCTGTTTCGGGTACGGCGAAGGTGGGGTCGAAGCTGACGGTGAAGGTGGGTACGTGGCAGCCGGCTCCGGTGAAGGTTGGTTATCAGTGGTTGCGGGATGGGAAGGCGATCTCGAAGGCGACGAAGTCGTCGTACACGGTGACTGGGTCTGATGCGGGGAAGAAGATCTCGGTGAAGGTGACGGGGTCGAGGTCGGGTTACGTGTCGGTGTCGAGGACGTCGAAGTCGGTGTCGGTGGCGAAGGTGAAGGCGTCGGTGAAGGTGTCTGTGCCGTCGTCGGTGAAGCGGGGTAAGCAGGCCACGGTCAAGGTGGCGGTGTCGTCTGCTGCGACGGGTAAGCCGGTGGGGACGGTGAAGGTGACGGTGAATGGGAAGACGGTGAAGAAGTCGGTGTCGTCGTCGGTGAAGGGGAAGGTGTCGGTGACGTTGCCGAAGGTGTCGAAGAAGGGGACGTATTCGGTGAAGGTGTCGTTTGTGCCGTCGGGTTCGACGGCGAAGTCGACGTCGTCGTCATCCACCGTGACGAAGAAGCTGAAGGTCACCTGAGTATGGGCCGACCCGTCGAGCCAGGCGCCCTGCGGCGCAGGACCGCCGCGCTGCTGTGCGCCGTGGCGGCCCTGGCCGTCGCCGCGTGCAGCGGCCCCGCCGCCGCACCCGCACCGCCTGCCGCGCCCCAGACCTCGGCAGGCGCGGGCGAGGCCGTCGCGCAGGGCGTGCCCGGCCTGGCCGACGGGACGCCCATCCGGGTGATCGAGGACGTCAACCACAAGGCCGTGACGGTCCCGGCCGAGCCCCAGCGCGTCGTCACGCTCTCCGAGCCGACGCTCGATGGCGCGCTCGCGCTGGGCGTCACCCCCGTCGGATCGGTCAACGGCCGCGGCCAGAGCACCATGCCCCACTACCTGATCGACCTCGCCGAGGGCATCCCGACCGTCGGCACCGTCGCGCAGTTCAACTTCGAGGCGATCGCCAACCTCAAGCCGGACCTGATCCTCACCTACGCCTCGGGCGGCAACAACCCCGAGTCCGTCGCCATCCTGGAGCGCATCGCGCCGGTCTACTTCGTGGGCTACGCGGGGGCCGACTGGCGCGACACGTTCACCAACGTGGCCCAGGCCCTCAACAAGGCCGACGACGGCACGGCGCTGCTCGCCGACTTCGACGCCTACGCCGCGGGCGTCAAGGACAAGCTCTACGCCGCGGGGCTGGGCGAGAAGACGTTCTCGATCGTGCGCTGGCAGGGCTCGAACGCCTCGCTCATCCTGAAGGACCTCCCGCCGGGGATGGCCCTCGAGGCCATCGGCCTCCACCGCCCGCCGGCCCAGGACAGGGAGGGGCGCGGGCACTCCGAGCCCATCTCGCTGGAGAACCTGACCGACGCCGACGCCGACTACATGTTCTTCGGCACGCTCGGCGGCTCGAGCGTCGACAACCCCGTCGCCGGCGGATCGGCCGACGTCAGCGGCGCAGCCAAGGCCTACGAGGAGGCCCAGGCGGTGCCCGGCTTCCGCGACCTCACCGCCTTCCGCGACGGTCACGTGATCCTCGTCGACGGGTCGCTGTGGACCTCCACCGGCGGCCCCATCCTCATGCGCCGCATCATCGAGTTCGTCGAGAAGGAGCTGCTGTGAGGAGCCCTATGTCAAGCCGCCTCGTTCTGTTGGACGAGGACGCGTTGCAGTGCGCGGTGATTTCTGGGGTCGTAGGCGAGTCCGTCTTGCCAGCAGTGCCAGATGATGTGGAGCCAGGCGCGGGCCAGGATGCGGATGGCGTGGGCGTGGTCGTGGCCTCGTGCTCGGGCTCGGTTGTAGAGGTCGGCGGCCCAGGGGTTGGCGTGTCGGGTGTCGTTGGCGAAGTCGGTGACGGCGTCGCGCAGTTGTTTGTCGCAGGACCAGCGGAAGCCGACGGCTCGGAGCTTGCCGGATTGGCGGGTGGAGGGTGCTGCGCCGGCGAGGCAGGTCAGCGACTCCGGGGTGGGGAACCTCGCTCGGCAGTCGCCGATCTCGGCCAGGAGTCGGGCGGCGCGGACGCGGCCGCTGCGGGGCAGGCTGGTGAAGATGTGGGCGTCGGCGTGTTCGTCGAGTTGGTGGTCGATCTGGGTCGAGAGGGTCTTGATCTGCTCGAGCAGAGTGCGCAGCAGCGTCACGTAGCTGGCGGTGATGGCTGCTTGGCTGGTGGCGTGAACGCCGGTGGCGCCGCGGGGGGCGTCGAGCAGGCGCTGGTGCAGCACGGCGGGGTCGGTGCGGCCGGAGTAGCCCTGTCGGGTCAGCCAGTCGCCCAGTCGCTTGGGCGTGAGCCAGTCGGCGCGGTCCTGGGTGTCGAAGCGGGTCAGGAACGCCAGAGCGATCTCGGAGTCGATCGCGGCGAACAGGCCGATGGCGCCGGGGAAGACGTTGCGCAGGTGCGCGCGGAGTTGGTTGGCCGCGGCGACGCGGTGCTTGACCAGGTCCTTGCGGGCGCGGCAGGCCCGGCGCAGCGCGGTGGTGGCCTGGGTGTCGGGGACCAGCGGGCGGAGTCGGGCACGGTCGGTGCGCAGGGTGTCGGCCAGGACGTAGGCGTCGAACCGGTCGTCCTTGTTGCCGGCCGAGCCGTAGCGGCCGCGCAGGTTCTTGACCTGGTTCGGGGAGATCACCACCACGGTCAGCCCTGCGGCCAGGAGCGCGTCGATGACGGGTCCGTCAGGTCGCTCGATCGCGACCTCTTCGACGCCATGACGCCGCAGGAAGCCGATCAGGTCGCGCAGACCAGCGTTGGTGTGCTCGACCATGACGGTGGCGACTTTGCGGCCGCGTCCGTCGATGATGCATGCGGCGTGGTCGTCACGGGCCCAGTCGATGCCCGCGGTCACGTCGTTGGGAGCGACCTCGGGCAGGACCAGAGGACGTTGGTTACTCGGGGTAGTGCTGGCAGACTTCACGTCAGCCTCCTCGCTGCTAGACCCAGTGGGGAGGCACCCATTTCTTCGGGTGTCGTTGGTGCCGGGACGTGTCTGCCGGTTCGCTCACTGATCGGCGCTCGCAACCACACGTGGTCTTGGCGCACAGCCCTATCGACGGTCCACACGTCCCGGGCAACCACCAGACCCTGCGGATCTCACAGTGGACGTCCTTCGCGTCAAGCGAGCAGGGCAGTGGCCTGGCGGCACCCGGGGTGCATCAGCGCCCTATCGGAGAACGCTGACGTAAGGATGGTCGCCCAGTGAGCCCGAGCCGAGCCGTCGCGGGGCTGCTGCTGGCCTGCGCCCTGCTGCTGCAGCCGTCGCTGGCCGCGGCCGACGAGCCCATCCCCACGGCGTCGGTCGAGGAGCCCGCTCCCGAGGAGACACCGGCCGTCGAGGAGCCTGCGGCCGGCCCAGAGCCGGCGGCACCGGAGCTGAGGGAGACCGAGGAACCCGACCCTGCGCCGGACCCGGATCCTGCCCCCACGGGTTCCGGTGCCGCCCCCGAGCCCGAGCGCGAGCGCGAGCCCGCGCGCGACGTCGCGGCCAGTGGGTTCGTCACCGGCGAGACCACCACCCGCACACTGCCCGGCGGCGCGACGGTCACCTACAACGCCGAGGTGCGCCCCGGCGAACCGATCCGCCTGCAGGGCACCGGCTGGCTCGCCAAGCCCGACCGCACCGAGGAGGGGCAGCGGGGCTCGGTGATCGGCGTCAAGCTGATCGACGACGAGGACCTCGGCCAGCTGCAGCGGCGGTCGCTGATCGAGAACCCGAGGCTGGGCGTGCCCATCCAGAACGACACGGTGTGGGGCGCCGCCTGGGCCGACGACGACGGCGACTTCGTGCTGGAACTCGAATGGCCCGATGCCGACAACGCCGTCGCCACCCCCACCTGGGGGCCCGGCGCGTCGTTCACCGTGCAGCTGCTGTCCGGCACGCTCTACAGCGACCAGGCGGGCGTCGATCCCAGCCAGCGCCCCGACGTCTCGCGCACGGTGCCGCTCACCCTCACCGTCGCGGGTGAGGCACCGGTCGACCCGGAGGAGCCCGTCGACCCCGAGCCGAAGCCCGGAGCCGTGACGATCTCCGCGCAGCCGCAGAGCCGCACGGCCGAGGCGGGCACGCTCGTCACCTTCACGGCCGCCGCTACTGGCGACCCGGCGCCCACCGTCGTCTGGCAGCGTTCCACCGACGGCGGCGCCACCTGGGCGGACCTGCGCGGCGCCACGGGAGCCAGCTACACCATCGAGCGCGTCCGCACGGCCCAATCGGGCCAGCTCTACCGCGCCGTGTTCACCAACGCCGTCTCGCCCGACGGCGTCGCCACCGAGCCCGCCACCCTCAGCGTCACGCCCCGCGGCACCGTCCAGACCACGTGTGGCACGTCGTACGGCCCGGGCGCGGCGCACACCGGCGTCGAGTTCTGCTTCAAGGGGCCGGAGAAGGTGGTCGCGGGCAAGGACATCGTGATCGAGGGCGTGAGCGGCTACCTCGCTACCGACGACGCCACCGGCTCTGTGGTCAACTTCTTCCTCGACGCCGAGTACTCCGGCGACCCGAACACGGTCTTCACCAAGCGCACGGTCGTCAACCCCGCCACCGGCAAGCCCGTCAGCGACAAGCGCACCCACGCCGTCGTCCAGGCGCGGCCCGACGGCTCCTGGACGGCCACCATCCCGTGGCCCACCGTCCAGGGCGTCGACCTCACGCAGGCCGAGATCGACAAGCGCTTCGCACCCGGCACCGAGCACTCCATCCGGATCCTCTCCGGCTCGCTGCTCACCTCCCCGGCGGACCGGCAGCGCGGCGCCTCGCTGCTGTTCACCGTCGTGCAGAGCCTGAGCGACGAGGTGCGCGTGACCGAGCCCGTCTACGAGCACCACACGTTCCGGTCCACGGCCGCGGGCGACACCGCGACGGCCTGGCTGCCGCGCCGGGTCGCCTCCCGCAGCAGCTTCACGCTCTCGGGCACCGGCTGGCTGACGAAGGATCGGCAGTGGGGCTCGACCGTCGCGGTGCGGCTCGTCGACGCACAGGGCACCGCATACCGCAGGCCGGCCGGCGAGCGCCCGGTCGCGGCCGACCCGACCGTCTGGCAGGTCGTCCGGGCCGACGAGCTCGGCGACGTCCTCGCCCAGATCCCGCTGCCCGGCGCGCTTCGCGGCGGCGACTACCTCGCCGTCCAGCTGAGCACCGTCGACGACGGCACCCCGCTCGGCGACGTGGCGCGCTCCTGGACGTCGCCGACCCTCACCATCGACAACGTGCCCTATGTGCCGCCGCTCGCCGAGGGCGCCACCTGCACCGCGAAGCCGTCGGCCTACACCTACGAGCTGGCGCCCGGCATGAAGGTGCCGGCCGCGAACGTGGGCGGCACCATCCGGCTGCGGGGCGCGAACTGGTGCAACCTCGTCGGCGGTGGCTCCCTGATCGCCGTCAAGATCAACGCCGGCGGCTACCAGCACCTGCCCACCGTGACCGCCCCGCAGTACGACGCGCGTGTCGGCCGCGAGGTGGGGCCGTCGCCGGCCGGCATCAGCGCCTCCAACAAGACCATCTGGTACGTGATCGAGGCTGACGAGAAGGGCGCGTTCGACGTCCAGATCCCGCTCCCGACGCGGAAGAACTCGCTGCCCGGCTTCACCGAGGGCGCGTACACGCTGCAGCTCCTCACGCGCACGATCAGCGCGGACCCGTACTACGCCGGGTCCCGGCCCGATCCGTCGCGCAGCATCGTCACGCGCGAGTTCACGGTGGTGGCGGAGGGGGCGTCGCTCGACGGCGTGAAGCCCGGCAAGCCGACGGCGGTGCCCGACCCGCTGCACGTCACCGACGACCTCACCGCCGCGCGCCGCGGCGGCGTCGACGTCACGCAGCGGGCCTCCTCGTGGGTGATCGCCGTGCCGCGCGCCGAGCCCGGCGACTGGGTCTACATCAACGTGTTCGACGGCTCCTCGCCCCGATTCCCCTGGGGCCAGCGGTGGTTCGCGGTGGACGACAAGCGGCAGGTGACCGTCCCGGTGGCCTCCGCCGACCTGCCCACCGGCACGAACAAGCTGTCCGTGCAGGACAGGAGCGGCGCCCTGCTCGGGTGGGACACCGTCACGGTCGCCGCGCCGCGGGTGGGCGGAACGGCCAAGCCGACGCCCAAGCCGGTGCGCCTCGTCCCGACCGCCACGCGCGTCGGGGCCGCGAAGCCTGCGAAGGCCCCGGCGGCCCCGGTGGCCGCCTACGCCGACCTCGACGAGAAGAACGCGGGCACCCTGCCGGCGAAGGTCGCCGACGGGAAGGTGCTGCTCACCGTCGCCGCCGTGCCGGGCGGGGACTGGGTCTACCCGTTCCTGTACACCGAGACGGGCCGCGTCGTCGGCGCCGACTGGGTGCAGGTGGGCACCGATCACACGCTCACCGTCTCCTTCGGCACTCTCCCGAACGGCACCCACAAGCTCGCCCTCGTGGGTATGCGGGGCACGCTGCTCGGCTGGGTCGCCGTCGACGGGCCCGCCCCGCTGGCGCCCACCGTCAAGCCCGGCACGCCCATCGAGGCGGCGGAGGTGCCCCCTGCCGCCGGCTCCGGCGCGGCACCCGCCGCCCCCGTGGGGGAGGCGCCCGCCGCGACCTCGCCCGCCGACCCGACGTGGACGCTCGTCCTGATCGGCCTCGCCGTCCTCGTGCTCGCGGGCTCGGGCGTCGGCGTCATCCTGCTCCGCACCCCGGCCCCGGCCCGTCCGTGACCCCGAACGAGGAACCCACATGAGTCTCGCCCCCGCCCCTCGCCCGCACCGTCTCCGCCGGGCGGCCGCCGCCGCGCTCCTGGCGCTGGGCCTCGCCGTCGGCGTCCAGCTGGGGGCCACGGCGCTGCCGCCGGACGGCGCGGGCCCGGACACCCCGGGCACCAGCTCCCGCGTGTGGCCGCGCACGGTCAAGGCGGGCGATCGGCTGAACTTCAGCGTCTCGGGCTTCCCCGCGGGCGAGACCGTCTACATCAAGATCGACGACGGAACCATGTGCTCGGACACCTCGCACGGCGCCTGCGTCTATCACACGCAGAAGCTGGACAAGAACGGTTCGGCGACCGGGTCGCTCGTGGTGCCCGCCCTCGCACCCGGTGAGCACTGGCTCCGGATGCTGGGCACCGGCGACGTCTACGACGCGGAGACGGGCAAGAAGCTCGGCTACGAGGGCTATACCCGCCGCGGCGGCAACACCTTCACCGTCGAGGCGGGCGGCTCTGGCACCAAGAGCGCCGACGGATCGACCACCGTCAAGGGCGGGGGAACCACGAAGGCCGACGGCAAGATCGAGGGCGGCTCGGTGACGGTCGACCTCGGCGAGGAGTCGGCGGAGCCCACGCCGTCGCCCACCCCGACCCCGTCGGCCAGCGAGTCGGCGGCCCCGGTCGGCCAGCCCGCCTCACCCGAGTCGAGTGCCGCGGCGCCCGTCGTCGAGGCAGCCCAGCCGCCCGCCCCCGCCGCCCCGGCGCCTGCGCCGGCCGCAGCTCAGCCCGGCGTGCCCGTCGTCGGGATCGCGGTGCTCGCCGGCGCGGTCGTGCTCGGCGGCGGTGCGCTCGCGTGGGCGTTCGCCCGGCGCAATCGGCTCGTGCGGCAGGCCGCGGCCGGTCCGCAGGGATGACCGCGGGCGTCGCTGGCCGGACACCGGAGCTGCGTGAGCAGCGGCTGACCCGCCCGGGAGCGGTGCGCGTGGCCGCGCTCGTCGGCGCCCTGTGCGCGCTCGTCGTCGCCGTGCTGCTCTCGCTGTCGCTCGGCTCGAAGGACATCCCCGTCCTCGACGCGTGGGCGCTGCTGTTCGCGCCCGACGGGTCGAGCGCGTCCACCGTGCTGCACGAGCTGCGCGTGCCCCGCACGCTGCTCGGCGTCGTCGTGGGCGCCGCGCTCGGCGTCGCGGGCGGGCTCATGCAGTCGCTGACCCGCAACCCGCTGGCCGACCCCGGCATCCTCGGCGTCAACGCCGGCGCGTCCGTCGCCGTCGTCCTCGCCGTGGCGGTCACCGGCGTCAGCGGGATGGGTTTCTACCTCTGGTTCGCGTTCGCGGGCGCGGCCCTCGCGTCGGCCGCGGTCTACGTCCTCGGCACGGCCCACCATCACGCCGCGACGCCCACCCGGCTCGCGCTCGCGGGCGTCGCCATCAGCGCGGCGCTGCAGGCGCTCACTCAGACGATCATCCTGGCCGACCAGACGGCCTTCAACGAGTTCCGATTCTGGGTCTCCGGCTCGCTCGAGGGCAGGCTCTACCCGGTGCTGCTGTCCGTGCTGCCGTTCATCGCGGCGGGCCTGGTCCTCGCCCTGCTGCTGGCGCCGGCGCTCAACGCGCTCGCGCTCGGTACCGAGACCGGCAAGGCGCTCGGAGTGCGGGTGCAGCGCACGAGGGTCGGCGCCATGGTGGCGCTCACGCTGCTTTGCGGGGCCGCGACGGCCGCCGTCGGCCCGATCGGCTTCGTCGGCCTCGCCGTGCCCTTCGCGGCCCGCCTGCTCGTCGGCTCCGACCAGCGCTGGGTGACGGTCTTCTCCGCCATCCTCGGCCCCGCCTGGCTGCTCGGCGCCGACGTCATCGCCCGGCTCGTCGTGCGCCCGGAGGAGGCCCCCGTCGGGGTCATCGCCGCGCTGCTCGGCGCGCCCGTGTTCGTCGCCATCGTGCGCCGGCGGAAGATCGCGGCGCTATGACGGACCTGCAGGTGGCCCGCCGCAGCCTCCGCCGACGGCACGCCGTCGTGGCCGTCGGCCCGTTCAGCGTGCGCTTCGAGCGCCGCGCCGCGGTCGTCTACCTGGCGCTCGTGGTGCTGGCGCTCGCGGCCGCCGTCGCGGGCATCGCCATCGGCGACTACCCGATCGACCTCGGCCAGATCCTCGCGTCGCTGCGCGGCGCCGCAGACGACCCCCTCGCGCAGTACTTCGTCCGCGACGTCCGGCTGCCCCGCGCCGTCACCGCGCTGCTGGTGGGCGCGGCGCTCGGCATGTCCGGCGCCATCTTCCAGACCGTCTCGGGCAACCCGCTCGGCAGCCCCGATGTGATCGGCTTCACCACCGGCGCGGCCACCGGGGCGCTGGTGGAGATCATCCTCGTCGGCGGCGACACGCTGGCCGTCGCCCTCGCGTCGGTCGCCGGCGGCCTGCTGACCGCCGCCGTCGTCTACGGCCTCTCGTGGCGTGCGGGGGTCGCGGGCTTCCGGCTCGTGCTCGTCGGTATCGGGATCGGCGCGGCGCTCGCGGCCGTCAACTCGCTGCTCGTCGTCAAGGCGCCGCTGGAGGCGGCCCAGACGGCTGCGCAGTGGCTCGCGGGTTCGCTCAACAGCACGCTCTGGCCGGAGGCGGCCGCGGTCGCGGTGGCGCTCGTGCTGCTCACGCCGCTCGCCGTGGCGTGGTGTCGGCCGCTGGCCCAGCTGCCGCTCGGCGACGCCGCCGCCACCGGCCTCGGCGTGCGCGTCGAGCGTTCGCGCCTCGTGCTGATCGTCGTCGGCGTCGCTCTGATGGGCGTGGCGACGGCGTCGACGGGCCCCATCGCGTTCGTCGCGCTGGCCGCCCCGCACCTCACCCGCCGGCTCACCCGTACGCCGGGTGTCGCGCTGTTCGGGTCGGCGCTGATGGGTGCAGTGCTCGTGCTGGTCAGCGACCTGATCGCCCGGCGGCTGTTCGCCCCGACCGAGCTGGCCGTGGGCGTGATCACCGGCTCGCTCGGCGGGCTCTACCTCGTCTGGCTCCTCGCCGTGGAAAGGAAGCGGTTGTGATGCACTCTCGGCTACGCGGGGAGGAACTGCGGGTCGGCTACGGCACCCGCACGGTCCTGCACGACGTCGACGTCGTCATCCCCGAAGGGGAGCTGACGGTGATCGTCGGCCCCAACGCGTGCGGCAAGTCGACCCTGCTGAAGGCACTCGCGCGGATGCTGCCCGCCCAAGCCGGTCGGGTGCTGCTGGACGGCGCGCCCATCGGCTCGCTGGCACCGAAGGCGGTCGCCCGCCGCCTCGGCCTGCTGCCGCAGTCGCCCACGGCGCCGGACGGCATCACGGTCTCGGACCTCGTCGCCCGCGGCCGCTACCCGCATCAGAACCTGTTGCGGCAGTGGTCGCCGGACGACGAGCGTGCGGTGCTCGACGCCCTGGTCGCAGCGAACGTCGCCGACCTGGCCGACCGCAGCGTCGACGAACTGTCCGGTGGCCAGCGGCAGCGCGTCTGGGTGGCGATGGCGCTGGCGCAGGAGACCCCGCTGCTGCTGCTCGACGAGCCGACCACCTACCTGGACGTGGCGCACCAGATCGAGGTGCTGAACCTGACCCGCCGGCTCCACCGCGAGGGCCGCACGGTGGTCCTCGTGCTGCACGAGCTGCACCTGGCATTCCGCTACGCCACGCACCTGATCGTGATGCGCGACGGCCGCGTGATCGCCGAGGGCCACCCTCTGGATGTCGTCACCCCGGAGCTGATCGAGCACGTCTACGACCTTCCCTGCCAGGTGATCCCCGACCCGGTGACCGGCCGCCCCCTGGTCCTGCCCCTCGACCTGGACACCGAGGACTAGGTCGTGTTGCGAAAGTGCAAGTGGCCTACTGGACGACGCCCTGCCGCGCCAGGAAGCCGCTCACCACGGCCACCACTTCGGTAAGGACCCCGTTCCTTGAGCCGGCCGTGAGGCGCTAGCCGAAAGCCTTGGTCGTTAGGTCCCGCGTTGTGAGCAGTGACTTGACCACAAGGGCGGACGGCTGAGGTAGACACCGTTCCTTGAGCCGGCCGTGAGGCGCTAGCCGAACGCCGTGTCGAAAGGCCCCGCACCCACGCAGGATCTCAACCACAGGGGCGGACGCGTGAGGTGCGCCCCGTTCCTTGAGCCGGGCGCTGTTCCTTGAGCCGACGCGTGAGCGCCAGCGAACACGTCGAGTCGAAAGGTCCCGCGCTGTGGGCAGTGACTCGACTACAAGGGTGGGCGGCTGAGGTGGGGAGGCGCTCCGTCTCGCTGCCGGCCCGGTTCTGTGACCACAGTCACTTCTGGTCTGGGTGCATGGGTGTTTTTACGCTTCGTCGAAGCGCCTCCCCACCTCACCCTCTGCTGTCGTCCCGGGCGGCCGACCATGACCTTGCCTCCCCGATGGTCAGCGGTGGCCGGTCTTCCGCTGGTTTCCCTGCATAAATCTCCGTATACGGGCAGCGGTGCAATTATTCGCGTGGCTGCCCGTATACAAAGATTTGTGCGCGTGTGAGGGTGTGACTCTGGATTGTGGGGATGGGTTGGGCTGTGGTTTCGGCCCCTTCGAGACGCAGCCCCGCAGGGGCTATCGCTCGGTGTGGGTCTGCGTGTGGGGCTGCTCCTCAGGGACCGTTCGTTGAGCCGGCCGTGAGGCGCTAGCCGAACGCCGTGTCGAAAGGCCCCGCACCCACGCAGGATCTCAACCACAGGGGCGGACGGCTGAGGTGGGCACCGTTCCTTGAGCCGGGCCCCCGCGCGAAGCGCCGGGCCCGTGTCGAAAGGTCCCGCACCCACGCAGGATCTCAACCACAAGGGCGGACGGCTGAGGTGGGGAGGCGCTCCGTCTCGCTGCCGGCCCGGTTCCGTGACCACAGTCGCTTCTGGTCTGGGTGCATGGGTGTTTTTACGCTTCGTCGAAGCGCCTCCCCACCTCACCCTCTGCTGTCGTCCCGGGCGGCCGACCATGACCTTGCCTCCCCGATGGTCAGCGGTGGCCGGTCTTCCGCTGGTTTCCCTGCATAAATCTCTGTATACGGGCAGCGGTGCAATTATTCGCGCGGCTGCCCGTATACAGAGATTTGTGCGTGGTGGAGGGGCTGACCCTGGTTCCTGATGCTGAGGGGATCGGCCCGGCTGTGGGTTGCGGACCCTTCGAGACGCAGCCCCGCAGGACTCCCGCTCGGTGTCGGCTGGCCCGCGGGGCTGCTCCTCAGGGACCGTTCCTTGAGCCGGTCCGGCGCGAAGCGCCCGGCCGTGTCGAAAGGTCCCGCGCTTTGGGCAGGAAGGTGCGGCAGCGGTACCGTTCCTTGGATCCCGAGCCCGGCGCGGAGCGCCCGGCCGTGGTCGTTAGGTCCCGCGCTTTTGGGCAGGGAATTGCGGCAGCAGCTCAGGGCGCTCGTCTCATCGGAGGCCGGCCGGGTCGGCGTGAACCACACCATTTCGGCTTTTCGCCCCTCGACCTAGACCACGCGGAGGGTCTTCGTCACGGTGGATGACGACGACGTCGACTTCGCCGTCGAACCCGACGGCACAAACGACACCTTCACCGAATACGTCCCCTTCTTCGACACCTTCGGCAACGTCACCGACACCTTCCCCTTCACCGACGACGACACCGACTTCTTCACCGTCTTCCCATTCACCGTCACCTTCACCGTCCCCACCGGCTTACCCGTCGCAGCAGACGACACCGACACCTTGACCGTGGCCTGCTTACCCCGCTTCACCGACGACGGCACAGACACCTTCACCGACGCCTTCACCTTCGCCACCGACACCGACTTCGACGTCCTCGACACCGACACGTAACCCGACCTCGACCCCGTCACCTTCACCGAGATCTTCTTCCCCGCATCAGACCCGGTCACCGTGTACGACGACTTCGTCGCCTTCGAGATCGCCTTCCCATCACGCAACCACTGATAACCAACCTTCACCGGAGCCGGCTGCCACGTACCCACCTTCACCGTCAGCTTCGACCCCACCTTCGCCGTACCCGAAACAGCCGGCGTCGGCGTCGCCGACAAGACCTTCGCCACCACGACAGGCTTGGAGGTCCTCGAAGTGGGCGTGTAGCCGGCGCGGGAGCCCCACGCGCGCACGCTGATCTCCCTGCCCGCGTCGGCCTTCGTGAGGGTGTAGCTCTTCGAGGTGGCACCCGCGATGCCCTTGCCGTCGCGCAGCCATCGGTAGGTCGTCGAGGCCGACGGCGTCCAGGCCTCGACGGCGGCCGTGAGCGTCGACCCCACCCTGGCGGTCCCGGTCACCGTCGGCGCATGCGTCGAGGTGAAAGGCCTTGTCCAGGCGGTGTTGAGGAGCCAGGTGGCCAGCTCGGTGTTGTCCAGGTAGGCGCCGCGCAGCGGGTCGCGGGCGTCGGCGAGCGACCGCACGACGTCTGCTCCCGCGCCCTTGAAGAAGAACGGCACCAGCTGGTTGGTGTGGTTCTTGGTGTTCCAGGAGACCTGCGGGTAGTCGACGATCGGGTTGACGGACCCGCTGGCCGGCCCCATCAGGTAGCCGGTCTCGTGGTCGGCGGTGACAACGACGAGGGTCTCGTCCCAGCTGGAGTTGGTCTCCACCCAGTCGACTACGGCGTCGATGGCGCCGAAGAACTCGACGGTCTCCTCGGCGTTGCGGCTGGTCTGGTTGGCGTGGCCCGCCTTGTCAATGGCACCGCCTTCGACCATGAGGAACAGGCCGTCCTTGTCCTCGTCGAGGACGTTCAGGGCTGCCGTCGCGAGCGTGGCGAGCTCCGGCACGTCGTTCCGGGCGGCGCCGGCGGAGCGGGCCTGCTGCAGCGTGGAGCGCACCTGCGGCACGCCGAACAGGCGGCTGGGCGTGGGCCCGGAGGTGAGCCGCTCGAACTCCGAGAGGTCTTCGGCGAAGGTGAAGCCGCTCCTGCCCGACACCAGCAGCTCCCAATCCGCCTGGCTGATGGAATCAAAGGTGCCCGTGGCGGTGGGGCGGTGGTCGTCGGTGAAGTAGGGGTGGCCCGCGCCGATCACGACGTCCAGGGGGCCGGTCAGCTGCTCGTGCGCGATCGACTGGTAGTCGTTGCGCGACGAGTCGTGCGCGGAGTACGAGGCGGGGGTGGCGTGCGAGAACGACACGCTCGAGACGACGCCTGCGGACTTGCCGAGCGCCTTGGCCCGCTGCGCCAGGTTCTCCAGGTCCTTGCCCTTCGGGTCCTTGCCGATGCGGCCGATGAGGGTCTTCGTGCCCGTTGCCATCGCCGTGCCCGCGGCGGCGGAGTCGGTGGGGCTGTCGAGGACCCAGCGGAAGCTGGACCACGCCTTGCTCGGGTCGTAGGCCGGGCCGTCGGCCCAGTGGGTCGACGCGCCGACCAGGTCCCAGCTCTGGAAACCCTGCGTGGGGCGCCGCGCGTTCGTGCCCGCGGGGCGCACCGTGCCGTCGGCGCCGGTGCTCAGCTGGTAGTGGGTCTTGCCGGTCAGCACCTCGTTGGCGAGGTCGACCTGGTTGTAGCCCATGCCGTCGCCGATCAGCACGATGACGTTGCGCGGGATGGTGGGGGAGTCGGCCGCGGCCGATGACGGCGCGAGGGCCGAGGCTGCGACGAGGGCAGATGCCGTCAGGACGACGGCCAGGGGCCTCGTGGAAAAGAGGAGCATGGCTGGACCTTTCACACCCGGTGGGCGTCGTCGCCCACCGCCGTCAGGGTAACCCGTCGGGGCGACAGGACCACTTCGGTGCCGGGTCGAACGGGCTCCGACGCGGCCGTCGGGCTGAGCGGTACGGGTGATGGAATCGGCCCTTCGGGTTTGGCGGTCACGTGGCCATGGCTAATATCGGTCGGGAGCGCCTCTTACGAAGGGAAGCGAAGTGTCCGAAGCTGGCCTCCAAGCCGCCCGCCAGAAGATGATCGACGCCGGGGTATCCGTCCCCGCGGTCGAGGTCTTCTCCCGGTTCTACGGACTCCTCGAAACGGGGGAGACCGGAATCATCCGAGAGGATGACATCGAGCCGCTGCTCGATCCACCGAACATCTGCGACGTGGACGTCTCGAACCTCGAGGCCCGCGACGCCATCGGCAAGACCGTGATGATCAAGCTCAACGGCGGCCTCGGCACGTCGATGGGGCTCGACAAGGCGAAGACGCTGCTCAGCGTGCGCGATGGCAAGAACTTCCTGGACCTCATCGTCCGGCAGGTGCTCGCGGCCCGCGAGCGGTACGACGCCCGCCTGCCGCTGCTGCTGATGAACTCGTTCCGCACCGAGGCCGACACGCTGGCGCACCTCGCGCGCTACCCCGAGCTGCCCGTCGACGGGCTGCCGCTGAGCTTCATGCAGAACCAGGAGCCCAAGCTGCTCGCCGACGACCTCACCCCGGTGGAGTGGCCCGCCGATCCCACGCTCGAGTGGTGCCCGCCCGGCCACGGCGACCTTTACCCCGCGCTGGAGGGCTCCGGCGTGCTGGACAAGCTGCTCGCGCAGGGCTTCCGCTACGCCTGCGTCTCCAACGGCGACAACCTGGGCGCCGTGCCGAACGCGACGGTGGCCGGCTGGTTCGCGAAGTCGGGCGCGCCCTATGCCGCCGAGGTCTGCCGCCGCACCGTCAACGACAAGAAGGGCGGCCACCTGGCGGTCCGCAAGGCCGACGGTCAGCTCATCCTCCGTGACACCGCCCAGACGGCGCCCGAGGAGATGGTCTACTTCACCGACGAGCACCGTCACCCGTACTTCCACACCAACAACCTGTGGTTCGATCTGGTGCGCCTCCGCGAGCTCCTCACCGCCCGCAACTCGGTTCTCGGCCTGCCGCTCATCCGCAACGAGAAGAACGTCGACCCGTCGGACCCGTCGTCGCCGAAGGTCATCCAGGTGGAGTCGGCGATGGGCGCCGCCGTCGAGGTGTTCCCGGGCGCGACGGCGATCTGCGTGGGCCGCGACCGGTTCCTGCCCGTGAAGACCACCAATGAGCTGCTGCTCCTGCGCTCCGACGTGTACGAGCTGAACTACGAGGGCAAGCTCGTGGCGCGCATCGAGAAGGCGCCCGAGGTGGACCTCGACCCGACGTACTACAAGCTCGTCGACGGCTTCAGCCAGCGCTTCCCGCACGCCCCGTCGCTGCGCCGGGCGCACTCGCTCAAGGTGCGCGGCGATTGGACCTTCGGGGACGACGTCTCGGTGGTGGGCGACGCGGAGCTGACCGACGAGGGGGAGCCCCAGGTCGTGCCCGATGGCAGCCGACTCGGCGAGTAGCCTCGCCCGCGCCGTCGCCCTCGGGCTGACCGGCGAGAGTCTCCTCCTCGCGGGGGAGCGGCCGGTGGCCGACGAACTCGCCGACGAGGGATTCGACGGCGAACGCCTGCGAGAACTCCGGCGCGCGCGCCAGGAGGCGCGACGGCCGTGGCCGTTTCCCGTGCCGGTGGAGACGCTCCGCGCCGTCGGTTTCGCGCGCTACGACGCCGCGCTGGCGGAGGCCCGCGAGGCGCTCGGCCTCACCGGCCTCGCGCCTGCCACGCCGGCCAGCCGCAGCCTGAACCGCGACGAGCAGCGGCTTGTCGCGGACAGGCCGCCGCACTGGTGACGGAGGGGGTGTCCTCGGTCAGGCTCGCTTCGCGAGCAGATCGCGGATCTCGGTGAGGAGGTCCTCGGAGCTCGGCCCGGCGACGGTCTCCTCCGGCTTGTCGAAGCGGCTCTTGGCCTTGTTGTACGGGAGGACCACGCCGAAGTAGACGACCGCGGCGATGATCACGAAGGCGATGAGCGCCGTCAGGAACACGCCGACGCTGATGCCTCCCGGCTTCCAGGAGGAGAAGTCGGGCGTGCCGCCCAGGGCACCGAGGATGTCCATGAACATCGCCGTGAACGAGTCCACGACCTTGCCGAAGGCGGCGCCGATGACGAACGCCACCGCCAGCTCCACCAGGTTGCCGCGGAGGATGAACTCCTTGAAGCCCTTCATATTTCTGGTCCTCTCGTTGGGTTCGGCCGCGCTCTGCGCGGTGCGATTTCGACAGTAGTCCCCCGAGCGCGCGGGCCGCCAGAGTGATCATTCAGCCGCCCCGCAGTACCACGGCCAGCTGGCCGGCCTGCCCGAACACCGCGACGCGCGCGGCCGATCCCACGGGCACGTCCACGAGGAGGGTGCCCTCGCCGTCGGCGGAGGCCAGCTGCAGGCCACCCGAGGGGGTCGGCGGGGGCAGCGTGACGACGCGGGCGTCGTCGGTCACCACCTCCGTGACCTCGCCCAACGCGGCGACGAGCGTCAGATGGTCGCCGGCGCTCAGGAGGCCCTTCAGCTCGCGTTGGGGCACGACGATGGGCACGATCGCGCGACCCTCGGCTGCGTCGACCACCCGCCCGAGGAGTGACGGCTGCAACACCGTCCCCGGCCCGGCCGCCACGGCGAGGGGTCGGCCGACGGCGTCGTCGACCGCGGAGAGCGCCGCGTCCGGCAACGACTCCGGCGGAAGGGGCCGCGCCGCCACATCGGCCGAGGACAGCACCGCGCCGGCCGCGACCGCGCGGGTCAGCACGACGGCCGTCGCGCGGGCCGGTGGGGTGGACAGCGACTCCGTGAGGGTGAACACCGCCAGTGCGGCGAGGAGCGCACCCACGGCGCGGCGGTGCCAGGAGACGAACGAGGCGATGGAACGAAACAGGGTCATACCCTTGTTATGTTCATCCGGACAGCAGAAATCCCGCCTATCCACAGGCGGGATTTCAGAAAATACGAAGCAGTGCGCTCAGGCGACCTTCTCCGAGGAGGATGAGGACGACGACGCGCTCTCCTTGGCAGCCGGCTTCGCGGCGGCCGGGGCGGCGTCCTTGTCCTTCTTCCCCGCGGGGATGGAGCTCGACCCGCGCGAGTCGGTGCGGTAGAAGCCGGAGCCCTTGAATACCACGCCGACGGCGTTGAACACCTTGCGCAGCTCGCCGGAGCACTCGGGGCACTCGGTCAGCGAGGGGTCGCTGAACTTCTGCACGACCTCCAGGTCGGCACCACAGCTCTTGCACTGGTACTGGTAGGTGGGCATCAACTACTCCCTAGACGACGTTGGGACCGCCGACCATGGTAAGCGACGGCGGCGCCCCCACCCAACCGGTCTCGGTGACGACGCCGTCGAGCGGATGGTCGTGAGGCAGTACGGGGACGGTGTCGAGGATCTCCGCGGCACGAGCCACGGCCACCACGGGCGCGTCCGGGCGCCGATGGGGGAGCGCGCGGTCGTACCAGCCGCCGCCCGTGCCGAGCCGCGTGAGGTCGCGGCCGGCAGCCAGGCACGGCACGAGCACGACGTCGGCCTGGGCGAGCGCCGGCGCGGGCAACGCGGGGCCCACCGGCTCCGGGATGGCTCCCCACCCGACCCGCGTGGCGGCCCAGCCTTCGAACATGGACCAGGCCGGAGCGCGCCTGAGGACGGGCAACAGGACTCCTGCGCCGCGGGCGGCCAGCGTGTCGATGAGCAGGCGGGTGCCCGGCTCGCCCGGCCGCCCGGCATAGAGAGCGATCGACGGCGTCGTGCCTAGCCAGGCGGACAACAGATCGGTGCGGGCCACGTCCTCGGCGGCCCATTCCTCGAGCGTGACGAGCGCCCGCGAGGCGAGGATGGCGGTGCGCAGCGTCACCTTCCGCTCGTCGACGCCCATTGGCCTATCGTAGGCGCATGGCTTGGTTCGCCCGGAAACAGCAGGAGCCCTTCGAGCAAGAGTCGGAGGCCGTGGTCTTCGAGGCCCCGAAGCTGCCCGATCCGCCGGCCGTCGACGCCGCGGGACTGCGCAGCGCCGCCGACCACGTGGCCTACCTGCTCAGCCTCGTCGAGCCGCTGCCGTCGTTCGGCATGCCGCTGCTCGAGGCCTGGAACCAGGTCATGACCGAGGACATCGACTCCCTGGTCAACGTGCCCCCGGTGAGCACCGCCAAGGTGCAGGGTTATGCCGTTCGTGCCTTCGACCTCACGGCCGACGACGGCAGCCTCTCCACCGCGATGCACCTCGTGGACGCGGGCGTGGAGCGCCTGCCCGAGGCCGGCGCCGTCGTCGTGGCCCCGGGCGACGCGCTGCCGCCCGGTGCGAACACCGTCCTTCCCGCGTCGTTCGCGACGCTGGTCGACGGGCGGCTCGACCTCATCGATCGCGTGGCCGAGGGCGCCTACGTCCGCGCGGCGGGGGAGCACCTACCCGTCGGAACCCGGCTGCTGAGCGAGGGCGACGTCCTGAACGAGCGGGCGATCGGCCTCCTGGCCAGCGCGGGGATCGAGCAGGTGCTGGTGCGGCCGCGGCCCCGCGTCGTCGTCCTCGGCTCCGGTGAGCGCCTGGCCGATCCCGGCGGCGACCTCAAGCCGGGCGAGACCGTGGACACCAACTCCTACCTGATCGCCGCCGCGGCCAAGGCCGTGGGAGCGACCGTCTTCCGGGTCACGGTGCACACCAACGACCCGGCCGCCATCCGCCAGACCCTCTCCGACCAGCTGATCCGCGCCGACCTCGTGATCTCCACCACCGGCGGCCGGCGCGAGGACTACGAGGCCGTGTCCGGGGTGCTGGCCGAGATGGGGCTGGCCGACTCGGCCGACGTCGCCATGTCGCCCGGCCGGACGCACACCTTCGCGCTCGTGGGCGAGGACCAGGTGCCGGTGCTGATGCTGCCCGGCAACCCGGTCAGCGCCTATGTCACGTTCCAGGCTTTCGCGCGGCCGCTGATCCGTCGACTGATGGGTGCGAGCACCGAGCCGCGGGCGGCGCGTGCCATCGCCGGCTCCGCCCTGCGTTCCACGAAGGGGCAGCTGCACCTGCTGCGCGGCCACGTCCGCCTGGAGGGGAGCGTGCGGCACCTCGAGCAGGTGTCGATGCCGCATGCGCTCGGCGAGCTGGCCGCCTCCAACGCACTCATTGTGCTCGGGGAGCACGTCGAGTCGATCCGGGCCGGTGAGCAGGTGCAGGTCTGGCTGCTCGACGAGGACTGATCGCCGGGAGTTTCCGTCTCGGACCGCGACGTTTCGGCCTGTCGGCCTGCAAATTACACGGTTGTTGTTTACGGTAGGGGCGTGCTCGCCGGAATCCTCATCGCCATCGTCGTCGTTGCCGGTCTCGCCTTCGCCCTGCCGTGGGTCGGCGCCCAGCGCGGCCCCGAGGAGGACCTCGAAGGCGACCCCACCGAGCGCTTCTCCAACTCCATGCGGATCCTGCGTCATGACGTCGTCGACTACCGCCCCGAGGAGGAACGCATCAACGTTTCGACGCCGCTCACCCGCCGCGCCGACCTCGCCGAGCTGCGCCTCACCTCCCGCCAGGCTGCGCGCCGTCGCCTTGTGGTGATGAGCGCGCTGGTGCTCGCGATCCTGACGCTCACCGGCCTGTCCGCGTTCAGCATCACGCCGTGGTGGTCCGTGGCCATCCCGGCCGGCCTGCTCGTCGCCTTCGTGGGCGTCGCGCGGTTCTCCGTGGTCGCGATGCACCGCAGCCTCGACGCCCGCGCCGCCGCCCTGCAGACCGGCTTCGACGAGGACGAGGACACCATCGTCATCGACCTGACCGACGACGAGGCCACGTCGTCCGTCGAGATCTCCGTCGACCTGTCCGTGCCGCCGACGATGGGCGCGCTGTGGGACCCGATCCCCGTCACGCCGTCGACCTACGTCTCGCAGCCGCTGCTGCCCCGCACCGTCCGGACCATCGACCTGTCGGCTCCGGTCGTCGCCGCCCCCGTGGTGCCGACCGCCGACCGCCCGTCGGCTGATGTCGAAGAGCCGCTGGACGAGGAGTCGATGAGCAACGTGGCGGAGTTCCGCCGCCGGGCCAGCGGCGAGTGACCGAAGTTGTTGCCGCCGTCGACGCGCTGCTAGACTTGCCGACGCCGTAAGGCACCTGGGGCTATGGCGCAGTTGGTAGCGCGTCTCGTTCGCAATGAGAAGGCCGGGGGTTCGAATCCCCCTAGCTCCACCAGATCGGAAACGTTCGAACCTTGCTCCGCATCATCACGGGGCAAGGTTCTTTCGTTGCCACGCCTGCGTCTGAGCGAGTGAGTCATCTGACGTTCGGTGATTTGCCGGGACCGCAAGAACGCGTTGAAAGAAGTGTGGCGGTTCACAGTCAGTAGTCCGGTCTAACGGCGTATCGACGATCAGGAGTAGGACAGAGTGAGCGCAAGTCAGTACCGAAGCCAGCTGGATCGCAAACGCAAGCAGCGCATTGACGCGGACAAGAAGGCTGGCGAGTATCGTTCCAAGGAGTCCTCGAAGCGTGCGGAGGCCGCCAGGGCGCGACAGGCAGCAACTAAGACATCGAGCGCCTCAACTCTCAGCAGCAAGCTTCGCGAAGCCGAACGCAGGGAGAAGGAAGCCGAGACTGCGGGCAAGGAGGCGAGCCGCTGGCAGACGCGGGCGGCCGGGTACGCGAAGGAGGAGACTGCCCTGCAGGTCAAGCTTGTCCGGGCTGAACAATCGGAGGCTGACGCGGCCGAACGTCGCCGCAAGAGCGAACAGCAGCGCGCTGACCGGCGAGCAGCCGCCGAACGCGCCCAGCTGGAATTGAGGATCATTGGCGCCGAGGTGGCCGTGACCACCGCGTTGCGTCACCTCCCCGCGCCCAAGCCCGAAAAGCTCCGTGTGCTCATGCTGGGAGCCTCGGCCGAAGGTGACCTCCGCGTTGGGAGGGAACAGAAGCGCATCCGGGCGGCGGTGGAGTCCGCATTGCACCGCGACCAGATCGAACTCGATGTGCGACCAGCGGCCACTACTGCGGACCTGCTGGACGGCATCACGAAGTTCCGCCCTCACGTCGTGCACTTCTCGGGCCATAGCAACTATGACCTGATCGTGTTCGAGAACGAAACAGATGAACCCCACGAAGGTGTGATCGTGACGGCGCGAGCGTTTGCACGCGCTATCAGTGCGACCGATGACCCGCCGCTGCTCGTCCTGCTGAACTCCTGTCGCTCCGCCGCTCAGATCGACGACCTCGTGGCGCAGGTAGTTCCGTTCGCCATCGGGATGGCAGACAGCATCGAAGACGCGGACGCGATCAGCTACGCCGCGCAGTTCTATGCGGCGGTCGCCAACGGGCAGTCCATCAACTCTTCCCACCTGTCGGGACAGGCCGCGCTTGAACTCGCCGGGTTGGACAGCGCCGACCTCCCGATCCTCGCCTGGGCGCCTGACGTCGACCCATCAACCACGGTCCTCGTCGAGCCCGCGGACTGACTCAGGCTCGCCGACATAGCGGCAGTGTGGCTGCTAGGTCTGGGGCAAGGGTCGAACACTGTCGCCCTACTTCCACCCCCACGCACAAGGCTCGAACCCTTGCCAGCATCAATGTTGGTGGAGGTTCGGGCCTTTTCTGTGTCTCCAGCCCAGATCAGCGGGTTGGCGCCGACCTCATTGGCGGCATGATCACCGCGACGATCATCGGGCTCGGCGCCCTGTTCGGCAAGGAGCAGCCGATGACCGCCCCACCTCGAACCTACGGGCGTAGGCCGCGGATGAACACGTCGACTAGCCAGTCGTCCTGCCCGGCGAACTCGGCAGCGGTCAGGCCCGGCAGTGGACGGGTGATCGTGGCGATGCCTAATTGGAACTGGGTCGCTGTGAGGTCGGCCCGAACGAGCTGGGCGGCCTTGGCTTGATCGAGGACGGCCTGGATCGATGCGAGGCCACGCCGACGATGCTCGGCCAGTTGCGGCGGCATCTGTCCTTGCGTCATCAAGGCGACGGCGAAAGCGGGTATCAAGCACCCCGGGCGAAGGCCGGCGGTGTCGCTGACGAATGCGCGCCATGCAGCCGCGGGATCCGTGGACATGCCCGAGGTCGTGGTCTCGATGATCTCGTACATGCGCTTCTCGAGATCGTCGAGCACTGCCCGAATCAGGTCTTCGCGGGTGGGGAAGCTGCGATACAGCGTTGCGATTCCGACGCCCGCGCTTTTCGCGATGGTCGTGAGGGCGACGTCGACGCCGTGCGCCGCGATCTGTTCGCTCGCCGCAGCCAGGACGGCTTCTCGGTTCGCCTTAGCGTCGGATCGCATCGGGTCATCCTTCCGGGGAGCTGAAGGCTTGCGCCCTCGATACGGAGGACCATACTCCAGATATACGGAGGACGATCCTCCAGTAGTCGCGCCGAGTGCGCACAACCGTAGGGAGCACACCATGTCCGAACTGAGCTACACGGTTACCATCGACGGCGAACAGTGGAGCGACGAGCAGCTGCGCCGCATCGAATACGAGCGCACCCTGCACGTGCTGCATGAGCTGAAGATTCTGGGGGTGCCGGTGAGGGACGGCGGCAAGGAACTCTCGCACGTCGAACTCAACTGGCTCGACCCCGAGCGGGCGAAGCAGCTCTCTCTCGAGATTCGTGACGCGCTCGGCGAAGAGGGCTTCCTCGAGGCCTACAAGGACGTGCTGGCCGACTCGTCGCGCCGGTACAAGGGGTGGGCCGAAGACTACAACCCCGCCGAAGCCCACTGGGCTGAAATCGTGATCGAGGCGCAGGGCGTCGGCTTCATGGAGACCATGTCGATCATCGGCGGCGCCGCATCGCAGCGCGATGCGCTCGCGACGAACCCGGAGCACTTCGTCATCGTCGGCGACATCGAGTCGGGTCAGCGGGGCGCCGAGGCATTCGGCATGTTCGGCGAGCCGGTCTACATGCACGGTGTTGCCCAAGATGCCGTACCCGAGGCGCTGCCGTTCCAGCGCGACGAGTCCTTCCCCATCGGCATGTTCGGCGAGATGGCGACCAAGGACGACGACACGAACTTTCACGTGGGCGCCCTGCACCAGTTCCGCGAGACCGACGGCGGCTTCGTCGTGAAGTCGATCTTCACGGCCCCGGCGAGGGCGCCGAAGGCGATCGCCGACGGACACAAGATCCACTTCGCGCTTGAGGTCGTCAACTCCATGCACATCGCCTTCGCGAAGCAGCAGGCGGACGCTGCCGAGGAGGCCGAGAGGATGGACATCGCGCCCACGGGCATCGCCGCCGGGATCGACGGCGCCTGGAAGGTTGAAGCTCGCGGGCAGCAAGGCACGATCACCCTGAACACCGACGGCTCCGCGCTGACGGGCAAAGTGGAGGTCATGGCCATCAGCGCCGAGATTCAGGAGGGCAAGGTCAATGGGTCGAGCTTCACCGGCATCGTCGAGGCCGAGGCGCCCATCGGTCACGTCAAGGCCAAACTCTCCGGATCGGTCGACGGCGACACGCTGGAAGGCACTCTCAAGGTCGGCATCATGAAGACGAAGATCACCGGCACCCGGGCCTGAGCCCGGCACCTGCGCAACACGAATCGGCGACGAGGAAGGACAGGGAGATGACCGACAAGGGCCTGGGAGCCGCTAAGGAGAAGATCGACCCCTCCGTCGATGTCTCGCGTGTCGGCAGCGGACGGACGGCTAGTCTGACGACATGAGCCCTGCCTTGCCCAGGGGAGAGCGGATCGCGGACCCTGCCCACTCCGGTGCCGCTGTTCCGGTGCTGCGCATCCAAGACGAGGCGCTCGCCAAGGAGTTCTACGTCGACTACCTCGGCTTCACCGTTGAGTGGGAGCACCGCTTCGAGCCTGGACTCCCGCTGTACGTGCGCATCCGCCGCGGTGACACGCTGCTCGATCTCTCCGAACATCACGGCGACGGGACTCCGGGAACCGTCGTGTGGATTCCGGTCCGCAGCGCAGCAGCTTTCCACGCCGACATCTCCAGCCGACCCCACCGACGTGTTCGACCCGGCATCGATCGCGATGCACCCGGCGGCCCGACGGTGCAGGTGACGGACCCCTTCGGGAACACGCTGCGCTTCTGCGAAGCGTCGATCGGCTGACTCCGCCAGGGTTGACCGCCGGCGAGGTGGGCGGCGCCAGACCCGCGCCGAGCCCCTAGGCTTGCGCAACGTCTGGGAGGAGACGAAACATGACCGCACCCGAAGCCGACTACCGCATCGGCACCACCACCGCCCGTGGGCTCCTCGAGCCCGGCGAGGACCCAGCGAGCATCCAGCGCTGCATCGACAACTCGGTCGCGCCGGCGCTCACGGTGCCCGAGGGCGCCACGGTCACGTTCGAGTGCCCGGGCATGCCGCTGCCTCCGGGCGCCGAACTCCCGCACCTCGCGGTGATCGATCCCGAGCGGCCGCACGCCGTCGTCGGCCCCGTCTACGTCGAGGGCGCGCAGCCGGGCGACACGCTCGTCGTCGACATCCTCGACGTCGCCCTCGCGCAGGACTACGGCCACACGCTGTTCCTGCCCGGCCACGGCCTGCTGCCCGACGACTTCGCCATGCCGTACATCCACAACTGGTCGTGGGAGCCGGGAGCCACCCACGCCGAGCTGAAGCCCGGCGTCTCCATCCCGATCCGCCCGTTCTGCGGCTTCCTCGGCACCGCCCCGGCCGAGCCGGGCGAGCATCGGACGCTGCCCCCGCGCCACACCGGTGGCAACCTGGACCTGCGGCACCTCGTGCCCGGCACCCGCCTGTACCTCCCCGTCGAGGTGCCCGGCGCGCTGTTCTACTGCGGCGACGGACACGCGGCGCAGGGCGACGGCGAGGTCTGCCTCACCGCCATCGAGACGGGCGTACACGCGACCATCCGGCTGTCGGTCGAGCACGGCGTGCGCCGCACTGCGCCCGAGTTCCGCACGCCCGGGCCGCTCAGCGTCGCCTCGCCGCGCGCCGGCTACCACGCCATGTCGGCCGCGGGGCCGGACCTGTACGCGTCCAGCCAGGAGGTCATCCGCCGGATGATCGGCCACCTGACCAGCGAGCACGGGCTCACCCGCGAGGAGGCCTACGTGCTCTGCAGCGTCGTCTGCGACCTGAAGATCAACGAGATCGTCGACGCGCCGAACTGGGTGGTCACCGCCTACCTTCCGCTCGACATCTTCGACGGAGAGCCCGCCCAGGAGGGCTGACGATGGCGCTCGTCGAGATCGCGCCGGGCCTCCGGCTGAACGTCCAGGAGTACGGCTCGGGCGAACCCGTCATCCTGATCCACGGGGGCTCCATGACGCACGAGGTCTGGGACCACCAGATGGCCGCTCTCGCGCCCGAGTTCCGCGTCATCGCCTACGACTTCCGAGGCGTCGGTGGGTCGGACCGCTCCAGATCCGGCTACGACGTCGACACCCTGGCCGACGACCTCCGTCGCCTCATCCTGGCGCTGGGGCTCGAATCCGCGGCCGTCGTGGGCTACGCCCTCGGCGCGCACGTGGCGCTCCGCCTCGTCCGCGACGCGCCCGAGGTGGTCAGCCGACTGGTGCTGATCGCCGGCGCCCCGTGGTTCGTCAAAGATGCCGGCGGCGGACTGCCGCCGGAGCTCTGGCGGAAGATGCAGCGACGCTCCATGACGGACCGCGCCGCCGCAGACCTCGCCCTGATCGACGGCGAGTTGTTCCTGCACCCGCCCAGCGAGGGAATGCGCCTCTGGCTTGCGCAGATGGCCTTCCAGTGGCCACTGCCGATGTTCGCCGCGCTCGCCCCGACGCTCAGCGCGGTGGACCATGACGCCGCCCTGCCTGACATCGCCGTCCCCACGCTCGTGATCCACGGCAGGCACGACACGAAGACCCCGGTCGAGGGCGGCGAGCACCTCGCCCGGCGCATCCCCGGCGCGCGCCTCGTCGTGTTGGAGGACAGCGCGCACGCCCCGATCCTGGAGGACGTCGAGCGCGTCAACGACCTCCTGCTCGGCTTCCTTCGCTGACGTCACTGCGGACCCTCGGCGCACAAATCTCTGTATGCGGGCGGCCAGGCCTATATACGGGCTGGCTGCCCGCATACAGAGATTTGTGCACGGATGCTGCGGGCAGGCTCGTGGCGCTCATGCACGTGATCGGGGCCACTCGTGTTGTTTTCGTATAACATTAATGGATGGGTGAGCGCGAGACGATCAACGGGGTTCCGGTCACGGAGGCGCAGATTGCCGCCTGGGCCGCTGAGGCTGAAGCCGGATACGACGCTGCGGTGTTGAAGAAGCGGGGTCGCGGGCGCCCCGGGCGCGGTGCTGAGCCGTCTCAGGTCATCGCGTTGCGTCTCACGGCGGAAGAGATCAGCAACCTTGATGCGCGCGCGGAGCGGGAGGGCAAGTCCCGCTCCGAGGTGATCCGTGAGGCGCTGGCGTCGGCGTGAAAGTCCATCCCTCGGCGCTCAAACACGGGATCGACGCCGAAGATGCGATCCAGGCGGCAACCTGGGCGAGCTGGGTCGAGGACCTCGACGATGACAGCCCTGCCAGGCAGCTTCGGCTCGGGTTCGATACGCGAGGCCGGATGCTGGAGACCGTCGTGTTGGTCTTCGACAGCGGGAACGAACTCGTGATTCACGCAATGAAGGCCCGACCGCAGATGCTCGACCTTCTGCCGTAGTCGGCTTCTGGGCCGGCGCATCCTGGGCGGCAGTGCGGCACTGGTGGGCAAATCCAGCCTGTGCGCGTCAACTACCTACGCACTGCATGGGAAAAACCTTCGGTCTGCGTCGGGCGCTTCGCATGGTTGCGTGCTGGTTTGTCCGTCTTCGTGCGGCAGACCGCTCCGGCCACGCTGCCGCAGCTCGGACAGTCGCCCGACAAATCTTGCGTCTGAAGCAACTGAACTTCGTACTCTCGGTAGAAGTCATCAGTCGGGGTGTCGTGGCCCGCAGCGAGGATCTCGATGACCTCGGCGCGGTTGTCGGCGACGGCGGCGAGCCACGCATCGGTCATCCTTGGCATAACGCGGTAGTGCTCGAACATGGTGCGGATGAACGGACCGTGTGCGCGCGGGCCGCCGACGCCGCCGTTGTAAAGGTGGAAACCTTCGGCGCGCAGCCGCGCGATCGTGTAGACCTCGGCGTAGTCGAGTTCGGTCTGATCCTCGTAGAAGTCGAGGATCGTCTTCGAGAAGTTCTGCTCACCGTGCTCGGCGAGTGCACGAGTGAAGTAGTCACCACTGCCGAGGTAGGTCGCGAGGCTGCGCTCGTCCATCCGACTCGACTGGCCGACGTAGAGAAAGTGATCGACGGCGCTCTCGGTGACGTAGAGATATCCGATCGGCATAGACACTCCCTTGTGTGGGTCGACGTGCGAGACACTACCTTGCGCCACGGACGCTGCGCATCCGCCGCGGCGACACGGAGCGCCGCGGCTACAGGCGGGGTGCGGGGGCCAGCGACAGGCCGACTGACGGCTGCTCGAACTCCAGGATGGTGACGGTGTTCGGGCCCGCGTGCAGCAGGGGCGTAGGAACGTAGAGCGTCTGCTGCGGGCCGACGTGCCAGTAGCGGCCGAGACAGAAACCGTTCACGTAGGCGATGCCGCGGCCGAGGGCCGACACGTCAAGGAAGGTGTCGGCGGGGTCGTCGACGTCGAGCGCGAAGGTGAAACAGGTCGGGGAGAACGGGCCCGGCACGACACGCGCGCCAGGCATGTCGCCTGCGCCAGGCTCGACGCCCGTCCCCGGGATGGCCGGCGCCTTCGCGCGCGCCGCGTCCGTCAGGACGGCGCCGAGGTCGTCGAGGGCCAGGGGTGTCACGGTCCACGTGTTGAGGAAGCGCCAGCCGAGCCAGGCGCCGACGGTCAGGCCCTTCTGCTCGCCCAGCTCAGGGCCGAAGTTCACCCGGCCGTCGCTCTCGACGATGATCCCGAGGTCCACCTCGCGGCCGGCCGGGAACTCCTCCAGCGACACGACGGGGTCGGCATCCGAGCGATGAGCCGATCCGACGAGCACCCCGTCGACCAGCACCGTCGCGCGGTCGCGCAGCCCGTGGAACCTGACGACGCGGTTGTTCTCCGGCAGGACCACGCGACGGCGGAGCAGCAGGGCGCCGCGCTCCAGGCCGACCTGCTCGAACACCGCCGAGCGGGGGCACGACACGGTGGGCAGCCCGTCCACGGCGTCGAGGAACCGGGCCGACCCGACCAGCTCCAGCGGGCCGGCGGGCAGCCGGCGGGGTGTGGCGGTCAGCGCCGAATCCAGTTCCGGCAAGGACCGATACCTGCCGATCACCTCGCGGAAGGCGTGGAACTTCGGCGTCAGGGAGCCGTCCTCGGCGATGGGGGCGTCGTAGTCGTACGACGTCACGGTGGCCGCGAACGGCCGGCAGTTGGCGCCGTTCCACAGCCCGAAATTCGTGCTGCCCACGCCCATGTAGAAGTTCACCGACGCCCCGGCGGCGAGCATCGCGTCGAGCGTCGCGGCGGCCTCGGCGGCGTCGCGCGTGTGGTGCTCCTCGCCCCAATGGTCGAACCAGCCGTGCCAGAACTCCATGCACATCAGCGGCGTGCCGGGCAGCCCCTGGCGGACACGGTCGAACGCCTCGTCGGGCCGGCTGCCGAAGTTCACCGTCGGCATCGCGCCCTGCACCATCCCGCCGCTCCACCAGTCGCGGCCGTCGCCGTCGGAGGTGACGAGCAACTCCACCACGCCGGTGGCGCGCATCAGGTCGCGCAGCCACTCGAGGTGCGCGCGGTCGTCGCCGAAGCTGCCGTACTCGTTCTCCACCTGCAGCGCGACGACCGGGCCGCCGTGCGCGGCCTGGCGCGGCACCAGCACGGGCAGCAGCCGGGCGAACCAGGCGGCGACGGCCTCCTGATAGCGCGGGTCGGAGGTGCGCAGGTCGACGGCCGGATCGGCCAGCAGCCAGCCCGGGAAGCCGCCGCCCTCCCACTCGGCGCAGATGTACGGCCCCGGCCGGACGATCATGTCGAGGCCGAGCTCACCGGCGAGGTCGATGAAACCGCCCAGGTCGCGGTCGCCGTCGAACATCACCTCGGTGGGCGTCGGGGCGTGGAAGTTCCACGCGACATACGTCTCGACGGTGTTGCAGCCCATCGCCGCCAGCTTGGTCAGCCGGTCGCGCCACTGCTCGGGGCGGGTCCGGAAGTAGTGCATCGCGCCGGAGACGATGCGGTGCGGGAGGCCGTCGCGGAGCAGGCCGTCGGGCGTCGGGGTGAGGATCACGGTCCAGGCCTCTTCGTCTAGCGTCGTCGGAGCAGGTAGGTGTCGAAGACCCAGCCCTTGCGGGCCAGGGCCTCCTCGCGCACGGTGAGGATCTCGTCGCTGACCTCGGCGAGCGGCCCGCTGATCAGGATCTCGTCGGCGGTGCCCAGGTAGGCGCCCCAGTAGATGTCGATGCCGGCCGGGTCGATCGTCGAGAACGTCTTCTTGCCGTCGAGCATCACGACCGCGTCGTCCACGCCCTCGGGCAGGCCGTCGGCCAGCAGCCGCGCCGGCATGATCTGCACCGCGCGGCCCTGACGGTTGAGCGGGATCTGGTGGTGCGCGGTGAGCGCGTGCACGCAGCTGATGCCGGGGATGACCTCGAGCGCGATGGGGTCTGCCGAGGCGCGGATCAGCTCCTGGACGATGGCGAGAGTGCTCTCGTACAGCGACGGATCGCCCCAGACGAGGAAGCCACCCACCTGCCCCTCGCCCAGGTGGCCCGCGACGGCGGCGCTCCACTGCTCCAGGCGCTGCTCGCGCCAGCGCCGCACGGCCGCGTGATAGTCGGGGGCGGTGCGCCAGGGCCGCGGCGGGTCGTTCAGCTCGACGACGGGCAGCGGGGTGCTGCGGTAGCGATCGACCAGGACCCGCCTGGCCTCCACCAGCTCGTCCAGGCCGTTCTCCTTGAGGACGACGAACAGCACGTCGATCCGCTCGATGGCCGAGACGGCCTTGACGGTGATCCAGTCGGGGTCGCCCGCGCCGATACCGATCAGCACCAGCGAGCGTCTCCGATTCGCGTCATCCAACGTCACCTCAAGCGTTCCTTCCGCGCGGCTCCGCTCATCGTAGCGAGGGCCCGGACGGGCGTCGGTGGGCGTCTGGGAGAATCGCCCCGTGAGCCTGGCGGAGCGGATGGAGCGGCACCAGGTGGCGCTGTACCTGGCGGCGCACGCGGTCAATCCCGTGCTCGGGCTGCTCCTCTACGCCACGTTCCTGGGCGTGCCCTTCGGCGAGATGGGCCGGGCTGTCCGCGACGCCCGCTTCCTGGGCGCCGTGCTCGCGGTGAACTTCCTCGTTGCGCCCGCCGTCGCCTGGCTGGCCTCGAGGCTCGTCGCCGACGACCAGGCGCTGCTCGTGGGCGTCCTCTTCGTGCTGCTCACGCCCTGCGTCGACTACGTCATCGTCTTCACGGGGATCGCAGGCGGCGCGAAGGCCGGGACGCTGCTGCGCGCTGTGTGGTGCTCCCGCTGGTCCTCGCGCTGCCGGCGGCCTACGCGCTCGCACCGCTCGCGGTCGTCACGCAGACGCTCGTGGAGCTGGTGGTCATGGTCGCCTGCGTCCGGCTCGTGCCCGCGCTGCTCCCGGAGCCGCGGGCCTGAGCCCGGTCAGCCGGCCGACGGAAGGGTGAGGATCTCCGCGCCCTCCTCGGTGACCGCGATGGTGTGCTCGGTGTGCGCGGTGCGGCAGCCCGTCGCGCTGCGCAGCGTCCAGCCGTCCTCGTCGACCACGAGCTTGTCCGTGTCCGCCATCACCCACGGCTCCAGCGCCAGCAGCAGCCCGGGGCGCAGCTTGAAGCCGCGGCCGGGGCGGCCGATGTTCGGGACGTGGGGATCCTGGTGCATGGTGGTGCCGATCCCGTGGCCGCCGAACTCGGTGTTGACCGAGTAGCCGGCCGCCGTGAGCGTGCTGCCGATGGCGTGCGCGAGGTCCCCGATGCGCGCGCCGGGCACCACGGCCGCGATCCCCGCGGCCAGGGCGTGCTCGGTCGCCTCGATGAGCGCGACGCTCTCGGCCGGGCGCGCCTCGCCCACCAGGAAGCTGATGGCGGCGTCGGACGCCACGCCGTCCAGCACGACGGCGAGGTCGAGCGTCAGCAGGTCGCCGTCGGCCAGCGCGTAGTCGTGCGGCAACCCGTGCAGCACGGCATCGTTGACGCCGGTGCAGATGTAGTGGCCGAAGGGGCCGCGCCCGAAGGACGGCGCGTAGTCGACGTAGCAGGACTCCGCGCCCGCGTCGGTGATCATCTCCTTGGTCCAGGCGTCGATCTCCAGCAGGTTCGTGCCCACCGCGGTGCGGCTCCGGAGGGCGCGCAGGATGTCGGCCACGAGCGCGCCGGTGGCCCGCGCGCGGGCCAGCTGGCTGGCGTTCAGGATCTCGATCATGCGGGTCCTCCTTCGTCGGTGTGCCCATAGCTATACCGCTTCCGGCGCGCGCAACCAAGGCGCGCCGCGCCGCGGATAGGCTGGGCCCATGTCAGCCCGTATTCGCCGTTCCCCGGGCGAGCCGCTCGCCGTCACCGCGGCCGACCTGGTGGCCGAGGCCAACGCCCTCGTGCCGCCGCTCAGCGTGAGCGAAGCCGCCGCGCTGCTGGACGTCGACGCGGTGCTCTTCGTCGACATCCGCGAGTCCAAGGAGCAGGAGCGCCTCGGGACCATCCCCGGCGCCTACCGCGCGCCGCGCGGCATGCTCGAGTTCTGGGTGGACCCGGCCAGCCCCTACTACCGGCCCGCCCTCGACGACGGCCGCAGGCTCGTGCTCTACTGCGGCTCCGCCTGGCGCTCCGCCCTCGCGGCCGCGGCGCTCCAGCGCATGGGCAGGGACGACGTCACCCATATCGACGGCGGCTTCTCCGCCTGGCAGGCTGCCGGCCTCCCCGTCACGCCTCACGCGGGGTAGTCCCGCTCGGCCAGCTGCGTGCCGAACAGGTCGTCGTACAGGTCGAGTCCGAAGCTCGTGGGCGACGGCGGCCCGGGCGTCAGCCGGAAGGTCCTGCGCCCGGGGTCGGGGCGCTCGGCACGCAGGAAGCGCGCGCCGAGGTCCGGGTCGTCGCTCACGGTCCGCGCGAAGTCGTACAGATGGGTGACCGAGCGGACGTCGACGCCCGCCAGGACGAGCGCCCGCGTGACGCCCAGCAGGATCTCGGAGCCCTCCGCCTCGTTCGTCGAGGAGAACGACTCGTTGCAGAGCAGCAGGTCGCCGAGCCGGATGTCGTCGACGATCCGCGCCATCCGCTCCAGCTCCTCGTCCAGCTTGCCGTGCACGAGCTCGGTGTCCTCCTCGCGCGCCCAGTGGGTGAACACGCGGCCCACCGGCGGCGCGGCCAGGGCCGTGGCCGGCGCGGGCAGCCCCGCCTGGAGCATCAGCTGGGCGGTGCCGAGCGCGCGCAGCAGCGTCGATTTGCCCCCGCCGTTCGCGCCGGTGATGACGAGCAGCGCGCCGCCGCTGAGGTCGACGTCGTTGCCCGTGGGCGCTCGGCCGGTGCGCAGCGCGAGGCAGGGATCGTAGAGCCCGGTGGCGGCCATCGACGTCGCCCGTGGATTCGGCCGACAGATCGGCGCCCCCACGCGCCGCAGGGCGTCGTCCAGGTTCAGGCAGGCGAGCAGGAATCCCAGCTCCGTGCGCAGGCAGGCGAAGAAGCCGAGCACGTGGTCGGCCGCCTCCGACGCGGCGCGCGACACGTCCGCGACGCTGCGGTCCCGAAGCTCGGCGAGGGCGTTCGCGCCCGACTCGTCGCGCTCCGGCAGGGTGAAGGAGGAGTACGGGCGGCGCATCGGCGTGCGGTCCAGCAGCCGGCGATTCTCGTCGTTGGGGCGGCGCAGCACCTGCCCGACGACCTCGCCGCCCGGCCCGACGCCTGCGCTCATCAGGAGGCCGCCGGGGAAAGAGAGCTCGCGGAGGATCCCGCGCAGCCGCGCCAGGTAGGCGTCGTCCAGCTGGTCGGCCACCGTGGCGCACAGCTCGTGGAACGCGGGCGAGCGGAACGACCCCGCCGCCCCGGCCAGGAGGCCGCGCAGCAGGTCGAGCTGGCCCGCGAGCCCCGTCAGCAGCTTCACCGCCTGCGACAGCGCGATCCCAGGATGGTTCAGCACCGGCATCATGAAGATGCCTCGGCGCAGGTTCAGCGCGTCGACGGCGATCGCGTACAGCGACGCGACGACATCGCGGTGGGAAACCGCGTCCGCGTAGGCGGCCTGCCGGCGTTCGATGACGTCCGGGTCCGACGCGGGCTGCAGCAGAGCGGCCCGTGCCACCTGGCGCAGGAACGAGTCTCCGCCTGCCATGGCGTCCCACAGATAGTCGAGCTGCAGGTCCTTCACCAGGTCCTCGGCCTGCCACGGCTCCGCGGCCGCGGCGTCGAAGTCCTCGGCCGCGCTCATCAACCTGACCCTCATGATGCCTCCCGGCCCTCGGCCGCGACGTGCGCGGCGATCTGTTCGCTCGTCAGGCCGTGTTTGACGGCCAGCGCGCGGGCGTAGGCGCGGCCGTCGGCGACCCTGCGCGTGACGCGGAAGGTGCGCACCGCGGGGTCGGCCGGGTCGACGGCGCTCACCATGCTGACCGTCTTCTCGTTCAGCCGCGACAGCTCGTCGATGAACGTCACGCACGCGGCCAGCGTGTCGCGCGCGCTCAGCCGCTCCAGCACGTCGCGAGTGAGGATGCGGGCGTCGTGCAGCGCCGTCGACGCGAATGCCTCGTTGATGACCACGACGCTGCGGTCCGTCGCCCGGCCCAGCACGTCGTGCAGCCGGTGCACCTCCGCGCCCAGTCGGCCCTCGAGCGTGCCGAGGGTCTCCTCCCGCCCGAAGACGGTGAGTACGCGGTCGCACAGGAAGATGCGCGCGTCGCGGCCGGGCACCGGGCAGCCGATGGCGGCCAGGTGGTGCAGCTGGCCGAAGGTCCGCGCTGTCGTGGTCTTCCCGCCCTGGTTCGGTCCCGAGACGACGAGGATCCGCTCGGCTCCGGAGAGCGTGAGGTCGTTCGTGACGACGGGGACGGAGCGTTCCACGAGCGACGGCGCCAGGGCCAGGTCCCAGGTGTCCCGCACGTCCAGGAGCTTGTCGGTGGCGGAGACCGCGGGATAGGAGACGGGCAGCCCGGCTCGGCTGAGGGGAGCGAGGTAGTCGAGATAGGCCAGGTAGAAGCGCACCTCGTCGACGAAGCGGTCGAGCGTCGGGTCGCGGTAGGCGCGGCTGCCGCGGGCGAACGAGGTGAGCCGGGCGAACGCGTCTGGGTGCACGCGCGCCACCCGCTCCAGCATCCACGCCTGCACGTGGTCCATTGCCGGCTCCTGCGGCTCGGCCCGGTGCGCGGCCGCGGCGCGCGTGCGGAACCGCGCGAACGTCTCCAGCACGGCCTCGCCCAGGTCGCGCTCGCCGTCGACCGGTGCGATGGTCACCTTGCCTCCCCGGACGAGCGCGTTGTAGCGCAGCGCATCGATGTCGGCCTGCAGGGAGGTCGCGTCGCGGGCCAACGCGCGGAAGCCGTCGGAGGCGACGAGTGCGGCCACGTGCGCGGCCAGCCCCGCCCACCCGGCCGACGGCGGGTCGAGGACGGGCACGGCGCCGGCCAGCCCGGCATGCAACGCCTCCACCGCCGCGACATACGTGCAGGCGGCGCCCAGGTGCAGCAGCTCGCCGACGTAGGGGACATCGGCCTTGGCCGCCTGCCGGTCGCGGCGCTCGACGTCGGACATCGCGCGCAGGAACGGATCGACGGCGGACCGCAGCGCGGGCGTCTCCAACCCCTGGAACACCGCCTGGCGGTAGGCGACGTCCTCGACGGTGGTCAGAGGCGCGCGGAGCGCCGACGCGGCCCGCGGCGCAGCGTCCCCGATGCGCGCGAAGACCTGATCCAGGGCGAGGTCGTGCAGCGCGTCGTCGTCCTCGGCCGCCGAGGCGGGGAAGGGAAACAGGATGCTGTGGAAGCTCGTCGTCGATACGGTGTTCACCCGTGACTCCTCTCGTCACAGGTGCTATCAGCCGCGCGGCGGTTCGGGCCGAGGCCCCGGCGAGCTCCATCGCCTTGCCCCAACGGTGGCACGCGCGCGGCCGATCCGCAAGGGGTGGGCGTTCCCCTTCGGCTCAGCGCTCGAGGGTCAGGGCCTGTTGATCTGGTCGTACCGCGCGCCCTCGGGCCTGCTGTCCAGGCCCATCATCACGAGCAGCACCAGCGATCCGATGTAGGGCACGGCGTTGAGGCACAGCAGCCAGGCGGAGTTGTTCGAGTCGTGCAGGCGCCGGGCCGACACGGCGAGCGCCGGGATGACGGCAGCGGCCGCGTAGGCGACGGTGGCGAGCGCGGTGAGCACGGAGACCGTCTCGAGGTTCGCGCTGGCGGCCGCGCCGGAGATGACGGTGCCGGAGATCATCACCAGGGCGTTCGCGAGCAGGGCGTACCAGAACTCGTTCCTGCTGGCCCGGCCGCTGAACGTCAGGCCGCGCTTCCAGAAGCGCGCGTACGACTCGGTGAGGCTCGCGTTCCGCGCGGGGGCGTCCCTGCCGGTGGGGTCGTCGATGATCGGGCGGCCGTACCAGGCAGTCATCGGGGCGAGCTGCACCCCGTAGCCGTCCTGCGCCGGGCCGTAGCCGGGCGCCTGGTAGAACTGCGCGCCGTAGCCCTGCCCGGTGGGCCGGGCGCCGTAGGCGTTCGGGTCGAACGTCGGCCCGCCGAACGTGTACTCCGTCTCCGGCGCCACGTAGCCCAGACGCTCGACGGGCTGCGGCGGCGCGACGGGCTGCGGCACCGGCGCCTCGAACGTCGGCCCGGATGCCGGCGTCTGCGCGGGCACGCGCGGGTCTCCCTGGCGGGGGTACAGGTCGTCGGTCATGCCTGCCATTGTGCCAGGGCCGGTCGGCGCCGACGTCGGCCCCGGGTCGTCTTCTCGGTCCGACCAGGGGCTAAGTCACCCCGCCCGCGGGCCCGAGAAGCGCGCTGATACCGTCCCCAGCAGGGAGCCCGACGGAGGGCTCGGACGACACGTCCGGAGGCGACGCCGCGGCGCGACGGTTCATGGGGGGCCCTCGCACCATCCCTGGGGGAGGAACAAATGAACAGCAGGAATCGCAGGTCATCGACCGCGCGTGCGATCAGGATCGGGGCCACGACGCTGTGCGCCGCGGCACTGGGGCTGGCGGGCCTGGCTCCGACGGCGCACGCCGCCGAGCAGGGCACCGTCGCCGTGTGCGCGACGGACAGCGCCGGGGCGAACATCACCCTGGGCGGCGACCAGGTCTGGTACCAGGTGGGCGACGGGTACATCCGCTACGTCGGCGCTGTCGGCGAGAGCGGCTGCCGCGAGTCCACGGTGCCCGCCGGAACGAACGTCACCGTGTGGGCGGCCAAGGACGGCACCACCACGGCGAAGAAGACGGTGCAGGTGGGCGCAGGCGCCACCGAGGTCGTCGACTACTACACCACCGGCGTCACCATCAACTTCCCGGCGAGCGTCGCCTTCGGCGGGCCGCGCGGCGATCTCGGCTGGTTCAAGTCAGGACCCGACGCGGGCTCGCGCGAGATCTTCGGCGGGACGACCTGGTTCCGCGGCACGCTCGCCGACGGCCGGATGGCCCGGACCCCGATCGCCATCCCGGAGGCCACCACGACGGGCACCTCGTCGGAGTGGACCATCGGCGTCGTCGACGTGCGCAGCGGCTCGGGCGCAGGTCTGCCGGGCGTCCGCGTGATGTCCAACACCATGAAGGGCAACGACGGGCTCGACTGGGTCCGCGACCCCGACGGCGTCATCCGGCGCACCGGCGACGACGGCCTGCTGGCCTATCCGATGCCCGGCAAGAAGACGACGGTGAAGCAGCGCCTCGACATCAACGACACCGTGGCCACCGGCAGCTACGTGCCCAGCGCGGCCCAGCGCGCCGGCAGCTACCAGACCACGAACGTGGCCATCAGCTACAACCACCAGGTCCGCTACCACCAGGAGGGCACGCCCAACGCGTACTACTGGCTCACCAAGAGCGGCATGGAGCTGTTCCCCGGCGACTACACCTTCCAGTTCGGCGTGCCGGACAAGAAGCTCGGCACCGCGAAGCAGACCTTCCCCGGCATCGACCTGACCCTCGAGCCCGGCATGTTCGCCAAGACCGCCGCGGCCGTCCGGCTGACCGACAGCCAGGGCAACGGCCTCTCCGACGCCACCGTGAGCTACTGGCGCAGCACGGCCTGGATCACCCCGGAGCACGCCACCACCGACGGCCCCGGCGGCACCTGGGTGACGCTGTTCGACGGCAAGCCCGGCAAGATCACGTTCGCCCTCACCTATGAGGGCGGGCGCCAGCAGCTGGCCGCGCAGGACCTGACGTCGAAGTCCGTGGGCTACTTCCAGACGCTGCCGGTGACGCTCAGCCTCGTCGACCACGCGGGTGCCCCGCTCGCCGGCGGCACGGCGACCTTCTACTCGTCGTCGTGGCGTCCGTTCGGTGCCACCGGCACCGACGGCGTCGTCGTCAAGGAGCTGCTGCCCGTGCGGCACAGCTTCGCGATGGTCTACGGCGGCAGCCGCCAGCAGGTCACGGTCGACCCCGTCAGCACCGCCCCCGTGGCGTTCCAGACGGGCAAGGTGGTCTCGACCGACGGGTCGGCCGCGCGCTACTACACCGACGCCTGGCGCGCGTTCCCGGCCGACGGCATCGAGGTGCTCCCGTCCGCGGTGACGCTGCGTTCGGCCTCCGGTGCGCAGATCAGCGGCACGTTCGCCCCTGGTGTCGTCACCGACGTGACCGTCGGCTGACCTCGCCGGTCGGCTCGCTGCTTGAAACGACGGCCCGGCTCCCCTCGCGGGGGCCGGGCCGTCGGCGCGTTCAGGGCCGCGAGTCGCGGAAGGTGCGGAGGTGGTAGGACAGCGACGAGTCGCCGTCGCTGATCGCCTCGGAGACCGTGCCGAGCACGAGGGTGTGATCGCCGCCGGGCTCGAAGGTCAGGTGCTCGCAGCGCAGCCAGGCGGCCGCGCCGTCGAACCGGGGCAGGCCGTGGTCCTCGGTCCAGGTGAGCCCCTCGAACCGGTCGCCGATGTGCCTGCTCGCGAAGCGCACGGCGATCTCCGCCTGGTCGCCCGACAGCACGTTCACGCCGGCGCGGCCGGACGCGCGCAGCCGGTCGATCATGCCGCCCCTGTTGTCGAGCGCGAACAGCACCATCGGGGGCGCGATCGACAGCGACGCGAAGGCCGACACCGTCGTCCCCGACGGCGCCCCGTCGAGGCTCGTCGTGATCACCGTCACCGGCGCGGGAACGCGGGCCATGGCCTCGCGAAATGCGTCCTCCAGATCGTCCACGCGGCCCACCGTAGCCGCCGCGCGGCCCGGGTCAGCTATCCGTCCGGGGCTCTTCGCCGTCGGCGTAGATGCCGGGTGCGTCGTAGATCAGTACCGCGCCGTCGGCGTCGGCCTTCATCTGACGAGGAGCGATGAGCCGCGCGAGGTGGTAGACCGCGATGACGACGATGGTGCCGAGCGCGATGCCGCCCAGCTTGAAGTCGCCCAGCGGCACCGACACGTCGCCGATGCCGATGATGATGCCCGCGGCGGCGGGGATGAGGTTCAGCGGGTTGCCGAAGTCGACGTTGTTCTCGCGCCAGATCTTCGCGCCCAGCAGGCCGATCATGCCGTAGAGCACGACGGTGATGCCGCCGAGGACCGCGGACGGGGTGGCGGAGATGACGGCGCCGAACTTGGGTGAGAAGCCGAACATGATGGCCACGATGGCGGCGACGACGTACGCGGCGGTCGAGTAGACGCGCGAGGCGGCCATCACGCCGATGTTCTCGGCGTAGGTCGTGGTGGGGCCCGCGCCGACCGTGGTGGCGATCATGGAGCCGAAGCCGTCGGCCGCGATCGCGGTGCCCATGAGCGGGTCGAGGTTCTCCTTGGTCATCTCGGCCACGGCCTTCACGTGGCCGGTGTTCTCCGCGATCAGCGCGATCACCACGGGCAGCGCGATGATGATGGCGCCCAGGCTGAAGTGAGGCAGGTGCAGGCCGACGACGTTGGACGTGCCGCCGTAGGTCCAGGACGCGAGGTCGGTGACGGGCGGGAGGCCGAACCAGTCGGCCTCGGCGACGCTCGCCCAGTTGACGCGCGGCGTCTGCACGCCCTTGGCGTCGGTCAGCGGGCCGGCGACGACGTCCATGATCCAGCTCAGCAGGTAGCCGATGACCAGCGAGAGGAAGATCGCGATGCGGCCGAGGAAGCCGCGCAGGCCGATGGAGAGCACCACCACGATGAGCATCACGACGAAAGCCAGCCACGGGTCGACGGGGAAGTAGACGTTCGCCACGACGGGGGCCAGGTTGAAGCCGATCAGCATCACGACCGCGCCGGTGACCACCGGTGGCAGGGCGCGGTGGATGATCCGGGCGCCCGCGAAGTGGATGATCAGGCCCACCATGAAGAGCGTGACGCCTACGACGAAGAGCGCGCCCGTCAGGTCGGCCGGGTTGCCGCCCGCGGAGTAGATCGCGGTCGCGACGCCGACGAACGACGCCGACGAGCCGAGGTAGCTCGGCACGCGGTGCTTGACCACGAAGAGGAAGATCAGCGTCGCGACGCCGGACATCATCACCGCGAGCTGGGCGTTGAGGCCCATCAGCAGCGGGAACACGAACGTCGCGCCGAACATCGCGACCACGTGCTGGGCGCCGAGCCCGATGGTGCGCCCCCACGTGAGCCGCTCGGTGGGCTTGACCACCGCGTTCGGCTCGAGGATTCCGTTGTTATGCAGCTTCCACATGGGGTGCCTCTTCCTGTCGTCGGCGGAACTTTACTGGCGGGCCCCCGCGGCCGAGACACCGGTGGTCGTTTCCGTGGTACCCCGGCTCGTCGTCGGGTCGGTGGGCGACGTTAGGCTGGGGGTATGGCGCACGACGTGCTGGTCCTCGGGGCTACGGTGGCGGGGCTCACCGTGGCGCGTCGCCTTGCCCATCGCGGCTTCGACGTCCTCGTCCTCGACCCCAACGGCGAGGGCGAGAGCGCAGCCATCGGACACGGGGTGGCCGCCGTCGGCCACGCGTCCACGATCGCGAACATGGCGCACGCCTACGGCCTCGAGGCCGCGCGCGAGCACGTGCGCAGGAACCTGGCAGGCATCGAGGAGATCAGGGAGATCTCGCCGGCGCACGACGAGGTCACGCTGCGCGACCTGTCGCTGCCCGGCGGCGACGAGACCGAGTCGCGGCGCATCGTCGAGCTGTATCGCGAGGCCGGCCACGGCGCCGACCTGCGCGTCTCGCCCGACGGCGTCGCCATCCACACCGCAGCCTTCGCCGTCGACCCGACGGCGTACGCGCACGCGCTCCGGGCGGCAGCCGTGGCGGCGGGCGCCCACGTGGTGCAGGGCGTGACGGTGGTCCGCCTCACGCGCCGCGAGGGCGCGACGAGGGTGCACTTCCGCAACAACCTGGCGGAGGTGCGCGACGTCGGCACCGTCTCCGGCGCGGCCGTCGTCGACACCCTGGGCGTGAGCCCGTGGGGGAGGGCCGCCCTGGTGGGTCCCGCGCAGAGCGTGCCCGTGGTGCGCTGCGTGCCGTCGCGGCCGCTGCGCGAGGTGACGCTCCGTGCCGCCTCGACGGCGTGGCTGATGCGCCCCGTCGGGGACCGGGCGCTCGTGCTGGGCCAGAAGACCACGCCCGAGCGGGTCGGCGACGCCGCGGGCGAGCTCCGGCGCTGGTGCGAGGAGCGGCTGGGGGCCACCGACGTCGAGCTGGGTCGCCTCGCGATCGACCCCAGCGACCACGGCCGCCCCGTCGTGGGCGCCTCGGCGATCCCCGGCGGCTACTACGCGCGCGGCAACGGGCGGGGCGAGCTGATGAACGGCACGGCCAGCGGCTGGTACCTGACCGAGCTGATGGCCGACGGCCCGGGCACGACGCTCCCGCCGATCAGTCGGCTGCGGGCCATGATGTCGCGCTCGATCAGCCGCGCGTAGCGCTCAGATCCAGGCGTTGCCGAGCCACATCCGCCACATCCACTCGGCGCGGGGGAGGACCTCCGCGGTGAGGATGGGGTAGATGAAGGCGAAGTTGAAGATCACGACGGCCACGACGATGCCGACGATCATGGAGCGGAAGCGCCGCTCGGGGTGATGCGCGGGGCCGAGCAGCTTGCCCAGCGCCATGGCCAGCACGATGCAGCTGAACGGGATGATCATGATCGTGTAGAAGAAGAACAGCGGGCGGTCGGCGAACCTGAACCACGGGATCCAAGTGGACGCGATCCCGATCAGCGGGACGCCGAAGCGCCAGTCCCGGCCGACGATCCACCACCCCAGGGCCAGGACGATGGCCGCGAGAGCCCCCCACCAGAGCAGCGGGGTGCCCATGGTGGTGATCACGCGCAGGCAGGTGCCGGTCACCGCTCGGCAGCCGTCGACGCCGGGCTGGATGTCGTTGACGGCCTCGATGCCCGTGGGGCGCAGCATCAGCAGCCAGCCCGCCGGGTGCGCCTCGTAGGGATGGGTGGCGTCCTTCATCATCCCGTCGCCGGTGTGGAAGTTGTATGCCTCCAGGTGATACTTCGCCAGCGACCCGAATGCCGTCCCCAGCGCCCGCACCAGCGGGTCGTCGGGGTGCTTCTCGCCGAAGTCTCGGTAGTAGCCGCCGTCGGTGGCGAGCCAGTTCCACCACGAGGCGAGGTAGACCGGCACGGCGACGACCACCAGCTGGACGAACGCGCCCGGGGCGTCGATCAGCAGGGACCAGAACTGGTTCCTGCCCGCACCCGCGAGCCGCCGCGCGCCGAGGTCCCAGATCACGGCGAGGACGCCGAAGGCGGCGATCACGAACATGCTGTTCCACTTGACCGCACACGACGCGCCGAGCAGGAGGCCCGCCACCACGCGCCACGGCCGCCAGAGCAGGAGAGGGCCGAAGCGGCCTCCGAGGTCGGGCAGGTCGTGGCGTTCCAGGTAGCGGGCGAGCCGCTCGCGGAACCAGTCCCGGTCGGCCACCAGCGCCGCCACGGCCGCGACGGCGAACGTCGCCTGGAAGATGTCGAGGAGCGCGAGCCTGCTCATCACGAAGGCCAGGCCGTCGAACGTCAGGAACAGGCCGGCCATGGCGCCGATCAGCGTGGACCGCGACAGCCGGCGCCCCAGCCGGATGGTGAAGAACACCAGCAGCGTGCCGAACACCACGGCGGAGATCCGCCAGCCGAACGCGTTCATCCCGAAGAGGTGCTCACCCAGCCCGATCAGCAGCTTGCCGAGCGGCGGGTGCACCACGAACGACGCGGTGTCCAGCATGCCGCTGGTGTCGCCCTTGGCGAGCAGGTCGTTGGCGCTGTCGGACCAGTTCCGCTCGTAGCCCGACTGGAGGATGGCCCAGGCGTCCTTCGCGTAGTACGTCTCGTCGAACAGCACCTTCTGCGGGAAGCCGACGTTGTAGAGGCGCAGGCCGAAGGCCATCGCGGTGATGGCGAGGGTCACGACCCACCCGACGGTCTGGTCGCGGAGTCGGCCGTCCCGCAGGGCCTCCAAGGTGGTCAGCACAAGGGGCATTCTATGCAGCGTCGCGAAGGCGGCCGTTAGGCTCTGAGTCATGAACCTTCCGCCAGGGGGCGCCCTGATCCTCGCCGCGACCCCGATCGGCTCCTCCGAGGACGCCAGCGCGAGCCTCCGGGAGGCGCTCACCGCGGCCGACGTCATCGCCGCGGAGGACACGCGCCGGTTCCTCACCCTCACCAAGCGCCTGGGCATCGAGCCCTCCGGCCGGGTGGTCAGCTACTTCGAGGGAAACGAGGCCTCGCGCACGGGCGAGCTGGTCGAGGCCATCGCCGCCGGGCAGCGCGTGGTGCTGGTGACCGACGCAGGGATGCCGTCGGTGAGCGACCCCGGCTACCGCGTGGTGACCGCCGCCGTCGACGCGGGGCTGCGCGTCACCGCCGTACCGGGGCCGTCCGCGGTGCTCACGGCGCTCGCGGTGTCGGGGCTTCCCGTGGACCGGTTCTGCTTCGAGGGCTTCCTGCCGCGCAAGCAGGGCGAGCGCCGCCGCCGGCTCGCCCGGCTGGCCGCGGAGGAGCGCACCATGGTGTTCTTCGAGGCCCCGCACCGGCTCGCCGAGTTCCTGTCCGACGCCGCGGCCGAGCTGGGCGCGGACCGGCGCGCGGCGGTGTGCCGCGAACTCACCAAGCCGTACGAAGAGGTGCGCCGGGCCGGCCTGGCCGAGCTCGCCGCGTGGGCGGCCGACGGCGTGCGCGGCGAGGTCACCGTCGTCGTCGAGGGCGCCGAGGCCGTGGAGGTGTCGGTCGAGGAGGCCCTCGGCCTGGTTCGGCAGGCGATGGCCGACGGTGCGAGACTGTCGGGCGCGGTCGCCGATGTGGCGAAGGCCACGGGCGTGGCACGCAAGGAGCTGTACGCGGCGGCGCTGGCCGACAAGGAGAAGAAGTGAGCGTGCTGGACGAGCTGGGGCTGCCGCCCCTCCCCGAGGCGCTGCCGCGCCCCGTCATCGACAATCACACGCACGTGGCCTCCACGCGCGACTATTCCGGCCTGACCGTCGCCGACAACCTGTACCTGGCCGGCGAGGTGGGCGTGACGCGCCTCATCGACGTCGGCTGTGACGTGGAGAGCGCGCGCTTCGCCGTCGACCTCGCGGCCCGCGACCCGCAGGTGCGAGCGGCCGTGGCGCTGCACCCCAACGATGCCGCTCGCCGGTTCCTGGCCGGGGGAGAGGACGCCCTGGCGGCCGACCTGGCCGAGATCGAGCCCCTGGTGGACGAGCCCGTCGTCGTCGCCGTGGGGGAAACCGGCCTCGACTACTTCCGGACGCGCGACGAGGACGGCCGCCGCGCGCAGGAGCGCTCGTTCCGGCAGCACATCCGCTGGGCGCACCGCTCGGGCAAGACGCTGATGATCCACGACCGCGACGCGCACGCCGACGTGCTGCGCGTGGTCGACGACGAGGGCGTGCCGGACAGGATGGTGATGCACTGCTTCTCCGGCGACGCCGCGTTCGCGGAGGAGTGCCTGGCGCGCGGGTCGTTCCTGTCCTTCCCCGGCGTCGTGACCTTCGGCTCCGCCGGATCGCTGCGGGAGGCCGCGCTGGCCACGCCGCTGGACCGGATCCTGGTGGAGACCGACGCGCCCTACCTCACACCCAAGCCGCAGCGGGGCAAGGCGAACGCGCCGTACCTGCTGCCGCACACCGTCCGCTTCCTCGCGGAGTTGCGCGGCGTGGAGCTCGGCGCGTTCTGCGACCAGCTGGTGGCGAACACGTTCGCCGCCTACGGACAGTGGGGCAGCGATGCCTGACGTCGGCCTCCTCGACCCCGCCTCCGTGCGGCGCATCGCCGCCGAGCTGGACCTCCGGCCCACCAAGCAGCGCGGCCAGAACTTCGTCGTCGACCCGAACACCGTGCGGCGCATCGTGTCGCTGTCCGGCGTGACGGCCGACGACGTGGTGCTGGAGATCGGCCCCGGCCTCGGCTCCCTGACCCTCGGGCTCCTCGAGGTGGGCGCGCGCGTGGTCGCCGTCGAGATCGAGGACGCGCTGGCCGCGCGGCTCGCGAGGACGGCGCGGGAGCGGCTGGGCGACGACGCGGCGGAGCGCCTGCACGTGGTGGCCGCGGACGCGCTGCAGGTGGAGGCGCTGCCCGTCACGCCGTCGGCCCTGGTGGCGAACCTGCCGTACAACGTGTCGGTCCCCGTCCTGCTGCGGATGCTGGAGCTCTTCCCGGAGTGGACGAAGGGCCTGGTCATGGTGCAGTTGGAGGTGGCCGACCGGCTGGCGGCCCGGCCCGGTTCCAAGGTCTACGGCGTGCCCAGCGCCAAGGCCGCCTGGTACGCGGACACCGCGCGCATCGCGACCGTTCCGCCCAAGGTGTTCTGGCCTGTCCCGAACGTCGACTCCGGCCTGGTGCGCATCGAGCGCCGCGACCCACCGCCCACGTCGGCCACGCGGGAGGACACCTTCCGGGTGATCGACGGCGCCTTCGCGCAGCGCCGCAAGATGCTGCGCGCCGCGCTCGGCGGGCTGTTCGGGTCGGCGACGGCGGCCTCGGAGGCCATCGTGCGGGCCGGGCAGGATCCGCAGGCCCGCGGCGAGACCCTCGACGTCGCCGCGTTCGCGGCGATCGCCGCGCAACTGCCCGCTCGCTGAGACGCGAGTTTGCGCTACGGTCAACGCGTGACACATGCGGTGCGGGTCCGGGTGCCGGCGAAGGTCAACCTCGCCCTGCGCGTCGGCGCGGCCGATCCGCAGGGCTATCACGCACTCGGCACCGTCTTCCAGGCCGTGAGCCTGGGCGACGACGTACAGGCCGAGCTCGCGCCGCCGGGGGAGTTCTCCATGTCGGTGCAGGGCGAAGGATCGGCCTTCCTGCCCACCGACGACACCAACCTCGCGATCCGCGCCGCCCGGCTGCTGGCCCGCCACGGCGGCCGCGACGACGTCGGGGTCCGGCTCGCCGTGCGCAAGCGCATCCCCGTCGCGGGCGGCATGGCGGGCGGGTCGGCCGACGCGGCCGCCGCGCTCGTGGCCTGCAGCGCGCTCTGGGGGATGGGCGCCACGCGCGAGGACCTGCACCCACTGGCCGCCGAGCTCGGCTCCGACGTGCCGTTCATGCTGCTGGGCGGCACGGCGATCGGCACCGGGCGGGGCGAGCAGCTGACGTCGCTCATCACGAGCGGCACCTATCACTGGACCTTCGCTCTGTCGCATACCGGGCTGTCAACGCCCGCGGTGTTCCAGGAGTTCGACAGGCTCAGCGCTCCGAAGCCCACCGACATCCCCGACGAGCTGCTCGAGGCGCTGCGCGCCGGCGACCCCGCGGCCGTCGGCGCTGCGCTCACCAACGACCTCGAAGAGGCGGCCCTCTCGCTCCAGCCGGGGCTCGCGCACACGCTGCGGATCGGCCGTGAGGCGGGGGCGCTCGGCGCCGTGGTGAGCGGATCCGGCCCCACCGTCGCCTTCCTGGCCGCCTCGGCCGCGCACGGCGCGGAGCTGGCCGAGACGCTCGGACTGTTCAGCGGCGTCCGCGCGGTGCGCCGTGCCTACGGGCCCGTGGCGGGCGCGCAGGTGATCGCGTGAGTGACGAGGTCGACGACGTCGTCGAGGCCTGGCGCCGGGAGCGCCCGGACCTCGCGGTGGAGCCGATGCACGTCTGGTCGCGCATCGACCGGCTGGCGGCCATCCTCGACGAGCGGCGCAAGCAGGCGTTCAGCGCACACGGCCTCGAGGGGTGGGAGTTCGACGTGCTGGCGGCCCTCCGCCGGTCCGGGGCTCCGCACCGCCTCTCGCCCGGTCAGCTGCTGCGCGAGACGCACGTCACCTCGGGAACCATGACCAACAGGATCAACCGCCTCGTCGCCCGTGGGGCGGTGACCAGGCAGACGGATCCTAACGACCGCCGGGGCGCCCAGGTGGCGCTCACGGCCGAAGGGCTCGGCCTGGTGGACGCGGCGCTGGCCTCGCTCACCGAGCTCGAGGGTGAGCTCCTGGCCGACTGGCGGCCGGAGGAGCGCGACGCCCTGGCCGCAGCCCTGCGCCGGCTGCTGGCCACTCAGTCCTGAGCGGCGGGCGATTCCGTGCCGGCCTCGCCGGCACGCTGCGCGGCGCGCTCATGGCGCCGGTCGATCGTGTCCATGACCAGTCTCGGGTCGCGTTTGAGGTGCGCCATGCCGTTCCAGGCCAGGTTGATCAGGTGCCGGGCGACCTCCTCGCGGGAGAGTGACCTGTTGTCCTGCCACTGCTGGCCCGTCTGCGACACCAGCCCGACGAGCGCCTGCGCGTAGAGCCCGGCCAACGACGGGTCGAGGCCGTTTCGCTCGAACTCCGCCACCAGCAGTTCCTCGGCCTGGACGGCGATGTCGCTCAGGATCGAGGCGAACGAGTCCCCGGTCGACGCATTGGTGGACGACGGGTCGCGCGAGAGGATCCGGAAGCCGTCGGGACAGCGGTCGATGTACTCCAGCAGCGCCATCGTGCCGCGCTCCAGCAGCTCCCGCGCGTGCGCATCGGGCGTGGAGAGGGCCTCCCGGATCGCGGTGTGCAGGGTCTTGGTCTCGCGGTCGACCACCGCGTCGTAGGCGCCCTCCTTGCCGCCGAAGTGCTCGTACACCACTGGCTTCGACACCCCCGCGCGTGCGGCGATCTCCTCCACCGACGTGCCCTCGAAGCCGCGCTCGGCGAACAGCTCGCGCGCGGTGATCAGGAGCTGTTCCCTGCGCTCCGCCGCCGACATGCGCGTGCGCGGCCGGCGCGCGCGGGCGGCGGGCTGACGGGTCGACACCCCGACATTCTGTCACGTCGACTGCCGAGCAGGGGTGCAACTGCGGCCTCCTCACGCCGCCGCCGCGCTCTTGGCGAGCCAGCAGCCCTGGATGTGGTCGTCGACGGCGCCCACCGACTGCAGCAGCGCATACATCGTGGCCGGTCCCACGAACCGGAAGCCCCGCTTCTTCAGCGCCGCGCTCAGCGCCCGGGACTCCGCCGTCTGCCGCGGCACGTCGGCGAAGCTGAGCGCCGGCCGTTCGCGCGGCGCCGGCGCGTGCAGGGCGATGAGGTCCGCCAGGCGTTCGCCGTCGTCGTGCAGCGCGAGCAGCGCCCGCGCATTCGAGATGGCCGCGTCGATCTTCCGCCTGTTGCGGATGATCGCCGCGTCGCCCAGCAGCCGCTCGACGTCGTCGGAGCCGAACTCCGCCATGCGGGCCGGGTCGAAGCCCTGAAACGCCGTACGGAAAGCCTCGCGTTTCCGCAGGACCGTGATCCAGCTCAGCCCTGCCTGGAACCCCTCCAGGCAGATCCGCTCGAACAGCTCGCGTTCGTCCGGCGAGTCGGCCACCGGCCGCCCCCATTCCTCGTCGTGATACGCCTCGTACAGGGGATCCCCCGCGCCGAAGCAGCGCACCTTCGCCATCTCTCCACTCCTCTCGACGCTCTTTACAGTGTCGATTCGGGGAGGCGATTTTTCATCCGAGGTCGAAGTTGTGGATAAGTCCGTCCAGATCGGCGGCGACGCGCCGCGCGTGGGCGCCGTAGTCGAACGTGCCGCCCTGGTGCTCGCGCGCCTCGCCCTGCTCCGCCATCAGCGCGCCCCACAGCATCTCGAACGCGTGGAAGAGCCATCGGCCCTGGCCGAGTGCGCGCAGGTCCTCGGCATCGCCGCGGCGGCCGACGGCGCGGAGCAGCGCCGCCCGGCCGTCGTCGTCCAGGCCCGCATCCGCCGTCACGATGGCCAGGTCCACCCAGCCGTCGCCGGCGCTCGCGAACTCGAAGTCCACGATCCAGAGCCGGTCCCCGGCGTCGATCACGTTGTTGGCCCACAGATCGAGGTGCGCGAGGCAGGCTGGGTACCGCCGGTCGCGGGCGCGCTCGTCGCCGATCGCCGCGAGGGTCGAGGCCACCGCCGGGGCGTCGATGCCGAAGGCCTGGGGGGAGCGCACCGCGCCCAGCATGCGCTCGATCCGCTGCGTCGTCGACGGCAGGTTGTCCGGCGCAGGACAGTCGAGGAGCCGGCGCAGCAGCGCCAGCCCGCGGTCCGATACCCAGCCGCCGGGGGCCCAATCGCCGACCGCGTCGACGAACGGGGTGAGGAGGGCGCCATCGGCGGTCACCGAGCGCGGGGCCGGGGTGAGCCCGGCCGCGCACGCCGCGTCGATGGCCCGCAGCTCCTCGTCTCGCCGTACCCCGAGCGCGCCGGCCGTCGCCGCGTTCGGCACCCGCGCCACGAAGCGCTCCCCGGTGGCCGCATCGACGAGGACCGTCACGTGGTTGTTGAGGCTGTGCAGCGACCGGCTGAGCCCCTCGTCCACGCGCCATTCGACGCCGGGGAACATGTCGGCCCAGCGTGCCGCATCGTCGTCGGTCCGAGACTCGCTCATGGCACGCGAACGTAGCAGTCCGCGCCCGGTGGCCGGGTGATCCGCCGCTGTATAGACTGTTGCCTCGGCCCCGAGAGGGGCCGTTCCCCGGTTGGTCTTTCGGCAGGGCCCGCCTGACTTTGAATCAGGACAAGCGAAGTAGGTTCGACTCCTACCCGGGGAGCCGAAAGTAGTTATGACTACGGCAAACGCCCTCCGGTCTCGATGGACCGGAGGGCGTTGCTCACTGCTTCTGCTCACGAATCGTCGACAGTACGGGAAGAGCTTCCCCCGTCACCGTCGCCGCTGCGTCGTTGCGGCTGGCTGGCTTAGGTCAGCGTCACGACGGCGTCCGTTGCGAAGAGGCCGCCGCTGAACTGGATCTCTTCGGGCTCGGTTCCTTCCGGCACCTCGAAGGCGATCTTTCCTTCGACGGTGAGGCCGGGGTTCACCTGGTCGAGCAGGCTGACGGCCCCCTTGAGGTAGATCGCGGCCTCGCTGCTCGTCTCGTAGGTCTTGCCTGCGCTCACGAGCTTGATCTGGCTCGCGGTGAGGTACTCGGCCGAATCGCCCTCGTTCGTCAGGGCGACCTGCATCACGATGAACTCGCCGCGGGCTTCGGTCTTCAGATAGTCCTCGCCGATCGTCTTCGTCGGCTTCAGCACCTTCGTCACGGTGAAGGTCCAGTCTCCTGAGGTGACGGTGTCGCCGAGCCCTGCCTTCTTGGGCTCGGGAGGCGTCTCGGTCTCGCTCGCCGACGGAGCGGGTGAATCGCTGGGCTTCTGGTCTTCGCCCTTCTCCTCCGTGTCCTGGGAGCGTGCGGGTGCGGACGTGCTCGAGGGGCTGCTGACCGCGGGATTGGCTGCCGTTGTCGTGGTGCCCTTGTTGGAATTGAGGGAGCCGATGCCGCCGAGCACGGCGAGCACGATGATGACGGACAAGATCTTGTGACGCCCGGCCCAGCCCAGAATGCCCTGCTTCTTGGGCTTCGGCGGCGGGGGGTTGAAGGCGGGCGGTGCAGGGGGTGCGATGACATTGTGTCCTCCAGGGGGTAATGGAACATCAAGATGATACTTATAGTCCGTCGACTTTTCTGGCTGCGCTCAGAATGGTTTTCGAGTGTCTTCCCCCAGCCGTCGGCGTGCACTCGGTCAGCGTGTGCGTGAGCTCCGTCGTGGCCTGGGTGTCAGCCAGGAAGCCCTGGCGCACAGCGCGGGCATGGACCGCACCTACGTGGGCGGCATCGAGCGTGGTGAGCGCAACGTCGCGTTCGACAATCTCTGCCGACTCGCCGACGCACTCGGAGTGGCGCCCGCCGAACTACTGAGGGATGTGCCCGCCGACGAGTGATCCGGCGGTGTGCCGGGACGCGGGGATGCTGAGTGCGTGGTCCTGGGGGGCCAGCATCACGTACTAGGATGAGTCCCGCTTACCCCGCGACCTCGCGTCAGGCGGCGGTCGTGGGAGCCCACGTCGGCCGCACCAGCAAGGAGGAGCCGTGTCCACCGACAGCGAGCTCGCGCCCGTATCCGCCGTTGTGGTCCTCGCCGCAGGCGGCGGGACCCGCATGAAGTCCACGAAGTCCAAGCTCCTCCACGAGGTGGCGGGCAAGTCGCTCCTCAGCTTCGCCGTCTCCGCGGCGGCCGCGCTCGACCCCGAACACCTGGTGGTGGTCGTCGGGCACCTGCGCGAGCAGGTCGAGGAGCACCTCGAGAAGCTGTCGGCCTCCGTGACGACCGCGGTGCAGGGCGAGCAGCTCGGCACCGGGCACGCTGTCGCCTGCGGCCTGGACGGGTTGGGTGAGCTCGACGGCGACATCGTCGTGACCTACGCCGACGTCCCGATGCTGACCGGCGACACGCTGCGCCAACTCGTCGCGGTCCACCGCGCGCACCGCAACGCCGTCACGGTCCTCACAGCCGAGGTCGACGACCCGACGGGCTACGGCCGCATCCTGCGCGACGGCGAGGCCGTCGTCGGGATCGTGGAGCACAAGGACGCCGACGACCGGCAGCGCGCCATCCGCGAGATCAACTCCGGCATCTACGTGTTCGACGCGGCGACGCTGCGCGAGGGCCTCGCGTCGCTCACCACCGACAACGCGCAGGGCGAGCAGTACCTGACCGACGTGCTGCACTACGCGCACGGTCAGGAGCGGCGCGTCGGCGCGCACCTGATCGACGACGTCTGGCAGACCGAGGGCGTCAACGACCGCGTGCAGCTGGCCCGCATGAACGCCGAGATGAACCGGCGGATCCGCGATGCGTGGATGCTCAAGGGAGTGACCATGGTCGATCCCAACACCACCTGGATCGACGTCGACGTCGACCTCTCGTCGGACGTCCTGCTGCACCCCGGCGTCATCCTGCAGGGCGCGACCAGCGTCGGCGAGGGCGCCATCATCGGCCCCGACACGACGCTGATGGACGTCGAGGTCGGCCCTGGCGCCGAGGTCGTCCGCACGCACGGCTCGTTCGCGGTGATCGGCGAGGGCGCGCAGGTGGGCCCGTTCGCCTACCTCCGGCCGGGCACCATCCTCGGCAAGCGCGGCAAGATCGGCACGTTCGTCGAGACGAAGAACGCGCAGATCGCCGACGGCGCGAAGGTGCCGCACCTGGCCTACTGCGGCGACGCGATCCTCGACGAGGGCGTCAACATCGGCGCCGGCACGATCTTCGCCAACTACGACGGCGTCTACAAGTCCACGACGCACGTGGGCAAGAACGCGTTCGTCGGGTCCAACTCGGTCCTCGTCAGCCCCGTCGACATCGGGGCGGGTGCCATCGTCGCGGCCGGATCGGCCGTCACCGACGATGTTCCCGCGGGCGCCCTCGGCATCGCCCGAGGCAAGCAGCGCAACGTCGAGGACTACATCCCCCAGCGCCGCCCAGGGTCCAAGTGGGCCCAGGCTGCAGCCGAAAGCGACGGCACCATTCATCCGGCGGTGGCCGAGTCCCGACAGAAGAAGGCGTGAAGTACCACTCATGACCCAGATCGCGAAGAACGACAAGCACCTGATGCTGTTCAGCGGGCGCGCGTACCCGGAGCTGGCGCAGGAGGTGGCTGAGCTCATGGACACCGAGCTCGTCCCCACCCGCGCCCTCACCTACGCGAACTCCGAGATCTACGTCCGCTTCGAGGAGTCGGTCCGCGGCTGCGACGCGTTCGTCATCCAGTCGCACACCTCGCCGGTCAACGAGTGGATCATGGAGCAGCTGATCATGGTGGACGCGCTCAAGCGGGCCTCCGCCAAGCGCATCACCGTCGTCGCCCCGTTCTACCCGTATGCCCGCCAGGACAAGAAGCACCTCGGCCGCGAGCCTATCTCGGCCCGCCTGGTCGCCGACCTCTACCGGGCCGCGGGCGCCGACCGCATCATGTCGGTGGACCTGCACGCCTCCCAGATCCAGGGCTTCTTCGACGGCCCCGTCGATCACCTGTGGGGCCTCCCGGTGCTCGCCGACTACGTCAAGGCCAAGTACGACAGCTCCGAGATGACCATCGTCTCGCCCGATGCCGGCCGCGTGCGGCTGGCCGACATGTGGACCGACAAGCTGGGCTGCCCGCTGGCCATCATCCACAAGCGCCGCGATCCGAACCGCGCCAACACCGTCGCCGTGCACGAGGTGGTCGGCGAGGTCGAGGGCAAGGTCTGCCTCCTTGTCGACGACATGATCGACACCGCGGGCACCATCGCCCAGGCCGCGCAGGCGCTCCGCGAGCACGGCGCGAAGTCCGTGCTGTGCGCCGCGACCCACCCCGTCTTCTCCGGCCCCGCCGCGCAGCGGCTGAACCAGTCGGGCATCGAGGAGATCATCGTCACCAACACGCTGCCCATCAAGACGACCGAGCCGATCAACAACCTCACGTCGCTGTCCATCGCCCCGCTCATCGCCAAGGCGATCAACGCGGTGTTCCTGGACGGCTCCGTGACGTCGCTGTTCGGCGGCCAGGCGTAGGGGGCCGCGGGAGTGGCGACGCTGGCATTCGACCTCGACGGCACCATCGTCTTCGATAGGCAGATCTCCCCGGAGAACGCCGAGGCCATCCGGCGGTGGCGCGCCGCGGGCCACCGGGCGATCATCTCGACGGGCCGTTCCATCGCCGCGATCCGCGCGGCCTGGGACGGGTCCGGCATCGAGGTGGACGGCGCGGTCGCCTTCACCGGCGGCGCCATCACCGACGGGGCCTTCGCGCCCCGTTGGTCCGCGCCGCTCGACCAAGGCCTCTTCGACGAGGTCTACGAGCTGCTGCGCGACGAGCCGGTGCGCTCGTACGTGACGGACCTCGAGGGTGACTGGCAGATCATCGACAACGTGCCGGACACGTCGGCGCTGCACATCCCGTCGATCCCCATCGCGGCCGACGAGGTGGCGCGCAAGCGCATCGTCGGGCTGCCGACCTACATCCCCGACGACGCCGACCGCGCCCGCCTCGACCCGCTGCTGCGGGAGATCATCGCCGGCCGGGCGGACCTCGCGCCGAACCAGGGCTTCCTCGACATCGTGCCGCTCGGCGCGTCGAAGGGCACCGGCGTGCGGCGTTTCATGGAGCTCGAACCCCGCGAGGACGACGTGCTCTACACCATCGGCGACTCGTGGAACGACATCCCGATGCACGTGGTGGCCGACCATGCGACGGCGTTCAGCTACTCGCCGCCCGAGGTGATCGCGTCCTGCCACCGGGTCGTCGACCACCTGCACGAGCTGGTCGACGCGCTGCTCGACGACTGAACCGCCGTCACATCGTCGCGAGCACCGCGACGTTGAGCGCGACCACGGCGGCGACGACAACCCAGGCCAGCGCGGTCAGCCAGCCGGGGTTGCGGTGCGCGCCCATGGTCTTCGACCGGGACGTCAGCACCACCAGCGGCACGACGGCGAACGCGATGCCGAAGCTCAGCACCAGCTGCGACTGGACGAGAGCCTCGGTGGCGGGCAGGCCCGCGGCCAGGATGACCACGGCGGGCGCCAGCGTGACCAGCCGGCGCACGGTGGGCGTGATCCGCGGCGACACGAGGTCCCTGATCATGCCCGCGCCGGCGTCGGTGCCCACGATGGCCGACCCGATGCCCGAGACCAGCAGCCCGACGGCGAACACCGTCGCGGGCACGGCCCCCACCAGGCTCCAGATCTCGGCGTGCGCGGCCTCGATGGAGTCGATGTGCGCGCCGCGCAGGCCCGCGGCAGCGAACAGGAGCATGGAGACGTTGACGACGGCGGCGATGCTGAGCGCCACGGCCACGTCGACCCGCTGCACGCGCAGCAGGCGGGCGATGCCCTCCTCCGACGCCGCGTGGCGGTCCTTCGCGATGGCTGAGTGCAGGTAGACGGCGTGTGGCATCACGGTGGCGCCGAGCATCGCGGCCGCCAGCTGCACCGAGTGCGCGCCGTCGAAGCGGGGCACGAGCCCGCCGACCACGTCGACCGGGTCCGGCGGCAGCCACCACAGCGTCGCGAGGAAGCCGACGGCGATGGCGCCGAGCACGCCGGCGATCAGGGCCTCGAACACCGCCTCGCCGCGCAGCCGCATGTAGTGCAATGCGACGATGGCGGCCACGCCCACGATGATCGCGCCGAGCCAAAGCGGCAGCCCGAAGAGCAGATGCAGGGCCAGGGCGCCGCCCACCACCTCGGCGAGGTCGGTGGCGATGGCGACGACGACGGCCTGGGCCGCGTAGAGCACGCGCCAGAGCCGCCCGGCGCCGCGGGCCTCGAGGGCGTCGTGCACCAGCGAGCTGAGAGAGCGCCCGGTGACCACCCCCAGCTTCGCGGAGAGGTACTGCACCAGCATCGCCATCAGGCACGCGAGCACGAGCGCCCACACCAGGAGGTAGCCGTAGTCGGCGCCCGCGCTCAGGTTGGCCGCCACGTTGCCGGGATCGACGTAGGCCATGGCGGCCACGAAGGCGGGTCCCAGGAGGGAGACGGTCCGGCGCGGCATAGGCCTGAATCGTAGCGACCTCAGGGTGCGGGTCCGACCAGGGTGCCGCCCCGTGTCCGCGAGGACGAGACGTTCGACGGATGTTCGCCCACGCCTCCGCGCCGTAGCCTGGCGGGGACGATAAGGAAGGACTGACGTGACTCAGCATTTCGACCAGGTGCCCGCCTGCGGCACGCAGAACCTCACGAAGGTGTTCGGCAGCGGCGAGCAGCCCGTGGTGGCCGTCGACGACGTCAGCGTGGCCATCGCCCGCGGCAGCTTCACCGCGATCATGGGCCCCTCCGGCTCCGGCAAGTCGACGCTGATGCACTGCATGGCCGGGCTGGACCGCCCGACGAGCGGCGCCGTCTACGTCGGCACCGAGAACATCGCGGTGATGTCGGAGAAGGACGTCACCCGCGTCCGCCGCGACAAGGTGGGCTTCGTCTTCCAGTCCTTCAACCTCCTCCCGACGCTGACGGCGGAGCAGAACATCCTGCTGCCGCTCGAGCTCGCGGGCCGCAAGGTGGACCGCCAGTTCCTCGGCTCCGTGGTGTCGTCGCTCGGCCTCGCCGACCGGCTCACGCACCGCCCCAGCCAGCTGTCCGGCGGTCAGCAGCAGCGCGTCGCCGTGGCCCGCGCCCTCATGGCGCGGCCCGACGTGATCTTCGCCGACGAGCCCACGGGCGCGCTCGACCAGCGCACCGGCACCGCGCTGCTGGAATACCTCCAGGCGTGCGCGCGCGAGCAGGGCCAGACCATCATCATGGTCACGCACGACCCCCGCGCCGCCGGCTACGCCGACCGCGCCCTCATGCTGCTGGACGGCCGCGTCGTCGACGACATCCCGCACCCCTCCGCCGAGGCTCTCGCGGCCCAGCTCGGGGTGATGGGCTGATGCTTCGACATGCGCTGAGCGAGCTGCGGCTGCACCCCGGCCGCTTCGTCGCCACCCTGATCGCGATCGCCATTTCGGTGGGCTTCGTGGCCGCCATCTCGGTGTTCGTGAACTCGCAGCAGACTGCGATGAGCAGGCAGAACGCGCTCCAGCTCTCCAAGGCCGACGTCGTCGTCCGGGTGGAGAGCGCCAACTGGGGCGAGAACGAGGAGGACCCCCTCATCGGGTTCGACAAGGTGCTGGCCGCCGAGCCCGGTGTGACCGCGGTCTACCCCGAGCCGAACAACGGCCCCGTCCCGCTCACCAAGGGCGACAAGACCGTCAACGTGACGATCTTCGAGGTGCCGCCGGCCGAGTTCCGGTGGTCCACCGTCGTCGAGGGCCGCCTCCCGGACAAGCCCGGTGAGCTGGCGCTCTCGCGCGGCGCGATGGAGCGGCTGGGCGTCTCCCTGGGGGAGAGCATCCGCTTCCCCGGCGTGGAGGTCGACTGGCCCGTCGTCGGCGTGACCGACGACCCCAACACCCTGTGGTCCACGGTCGGCTACATGGCGCCGACGGCCGGCGACGACACGTTCTCGGCCTGGAACTACATCCTCAAGGTCGACGGCGACCCGTCGGCCGCCGTGACCAGCCTGCAGAAGGCGCTCAAGAGCGACAAATGGGACCTGAGCGTGATGACGGGGGAGGAGGCCAGGAATGACGCGTTGAACAGCCTGACCCTCGACGTCGACATCGCCAAGTACCTCCTGCAGGGCTTCGGCGCCATCGCGCTGCTCGTCGGCGCCATCACCATCGCCAACACGTTCACCATCCTCGTCACGCAGCGCCGGCGCCAGCTCGGCCTGCTGCGGGCCGTCGGCGCGAGCCCCGGCCAGGTGATGGGCCGCATCGTGCTCGAGAGCTTCCTCGTGGGCGCCGTCGGCTCGCTGCTCGGCCTTGGGGTCGGCTTCGCAGTCGCGTGGGTGGGTGGCATGGTCACCGGATCCAACTACTTCGGCCTGACGGTGGTGCCCGGTGAGCTCGCCATCGCCTGGCTGGTGGGCGTCCTGGTCACCATGATCGCCTCCATCGGCCCCGCCTTCCTCGCGTCGCGCGTCAAGCCGCTCGAGGCGCTCCAGGCCGTGCCCACCGCGGCGCAGGCTAAGCGCGCGGGCATCGTCCGCATCGTCTTGTGCTCGCTCGCCGCGGTGATCGGGATCGCGCTCATGCCGCTCGCCCTGGGCGGCGGGGACCTCGCGCTGCTCTGGGCCATCCTGGGCGGCTTCGCGGTGACCGCCGCGGTGCTCGGCGCCGCCCCGCTCTACGTCGCGCCCATCCTCGCGCTGCTCGGCAAGGTCTTCGGGTTCGCGGGCCCCACCACGCGCATGGCGTTCGTGAACTCCGCGCGCAACCCGCAGCGGGCGGCGTCGACGGCCACGGCGCTCATGCTCGCCGTCGGCCTGATCGTGACGCTGCAGACGACGCTGGCCACCGTGCGCTCGTCCGGCATGGCGACCCTCGAGAAGGAGTTCCCGATCGACGTCGTCGCCACCAGCCAGACGGCCATTCCCACCCCGCTGTTCGAGCAGCTGCGCGGCCTGAGTGCGGTGGAGCGGATCGTGTCGGTCCCCACCAAGAAGATCGAGGGCGTCGAGGGCGGCATCGTGCTCGCGCCGGAGAAGGCCTACGAGGAGCTGGGCGTCGAGCGCCCCAACCACAGCGTGCCGGCACAGGGCGAGGTGTTCCTCTCCAGCTACTCCGACGTCGCCATGGCACTGACCCAGAATGAGGAAGTGAGGTCGGGGGCGACCCTGACGTTCCCGGGCGCCGAAGGCGCGATAGAGCTGAAGGTCAAGATCTCGAACAGCGTCGACTACAACGAGGCGATCGTCAGCGACGCCGACTTCGCGCGGCTCGCCGGCCAGGCGGAGCCCACCCAGGTGTGGCTCAAGCTCTTCGACCGCACGTCGGCCGAGCAGCTGAACCAGGTCACCACCGTGCTCGAGGCGCACCCGGAGATCGCGATGGACCAGTCCGGCGCCATGATGGCGGGCATCCTCACGCAGGTGATGAACGTGATGCTCATCGTCCTGACGGCGCTGCTCGGCGTCGCGGTGCTGATCGCGCTGGTGGGCGTAGGCAACACGCTGGGCCTCTCCGTGATCGAACGGCAGCGCGAGTCCGCGCTGCTCCGGGCCCTCGGCATGCAGCGCTCGGGCCTGCGCCTGATGCTGCTGATCGAGGCCGTCGCGATGGTCGCCGTCGGCACGGTGATCGGCCTGGCCGCGGGCTCGTTCTTCGGCTGGCTGGGCGTGAAGTCCGCGATCTCCTCAATGCCGGAGGGCGCCGTGGAGCTGAGGTTCGCCCTCGACCCGTGGTACACCGCGGGGCTCATCGGGATCTGCCTCCTCGCGGCCGTGCTCGCCTCGATCCTGCCCGGCAGGAAGGCCGCGAACGCCACCCCGACGGAGGCGCTCGCGGCCGACTGAGCCGGACCGGTCAGGTGGTCTTCGCCACCTGCTGCCGGTAGGCCTCGGCCTCCCAGGTCTCGATGAAGCGGCGCTCCCGCTCATCCATGGCCCGAACCTGGCCGAGCCTGCTGGCGGCCCGGCCCACCGTGAGCGCGTCGACGTATACGCCGAGCGCGGTCGCGGCCTGCTTGTCGGACTCGCCGACGGCGATCACGCCCAGCCCGGGCGCCACGGCGACGATCGGGGCGACACCGCGTTCGGCGCGGAATGCCTCGACGCGCGCGGCCACGTCGTCGCCCGGCTCCACCACGAGCGGGAACGAGCCGGCGTAGACGATCTGGTCGGGGATGAGCGGCCCCGCGGTGAGGAACCGGCGGCCGGGTTCGGTGAGCGGGAACGCGACGGCCACGTCGGACGCGTCGGTGGCGACGGCGCCCGCGCCCAGCGCGTCGCGCACCTGGGCCGCGACCTCATCGAGTCCCTCTCCCCACGCGGGCGACGGCGCGGCATCGAGGTCCGGGGCGGCCGCGACGGCGGCGTCGATCCGGTCGACGATGGCCCGGCTGCGGGCGCGCACGTCGTCCGGGTGGTCGCCGGACACGATCAGGCCGTGGTTCATCAGGAACGTGACCTTCGGGGCGGGCCCGCCCGTGCGGGCCTCGAACTCGGCGCGGCGCTGCTTGATCAGCCGCGCGAGCGGCAGGCCGGGGTCGGTGTAGCCCACCCACAGCACCTCGTCGCCGAACAGCTCGGCCGCGATCGCCTCGCCGTCGGCGTTGCAGGTGATGGCGTTGATCGGCAGCGGGTGCGTGTGCAGCACGTAGGTGTCGGGGATCAGCGCGTGGAACAGGATCTCCACGGACGGGCGGCGCGGGCCGTCGGCCAGCCGTGCGACGGTGGCGATGTGGTTCACGGGGTCGCCCAGCGAGGGGTCGGGGTCCGGCGCGTCGAGCGAGCCGTTCAGGACTGCCATGCTCAGCGGCACCAGGTCGTCGGCCGTGATCACCTCGAGCGCGACACCGCTGGGCTTGATCCAGAGCACGCCGTCGGCCTTGGCCGAGGAGTTGCCGCCGCCGGCCCGGACGAAGGTGGGGTCGGCGCCGAACTCGTTGCTGAGGGCGGTGATCTCGGCGAGTTCCGCGGCGGGGTGGGCGGGGGCGGGACGGTAGTCGGTCAGGTCGGACGATGCCATGACGATCTTTCTGAGGTCGGAGAGGGTGCCGGCGACGAGCCCCACGGCCCGCGCCTGGATGAGGGAATTGCCGATCGCGGTGGCCTCCACGGGGCCTGCGCTGACCGGGAGGCCCGTGCGGTCGGCCGTGAGCTGGCACAGCAGCGCGTTGTTCGAGCCGCCGCCGACGATGGCGATCCGGGTCGGCGTGCGGCCCGTGAGGGCAGCGAGTTCGTCGATGGCGTCGGAGTACGCGTCGGCCAGGGACTCGAGCACCGAGCGGGTGAAGAACACCGGGTCGTCCATCCGCGGGTCGCCACCCACGAGGGCCTTGACCCGGGCGGGCATGCCCCCCGGAGGGAGGAGCACCGCGTCGGTGGCATCGAACCGCGGGGCATCGGTGACGTCGCGCGCGGCCGCGACCAGGCCGGGAACCGTGAGGTCGCGGCCCTCGGCCTGCCACTCGCGCACGGCCTCCGAGAGGATCCACATCCCCATCACGTTCTTCAGGTAGCGGACCGTGCCGTCGACGCCGGCCTCGTTGGTGAGGTTCGCCGCGAACGACTCGGCGGTCAGCACCGGGGCGTCGAGCTCCATGCCGAGCAGCGACCATGTGCCGGACGACAGGTACGCGTCGTCGGGCCCGAGCAGCGGCGAGCCCACGACGGCCGACGCCGTGTCGTGCGAGCCCACCGCCACGAGCGGCACGCCGGCCGCGGGCCCCGTCGTGATCGGGCCGATCACCGTGCCCGCCTCCACGATCTCCGGGAACACGCGGCGCGGCAGCAGCAGCCGGTCGATCAGCTCCCAATGCCAGTCGGCCGTCAGCGGGTCGAGCAGCGCGGTCGACGACGCGTTGGTGCGCTCGGCGAAATCGCGCCCGGTCAGCCAGTAGCCCAGGAGGTCCGGCAGCATCAGGAACCGGCGCGCGCGGTCGAGCCTGCCGCGCAGCCGGTCGTCGGTGAGCTGGTTGACGGTGTTGAACTCGATGTCCTGGATGCCGGTCAGGGCGTAGAGGTCGGCGGGCGCGATGAGCCGGTCCACCTCGGCCTTGCCGTTCGCGTTGCGCTCGTCGCGGTAGTTGAACGGCAGGCCGACGAGGCCGTCGTCGCCGATCAGCCCGTAGTCGACCGCCCACGAGTCGATGCCGAGCGCCGAGACGTCGCCGTCGGCCAGCGCCATCGCCTTGCCGATCCCCTCCTGGATGCGCGCGAACAGCGCGGGAGCGTCGAGCCGCAGGCCGTCTGGGGTGCGCTCGGCCGCCGTCGAGAAGCGGTGCACCTCCGTCAGCGTGAGCCGCCCCTCGGTGAGCGACGAGAGGACGACGCGCCCGCTCGTCGCCCCGAGGTCGACGGCGATGACCGATGCCATCTACGCGCCCCAGCTGGACTGGGTGCCGCCCACGCGCTCCTCGGCGATGCGGGCGAGGTAGCCGGACGCGGCGAACGCCGCCATCGGGTCCTCGGGGAAGCCGCGCGACGCGCGCCACGTGGCGAGCATCGGGCGCACGTCGGTGTAGAAGGCGTCCATCAGGATGGCGTTCGCGCCCAGCACGTCGCCGCGCTCCTGCGCCGCCTGGAGAGCGTCGGCGTCGACGAGCAGCGCGCGCGCCGTCATCTCCTGCACGTTCAGGACCGAGCGGATCTGGCCGGGGATCTTGTCCTCGATGTTGTGGCACTGGTCGAGCATGAACGCCACGCCGTTCGCGGGGTCGAGGCCGCCGCCGCGGCGGACCTCCCACATGATGCGGAACAGCTGGAACGGGTCGGCGGCGCCCACCACGAGGTCGTCGTCGGCGTAGAACCGCGAGTTGAAGTCGAACGAGCCGAGCTTCCCGAGGCGCAGCAGCTGCGCGACGATGAACTCGATATTGGTGCCGGGGGCGTGGTGGCCCGTGTCGAGGCAGACGAGCGCGCGCTCGCCGAGCGCCGACACGTGCGCGAAGGACGTGCCCCAGTCCGGGACGTCGGTGTGATAGAACGCCGGCTCGAAGAACTTGTACTCGAGCACGAGGCGCTGCTCGGGGCCGATCGCGGCGTAGATGGTGGCCAGCGACTCGGCCAGCCAGTCCTGGCGGCGGCGGATGTCGCCCTGGCCGGGGTAGTTCGTGCCGTCGGCCAGCCAGATCTTGAGGTCCCGCGAGCCGATCTTGTCCATCACCTCGATGCACTCGAGGTGATGGTCGATGGCCTTGCGCCGGACCGCCGGGTCGTGGTGCGCGAGGCTGCCGAACTTGTAGGCCTCGTCCTGGAACGTGTTGGAGTTCACGGTGCCGAGCCGGACGCCGACCTCGGCCGCGTAGTCAGCGAGCGCCTGCCAGTCGTCGACCTTGTCCCACGGGTAGTGCAGCGCCACCGACGGCGCGAGGCCGGTGTAGGCGTTGACCTGCGCCGCGTCGGCGAGCTTCTCGAACACGGTGCGGGGGGTGCCGGGCGTGCCGAAGACGCGGAACCTCGTGCCCGAGTTGCCGTAGGCCCACGACGGGACCTCGATGGCCTGCTGGGCGAGCTGGTCGGTGATGGATTCGAAGGTGGTCATCTGCCTCTCCCACGGTGGAGCTTGAATCGTTTCAAGAATGACGGTAGTGGGCGTCGCCGGTTCCGTCAAGGTCTGTCGGCTCAGGACACGCTGGAGTGGCGGATCGTCAGCGTCGGGGTGAAGCGCAGGGAGCGGTGGACGTGCGGGCCGCCCTCGTCATCGACGGCGATCTCGGCGAGCAGGAGGTCGGCGGCCGCGGCGCCCAACTCGCGGCGCGGCTGGGCGACCGACGACAGCGGAACGGCGGCCGCGGCGGCGAACTCGATGTCGTCGTAGCCGACGATGGCGACGTCGTCGGGCACGCGGAGGCCGTGCCGCGTCAGGCCCTGCAGCAGGCCGATGGCCGTCATGTCGTTGGCGCAGCACACGCCTGTCGGCCGGAGCTCGGCGGGCAGGAGGGCGATCTCGTCGGCGGCAATCCTGCCGCCGGCGAAGTCGAGCTGCGGGGTGGAGATGGCGAGCAGCGTCGCGCCGGCCGCGGTGGCAGCGGCTTCGGCGCCGTCCCTGCGGTCCCGCACCTGCGCCAGCGACGACGGACCCCCGACAAAGGCGAGCGTGCGGTGCCCCTCGCCGAGGAGGTGCTCGACGGCCAGTCGGCCACCGGCCACGTCGTCGACGCCGACGGAGCAGCACGCGTCGTCGGCGGTGAACCGGTCGACCAGCACCGTGGGGATGCCTGCGGAGGTCAGCTCGAGGACCTCGGGCGGCGTCGCGCCGATCGGTCCGAGGATGACGCCCCGCACCCGCTGTTCGAGGAACCCGCGCAGGATCCGGGACTGGCGCTGCGGGTCCTGATCCGAGTCGCCGATGAGCACCGAGAAGCCGGCGGCCTCGAGCTTGGCGCTGGCGCCGCGCAGGATGTCGGCGAAGAACGGGTTGGCCACGTCCATCAGCGCGATGCCGATGGTGCGGCTGCGGCCCGCGCGCAGGTGCTGCGCCTGCTTGTTGGGGATCCAGCCGAGCTCGGCGATGGCCTCCTCGACGCGCTCGCGGGTGGCGGGCAGCACGCGCTCCGGGTTGTTGAGGACGTTGGACACCGTCCCGATGGATACCTGCGCGAGCGCCGCGACCTCTCGCATGCTCACGCGGCCCCGGGCCTTGGTCGGCCTCTCGTCGTCCGTCATGCGGGCAACTGTATCCCTCACCCGCTCATGGACCCGGGATGCTTGACACGTTTCAAGGACGGGTGTGCGCGGTACGCTCAGGCATGAACGAGTTCTGGTTCGGCTCCCGCAACGTCAGGACGGCCGAGCTCCCGATGGCCTTCCGATTCAGCGACGCGCTCCTCGGCGTCGTGCTGGCCTGGGCGACCGCGTCGCTGATCGGTCCCGCGGTCGTCTTCCTGATGGGGGACGGGGCCGCCGCGTACCTCCGCTATCTCCCGTTCGCCCCCTACCTCTGCCTTCCTTCGGTGCTCGTCGGCGGGGCGGTGGGGGTGGGGATCGCCATGGATCTTCGCTCCCGGGCCCCCTGGCGTCGGCACGTCGTGATGTTCGCGGTCCTCGGGGCCGCGTGCGGCGTCGTGAATCTGTTCGTCCTGGTGTGGCATCCGCTCGCGTTCGTCTGGGGAGCTGTCGCCGGGGCGGCCGCGAGTGTCGTCGGCTACGTCGTACCCATGGCGTGGGTGCGGCGGCGGGACCGCCGACGTGCGGCCGTTTCGCCCGGGCGGGTGCGCTGAGGTAGTCTCTGCGGAGTTGCCTGGCGAGGGACCGAGAGGTCCGTTATCGACGAGCTCGATCCTCGCTCGGCGCCGTACGCCACGTTTTTTTGAGAGCTTGAGGAGTCCCCGACATGGCCGCTGACGCCACGATTTCCGCCCAGATCCGCACCGAGTTCGGCAAGGGCGCGGCCCGCCGCCTGCGCCGCGCCGGCCAGACCCCCGCCGTCCTCTACGGCCACGGCACCGATCCGGTTCACCTGGCCCTCCCGGCCCAGGAGACCTTCCTGGCCCTCCGCACCGCCAACGCGCTGCTCGAGATCAACGTCGAGGGCCAGAAGCCCGTGCTCGCCCTGCCGAAGCAGATCCAGCGCGACCCGATCTTCCCGGCGATCGAGCACATCGACCTCATCCTGGTGAAGGCCGGCGAGAAGGTCGTCGTCGACGTTCCGCTGAGCTTCGTCGGCGAGGCCGAGAAGGGCGCGATCGTGAACCACGAGACCGTCACCATCAGCGTGCACGCCCCGGCCACCGACATCCCCACCGAGTTCGAGGTCTCCGTCGAGGGCCTGGCCGTCGGCGACCAGATCCTCGCCTCCGGCATCGCGCTGCCGAAGGACGTCGAGCTCGCGGTCGACGGCGAGACCCTGATCGTCTCCGCCGTGGCGCCCGCCACCGAGGCCCCGGCCGAGGACGAGGCCGACGCCGAAGCTGCTGAGTGACCGAGCAGCCCTTTCTCGTGGTCGGGCTCGGTAACCCGGGCCCGACCTACGATCCCACCCGGCACAACGTCGGGTTCTGGGCCGTAGCGGACCTCGCGGACCGCTACGGCTCCTCCTTCTCCTTGGCGTCGCGGCTGCGCGCCGAGGTTGCGACGGTGACGCTGCCGGGACCCGCCCCGCTGAAGCTCGTCCTCGCGAAGCCGACCACGTACATGAACGAGTCCGGCGTGGCCGTGAAGGCCGTCGCGGCGTTCCACAAGATCCCCGCCGACCATGTCGTCGCGATCCACGACGAGCTGGACCTCGACCCCGGCCGCCTGCGCCTGAAGCTCGGCGGCGGGGACAACGGCCACAACGGCCTGAAGTCGATCCGCGCCCACCTCGGCACCGGGGACTTCTACCGCGTCCGCGTCGGCATCGGCCGCCCCGAAGGCCGCCAGCCCGCGGCCGACTACGTGCTGGCCAAACTCCGCCCCAAGCAACTGGACGAACTCCGCGTCGACGCCGCCGTCGCCGCCGACGCCACCGAGTTCCTGGTCCGCAACGGCCTGGTCGAGGCGCAGAACCGCTTCAACAGCTGAGGAGTAAGGTAGGCGGGTGCGATTTCCAGGCCTGCTTTCGCTGCTCGAGACGGACCCCGGGTTCGCCGCAACCATCGCCGACTCGCGCCGGCTCGGCGTCACGGCGCTCGATGTCACCACTGTCGCGTCGTTCTTTCCCCGGCTCATCGCGTCCATCGCGGAGGAGTCGGGGCGGACGGTGCTGCTGGTCACCTCCACGTATCGCGAGGCGGAGCAGCTGACGGCAGAGGTGGGCGACCTGCTCGGCGAGGACGCCGTCGCGTATTACCCCGCGTGGGAGACCCTGCCGCACGAGCGACTGTCGCCGCGGGCCGACACCGTCGGACGGCGGCTCGCAGTGCTGCGCCGGCTCGCCGGGCACGACGACCTGGCGGCGCCCAGCGTCGTGGTCGCGCCGGTGCGTTCGGTGCTCCAGCCGCAGGTCAAGGGGCTGTCGGAGATGGCGCCCGTGCGGATCGAGGTGGGGCGCGAGCACCCTCTGGGCGACCTGCTGGCCGACCTGGCCGGCGCCGCGTACAACCGTGTCGACCTCGTGGAGCGCCGTGGCGAGTTCGCGGTCCGCGGCGGCATCGTCGATGTGTTCCCCCCGACGGCAGAACACCCGGTACGCGTGGATTTCTTCGGCGACGAGATCGACGAGATCCGCACGTTCACCGTCGCCGACCAACGCTCCACCGGCGAGACGACCAACTCCATCGTTGCGCCGCCGTGCCGCGAGCTGCTCCTGACCGACGGCGTGCGCGGCCGGGCGCGCCGGCTCGCCGCGGCGCACCCCGAGCTGGCCGACCTCCTGGGCCGCGTCGCCGAGGGCCACGCCGTCGAGGGGATGGAGGCCCTGATCCCGGTGCTGGTCGACGGGCTGGAACTGCTCGTCGACGTGCTGCCGAAGGGCTCGCTCGTGCTCGCCTCGCAGCCCGAGCTGATCCGCACCCGCGCGTCGGAGCTGGTCGCCACCAGCCAGGAATTCCTGGAGGCGAGCTGGGCCGCCGCGGCCGGGGGAGGGCAGTCGCCCATCGACCTCGGTGCCTCCGCCTATTGGAGCCTCGCCGACGTCCGCCTGCACGCGCTGGAGAAGGGGATCGGCTGGTGGTCGCTGTCGCCGTTCGGCGTGGGCGACGAGGCGCCGGAGCCCGAGTTCGACGCGGACTCGGTGCACTCGCGCGCCCTCGCCGTCGCGCCGTCGGAGTCGTTCCGCGGCGATACCGACGCCGCTACCCGACACATCGCCGCGCGCGTGGCCGACGGCTGGCGCGTGGTCCTGGCCGTCGAGGGTCGCGGCCTCGCGCAGCGCCTGATCGAGCTGCTCGCCGAGGCGGGCATCGCCGCCGTCGTCGGCGACCTGGACGACCCGCCGGTCGCGGGTACCGTCACCATCGTGCTGTCGTCGGCGCGTGCGGGCTGGCGTGCGGAGGGGCCGAAGGTCGAGGTCATCACCGCCGCGGAGCTCACCGGGCAGACCGGTGTGGACCGTTCCGAGCGCAAGCTGCCCGCGCGCCGCAAGGCCACCATCCAGCCGCTGGAGCTCAAGGCCGGCGACCCCGTCGTGCACGAGCAGCACGGCGTCGGCCGGTTCGTCGAGCTGGTGCAGCGCACCGTGCAGGGCGCCACGCGCGACTACCTCGTGATCGAATACGCGCCCAGCAAGCGCGGACACCCCGGCGACCGGCTGTTCGTGCCGATGGACCAGCTCGATCAACTCAGCCGCTACGTGGGCTCCGAGTCGCCCACCCTCGACAAGATGGGCGGCGCCGACTGGACCAAGCGCAAGGCCAAGGCGCGCAAGGCCGTCCGCGAGATCTCGTCCGAGCTGATCAAGCTGTACGCGGCCCGGCAGGCCACAAGGGGGCACGCGTTCGGGCCCGATACGCCCTGGCAGCGCGAGCTGGAGGACGCGTTCAGCTTCGTCGAGACGCCCGACCAGCTGTCGGCCATCGTCGAGGTGAAGGCCGACATGGAGAAGGTCGTGCCCATGGATCGCCTGATCTGCGGCGACGTCGGCTACGGCAAGACCGAGATCGCGGTCCGTGCCGCGTTCAAGGCCGTGCAGGACGGCAAGCAGGTGGCCGTGCTCGTGCCGACGACGCTGCTTGTCACGCAGCATTACCAGACCTTCGCGTCGCGGTTCGCGGGCTTCCCCGTGCACCTCGCGCAGCTGTCGCGCTTCCAGACCGACGCCGAGGCGCGGAGGGTCGTCGACGGCCTCGCCACCGGCAAGGTCGACGTCGTCATCGGCACGCATCGCCTGCTCAGCAAGGAGATCCAGTTCAAGGATCTGGGGCTGGTGATCGTCGACGAGGAGCAGCGCTTCGGCGTCGAGCACAAGGAGCGGTTGAAGGCGATGCGGGTGAACGTGGACGTGCTGTCCATGTCCGCGACGCCCATCCCGCGCACGCTGGAGATCGCCATCACGGGCATCCGCGAGATGAGCGTCATCGCCACGCCGCCCGAGGAGCGCCACCCCGTGCTCACCTTCGCGGGCCCCTACGACAACGCGCAGGTCAAGGCCGCCATCCGCCGCGAGCTGGCGCGCGAGGGGCAGGTGTTCTTCGTGCACAACCGCGTCGGCACCATCGAGAAGACGGCTGCGCAGCTGCGCGAGCTGATCCCCGAGGCGCGGATCGCCACCGCGCACGGCCAGATGAACGAGCGGCAGCTCGAGCAGGTGATGCTGGACTTCTGGGAGCGCCGCGCCGACGTGCTGGTCTGCACGACGATCGTCGAGTCCGGGCTGAACATCCAGTCGGCCAACACGCTGATCATCGACCACGCGGACAAACTCGGGCTGTCGCAGCTGCACCAGCTGCGCGGCCGCGTCGGCCGGTCCCGCGAGCGCGGCTACGCCTACTTCCTCTATCCGCCGGACAAGCCGCTGACCGAGGCCTCGCACGAGCGCCTGGCGACGATGGCCGCCAACACGGACCTGGGCGCGGGCATGGCCATCGCCATGCGGGACCTCGAGCTGCGCGGCGCGGGCAACCTGCTGGGCGAGGACCAGTCCGGCCACATCGAGGGCGTCGGCTTCGATATGTATCTGCGCATGGTGGGCGAGGCCGTCGCGAGCTACCGCGGCGACGACACGGACACGGAGCCGACGATGCGGGTCGAGATCCCCGTCGACGCCCACCTGCCCGACGACTACGTCGCGTCCGAACGCCTGCGCCTCGAGATGTACAAGCAGATCGCGGAGATCAGGACCGAGGCCGACATCGAGGCCGTGCGCGCGGAGCTCGTCGACCGTTACGGCGAGCCCCCGGCCCCCGTCGAGGCGCTGCTCGGCGTCGCGCGGCTCAGGAACCTGGCCCGCGAGCACGGCATTCAGGAGATCGTGCCGCAAGGCAAGGTGGTGCGGTTCTCGCCCATGGTGCTGCCCGAGTCGAAGCAGGTGCGGCTCAAGCGGCTGTATCCCGGCTCGACGGTGAAGCAGGCGGTCGAGCAGGTGCTCGTCCCCAAGCCCACCGACGACTACCTGGGCTGGGCGACGACCCTTCTCCGGCAGCTGTACGCCTGACCGGATGGGGTACGCTGACGAGGGCGTTTCGGCGCCGTCTCGCCTGTTTTTTCCTGGGAGGATCTCCATGAAGCTCACCCGTGTTGTCCCGGCCGTTGCGGCGATGGCTCTGCTGGCGGCATGCAGCCCCACCGCGGGCACCGCGGTCGTGATCGACGGGACGGCCATCTCGGAGGCTCACCTCAGCAGCGCGATCGAGGCCTGCAAGCCGATCCTGGGGCCGGAACTCAGTCGCGGGGCGGTCGTGCATGTCCTGATCATGGGCGCGGTGTTCGACAAGATGATCGAGTCGCTCGGCCAGCCGGTCACCGACGAACAGCTGGATGAGCTCGCGAACGAGATGTACCCGGCGACCGGTACCGCCATGCTCGCCAGCGAGGGCTGTCGGGAGGTCGGCCTCGCGGCCATCAAGAACGAACTTCTGCCGCAGGTGGACGCCGCGGCGGCCATGACGGCCTTGCGGAGCCTCGACGTGCAGATGAACCCGCGCTACGGGAAGTTCACGCCCAGCGAGGAAGGCCTGTTCGTGGAGAGCGGTTCGCTGTCCGTGCCCTCCACCGATGCCGTCAAGTGAGCTGCAGCGCCTCCGTGAGGTGATGGCGCGCCTGCGGGTGGAATGCCCGTGGGACGCCGCGCAGACCCATGAGTCCCTGCTGCCGCACCTGATCGAGGAGGCGGGCGAGGTCGTCGACGCCGTCGAGACCGGCGGCGACGCCGACCTCGAGGAGGAGCTCGGCGACCTGTTGCTGCAGGTCTTCTTCCACGCCAGGATCGCCGAGGACGAGGGCCGCTTCGACGTCGAGGACGTCGCGCGCGGCATCGCGGACAAGCTCGTGCGCCGCCACCCCTACGTGTTCGAGGGCGCGGAGCGCCCCGACGACCTGCGTGCCACGTGGGAGCAGCGAAAGCGCGCGGAGAAGGGCCGATCCTCGTCGCTGGAGGGAATCGCGGAGGCCCTGAGCGTGGTGGCCCGCGCGCAGAAGGTGGTGTCGCGGAGCCGCTCGCACGGTGTCGACGTCGGTCTGCCGGACGCGCCCATCGACGCGGAGACCGTGGGCGAGAGCATCGTCGACGTGGTGGCGCGGGCGCAGGCCAGCGGCATTGACGCCGACGCCGCCGCGCGTGCGGCGCTGCGTGCGCTGGAGGCCAGGATCCGCGCGGCCGAGGCATCTTCGGCCTCCTGAGTCTCCCGAACTGGGGTGGGCCCCCGCAGCGCGCGCGGGCCGGTTAAGCTTCTCTCGGAAGAGCACACTCTTTGAAAGGGAGCTTCATGGCATCCATCGAATTCATTCAGGCGCGCGAGATCCTCGATTCCCGCGGCAACCCGACCATCGAGGTCGAGGTCGAGCTTGACTCGGGCGCCAGCGGCCGCGCCGCGGTCCCCTCGGGTGCCTCGACCGGCGCCTTCGAGGCCGTCGAGCTGCGCGACGGTGACAAGGGCCGTTACGGCGGCAAGGGCGTCCTGACCGCCGTCAAGAACGCCACCGAGGTCATCGGCGAGGAGATCCTCGGCATGGAGGCCGACTGCCAGCGTCTGGTTGACCAGGCCATGCTCGAGCTGGACGGCACCGACAACAAGGGCAAGCTGGGCGCCAACGCCATCCTGGGCGTCTCGCTCGCCGTCGCGCACGCCGCGGCCGAGGAGGCCGGCCTCCCGCTGTACAAGTACATCGGCGGCCCCAACGCGCACATCCTGCCCGTGCCGATGATGAACATCCTGAACGGTGGGTCGCACGCCGACTCCAACGTCGACATCCAGGAGTTCATGATCGCCCCGATCGGCGCCGAGTCGTTCGCGCAAGCCCTCGAGATGGGCGCCGCGGTCTACCACGAGCTCAAGAAGGTGCTGAAGGCCCGCGGCCTGAACACCGGCCTCGGCGACGAGGGCGGCTTCGCCCCGAACCTCGACAGCAACCGTGAGGCCCTCGACCTCATCCTGACCGCCATCCGCGACGCCGGCTACGAGCCCGGTGCCGACGTGGCGCTCGCGATGGATGTCGCGGCCTCCGAGTTCTTCGAGGACGGCACCTACCGCTTCGAGGGCGAGTCCAAGACCTCCGAGCAGATGGTGGAGTACTACGCCGACCTCGTCGACAACTACCCGCTGGTCTCCATCGAGGATCCGCTCAACGAGGAGGACTGGGACGGCTGGAAGGCCATCACCGACCGCCTGGGCGACAAGGTCCAGCTCGTCGGCGACGACCTGTTCGTCACCAACGTCACCCGCCTGCAGCGCGGCATCGACACCAAGACCGCCAACGCGCTCCTGGTGAAGGTCAACCAGATCGGCTCGCTCTCCGAGACCATCGACGCCGTCGAGCTGGCTCACCGCAACGGATTCCGCACCATGATGTCGCACCGCTCCGGTGAGACCGAGGACACCACCATCGCCGACCTCGCCGTGGCGCTCAGCTGCGGCCAGATCAAGTCGGGCGCCCCCGCGCGCACCGACCGTGTGGCGAAGTACAACCAGCTCCTGCGCATCGAGGACGACCTGGACGAGGCGGCGGTCTACGCCGGCCGTTCGGCCTTCCCGCGTTTCAAGGGCTGAGTTCCCACGGGTTTGAGGCACACTGGTGGGCGTGCCTCGAACCCCTAGACAAACGCCTGCCAACAGTGGTCCGGGCCGCGGCACACCGCGGACCCGGACCGCTGCGCGTCCGGGCGAGCGCACCGGGCGCCCGCGCGTCCAGCCGTTAGGGGCTGTCGACGTCGACGAGGCCATGTCGTCCCGGCCGACGCCCGCGCCCCGCGCCCAGCGCGCCATGACCGCCACGTGGCGGCTCGTCGTCCTCCTCGTGGTGATCGCCGGCATCGCCGTCGTCCTGGCCAACTCGCTGCGCGTCTACTTCAGCCAGGCGGAGGAACTCGCCACGGTGAAGGCGCAGATCGCGGCCGAGAAGGACGCCATCGCGGACCTGAGCGACCAGCTCGAGCGCTGGAACGACCCGGCCTACGTCCGGTCGGTCGCCCGCTCGCGTCTCGGCTGGGTGATGCCCGGCGAGGTGGGCTACCGGGTGCTCGGCGCCGACGGAAAGCCGCTCGAGGGCGCGGCGCTGGAGCTCGAGCCCGAAGAGGAGCCGAAGCTCTGGTGGGAGAAGATGTGGGGCTCGGTCCAGGTTGCGGACGCGCCCGCCGAGGAGGAGGCTGAGACCCCGAAGGAGCCCGAGCCCGTCCGCACCATCGAGGTCAGCCCGAACCCGGACGGCGAGGACGGGTGACCGTATCGCCCGAGCACCTGCGAGGAGCCGCATGACCGAACCGACCGCCGCCGACCTCGCCGAGATCGAGGAGCAGCTGGGCCGCCCGCCCCGTGGCGTCGTCGAGATCGCCTACCGCTGCCCGAGTGGGCACCCGGGCGTGGTGAAGACGCTGCCGCGGCTGCAGAGCGGCACCCCTTTCCCGACGGTGTACTACCTGACCTGCCCGCGGCTCGTCGCGGCCTGCTCCACGCTCGAGGCCTCGGGGCTGATGGCGGAGATGACCGAGCGGCTCGCCGCCGATGCCGAGCTGGCGGCCCGCTACCGCGCCGCGCACGAGGCCTACCTCGCCGACCGGGAGGCCCTCGGCCACGTCCCGGAGATCGCAGGCATCAGCGCCGGCGGGATGCCGACCCGCGTCAAGTGCCTGCACGTCCTCGTCGGCCACGCGCTGGCCGCGGGCCGGGGCGTCAACCCCCTCGGTGACGAGGCCCTCGACGCGATGGGCGACGCCTGCCCGGCCGCGGCGGCGTCCGAGACGGTCGCTGCCGTCGACTGCGGCACCAACTCCATCCGCCTCCTCATCCTGCGCTCCGTTCCCGGGCAGGGCGCGCCGGCGGAGCTGGTGCGTGAGGTGCGGTTGGCGCGCCTCGGCCAGGGCGTCGACGCCACGGGCGAGTTCCACCCGGACGCGCTCGCGCGGACCTTCGCCGTGCTGGACGAGTACGCGGGCATCATCGCCGCGCACGGCGTGGACCGCACCCGGTTCGTCGCCACGTCGGCCGCGCGCGACGTCCGCAACCGCGACGTGTTCGAGGCCGGCGTGCGCGCGCGCCTCGGCGTCGGCGTCGACGTCATCTCCGGGGAGGAGGAGGCGCGACTGTCGGCCGCGGGCGTGCTGAGCGGCGTGTCCTCCGCCCGCCCGACGCTCATCTTCGACATCGGGGGAGGTTCCACCGAGCTGGTCGTCGTGGGCGACGACGGCGCGGTCGCCTCCGCCGTCAGCCTCGACATCGGCGCGGTGCGGATCAAGGAGCGCTTCCTCGCCGCCGACCCGCCGACGGTCGAGGAGCAGGACGCGGCCCGCGCCTACATCGGGCGGCTGATCGACGGCGCCGGTGTCGACTTCGGTGCGATCGCCTCGGCCATCGGCGTCGCGGGCACCGTGACGAGCGTCGCCGCCGTCCACCTCGGGCTGAGCGAGTACTCGCGCGACGCGGTGCACGGCACAGTCCTTGGCTCTCGCACCATCGCCGACATCAGCGGGTCCTGGCTCGCGCAGACCGCGGACGAGATCGCAGCCCAACCGCTGATGCACCCGCTCCGCGCCGCGGTGATCGGGGCCGGCTCGATGATCCTGGACGAGATCGCCCGGCGCGTGCCCGGCGGCCAGATCCTCGTCAGCGAGACCGACATCCTCGACGGCATCGCGCACGAACTCCTTTCCTCGAACCGACCCGCCTGACGATCGAAGGATCCCCATGACAGAACTGCGCTCCTCCCGCGTGCCCGCATGGGTGGCGTTCGTCGGCATCGGCCTGGCGTCCGGGCTCATGTCGGGCCTGTTCGGCGTCGGCGGCGGCACCGTCATCGTGCCGCTGCTCGTGCTGCTCGCCTCCTTCGACCAGCGCCTCGCCTCGGGCACGTCGCTCGCCGCCATCGTGCCGACGGCGCTCGTCGGCGTCGTGACCTACGCGGTGATGGGGGAGGTCGCCTGGGTGGCGGCGCTCCTCCTGGCCGCCGGGGCCGTGGTAGGCGCGCAGATCGGCACGTGGCTGCTGCCGAAGCTGCCGATTCCCGTGCTGCGCTGGGGGTTCGTCGCCTTCCTCGTGGTGGTGATCATCAACCTGTTCCTCGTGGTCCCGTCCCGCGATGCCGTCCTCGACATCACGCTGGGCACCGGCATCGGCCTGCTGGTCGCCGGCCTGGTCACCGGCATCCTGTCCGGGCTGCTGGGCGTGGGCGGCGGCGTCATCGTCGTGCCCGTGCTGATCCTGCTCTTCGGCGCCAGCGACCTCATCGCCAAGGGCACCTCACTGCTGATGATGATCCCCACGGCGCTGTCCGGCACGCTCGGCAACCTGCGCCGACACAACGTCGACCTCAAAGCCGGCCTGTTCATCGGCCTCGGCGCGTGCGTGTCGACAGCGTTCGGCGCGCAACTCGCGCAGCTGCTCGACCCGAAGGTCGCCACGCCACTGTTCGCGATCTTCCTCACCTTCATCGCCATCCAGCTGGTGCTGAAGGCCCGCAAAGCGGCCAAGTCCGCCAAGGCCTAGTTGCGCCCGATGTGCACGACACACCCTCGTTGGGACCCGATGAGCACGTGCCGGAGTTTGTCAGGGTCGGATGAGCACGCGCCGGAGCTCGTTGCGGAAAACGGCTGATTTTGGGCGCTCCTGACTGATCCGTGGGTCATTTCCGGCCGGGGAGCGCGGGCCGGTGAGGGCCGAGGGTGAGCATCGCCAGGGCGATGAGCGGGTCGGCGGTCTTGAAGCCGAAGGCAACGCGGGTAATGAGGCGGATCTTGGTGTTGGTGGACTCGATGAGCGCGTTGGAGAGGCCGTGCTCGATCGCGGCGAGGATCCGGTCGCGGTGCTTGGTGATCTTCCGGGCGAGCGCCACGAACGCCGGGATCCGGCATCTTCGCGCCCACTTCAGCCACCCCTCCAGCGCGTCTCGTGCCGCTTCCAGCGGGATCTTGAACACTGCCCGGAGTCCTTCTTTGAGGAGGTAAGCGCGGTAGAGCCTGGGGTCGGCTTTCACGATCCATGCGAGCTTGGCACCCTGGCGCTCGGTGAGGTCCTCGGGATTCTTCAGCAGTGCGTACCGGGCGCCCTTCAACCCCCTGGCCCGCTCGGACTGCGGCCGGGCCGGCGCGTCCGCTGCGGGCCTGCCGCGGGGCCGTGATGGCTCGGTCCGAGCGAGCTTACGAGCGTCATTCCAGGATTCCCTGCGCACGTCGTTGAGTGCCTCGGTGGCCCACTGCACGATATGGAACGGGTCGGCGACCCGGACCGCGTTCGGGCACTTCTCGGCTACCACGGTGCCGATGAAGTCCGCCCCGTCCGCGGAAACATGCGTGATCCGGGAGCACCGCTCGGGGCCGAGCAGGTCGAAGAAGTCCCGCAACGTGTCCATCGTTCTCCCGGGAGCTGCCCACACCAGCGTCTTCGTGTCGTGGTCCACGACGACCATCAGATACTTGTGGCCCTTCTTGTAACTGATCTCATCGATCCCGATCCGGGACAGGCCATCGAACCGGTCCCGCAGTTGCTCCGCATCGGCCCAGACCCGGGCGATGATCGCCCCGACCGTGCGCCACGCGACACGCATCAACAACGTCACCGTCGTCTTCGACGACCGCGTCGCCAACCACGCGACCTGATCATCGAACCCGTACGTGTGACCGGCACCATGCCGAGCCCACGGCACGCGCCGCACCGTCGGCCCGTGCACCGGGCACGACACCCTGGGCGCGTCCGCTTCCAAGTACACGCGGATCGTCCCCAGATCCAGACCCCGCCACCGCCGTTCCCCCTCGCCACGGTCATACGCCGCAGCCTTCCGCCCGCACTGCCCACACCGGTTCTGCTTCGTCTTCCGCGGCCGCACCCGAACGATCAGGACCTGCTCATCCTCATCGAACTCAACCTCCTCCACGACCGTCTTCTCGACACCAAGCAGCCGCCCCCATAGGGTTGATCTCCGCACGCCGTTCTCCGCCCCAGACTCGTTGACTCTTCACCAAGCCACGAACCTAGACGAGAGAACGGCGTGCACCCGTTCAGACTCCCTCGACCACCCACGGAAGCCTCAGGAGCGCCTGATTTTGAGCTGTTTCGGGCGACGAACTCCGGCACGTGCTCATCGAACTGTGACGACGCGGAGGCTGCAGTAGCCGCTCCCTGAGGAGCAGCCCACGTCGTTCCCTGAGGTGTAGCCCACATCGGTCCCTGAGGAGCAGCCCCGCGCGCTGTCTCGCGCTGAGCGCGAGCCGTGCGGGGCTGCGTCTCGAAGGGTCCGAAACCGGCTCTTCACAATTGAGGGTGTAGGTGGGGTCTGAAGCCGCCGGTTTCCAGCAGCGCGCGAGCGACATAGTTGGTGAGGTTCCTGAAGCCGAGAGCGGAACCGCGGAGGTGTTCGAGGCGGCCGTTGATGGCCTCGGTGGGTCCGTTGCTCGTGCCGACGCGGTCGAAGTAGGCCAGCACGTCGGTGGCGCGTTGTTTCAGGGTCCGGCCGAGCGTGATCAGTTCCGACAGTGCTCGGGGGACACCGGTGGTGAGGGAGACGATGAGTTCTTCCATCAACCGGCGCCCGTCGGCAGGGTCCTTAGCGCGGTAGGCGGCCACCATCTTCTGATAGACCGCCCAGGTCACTTCGACCTCGGTGTGAGCGTCGTCGGCGAACAGCTTCTCCAGCCGGGCTTGCTGCTTCGGAGTCAGGAACCCTGCCCCGGTGGAGAGGGTCCGTCGGGCTCCGTACAGCGGGTCACCTTTGCGGCCCCGATGCCCCAGGATCCGTTGCTGGACACGGCGACGACACTTGTCCAGGGCTTCGCCGGCAAGACGGACGACGTGGAACGGGTCGAGAACCGCGACCGCGTCAGGCAACTCCTCACTGGTAGCGGTTTTGAAGCCGGTGAACCCGTCCATCGCGACCACCTCCACGCCATCGCGCCACGCTTTCGGGCGCTCAGCCAGCCAGGTCTTGAACGCGTGTTTCGAGCGGCCCTCGACCATGTCCAACAACCGCGACGTGCCGGTGCCGTCACGGATCGGGGTCAGGTCGATGATCACGGTGACGTAGCGGTCCCCGTGACGGGTGTGTCGCCACACATGCTCGTCAACACCGATCACCTTCACGTCATGGAACCTGCCTGGGTCATTGATCAGCACCCTCTGCCCTTCGGCCAGCACGGCGGTGTTAGCGGTGCTCCACGACACGCCCAGACCCTCGGCGACACGGGCCATCGTGAGGTGCTGAACCACGATCCCTTCCAACGCCCACCGCAGCCCCCGCCGCGATAGCTTCGCTCGCGGCTCGGCCGCCAGTGCGGTGTCTTGTCGCCACACCCGGCCGCAACCAGTGCATTTGTAGCGACGCACGCGGATCTGAAGGATCGTGGGTCGCCAACCCAGTGGCTCGTGAGCCAGCTCCCGGGTCACGGTGTCACGCACCAGACCGTGGCAGCCACACTCGTGGCACCAGTCATCCGGTGCAACGACCCGACACGCGATCACCGCCCGATCACGTTCGACCCGTTGCCCGACCGCCTGCAAGCCGAGCTCGTCAAGACGGCAGAACGTGGTCAGATCAGGGGCAGTGAAGGTAGCGTTGCGCACAGTCGAGGTCTTCTTGATGGACAGCGTAAGGAACTTCCATCCTGGAGGCCTCGACCCCTACCCCGCCAGCGACACGCCCTCAACCCCGCTGCGAGCTACCCACACCCTCGATTGTGAAGAGCCCCGAAACCTCATGCCCGGCTGATCCCCAAGAGCCGGAGTCGCACCCTCTCGCGCGTATAAATCTTCCGTGTACGGGCAGCCGCGCGAGTAGTTGCGCCGCTGCCCGTATACAGAGATTTATGCAGGCAGATCGGAGGCGGGGGAGGCCAAAGCTGGTCATGAAGAAGGGTGGGGTCGTGGTCCTCCCCACCTCACCCGTCCGCCCTCGTGGTCGAGATCCCGGGTAAGTGCGGGACCTTTCGACACGGGCCCGGCGCTTCGCGCGGGGGCCCGGCTCAAGGAACGGTGTCGACCTCAGCGGTCCGCCCTCGTGGCCGAGTCACTGCCCAAAGCGCGGGACCTGTCGACACGGCCGGGCGCTTCGCGCCGGGCCGGCTCAAGGAACGATCCCTGAGGAGCAGCGCACCACAGCCGGGCCACAGCGGTCCCTGAGGAGCAGCCCCGCAGGTCGACGTGCACCGAGCGGAAGCCCTGCGGGGCTGCGTCTCGAAGGGTCCGAAACCACAGCCTGACCGATCCCCAAGAGCCGGAGTTACACCCTCCCGCGCGCACAAATCTCTGTATACGGGCACCCAGGCCTATATACGACCCGGCTGCCCGTATACAGAGATTTGTGCAGGGAAACCGCCGCAAGACCGGCCAACGCCGATCACGGCGAGGGAGGGGCGACGCCCCGCCGCCCGGGAGACAGCAGAGGGTGAGGTGGGGAGACGGAGCGCCTCCCCACCTCACCCGCCCGCCCGTGTTGTCGAGATCCCGGGTAAGCGCGGGACCTTTCGACACGGCGTTCGGCTGGCGCCTCACGGCCGACTCAAGGAACGGGGCACACCTCAGCCGTCCGCCCCTGTGGTTGAGATCCTGCGTGGGTGCGGGACCTTTCGACACGGCGTTCGGCTGGCGCCTCACGGCCGGCTCAAGGAACGGCGGCCGGCTCAAGGAACAGCGGCCTGGCTCAAGGAACGGCGTGCTGCTCAAGGACCATGCGCGCAGTGCGGAGTCGCACGACCGAGGGGTCAGCCGAGGAGCAGCGCCAGGTTGATCAGGCCGACAGCGACCACCGCGATGGCGCCCCAGAGCAGGACTGACGGGCGGCGGCCGCCCAGGGCGCCCTGCGGGGCGGCCTGGCGCCAGGCCTCCAGCGTGGCGAGACCGTCCTTGGGGGTCGACGACGCGCGGCGGGTCAGAGCCTCGGGGGCGAGGACGATCACATCATCGGGGTCGCGGAGTCTGAGAGCGACACCGTCCTCGACCGCGATGCCGAACGACACCTGCGAGGCAGCGATGGTCTCGTCGAAGACCATCCCGTGCAGCACGATGCGGTCGCGCAGCAGCGTGACGGAGCCCTCGCCCAGGCCGTAGCCGACGACGCCCGCCGCCCACACGGCGGTGAAGATGAGGATCTCGACCCAGTCGGCCTCCCCGTCCGTGCGCAGCAGCCAGCAGACGACGGCCACGCCCACCACGCAGACCGCGGCCCAGAGGCCCTGCAGCACGCGCGGGTGGGAGGTGGCGAGGGCGCCGAAGAGCCCGTACGGCGTGCCGTCGGCAGTGGCGCGCCGCAGTGTGCCGCGCAGCCGGAACTCGACGGTGGCGGGATCGACCTCGGTGACCCACGTGTCGCCGTCCCTGGTCAGCGCGATGGACGCACCCGGGCGGGGCGTGCCGGAGACCGTGACCGGGATCGGGCGTTCGGCGTAGGGGCCGAAAGCCCGCTCCAGCTCGCGCTCCTCGGCGGCGTCGGGCACGTCGGCGTCGAGCCACCTGCGCAACTCCTCCGGTGTCTCGGGGAAGTCCTGGGGATCGTCGTCGAACTCCTCGTCTTCTTCGTCCTCCTCGTCCTCCGGCCCCTCGAAGGCCACGAGCCCGTCGAGGTCACCGAGCGACGTGGCCGGCCAGCTCGCGTCGACAGGCAAGAGATACGCGGTGTCGTCGATCGTGAGGAGCCGGGCCTCGTACTGGGGCACGGGCCCCGAGAAGAGACGGGGGCGGCCGACGGCGGGCAGCAGGAAACGCTCGGCCGCGACCCAGGCGGCGGGCAGCGAGAGGAGAGCCAGTGCCAGCAGCCACGACGGGTCTTCGGGCGCGTCGGCGAACTCGACGTGCTCCTGATCCTCGGGGTCGACGAGCACCTCGACGGTGTCGCCGACCTCAGGCAGCCGGGGGAGGTCGATGCCGTCGAGCTCCCGCGCGCCCCCGCCGAGCGACACGGTGACCAGGTCGCCGTCGACCTTCACGACCTCGACGTCATGGTGCTGCGCGCGTTCCTGAAAGGCCAGGCCGCCGGCGAGGAACAGGTGGTGGACGACGAGCAGGACGATGCCCGCGAGGATCGCGCCGGCGGTGAGCAGGGCTCCCCAGAGTCGCCGTCGGTCTGCGGGCGTGCCGTCGATGTCGCCCTCGAGCGTTCCGCGCGGGGCGTCGATCCGCGCGGCCGCGGCACGCGTGAGCGCGCGGCGGGCGAGAAAGACGGCGGCGCCCAGCGCGACGATGGCCCAGTTGGCGGGCAGGGACGCGAGGCCCGGGACCGTGGCGGCCGCGAGGGAGCAGGCCAGGAGCAGGACCGCGCCCGCGGTCGGCGCGTACCAGAGCAGGACCGCCGCAGCCATGAGGCCGAACACGGTGGGTGCCTCGGTGTAGTAGCTCAGCGAACCGAGGCGGACGGCGACCGGATCGTCGCCCTCGCGCACGATCTCGATGGCGATGCAGGCGACCGTCACGAGGGTCAGCCCGAGCTGCCAGCCGAACTGCGGCGGCCAGAGTCGGCGCGCCCGTGCCCCGGTGATCTGCATGACGAGCAAGGTTACGCGGAGACGACCTCGTGCGGTACACCCAGGGCCTCGTACATGGCGCGCGCCCGGGCGTCCCGGGTGGCCAGCGACGCGCCGTTGTCCCTGGCGGCGAGCGCGACCAGCCCGTCGTAGACCGCCCCGCCGCCGATGCCCGCCGCTGCCAGCTGCGCGTGGATGCGGGCGACGGTGGCCGGCGCCGGGTGGTGCAACGCATGGAAGTTCTCGTCGATCAGCCGGACGGCGTCCGCGGGCGCGAGCCGGGCGTCGCCGGGGAGCCGGGTGAGGACGGAGTAGGTCTCCGCGACGGCATGCCCCGCCAGCGCGAGCTCGCGCCCGCGAGCCCACGCCGCGACCTCGCCGTGCGCGAGATGAGAGGCGACGAGCAGGGGTATCGCGACGCTGGTGTCGACGGCGGTGAGGCTCACCGCCGACCTGAATCGATCAGCGCGAAGAGGGTGTCGTCATCGACGGGCGTCTCGCCCCGGGAGACGAGGCGACCGTCGGCTTCTCGTTCGAGCCGGGCCGTGCGCCCGCCGGGGATGATCCGCAGGCCGTCGCCGTGCCAGGAGATGTCCACGCGGGTGCCGGGCGTCAGCCCGTGCGCGTCGCGCAGGGCCTTCGGGATGAGCACCCGGCCGGTGGAATCGATGGCGATCTGCATGGGAATACGTTACCAGTGGATTCCCAGTGCACCGCCGAAGCCCTGTTGCCGGGCGTCGGGGTTGGGTAGGTTGAAGGTCGAGGGAAGGAGCGATGATGCGCGACGTGACCGAGATCAACGAGGCCGACCTGGTTGAGCAGCTCATCCCGGTCGACCCCGCCGACGAGGTCGTCGAGCCCGACGGCGGGGCGGACGACCTGGTCGACGAGGCCGACTGGCTGGATCAGCAGGTGGAGGTTCCCGCCAACGACCCTGAGGGCTGACGGCTACTTGGCCTCGGCGACCTCGCCCTTGACCGACTCGCCCTTCGTCACGCGCTCGAGCACGGAGGTCAGGTCGAAGCCCGTCGTGTCCTTGACCAGCTGCATGGTCTGCAGCAGGTTGTCGCTGACCTGGCGGGGGAGCGAGGACGCGCCGTCGGAGGAGATCACCGTCAGCTTGTCGATCGCACCCATCGGCGCGGCGACCTTCTCCGCCATCTGAGGCAGGACCTCGATCAGCATCTGGAGGACGGCCGCCTCGTTGTAGTTGGCGAACGCCTCGGCGCGCTTCTCCATCGCCTCGGCCTCGGCCTGACCGACGGCGAGGACCGCCGCGGCCTTGGCGTCGCCCTCGGCGCGGATGGCCTCGGCCTCGGCGATGCGCCGGGCCTTCTCCGCCTCGCCGCGCTTGGCGCCCTCGATGGCCTCGGCCTCGGCGAGTGCCGAACGCCGCGACTTCTCGCCGACGCCGGTCAGGCGTGCCTTCTCGGCCTCCGCCTCGGCGTTCGCGATCGACGCGGCCTTGCGCGCCTCCGCCTCGAAGATGGCCGCGTTGCGCTGCGCCTCGGCCGCGGTCTCCACCCGGTACCGTTCGGCGTCCGCGGGGCGGCGCACCTCGGTGTCCAGCTGGCGCTCCTTCAGCGCGGCCTGCGCGACGGCGACCTTCTCCTGCTCCTGCAGGATCGCCTGGTCGCGGTCGGCCTGGGCCAGCGGGCCGGCGGACGCGGCGGTGGCGCGCGCGGCGTCGGTCTCGGACTGGATCTCGGCCTGCTTCAGCACCAGCTCGCGCTGGGCGATGGCGATCTCCTGCTCGGCGGCGATGCGGGCCTGCTCGGCCTCGCGCCGGGCCTCGGCCTCCGCGACGGCGGCCATCCGGCCGAGCTTCGCGGACTCGGGGCGGCCCAGGTCCGACAGGTACGTGCCGTCGTCGGTGATGTCCTGGATCTGGAAGGTGTCGAGCACGAGGCCCTGCCCGGTGAGGGAGGACTCCGACTCGTCGGTGACCCGCTGCGCGAACGCGGCGCGGTCGCGGATGATCTGCTCGACCGTCAGCGAGCCGACGATGGAGCGGAGCGAGCCGGCGAGCGTCTCCTGCGTGAAGGGCTCGATCTCGTCCTGCTGTGAGAGGAAGCGCTGCGCGGCGGCGCGGATCGAGTCCTCGTTGCCGCCGACCTTGACGATGGCCACGCCGTCGACGTTCAGCTTGATGCCCTGGCCGGACACGGCGTTGCGGATGGTCACCATGATGCGGCGCGACGAGAGGTCGAGTACGTGCAGGCGCTGGATGAACGGCACGACGAACACGCCGCCGCCCATCACGACCTTCTGGCCGCTGAGGTCCGTGGAGACAAGGCCGGTCTCCGGGTTCCGCACCTCCTTGCCCTTGCGGCCGGTGATGATGAACGCCTCGTTGGGCTTGGCGACCTTGTAGCGGCTCGCGACGAGCAGGCCGACGAGGACCAGCAGTACGACGAGGCCGATGACGGATATCGCGACGGGACTGATGGGGGGCATGTGCTGCCTTTCCTGTTGGGGTCTAGCGGGTGAGTTCCTGGGGGTCCGTGGTCTGGGTCACCTCGACGGCGGTGGGCGAGACGATCCCGGAGATCCACACCTCGGCGCCGGCCTCCACGGGGACAGCGGACCTGGCGCTGAACTTGCGGACGTGCCCTGCGATGCTGAGCGAGATCTCGCCGTAGCCGCCGGCGGGGATGGCGGTGATCACGCGGCCCGAGTGGCCGATCATCGAGTCCGACCGGAAGCTGACCGCGCTGTCGTCCGACTTCAGGGCGGCGGTGAGCTTGATCGCGAGCCACGCGGCCAGCGCGCCGACCACGAGCCCGACGATGATCGCCACCGAGATGTGGTCGACGACCGCGAGGCCGAGCGCGCCGCCGAAGCCGAACGCTCCGATGAACGCGGCCAGGCTGGACAGCGAGAACAGGTCCGAGTCGAGCGCGTCGAGATGGAAGACTCCGTCAAGCACGTCGCCCACGAGCAGGGCCACGACGACAAGTGCCACCCCCACGGCGCCGATGATCAGAAACGGGGTCACACTTCACCTTTCGTCCCCTCCAGGGTATCGGGGGAACAAGGGGCCGTGGCCGCCGGCCCAGACGACGCGACGAATGAGGGTCGCCGAGGCGAGCGCGCACCCGGCCAGGAACAGCCAGGGCAGGGGTGGGAACGAGAGGGTGTCGGCGGCGTCGAACAGCCGCCCGGCGACGACGTTGCCGAGCAGCACCGCGACCCCGCCGAAGCTCGCAAGCGCCCCGAAGTGGGAGCCCGTGGGTCGGCCGTCGGTCCATCGGGGGACGAGTGCGAGCGCCGTCGGGTTGGCGGTCAGGTGGCCGAGCGTCATGAGCAGCACGGCGACGCCGATCAGCGCGAGGTGGACGGTGTGCGGCGGGGCGATCGCCGCGGCGGTGGCCAGCGTGCCGAAGCCGGCCGCGGTCGACGCGTAGCCCGTCCGCAGCGCCGTCGCCGGGCCGACCCGCGTGGCCCACCGCGCGATGGGCAGCTGCAGCAGGAGCGTCACGACGGAGACCTCGGCGAACAGCAGCCCGACGAGGCCCGCACCGGCCCCCAGCCGCTCCACCTCGAGCGGGATCGCGAGGTAGAGCTGGTTGTAGGCCAGGAGGTCGACGGCGTGCGTGGCCGCGAAGCGGACGAACGCGCCGTGGCGGAGGCTGGACCACCGTCGGTCGGCCGCGCGCGGTCGGCCGCCGGCGTCGCCCGGCACCGTGCGCCACAGCACGACGCCCATCACGGCGAACAGCGCGGCGCCGGTACCTGCGACCGCGGGGAAGCCCCAGCCGAGAAGCGCCGCGCCGAGCAGCGGCCCCAGCACGGCGCCCGCCTCGCCCGCGAACGTCAGCCAGGCGAACAGCGACACGCGGCCGGCGGCGCGGCGCCCGGCGTCGGCGCTCGCCACCAGCATGTTGATCCCCGGCGAGAACAGCGCGCCGCCGAGGCCGGTCAGCACGGTGCCGACGACGAACAGCCACAGCAGGGGCTCGGCCGTGAGCAGCGACCCCGCGAGGGAGAGGAAGCCGGACACGCGCAGGGCGCAGCCCAGCGCGATCACGCCCCGCGTGCCGAACCGGTCGGCCAGCTCGCCGCCCACCAGGAAGAGGCCCTGCTGGGCGAACGTCCGTGCGCCGAGCACGAGGCCCACGGCCGCGGCGCCGAGGCCGAAGTCAGCGCGCAGCACCACCGCGATGAACGGCACGACGGCGTAGAACCCGACGTTGAAAAGGGCCTGCGTGCCCAGGAGAAGGGGCGCCGGGTTGCGAACCCGTGTCAGGTTATTGATAATGGTCCTCATTATGACTGGCGATGATATCGAAAACGTGCGGGGCCCGGCCGGAGCCGCGTCGGTCGGCCTCGAGGTTTCCGATCTCAGGATCGCCATCGGCGGCCGCCCCCTCGTCAAGGGAGTGTCGTTCTCGGTCGAGAACGGCCAGCGCGTGTGCCTGCTGGGCGAGTCCGGCTCGGGCAAGTCGCTCACGGCAGCCGCCATCCTCGGGCGGCTCCCGAGCCACGCCGTGGCCGAAGGCAGCATCCGCGTCAACGGCGTCGAGGTGCTCGGCACGCCCGCGTCGCGGCGCCCGAACGAGGCGCGCGTCGCGATGGTCTTCCAGGACTCCGCGGTGGCACTCAACCCGCTCGTGCGGATGCGCGAGCAGATCGTCGAGCCGCTCCGCAGGCACCGAGGCCTCAGCCGCGCCGACGCGATGAAAGCCGCGGTCGATCTCGCCGCCTCGGTGGGGCTGCCCGACCCCGCCAACATCCTCAACCGCTTCTCCGGCGAGCTGTCGGGCGGGCAGCGCCAGCGCGTGTGCATCGCACTGGCGCTGGCGTGCACCACCCGCATGATGGTGGCCGACGAACCCACCTCGGCTCTCGACGTCGTGACGCAGAAGCGGGTGCTCGACGTGCTCAGCCGCTACACCGCGGGAGCGAGCACCCCGGCGCTGCTGTTCATCACCCACGACTTCGCGGTGGCCTCCGAGCTGTGCAGCCATGCCGTCGTGATGAAGGACGGGCGCACGCTCGAGAGCGGCGACCTCCCCACGATCTTCTCCCGGCCCACCAGCCCCTTCACGCAAGACCTCATCCGCGCCGCCCGGGCCGCGACCATCGCCCCCTACGTCGCGCGGTTCGCCCGCGAGGCCGACGAGCCGTGCGCGGCCCCGGCCGTCGAGGGCGGGGAGCCGTTCTACCACCTCGACGGGGTGAGCCGCGCGTACGGCGTTCCCCGCGCGAGCGTCTTCGAGCGGTCCCGAACGGTGGCGGCGCTCAGGCCCACGGAGCTCAGGATCGCGCCCGGCGAGCGGATCGGGATCGTCGGGGTCTCCGGCTCAGGCAAGACCACCATGCTGCGGCTGATGCTCGCGCTCGAGGCCGCGGACACGGGCGTCGTGCGGTGCGAGGCGCAGGACGTCGCGCCCGCGAGCGTGCGGAAGCTGAAGTGGTACCGGCGCAAGGTCCAGTACGTGCCCCAGGACCCGGCGAGCACGCTGCACCCCCTGATGACGGTCGCCCAGCTCGTCGAGGAGCCGCTGATCCGGCTCGGCGTCCCCGGGGACCACCGCGAGATGATCCACGAGGCCCTGCACGCGGTCAACCTCGACGACTCGTTCCTCACCCGGCGCGCGAACGAGCTGTCCGGCGGGCAGGCCCAGCGCCTCGCCCTCGCGCGGGCCATCGCCACCCGCCCGGACTTCCTCCTGGCCGACGAGCCCGTCAGCGGCCTCGATCTGCCGATGCGCGAGCAGGTCGTCGCCGTGCTGCGCCGGATCTCCGAGGAGCGCGGCACCGGCATCGCCGTGGTGTCGCACGATCTCTCGATGATCGCGAGCCTGTGCGAGCGAACGGTCGTGATGTACGGCGGCGAGATCGTGGAGGACCGGCCGACCGGGCGCCTGCTCGTCAGCCCGGAGCACCCGCGTACCCGCGAGCTGCTCGACGCGATCCCCACGCTCCACCTCCCCGCGACGGCCTGACCGGCCGATCGTCGACGGCCATCCCGCCACCCGAGAAAGCGAGTTCCATGACCCGCCGCACGTCTGCGCTGTCCGAGGCTTCGAAGAGCACGCTCGTCATCACGGCGTCGCGCGTGTTCACGATCCTCGCGGTGATCTTCCTGCTGAGCATCCTGCCCACGCTCTCCGGCCGCGACGTGGCCGTCTCGATCTATCGCGCCCGGTTCTCCGAGGGCGAGATCTCGCCCGAGGCGCTGGAGGCCATCCGCCGCGAGATCGGTTCCGACCGCGGCCCGCTGGGTTCGTTCGTCGCCTGGCTGGGCAAGGCGGTGCGCGGCGACTTCGGCGAGTCCTGGGTGACCCACAAGCCCGTTCTGCCCGACCTTCTCACCGCCCTGGGGACGTCGCTGACGCTGATGCTCGCCTCGCTGCTGGTGGCCGTGATCCTGGCTGCCCTCCTGACTATCCCGACGTTTCGTCGGGGTCTCGCGGGGCGCTCCGACCGCACCGGTGGCGGGGCGGCGGCCGCCTTCACCGCCCTCCCCGACTTCCTGCTCGCATCGGTGCTGCTGGTCGTCTTCGCCGTCTGGCTGGGCTGGCTCCCGCCCTACGGGTGGGGCGGTCCGAAGTACCTGGTGCTGCCCGCGCTGTCCATGGGGCTGCCCGCCGGCGGATTCCTGGGGCGCATGCTCTCGGACGCCCTCTCCGACACGTTCGCCGAGCGATGGGTGGCGACCTGGCAGGTGGCCGGCTACTCGCGCTGGCGGATCGTGCTCGCGGCCCTGCGGCGCACCCTGCCGAGCGTCGCCGCGCCGATGTCGTTGGCGCTCGTCAGCATCACGGCGAGCGCGGTGGTCATCGAGAAGGTCTACTCGATCCCGGGCATCGGCCGCACGACGCTCGGCGCCGCGCAGGCCCAGGACCTGCCGACGCTGCAGGGCGGCGTGCTGCTGCTGATGCTCCTCGCCGTCGCGCTCGGCGTCGGCGTGCAGGCGATCCGCCGCGCGCTACTCGGGCCCGCCTTCCGGTCGAGCTCGCTGCCGGTGGCCGTGCCGAAGCCGCCCAGCTCCCGGTGGGCGCTGGTGCTGCCCGCGGCGATGCTCGTCCTGCTCGTGGCCATGATCGTCGCGGGCCTGCCGCGAGATCCGTTCGCGCTCGACTACGCCCGCCTCCAGCCGCCGAGCCTCGACCTGCCCTTCGGCGCCGACGCCAACGGACGCGACGTCCTCGGCCGGATCGCGCACGGCGCGCTCTCGACGCTGGGCATGGGTGTTGTCGTCACCGCGATCTGCCTGTGCCTCGGGCTGATCGTCGGCCTCTTCCCGAACGTGAGCGCCGGGCCCATCGAGGTGACCAACGCCGCGCCGCCGATCCTCGCGGGGCTGATCGTGGTCGCGATCACCGGGCCGTCGGCCATCGGGGCCGCCATCGCGGTCGCGGTGGTGAGCTGGGCGCCGCTGGCCTCGCACACTGCCGCGCTCGTCGCGGAGGCGAAGGCGCAACCGCACGTGCGCATCGCGCCGGTGCTCGGCGTGGGCAAACTCCGGATCACGTTCCGCTACGTGCTGCCCGGCGTCATCGGCCCCGTGTTCCGGCACGCCTGCCTCCGCCTGCCCGGCATCACCCTTGCGCTCGCCACGCTCGGCTTCCTCGGGCTCGGGCCGCAGCCGCCGGCCTCCGACTGGGGCCTCGTGCTCGCCGAGGGCATGCCGTATGTCGAGCGCGCGCCGCTCGTCGTGCTCGTGCCCGCGGGCGCGCTGATCCTGCTCTCGGTGCTCGCGGTCTCGCTCTCCAGCCTGAACGTCGACTTCCGCCGGCCGGCCCGGCCCTGCGCGGACGACGCAGACCCGAACCACCTGGTTGTCACAGAAAGGACAATGGCATGAAGACGAGAATCCGGAGGGGTCTCGCGGGACTCCTCACGATGGGGGCGCTGGCACTCAGCGCGTGCGCGGCCGAGACGCCGAGCGGGTCGCCGGCGAGCGAGACCGCGACCAGGATCAGGGTCGCGTTCATGCAGCCGCCCAAGGCGGCCATGCACCCCTACAGCGACGACGCGTTCAAGTACTCGCGGCTCAGCGCGGCCGAGACCCTCGTCCGCCTCGACGAGAACGCCGAGCCCCAGCCGCTGCTGGCGACGCAGTGGAAGCAGACCGACGACCTGACCTGGGTGTTCACGCTGCGCGACGGCGTGACCTTCCAGGACGGGGCGCCCTTCACCGCCGAGGCCGTCAAGGGGACGATCGACCACGCGAGCGCCTCCACCACCCCGCCACGCGCGCTCAAGGGGATCTCGCTCGCCACCGAGGTGACCGGCGACCACGAGGTCACCATCACCACCGACATCCCCGACGCCATGCTGCCGAACCGCCTGGCCAGCCCGCAGTTCTCGATCTTCTCGCCCGCCGCATACGGCGCGGCCGACGGCAGCGTCAACACCGTCGGCACCAGCACCGGCCCGTTCCAGCTGACGAAGATCAACGGCAGCAGCACCCTGACGCTCGAGCGCTTCGACGGCTACTGGGGCGACGTGGCGGTGGCGTCGGGCATCGACGCGTCGTTCGTGCCCGACGGCACGGCCCGCGCCGCCGCGATCCGCGCGGGTGAGGCGGACGTCGCCGAGACCATCCCGATCTCGCAGGCCAGCCTGCTCGACCCGAAGACGGTCAACGAGGTGTTCATGCCGCGCACCACGCACATCGCGCTCAACACCGCCTCAGGCCCCTTCGCCGACCCGGCCGTCCGGGCCGCGGCGCGTGCGGCGATCGACCAGAAGACGATCGCCGACACCATCTACGAGGGACACGCCGACGCGGCGGTGGGCATCCTCGGCCCCGCCCTGCCCTGGGCCGCCGAGCTCCGTGGCGACGTGTCGTCGTCGACCCCGCCCCCGAAGGTCGACGGCGTCGCGATCACCCTGGCCACCTACACGGACCGCGCGGAGAACCCCGAGATCGCGGTGCAGGTGCAGGCGCAGCTCGAGGCCGCAGGCTTCGTGGTGAAGCAGGATGTGCGCGAGTACGCGAACCTGGAGGAGGAGATGCTGAACGGCGGCTTCGACGCCGTGATCCTCTCCCGCAACACCATGATCGACACGGGCGACCCGCTCTCGGCGCTGATGCAGGACTTCAGCTGCGACGGCGGCAACAACGTCTCGCAGCTGTGCGACCCCGCGCTCGACACGATCTTCGTCGACGGCCTCGCGCACGCCCCGGGCCCCGAGCGTCAGAAGGCGACCATGGCCGCCGAAGCCGCCGTCCTGCAGCATGCCGCGACCATCCCGGTCACCCACGAGCGCGTGATCCAGGGCGAGCTGGGCACCTGGGTGGGCTTCGAGCGCGATCCCTTCGAGCGCAGGCTGATCACGGAGCACACCAAGCCGGCCGGCTGAGCGTTCGAGATCGTTCGGGTTCGGCCTCCGGGGTTCTGACTCCGGCCGAGCGGCCTCCAAGCTGGGACCACTCCATCCGGGTGTCGCAGGAGGTCGCTATGGGCAGGGCTCGTCATCATCGTCGTACGGCCATGGTCGCGGCGGTCGCCGCGTGGGCCCTGGGGGTGGCCGGCTGTTCGGCCGCGCCACCCCCGCAGTCGCCGTCGCCGACCGTGGTCACCACGTCGCCGACGGCGGCGCCCAAGGCCACGGAGATCAAGGTCACGTGGCTCGCCGTCGCTGGTTCGAAGGGGGCGACAGGGACGACGGTCATCAGCAGGAAGACCCCGGAGACCGCCGGCGACTTCCGGGTGGAGTTCTCCGAGAACGAGGTGGGCGGCATCGGCGCCCAGTCGCAGGCCGGGGCGTGGAACGCCGCGATCATCTCGACCCTGCTCCTCGGCCAGCCGCTGGAAGGGGAGTTCCGGTTCGAGACGGACGGTCGGATTGACGGTCCCAGCGCCGGCGCGCTCACCACCGCAGGCCTCATCGCGCTCGCCCGGGGGGACGAGTTCGTGGAGCACGTGACGATGACGGGGACGATCAACGCCACCGGCACCATCGGGCCCGTGGGTGGCATCCCGGAGAAGATCGGCGCGGCCGCAGAGGCCGGGTTCACGACGGTGCTCATCCCGCTGGGCCAGCGGATGACGCCGAATCACGAGGGCAAGCTCGTGGACGTGATCAAGGCCGGCGACCGTGAGGGGGTGAAGGTGGTCGAGGTCGGCGACATCTATGAGGCCTACGGGCATCTGACCGGCACCGAGATGACGGTGCCGGGGGTGTCGAGGGACCCGCGCCTCGACGCCGCCTCCTACGACAAGGTCAAGCCGCAGACCGACGCGGCGCTCGCCCGCTACTCCTCCGCGAAGGCCGGCTTCGACCGGCTGCCCAAGGAGCTGCGGGACGTCTTCACGCAGGCCGGGCTGATGACGCTCGTCGAGAACTACGCGAACAAGGCCTCGGACCTGCAGCGCCAGGGCCTCCAGGCCGGCGCGTACGACTTCGCTGCGCAGGCCGCAACTGCTCTCGAGGCGGTCGTGGCGACCGGCGAGATCGCGATGCCCCTGTACACGCAGGGCCTCGACGGCCTTGACGTCCTCTTCGACCAGGCCCTCGACTCCTCGACGGCCGAGCGCGAGTTCTTCGCCTTCCTCGACCGGCTCTCCACCTTCACGCCGAAGAACGTGGCCGACGCCGAAGGCCTTGTCAACGCCTATGCGGGCGCCTTCGACGCCTACTCGCTGCTGACGTTCTCGCAGACGACGATCGAGACCATCAAGAAGCGCTACGAGACCAACGACTTCGCGTCGCTCGACGAGTTCTTCGGCGCCCTCGTGATGCCCGTGCTGTGGTCCCAGCTGTCGCGCTCGCAGATCGTCTCGACGTCGGCGGCCTTCGAGGTGGGCCGCGACAATCCCGGCGCCGACTTCGCCTCCTCGGTCGACCTCGCGCAGGTCGGAAACTTCTTCCGGCGCGGCGCCGACGCGAACCTCACCGCGTTCACCGAGAACGTCGTCGCCCCGCTGGCCGACGCGCGCGGCGTGTCCACGGATCAGATGCTCGCGGCGCTTTCCAATGTCGATATCGCCGTCGCAGGCGCCGTGATCCAGCAGCAGGTGCAGCCCGCGATCGCCGACTACATCGGCGAGGGCAAGCCCAACGCCTCCTACGCGACCCTCGGCTACGGCCTGAACAACTACGTCCGCAACCAGGCGCTCGTCGACAAGTACTACAACAACGCCGTGCTCGACGAGAACCTGAACGTCGTCGGCGTGCAGTACGACGCGGTGCTGGGTCATGCGCTCGACCTCGGCAAGCAGCAGGTCGCCGACGAGATCGGGCGGCTGCGCGACGGCGGCACGGAGCCGGTGCTCAGCGTCGCGAGCTACGAGGTGGCCGGGCTGCTGCGCAACGGCAGCGTGCAGGACCAGTTCCAGGCGATCGGGCTCTACAACGGCGGCTTCCTCTCCACCCGCACGCTCAGCTACCTGGCGGGCCAGCCCGGCGGAACCATCGAGTAACAGCCCCTTCTATGGCTAGCCTTGGCGCCACGGATCGGACGGGAGGGCCGGGGTAGGTGAGCGACGCGCCGGACCAGCTGACGCCGCCAGCGACGCTGGACGAGCTGGCGGCGCGCCTGCGTGCGCGGCGGACCGCGGCCGGGTCGCCGTCGTTCGCCGACATCGCCCAACGGATCGCCGCGGCCCGCGCGGCGCGGGGTGTCGCGCCGTCCTCGCGGATGCCCGGCCGTGTCACGGTCTACGACTGCTTCCGCGACGGCCGGCGCAGGATCGACTCGGAACTCCTCCTCGACATCGTGCGCGTGCTCGGCGCCGACGACACCGAGGCGCTGTTGTGGCGGGGCTGGTGCGCCGCGCTGCCCCGGCAGTCGCAGTCCGACGCCGTCGTCTCCGCGCGCCTGGGCACGCCGACGGAGCCGGCCGCGTTCATCGGCCGGGAGCGGGAGATCGCGCTCGCGGGCCGGGCAGGTCGGCTGCTGATCACGGGAATGGGCGGTGCGGGCAAGACGCGGCTGGCCGGGCGCGTGCTGGCCGGTCTCAGGGCCGCGGGCCGCCTCGCGCAGGTGGTGACCGTCGACGTCCGCGGCACCGAGACCGACCGCCCGGCCCGGCCGTCGGCCGTGATGGACGCCATCGAGCGCGCGCTGGAGCTGGCGGGCGCGGGGGAGTCGCCGGCGGAGCGCGCGACCGCGATCGCGGCGGCTCTCGCGCGCCGCAGAGCCGGCCTGCTGCTCGACGACGTCGCCACCGCCGACCAGGCGCGCGAGCTGCTGCGCCGGTGCGGGGCCGTTCCCGTCGTCGTCACGAGCCGCGTGACGCTGGAGTTCCCGGCCTACGTGAAGGTGCTCGAGCTGGCGCCGTGGGGGCCCGCCGAGGGTCTCGCGCTGCTGCGCGACAGGGTGGGGCCGGACCGGGTGGATGCCGAGGCGGAGGCCGCGGAGGAGATCGTCGCGCTCACCGGCGGGCTGCCGCTGGCCGCCAACCTCGTCGCGGCCCGCATCGCCGAGCGCCCCGCCTGGACGCTCGCCGACCACGCCGCCGCCATGCGGCGCAGGAGCGAGGCCGCGCAGCTCGATCAAGCCGTCCAAGCCGCCATCGCCGCGTCCTATCAGGGCTTGTCGGAAGGGGAAAGGCAGGGTCTGCGCCTGCTGGCCACCCAGCCGTGCGAGCACCTCTCCGCGGCCCAGTTCGCCGCGCTGCTCGGCGTGCCGTCCGGCGGCGCGGCGGTGATCGCCGACGGCCTCGTCCGGTCGCACTGCGCCGACAGCCCCGCCGAGGGCAGGATCGGCGTGCACGACCTGATTCGTGTCTTCGCCGCGACCCAGTCCTGGGAGGAGGACGCGCAGACCACGCGCGACGCGGCGCTCACCCGGCTGGCGCACGCGCTCCTCGACGCGGCCTGGGACGCCACCGAGTCGCTCTACGCCGGTTCGGTCGCACGCTCCCGCACGCCCGACCGTCGCGTCACCGAGACCTCGGGCCGGGAGGGCAGCGCCTGGCTGCGCAGCGAGCTCAGCCGGATCGTCGCGGTCTCCCGCGCCCTCGCGCCGTGGGACCCGGGCCTCGTCGTCGACCTCACCGAGGCCGTCGGACGCTTCGTGCACGAGCAGACGTCGCTGCCGTTCGCGCACGCCTACTTCCTCGAGTCGGTGGAGGCCGCCGAGCGGCTGGGCGATCCCGCGGCCGCCGCCGTCGCGCACGCGTTCCTGGCGCAGACGCTCGTGTCGCTCGGGGACCCCGGCGCGCTGGAGGAACTGACGGTCGTGCGCGCCTACGCCCGCGAGGCGGGCCTGCCGCGGATCGACCTCAGCGCCATGAACAACATCGGCATCGTGAAGGGCCGCGCGGGCGACCTGACGGGCGCTCGCGACGTCTTCCTCGAGGTGGCGCGCATCGCGGAGGGCGTGCCGGGCGGCAGCCTGGCGCGGATCGTCGTCCGCGACAACGCGGCCATCGCGCTCCACCGGTTGGGCGATCACAAGGGCGCCGCGGAGGAGCACCGCGCCGTCATCCGTAGCGGCTGGGCCTCCGACGGTGTGCCCGTGCCGCTGATCGCCGTGGCGCACGCGAACCTGGCCGATCCGCTCCTGGCACTCGGCGACCTCGACGGAGCCGAGACGACGGCCCGCGAGGCGCTCGCGCTCGCCGAGGGCAGGAGCCTGCGGATCTCGCTGCAGGCGTCGACGGCGCTGGCCCTCGTCCGCTTTGCGCGCGGCGACGCGGCCGGCGCGCTGTCGGCCCTGCGCCAGGTCCAGGAGCAGGAGGAGCACATCGCGGACCCCAGCCAGCGGGCGAACCTGCACATCGTGCTGGGCGACGTGCTGCTGGCCCTCGGCCAGGAGTCCGAGGCGGTGGAGCGCTGGGAGAGGGCGCTCGACCTCGCGTCCCGGGCGTCGTTCACCTACGAGCAGGCCCGCGCCACCCTGCGGCTCGCGCGCCATGCCGCCCGCGCCGACGCCGCCCGCGCACGAGAGCTGTACGGCCAGGCCGCGGCTCTGTTCGCGCAGTCGGGCGGGGTGGAGGCGGACGAGTGCCCGAGTCCCTGACTCAGTGCTCGTCGCGTACGTACTGCATCGCGCCGACGGCGTTGCCGGCCGGGTCACGGAAGAAGATCAGGTCTCCGACGCCATCGATGGTGAAGCGGTCGAGCAGGATGGTTCCGCCTGCCTCGCGCACGGCGCGAGCGGTGGCGTCGACGTCCTCGACGGCGAAGGTGCACTCGGCGCCCACCATCGGCACGCCGTCGACCAGCGCGCGGCGTTGTTGGAGGGCGCCTTGGACTCCCGGGTCGTCCGCAGTGCCGGTGCGGATGTCGTAGAAGCCGGGTGGGCCCCAGGGGGTGAAGGTCCAGCCGAAGACCTTCTCGTAGAACGCGCGGGCGGCGGGGACGTCGTCGGCGTTGAGGGCGAAGTGGCTGAGATTCGAAGGCATGACTCCATCATGGGCCGCACCTGGCCTGTCGTAGGACGTAATATTTGACGAGAAATGTCGAAAACGCGACCAGTCGATGAACCGTCGGCGCGGGGGTATGCCGTGACGCATCCGCCGGGCACCGCCGTGCTGCCGGCCGAGGCCGGGTGGGATCAGTTGCTGTTCGCCGCGAGCGGGTCGATGCGCGTGACGGTGGGCGCCGGGTCGTGGACGGTTCCGCCCGGCCGGGCGCTGTGGGTGCCGAGCGGGAGAAGGGCCGTCGTCGAGAACCGCTTCCGGGTGGCAGTGCGGACGCTCTACCTCGACGCGGACCTGGGCGCGGCGCCGGGCGCGCCCGCAGTGGTGGTGGTTGAGGGGTTCGCCCGGGAACTCGTCCTGCACGCGATCCGCTCCTGTCCGCTCGAGGTCGACAAGCCCGTCGACCGGGCGTTGCTCACGGTGCTGATCGACCAGCTCGGCAGGCTGCGGGAGGACGCGCTGTGGCTGCCTGAGCCGACGTCGCGCCCCGCCCGCCGGGCCGCCGAGGCGATCCGGCGGGACCCGGGGCTGCCGCTTCCCGCGGTGGCCGCCGAGGTGGCCGTCAGCCGCCGCACGCTGGAGCGGGCGTTCGTCGCGGAGACGGGCCTCCCGCTCGGTGCTTGGCGTCGGCGTTCCCGCGTGCACAGCTCACTGGCGTACCTGGCCGAGGGCGTCTCGGTGGTGGAGACCGCCTACGCGGTGGGCTACAGCACGCCGTCGGCCTTCGTCACCGCGTTCGCCGCCGAGTGCGGCCGGACGCCGGGTGCCTACCTCCGTCGCTGACCCGAGCCTCAGCCGGCGAGCGCGGCCTCGGCCGCCTCCATGGCTTCTGGCGACGGCTCGGCGTCCAGGGCGGCGCGCGAACGGGCGAACAGCGTCATGCCCAGCGCGAAGGTCAGGAGCTCGGTGACCGTCATGGACCAGATCACGCCGGTCATGCCGAAGGCCAGGTTGCCGAGGAGTACGACGGGGATGAAGAGCACGCCCTGGGCCACGGCCATGATGGTGGCGTTGCGGATCTGCTCCGTGGCCTGGAACACGGCGATCACCAGGCCCGTGATGCCGTTGAAGATGGTCGCCACCAGCATGGCCGTCAGCAGTTGTGTGCCGTCGGCGAGGACGGCGGGGTCGGCGCTGAACAGGGCCAGCGTCTGGTCGCGGAACAGGAAGACGAGGCTGGAGAAGACCCCCGTGATGGCGAGGATCGCGACCGCGGCCCCGGTGATGGCGCGGCGCAGCCGCTGGTGGTTCTGCGCGCCGTAGGCGTAGGCGAACAGCGGGATGGCGCCCATGAAGACGCCCATGCAGATCATCTCGGGCAGCTGCGAGATCCGCAGAGCCACCCCCATCGACGCGAGCAGGGCCTCGCCGTAGCCGATGGCGATCCAGTTCATGATCAGCGTGGTGACGATCAGGAAGGACGACTGCAGCAGCTCCGAGACGCCGACGCCGAACACGGAGCGCAGCATCTCCCGGTCGGCCCGGAACCAGCGCGGAGCCAGTGAGACGGCGGTGCTCTGCGCGCTGAGCCACCACACGTAGTAGCCCACCATCACGACGTTCGAGAGCCCGAGCGCGATGCCCGCGCCCAGCACGCCCCAGTCGAGGACGAGGATGAAGAGCGCGTCGAACGCGAGGTTGGCGATCGTCGAGGCGACGAGTCCCGTCATGGAGGCGACGGCGGCGCCCTCGGCGCGCACGATCTGCTCCAGGGAGAACGCGAGCACGTAGATGGGCGTGAAGGCGAACATCGCGGCGATGTACTGGGCGGTGGGTGCCAGCGCCGCGCCGGTCGCGCCGACGGCGGCGGCGAGCGGCGTCGCGAACAGGAGGCCGAGGATGCCGATCAGCACGCCGGCGCCGAGCGACGCCCACGTCGAGAACGACGCGACCTGCTTGATGCGCTCCGCGGCGCCCGCGGCGTCGGTGGACGCGTCTTCCTGCACGCCGAGGAGCCGGGAGATGTAGGTGCCGCCGCCGACGCCGAAGACGCCGCCGACCGCCATGATCAGCGCGAACACCGGCAGCGAGAACGTGAGCGCGGCGAGCAGCGGAGTGGAGTGGAGCGAGCCGATGAAGCCCGCGTTGATGATGTTGTAGATCGAGCCGACGGAGAAGCCGGCGATCATCGGGATGCACAGCTGGACGAGCGCGCGCCAGATGGGCGCTCGCGACAAAATGGCGCGGTTGTCTGAGGACATGGTGAAACCTCCGTGGGTCACGGTGAAAAGGAAAGAAGGGAGCGGGCGTCGTTGGACGCGTGCCTACCGCGGAACGTCGCGGCGGCGGTGATGAGGTTCGGGCGCGTCGATGTGTGCCATCACGCGGCGGAGAAGCGAGAGCAGGAGGTCCTGCTCGTCGGGGGAGAGGGGCGCGAAGATCCGCTCCTGGGCGGCGTGCATCGCGTCGTCGAAGCCCTCCACGAGCCCTGCCCCCTCGGGCGTGGCTCGGAGGAACTTGACGCGGGAGTCGGTCGGGGACGGCGTGCGCTGCACGAGCCCCCGCTCTTCCAAGCCGTGGATCAGGCTGGTCACCGACGCCGGAGTGGTGCCGGACATCTCGGCCAGCTCGCGGGCGATCACCCCGCGGTCCTGGTGCTCGGCGATGTAGCCGAGGGAGAACGCCTGGGGCCTCGTCAGGCCCGTCGCGCGCACCCACTCGTCGGCAGCCACGCGCTGGGCGAACCCCAGGTTGCGGATGGCGGCGGTGAGCTCGTCGATGCGGTCGTTCATGGTTAGAACTCTAATCATTAGATTTCTAATGGTCAAGCCCTGTGCCATACATAAGCCCATGTCATAGACTCGTGGCCCACGCGCCCCCGTAGCCCAACCGGCAGAGGCAGGCGGCTTAAACCCGCCCCAGTACGGGTTCGAATCCCGTCGGGGGCACCCAACGCACAAGGCTCGAACCTTGGCCCGAAGAATCAAGGGCCGGGGTTCGGGCCTTGTTCGCGTCTGCGGCCCAGGTGAGGGCATCGGCGTTGACGGCGGGGTCCAGCAACATCTCGAACGGGCGAGCGTTCTCGACGCGCAGCTCGTCGTCCTCATCGACGTAGACCTTGGTGAAGAACGCCTGGTTGCACAGGCGACGGTTGGCGTCGTCGCAACGCTTGTAGATGTCGGCGCAGTTCTCCAGCAGGTTCAGGGCGTCGTCCAGGTGCGCGCGGGCGTCGGTGTATTCGCCGTGGTGGGCGTCGAGGCGGCGGTTCACCTGGTCGAGCTCTCCGAGGATGCGGTCCTGCTCTCGTTTGAGGACGGCGAGCGGGATCGCGTCGGCGTAGTGGGCCTGCATGAGCCGGTCCTGCTCGTGCTCCAGCCGGTCCCGGTTGGCGGTGAGCTGGGCGAGCTCGTCGGCCTCGGCGGACATGAGCCGGTCGAACTCGTGGTGCAGCATCCCGGCCAGCGCTTCCCGCCGGGCCGGGGTGATCTGCACGCGCTGGTAGTAGTTCTCGATCAGGTGCTCGACGTCCTCGATGAGGACGGCCTGCCGGGTGCAGTCGGTTCGCTTGGAGTGCCGGCCGGAGCACACGAAGTAGGGGTAGACGTTGCCGTGCCGGTTCTTCGCGTTGGACACGATCAGCCGGGAGCCGCAGGCGCCGCAGTAGACGGTGCCTTTCAGGTAGTGGTCGTGAACCTGTGTGGCCTCGGCCGCGCTCTTGTGCGCGGTGAGGACAGACTGCACCTGATACCAAACCTCGGCCGGGACGAGCGGATCGTGCGCTCCCTTGTAGACCACGCCCCGGTAGATCACGTCGCCCTTGTAGTACGGGTTCGTCAGGAGCCGGTGCACCGAGGACACCGCGAGCGGCTTGGAGGGATGCTTCGGCGTCGGCAGGCTCATCAGGCCGCGCGAGGTGAGCTCATCGTGGAGCTGGCTGACGGTCCAGTTCCCGGAGGCGTATGCCTTGTAGGCCCACTCGATCAGCGGCGCCCGGTCGGGGTCGAGCTGCACGGTGCGTACCTCGCGGCCGAGCTCGTCGCGGACGCGGACGTTGAGATAGCCGATGGGCGCCTTGGTCGGGGTGCCGCCGTTGGCGACCTTCTGCGTCATGCCCTTGATTACCTCGGTGGCGAGGTTGCGGGAGTAGAACTCCGCGATGGTGGACATGATGCCGTGCAGCAGCATCCCACTCGGGGTCTCGTCAATGTTCTCCGTGGCCGAGACGAGCATGACCCCGGCCTCTTGGAGCGCGAGGTGAATGGTCACGTCGTCGGCGCGATTGCGGGCGAGCCGGTCGACCTTATGGACGATGCAGTAGGCGACTCGGTTCTGCTTGACGTACTGGATCATCCGCATCAACTCGGGCCGGTCGGCCTTGCGGGCGGACTCACCCGCGTCGATGAACTCCTCCACGATCACCGCGCCGAGTGCTTCGGCCTTGCGACGGTTGGCCTCCCGCTGCGCGGGGATCGAGAACCCCTCCTCGGTGCCGCCCTTCTCGGCCTGTTCCTTGGTCGAGACGCGCAGATAGGACACCGCGAGCGCGGTGCCCTGGGGCGGGTCGATGAGACTGCGCACCGGATCGGCGGTGCGAACGAATGCGGAAGTCACTTGCGGGCCTTCTCTCACGAAATCGGCCCTCGCGCTCGGGCGGTGACGCCCGAGGGGTGCTGATTGTGAGAGAGGCCCGGAGGCCCTAAGACGTGGCCGATGCGGCCAGTTCGGCTGCCCGCCAGAGCGGCGGGGTTAGGACTACAACACCCCGGCGACGCGAGGCTTGCTTGGTGTCGATTCTACCCGGTGCCCTCGGACACGGCCATGACCGCGACCTCCGGCACGATGGGGCGGTACGTCTCGGGAGCCTCAGCGGCGCGATGCTCGGCGCGGGTTCGGCCGGTCTCCTGCAAGGTCAGGCGGATCAGCAGCTCCGAGAGCTTGTGGAGGTCCGGGGGGTCGCGGTGCACCGCTCGCACCGAGAACGACCGCTCCTCGTAGGCGCGGCGGCCGGTCTTCTTGACATAGGTGCCCATCAGCCGCGCAGCTCTCCGGTCTCGGGGTCAAGGCCGGCGTAGAACTCGTCCTCGGCCTGCTGTCGTGCCGCGACGTCGGTGAGCATCCAGGCTACGAAGTCCTCGTCGCGGTTCTCGATCACCGTCTCCTCGACCGGATCGGCTGGCTCCTCGCCAGGCCAGGCGGTCTGCCGGGTCGGGCGGTCGCGGTCCAAGCGCGTGCCACAGGCGGCGACCCAATCGCGCAGCCGCTGCCGGGCGTCTGCGAAGTCGCGGTGCCAGCCCAGCGGCGCGCTCGCGTTCTGCTCGGCGTCGTAGGCGGCCAGCCAGTGCAGGTGCAGGGCGCTGAGTTCCCACACGAGCTCGCTGTGCCGGTGCCAGAACGGCGGCACGACGCTGGCCGGGAGGCCGTAGGCCGTGCGGAGCCAGTTGACCCAGCGGTTGAGCTCCAGCCACTCGGCTTCGGCCTCGTCCGCGGTCAGCAGGTTCCAGTTGATCGGATGCGGCGGCTCGGGCGGGAGCGCCGGGTCGTGCTCGCTGGCCGGGTCCTCGCCCGCTCCGTCGAACTCGGGGATCGCTTCGTTCTCAGCCATGACGCTTCCCCTTCACAGTGCGATCGTCTGGGCGGCAGAGGTCGAGGTGCGGGCCGCCGTGAACTCGGACGGCACCTCCCGGCCGCGCTTCGCGACGACAGTCGCTGGCTCGGCGCCCGTGCCTCGGGCGGGTGGGGCGGAACGGTCCACGTCGTAGTTCGTCCGCAGCGAGTCGTGGCCGATCCCGAGGACGACGAACTCCTGGCCGGAGATGTCCTTCCCGTCCTTCTTGTAGGAGTAGGGGCGGCTGTAGCCGATGGCGACGAAGTTGTCCCCGCGGGTGAACTTGCCCGCCGCGGCCTCAGCGGCAGGCCCGTAGGCCACCATCGGCCGGTACTGCGTGCCGACCCTCGCGCGGGAGCCGTCTGGCTGGTCGCGGTACTGCGGCTCGCCGACGAACGCGAAGAACCGCGCCTTACCGTTCCTCGTCGGCTTGATGTCCGGCTCCGAGGCGATGTAACCCCACAGCGGTTCGGTCTCGCGCTCAGCCATGCGACCGTCCTCCTGACATTCACGGCGGCCCGATAAGCCGCTCCTGCCAGGCAGGTGCGCCGCCCGTTCCTAGGGACGCCGCTCCACCATCGCCTCGATCCCGGCACGGTCGGCTCGCAGCTCGGCGGCGTCGGGGCGGTTGGTCCAGGCGCGCATCCTGGTGACGATGGGCGGCGCGGCCCGCAGCAGTACGAGGGCGGTCCCGAACGGCAACGTCCTGATGGCATCTGGCGGCATGATCGGCACGCGGCGGATCGAGCGCTGTGAAGAGCGGGAGCCGTGGTCTCCGACCGTGGTGGAGTCGGTCACCTCGTCGCGATCCCCGATGAGCGTGGTGAGGTCGTGGAGGTCTTTGGCGTTGGAGGCGCCGCCGAGGATGATCTTGACGATGGAGGCGTCCCAGATGGCGCCGGCCGCGTTCTCCGACCACTTCTCCCTGGCCTGGGCGAGCGACTGCAAGACGGGCATTGTGGTGATCCCCGTGCCACCTCCCTCCGCCATGAGCGTCGGCAACGACGGCAGGGGCGCGAGGTTGCCGACCTCATCGAGCGCGAGCAGCACGGGCGGGTCGAGCCTGGCACCGGGGCTGACGGCGGCGATACGCCGCGCGGCCTCCACAACATCCTCCACGAACGCGGCGACCAGGGCCGCGCTGTTGTTCGCTCCTGCTCCGGTCGCCAGGAGGTAGAGGGTGCCCTTGGCTCGGAGGAACGCTTCGGGGTCGAAGTCCTCGCCCTCCCTGGGGCTCACGGCGTCGAGCACGCGCGGGTCTGCGAGAGCGGCCAGCGCGAGGGAGACGCCTTGCCAGATGGAGTCGCGGGTTCTCGGATCGGAGTCGATCATCGCCTGCAAGGACTCGGCCCACCCGGTCGCGGCGTTCGGGTTCGCGGTCAGGATCGCCACCGCGTCGGCGGCGGCGGAGGGGTCGAGCGTCCACCGGAACAGCTGGCCCGGCGGGCGACGATCCAGCGCAGCGGCATGGAGGAGTGCCTGGAGTGCGGTGCGGGTCTTGCCTTCCCAGAAGCCGCCGCCCTCGACGCCGCCGGCGGAGAGTCCGGTGCCGGCGGCGAGGCCGGTCGCGCGGATCATCGCCGTGAGGGGGTCTTCGCATCCTCGGATGGGCGACCACCGCAGCCCGGCGGGCAGGCCGTCCGTGAGGTGCTGGGGGTCGAACACGGCGACGGGGCCGATCTTCTCCCGTGCTCGGAGGGTCGCGGTGAGGTTGTCGGGGCGGGTGCTGGTGGTGACGACGGCGCCGGGGGCGTCGAGGATCATGTTGATGACGACATGGGCGCCCTTGCCGCTTCTCGGAGCTCCGACGAGGAGGATCGAGTCCTCCACGGACGCCCAGACGCTCTTGCCGCGGGAGACACCGAGCCGGTAGCCGACCTCCTCGGGGCGGGGCTTGTCGAGCGAGGGCCGCAGGTGCTTCGCCCGCCGCAGCAGGGCGGGCTCGGATGCGGAGGCGGCGACTTCGGAGCGGGTGGCGATCCCGGCGATGCGGTAGGGGTCGGTCTTCACCTGGCGGCCGTGCTCGCGGATCAGATGCCACACCCACCAGCCGGTCATGCCCGATCCGACGATCAGCAGCCCGGCGGTGATCCAGTACGCCACGGCATTCAGCCCCGGCGCGTCGAGCGGCACGGCGGGGTCGGCGGGGTTCAGCAGCACCCCGAGCCCGGCGTCGATGCCGCTGGCGGGTTGGCCTGTGCCGGTGATCCAGGCGGCAACGGAGCCCGCGCCGCGGAGGATCGCGGCGAGGATCGCGGCGCCGATGAGGATGCCGATGCCGAGGTTGCTCAGCTCATCCCCGAGCGACCCAGCGGGGCGCGGGGCGCTCATTCGGGGTGTCCGATGGTCAGGGTGCCGGAGACGCGGCCGAGCAGGATGACCTCGCGGGTCGGGGACGTGGCGAGCTGGTCGGCGGTGAGCAGCCCGCGCATCGTGCCGTCCGGGGCGGCGTCGCCGTGGGCGATGACGACGGCGACCGCAATATCCTCGCCGGGCACGAAGCCCTCCCCGTGGAGCACCACGAGCTGCGGCAGGCCAGGCGTGGGTGCAGCAGGTGCCGGCTCGACGGGTTCGGGTCGGCGGCGCTTGCCAGGCGTGATGATGTCGGTGAACGCGGTCCCGTCTGCCTCGCGGACCTCGACCCGCACCGGGGAGCGGCGCTGCCCGGTGAGCTGGTCGAGGATCGACGCGAAGGACTCGCGCCGCCACGGCGGGGCGAACGGCTCCGGCTCATGCGGGACGCCGTCGATGGTCACGGTCATGGTGCCGTCCGGCGCGACGACCATGACAACGTGCGGCAGCACGACAGGAACACCGGCCGTGCTCACCTCCGGCTCGTCGCCAGGGGTGCGCTTGTAGCGGGGCCGGGGCATCACGCTTCACCGCCTGGGCGGCCTCCGCCGGTCATCCGGCTCGTGGTGTCGAACGCGGCGAGCTCGGCGGGATGGAGCTGGTGCTGCACGACGAACGAGCGGTCCTTGATCCGCCACAGCCCTTGCCCGGTGCCGAGGCCGGGGAGCAGCTTCTGCTCGGTGCCTGTGAGCCCGAGCGCGGCCGCGGTGGAGCCGAGCTGGTCGGGCTCCTGGCGATACACGATCCGCACCTCGGCGTTCGCCAGCAGGGACGACGCGAGCGCACGCATCGCGGTCCCGGCATCGCCCACGTTGTCGAGGTCGCTCAACTTGTGGAACACGAGCATGTTGCTGATCCCGTAGTGGCGAGCGAGCCTCCACTGGGCGTCCATCCGGCGAAGCAGCGACGGGTACGCCATCAGCCTCCACGCCTCGTCGTAGACGACGTAGCGCTGTCCGCCCGCTGGGTCGGTGAGAGCCGATTCCATCCACGCCGAGGAGCAGGTCATAAGGACGGAGATGAGCGTGGCGTTCTCCGCGACGCGCGACAGGTCCAGCGACACCATCGGCAGCGACGGGTCAAAGCGCACCGTCGAAGGGCCGTCGAACAGCCCTTGGAGGTCGCCTGCCACGAGGCGCCGCAGGGCGTGACCGACGAGCCGCCCGTCTTCCGCGAGCCGGCCGTCCTCGTCGTCGGCCCGGTTCGGGGTGAGCACGCGGTCGACGACCATCGGGAGAATCGGCACCTCCGCGCTTCGCACGGCATCCCGGAGCGCGAGGTCGATGGCGGTGTGCTCCAACGGCGACAGCGGCCGGTCCAGCACCGTCTCCGCCAGCGCGCCGATGAGGTCGCGGCGGCGTGAGGCGACTTGCGTCGCCCACTCGACGTCGGAGACGGTGGAGGGGCGGTGGCCTTCATCGAGCGGGTTGAGGCGGTTGCGGAGTCCGTGCCCGAGGATGATCGCCTGCCCGCCGACCGCCTGGGCGACGGCGGTGTGCTCGCCTTTGGGGTCGGAGGGGATGTAGACCTTGCGGCCGAACGGGATCGACCGTGTGTAGAGGCTCTTGGCGAGCGAGGACTTGCCGCTGCCGACGATCCCAGCCAGGACGATGTTCGGGGCGGTGATGATCCCGCGCTGGTACAAGGTCCACGGGTCGAACACGAACGATCCGCCGCTGTAGAGGTCTTGGCCGACGAAGACGCCCTGGCTCCCGAGGCCAGCTTCGGCCAGGAACGGGTACTGCCCGGCGAGCGTGGCCGAAGTGTCCTGGTGCTTCGGCAGGCGGAACCGGCCGGGCGTCCGCAGCGCGGCCGGGCCGAGCTCGCCGCCGGCGGGTAGGTAGGTGGTCGCACGGCGCTCGGCTTGTTCCGCGTCCCACTTCGCCTTCGCCTCCTCGCGGCGGGCCTGGCGGGCGTCGGTCTCGACCTGGGCGGCGGCCTTCTGCCGGGCCTTGCGGTGACGGCGACGCTCGCCCTCCGGGCCGACGAGCACGCTGGTGTGCAGCCGCTCCTCGCCGGTCACAGCGCGAGCCCCCGGCTCGACGCGGCGGCGCCGGGGCGACGGGCGAACCAGTCGGTCGCCTCCCGCCGGACGCGCGACGGCTCCCGCTCGGCACGGTGCGAGGCGGGCTGCGGGGTGTCGATGCCGAGGAGCGCCGGGTCGGGGGTCGCGTCGTACTCGCGCAGCAGGGAGACGTGACCGAGGAAGGGGCTGTAGGTGAGGGTGTAGACGTCCTTGGTCGCTACCTTGTCGAGTGCGCCGCGGGGCGGGGCGTCGTAGACGTAGCCGTTGGCGAGGGCGTCCTGCACGGTGTCGTCGCCGTAGTCGTATCCGGCCAGGTGCTCGATCGCCGCGTCCGTGCCGGAGGCGTGGATGAGGTCGAGCACCCGGTCTGCCTCGGCGCCATCGAGGAACACGACGCTGATCCACCGCCGGCCCGTGACCGATCCTCCGGCGTCGGGCGGCTGGGTGCCGTGCTCGGCCAGCTCGCTCAGCGCGTCCGCGTTCAGCATCGCGGCGTCGGCGATCCGCTCGGGGAACAGGCCCTCGTTCTCCGGGCTCGTGCCGGGGTTGTCGAGCGCGTACTGCCGCGCTTCCCCTGCGGCGGAGAGGAACACGGCGAGCTCGCGCACCGCCTTGTCCGGGGCGACCGGGGCGCCGGCCCCGGTGAACAGGTCCCGGCCCTCGACGGCCTCCCCGGTCGTGGTGTCCTCGACGCGGTAGCCGTAGCGCTGGTGCTCACCCAGCGGCGTATCCGGCCACACCGTCAGCGTGAGCGTCCCTGCCTGCGCCACGGTCCGCTCGGGGCCGGCCGCGTCGATGCCCGCCGGTTCGGCGGCGGGGTGCCAGGCGATGCGGCCGGAGTGCGACATGGCCGCGTCCAGCCGATCATGCACGGCATCCAGCAGTGTGCCGGCCTGGTGCAGCTCGTCGGCGGCGGCGAGGGCCGAGGTCGCGCCGGCCGCCTGGTTGCCGGCGTCGTCGTAGGCGCGGCCGCGGTGGGTGATGTGCGCGGCGGCGAGCTGGTCGACCACTTGCCGCAGCGACCGCACCCCGCCCAGCAGGTCGCCCGTCACGGCGTAGGTGTCGGCAGGATCGGTGAACGCGCGGCTCGCGTGGGCGAGGCCCCGCAGCGCCTCGAACGCCTCGGCGGCGTCCTTCCGGGGGTCATCGAAGGTCGGCATGATCGGCTCCTCATAGATCGGTCGGTGATGCTCGGCAGGTGCGCCCGGTCACACCGACCGGCACAGCGGCAGCGCCGCAGCGGTGAACGCGACCGCCTGCTGACCCACAAGCCGGCGGGTCTCGCAGGAGGCTTGGATCGCGGCCTGCTCGACCGCGGCCACGGCGGCGTCGAGCTCATCCACGGTCGGCGCGGAGACGGAGACGAGGCCCGAGACGCGCAGGACGCCGTGCCCGGCGGTCAGGTCGGCCTCCTGCTGGAGCACGTCATCCAGCTCAGCGGACGCGCCCGCGTCCTCGACCTGCCCGATCTTCCGACGCTGGTTCGCGTCGCTGATGAGCTCGGTCTTCTTCTTCCGCAGATCGCGGGCCGCTTGGTCGGCGCGTACCGGGGTGTAGTGCAGGGCGACGGTGCGGAGGATGCCGTTGGACAGCACGAGCGGGGCGAGGAACCCCGGATAGACCTGCGAGCGCGGCCACTCGCTGATCCACAGCACCGCATGGTGCGCGGAGTCCGACCGCAGCCGCTCCCACGTCTCCGTCACCGCGACCGGCCCGGCGGTCGCGAGGTCGCGGCCGAGCCGCCCGTGCCGTTCCAGCGCGGGCGCGGCGGCCGGGTCGTAGGCCGAGCGGAGGATGACGGCGACCTCGCCGGGCGTGAGCCACCCGGCCGACGTGAGCTCTGCGGCGCGGAGAGCCGTGGTGAGGGTCGTCATCTCCTGACGCAGCACCGCGGCGGCACCGCGCATCCCGCCGCCGGAGGTCCTGATCTGCCGGCCCGCGGCCTTCATGTCCAGGGCGAGGCTGATCGTCGTCGCGTGCCGCTCCCCAGCGGGGCCGGCCCGCTCGATCAACTCCTTGTAGGTCGTCGCGGGCCAGGAGCCGTCGTCGGTGCCGTGCTGCCGCCACCACTCCGCCAGGCCCGTACCGGAGTCCGGCAGGGTCCGCTCGGATACCTGAATCCGGGCGATGCGCCCAGAGCGGCAGGCGGCGGCGAGGACACGGCCCCACCCGGAGACGCGGCGCTGCTGTTCGCCGGGATCGAGGAGCACGAACGCCGGATGCGAGACGCCGAGGATCGCGGTGAGCGTCTGCGCGTGGGGGTCGTGGATCATCGCTGCCCCGGTCTCCGGGTCCTCCCACTCCCTCAGCGGTGCCGCGTCGCCGGGCAGGGCGAGGGTCCCGGCGGGGCGGGGCTTGATGATCCGGCGCCGGTAGATGAGCTGCCCAAGGTACGTCCTCGCAGCCCAGCGGAAGACGATAGGAACCCACTCGATGACCTTCCGCCCGCCGGCCGGGATGACCGCGAGGAGCGCGGCCCCGGCCCAGAGGGGCGAGGTCCAGGCGAGGCCCATGCCCCCGGCGGTGTAGAGGGAGGCGACGACGGTGAGGATCGCCACCCCGAGCACGACGAGCTGCGGCAGCGAGAGGCCGAGCATGATCCCGCGCTTGGTCAGGCGGGAGAACTGCACGGGGTTCAGCGGGTAGTCGCTGTGCGTGTTGGTCGCCATCGTCTACTCCTTCCCAGAGGACGGCTTGGCTGACGGCGGGGGTGCCGGGATCGAACGAGGCGGCGTCGAGGAGGCCGGAGCCTGCGACGGCGCGGACGAAGGGGCCGCCGACGCGGGCCGGCCCGGCTGGGTCTGCGCGGGCGGCGCAGGAGGCGGGGACGCTTGCTCTGCGGCAGCGCCCGCGTGTCCCTCTGCGGCTCCGCCGACCGCGCCGCCGAGCTTCGGGCCGGCGGTCGCGGCGCCCTTGACGACCGTGGCCCCGGCGACCACGGCGGCACCGACCGGCCCCGCCGCCGCACCGGCACCCGCACCGGCACCCGCACCAGCCCCCGCGCCTGCTCCGGCGCCTGCTCCGGCTGAGGAAGCTCCGCCGGCCGCCGCGCTCGAGCCCGCCCCCGCACCGGCGGTAGGTGCCGCCCCGCCCGCAGACGCAGAGCCGCCAGAGCCGCCGCCGCTGCTGGGTGCGGCGCCGCCGTCGAGCACCTTCTTCGCGCTGTCGGCGGAGGGGGTGGCGGGGATCGGGATGGGCCGGTTGAGGGCGGACTTGGCCTCTTGCTCGGAGCTCATCGCGTGGTACATATCGAACCCGACAAAGGACAGGAACTTGTAGGTGATGTAGGGCGCGAACGCTGCGACGAACATGAGGACGACGCCGGCGATGGGGTCGCTGATGGAGGCGAGGTCGGCTTCGATGGGCGAGGCGACCTGGCCGATCGCCACGAGGAAGATCACGACCAGCACGAGCTTCGAGAAGATCAGGGCGATGACGAAGGTGGCCCACTTGGCGAACCACCCCTTGGTCGCGTCCCACGTCGCCCCGGCGAGGGCGACCGGGCCGAAGACGATCGCCACCAGGAGCAGCGCCTTCCTGATGAGCAGGGAGAACCACACGATGGCGGCCGCGCTGATGGCGAGGCCCGCGAGGAAGATCGTCAGGATCGCGCCGACGCCGGGCGCGGCGAGGTTGATGCCCGCGAGCCCGGTGGCGAGGAGCGCGATCTGCGTGCCCATCGTCTCCATCGAGTTGCCGGTGGCCTGCACGATGCCGACCGCGAGCTGGTCGGTGACTTCTAGCAGCAGGGCGGTGAGCGTGATGACCAGGAACGATCCGAGGACGCTCTTGGCGAGCCCGAGGGCAGCACGGGACAGGGCGGTGGGGTCGCGGTGGATGAGGCCCGTGATGAGTTGCAGGCAGAAGAACACGAGCATGATGAAGGCGGCGACGCCGAACAGGATGTTGTAGATGCCGACGTACTCGGCGCTCGTGACGTCTACGAGCGTCGTGGTGTCGAACACCCACCACACCGCCTCGAACAGCCAGGCGGCGGCGCCGGCCATCGCCTGGCCGAGCCAGTCGAACGGGGCGGCGACGAGGGAGGCGACGCCTTCGCCGACGAAGTCGCAGACCGAGGAGATGACCGGGACATCGCAGATGCTCACAGCAGCCACCCCCGCGGCGGGCGCATGGTCGGGGTCGTCATTAGACGGCCTGCCCCACGCCCCAGAAGAAGTTGATGAGGGTCACCGCGGCACCGCAGATGATCGCTGCCCCGCAGGAGACGAGGACGCCGACCTTGCCGCGCGAGGCGAGGTGCGGGTTCGAGCTGTTGGCGCCGAAGCCCCAGATGATCGCGCTGATGATGAGCGCGAGGACGGAGAGGATGAGGCCGACGGTCATCACCGCGCCGACGATGATGCGAAGCTGCTCGATGCCGGGAAGGCCCGAGCTGTTGGGGTCGATGTCGATCACGGTTGTGCTCCCTTGACTGGTCGAGACGAGTTCTCGACGGTCAGGTGCACCCCGCCCCTCCAACGGGCGGCATCCTCGCCGGCGGGTTAGAGCTCGGTGCCGATGTCGAGGAGGAAGTTCATCCACGCGACCCCGGCACCGGCCAGTGCCGCGGCGCCGATGGCGACGAACAGGCCGGTGCGGGCCTTGGTCGCGGACTGGTAGTTGCCGCTGCTGGATGCGATCGCCCACACGATGGCGCAGACGATGAGCATGAGCACGGCGGTCACCAGGACGAACATGAGCAGGGCGCCGACGATGGACTGCAGCTCGGCCGCGGCGCCCACGCCGTCGAAGTTCGGGAACACGTCCATCACGCGCCCCCGGCTGTGCAGGTGGCGAGGGTGGTGTCGCCGGCGGTGATGCCTTCGGCGCCGTGCTCGGTCAGCCAGGCGTCCGCGTCGACGGCCTCCTGCCCTTGCCCGCCCGGTCGGATTTCCAGGTGCAGGTGCGGGCCGGTTGACTTGCCCGAGGAGCCGACGTCGCCGATGTGCTGTCCGGCGGTGACCGTCTGCCCCTCGGTGACGTGGATGCCGGTCTCCCACATATGGGCGTAGTACGAGGCGACCCGCTCACCGCCAACCGTGTGCTCGATGATGACGAGCCCGCCGTAGGTGCCGGTGTATTCGGCGTGCACCACGAGGCCGTCTGCGACGGCGAGGATCGGGGTGCCGTCCGCGGCGGCGAAGTCGCTGCCGGAGTGGAAGGCCCGCTCCCCGGTGATCGGGTCATCGCGCCAGCCGAACGGGCTGGTTCGCACCCAGGTCCCCTCGGGGAGCGGGAACACGAGCCGGGTGGTCTCCGGCACGACCGGGGCCGCATCCGACCCGCTGCCCGAGGTCGTCGGCCGGGTGAGGGCGGTCAGGATCGCCTCGGCGACCGGCTGGTAGTTCTGGTAGCGGTCCGGGTACGCGGACACCTCGACGGCCTGGGCCGCCTCGCCGGGATCGAGGCTCTGCCAGCCGGGGATGTCGAGCAGCCCCCGAGGTGACGGGTAGTTCGGGCCGGTCGGCCCGCCGTAGAACGCGCGGGCCTGATAGGTCGCATCCATGAGCTCGGCGACGGTGCCCCACCCGCTCGCGGGGCGCATCTGGAACAGGCCGAGGCTGTCGTGGTCGGAGCCGTTGCCGTCGTTGTCGTAGTCGCTGGACTCGGGGTAGGCGCTCGTGTTGGCGAGCATCCGCAGGCGCGACTCGGTGAGGGCGGCCATGAGCGCGATGACCACGCCGGGACGGCCGACACCGGAGGTCTGCCCGCCGACGGTGATGATCGTCGCCGCACGGGTGAGCTGCGTCTTGCCGAGGGTGATCGTGGTGCCGTCCTTGGTGGTCGCGGTGAGCGAGTCCGGGATCGGGCCGACCGTTAGCGAGCCGGGCAGGCAGATCGCCTGCGCGGACGGGTTCACCAGCGTCGCCACCCCGAGAAGCACGGTCGAGGGGGCGAAGAACAGCAGGGCGACCGCGGCGGCGGCCAGCTTCTTCATCACGGCCGGCTTCTCTCAGCGGAGGGGGTTGTCGAGCTCGGACAGCCGCAGCACCTCGCACAGCCCCGACGACGCCGAGCGTCCGGGGATCGGGGGCGTGCAGACGAGGAACACGGTGAACGACACGGGCCGGGATGCCTCGACGGGGGTGGTGCCCCAGGTGCCGTCGCGGTGCCTCGTGCCGGTGATCGTGTACGCGGTCGCACCCGCCGGTATCTGACCCGGCGCGGCCTGCTCGACCGCGGTCTCCCAGGCGTCCGGGATCACGGCGGTGTCGATGGTGAGCCACTGGCGCGTCGCGTACTGCCGGAGCTGCCCCCATGCCTCGGTGGTCGGCAGGTAGGAGCGCACGTCGCCCACGAAGGCGTCGGCCTCGACGTCGGCGGCGACGTCCGCGAGCACCTGCGCGTAGTCGGAGGGACTGTAGCCAGAGGCGGTATCCCAGGTGAACAGCGCCGCCGCGACCGCGCGGGCGAACGCCTCCGGCCCGCCCGTCCGCGGCACCGCGGCCGGGCCCGTCCCCGTGGTCGGCGCAGGCGACACGGTGATCGACGGCGCCGGCTCACCCGAGGGCGTCGGCTGGCTGGTCGCCGGGCCGCGTAGCAGTCCGTAGATGCCGACACCGACGAGAATCAGCAGCACGAGGCCGCCGGCGATGGCGGCGATGAGCAGACGGCGGCGGCGAGACTCGGCGGACTGATCCATTGGTGCCTCCGTGAGTAGCGAGTGTTATCACCGAGGAGGTGCGCCGCAGGATTCGCCAGGAGGACTTAGCCGTTTCCGAGGACAACATGAAGTCACGGCTCGCGGACGGGGCGGCACCGCCGCCGAGCCAGACTCGATCGCTTGCGGCCGATGTCCGGCCGGATGCGTCGCCTCAGCGAGCGTTCAGCGATCCCGACAGGATGATCCGCAGCAGTTCGAGGCTCTCCGCGTCGCGGGAGCCTGGTTTGGCGGTGAAGAGGACGAGTTGCTGGTCTCGGTCTGGGAGCAAGAGTGTGTCGCAGTCCACCGTGATCGGGCCGACCTCGGGGTGCCGGAAGGTCTTGGTGATGATCGGCTTGGGCTGCACGTCATGGCGTTGCCAGAGCCGGTCGAAGTCATCACTGTTGGCGCGAAGCTCAGCGATGAGGTCGCGGATCATCGGATCGTCTGGATAGCGGGCGGTCGCGGTGCGGAGCTGGCTCACGACGTGGTGACGGAACTCCGTCATGTCCGACACGTCAGAGCGGGTCTTGCGAGCGACTTCGGGGAGAAAGGCCCGCCGGGCGAGGTTGCGATCTTCGGGAGCTGCATCCGCGGGGTCTCCGAGGAGAGCAATAGCGAGGTCGTTCCACGCGAGGATCTCGAACGCGGCGGAGAGCACGACGCCGACGGTGCCGGGGAGCCGGTCAATGAGGGCCACGATGCTCGCGCGCACTGTGCGGTCGTGCGTCGTGGGATTCTTCCGAACAGTGCCGGCGAGCTCGTGCAAGTGCGCGGCCTCGGCGTCGGTCAGCAGAAGGGCCTCTGCGATGCCGGCGAGCACTTCGCTGGACGGCCTCGGTGCCCGGCCCTGTTCGAGGCGGGTGTAATACTCGGTCGAGATGTGGGCGAGCACCGCGACCTCCTCGCGGCGCAGGCCCGGCGTGCGGCGCCGTGCACCGGAGAAGAGCCCCACGTCGGAGGGAAGCAGGCGCTCGCGGCGGCTGCGAAGGAAACCGCCCAACTCCTGCTTGTCCATACATCCAGTGTGCCCTCCTGATGCACAGGTATCCGGGTACAGGCTGTGCCTGCCTACCGCGCCTGCGCACGAGCATGCTGATTCCCATGACAGAGAACGCAGCAATCACCGAGCCCGCATTCGCCAAGGGTGGGCTGCTCGATGGCAAGGTCATCCTCGTCACGGGCGCGAGCCGCGGCATCGGCGCGGCCGCCGCCGCGCTGTTCGCCGAGGAGGGTGCGAAGGTCGTGCTCGCCGCGCGCGACGAGGCCGCCCTGAACCGCCTCGTGGACGAGATTCGCGCGGCCGGCGGCACCGCCGATGCGGTCGCTTTCGACCTGGCCGACGCTGAGAGCACTCGGGCAGGCGTGGCCCGCTCTGCCGAGGTCCACGGTCGCCTTGACGGCGCATTCAACAACGGCGGCGCCCCGCAGCAGCCTGGCCCCCTCGATGTGACTTCTGATGCGGATATCGACGCGCAGGTCACGGTCAACTTCCGCGGCCAGTGGACGGCGATGAAGGCCGAGGCCGAGGCCCTGCGCGCGGCCGGCGGCGGCGGCGCCATCGTGAACACGTCCAGTCTCGGCGGCCTGCGCCAGAGCACCGACCTGCCCGCCTACAGCGCGATCAAGCGCGCCCTCAACAGCCTCACCGAGACCGCCGCCGTCACGTGGGCGCGCGAGGGCATCCGCGTCAACGCGCTCGCCCCCGGCGGGACGCTCACCGATATGTGGAACCACTGGGAGGCCGCCCAGCCCGGCACGATCGCTGCGGTCGGCGCCGCCGTGCCGCTCGGGCGCATGGTCCAGCCCCGCGAGGTCGCCGAGGCCGCCGCCTGGTTGCTCAGCGACCGCGCCGCGATGGTCACCGGCGTCGTGCTCCCCGTCGACGGCGGCAGCAGCGTCGCGAACTGACCACTTCCAGGAAGGAGACTCGATATGAACATCGTGCTCAACGTGGGGCTCGACCCGCGCGTTGTCGGTGACCCCGACGCCCCCAGCGCAGCGTTTCCCACCGTTGATGCGGCACAGGTGCAAGCCGGGCTCGACGCGGCAGCGGCAGAGCTCGCCGAACTGGGGCTCGACTTCGAGACGTGCCTGCTCGACCGGAGCGTCGATGCCGAAGAGCAGTTCCGTGCTGCCCTCATCGGAAGGCGATACGACATCATCGTGTTCGGCGGCGGGGTGCGGCTGGAACCGTCGATGACCCCGCTGTTCGAGAAGCTCATCAACCTCGCCCGCATCCACGCCCCGGAGTCGGTGCTCTGCTTCAACACCGGCCCCGACACTACGGTCGAGGCCGTCCGCCGCTGGTGGCCGCTGCCGTAGAGAGCGTCGTCACGGATCGACTCCTGTCAGTTGACGCCAGCGGTGAGTTCGCTGAACAGCCGGTTCGCCGCGGGCGAGAGGAACTGTCGCTGTAGTTCGGCGCGCGCGATCTGCTTGGCGAACTCGCCGTCATGCGAGGGGTCGCCCGCGTTGTGCATCAGTCTCGTGATCCAGGCGGCGAATGCCTGGTAGTTCCAGATGTGCGGGAGGGCATCGTCGGAGTAGCTGTCGAGCAGACTCCGATCGCTCTCGCGGGCGAAGCGAATGAGTGCGCGAGCGAGGACTTCGGCGTCGTGAAGGGCGAGGTGCATGCCTTTCGCGCTCATCGGAGGAACGATATGGGCGGCGTCGCCGAGGAGGAAGAGCTGCCCGTACTGCATCGGGACGGTGACCGCGCTGCGTAGCGGGATGACGCGCTTGTCGATGATGGGTCCGTCCGGCATCGGCGTGCCGAAGCGGGCTGCCATCTCAGCCCAGACGCGCTCGTCCGGCCAGTCGGTGGCGGTGTCCGTGGCGGCAATCTGGAGGTAGAGGCGGCTGGCCGCCGAGCCGCGCGGGATCATCGCCGCGAAGCCCCGGTCATGGATTGCCATCCCGGAAGGGTTCGCCGCGACACCTGCTTGGATGCTGAGCCAGGAGTATCCGAACTCGTGGGTGTATCTGGTGAGCGCGTCTAATGGGATGGAGGCGCGGCTGACGCCGTGGTCGCCGTCAGCGCCCGCGACGAAGGCCGCCTCGACGGCGTGCAGAGCCCCCTCGGCATCACGGTATGTTGCGCGCGGGCGCGTGGCGATGTCCGTGAGGGCGACGTCGACCGCCTCGAAGCGCAGATCGCCTCCGCCTTCGAGGAAGGCATCAGTGAGGTTGCGGACGAGGACTTGCTGCGGGAGGTAGACCGAACCGTCCTCATCGCCGTCGCCCTCGTCAACCTCAATCGGCATGGCCTCGCCGTCGATCCACATGCCACCCGCTTCTTCGGCGACGACGTCATCGGTGCGCATGGCCTCGCCAAGACCCCACTCGCGAAGCAGGCGCACCCCGAAGCTGTCGATGGTGCCGGCCCGCTGGCGCTGATCGGCATACTCTCGGCTGCGTCGTTCCAGGATCACGCAGTCGATGCCATTGCTTTGCAGCAGGTTGCCGAGCGTCAGCCCGGCAACCCCCGCGCCGACGATGATGACAGTGGTCTGATCGGAGATGGTCATGGGATGTCTCGCTTTCGTGCGCTGGGCCGCGCAGAGTGAAGGGCTATCTCTTCACTCTGGATGCGAAGCGATCTTCCGCAAACTGGTATCTCGACAGCCGGAGCCGGAAAGCCGCCAATCTGCCTGGGCCATGTACGGGCGCTCTACCGTGCCCTGTCGCGCAGCTCCGACTGGTATCGGCCGGGAGTCTGGCCAACGATCGCAGAGAACGCCTCGATGAAGCTCGTCGGGTTCGCCCATCCGCAGGTCGTCGCCGTGTCGATGACCGACATGCCTTCGCCCAGGTGTAGCAGTGCGTGATGGATGCGGAGGACGGTGCGCCACTGGTGAAAGCTCATCCCGAGCTCACGGTGGAAGAGCCTGCTCAGTGTCCGTTCGCTCGCTCCCACCCGCCGCCCGAGGTGGGCCAGGGTTGCGGGCTCAGCGGGGTCAGCGTGGAGGATCGCCGTGACCGCATGCAGCCGGTCGTCCTGCGGTTCGGGGAGGCGGATCGAACGATCCGGGGCCTCGACCAGTTCATCGACCACAACTTCGCGCAGGCGATCATGCGCGCCGGCTCGGGTCTCGGGCAGATCGGTCAGGGCGAGCAATGCCTCCCGGAGGAGCGGACTCACCGTGAACACGCCCGGCTCCGGCGGCAGGGCGCCGCACGCAGTAAGCGGGACGTCCACGACACGCACGTCGGTCTCGCCGTAGAAGCGGTGTGCATGCTCGAAACCGGGTGGTGTCCAGATGATGCGACTGGCTGGGGCGACCCAGGTTCCGCGTTCGGTCACCGTTGCCACGACCCCGGACACCGCGTAGACCAGCAGCCCGTCGGCATGGACATGCGCGTCGATCTGGAACCCGTGGGGTAGCACTCCGGCGCCCGTGGGCGCACCGAGGGCGTAGTCGGTAGCCGACTCGGGAACTTGGCGGGTTTTCGGCATTACACCGCATTCTAACGGTGGGGCGAGTGGTCTGCCGTGAGGATGCTGGAGTCATGCCGACAGCCGTGCTTACCCGCAAGACCCACGAATACGACGATGTCTACACCTTCCGCTTTCGGCAGCCCGAGGTCCGCTACCGCGCGGGGATGTATGCTCACCTCCAAGTCGGCAACTTCTTCTCCCGCGACGGGATGCGCGAGTTCTCCATTGCCTCCGCTCCCCACGAGGACGAACTCGCCTTCGTCGCCCATATCGATACCGGAAGCGGATTCAAGCGCCGCCTCGCAGCGCTCCGGCCCGGGGACACGGCCAAGGTCTATGGGATCGCCGGGCACATTGGCCTCCCCAAGAGCACCGAGCGGCCGATCCAGTTCATCGCCGGCGGTGTCGGGATGGCGCCCTTCCGTTCTCTGATCCTCACTGCTGCACTACAGGGTGGATACGACATGAGACTGCTTCAGGTCCAGCGTGGTACCGACTTCCTCTACAGAGAAGAACTCGCGCCCCTTCTAGGCGGATACACCCCCGTTGCGCCCGAGCGATTCCTCGACCAGGTGCGGAGCACAGGGCTCGACCAGCCCGACGCGCTGTTCTACCTCTGCGGCTCGAAGCGCCTCATCAAGGGAGCCCGTCACGCACTCACCTCCGCCGGAATCGGGCGGCGTAGCCTGCGAATCGAGAACTTCCGGTAAGTCGCCGTCTGAACTGGTCGAGGTCAGGCGATGTCCTGCGCCTGGTGCTCGCGAGCGTCGCGTGCGGCCTCCGCGAATGCCTGGGTTCCGGCGACGGTCTGTACGAACCTGGCCCATTGCGCGTCGGTGAGCGCGGGGCCGACTGCTGTGGGGTCGTAGTGGGTCCACCAGTCGGTCATGTCGTCCCAGGTCGCGGTGAACACTCTCAGCGGGAACGGCACCGGCTCTCTGGCCTCGACCGCCGTCAGCGTCGGCCGCTTCGCCTTCCGCCCGGCAGCCTTCGCGGCCTTCACGCGGGCGAGGGCGGCCTTCGCCAGCGCCTCCATCTCGACCGCCTTTGCCTCCTGCTCGGCCAGCCGTACCGCGGCGGCCTCGGCACGGGCCTGCTCCCGCAACTCCGATGGCTGGGAGGGGTCGGCGGCGAGCCGGTCGAGCTCGGCCAGGGACAGCTCCGTGTTGATCCGCAGGTGCGAGGGGTAGACCTTCTCGCCGGCCCTGATCCGCTCGACCTCCTCCGCCGCGAGCCGGCGCACGGACTCGGGCTGGGACTCGTCGGCGGCGAGGTCTTCCAGGCGGCCGATGCGCTCGAACGTCGTGTGGGAGTCGCGGCCGGTCAGCATGATCGCCGCCTGCACCCGCGCTTCCCCTGGGGCTGTCTCCCACGGTGCCGTCAAGTTGCCGGGGCCGTCTTCCCCCGCGTCACCAGAGGCACGGAACCGGGTCGCCTCCTGCCGGCGGGCGGCGTCCTCGGCCAGCAGGGTCTTCAGCTCCCGGTAGAGCGCGGCGGCTTCGAGCTGGGTGAGCGGCTTGTGGAGCAGGTTGTCGTCCTGCTCCGCGAGGAGCTGCCCCAGCCGGTCTGAGACGCCGGAGCGCACCCACACGTTCACGGTCTTCCAGCCAAGGAGCTTGATCGCCGCGAGGCGGCGGGCGCCGCAGATCAGGTGCCCGTCGAGGGTGATCGTGATGGGCTGCAACAGGCCGTTGCGGCGGATCGACTCGACCAACGGCGCGAGGTCTCCGAGGTCGTGGCGGTGCCGCCGGCCGACCGTGATGGAGTCCACGGTGCGCTCGAGCTCGATGTGCCCCGCCGGCGGGGTGCTCATGGCCCCTCGTTCCCTGGGGCGGCGAGGCTGACGGCGAGCACGAGGTCGTCGTCCAGCAGCAGGGCACGCATCGGCTCGCCGATCAGCAGCCGCACGAGCAGACCGCGGCCGGCCTTCGTGTGCGCGAGCGTCGGGTCGGGGGCGCCGAGTACGATCCGCAGCAGCCCGGTCCAGGAGGCGCCGGGCAGGTCGAGGAGGGCGCGGGCCTGCCGGTCGCGGCGCAGCGTCTCGAACGCCGAGCCCCGCGACGGCGCCTCCGCGAGCCGGGAGGTGACGTACTCGACCGCGGCCCGCACGGTCTCTGGCCCCCAGCCGAGCAGGCAGAAGAACCCGATCACGTCCTCGACCGCCGAGGCGACGTTCATCGTCGGCGCCGTCTCCGACACATCATCCTGCTCGTCGTCGTCGGGCTCGGCGAAGGGGTCGACGTGGAAGGCGGGGTGGTAGTCGGACAGCGGGTTCTCGCGGTCGCTGAACCGCTCCGCGTCATGGAAGACCGAATACCTCGGCCGGCGGGCTTGGTGGACGGAGCACAGCAGCCCGTTGCCGCGCTCCTCGCCGATGCAGGTCACCTGCACCGCCTTGGTCACCACCGCCCACGGGTCCTCCGCCCGCCGGGTAGCGGCGCCCCGCATCGCCTCGAACGCCGCCGACGCGGCCTCCCACGGGTCGAGGCCGTGCTTGCGGGCCAGGGCCGCGTACTTCTCGGCCGCGTGCCGCATCAGCGCGGCCGCCTCCGGGTCGTCCCGCCATGCGCCGCGGCCCTGCTCGTGCAGGCGGTTCAGCAGGGCGCGCAGCTCCTCCGAGTCCTCGAAACGGCTCCGCGGCTCGCGGACGGTTGTGGTTCGCATTCCGGCACCTCCTGAACGGGAGGTGCGCGCACGCCATCCAGCACTCACGTTCGCCGTGATGCCGGGGGCGCGCATGGCTAACTCACCCCAGCCCGATCCCGGAACGCGACACCCAGGAGAACCGCTCCCCGGAGCCGCGGCCGAACGCCGACGCCGGGGGCAACTTTCGCGCCCGCTCGCTGAGCGAGCGCACACCGGAGCGGGTCGCCCGGTAGGTCTGCCCCGGCACGCGACGCGCTCGACGGGCCAGCTCGGCCTGGAAGTCGATCCCGCGCCCGGCGATCCGCCCCGACCGCGACACCAGCAGCTCGGACGGGCGCACCCACTCGACCCCGCGAGCCTTCGCCTTCGCCGCTGCCGCCTCGTCCTTTGCGACAGCGAGCGAGGGGTCCTTATGACGGGCGAGCTCCGAGGTCTCCACTTCCTTCACCGTTGCCAGCCGACGCTCCCGGTCCGCGTCGTCGCGGACGACGGAACGCGGCGTGATGTGCTCGTTCATGCGACCAGCTCCCTCTCGGTCTCCTGCCGATCAGGTGCACCCGTCAGGGCCGTCTCCTGCTTCGGGAACCACCGGCCCACCGTGGACGGGGCGACGTCGAGCTCTCGGGCGATCGCCTTGTTCGACCACCCCTCCTCCCGCAGCCGGGCGGCGACCAGCCGCCGGCCAGATCGCTCCGGCACGATGTCGGTGGCCGGCTCCGACACGGCGGGCTCGGCATCCTCGGCTTCCTCGGTCGGGTCGGCGGGGCGGGAGCGGACGAGCACCACGGTGAGGTGCGTCGAGGCCAGCAGCACCAGCGGCGGCACCGCGGCCACGCACGCGGCGAGCACGCCGGGTACGTCGGCGTCGGCGGCGACGATGGCGTGGAGCGCGTTCGCGGTGACCGAGATGAGCGCCCCGCCGGCCAGCAGCGTCCACGGATACCAGGCCGCCTTCTGCCCGGCGAGGGCGACGACGGCGACCGTGGCGACGACGATCAGCCCGTCCACGATGACCGGCCACGCCCACGCCTGCCCCGCATCGACCCCGGAGCGGCGGGCGAGGTCCGCGAGAGCGGTGAAGGACAGCCAGAACGCGCCGGCCGCGATCAGCACCGTCCCCGCGACCGCGGTGACCACCGCCAGCCGAGCTCCCCGCATCCGGGTGACCGGGTTCACGAGAGCACCTGGCTTCCGACCCCCGCCGCACGGCGGGGCGGCTCCGCCTGCTCCGGCGCGGCGCTCTGCGGGCGTGCGGGAACGGTGCCGACCGCGCGGTAGGCGGAGCGGATCGTCACGAACACCTCCCGCGGCGGCAGGCCCGCGTGCTCGGCCGCCGGCCCCAGCGCATCCAGCGCCGACGCCGGAGATGCGCCGGCCTCCGCGAGACGGCACGCGGCCCAGAACAAGCCGCGGTTGCGCTCGCCCTTCCCGAGCGCGGCGACCCACCCGGCCAGCCGCTCCGCATCCTGCGCCCGAGACTCCGTGCCGGTGCGGCGGAACGACGGGGCCGGGCGCGGGTCGAGGAACTGCCGCAGCGCGGCCGCATCGACAGGGCGAACCTCGGGCTCGGCGCTGTGCAGGAGCCCGTAGTGGCCGACCACTTCGCCGCCGGATCGGATGATCGACGGCGGGACGATGATGTAGCCGCCGGCACCACGGAAGTCCACCTGCGCCTTCGCGGCCTGCCAGCACGGTTGCGGTTTGTCGGGTTCGGCCGGATAGTAGGCGTGTATCCCGCCGGAGGCGCTGTGCACGAGCGCCGCCCACCCGGTCACTAGTCCGGCACGACGGGCGCGGTCGAACGAGGCGAACCCGGCATCCGAGCCCTTGGCGTCGACGTCGACCACATCCCAGCCCGACGCCGGGCCGGTCGGCATGCCGATGTTCGCAGCCGGCCACCGCCGCCACCACGCGCGCACCTGCCGGGGGTCGCTCGTCGCTTCATGGAAGCCGTGCTCCACCAGGGGCCGCTTGCCGCCCGGCACGCACGGGAAGATCGGCACCCCGGCGACGACGAACCGGGCTGCAGCGAGCGGCAACGGCAGCGGCGCGACGGCCGCGAACAGACGCCAGGGGTTCATCACAGGCTCCTCACCGCGACGTCGGCCGCCGACACGGCACGCTGCTCGACGGGAGACGGCGGGGTGCGCTCCGCACGCGACCGGGGTGAGGCGTCTCGGGTCAGGCCGGGCGGGTCGCCCGCGCCGAGCTGCACGGTGTCGAGCGCGTCGAGAATCACGACCGCGATCTTCCGCACCCGCTCCCCGGTGGACTGCACGACCTCGGCGGGCTCCTTGTCCTTCACCGTGCCGGCCCACCCAGAGACGTAGGACACGGAGTAGGAGCTGGTGTCCATCCCGTGCGCGGCACCGATCATCAGCGCGACCGACTCGGCCTCGACCTCCCCGATCCCACGGTGCTTCGCCCAATCCGGGTTGTCCGGGCCGTGCAGGCGGACGTGGCCGAGCTCGTGCGCGAGGGTCTTCACCTGCGCGGCCGGGTCCATGTTCGTCCGCACGGCGACCGTTCGCTCTTGGAAGTCGGTCAGGCCGTTCGCGCCGTGGATCATGCCCTCGTGCTCCACCCGCAGCACCCGGTAACCGTCCGCCTCGACCAGCGCCGCCAGCCCCTCCCACAGCCCGGCCGGCGCCTCGCCTTCCAGCAGCCGCGGCACCGGCCGCTCGGGGAGCGGATCGCCCGTCGTCTGCGACGCATCCCAGACATAGGCCGGCTTCGCCGCGATCATCCGCGAGCGCACCGCCTCGCCCGGCTTGGGCTTCTCGAACCGGCCGAGGCGCCGCCAGGACTCGGCATCCTGTGGCGTCGAGGACGCGAATCGGCCCGTCACCGGGGCGAAGATCATGTAGCCCGGCTGGCCCTTGGCGACCTGACGGCCGAGGGTCTGCCATTGCTTGTACCCGGCGACGTAGGAGGGTTCCGGGTCAGGGACGCGGCCCTTCTCGTAGGCGTCGAGGTGCTGGGCGAAGATCAGCAGCGTGTTTCCGAACGACCGCGACCGGAACCGCGCCGCGAACTCGAGCGCACGCCGCCAGTCGTCACCTGAGACCAGCCGCTCGACGGCGCTAGCAAGTCGCTCGTGCAGTTCATCGAGCTTCGCGTCTCGCGCCGCTCGTGCCTCCTCGTCCGTCGCCATTGATCGACCTCCTCCCGGTGAGGGCCGGAGGCATGTGCCGGTGGCCCTTGCGACCATGAGGTGCGCCGGGAGGATCAGGAGGCGAGACGGACGGAACGAGTGGGTGGCGACCGCCAGGCTCCGATGAACCCGACGTGTCTGATCCGGTCTACGCGCTGGTTGGCCCGATTGTCGCCGAAGTCTCCATGATTAGAGATAGCGCCCGAGACCTATGAGCGTTTCGACGCATCGGCGGATCATCGTGCCCGCGGATCGCTCTCTTCACTCGAAGCCAGATCATGCGGATGAGGGGCCGCACGGTATCGCGAAGGACTCATGCCGAAGCGTCGCGCGAACCACTCTGCCGCAACTCGCGAGTCCGTCCATCCGACGGTGCGAGCGGCGGACTCGATTGACATATCGGTCTCCTCGATGAGCCGCGTGAACTCAGTGACGCGCATGGATGAGAGGAAGCGCATCGGTGGGATGCCCGTCTGTGCGACGAATAGCCGGGTCAGATGACTTCGCGAGACCGAAACCTGAGAGGCAAGGTCGTGAACTGACCAGTTCTGCGCCAGGTGAAGTCGGAGGGCACGCACGGCCCGGCCAACGTGCCCGATTTCCGCTTCATCGGTGAGGCGTCCATGAATCGGAGCTTGCATTTGCTCGGGGAAGGAGGCTTCCCCATCACGCGCAAGAAGCGCAGGCAGAACGAGCTCAGTCATCCGAGCAAAGAGCTGGAGCGTGCGGACTGCTGCCGCGTCCGACACCGGCCGGTTCTCGTGCAGGACGTTCATCTGTCGCCACAGCGGCTCCATCGTCCCCAACAACCCCAGACCTGGATGGAGGACGAGCGGGCCACCATCCCACTCGGCCGGATGGACTCCGGCCTGCAGGCGTGCCCGGCCAGGAAGAGACCAGCACATTTGGGCTCTCAGGAAGGTCTCGTCAGCGTAGAGGGTCCACATGCGCACCGATGAGAGCGGACGAAGGCGGCACCACCTGCGGGCACCGAGCGAGAAGGCCATCCCCGGATTCAGGACGTTCACACCTGCTGACGTTTCGACCTCGACACGACCGTGCATGACGTACATGATCTTGGCGTGATCGAAGACGGCACGGCTCGTCGGCAGTGTTCTCACTGTCTCAATGGCAGTCAGCGGTGTCAGTTTCTGATCGTGCGCGAGGCTCGTGCGATCTTTGATCGCATCCAGTTTCGCTATCGGTCCGGTAGTCGTCACCTACACGCACCCGTTGTATCCGGGCCGCGAGATGAACAGCACAAGGCGTTTGAAGTGTGTTGCAACGCTCCGTGTTGTCGCATCTCGTGGCCCAGAAGGAATCAGCCGGCGGTGATGTCGGTCGTGACGGCGAGCGCGCGGGCGGATTCGATGTCGGCGGCGATCGTCTGGACGCGCGCCTCGGCGAACCCGAGCGAGTCGGAGCCGAGAATCTGATGCAGGGGCGCGGTGCCGGTCGTCGCGACCGCGATGATGGCCTCCGCAGCCTTCACCGGGTCACCGAGCTGGGTACCGGGCATCGCCTTGTGCGCCTCGGTCATCTCGCGGATCGCCGGGTAGGCATCGACCGTCGCGCTCGGCAGGCCGAGCGACTGCGGACGCAGGAAGTCGGTGCGCATGTACCCGGGCTCGATCAGGGTGACCTTGACGCCGTGGTCGGCGACCTCGGCGGCGAGGGACTCGGTGAGCCCTTCGAGCGCGTACTTGCCGGCGCAGTAGAGGCCCCAGCCAGGGAAGGAGGTCAGCCCGAGGATCGAGGAGATGTTGATGATGTGACCGCTGCGGCGCTCGCGGAATCCGGGCAGCACGGCGCGCAGCACGTTCCAGACGCCGAAGACCTGCACGTCGAACATCTCCCGCGCTTCGGCGTCGGTGACCTCCTCGACCGCGGCGAGGAAGCCGTAGCCGGCGTTGTTGACGACGACGTCCAGGCCGCCGAAGCGATCAGCGGTCGCCGCGACGGCGGCGTGCACCTGCGTCTCGTCGGCGAGGTCCACTTCCAGCGGCAGCAGGCGGGTCGTGTCCGCGCCGTCGAGCGCGGCGGTGAGGCGCTCGACCGAGCGGGTGGTGGCGGCGACGTTGTCGCCGCGGCGAAGCAACTGGGTCACGAGGTCGAGACCGAGTCCTCGTGAGGCCCCGGTGACGAACCAGGTCGCCGGGCCGGTGGTGGGATACGTCATGTGGTGTGCTCCTCTGTCGTCTGCCGGTCCTCCGTTAGGATCGGCAGTTCAAGACTCCCGCGCGGAGCGCGGCCAGAGCGGCGCATATCTGGCCCTGCTTGTCCTGGCTCGGGGCAACCTAGGAATGAGCGACCCAGGCCCGCATCGAGAGGGTCTGGGATCATGGATGGATGCCCACTCCCCACGAGGAGCTCGGCGACTTTCTGCGTCGGGCTCGTGCCGCTAGCGACCCGCAACGCTCTGGCCTGCCCGCGGACGGGCGAGTGCGGCGCGTGCCTGGTCTGCGACGGGAGGAAGTCGCGTTGCTCGCGGGCGTGTCCACCGACTACTACACGCGCTTGGAGCAGGGACGGCGCATCATCCCCTCGGCACAGGTGCTCGACGCAATCGCTCGCGCCCTCGATCTGGACGAAGCCGGTCGTCAGCATGTGCATGATCTTGTGGACGCTGCAGGGAAGCCGCGTCCGCGTCCGCGCGCGAGCGTGCAGCGGGTCAGGTCGGGTCTGTACCAGATGCTCGACTCGCTCGACACCCAGCCCGCGATGATCCTCGGACGACGCACGGACGTCCTCGCCAGCAACCGGCTCGCGCGCGCTCTGTTCACCGACTTCGAGCGCATGGTGCCGCGCGAGCGCAACTACGCTCGCTGGATGCTGCTGTCGGACGAGGCGCGGGCGCTCTTCATCGACTGGGAGGCGCAGGCGCGCAACGCTGTCGAGGCGCTCCGCCTCGACGCAGGACGCACCCCGGACGACCCCGAGACGCAGCAGCTCGTCGGAGAGCTCTCGATGGCAAGTCCCGAGTTCCGCAAGTGGTGGTCTGAGCACCAGGTCCACCAGCGCAGTTACGGTACCAAGCGGCTTCTCCATCCAAGCGTCGGCCGAGTCGACGTCGACTTCGAGACGCTCGGATTCCCCGCAGACAGTGAGCAGACCCTCTACGTCTACACGGCCGCCTCCGGCTCTGCCTCGCGGCAGGCCCTCGACCTCCTTGCGAGTTGGACGCATCCGACGACCGCCGGGCCCGCGAGCACCGTCCGCGCGAGCCAGGTCGCCGAGAACGGGCCGCCGCTTGGCTAGAAGCACATCCGCACCGGCAGATGACTGCTGGTGCGGTCGGCGTGTCGCGAGATGCGCTCGGTGCGGGAGTCCGAACACGTTGTCACCGCTCAGCCCTGATGCAGGCTGATCTTCGTCAACAGCTCGTCAAGCAACAGCTTCTCACCCGGCGTCAGACGATGCTGGACGTCGGGGAGCATGGCCCGGAGCGCCGAAGCAGGTACGGCGGGGTCATCCCCTTTTGCCGCGTCCGGGTCCGTAACGTTGGTCGTCACGGCGTCAAGCACCGACTCGCGCACTCGCGCTGACAGATCGGCCGAGACCTGGCTCTCTTCGGTAGCGCCGATGAGCGTGATGACGACGCCGACGCCGGTGGACTGGATCATGGCGACGGCGGTCTCGATGTCGATGCGGAGCCGACCCGCGCGGGCGACGGCCTCGACCAGCTCGCGCAGGATGGTGGCCGTCTGTGCAGCGGCAGCGGACTCGCGGGAGCGCCGCGGATCGCCGTACATCAGCAGGTACAGGGCCGGGTGCTCCAGGCCGAACTCGATGTGCAGGTCCCAGCCGTCGCGCAGGTCGTCCACGGGGTCCTGGCGCTTCGGGCGGGCGGACTTCGACACCAGGTAGCGGCGGAACCCCTCGGAGGCGGCCTCGGCAAGCAGCCCATCCATGTCGCCGAACTGCCGGTAGATCGTCTGCGGCTGAATGCCTGCGGCAGCGGAGACGGCACGAGTCGAGACCGCCTGGCGTCCCTCGCTCGCCAGCAGCTCGATCGTGGCCCGGAGGATTCGATCCCGAGTGTTCTCCTGCACGTCACCTGTCATGGATACATGGTAACGCAGTAGCAACATCAGTGATGTGTTAGCGTTGATACCGCAAACAAGTGACCACTGTTCCGCCCGGTGCATCCGGACGTGACAGGTTGAGAGAGGAACACCACATGCGACTGCTCATCACCGGAGCCACCGGAACCGTCGGCGGCGCCGTTGCCCGCGCCCTGGCCGGCACCGACAATCAGGTCGTCGCCTTCGTGCGCGACCCCGCCAAGTACGACGCGCCCGCCGGCGTCGAGGTCATCCAGGGCGACCTCACGAACGCGGACGACATCCGCCGCGCCCTGGCGGACGTGGATCGGGCCTTCCTGAACATGGCCGACGACAACGGCGCCACCTTCGCCGAGGTCGCGGGACAGGTCGGCCTCGGCCATGTCGTGCTGCTGTCGTCCTTCACCGCGGTCACCGAGCTCCCGCTGGGCGAGAACAACATCGTGACTGCCCGCCACCGCGCCGGTGAGGCCGCGCTGACGGCTGCGGGCGTCCCGGCGACGTTCCTGCGCCCGTCCGGCTTCGACTACAACTTCCTGATGTGGACGAGCGCTCTCGCCGAGGGCGTGGTGCGCGCGCCGTGGCTCGACGTGAAGCTGCCCGTCGTCGACCCGGACGACATCGCCGCCGCCGCGGTCGCGGTGCTCACCGCCGAGAGCCCCGCGGGCGGGGCGTACTCGATCACCGGCCCCGAAGTGCTGTCGGTCACCGATCAGACCGCGATCGCCGCGGGCGTGCTCGGCCGCGAGTTGCGCGCCGAGGCCCTCGACCTGGCGGTGGCGAAGGCCGCTGCGTTCCCCGAGGGCACCCCGGACTTCGTGATCGACTCCGTGTTCGGCACCTTCGGCCCGGAGGCCACCGTGCTCCCCGTCTCGACCGATGTCCAGACCCTCACCGGCCGCCCCGCGCACACCTTCGCGGAGTGGGTGGAGCGCAACCGGGCGGCCTTCGCGTGAGCACCCAGCGGGTTCTCATCACGGGCGCGGCGACGGGGATGGGCGCGCTTGCGGCCACGTCCCTCGCCCGCTCGGGCCACACGGTGTTCGCGTCGATGCGCGACCCCGGGAACCGAAACGCTCCTGCTGCCGAGGTGCTGCTCGCCTCGGCAGCAGGAGCGCCCGGCTCCATCTCGGTCATCGAGCTCGATGTGCTCTCGCAGGAGTCCGCGGATCGCGCTGTGGACGCAGCAGTCGCCGCCGCGGGCGGGATCGACGTCGTCGTCCACAACGCCGCGCATCTGCTGTTCGGGGTGACGGAGGCGTTCTCGGCAGAGGAAGTCATCCGGGCTTTCGACATCAACGCGGTCGGCGCGCTCCGGGTCAACCGGGCGGTGCTCCCGCACATGCGCCGCGCCGGCAGCGGTCTGCTGCTGTGGAACGGGTCGGGGACGACACGCGCGATCCCGCCGTTCCTCGGCCCGTACACCGCGGCCAAGGCCGCGTTCGACGCCTTCGCCGAGTCGACCGCCTGGGACGTCGCCGTCTACGGAATCGAGACGACGATCCTCATGCCGGGCGTGTTCACGCACGGCACGGCGCACTTCGCCAAGGCCGCCGTCCCGGCGGATCAGGCGCGCACGGATGAGTACGAGCTTCTCGCGCCGTTCCTCGCCTCCAGCGCCGAGGACACCGAGCGGCTGATGGTGGGCGACGTGACCGCCGACCCGCAGATCGTGGCCGACGAAATCGTCCGCATCGTGGGCCTGCCTCGCGGCCAGCGCCCGCGCCGCGCCGTGGCCGACGACTCCGACTACGGGGCAGAAATCCTCAACGGGGCAGCCGAGGAGCTCCGTCTCCGCCTCGCCCGGCGCATGGGGATCATGTCTCTGACTGAGCTCGCCGATCCAAACGCCCAGGAGGTGTCCGCATGACCGCACAGGAACTCCCTGCCGCAGCGCAACAGTTCATCGACGGCACCAATGCCGAGGATCGCGAGACGATGCTCGGCGCTTTCACCCAGGACGGCGAGGTTGTCGACTTCGGACGCACCTTCGTCGGCCCCGCCGGGATCGGCGGCTGGAGCGACCGCGAGAACATCGGCACCAACAACCGCATCAGCATCCAGCGCGTCGTGGAGTCGAACGGCGTCTTCTCGGCCGCGATCACCGTGACCGGCAAGGGCTACAACGGCCCTGGAACGTTCGAGTTCCATCTCGCCACGAGCGGACGGATTCAGCGCCTCATCATCACGGGATGAGCAATCTGAGCGGCCCCGAGTGGACTCCGGTCCTGCGGGGCCGCTCAGATAGCGAGTAGCGCCCGAACAGCAGCATCGGCCTGTCGAGGCGCGACACCATTCCCTAGCGCGGCAAGCTGTTGCGCAGGCGTCAGCCCCAGCGCGGGTTCGGTCACCCATCCCGGGTCTAGTCCCATGAGCCATTCCACGAACGCCGGCGCAGGCTTCGGGCCTGCATCGCCGGTCAGGATGGCCGGAGCCGGAGCGGGTCGTCCAGTGATCCGTTCCCATCGAGCGATGGCCCCGGCGTAGCGTCCCCAGCGTCGAAGAACTCCTCGATCAGCGCGAACGTCGCTTCCGGGGAGGGTTGTCGCCTGCGTCGCGTCACGAGCTCCGCTACCTGATGGCTGAGAGTGATTGTTCCACGCCGGGCGCGAACTCGCTCGATGGGTTCGTTGCCTCGGATCGAGTCGGAGGCGAGCGGGGTTCGGAACAGCGCGCCGGGCGAGGATGAAGATGCGGAACCGGGGATGCGGTGCGCCGATGGCGGAAGCGGGTAGGCCGATCCATCGTGCGTCGTACCGGAGGTCGGCCAGGTCTCCGAGTACGGCGCCAAGTGCCCGTAGAGGTCGGGCTGGCTGGTCTCCCAGACCCCACGGGTCGGGTTCCACACCGCGAAGGGTTGCGCCCTCGGGGGTTGCGGCTGAGGGGTTGCGTCGCTCATCGTCGTCTCCTTCGGGGCTCGGCGGGCGGATCGCGGTTGCGGAGAGCAGGCCGCGCACGTTCTCGATGACGACCCACTCGGGTTGCAGCTTGTCGATAGCGGTCGCCATGTGCGCCCAGAGGCCGGAGCGGGTGCCGGGTTTCAGGCCGGCCATCTTCCCGACCGTGGAGACGTCCTGGCAGGGGAACCCTCCGCAGAGCACATCGACCGGCTCGACGGAGCTCCAGTCGATGGCCGTGATGTCACCGAGGTTCGGGGCATCGGGCCAGTGATGAGCGAAGACGCGCGCGACGGGCTCGTTGATTTCGGAGAACCAGGCGGTGCGGGCGTCGAGGACTTCCTCGACGGCGAGGTCGAGTCCGCCGTAGCCGGAGAACAGCGACCCGACCCGCAGACGGTGGTCGCCTGGTTCATCGCTGGTGTTCGGCATGAGGACTCCGGCAGATCGGTGATCCCCGGTCGCCGTCGCTACAACTGCTGACCGGGCTGGTCACCTGCCAGGTGCTCGCCGCGGCTCCCGCACCCCGCCGACCGCGCCGCGACCGGCCCTGCCGGAGTCTTCGTTTCCGCCTCCATCAGAGCCACCACGCCTCTTGCAGGTCGAGGTTGAGCCCGCCTTCGGCGGGCTGTCGCTCACCTCGTGAGCGAGCGAAAGAAGGCGGCGCGATGACGGTTTCGATGCGCGTGATGAGCGCGGGCGATGGGTACAAGTACCTGCTGCGCACGGTCGTCGTCGGGGACGGCGACAGGTCGCTCTCGACGCCCTTGACCCGGTACTACGCCGAGGCGGGCACGCCGCCGGGTCAGTGGCTCGGCGCCGGAGTCGCGGCGTTCGGCGGGGTGATCGCGGAGGGCGATCAGGTCACCGAAGCCCAGCTCGAGCTCCTCCTCGGCCTCGGCCGCCACCCGGTCACGGGCGCACCGCTTGGGCTGGCGTATCCGGCCTACAAGTCCGTGGCCGGACGGATCGCGGAGCGCGTCGCTGCCCTCGATCCCGAGCTCGGCCCAGCCAGCCGTGCGGAGGCGACCGCCGCAATCGAGGCCGAGGAGGCCGCGCGCGGAGTGCGCCGGGCGGTTGCGGGCTACGACTTCACCTTCTCCATCCCGAAGTCCGCCTCGGTGCTCTGGGCGGTTGCGGACGCGGGCACGCAGGCCCTCATCGCGGACGCGCATCATGCGGCGGTTGCGGAGGTGGTTGCGTTCATGGAACGGGAGGTTGCAGCGACCCGCACGGGCGCAACCGGCCGCGACGGCGCGGTTGCACAAGTCGATGTCCGCGGCCTGGTCGCCACCGCGTTCGACCACTACGACAGCCGGGCGGGCGACCCGCACCTGCACACCCACGTCGTCATCTCGAACAAGGTGCAGGCCGTCCTCGACGGCAAGTGGCGATCCCTCGACGGACGCCCGATGCACGCCGCGACGGTCGCGCTCTCGGAGCTGCACGAGGCCGTCTTCGCGGATCATCTGACCCGGATGCTCGGCGTCTCGTGGGAGGCGCGGGAGCAAGGGCGGGATCGGAACCCGGCGTGGGCGGTCGTCGGGGTGCCGGAGGAGCTGGTCAAAGAGTTCTCGACCCGTGCCCGGCACATCGACGCCGAGACGGATCGCCTCATCGACCACTACGTCAGCGAGCACGGGCGGCGCCCGTCGCCGGCGACGATCATGAAGCTCCGCGCCCAGGCCACCCTCGCAACCCGCCCGGAGAAGGAGGTCCACTCGCTCGCGGACCTCACCGCATCCTGGCGGCACCGCGCCGGCCAGGTCCTCGGCTCGGACGCGACCGCGTGGGCGCGGCGGGTGACGGTGAACGAGGCGCCGCTGCTGCTGCGCGCCGACGACATCCCCTTGGACGTGATCGCCAACCTCGGGGAGAGCGTGGTCGACGCGGTCGGTGAGAAGCGCTCCACCTGGCGGCGGTGGAACCTGATGGCCGAGGCCGCGAGGCAGACCACCGGCTACAGGTTCGCCACGACCGAGGATCGGGAGGCGATCGTCGGGCTTGTGGTCGATGCAGCCGAAGCCGCCTCGCTCCGCCTGACTCCGCCCGAGTTCGCGTCGAGTCCGGCGGTGTTCCAGCGGCCAGACGGCACCTCGGTGTTCCGGCCGAAGCACTCCGCGGTGTTCTCCTCCGAGGTGCTGCTGGCGGCCGAAGACCGCCTCCTCGACCGCGCCCGCACCACGACCGGCCCGACCGTGCCCCTGGTCACCGTCGAGCGGATCGCCCGCCGCCCCGACCGGCACGGCCGCACCCTCGGCCCGGACCAGGCGGACGCGCTGGCGAAGATCGCCCTCTCCGGTCGGCTCATCGACGTCCTCGTGGGTCCTGCCGGGGCGGGGAAGACGACCGCGATGAGCGCCCTGCGGCGGGCATGGGAGCACGAGCACGGGCGCGGCAGCGTGGTCGGGCTGGCGCCGTCCGCGGTCGCCGCGCAGGTCCTCGCCGATGACCTCGGGATAACCACGGAGAACACGGCGAAGTGGTGGCAGAACCACATCGTGTACGGCGAGACGTTCCGCAAGGGCCAGCTCGTCATCATCGACGAGGCATCCCTGGCCGGCACCGTCTCTCTCGACCGCATCACCGCCCTGGCCGTCGAAGCCGGGGCGAAGACGCTGCTGGTCGGGGACTACGCCCAGCTCCAGTCACCGACCGCATCCGGCGCCTACGCGATGCTCGTCCACGACCGCGACGACGCCCCCGAGCTGGTCGACATCCACAGGTTCAGGAACCCGTGGGAGAAGGCGGCCTCCCTCGGCCTGCGGCACGGCGACACCACGGTCATCGACGCCTACGCGACCCACGAACGCATCGCCGAGGGCGACACGGAGGCGATGATCGAGGCCGCGTACGCTGCCTGGCGTGCCGACATGCTCGCAGGGCTGGCGAGCGTGCTGGTGGCGGACTCGAACGAGTCCGTGCTGGCGCTGAACGAGCGCGCCCGTGCCGAGCTGATCCTGGACGGCACGGTGAACGCTCGCCGCGAGGTCGAGCTGCACAACGGCCAGCGCGCCGCAGCCGGCGATACCGTCATCACCCGCAACAACGACCGACGCCTCCGCACCGGACGCGGCTGGGTCCGCAATGGCAACAGGTGGACGGTCACCGAGGTCCGCGACGACGGCTCCCTCACCCTCCGCAGAGACGGGAAGAAGTGGGGCGGCTCGGTCGTGATCCCCGCCGAGTACGCGGCCGAGCATGTCGAGCTCGGCTACGCGATCACCTCCTACCGGGCGCAGGGCGTCACGGTCGACACCGCGCACGTCCTGGCCGACGCGACGACGACGAGGGAGAACTTCTACGTCGCCATGACCCGAGGCGCCGAAGGCAACCACGTCTATCTCGCCGTCGACCGGCCCGATGCCGCGCACGACGGCCCCCGGAGCGAGGCGACCGGGCGCAGCGTCATGGCCGCGATCCTCAACCACGTCGGTGCCGAGCTGTCCGCCCACGAGGTCATCACCGCCGAGCAGGACGCCTGGGGGTCGATCGCCCAGCTCGCCGCCGAGTACGAGACGATCGCCGCCGCAGCCCAACGCGATAGGTGGGCGCTCCTCGTCCAAGCCTCCGGGCTCAGCGATGACGGCGCCGAAGCGGCGATCAGCTCCCCGGCGTTCGGCGCGCTGACCGCCGAGCTCCGCCGGGCCGAGGCCAACCACCACGACATCGAGACGCTGCTGCCGCGCCTGGTCCGTGCGCGGGCGTTCGGGGACGCCGACGACATCGCCGCCGTCCTCCACTACCGCGTCGCCCGAGCCACCGTCCGGCCCGCCGGCTCCGGGCGGGCGCGCAAGGCACCCCGCCTGATCGCCGGGCTCATCCCGGAGGCCACCGGCACCATGAGCGCCAAGTTCCGGCAGGCACTCACTGAGCGGCGCGACCTGATCGAAGCTCGCGCCGACGCGATCCTCGACACCGCGCTGCACGAACGCCGCGGCTGGGCGACAGCACTCGGCATTGCGCCGAAGCAAGGGCGGGACGCGGCCGCATGGCGGCAGGCCGCCCGCATCGTCGCCGCGTACCGCGACCGCTACGACATCACCGGCCCGGCTCCGCTCGGGGTGCCGGCCGAGAGCGACGCGCAGAAGGTCGACGCGGCCCGAGCGCGGGCAGCTCTCGACCGAGCTCGGAGCCTCGCCGATGCCGAACGGCAGGCTCAGAAGCCCACGTACCCCCCGGCCTCGACGCGAGTCGGCCCGACGCTGTAGCCGCGACGACCGGGGCGGCCTATCATTGGCGTAGGCAGTCTGGAATGCCTGTCTCCGAGTCTGAGTCCCCACGCGGCGAAGACGTCGAGGACAACCGCTGATGCGGAATCCAGAGAAGCAGTACCTGTTGGTCCGAGGTCTCTCTCATGTCACGGGGCTGGTAGGCGTGGGGTGCATAGCCCGGAACAAGAGATTGAGATGACTCCCAACAACAACACTCCGAGTCGCGCATTCCAGCAGGACGCGCGCGCCTGGTCGGCCTTCACCGGCACGAACTACACATCCGCGCTGCGGCAGATGAGCTCCCCAATGGCCCAAGGTCTCCTCGGCCCACGGGTCAGCGCACGGCGACTGATCGCCGTCCTCAACGATCACGAGCTGATCGGCGCCAACGGCGGCGCTCCCCGTCTCGGCGAGAACGGCGTCCGTTCGGACTCGCCGTGGAGCTTCGACGGCAAGACCGACTACATCCAGCTTGCCCTCATCACCGACATGCTGCGGATGTTCACGCCCGCGTCGGGCTCCGACGCCCCGGAGGTCGGCAGCTACTCCCTGAAGCAAACCGCGGAGTGGTTCCTCAGCCCTCACTTCTCCTACGTGTCCAACGGTCGCCTGATCTGGGCGGCGGCCGCGCTGGGACTTCCGATCACAGACCCGGACGGCGACGGTCCGAACCTCCTAATCGGTGTCTCGGAGCGCGAGCACGACTACGTGCGCCGGATGGTCGGCTCAGGTCACACCCGGCCGCAGGCCGATCACTACCGTCCTGCCGGGTACGAGCACCTGCGCGCTGCGCTGGCGCGGGCAGCCGGCGGCGAGCTCATCGCCGAGAGCTGGGTCCGTCCCGAGCCGGCCGCCGAGCCGGCTCCGTTCCACGACTGGCTCGTCCAGCAAGTAGGTCGCAACGACGTCGTGGGTGACCTCGCCGGCGACTACTCCGCCGGCGTCCGAGACAGCGACCACCGCGTCGCTCGCACCGCCGACGAGCTCCTCGCGATCTTCCATGAGGTCTCCCACTCGCCGGAGGCCTACGACGCGGTCGTTACCTCGATCGCCGAGTGGATGCGAACAGAGCCGTCGCCGGCGCCCATTCGCACTGAGCCGGTCGGCGGAGACACGCACGGGCACGGAGGATGGGGCGCTGGTGCGGGGACGGTAGAGCGCTACGAGTTCCTGTGCCCCTGCGGGGACGGGACGATCATCGAAGAGCACGACAACATCCCGGGCTTCCGCGAGCACGACGTGCGAATCTTCTGCGACAAGTGCCGCGCAGAGTGGCGCTTCGTGGACGGCAGGGGCGTTCGCGACTGGGCGCTGGAACCCGTGGCCGTGCGCCCCGCCGCCTAGATAGACGAGGCAGCAATCGCGCGCCGCACCGAGCCGAAGCGAACCCGGCTTGGTGCGGTGTTCGCGGCGAGTCCCGGTTACACCGACTCGTCGCGGGCAGGCGGCTGGATCATCAGGACGTTCGAGACACCGCCCTGATTTACGCAGTCCTGAGCAAAGTCGTGAACGTGCCAGAAGAAGTCCGCCGCCGGCTCGACGGCGTTCACGGTGGTCTCGACCGGCGTGTAGCGGTGCAGCGGGACCGAAACGCCGTCGTAGGTGAAGCCCATGTTGTCCTTGGTCAGGATCGTCAGCGGCTGCTCGCCGGCCCATTCGATGCCAAGGCGCACATCGTACTCGTCGTTGCCCGTCGTCTCCGCTGTCGTCCTCGCAAGCGCCAACAGATCGGCGGTGGCACACTCGACGGCGACAGATTCCACCTGCCAACCCTCGAAGTACCCGTCGCTGCTCATGCGATGCCCGCCCACAGCCGCGGCGACCGTCACGGAGCCGTCATGATGGATGCTCATCCACGCTTCCTTCCAGACCGAGCGTTCGCCAGTCGCCGTGTTCACGGCCACCCAGCGACGCAATCCGGGACGTGGGTTGTCACGGTCGACGTTCTCCAGCGGGTGGATACCGCCGCGCCCGGCGTAGGTCAGGGCCAGTCCGACGGTCTTCGTCAGCACCCCTCGGGCTTCCTCGCGAGTCAGACGGTCGCGGAAGCGAGGGATACGGGGGTGAGCAACCGCGATCAGCCAGGCGCGTTTGTCAGAGTCCCGCCCCGCCGCTGCCTCGCTGTATAGCGCGTCCAATGCCTCGGTCGCGTGCCTGCGCTCCTCGAAGCGAGCCCGATACATCGCCTCGATCTGGCGCTCCTTCATCCACACCGTGTCCGAGTCGTTTCGCACCGGAGCCGCGAAGTAGTCGTTCTTGTAGATCAGATGTGGCCCCTCGATGCTCGCGGGCACCTCCACGATGACGGCCCGGCGCCCTGCGGTTCCGAGGCGGTGCACGTTGAGCCCGAAGACGGGCGGGGAGATGGCGGTGATCGCCGCGCTCCGCAAGGAACGTTCGTAGGCCTCATCAAGCTCACCGACATCGACTCGTTCGACCGCCGCCTTCTGCGACTCCCGCACACCGAAAACGATGACACCGCCGCCACTGTTCGCCATCGCAGCAACGTCCTTCGGGAAGTCGGTCTGAGGCAGGCCCTTCGCCGGAGGGAGCTCCGACTTCCAATCCAGATCGTTCGCCTCCATGACTCCGGCAGCCACAGCGGCGTCAAGCAGGGCATCCGTCAGCGGAGTGGGTGCGAGTCCGAGCGCGCGATGGAGGGCGGTGAAAGTCATGGTTCCAGCGTAGGGACGAGCGCCGACATGGTTCGGGCAACCGTGCTTCCACTACCGACTGTCGCCCGCCAGTCGTACAGTAGAAGACGAGGCAGGTTTCCTCTCTCTGCGGGTCCCTCGGGACAAGGCCCTTCGGGGCGATCATCCACGTACTGCCTCCTCGACGGAGAACTACGTGTGATGAGAGGCCAGAACAATGCTTCGACTGCTCTGGGCGGCAAGCGTCCGCATCCGCTACTTCCTGCGGCGCTACATGCCCACCAACATCCTGCTCGACCTGATCCGCACCCGGCGCGGGCTGAAGTGGGGCATTCCCGCGATGCTCCTCGCGGCGCCCTACCTGCTCGCCGCGAGCATCTGCACCAGCATCATCGAGGACGACGGCCCCGGCTGGCTCAACCTCCTCGTGCTCCTGCTCATCTGGAACGCGCTCAAGTTCATCTGGATCGGCCCGGTCAGCCTCGTGCTGCTGGTCCGCGTCCGCATCCAGGAGGCCACCGCTCGGCGCCGCGCGCGTCGGCAGAACGAGGCGACCGACTCGCTTCACTACGCGGAAGCGAGCGTCGCCTGATGGATGCCGTGATCTACACCCGGAGCGCCCGTCCGAACCCCCAGGCGTTCGAGGCCCAGCGGGAAGCCTGCGAGCGCATGGCCGCCGAGTTCGGCTACGAGGTCGTCAGCGAGTTCCACGACGTCGGCCGGACCCGGCCGGGGCTCGACCAGCTCCTCGCCACGGTCCGCGATGGCATGGTCTCGGCGGTTCTCGTCGCTGACATCTACCGCCTCGGTCGCACCCTCAATGGCTTCGCACAGGTCATCGAGACGCTGGACGAGGCCGGTGTGCCCCTCTACGTCGTTGGCGAAGGCCGCGTGACCATCCCGCAGCGGCCAGCGCTCGGCATCATGCGCGCGATCGCCGAGTTCGAGGCGGAGCACGCGGAGGAGGAGCAGCGCGCCGAAGACGACATCACCTACTGAATCCGAGGGCGGCGGGCGCGGAGCGAATCACGAGCTCCGCGACCGCCGCCTTTCTATGCCGTCACGCGACCTGAGCGCGGCGACCTCGGGGGCGAATCTCGACGCCTTCCGCCGCGACGGCCCTCCGCGCCGTTCCCTGGCTCACGCCGAGCCGTAGCCCGACCTCCATCAGTGTCAGCCCGCTCTCGTAGAGCCGCACCGCCTCGGGCGCGTCCTCGGGAGCGATCCCGCGCTGACGTAGCGGAACCGAGCGGCGAACGAGGTGGGCTGCCGCCGTCCGGGTGTAGATGCCGAACTTCCGGCTGAGTTCCGCGATGCTCATGCCCTCGTGGTACAGGCCCACCAGCTCGTCCACCTGGGCCGGGCTCAAAAAGGTTTGAGTCTTCCCAACTGAGCGGACGAGCCGCCCCCTCTCGTCGGTGATCGACGGCTCCGAGGGCCGCTCGCTACGCTTGTAGGAGCCCCGAGACAGCCGGGAAACCACGGTCCTCAGGGCCGGGGAGGGGTTCTCAAACTCTCTACGAAGGTGCACAGCGATCGGGGCGCGAACTCGCCGCGGGACGGGCAAGAATGAGGGCATGACCACCAGTGCTGATGCGACTCGGATCGTGCTGCCGGAGCCGGCGGCGTTGTTCACGGAGGCTTTCCTTCTCGGGAACGGCAGGGTCGGCGCCACGGTGTACGGGCGCCCGGGCGTGGAGGACATCGATCTCAACGTCGACACGCTGTGGTCCGGCGGGCCGCTGGGGCCCGTGGTCGGCGACAGGTCGGCTGTCGTCGCGGAGTTGCGTGCTGCGATCGCCGAGCTCAGGCACGCCGACGCCGACCGGCTCGCGCGCGAGCTGCAGAGCGACGGGTGGACGCAGTCGTACCAGCCGCTCGGCCGACTGCGGTGGCGATGGTCGGAAACCGACGACGGCGGGGACTACGAGCGGGCGCTCGACCTGGCCCACGCGGAGGCGGTCACCCGCTCGGGTGGCTGCACGCTGAGCGCTTTCGTCTCCGCGCCCGACGGTGTCGTCGTGGCCGTGACCGACAGCCCGGCCGATGCCGCGCTGTCGTTCGAGGGCCCGCACCCGTCGACGGTGGAGGAGCGCGCCGAGGACGGCGTGCGCTGGCTGGCGGCTGTCGGCCGAGCACCGGCCCGCGTGCTGCCCGAGTATGTGGGCGCCGACGATCCCGTGACCTACGCCGACGACGAACCGGCCGACGGCACCGTGCCCGCGGGCATGGGCTGGGCGCTCGCCGCGGCCGTCCGGCCGCTGCCGACGGGCGGATCGATCCTGCTGGCCGCCGCCGTCACCGGCTTCCGCGGCTGGGACCAGTGGCCGTCCGCCGACCTGCCCGCGCTGCGGGCCGCCGCGGAGGAGCGGGTGCGCGCCGCGCTCGCGCGCCCGATCGACGAGCTGCGCGCCCGGCACAGGGCCGACTACGCCTCGTTCTTCGACCGCGTCGCGCTCGATCTCGGCGACAGCCCCGGAGCGGTGGCCGCCCAGCGCTACTTCGACCTCGGCCGCTACCTGCTCATCTCGTCGTCGCGCCCGGGCACGCAGGCGGCCACGCTGCAGGGCATCTGGAACGTCGACGTCCTGCCGGCGTGGAGCTCGAACTACACCACCAACATCAACCTGCCGATGAACTACTGGGGCGCGGAGGTGGCCGACCTGGCCGACGTCCACGGCCCGCTGCTCGACCTCACCCGCGAGCTGGCCGCCGCCGGTGCCGCGACGGCGCGCGCCTACTACGGCGCGCGGGGCGCCGCCGCGCACCACAACACGGACCTCTGGCGGTTCTCGGAGCCGGTGCGCGGCAGCCCGCAATGGGCCAACTGGCCGTCGGGGCTGACCTGGGCGGCGGCGCACCACCTGGCGCGCGCCGCCTACGGGGCCGACGACGCCGCGGGCTCGGCGGCGCTACCCGTCCTGGCCGAGGTCACGGCCTTCCTGCTCGACCTGCTCGTCGACGATGGCGAGGGTCGGCTCGTCGCCAGCCCGTCGTCCTCGCCTGAGAACGAGTTCGCGACGCCGGACGGGCCGTGCGCGGTGACCTACGGCGCGACGCTCGACCAGGAACTCGCCCTCGAGATCCTCGGCGGTTTCGTGGCACTCAGCGACCGGCGGGCGCTCGCCGACCCGCTCGTCGACCGGGCGCGCGCCGCGCTGCCGCGGATCCTCCGCCCGCGCCCGCTGCCGGACGGCCGGATGAGGGAGTGGGCCGTCGACCTGGGGGAGACCGAGCCGGGGCACCGCCACCTCTCCCACCTGTACGGCGTGTTCCCGGGGACGCGGATCACGCGTCGGCGCGCGCCGGCCGACCTGGACGCCGCGCGCGCCGCCCTCGCCTATCGACTCGAGCACGGCAGCGGCTACACGGGCTGGAGCCAGGCCTGGGTGCTCTGCCTCGCCGCGCGGCTGGGCGACCGCGACCTCGCAGCCCGCTCCCTCGACACGCTCGTCCACGGCCTCAGCTCGTCCTCGCTCCTCGACCTCCATCCGCACGGCGGGTGGCCGGGCGGCAGCGTGTTCCAGATCGACGGCAACCTCGGCGCGATCGCGGGCATCGCGGAGCTCCTGCTGCAGAGCCACGACGACGCGATCAGCCTGCTGCCCACCCTGCCCGACGGCTGGGCCGCGGGCGCGGCGCGGGGGCTCCGGGCCCGTGGCGGACATCGCGTCGACCTCCGCTGGGAGCGGGGCGCGCTGGCCGAGGCCGTGATCGAGGCAGGCCCGGGCGGTGCGGTGGTCGTCGAGGCCGACGCCGCGCCGGCCCTCGAGCTGCGCGACGCGCGCGGCGAGCTCGTCCCCTGGAGCGCCGGGCCGGACGTAGACGGCACCCGTGCCCGCTGGACGTGGCGCGCCGAGGCAGGCGAGCGCTACCGGGTGCTGCCCGTCAGGTGAGGCTCACGACCTCGCCGTGCCGGGGCGTGACCGCCACCCAGCCCAGGTCGTCGGCGATCCGCTGACGCAGTGCGGCCGACGCCTGCGGCTCGCCGTGCACGAGGAACACCATCTCGGGTTCCTGGCCGAGTGCGCGGAGCCAGTCGACGAGGTCGGACGAGTCGGCGTGCACCGAGAACTCGGTGTCGCGCACCACCTCGGCTTTCACCGGCACGTAGTGGCCATTGATCTTCACCACGGGGGCACCGTCCTCCAGCGCCCGCCCGCGGGTGCCCAGCGCCTGATAGCCGGTGAGCACGACGGTGTTGCGGGCGTGGGGCAGCCGCCGTTCGAGGTGGTAGAGCACCCGCCCGCCCTCGGCCATGCCGGAGGAGCTGATGATGATCATCGGGTCGGTGCGCGCGTTCAGGCGCTTCGACGCCGCGGGCTCGCGCGTCTCGAGCAGCCGCAGCTCGGAGAAGTCGGTGACGGTCACGGCGTCGGCCAGCTCGTCGGTGAAACTGCGGTAGACGTCGAGCGCCTTGAGCGTCATCGGCCCGTCGACCGCCACCGGCACGTCGGGGATGCGGCCCTCGCGGCGCAGCTCGACAAGGGCCCGGAGCACGGCCTCGGTCCTGTCGATCGCGAACGCGGGCACCACCACCTGCCCGCCGCGGGCCACGGTTCGTCGGATCGCGTCGGCGAACGGCTCGTGCGGCACGGCGGGCTCCGGATGCTCCCGGTCGCCGTAGGTCGACTCGCAGAGCACGATGTCGGCCGGCGGCGGCGTGTCCCTGCTGCGGACGATGGGGTGCTCGTGGCGGCCGAGGTCACCGGAGAACAGCACGGAACGCGGCCCGACCTCCACGTGGATGCTCGCCGACCCGAGGATGTGCCCGGCCCGCACCCACCGCGCCCACAGCACGCCGGCGATGTCCACGTTCGTGTCCCAGTCGACGGTGGTGAGCAGGGGGAGGGTCGCCTCCACGTCGGCGCTGTCGTACAGCGGGGCGGGCTGCGGGTGCTTCGACCAGCCGCCGCGCTGGGCGTCCAGCACCGCCTGCTCCTGCAGCTTGCCCGAGTCCCGCAGCACGATCTCGGTGAGGCTCGCGGTGGCCTCCGTGCACCAGATCCGGCCGGCGAAGCCGTGCTTGACGAGCGCGGGCAGGTACGACGTGTGGTCGGCGTGCGCGTGGGTCAGCAGCACGTCGTCGATGGTCGAGGGATCGACGGGGAAGGGCTCGCGGTTCTTGACGCGCCAGCGCTTCTCGCCCTGGAACATTCCGGCGTCCACGAGGATCCGCCTGCCGTCGATGGTGAGGAGGTATTTCGAGCCGGTCACCGTCCCGGCCGCCCCGAGGAACGTCAGCGTCGCCTTCCGAGGATTGCTCATACCTGATGGTGGCATATCAGGGGCCCGGTAGCATGGAGCGCGTACAGCCTCCCCGGAGACTAAACGAAAGAGATGTGACGCACATGTCCAACCCGATCATCGGCCGCCCTGACGCCTTCACGCGAAGCGGCGGCTCGCAGCAGATGTACGCACAGGGCGCTCCCCAGTACGGCGCTGCCCCCACCCCGCAGTATCAGCAGTACCAGCAGCCCCCGGTCGCCACCGGTGGCGTGATGACCCTCGACGACGTCCTGGCCAAGACGGCCATCACGCTCGGCGTCGTCGCCCTGGCCGCGGCGGCCACCGTCTTCCTGATGCCCGGTCAGCTGCTCTTCCCGGCCCTCATCGTGTCGGCGCTCGTCGGCTTCGTGACCGTGATCGTGGTGGCCGGCCGCGCCCGCATCCCCGTGGGCGGCGTGCTGTTCTACGCCGCGGTCGAGGGCGTGTTCATCGGCGCGATCTCGTCGGTCTTCGAACGCCTGTACCCCGGGATCGTCGCGTCCGCGGTGCTCGCCACCTTCGTGACCGCCGGCGCCACGCTCGCCGCGTACAAGTTCTTCAACATCCGGGTGACGCCCAAGTTCCGCAAGATGGTGTTCATCGGCACCGCCTCGCTGGCCGGCGTCTTCCTCGTGAACCTGGTGCTCGCGCTGTTCAACATCGACACCGGACTGCGTGGCTTCGGCGGCAACGCGGGCCTGCTTTCCATCGGCATCTCCATCCTCGCCGTCGGCCTCGCGGTGATGAACCTCGTCGTCGACTTCGACTCGGTGGAGCGCGGAATCGCGGCCCAGGCCCCGGCGGGCGAGTCGTGGCGTGCGGCCTTCGGCATCACCGTCACCATGGTCTGGCTCTACGTGGAGATCCTCCGCATCCTGTCCTACTTCAGGGATTAGGCCTGCCCGACAGCTTCCGGGCGAACTGCGCGAGCAGCGCCCGGGAGCTGTTGGTCCAACTCAGCGCTCGCCAGGAGCGCGTCGGCACCCAGTCGGCCCGGGACGTCGATCCACCCACATCGTGGACGACGGGGTCACTGGGTGCTTTGCATGTGGCGCCGTAGATGACGCGCAGCGCGTGGAAGTCCTCGAGCGTGCCGGACATCGACCGGCCGATCCAGTGCTCCGACTCGAGGCTCAGCACCCGGTCGATGACCACGTCCTGGCCCGTCTCCTCGTACACCTCGCGCAGCACCGCGTCCGACGGTGACTCGCCCTCGTCGACGCCACCACCGGGCAGCGCCCAGGCGCCCGGCGCCGGGGTGGACGACGAGTTCACGGTGCCGAGGATGCCGCGCTCGGACAAGACGATGGCGTAGGCCCCGATGCGCTGGTGCCGCACGGGCCGCTCGCCCAGGGGGGCGACGTAGACGGTGTGGCGCTCCGGGGGACGGTGATCGGCCGCGGCCACTTCGCGGACCAGCCAGGTGAACACGATCTCGCCGTCGGCCATCGACGCCGCGAGCGGGCGCAGTGGGACGTAGCCGTGATCGAACATGGTCACGCGCGGATGCGCGCCGTGCTTCACCGTGAACGCGACCACCGGCGACCCCGAGAGGATGGGTGACACCGGTGATGCGCATTGGTCGAGTCTACTTATATCCCGGCGCGCCGCGCGCCAGTACGCTGGAACATCGATGGGCCCCGTCGGGGTCCCCCGAAGGACGGGGTGTGGCCGTGGAGTTTCGCGAGAACGTACCGCTCGACCAGTCGCGCGTCCGTTACGGGGGCAGCGGGGGAGGCGGCGGCGGTCGCCGTGGTCCCGGCCTCGCCGTCGGCGGTGGCGTGGGCGGCCTGATCCTCGTGGTCCTCGTCGTTCTGCTGGGCGGCAACCCCGCAGAGCTGCTCGGCACGCTCTCGGGCGACCAGGGCACGCAGCAGACCCAGGGGCAGCTCGAGCCTGCAGACCCGTCGAAGTGCGCCAACTCCAACGACGTCAAGACGGACCCCGACTGCCGCTGGGGCATCTACGAGAAGGCCCTCACCGACTACTGGTCGCAGGCGTTCGAGAAGGGCTTCGAGCCGCCGGCGGCCGTGCAGCTCTTCACCGGGCAGATCGCGACGGCGTGCGGCACCGGCACGTCCGAGATGGGTCCCTTCTACTGCCCGGGCGACACCACCATCTACCTCGACGACGAGTTCATGGGCCAGCTGCTGCAGCAGCTGGGCACCGAGCGCAGCTACGCGGCCGAGGCGTACATCGTCGGCCACGAGTACGGCCACCACATCTCCAACCTCACAGGCCAGATGAAGGCCGCCCGCGCGAGCGGCAACCAGACGGGCCCGAAGTCCGGCCAGGTGCGCCTCGAGCTCCAGGCCGACTGCTACGCCGGCGTCTTCTTCGCCAACACGACGCGCGACCCCGACTCGCCCATCAGCAAGGTCACGCAGGACGACCTGGACCGCATCGTCGAGGCGGCTCGCGCCGTCGGCGACGACCACATCCAGCAGCAGTCCGGCGGGCGCGTGGTGCCCGAGAGCTGGACCCACGGGTCGTCGGCGATGCGCAAGCACTGGACGTCGATCGGCTTCGAGTCGGGCGACCCCGCGCGCTGCGACACCTTCGCCACCGACAACCTCGGCGGGTAGGGCCTCAGTTGGGGGCGATGAGGTCGGTCATGTCGCGGCCGGCCATGTCGGTGTAGTGCACCACGCCCGCGCAGTCGTAGCGGGCGACGGGGGCCGACCGGCCCTGCGACATGTCGATCGTCACGTCGCACGTGTCCTCGGGCTTCTGCTGGTACCGCGCGATGGCCTGCGCCAGCGCGGCCGGCTGCAGCAGCGACGGGTGGAAGGTGGGCGTGGCAGGCGTCTCCGAGCGCCGCGTCTCGAACACCGGCACACCGCCGACGCGGCTGCGGCTGAGCACGACGCCCTGCTCCTCGTCGGCCAGGTCCGCCCAGTAGCCCCGGGTGGGGTTGAAGCCGAGCGCGTAGAGCGCGGACCCGCCGCGCAGCACCTCGTCGATGCCTGTCGTGATGTCGGCGACCGAGGTGTAGCCGAGCGCCGTCACGGCCGTGCCGTCCTTCCGGAAGAACACCGTCGTGGTCTCGGGGCGCGACGTGACCGTCATCAGCACCTGGCCCTCGCGGTACTCGACGATCTGGAGCACGAGCTCCCCGCGGACGCCCCGCAGGTCGGCCACGGAGAACATGCGCGAGACGGAGTCGATGGGGTAGTCGGCCGGGTCGAACGTGGCCTGGCCGAGGTATTGGATGTCGGAGTCGACGTGCGTGATGCTGCCGTCGCGCCACGCGTAGCTGCGAACGCTCTTGTCGGGCAGCAGTGCGGTCAGCGTCGCCTGCTGGGCGGTGACGTCGACCTTGAGCACGGGCAGCCCGGCCGCCACCCGGTGCAGCTCCTGGACCACCGCCGCCGCATGGTCGATGAGTGAGCCTGAGAGGGGGAAGCGCAGCGGCAGCTGATCGTCGGGCACGGGCGTGACCGTGGGCGACGGCGTGGGCGTCGGCGACGGGGTGGGTGACACGGACCCGCTCGCCGTCTTCGTCGGAGCCGGCGGGGTGCCGGGTTGCGTGGGGCCGCACGCCACCACCAGCAGGGTGGCTGCCGCCCCCGCGGCCACGCGCCGAATGCTCATGGGGCCCAAGTGTACGAGTCGGCTCAGGAGGTGCGGCGCGGGCCGCAGGTCACCCCGGTAGCGTGGTTGGGGCAGTAGCCGTCGGGGTTCTTGTGCAGGTACTGCTGGTGCTCGGCCTCGGCGTAGTAGAACCGGGCGCCCGGGGTGATCTCGGTGGCGATCGCGCCGTAGCCCGCGGCGGTCAGCCGCTGCTGGAACGCGGCGAGGCTGCGCTCGGCCGCCGCGCGCTGGGCGTCGTCGACGGGGAAGACGGCCGAGCGGTACTGCGTGCCGACGTCGTTGCCCTGCCGGTTCAGCTGCGTCGGGTCGTGGTTCTCCCAGAACAGCGTGAGGAGGTCGTCGTACGAGACGCGCGCCGGGTCGAAGACCACCTGGACCGTCTCCGTGTGGCCCGTGCGGCCGGTGCAGCACTCGGTGTAGGTGGGGTTGGGGGTGAAGCCGCCCATGAAGCCGACGGCGGTGTTGACCACGCCGTCGGTCTCCCAGAACAGGCGCTCCTCGCCCCAGTAGCAGCCCAGCGCGAAGTAGGCCACCTCACAGCCGGGCGGGACCTCGTCCAAGGGGAGGCCGAGCACCGCGTGCGCGGGGATGGGGGCGAGCACCGGCGTGTCGCGGCCCGGGAGCGCGTCCTCGGGAGCCACCATGCGCGGTGGTGCGATGTGCGCCCTCAGCCAAGCTTCGAGATCCATGAAGCCAACGTATCAGGGCTTGTCTTCGCCCTTGACGAGCCCGTAGACGCCCTTGATGATCATGTAGCCGCCCACGCCGAGCCCGACGGCCCACAGGGTGCGGCGCGCCGGCGTGACCTGCGCCTTGGGGTTGGCCTCCGGCGTGGGGCGGTCCGGCGTCGCGTCGTCACTCATGCCGGGTCTCCTTCCGTGGGCGGGATCGCCCAATCGATCGGGGTGCCGCCCTGCTGCTCCAGCAGGCGGTTGGCGGCGCTGAACGGGCGCGAGCCGAAGAACCCCGCGCGCGCCGACAGCGGGGACGGGTGCGCCGTCGCGATCACGGGCACGTCGCGCAGCATCGGCCGGGCCGATTGCGCGTCCTTGCCCCAGAGGATCGCCACGAGCGGGCCGCCGCGTTCGGCCAGCGCCTCGACCGCGCGGGCGGTGACCTGCTCCCAGCCCTTGCCGCGGTGCGAGGCGGGCGCACCGGGGCGAACGGTGAGCACCCTGTTCAGGAGCAGGACGCCCTGCTCGAACCAGTGCGTGAGGTCGCCGTGCGCGGCCTGCGGGATGCCCAGGTCCTGCTCGAGCTCGCGGTAGATGTTGCGCAGGCTGCCGGGCAGCGGCCGGACGTCGGGCGCGACCGAGAACGAGAGCCCCACCGGGTGCCCAGGCGTGGGGTAGGGGTCCTGTCCCAGGATCAGCACCCGGACGTCGGCCAGCGGCAGCGTGAACGCCCGGAGGATGTTGCGCCCGGCGGGCAGATAGGTGAACCCTGCGGCGATCTCCTCGCGCAGGAACTGTCCCATCGCGGTCACCTGCGGCTCCACGGGCGCCAGCGCCTCCGCCCAGTCCGGGGCGACGAGTTCAGCCAGCGGTTGTGCCATGCGCCAAGCCTGTCATACGCCACCGACACCCGGGCGAGGATCCCGGGAGCCCGACGGCGCCCGACGCCAGTGAAAGATCGAATCGAAAGAACCCTTTGAAAAATAGAAAGAGCCGATTACCATTTCCTGCATGGCACACGTAGACCTCAGCTCCATCCTGGACGACCTCGCCGCGGGGCGCATCGACACCGCGGAGGCGTCTCGCCGCATCGAGGAGGCCAAGCGCGCCGCAGGCGCCGACGCGCCCGCCTCCGAGCCCACGGACTCCGCCCCCAAGGGCGGCCAGCCGGCCGGCGCACTCGCCCGCGTCGCCATCACCGCCGTCGGACGTCGCGTCCGCGTCGAGGGCGACACGACCGTGAGCACGCTCTCGGTCGAGGGGCCCCACGCGCTGCGCCGCGTCGGCACCGTGATGGAGGTCAACTCCACCGAGGAGTTCGGCCCCAACCTGCAGGGCTTCTCGCTGATCCGCCCGCCGCGCAGCCTCGACGACCTGCGCGACATCGGCCTCGGCAAGGAGCTCGTCATCCGCGTCAACCCCAAGCTCATCGTGGACGCCGAGGTGACCACCGGCTCGCTGCGCACCGCGAAGGTGCCGCACCTGGGTCGCATCCGCGTCACGGCCGGCGGCGCAACGCTCGACGACGTCGAGGAGATCGAGGACCTGCTGAGCCAGGCCGGCGGTGTCGGCGTCGAGGGCCCGCTCTGCTCGGGTCGCTCGCGGCTCCGCGTGGAGTCCGGCTCCCTCGCCGTCACCCTGACCAGGGGTGCCAACGTCGCGATCCGCGGCGAGGCGAAGCTCGGCAGGATCAGCTGGCCCGACGGAGGTGACAAGGTGGACGAGTACGTCGTCGGCAACGGCTCGGCGCGGCTCGACATCGCCGTCGTCATGGGTATGGCCACCGTGAAGTCGGAGGCCTGACATGGCCGCGCACCTGTACCACGCGCCGGCCGAGTGCCCGGTCTGCGGCGACCAGCTGATCACCACCAGGAAGGGCTGCCGTGGCTGCGGCACCGAGATCGCCGGCGAATTCGCCAGCTGCGAGTTCTGCGCGCTGACCGCCGTCGACCTCGAGCTGCTGCGCGTCTTCCTCGGCTCGCGGGGCAACCTTCGCGAGGTGGAGAAGCACCTCCAGGTGTCCTATCCGACGGCGCGCGCCCGCCTCGATGCGGTCCTCGCGAAGCTCGGCCTCGAGCCGGGCGGCGAGCAGGCGGAACCCGCGGAGCCGACCCCGGCGCCCGAGCAGGCCGAGACCCCCGAGCAGCAGATCCTCGCCCGCGTCGCGCGCGGCGAGCTCAGCGCGGAGGCCGCGGCGCAGCTTCTGGGGTAGAGCTAAAGGGTCTCGACCTTCGTCACGACGACCATGAGCTCCTTGCCGTTGGGTGCCGTGTAGTGCACCTCGTCGCCGATCTTCTTGCCGAGGACGGCGGCGCCCAACGGCGACTGCGGCGAGTAGACCGAGTGCTCGACGGACGCGTCGGTGGCCAGCACCTCGCGCGAGCCGAGCAGGAACGTGTCGGTGTCGTCCTCGTCACCGTCGTAGGCCACCGTGATCAGCTTGCCGGGGGCCACCTCGTCGGCAGCACCGGTGGGCACGCCCACCTGCGCGCGACGCAACAGGTCCTCGAGCTGCCGGATCCGGCCCTCCATCTGACCCTGCTCCTCGCGGGCGGCGTGATAGCCCCCGTTCTCGGAGAGGTCGCCCTCCTCGCGGGCAGCAGCAATCCGGGCGCTCACTTCGGGGCGCCCGACGGTCTTCAGGTCGTTCAGTTCGGCCTCGAGCTTGTCGTAGGCCTCCTGCGTGAGCCACACCACGTCGGCAGAAGTTTCAGACATCCGGCCACCCTATCAGGGCAGGGCGCGGCAGGAGTCCACCTCGATACTCGTGGCCTCGCGCACCGTCTTGACGGTGGTCGTGAGCGGCGTGACCTTCTCGGTGCCGGGCGGGATATCGACGTCCGCCTCGCCCACCACCTCGAACGACTGCGCCTGCGCCGTCAGCCGACACACCGCGGCCTCGGCCGGGTTGCGGCGCTGCACGACGATCTCGGTGGACACCTCGGTGGGTGCCGTGACCGTGAAGCTGCGAACGGTGGCCACCACGGGCGGGTTCGACTGCTCGAGGCCCTGGATCGCCACCAGCACGATCGCGCCCAGCACGGCGACGGTGCCGATGCCCCCGACCAGGTAGTCGGCGGGGCGGCGGCGGGGGTAGCGCGCCTTGATACGCGCCTCGTCTGCGGTCACGACCCCCATTGTGCCCTGAGATCGGAAGCGCGCCGGGGCAGGGGCCGGGCACAATACCGTCCATGCCTGCCCAACCAGCCCCCCAACTGCGGCTGCTCCACGTGCACGCGCACCCCGACGACGAGTCGAGCAAGGGCGCCGCGACGACGGCCAAGTACGTCGCCGAGGGGATCGACGTCATGGTCGCCACGTGCACGGGCGGCGAGCGCGGCTCGGTGCTGAATCCCAAGCTGGCCGGCGATCCCTACGTCGAGGCCAACATCGCGAGCATCCGCTGCGAGGAGATGCGCCGCGCCCGGGAGATCCTCGGCATTCAGCAGGTCTGGCTGGGCTTCGTCGACTCCGGCTTCCGCGAGGGCGATCCGTTCGACTCGCTGCCCGAGGGAGCCTTCGGGCTGGAGGATCCTGTCGTCGCCGCCGGTCGGCTCGTCAAGGTGATCCGGGAGTTCCGGCCGCACGTCGTCACCACCTACGACGAGCAGGGCGGCTACCCGCACGCCGACCACATCATGTGCAACAGGATCACCGTCGAGGCGTTCAAGGCCGCGGCGGACCCGGACCTGTGGCCCGAGCACGGCGCCGCCTGGCAGGCCGCCAAGCTCTACTACCACATGGGCTTTCACCGCCGACGCTACGAGCAACTCGAGCGGATGATGCACGACAACGGGCTGGACTGCGAGTTCCCGTTCTTCGACGAGGACCCCTACTCCTACGGGCGCCTGACGACGTTCGTCGACTGCGCGGATTACTTCCCCGTGCGCGACGAGGCGCTCCGCGCGCACGCCACCCAGATCGACCCCGACGGCCCCTGGTTCGGCGTGCCGTTGGCGATCCAGCAGGCCGGCTGGCCCACCGAGGACTACCAGCTGGTGGTCTCGAAGGTGCCGACGATGATCCCGGAGAACGACCTCTTCGCGGGCCTCCGCCCCGAGCCGCTCGTGCCTGAGTTCATCATCTAGCGGCCGTCGCGGCCGTGCAGCCACCAGGCGGCGAGGACGCCGCCGACGGCACCGCCCAGGTGGGCCTGCCAGCTGATGCCGGGGGCTCCGGGTAGCACGCCCAGCAGTACTGTGCCGTAGAGCGCGAAGACCACGACGGCGAGCAGGATCTGCCCCAGTTTGCGGGTGTAGAACCCGCGCACCAGCAGGTAGGTGAGGTAGCCGAAGATCACGCCGGACGCGCCGGCGGTGATGCTGCCCGCGGCCGACAGCAGCCAGGCGAACGCGCCGGAGAAGATCGTCGAGATCAGCGTGGTGGCGACGAACCGGCCGACGCCGCTCAGGTAGGTGAGCACGCCGAGGATCAGGAACGGCACGCTGTTGGAGATCAGGTGCGCCCAGCCGAAGTGCAGCAGGGGTGCCCACAGGATGTTCGGCAGGTCGTCGACCCGCCGGGGCTGGATGCCGAACGAGTCGAGGGCGTTCAGCGTCACGGCGTCGAGGGCCTCGAGCCCCCACATCACGGCCAGGATGCCGCCCACCACGATGAGGGCCTGGCTCAGCTGAGGGCGGGGGGTCGTCATGCGCTCGCTCATGCCCCCAGTGTGCCCGCCCGCGGCAAGGATGGGGAGGGCGGCGTGGTGGGGCCTGCCGCGGTGCCGGTAGGTTTGCCCGCATGGTCAACCGCCTGAGCGCCTCCGACAGCGACTACCTCCGCCAGCACTCCCATCAGCAGGTGGACTGGTGGGAGTGGGCCGACGAGGCCCTCGCGTCGGCGCGCGCGCTCGACCGGCCGATCCTGCTCAGCGTGGGCTACGCCTCCTGCCACTGGTGCCACGTGATGAGCCACGAGTCGTTCGACGACCCTGCCATTGCGGCGTTCATCAACGAGCACTTCGTCCCGATCAAGGTGGACCGCCAGCAGCGCCCCGACCTGGACGCCGTGTTCATGACCGCCACGCAGGCGATGAACAACGGGTCGGGCGGCTGGCCGATGACAGCGTTCCTCACCCCCGAGGGCCGACCCTTCTTCACCGGCACCTACTTCCCGCCCGAGCCGGCACCCGGGCAGCCGTCGTTTCGCCAGGTGCTCGACGCCATGGCCGACGGCTGGCGCACCCGCAGGGACCAACTTCGCGGGTCCGCCGACTACCTCGTGCAGGTGCTGACGGCCCGCGACGACGCGGTCGCCCCCGCAGGCCAGCCCGACCTGCGTGCGGCGATCGACGCGGTCGAGGCGTCGTTCGACCTGATCCACGGCGGCTTCGGCACCGCCCCGAAGTTCCCCGCCCCCACCCTCATCGACGCCCTGCTCGTCAAGGGCGACCCGCGCACGCTCGAGCTGGCGCAGCGCACGCTGGAGAGCATGGCGCGCGGCGGCATCCATGACCAGGTGGGCGGCGGCTTCCACCGCTACTCCGTCGACGCCGGCTGGGTGGTGCCGCACTTCGAGAAGATGCTCTGCGACAACGCGCTGCTGCTCGGCACCTACGTCCGCGGCTGGCGCAGGACCGCCGACCACGACTCCGGGCTCAGGGCCCTCTACGAGCGCACGGCCTACGGCATCGTCGAGTGGCTCGAGCGCGAGATGGTCTCGGAGGAGGGCGGCTTCTACTCGGCGCTCGACGCCGACTCGTGCGACATCCGCGGTGCCGTGCACGAGGGTATCTACTACCTGTGGAACCCCGAGCTGCTGGACGACGCCCTGGGCGCCGAGCTGGGGGAGTGGGCCTCGGAGGTCTTCCACGTGACCCGCGGCGGCACCTTCGAGGACGGCCTCTCCACCCTGCAGCTGCGCGGCCGCCCCGACTTCGCGAAGCTCCAGGAGGCGACCGACCTGCTCCTCGAGGAGCGCTCCACCCGCTTCCGGCCGGCCGCCGACGAGCTCGTCGTCTCGTCCTGGAACGGCTGGGCGATCACCTCGCTGGCCACCGGCGCACTGATCTTCGACGAGCCGGGCTGGCTGGAGCTGGCGCTCCGTGCCGCGGACCACCTCGTCCGGGTGCACCGCGCCGACGGCGACCTCCTGCGGTCGTCGCGCGCCGGGCGCGCCGGCGACGCGCTGGGCGGCGCCGAGGACTTCGGCGCCGTCGCCGAGGCCTTCGCGACGCTGGCCTGCGCCACGGGCGATGCCGCATGGCTGCGACGGGCGGAGGCGCTGCTGGACCGCGCGCTCGACCTCTTCGGTCACCCCGATGGCGGCTTCTACGACGCCGTCGACACCGGCCTGTTCGAGCGCCCGCGGTCTCTCACCGACAACGTCACGCCCAGCGGAACGTCCGCGCTCGTGGCCGGCCTGCGCGCCGTCGGGCTCCTCGCGGAGCGTCCCGACCTGATCGAGCGCGCCGACGCGGCCGCGCGCACGCTGTGGGTCACGGCGTCCGAGGCCCCGCGGTTCGCGGGCTCGGCGCTGGCCGACCTGCTCGTCGCGGACGAGGCGCGCCGGGGTCTGAAGCCCGCCGTCGCCGTCGTGGTGACGAGCGAGCCGTTGGGTGAGTTGGTCCGCGCCGCGTGGCGCCTGGCGCCGCCCGGGTCGATCGTCGTCGCCGGGCCCGAGGGCACGACAGGGTTCGGATCGTTCTTCGAGGGACGCGTCGACGGCGCGGCCTACGTGTGCCGCGGGACGGTCTGCTTCGACCCCGTCACCGACTACTCGGCGTTGAAGACGCCGCTCTGGTCACGCGTGTAGTGGCGCGGAGGCCGAGCCTCCGCGCCACCACAGCTACGGTCCCTAAGGGGCAGCGGGGTGTTCGACCTTGCCCTGAAGCTGGCTGAACGCCTCGGTCATGCGACGCAGGGACTCGGCGAGTTCCTCGGTCGTGACGCCGGCGGCAGCGGCGATCTGATCGAGCGCGCTGTCCATCTCCGCGGCGATCGGCTCGAGGATCCGGCGGCCCCGCCGGGTGAGCTCGAGGCGCTGGATGTTGCCGACCCCAGGCATCTGCGTATCAACCACGAAACCCTCGTCGATCAGCCGCGAAACCGACTTCGACATGGACGACGGCGTCACCATGAGGAACGCGGCCAGGTCCTTGCCGGTTACCGGCGAGAGCGTATCGATCGATCGGAGGATTCGAAATTGGGTGTACGTCAGCCCGTGGGGACGCAGCCGGTCGTTCGCCTTGTGGTCGATGAACCAGAGAAGGCGGTGTAGCTCATACCCGAGCACGTGTTCCATAGCTTCCTTACATGTGTCCGCACGGCGGTTCGGAATGAGTCCGAGGGTACACCTGTACCCGACACCGTGGGTGTCGGACGCGCATTAGGAGCAAAAAACGGCCAATCCGATGGCGGCGGCGTGCAGGACGGCGGCCAGGATCGTGCAGGCGTGGAACACTTCGTGGAACCCGAACCACGTCGGGGACAGCGCGGGTCGCTTGGTGGCGTAGGCCACCGCGCCGAGCGAGTAGATGAGGCCGCCGAGCACGAGCAGCACCACCACGCCGGGGCCGCCTGCGGTCCAGAACTGGCCCATCCAGCCGACGGCGGCCCAGCCCATCGCCACGTAGAGCGCGGTGTACAACCAGCGGGGCGCGCCGAGCCAAGCCACGCGGAACGCGACACCCAGCACGGCGACCGACCAGATCAGGATCAGCAGCGTCCAGCGCGACGTGCCCTCGAGCAGCGTCAGAATCAGCGGCGTGTAGGTGCCCGCGATGAAGATGAAGATGTTGGAGTGATCGATCCGCCGGAACACCGCATTGGTCTTGTCCGACCACGTCCCGCGGTGATAGGCGGCGCTCGTGCCGAAGAGCTGCACGGCCGCCAGCGTGTAGACCGCGCAGCCGACGCGTCCGAGGAGGGTGGGGGCCAGCGCAGTGAACACCAGTCCCGTGATCAGCACCAGCGGTGCCATGCCGAGGTGCAACCAGCCGCGCATCCGGGGCTTTCCGTTCGGGATGCTCATGTCCAGTCCTCTGGGATGGGTCGTCGTGCTCACGATCACTACCTACGCTTCCGTAACCTACGCTTCCGTAGGTTACGGCATTCTCGCTCCGTTACAAAGTGGCACCGCGGACGGGGCACCGTGACCGCTAGGCTTCGTGCCATGTCGTGGTGGGAACGGTTCGTCGAACGGTTCTGGCCGCCCCGGTGGCTCTATGCCACGTACGAGAAGAGCGTCCTGGAGCACCTCGACCACGCGGCTCTCCCGCGGCACGTCGCCGTCCTCGCCGACGGCAACCGTCGCTGGGCGCGCATGAACGCCCCTGGTGAGCAGCTGATCGCCGGCTACCGCGCCGGCGCCGAGCGGCTCGTCGAGTTCGTGGAGTGGTGCGACGACGCCGATCTCCAGGTGATCACGCTGTGGGTGCTCAGCACCGAGAATCTCTTCCGCTCGGAGACCGACGAGTTGGACGGCCTGCTGGGCGTCATCGACCAGCTCGTGGCGCACCTCGCCGCCACCGGGCGCTGGCGCGTCCAGGCCGTCGGGGCGCTCGAACTGCTGCCCGATGCGGTCGCGGAGTCGCTGCGCCAGTCGTCGGCCTCCACCGAGGGCGTCACGGGCATGCACGTCAACGTCGCCGTCGCCTACGGCGGCCGGATGGAGCTGCGCGACGCCGTGCGCTCGCTGCTGGCGGCCCGCGCGGCCGAGGGTGCGACGCTCGAGGAGGTGGCGCGCACGCTCGAGATCGAGGAGATCTCGCAGCACCTCTATACCAAGGGCCAGCCGGACCCTGATCTCATCATCAGGACCTCCGGCGAGCAGCGGCTGTCCGGGTTCCTGCTCTGGCAGTCGGCGCACAGCGAGTACTACTTCTGCGAGGCGCTCTGGCCGGACTTCCGCCGGGTCGACTTCGTGCGCGCCCTGCGCGCCTACACCCAGCGCGAACGTCGCTTCGGGCGCTGAGCGTCAGCGGGCGGCGCCCGTTACGATGGCCGGCATGGCCCGCAACCCGAACACCCGCCCTCGGGACATGTTCATCTCGATGGCAGTGATCGTCGTCCCCGTGCTGTTGCTCGTCTGGTTCTTCTCCTCGCCCGGCGAGCAGAAGCCGGAGCGGGTCGACGTGTCGGCCCAGTTGACGCGCGCCACGGAGGAGTCGGCGTACCCGCTGCTCGTCGCCGACGGGCTGGGCGACGGGTGGACCCCGGTGCGCGCCTCCTGGGCGAAGGAGGGCCAGCCTTGGATCACGGGCGACCCCGCCGAGGCCGATTCCTGGCAGGTGGGCTACCTCTCGCCCGACGAGGTGTACTTCGGCGTGCAGCAGCGCGACGGCGCAGAGGTCGCCTTCGTGCGGTCGGCGACGCGTGAGGGCCACGCCGTCGGCGGCGAGGTGCAGGCCGCCGGTCGCTCCTGGCAGCGGTACGAGAGCAAGGACGGCAGGACGCGCAGCCTGGTCAGCGAGGCCGAGGCCGACACCGCGGTGGTCGCCGCGGACGCCGACTTCCTGGCGTTGGAGGCCTTCGCCGCGACCCTCACAGAGGTCGCCTCGCAAGGCTAATCGGTGGGGCGGAGTGCGAGGCGCCACGCCCGCACCGGGCGGCCGTAGCCGTCGGTGGTGTTCTCGTCGGGGCGGAACCCCGCCCGCTGGTGGATTCGCAACGCCGGCGCGCGTTCGTCTTCGAACTCGTTGACAACGGTGTCAGCGGAGGTGCGGGCCGAGATGTGGTCGATCAGCATCGCCAGCACGCGGTGCCCCAAACCTTCGCCGCGGTGATCGGGCGCGATATTGAGGCCGATAGCGGCCTCCGAGCCCTCGATCAGGTAGTGCGCATGACCGAGGGCCTCACCGCTCGACGCGTCCTCGACGAAGTAATAGCCCTGCGTGCTCTCAGGGAGTGCCAGCCGCTCCTCGAACGCGGTCCATCGCTCCTCGGGCCAGTCGATGCAGCCGCTCTCCGGGTCGTATCCGGGGGCGTCGATCCGCCAGCCGGCGTTGTAGGACATGAAGCGCGGATCGGCCAGCCATCGTTGCCGGACGGGGAAGTCCGCTCTCTCCGGGACCCGGAACCGGATCTCGTGCACCGTCACTCCTCGGTGGTGTCGCGGGAGGCCCGCGAGGCGGCGACCTGCTCCTTGGCGCCGTCGAGGAAGCCCTGGCAGACGGCCGCGAGTTTCTCGCCGCGCTGCCACAGCGCCATCGACTCGGCGAGCGAGGCGCCGCCGGACTCCAGCTGCTGCACGACGCGCATGAGTTCGTCGCGCGCCTGCTCGTAGGTGAGCTCCTGGTCAGCCACGATCGGCCTCCTTCGGTGTGATGGTGATGACGTCGAGGCCCAGCTCGCCGTCGGCGAGGTAGGCCCGGATGCGGGAGTCCTCCGCGGTGTCGGCGACGCTGGACACCGAGCCGTGCGCGTCGTCGACGAGGACCGCGTAGCCGCGTTCCAGGGTGCGCTTGGGGGAGAGGGCCCTGATGGTGCCGACGGCGGCGCGGAGCTCGGCCTGCTCGGCCTGCAGCGTGCGGTCGACGGCGGTGCCGAGGCGGTGCCTCAGATGGGCGAGCCGGTCGTAGTGCGCGGCGAAGGCGCTTGTCGGGTCGACCATCACGGGGCGGGAGCGGAGCGCGTCGAGGCGGGCCTGCTCATGCGCGAGGGTCGCCTCGACGGCACGGGCGAGCCGTGCACGGGCGAGGGTGAGGCCGGCCGACTCGTCGGCGTGATCCGGCACGATGCGCTTGGCGGCGTCGGTGGGGGTGGAGGCGCGCAGGTCGGCCACGAAGTCGACGAGCGGCTGGTCGGCCTCGTGGCCGATGGCCGTGACGACGGGAGTCGTGGCGGCGGCGACCGCGCGCACCAGCCCCTCGTCGGAGAACGGGAGCAGGTCCTCGAGCGATCCGCCGCCGCGTGCGATGACGATGACGTCGACGTCCGGGTCGGCGTCGAGCCGGGCGAGCGCCGTCATCACCGTCTCCGCCGCCGTCGGTCCCTGCACCAGCGCGTGACGGGTGACGATGGCGGCCGCGGGCCAGCGCCGGTGGACGTTCGTCACGACGTCGCGCTCCGCGTCGGAGTCCTTGCCGGTGATCAGCCCGATGCCGCGCGGCAGGAGCGGCAGCCGGCGCTTGCGGTACGGCTCGAAGAGCCCCTCGGCCTGGAGCTTGCGCTTCAGCTGCTCGAGCTGGGCGAGGAGCCGGCCCTCGCCGGCCACCTGGATCTCGAGGCACTCGAAGCTGAGCGACGTGTCGCGATCCCACACGCGTGGCCGCACGCGCGCCGTCACGCGGGAGCCCTCGGGGATGGGGCCCGCGGCGTCGAGGACCAGCGAGGAGACCGTGACGCGCGCCGACATGTTGGCCACCCGGTCGCGGAACGTGAGGAACTGCGTGGGCGCCGCGCGGCGCTTGATCTCCACCACCTGCGCGTCGACCCAGACCTCGCCGCAGCGACCCACCCAGTCCTTGACCGCGCCGATGACGCGGCCGAGCGGCTGCGGCTTGTCGGGCGAACTGTCGAGGGCCATGGGCGGAACCCTACCGGCCGCCTCCGACAGCGAGGGGAGATAGGGTCGAGGGCGTGATCCGATTGATTGCCACCGACCTCGACGGCACCCTCCTCACCTCCCAGCACCGGCCGTCGGCCCGCACGCTGCTTGCCCTGCAGGCGGCGCACGAGGCCGGCGTGATTGTCGTCCCGGCGTCGGGTCGGCAGCCGTTCTCTATCGGCCAGGTGCTGGCCGGTACGTTCCTGGGCGAGGGCGTGGTGCTCGGCGCCAACGGGGCCGTGGGGTACGACCTGGGCAGGGACGAGGTGCTGTTCGAGGAGACCATCGCGGTGGAGGCGCAGCGTGCGCTGTTCTTCGGGCTGCAGCGCATCTTCCCCGACCTGCACTGCGTCTCCGTCCGCGACGGCGGCGCGACCTTCGTGCCGCAGCGCGGCTACATCGGGCTGATGGATCCCGGCGATCACGGCCTGCGCGGTGTCGGCCGGGAGTTCGACCTCGACGAGGTGCTGGCCGAAGGCACCTCCAAGCTGGTCGTTCGGGCCGCCGACGTCGCGCCCGAGCAGCTGCTGGCGGCCGCCCGGGAGCTCGCGATTCCCGGCTGCGAGGTGTCGACGTCCGGGGCGCCGTTCCTGGAGGTCGCTGCCGGCGGCGTGACGAAGGCGACGGGCCTGGCGCGGATCGCGAGCACGTTCGGCATCGGCCCGGAGGAGGTGGTCGCGTTCGGCGACAACCGCAACGATGTCGAGCTCATCGCCTGGGCCGGCCTGGGCGTCGCGATGGGCAATGCGCTGCCCGAGGCCATCGCCGTGGCCGACGAGGTGACCGCGAGCAACGACGAGGACGGCATCGCGCTGGTCCTCGAGCGGCTGTTGGGGCTCGTAGACTGATCAGCATGACCACCGAGAGCAAGCGAGTCGTTGTCGCCGCGCCGCGCGGGTATTGCGCGGGCGTGGACCGCGCTGTCGTGACCGTCGAGAAGGCGCTCGACCTGTACGGCCCGCCCGTCTACGTGCGCAAGCAGATCGTGCACAACAAGCACGTCGTGGAGACCCTTGAGGCGCGGGGCGCGATCTTCGTCGAGGAGCTCGACGAAGTGCCCGCCGGCGCGACGGTGGTGTTCTCCGCGCACGGCGTGTCGCCCGCGGTGCACGCCGAGGCGGCCCAGCGCTCCCTGAAGACCATCGACGCCACCTGTCCGCTGGTGACCAAGGTGCACCACGAGGCGAAGCGATTCGCCGGCCAGGGCACCCAGATCCTGCTGATCGGGCACGCGGGCCACGAGGAGGTCGAGGGCACGATGGGCGAGGCGCCGGAGAAGACGACGCTCGTCCAGTCGCCCTCGGACGTCGACGGCGTCGAGTTGCCCGAGGGCGCGAACGTCGCCTGGCTCAGCCAGACCACCCTCTCGGTGGACGAGACGATGGAGACCGTCAGCCGGCTCCGGCAGAAGTTCCCGCTGCTGATGGACCCGCCGTCGGACGACATCTGTTACGCGACGCAGAACCGCCAGCTCGCCGTGAAGCAGATCGCCGGCGCGGGCTGCGACCTGATGATCGTGGTCGGCTCGCAGAACTCCTCGAACTCGGTGAGGCTGGTCGAGGTGGCGCTCGAGGCCGGCGCGAAGGCGTCCTACCGCGTGGACAACGCGGGTGAGATCGACCCCGCCTGGCTCGAGGGCGTGTCGACCGTGGGTGTCACCAGCGGCGCATCAGTCCCCGACGACCTCGTCCAGGGCGTGCTCACCTTCCTGGAGGAGCGCGGGTTCCCGGCCGCCGTCGAGGAGCGCCTCACGGAGGAAACCCTGACGTTCGCGCTTCCCCCGGAGCTGCGCAAGGACCTCCGGCGCGCCGTCCAGCACTGAATCCGCCTACACCAGGAACTGGAAGTAGGGGCTGTCGTAGGCGACCTCCTCGGCCTGCATGCCGCACTCGGCGATGCGTTCGACCAGGAACCGGTAGTCGCCAGGGTTGCCGAGCTCCACGCCGACCAGCGCGGGGCCCGTCTCCCTGTTGTTGCGCTTCACGTACTCGAAGTAGGTGATGTCATCCTCGGGGCCGAGGACCGAGTCGAGGAACATGCGGAGCGCGCCGGGGCGTTGCGGGAAGTCGACCAGGAAGTAGCGCTTCCTGCCCTCGTGGATGAGTGAGCGCTCCACCACCTCCGCGTAGCGGGAGACGTCGTTGTTGCCGCCGGAGACGAGGACGAGCACGCGGGAACCCGTGGGGATCTGGATCCGGGGGCCGGGGCCGCCGGTCGGCAGGGCGGCGGCGGCGAGGGCACCGGCGGGCTCGGCGATGATGCCGTCGGTCTGGTACATGGTGAGCATCTCGGAGCAGACCTGGCCCTCGGGCACCCGGATGAGTTCGACGTTGGCCTCGCGGATCACCTCGAAGGTGTAGTCGCCTGCGCGGCGGACCGCTGCGCCGTCGATGAAGGTGTCGATCTCCTTGAGCGTGACCGGGCGGCCGGCGGAGAGCGCCGCGGCGATGCACGGGGCGCCCTCGGGCTCGACGCCGATGATGCGGACCTCGGGGTGGGCGGTCTGCAGCCAGGCCGCGGCGCCGGCGAGGAGCCCGCCGCCGCCGACGGGTAGGACCACGATGTCGGGCACGAAGCCGAGCTGTTCCACCGACTCCACCAGGACGGTCGCCTGGCCGGCGGCGGTGCGCGGGTCGTTGAATGCGGGCACGAGGACAGGGCCGTGCTCGGAGCGACGGGCGGCCTCGTCGGAGGCCTCGTCGTAGGTGGCGCCGTGCAGCACCAGCTCTACGTGGCCGCGGCCGAGGTCGACGATGCGTTGACGCTTCTGCCGGGGCGTGGTGTGCGGCACGACGACGGTGGCGTGCATGCCGAGCGCCGCCGCGGAGTACGCGACGCCCTGGCCGTGGTTGCCGGCGGACGCGCAGATCACGCCGGTCTCCCTCGCCTCCGGCGGCAGCTGCGCCATGAGGTTGTAGGCGCCCCGCAGCTTGTAGGACCGCACGGGCTGCAGGTCCTCGCGCTTCAGCCAGATCTGCGCACCGGTGGCGGTGGAGAGCCGCTCGTCGAGGTGCACAGGGGTGCGACGGGCGACGCCGGAGAGGCGTCGAACGGCGTCGGGGATCTGAGCGGCGAGGTCGGTCAGGGCGGTCATGGGTGCAATTGTGCACCCCGGCCGCGGACCCCGTCGCCGCGCCAGGTGAGGAACACGAGGGTGGGGAGCATCCACACCAGGTAGAACAGCAGCAGGTAGGCGAAAGGACCGAGCAGGAGGGCTTCCGGCTGCAGGATCGCGTCCGCGGTGATGGCGATCACCGCCAGCGTCGCCAGATGCAGAAGGACCAACCGGGCCGTCGCGCGGAACAGCGCGAAGAGCAGGCCTGAGCCGACGAACACCAGGAGGACCGGGAGCGGCAGGAAGACCTGCGGGGCGGCGAGATCCCACGAGACGAGCCCCCAGAGCGCGACGAAACCCCCGAGCAGGATGCGGTGTCTCAGATCGTGCATGCTTCAGCGTAGCTCTCGTCGGGGTGCCACGGGTTGGGTCTGGCGCCGCGGATGGGGATTGGGCATGGCTCCGCCCCGGCCGATGCGCGTGAGGGTGCGGCGCCCGAGCGAGGTTCGGCGAGGGTGATGTCGCGCAGGAGGAAGCGGCGGTGTTGCCGTGGTCGTCGTGCCGGGTCGACGTGTCGGGGTGGCGTGAACCAGGGCAAGCCGGTGTCGGCGTCGAGGTGAACCTGCCACTGCGAGGCGTGGGATTGTGCGGGGTCGGGTTCGACGAGGCGGTGGTGGTGGGGACAGAGCAAGACTCCGTTGGAGAGCTTCGTCTCGCCTCCGGCCCACCAGGGAGTGATGTGGTGGCCCTCGCAGGCCGCCGCGACGGTGTCGCAGTGCGGGAACGCGCAGCCCTGGTCGCGGGCGATCAGCGCGGTCCGCAGTCCCTTGGTGAACAGGCGGTGGGTGCGGCCGACGTCGAGGATCTCCGAGGCGCCGCCGAGGACGACGGGGATGATGTCGGCGTCGCAGGCGAGGCGGCGGGCCTCGCCTGCGGAGATGGGCTGCCCGTCATCGAGGACGGCGGCGGGGCCGAGCCTGTCGGCGAGGGTGGACAGCGGGATGATGATCTTGGCGGTGGGCCGGTCGAATCCCTGTGCGGGAACCGTGCCGGCGTTGGCGGCCTGTTCGGCGAGCAGGACCAGCGCGTCCGCGCGCCGCGCCTCAGGCGTGGGGAGCTCGTCGCTGTCTCGGTAGGAGGATGCGGGCGGCATCAGTGCCTCGAGCTGCGCCGCGATGGTCGCCGCGGCGGCGACGGGGAGCCGGCCGGTGATGGACATGGAGCCGTGGTGGTCGAGGCGCAGCTTCAGGAACCGCGTGGCGTGGGCGCGCCGCTCCTCATAGGCGAGGCGCTCGGCCTCCGATCGTTCGGCCGCGGCGGGGTCGATGACCTCGACCATGCGGGACGCGAGGATGTGCAGCTCTTTCGGGCCGAGGGTGTCGGCGTAGCCGAGCACGGTGGCCTGCGCGATCTCAAGGTCCTGCCGGGTCAGCGCAAGGGGGAGCTTCTTCAATCCGCCGACGATGGCTTCGGCCTGCGCCAGGGACACCAGGCCATCTTCCAGAGCCTGTGCGACGTGCGGAAACCGCTCGGCGAGGTCCCAGGACAGCTTCAATGTGGCGGTGGCCTGGGCCGTCGTGGTGCGGGGCGAGTTGCGGACGTGGTCGACGACGGTGTCGACGTTGTTCATCCGAGCCTCATGGATGAGACGCAGCTTCAGTCCGGCGAGTTGGTCCTGGGTCTCCTCGAGGACAGCCAGGAGCGCGTCGAGCTGCTGCGCGCGGTCGCCACTGGTGGCGCGTGCCGTGTTCCAGGCAGCGGTGAGGAGCTGCTGGCTGAGGCCCCTCACGTCATCGTTCATGTGTTCTATTATAATAGGAGCGTGTTCGGATTGCCAGCGAAATCCGGAGGCTGTGGCTGCAATTTAAGTAACGATCTGATAACAACCAAGGTGGGGCGCAGCGGTCAGAGCGGGGAGCAGGGCATGCGTCATTGCCCGGGGTCGGCGTTCGTGCCGTGGTGCCCGCACGTGTGGGTGTTGGTCAGCGGTTGGTGACGAGGACGGACTGCAGCTCGCCGACGCGCATGGGGGCTTCCCTGTCGAGGGCCAGGGGGATGGTGCCCGACTCGCCGGCGCCGGACCATGCCACATGCCAGTGAGCGGTGGCGGTCACGGTGTACCGCCCCATGGTCTCGTACATGTATCCACAGGTCGGGGACGGGACGTTCTGGCCGCCGTGGGTGCGGGTCGACGTCCAGGGGATGCCCTTGCCGCACGTGACGGTGCCGCCGTCGCCCATGTCCCAGACCACCTTCTCGACTTCCGCGGTCAGCGTCACGGTGATCCCCGACTCACTGCGCGACGCCGATATCGGTCCCCACTGGTTCGCGTTCGGCGCTTCGGACCACAGCCACATGTGCCAGCCCACGAATCCCATGTGCGTCTTTGAGTCGCCCTTGGGGAACATGCCCATCTTCGGGGCCTCGAGCCGGAGCTGGGCGAGAATCTGGCGCGCGAGTTCCTCCGGGTCGGGAGGCGTCGCGTCAGTATCGGGGAGCCAGATGTAGTAGACCATGCCGGGATCGGGGATCAGGTTGCCATCGGGGCGGAAGCACTCGGCGATGTAGCCGTCGGCGTGCCCGTCCCAGGCCCAGAAGTCCGGCGGAGGCTGAGGCGCCATGGGCTTGCACCACGCACTGCTGCGGCTGTTCCACGTCATGCCGTTGTAGCGACACTTGATCTCCTGGCCCTGGAACACGCATTGCCTGGTCCCGGACTTCCCAGGAGCGCTGTCTGAGCCACTCGAACCACCGGTGCCTTCCGTGGGGCAGACGGTCTCGCAAACGCCATCGCGGCTTCCGCATTCGCTCTCGCACGCCGCCCAACTCGTGGGTGGCGACACGAGTAGAACGAGTGCGAGTGTGGCGAAGAAGAGGATTCGGTTCAGCACCGTTCCGGCCTGCTTTCGTACGCGGCGGCTCTCCATGATCCGTCGGGTAGCAGCTGCATGGTCACTCGGCTCGTGAGAGTGTCGTCGAGGGTCTTGGGCACGGGCTCGCCGGTCTCGGTGTTGATCATGTCAAGCCGAGTGGGGTCGAAACAGTAAGAGACCTCAGCTGTGCGGACTCCGTCCGAACTCGTCTTCGGCTTGTCGATGACGACTTCGCGATAGATGGCGTCTCCACGTTGCTGGAGGTTCGACTCTCGAGTCCTTGCGATACGGGCCATTGCCCGCGGGCGTTCGTCGCCTGTTGTCACCCTGCCGAGCGCCTCCCAGTCCTTCAGGTCGGGATCGCGGTAGTACATGTCCTGAGCCGACTCGTAGGCCTCCCATCCTGCGCGGATGTCGGCGATCTCACCCTTCTCCGTGGGTGGCGGAGGTGGGAACGACTCGACTGCCGTCGGTGAGGGTGACGGACTGGGTGAGGGGGATGGGCTCGGGGTCGGCGACGGGGACGGTGCTGCTGACGTCGAGGGCGGCGGGGTCGGTGGTGTTGACGGCGTGCACGCTGACAGCAACGCGAGACATGCCAGTCCGGCCACGATGCGCATGGATGCCTCCCAAGTCCAGCGGCGAGTGTCGCTATTCAACCAAAGCGCAGAGCTGAGATCGAGAGGTTTTGGGAATCTGTGGATAAGTCGCTGGACGCGCCCGCCGGTGCACCCAGCGGTGATCGGCTCAGCCAGCGGTGCTGTCGCGGCGGAGCTGGCGGACGGGAGGCGTGTCGTCGGTGAGGAGGTCCTGCTCGCGATCCTCCGGGAAGAGGGCCCGCTCACGGTCACGGTCCTCGGCGTAGGTGATCATCTCGGCGACGGCGGGCTGGCGCGTGGTCTCGCCCAGCGGGTCCAGCTGGGGGAGGTCGTCGTCGGTGACGTCGAGGTCGCGGAACCGTCGCGCTGACACCATCACGCGGCTCTCGAGCGTGGCCACCGCGCTGTTGTAGGCCTTGACCGACGAGGTGAGCGAGCGGCCCAGCTTGTCGAAGTGCGACCCGAGGGTGGCGAGCCGCTGGTGCAGTTCGCGCCCGAGCTTCGAGATCTGCCCGGCGGTCTCCGCCAGGGCCACCTGCTTCCAGCCGTTGGCGACGATCTGCAGCTGAGGGATGAGCAGCCCGGGGGAGGAGAGCACGATGTGCTTCCTCGTGGCGTAGTCGTGCAGGTCGGGGAGCTGCTCGAGCGCGAGGCGGTAGATCTCGTCGGACGGCAGGTAGAGCACCACGAACTCCGGCGAGCCGAGATCGAGCTGCCAATAGCCCTTGTCGGAGAGCTGATCGATGTGGGTGCGGACGTTCTTCGCGAACGAGAGGAAGTGCGCGCGCTGGAGCGCCTCGTCCTCGGTGTTGTACGCCTCGAGTACGGCGGCGAGCGGCACCTTCGAGTCCACGAAGATCACCTTGCCCGCGGGGAGATTGACCCTGAGATCCGGGCGGAAGCGGCCGTCGTCCGAGGCGTAGGTCTGCTGGGTGTCGAAATCGCAGCGCTCGGTGAGGCCGGAGATCTCGACGATCCGCTTCAAGCTGCGCTCGCCCCAGGCGCCGCGCACCTGCGGGGTGCGCAGCGCGTTCGACAGGCTCGTGGTCTCGCGGCGGATCGCCTCGCCCGAGCGCTGTACCGCCGCGACCTGCTCGCCGAGCTCGGCCGCCATCCGAGTGCGTTCCAGCTCGACCAGCTGCAGCTTCTCCTGCATCTGGCGCAGCCCGTCGGTCAGGGGCGCGACCAGCTGCTCGGTGGCCTTCAAACGCTGCTCGACCGCAGCGTCGGCCTGCTTGCCCTGCCGCTCCAACGACTCCGCGCTCAGCACCTTGAACTGGTTCAGCAGCGCCTCGCGGTCCGCTGCCTGCTCCTCGGCCTTCTTCACGGCCGCGTCGCGCTGGGCTGTGGCCGCAGCCACCTGGGCTGCGACGTGCGCCGTCTCGCGCTGGGCCTCCGCGGCAATCCGCTGCGCCTCCGCCACCTCCGTGCGCAGGTGTGCGGCCTCCACCACCTGGCGCTGGGCATCGGTGCGCACCGACGCCAGCTCCTCTCGGGTGCGCATGGCCTCCGCGCGCGCCGCATCCACCTCTTCCTTGGCCGCGGTCAGCGCGCGCTGGTCCACGGCCTCGGGCTGCGGCTGCGGGCTCGGGCCGGTGCGGCGACCCATCCAGAAGCCGGCGGCAGCGCCGAGCAGGAGGGCGAGGAGAAGCTGGAGGAGTTCCATGCGCACAAGCTAATCAGGGGCCTCCGACAATTTCCGCGCGGCACCCCGGGAGGGGCCGAACGGGTGGCGATGAGCCCGATAGCCTGTCCGCATGTTCAGCTCCGCCTCCGCCATGGCCGCCGACCTCGCGGACTTCGTCGTCGCCTCGCCCACCAGCTATCACGCCGCAGCCGAGACCGCCGCACGGCTCGAGCGCGCTGGGTTCCGGAGGGTCGACGCCACGCGCCCGTTCGACGGCGTGGCGGGCCGCCGGTTCGTGGTGCGCGACGGTGCGGTGGTCGCCTGGGTGGCGCCCGAGGCGCTGGCTGACGACGCGGGCTTCCGCATCGTCGGCACGCACACGGATTCGCCCGGCTTCAAGGTGAAGCCCGGCCCGCTGCCGCAGAGCGCGGGCTGGACGGGCGTGGGCGTCGAGGTCTACGGCGGCCCCCTGCTGAACTCCTGGCTCGACCGCGACCTGGGCGTCGCCGGCCGCATCGTCACGCTCGACGGCGGCGTGCACCTCGTCCGGAGCGGGGCGATCGCGCGTATCCCGCAGCTGGCGATCCATCTCGACCGCACCGCCAACGACGCCCTGCGGCTCGACCGCCAGGCGCACACCCAGCCTGTCCTTGGCCTCGAGCTGCGCGGCTCGCTGCTCGGCCACCTGTGCGAGCTCGCCGGCATCGAGGAGGCCGACGTCGCCTTCCACGACCTGTTCGTCTACGACACCCAGCGCCCCGAGGTGATCGGGATGGAGCGCGAGCTGCTCGCCTCGGCGCGACTCGACAACCTGTTGTCGACCCACGCTGCGCTGACCGCCGTCCAGGAGCTTGAGCCGGGCCGGGACGTCGCGGTCTTCGCCGCCTTCGACCACGAGGAGGTGGGTTCCGACACGGCCACGGGCGCGGGCGGCCCGCTGCTGCAGGGCCTGCTGGAGCGGATCGCGGCCGGCTACGGCTTGGGCCTGGATGCCACGCGCGCCATGTTCGCGCGCTCGAGCTGCGTATCGGCCGACTGCGGTCACGTGGTGCACCCGAACTACCCGGGCCTGCACGACCCGGAGAACCGTCCGCTGCCCAACCGCGGCCCGCTGCTGAAGATCAACGCGAGCCAGCGCTACGCCACCGACGCCGTCGGCGCCGCCATCTGGCTGCGCGCCTGCGCGGCCGCCGGCGTCCCCGTGCAGCCGTTCGTCTCCCACAACGCGGTGCCGTGCGGCTCCACCATCGGACCGATCACGGCCACGAGGCTGGGGATCACGACGGTCGACGTCGGCGCAGGGCTGCTCAGCATGCACTCGGCCCGCGAGCTGTGCGGCATCGAGGACCCGCTGCTTCTCGCGCGGGCCATGCGCGCGTATCTCGCGTCGTAAAGAGGCCGTTGCCTCTCGCCGACTGTCCATGGATTGCGCACGCAAGGTTGGTGTTTTGCGCTCTGTGCGAAACGAGGTTTAGGCTCGCCTTACCCACGACATAAGGCAAGGCTGATGTTAGCTAATTTCCTGATCGGGCTCCGCGAAGGACTCGAGGCAGCGCTGATCGTCAGCATCCTGGTGGCCTACATGGTGAAGGCGGACCGCCGCGCGGATCTGCGCTACCTGTGGACGGGCGTGGGTATCGCCGTCGGCATCTCGCTCCTGTTCGGCGCCGTCCTCACCTACGGGCCGAAGGGGCTCACGTTCGAGGCCCAGGAGATCATCGGCGGAACGCTGTCGATCATCGCCGTCGGCTTCGTGACCTGGATGATCCTCTGGATGGCGACGGCTGCCCGCGGGCTGAGCCGCACGCTCCGCTCGTCGGTGGACGGCGCGACCAAGCCGTGGTCGCTCGTCGTCGTCGCCCTGCTCGCCGTGGGCCGCGAGGGCCTCGAGACGGCCCTGTTCATCTGGGCGGCCACGCAGGCGGCGGCTCGCGACACCGGCGCCACGTTCCAGCCGATCATGGGCGCGCTGCTCGGCATCGTCGTCGCGGTCATCCTGGGCTACTTGATCTACCGCGGCGCGCTCAGGATCAACCTGTCGAAGTTCTTCACCTGGACGGGCGCATTCCTCATCATCGTCGCCGCGGGCGTCCTCGCCTACGGCATGCACGACCTGCAGGAGGCCGGCGTGATGCCCGGCCTGCACACCATCGCGTTCGACGTGAGCCACATCATCACGCTCGACAGCCTGCTCGGCACGCTGCTCAAGGGCGTCTTCAATTTCTCCCCGGTCACGACCGTGCTCGAGGCCACCGTCTGGGTGGCCTACGTGCTCGTCGTGGGAACCATCTTCATCCTCCGCAACCGCGCCGCGCATCGTCCGGCGCCCACCACGATTCCTCAAGGAGCCACCCAGTGAACCGTCGTCTTCTCATCCCCGCGATGGCCGTCGGCCTGCTCGCCGCCACGGCGTGCACCGACAACGCGCCCGCGGCCGGCGATGCCCGTACCCTCACCGTCTCCGCCACCGACACCGCCTGCACCGTCTCCGCGGCTGAGGCGCCGTCCGGCACCGTCACCTTCAAGGTGACCAACGACGGCACCAAGATCAACGAGTTCTACCTGCTCGGCGAGGACGGCCTGCGCATCGTCGCCGAGATCGAGAACGTCGGCCCCGGCCTGACGCGCGACCTCGTGCTGACCGCGCCCGCAGGCAAGTACTTCACCGCCTGCAAGCCCGGGATGGTGGGCGAGGGCATCCGCGCCGCGTTCACCGTCACCGACTCCGGTGAGCCCGTGGGCCCGACCGGCGAGGACGCCACCCTCGTCGAGGAGGCCGACAAGCAGTACGCGTCCTACGTGCGCGACCAGGTCGACCAGCTGCTGGTCAAGACCCAGGAGTTCGCCGAGCTCGTCAAGCAGCGCAAGGACGACGAGGCGCGTGCGCTGTACGCCAACGCCCGCGTGCACTGGGAGCGTGTCGAGACCGTCGCGGAGAGCTTCGGCGACCTCGACCCGCAGATGGACGCCCGCGAGGCCGACCTCGAGGAGGGCGACGAGTTCACCGGTTGGCACCGCCTCGAGAAGGACCTCTGGCCGCAGCGCGCCGAGGGCTACACGGCGATGACCGACGAGGAGCGCGCCACCATCGCCGACAAGCTGGTGGCCGACACCCAGACCCTGTACGACCGCACCCGCGACATGACCTTCTCCGCCTCGGACATCGCCAACGGCGCGAAGGGCCTGCTCGACGAGGTGGCCACCGGCAAGGTGACCGGCGAGGAGGAGTACTGGTCGCGCACCGACCTGTGGGACTTCCAGGCCAACGTCGACGGCGCGCATGTCGCCTGGGAGGGCCTGCGCCCGCTGCTGCAGCGCAAGGACAAGGCGCTCGACGATCAGATCGCCAAGGCCTTCACCGACCTGCAGACCCTTCTCGACGCGCAGCGTAAGGGCGACGGTTTCGCCACGTACGACCAGCTGACCGAGGAGCAGGTCAAGCAGCTGGCCGACGCCGTCAACACGCTCAGCGAGCCCCTGTCGAAGATGGCGGGCGCGATCCTGGCATGAGCGACCTCAGCCGGCGCGGTCTCTTCGGCGCCGCCGCGGTGGGTGGCGCCGCGGCGGGTGCTTTGGCGCTCGCCAACGTCGCCTCCCGACCCGAGGAGGCCGCACCGGCGGGCGCCGAGCGCGCCTACCCCTACTACGGGGACCATCAGGCGGGCATCGTGACGCCCGCGCAGGACAGGATGCACTTCGCGGCGTTCGACGTCGCGTCCGGCGTGGACAGGGACGGCCTCGTCGCCCTGCTGCGCGACTGGACCGAGGCCGCCGCGCGCATGACGCAGGGCGGCTCGGCCGGCGAGCTGGACCCGATGTCCGGGCCCTACGACGCGCCGCCCGAGGACACCGGCGAGGCCTACGGCCTGCCGCCCGCGGGTCTGACGATCACCTTCGGGTTCGGCCCCACGCTGTTCGTCGACGGCGCGGGCAAGGACCGGTTCGGGATCGCCGCTCGCTGTCCCGAGGCGCTCGAGCGCCTCCCGCACTTCGTGGCGGACAACCTCGACAAGGACCACTCCGACGGCGACCTCTGCATCCAGGCCTGCGCCGACGATCCGCAGATCGCCGTGCACGCCATCCGGAACCTGACGAGGATCGCGTTCGGCCGAGCCGTGCTGCGCTGGTCCCAGCTGGGCTTCGGCCGCACGTCGTCGACCAGCATCACGCAGGACACGCCGCGCAACCTGTTCGGGTTCAAGGACGGCACCATGGGCCTCCGCGGCGAGCAGACAGAGCTGGTGGACGAGCACGTCTGGGTGCCCAAGGGCGCCGACGCCGCGGCCGACTGGCTGGCCGGTGGTTCCTACCTCGTGGCGCGCAAGATCAAGATGCAGATCGAGACCTGGGACCGCGCCCCGATGCGGGAGCAGGAGAACATCGTCGGCCGCACCAAGCGCGAGGGTGCGCCGCTCTCGGGCGGTGAGGAGTTCGACCAGCCTGATTTCTCGCTCGCCGGCCGCGAGGGCAAGCCGCTGGTGGACCCGGACTCGCACGTCTCCCTCGGCCACCCCGATCACAATGGCGGTGCTCATATGCTGCGCCGTGGGTACAACTACGTGGACGGCAACGACCAGTTGGGTCGTCTCTCCGCCGGGCTGTTCTTCATCGCTTTCGTGACCGACCCGCGGACGCACTACATCCCGATGCAGTCGAAGATGAGCCGAAACGACCTCATGCAGGAGTATCTGCAGCACATCGGCAGCGGCCTGTGGGCCGTGCCGCCGGGCGTCCGCGAGGGCGAGTTCGTGGGCCAGGCGCTGTTCGCCTGAGCGCTGAGGTTGCCGCCGTGTGGCAGGGTGATCGTCGATGGAGAAGCGATACTTGTCAGTGCTGCGTACCGCCGGTTGGGCTGCGCTTGCCGCCGCTGCTGTGACGTTCGGCGTCGCGTTCACCCCGCTGCGGGCCGTCGAGGGGTTCGCACTGCTCGTTGCGCTGCCGGATCGTCTGCTCGCGCTCGGCTCGGGCGTCGTCGCCGTCGCTGCCGGCCTGCTTGCCCGGCGTGACAGGGACGCGTGGAGGCGGTGGCTGCTGCTGGCCGGTGTCGGTCTGGTGCTGAGCGCCGCGTTCGCCGGCCGCGTCGTCAGCCAGGGACTTGCCAATCCGACACCCGCCATCCCCGAGCCGGGGCTGCGAATCCTGTCGTGGAATGCGCAGGGTGTGCCTCCCGGGGAAATCGCTGAGCGTGCGTATGAAGTTATCAAGCCGCGCGATGTCGATGTCCTCGTCCTGCCTGAGGGTCTCGCCGAGCAGGTCTCCGAGCAACTGGGTGCCCTCGGGTGGTCGCACGAGTTGTTCGACGTCACCGGTACTGCCGCCCTCGTGCGGTCAGATCTCGCGCGCGATGCCGGGTACAAGGTGCTTCCCGGCAACCCTCCCTGGGCAGGCCTCACCGTCGCTCCGGAACATCCGACGGCCACGACGCCGGTGATCGTCGCCGCCCACGTGCAGCAGCCGTCGCCGGGCAACGTCGCGGTCAGGAACGAGCACCTGGATTGGGTGCGCTCAGTGTGTGAGGGCGACTACGTGATCGCCGTCGGGGACTTCAACTCGACGCTGAACCATCTCGATGGCGGCCGCATCGGGCGCTGCGCGGACGTGGCCTCCGCCGTCGGCGCGGGCGCGACCGCCACCTGGCCGACCTGGCTACCGTCGTGGATGGGCATCTCGATCGACCGCGCGCTCGTCAGCCCGCCGTATGCGCCGGGCCGGTTCAGCTTCGAGGTGCTGTACGACGTCGACACGTCGGGCGGCCAGGGCTGGGGCATGGGCGAGGGCTCGGACCACTGGCCGATCCTGGTCGAGGCCCCGGCGAACTGACGCCGACGAGTGCCGTCAGGTCGCCGCCGTGACGGGCAGGTAGAAGTGTGCGATCCGGCGTCCGCGGTACTCCGTCACGTCGATCTCCAGGTCGAAGACCTCCTGGAGGAGTTCCCGGCGCACGATCTCCTCCGGGGAGCCCATCGCGACGAGCCGGCCGTCCTTCATCGCCACGATCTGGTCCGCCCAGCACGAGGCGTAGTTGATGTCGTGCACGACGATCACCACGGTCTTGCCCAGCTCGTCGGCGGCGCGGCGCAGCGTCTGCAGCATCGAGTGCGAGTGGGCGACATCCAGGTTGTTCAGCGGCTCGTCGAGGAGCACATATTCGGTGTCCTGCGCGAGCACCATCGCGACATAGGCGCGCTGGCGCTGGCCGCCGGAGAGGTGGTCGAGGTAGCGGGTCTCCAGCGCGCCGAGGTCCAGGAAGTCGATGGCCTGGCTGATCTTCTCCTCGTCGAGCGCCGTCAGCCGGCCCTGCGAGTGCGGGAAGCGGCCGAACCCGACAAGCTGACGCACGGTCAGCCGTGTGATGAAGTGGTTCTCCTGGCGGAGGATGGAGACGATCCGGGCGAGGTCCTTCGACTTGGTGCTTGCGACGTCGTAGCCCGCGATCTCGATGGCGCCGGCGTCCATGCCGAGCAGCCGCCCGATCATCGTCAGCAGCGTCGACTTGCCCGCGCCGTTCGCCCCGACCAGCGCGGTGATGCCGCCCTCCGGGATCTCCAGGTCGACGGGGCCGATCGCGACCTCGCTGCTGTAGGTCTTCAGGACGCCCTTGAGCGTGATCACAGTCGGCCCTTTCGGAGGATGACGAACAGGAAGAGGGTGCCGCCGACCAGCTCGATGATGATCGAGACGACGCCCTGCGCGTAGAAGACGTGGCGCATGATGAAGTAGGCGCCGCTCAGCACCACGAACGCGTTGAGGACGACGACGGGGAAGATGTAGCGGTGGTCGTAGGTGCCGACGGCCTGGTAGGCGAGCGTGGCGACGAGGAATCCGAGGAAGGTCATGGGGCCGACCAGGGCCGTCGAGACGGCCATCAGGATCGAGACCAGGAACAGCACGATGATGAGCTCGCGTTTGTGGTCGATGCCGAGGCTGGTGGAGACCTCGCGCCCGAGCGACATCAGGTTGAGGCGCTTGGCGCGGCCCACCAGGAGCACCGATGCCACGATGACGAGCGGGATGGCCAGCGGGAAGTAGGAGGCGTCGGCGTTCGACACGTTGCCGAACAGCCGGGCCGACAGCACGTCGAACTCGCTGGGCGTCAGCATCCGCTGCATGAACGTCGACACGGCGCCCAGGCCGCCGCCGATGACGATGCCCACGAGCAGCATCACCTGGAGGTTCGCGTACTTGCCCGAGAGGAGCCAGGTGTACAGGGCGAGCGCGAGGCCCACCATCAGCGCCACCTGGAGGGCGAACTGCGGCAGACCTTCCAGGGCGTAGAGGCCCGCGACGCCGAAGAAGTACACCGACGTCGTCTGGACGGCCCGGTACAGCGACTCGAAGCCCATGATCGACGGCGTGATGATCCGGTTGTTCGCGACTGTCTGGAACGCCACCGTCGCGATTCCTTGGCAGAACGCCACGATGACCATCGCGGTGACGCTCGTCATGCGCAGCTGGGCGATGCGCCAGAAGCCGTCGGAGCCCACCGGCATGGGGTTCGCCCACGCCAGGAGGCCGAAGCCGAAGCCGACCGCCAGCACGATCAGGACGCTCAACACGATGATGTAGCGGCGGCGGGCCTTCAGGGTGGCGAAGGAGCCCGAGTGGCGCGACAGGTCGGGGAGTGGGGGTGCGATGGGGATCTCAGCCACGGCGACGCTGCCTCAGGAGAAGAAGGATGAAGACCACCGAGCCGACGACGCCGAGGATGAGGGAGACCGGCACCTCGAACGGCATGATGATCGTCCGGCCGAGGAGGTCGCAGACGGTGACGATCGCGATGCCCAGGAGGCACACCCAGGGCAGGTTGCTGCGCAGGTCGTCGCCGCGGATCATCGAGACGATGTTCGGGACGATCAGCCCGAGGAACGGCAGGTTGCCCACCACGACGGTGACGACGCCGGTTGCGATGGCGATCAGGCCGGTGCCCAGCAGGACGACGCGGTTGTAGTTGACGCCGACGTTGGTGGCGATGTCCTGGCCGAGGCCAGCGACCGTGAAGCGGTCGGCGACGAGGAAGACGGCCACGGCCACCAGGAGCACGATCCACATCGGCTCGTAGTGGCCGCGCAGCACGGAGGTGAAGCTGCCTGCGAACCAGACCCCGAGGTTCTGCAGCATGTTGGACTGCAGCGCGAGGAACGTGGTGATGGAGCCGACCACCGCGCCCAGCATGATGCCGACGATGGGGACGATCAGCGACGCGCGGAGCGACACCCGCCGCAGGAACAGGAAGAACACCATGGTGCCGATGAAGGCGAACGCGATGGCGCCCGTCATCTTCATCGCCATCGTCGCCGTCGGGAACACGATCATCACGAGCAGCAGGCCGAGGGCCGCCCACTCCGTCGTGCCGGTGGTCGTCGGCTCCACGAACCGGTTCTGCGTCAGCAGCTGCATCACGAGCCCGGACATCGCCATCGCGCCACCGGCCAGCACGAGCGAGACCGTGCGGGGGATGCGGGTGATGGCGAACATCTCCGCGCCGTCGTCGGCGCCGAGGATGTCGTAGACGCCGGTGAAGAGCGAGACCACGAGCAGGGCGACGACCACGAGGATGCCGACGAGCAGCCAGGGGTCGAAGAGTTTGGCGCGGTGCCGCGAGGCGGGAGGTGAGATGGTCGTCACAGGGGTTTACTCCGAGGTCAGAAGGCGCCGAAGGTGGGGCGAGCAGAAGCGCTCGCCCCACCGTCGACAGGTAACAGGCAGGGGCATCAGCCCTGCTTGGCCGCCTCGAGAGCGTCGGCGAAGGAGTTCAGGAACTCGGTGTAGGTCTGGATGCCCTCGTTGATGTAGGTGTCGTTGGGCATGTAGACGATCTGCTCGGACTTCACGGCCTCGACGTTCTTCAGAGCGTCGGAGCCGGCGATGATCTCGGCGGCCGGCTTGAACTCCGGGTTCTCCGAATCGATCGCGGCGGAGCGGTCCATCACGAGGATCCACGCGGGGTTGGCCGAGGCGATGGCCTCGACGGAGACCTCGTCGCCCTCGTGGTTGTCGGTGGCGTTCTCGATGGTCAGCGCGGGCGTCAGGTCGAGCAGACGGAACATCTCGCCCAGGGTGCGGCCGGCGTCCGGGGAGATGAAACCGATCTCACCACCGGAGACGTTGACGGCCATCGCGGTCTGGGCCGGGTCGTAGGCGGCCTTGACGCGCGCGATCGCAGCGTCGAGGTCCTCGCCCAGCTTCTTGGCCTCGGCCTGCTTGCCGAAGACCTCGCCCAGCACGGTGACCTGGCGCTTGAGCTCGGCGTCGAAGGGCTGGTCCTCGCGGGGATCCAGCTCGATCACGGCGGCGTCGGGCACGAGCTTCTTGATGTCCTCGTAGTAGCCGGCGAAGCGCTGGCCGGTGACGACGACGTCGGGCTGCGCCGCGACGATCAGCTCGAGGTTCGGCTCACGGTGGTTGCCGACGTCGACGATCGAGGCGTCCTGCGTGTAGGCGATCGTGTCGGGCATCAGGGAGACCGCGCCGGCCGAAAGCTTCACGCCCCAGTCGGAGAGCGTCTGGAACGTGCGGTTGTCGAGGGCGACGACGGAGGTCGGCGGAACCGTGACGGTGCTGCTGCCGTGGTTGTCCTCGACCGTGACAGTGGCGGGCGCAGCGGGGCTGCTCGACGTCTGCGCGGGCGTGTTCGCGGACGACTTGCCGGGCGTGGGGGTGGACTCCGCACCACAGCCCACGAGGGCGAGCGCGGCGGTGAGAGCGAGGGCGGCAGGTGCCAGGGGCCTCTTCATATGCATGACTGTTCTTCCTAGGTATGCCCAGGACCTCGTCGCGGGGTACCGGGCCGAGGGTCGGGGCGTGTACTTCGTGCGAGTCGACGGGCCCCGTCGCGATCGGACACCCGGCTTAGGGAAGCCTAACCAGGGTTAATAACGAAACGCAAAATTGTTCAAAATGTGAAACCTAGGTACGCTCCCGTCCGCGAGGCGCTCTGACTACGTACGACGGGCGTGGTGCGGTCCCATGGGGGCGGTTGGTTCGGTGCTGGTGTGAGCACGGCGCACTGCTGGTCGCCCCGCGATGAGCACGCGCCGGGGTTCGTCGCGGGAAATCCCGGTTTTCGGGGCTTTCGGGGCGACGCGCAGTGTGTCGTGCTCATCGGAGGGTGACGGGCCCGCGCTGGTGCTCAAAGATGGGCGAGGCGCGCGTGGGCGTGTGGGGCAGGGCGTCGGGTAGGCTCGTCGCCCGTGGCACTCACCATCGGAATCGTCGGCCTCCCGAACGCCGGCAAGTCGACCCTGTTCAACGCGCTGACGCGCAACAACGTGCTCGCGGCCAACTACCCGTTCGCGACGATCGAGCCCAACGTCGGCGTCGTCGGCGTGCCCGACCCGCGCCTGCCGGAGTTGGCGAAGGTGTTCAAGTCGGAGCGGATCGTGCCGGCCACTGTCAGCTTCGTCGATATCGCCGGCATCGTGAAGGGCGCCTCGCAGGGCGAGGGGATGGGCAACGCGTTCCTCGCCAACATCCGCGAGGCCGACGCCATCTGCCAGGTCACCCGCGTGTTCGACGACGAGGACGTCACCCACGTCGACGGCAAGGTGGATCCCGCCTCCGACATCGACACCATCACCACCGAGCTGATCCTCGCCGACCTCGCCACCGTCGAGAAGGCGCTGCCGCGCATCGAGAAGGAGGCGCGGATCAAGAAGGAGTCGCAGCCGAAGGCCGCCGCGTTCAAGGCGGCGAAGGACGCGCTGGAGTCCGGCCTGGGTGTTCGCGCCGCCGGGCTCGACCTCGACGCGCTGTACGAGCTCCACCTGCTCACCGCCAAGCCGTACCTGTACGTCTTCAACTGCGACCAGGACGAGCTGAATGACGAGGACCTGAAGGCGCGGATGCGGGAGCTGGTCGCGCCCAACGAGGCGATCTTCCTCGACGCCAAGTTCGAGTCCGAGCTGGTGGAGATGGAGGAGGACGAAGCGCGCGAGTTCCTCGCCGAGATGGGCGTGGAGGAGCCCGGCCTCGACGTGCTGGCCCGCGTCGGCTACGACACGCTCGGCCTGCAGAGCTACCTGACCGCCGGCCCGAAGGAGTCCCGCGGCTGGACCATCAAGAAGGGCGCCACCGCTCCCGAGGCCGCCGGCGTGATCCACACCGACTTCCAGAAGGGCTTCATCAAAGCCCAGGTGATCAGCTTCGACGACCTGATCGCGGCCGGCTCCGAGGCTGCGGCGAAGGCTGCGGGCAAAGTCCGCCTGGAGGGCAAGGACTACGTGATGGCCGACGGCGACGTAGTGGAGTTCCGATTTAACGTCTGACGTTATTGACGCAGTCCGTTATAGTATGGATTCGTGATCAGATCGTTCGGGAGTAAGGACGCCGAGCGCATCTGGCATGAGCAGTACGTCAAACGGGTTGACCGGAACGTGCAGCGGGCGGTCCTGCGGAAGCTCGAGCTGATCCACGCGGCGAGCGACCTCGAGGATCTGAGGATCCCGCCGGGCAACCGCCTGGAGCGTCTGGTTGGCGACCGCCGCGGGCAGCACAGCATCCGGGTCAACGCGCAATGGCGTCTCTGCTTCGTCTGGAGAAACGGAGGTGCGGAAGATGTCGAACTCGTCGACTACCACTGAGGCCGACCTGATCGAGCCGATCCATCCGGGCGAGATCCTGATGGAGGACTTCATCGGGGGCTTCGGCATTACGCAGAACAAGCTCGCAGTGTCGATCGGGGTGCCGCCGCGGCGGATCAATGAGATCGTGCATGGTAAGCGGGGGATCACTGCTGATACGGCGATCCGTCTGGCGCGCTACTTCGGCACGTCCGAGGAGTTCTGGATGAATCTGCAGTCGAGTTACGAGCTGCGGATCGAGCGGCGGGCGCTGCGGCATGCGATTGCCGAGATCACACCGCTGAAGGTCGCTTAGTGGTGCCGATCGAGTTCAAGGTCTCGGAGTCAGTCGATGACCGGGAGTTGTCGGACTTGCACCATCGTGCCTTCAAGTCCGGAGCCGAGCAGGCTGTTGCGTGGGGAACACGACCTAGTCGAGCATCGTCGAGAGGTGTACCGGTGAAGCGGTGGCTGACGAGCCTGGCATGACCGATTGGCGCGCCGACCGGATCGCATCCGCGATTGCCCGAACGAATCCGACAGTTCTCGCTGAGCTCGAAGCTGCCTTCGCTGTCATCGGCGACGTGCAATGGCTTCCCGGGTACTCGCTCGGGCTGGCGAAGGTCGTCGGTGCGGATCGTCTCAGTGACCTTCCGCGTCGGGATCGGATCCGTTATCTCGCCGACGTCGACCTCATCGCAACGGCGGTCGAGAACGTCTGCAGCCGCCGCGACGAGGCATTCCGACGCGTGAACATCGAGATCCTCGGCAACAACGACGCGTTTCTTCACGCGCACATTTGGCCGCGCTACGAGTGGGAGCCCGCTGAGCTGGTTGTGAAGCCCGTGTGGCTGTACTCGCCGGATCATTGGTCGGATCCGCGATTCGCTCTCGGCGAGGAGCACGCGAGTCTGCGAGCGGAGATCGCGGCGGAGATCGGGCGGCTATCGACGGCGGCGGATTTCTAGCTCTGAGAAGCGCAAATGCCTATCGGCGACGCAACCCGGTGGAGTTCCGCTTCAACGTGTGAGTCTCAGTCGGTCGGAACGGCTCCGACCGTCTGGGCACGGGATCGTTCCGTTCAGGAAGAAGTTGCGTCCGCACGCGCGTAGGTCAAGGCGAGATTGCCTTTGGGGAATGACTTGACGTCGATCAGCTGCAACCTGGTGAGCTGGGTGAAAAGCGGGCTGCCTCCGCCGTGGGCGAAGGGGCTGATCAGCAGGTGGTACTCATCGACGAGGTCCGCGCGGATGAGCGCCTGGGCGAATCGCACGCCGCCGTGTGCGAGGATCGGGCCGCCGTCCTGGGCTTTCAACCCGGCGATCTCGGTGGCCAGGTCTCCGGAACAGACAGTCGTCGTTGCCCACGGGGTATCGATCGGCGAGCGAGAGAAGACGACCTTGGGGATGGCGTTCATCGCGTCGGCCTCGGGTCCCGTCTGGAACGGCCAGTACCCGGCCATGTCGCGGTAGGTGCGAGCACCCATCGCATGGACACCCGCCGAGCTGAGCACGGCCGCCATGTGTGCGACGAACTCCTCGTCATCGTCGTAGTCGACGAAGAAGTCATCGCGTACGCCCGCAGGCGCGGCGGCGTACCCGTCGAGGGACAGGCTGTGTCGGAGGATTAACGGGCGCATGACGACTCCAAGGATCGGATCCCCGCGGCCTCGCGGAGGGCGGTGATTCCACCGTACTCCCGGCCCTCATGAGCGGCCGGCCGCTAACCTTCGAGCGCATCGAGGCGCCGGGTGCCTACGGTTGTCTGTTTTCCGTCCCTCGGCGGAGTTCTGCTTCAACGGTCTGGGCGCTGACCCTCCCTGGGACTGGTGTGAAGGATGGCTTACGTGCTGGACAGTCGGAACACGGGTTTCCCGGCGGCATGAGCGTGGGTGATCTCGCGGGTGGTCGACTCACCGATGTAGCCGCCGGGATCGATGACGAGCACGGCGTCGGCGAGGTCGATCTTCCTCAGATGAAGAGCGTCCAGGTTCGCCTTCTGTTCCTCCGTGATGGCGTCGCCTCCATGGGGAAAGACGGCGGGGGCCAGCACGGTGACCCCGGCCAAGGTCAACTGCTGGTTGGCATCTGCCATGTCGTCGCGGAATCGGGCCGATCCGCAGAGGCAGACGACTCGCAGTCCTTGCTTCACGATCTCCTGCACGGTGCTGACGAGGTTGCGGTGAGCCGTTGAGGTGTCGCCGTCCGCCGGCTCGGTGAGCGCGGCCGCATAGTTGCGCATGGAACGTCGATACCGGGGCAGAGCGTCTATCTGCGCTTCGAGTGCGACGCGCAGCGCCTCGTCCTTTCGCCCAGCGCTGTGCAGAGCCAAGGCAAGTACCACCCGCGGTGCGGATCCGGTCGATTCATGGGTCGGAGCGGCCTCGAGGACGGTGATCGCTTCGTCGATCCGGCCCAGATTGCGCAGCGTGGAGCCGTACTGGACGGCGAGCTGCGCATGACGATTGTCGTCGAGGCCGAGTCTGAGCGCTCTCTCGTACTCCGCACCGGCTTCCGCCTCGAACCCCATCGAGTCGTACATGCCGGCCAGCTCGAACGCTGCTCTGCCGTCCGCGGCCGGGCAGCGCTCGGCGAGAGCGCGCATCGCAGCGACGCCCTCGTAGCGATCGAGGAGGTCGTAGCGCTCCCAGAGATTGGCAACGGACGCCTCCCACTGCTGGATGGTCGATGTCATGGCGGTCATTCTGGCAGTGGTCGACGACAAGATGGCTGCGGGTCGCGAGCGGTCCTCGCCTATGCTCGCCCGATGATGCCGATACCCGCGAGTCAGATCTTCTCATCGCCGTGCGCGCACTACACCGCAGGACTCGGCGAGCACCAAGCAGCGGCGTTCGCGCTGCTCTGGGACCTTGAGAGTCAAGGTGACCCGATCATGAACTTCGACAACGCATACTGGCATCTCAACCAGGAGCTGAGGTTTGCGAAGGGGACAGTGCGCACCGCGTCGCCGGAGATCCATCGCGAACTGTTCGACGCCGTGAGGGAGCTCGAGCGCAAGGTGGGCAGCGGTGCGAACTCCGTCGATATCGCTTACGCGAGCCTGTTCGTGAAGATCGCATCATGGGAGCACGAGCACCTCGCTGAGCACCTCAAGGCGATGGAGCAGGATCTCTACGCGTAGGGCCCTGGCGCGCTAGCCTTCGGCCATGACGACGGATACGCCACGGATCGTTGCTGACGTGGCGAATGCCAGCTGGTTGCCGGACGGCGGGCGGGCCCAAGTCGTCGCCGGGGGAGCACCCCGAGCGCCGATGTGCCTTGTCCGGCTGCTTCTCCGTTGCGACGATCACGTCTTCTGCGTCACACGCGATGACGGAACGGGGCGACTCGATATTCCGACGCGGCTCGTGCTGCCCGCCGATCCGCACGGCGAGCGCACGATCAGACTGCTCCAGGAGCTGATCGCTGGCGATTCGGCCGAGCCCGAGTATCTCGGCTCCGTCCGCAACACGGTGGTCGAGCCGGGCACGGAATACCCATGGCCGACTCCCGACGCGTTCTTCGGCGTGTGGGAGAGTTCAGCCGCACCTGTTGTGGAGGGGGAGTGGGTCGACGTCGCGGCGATCGATTCCCCGCTGCGAGACCGACATTGGTTCCCGCTGTTGAAGGCTACTGAGAGCCCGGCTCGCCACAGCTCGGCTTGGATGTCCAGAACGAGTGATTCGTCGGGAGCGTGCTCCAACGGGAACCCCATCGAGACTAGCTCCCTGTAGACGTCGTGCTCCTGGGGCGTGCGGGCGCTGTGGCAGAACTCCAAGACCTGTGGCGGACAGGTGACGAACAGGTCCGCAGGGGCTCGCTCAATGGCGCGCAAGCAGGCATCGATCGCAGGGTCCCCGCTGGCGAGCCTCGCCCAGACCGGGTTGTCGACCAGGTAATCGGTTGAGCGCACGAGCGCGCTCGATCAGTTGCGGGTCCAGGTCGACGCTCGTCAGTGCCATGATGCGCTCCTTCGTTATATAGATGGCTATATAACATCGGAGTGTGACGCGCGCCCTACTCGATGATGAGCATGTCGTTGGCGTCGAACTTCCACGAATCGGCGTGGGCGACTTCCCAGTAGTAGCCGTCGGGGTCGCGGAAGTAGCCGCTGTAGCCACCCCAGAAGACCAGCTCGGGAGCCTTGGCCACGGTGCCTCCGATGCTCTCGATCTTCGCGAAGATCGCGTCTACTTCTTCGCGGCTCTTGGCGTTGTAGGCCAGCGTGATGCCGGTGAAGGCTGTGGCGGGATCTGAGATGGCCGGCGGGTTGTCTCCGCCGATGTCCGCGGCCAGCGCCTCCCGCGGGAACAGCTCGAGCTTGGTGCCGCCGTTGTCGAAGAAGACGATCTCGGGGGTGTCCTCGTTGTTGGGCGTCTCGAAGCCGAGCCCGTCGCGGTAGAAGGCCCGGGAGCGGGTGAGGTCGGCTACGCCGAGGCAGATCAGATTGATGCGGTTGAGTCGAGGGTTCGGTGCTGAGTCGCTCATTGAGCCACGGTACATCGACAGTTCTGCTCTGTTGCCTCGTTTCAGGGACCCGCGGTCGCGGGTAGGGCTATCATCAGTGATAGCAGTCTTGGAGGTGGGTGTGACGACGATCATTGTTCGCGGGTTGGATGACTCGGTGAAGAACCAGCTTGCTTCCCAGGCGAGGAAGCACGGGCGGTCGATGGAGGCTGAGGTGCGTGAGATTCTCACCCGGGCTGTCCAGCGGCCCAACATCGCCGTGGCGCTTCTGCGTGCCGCGCAAGAGGCCGGTGGCGTCGAGCTATCGATTCCGGACCGTACGGACGTGGCGCGAGCCGCGGACTTCGGATGATCGTCCTCGACACGAACGTCGTCTCGGAGCTGTTTCGACCGGTTCCTGATTCGCGGGTCGTAGCGTGGGTTGAGGATCTACCAGGTGATGTCGCGATCACGGCGGTTACTCTCGCCGAGTTGCTCGCTGGCGTGCGGCGCCTGCCGGATGGTCGCCGCAAGGCGGCGTTGGCGGTGCGGATCGATGCCGTGCTCCAGTTGTACCGAGATGCGGGGGCGGTGCTTGCCTTCGATGAAGAAGCGGCTCCCCACTACGCCGACATCCTCGCGATGAGGGAGGCGGCAGGCTTGCCGATCAGCACGGCCGACGCTCAGATCGCTGCGATCTGCCGAGCCCATGCCGCCTCGTGTGCGACTCGGAACACGAAGGACTTCGCCCACACCGGCGTCGATCTGCTCGACCCATGGGGTGCATGACGGCCGAGCTGCGGAAGAGCGATGGCCGTCGGTCAGATCCGTTCGCTCTTCACGTCTCCGAACCGGAGGTGGTTGCCGAACGGGTCGCGGATCGCGAAGTCGCGGCCGTAGGGCTGCTCGACGATGTCCTGAGTGAACTCGACTCCGGCCTCCTTCAATGAGGCGTACAGCGAGTCCACGTCGTCCGTGTCGAAGGCGAGCCAGCCACCGCCAGCCCCCTTCGTCACCAGGTCCCGCACTTGCGCCGCGGTGGCCTGGTCCATGCCCGGCGGGCCGGGCTTCTCGAGCAGAATGACCTTCGGGTCTCCTGGCACGCGAACTGCGAGCCAGCGCATCGGTCCGAAGTTCATGTCCCGGGCGACTTCGAGCCCGATCACCTTGGTGTAGAACGTCTTGGCTTCGTCCTGGTCGAGGACGTAGATGGAAGAGATGTTGTTGCGCTTGAGCATGATGATGTCCTTCTTCTTTGGATGACAGGGATCGGGACTGGTCGTGTTCGACACTAGAGCGGTGGCACAAGCGGATGCTTCTCCGAAAGTGCGCACTACGCTGAGACGGTGGAGACCAGTGACGATCGCAATCGGCGATTGCTACGCGCTCGCGACACGATGGATCGCTGCTTCGCCGAAGATCTGACTGTGCCGGGGCTTGCGCGGATCGCTCTGATGGGCCGCGAGCACTTCATCCGGGAGTTCAAGAAGGTGTTCGGCGAGACGCCGTACCGCTACCTCCAGCGCCGCCGGATAGAGCGGGCGATGCAGATGCTGCGCTGGTCGGAGCGCACGGTGACCGATATCTGCATGGCGGTGGGGTTCAGCAGCTTGGGCACATTCAGCCGTACCTTCACCGAGATCGTCGGGCAGACCCCGTCCGAGTACCGCGCATCCACCGACCGGCCCGCGAGCTATGTCCCGGAGCTGTTCACGATGCGCTGGCGACGCCCCGCCGGCGACGACCACCGCTGAGCCATGGCGCTGATCACCCGGCGGGGGTATGCGTGCCGACGTTGATGACGTTGCCGTCTGAGTCGCGGTAGAAGAATCGTGTGACGCCCCACGGCTCATCGGTGAGCGGGTGCACGATCTCGAGGCCGGCCGATTCGATGCGGGCGAGCGCCTCGCGCACGTCGTCGACGAAGATCGACACCGCCGGGTTCACGGGACCGGTGAGGTCCTTCGTCATGAGGGACAGCTGATGCCCGTCGTCGTCCCCGAGGGTGACGATCCAGCCATGATCCATGAGCACGTCGAGGCCCGTGGCCGCCCGGTGTTCGCCCACCGCCCGCGTGAGGTCTGTGACGGTCAGGTTCGGCACGATGCGGTCGACTCTCATGAAAAGATCCTAAGCGGGCCACAGGCAGGGGGGTCGACGTGCGGTGCGCCGTTGATGATGACGGCCCGGTCGATGACGGCCTATGAGGAATGATGATCGGCGACCAGCCGGGCTGACGTCTGGTTGGCCAGCTTTCGATCAAAGGTCCAGAGCGGCTGGGCGGCGTCGTGGCGGGCGTGCTCCACCAGAAGGCAGTCTTCGAATGACAGCTTCGGGTGTTCGAGGTAGGTCTCGAGCGCCGCCAGTGCTTTGCCGCTCGCGACGATCTGGGGTTGGAGGAGAAGTCGACGCATCGCGCCATGAAGTTGTCGTCGGCTGAGCTCGTAGTGTCTGCCGAGGACGAAGACGGTCTCGGCCACCGCTACGTCGGAGACTCTCAGTTCCCCTCGCGCCACCAGAGCAAGCGCCGCGCTGTGCTGGGCGGGTACGTCGTTGAGCAGCAGCCTGAGGAGTACGTTGGCGTCCGCGCTGCCGATGCAGTCAGGCACGTCGGTGCTGCGTGTAGTACGCGGAGACATCGGTGATAGGCGTGATGTCCGGGCTGATCAGGGCCATCACGTCAGCGGTGATGTCGTCGAAGCCCCCGACTGGCGAGAGCACGACCTTGCCGTCCACCAGTGCCAGCTCAAGTGTGTCGCCTTGTTCGAGCCCGAGTTCTTCGCGCACGGCCGCCGGCAATGTGAGCTGGCCTTTGCTGCTCAGTCTTACCGTCGTCGTCATGTAAGGAGCGTACCCTCGCTCCGAGCTGCCGCGAAGCGCCGGGTGACACGCGTCCTCTCAGGGGAAGGTCGGCGCTCAGGATTCCCGGCTGACCGCGACCACAGCACTGCGGCTGCGTCCGTCGGCATAGCGACGGGCGCAGCCGCACTATCCCCGAATCCGGCCCAGAATCGACGCTGGCAGCCGCATTAGTCGATTCCGAGACTGCGGCTTCTGCGGACGAGGACGCTGCGGTGTGCGACAACCGTCAGGAGCCCCCGTAGGTGCTTTCGAGGTAGCCGAACACGTCATCAGCCAGGTTGTAGTCGTGGAAGCGGCCGAACATCCCGGATCCCTTGCGCAGCAGCCCCATGGCCAGCTCACGCGCCGCTTCGGTGACGACCTCCGAACCGAACAGTCGGGAGACGGCGCCCCAGTGCTCGAAGCGGAGTCGTCGAATATCACCTACCGGGCCGTAGGAGGCTCGCTCCAGGCGTAGGCCCCGAACTGAGTCGAGGTTCTTCGTGTGCGCGACATTGATGAAGCCGGTCGCCTGCCATTCATTTGCTCCGCGCTGCCGCCCTTCACCGAGCATCAGCACCTCGATGTTGTTGATGTTGAGCGTGACGAGTCGGTGCCAATCGCTAGACCTCCCGGTGCCCGGGAGACTCGTCACAGTCCAGAAACGTCTCTCGGTTTGGTGGGGCCAGGGGACACAGATGCGAAGGTACTCGCCGAGAATCGCGACTATCTGCTCAAAGTCGTCGCGGCTCGCAAGCAGGGAATAGCGGGCGTGCGTGCGCCGTCTTTGGAGCGCCTCCTGGCCTCGTTCCCCGATGCTGAGATCGGCGCAGTCTCCCGCGAGCCACGCGGCCTGGACCGCGGTGTCAACCATTGAATCGAGAGCAGCCGACCGCAAGGGCAATGCGACGAGGTCAGTATTTCTCAGGTGTCCGCCGTGCGAAACCAGACGGGCAATGACGTCGCGTTCAGCGGTGTTGAGCTCCTCCGGGACGAGCGCAGCGAACCTGAGCGCCACGATTTCTCCCGGCCACCTCCGCGCATGGTCTGCGAAGCGCGTCAGCAGCGACACTGTTTGGCCGACGTAAAGCTCCCCGTCGGCGAATTCCAGGACATATATCCCGCAGAGGTGTGCCGCCCCGGGAACGACGGCAGACAAGGAGGTGCCTGATGGGATCTCCCAGCGGGTGAAGCGAAGCATGACCACAGGGCCACGGTAACGCGTGCCCAACGGTGCCCCTCCCCGCTTGAGGCGAGGCAATCACGAGGAACTCGCCCGACTCAACGAGCGAAATACGGGTCGGTGTCCAGAGCCCGGCGACTCTCGGGATCAAGCTGCACCAGTTCGTCGACCGTTTCCGAGACAGTATCGCGATACGTGCCTGCCGCCTCGTAGCCGATAGCTTGTGCGGCCCGCATGTCCAGGTAGAACGGCGGCCAGGTATCCCACGGATTCCACCCCCGCAGCTCATCGTCGACCACCTCCACGGTCTCGCCGTAGGCGGCGCCGATCGAGGTCACGATCTCCGCCGCGGTCGGTGTGCCCGGATCGGCAGCGTTCAGTACTCGGGCGCCGGGCTGTTCGGCGCAGACCCGGACGAGCCGGGCGAGATTCCGTGCGGCCGTCGGATGGTTGCCGGTCCGCCCCGCTTGGGCGAGCGGGAACTGCCGCTGCCCGTTCATCAGCCGCGTGACGACGTACCACTCACGAGGTCGAGCCGCCCCGGCGCCGTGGATGCGAGAGGGCCGCAGGATCGACACCGGCGCAGCCGAGTCACGCAGGATGCACTCCATCGCTACCTTGTTCGCGCCGTACCCGTCCCTCGAGAGGTAGTCGCCGGAGAAGTCGGGCTCCATCACGGCGCAGGATTCGCTCACCGGAGCGCCGAAGTCGGGCGGCTCATCGCTGTTGGAATGTCGCCCGTGCGCATCGACGTAGACCGCCTTACTCGACAACACAACGATCGATCCGATGCGGTCGGTATGGCCCAGCAGGAGCCGGGCCTGATCGGCGGTGTAGCAGACGCAGTCCACGACGACATCCGCACCCGACGAGAGCACCGCGCCCAACTCGACAGGCACGTTTCGGTCAGAGCGGATGAACTCGACGCCGGCGAGCCCAAGCGCCGTTGGGAAGCGGGCCTTGTCCCGGCCTGTGCCTACGACCTCCCAGCCGGCGGCTGCCAGTTCCGCAGCGATTGCCCGGCCCGTCAGACCGTTCACACCCAACACGACGGCTCGCATCAGGCGAGTCTAAAGGGGCGAAGCGCTCAGCCGCGCCAACCAGGCCGCGGGCACCGGATTACCCTGCGTGGTCCCGGTCTGCCGCTCCGCGCCACGCGGTCCAGAGACTGGCATAGCGCCCGTTCGCCGCGAGAAGGTCATCATGCGTGCCTGATTCGACGATCCGGCCTCGTCGGGGATCATGAGGTCCGGGTCGGCGACGGGGAGGCACCTGCCGACGTGCGCACGGCCTTCTCCCGCTTCCATGGAATGTCGCCCCGCGAATACCAGGAGCGTGAGGTCGGTCGATAGTCGGGCAGGCCGGAAGCGGGGTGCCTGTCACTTCAGCCCTTGCCACCATCGGAGCATCTTGGATAGAGGAGTGCTCCGCTCATCGGCCGCGGTTTCTGGGGGCTGGGGGTGTGCGGGTGGGGTTCTGAACGCGTCGGCCAGATCCGTCAGCCCGGCGAGGAACGCGATGTCCAGCTTCTGGTCGCGGGGCAGGTTCACCCTCACGAGGAGAGCCGCGAGGCTGGCCTGTTGCTCGTCGGTCGGGATGACGTACATCGGGGCTTTCGGTTGGACGCCCAGCGAGGAGACGGCGGGGTCGTCGTCGCACAGTGCCTCGAGGTCGCCGATCACCTGTTCCCAGCCGCCCACGGCTGTGGTGAAGCACCCACGCCCGGCGGCGGATCTCGGGGTCGGGGTCCGCCCTGAGGGCTTCGACGTCGCGGAGCGACCAGAGGGTGGGGTGGGCGCTGAGGCAGTCGACGGCCAGCTGGGCGACGCGAGACCCTGAGGAGCGGACGAGCCTCAGTAGGTCCGCGACGTCGTCGGCCGTGACCGCCGGGGCAAGGAGCTGCAGCCCGGCCCGCTGAAGGACAGCGTCGGGGTCGCGAACGAGAGCGAGGATCTCGGCGCGTTCGATCCGGCCGCCGGCCTCGGACAGCCCCGCGTAGGCGCGCGCCCGAAGCGACGGAGCCGTCGCCGCGTCGACGAGCTCCCGGCACGCGCGCTCCGCGTTGCCGCCCAGCTCCTGCCAGCGCCGCCGTGCCCACAGGCGGACGAGGCTGGACGAGTCGGCGAGGAGCGGGCGGACCTCGTCGTTCGTCAGGTCAGCGGGTTGAAGACGAACGAGCGCCAGGGCGCGGTGCTCCGCGGCGCGCCCGCGGAGCAGCGTGGCGCGGATGGTCTCGGGGTCGCCGTCGGCGATGACCAGGGCGAGGAGTCGCCGGACCACCTGGTCCCGTTCCCGCGGCCAGAGCGCCAGTGCGTCGTCGATCCCCAGGAAGGACCCGTCGATGCTGCGCCGGAACGCCCAGCGCCGGACGTCCCGATCCGTCGACGTGCGAAACGCGCGCCACACCTGGTCCGCGCCGTGCCGTTCGATGAGCAGCCTCAGGTAGGCGTCAGCCGTGTCGGCGCCGCGGCCGCCGCGCTCGAAGCGGTGCAGGACGGGCATGATGTGCGCTGCCGAGGCGAGGTTCGCCCCGGCCATCAGGCGCTCGACGGCGAGGGTGCGCACCTGCGGCACGTGGTCGCGGACGCGCAACGCCACCATCCGGTGTCCGAGCCGGGCCGTGGCCGGGCTGAGCAGCCGAAGGGAGCATTCACGGACGTAGCCGTCGCGGTGCATGCTGGCGAACGCCGTAGCGGCGTCGGAGCTCTCGAGCACGTGCCGAGTCCACTGCTTCGACGTGCCCAGGGTCGGTCCGTCGTAGCGGAACATCCGCGCGACGCTGTCCGTGCGGATGAGATCCGAGGCGCTCAGCCGCTCCAGCCAAGCCGCGGCGTCTGTCAGCCCGTGCTCGTCGTCCGACGCGGCGGCAAGCGCCGCGCTTCTGAGGCGAGTGAGGATCAGGGACGACGACAACACGGGTCCATCTTCCTCGTTCACCGCGAGCCTTTGGTTCACCTCTGAACGAAAGGCTCCCAAGTAGTGTCGACGTCATGGAGATGCGCCGCGGTGAGTTCGAGCACACGACGAGCCACTGGTGGTGGCGCCCCGGCTGGGGACCTGAGACCCGCTACCTCACCTTTCACCTCACGTTCGGCTCGGAGCCGGCGCTCGCGGTGCCTGCCGATCGGTACGCCGGCGTGCTGGGCGGCCTCGGGCGCGTCGACAGGGTGCCGCCGTCGTGGCTGCACCTGACGATGACGGGCGTCGGGCACGCCGCGGAGGTGCCGGACGAGGCGCTGCACGCGCTCTGTTCTCGGGTCCTCGACGACGCTGCGGGTCGCGCCGATGGGCAGTCGGCCATCGTTTTCGACACGCTCTACCTCGGGCGAGACGGCCTGAGCCTCACCGGGCAGGTGCCCGACTGGCTGACCGCGCTCCGGCATGCCCAGGAGTCTGCTGTGGAGGACCTCCTCGGCGGACCGCGCGAGTGGCGCCGGGTCCCTCCGCACGTCACGCTGGCCTACTTCGACGGCGAGATCGACGAAGTCGCTCTGGTGTGGGGGCTGAACGATGCCGGGCTCGAGGACGTCGTCATCACGCGCCCGACGCTCTCGCTCATCGAGTTGCGGCGGCAGGGCCACCTATATTCCTGGCGGACCATCGCCGAGCGACAGCTGACGTTGGTTCCCGTCGACCGCCCGTAGGCCGCGGCGCTCATGTATCTTGATGTCAAGATATCTAGGAGGCGATAGTGAGGCTTCACCACGTTCAGATCTCCATGCCACGAGGGTCGGAGGCGGAGGCCCGCAGGTTCTACGGCGACATGCTCGGGCTCACCGAGGTCGAGAAGCCACCGTCGTTGGCTGGCCGTGGGGGCTGCTGGTTCCGCGCATTCGACGGTGGCCGCGTGGTCGCGGAGATCCATCTCGGCGTCGACGAGCCCTTCGTTCCGGCGAGGAAGGCGCATCCCGGGTTGACCTGCGGGTCGGTGGGGGAGCTTGAGGTGATCGCGGCTCGGGTCGAGGCGGGCGGCTACGAGCTCTCGTGGCAGGAGAGAGACACCTTCGAAGGGTATGTCCGCTTCCACGCTCGCGATGGATTCGGAAACCGCATCGAGATCATGGCCGCGGCCGAAGGCGTGAGCTGAGGCTCAGCTGACGCCTTCGACGCTCAGGCGTAGGCCAGCTCGGGCTCGACCACAGGCTCGGGCTCGACGGGCTCGGCCAGCAGGGCGAGCAGCTGGCGTCGGTGTCCGAACCACGAGAGGGCCAGGGGGACCAGCGCGCCGACCCAGGCCAGCGGCGCAGCGAGTGCGACACCCAGGAAGCCGAGCGGACCGACGAGCAGCAGGCCTGCGGCGGCGCGGAACACCAGCTCCATGAAGCCCGCCACCGTTGGCACCAGCGTGGCGCCGAGGCCCTGGATCGACTGGCGCAGCACGAACAGGCTGGCCAGCACCGGGTAGAAGAAAGCCTGCACCGTCAGGTAGTCGTGCGCGAGGCGGACGATGGCGGGCTCACCGGTGCCGATGAACAGCTCGGCGATCGGCGTGCCGAAGGCCACGAGCGTGATGCCCACCACGACGGCGAGCCCCCACGTCACCAGGCTGATCTGCCAGACGCCGCGGAGGATCCGACCCCACTGCTGGGCGCCGTGGTTCTGCGCGACGAACGTCACCATCGCGACGCCGAACGACGACAGCGCGGCGATCGCCAGCTGGTCGATGCGCATGGCGGTGGTGGTCGCGGCCACGGCGTCGGCGCCCAGGCCGTTGACGGCCTGCTGCAGCACGACGGCGCCGATCGCGATCACCGACATCTGGAAGCCGAGCGCGAGGCCGGGGCGCACCGAGTCGCGGGCCTCGCCGCGGACGGGCCTCCAGTCGGCGCGGGCGAGCCGCAGCGCGGGCGTGCGGCGCAGCACCCACCAGGCGCAGCCGATGGCCGAGCCGAGCTGGGCGACGGCGGTCGCGAGGGCGGCGCCACCGACCCCGAGGTCGATCGCGCCGATGAACAGGAAGACCAGACCGGCGTTGACCACGCTGCACGCGATCAGGAAGACCAGCGGGGTCCGGCTGTCGCCGAGCGCCCGGATGACAGCCGTCACGTAGTTGAACGCCATCGTCGCGGGCGTCGCCCAGAACGAGGCCACCAGGAAGGTCGTCGCGTCGGCCATCAGCTCCGGAGGCGTCCGCATCAGGGTCAGCAGGGGCTCGGCCAGCAGCGTGCCGGCCGCGGTGACCGCCAACGCGATCACCACCGAGGCCAGCGTGCCGAGCGCGATGAACCGACGGGTGGCCGCCATGTCGCCCGAGCCGAACGAGCGGGCCGCAGGGATGGCCATGCCGCCGGCCGCGCCGAAGGTGAACCCGAGCAGCAGGAACAGCACGCTGCTCGTCGAGCCCACCGCGGCCAGGGCGTTCACCCCCAGGAGCCGGCCGACGACGACCGCGTCGGTGAAGTGGTAGATCTGCTGGAACACGCTGCCCAGCAGCAGCGGAATCGCGAACAGCACAATCGCACGGGCGGGCGAGCCGACCGTCAGCGTCTTAGTCATGAAGAACTCTCCGGGCGCAGAGGCGCCAGGTCGTGAGCGGATGAAGGGGAAGTCCGGCCATGCCGGTCGGGCCGAACAAGACTACTCCTCGCGGGCCCTCCGCGCACGTCGGCGAGGTGGCGGCAGGTGGGGCTGAGCCTCCCCGGAACGCACGAACGCCCCGGGTGGTACCCGGGGCGTTCGCTTGGTCGTCTGCGTCAGATCGACGTGACGTTCACTGCCTGCAGGCCGCGTGCGCCCTGCTCGACGTCGAACTCGACCCGCTGCGCCTCTTCGAGGGTACGGAAGCCCTTCGACGCGATCGCCGTGTAGTGGACGAAGAGGTCTTCGCTGCCACCATCGGGGGCAATGAAACCAAAGCCCTTTTCACCGTTGAACCACTTGACGGTTCCCTGTGCCATGTGTGTACTACTTTCTTCTGGCAACAACGTGGCCGAGAATTCAGGCCACGCAGCTCCACTCTCTCACACTCCGTGCCGGTTCAGCGAGTCGGCGCAACGCGGGTGATCGTTTCGACGGCGTCGGCCGCCGTCAGCGCCTCTCGGTCGAGCCCTCGGAGAGGCGGTTCAGCATCGCCTCGATGGCCTCCGGGCCCGCCACGGGCGCGATGTCGACCGTGCCGCCCGTGCCCAGCACGGCCGCCGCGGGGACGTGCGTCATGCCCAGTCCGCTCGCCACGCTGCGCGCGACGTCGGCCACGGCGAGGGCGCGGATGTCGGCCGGCAGCCAGTCGACCTTCGTGCGGCTCTGCGTGACGACGACCACGTCGTGCGACGCGAGCCGGTCTCGCCACGCGGGGATCAGGGCCGCGACCTCGCCGCACCGCGCGCAGGTCGGCGACAGGTAGACGAGCACGACCGGCCGCTCGACCGGAAGCTCCGAGAGCAGCAGCGGGCGCCCGGGCTCGGCCTCGACGACGGCGGGCGGGATCGGCTCGGCGGTGCCCGCGCCGCGCACCGGCTGGTCGGCGATGCCGCCGGCGAAGTCGCGACCCAGCGCGAAGCCGGCCGTGGCGATCAGCGCGACGAGCACGAGCGTCGTCCAGCCCATCTCGCCCAGTCCTGCGAGGAGGGTGACGGTGGACGCCGGCGTCGCGAGCGCGCCGGCCAGGCCGACGATCGCTCCCGCGGCCAGCAGCGCGTTGCGCGCGACGGTCCACTTCGTGACGGGCGCCGTCGAGATGCCGAAGCAGTTGCAGGCCACGCGGACGGGCTGCGCGGCCGCGCGCGTGATCAGCACGAGGTAGACGAGGAAGAGGGCGACGGCGGCGGCCCAGGCGACCACCGCGAGCGGCCCGGAGAGTACGAGCACGCAGACCGCGATGAGGATCTCGGCCCAGGGGACCGCGCGCTGCACGGCGCGCCCCGCGAGCGGTGCGGGTACGCGCAACTGGCGCATCGCGGTCTCGACGGACTGGGGGTCGCGCACCTTTGCGATGCCGGACCACGTGAGGATGCCTGCGATGACCAGCGTCAGGCAGACGAGGGCGGCTGACATGCGGCAAGTCTAACGGCGCCGATCCGGCCTGACCTGGGCCGATGCGCCAGAGGGTACGTCTGTACCCGAGCCCTCAGTTGAACCGGACGAACGCGCGGATCGGGCTGTGCATATCCCGGATCTCGGTGAAGCCCATGTGCCGGTAGAACGACTGCTGGCGGGGCTCGTCGTCGGTGATGAGCACCTTCTGCCGGACGTTCCCGAACGGCTCGAAGACCTGATCGAACAGCTGCTTGCCGATTCCGGAGTTCTGGTGCGAGGGCTTCACCAGGATGTCCTGGAGGTACACGATCGTCAGCCCGTCGCCCACCACCCGTGCGAGACCGACGAGGCGGCCGTCGTCCCGGGCGCTGATCACGCGCAGCGAGCGGGCGACGGCGTTGTGCAGCAGCGCGGGATCGCTCGTGTAGGCGGTCCAGCCCACGCTGCCGTAGAGGTCGACCAGTTCGTCCGCATCGGGCAGGTCATGGGACGTCAGTGCGATGTCTGCCATGTCCCGACACTAGACACGCCCTCGCCGAACGTCAGCGTGACAAGGCCGATAGTAGATCCGTGGTGGTCCGAGAGTTGACGCCGCCGGGGCGATCACTCGATGGGGGAGATGTCCTCGTCCACGACGCCGTCCTCGTTCATGTCCGCCGCGCGCGCCTTCTTCGCGTCCCACCGGAGGGTCGCCGCGCCGAGGACCGCTGCCAGCGCCGACGCCATCAGCACGGCGATCTTCGCGCCGGAGGTGTGCGTGCCGTCGGGGAAGGACAGCCCCGCGATCAAGAGCGCCACCGTGAAGCCGATGCCGGTCAGGAAGCCGACGGGCAGGAGGTCGCGGAGGCCGATGGCATCGGGGAGGCGCAGGGGCGTCAGCCGCGTCACCAGTGCCGTGGTGCCGAGCACGCCCACGAGCTTGCCCACCACGAGGGCGACGATCACGGCGAGCACCACGGGCTGGGCGACAGAGCTGGACGACCCCTCGGCGCCGACGACCGTCACGCCGGCCGAGAAGAAGGCGAACACCGGCAGGGCGATCCCGGAGGAAGCCGGCCGCCAGAGACCCTCGAAGCGGTGCGTGCGCGTCTCCTGCTCGCCGTGCAGCGGGCGGGCGGCGACGGACAGGCCGCACAGCACGCCGGCGATCGTCGCATGCACGCCGGACGCGTGCATGAAGCCCCAGGCGACGGCGGCGAGCGGGAGGAGCAGCCACCACCGCGTGCGTCGGGCCCGGGCCGCCACCGCGAACAGCGCCACCGCGACGAGGGCCGCTCCGAGGGAGAGCAGCTGCAGACCCGAGGTGTAGAACGCGGCGATCACGATGATGGCCAGCAGATCGTCCACCACTGCGAGTGTCAGGAGGAAGGTGCGCAGCGCTCGGGGGAGGCCGCGGCCGAAGATCGCGAGCACGGCGAGCGCGAAGGCGATGTCGGTGGCGGTGGGGATGGCCCAGCCGCTGATCGCTCCCGGATCGAGTGCGAGAATGATGCCCGAGTAGAGCAGCGCGGGCAGTGCCATCCCGCCGACGGCGGCCAGGACGGGCACGGCCGCCTCCTTCGGGCGCGAGAGCGACCCTGCCACCAGCTCGTGCTTCAGCTCGACGCCGACGACGAAGAAGAAGACGGCGAGCAGTCCGTCGGCCGCCCAGGTGGCGAGCGGCAGGTGGAGGTGCAGGGCTTCAGGGCCGACGGTGAAGCCCGACAAGGCGGTGTAGCTCTCGCGCCAGGGCGAATTGGCCCACGCGAGAGCCAGGGCCGCGGCGACCAGCAGCAGGACGCCGCCGGTGGTCTCGCGGGTGACCCAGCCGCGCAGCCGGGCCCGGGTGGAGGTCAGGCGTGTGGTCATGCGGGGTCCTTCCTCGTTCCCCGGGGACGCTCCGCCGGGGGCCGACCAGACTTCCCGGCACACCGCGGGCCAGAGTAGTGCGTGTTTCGGAGGATCCGAGAACGGGTCGGCTTCCCGGATGGCCAATACATCGCCAAAAACCGATACAATCGGCTCATGACGATGCACATGCGCGAGGTGGCGGTCGACCCCGTCGCCACCGACGCCTACGCCCGCCTCTTCCACGCCCTCTCGGATCCGTCGCGGCTGGCGATCCTGCAGCACCTCGCCGGCGGTGAGCACCGCGTGCGCGACCTCGTGAGCCACCTGGGCTTCGCGCAGTCGACGGTGAGCGCGCACCTGCGCTGCCTTCTGGAGTGCGGGCTCGTCACGGTCAGGCCGGAGGGGCGCGCCTCCTGGTACGCGCTGGCCGACAGCGAGGACCTCGCGGGCCTGCTGCTGGCCGCCGAGCATCTGCTCGACGCGACCGGCGCGCAGGTCCGCCTCTGCCGTCAGCTGATGGGGGAGGCGGGCTGATGTCGCACGATCACCAGCACGAGCACGGGCACTCGCACGCCCCCGGCGCCGAGGACCTGGCCGCCGCCCCGGAGCAACGGCGCCGGCTGCTCGTGGTGGTGGCCCTCACCGCGGCCGTGCTCGTGGCGCAGATCGTCGGCTCCGCGCTCACCGGCAGCCTCGCGCTCCTCACCGACACGGTGCACGCCACCACCGACGTCGCGGGACTTGTCGTCGCGCTCACCGCCGCCACGCTCATGCTGCGCCCGGCGAGCACGCAGCGCACCTGGGGATTCCGTCGCATCGAGGTGGTCGCGGCCGCGGGCCAGGCGGCCCTGCTGTTGGGCGTCGGCGTGCTCGCCGCCGTCGAGGGCATCCGGCGGCTGTTCGTCCCGCCCGAGGTGCCCTCGGGCGAGCTGCTCGTCTTCGGCCTCATCGGGCTGGCCGCCAACATCGCCTCGATGCTGATCCTCTACCGCGGCCGCGGCGCCAACTTCAACATGCGCGCCGCGTTCCTCGAGGTGGTGAGCGACACCCTCGGGTCGCTCGGCGTCATCGTCGCCGCGATCGTCATCGCCACCACCGGATTCCAGCGGGCCGACGCCCTCGCCGCGCTCTTCATCGCCGCCCTGATCGTGCCGCGCGCCTTCTCGATCATGCGAGGGACGACGCGCGTGCTGATGGAGTTCGCGCCCGAAGGCCTCGACCTCGACGTCGTCCGGGCGCATATCGCGGAGGTGGAGCATGTCGTCGACGTCCACGACCTGCACGCGTCCACCGTCGCCACCGGCCTGCCCGTGCTCACCGCGCACGTCGTGCTGGGGGAGGAGTGCTTCCGGGACGGCCACGCGCTGGAGATCCTGCGCAGCGTACGCTCGTGTGTCGCCGACCATTTCGACGTCGCGCACACCACGTTCCAGCTCGAGGTCTCGGGCTTCCACACCGGAGGATGCAATGTCTGACGCCATGTCGATCTTCCACGCGGGCATGGAGCACGTGCATCGGCAGCGCGACCTGGAGAAGTCCCTCATCGTCGAAGCCGACAAGAGCGGCGACGGTCCGCGGCCGCTGGACCTGGACTCGGGCGCGATCTGCCTCGTGATGCCGGCCCGGCCGGCGGCCGAGCAGGCGGCGCCGGCGGACGGGTTGGGGCCGCAACCGAGCGGTGAGTAGCCTGGGGGCGATCATCGCCCAAGGAGAACCCATGGATCCCGCGCGCGTCGTCCCCGACGACCAAGTCTGGTTGGCCATCAAGTCCGAATGCGCGCAGGCGGCTGAGCGGGAACCGCTCCTCGCAGGCTTCCTGTACGCCACGGTGCTGAGCCAGCCCGATCTCGAGGCGTCGCTCAGCTACATCCTGGCGAGCAAGCTCGACAACTCGACGCTGCCGGCGCTCGGCGTGCGCGACATCATCCTCCAGGTGCTGAACGACGACGAGTGCATCCAGCGTTCGGTGCTGGCCGACCTGCAGGCCGTCGTCTCCCGCGACCCCGCCTGCCCCGGCTACTCCAACCCGCTGCTCTACTTCAAGGGCTTCCAGTCCATCCAGGCCTACCGCGTGGCGCACCACTACTGGCTCCGCGGCCGCAAGCCGCTCGCCTGGTACCTGCAGAGCCGCATCTCCGAGGTGTTCGCCGTCGACATCCACCCCGGCGCCCGGATCGGCAAGGGCATCATGTTCGACCACGCGACCAGCGTCGTGATCGGCGAGACCGCTGTCGTCGAGGACGACTTCTCGATGCTGCACGAGGTGACCCTCGGCGGGTCGGGCAAGGAGGGCGGCGACCGCCACCCGAAGGTCGGCCGCGGCGTGATGATCGGCGCGGGCGCCAAGGTGCTCGGCAACATCCGCATCGGCGAGGGCGCGAAGATCGGCGCCGGCTCGGTGGTGCTGAAGGACGTTCCCGCGCACACCACGGTCGCGGGCGTGCCCGCCAAGGTGGTCAACGTGCCGCCGTCCTCGCTGCCGGCGTTCGACATGATTCAGACGTTCGACGAAGACTCCTTCGACCCCTGCATCTGAGGACCAGTGCCATGCGCGTGCTCGTCACGGGCTTCGAGCCCTTCGGGGGCGACGACGCCAACGCCAGCGCTGACGCGGTCCGCGCGCTCGCGGCCGCCGATGCGATCCCGGGCGTCGAGCTGGTCACCGCCATCCTGCCCGTGAGCTTCGCCCGCGCGCCTGCGGCGCTCGCCGCAGCCGTCGAGTCGACGCGGCCGGACGCGGTGCTGTCGGTCGGCGAGGCCGGCGGGCGCACGGCCGTCACACCCGAGCGGTTCGCGGCCAACGAGCGCGTCGCCCGGATCCCCGACAACGACGGCGCCCGCCCCGCGGGCCCCATCGACGACGGGCCGGAGCTCCTCGCAGGCGGCCTGGACGTCGACGCCGCCGTCGCGGCCTGTCGAGCCGCCGGCGTCGCCGCCGAGCCGTCCGACGACGCCGGCCGCTTCGTCTGCAACGCCGTCTTCCGCGCGGCGCTGACCTGCTTCGACGGCCCGGCGGGCTTCGTGCACGTGCCCGCGCTACGCGCCTCCGGCGCGAGCGCCCGCGTCGGCGCCGAGACCGACGAGAACCCCGCCGCCCCGGGCCCGACGGACGCGCTCACCGTCCTGGACCTCGCCCGCGCCCTCGGCGCGGTGATCTCGACCCTGCCCGCACCGCCGCGCGGCGGCGGCGATTCGGCCAGGATGGGCGCATGGGCGAGATTCGGCTGACCAGGGAAGGAGCCGTCGCGGTGCTGACCATCGCGCGGCCCGACAAGCACAACTCGATGACCGAGGAGATGTGGGACGCGGTCCCTCGGCTGATGGCCGACGTGGATGCCGACGACGAGGCGCTCGTCACGATCATCCGCGGTGAGGGGGACTCGTTCTGCGCCGGATCCGACATCGCCGGCCTCGACGGTCAGGCCCACGCGGAGCGCCCGATCAGGGCGGAGGCGGCGATCGCGTCGAGCCCCAAGCCGGTGATCGCGGCCATCGAGGGACACTGCCACGGCGGGGGCTGCGAGCTGGCGCTGGCCGCCGACCTCCGCGTCGCGGGCGACGGCGCGACGTTCTCGGTGCCGCCCGCCCGGCTGGGGATCGTCTACCCGGTCTCGGCCACGCAGCGGATGATCGACCTCATGGGGCCGTCCGTGACCAAGGAACTGCTGTTCACCGCGCGCAGGATCGACGCCGCCCGCGCGCTCGCCGTCGGGTTGCTGAACGAGGTGGTGCCGGCCGGCGAGGCCTTCGCCCGCGCGCGGGAGCTCGCCGCCTCGATGACGGCCCTCAGCCAGCTGACGCTGCGCGCGTCGAAGGAGATCGTCGACGGCCTCGTCGGCCGCGACCTGCCCGCGGAGACCGCCATCGGCTGGGTGCTGCGGGCCGCCGAAGGCCCCGATCTACAGGAGGGCATCCGCGCGTTCGCCGAGCGCCGGCCCCCGTCGTTCCCCTGGCGACCGTAGGCCTGGCCCCCTCAGCCTCGCGTGGTTCGGGGTCAGAGGACCTTCGCGAAGAAGTCCTTGGTCCGCTGCTCCGTCGGGTTGTCGATGACCTGGGCGGCTGTACCGCGCTCGACGATCACGCCGTCGTCCATGAAGACCACCTGGTCGGCCACCTCGCGGGCGAAGCCCACCTCGTGGGTGACGACGATCATCGTCATGCCGGTCTCGGCCAGACTCTTCATCACGCCCAGCACCTCGCCGACCAGCTCGGGGTCGAGCGCGGAGGTGGGCTCGTCGAAGAGCATCAGCTGCGGGTCCATGGCCAGTGCGCGGGCGATCGCCACGCGCTGCTGCTGACCGCCGGAGAGTTGTGCGGGGTAGTGGTCCATGCGCTCGGCCAGGCCGACCTTCGTCAGCTCGGAACGGGCCCGTTCCTCGGCCTGCTTCCTGGTGCGGCGGAGCACCTGGCATTGGGCCTCGACGACGTTGCCCAACGCGGTCATGTGCGGGAAGAGGTTGAACCGCTGGAACACCATGCCGACCTTCGCGCGCTGCGCGGCGATCTCCTTGTCGGACAGGCGGTGCAGGGTGCCGTTCACCTCGCGGAGGCCCATCAGCTCGCCGTCGACGTACAGTCGACCGGCGCTGATCTGCTCCAGCTCGTTGATGCACCTGATCAGCGTCGACTTGCCGGAGCCCGACGGCCCCAGCAGCACGCAGACCTCGCCGCGCTGCACGGTGAGGTCGATGCCTTTCAGCACGTGCAGGTCGCCGAACAGCTTGTGCACGGCCTTGACTTCCACCATCGGATTCACGGGGTCACATCCAGGTTCGGGTCGGCGTGGACGGTGTGGGCGGCCAGGATGGCCTGTTGGCGCTGCGACATGCCGCGCGGCCGCCGCCCGGGCGTCTCCTCGTCGAAGCCCTTGCCGTAATAGGCCTCGAGGCGGGTCTGGCCCACCATCAGGATCGAGGTGATCACCAGGTACCAGATCGCGGCGACCAGCAGCAGCGGCACCGGCATGAACAGCTTGTTGCCGATGCCGTTGGTGACGAACTGCAGCTCGAGCATGAAGGGCACCGCCATCACGAGCGAGGTGGTCTTCAGCATCGAGATGGTCTCGTTGCCGGTGGGCGGCACGATCACGCGCATGGCCTGCGGGATCACGATCCGGCGCAGCGTGGTGGAGCGCTTCATGCCGAGCGCGGTCGCGGCCTCCCACTGGCCCTTGTCGACGGAGTTGAGCCCGGAGCGGACGATCTCCGAGAGGTAAGCGCCCTCGTTCAGTCCGAGGCCGAGGATGGCCGCGATCAGGCCGCCCTTCATGAGCGCGTTGGTGTCGAACGCGAGCCCGGGGCCCAGCGTGATGGTGGGGTAGAGCACCCCGAGGAGTCCCCAGAACGTGAGCTGGGTCAGCACGGGCGTGCCGCGGAAGAACCAGATGTAGGCCCACGAGACGCCGCGCAAGATGGGGTTGGTGCCCATCCGCATGATCGCCATCGTCACCGCCATCACGATGCCGAGCAGCATCGCGGCGACCGTCAGGATCAGGGTCCACCCGACGCCCTTGAGGACGCGCGGGTCGAACAGGTGCTTCGCGACGACGTCCCAGTGGTAGTTCTCGTTCGTGACGAGGCCGTAGACGAAGAGCAGCGCGAACAGCGCGACGATGCCCGCCCAGATCCAGACGCTGGGTCTGGGGACGGGGCGGGCGTTGATCAGCTCCGGCGTCGGGGACATGACGGGGTCAGGCCTGCGGGTTGAGCTCGGCCGTCGTCAGGCCGCCCTCGACGCCCCACTGGTCGAGGATCGCCTTCCAGGTGCCGTCGTCCATCAGGTGCTGCATGGCCTTCTGCACGGCCTCGGTCAGCGCCGGGTCCTTCTTCGACACGACGATGCCCTGCGGCGCGGAGTCACGGATGCCGCCGATGACCTCCAGCTGGCCGCCCGTCAGCGCCGAGGCGTACCCGGCGACGGTGGAGTCGGCGTAGAACGCCGCGGCCTTGCCGCCGACGACGTTGGTCGTCGCGTCGGACTGGCGGCCGTAGCTGAGGACCTCGACGGCCTCCTTGCCCGCGTCGGTGCAGGCGGTGGACAGCTCGCCCAGGATGTTCTCCTGGTCGGTGCCCGTCTGCACGGCGATCGAGGAGCCGCAGACGTTCTCGGGGTCGAAGCCGCTCGGGTTGCCGCTCTTGACGGCGAAGCTGGAGCCGACGTTGATGTAGGCGATCATGTTCGCCGCCGCGAGGCGATCCGCGCGGATGGTGAACGACGAGATGCCGATGTCGGTGGTGGCGCCGATCGCGGGAATCAGCGACGCGAACTCGGCGTCCTGCACCTCGGCCTTGAGGCCGAGCACGTTGCCGATCGCACGGCCGAGGTCCACGTCGTAGCCGATGTAGGTGTTGAGGTCCTCAGTGCGGAACTCGGCGGGCGCGTAGTCCGCGGAGGCGCCGATCAACAGGGTGCCGCGCTCGGCGATGGCCGCGGGCACCAGCGCCGCGATGTCGTCGACCTTGGCCACGCCGGAGGTGTCGAAGGTGCGGTCGGTCGACTCCTGGGCCGCGGAAGCCGAGTCCTGCGGCTTCGGGGTGGAGCCCTGCGTGGGCTGGGTGGTGTCCCCGCCGCAGGCGGTCAGGGACAGGGCGGCGATGATTCCGGCGGCGAAAAGGCGGCGCACGTCAGGCCTCGATTCAAATGGGTGGGGCTGCGGTCAAACGCCCACAGACTAACGCAACGCCCCCGCGGCGCCCTCGTCGGAGGGGACCGTTCCCACGCGCGCCGTCAAGATGTAACGCGATCGAGACGGTCCCGCCACGGAGCCGCGTGCCGACGCGTCAGGGTCGCACCGATTTGGCCGGCGCCGCAGCGCCGGGTAATGTTCCCCGAGCCGAAGACCGCAGGTGACGAGAGTCATAACGCCGAAGGGCACCCGCGCAGGTGATCGTGAGCCACTCCCATGGCGACAACAGTCGAATGGGTCGAGCCCCGCGCCTGCCGGCGTGGGGCTTTTTTGGTTCTGCGGGTCGAGGGCCCTCGGGCCTCCCTCGTGGAGGGTCGAGGTGTTGGAGAATCGGAAGGAGACAACATGGCGAGGCCGGATAAGGCTGCCAAGGTCGCGGAGCTGGTGAACGAGTTCAGCAGCTCTTCGGCGGCAGTGCTGACCGAGTACCGCGGTCTCACCGTCAAGGACCTGCAGACGCTGCGTCGGTCCCTCGGTGAGAACGCCACCTACGCCGTTGCGAAGAACACCCTTGCCACGATCGCCGCCAAGGAGGCGGGCATCGAGGGACTCGACGAGTCGCTCACCGGCCCGACCGCCATCGCGTTCGTCAAGGGTGACATCGCCGCCGCCGCCAAGGGGCTGCGTGACTTCGCAAAGGCCAATCCGTCTCTGGCAATCAAGGGTGGTGTGCTCGAGGGCAAGGTCCTCGACTCCAAGGCCGTTCTGAAGCTTGCCGACCTCGAATCCCGCGAGGTCCTGCTTGCCAAGATGGCCGGCGCGCTGCAGGCCAACCTGGCCAAGGCCGCGTACCTGCTGGCTGCCCCGCTGTCGCAGGGCGCTCGCGTCCTCGGCGCGCTGCAGACCGCCGCAGAGGCGAACCCCTCCCTGATCGGTGGCGCCGGCTCCGCGCCTGCCGCCGAGGCCACGGACGAGACCCCCGCCGCGGATGCGGCAACCGAAGCAGCTCCTGCTGCGGAGTGATCCGTTGCAGCGCCCGCTGCGATCACAAACTCATTAGTGAAAGGAACGCCCATCATGGCGAAGCTCACCAACGACGAGCTCCTTGAGGCCTTCAAGGAGATGACCCTGATCGAGCTCTCCGAGTTCGTCAAGCAGTTCGAGGACACCTTCGGTGTCACCGCTGCCGCTCCCGTGGCCGTTGCCGCCGCCGCGGCCCCGGCCGCCGCCGACGACGCGTCCGCCGAGGACGAGGGTTCCGGCAAGGTCGACGTCATCCTGACCTCCGGTGGCGAGAAGAAGATCGCCGTCATCAAGGAGGTGCGCGCGCTCACCTCGCTCGGCCTCAAGGAGGCCAAGGACCTCGTCGAGGGCGCCCCGAAGCCGGTGCTCGAGCAGGTCGACAAGGACACCGCCGCCAAGGCGAAGGAGGCCCTCGAGGCCGCCGGTGGCACCGTCGAGGTCAAGTGACCCTCGGTTCCTAGCGAATCAGGCGAGGCCCGCCCCCCACTCGGGGGCGGGCCTCGCTCGCATTTCCAGGCGTGTCGAGTTGCCACCGACGGCCGTCTGGCTACCATAGGTTGCTTCCCGAGGATGCTTGCAGTACAGTGGTTGTTTGCCCAGCTATGCGTTTGTCCCGTGATTTGACACGGGTCGTTCGCCGTGCACGGATTACAGCTTCAAGCGTTCTTGGAAGGACCGAATCTTGGCCGCCTCGCGCTCTGCGTTGAAGAACACCAATGTCGTCTCGTCCACCGGCCGGATCTCGTTCGCGAAGATCCACGAGCCGCTGGAGGTTCCCAACCTCCTGGACCTGCAGATCGACGCATACAACTGGCTGATCGGTAATGAGACCTGGCGCGCCTCCGTGGAGGCGCAGCTCGCCGCGGGACGCACCGACGTCAACACCCGCTCCGGCCTCGAGGAGATCTTCTCGGAGATCTCGCCCATCGAAGACTTCAACGAGACGATGTCGCTGTCGTTCCGCGATCACCGCTTCGAGGAGCCGAAGTACAGCATCGAGGAGTGCAAGGACCGCGACGTCACGTACGCGGCCCCGCTCTTCGTGACCGCCGAGTTCGTGAACAACGACACGGGGGAGATCAAGTCCCAGACCGTCTTCATCGGCGATTTCCCGCTGATGACGGACAAGGGCACCTTCATCATCAACGGCACCGAGCGTGTCGTGGTCTCCCAGCTCGTGCGCTCGCCCGGCGTCTACTTCGAGCAGACCCCCGACAAGACGTCCGACAAGGACATCTTCTCCTGCAAGGTCATCCCGTCGCGCGGCGCGTGGCTGGAGTTCGAGATCGACAAGCGCGACATGGTCTTCGTGCGCCTCGACCGCAAGCGCAAGCAGAACGTCACCGTGCTGCTCAAGGCCCTCGGCTGGACCGAGGACAAGATCCTGAGCGAGTTCGGCGACTACGAGTCGATGCGCCTCACCCTCGAGAAGGACTCGGTCCGGACCCAGGACGAGGCCCTGCTCGACATCTACCGCAAGCTCCGCCCGGGCGAGCCGCCGACGCGCGACGCCGCCCAGCAGCTGCTGGAGAACTACTACTTCAACCCGAAGCGCTACGACCTCGCGAAGGTCGGCCGCTACAAGATCAACAAGAAGCTGGGCCTCGAGCTGCCGTTCGACCAGCAGGTGTTGACCATCGACGACATCGTGGCGGCCATCCGCTACGTCGTCGCGCTGCACGAGCGCCTCGAGACGCTCGACGGGCTGCCCGTCGAGGCCGACGACATCGACCACTTCGGCAACCGTCGTCTCCGCACGGTCGGCGAGCTGATCCAGAACCAGCTGCGCACCGGCCTCGGCCGCATGGAGCGCGTCGTCCGCGACCGCATGACGACGCAGGACATCGAGGCGATCACGCCCCAGACGCTGATCAACATCCGCCCGGTGACCGCGGCGCTGAAGGAGTTCTTCGGCACCTCGCAGCTGTCGCAGTTCATGGATCAGAACAACCCGCTCGCGGGCCTGACCCACAAGCGTCGCCTCTCGGCGCTGGGCCCCGGCGGCCTCTCGCGTGACCGCGCCGGCATGGAGGTCCGTGACGTCCACCCGTCGCACTACGGCCGCATGTGCCCCATCGAGACCCCTGAAGGCCCGAACATCGGCCTCATCGGCTCGCTGGCGTCGTTCGCCCGCGTCAACGCCTTCGGCTTCATCGAGACGCCGTACCGCAAGGTCGTCGACGGTCACATCACCGACCAGATCGACTACCTGACGGCCGACGAGGAGGACCGCTACTCGATCGCGCAGGCCAACGCCGCCGCGGACGAGGACGGCCGTCTGACGGAGGAGCGCGTGCTCGTCCGCCTCAAGCACGGCGACGCCGACGAGGTGCCCGTGTCCGAGGTCGAGTACATGGACGTGTCCCCGCGCCAGATGGTCTCCATCGCCACCGCGCTGATCCCGTTCCTCGAGCACGACGACGCGTCGCGCGCCCTGATGGGTGCCAACATGCAGCGCCAGGCCGTGCCGCTCATCCGCAACGAGGCCCCCTTCGTGGGCACCGGCATGGAGTATCGCGCCGCTGTCGACGTCGGCGACGTCACGCTCGCCAAGAAGCCCGGCGTCGTCGGCTCGGTCTCGGCCGACCTGCTCGAGGTGGCCAACGACGACGGCACGTACACCAGCTACAAGCTGGACAAGTTCGTCCGCTCGAACGCCGGTACCTGCATCAACCAGCGCCCGCTGGTCGGCCCCGGTGACCGCGTCGAGGTCGGCACCCCGCTGGCCGACGGCCCCTGCACCGAGCAGGGCGAGCTCGCGCTCGGCAAGAACCTGCTCGTGGCGTTCATGCCCTGGGAGGGCCTGAACTACGAGGACGCCATCATCCTCAGCCAGCGCATCGTCCAGGACGACGTCCTCACCTCGATCCACATCGAGGAGTACGAGGTCGACGCCCGCGACACCAAGCTGGGCGCCGAGGAGATCACGCGCGAGATCCCCAATGTCTCCGACGAGATGCTGGCGGACCTCGACGAGCGCGGCATCATCCGCATCGGCGCCGAGGTCGGCGCCGGCGACATCCTCGTCGGCAAGGTCACCCCGAAGGGCGAGACCGAGCTCACGCCGGAGGAGCGCCTGCTGCGCGCCATCTTCGGTGAGAAGGCCCGCGAGGTCCGCGACACGTCGCTCAAGGTGCCCCACGGCGAGTCCGGCACCGTCATCGGCGTGCGCGTGTTCAACCGCGAGGACGACGACGAGCTGCTGCCCGGCGTCAACCAGCTGGTCCGCGTGCACGTCGCGCAGAAGCGCAAGATCTCCGACGGCGACAAGCTCGCCGGCCGCCACGGCAACAAGGGCGTCATCTCGAAGATCCTCCCCGTCGAGGACATGCCGTTCCTCGAGGACGGCACCCCCGTCGACATCGTGCTGAACCCGCTGGGCGTGCCTTCGCGCATGAACGTCGGCCAGGTGCTGGAGAACCACCTCGGGTGGATCGCCAAGACCGGCTGGGACGTCACCGGCATCCAGGAGGAGTGGGCCGAGCGTCTGCGCGAGGTCGGCCTCGGCCGCGTCGAGGGCAACGCCAAGGTCGCCACCCCGGTGTTCGACGGCGCCAACGAGAGGGAGATCGCGGGCCTGCTCGACAACTCCCTGGAGACGCGCGACGGCTACCGCCTCATCGACGCCACCGGCAAGGCGCGCATCTTCGACGGCCGCACCGGCGAGCCGTACCCGGAGAAGATCGGCGTGGGCTACATGTACATGCTGAAGCTGCACCACCTCGTCGACGACAAGATCCACGCGCGCTCCACCGGCCCGTACTCGATGATCACCCAGCAGCCGCTGGGTGGTAAGGCGCAGTTCGGCGGCCAGCGCTTCGGTGAGATGGAGGTGTGGGCGCTCGAGGCCTACGGCGCCGCCTGGGCGCTGCAGGAGCTGCTCACCATCAAGTCGGACGACGTGCCGGGCCGCGTCAAGGTCTACGAGGCCATCGTCAAGGGCGAGAACATCCCCGAGCCGGGCATCCCTGAGTCCTTCAAGGTGCTCGTCAAGGAGATGAAGTCGCTGTGTCTGAACGTCGAGGTCCTCTCGGACGACGGGCGGGTCATCGACCTGCGCGAGTCTGAGGATGACATCCGGGCGTCCGAGGACTTCGGGATCGACCTCGGTCGTCGCCCGGGTGCGGACAACTTCATGGACGTCGGCGAAGTCTGAGTGCTAGCTCAGTCACCTAACAAGGGCTGACAAGCCCCTTCAGCAACTCAGACACATTTCTTTTAGGCACCTACAGCCTCACGTAGGGGAAAGAGAAGCAAAACGTGCTGGACGTGAACTTCTACGACGAGCTGCGGATCGGCCTCGCGAGCGCCGACCAGATCCGCGAATGGTCGCACGGCGAGGTCAAGAAGCCGGAGACCATCAACTACCGCACGCTCAAGCCCGAGCGCGACGGCCTCTTCTGCGAGAAGATCTTCGGACCGACCCGCGACTGGGAGTGCTACTGCGGCAAGTACAAGCGGGTCCGCTTCAAGGGCATCATCTGCGAGCGCTGCGGCGTCGAGGTGACCCGCTCGAACGTGCGCCGCGAGCGCATGGGCCACATCGAGCTGGCCGCGCCCGTGACCCACATCTGGTACTTCAAGGGTGTGCCCAGCCGCCTCGGCTACCTCCTGGACATCGCGCCGAAGGATCTCGAGAAGGTCATCTACTTCGCCGCGCACATGATCACCGCCGTCGACGAGGAGGCGCGCCACCGCGACCTCTCCTCGCTGCAGGCGAAGGTGGAGGTGGAGACCAAGCAGGTCTCCGCGCGCCGCGACTCCGACATCGAGGAGCGCATGCGCAAGCTCGAGGAGGACCTCGCCCAGCTCGAGGAGGAGGGCGCCAAGGCCGACATCAAGCGCAAGGTGCGCGAGGCTGCCGAGAAGGAGGCGGGCCTGATCCGCACCCGCTCGCAGCGTCAGCTGGACCGCATCGACGAGGTGTGGCAGCGCTTCAAGACCCTCAAGGTCCAGGACCTGGAGGGCGACGAGACGCTCTACCGTGAGATGAAGCGCAAGTACGGCAAGTACTTCGAGGGCTCCATGGGCGCCGAGGCCATCCAGAAGCGCCTCCAGACCTTCGACCTGAAGGCCGAGTCCGAGAACCTGCGCGAGATCATCGCCACCGGCAAGGGGCAGCGCAAGACCCGCGCGCTCAAGCGGCTGCGCGTCGTCAGCGCGTTCCTCACCGGCGACAACCACCCGTCGGCGATGGTCCTCGACGCCGTCCCGGTCATCCCGCCGGACCTGCGCCCGATGGTGCAGCTCGACGGCGGCCGGTTCGCGACGTCGGATCTCAACGATCTGTACCGCCGCGTGATCAACCGCAACAACCGCCTGAAGCGCCTGCTCGATCTCGGTGCCCCCGAGATCATCGTGAACAACGAGAAGCGCATGCTCCAGGAGGCCGTCGACTCGCTGTTCGACAACGGCCGCCGCGGTCGCCCCGTCACGGGTCCCGGCAACCGCCCGCTGAAGTCCATCTCGGACATGCTGAAGGGCAAGCAGGGCCGCTTCCGTCAGAACCTGCTCGGCAAGCGCGTCGACTACTCGGGCCGTTCGGTCATCGTGGTCGGCCCGCAGCTCAAGCTGCACCAGTGCGGCCTGCCGAAGGCCATGGCGCTCGAGCTGTTCAAGCCGTTCGTCATGAAGCGCCTGGACGACCTCAACCACGCCCAGAACATCAAGGCCGCCAAGCGCATGGTCGAGCGCCAGCGCCCGGTGGTGTGGGACGTGCTGGAAGAGGTCATCGCGGAGCACCCGGTGCTGCTGAACCGTGCACCCACGCTGCACCGCCTCGGCATCCAGGCCTTCGAGCCGCAGCTGATCGAGGGCAAGGCCATCCAGATCCACCCGCTCGTCTGCACCGCGTTCAACGCGGACTTCGACGGTGACCAGATGGCCGTGCACCTGCCGCTGTCCGCCGAGGCCCAGGCCGAGGCCCGCGTGCTGATGCTGTCGACGAACAACATCCTGAAGCCGGCCGACGGTCGCCCCGTCACCATGCCGACCCAGGACATGATCATCGGCCACTACTTCCTGACGCAGGAGCGTCCGGGCAAGGGCGAGGGCCGCGTGTTCTCGTCCATGGCCGAGGCGCTCATGGCACTGGACCTGGGTGAGCTGGAGATCGGTTCGAAGATCCGCCTGCGCCTGAACGGTGTGGTCGTGCCCGAGGCCGAGGTCCGTCCCGACGGCTCGATCCTGCTCGAGACCACGCTCGGCCGCGCCCTCTTCAACGAGGCGCTGCCGGACGACTTCGGCTACGTGAACGGTGTCGTCGGCAAGAAGGTCCTCGGCCAGATCATCAACGATCTCGCCGAGCGCTACCCGAAGGTCGTCGTCGCCGCGGCGCTGGACGCGCTGAAGGACATGGGCTTCCGCTGGGCCTCGCGCTCCGGGGTGACCGTGTCGATCTCCGACGTCCAGACCCCGCCGCAGAAGGCCGAGATCCTGGAGGGCTACGAGCGTCGTGCCGTCAAGATCGACCGGCTCTACGAGCGCGGCTCCGTGACCGAGGACGAGCGCCGTCAGGAGCTCATCGCGATCTGGACCGACGCGACGGCCGAGCTGACGGAGGCGATGAAGGAGAACTTCACCACCGACAACCCCATCTTCATGATGGTGGACTCGGGCGCCCGAGGAAACATGACGCAGATGCGCCAGATCGCCGCCATGCGAGGCCTCGTGGCCAACCCGAAGGGCGACATCATCGCGCGGCCGATCAAGTCGAACTTCCGCGAGGGCCTGTCCGTGCTCGAGTACTTCATCTCGACGCACGGTGGCCGTAAGGGCCAGGCCGACACGGCGCTCCGCACCGCGGACTCCGGCTACCTGACCCGTCGTCTCGTGGACGTGTCGCAGGACGTCATCATCCGCGAGGAGGACTGCGGCACCGAGCGCGGCCTCACCAAGGTGATCGCCGTCTGGAGCACCGCCGGTGTCGACGAGGAGTCGGGTCGCCCGATCCGTGTCCCCGCCGCGCCGTTCGCCAAGGACGCCACGGTGGAGACGTCCGGCGACGTCGAGACCGCCGTCTACGCCCGCACGCTCGCCGTCGACGCCGTCGACGCCGAGGGCACCGTGCTGGTGGCCGCGGGCACGGATCTGGGCGACGCCGAGATCCACGCGCTCGTCGCGGCCGGCGTGACCGAGGTCAAGGTTCGCTCCGTGCTCACCTGTGAGTCGGCGGTCGGTACCTGCGCCATGTGCTACGGCCGTTCGCTGGCCTCCGGCAAGACGGTGGACGTCGGCGAGGCCGTCGGCATCGTCGCGGCCCAGTCGATCGGCGAGCCCGGCACCCAGCTGACCATGCGTACCTTCCACACCGGTGGTGTGGCCGGCGACGACATCACGCAGGGTCTGCCCCGTGTCACCGAGCTGTTCGAGGCCCGCCAGCCCAAGGGCAAGGCCCCGATCGCCGAGGCCGACGGCGTCGTGCGCATCGAGGACGGCGACCGTTCGCGCAAGATCGTCATCGTGCGCGACGACGGCGGCGAGGACCTGGAGTACCCGGTCGCCCGCCGCACGCGCCTCGAGTTCGAGGATCACCACGGCACCCGCATCCACATCCGCGACGGCGTGCACGTGGCCATCGGTCAGCAGCTGACCGCCGGCCAGGTGGACCCGCAGGACGTGCTGCGCATCCGTGGCCTCCGCAAGGTGCAGGAGCACCTCGTCGAGGAGGTTCAGCGGGTGTACCGCACGCAGGGCGCGCCCATCCACGACAAGCACATCGAGATCATCATCCGGCAGATGCTGCGCCGCGTGACGGTCATCGATTCCGGCGACACCAACATGATGCCGGGCGAGCTCGTGGACCGCGCCTCCTACGAGGCGGCCAACCGGCAGGCCCTGGCCGAGGGCGCGAAGCCCGCGGAGGGTCGCCCGGTGCTGATGGGTATCACGAAGGCGTCGCTCGCGACCGAGTCGTGGCTGTCGGCGGCCTCCTTCCAGGAGACCACCAAGGTCCTGACCGATGCGGCCATCCAGGGCAAGAGCGACTCGCTCGTCGGCCTGAAGGAGAACGTCATCCTCGGCAAGCTGATCCCGGCCGGCACCGGCCTCGATCGGTACCGGAACATCCGGGTTGAGCCGACCGAAGAGGCCCGCGCCAGCGCCTACACGATGAGCTACGACCCGTACGACTACTCGTTCGGTTCCGACGTCATCGGCCCCGCCGTCCCGCTCGACGAGATGGACTTCGGCGAGATCCGCTGACCTGGCTTCGATCGCCTGACCACTCGGGGGCGTCCGCATTGCGCGGGCGCCCCCGAGCCGCGTCCTGGGCCGGGTGAGGGGAGGGGTGTTTTTGACCCGTCCGCGCCCGTGATCTAGACTGGCTCAGCGTGCCCGAAGCCTCGGGCCCTTGTGCGTGCCTTGGCATCACGGATCGCTCTCGACGTTGCGGAGAAGCGAGACGTGCGTTCAGTTCGCACGGCAGTGATTCATTCCGCCACTCACCCGGGAACGGTGTCCTCGGGAGGGGGAGTGGAGAAGCTGCGCCAGGGAAGGCAAACGCACACAGACAACGAAGAAAGTGATACCAGCAGGTGCCAACAATTCAGCAGCTGGTCCGAAAGGGCCGGACCGACAAGGTCTCGAAGAACAAGACCCCCGCGCTGAAGGGGTCCCCTCAGCGCCGCGGCGTGTGCACGCGCGTGTACACCACGACGCCGAAGAAGCCGAACTCCGCGCTCCGTAAGGTCGCGCGTGTGCGTCTGAGCTCCGGCGTCGAGGTCACCGCGTACATCCCGGGTGTCGGCCACAACCTGCAGGAGCACTCCATGGTGCTCGTCCGCGGCGGTCGTGTGAAGGACCTGCCGGGCGTGCGCTACAAGATCATCCGCGGCTCGCTCGACACGCAGGGCGTCAAGGGCCGCAAGCAGGCTCGCAGCCGCTACGGCGCGAAGAAGGAGAAGTAATGCCTCGCAAGGGTCCGGCGCCCAAGCGCCCCGTGATCGCTGATCCGGTCTACGGCTCCCCGCTGGTTTCCCAGCTCGTGAGCAAGATCCTCCTCGACGGCAAGAAGTCCGTCGCGCAAGCAATCGTCTACGACGCGCTCGAGGGCACCCGTGCCAAGACCGGCGTCGACCCCGTGCAGACCCTGAAGAAGGCGCTCGACAACGTCAAGCCCTCCATCGAGGTCAAGTCCCGTCGCGTCGGCGGCGCCACCTACCAGGTGCCGATCGAGGTCAAGCCGGGTCGTCAGACCACGCTGGCGCTGCGCTGGCTCGTGAGCTTCTCCCGCGCCCGTCGCGAGAAGACCATGACCGAGCGCCTCATGAACGAGATCCTCGACGCCTCCAACGGCCTGGGCGCTTCGGTGAAGCGTCGCGAGGACACCCACAAGATGGCTGAGGCCAACCGCGCCTTCGCGCACTACCGCTGGTGATTCGACGCCCCCGCGCCCTTCACAGGGCCGGGGGCTCTCACCTGTGAACTTCCTTTACTTGAAGACTGCATAAGGACAGCACAGTGACCGACCTGAACAAGGTTCGCAACATCGGCATCATGGCCCACATCGATGCCGGTAAGACCACCACGACCGAGCGCATCCTGTTCTACACCGGCAAGAACCACAAGATCGGTGAGACTCACGATGGCGCCGCCACCATGGACTGGATGGAGCAGGAGCAGGAGCGCGGCATCACCATCACGTCGGCCGCGACGACCTGTTTCTGGCACGGCACCCTGATCAACATCATCGACACCCCCGGGCACGTCGACTTCACCGTCGAGGTGGAGCGTTCGCTCCGCGTGCTCGACGGCGCCGTCGCGGTGTTCGACGGTGTTGCCGGCGTCGAGCCGCAGTCGATGACCGTGTGGCGTCAGGCCACCAAGTACGGCGTCCCGCGCATCTGCTACGTCAACAAGCTTGACCGCACCGGTGCGTCGTTCGACCACGTCGTCAAGACCATCCGCGAGCGCCTCAACACCGACCCGGTGCTGCTGCAGCTGCCGATCGGCTCCGAGGGCGACTTCCTCGGCGTCGTCGACGTCGTGGAGATGCGCGCGCTGACCTGGCGCGGCGAGACCAAGATGGGCGAGGACTACGAGGTCGAGGAGATCCCGGCCGAGCTCAAGGACGCCGCCGAGGCCGCGCACCACGCGCTGGTCGAGCGCATCGCCGACGTGGACGACGACATCATGGAGATGTACCTCGAGGGCGAGATGCCGTCGGTGCCGCAGATCAAGGCGGCGCTGCGCAAGGGCATCATCAGCAACACCTTCACCGCGGTCGTCTGCGGCACCTCGTTCAAGAACAAGGGCGTCCAGCCCCTGCTCGACGCGGTCGTCGACTACCTGCCGTCGCCGCTCGACGTGCCCGCCATCGACGGCTTCAAGCCGGGCGACGAGTCGGTGCACCTGGAGCGCAAGCCGTCCGACGACGAGCCGCTGTCGATCCTGGCCTTCAAGGTGGCCGCGGATCCGCACCTCGGCAAGCTGACCTTCGTCCGCGTCTACTCCGGCGTCCTGCACTCCGGCTCCCAGGTGCTCAACGCCACCAAGGGCCGCAAGGAGCGCATCGGCAAGATCTACCAGATGCACGCCAACAAGCGTGAGGAGATCCCCCAGATCGGCGCCGGCATGATCTGCGCCGTGATGGGCCTCAAGGACACCACCACCGGTGAGACGCTGTGCGATCCGACCAACCCGATCGTGCTCGAGTCGATGACCTTCCCGGCCCCCGTGATCGAGCAGGCCATCGAGCCGAAGACCAAGTCCGACCAGGAGAAGCTGTCCAACGCGATCCAGCGCCTGGCGGAGGAGGACCCGACCTTCCGCGTCCACACGGACGAGGAGACCGGACAGACCATCATCGCCGGCATGGGCGAGCTGCACCTGGACGTGCTCATCGACCGCATGCGTCGTGAGTTCAAGGTCGAGGCCAACATCGGCAAGCCGCAGGTGGCGTACCGCGAGACCCTCCGCCGCAAGGTGGAGAAGGTCGAGTACACGCACAAGAAGCAGACCGGTGGTTCGGGCCAGTTCGGCCGCGTCATCATCGACCTGGAGCCGACGGAGCCGGGCTCGGGCTACGAGTTCGTCAACGCCGTCACCGGTGGCCGCATCCCCCGCGAGTACATCCCCGCGGTGGACCAGGGCATCAAGGAGGCCATGCAGTTCGGTGTGCTCGCCGGCTACCCGGTCGAGGACATCAAGGTGACCCTGACCGACGGTGCGTACCACGACGTCGACTCCTCCGAGCTGGCGTTCAAGCTGGCCGGTGCGATGGCGTTCAAGGAAGCTGCTCGCAAGGCAGACCCCGCCATCCTTGAGCCGATGATGGCCGTCGAGGTGACCGGCCCCGAGGATTACCTCGGCACCGTGATCGGCGACCTGAACTCGCGTCGTGGCCACATCCAGTCCATGGACGACCTGCACGGCAACAAGGTCGTGCGCGCGCTCGTCCCGCTGTCGGAGATGTTCGGCTACGTCGGCGACCTGCGCTCGAAGACCTCGGGCCAGTGGTCCTACTCCATGGAGTTCGATTCCTACGCGGAGACGCCGAGGAACATCATGGACGAGATCGTCGCCAAGGCTAAGGGCGAGTGACCCGCTAGGGCATCGCTCACAGCCGGCCGGGAGGTACGCCTCCCGGCCGGTTCTTTGTTCCCGGAGGCGCCGGGGGAGGGAATATCCACAGGCTCGTCGACGTTGTCAACCCCTGGGTTTTGTGCGGGGCGGCAAGGGTCGCTAGGCTAGCGTGGGTATGGCCCCGGGCGGTAAGCTCGGTCGCCGACGCCTCATTGAGGAACGACCACACGCCGGGCAATCCCGCACGGCGAGATCCAAGAAGGAGCCCTCGTGGCAAAGGCCAAGTTTGAGCGGACCAAGCCGCACGTAAACATCGGCACCATCGGACACGTCGACCACGGCAAGACCACTCTGACCGCGGCGATCACGAAGGTGCTGCACGACCGCTACCCCGAGTGGAACGCTGTCTCGGCGTTCGACCAGATCGACAAGGCGCCCGAAGAGCGCCAGCGCGGCATCACCATCTCGATCGCGCACGTCGAGTACCAGACCGAGAAGCGCCACTACGCGCACGTTGACTGCCCCGGCCACGCCGACTACGTCAAGAACATGATCACCGGTGCTGCCCAGATGGACGGCGCGATCCTCGTTGTGGCCGCCACCGACGGCCCGATGGCCCAGACCCACGAGCACATCCTCCTGGCCCGCCAGGTCGGCGTGCCGGCGATCGTCGTCGCCCTCAACAAGTGCGACATGATCGACGAAGAGGATGCGGACCTGATCGACCTCGTCGAGATGGAGCTCCGTGAGATCCTCTCCGCGCAGGAGTTCGACGGCGACAACCTGCCGATCGTCCGCGTCGCGGCCTTCCCGGCCCTGAACGGCGACGCCAAGTGGTCCGACGCCATCATGGAGCTCATGGATGCCGTCGACGACTACATCCCGCAGCCGGAGCGCGACACCGACAAGCCCTTCCTGATGCCCGTTGAGGACGTCTTCACGATCACCGGTCGTGGCACCGTCATCACCGGCCGTATCGAGCGCGGCATCGTCAAGACCGGCGAGACCGTCGACATCATCGGCATCCGCGAGACCAAGCAGTCCAGCACGGTCACCGGTGTCGAGATGTTCCGCAAGATCCTCGACGAGGGTCGCGCGGGCGAGAACGTCGGCCTGCTGCTCCGCGGCACCAAGAAGGAGGACGTGGAGCGCGGCATGGTCGTCATCAAGCCGGGTTCGACCACCCCGCACACCGACTTCGAGGCCAACGTCTACGTGCTGAACAAGGAGGAGGGTGGCCGTCACAAGCCGTTCTTCTCGAACTACTCGCCCCAGTTCTACTTCCGCACGACGGACGTGACCGGCGTCGTTCAGCTCCCCGCTGGCACCGAGATGGTCATGCCTGGTGACAACACCGAGATGACCGTGCACCTCAACAAGCCGATCGCCATGGAGGAGAACCTCAAGTTCGCCATCCGTGAGGGCGGCCGCACCGTCGGCGCCGGCAACGTCACCAAGATCCTCAAGTGATCTGCTGACCAGCTGAAGCTGTAAAAGAGGGCCAGGTGGATATCCACCTGGCCCTCTTTCGCGCTCCCGCAGCCGCGTCGGCGGCGTACGAGCTGCTGCCGTGGCTGTTGGGCGCGGAGCTTTGGGTGCGGGGCCGTAGGGGCACCTCGCCGCGAACGCGCGGGACCTTTCGACTCGCCGACTCGGCTGGCGCCTCGTGCGGCGGCTCAAGGAACGACCTGCCCCACGAGATCGACGATGATCCAGCGCAGCTGTGCGGGAGACGGCGGGCGCATCCACGCCGGCGAAGAGATTTTTGGGCGCACGAAAAGTTTTTTCGGCGGATGCGTAACAAACCGCGCCGCTGAACCAATGACACAAGTAAGAAGGTTGGCCCGCTCGAGCGCTGGGGCCACGCGCCGGTCGAGGGACGATCAGTGCGCCTGCCCCACAGAAGGGCCGTCCGATGAAGCGAACCACTCGGGCTACAAGGAAAATGACAACGTCGGGGGGCTACCTTGCGTGTGCGACGCTCAGCGTCTGGTTGCTTGTCGGGTGTGCGGTTGCGCCCACACCCGACAAGACTCCTGAGCTCACCGCAGCTGAGCTGGCGAGCTACGAGAGCCTGGCCCGGTCGAAGGAACTGGCCACCCAGGTGGGAGTCGTTGAAGAGGAGCTGATCCGACGCTGCATGGTGGCGAAGGGAAATCGGTGGAGGGTCCCCTACTCGCCCTCTAACTATGTGTACGAGCCGTACAAATCACTGGAGGTGGCCGAGGCCGCCGAGTACGGCTACAGCACGCTCACGCTGACCCCAGAGGCGCGGCTATCGGACCAGGAGAGCCAGCTCTTTGATGACTCACTGACCGACGCCGAACGCGAGAAGCAGTACGTCGACCTGGCCGGCGGCGCCAAGGGGCCGAAGGAATGGATTGTCATGGGCGAGGGCAAGATCGAATACCCCGCATCCGGGTGCCGCTACGAGACGCAGCAGCAGCTTTACGGAGATGTGAAGGCATGGCATGAGGTGTTCTTCGCCGTGATGCAGATCAACGCAGCCTCGCAGAAGGCTGAGCGCTCGCCGGAGAAGGGAGCGATTGCGAAGCGTTGGTCGAAGTGCGTGGCGGAGGGCAGCCGGAACTATCAGGAGCCCGGCGATGCGATCCTCGATGGGATGGAGGCCTCGACTCGCCACTTCACCGACGAGCAAGGCTACGAGGCCAGCAACTATGAGGGCCCGACGCCCAAGGAGATCGAGATCGCCGTAGCGGACGCGAAATGCCGGGCCGAGACAGGGTACGACGCGACGATGCGGGCTGCGACGAAGAAGGCGATCGCTCAGGAAGCGGCTGCGCACGAAGGCGAGATCTTGAAGCTGCTCGAGATATATACAGCGGCCGAGGGACGAGCGCGAGAACTGCTCGGGTGAGTACGCCTGGAGAAATGAACCGCCCCGGGGGCTGCGCCGCCGCTTAAGAAGGTTGGCCCACTCGAGTGCTGGGGCCACGCGTCGGTCGAGGGCTCGGCATCCACGACCTGATGAGCACGACACACCTTTGTTGGGTTCGGATGAGCACGCGCCGGAGTTCGTCGCGCGAAACAGCCCGAAATCAACCGTTTCCCTCAACCAGCCCAGGCTCGTGCTCATCCGACCCAGACGAACTCCGGCGCGTGCTCATCGGACGGTGACGCCGCGGGAGTTGCCGGGCGGGCGACTGGGTGGTAATCGGCCTCTGAGGAGCGGCCCACATCGGTCCCTGAGGAGCAGCCCCGCGGGCCGACGCGCACCGAGCGAGAAGTGTGCGGGGCTGCGTCTCGAAGGGTCCGAGACCCACGCACTCCTGACCGCCACAGATCAGAAGGTCACACCCGCCTGCGCGCATAAATCTCTGTATACGGGCAGCGCGCTCGGTGTCAAGCTGTGTGGAGTCACGCGGCTTGTTGTTGTGTGTTTTCGTTGGGGAGGTTGATCCCGACCGTGCTGGCGGGGGCTGGTGTGTCCGGCTGTCGATGGAATCGTTCGGGATGTTGCTGGTAGTAGGCCTGGAGCGCGGTATCGCGGGTCTGCCAGGCCTGGCGCCAGGTCCCGTCAGCGACCTGCGCGGGGGTGAACAACGCGATCCCGGAATGACGGTGCTCGGTGTTGTACCAGGACACGTACTCGGCGAGGTAGGTTCGGGCGTGGTCGAGATCGGTGAAGACCTTCGGATATCCCGGGCGGTACTTCATCGTGCGGAACCCTGCCTCGGAGAACGGGTTGTCGTTCGACGTGTACGGACGGTTATGGGTCACCTCGACCCGGTGACTGTGGAGGTAGTCCTTCAACAGGTTCGAGGTCATCGCCGCCCCGGAATCGGCATGAACGACCTGCGGGGCGCCGTGTACGGCGATCGCGGCCGTGAACATGTCGACAGCGAGTTGGTCCGCTTCGCGGTCCTCGACCCGCCAGCCAACGATCTCGCGGGAGAAGATATCGATGATCTTGTATCCCTTGAACGTCTTGCCTCGCCAGGGCGAGTACAGATCAGTGATGTCCCAGGACCACACCTGCCCAGGCCCGGTGGCCTTCACCACCGGCGCCGAGCGTGACAGCCGTTTGTCTTTACGGGCCGGGACGGTTGGACGCAGCAGCTGGTCATCGATCTCGGCAGCGATCCGCCACCAGGTCCGTCTCGAGCCGAGCATCACACCGGTGTCCCACGCGGCAGCAAACGAGTGATCCACCGACTGTTCCTTGGCCCAGCCGGCCAGGATGTACTGACTGATCCGTTCCCGATCCTGCTCACTGATACGTGACTCGTAGGCGCGCTCACGCTGCGGGACCGGGGCCTCGACCCGAGGCCTCGGATGCTGCCGGTAATGCCACGTCGAACGCGACAACCCCACCACCGCCAGCGCTTCACGCTGCGATCCCAACACCACGGCCAGGTCCCTAACCAGCGTGTTCTCCACGGTCAGGAACCCGACCGATCCGGGGTCGTCGGGGGCGCGGCGGGCTCGTGCGCGTTCCTCTCGTGCAAGAGCCCGATAGCTTTTCCCAACATGTCGTTCACCGTCTCGAGCTCACGCACCCGCTCCTCAAGACGCGTGATCTCAGCCTCGTGAGCAACACGCTCAGCAGCCCGCTGCCTCTCCAACGCCCTACGCATACCCGGTGGAACAGTCATACCGCTACTGTCTCGCGGGACCAGCCCCCGGTCCAGATCCCCCGCATACACCGCGTCCTGCCACCGCCGTAACCGACCCACCGACACCCCCTGCGCCTCCAACCACGAACGCTTCTGACCATGCGGCAGCCCCTGATACGCATAAACCAACTCACGGATCTCCACCACCGTCCTACCAACACCGACCGTCATCCCGATCCACTCCTCACCGACTCACAACCAGCCTGGCAAAGAGGGGCCACGCGAATAATTGCGCCGCTGCCCGTATACAGAGATTTATGCGCCGAGGACCCTCTCATTCGGCGCAGCCGACGCCTTAGTGATCAGCACCTTCGTCGCCGCAGAGCGCGCGGGACCTTTCGACTCGCCGACTCGGCTGGCGCCTCGTGCGGCGGCTCAAGGAACGGTGGGACGACTCGAGGGGCGCCGCGGCTCAAGGAACGGCGCGGCGGCTCAAGGAACGGCGGGACGACTCGAGGGGGACAGCCGGGCTCAGCCGCGCTTCTGGATGGCGGCCCACTCGTCGCGGAGGCCCACGGTGCGGTGGAACAGGCCCGGGGTGTCGAGGTCCGCGGCGAAGTAGCCGAGGCGCTCGAACTGGACCACCTCGCCCGGGTGCACGTCGGCCAGAGCGCCCTCGACCTTGCAGCCGGTCAGCAGCTCCCGTGAGTTGGGGTTCAGGTCGTCCAGCGCCTCGCCGGTGGCCTCGCCCGGGGCCTCGGCCGTGAACAGCCGCTCGTAGAGCGCGGCCGTCGCCTCCTGCGCGTGCGCGGCGGAGACCCAGTGCATGGTCGACTTCACCTTGCGACCGTCCGGCGAGTTGCCGCCGCGGGACGCGGGATCGTAGGTGGCCCGCACCTCGACGACGGTGCCGTCGGCGTCCTTGACCGCCTCGGTGGCGGTCACGAAGAACGCGCCGCGGAGCCGCACCTCGCGGCCGGGGGAGAGGCGGAAGTACTTCGGCGGCGGCACCTCCTGGAAGTCCTCCTGCTCGATCCACAGCTCGCCCGTGAACGGCACCAGGCGCGTGCCGTCGGCCTCGTTCTCCGGGTTGTTGGCCAGCTCGAACCACTCGACGACAGGGGCGCCCGACTCGTCGGTGGGCCAGTTGGTGATCGTGAGCTTCAGGGGGCGCAGCACGGCCATCCTGCGCTGCGCCGTCTGGTTCAGCTCGCGTCGCACGTAGGACTCGAGCGCCTCGATCGACTGCCGGGAGTTCGTGCGCGTGGTGCCGATCTCGCGGCAGAACGTGCGGATGGCGACGGCGGGGTAGCCGCGGCGCCTGAGCCCCCGGATGGTGGGCATCCTGGCATCGTCCCAGCCCTCGACGACGCCGTCGGCCACGAGCTTGGCCAGGCGACGCTTCGAGGTGACGGTGTGCGTGAACTCCAGGCGGGCGAACTCGTACTGGCGGGGCGCGTCATCGACGCCGAGCTGCGCGAGGAACCAGTCGTAGAGCGGGCGATGCGACTCGAACTCCAGCGTGCAGATGGAGTGCGTCGTGCCCTCGATGGCGTCGGACTGGCCGTGCGCCCAGTCGTAGGTGGGGTAGATCGGCCACTCGTCGCCGGTGCGGTGGTGGTGCGCGTGGCGGATGCGGTACATGATCGGGTCGCGCATCCACATGTTCTCGTGGCTCATGTCGATCTTGGCGCGCAGCACGCGCGACCCCTCCTCGAACTCGCCGGCGCGCATGCGGCGGAACAAGTCGAGGTTCTCCTCGACCCCCCGCTCGCGGAACGGCGAGTCGACACCCGGGCGGCCGTAGCCGCCGCGGCCGGCCGAGATCGCCTCGGCGTCCTGATCGTCGACATAGGCCAGCCCGCGGGTGATCATCAGCTCGGCCCAGTCGTAGAGGCGGCCGAAGTAGTCCGAGGCGAACCGCACCTCGGCGGGCTCGTAGCCCAGCCATTCGATGTCGGCGATGATCGAGTTCACGAAGTCGGCGTCCTCGGTCTCCGGGTTCGTGTCGTCGAGCCGGAGGACGCAGGAGCCGTCGAAGTCGGCCGCGGCGCCGAAATCGACGACGATGGCCTTCGCGTGCCCGATGTGCAGGTAGCCGTTGGGCTCCGGTGGGAACCTGGTCTGCACCCTTCCGCCTCGCACGCCCTGCTGGACGTCGGCCGCCACGGCGTCGTAGATGAAGTTGCTGGGCATGTCGGAGGCAGTCATGGGCGTCATGCTAGTGCCCGGAGCGCCCACATGATCAGCAGGCCGGGCACCAGCAGGATCACGGCCACCATCACGGCAAGGATGGCCCCGACGGTGATCCAGTACCGCACCGACGCCCGGTGCACCTGGCCCCGATCCTCAATGGTGCGGTTCAGCAGCTTGAGGTTCTTCGCGTTCGACCGCCACGCCGCGTCGAGGAAGGGGCCGACGAACGGTACGAGCCCCACGAGCCAGTCGATCGCCCAGTTGCCGAGCATCCGCGCCAGCACCGGGATGGGCATGCGCAGCCGGGCCGCGTCGAAGAGCAGCACCGAGCCGACGACGGCGCCCGTCACCGTGCCTGCGCCGGGGATGAGGCTGAGCAGCGGATCGACGCCGACGCGCTGCTTCGTGCCGGGGATCGGCACCAGGTCCTCGAGGAGATAGGTCAGCGCCCTGGTCGCCTTGGCGGGCCGATCCGGCGCGAGCTCCGCCTCGGCCTGCCGCTGTGCGGCGGCCAGCGCGTCGGTCGGCTGCGGGTCCATCATTCTAGTGTGCCCTGCGCATCCGAACGATGCGGACGTGCTGCCTCCGGCGCGCACCACTAGGGTCTGTTGCGGAAGTGGTGGCCGTAGCGAGCGGCGTCCTGGTGCGCCAGATACAAGGCGCACGAGGAAGGTGCTAGCGGTGCCTAACGGCGACGAGTGCAACGCAGTAGATGGCGTGCCAGGGCGTCGCGCAGTAGGTCATTTCCACTTTCGTAACAGGCACTAGGCTGGTTGACCATGAGTGATCTGATCCCGGCCAGGACGCGCGTCGCCCCCTCTCCCACGGGAGACCCCCATGTCGGCACCGCGTTCATGGCGCTGTTCGACCTGGCGTGGGCGCGGAAGACCGGCGGGCGGTTCGTGCTGCGGATCGAGGACACCGACCAGAACAGGCTGGTCGAGGGCTCCGAGCAGCAGATCTACGACTCGCTCGACTGGCTGGGCCTGACGCCCGACGAGGGCCCGCACAAGGGCGGGCCGTACGCGCCGTACCGGCAGTCCGAGCGGCTGGACACCTACCGACCGTTCGTCGACCAGCTCGTCGCCGACGGCCACGCCTACTACTGCTGGTGCTCGTCGGAGCGCCTCGCCGAGCTGCGCGAGGAGCAGAACAGGCAGAAGCTCTCCGTGACGGGCTACGACCGGTTCTGCCTCGGCAAGACCCGCGAGGAGCGCGCGGAGCTCCCCGGCTTCACCGACCGCCCCGTGGTGCGCATCCTCGTCCCCGACGACGCGCCGCTGGAGTTCGAGGACATCGTCCGCGGCACCGTCCGTGCCCCGCGCCCCGACGACCAGGTGATCCTGAAGGCCGACGGCTTCCCCACGTATCACCTGGCCGTGGTGGTCGACGACCACCTGATGGGCATCAACACCGTCGTCCGCGGCGAGGAGTGGATCTCCTCGACGCCGAAGCACATCCTGCTCTACGGCTGGCTCGGCTGGGAGGCGCCCGCGTTCGCGCACATGCCCCTGCTGCGCAACCCGGACAAGTCGAAGATCTCCAAGCGGAAGAACCCGGCGGCGCGGCTGGTCTGGTTCAAGGAGGAGGGCTACCTGCCCGAGGCGGTGGTCAACTTCCTGCAGCTGCTGGGCTATGCCGGCGACGAGGAGCACGAGGTGTCGAGCTTCGACGAGTTCGTCGAGCGCTTCTCCTGGTCCAAGGTCAACACCGTCGGCCCCATCTTCGACGTGAAGAAGCTCGACTGGCTGAACGGGCACTACATCCGCGCGCTGAGCGCCGACGAACTGGCCGACCGCATCGCTGCGTTCGCGGTCGAGACCGGGCAGTGGTCGTCACCGACGCCCGAGCAGCGCGAGATCCTGCGCCAGGCCGTGCCGATCATCCAGGAGCGCCTCGTGCTGCTGAAGGACGCGCTGCCGCAGCTGGACTACCTGCTGGGCGACGCCACGCTGGACCCGGCGGCGGTGGAGAAGCTGGCTGAGAACGCCGCCGAGGTGCTCGACGCCGCGATCGCCGTAGCGGAGTCCGTCGCGTTCGACGCCGAGTCCATCCAGGCGGGCCTGCGCGAGCGGATCGTCGACGGCCTCGGCATCAAGCCCAAGTTCGCCTTCGCGCCCATCCGCGTGGCGATCAGCGGCCGGACGGTGTCCCCGCCGCTGTTCGAGTCGATGGAGATCCTGGGCCGCGACGCCTCCCTGGCACGCCTCAGCGCCCTCCGGGCGCAGCTCTGACGCTCAGTCGAGGATCAGCTCCGGGTAGACCGGCTGCCACATGGCGTCGTAGACCTGCTCGACGGGGTGCGTGAGCGGGCGCTCCGCCACGCCGTCGGCCTCGGCTGCCGTCGCCACCGCCAACGCGACCGTGGCGGAGACGCGGCGCAGGTCCTTGATGCTCGGCAGGAGCGAGTCGCCCGGGTGGATCACCTGGGACAGGGAGGCGACGGCCTCCGCGGAGGCCGTGATCATCGCGTCGGTCACCCGGGAGGCCCGGCAGACGGCGACGCCGAGGCCGATCCCCGGGAAGACGAGCGCGTTGTTGGCCTGCGCGATGCGGTGGGTGACGCCGCCGTGGGTCACGGCGGGAAACGGCGAGCCGGTGGCGATCATGGCGCGGCCGCCGGTCCAGCCCAGGAGCTCGGCGGGGGTGGCCTCGGCCAGCGACGTGGGGTTGGACAGCGGCAGGATCAGCGGGCGCTCGACGTGCGCGGCCATGTCCTTGACGATCGCCTCGCTGAACGAGCCGGGCTGCCCGGACGTGCCGATCAGGACGGTGGGGTGCACGTTGCGGACGATGTCGGCCAGCATGTAGCGCCCTGGCTGATCGACGTCCCACTCGGCCAGCTCGCCGATGCCCCGGGCGTAGGGACGCTGGAAGTCGCGGAAGCGGAGCGTGGCGTCGTCGGTGACCAGGCCCCTGCTGCTCGTCACCCAGAACCGGGTGCGCGCCTGATCCCTCGTGAGGCCCTCCTTGGCGAGCAGATCGACGAGCAGGTCGGCGATCCCGACGCCGGCGGTGCCGCCGCCGTGCACGACGAAGCGCTGATCCGACAGGCGCTCGTGCTTGGCCGCGACGCCCGCGAGCACCGCGCTGGTGACGACGGCCGCTGTGCCCTGGATGTCGTCGTTGAAGGTGCAGATCCGGTCGCGGTAGTGGCTCAGCAGGCGGTGCGCGTTGTCCGCCCCGAAGTCCTCCCAGTGCACCATCGCGTGCGGGAAGATCGACGTCGCGGCCGTGATGAAGGCGTCCACGAACTCGTCGTAGCGGTCGCCGCGGACGCGGGCGTGCCGCTCGCCGAGGTACAGGTCGTCGTTCAGCAGCCGGAGATTGTCCGTGCCGACGTCGAGCACCACCGACAGCATCCGGTCCGGGTCCAGCCCCGCGGCCGCCGTGTACAGCGACTTCTTGCCCATGCAGATCTGGATGCCGCCCACGCCCTGGTCGCCGATGCCGAGGATGCCCTCCGAGTCGGTGACGATCAGCAGGTCGACGTCGTCGGGCCCGAGGCCGGCGCCGCGCAGCGAGCTCTCGACGAGGTCCGGCCGGTCGATCGACAGGAAGAGCGCGTTCATCTGCTGGTACCACTGGCTGAACTCCTTGATCGCCTCCCCGATGGTGGGGGTGTAGACGATCGGCATGATCTCGTCCAGGTGGTCGCTCAGCAGGCGGTAGAAGAGCACGGTGTTGCGCTCGCGCAGGGCCTGCAGATACGAGAACTTCTCCAGCGGGGTGTCGGCGGCGCGGAACCGGCCGTACGCGCGGTGCAGCTGAGCCTCCAGTGGAGTGACGCGCGACGGTAGCAGGCCGACGAGGCCGAGCTGCGTGCGCTCCTCGTGCGTGAAGGCCGTTCCGCGGTTCAGCCGAGGGTTCCGGAGAACCTCCCGACCGCGAGCGTGGATGGCGACGCGGGAGCCGTGGCTGCCGGGGAGGACCTCATAGTCACGCGTGGGCATGGGGTCATGGTAACGACGCGCGTGGGGGCTCGCGGGCGATCGGGGCAGGTGTCGCTCAGCTGTGGCCGGCCGTGAGTGCGCGCCGCGCCGCCTCGGGCGCGGGGAGGTAGTAGAGCGCCAGCGAGCCGAGGATGCGGATCACCTGCGCGGCGGCCGCCGCGCGTTCGCCGTCGGTGGTCGCGCCCGCGGCGAGCTGCGCGGCCTTGTGGGCGCGGCGTGCGTCGGCCCTGGCCGTCTCGGGTAGGTGCTGGAATCCGACGGTCTCGGCGTGATCGAGGGCCACGGCGTAGGCGATCTCGAGGTCGGTGGCCAGGTCGTCGAGTTCGTCGAGGCCGAGGGCGGCGGCCTCGACGTCGCAGCGCACCAGCGCGACCTCGAGGGCGTTGGTGGTGGGCACCGCGGAGTCGAACAGCGCGGAGTTCTCGATCCGGTAGACGATGTCGGCGGCGCGCCGGCCGTAGTCGGCGCGGATGTCGTCGATCCGTCGGCCGATCCGCTCCCTGCGCTCCGTGTCGGTCAGGACGTCCGGGCGCTGGCCGAGCCGCCGAGCGATGGCGTAGTCAACGAGATTTGTGCCGTCGAGGTGCAGGTCGCCTGCCGTGCGGATCCGGGCGCGACGGCGGCGGCGCATCAGCGTCCAGAGCAGCCCCGCGGCAGCAGCCGCCGCGGGCAGGGCCAGCGCCCCGCCGAGGGCGCCGCCCAGCAGGAGCGGGGCGACCCCGGCCGCGGCTGCCCCGGCCACCGTCACGGGGACGCGCAGGGCCCTGCCCTCGCCGAGGCCGGGCCACTCGACGGGCGGGATCGCCACGAACTCGACGCCGGCGCCGAGCTTGAGCACCAGCAGGCCCTTGCCGAGCGGGGCGTCGGGGAGGGAGAGGCTGCCCGCGGCGTCCAGGTCGGGCAGCCGGGCGTAGCGCACGACCACGGTCCCCTCGCCGTAGGTCGTGACGGTGGCCACGACGGAGCGCCGGTGGTCCGGCGGCAGGGCGACGAACGACTGGTCCAGGAGGCGGCTGAGCGGCGTGCTGGCGGGGATCTCCGACCAGAACGGGAACTGCTTCACGACTTGTCCTCGCGGGTCACGCGGCCGGGGAGCGCCAGCACCGGGCGGCCCTCGATCATCAGCGAAGCCTCCGCGGGGCTGGGCAGGTAGTAGAGAGCGAGGTCGCCGAGGATGGCTGACACCTGCTTCAGCGCCGCGGCGCGCTCGGCGGGCGCCGTCGTGGAGCGGGCCAGGCGGGCCGCCTTGAGGGCCGTCTCGGCGCGCGGGCGGGCGTGTTCGGGAAGGTAGGCCATGCCCACCGCCTCCGCGTGCGCCTTCGCGGCGTCGAAGGCCACGCGCACCTCCGCGGCGGCGACGCTCAGCTCCGAGGAGTCGAGCCGCCCCTGGCCCTCGTCCCAGCGGATCAGGGCCGTCGTCAGGCGCCGGGCGGCGTCGTCGGCCGGATCGAACATCGCGGGGTTCTCGATCCGGTAGCAGATGTCGGAGAGGAGCGCGCCGTACTCCTCCTTGACCGCCGCCACGAGCGCGGCCGCTGCCTGGGCGGCCGGGCGTCCGTCCAGCAGCCGGTTGAGCGGGTAGGAGGCGCCGCCGGTCCGATAGACGTGGCGCACCGCGGGCCGGATCTTCGCCGGCACCAGCGGGGCGAGGATCGCGAGCGCCACGAGAGCGGTGGTGACGAACGACTTCGCCGCCGCAGGCAGCCCGCTCAGGAGCACGACGGTGATGAGCGCGAGGGCCGCGAGGCTGATCGCGGACGCCACCGCGAGGACGCGCAGCTGATGGCGGGCCTGCATCGACCCCGGGGGCAGCGCGAACGCCCGCACCGGGCGGCCGGACAGGTGTCGAATGGCGAGCTCGCCGAGCTCGAGGGCGGGGGAGACCGCGTGCACGTAGGTCGGGTCGGATGCGCTCTGCGCGCTGATCCGCACCTTAGAGCCGCCGCCGTCGGGGCCCAGGAACTCCAACACGGTGGTGGCGCCGTCCTCGGTCTCCACCACGACGGGGCCCGCGAGGGTGCCGATGGGGGTCTCGAAGCGGACGGGGCTGAGGTCGAGGGGCTGCGTCATCCCCACCAAGGATAGGGCGTCGCCCCTGCCGCGACCGCAACTGACCCTTGACGCAGCCCTCGTGCCGACTTATGGTGTAAGCGTTTCCACATGTAAGCGGTTACATAGAGGTCCTGGAGGAGATGTGGTCACTGTCTACGACGTCGCGGCGCGTGCCGGCGTGTCGATCGGTACCGTCTCGCGCTACCTGACGGGCAACGGCTACGTCGGCGAGGCGACCCAGGGCCGGATCGCCGCGGCGATCGACGAGCTCGGCTACGTGCGGAACCGTGCCGCCGCCAGCCTGACCACCAAGAGCACCGGGCTGCTCGGCTTCGTCGTGTCCGACCTCCGCAACCCGTTCGTCGCCGAGATCGCCTCGGCGCTCAGCGTCACCGCGCGTGCGGCCGGGTACGGGCTGATGGTCTCCGAGTCGGGCAACGATCCGGCCGCCTCCCTGCAGTCGCTTGAGTTGATGCGCACGCACGGCGTCGACGGGGTGATCGTCACCCCGCCGGAGAGCCCGGAGCTGAACGACGCCCTCGTCCGCGCCGCCCGCACCATCCCTGTCGTCGGCATCGGCCTGCGCACCGAGCCGCTCGTCTCGGACACGGTGACGTCGGACACCGAGGGCGGGGCGCGGGCGGCCGTCGAGCACCTCGTCGCGCTCGGGCACACCCGGATCGCCTACCTGGGCCTGGCCAAACGGGGCGCGGGCCGATTCCGCGGCTTCCAGCGGGCCGTCGCGGCCTCGGGGACGGCGGTGGGGCGCGAGGTGTTCCTCGACCAGCTGACCCACCAGGACGGCGCGGCGGCGCTGCGCCGGATGGTGGCCGACGGCGACCTCCCCAGCGCGATCTTCGCGGCCAACGACGCCGTCGCGCTCGGCGTCCTGCAGACGGCGGGCCAGGAGGGTATCGCCGTCCCGCGCGACCTCTCGGTGGTCGGCTTCGACGACATCGCCATGGCGGCCAACGCCGCACCGCCGCTCACGACGGTCGCGCAGCCCACGGCGGAGATGGGCGCGGCCGCCATCCAGATGGCGCTCACCAGGCTGCGCTCCGACGGGCGCGACCTCCCCCCGCGCGAGGCCGTCCTGGCCGCACGCCTCATAGTCCGCGAGTCCAGCGCAGTGGCTGGCGACGCATCGAGAAAGGAACAACGGGAGTCATGACGACGACTGCACAACAGACGAGGTTCGTCCTCGACCTCGAGTCGGAGGAGTACCGCGACCGCGTCTACGGCTGCTGGCAGGGCAAGAACGCCGGCGGCACCCTGGGCACGCCGCTCGAGAAGGCGTGGGGGCAGGACGACCCCTTCGACGTCTGGTGGTACCCCGAGCTGAAGGAAGGAGGCCTGCCGAACGACGACCTCGAGATGCAGCTCGTCTGGCTCAAGGCCCTGGAGGAGGTGGGCCCCGGCATCACCGCCAGGGATCTCTCCCGCTACTGGCTCGATCACATCGGCTACAACTGGGACGAGTACGGGCTCTCCAAGCTCAACCTGCGGCTCGGCCTCGAGCCCCCGCTGAGCGGCAACCACAACAACTGGTTCGTCGACTGCATGGGCTCGCCCATCCGGTCCGAGATCTGGGCGTGCGTGGCCCCCGGCCAGCCGCGGATCGCCGCCACCTACGCCTACCAGGACGCGATCTGCGACCATGCCGGCGGCGAGGGCGTCTACGGCGAGTTGTTCAACGCGGCGCTCGAGTCGGCGGCCTTCGTGGTGCAGGACCCGCAGCTGCTGATCGACATCGCGCTCAGCTACGTGCCGGCCGACTCCGCGATGCACGCGGCCGTCACCGCCGCCGTCGCGGCGCATCGCGAGGGCCTGACCTGGCAGGAGGCGCGCCGGCGGGTGCTCGACGCCACCCCGCACTACAACGCCCAGTACTCGCCGATCAACACCGGCTTCCAGGTCATCGGCCTGCTCTACGGCACGGAGTTCGGCGAGGGCATGTGCATCACCGTCAACTGCGGCTACGACACGGACTCCTCGGGCGCGGCGATCGGCAGCTACCTCGGCATCCTGCACGGCAGCAGCAAGCTGCCGGCTCGCTGGGTGGAGCCGCTGGGCACCTCCATCGCCACCAACCAGTACTGGGGCGGCGTGAAGCTGCTCGATGCGGGCGCGAACCCCGTCCCCGACAACCTCGACGACCTGATCGCGCGCATCCAGCGGGCCGCGGTGCGGGTCATGGCCGAGCACGGCCACGACGCCCGGATGGAGATCGAGCTCGCCGACCTGTACGCCGACGCGTCGATCTCCCGCATGCTCGAGGCCAGCCCCACCACGGTCCCGTTCCCCGGCCAGGACGTCGAGGTGCTGGTGGACTACGGCCCGGGCCCGGTCGTCGTCGCGGGCGAGCCGCGCACGGTCCGCACGATCCTGCGCAACACCCGGCTCGACGAGGTGCCGGTCGGCGCGACGCTCGCCGTGCCCGACGGCTGGGAGGTCACGCCGGCCCGGGCCGACCTCGCGCTGGCCGCGGGGGAGGAGGCGGAGGTGGTGTGGGAGCTGACCCCGCCCGCCGAGCCCGGCCGCATCTCGACGCGCACCGCACTCCGCCTCGACCTCTCGATCCCCGGCCGCCCGGTGCCGCCGTCGATCCCCGTGGTGCTGCTCGGCGCGTTCGCTCTGCGCACGTCCCAGGTGTTCCCCGTCGACGGCGACATCAGGGCCGTGCTGCACACGCCGCTCGCGCCCGAGGGTGAGGACCGCGCGGCCGAGTGGACCGAGCGCGTGGCCCTCGGCCACGCGCAGCCCATCGCCGAGGCGTTCGGCGGCGAGGGCGGCATCGTCTACCTGCAGACGTTCGCCTACTCGCCCGTCGACCGCAGGGCCTGGATCATCGTCGACCCCAGCATGCCGGTGCGGTACTGGGTCAACGGTGAGCTGACGGGCTTCAACGACGGCTTCCGCCGGATCCGTCCCAACCAGGAGTCGGGCTCAGGCATCGGCGGCCTGGCCACGCTGCGCGCCGGCTGGAACGAGATCCTCGTCAAGGCCTACTACGACCCCGCGCAGCCCGCGCCCGAACTGCACCTGGGGTTCTCGGAGCAGCCCCGGATCTCCGCCCACCTGTGGGACCTCACCCGCACCTGCTTCCCGTGGAGCGAGGGCTTCTCGCCTGCCACGGCCTGGACCAACTAACCACCCATCGAGGAAGGACAACGACAATGACGTTGAAGCGCAAGATCCTTGCGGGACTGGCCAGCCTCCTGGCCGCCGGTCTCACCCTGACGGCCTGCGGCTCGCCCGCTCCCACCAACACCGGCGGCACCACCGCGCCGAGCACCGGAGGAGGCGGAGGCGGCGGGGGAGACCAGGTGGTCAAGTTCTGGAGCTGGAACCCCGACGAGAACACCGCCAAGCCGTACATCGCGGCCTTCGAGGCCTCGCACCCCGGCATCAAGATCGAGCACCGGTTCATCCAGTACTCCGACTACGTCAACACCACGCAGCTCGGCCTGCAGTCCGGCTCCGGCCCCGACGTCTTCGGCCTGCAGGTGGGCGCGCTCACCAACCAGTTCGCGCCGCTCGCGGCCGACCTCGCGCCGGCCCTCGCCGAGACCGTCGGCGCCGATTGGGCCGACAAGCTGATCTCGGTCGATCAGCTGAAGGTCGACGACAAGCAGGTGGCCGTGCCGTGGATGGTCACCGGCGGCGGGCTCGTCTGGGCGAACCAGACCCTCGTCGACTCGCTCAACCTGACCGTGCCCACCACCAAGGCCGAGCTGCTCACGTTCTGCGCCGCCGTCAAGCAGGCGGGCAAGACGTGCATGATCCAGGGCGCGAAGGACGCCTGGCAGAACATCGACGTCTACCAGGCGATCATCAACCAGATCGCGCCCGGCGAGTTCTACAAGGCCCTCGACGGCCAGGCCTCGTTCACCGGCGACGCGTTCGTCACGGCGTTCGGCACCTTCAAGGCGCTGTTCGACGACGGCGTCTTCCAGGACGGCGCGCTCGGCATGACGGCCTACCCCGACGCGAACGACGCGTTCAAGAAGGGCGAGGCGGCGCTCATCGCCTTCGGCACCTGGCAGAACTCGGACACCACGAAGACGCGGCTCGCGCAGTACGCCGAGACCTACGGCGACGCGTTCGACACCAAGACCGTCTTCATGCCGTACGCCTTCCCGCTGCTCCAGGAGGGCGGCACCACGGGCAAGCTGTTCGGCGGCCCCGACGTCGGCTTCGCCGTCGCGGCCAACAGCAAGGTGAGCGACGCCGCGACGACCTTCGCGCTCTGGCTGACCGCCAGCGAGGAGGGTCAGAAGATGATGGCCAAGACGGTGCAGCAGCCCGCGCTGAAGTCCGTCCCGCTGGACCTGTCGGACGTCTCGACGCCCGAGCAGGTGACCGCACTGGAGAGCCAGGGCCCCGCGCTGGCCGACATGATCGGCCCGCGTGAGATCCAGAGCGCCGACGTGCGCACCGCGCTCGGCGACGCGCTCTCCGCGGTGGCCTCGGGTCAGCAGTCGCCGCAGGACGCCGCCGCGGCGGTGCAGACGGCGATCGACGCCAGCAAGTAGTTCCGTCGACCGGGGGAGCGGGCCCGCCCGCTCCCCCCTCCCGAAAGGGTTTTCCGTCTCGTGCTTGCGAAGAAGGAACGCGTCCTCGGCCGACGCCACCTGACCGCCTATCTCTACCTCCTGCCCGCGCTCATGGTGGTTGCCGGCATCACGTACTTCAGCGTGTTCTACAACGTCTACGTCTCCACGCTGAAGTGGAACGGCATCGACCCGAACCCCACCAGCGTCGGGTTCGGCAACTACCTCGACATCGCCGTCGACCCCATCTTCTGGAAGTCGCTGACCAATATCGCCGTCTTCGGTGTGATCACGGTGCTGACCCAGATGGTCCTCGGGTTGATCCTCGCGCTCGTGCTCAGCGGCCCGATCGTCGGCCGCGGCATCTACAAGGCGATCGTCTTCATCCCCGTCGTCCTCGCCCCGGCCGCTATCTCGACGGCGTTCCGGCAGTTCCTCAGGCCCGACGGCCAGGTGAACGAGCTCCTCGAGGCAGTGGGCCTCGGCTTCCTGAAGCAGGCCTGGGTGGCGGACCCCAACGTCGCGCTCTACGCCCTGGCCGGCATCAACATCTTCCAGTGGACCGGCTTCAGCTTCCTGCTCTACCAGGCCGCGCTGTCGCAGATCGACGCCCACACGCTGGAGGCCGCGCAGATCGACGGCGCCGGCACGATCAAGACGATCTGGAACGTCATCGTTCCCCAGCTGCGGTCGACCCACCTCGTCCTTATCCTGACCGGTGTCATCGGTTCGCTGAAGACCTTCGACATCGTGTTCCTCGTCACGGGCGGCGGGCCCGGCCGCGCCACCGAGTTCATGACGACCTACATCTACAAGATGAGCATCATGCAGTTCCACGTCGGCTACGGCGCGGCGCTGTCGATCGTGCTCCTGGTGCTGGCGCTGCTGCTCACGGGCGTCCAGCTCCTGATCAACAAGAACAAGGAGGTGTGAGATGTTCGGCCGTCCGACGCCCGCCCGGCGCGTGCTCTACCAGATCCTCGCCACGCTGCTCGTGCTGCCCTTCGCGCTGCCCCTCTTCTGGATCGTCGCCATCAGCTTCCAGGGCCAGGGCGCCGCGAAGAACTACCAGGCGGTGTTCACGCAGACGCCGTTCCTGCAGTTCCTCGTCAACAGCGTGCTGATCTCGGCCGGCACCGTCGCGCTGGTGTTCGTCTGCACCATGCTCGCCGGCTACGCGCTCGCGAAGATGCGGTTCGCGGGCCGCGAGTTCGTCTTCGGGGCCATCATCGGCGGACTGATGCTGCCAGCCATGGCGCTGGTCGTGCCGCTGTTCATCGCCATCCGGCACTTCCAGCTGTTCAACAACTACCTGGCCGTGATCCTGCCGTTGGCCGCGGTGCTGCTGCCGATGACCGTGCTGCTGACGCGCAACTACATCGCGGGCATCCCCGAGGAGCTGATCGAGGCGGGCAAGATCGACGGCGCCAGCTCGATGGGCATCCTGCTCAAGGTGGTGCTGCCGCTGTCGAAACCCATCGCGGCAGTGGTCGTGGTGTGGAGCTTCCTGAACTCCTGGAACGAATTCCTGCTGCCGTTGCTCTTCCTGCAGGACACGTCGCTGCAGGTGGTGACGCAGGTGCCCACCTACTTCACCGCGACCTACGGCTCCGACGTGCCGAAGATCTTCGCGGCTCTGGTGATGATGTGTCTGCCGATCGTGATCGCGTACCTGTCGTTCCAGAAGTTCTTCGAGCGGGGACTGACCGCCGGCGCACTGAAGTGACGGCGGCCCGCCCGCAGTTCTCCGGTCAGGCGCGGCGGAACGTGATGCCGCCGCTGATGGCGCGGGCGCGCACCTCGGCCGTGCGGCCGTAGCCCGAACCGTCCGCGACGGCGTCGAGCTCGCTGGTCACGCGGCCGGACACCGAGCTGGCGTCCACCAGGAGCGCCGTGCCCTCGGGCACGGAGATGAGCTGCGAGCCCGACGCTGTGGTGGTGGACACCCGGCCGTTCCGCAGCCGGTCGATGGTGATCGAGCCCGAGCCAGTGCTGGCCTCGATGTCGCCGTCGACGTCGCCCAGCCGGACGGCGCCGGACCCGGTCTCGACCCGCCCGGTGCCCGTGAAGCGGCGCAGCGCGATCCGCCCGGAGCCGGTGCCTGCCTCGCAGCCGCCGCGGACCTCGTCGACGGTGATGCCGCCCGAGCCCGCGCTGGCGCGCAGCTCGCCGACGTCCTCGACGTCGATGTTCCCGGATCCGGTGTGCAGCTCGGCCCGCTCCGCCCGGGTCAGGCGGAGGTTGCCGGAGCCGGCGGAGAGATCGGCCTTGTCGGCGCGCGAGACGCGCAGGTCGCCCGAGCCGGAGCGTGCCTCCACGGCCGTGAAAGTGCCGTCGGCGACGATGCCGCCCGAGCCGGCGGAGACCCTGAGGGTCGTGCCCTCCGGCACCTCCGCGCGCAGACGCAGGGCGGTGGACGCGCCGAGGAAGCGCGTCGCGGTGGGTACCTCGACCTCGACGCGGCCGTTCCCGGACGTCACCAGGACGTTGTCGGCCACCTCCTGCGCACGCGTGCCCGCGGCCTGGATGGTGAGCCGGCCGAGCGTGAGCTCGGGCACGGTGGTGACGGTCAGGTCCGCGGCGCGCAGGTCGGCCGAGAAGGTGAACGGAGAGGTGGCGTCGAAGGTCTCGGTGCGGGTGTGGGTGAGAGACATGGTGGGCTCCTTTGGATGTGTCGTCAGGCGAGCCAGCCCGAGAGGCGGCGCCCGGGCGGGGAGGAGGGGGTAGGGGAGAGCGGTGCTCCGGCAGAAGAGGTGAGGGAGCGCTCCGCGGCGCGGACCAGCCACGAGTTCGTGGACACGCCCGCCGCGGTGGCCGCGTCGTCGACCCTCGCCTTCAGCTCCTCGGGGAGCCGCAGGGTGAAGCGGGCCATGGTCCCGTCCAGCGGGCGGGTCTCCTCGTCGGCGGGCAGCGGGGGCGTCGTCTCCAGGCTGGCGGTCTCCGTGGCGGGTGCCTCGAGCGTGGCCGTGAGCACCGGGCCGCGGGGATCGAGGCGCACGTCGACGCGCGCGGTGCCCGCGAGCTGGACGGAGAGGTCCGCCGCGGCCTCGGCCAGCGCGGACTGCAGAGCCAGACGGAGGGCGGGCTCCAGCAGCACGGTCAGGCGGCCGGCCGCCTCCTCCACCGGGCCGCCCATGGCCGCGCCCGCGGCGTCGAGCTGGTCACGGACGAGGGCGAGATGGGGTTCGAGCGTCATGACGCCATCATGCGCCCTTGTGACGTCATAAGTCAAGCATATGACGTCATTGTGACGTCTCGCGGTGTTGGGATGGTGTCAGTCGGTGGTTGGAGGCGCGGCGGGGAGTGCCGCAGGGAAGCCGTCCGGGTCGGGGAGGTAGTAGAGCGCGAGCGACCGGAGGATCCGGATGACCTGGCGCTCGGCCGCCGCGCGCTCGGCCTCGGTGGTCGCGGCACGCGCCAGCCGTGCGGCCGCGGCAGCCCGGCGTGCCTCGTCCCGGGCCTGTGCGGGCAGGTGGGCCAGCCCGACGGTCTCCGCGTGGGCGCGAGCGGCGTCGAACGCGACCGCCAGCAGCGCCCCGCGCCGCGCGACCTCCTCGTCGGGTGTGGCGCGCGTGACGTCGCCCCAGAGCGCCAGCGCGGCCTCAAAGCGCCGCGTGGTCTCCACGTGGGAGTCGAACAGTGCGGCGTTCTCGATCCGATAGGCCACGTCGGTCAGCATGCGCCCGTAGAGCGCACGGATGTCGGCCACTCGCGCCTCGGCGGCCGCGCGCGGGCTCGGCGGCGGCGGGAGCATGGCCAGGAAGCGTGCCACGCTGAGCTCCGCCCCGCCCACCCGCATCAGGGGCGGGCGGAACGGCCGTGCCGCGACGTCGTCGACGAGGAACGCGCGCTCGGGCAGCCACTCCTGCGCGACGCCCAGGGAGCGCAGGGTGGCGTAGTCCGGGACGTATCGCACGACGGTGCGTGGCAGCGGGCCGGAGTTGCGCCACTGCCGCACGGGCAGCGCGTCGTGGGCGGGCGGGGTCGCGCGCCGGGCGCCGGATCCTTGCTGCGCGGGCAGGCGGGAGGCGACCAGCACGTCGTCGGCGCTGGTCAGGACGACATGGGCGACCTCGCGGATGGTGGTTTCGAGGGGGACCTGGATCACGGTGCGGGCTCGATCTGCTTGCGGGTACCGATCAGCGACGGGGCGGCCGGGTCCACCGGCGGCAGGTAGTAGAGCGCGAGCGAGCGCAGGATCTCGGCCACCCGGCGGCGGGCGGCCGCGCGCTCCTCCGGCGGGCCGTCGGCCAGCGCCGTGCGGGCCGCCTTCGCCGCCCTCCCCGCGGAGCCGCGCGCCGTCGAGGGGAGGTGGTCAAGGCCTCGCTCCTCGGCGGCGGACCGCGCCGCGTCGAAGGTCCGCTCGACCGCCGCGGCGAGCTCCTCGGCGTTCGGTGCCGACTCGTCCCACAGGGTGAGCGCGACGCGGAACTCCGCCGTGGGCGGGAAGGCGTCGTCGAACAGCGCGGAGTTCTCGATGCGGTAGACGATGTCGCTCGCGAGGGAGCCGTAGGCGGTGCGGACGGCGGCGACGCGGTCCGCGGGCCGGGGACTGGACGCGGCTGGCGGCGCGGCCGGGATCATCAGCCGCGCGGACTCCGGCAGGATGTCGCGCCAGCCGTCGACGATCCGCGCGTAGCCCTCCGCGCCCAGCGACAGTCGCGGCCGGACGATGGCTGCCGCGGCGAACAGCGCCGACGTGGCGATGAGCATGGGGTTGTTGAAGATCAGGGCCACCAGGACGAGGGCGGCCGCCAGCGCGCCGAGGCGCAGGTCGACGGTGTTGGGCATGGTGGCCGACCACTTCAGCCTCGGTGCGACGGCCGCGGCCGTCGCGCGGCAGTGGGTGTGGGCGAGCACGAGCTCGCGGAGGGTGACGTCCTCCGGTGCACGGAGCGATACCGCACCGAGCGGCGGCGTGCGCAGGGTGGTGTCCGTGATGCAGGCCCGCACGCGTCCCCGGCGGTGGCCGAGGACCTCGACGAGGACGAGGGTCGTCTTGTCGTCCGGGCCGAGCGCGGACACGGCGTACGGGCCCGCGAGATCGCGGAGGGGTGCGTCGACGTCGACGGCCGCCCACTGCTCCATTCCCACAGGTTAGCCCGCCGGAACGCGAGGCGGCCGCGGCCCCAAGGGGACCGCGGCCGCTGTTAGCGACAGGGTGTCGCTACTTCTTGACCTTCGCGGTGGCCTTCGAGGTCTTGGTGACCTTGTTGTAGCCGGACTTGGTGCCGGTCACCTTGACGGTGATCTTCTTGCCCTTGACCGACGACGTCAGCTTCAGCGTCGAGGAGGTCTTGCCCTTCACGACCTTGCCGTTGGCGTACCAGGCGTAGGTGAGCTTGGTGCCCTTCGTCCAGGTGCCCGCCTTGGCGGTGAGCTTCTTGCCCACCTTGGCGGTGCCGCTGATCTTCGGCGTGGCCGCGGTCAGGGTGCCGGCGGCGACCTTGGCCGTGGCCTTCGAGGTCTTGGCGACGGTGGTGTAGCCCGACTTGGAGCCGGTCACCGTGACGGTGATCTTCTTCTTCAGATCGCTCGCCGTCAGGGTGTAGGTGGAGCTGGTCGCGCCCTTGATGGACTTGCCGTCGCGCTTCCACTGGTAGCTCAGCTTGGCGCCGCTCGTCCAGGTGCCCGCCTTGGCGGTGAGCTTCTTGCCCACCTTGGCGGTGCCGCTGATGGTCGGGGTGCTGCCGGAGACAGCCTTCGGCTTCGGCACGACGCTGATCTTCCACGCCTTGTTGCCCTCGGCGTTCTTGTCGACGACGTAGGCGTTGCCCAGGCCGTCGACGCTGATGTGGTTGGCGCGCGCGATGGGCAGGTTGGCCACCTTGGTGCCGTCAGCCGCGAGCACGGTCACGGTGGTCCCGCCGAAGTTGGCGACGTAGACCAGCTTGTTGACCGGGTCGAACGCCGCGTTGAGCGCGCCGGCGCCGGTGGCGACCTCCTTGATCGTGGCGCCGGTGGTGGCGTCGGCGATCACGAGCTCGTCGCTGTTCTGGCTGGCGATGTACAGGCGATTGCCCGCGGCGTCGTAGGCGATGCCGGAGGCGCCGCGGCCGCCGACGTTGATGCCGGTGATCTCGAGGAACGAGAAGTCCAGCGTCTTGGTGTTCACCTTGATGACCTTGTTCGAGCTGAGGCTCGGGGACACCAGGACGCCGTTCTGGACCGCCAGCGACATCGGGCTGTAGTCCGTGCGGGGGCCGGTCTGGATGTCGGCGATCTTCTCGAAGGGCACGCCGTTGCCGTTCTCGTCGTCGGCCTCGACGGCCATGATGAGACCGTCGCCGGAGGTGCCCTCGCTGGCGGAGCTCACGAAGATGCGGTCGGAGACCGGGTCGTGGATGACGTCACGCGGGTGGCCGATGGTGCTCTTCGGGAACTGCTTGAGCAGCGCGAGGTCGGCGGCGCGGTAGACGGCGATGCCGCCGGTGCGGGTGTTGGTCACCCACACGGTGCCGTGCGTGTCGTCGACGCCGATGCCGTAGGGCGCCTGGCCCTGCTCATCGGCGGCGTCCTTGACGTCCTTGGTGTGCACGGTGGCGAGGATCTCGAGCGTGTTCGGGTTCAGCTTGTACAGGTGGCCGTCCTCGTTCGCGCCGGTGCCGGAGGCCGAGGCGACGAACAGCGCCTCCTCCTTCGCGCTGTAGGCGGACTGGTACAGGCCCTGGAAGAGCTGCGCGCGGGTCCTGAGGACGGTGAAGCCCTTCTCGCCGAAGACCTTCGTGTCGGGCGAGATCTTCTGGTTGGCGAGCGTGAAGCTCTCGGACGGGTTCGACAGCGTGACGGTGACCGGGAAGCTGCCGAGCGGGGCGTCGGCGGGGATCGTGTAGGCGATCGTCGCCGCGCCGTCGACCTCGGCCGCGGGCAGCCCGGAGAACGCCACGGTGGAGCCCTCGAGCGAGACCGCGGACACCGACGAGCCGGCGGGGAGGTTGGAGAGGGTCAGCTCGCCCTCGGACGCCTGCGTCAGCGCGGAGAAGGACGCGGTGGGCAGCACGGTGACGGTCCGGGACTTGGTGCCGGACGTCGGCCCGGTGATCTCGACGGTGTGCGTGCCGGCGCGGAGCGTGCCCGCGGGGAACACCAGCGTCGAGGTCGCGCCGCGGGCGCTGGCCAGGCCGCCGGCCTCGGTCGCGGTGCCGCCGGTGGCCCAGGCGGCGTCGGCGCCGTCGACCTTGGCGGTCAGGGCCTCGCTCGGCGCGAAGGTGCCGTCGGCGGCCGTGACCGTGATCGTCACCTGGCCCGCGGGGACGCCACGGCCACCGGAGGCGGCGGTGACGTTGAGGGTGTCGGCGGCGACGGTGAAGGTCACGTACACCGAGCGGGGCGTGTCGCCGGTCGGCTTCACGGAGCCGGTCAGCAGCTGGAGGTGGTGCGTCGTGCCCGGCGCCCACTCCTCGGCCAGAGCCGGCGAGGTGTTGGAGCTGGTGGGGAAGGGGACGTCGACGCTGAAGTCGCCGTCGTCGTCCGCGACGATACCGCTCCAGGTCAGCGGGGTGCCGGTGGTGGCACCGGGGAAGGTGAACTGGCCGGCCGCGGGCTCGGTGGTGAGAGTAGCGGGCTCGACCCCGCCGCCCGCGCCGAGCTTGACGGCGATCCAGGAGCCGTCCGCGTCGCTGTCGTCGGTGCCGTCCAGCCAGCCGGTGCCCTCGAGGTGGATGGTGTCGCCGGCGATGACGGCGTCGGCGACCGAGATGGTCGCACCGCTGGTGCCGCCGACCAGCCAGGTTCCGTTATCGGCGAACGCGGGGATGGCTCCCAGCGTCGTGAGCCCGAGGGCGGCGGCGAGGCCTGCCGCCGTCAGGCGTGTCGTTCGTGTGAAGAGGGTGCTCATGAAACTCCAACCAGTCGGCATGACTTAGGTTTCCCTAACCTAAGCGGAATTAAGCTAGAGCAATAAAACGTAAATGAGCAACTGTGTCCAAGGGGTGGCCGGATGCCAGGTCAGCTGCGGAGCCAGCCGCGGATGGCGCGGATCCGCTCCTCGACCTCGGTCTGGCTGGCCTGGGCCAGCTTCGGCCCGCCGCATTCCCGGCGCAGGTCGGCGTGCACGTGGCTGTGCGGGATCCCCTTCAGGCCCGCGTACTGGCTGACCAGCGAGTTGAGCTCCTTGCGCTTGGAGGCGAGGGCGCGATGCAGCGCCACCTCGGGCTCAGCCTTGCTGTCCTCCCGCTCGCGCCGCCGGAGCTGGCGGCGCTGCCGATCGGCCAGCAGCATGCTGACCTGGTTGGGCTCGAGCAGGCCGGGGAGGCCCAGATAGTCGGCCTCGTCGGCCGACGTCGGCTCGGCATGCATCCCGAAGGCCTGCGCGTCGAACAGCACGTGGTCGAACGTCGCCTGGGATTCCAGCGCCTCGAACTGCCCGAGCAGGTCGTCGGCTCCGTTCTCCTGGCGGTTGGCCTGCTCCATGAGGGCCTCGGACTCGGCCCAGAGGTCGCCCTCGTCGTTCTTGGGGCGGCCCAGCACATGGTCGCGCTGCCGCTCGATGGTGGCGGCGTGGCCGAGGAGCACGGGCACCGTCGGCAGGAAGACCGTCGCCACCTCGCCGCGCCGACGGCTGCGCACGAAGCGCCCGACGGCCTGCGCGAAGAACAGCGGCGTGGAGGTGGCCGTCGCGTAGACGCCGACGGCCAGCCGGGGCACGTCGACGCCCTCGGACACCATCCTGACGGCCACCATCCAGCGGTCCTCGGACGCGGAGAACTCGTCGATCCGGGCGCTGGCCTTGCCGTCGTCCGACAGCACGACGGCCGGGCGCGTGCCGGTGATCTCGGTGAGCAGCTTCGCGTAGGCGCGCGCGGTGGTCTGGTTGGTGGCGATCACCAGCCCGCCCGCGTCGGGGACGTGCCTGCGCACCTCGGTCAGGCGCGTGTCCGCGGCGCGCAGCACGGCCGAGACCCACTCGCCGGTGGGGGAGAGTGCCGTGCGCCAGGCTGCGGCTGTCAGGTCCTTCGTCATGGGGACGCCGAGGTCGGCCGCGAGCTCGTCGCCCGCCTTGGTGCGCCAGCGCATCGGCCCGCCGTAGTTCATGAAGAGCACCGGGCGGACGACGTGGTCGGCGAGGGCCTCCGCGTAGCCGTAGGTGTAGTCGGCCCGCGACTGCTTCACGCCCGGCGCCAGCTCGTCGTAGGCGACGAACGGGATGGGGTTGTCGTCGGACCGGAACGGGGTGCCGGTCAGCGACAGGCGGCGCGCGGCGGGCGCGAACGCGTACGTGATGGCTTCGCCCCAGCTCTTCGAGTCACCCGCGTGGTGGATCTCGTCGAAGATCACGAGCACGTCCTTGGAGTGGCAGAGCGCCTCGTACACGTAGGAGCGGGCGGCCACGCCGGCGTACGTGACGGCCGAGCCGTCGTACTCCTTGGCGCGGCCGCGTCGCGTCGAGCCGTCCGTGCCCGGATCCAGCTGGATGCCGACGCGCGCCGCGGCGTCGGCCCACTGCACCTTCAGATGCTCGGTGGGGGTGACGACGACGATCCGGCGGATGATGCGCGAACGCAGGAGACCCAGCGCGACGCGCAGCGCGAAGGTGGTCTTGCCTGCGCCCGGGGTGGCGACGCACAGGAAGTCGCGGGGCTGGTCGCGCTCGTACAGGTCGAGCGCCTCCTGCTGCCAGGCGCGCAGCGAGCTGGCCGTTCCCCATGCCGCGCGTTGCGGGAACGCGGGGGACAGGTGCTCGAGGGCTGACGACGACATGGGGCGCAACTTTAGCCCCGGTTTCGGGGTGAATCACAACCCTGTCGTTTTTGGGCGTCGCCGGCCCGGCGCCATAGGGTACCGGCATGACCGCACCCGCAAACGCGCCCCACAAGGGGCTTTGGCGGGACCCCAATTTTCTCACCTTCTGGGGCGGGCAGGCGCTCAGCCAGGTGGGCGCCCAGTTCGCCGAACTCGCCATCCCCGTTCTCGCGGTGCTCCTGCTGCACGCCGGCGATGCCGAAGTGGGGTACCTTAACGCCGCGGGCACCGCAGCCTTCCTCCTCGTGGGCCTGCCCGCGGGCGCCTGGATCGACCGGCTCAGGAAGCGCAGGGTGATGATCGTGGCAGACGGTGTGCGCGCGGCCGCGCTCGCCGCCGTGCCCCTGCTCCACCTCACCGGTCAGCTGCAGTTCTGGCACCTCTACGTCGTCGCGTTGGTGATCGGCGTGGCTACCGTGTTCTTCGACGTCTCCTATCAGAGCTTGGTGCCCTCGCTTGTCGACGGCGAGCGGATCGCGGAGGCCAACGGGAAGCTCGAGTCGACGCAGCAGGTCGCGGGGCTGGCCGGCCCGGCGCTGGCCGGCGGCGTGATCGGCCTCGTGTCGGCCCCGATGGCCATCCTTGCCACGGCGGTGACGTACCTCTGCTCCCTGGTCGCGCTGGTGCTGGTGCGCGACCGCGAGGTGCTCCCGCCACGGGCCGAGCATGCGCCGCTGCGCACCGAGATCGCCGAAGGGCTGCACTGGGTGTTCGGGAACCCGCTGCTCCGCAGGATCGTGGGCACGACCGCCATCGGCAACGGCTTCTCCACCATCGTCTTCACCCTCGAGCCGATCTTCCTGCTGCGGGTGATCGGCTTCACGCCGGAGCAGATGGGCCTGATCCTCACGCTCGCGGCCTTCGGCGGCTTGGCGGGTGCGCTGAGCACACCGTGGCTGACCGCGCGCATCGGGGAGGCGCGGCTCGTCCCCGTCTCCGCGATCCTGCTCAGCGTCGCGCTGGTCCCGCTGCCGCTCGCCGTCCTGCTCCCGCGGCCCGGTGCCTTCGCGCTGCTCGCGGTGCAGGGCGCGGCCATGAGCTTCGCCGTCGTGGCCTACAACATCACGCAGGTGACCTTCCGCCAGCGCATCACCCCGAAGCGGCTGCTGGGGCGGATGAACGCCTCCATCCGGTTCTGCGTGTGGGGCATCATGCCGCTGTCCGCGTTGGCCGCCGGCTGGCTGGGCAGCGGTCTCGGCACGGTGCCCGCCATCTGGGTGGGCGTGGCAGGTGCCGCGCTGTCGGCCCTGCCTGTCGCGCTCGGCCCGTTCTGGCGCCTCCGCGACCTGCCCGTGGCCGCCGAGTAGCCTCGGGCCTATGAGCGAACCCGACGTCGACCCGCTGCCGGGCGAGGGCTGGGCCCTCGGCCCCGACGGCATGCCGCACCGGGACGCGGCGCGCGTCCTGCTGTTCGACCACGCGGGTCGGCTACTGCTGGTCAACGCGCACGACGCGCAGAACCCGGAGCGCACCTGGTGGTTCACCGTCGGCGGTGGCATCGACGACGGCGAGACCGCCCGCGAGGCCGCCGCGCGGGAGGTGCGGGAGGAGACCGGGCTCGAACTCGATCCCGCGTCGTTCGTCGGCCCGGTCGCGGTGCGCAGCTCGGTGTTCGACTTCTTCGCCCGGCATGTGCGTCAGGACGAGGAGTACTTCGTCGCCCGGATCGACCGCGCGCCGAGCGCGCTGGACACCGCCGGCTGGACCGACGTGGAGCGCGCGTTCATGGACGGCCTCGGATGGTTCACGTCCGAGGAGATCGCAGAACTCGACGTCGAGGTGTTCCCCGTCGAGCTGCCTGAGCTCTTGGAGAGTCTCGCCGACGGCTGGGACGGCACCGTCCGGCGCCTCGGCGACGCCTGAGGAGCTCTATCAGCGGTACTGGGCCTGCCCGAACCTGGTGAGCCGCAGTTCGGCGGCGAGCGCGAGCCAGAGTTCTGCGCAGGCCAGGGCGTCGACCACGGCGTCGTGGCCCCGGTAGGTCGGCAGCGACGAGCGGCGGCGGAGGCGCCAGAGCCGCAGGGCGTCGGGCGGATGGTCCTCGTCGACGCCGAGGGCGCGGTGCCCGAGCTGCAGCGTGTCGACGGCGGGGATCTCGATGCGCACGCCGTAGAGCCGCTGCACCGCCTCGGCGAGGAAGCCGACCTCGACGGCTGCGTGGTGGGCCAGCAGGATCCGGCCAGCCAGGCGGTCGAAGACCAGGTCGAGCGCCTCGGCCAGCGGGACGCCGTCGGCCAGGAGCTCGTCGTCGGTCAGCTGGTGGATGACCGCGGACTGGCCCACCTCGCCGTCGGGGATCACGAGCACGTTGGTCGCTGTGCCCAGCGGGATGGCGAGCCCAACGACCTCGACCATGCCGGCGGAGAGGATGTGCTCCCGGCGCGGGTCGAGGCCCGTGGTCTCGAAGTCGAGGGCGAGCAGCGGCAGGTTCTCGACGAGGGTGTCGCGGCCGGGGGCGGGCGTGGCCAGGTAGCGGCGCAGCCCGCCGTCGGGCACCCGCCCGGCCAGCGCGGGGTTCCTGGCGGAAAACGGCCACCTCATTGCATGAACTGGGTCTGGAAGCTGACGGTGAGCGCGTGCTGCGCCTTGCCGACGTAGGAGAAGGCGTCCCGGAGCGTCCGCCGCTCGAACTCCGACAGCTCGCCCGGGGCGATGAAGTTGTCGGGCGGGAGGCCGCCGGCCACCTGCCTGCCCTGGTGCTGGAGGCGCGTGTAGCCCAGGAACTCGTGGGCGTCCAGCAGGTTGTCGACCGAGGCGCCGTGCTCGGCCGCGGCCGTCAGCCGGGCCCGCGTCCCCACCTGCGGCAGCCCCCACTTCAGGGCGTAGAGGCGGGCGACGTCGACGATCGGGTTGATGCCGCCCTTCTTCACGTCCAGCCGGTCTCGGTGCGCGCCCTGCTTCTCCAGCACGAAGCCGCGCCAGAACCCGATCGGCACCTCGATGTCGTTGGCGTGCGCGGCGAGGTGTCCGAGGAACCGGGTGGCCTGCGGGGCGGACGCGAGCACCCTTCCGTGCAGTTGGACCGCGAGGGACCGCTCGCCGTGCACGGGACGCAGGTCGAAGAAGATCGACGAGTGGAGCACGGCGTCGGCCGTCGGGGCGGCGAGCCAGCTGGAGAAGATGCGCCACCATTCGCCGAGTGGCTGCCGCCACCGGGGGTTGGTGGCCATCACGTCGCCGTCGCAGCGGCTGAACCCGCACTGCACCAGCGCGGAGGTGAGGAACTCCGCGAGCTCGGCGAAGTATGCGTCGTGTTCCGGGAGGGCGGTGTCGTCGAGGATGAACGCGTGGTCCTGGTCCGAGCCGAGGGCCTGCTCCTGCCGGGCGAGCGACCCGAGCGCGATCCAGCAGTAGGGCACCGGCGGCGGCCCCAGGCGCTCCTCGCCGAGCTCCGCGAGCCGCTGCCAGAGCGCCTCGGTGGTCCGGCTGACGATCCGGGAGATGTCCTCGGCCGTCGCGTCCTGGCGGAGCAGGCGACCGACGAGCCTCGGCAGGCGCGCCATGACCGCGGCGAGGCCCGGGACGTCGTGTTGCCGCGCCAGGTCGCCCACCAGGTACAGCGGGCTGGAGCGCTCGAGGCGCATCAGGTCGCCGGAGGTCACCATGCCGACCACCTGGCCGCCGTCCAGCACGGGAAGATGGTGGATCCGGTGCTCGACCAGGCTGAGCAGCACGTCGAGCGCGAGCGCGTCCGAGCCGACGGTGTGGGGATCGGCGGTCATCACCTCTCCCAGGGGCGTCGTGCCCGGCTGGGCCAGGGCGACGACCCGGCGCAGGTCGCGGTCGGTGAGGATGCCGGCGAGTGCGCCGTCGCGCGTCACGACGATCGCGGAGATCCGCTGCTCGTGCATCACGACTGCGGCGTCGCCGACGGTGTGCGAGACGTCGATCGTGACGGGCGGCCGGGTGATCATGTCGGCCACCGACACCTGCAGGACGGGGCCCTCCTCGGAGGCCTGGCGGGTGGTGTCGCTCAGCCGCGACTCCGTGAAGTAGCGCAGCACGCGTGGGTTCCGCACCAGGTCGCGCACCACGTCGGCGTCGAACGACCACAGCAGCGTGTCCTCGGTGGCCGTGAACGTGAAGCGCGACGGGCGCTCCTCGAGGATGGAGGACTGCCCGAAGCACTGGCCCTCCTCGTCGTGGTCGACCAGCGCGCCGTCGGCGTCCCGGATCTCCACGGCGCCCGAGCGGATGACGTGCATGCGCGCGTTGGGCGACCCCGCGGCGAGGATTACCGTCCCGCGGCGCACATAGGACGCGACGGCGCGGCGCGCGAACGCGGCCACCTCGGCGGGTGTGAGCGTGGACCACGGCTCGTGGTCGGCGAGAAACTGCGTCGTTTCGGCGAGCTCCGACATGCCCGCACTCTACTGATTCCGAGCTGTTCTGGGACCGGTGCAAGACTTTGTCCTACTAAGTGTAGTATTTACTCGGCTGGTGGACGGCGGGTGCAAACTCCCTCGTCGCTCGCCTCTCGGCACCCGACAACGAGGACTTCAGGAGCTTTTATGACGGTCTCGGCCACCAAGGACAACACCCGCACCGACGCTTGGGAGGGGTTCCAGGGCGGTACCTGGGAGCACGTCGTCGACGTGCGCGACTTCATCCTCGCGAACTTCACCCCCTACACCGGCGATGCCAGCTTCCTCGCGGGCCCGACCGAGAAGACCCTCACGGTGTGGCAGACGCTGCAGCGCGAGTTCCTGAGCGTCGAGCGCGAGCGTCGCGTCTACGACGTCGAGACCCACATCCCCGGTGACGTCGACGCGTTCGCGCCCGGCTTCATCTGCGCGGCCGACGACGTGGTGGTCGGCCTGCAGACCGACGCCCCGCTGAAGCGCCCGATGATGCCGAACGGCGGCTGGCGCATGGTCGAGACCGCCATCCGCGAGGCGGGGCTCGAGCCCGACGAGCGCGTCAAGGAGATCTTCACCCGCTACCGCAAGACGCACAACGAGGCCGTCTTCGACATCTACACCCCGCGCATCCGTGCGGCCCGCAGCTCGCACCTCGTCACCGGCCTGCCCGACGCCTACGGCCGCGGCCGGATCATCGGCGACTACCGTCGTGTCGCCCTCTACGGCGTCGACCGGCTGATCGCGGCCAAGAAGGCCGACAAGGACGCCATCGCCGACCAGCCGTTCAGCGAGAACTGGGCCCGGTTCCGTGAGGAGCACTCCGAGCAGATCAAGGCGCTCGAGAAGCTGAAGCGGCTCGGCGCGAGCTACGGCTTCGACCTGTCGCGCCCGGCCGCGAACTACCGCGAGGCCGTGCAGTGGACCTACCTGGCCTACCTCGCGTCGGTGAAGAGCCAGGACGGCGCCGCCATGAGCATCGGCCGCCTCTCCGGCTTCTTCGACATCTACGCCGAGCGCGACCTCGCCGCCGGCCTCATCACCGAGGCCGAGGTGCAGGAGGTCATGGACGCCCTGGTGACCAAGCTGCGCATCGTGCGCTTCCTGCGCACCGTCGACTACGACCAGATCTTCTCCGGCGATCCCTACTGGGCCACCTGGTCCGACGGCGGCTTCGCCAACGACGGCCGCACGCTCGTCACCAAGACGTCGTTCCGCCTGCTGCAGACGCTGCGCAACCTGGGCCCTGCCCCGGAGCCGAACATCACCATCTACTGGGATCCGGCGCTGCCCGAAGGCTACAAGGCGTTCTGCTCGCTGATCTCGATCGAGACCTCGGCCATCCAGTACGAGTCCGACGGCGCCATCCGCTCGCACTGGGGCGACGACACCGGCATCGCGTGCTGCGTCTCCCCGATGGCGATCGGCAAGCAGATGCAGTTCTTCGGCGCTCGCCTGAACAGCGCCAAGGCGCTGCTGTACGCCATGAACGGCGGCCGCGACGAGATGACCGGCAAGCAGATCGTGAAGGGCTACGACCCGATCACCGGCGACGAGCCGCTCGATTTCGACACCGTGTGGCAGAAGTACGACGCGATGCTCACCTGGGCCGTCGAGACCTACGTCGAGGCGCTGAACATCATCCACTACTGCCACGACAAGTACGCCTATGAGGCCATCGAGATGGCGCTGCACGACGACGAGATCGTGCGCACCATGGGCTGCGGCATCGCAGGCCTCTCGATCGTGGCCGACTCGCTGGCGGCCATCAAGTACGCCACCGTCACGCCGGTGCGCGACGACTCGGGCCTCATCGTCGACTACATCACCGAGGGCGAGTTCCCCCGCTACGGCAACGACGACGACCGCGCCGACGAGATCGCGCAGCTCGTGGTCAGGACCGTCATGGACAAGATCCGCGGCCTGAAGCTCTACCGCGACGCCATCCCGACCCAGTCGGTGCTGACCATCACGTCCAATGTCGTCTACGGCCGCAACACGGGCTCGTTCCCCTGCGGCCACCGCGCGGGCACCCCGTTCGCCCCGGGCGCGAATCCGGAGAACGGCGCCGACACTCACGGCATGGTCGCCTCCATGCTCAGCGTCGGCAAGCTCGACTACGACGACGCCCTCGACGGCATCTCGCTGACCAACACCATCACCCCGCCGGCGCTCGGCCGGACGGAGGAGGAGCGGATCGCGAACCTCGTCGGCATCCTCGACGCGGGCATGGGCGAGGGGCTCTACCACGCGAACATCAACGTGCTCAACCGCGAGACGCTGCTCGACGCCATGGAGCACCCGGAGAACTACCCGCAGCTGACCATCCGCGTGTCGGGCTACGCCGTGAACTTCGTGAAGCTGACGCGCGAGCAGCAGCTGGACGTCCTCTCCCGCACGTTCCACGAGTCCGTCTGAGGTGACCGAACCGCTCGTTGAGCCGACCGCGAGGCCTCAGCCGAGCGTCGCGTCGCACGGTCCCGCGGTGCCGTCGCCGTACCTTCGCACGGAGGACTCGGCGTCGTACGCGGCGCGGATGCTCGGCGGTATCCCGACGGTCGACGAGACGGACAGGCACGGGGTGCTGGCCGGCACGCGGACGGGCGAGATCGGGCTCGTGCACTCGTGGGAGCTGGTCACGGCCGTCGACGGGCCGGGCACCCGCATGACGACCTTCATGGCCGGGTGCCCGCTGCGCTGCCTGTACTGCCACAACCCGGACACGATGATGGCGCGGCGCGGCGTGCCCGTCCGCGCGGCCGACCTGCTGTCCAAGGTGTATCGCTACCGCAGCGTGTTCAAGGCCACCCGCGGCGGCATCACGCTCTCGGGCGGCGAGGTGCTGCAGCAGCCCGCGTTCGCCGCGCGGATCCTGCGCGGCGCCAAGGAGTTCGGCGTGCACACGGCGCTGGACACCTCGGGATACTTGGGGCGCAACGCCACCGACGAGCTGCTTGCCGACGTCGACCTCGTGCTGCTCGACGTGAAGGCCGGCGACGAGGAGACCTACAAGCGGGTCACTGGCCGCGAGCTGCAGCCCACCCTCGACTTCGGCCGCCGCCTCGACGACCTCGGCATCGAGATATGGGTGCGGTACGTGCTCGTCCCCGGCCTGACCGACGACCCCGACGGCGTCGCGCGCGTGGCCGACTACGCGGCGTCGCTCTGCAACGTCAGCCGGGTCGAGGTGCTGCCCTTCCACCAGATGGGCCGCGACAAGTGGCACGAGATCGGCATGAAGTACCAGCTCGAGGACACGCAGGCGCCGTCGATCGAGCTGACGGAGGCCACGCGCGAGATCTTCCGCTCGCGGGCGCTCACCGTCTACTGAGCCTGGTCCGGGCTCCCTCGCCCACGCGCTCGGGCGTGTCGCGGCTCCCGCTCGACCGCTATGCCACCCCCGATTTGGCCCTGCCGGGGTGCCGTGCCAAGATAGGAGGGTTGCTCCGTGAGGGGTTTGGGCGTTCCGGCGCTCGGAATCCCTTGCGAGTCTGGCCAAATCCAAACGGTTCGGCCTTCGGGGACAGCTCCTCGGGGGTGGGTTCGGATACGGGCCGAGACCGCGACACTCCCGAGTGCGGGGGCCGGAGTGACAAGGGGTTTTACCCCGAAGGAACTTGAAATTTCCAAAGGGACGAGAAGAAGGAACGACTGTGGCTGGACAAAAGATCCGCATCAGGCTGCGGGCGTATGACCATGAGGTCATCGACAGCTCGGCGCGCAAGATCGTCGACACCGTGACGCGCACGGGTGCGAAGGTGGCCGGCCCCGTGCCGCTGCCGACGGAGAAGAACGTGTTCTGCGTCATCCGTTCGCCCCACAAGTACAAGGACAGCCGCGAGCACTTCGAGATGCGCACGCACAAGCGTCTGATCGACATCCTCGATCCGACGCCGAAGACGGTCGATTCGCTGATGCGTCTCGACCTGCCGGCCGGTGTCGACATCGAGATCAAGCTTCCGTGAGGTCTGCTGAAATGAGTGAACGAATCGTGAAGGGCATCCTGGGCACCAAGCTCGGCATGACCCAGCTGTGGGACGACAACAACAAGGTCGTCCCGGTTACCGTGGTCCAGGCCGGGCCCTGCGTCGTGACGCAGGTGCGCACCCCCGAGCAGGACGGCTACAACGCCGTGCAGCTGGGCTTCGGTGCCGTCAAGGCCAAGAAGGTCACCAAGCCCGAGGCCGGGCACTTCGCCAAGGCGGACGTGACGCCGCGCGCTCACCTCGTCGAGCTGCGCACCGCGAACGCCTCCGAGTTCGAGCTGGGCCAGGAGCTCACCGCCGAGGTCTTCGAGGGCGGCGAGATCGTCGACGTCACCGGCACCTCCAAGGGCAAGGGCACCGCGGGTGTCATGAAGCGCCACGGCTTCCACGGCCTGCGCGCCACCCACGGTGTGCACCGTAAGCACCGCTCGCCGGGCTCCATCGGTGGCTGCGCGACCCCTGGTCGCGTGTTCAAGGGCCTCCGCATGGCCGGCCGCATGGGCAACAACAAGGTGACCGTTCAGAACCTGAAGATTTACGCGGTCGACGCCGAGCGTGGCCTGCTGCTCGTGCGCGGCGCCATCCCCGGCAACAACGGCTCCCTCGTCGTCGTCCGCAGCGCAGCTAAGAAGGGTGACGCAGCATGAGCAACCTCACTGTTGACGTGATCAACGCCAAGGGCAAGAAGGCCGGCACCGCCGAGCTCCCCGAGGCGCTGTTCGACGCGCAGACCAACATCCCGCTGATCCACCAGGTCGTCGTCGCCCAGCTCGCGGCGGCCCGCCAGGGCACGCATGACACCAAGACCCGCGGCGAGGTCCGCGGCGGTGGCATCAAGCCGTGGCGTCAGAAGGGCACCGGCCGCGCCCGTCACGGCTCGCGTCGCTCGCCCATCTGGACCGGCGGTGGCGTCGTGCACGGCCCGACCCCGCGCGACTACTCGCAGCGCACCCCCAAGAAGATGGTGGCCGCCGCCCTCCGCGGCGCCCTGTCCGACCGGGCGCGCGACGGCCAGATCTACGTCGTCGCCGAGCTCGTCGCGGGTGAGAAGCCCTCGACGAAGACCGCGCTGGCCACGCTGACGCAGGTCGTCGGCGACGTCAGCAAGGTGCTCGTGGTCCTCGACCGCTTCGAGGACGTCGCCTGGCTGAGCCTCCGCAACGCGGCCGATGTGCACGCGCTGGCGGTCGATCAGCTGAACACCTACGACGTGCTCGCCAACGACAAGATCGTTTTCACGTCCGCCGCGCTGGCCGCGTTCGTCGCCGGCCCCGGGGCGTCCGCGAAGGCCGTCGCCACCGAGTCGGAGGCCGCTGAGGCCGCTAACACCGAGGAGAAGGACCAGTGACGCAAGCGCTGAAGATCCGTGATCACCGCGACATCATCCTGCGTCCCGTGGTGAGCGAGAAGAGCTACAACCTGCTCGACGAGGGCAAGTACACCTTCGTGGTGGCCCCCGACGCCAACAAGACCGAGATCAAGATCGCCATCGAGGCCATCTTCGGTGTGAAGGTCACGGCCGTGAACACCCTCAACCGCCAGGGCAAGCGCCGTCGTACCCGTTACGGGTTCGGCAAGAAGGTCGACACCAAGCGTGCGATCATCACCCTCGCCGAGGGCCAGAGCATCGACATCTTCGGTGGCGCGGGCGCCTGACCCGGCTGCTGCTCAAGAAAAGGGAACTTGACTAATGGGTATCCGCAAGTACAAGCCGACTACGCCGGGCCGTCGCGGCTCCAGCGTGTCCGATTTCGTCGAGCTGACGCGCTCCACGCCGGAGAAGTCGCTGCTCGCCCCGAAGACGAAGACCGGCGGTCGTAACAACACCGGTCGCATCACCACGCGCCACATCGGCGGCGGCCACAAGCAGGCCTACCGCATCATCGATTTCAAGCGCTACGACAAGGACGGCGTGCCGGCCAAGGTCGCTCACATCGAGTACGACCCCAACCGCACCGCTCGCATCGCGCTGCTGCACTACTTCGACGGTGAGAAGCGCTACATCATCGCCCCGAACGGGCTGACCCAGGGCACCGTCATCTCGGCGGGCGAGGGCTCCGACATCAAGCCGGGCAACAACCTCGAGCTGCGTCAGATCCCCGTCGGCACCACGGTGCACGCCGTGGAGCTCCGCCCCGGCGGCGGCGCCAAGCTCGGCCGTTCGGCCGGCGCGGCGATCCAGCTGGTCGCTCGTGAGGGCAAGTACGCCACCCTGCGCATGCCCTCGGGCGAAATGCGCATGGTCGACGTCCGCTGCCGCGCGACGATCGGCACCGTCGGCAACGCCGAGCAGTCGAACATCAACTGGGGCAAGGCCGGCCGTAACCGCTGGAAGGGCATCCGCCCGACCGTCCGCGGTGTCGTGATGAACCCCGTCGACCACCCGCACGGTGGTGGCGAGGGCCGCACGTCGGGTGGCCGTCACCCCGTGTCGCCGTGGGGCAAGCCCGAGGGCCGCACCCGCGACAAGAACAAGGCGAGCAACCGCCTGATCGTCCGCCGTCGCAAGACCGGTAAGAAGCGCTGATAGGGAGCCTGAGGAACTATGCCACGCAGCCTTAAGAAGGGCCCCTTCGTCGACGACCACCTGCAGAAGAAGGTGGACGCTCAGAACGAAAAGGGCACCAAGAACGTCATCAAGACCTGGTCGCGCCGTTCGATGATCGTCCCCGACATGCTCGGGCACACCATCGCGGTGCACGACGGCCGCAAGCACGTCCCGGTGTTCGTCACCGAGGCGATGATCGGTCACAAGCTGGGCGAGTTCGCCCCCACGCGCACCTTCAAGGGTCACGTGAAGGACGACAAGAAGGCCCGTCGCCGCTGAGGCGCGAGAAATAAGGAACTGATTCAACTATGAGCAACGAGAACGGCAACAGCCGTCGTCGCGAGACCCTGCTCGGGGATCGTCCTGGCTCGTACGCCATCGCGCGCCACGTCCGGATGAGCCCGACCAAGGTTCGTCGAGTCGTCGACCTGGTCCGCGGCATGGACGTCAAGGACGCCCTTGTCGCCCTCAAGTTCGCCCCGCAGGCCGCTTCCGAGCCGGTCTACAAGGTCGTGGCTTCGGCCGTGGCCAACGCGGAGTCGGCTGAGGCCCTGCGGTCCGATGACCTGTACATCTCCAAGGCGTTCGTCGACGAGGGCGTGACCCTCCGTCGCATTCGTCCCCGTGCGAAGGGCTCGGCCAGCCGCATCCTGAAGCGCGGCTCGCACATCACTGTGGTCGTCGAACCCCGCGAGACGAAGGGAGCCTGATTCCATGGGCCAGAAGATCAACCCGAATGGCTTCCGCCTCGGCATCACCACCGATCACAAGACGCGTTGGTACAGCGACAAGCAGTACGCCGCGCTGGTCGGTGAGGACGTCAAGATCCGCGAGTACCTGACCAAGACGCTGGAGCGCGCCGGCATCTCGTCCATCGAGATCGAGCGCCGCTCCGAGCGCGTGACCATCTTCCTGCACGCCGCCCGCCCGGGCATCGTCATCGGCCGCAACGGCGCCGAGGCGGAGCGCGTCCGCGCCGAGCTCGAGAAGCTCACCGGCAAGCAGGTTCAGCTGAACATCCTCGAGGTCAAGAACCCCGAGACCGATGCGCAGCTGGTCGCGCAGGGCATCGCCGAGCAGCTCGGCGCCCGCGTCGCCTTCCGCCGCGCCATGCGCAAGGCCCAGCAGACCGCCATGCGTGCGGGCGCCAAGGGCATCCGCATCAAGTGCTCCGGCCGTCTCGGCGGCGCTGAGATGTCCCGCTCCGAGGGCTACCGCGACGGCCAGGTGCCGCTGCACACCCTCCGCGCCGACATCGACTACGGCTTCTACGAGGCCCGGACCACCTTCGGCCGCATCGGCGTCAAGGTCTGGATCTACAAGGGCGACGTCGCCGGCACCCGCGCCGAGCGCGCCGCTCAGAAGGCCGCCCGCAACGCCGCCCCCTCGGGTCGCCAGCGTCCGGGCCGTCGTCCCGCCCGCGGCGAGGGCCGTGGGGATCGTCCCGAGCGCGGTGGTCGTCGTCGCGCTGACGCAGCCCAGGCCGAGGCCACCGCTGCGCCCGCCACTGAGAACGCAGGAGGCTAAGCATGCTGATTCCTCGTCGAGTCAAGTTCCGTAAGCAGCACCACCCCACGCGGCGTGGCGCAGCCAAGGGCGGCACCAAGCTGGCCTTTGGTGAGTACGGCATCCAGGCGCTCGAGTCCTCGTACATGACCAACCGTCAGATCGAGGCCGCTCGTATCGCCATGACCCGCCACATCAAGCGTGGCGGCAAGGTCTGGATCAACATCTACCCGGACCGCCCCCTGACCAAGAAGCCGGCCGAGACCCGCATGGGTTCCGGCAAGGGCTCGCCCGAGTGGTGGATCGCCAACATCAAGCCGGGTCGCGTGCTGTTCGAGCTCTCCGGTGTGCCGGAGGACGTCGCCCGCGAGGCCATGCGGCTGGCAATCCACAAGCTGCCCTTCAAGGCACGCTTCATCAAGCGCGAAGCAGGTGACAACTGATGAGTAACTCTCTGGCCGCACACGACCTTCGTGGTCTGTCGCGTGATCAGCTCAACGCCAAGGTCGTGGAGCTGAAGGAGGAGCTGTTCGGGCTTCGTTTCCAGGCTGCCACCGGCCAGCTGGAGTCGAGCGCCCGGCTGCGTTCCGTCCGCAAGGACATCGCCCGCATCTACACCGTGCTGCAGGAGCGCAACCTCGGCATCGTCGACGAGCCGGTTGTTGAGGAGAAGTGAACATGAGCGCTGAGAACACCACTGAAGAGCGTGGCCGCCGCAAGGTCCTGCAGGGCGTCGTCGTGTCCGACAAGATGGACAAGACGATCGTCGTCCTCGTCGAGGACCGGGTGAAGCACCCGCTGTACGGCAAGGTCATGACCAAGTCGTCGCGTCTGAAGGCGCACGACGAGCAGAACGAGGCCGGCATCGGCGACCGCGTTCGCGTCATGGAGACCCGTCCGCTGTCGGCGCAGAAGCGCTGGCGCTTGGTCGAGATCCTCGAGCGCGCCAAGTGATCGCCTGATCCTGGGGTTCGCCTGACGGCGCCCAGGATCGGTATCGAAACCAGAAGGAGGCCGTCCCGCTGTGCGGGACGGCCTCCTTGCTTTGTCCGAACCAGCCCGCGTCCGCCGACACCAGCGTTAGTTGCCGACACCAGCGTTGATTGCGGACACCAGCGTTACTTTCCCGATACCAGCAGTGGTGCTCGCCACCAGCGCTATACCGCTGGTGGCGAGCACCACTGCTGGTAACGGCGAATTAGTGCTGGTAACCGCGAATTAGTGCTGGTGGCGGCGGGGCGTCGGCTCAGGCGTTCTCGCGGCGGGCGCTGCCGAGCAGGCCGCCGAGGAACGCACCGATGATCGAGATGATCAGCGCGCCCCAGAACGCGGAGCCGAAGCCGTCGACGTGGAAGCCCAGCCCGACGATGCCGGCCAGCCAGGACGTGAGCTGCAGCATCAGCGCGTTGATGATGAGCAGGAACACGCCGAGGGTCAGAACGATGAGGCAGGCGCCGAGGACCTTCACGACGGGCGCCACCACGCTGTTGACCACGCCGAAGATCAGGGCGACGCCCAGCAGGGTCAGCACCTTGTGGGTGGTGTCGCCGTCGGTGAGGCTGATGCCGGGCACCAGCCAGACGGCCGCCGCGGTTGCCAGCGCGGTAACGATCAGTCGCGTCACGAACTCCATACCTCCAGGGTGCCATGCGCCCCGAAAGCCCTCGCCGCGGCCCCTCGCAGCAGCGGCGATGCGCGCGGTCGGGCAGCGCGGGCGGGGCAGCGGAGGGGGTGTTTCGTACGAGCCGTAGGATTGGCCGTGCCCACCCAGGAAGGTGCCCATGCTTCAGCTCATCGAGGTTCGCAAGTCCTATCGGACCGGCGACTTCACCCAGGTGGCGCTGAAGGACGTCTCCATCTCCTTCCGCGACAACGAGTTCGTGGCCATCCTCGGCGCCTCCGGGTCCGGGAAGACGACGCTGCTCAACCTCGTCGGCGGGTTGGATCACTACGACTCGGGCAACCTCGTCATCGACGGCGTGCCGACGGAGAACTACCGTGACCGCGACTGGGACACCTACCGGAACAACCGGATCGGTTTCGTCTTCCAGAGCTACAACCTCATCCCGCATCAGTCGGTGCTCGCCAACGTGGAGCTCGCGCTCACGCTCGCGGGCGTGTCGCCGGCGGAGCGCAGGCAGCGCGCGCGGGTGGCGCTCGAACAGGTCGGCCTGGGCGACCACATCCACAAGCGGCCCAACCAGCTCTCCGGCGGGCAGATGCAGCGCGTCGCCATCGCGCGCGCCCTGATCAACGATCCGGAGATCCTGCTGGCCGATGAGCCCACCGGAGCGCTCGACTCCACCACCAGCGTGCAGATCATGGCGTTGCTGACCAGCATCGCCAAGGACCGCCTCGTGGTGATGGTCACGCACAACCCGGAGCTGGCGGAGGAGTACGCCACCCGGATCGTGCAGTTGAGCGACGGCGTCGTCGTCGCCGACTCGGATCCGTTCGACCCGGATGCGGCCGCACCGACGCCGGAGCATTCGGTGCGGCGCACCAGCATGTCGTTCCTGACGGCGATCGCGTTGTCGTTCAACAACCTGATGACGAAGAAGGGCCGCACCCTGATGACGGCGTTCGCCGGCAGCATCGGGATCATCGGCATCGCGGCCATCCTCGCGCTGGCCAACGGCGTGAACGTCTACATCAAGGGCGTCGAGGAGGACACGCTCTCGCTCTACCCGCTCACCATCCAGCGTCAGGGCATGGACATGACGGCCATGCTCGCGGCGTCGGCGGGCCTGATGGAGGAGGCCGGCGGCAAGGCCGGGGGAGGCACCGACGAGGTGCACGAGGTGCAGGTGCTGGGCAAGATGTTCTCCAGCGTCGGCACCAACGACCTCGAGGCACTGAAGGTGTACCTGGAGGGCGGCAAGAGCGACATCGCCAGCCACGTGAACTCCATCCAGTACGCCTACGACGTGACGCCGCAGATCTTCGCCGCGGACACGTCGGGCAAGGTGCGCCAGGTGAACCCCGACTCGTCGCTGAGCGCGATGGGCCTCGGTGCGGCCTCGCGCGCGTCGAGCATCCTGTCCGGTCAGTCGACGTCCGGGGTGTTTCGCGAGCTGATCCCGGACCTGTCGCTGATCGACTCGCACTTCGACGTCGTCGCCGGGTCCTGGCCCACGGCCTACGACGAGACGGTGCTCGTCCTCACCCCGAGCGGCGGCATCAGCGATCTCGCGCTCTACGCGATGGGCCTCCGCGACCCCGCAGAGCTCGACGACATGATCAAGCGGGTGGCCGACGAGGAGGACGTCGAGGCCCCGACCGACCCGATGACGCTGTCCTACGCGCAGCTGATGGGTGCCACGTTCAAGCTGGTCGACGCCGCCGACTACTACGCCTACGACGACGAGTTCGGTGTCTGGACGGATCGCAGCGGGGACAAGGCCGTGATGCGCGACCTCGTCGACAAGGGCGACACGCTCAAGATCACCGGCATCGTCCGGCCCACCGACGACTCGGCGCGCCTGTCGCCGGGCATCTACTACACCCGTGCGCTCACCGAGCGCGTGATCGCCGACGCTGCGGCGGCGGAGATCACGAAGAAGCAGCTGGACGATCCGACGGTGGACGTGTTCACCGGACGGGACTTCGGCGATGAAGCGGACGACGAGGAACAGCTCGACTTCTCCTCGCTCTTCACCATCGACGAGAAGGCCATCGGCAAGGCGTTCACGTTCGACCAGTCCAAGCTGAAGCTCGACATGTCCGGGCTCGCGTCCGGCCTCTCCGGGCTCGACCTGGGCATGGACAACCTCCAGCTGGATCCGTCGAAGTTGCCGTCCCTCGATCTCGACCAGCTGCTCGCCGGGCTCGACCTCTCGACCCTGATCACCATCCCCGACACCCCGCCGACCGATCCGCAGCCGGCCCCCGACGTCGAGAAGATCACCGCGGCCGCGAGCCAGCTGACCGATGCGTACCTCGCGTACGCGGTCGCGAACGAGCTCGACCCGGCCGACATCGCGACGAGCCTGCCCGCCTTCCTCGGCACGCCGGAGGCCGGGGCGCTGATCACCGACGCGGGCGTCGACCCGACGCTGTTGAACACCGTCGTCGAGGGGTACCTGACCTTCGCCGCCGCGAACGATCTGGACCCGGCCGACGTCGCCACTAACCTGCCCGCCTTCCTGGACGCGCCCGAAGGCAGGAAGGTCCTCGCGGACGCCGTCGCCCCGGATCCGGAGGCGGGGCTCGCCGAACGGCTCGTCCAGTCGTACCTCCAGTTTGCGGTCGCGGAGGGCCTCAACCCTGCCGACGCGACCGCCAACTTCCCCGTCTTCCTCGCCTCCGACGGCGGGAAGGCGCTCGTGGGGGAGGTCTCGGGGTACATCGACACCGCGGCGCTGCAGCAGCAGCTCCAGGGCGTCCTGGGCGACTACATGCAGCAGGTGATGCAGGCCTACATGGGCCAGGTGACCAACCAGCTGACGTCGGCGCTGACCACGCAGATCTCGTCGGCGCTGGAGTCCAGCATGGGCCAGCTGGCCGACAACATGTCGGACGCCATGGGTATCGACAAGGACGCATTCATGGATGCGTTCAAGATGAACCGCAACAAGGAGGAGCTGACCCAGCTCCTCGTCTCGATGGCGTCCAAGCAGACCGCGAGCTACGAGGGCAACCTGCGCAAGCTCGGCTGGGCCGACTTCGCCAACCCCTCGCGCATCGACATCTATCCTGTCGACTTCGAGGCGAAGGCGCAGGTCACGAGCATCCTCGACGGCTACAACGACCAGATGCGCGCGACCGGCCACGAGGACAGCGTGATCACGTACACCGACCTCGTCGGCGCGCTGATGAGCTCCGTGACCGACATCATCAACATGATCAGCTACGTCCTGATCGCCTTCGTCGCCATCTCGCTGGTGGTGAGTTCCATCATGATCGGCGTGATCACCTACATCTCCGTGCTCGAGCGGAAGAAGGAGATCGGCATCCTGCGGTCGATCGGCGCGAGCAAGCGCGACATCCGCCGGGTGTTCAACGCCGAGACGCTGATCGTCGGCTTCGTCGCAGGCGCGCTCGGCGTCGGGATCACGTTCCTGCTGACCATCCCGGCCAACATCATCGTCTACTCCAACTTCGACGTCGCCAACATCGCCCAGCTGCCCTGGCAAGCCGCAGGCATCCTCATCCTGATCAGCATGGCGCTGACGGCACTGGCCGGGCTCATCCCCGCGACGGCGGCGTCGCGCGCCGACCCTGTCGAGGCCCTGCGCAGCGAGTAGGCTCCTTTTCGCTCGTTGAGCCGGGCCCCCGCGCGGAGCGCCGGGCCCGTGTCGAAACGTCCTAGACTGTTGGCAGTCAACCGCGGCAGGGGCGGCATCGCTCGGGTTGCGGACCCTTCGAGACGGCGCCGCGAGGCCCGCGCTTGGTGCAAGCAGAGCGCGCCCTGCGCAGCGAGTGACTCGGATCTTTACGGGGTGCGCATGACGGCGACGGGGTCGAGGCGTGCCGCGTAGACGGCGGGCGGGAGCGCGGCGAGGAGCGCCACCATCGTCGCGAGGACGCCGACGGCGGCCGTGAAGTCGAGCGGTGTCGTGAAGCCGGTTGACTGGTTGACGGCCCATGCTGCGGTGCACCCGAGGGCGGCGCCGATGATGCCCGTCATGGCCGTGCGGGTGGTGACGAGCGCGACGAGATCGGTGCGGCTGATGCCCAACGTGCGGCGGCGGCCGAGGTCGCGGCGGCGGATGAGCACGTCGGCGAGGACGACGGCGGCAACGAAGAAGCCGCCCACGGCGAGGATCAGCGCCAGGAGCGTGCGGCCGTAGCCGGCCATCTGCGCGTTGAGGTCACGTGCGGTCTGAGCGATCGCGCTGGGGGAGTCGATCGAGACGCCCTGGGGGTCGGGCGGCGCGAGGATGCCGATCACGGCGCTGACGGTGGGCCCGGCCGCCGACACGTCGGTGATCACCACGCGGAGTTCGCGGCCCTGGGCTGTGGCCGGCGTCGCGACGAGGGCTCCTGCGGCCACGTCCTCGAAGGGTGTCACCGCGGTGAAGGACCCCACGATGGGGTACTGATGCGCGCCGTCGGCTGACAACAGATAGCCCACCGGCTCCTCGAGGCCGAGCGTGCCGAGCTGGCTCACCGAGACGATCGCCTCACCGGGCACGGGGAGCCGGCCGCGGACGAGCGTCGCCACCTGGGTGATGTCGCCCAGTACCGGCCATGTGGGCACGCGGTTGCCGCCGGTGCCGATGATGCCGTTGGCGGCGTCGAATGCGGCCCCGAGCGCGTTGGCCTTCTCGACGGTGGTGAGTCCGGAGACCAGACCCAACGTGCTGGTGTTGACGAAGCCGCCTTCCATGGCGTCGATGATGGACAGGCGTCGAGCGCCCGCCTGCTCCATCCGGTCGGCCACCTGCGCGGCGGCCGAGGCGGAACGGCCCACGGTGATGATCGCGGCCATGCACATGGCGGCGGTCACGACGATGAGCAGCATCGATGACACCTTGGCGGCCCAGGTCATCGCCCACGCCTCGCGTGGCAGGGCGCCGAGCCTCATAGCTGCACCACCTCGTCGACGTGCTCGAGCACGAAGGGGTCGTGCGTGGCGACGACCACCGTGCGGGCTTGTTCGTGAGCCGCGTCCGTGAGGGCGGCGAGGACCAGCTCGGCGTTGCCGCGGTCCAGGTTGCCCGTGGGCTCGTCGGCCAGCACGATGTCGGGCTCCATGAGCAGCGCGCGGCAGACCGCGAGGCGCTGAGCCTGCCCGCCGGACACCTGGCCCGGCCGGTGATCCGCGCGATGCGCGAGGCCGAACTGATCGAGCAGAGCGCGGGCGCGGCCGAGCTTCTCGCCGCGCGCGCAGCCGGCGTAGAGCGCGGGCTCCAGCACCGAGTCGATGACGCGGCGGGACGGGTCGAGCTCCGAGTCCTGGAACACGAACCCGACGCGGCGGGAGCGGATGGACGCACGGGCCGCATCGGAGGACTGAGATGCTGGACGGTCGTCGATCAGCACGCGGCCCGCGGTGGGGGTCAGGAGGAGGCCAAGGACATACAGCAGCGTGGACTTGCCGCGCCCGGACGGTCCCGTGAGGGCCGTCACTTTGCCGGGCTCGAAAGCATGAGTCAGGCCACCGAACAGCTCCTCACCGCCGCGCTGGTAGGCGAAGCGGAGCTCCTCGACCGCGAGGACCGGCATCACTTGCTCGGAGAGGGGGAAGGAGCCGGCACGCCGGCCCCGGCCAGGACCTGTACCCGGTCGCCGGGGTCGACACCCTTGACGATGGCGACGCCGTCCTGCGACGCGATCACCTCGACGGTGCGCGGCGTGCGCGTGCCTGAGGCGTCGACGACCAGGATGGAGGCGGAGCCGTCGGCCTTGGTTGTGATGGCGGCGACGGGAACCGCAGGACCCGTCGCGGGCGGCACCACCTCTACCTTGGACAGGATGTAGATGTCCTTGTCCGCGGCCACGACGTCGCACTCCTTGCCGCAGACGATGCCACCGGTCGGGGCGGAGAGGTGGAAGATCGTGTCGCCGGTGTCGGTGCTCTCGGCCCCGACGATGATGGCCTCCCAATCGTGGCCCTGATACGTCATCGTCAGCACGGCCGACTCAGGCACCAGTCGGGCCTGCCCCTGGGACAGCTTGAGGATGAAGGACGGCTCCCCGACGGTGCCTTGCGCGATCTTCTCTCCGCCGCTGAGCACCAGCCCGGGGCTCGCGATCTCGGTGTCCATCACGATCGACGACGGCAGCGTCGGGATCGCCACCAGCTCGCCCAGCGCGATCCGCCCGGTGCGGGGGAGTCCGAGGTCTTTCTGCCACTGTCGAACGGCCGCCGTGGTGGCGGTGCCGTAGTAGCCGTCCGCCGTACTCAGCCGCTTCAGCTTCACCAACGCGTCCTCGAGCTGCTGCACGTCGGGCCCCGTCATGTCATAGCCCAGCTCCCGGTAGAAAGGGACGCTGCCTTTCACTGCACGGACGGGGACCCCGCCGACGGTGTAGAGGGTGTCCCCGACGTCGACCTCACCCGACGGTCGCACCTGCGTGATCACGCCGGTGAGAGCGTTCACGGCCAGCGCCTGCTTCTTCTGGCTGACCGTGACGTTCATCGGCAGCGAGCGGCCGACCGTCTGCTCCGTGACCTCGACGATGACCTCCGAGGCGGGCAGGTCGCTCGGCACCGCCACGGGCTGGACCGTGACACGCCCCGCCCAGAACGCGCCGCCTGCGAGTGCGACAACCGCGAGGCCAAGGACGAGTTTCTTACCGACTCCGGTCGACATGCTTCCTCACTGGCTGACGTAGGAGGCAGCGTCGGCGACGATGCCTTGGCCGCTCGGCGGCTACTCTCCGATCCATGCGCCGGTGGGTGGAGTCGGGGGGCAGGCCGCTTCGAGGATAGCGTCGGCCTCCTCAAGGGCATTCCAGGCGCTCCAGTTTTCCGTCCAGAAGGTCGAGACGTAGGTCTCGAGGCTGGGCGGTTGGGGCGTCGTGTACCCCAGATCCTGCAGACAGGGGATGAGGAAATCCAGCTCGTACTCGTATCTGACACGCATCTGGTCCTCGGTGATGGGCTGTCGGTATTCCGGATCGACGGAGAACCGGGCACTACAGGTGTAGGTCGTAAGATCGAAGAGGGACGCCTGATCCTCCGCAGGGCGAGTCACCACCTTGAGGCCGAGACCATCGAATGTGCCCTTGACGTCGAATCCGTATTCCGCGTAGCACTTCTCGCTGACCGCGCCGAACTCGTCCGAACGGATCCACCGTTCCAGAGGGACCTCGGGCGGCTCTGCCAGGTTCAGCTGTTCAGCTTGCTCCTTGAGGTTTGTCGCCCGCAGAGCGAGCTTCTCCTCCTCCGTGAAGCTCTTGCGATCTCTGACAGGCTCCTTCGGCCGCCATTCCTTCCACCCGGGGTTGAGCACCGGCTCCTTGCCGGCGGAATCCGGCGCGGGAGCCGTGTTGGTCACGGCCGGCGCGGGAGCCGTGTTGGTCACGGCCGGCGGTGCGACAGGAGCAACCGGGTCCGGCGGAGGAGTACTCGTACACCCGGCCAACGTTGCCACGACGGCAACGCCCACAAGCGTGGTGATCGGACCAAGTCCCTTGATGGTCATCTGTCTCCGTCTGTCGCTGCGCTGCGGCTGGTCTAGTAGCAGGACGTGTAGGCGTCCGGCGAGTAGATGCCGTGCAGTTTGCCGAGGAGTGTTGGCTTGCGCAAGGGCGGTATCGATACTGTGTCCAAAAAGACACACTTTGTGCGGATGCCTCGCTCGGGGTTGACGGCCGACGGATCGTCGGCTATAGGGTGTGGACGGCGCGCACTGGCGCGTGCGAGCGGAGGAAAAGCATGACCAAGAGGTTTGGATGGGCACGCGTTGTCGCTGCGGCCGTGATGCTGAGCGTGAGCCTGGCCGTGGTGCCGGCCCATGCCGACGGCGGCGAGTCGTTCGAGCCGATGCCGCCGGGTTGGTGCGATTTCTTCCCGACCTGGCCGGGGTGCTGACCGTCCGTTGAGGAAGTTCAGAGACGACGTACTGGCGCGGCTGACGCTCGAGGAGAAGCTCGCGGCCGTGCTCCTCGTCGCGAGTGTCGCCTTCCAGGTCGCCCGAGGCAACAGCTTGGTGGCGCTCGCGCTCGACGTCGCGCTCTGCCTTGCCGCCGGCGCCACCGCCAGATGGCGGATGCCGGCGACGGTCGTGCTCACTGTCCTGATCCTCACGCTGGGGTTCGCGCCCATGGGATGGCGGACGGCCGCGGACTATGCCGGTCTCATCCCCGTCGTGGGGGCCGTGGCCGGCGGCAGGGTCAAGGCCGCCGCCTGGTACACGGCCGTGACCATGATCGCCATGGCGGTGAGATCCGTGCGTCGATTCGACCTCGGCCCGGGCCTCGCGGCCATGGTCGGGTGGGTGGTGCTTGCACTGATCGCCTGGGTCATCGGCTCGACCATCCAGCGCGCGCGAGCCATGGAACGACAGCTGCTCGAGGCGCGGGCAGACCAGGAGCGCAGGGCCACCGCACGCGAACTGCACGACGAGGTGGCCACCACGTTCACGCACGTGATCATGAAGGCCCGACAGTTGGAGACCGGCGAGGCGTCGCCGGAAGCCGTCGGCGCCTACATCGCGGAGGAGGGGAGCGTGGCGTTGCGTTCGCTGCGCGAGGTCATGGTGATGATGCGCGAGAAGGGCTCCACGGTGACCGCGACGAAGCCCGCCTCACCGACCTCGACCACGGGCTTCGAGGAACTGGTGGACACCCTGCGCGACGAGGGGTTCGCGGTGACGGTGGACGCGGTCGGACGTCTCGACGACCTTCCGCCGACGATCGTCTCCATCCTCGACCCTGTCTGGCGCGAGGTGGTCGCCAACATCATCCGCTACGGCGACCGGGGCTCCGGCTGCCGTATTCAGTTCACCGCCAACGACGCGTTGGTGCTCTCCACCATCAGCAACACCCCCGCCCCGTCCCTGCGGCACAACCGTTCGGCGTTCGGTCTCCTGGGCATGCGGGAACGCGTCGATGCGTTGGGCGGCCTGCTCGAGGCGGGCATGGAGGAGAGCCGGTGGGTGGTGCGCATCGTGCTGCCGCTACGTCGCTCCTTCGCCCGTGAGCGAGACGAAGGGCCCGCCGACGTCGACGTCGAGGCAGGAGTGTCGTCGTGACCGCCGTCAAAGGGTTCGTCGCGGACGACGACCAGTTCATCCGCGAGCAGCTGGTGAAGTACCTGCGCGACGACGGTATCGACGTCGTGGGCGAGGCGGAGAACGGTAGGGAAGCGGTCGAGAGGATCCGGGAGCTCGCGCCCGACGTCGCGCTCATGGACGTCCGGATGCCCGTCCTCGACGGCATCACCGCCACCACCGAGCTGCTCGCCGAGGCCAGCCCCACGCGCTTCGTCATCATCTCCTCGTTCATGGACGACGGCGTGGCCGAGCAGGCGATCGCCATCGGCGCCGCGGGCGTGCTCAGGAAGGAGCTCGCGCCGCACACCATCGCGGCGGCTGTGCGGGCGGCCGGCTGCGGATTGTTCGTGTGGACCGCGGACAACGCGCTGCCCCGCGCGCGAGAGATCTTCAGGCTGCGCGCCATCGCCGCGGAGCTCGAGGAGCGGGACCTGAAGGTGCTCGCCGGAGTGGCCCGCGGCGTCGGGATCGGCGAGCTGGGACTGCGGCTGCACTACTCCCAGAGCGCCATCAAAGTCGCGATCCGGCGCCTGCAGACCCGCTTCGGCGTCGCCGGGCGCATCGAACTCGCGGCCATCGGCCAAAGGCTCGGCCTGGATGCCTAGGCGAGCGAGTCCTGGCCTCTGGCCCCCAGAAGATGTCAGCGTGTACGTCGGAGTCGGATAGCTGACTCCGACGTACACGTTGGCAGGTGGTCTCGCGATTTCGCGGGGCTGGGGGCCGTGGGATAGACTGCCGAAGTTGTCTTTGGGTCTGTGCCCCTCCGGGGGGACCTTTCCCAGACCTCGCCATGGCTCCCTCTCCCTCGAGCTGGGGGTTGCCTCCTGGCAAAATCCAGGGGGTTCGTTTCTAGTTTCACTAGGCCTTTCGGGAACCGGTGAGACAAGGAGAAGTAATGATCCAGCAGGAGTCGCGACTGAAGGTCGCCGACAACACTGGTGCCAAGGAGATCCTTTGCATCCGTGTGCTCGGTGGCTCCAAGCGCCGCTATGCGTACCTGGGCGACACCATCGTCGCCACCGTCAAGGATGCGATCCCTGGCGGCAACGTCAAGAAGGGCGACGTGGTCAAGGCCGTCGTCGTCCGCACGGTCAAGGAGCGTCGCCGCGCCGACGGCTCCTACATCAAGTTCGACGAGAACGCCGCCGTGATCCTGAAGAACGACGGGGAGCCCCGCGGCACCCGCATCTTCGGCCCGGTCGCGCGTGAGCTGCGTGAGAAGAAGTTCATGCGCATCGTCTCGCTCGCCCCGGAGGTGATCTGATGTCGCTGCACGTCAAGAAGGGTGACCGCGTCAAGGTCATCTCGGGCAAGGACAAGGGCGTGGTCTCCGAGATCATCGCCGTCGATCCCAAGACCCAGAAGGTCGTCGTCCAGGGCGTCAACCTCGTCAAGCGCCACCGTCGCGAGTCGCAGACCGCGTCCGGCCAGAAGATCGAGGGCGGCATCATCACCGTCGAGGCCCCGATCCACGTCAGCAATGTGCAGCTCGTGGTGAAGGTGGACGGCAAGGAGGTCGTGACGCGCGTCGGTTACAAGCGCGTCGAGGTCACCAAGCGCCGTCCCGACGGCTCCGAGTACAAGGCCGAGCGCTCCGTGCGTATCGCCAGCAAGACCGGCGAGGAGATCTGATGAGCGAGACCACCACCATCCCGCGCCTCAAGGCGAAGTACCGCGAGACGATCGTCCCCGCGCTGCAGGAGGAGTTCACCTACTCCAACGTCATGCAGATCCCCGGCCTCACCAAGATCGTGGTGAACATGGGTGTCGGCGAGGCGGCCCGCGACTCGAAGATCATCGAGGGCGCCATCCGCGACCTCACCGCGATCACCGGCCAGAAGCCCGCCGTGACCAAGGCCCGCAAGTCCATCGCGCAGTTCAAGCTGCGTGAGGGTCAGCCCATCGGCTGCCACGTGACCCTGCGCGGCGACCGCATGTGGGAGTTCGCCGATCGTCTCCTGACGCTCGCGCTGCCCCGCATCCGCGACTTCCGTGGCCTCAACGGCCGCCAGTTCGACGGCAACGGCAACTACACCTTCGGCCTCAACGAGCAGGTCATGTTCCTGGAGATCGACCAGGACAAGATCGACCGCGTGCGCGGCATGGACATCACGTTCGTGACCTCCGCCACCACCGACGAGGAGGGCCGCGCGCTGCTGAAGCACCTCGGCTTCCCGTTCAAGCCCGTCGACGACCCGAAGAAGCAGAAGGCCAAGCGCGGCCCCGCGTTCTACGCCAAGAAGAAGAAGTGAGCTGAGCAATGGCAAAGACAGCACTCAAGGTCAAGCAGTCCCGCAAGCCGAAGTTCGGCGTGCGCGCTTACACCCGCTGCCAGAAGTGCGGCCGACCCCACTCGGTCTACCGCAAGTTTGGTCTCTGCCGCGTCTGCCTGCGCGAAATGGCCCACGCCGGCGAGCTGCCCGGTGTGACCAAGTCGTCCTGGTGACCCGACCCACTTCATCGAAACATCAACTAACACCAGGTCCGGGCCAGCCCGGAAACCGGTGTGAGAAAGAGGCAACAAGTCATGACGATGACTGATCCGATCGCAGACATGCTCACGCGTCTGCGCAACGCCAACCAGGCGTACCAGGAGTCCACGTCCATGCCGTCGTCGAAGATCAAGGTGGGCATCGCTGAGATCCTGAAGCGCAACGGCTACATCGCGGCGTTCGAGCAGACCGAGGTCGAAGGCCAGGTCGGCAAGGTGCTGAAGGTCACCCTGAAGTACGGCGACTCCCGCGAGCGTTCGATCTCCGGACTGCGCCGCATCAGCAAGCCCGGCCTGCGCGTGTACGCCAAGGCCAACGATCTGCCGAAGGTCCTCGGGGGCCTCGGTATCGCCATCATCTCCACCTCGCAGGGTCTTCTGACCGACCGTGAGGCGAAGGCCAAGTCCGTGGGCGGCGAAGTGCTCGCCTACGTCTGGTGACCGGGCGAAGGTAAGGAGGAAGTAGAACATGTCACGAATTGGCAGGCTCCCCATCGCCATCCCGTCCGGTGTCGATGTGTCGCTCGACGGCCGTCAGGTTGATGTCAAGGGTCCCAAGGGTTCCCTGACGCTGACGGTGGCCGAGCCCATCTCGATCGCCAAGAACGAGGAAGGCCAGCTGGAGGTCGCGCGCCCGAACGACGAGCGGCAGTCCCGCTCGCTGCACGGCCTGACCCGCACGCTGGTCAGCAACATGATCGTCGGCGTCACCGAGGGCTACGAGAAGAAGCTCGAGATCGTCGGCGTCGGCTACCGCGTGGTCTCCAAGGGCCCGCAGCAGCTCGAGTTCGCGCTCGGGTTCTCGCACCCGGTGGTCGTCGACGCGCCCCAGGGCATCGAGTTCACCGTCGAGACCCCCACCCGGTTCACGGTCAAGGGCATCGACAAGCAGCTCGTCGGCGAGGTCGCGGCGAACATCCGCAAGCTCCGCAAGCCTGAGCCCTACAAGGGCAAGGGCGTCCGTTACGCGGGCGAGCACGTCCGCCGCAAGGCCGGAAAGGCTGGAAAGTAATGGCCATCTCCATCAAGCACAGCAAGTCGCTTGCCCCGAAGGCCTCCTCGCGCGCGCGCCGTCAGCTGCGTGCCCGCAAGAAGATCAACGGCTCTGCCGAGCGGCCCCGCCTCGTCGTCACGCGTTCCGCGCGTCACCTGTTCGTTCAGGTGATCGACGACACCCTGGGCCAGACGCTCGCTTCCGCCTCCACCATGGAGGCCGAGCTGCGTGCGGCGGACGGCGACAAGTCGTCGAAGGCCGCGAAGGTCGGCACCCTGATCGCCGAGCGCGCCAAGGCCGCTGGGGTCGAGCAGGTCGTCTTCGACCGTGCCGGTAACAAGTACCACGGACGGATCGCGGCTCTGGCCGACGCCGCCCGCGAGGCCGGCCTCGGCTTCTGACACGACGAAAGGAAAGGTATTCACGATGAGTGAGACCCAGCAGCGCCGCTCCGGCGCGGGGGAGCGTCGTGGCCGTGACGATCGTCGTGGCCAGGCCCCCAAGGAAGAGAGCAAGTACCTCGAGCGCGTGGTGACCATCAACCGCGTCGCCAAGGTCGTCCAGGGCGGTCGTCGCTTCAGCTTCACCGCGCTGGTCGTCGTCGGCGACGGCGAGGGCATGGTCGGCGTCGGCTACGGCAAGGCGAAGGAGGTGCCGGCCGCGATCGCCAAGGGCGTGGAGGAGGCCAAGAAGCACTTCTTCCGCGTGCCGCTGATCCAGCGCACCATCCCGCACCCGGTGCAGGGCGAGAAGGCTGCCGGCGTGGTGCTCCTGCGCCCGGCGTCCCCGGGTACCGGTGTCATCGCCGGTGGCTCGGCTCGCGCCGTGCTCGAGTGCGCGGGCGTGCACGACGTGCTCGCCAAGTCGCTCGGTTCGCCGAATGCGATCAACGTGGTGCACGCCACGGTCGATGCGCTGAAGCAGCTCGAGATGCCCGAGGCCGTCGCCAAGCGCCGCGGCATGGCGGTCGAGGACGTCGCTCCGGCGGCCCTCCTCCGCGCTGCCAAGGAGGAGGTGGCCAAGTAATGGCTGAACTGAAGATCACCCAGGCAAAGTCTGGGGTGGGTGGCAAGGACTACCAGCGCGCGACGCTGCGTACCCTCGGCCTCAAGCGCATCGGCGACTCGGTGGTCCGCGAGGACCGTCCCGAGGTGCTCGGCATGATCCGCACGGTCGCCCACCTCGTTACCGTGGAAGAGGTGAAGTGACCATGTCGCTGAAGCTGCACCACCTGCGTCCCGCCCCGGGCGCCAAGACGGAGAAGACCCGTGTTGGCCGCGGTGAGGGCTCGAAGGGCAAGACCGCCGGCCGTGGCACCAAGGGCACCGGCGCGCGCAAGAACGTCCCGCAGAACTTCGAGGGCGGTCAGATGCCGCTCCACATGCGCCTGCCGAAGCTGAAGGGGTTCAAGAACCCGTTCCGCGTCGAGTACCAGGTCGTCAACGTGGGCCGCATCGCCGAGCTGTTCCCGCAGGGCGGCACCGTCTCGGTGGCCGACCTCGTGGAGGCCGGCGCCGTGCGCGACGGTTCGCTCGTCAAGGTTCTCGGCACCGGTGACGTGTCCGTGGCCCTGACCGTTTCCGCCAACGCCTTCTCCGGCTCCGCCAAGGAGAAGCTCGAGGCAGCGGGCGGCGCCGCGACCCTCATCTGAGGACGCGCGACGCGCAAGACCACCGACGGGGTGGGCTCCTGAGGGAGCCCACCCCGTCTGCGTTGCTCCGTGAACGCGGATGTCGCCACTTTGGTGGCCTCCCGCACGCTTGGTAGGCTGCGGGGGTTGCCCGGTTCCCTGGTGGGGCCGTGCGGCGCCCAAAACGCTCGTCGAAAGTAGTATTTCGAATGCTGTCCGCCCTCGTTAACGCGCTGAAGACGCCGGATCTTCGCAAGAAGCTCCTCTTCACGCTCGGCATCCTCGCCGTGTTCCGGCTCGGTTCGACCATCCCGTCGCCGAACGTGAACATGGGGCGCATCAACGAGTGTCTGGCGATCGCCGCACAGGGCGAGCAGGCGGGGATCTACTCGATCATCAATCTGTTCTCGGGCGGGGCGCTGCTCCAGCTGACGATCTTCGCGCTGGGCATCATGCCCTACATCACGGCGTCCATCATCCTGCAGCTGCTCACCGTGGTCATCCCGCGGCTCGAGGCGCTCAAGAAGGAGGGTGCATCCGGCACGCAGAAGATCACCGAGTACACCCGCTACCTGACGCTGGTGCTGGCCGTACTGAACGCCACCGCCTTCGTCACCCTCGCGCGCACCGGCCAGCTGTTCCGTGGCTGTGACGGCATCCTGTACACCGACGAGCTCATGCCTCTGATCACGATGGTGATGATCATGACGGCGGGCACCGCGATCATCATGTGGATGGGCGAGCTGATCACCGACCGCGGCGTCGGCAACGGCATGTCCATCATGATCTTCACCCAGATCGCCGCGAGCTTCCCGGCCGGCCTGTGGGCCGTCAAGACGGGGCACGCCGGTGCCACGGGCTGGTTCCTGTTCTTCGCTGTCATCGGCATCGGCCTGCTTGTCATGCTGGCGATCGTCTGGATCGAGCAGGGCCAGCGGCGGATTCCCGTGCAGTACGCCAAGCGCATGGTGGGGCGTCGCCTGGTGGGTGGCTCCACCACCTACATCCCGCTGAAGGTCAACCAGTCGGGCGTCATCCCCGTCATCTTCGCGTCGTCGATCATGTACCTGCCGGTGCTCTACGCCACCTTCCGCCCCGAGGGCGCGGTGGCCGAGTGGATCAACGCCAACTTCAGTGGGCAGACGCACTCGTGGGCCTACACGCTGACGCAGTTCGTCCTGATCATCGCGTTCTGCTACTTCTACGTGTCGATCACCTTCAACCCGGAGGAGGTGTCGGACAACATGAAGAAGTACGGCGGCTTCATCCCGGGCATCCGCGCAGGCAAGCCCACCGAGCACTACCTCGCGTACGTGCTCTCGCGCCTCACGGCGCCGGGCTCGCTGTACCTCGCGGTGATCGCCCTCATCCCGACCCTTGCGTTCGTCCTTGTCGGCACCCAGCAGAACTTCCCGTTCGGCGGCACCTCGATCCTCATCATCGTCGGCGTCGGTCTCGACACGGTGAAGAAGATCGAGAGCCAGCTCCAGCAGCGCAACTACGAGGGGTTCCTCCGGTGAGGCTCCTGATCATGGGCGCCCCGGGCGCAGGCAAGGGAACGCAAGCCACCGCGCTCGCCGAGCGCTACGGCGTCCCCGCGATCTCGACGGGCGACATCTTCCGCTACCACATCAAGAACCAGACCCCGCTCGGCGTGCGGGTCAAGGAGCTGATCGATCGGGGCGAATACGTGCCCGACGACGTCACCGAGGAGATCGTGGCGGTCCGTCTCGCGGAGCCGGACTGCGAGAACGGATTTCTGCTCGACGGCTTCCCGCGCACGATGCACCAGGTGCATTTCCTTGACCGCTACCTGAGCGATCGAGGGCAGAAGCTCGACGCCGTCGTCTCGCTCGAGGTGAACCCGAACGTCCTGGTGAAGCGCCTCCTGGCGCGCGCCGAGCTCGAAGGCAGGGCGGACGACAACGAGGACACCATCCGCCGCAGGATGGAGGTCTACGCCGGCGCCACCATGCCGCTGATCTTCCACTACGAGTCGAAGGGCATCCTCGTGGAGATCGACGGCACGGGATCCGTGGAGGACGTGCAGCGCCGGATGTTCGCCAACCTCGACGCCCACGTCGCAGCGTGAGCGGGATCCAGCTCAAGACCCCCCAGCAGCTGGTCGCGATGCGCGCGGCCGGCCTGGTGGTGGCAGAGGGTCTCGCCGCCATGTGCGAGGCCGCCGTCGAGGGCGTGACCACGCTCGAACTGGACGCCGTCGGCCGCGAGGTACTCGCGCGTCGCGGAGCCATCTCCTCCTTCCTGGGCTACGGCGGCGACTACGGGGCCCCGTTCCCCGCCGTCGCCTGTATCTCGGTCAACGACGAGCTCGTGCACGGCGTCCCGCGCGATCGTGAACTGGTCGACGGCGACGTGGTCTCCATCGACTTCGGCGCCATCGTCGACGGCTGGCACGGCGACGCGGCCCGCACCATCATCATCGGCACCCCCGACCCTGCGGATGTCGCCCTGGTCGAGGCCACCCGCGAGGCCATGTGGGCCGGCGTGCTGGCGATGCGCGACGGCGGTCGGCTCGGCGACGTCTCCCGGGCCATCGAGGGCTACGTGAAGCGGCTCCCGACGCGCTACGGAAGCCTGAAGGAGTACACCGGCCACGGCATCGGCACCGAGATGCACATGGAGCCGGACGTGCCGAACTTCTACCGCCCCCGCCCAACGCCCAGGCTGCAGGTGGGCATGGCGCTGGCCATCGAGCCGATGCTCACCCGCGGCACGCATCACACCCGCGAACTGGACGACGAGTGGACGGTCGTGAGCCGCGACGGCGCACGTGGGTCGCACTGGGAGAACACCGTGGCGATCACCGACCGCGGCCTCTGGGCGCTCACCGAGCCCGACGGCGGGGCCTCCCGCCTCGGCGACCGCTTCGGCCCGCTGGCCGACTGAGCCCGCGCTCCACGCCCGGGGCGGCGTTCGGCGACGACGGCGGACAGCTGAGGTGTGCCCCGTTCCTTGAGCCGGCCGTGAGGCGTTAGCCGAACGCCGTGTCGAAAGGTCCCGGGCTGTGGGCAGCGACTCGACAACAGGGGCGGACGGCTGAAGTGGGCCCCGTTCCTTGAGCCGGGCCGCTGTTCCTTGAGCCGGGCCCCCGCGCGAAGCGCCGGGCCCGTGTCGAAAGGTCCCGTACCCACGCAGGATCTCAACCACGGGGCGGACGGGTGAGGTGGGGAGGCGCTCCGTCTCGCTGCCAGCCCGGTTCTGTGACCACAGTCACCTCTGGTCTGAGTGCATGGATGTTTTTACGCTTCGACGAAGCGCCTCCCCACCTCACCCTCTGTCGTCTCCCGGGCGGCGGGACCCTGACCCTGCACTCTCCGTGACCGACGTTGGCCGGTTCCCCGGGGGTTTCCGCGCATAAATCTCTGTATGCGGGCAGCGGTGCGATTATTCGCGTGGCTGCCCGTATACAGAGATTTGTGCTCGCAGGAGGGTGTGACTCTGGCTTGTGGGGATGGGTTGGGCTGTGGGTTTCGGACCCTTCGAGACGCAGCCCCGCATCGCCTGCGCTCGGTGTCGGTCAGCGTGCGGGGCTGCTCCTCAGGGACCGTTCCTTGAGCCGGCCGTGAGGCGCCAGCCGAACGCCGTGTCGAAAGGTCCGAAACCTTGGGCAGGGAGTTCGGTAGCAGGGTGGGCATGGAGTTTTGACGCATAACTGCTCTCCCTGTGCCCTGTAGGGCACAGAAGCAGGGGTTGTGCGTGAAAATTCCATGGTTGGCAGGTAGTCCACCTGGGGTGGTGGTTTCGGACCCAGCGAGCACGCGGCCTCGCACGGCTCGCGCTCGGCGTGGGCGAGCGTGCGGGGCCGCTCCTCAGGGACCGGCCGCGGCCCGGTCCTGGTGCGTTGTTCCTTGAGCCGACGCGTGAGCGCCAGCGAACACGTCGTGTCGAAAGGTCCGAAACCGTGGGCAGGGAGCGCGGCAGTGGCGTCGGTCCTTGGGTTCCGTGCCCGGAACCGGCCGCCGTGGTGGCGAGGTCCGTGAGCGTGGGCCGGGAGCGCGGCAGGGTTGAGGAGCAGCCCGCCGGAGTCTGGGGATGCCGCAAACCTGTACGAAGAACTGCCCGGCTGAGGTGCGCCGCATAAGATTGCGCCATGGCGTTGCCGATCAGCTCGAAGTACATCCAGCGCTCCGGCGACCCCGTCGACGATGTGGAGCGCGACTCGCTCACGCGCCGGCTCAACGAGGCCTACGCCGACGGGCGCATCACGCACGACCAGTACGCGGTGGACATGGACGTCGTCTACGGCGCCCGGACGTTGGGCGAGCTGATCCCCGTGGTGGAGCGCATGCCGGCCGCGCCTGCCGACGTTCCGGCCATCGTCCAGCAGGGCGGCCTGCCCGCCGGACAGCTCACGTCGTCGCGGAACCTGATGCCCGCCGCCATCCTCGTCTCGGGGGTGGCCGTCACGCTGCTGGTCGTGATCGGCATCCTCCTGGCCATCCTGTTCTGACGCGGATGACGGCCGCCCCGCGCCGTGCGCGCGACGCCGCGCGGCCACGTCTCAAGAATGCCCTGACGGTGATGACTGTGGTGGCCCTCGCCGCGCTCGCCGTCGCCGTGCAGCAGCGGCCCGCCCGAACGGCGGCCCCTGGGGGAGGCCCCCGGGCCTCCGCGGAGCCGACCGCGACCCCGTGGCGGCTTCCGCCCGCGGTGTGGGAGCCACTGCCGGATCCTGACCCGGTCTCGCCGCTGTTCCCCGCGCAGTCGGCGGCGATCAACGACCTGCCGGTGGTGCCGTTGACCGGCTGCCCGACCCCGCGGGTCGTCGACGACGTCGAGGACTGGCAGGCCGCGGTCGAGGAGCACTGGCGCTGCGTGCACAACTCGTGGCTCCCCGTGCTGGCCGAACAGCACCTTCCCACCGCCCGTCCGGCGGTTCGCTTCTTCTCCGGCGACGGCGCGGACAGCGACTGCGGGCACGTCGACGCTCCCGCGTTCTACTGCGCGGCCGGGGGAGGGACCGTCTACTTCGGCGACCGCCACCTGGCTCAGGCGCGCACGTGGGACCTGGCCGTTGACGAGATGGTGACGCACGAATACGGCCATCACCTGCAGGCGCTGTTCGGGATCACGGCTGCCAGGCTCGTCGCGCCCGGTGGGCTTCAGCTGGAGCGCAGGTCCGAGCTGCAGGCCGTCTGCTGGTCCGCCGCCATGACGCGCAGCAACGACGCGGTGACGTTCGACGAGGCCGCGTACGACGGTTGGGTCGCCCGCCTCGGCCGGATGCGCGAAGACGCCGCACACGGGACGCGTGCCTCGCTGCGCAGCTGGGGCACGCGCGGGCTGTACGCGGAGACGATGGGCGACTGCAACACGTGGGTGGCGCCGCCCGAAGCGGTACGCTGACGCGCCCGTCGGGTCAGGAGGCGAAGACCCCGATGACGGGGTTCCACTCCTCGACGGTGCGCTCCACGATGAGGTTCTCGGTCCAGAACGGATCCTCGTCCAGCAGCTGCCCGACCGCCTCGGGGCTCTCCGCCGTGACGATCAGAAGCGCGCCCGGCAGGGGAGAGCCGACGAGCGGGCCGGCGGCCAGCAGCGGGCCGGTGGTCAACGAACGCAGGAAGTCGCGGTGCGTGGGGCGGACGGCGTCGAGCGCGGCGGCGTCGTCGACGTAGGTGTACTGAACGGCGAAATGCGGCATGGGAGCCACCGTACTCGGGTCTTGGGGCTCGTTCCCCGGCGACGCCATTTGGGTTCCGTGCGGGCTGAGCGTAAAATGTCGGGTTGAGCAGCCCCCGGCGACTTTCCTTGTCGCCTGACTGACGAGGGGCTGGCAGACAGAATGAGAGTTCATGGCGAAGAAAGAAGGAGCCCTCGAGCTTGAGGGCACCGTGGTCGAGGCCCTGCCGAACGCGATGTTCCGCGTGGAGCTGGCCAACGGCCACAAGGTTCTGACGACCATCAGCGGCAAGATGCGCCAGCACTACATCCGCATCCTGCCCGCCGACCGCGTGGTCGTCGAGCTGTCCCCCTACGACCTGACCCGCGGCCGCATCGTCTACCGTCACAAGTAGCCGGTCGACCGGTAAGTCCCACGCGCCCGCCCCGCCTCAGGGGAGGGCGCGTTTTGGCTTCTCCTGGCCGCCTTCCCCGATTGGGAAAACGTCGCGTCGTGGCGTAAGGTTGTGCGTCGGTCGTCTGTGCCCGGACACGCTCGCGCGCCTGGGGGCAACCGGCCATGTTCATCCATCTACAAGATTGGGCGCGTCCGCGCTCCCAGTCGCCGATTGAAAAGGTTGCTCGAATGAAGGTTCAGCCGAGCGTCAAGAAGATCTGCGACAAGTGCAAGGTCATCCGCCGGCACGGTCGTGTGATGGTGATCTGCGAGAACCCGCGCCACAAGCAGCGGCAGGGCTGATCCTGAGGCCTAGCGCCTCAGGGGAGCAGAGCACCGCGGAAAGGGGAGAAGTCCCCGCTCCGCCGACAACTGAAGCAACGTGATCGCACGGGCCCGTCAGGGCCCTCACCCTTGGACGAAGGCCAAGGCCCCGTCGGTGTCCCAAGCGGCACCACAGGCGGCGGGGACGCGTCACGCCACACACCTTCGCGGTCCCAGACCAGCCCGAGAGGGCACGGGGCCGAAAACGTGAAGAAAGGTACCGCCTGATGGCACGCCTCATTGGTGTCGACCTCCCGCGCGAAAAGCGCCTCGAGGTTGCACTGACCTACATCTTCGGCATCGGCAAGACCCGTGCCGCCGAGACCCTCGCCGCCACCGGTGTGAGCGGCGATCTCCGAGTCCACCAGCTGACCGACGACCAGCTCGTCGCGCTGCGCGACCACATCGAGGCCAACTACGAGACCGAGGGTGACCTGCGCCGCAGCGTCGCCGCCGACATCCGTCGCAAGGTCGAGATCGGCAACTACCAGGGCCGCCGCCACCGCAGCGGGCTCCCGGTTCGTGGTCAGCGCACCCGCACCAACGCGCGCACCCGCAAGGGCAAGAAGAAGGCCGTCGCTGGCAAGAAGAAGGCGCGCTGACCCTGACGGGTCGGGCCTTCTCAGGACTCAAGGAGTAAAGACTTAATGGCTACTGCAAGCCGCAAGGCGGCCGCCAAGACCAAGGTGCGCCGCAAGGAAAAGAAGAACGTGCTCGCCGGCCAGGCGCACATCAAGAGCACCTTCAACAACACCATCATCTCGATCACCGACCCGACGGGCGCCGTGATCTCGTGGGCCTCCGCCGGCACCGTCGGCTTCAAGGGTTCCCGCAAGTCGACCCCGTTCGCCGCTCAGATGGCCGCCGAGGCCGCTGGCCGCCGCGCCATGGAGCACGGCATGAAGCGCGTCGACGTGTTCGTCAAGGGTCCCGGCTCCGGCCGTGAGACCGCGATCCGCTCCCTCGGTGCCGTTGGCCTCGAGGTCGGCGCGATCTCCGACGTGACCCCGGTGCCGCACAACGGCTGCCGTCCGCCCAAGCGTCGTCGCGTCTGAGAGAGTAAAGGACATTCATCATGGCTCGTTACACCGGCCCCCTGACCAAGAAGTCCCGTCGCCTCGGGACTGACCTCGTCGGCAACGACAAGGCTTTCGAGCGCCGTCCGTACCCCCCGGGTGTGCACGGCCGCGGCCGCACCAAGGACTCCGAGTACTCGCTGCAGCTCAAGGAGAAGCAGAAGGCTCGTTTCGCGTACGGCGTGCTCGAGAAGCAGTTCCGCCGCTACTACGAGGAAGCCGACCGTCACCCCGGCAAGACCGGTGACCGTCTGCTGCAGATCCTCGAGTCGCGTCTCGACAACGTCGTGTACCGCGCAGGCTTCGCCGCGACCCGCCGCCAGGCGCGTCAGCTCGTCGTGCACGGTCACTTCCTCGTCAACGGCTCGCGCGTCGACATCCCGTCCTACCGGGTGCGTGCGCACGACATCATCGACGTCGCCGAGAAGTCGCTGAACCTGACCCCGTTCATCATCGCCCGTGAGACCCACGGCGACCGCGCCGTCCCGGCGTGGCTCGAGGCGCGCCCCAACCGGATGCGCATCCTGGTCCACCAGCTCCCCGTCCGCGAGCAGATCGCGATCGACGTCCAGGAGCAGATGATCGTCGAGCTCTACTCGAAGTGATCTGACGTTGTCGCCGTCGGTCGGGTCCGCCCGGCCGACGGCGATAAATGGCCGGCAACGGCCACACCTCTTCACAATTCGCGCCATCAGATAGCGGTTGGCGCGGGAAGGAAAGTAAATGCTCATCGCACAGCGTCCGACCCTCTCCGAGGAAGTCGTCTCCGACTTCCGTTCGCGGTTCGTCATCGAGCCCCTGGAGCCCGGCTTCGGCTACACGCTCGGCAACTCGCTGCGTCGCACCCTGCTGTCGTCCATCCCGGGCGCGGCCGTGACCAGCATCAAGATCGAGGGCAACCAGCACGAGTTCTCCACCCTGGAGGGCGTCGTCGAGGACGTCACCGAGATCATCCTCAACCTCAAGGGCCTTGTGCTCTCCTCCGAGGAGGACGAGCCGGTGGTCATGTACCTCCGCAAGGCCGGCGCCGGCGCCGTCACCGCTGGTGACATCCAGCCCCCGGCGGGCGTGGAGATCCACAACCCGGACCTGCACATCGCCACCCTGAACGACCACGGCAAGCTCGAGATGGAGCTCGTCGTGGAGCGTGGGCGCGGCTACGTGTCCGCGGCGCAGAACAAGGACCCGGAGGCCGAGATCGGCCGTATCCCGGTGGACTCGATCTACTCGCCGGTCCTCAAGGTCACCTACAAGGTGGAGGCCACCCGTGTCGCCCAGCGCACCGACTTCGATCGCCTGATCGTCGACGTCGAGACCAAGCCCTCGATCACCCCGCGTGACGCCGTCGCTTCGGCCGGCCGCACGCTGGTCGAGCTCTTCGGCCTCGCCCGTGAGCTGAACGTCGAGGCCGAGGGCATCGAGATCGGCCCGTCGCCCGTCGACGAGCAGATCACCGAGTCGCTGAACCTGCCGGTGGAGGACCTCGACCTGTCGGTCCGCTCCTACAACTGCCTCAAGCGCGAGGGCATCCACACCGTTGGTGAGCTCGTCGCCCGCAGCGAGGAGGACCTGCTCGACATCCGCAACTTCGGTTCGAAGTCGATCGACGAGGTCAAGGAGACCCTTGCGGGCCTCGGCCTCGCGCTGCGCGACTCGCACCCGGGCTTCGACCCGCTGCAGGCCATCGAGCGCTACGACGAGGACTCGGACTTCGCCGAGACCGAGCAGTACTGACCGCCCACACCTACCTTTAACCTGGAGTTCTCATGCCCAAGCCAACCAAGGGCGCCCGCCTGGGCGGCAGCCCCACCCACGAGCGCATGATCCTGCGCAACCTGGCCAGCCAGCTCATCGAGCACGGCCGGGTCACCACCACCGAGACGAAGGCGCGTCGCGTCCAGCCCGTGGTGGAGAAGGTCATCACGAAGGCCAAGCGCGGCGATCTGCACGCGCGTCGCCTCGTGTTCGCCACGCTCTTCGACAACAAGAGCGAGAAGCCCGCGGATCGGCTCGTGAAGAAGCTGTTCGACGAGGTGGCCCCGGCTCTCGCCGAGCGCGAGGGTGGCTACACCCGGATCACGAAGATCGGCCCCCGCAAGGGCGACAACGCCCCCATGGCCGTCATCGAGATCCTGACCGACTCCCCGGCGCCGAAGGCGAAGCCCGCCAAGCCGGCGAAGGCGGAGAAGAAGGCCGAGCCGAAGCCCGTCGTGGAGGAGGCCCCCGTCGAGGAGGCTCCCGCCGCCGAGGTCGAGGAAGTCGCCGAGGCCGCCGAGGCCAAGTGACGTCTGCCACGTGCTGAGAATGAGGGGCCCCCTAACGGGGCCCCTCATTCACTTTCTGTCAGAGTCTCCCAGTAGGGTGGGGCACCGTATTCGAGAGGAGCCCCGATGTTGCGCCGTTTCCTTGCGGGAGCCGCACTTTCCGCGCTGTTGCTGACCGGGTGCGGGCAGGACCAAGGCCAGGCCACCGTCGAGATCGGTGCGGTGACCATCGTGTCGCACCCGTCGCTCGACGCGATCTACGAGGGCTTCAAGGAGGGCCTCGCGGAGGCCGGCTACGTCGAAGGCAAGAACCTCACCCTCGACTTCCAGAACCCGCAGGGCGACCAGCAGACCCTCGCCAACATCACCTCGAAGTTCGCGTCGAGCGACGACGATCTCTTCTTGACGATCGCGACGCCGCCGACGCAGTCGCTCGCCCAGGCCGTCACCGATCGGCCCATCGTGTTCGCGTCCGTGACGGAGCCGGTCGGCGCGGGACTCGTCGACTCGATGGAGAAGCCGGGCCACAACGTCACCGGCACCTCGGACCAGATCCCGCCGGGTCTGCAGCTCGATCGGCTGCAGCAGATCCTTCCGGGGGTCAAGACCCTCGGCATCGTCTACACCTCCAAGGAGATCAACGCCGAGTTCCAGGCCGCGGCCATGTCGCAGGCCGCGAAGGCCCGCGGCATCGAGGTGAAGACCGTCACCATCACCGACTCGGCTGAGGTGGCTCAGGCCGCCGCGTCGCTGGACGTCGACGCCTACTGGGTGGGCAACGACAACACCGTCGTCAGCGCCATCGAGGCCGTCGTGCAGGCGGCTGAGGAGAAGGGCAGCCTGCTGTTCACCTCCGACGCCGATTCGGTCGTCCGCGGCGCCGCCGCGAGCCTCGCCACGGACTACAAGGCGCAGGGCAAGCAGACCGCGAAGATCGCGGTGAAGATCCTGAAGGGCGCGGACCCCGCGTCCACCCCGGTGGAGATCCAGGAATCGCTCGAGTTCACCGTCAACCCCGAGGCGGCGCGGCGGATGGGCGTGGAAATCCCCGCCGACGTGATCGCTTCGGCGGACCATACTGTGTAGCCTCACCGGCTCACGCAAGACCACACGAGGAGAGTTCATGAAGCTCAAGGCCACCATCCTGGGTGCGGCGCTGACCGCCCTCGCCCTGACCGCGTGCGGAGGCGAGGCTGCCACGCCCGCGCAGCCCGGCGGCACCAACAGCCCCGCCGCCCCCGCGACGGGCGGCGGCGCTCCCAAGGCCGTGAAGATCGGCGCCATCACCTTCGTGACCCACGACGCGCTCGACGCCGCGTACGCGGGGTTCGTCGAGGGCATGAAGGAGGCGGGCTACGAGGAGGGCAAGAACCTCACCATCGACTCGCAGAACCCGCAGGCCGACCAGGGCACGCTGTCCAGCATCGTCGGCACTTTCGCGTCGTCCGACTACGACGCGTTCTACGCCATCGCCACCCCGCCGGCCCAGGCGCTGGCCGCCGCCATCACCGACCGTCCGATCGTGTTCGCCGCGGTCACGGACCCGGTCGCGGCGGGGCTGACCGCGAGCTGGGACGCGCCGGACGCCAACGTGACCGGTGCGTCCGACCTCAACCCGATGAAGGAGCAGCTGGAGCTGATCCGCGAGGCACTGCCGGAGGCGAAGACCGTCGGCATCGTGTACTCCTCGGGCGAGGTGAACTCGGAGGTCCAGGTCTCGGAGGCGGAGAAGTACGCGGCCGACCTCGGGTTCGAGATCAAGACCGCCACGATCACCAACTCCAGCGAGGTGCAGCAGGCGGCTGAGTCGCTGAACGTCGACGCCTACCTGATCCCCACGGACAACGTCGTCGTCTCGGCCGCGGAGACCGTGCTGCAGGTTGCTGCCGACAAGGGCTCGCCGGTGTTCGGGTCGGATGAGGCGACGGTGAAGCGCGGCGCGGCCGCGGGCCTGTCCGTCAACTACACCCAGCAGGGCCGGGACGCGGCCGCGATCATGGTGAAGCTGCTGAACGGCACCCCGGCCAGCGAGATCCCGGTCGAGACCCAGAAGCAGTTCGACCTGTTCGTCAACGAGACGGGCGCCGCCGCGCAGGGGCTCACCCTGCCGGAGGCCATCGTCTCGCGCGCGACCGAGAAGTTCTGAGGCGGCGGCCCCGTGGTCATCGCGTTAGAGCTCGGCCTGCTCTTCGCCATCATGTCGCTGGGCGTGTACCTGACGTACCGGGTGCTCGACTTCCCCGACCTGACGGTGGACGGCTCCTACACGACAGGGGCGGCTGTGACCGCCGTCCTGATCGTGAACGGCGTGCCGTTCCAGCTGGCGATTCCGCTGGCGGTCATCGCGGGCCTGCTCGCGGGCGTGATCACGGGGTTGCTGCACGTCTGGGGGAACATCAACCCGCTGCTCGCGGGCATCCTCACCCAGATCGCGCTCTACTCCATCAACTTGCGCATCATGGGCAAGGCCAACCTGCCCCTGATGCGTTCGACGACCGTCTTCTCCGGGATGAAGGACGCGGCGCTGCTGCGCACGTGGGTGTCGGTTGCCATCCTCGCCGTCCTGATCGTGGTCATCGGGCTGCTCCTGTACTGGTTCCTCGGCACCAACTACGGTGTGGCGCTGCGTGCCACCGGCGACAACGAGCTGATGGCGCGCTCGCAGGGCATCAACACCGGAGCGACCAAGATCGTCGGCCTCGCGCTGTCCAACGGCCTCGTCGCGCTCTGCGGCTCGCTGATGGCGCAGTACACCGGCTTCGCCGACATCTCGATGGGCATCGGCCTGATCGTCGCGGGTCTTGCCTCGGTGATCGTCGGGCAGGCGATCTTCGGCATGACCGCGGTGTGGCAGGCCATCCTCGCCGCGGCGCTCGGCTCGGTCATCTACCGCGGCATCATCCAGGCCGCGCTGGGCGTCGGTCTGGACCCGAACGACATGAAGCTGATCTCCGCCATCCTGGTGGTCGCGGCGCTGGTGCTGCCGAACGTCGCACCGTTCAAGCAGATGAGAGTCCGGCGGCGCACATCCAAGGCGCTGGCCGAGGGAGGGAAGGGCTGATGCTGCAACTGGACGCCATCACGAAGCGCTTCTTCCCGGGCACGGTCAACGAACGCATCGCCCTGGACGCGCTGTCGCTCAACCTCAGGGAGGGCGACTTCGTCACCGTCATCGGGTCCAACGGGGCGGGCAAGTCGACCATGCTGAATGTGATCGCCGGCCGCTACCAGACCGACGGCGGACGGATCATGATCGACGGGGCCGACGTCACGCGCACGCCCGAGCACCGGCGCGCCCGCTGGGTGGCCCGCGTCTTCCAGGACCCGATGGCCGGCACGTCGCCGCACCTCACCATCGAGGAGAACCTGGCGATCGCGTTCGCTCGCGGCAAGTCTCGCGGCCTGGGGCTCGCCGTCACCAGGGCCAAGCGCGAGGAGTACCGCAGGGCGCTCGTCCAACTGGACCTCGGCCTGGAGAACCGGCTCGAGATGCGGGTGGGGATGCTCTCCGGCGGGCAGCGGCAGGCGCTGAGCCTCCTGATGGCCGCCTCGCAGAAGCCGTCGATCCTGCTGCTCGATGAGCACACGGCCGCGCTCGACCCGTCGCGCGCCGAGCTCATCACGCGCCTGACGGGCGAGCTGATCGGCGAGCACAACCTGACCGCGCTGATGGTCACGCACAACATGCACCAAGCCATCGAGCTCGGCAACCGGCTGATCATGATGCACGAGGGTCGTGTCGTCCTCGAGGTGGACGAGGCGGCCAAGCGCACGATCACCGCCGAGGCGCTCCTGGAGGAGTTCGCCAAGATCAAGGGCGCCAGCCTGTCCGACCGCACGCTGCTCGACTGAGCCGGGGCGGCGCCCGTCAGCCGGTCTCGTCTCGCCGACGAGGGACGACGACGACAGGGACGGGGGAGTGCCGTGCGATCTTCGACGCCGTTCCGCCGAGGAAGACCCCGATGGCGCCGGCGGTGCGGCTGGAGCCGACCACCAGCACGTCGTGCTCGCGCCATGGGACCCCGGCCAGGGCCTCGTCCCAGGTGACGCCGCGCCCGAAGGCCGGGGGCTCCTGGCTCGGGGGGTTCGGCAGCGCGGAGAGTGCATCGCCCAGTTCCGTACCGATGTCGGCGAGTTCCGCAGCCCAGGAGTCGACGATCTCGTCCTCGGCCTCGGTGCCGATGCTGCTCGTCACGGGCTGGGCGGGGCGGACGGCGAACGATACGAGCCGGACCGCGGCGCCGATCTGGGCCGCGACGGTACCGGCCCGCGCCACGACGCTCGCCTCGTCGGCGTCGCCGATGAAGCCGATGCTCACGCGGTCGATCCGCTCCGCCGACGGCGCGACATAGCCGTGCGGCGCGACGGCGACAGGCACGGGGGAGCTGTGCAGCAGGCGCTCGGTGACGCTGCCCAGGCCGATGCGCCCCAGCAGGCTGCTGCTGGACGACCCGAGCACCAGCACCGGCGACGAGAACTCCCGCACCGCGTCCAGCAGGCCCTGCGACGCGGAGGCCGCGCGGCGCACCGCGGTGCGGCACGCGACGTCGGGCGGGAACAGCGCCCGCGCGGCCGTGAGCGTCTCCTCGGCCTGCTCGGCGAGGTAGTCCTGGTAGTCGCGGTCGACGGTGAGCGCGCGGCCCTTCCACGGCTCGGGGACGACGGCCACCACGACCACGTCGAGCCCGGTGGAGCGGGCCACCAGGGTGGCCAGCCCGACGCCCTCGTGCGTCTCGTGGGCCGGAGAGATGCCGATCACGATGCTCACGACGCCGCTCCGTCCTTCGCGAGCGTCGAGTGCTTCCTGCCGTAGAAGAAGTAGAAGACCAGCACGATGGCGGTCCAGACCAGGAAGACGTAGATGGTCACCGGGCGCAGGTCCTTGATGATCCACAGGCAGCCCAGCACCGACAGGATGGGCGTGACGGGGTAGAGCGGCACCTTGAACGCGCGGTGCAGGTCGGGCTCCCGGCGGCGGAGCACGATGACGCCGATCGACACGACGATGAAGGCCACCAGCGTGCCGATGCTGGTCATCTCCGACAGGAAGCTCAGCGGGACGACGCCGGCCAGCACCGCGATCACGACGCTGACGATCAGCGTGTTGGGCACGGGCGTCAGCGTGCGGCGGTTCACCTTGTGGAAGATCGGCGGGAACATGCCGTCGCGCGACATCGTGAACAGGATGCGGGTCTGGCCGTACAGCACCACGAGCGTGACGCTGAAGATCGAGATGATCGCGCCGGCGGCCACCAGGGTCCCGGGCCACGACGCGCCCGTGACGTTCTGCAGGATGGTGGAGAGGCCCGCCTTCTGGCCCTTGAACTCCGTCCAGGGCTGCGCCGCGACGGCGACGACGGCGGTCAGTATGTAGATCCCGGTGACGACGGCGAGCGCGCCCATCAGCGCCAGCGGCAGGTTGCGCTGGGGGTTCTTCGCCTCCTCTCCCGCGGTGGCGATGACGTCGAGTCCGATGAAGGAGAAGAAGATGATGCCCGCGCCTGCGGTGATGCCTGCGACGCCCATGGGGGCGAAGTCGGCGAAGTGGTTCGAGTTCCAGCCGAAGAGCCCGATGACGGCGAAGATGACGAGGACGCTCAGCTTGATGAACACCATGATCGTGTTCACGGTGGTCGACTCGCTGACGCCCCGGATGAGCAGCACCATGCACAGCAACACGAGGATCACGGCGGGCAGGTTGACGATGCCGCCCTGCTCCGGCGAGAGCGAGAGCGCGTCGGGCAGCCGGATACCGAACAGGTTGTGCAGGAACTGGTTGAGGTACTCGGACCAGCCGACGGCCACCGCGGCCGTCGACACGCCGTACTCGAGCATGAGGCACGCGGCCACCGCCATGGCGGGCAGTTCGCCGAGGGTGGCGTACGCGTACGAGTACGACGACCCGGAGACGGGCACCGAGCTGGCCAGCTCCGCGTAGCAGAGCGCCGTGAGCCCGGCGACGAGGCCGGCGACCAGGAACGAGATGAGCACCGCGGGCCCCGCGAACGGCACGGCCTGGTTGAGCACGAAGAAGATACCGGTGCCTACCGTGCCGCCGATACCGAGCATCATCAGGGGCAGCAGCCCCAGCGTGCGCTTCAAGCCCTCCCCGTCATGAGACTCGCCGGTGAGCGCGCTCACGGGCTTTCTGCGCAGGAGCTGCTGGGCGAGAGTAGACATGGTGGGCCTCTCGGGGTCGTCGATGGCGGAAATTGTGGCACCTCGGTGCCGCCCGCGGGGGTCCGTCCGGAAGGAATGCCGCGGGCGGTAAACCGGTACGGTGTGCGCAGCGACATCGAAGAGGGAGTGTTCACCATGACGGTTTCGACCAAGGCGGCGTTCGTGCGGCGGCCCAGCCCGCGGCTGGCGGATGGCCTCGTGACCCACATCGAGCGCAGCGACGACGTCGATCCGGACCTGGCCCTCGTGCAGTGGAACGCCTATGTCGATGCGCTGCGCGCGGCCGGCTACGAGATCCTCGAGGTGGAGCCCGCGCCCGAGTGCCCCGACGGCGTGTTCGTCGAGGACACCATGGTGGTGGTCGACGACCTCGCCGTCATCACGCGGATCGGGGCGCCGTCGCGCGTCCCCGAGCACCCCGGCGCCCGCGCCGCGGCCGAGGCGCGCGGCCTCAGGGTCGTCGAGCTGACCGAGGCGCCGGTCGACGGTGACATCGTGTTGGACGGCGGCGACCTGCTGAAGGTCGGCCGCACCGTCTACGTCGGCGTCGGCGGCCGCACCACCGAGGCCGGGGCCGCGGCCCTCCGCCACCACCTGGCGACGGTGGGCCGGGACGTGGTCTCGGTGCCGATCGCCAAGACGCTGCACCTGAAGAGCCAGGTCACCGCGCTGCCCGACGGCACCGTGATCGGCTACGAGCCGCTCGTGGACGACCCCTCGTTCTGGCCCGCGTTCCTCGCGGTGCCCGAGGAGGACGGGGCACATGTCGTCGTGCTGGACGAGCACACCGTCCTGATGTCCGATGCGGCGCCCGCGACGGCCGCGCTGCTGCGCGACCGAGGCCTCGACGTCGTCGCCGTGCCGATCGGCGAGTTCACCAAGCTCGAGGGCTGCGTCACCTGCCTCTCGGTGCGCCTCCACGACGCCGACTAGGGGTCCTGCCTTCGCACGTGCCGGATGGCCGGAACGGCGAGCACGGCGCAGAACGCCAGCCAGAACGCGTGGTGGGCGAGGAACAGGCCGGTGACGCCGAGGTCCAGCACGCGGCAGACCAGCCAGCCGACGGGGAGGAACACCAGGTACTCCGCCGCGAGGCTGGCCCGGAGGGAGGCCACGGTGTCCTTGTGCGAGCGACAGATGCCGAGCAGCAGCGTCGACAGCAGGATCCAGCACACCTGCGCCCAGGCGAGCAGCAGCACGGGGCGGGCGGCGCGGATCACCTCGTCGTCGAACGAGGTGCCGAGGTAGGCGCCGGTCAGCAGCGGACCGCCGGCCAGCAGCAGCGCGGCCGCGCACCCGCCGACGATCAGCATCGCCCGCAGCACGCGGCGGTAGGCGGACGGCGATGAGGCGCCCAATGCCTGGCCGAGCAGCGTGAGCCCCGCGGCGCCGATGCCGTTCAGCACCGTCCAGGTCAGCGTGGTGGTCGCCTCGATCACGCGCGCGGCGGCCAGCTGGGAGGGCGCGCTGCGCGACATCAGCACGGTGACCACGATCCCCGCGCCCGCGCTGAACGCCCCGAGGAGGGCCTCGGGCCAGCCCACCCGCCACACCTCGGCGGTGCTCCGCCAGCGATGCCGTCGGCTGGCGAGCACCGAGGGTGCGGGCTCGCCCGCCCGCCGTCGGCGCGCGACCCAGCCCGCGAGCACGCCCGCGCTCGCGATCATCCCGCACGCGGTGCCCACGCTGACGGCCAGTGGGCCCATGCCTGCGAGCAGCAGCGCCACCGACAGCCCGACGTCGACGACCGACGCCGTCAAGGAGGCGACCATCACCACCCGGGTCGCGCCGATCCCGGTCGCGTAGCCGCGCAGCACCCCGCCGACACACGCGGCGAGAGCCCCCGGGAGACAGATGTGCAGCATGGCCGCGGCGAGCCCGGTGTCGACGGCGGTGCCGCCGATCGCGTCGAGCAGCGGCGTCGCGGCCACGGCGGCCGCCACCAGCAGGGGGAGGGCGAGCACGACGACCAGCAGCAGGGCGCGCTCCGTCACCACGCCGGCCGCGTCCTTGTCGCCCGATCCCCAGTGCCGCGACACCAGGATCTGCCCGCCGGTGCCGCCCAACCCGGAGAAGAAGAACGTGATCACCATCACGACGGCACCGGCCGCACCTGCCGACGCGATCGCCGCCGAGCCTGCGGTGCCGAGCAGCAGCGCGTCGTTGGCCGTGACGAACGCCTGCACCAGGCCGTAGAGGACCATGGGCCACGCGAGCCGCACCAGTCGCCGGACGATGCTTTGCGGCTCGTCGATGCCGACGTCGCTCATGCGCGCGCCGTCGAGGCCCGTGGCGTGCAGGTGGGTCGGCCCGTCACCGGGTCGACGGTCACCGCGGCGGCCACGCCGAAGCGCTCCCGCAGCAGATCCTCGGTGACCACCTCCGACGGGACGCCGTCAGCCACCACGCGCCCGTCGCTCAGCACCACCAGCCGGTCGGCGAACCGCGCGGCCTGATTGATGTCGTGCAGCACGCTGACCACCGTCCAGTTTCGCGCCGTGCGCAGCTCCTCGACGAGCTCGAGCAGCTCGAACTGGTGCCCGAGGTCCAGGAACGTCGTCGGCTCGTCCAGCAGCACGATCGGGGCGGACTGGGCGATGGTGAGCGCCATCCACGCGCGCTGTCGCTCGCCGCCGGAGAGGCGTTCGACGTACCTGTCCTCGAATCCTCGGAGCCCCACCAGGGCGATCGCCTCGGCCACCGCCGCGGCATCGGCGCGGTCCGAGAACTGCAAGGCCCCGCGGTACGGGTGCCTGCCCTGCAGCACGAGCTCGCGCACCGTGATCCCCGCCGGCGGAGGAGGGCTCTGCGGCAGCGTCGCGAGAATCCGCGCGCGCTCGCGGGGCGGCGTGGTGGCCAGCGGCCGGCCCGCGATCCGCACCTCCCCGGCCGCGACCTTGATCGCGCCGCCGAGCGCGCCCAGCAGCGTCGACTTGCCCGACCCGTTGGGGCCGAGCAGGCCGACCCATTCGCCGGGCCGGCCGCGCAGCGATACGTCGTGCAGCACCCGCCTCTCGCGGTAGCCGGCGCACACGCCGGTCGCCTCGATCGCGTCGTCGCTCATCGCGACCTCCTCGCCAACAGCAGGAACAACAGGGGGCCGCCGAGCACGGCGGTCACGGCGCCGGCGGGCAGCGCCGTGCGGCCGCCCACCTCGCCGGCGGGGACGACCAGCGAGAGGACCTGCGCGAACAGGTCCGCGCCGGTGAGCAGCAGCGCCCCGACCGCGGTGGCCACCGGCAGCACGCGGGACGGCCGCTCGCCGACGATCCGGCGCGCGAGGTGCGGGGCGATGAGGCCCACGAAGCCGATGGCCCCCACGACGCTGACGGCGCCGGCGGTCAGCAGGGTCGCGATCACGAGTGCGATGCCCCGCGCCCGCGCCGGTCGGATGCCGACCGACGAGGCGACCGGATCGCCCATCCACAGGCTGTCGAGCGGCCGGGAGAGCGCGAGCGCGGTAGGTATCGCCACCACGGCCACCGGCCAGAGCGCGGCCCAGTCCTGCCACACCCGGCCGTTCAGCGAGCCGACGACCCAGCGCAGGACGGCGGCGAACAGCGCGCCGTCGAGGATCAGCAACACGGAGACCAGCGCCGACAGAATGGCGCTGACCAGGACGCCGTCGAGGACCAGGCGCGTGGAGTGCGGGCTCGTTCGCCACGACAGCGCCCAGATCAGCGCGCACGCCCCGATCCCGCCCGAGAATGCGAGCACGGTGGACCAGGGCTGCGGCACCGAGCCCTGGCCCGTGACGAACAGCGTGGCGACGACGGTGAGCGCGGCCCCGCTGGTCACGCCGATCAGCGACGGGTCCGCGAGGTCGTTGCGCGTCGCGCTCTGCAGGACGGCGCCGGCGAGCCCGAGCATGGCACCGGCCACCGCGGCGATGAGCGCGCGCGGCAGTCGGAGCCCCACGACGATGTGCTCGTGCGTCGGATGGGCGGCGGCGCCCGTGACCGCGGACCAGACGTCCGCGGGGCTCACCCACGTCGACCCCGTGCCGACCGACAGCGTCAGCAGCACCACGAGCAGGACGGCGGCGGCGCCGAGCACGGCGCCGGAGTGGTGCGCGAGCCGCGGCAGGTCGCCCCGCGTCGCGGGGAGCGAGGCGCGCGTCATGCCGCGCCCCGGTTGCGCAGCCGCATCAGGATCAGCAGGAACGGGGCGCCGACGAGCACCGTCCACACGCCCACCGCCACCTCGCGCGGCTGCACGACGGCGCGCCCGACCGTGTCGGCGCCGAGGAGCAGCACGGCGCCCAGCACCCCGGAGAGCGGCACAACCCAGCGCGCGTCGACGGTGCCCAGCGCCATCCGTACGAGGTGCGGAGCGATCAGCGCCACGAAGCCGATCGGGCCGGCGACGGCGACGATGCTGGCCGTGAGGAGTCCGCTGATCACCAGCACGAGGGCCCGAATGAGACCCACCCGGACGCCCAGGCCGGCCGCGACGGCGTCTCCCAGACGCATGACGTTCAGCGTCGGCGTCAGGAGGAGGGCGAGCGGGAGGCAGACGAGCGTCCACGGCAGCACCGTCCAGACCGAGTCCCAGGTCCGATTGGCGAGGCTGCCCAGCAGGAACTGATAGAAGAGCCCGACGTCACTCGGCTTGCCCAGCGTGATGACGGCGATCACGGCGCCGCTGAGGAAGGTCGACGCCGCGATGCCGACGAGCAGGAGCGTCGCGGCATCCCGGGCGCGGGCCGCCGTCAGGACGACGGCGGTGCCGATCGCGATGCCGCCGAGCGTGGCGGCGACCGGCACGGCGGCCCGGGGGATGGGGGCGTGCAGGACGGTGATGACGGCCACGACGAGGGACGCGCCGCCGCTGACCCCGAGCAGCTCGGGCGCAGCGAGGGGGTTGCGCAGCGCGTCCTGCAGCAGGGCGCCGACCACGCCGAGCGCCGTGCCGGCCAGCAGCGCGAGGAGCACCCTCGCCGATCTGATGTCGACGACGATCAGCCGCATCGGATCGTCGGGCCCCGCGCCGAAGGCCCGCAGCACGGCCTCCGGCGCCAGGGCGGGGCTTCCCGTGGTGAGGTGCAGCGCCGCGAATCCCAGGGCGGCGGCGACGGCCAGCCCCGCCATCGCCGCCGCGCGGGGTGCGACGATGCTCACCGGCCGAGCGTGAGGCCGCTCAGCGGCCGGGGGAACTCCTCCGGGTACATCGTCGGCAGGACGGTGTCCAGCACGCCCTGCTGTCCCCGGGTGCCGGACGTCGTGCCCCACCAGGCGGCGTCGGCGGCGTAGACGCGTCCCTCCTTCACGGCAGTCAGCTGCTTCCACAACGGCTCGGCGGCGAGCTGGTCCAGCAGCGGGGGAGCGCTCGGGTCGAACCCGAAGTCGAGCACCCAGACGTAGTCCGGATCCTGCTCGAGGATGGTCTCGATCCCGATCTCCAGGAAGCCACTGTCGCCCTCGTTCGCGCCCGGCCACGGGTAGTCGGTGTACTGGGCGATGATCCGGCCCGTCGCCGAGTCGAGGGCGTCGATGCCGATGTCGTCCGTCGCGCCGCCGTACATGGACAGCGCCGAGAGGGGACGGCTGCCCGGCTGGTACGCGGCGAGCGTCGTCTCGTAGCGCTCGATGGCGGTCTCGGCCTGCTCCTGGCGGCCCGTGAGCTCCGCGATGTTCCTGAGGTTGGTCACCGCGGCCTCCGGGGTCGCCAGCTTGTTCAGGTAGAGCGGGATGCCGCCGAGTGCGTTCTCGATCTCGGCGTGCACACCCCCGGAGCCGATCACCAGGTCGGGCTCGGCCGCGATCACGCCCTCGAGGTCGGGCTCGAAGAACGTCCCCCCGAGCGCGACGGTCGACACGCCGGGGCCGAAGAACAGCGGAGAGGTCACCTGGTCGAACTGCACCGAGGCCACGGGCTCGAGCCCCAGCTCGGCGAGCGCGTCGATGCAGCTGCCGTCCAGGCAGACGACCCGCTCGGCCGGCTTCTCGACGGTGACCGCGCGTCCGGTGAGATCGGTCGCCGTCACCGGCCCGGCGGGCGGGGCCGCGCTGGGGGTATCCGTCCCCGGCGCCGTCGTGGGCGTGGGCGTGGGCGTCGTGGCGGCGCACGCGGACAGCGCTGTGACGAGGGGGAGGAGGACGGCCGCGCGGAGGGCGGTCGATCGGATGGGCATGGGTGAGGTCCTCTCGTGGGTGTTAGGGTGACGCTAGCAATTATGAGAATCATTCTCAATTAGGGGTCTTCGTGTTCATCGACACCAATCTGCTCGCGCTCGCCCGACTCGCGGGCTGGCGCGTGCTCGCCACGATCGCGGCGGGCGTCGGCGCCGCGGGCGCGTCCGTCTGCGCCGCCTTCGCCCTCTCGGCCGTCGTCGGCGGATTCCTCGACCTGGCGGCCGGGCACACCGATGGGGCACCGACGTCGGCGCTCCTGCTCGCGGCCGCAGCCGTCGCGGCGCGCGGCGCCCTGCTCTGGGTGCGAGACGTCTGCGCGGTGGCCACGGCCAACCACGTCAAGGCGACGCTGCGCGCCCGGCTCCTGGGGCACGCCTTCGACCTCGGCCCGGCGCATCGCTGGCCGCGGGGCCAGGGCGGGGTGCAGGCGAGCCTCGTCGACGGCGTCGAGCACCTGCAGGCGTGGGTCGGGTTCTACCTGCCGCAGCTGGTGACCACGCTCGTCGTGCCCGCCGCGCTCGTGCTGGTGCTCGCGGCCAGAGACCTCGCCGTCGCGCTCGTCGTGGCCGCAGGGATCGCGCTGATCCCCGTGGCGCAGCGCCTGTGGGCGCGGATCCTGGGCGAGCGCTCGGAGGAACACTGGGACGCGTACGAGGCGTACGCGGCACGGATCGGCGACACGCTGCGCGGCATCACCACGCTGGTCGCCCTGGGGGCCGCCGCGCGGCAGGGAGCGAAGCTCCGCGAGGATGCGGAGAAGCTCCGCCGGGCGACCAACGCGAATCTCCGCGCCTCGCTCGGGGTGTCGGCTGTGACTGCCGGCGCCATGAGCGTCGGGACGTCCGGCGCCACCCTGCTGGCCGCGTGGCACGCGACCACCGGGAGCCTCGCGCCCGGCGACGTCGTGCTCGTGCTCTTCCTCGCGGCCGAGTGCTTCCGGCCTCTCCAGGAGCTGCAGACCTACTGGCACGAGGGCTTCTACGGGCAGGCGGCTTCGCGGGGGCTCCGGGCGCTCGAGGCGGAGCGGCCGCTGGTCACCGATCGCGCGGCGACGCCGGGGGCGACACTGCCGCAAGCCGCGGCGATCGACCTGGACGGCGTGTCTTACGCCTACCCGAACGCGAAGGAGCCCGCGGTGCGGAGCGTCTCGCTGCACGTTCCCGCCGGCGCCGTGCTCGCCGTCGTCGGGCCGTCGGGATCCGGGAAGACGACGCTCGCGCGCCTCCTGCTGCGCGACATGGACCCGGACGCGGGGGAAATCCGCATCGGCGGCCGCGACGCCCGGTCCTACCCGCTCCGGGAGCTGCGCCGCGGCACCGCGCTCGTGGCGCAGCAGGTCGTGCTGCTGGACGGCTCGATCAGGGACAACATCCGGGCGGCCGACCCCGGCGCAGCCGAGGAGCGCGTCGTCGCCGCGGCAGCCGCGGCCAGGGTCGATGAATTCGCCGCCGCGCTGCCGGGCGGTCTCGACGCCGCGGTCGGGGAGCGCGGCTCCGCCCTCTCGGGCGGCCAGCGGCAGCGCGTCGCGCTCGCCCGCGCCCTGCTCGCCGACACGCCGCTGCTCGTCCTCGACGAGGCGACGTCCGCGCTCGACGCGGAGAACGAGGGGCTGATCACCGAGGCGCTCGCACGCCTGCGCGGGCGGACCACCAGCGTCGTCATCGCGCACCGGCTGTCCACCGTGATGGACGCCGACCTGGTCGTCGTCCTGGAGGACGGCGAGGTCGCCCAGTTCGGGCCACCGGGGGAGCTCGCGCTGGTCGACGGGCCCTGGGCCCGGATGCTGGCCGCGCAGCGGCGCGACCTGCAGGAGGTCGGCCGATGACCGCGCGCCCGTCCCTCGGCCTGCTCACGCTCGGCGGCCTCCGGCGCGCGCTGGGGCGCAACGCCGGGCTCTTCGTGTTCGTCATCGCGTGCAACGTGCTGGCACAGCTGTCCTCCGCCGTGGCCGCGGTGGCCGCCGCCTGGGCCGTGTCGGCCGCGGTGCTCGGCCTCGGCCCGTCCGCCATCGGGCTGCCGACGGCGGTGACCGCGGCGGCGGTGGTCGCCCGCAGCATCTTCTCGTGGCTGGAGTCCTGGCTGGGTCACGACCTGAGCTTCCGGATGATGAGCACCATCCGCGCCTGGGTGTTCGACGCGATCGCCCGGCTGGCCCCGTTCGGCCTCGGCCGACGCAGGATCGGCGACGTCGCCACCACGACCCTGACGGACTCGGAGGCGCTGGAGATCTTCTACGCGCACTCGTCGATCTACATCGCGTCGGCCCTGGTCACCACCCCGCTCCTGTGGGGCGGGCTCGCCGTGCTCGCGCCGGGTGCGGCCCTCGCCGTCGCGCCAGTGCTGATCGCGACGGCGCTCGTGCCGCTGCTGCTGCGCGGCGCCGCCCGGCGGACCGGCGCCGAGATCCGGCAGACCATCGCGGAGCTCGGCTCGGATATCGGCGAGAGCATCGGGGCGGTGCGCGAGGTGGTCGGTTTCGGGCTTGTCGACGACCGGGTGGCCCGGGTTCGCGCCCTCGACGCCCGCCTGGCCACCCTGCAACAGCGCAACGTCCGGCGCGCCGCCCTCGAGTCCGCGCTCGGTGGCGTCGCCTCCGTCCTCTGCTCCCTCCTCGCCGCCGCCGCGCTGGCTGGTGGATCGGTCGGGTCGCGCGACGCGATGCTCTGGTTCGCCCCGTCGATCGTGCTGGCGGGGTTCGCGCTCGCCGCGATCCTGCAGTGGATCGGAGTCACCAAGCACTACGGCACCACGCGTCAGGCCGCCAGGCGGATCGACCAGATCCTGCAGACGCCATCGCCGGTGCGCCGCTCCGGCACGCAGCGGCTCGACGAACAGGTCGTCCCCGACGTCGCGGTTCGCGACGTCGACTACTCCTGGCCGACCCGCGAGGGCGCGGCCCGCGCGCTGGCCGGCGTCGACTTCGACCTGCCCGCTGGCGGCTCGCTCGCGATCGCGGGGCGCTCCGGTGCAGGCAAGTCCACTCTGGCGGCGGTGCTCTCCCGGTTCGTGGAGCCCGACGAGGGGGAGGTCCTCGTCGGCGGCGTGGCGCTGCCCGAGGTCGCCGAGGACGACTTCCATCGCGCCGTCTGCACCGTGCCGCAGGATGCCTACCTCTTCGCGGGGACGATCAGGGAGAACCTGCTGCTCGCGGTCGACACCCCGCCCGGTGACGACGAGCTGTGGCGGGCGCTCACCGTCGCGGGTGCCGACGAACTGGTCCGCGCGCTGCCCGAGGGCCTCGAAGCGCCCATCGGCGAGGGCGGGATCGGCGTCTCCGGGGGCGAACGGCAACGCATCGCGCTGGCCAGGGCCCTCCTGCGGAATCCGCGGATCCTGATCCTGGACGAGGCCGTCAGCCAGCTCGACATCCAGAGCGAGCACCGCATCGGCGGCGCCCTGGCCGAGGGCGACGGCGAACGCACCACGGTCGTCGTGGCACACCGGCTCTCCACGCTCCTGGGCGCACGCGAGATCCTCGTCGTGGACGAGGGCCGCGTGGTGGGACGTGGCTCGCACGCCCTGCTCCTCGAGACCTGTCCGCCCTATCGCGGCCTCGTCCGACGCCAGCTCGAGGCACTCTCCTAGCCGCGTCGGCCCCGCCGAACACCGTGGTCGTCAGGCCCCGCGTCTGTCCGCTCACCTGACCACAGTGGCGGATGGCTGACGTGTGCCGCCGTTCCTTGAGCCGGCCGCTGTTCCTTGAGCCGGCCGTGAGGCGCTAGCCGAACGCCGTGTCGAAAGGTCCCGCGCTGTAGGCAGGTTTCTTGGCAACAGGGCGGGTCGGTGAACCGGGCCGCCGTTCCTTGAGCCGGCCGTGAGGCGCTAGCCGAACGCCGTGTCGAAAGGTCCCGCGCCTGGGGCAGGGGCTTAACCACGAGGGCGGACGGCTGAGGTGTGCCGCCGTTCCTTGAGCCGACGCGTGAGCGCCAGCGAACCGTCGTGTCGAAAGGTCCCGCGCCATGGGCAGGGTCTTGGGCAACAGGGCGGGCGGGTGAGGTGGGGAGGCGCTCCGTCTCGCTGCCGGCCCGGCTCTGTGACCACAGTCACTTCTGGTCTCAGTGCACGGATGTTCTTACGCTTCGACGAAGCGCCTCCCCACCTCACCCTCTGTCGTCTTCCCGGGCGGCGGACCGCCGGCTCCGCGTTCGCATGGCCGAAGTGACCTGCTTCAGCCGATCTCCCCGCACAAATCTCCGCATACGGGCAGCGGCGCAACTATTCGCGCGGCTGCCCGTATACAAAGAATTGTGCGCGAGTGGGGGTGTGACTCTGGCTTGTGGGGATGGGTTGGGCTGTGGGTTCGGACCCTTCGAGACGCAGCCCCGCGCGGCTTTCGCGCGGTGTCGGACACCACGCTGGGGCTGCTCCTCAGGGACCGTTCCTTGAGCCGGCCGTGAGGCGCCAGCCGAACGCCGTGTCGAAAGGTCCCGCACTCGTGCAGGAAGCCGCGACAGCGTCGCCACCGCTGAGGTTACGGACCCTTCGAGATACAGCCCCGCACGGTTCGCGCTCGGTGCGCGTCGACCTGCGGGGCTGCTCCTCAGGGACCGTTCCTTGAGCCGGCCGTGAGGCGCCAGCCGAACGCCGTGTCGAAAGGTCCCGCACTCGTGCAGGAAGCCGCGACAGCGTCGCCACCGCTGAGGTTACGGACCCTTCGAGACGCAGCCCCGCACGGTTCGCGCTCGGTGCGCGTCGACCTGCGGGGCTGCTCCTCAGGGACCGATGTGGCCCGCTCCTCAGGGATCGACGCGGGTCGTTCCTCAGGGACCGATGGGGTTACTCCAAGGCCGATCATTCGGTCCGAAGAGCTGACGCTCTAGCCTGTGTTCTGCAGGCCTGCGGACACGCCGGACACCGACAGTAGGAGCAGGTGCTCCCACTCGGAGCCTGTGCCCTCGGGCGCCTCGGAGCGCAGCACACGCAGGGCCCGCAGCTGGAGCAGCGACAGGACGTCGACGTAGGGGCTCCGTAGGTGCACGGCGGTGTGGAGCTCGGGACGGTTGTCCAGCAGGTCCTCACCGCCGACGATGCGGATCAGCCAGCGCTTGGTGAGGTCCATCTCCTCCAGCACGAGGTCTGTGAGATCGGGACGATCGCCCAGCTCGAGGTACAGCCTGGCGATCCGCGCGTCGGCCTTCGCCAGGCTCATCCCGACGTTGTCGACGACCGTGCGCAGCAGCGGCCACTCCTCGTAGGCGCGGCGCAGGAGGTCGACGTCGCCCACGGCCTCCAGGGCGGAGCCCAGGCCGAACCAGCCGGCCAGGTTGATCCTGGCCTGCGACCACGCGAACACCCAGGGGATGGCCCGCAGGTCCTCCAGCGACTCCACCGACAGCCCGCGCCGCGCGGGCCGTGAGCCGAGCTGCAGCCGGCCGATCTCCTCCATGGGCGTGACCGTGGCGAACCACGGCGCGAACCCTTCGGCCTTCACCAGAGCGTCGAACCGCGCCCGGGACGCCTGCGAGAGGGTCGCGGCGACGGCGGCGTACTTCTCGGCAGCCTCGACGTTGCGTCGCTCGATGGATGGCGCTGCGGCGAGCAGCGTCGCTGCCGCCACCTGGTCGATGTGGCGCATGGCGATCGTCGGGTCGCCGTAGCGCGCGAACACCACCTCGCCCTGCTCAGTGAGCTTGAAGCGGCCGTCCACCGAGTGCGGTGGCTGCGCCAGGATGGCGGTGTTGGTCGGGCCGCCGCCGCGGCCCAGCGCGCCGCCGCGGCCGTGGAAGAGCGTCAGTTCGAAGCCCTTGGCCGCGGCCCAGTCCGAGATCTCCACCTGCGCCTCGTACAGCGCGAGGTTCGCGGCCACCGGGCCGACGTCCTTCGACGAGTCGGAGTACCCGAGCATCACCTCGAGCTTGCCGCCGGTCTCCGCCAGCCGGGCCGCGAACTCTGGGTGCGCGACGGCCTCGTCGAGGATCCCCACCGCGGCCTTGAGGTCGTTGTAGGTCTCGAAGAGCGGGATGACGTCCAGCACCGGGTCCGCGCCGGAGTGGGCGGCGAGCCGGTAAACGGCCGCGAGGTCGTCGGCCGACTGCGTGAACGACACGATGTACCTGCCCGCGGCCCGGCTGCCGTACTTGCGCTGGGTCTGGGCGATGGCGTGGAACACCTCGAGCACCTCGATGGTCTTCGCCGTGCGCGGCCCGCTCGCGTCGCACTCGGCAAGCGCCTTCGCGTGCACGGCGGAGTGCTGGCGCACCTCGAGGTCGGCCAGGTGGAAGCCGAAGGTCTCCACCTGCCACATCAGCGTCTGCAGCGTGCCGTGGGCCTGGCGGAGGGCGCCGGCGGCGCGCAGCGAGTCCTGGACCACGCGCAGGTCCTTCAGGAGCGCGTCGGGGTCGGGGTAGGCGAGGTCGGCGTCGCGGGTGCGGGTGGCGGTGATCCTGCGCGCGATGAGGCTCATCACCTGCTTGTGCGGCTCGCTGGGCGCGCTCAGCCGCGCGGTGGCGGCGGCCTGCTCGTCGGCCAGCGCGAGCGAGTGCCAGAGTCCCGTCAGCTCGTTCGACGGCGGGGTCCCGCCGGCGTTCAGCGTCAGGCTGCGGGCGATGGTCGTCGCGGTGTGCTCGAGGCCGAGCAGGACGTGCTCCGACGCGATGGCGGCGGCCTTGATCGTCACCGAAGGAGTGACGAACGGGTTGCCGTCCCGGTCGCCGCCGACCCACGTCCCCAACCGCACGAAGGGCCGGACGACGGGCTCGCGACGCCCCGCGGCCTCTGGCTGCAGCGCGTCGTCGACGTAGCGGTACATCCGCGGCAGCGTGGTGTAGAGGGTCTCGTCGAAGATCGTCATCAGCGAGCGGACCTCGTCCTCGGGCGCGGGCTGCGTCGAGCGGAGCGGAGCGGTGCGCCAGAGCGTGTCCACCTCCTCGAGCAGCCGCCGATGGATGCGGCGCCCGGCGGCCGGATCCTCGCCCACCGTGGCGCGTTCCTCGAGCAGCGCGGACAGCCGGCGGATGCTCGACGCGACCGCGCGCCGGCGCGCCTCGGTGGGGTGAGCCGTGAAGACGGGGTGGAAGCGAAGGCTCTTCAGCCGTCGGAGAGCGGCCTCCTCGCCGAGCTCCTCGGTCAGCCGGGCGTAGGCCTTCGGGATGGTGTTGGCCGCGGCGTCGTTCTCGGGGCGACCCTCCCGCACGATGCGGATGCGCTGGAACTCCTCAGCCAGGTTGACCAGGTGGAAGTAGACGGTGAACGCCCGGGCCACCTCGTCGGCGCGCTCCACGGAGAAGGAGTCGGCGATGTCGATGGCGCGCGCGAAGGCCTCGGGGGAACCGTCCTGGTGGGCGGCGATCGTGGCCTGGCGGAGTGCCTCCACGTCCTCGAACAGCCCCTCCGACCCGCTCTCGCTCAGCACCTGACCCAGCAGAGTGGTGAGCAGGCGCACGTCGGCGCGCAGCTGGTCCGGAAGAGCGTGCGTCTCGATCGCCGCCGTCTCGGTCATGGTCGTGTCGTCGCTCGGCATGCCGCACAGATTAGTGGTGCCTCGCCGAATCGCCGCACCGCGGCGGGCGCTGTTCACGCCCGCGACGCTGCATCGTCCCGCCCTGCCGGTCGTGCGGGTACCACTACGCTGTCGGCATGCGGATCGCGCAGCTGGCCAACTTCGTCGGCCCCACGTCGGGTGGCATGAAGGTGGTCATCGACCAGTTGGGGCAGGGGTACGTCGACGCCGGTCACACCCGGATCTTCGTGTTCCCCGGCGCGCGCGACGAGGTCGTGGAGTCGGAGGCGGGGATCCTCGTCTCCGTGCGGGCGCCGAAGGTCACGGAGCAGTACCGCATGATCTTCCAGCCGTGGCGCGCGCTCGACGTGCTCGACCGCTTCCGCCCCACCAGCGTCGAGGTCTCGGACAAGTGGACGCTCTCCCCGGTCGGCCGCTGGGCCGCCAAGCGGAGCGTGGGATCCATCATGTTCAGCCACGAGCGGCTGTCCGACATGCTGGCGATGTGGGCTCGGCGCTCGTTCGGCGTGGAGGCGGCCGTGGGGGCCCTCAACCGGCGTCTCGCGAAGGAGTTCGACGCCGTCGTGGTGACGAGCAGGTTCGCCGCGGACGAGTTCGCCCAGACGGGTGCCCGGCTCGAGCTGGCCCCGCTGGGCGTCGACCTCGACACCTTCCACCCGTCGGCCGGCGTCCCCGCCGACGATGGTGTGCTGAAGTTCTGCTACGTCGGCCGTCTCTCGCACGAGAAGAGTCCGCAGCTGGCCGTCGCGACCGTCGCCGAGCTGCACCGCCGCGGCCACCGCGTCCGCCTCGACCTCTACGGCACCGGCCCCGATCAGGAGGAGCTGGCCGCGGCGGCCGGCGACGCTCCCGTGTACTTCCGCGGATTCGTGGCGGGGCGCGAGGAGGTGGCGCGGCGGCTCGCCTCCGCCGACCTCTCGCTGTCCGTCTGCCCCGCCGAGACCTTCGGCCTCGCCGTGCTCGAGGCGCTCGCCTGCGGCACGCCCGTCGTGACGTCGAACCGCGGCGGGGCGCACGAGCTGGTGGATGCGACGTCGGGCGCGGCAGGTCGGCCCGACCCCGTCTCGCTGGCCGACGCCGTCGAGTCCCTGCTGCCGCGCCTCGGCCCGGACCTGCGCGCGGCGGCGCGCGCCCGGGCGGAGCAGTACCCCTGGAGCAGGACGATCGACCAGATGCTCGCCCTGCACGAGCAACTGTCGGAAGAGGTGCCCTATCGGTCGCTGCGGGGGTTCGCCCGCAAGAGGAGGGGAGAGTCATGAGGAAACGCTGGATCGTGCCCCTCGCGCTCGGGGCGGCGCTGGTGCCGGTGGCCGTGATGGCGCCACCGCCCACGGAGGCGGAGGGACCGAGCACCGTCGACGGCCTCGTCCGACTCTGCCGGGCCACGGGGCTCAAGGGCGTCGCGCTCGTCGACGCGGCCATCGCGGCGGTGGCGCGGGCCTATCCCACGCACTCGCTCTGGCACTTGGGCGAGTCGCCCGAGCGCTCGTTGACCGCCCATCGCGGATGGTCGCACCAGTACAACACCGTCTTGCTGCTCGTGCTGCGGGGGCTCGGCTTCGAGACCCGCCTGGTGCATGCGGCCCGCGTCCGGGGTTTCGGGCACCCGTGGTGGCTGGCCGGCCACACGTGGGTCAAGGTGACGGTCGACGGCAGGACGCTCGACGCGTGCGCCTCACGGGAGGACAGCCGTGCGGGAGAGCCGCCCTTCATCCCGCTCACGCCGGAACTGCCGCTCCGGATCGTCACACGCTGGGCGGTCGGCGCCGCGCTCGTTCCGTTCGTGGTGATCGAGGTGTGGCGCGCCTGGCTGGGCCGTCGCCCGGTCGCCGAGTGGGTCTACGGCCGTCGGCTCGCCGACTGAGCCACTTCGTCTCGGCCTCTTCGCAGAAAAGAACTCCGGCCCGACCGGCACGTGCGTGCGGGTCGGGCCGGAGTTCTTCGTGGTCGTCGATCAGTAGCTGACGCCCGAGGCCTTGGCGGCGGCGAAGCGGGCCGCGACATCGGCCCAGTTCACGACGTTCCACCAGGCGTTGACGTAGTCGCCCTTCACGTTCTTGTACTGCAGGTAGAAGGCGTGCTCCCACATGTCGAGCTGCAGGATCGGCAGCTGGCCCACCGGCAGGTTGCCCTGCTGGTCGAAGAGCTGGTTGATGTTCAGGCGCTGGCCCAGGGTGTCCCAGACGAGCATCGACCAGCCGGAGCCTTGGATGCTGTTGGCCGCCGCGTTGAACTGGCCCTTGAAGCCGGCGAACGAGCCGAAGAACTCGTCGATCGCGGCCGCGACGTCGCCGTCGGGCTCGCCGCCGCCGTCGGGCGACATGTTCTTCCAGAACACGGAGTGGTTGATGTGTCCGCCGAGGTGGAAGGCCAGGTCCTTCTCGAGCTTCGGGATGGCGCCGAACTCACCCTTGTCGCGGGCGGCGGCGAGCTGCTCGAGGGCGGCGTTCGCGCCGGCGACGTAGGCGGCATGGTGCTTGCTGTGGTGCAGCTCCATAATCTCCGGGGCGATGTGGGGCGCGAGTGCGCCGTAGTCGTAGTCGAGGTCGGGGAGGCTGTAGGTCATTGCTGACTCCTTCCGGATGAGGCGCCCCTCACGCGGGACGCACGAACATGATCATCCTAGTCACGAAAGATAGTTGCTGCTTCAACCTTCCGTCGGCCTCGACCTCATTCCGCCAGCAGCGCAACCGCCGTCGTCAGGCGGGTGTCGAGCGGAGCACGCGGAAGCCCTTGGCCGACGCCAGCCGCTCCGTCGGGAAGCCCTGATCGGTGAGCCACCGGTGCAGCGAGTCGCCGCCGAGGTTCTTGCCCACCACCAGGTAGGCCGCGCCGTCGGGCTGGAGCCGCGGGAGCCAGGTGAGCAGGAGCTCGTGCAGCGCCTGCTTCCCGATCCTGATGGGCGGGTTGGACCAGATCTCGTCGTAACGCCGCTCGGCGGGGACGGCGTCGGGCCGCGTGGCGCGGACGCGGTCGGCGACGCCGTGGCGCTCGGCATTGAGGGCGGTCAGCTCGACGGCGCGCTCGTTGACGTCGACCGCGTCCACGCTCACGCCGGGCGACGCGACCGCCAGGCCCACGGCGATGGTGCCGACGCCGCAGCCCAGGTCGAGGACATGCCCAGACGACGGGGGGTCGACGCTGCGCAGCAGCACGGCTGTGCCGAGGTCGAGGCGGTGCCCCGAGAAGACGCCGGGCGCGGCCGTGAACGTCAGCTCACGGCCGAAGACCGAGGCGACGAACTCGTGCGTGACGAGCGGCTCGTCCGGGGTGTGGAAATAGTGCGACACGGCCTATCCCTCCTCTGGCTGTACATCGAGCGTGCGGACCGCACGCGCCTCGAGCGCGCGCTGGGCGAGCGCATCGTCGGCAGGGTAGCCGACCTCCTCCAGTGTGAGGCCGTGGGCCGGCATCACCTGGATGTCGGCGCTGCGCTCGCCGCTCTCGGCGACGCGCTCGAGCCAGGCCAGGTCGCGCTGCGCCGAGGCCACTGCCGTGAGCCCGCCGACGAGCGAGCGCACCATCGAGTGGCAGAACGCGTCGGCGCGCAGCCAGATCTCGATCACGCCGTCGCCGCGGCGGAGCGCCGAGAGGTCGCGCAGCTCACGGATCGTGGTTGCGCCTTCTCGCGGCTTGCAGAACGGCGCGAAGTCGCGCAGGCCGAGCAGGCTGCCCGCTGCGGCATTCAGCGTGTCCACGTCCAGCGGGCGCCGTACCTGGGCGATGTGTCCGCGCAGCAGCGGGTCGGGGGCGGAGCCCCCGTCGACGATGCGGTAGCAGTACCGGCGCCAGACGGCGGAGAAGCGGGCGTCGAAGCCCTCGGGGGCGGGGCGTACCGACGAGACCACGACATCGGGCGGCAGCACGCGTCGGAGTCGCCGGAGCAGCTCGGCCGAGCGGTCGGCGTCGTCGGGGAGATCGAGGTGGCAGACCTGGCCGCGCGCGTGCACGCCCGCGTCCGTGCGGCCCGCGACGACCAGCGCGACGGGCTCCGGCAGCTGCAACACCTTCGGGATCCACTCCTCGAGGACGCCCTGGACGGTGCGGAGGCCGGGCTGGGTGGCCCAGCCGTGGAAGGCGGCGCCGTCGTAGGCCAGGTCAAGCCTGAGACGCATCGCCCCTCCGATAGCTGAGGTCGAACACGCGTCGCCCCGCGGCCAGTCCCTTGGCCTCGTACTTGGTCACCGGGCGCTCGGCGAGGCGCGGAGCCCACCCGCCGTACTCGTTGATCAGCCCCGGAGCGCCGTCGAGGTGCTCGCGCATCCAGAGCGCGTAGTCCTCCCAATCCGTCGCGAGGCGCCACACGCCGCCGGGCGCCAGCTTGCGGGCGACCAAGGCGGCGAACTCCGTGTTGACCAGGCGCCTCTTGTGGTGCCGTGTCTTGTGCCATGGGTCGGCGAAGAAGGTCCAGAGCTCCGTCACGGAGCCGTCGTCGAACAGCCGCGCCAGCGCCTGCGCGCCGTCGGCAATCACCACCCGCACGTTGCTCACGCCCTGTCGGCCGATCTTGCCGAGCGTCGACGCGACCGCGGGCTCGAACACCTCGAACGCCACGACGTTGGCCTCGGGCCGACCGGCTGCCATCGGTACGAGCGAGTCTCCGGCTCCGGAGCCGATCTCGACGATCAGCGGCGCCTCGCGCCCGAACACCTCCACCCAGTCGACCGTCGCGCCGTCGGCGATCGAGGTGGACGACGCGGCGCGCGGCACGTCGACGACGAAGTCGCGTTCGTGGCGCTGCCACGCGCCCGCCTGCGACTCGTTCATGCGCGCGCTGCGGCGCACGAAACTGACGACGTCGCGGCGCATGCGAGGGGGTAGCGGATCCACGTCCCCCAGCCTAGGGCCTGGCGCGACGGTGGAACGGCCTCCCGCGGGAGGCCTCCTCGCGTCGCGGACTCCGGGACGGATCCGGGCCCTCCCGGAGGCCCCTGCGACCTGCGCGGCTCGTAGACTGAGACCAGCCTCACAAGGGAGAAGCATGCGCACCGTACTCAACCTCATCTGGGTGGTCCTCGGCGGGTTCTGGCTCGCCCTCGGGTACTTCCTCGCAGGCATCCTCGCCTGCATCCTCATCGTCACCATCCCCGTGGGCGTCGCCTCGTTCCGCATGGCCCGCTATGTGCTGTGGCCGTTCGGCAAGACGGTCGTCCCGAAGCCCGGCGCGGGCGCGGGCTCCGCGCTGATGAACGGCATCTGGTTCATCATCGCGGGCTGGTGGCTGGCGCTGGCCCACGTCGCGACGGCGATCGCGCAGTCGCTGACCATCGTCGGCATCGCCAACGCGTGGGTGAGCCTGAAGATGATCCCCGTGACCTGCTTCCCGTTCGGCAAGCGGATCGTCGACAGCGGCGGCCTCTTCTAGGCCCTCGCCCAGCAGCACGCGAAGAACCCGCCTGCGTCGCCCCATCCGGGCGGGCAGGCGGGTTCGCGCGGTCCTGGGCTACGCCGTCGGCCAGGCCTCCTGCGGCATGGCCTCGTAGCCGTGGAATTCGCGGGTGAAGGAGCCGCTGCCCTGGGCGATGCCGCGCAGGTCGATCGGGTAGCTCACCAGCTCGAGCTGTGGCACGAGGGCCTCGACGGATGCGTTGCCCGCGCCGTCCATGTCGCTGCCCAGCACCTGGGCGCGCCGCGATCCGAGGTCGGTCAGGATTGCGCCGAGGTACTGGTCGGCGACGGAGACGCGGACCCGGTCGAGGGGCTCGAGGAGCCCGACCTTGCCGGCCGTGGCCGCGTCCTTGAGCGCCAGCTGGCCCGCCACTTGGAAGGCCATGTCGGACGAGTCGACCGAGTGCGCCTTGCCGTCGTAGAGCGTCACGCGGATGTCGACCATCGGGACGCCGAACGTGGTGCCCGCGGTCAGCTGCTGGTGGACGCCCTTCTCCACCGACCCGATGTAGGCCCGCGGCACGGCGCCGCCCACGACCTTGTCGACGAACTCGAAGCCTGCGCCGCGGGGGAGAGGCTCCACCTCGATGTTGCACACCGCGTACTGGCCGTGTCCGCCGGACTGCTTCACGTTGCGGCCGAGGCCCTTGGCACCGGACAGGAAGGTCTCGCGCAGCGCCACCCGGACGGGCTCCTCCGTGACCTTGAGGCCGAAGCGCTCCGAGAGCCGGGCCAGCACCAGGTCCTTCTGAGCCTGACCCATGACCCACAGCAGCTGCTGCTCCGTCTCGGCGTTGCGTTCGAGGCGCACCGTGGTGTCCTCGACCGAGATCCGGTGCAGCGCGCCGGTCAGCTTGTCCTCGTCGCCGCGCGTGGTGGCGCGGACGGCCACGGGTAGCAGCGGACGCGGCAGCTCCCACGGCTCGACCAGCGCGGGGCGGGACGGGGCCGAGAGGGTGTCGCCGGTCTCGGCCTTGGTCAGGCGCGTGACGAGCACGATCTCGCCTGCGATGGCGGTGGCGAGCGGGGCGAACTCCGTGCCGGCCGGCGCCGACAGCGGGCCGATGCGCTCCTCGTCGTCGTGATCGGGGTGCAGCGGGTCGGGATCGCCGCCGTACAGCTCGCGGTGTCCGGAGATGTGGACGACGTCGTCGGCGCGCATCGTGCCGGAGAACACCCGCACCAGCGAGGTGCGGCCGGAGAAGTTGTCCGACGTGGTGCGGATCACCTGGGCGACCAGCGGGCCGTCGGGGTCGCACGTCGCCGCGGGCAACGCCGCGCCGTTCGGCGTGGTGATCGCGGGCGTGGGGTGCAGGGTCGGGGCGGGGAAGCCGTGCTCGATCCAGCGCAGGAGTTCCTCGGTGCCCTTGTCCGACGTCGTGTGCGCGGGCAGCACCGGGAAGAACCGGGCGCCGACCACCGCGCGCAGCAGCGAGCCGTGCGCCTCCTCGACGGCGATCTCCTCGCCCTCCAGGTAGCGCTCCATCAGGTCGTCGTCGGCGACCTCGGTGATGATCGCCTCCAGCAGCGGCGCCCTGCGCTCCTCGATGAGCGCCAGCTCGTCGGGGGTCGCATCGCGCGACACCCGGGTGCCCGAGGAATAGTCGTGTGCCCGCTTGTTGAGGAGCGAGAGGTTGCCCACGTTGGTGCCGCCCACGCTGAGCGGGATCAGCGCGGGGATCACCCCGTCGCCGAACGCGACGGTGCACGCGTCGACCATGTCGTCAAAGGAGGCGCGGCCCTGGTCCAGCTTGGTGATCGCGATGATGCGCGGCATCGCGACGTGCGCGCACTCGTGCCAGAGCGCGACGGTGGTCGGATCGATCTCGTCGCCGGCCGGCACCACGAAGACGGCGGCGTCTGCCGCGCGGAGGCCCGCGCGCAGCTCGCCCACGAAGTCGGGGTGCCCGGGGGCGTCGAGCAGGTTTATCTGCACGTCGTGGGCGGGGATCGACGCCAGCGTGAGGGAGGCGCCGCGCTCCGGCGTATCTCGCTCGCCGCGGTACCCGTCCACCCGGGCGCGCAGGAGGTGTTCGAAGAGGGTCGTCTTTCCCGAGCCGCTCGCGCCCACGAGAACGACGTTGCGCACGTCGTCCGGGGACGAGATGGCGATAGGGGAACTCGTCTTTGAGGCCATGGCCCCACCGTACTGGGCGAGGGCGCCGCGTGGTCGGCGACCCCCCAAACTCGTAGGCTGGAGGCGTGCCGGGGGCTTCGTCGGCCGCCCGACCCTTCCGCGATTTGGCGAGGGAACCCGTCCCGTCCTAAGCTAGGTAGCTGTTGCGCGCCGTGTTGCCTGTGTGACCGGTCGGTCGACGCCACGGGCGCAGCACGAAAAGTTCGATGTGAATGGAAGTTGGTCTGCCTCCGTGTCTACGTACACTCCGAAGCCAGGCGAAATCGCCCGGAACTGGCATGTGATCGATGCCGAGGACGTGGTCCTTGGTCGTCTCGCCGTGGCCGCTGCGACCCTGCTCCGGGGCAAGCACAAGGCCACCTTTGCTCCCCACGTTGACGGCGGCGACTTCGTCGTCGTGGTCAACGCCTCCAAGATCGCCCTGACGGGCAACAAGCGCGCCGACTCCATGCGTTACTCGCACTCGGGTCGTCCGGGTGGCCTGAAGGCCGTCTCGATCGGCGAGCTCCTCGACAAGGATCCCCGCAAGGCCGTCGAGCGCGCCGTCTGGGGCATGCTGCCCAAGAACAAGCTGAGCCGTCAGCTGATCGGCAAGCTCAAGGTCTACGCCGGCCCGGAGCACCCGCACGCTGCCCAGCAGCCGCAGCCCTACGAGATCACCCAGATCGCCCAGTGAGTGAGAATCAGATGACTGACGTCGTGACCGAAGAGACCGTCGAGGAGATCACCCCCTTCGTCGACGAGCAGAACCGCGAGATCGCCTACCGCTCGGACTCGAACCCGGCCGCCGCTGCTGGCGCCGACGTTCGCCCCGCGGTCGTGGCCCCCGGCGCCGCGACCGGCCGCCGCAAGGAGGCCGTCGCCCGCGTCCGGATCGTCCCCGGCACCGGTGTGTGGACCATCAACGGCCGCACCCTCGAGGACTACTTCCCGAACAAGATCCACCAGCAGCACGTCAACGAGCCCTTCGCCGTCGCCGGCGTCGTCGGTTCCTACGACGTGATCGCCCGCATCCACGGTGGCGGCAGCTCCGGCCAGGCCGGCGCGCTGCGCCTGGGTGTTGCCCGCTGCCTCAACGCGGTCGACGCCGAGGCGTCGCGCCCCGCGCTGAAGAAGGCCGGCATGCTGACCCGCGACGCTCGCATCATCGAGCGCAAGAAGGCAGGCCTCAAGAAGGCCCGCAAGGCCCCGCAGTACAGCAAGCGCTGATCTCGGCTCTTTCGGTGTCGCCCACCCGCTTTCGCGGGTGGGCGACACCTTTTTGTCGTGTCCCCGGCGGCGGGGTTCGAACGCTCAGGGGCACCGAGCGATTCCGCTAAGGTGGCCTGCGTGGCTCGACTTTTTGGCACCGACGGCGTCCGTGGCGTCGCAAACAATGACCTGACCGCGGAGCTGGCGCTCGACCTCTCTGTCGCCGCCGCCCACATCCTCGGTGAGGCCGGCGCCTTCGGCGGACACCGGCCGCTCGCCGTGGTCGGCCGCGATCCTCGCGCCAGCGGCGAGTTCCTGGAGTCCGCGGTCGTGGCGGGCCTCGCCTCCGCCGGCGTCGACGTCGTGCGGCTGGGTGTCGTCCCGACGCCCGCCGTCGCCTTCCTCGTCGGCGACATGGATGCCGATCTGGGCGTCATGATCTCCGCCTCGCACAACCCCATGCCGGACAACGGCATCAAGTTCTTCTCCCGCGGCGGCGTCAAGCTCGACGACTACCTCGAGGACGCCATCGAGGCTCGCATGGGCGAGCACTGGGAGCGGCCCGTGGGCGCCGCCGTCGGCCGCATCCGCACGGACCTGGGCGCCATCGAGGCGTATGTTGCCCACCTCGTCGCCTCGCTGGGCGCCGACGGCTCGCTGGAGGGGCTCAAGGTGGTGATCGACGCCGCCAACGGTGCGGCCTCCCTCTCCGCCCTCGAGGCGTTCGCCGCACAAGGCGCGCAGGTCATCCCGATCCACGCCGAGCCGGACGGCCTCAACATCAACGAGGACTGCGGCTCGACGCATATGGGCGACCTGATGGCTCGGGTCGTCGAGGAGGGCGCCGACCTCGGGATCGCGCTCGACGGCGACGCGGACCGGTGCCTCGCGGTGGACCATGAAGGAACGCTGGTCGACGGCGACCAGATCCTCGCGATCCTCGCGCTCGCGCTGAAGGAGGAGCACCGCCTGATCGCCGACACGCTCGTCGCCACGGTGATGAGCAACCTCGGCCTGACCATCGCTATGCGTGAGCACGGCATCCGGGTCGACCACACGAAGGTCGGCGACCGCTACGTGCTCGAGTCGATGAATGCCAACGGGTTCGCGCTCGGTGGCGAGCAGTCGGGGCACGTCATCGTCTCCGAGTTCGCCAACACCGGCGACGGTACCCTCACGGGCCTGCACCTGGCGGCCCGCATGATGGCCACGGGCAAGACGATGAAGGAACTCGCCGCCGTCATGACGGCGCTGCCGCAGGTGATGATCAACGTGCGCGGTGTCGACAAGCTGCGCGCGGGCATCGACCCGGACGTGCAGGCCGCCGTGTCCTCGGTGTCGCGCCAGCTGGGCGACAACGGCCGCGTGCTGCTGCGCCCGTCGGGCACCGAGCCCGTGGTGCGCGTGATGGTCGAGGCGCGTACGGACGAGGAGGCCACGGAGCTCGCGGAGTTCCTGGCGGAGAAGGTGAAGTCGCGGCTCTCGCTGTGATGCGCGTGGCCGGGTAGGGTTTGCGCGTACCCAACTGGATAAGGACTGCCGAATGCTCGCTGACCCCGTCGATCAACGCAGGTTGCTCACGCTCGCCGATCTCGACTCGGAGGTGGCCCGGGTGCAGCACGCCGCGCGCACGCTGCCGCAGCACGCGTCGATCGCTGAGCTGATGACGGGCCGTCAGGCCGCGGCGGACGAGTTGGTGGCGTCGAACACCGAGGTCGACGACCTCGCGGCAGCGGTCAAGAAGGCCGAGGCCGACCTGATCCCCGTCCGCGGCCGGCTGGAGCGGGAGCAGAAGCGCATCGCCGACGGCTCCGTCGCCGATGCGAAGATCCTGCGCTCGCTCACCGAGGAGGTCGAGCACGTTCAGCGACGCATCTCCGAGCTCGAGGACGCGGAGCTGGAACTGATGGGCCAGCTGGAGGAGGCAACCGAGCGGCGCGACAAGGTCGCTGCCGCCAAGGAGCAGATCGAGGCCAAGCTGCGGTCCGAGGTGACGGCGAGGGACGAGGCCGTCGCCCGCCTGCGTCAGGAGGCCGCAGATCTCGCGGCGACCCGCGCGCCGATCATCACGATGCTGCCGAAGGACCTCGTCGCCCTGTACGAGAAGCTGCGCGCCAACAGCGGTCTCGGCGCGGCCGCGTTGCGTGCCGGACGCTGTGGCGGGTGCCAGCTCGAGGCGACTATCGCCGATCTGGACGCCTACCGCAGGGCGCCGGCGAATCAGGTGCTGCGCTGTGTCGAGTGCGCTCGCATCCTGGTGCGGATCCCGGAGTCGGGGCTCTGACATGCCCGCGGCTCCCGTGCGCGTCGCCGGTCCTCCGGCCGCGGCGCGGGACGCCATCGAGGCGCTGAGGCTCCGCCTCGAGCTGCCGGACTCCTTCCCCGAGGGCGTTCTTCGGGAGGCCGCAGAGGCCGCGGAACGGCGTCCTGAGGGGTATCGGGACATGACCTCGGTGCCTTTCGTCACCATCGACCCCGCGAGCTCCATGGACCTGGACCAGGCGGTGCAGATCGAGCGGGACGGGCCGGGCTACCTGGTGCGCTACGCCATCTCGGACGTCGGGTTCTTCGTACGGCCGGGAACGGCGCTGGAGGCGGAGACCCATCGCCGGGGGCAGACCAAGTACGCGCCCGGGGCGCGCATTCCCCTCCATCCCCCGGTGCTCAGCGAGGCGGCGGCATCGCTGCTGTCCGACGGACGCCCGCGGCCGGCGCTGGTCTGGCACCTGCGGCTGGACGCCGACGGTGAGCTGGTGGACATCGACCTCGTGCGCGCGCTCGTGCTGAGCCGGGCGAAGCTGAGCTACGAGGGCGTGCAGAGGGACCTCGACGAGAACAGGGCGCACCCGAGTATCGCGCTCCTGCCGACGGTGGGGGATCTCCGGCAGCGCCGCGAGGAAGCGCGCGGCGGCGCATCCCTGAACCTGCCGGACCAGGAGATCGTGGAGCGCGACGGGGGATGGGCGCTCACCTTCAGGCAGCTCCTGCCGGTGGAGGGCCACAACGCGCAGATCTCGCTCCTCGCGGGCTTCGCCGCGGCGAGCACGATGATCGAAGGCCGCGTGGGCATCCTTCGGACCCTTCCCCCGGCGGAGGAGGACGCCCTTCAGCGTCTCCGGCGCTCGGCCAAGGCGCTCGGGGTGGCATGGCCCACGGAGATGCCGTACGCGGCGCTACTGAAGACCCTTTCGCCGGAGCATCCCCGACACCTGGCCTTCCTGACCCGCTGCACCAGCCTCTTCCGCGGAGCCGGCTATCTCGCCTTCGATGGGGAGCTTCCAGAGGGAAACCTTCTCCACGGCGCCCTCGCCGCGCCGTACGCGCACACCACCGCGCCGCTGCGTCGACTTGTCGATAGATACTCGCTGGAGATCTGCCACGCGCTGCTGAGCGCCACAGAGATCCCGGGCTGGGTCCGTGAGGGGCTGACGCAGCTACCCGCGGAGATGGCCGAGACCGCGCGCGCGGCCAACGCGTACGAGAAGGGCGTCCTGGACATCGCCGAGGCGCTGGTGCTGCAGAGCGCGGTCGGGCAGGTCTTTGCCGGCGTGCTGACGGACGTCAACCCCAAGACAGGGGTCGCCACCGTGCAGGTCCAGGAGCCGGCCGTGGAGTTGCGAGTCAGTGACGCGGACGTGCCTGCAGGAAGCCGGGTGCAGGTTCGGGTCGACGGGGTCGACGTGGCATCCGGGACCGTCAGCGCCTCTCTGGCGCGGCAACCGTCGTCTGACTAGGGCGTTCACCGCATCAGGGTTCCTGTCCCACCCTCGATTTGCGTTCTGCCAGGAGGGCCGGTAATGTTCTCCAAGCCGTCACAACGACGGCGGAACAACTGAAACGAGCGGGAAACGGCCCGATTTGACAGGCCGAAAACGAAGCGAGTAAGGTTGATCGAGTTGCCCCTGGGCTGGTTCTCCACTGTGGTGGGGGGTTGGTTTGGGTGTGTACCCGAAGCTTGAGAACTCAACAGCGTGTTTTTGATGGTCAATGAATTTTTTATGCATTCATCATTACTTGTAGTCAAAGTTATTGTTGTTTGTGTGGGTTTTGTGTCCATGGCGCATGATCTTTTGGTTGTGTGTTGTGGTTTTTCTTTGAGTGTTCATTGATTCGGATTCGAGCTAGATGTTTGGATTTGGGTTTTTGGTTCGCTCTTCTTTGTTTGATTATGGCCAATGTTTCCTTTTTGGTTGTGTTGGTTGTGGTTTTTTGTTGGAGAGTTTGATCCTGGCTCAGGACGAACGCTGGCGGCGTGCTTAACACATGCAAGTCGAACGGTAAGGCCCTTTCGGGGGTACACGAGTGGCGAACGGGTGAGTAACACGTGAGTAACCTGCCTCTGACTCTGGGATAACATCTGGAAACAGGTGCTAATACTGGATATTCTGTCTTCTGCCGCATGGTGGGGGTTGGAAAGTTTTTTCGGTTGGGGATGGACTCGCGGCCTATCAGCTTGTTGGTGAGGTAGTGGCTCACCAAGGCTTCGACGGGTAGCCGGCCTGAGAGGGCGACCGGCCACATTGGGACTGAGATACGGCCCAGACTCCTACGGGAGGCAGCAGTGGGGAATATTGCACAATGGGCGGAAGCCTGATGCAGCAACGCCGCGTGCGGGATGACGGCCTTCGGGTTGTAAACCGCTTTCACCCATGACGAAGTTTGTTTGACGGTAGTGGGAGAAGAAGCACCGGCTAACTACGTGCCAGCAGCCGCGGTGATACGTAGGGTGCGAGCGTTGTCCGGATTTATTGGGCGTAAAGAGCTTGTAGGCGGTTGGTCGCGTCAGGAGTGAAAACTCGGGGCTTAACTCCGAGCTTGCTTTTGATACGGGCCGACTTGAGGGAAGTAGGGGAGAATGGAATTCCTGGTGAAGCGGTGGAATGCGTAGATATCAGGAGGAACACCGGTGGCGAAGGCGGTTCTCTGGACTTTTCCTGACGCTGAGAAGCGAAAGCGTGGGGAGCAAACAGGCTTAGATACCCTGGTAGTCCACGCTGTAAACGGTGGGTACTAGGTGTGGGGGACATTCCACGTTCTCCGTGCCGTAGCTAACGCATTAAGTACCCCGCCTGGGGAGTACGGCCGCAAGGCTAAAACTCAAAGGAATTGACGGGGCCCCGCACAAGCGGCGGAGCATGCGGATTAATTCGATGCAACGCGAAGAACCTTACCTGGGTTTGACATATGCCGGAAGCATTCAGAGATGGGTGTGCCTTTTTGGTCGGTTTACAGGTGGTGCATGGCTGTCGTCAGCTCGTGTCGTGAGATGTTGGGTTAAGTCCCGCAACGAGCGCAACCCTCGTCCTATGTTGCCAGCGGGTCATGCCGGGGACTCATGGGAGACCGCCGGGGTCAACTCGGAGGAAGGTGGGGATGACGTCAAGTCATCATGCCCCTTATGTCCAGGGCTTCACGCATGCTACAATGGCCGGTACAGTGGGTTGCGAGCCTGTGAGGGTAAGCGAATCTCTAAAAGCCGGTCTCAGTTCGGATTGGGGTCTGCAACTCGACCCCATGAAGTCGGAGTCGCTAGTAATCGCAGATCAGCAACGCTGCGGTGAATACGTTCCCGGGGCTTGTACACACCGCCCGTCAAGTCATGAAAGTCGGTAACACCCGAAGCCGGTGGCCTAACCACATTGTGGGGGGAGCCGTCGAAGGTGGGACTGGTAATTAGGACTAAGTCGTAACAAGGTAGCCGTACCGGAAGGTGCGGCTGGATCACCTCCTTTCTAAGGAGCCATATATTATCCCACGTTTTCCGTTGTGGGATGGGTTTCTGTGGAACATTGACCTAGATCATCATCTGATTGTTTTGATTGTTTAGTACTGCTCTTTGTGGGTGTGGAACGGGATCGGAGGGGTTGGTGGTGGTTGCCAAGCAAGGACACGTTGTTGGGTTCTGGGAAATCAAACGCATGCAAGCCCTGTGGGGTTTGGGTGGTTGGTTTTTCTGTGCCAGAGCAGATGCCCGTAATGATCTTATTGGTTGTTGTGGGGTTTGTTTTTGGGTGTGTTTTGAGAATTTTATAGTGGACGCGAGCATCTTTGTAGATTATCGAATGTGATATTTGTTTGACAAGCTACTAAGTGCGATCGGTGGATGCCTTGGCACCAAGAGCCGATGAAGGACGTTGTAACCTGCGATAAGCCATGGGGAGCTGGTAAACGAGCTGTGATCCGTGGATTTCCGAATAGGGAAACCTCAAATTTCCAGAGTTATGTCTGGTGACCTCTACCTGAATATATAGGGTAGTTGGAGGGAACGTGGGGAAGTGAAACATCTCAGTACCCATAGGAAGAGAAAACAATAGTGATTCCGTGAGTAGTGGCGAGCGAAAATGGATGAGGCTAAACCTTGGTCGTGTGATAGCCGGCAGGCGTTGCGATTGGGGGGTTGTGGGACATGTCCGTTACCATGCTGCCGTGTGGTTGGAAAGTAAAAAAACATGCGCGAAGCTGAAGTGGTTGTGAATGCCACACCGTAGAGGGTAAAAGTCCTGTATGTGTATGTGTGTGTCTTTCTGGGTGTGTTCCCAAGTAGTGCGGAACTCGTGAAATTCTGCATGAATCTGGCAGGACCATCTGCTAAGCCTAAATACTCCTTGGTGACCGATAGCGGACAAGTACCGTGAGGGAAAGGTGAAAAGTACCCCGGGAGGGGAGTGAAATAGTACCTGAAACCGATCGCATACAATCCGTCGGAGCCTCCTTTGGGGGTGACGGCGTGCCTTTTGAAGAATGAGCCTGCGAGTTAGCGGTGCGTGGCGAGGTTAACCCGTGTGGGGTAGTCGTAGCGAAAGCGAGTCCTAATAGGGCGTTTAGTCGCGTGCTCTAGACCCGAAGCGGAGTGATCTATCCATGGCCAGGTTGAAGCGACGGTAAGACGTCGTGGAGGACCGAACTCACTTGGGTTGAAAACCGAGGAGATGAGCTGTGGATAGGGGTGAAAGGCCAATCAAACTCCGTGATAGCTGGTTCTCCCCGAAATGCATTTAGGTGCAGCGTCGTGTGTTTCTTACCGGAGGTAGAGCACTGAATGGTCTAGGGGGCCTACCAGCTTACCGAAATCAGTCAAACTCCGAATGCCGGTAAGTGAGAGCGCGGCAGTGAGACAGTGGGGGATAAGCTTCATTGTCGAGAGGGAAACAGCCCAGATCATCAGCTAAGGCCCCTAAGTGGTAACTAAGTGGAAAAGGATGTGGAGTTGCGTTGACAACCAGGAGGTTGGCTTGGAAGCAGCCACCCTTGAAAGAGTGCGTAATAGCTCACTGGTCAAGTGATTCTGCGCCGACAATTTAGCGGGGCTCAAGTTATCCGCCGAAGCTATGGCAATCACATGTATGTGTGGTTGGGTAGGGGAGCGTCGTGTGCTGCGTTGAAGCGGTGGGGTGACCCGATCGTGGAGTGCACACGAGTGAGAATGCAGGCATGAGTAGCGAATGACGGGTGAGAAACCCGTCCGCCGAATATCCAAGGGTTCCAGGGTCAAGCTAATCTGCCCTGGGTAAGTCGGGACCTAAGGCGAGGCCGACAGGCGTAGTCGATGGACAACGGGTTGATATTCCCGTACCGGTCTTGCATCGTCCGTGTTGAGGCGAGTGATACTAAGCATGCGAGCCGCTCTGTCAGGCCTTCGGGTTTGTGGGGTTGGTGAGTCTGTGACCTGATCTTGTAGTAGACAAGCTGCGGAGGGACGCAGGAAGGTAGCTCATCCTGGGCGTTGGTTGTCCCAGGCTAAGTGTGTAGGAAGAACTGTAGGCAAATCCGCAGTTCATGTATTCTGAGACATGATGGGTCTGACACGTTTGTGTTGGATTGAGTGATCCTATGCTGCCTAGAAAAGCTTCGTGAGCGAGAGGCATGTACCGCCCGTACCCTAAACCGACACAGGTGGATTGGTAGAGAATACCGAGGCGATCGAGATAATCGTGGTGAAGGAACTCGGCAAAATACCCCCGTAACTTCGGGATAAGGGGGACCTGACACGTTAACACACTTTGCTGTGTGAAGCGTTGAGGGTCGCAGAGACCAGGCCCAAGCGACTGTTTACTAAAAACACAGGTCCGTGCTAAGTCGTAAGACGATGTATACGGACTGACTCCTGCCCGGTGCTGGAAGGTTAAGGGGAACTGTTAGCAGCAATGCGAAGCGGTGAACTTAAGCCCCAGTAAACGGCGGTGGTAACTATAACCATCCTAAGGTAGCGAAATTCCTTGTCGGGTAAGTTCCGACCTGCACGAATGGAGTAACGATTTGGGCGCTGTCTCCACCACGAACTCGGCGAAATTGCATTACGAGTAAAGATGCTCGTTACGCGCAGCAGGACGGAAAGACCCCGGGACCTTTACTATAGTTTGGTATTGGTGATTGGTGTGACTTGTGTAGGATAGGTGGGAGACTGTGAAGCTCAGACGCTAGTTTGGGTGGAGTCATTGTTGAAATACCACTCTGGTCACTCTGGTTATCTAACCTTGGTCCATTATCTGGATTAGGGACAGTGCCTGATGGGTAGTTTGACTGGGGCGGTCGCCTCCTAAAAGGTAACGGAGGCGCCCAAAGGTTCCCTCAGCCTGGTTGGCAATCAGGTTTTGAGTGTAAGTGCACAAGGGAGCTTGACTGTGAGACAGACATGTCGAGCAGGGACGAAAGTCGGGACTAGTGATCTTCTGGTAGCGAATGGAAGCGCCAGGACTCAACGGATAAAAGGTACCCCGGGGATAACAGGCTGATCTTGCCCGAGCGTCCATAGCGACGGCATGGTTTGGCACCTCGATGTCGGCTCGTCGCATCCTGGGGCTGGAGTCGGTCCCAAGGGTTGGGCTGTTCGCCCATTAAAGCGGCACGCGAGCTGGGTTTAGAACGTCGTGAGACAGTTCGGTCCCTATCCGCTGCGCGCGTAGGAGTCTTGAGAAGAGCTGTCCTTAGTACGAGAGGACCGGGACGGACTAACCTCTGGTGTGCCAGTTGTTCCGCCAGGAGCACGGCTGGTTGGCTACGTTGGGAAATGATAACCGCTGAAAGCATCTAAGCGGGAAGCATGCTTCAAGATGAGGGCTCCCACACTGTTAAGGTGGTAAGACCCCCAGTAGCCCACTGGGTGATAGGTCGGATGTGGAAGTGCTGTAAGGCATGGAGCTGACCGATACTAATAGGTCGAGGGCTTGTCTACAACACCATCAAGTTTTTAGGTTTGCATGGCTAGCGTTCACTATAAAATACTCTGAAAACACACCGTCCCCTGTTTGATGGGGTTTGAGTATTGGTTTCAATTAAATATTTGTTCCATGAATCGTTATACACGGTCGGAGCAAACCTACAGGTTAGTGTTTCGGTGGTCATAGCGGAGGGGAAATACCCGGTCTCATTCCGAACCCGGAAGTCAAGCCCTCCAGCGCCGATGGTACTGCAACTGGGAGGTTGTGGGAGACTAGGACGCCGCCGGACTTCTTACACACAACCCCCGCCCCGGCGGGCGGTCGTGGTCGAAAAAGGGCCCCGGCCCACAAACCCAGAAACACTCTGGGTGTTGTGGGACCGGGGCCCTTTTCACATACCCACACACCCCGCAACGGGAACGGCCCCGCCAGGGGAACGGCTCCGCAGGGAGGACCGCCCCCCCCGGGACACCCCCAGATCGGGGCGACGAACGAGGCCGTACACCGCCCCCTGCGCACTCGCCGCTCTCGGGCGAGTTACCAACGTCCACACCAGCCCTCCTCCAACGTGCACACCAGCGCTCCAACGTCCACCAGCGCTTCAACGATCACACCAGCCGTCCAACGACGACGCCAGCATTCGGCCGTGACGCCAGCATTCGGTCGTGATGCCAGCGTTCGGTCGTGACGCCTGCCTTTCACGGCGGAATAGCGCAGGCACCACGACACAAGGCAGGCGCCGTCGTCGTTAGACAGGTCTCACGACACAACAGATGCCAGCCTTCCGGCGACGGCGACGGCGACGTCCCGCCGTGACGCCAGCCCTCCCACGATGACGCCAGCAGTCGACGACCGAATAGCCCAGGCACCACGACACAACAACAGGCGACATCATCATCAGACAGGCACCGCCGAGCGCCGACGACATCGTTGTTGGGCGGCGCCGCCAGCGTCCCGCCGCGACGCCAGCCCTCCCACGATCCCGCCAGCGTTTCGTCGTGACGCCAGCCGTCGACGACCGAACAGCGTACGCAACACAACACAACACAACACAGACGACACCGTCATCAGACAGGCACCGCCGAGCACCCATCCGACGAGGCGACTAAGCCGGGGTAGCCAGCGGACGGCTGGGTCAGGACGGGACCAGCACGCGGGCGCCGACGCCCGCTTTCGGACGATGACGCCAGCGTTCCGCCGTGACGCCTGCCTTCCACGGCTGAATAGCGCAGGCGTCACGACACAACACAGGCACCGCGACACAAGGCAGGCGTCACCGTCACTAGACAGGCGTCACGACACAACACCGACCACATCGTTGCTGGTCGGCGCCACCGCGTACCGCGCGGACGGCCGTCACCCGGCGCGACCGAGCCTGGAGGGACGCCTGCTCGAACGCGCGCAGCTCCTGCCCTGGGGTCACTTGGGTATCTCTTCGTTGCGCCTGCCTACTGCCGGCGATGCCTGCCGTCCGTCGTGATGCCTGCTCTGTTCGACCGTGGAAGGCAGGCGTCACGACACAACGCTGGCGTCACCGGCAGAAGGCAGGCGTCATGACGGAACGCTGGCGTCATCGTGGGACGCTGGAGTTGCGAGCGATGTTGCGCTTGCTCTGGGCCGCCGCGCGAAGCGAGTCGCCGTTGCTAGGGCCGACGTGCGAGGGCCACCGAAGCGTCCTAGTCATGATGACCAGTGACGCAGAGCCATGTCGCCCAAGCGCGGCTCTCGGACCGTTCGAGACGCAGCCCCGCACGGCCTTTATTCGGTGAAAGCCGACACGCGGGGCTGCTCCTCAGGGACCGGCCCGATTAACACGGGGTCCTCAGGGACCGGCTCCGTTAACGCGGGGGATGCTCCTCAGGGACCGGTTTCGTTAACGCGCGGGGCTGCTCCTCGGCGATCTACTCTGCCGACACGTGGGGCTGCTGCTTAGGGATCTACTCCGCCGACACGCCGGCGCGAACCATCAGTGCTGTGGGCCGGGCCTCCAAGCGTGAGCGCGTCGTTGCTCCGTGGGCCGACGAGGAGAGCGGAGTGCTGCTCGACGGGACTCCCTGACCTGCCGGGTGAGCGCCAGTGAGCCGCCGAATCAGTCGTCGGCGCACGGCCCCGGCCCACCGCGGGAAGGGGCGGCCGCGCTAGCTGGCAGGCTGGAGGTGCCCCGGGACCGCCGCTCGGGCGGTCCGGCGTGCGTCCGGCAATCGGCACAGATGCCACGGCGACAGCGACCTCGAGCGGGCCGTGTGGGCGCGTCGCCGGCGGTCGTGTAGCGACGTCGAGCGAGCCGTGGGCGCGCGTCGCCCGCGGTCGTGTGTGCTGATGTCGTGGTGGTTCACCCGCCGGGTTAGCTCGCCGGTTCTGGCTCGCGGTGCTGTCGCCGATCCCGGCGCGCCAGCCTTGCCGACTGGCGCGCAAGCCGTGCTGGCCGGCGCGACACCGTGCTGGCGGACGCGGCAGTTGCGACGGTGGGCCGCCAGCTCGGTGTCCGCCAGCCCTGGCGGACGACTCCGCGGGCCGCACAAGCCGCACATCAACTCCGAGCGCACCACAAACCGGCGCACTGACTCCGCGCGGACCAGTACTGGTGCTGCTAGCTTCGCCGCGCACCAGTACTGGTCCGCCAACTCCGCGTAGGAGGACCCGTGCACTGACGTGGCGCTCCGGGACGGCGCGCCAACTCCCTGTGCGCCGTCCTGGAGCGGTGGGTCACCAATCCCAGTCGAGGGTGATCCAGTCCCAGGCGACCAGCCGGCCGTAGGAGTCGTACAGCGCGATCCGCTGCGTGCCCTTCTTGTACGTCCCGTACTGCTCGCCGAGGTCGAAGGTGCCGCCGAGGTCACCGTCGGCCGGCATCTCGACCCAGCCGACAGGCGTGTCGCCGACATAGACGAAGAACGACCCGGCCTTGCCGAACGGGAACAGCGTGGGCTCGAAGTTCGGCGACCAGATACCTGGGCCGAGAAGGGTCTCGTGGTTGCGTCGGGTGAACGTGCCCTGGCAGCGCTTGACCATGCCGGAGTACGGCGCGACGTACGCGCACCGCTTGCCGTGGCGGTGCTTGTGCCCATGACGGTGCTTGTGGCCCTTGCAGCCCTTGTTGTGATTCGAGTGATCCTTGACCGCGCGCTGGGCGACCGTCTGGCTACTCGGCGCGGCTTGCGCCTCGAGCGTTGCCACGGGAACGATCCCGATGGCGAGCGTTGCCGCGAGTCCTATTCCGACTCGAACGGACAATCCGTTGGTTTTCATGATGTGCCCCCTTTTGGCCGGGGCGCCGTTGGTCCCGGCTTCCTGTCAGTGTAAGTGAGCGGTGCGTCGTCCGGAAGAGGGCCGCCGCGGCCGCCTGTGCCTCGTGTCTGACACGCCAGGACGCCGATCGCTACGGGTGCCCACCGGTGGATCGAGGCTAAGCGACGGCCGACACGGGCGGATCGTCGGCGCGCAGGCCGTCCCCGGGCGAGGGTTGCGTCTCGGCCGGTGCACGGAGGTTCCGCACCTCGGGTGAGAGCAGCGCGAGCCCGACCGTCACGACCATCAGCAGAGAGGCGCCCACCATGGACGGGCGGACGCCCCACCACACGACCGCGTGCCCGGCCAGCATGAGGCCGATCGGGCCGAACATGAGCGAGCCGAAGGCGTCGTACGCCGCGACGCGGGAGAGCGCTTCGGCGGGAACCATACGTTGCATCGAGGTGTTCCACAGCACGCCGAAGAGGTCGAACGCGGCGCCCATCACCACGGCCAACGGCACGACCACCCACAGCGGGGCCCCGAGGCCCAGGGCGAGGAACGGCGGCGTGGCGAGCGCGGTCAGGAGAACTCCGACGAGGATCGGCCGCTGCGGCCGGATGCGCATGGCGATGAGCACGCCGATCAGCATGCCGACGGCGTCGCCCGCGAGCACCCACGACCAAGGGCCAGCGCCGCCCAGCTCCGTCTCGGAGAGCACCGGACCGAAGACCCCGAAGCAGGCCTGGAACAGCATCACGAGGAAGGAGAACTGCAGGACAACCACCCAGATCCACTGCCGCGAGGAGAACTCGCGCCAGCCGCGCTTGAGATCGCCGAGCGTCGATCCGGTGTCGCTGCCGCGATGGTCGGCGAGCCCCGTGAGCCTCGACACGATGATCCCCGAGGCCGCGAAGAGGATGGCCGATCCGAAGAGGGCCCACGCGCCGCCCACCATGGTCACGACCCAGCCTGCGAACACCAACCCCATGATCCGGGCCGTGTTGGCGCCCAGGGCCAGGAGGGCGTTGCCCTGCTGCAGCTGCTCCCGCGGCAGAACCTCGGGAATGATGCCCGTCAGGGCGGGTGCCATGATCGCGATGCCGATTCCGCTGAAGGCCGCGGCGACGCACAGCAGCCAGGTGGGCGGATCGCCGGTCAGCAGCAGAGCCGCGAGCAGCGCGAACGCGGTAGCCGACGAGAACTCTCCGACCATCATCACGCGCTGGCGCGGAAAGCGATCGGCGATCACGCCGCCCGCCAGGAGGAACACCACCATGGGCACGCTTTCCGCCGTGAGGACCTGCGAGAGCAACTCGCTGTTTCCGCCGGGCAGATGGAGGACACCGAAAGCCAGGGCGACCGGCGCGAACGCCGAGCCGCCCATCGACGCCGTTCGGGCGCAGAACAGGCGGGCGAACCGGCGGTCCCGCAGGAGCGACCAGTCTGTGCGCATCGGCTGATCCTTCCGGCGGGACGGTGGCAGTGTGCGGACGAGACGGCCGGTAAGCCGGATTCTGTCGACGGATGATCATCTATCTGAGGCCCGCCGTTGCCGGCGGGCTCATGCAACCTACCCGGGCGCCTCGCGCGAGCAGCGCTCAAGCGGCGTCCGCGGCCGGCCCGTGGGCCGGCCTTCTTGGTCTTGCTCCGGGTGGGGTTTACCGAGCCACCCCAGTCACCTGGGGTGCTGGTGGTCTCTTACACCACCGTTTCACCCTTACCTGTCGCCAGGCGGTCTGTTTTCTGTGGCACTGTCCCGCGGGTCACCCCGGGTGGGCGTTACCCACCACCCTGCTCTGTGGAGTCCGGACTTTCCTCAGCTCTTGCGAGCCGCGATCATCTGGCCGTCTCGTCCGCTGACGATTCTAGGGCATGTCAGGGGTTCAGGATCTCCTCGACGGCCGCCCGCAGCTCGGGCGCGATCTCGTTGTCGGCGGACATGTCGCCCATGCTCTCCCCGCCGAGCTGGCTCATCGCGACGACGTTGCCCTCGCGGCCCCAGAAGGACATCACCGCATCCGACGCCAAGCCCCAGGTGGTGCCGCCGTCGGAGGAGATCTCGCCGTAGCCGCCGAAGGCCAGCCCCTCCGCGCCGATCCCGTCGAGCTCGTGCAGGACGGGCACGCTGCGCGTGGTGAGCTCGCCCGGCTTCGTCTCCGGATCGGTGGGCCCCGCGCGGTGGCAGGCCTCAGCCTGCTGGCGCAGCTCCGCCATGAACGTGGCGGCGTCGGCCTCGCTCCTGAACACGAGCACCGACTGCCATTCGGCCGACACCGGGGAGGTGGAGACCACCGACCGGCCGCCCGTGAGCCGCTCGAGGGCCGGGAACGTGAGGGGTTCGTCGATGCAGAGGATCGAGACGTTCTCCGTCGTGATGGTCTCCTCGGCGCCGGGCTGTGCCGAGTCGAGGGGCAGCATGCGGCCACCGACGTCGCCTGCCTGGCCGGGCAGCTTCGTCTGGTCGGCCCAGACGGGGGCCGGCGTGTGCGTGGGCTGGGGTGTGGCCACCGTGGGCGCAGGCTTGAGCAGCGCGATGCCGAGGCCGACGCCGCCGGCCGCGACGAGCGTGACGGCCAACGCCGCCGCGGTGTTGTTCCTGCGCCGGACGCGCCGGCCGCGGGAGGCGATCGTGGTGCCCAGGGCCGAATCATCGGGCTGGAGCAGCGGGACGTGCGCCAACTCGTGACGCAGCTCGGTCTCGGTCATGGGGCTCATGAGAGGCTCCTTTCGGTGAGGCGCGCGGCCTCGGCCCGCGTGCGGAGGCGGGACAGCGCGCGAGAGCAGGTGGACTTGACGGTGCCGACCGAGCAGCCGACCGCCGCAGCGACGTCTGCCTCGGCGAGGTCGTCGTAGTAGCGGAGCACGACGATCGCGCGCTCCCTCGGCGACAGGTTCGCGAGTTGCCGGACGATGAACAGCCGATCGTCGCTCGCGTCGAGACGGCGCGCGGCACTGCTGTCGGGCAGCGTCTCGAGGTGGTCGGCGGGGACCGTCGCATAGCGCCGGCGGCGCCACCGGTCGGTGGCGAGGTGTGCCATCGTGCGCCGCGTGTACGCGGTCGCCGTCGACACCTCCACCCGTCCCCAGGCCAGCCAGACCTTCACCAAGGCATCCTGCAGCAGGTCCTCGGCGGCCGGCACTGAGCCGGTGAGCAGGTAGGCGGTGCGGCGGAGGCCCGCCGCGTGCGCTGTCACGAAGCGGCTGAACTCCTCGTCCGCGTCTGAGTTCTTCATACCCATGACTACGAGTCCTCCGCGCCCGGAGGTTGAGCGAGGTTCGGCGCGACACCACGCACGACGCCCACCCGCCGCGTCACCGGCCCAGCACCCCGTCGACCACCTGGGCCAGCTCGAGCACCTTCTCGTCGGCCGTGAGCCCGTCGTCGGGCTCGACGTGGCCGCCGGCGAGTGCGACGGTGTCGCCGGACCGCTCGACGAGGATCAGGTCGGCCGAGCCTGGCCTCAGCAGCTCCCAGTCCGTGCCGTTGAAGAACTCCGGCAGCATCGTGATCAGGAGGCTGCCGTCCGGGTGCGCTTCCACCGACCAGCGGGAGCGCGTCCCGTCGCCCGCGGCAGCGTCGTCGCCGACGCAGCCCTCGGCCTGCTGCGTCAGCTCGGCCATGAACTGCGCCGCGGCGTCGGCGTCGAAGAATAGCAGCGCCGATGCGGTGCCGCCAGGTGCGGTCTCGTCCTTGGTGCTCCCGGCCTGGCTCCTGCCGCCCTTGAGGTCGGCCAGGGCGGGGAAGGTGAACGGCGGCGTGCCCGTGAAGCCGTCGGGCTGGCACGCGAGGGTGAGGTCGAGCGGCGGCCATGCCTCGCGGGTGTCGTCGAACCGCAGCGAGGCGGTGTCGCCCCACGACGCGGGCAAGGTGTCGAGGGCGGAGTAGACCGCGCGCGGCGGGGGTGTCGACGGCTCCTGGGTGGGCGTCGGCGAGGAGGTCGCGGGCGGGATGGGAACGCTGTCGATGCTGCGTGGCACGAGGGGGAGCGCGACGGCGGCGGCGACCGCCAGGGCCGCGACCGTGGTGCCGGCGGCGATGCCGCGGCGCAGGCGGGTCCGGTGGCCGGAGCGGATGGCGGCGCGCGCGAGATCGGCGCCGGCCGTCGGGGCGGTGGCGTCGCGCACGCTCAGTACGCGCCGCAGGTCGTCTTCTCGAATGGGGGTCATGGCAGGCTCCTCGTCGTCGTCGCGGCGCCGTCTCGGCTGCGGAGCCGGGCCAGCGCGCGGGAACAGGTGGACTTGACCGTGCCGGCCGAGCAGCCGACGAGCTCGGCGACGCTCTCCACCGGCAGGTCTTCGACGTAGCGCAGCACCACGATCGCGCGTTCGCGGGCCGACAACACGGTCAGCTGCCGGACGAGCGCGTCGCGCTCCTCCACGGCGTCGTAGGCGCTCGTCGAGCGCGGATCCGGACGGTTCCCGTCGATCTCGACGGGAACGGTTGCGTACCGACGTCGTCGCCAGCGATCCGTGGCGAGGTTCACCATCGCCCGGCGCACGTACGCCCGGCGGGTCGCCGGGTTGATGCGGTGCCACGCCAGCCAACTCTTGGCGAGCGCGTCCTGGAGAAGGTCGTCGGCCGCGTGGTGATCCCCGGTCAGCAGGTAGGCGATGTGCCCGAGGCTGGAGGCGTTTCCGATCACGAAGTCCGTGAACTCCGTGTCGCGGTCGGTGGCGGTCATGTCTTTCCAGACGAGCAGTAGTGCCGGGAGGTTGAGCCCGTCCCGCTCCCCGCGGACCCGACCCTTAGAGTTCCTCCGGCAGCGGGGACCACGGGGTGTCGGGGACAGTCAGGACCTTCGCGCCGGTCTTGGTGACCACGAGCGAGTACTCGAACTGCGCCACCCGCGACCCGTCCGTGGTCACCACGGTCCAGTCGTCGTCCCAGACGTTGGTCTCGTGCGTGCCGAGCGTCAGCATGGGCTCGATGGTGAACGTCATGCCCGGCACCATCATGGTGTCGAGCCGCGGCTCGTCGTAGTGCAGGACGACGAGGCCGGAGTGGAAGGCGGTGTGCACGCCGTGGCCGGTGTAGTCGCGCACGACGCCGTAGCCGAAGCGCTTCGCGTAGGACTCGATCACGCGGCCGATCACGGAGATGGGCCGGCCCGGGCGCACAGCCTTGACCGCCCTGGTGAGGGCCTCTCGGGTGCGCTCGGTCAGCAGCCGCGACTCCTCGTCGACGTCGCCGCAGTAGAACGTCGCGCAGTTGTCGCCGTGTACGCCGTCGTAGAACGCGGTGCAGTCGATCTTGATCAGGTCGCCGTCCTCGAGCGGGCGGAGATCCGGGATGCCGTGGCAGACCACCTCGTTGATCGACGTGCAGATCGACTTCGGGAATCCGCGGTAGCCGAGCGTCGAGGGGTAGGCGCCGTGGTCGAGCATGTACTCGTGCGCGACGGCGTCGAGCGCGTCTGTCGTCACCCCCGGCGCGATGGCCTTGGCCGCCTCCTGCATCGCGTTGGCGGCGATCCTCCCCGCGATGCGCATCTTGGCGATCACCTCGTCGCTCTGCACGTCCGAGCCGGTGTAGCGCCGCGGGCCGGGCCGGCCCACGTACTCGGGGCGCGCGATGGAGCGCGGGACGTCGCGCAGGGGAGTGATGGTGTGGGGAGTGACGGCATTCACGCCCGCCAGCTTACTGGCGGGTCGGGCGTGCGGGCGGCCGCGGGTCAGCCGTCGTACCGCAGCGACTCCAACGAGTGCCGGACCTCGCCCTGGTTCTCCTCGTGCCCGATCGTGGCGCACGAGACGTAGGCGGCGATCTTGTCCGGGTCGTCGGTGGGCACGAGCACGATGTCGACGACGTCGCCCTCGATGCCCTGGTAGCGCTGGTTGGAGACGAAAACGTTCGAGGTCAGGCGCCAGCCGCGGCGCCCGGAGACGGTGTAGGCGCTGTCGTTCAGCACGTCGCGATGCGTGAAGCTGGCGAACATGCCCGAGGAGGCCATGCAGGTGATGAACTGCTCGGCTGCGGTGGGCAGGTCGTTGCTGAAGCCCTCGCTCACTTTGATGTAGCCGACGTTGACGTTGCTGATCCAGCCGGTGGCGATGGGGCGGGTCATCGAGTTCGAGTCGTGCATCCAGTCGATGTAGGCGATGGTCTCGGTCCACTTGGAGCCGGTCGGCGGCTCGATGGAGAGGCCACCGCCGTGCAGCCGACCGTTGACGATCTCGCTGACGCCCCAGTCCTCCGCGACGGGACAGTCGATCGGCTCGCCGAAGCCGTCGTCCGTGTCGTCGGGGGGCGGGGTCTCCGAGGGCAGGAGCTCGTTCCACTGGGTGCCGGTGGGGCGGGCCGAGCGGGTGTCCTCCGGGACGGCGCCCCAGCTGTTCTGGCCGCGGGGCAGCACGATCAGGGCGACGACGAGCGCGGTGGCCGCGACGAGCGCCACGGCGAGCCACAGCCAGCGGCCCTTGCCTGCGCGGGCGGGCTGGTCCGGGTCGAGCCAACGGCGACCGTCCCAGTAGCGCCGACCGTTGGGCGCGCTGGGGTCGCTGTACCAACCCGGCTGAGCCATGACCACCAGCTTATGCGACGTCGGGGAGGCCGCGACGAAGCCATCCGGCGAGGCGAAGCGGCGGTCCGAGGGGTGGGCTGTCACCCATTCGTAACAAATTCTCGGCAGACTCGCGGGCATGGATAGGCAGACTGAGTTTGTCCTGCGCTCGATGGAGGAGCGTGGGATCCGGTTCGTCAGGCTGTGGTTCACCGACGTGCTGGGTTCGCTCAAGTCCGTGGCGATCACTCCGGCGGAGGTCGAGGGCGCGATCGCCGAGGGCGTCGGCTTCGACGGCTCGGCCATCGAGGGCTTCGCGCGCGTCTACGAGTCGGACATGGTGGCCCATCCCGACCCGTCGACCTACCAGGTGCTGCCGTGGCGCCAGGAGGGTCGCGCGACCGCGCGCATGCTCTGCGACATCAAGCTCCCGGACGGCTCACCCAGCTTCGCCGACCCCCGGTTCGTGCTGAAGCGCGCCATGCGCCGCGCTGCCGACATGGGCTTCACCTTCTACATCCACCCCGAGATCGAGTTCTATCTCCTCCGCGGCCTGAACCCGCCCGTGCCGCTGGACGACGGCGGGTACTTCGACCACACCACGCTCGGCGACGGCACGGACTTCCGACGCGACGCCATCACCATGCTCGAGCAGATGGGCATCTCGGTGGAGTTCAGCCACCACGAGGCCGGGCCCGGTCAACACGAGATCGACCTGCGCTACGCCGATGCGCTCGCCATGGCCGACAACGCCATGACGTTCCGCGTCGTCATCCGCGAGATCGCCGTCAGCCAGGGGATCCACGCCACGTTCATGCCCAAGCCGTTCTCCGAGTACCCGGGCTCCGGCATGCACACCCACATGTCCCTCTTCGAGGGCGACACCAACGCCTTCTACGACGCCAGCGACGAGTACCGGCTGTCGAAGACCGCCAAGCACTTCATCGCGGGCCTGCTCCGGCACGCCCCCGAGATCACCGCGGTCACGAACCAGTGGGTCAACTCGTACAAGCGGCTCGTCGGCGGCGGCGAGGCCCCGTCGTTCGCGTGCTGGGGGAGGGCCAACCGCAGCGCCCTCATCCGCGTGCCGCAGTTCTCGCCCGGCAAGACGTCGTCCGCGCGGATCGAATACCGCGCCGTCGACTCCGCGGTGAATCCCTACCTCGCCTATGCGGTTCTGCTCAACGCCGGGCTGAAAGGCGTCGAGAACGAGTACCCGCTGCCCGAGGAGACCGAGGACGAGGTGTGGCGGCTGTCCGAGCGCGAGCGCCGCGCCATCGGCATCTCGGAACTGCCGCGGAACCTCGACCAGGCGATCCACCTCATGGAGGAGAGCGAGCTGGTCGCCGACACACTGGGCGAGCACGTCTTCGAGTACTTCCTGCGCAACAAACGCGAGGAGTTCACGGCCTACCGCCAGCAAGTCACGCCCTGGGAGCTGAACCGCCACATCCGCGTCATGTAGCGGCTAGGTCGTGTTGCGCTGGTGTGTGGTTCACGCCAACCCGGCTGATCGCCGACGAGACGGGTGTCCTGAGCCGCTGCCGCAACTCCCTGCCCCTGGTTTCGGACCTTTCGACACGGCGTTCGGCTGGCGCCTCACGGCCTGCTCAAGGAACGGCGCCGCTGCCGCACCTCCCTGCCCACAGCGCGGGACCTTTCGACACGGCCGGGCGCTCCGCGCCGGGCCGGCTCAAGGAACGATCCCTGAGGAGCAGCGCACCACGGTCGGGCCACAGCGGTCCCTGAGGAGCAGCCCCGCACGCAGACCGGCACCGAGCGGAAATAGTGCGGGGCTGCGTCTCGAAGGGTCCGAAACCACAGCCCGACCGATCCCCGTCAAGCCAGGGTCACACCGTTACACGCGCATAAATCTCTGTATACGGGCAGCCGCGCGAATAATTGCGCCGCTGCCCGTATATAGAGATTTGTGCGGGGAACCCACCGCAAGACCGGCCAACGTCGGTCACGGAGAGTGCAGGGTCACGGGCCGTTCCCCACCTCACCCGTCCGCCCCTGTGGTCGGGTCACTGCTCACAGCGCGGGACCTTTCGACACGGCGTTCGGCTGGCGCCTCACGGCCGGCTCAAGGAACGGGGCCCACCTCAGTCGTCCGCCCTTGTTGTCGGGTGAGCGGACGGGTGCGGGACCTTTCGACACGACGTGTTCGCTGGCGCTCACGCGTCGGCTCAAGGAACGACACTGCTGCCGTAGCTCCCTGCCCAAAGTTTCGGACCCTTCGAGACGCAGCCCCGCACGACTCTCGCTCGGTGTCGGTCAGCGTGCGGGGCTGCTCCTCAGGGACCGCTGCCGACTGCCGCTCAAAGGCCGTTGCCGGCTGCTCCTCAGGGACCGTTGCCGGCTGCTGTGGGCTGCTCCTCGGGGACCGCTGTGGGCTGCCGCTTTCGCAACACGACCTAACGGCCGATGAGCGGGAAGGCCCGCGCGGTCTCCTGCGCGTGCGCGCCGCTCACCGACAGCTGCGCGTCCTCCCAGGAGGTCGCGCCTGTTGCGAGCGCCACGAACACCTCCGGCGTGAGTTCGACGACGTTCGGCGGCGTCCCGCGCGTGTGCCGCGGACCTGTCTCGAACCCGATCTGCACTGCCGCGAACGGCGGCACCCGCACCTCGATCGCATGGCCGGGATGGCGCTCGCCGAGCAGGGCGCAGCCGGCGCGGCAGACCGCGGCGGTCAGGTCGCGGCCGAGCGGCTCGGGCTGGGCTGCGGCGCGGAGCAGGAGCGTCGTGAGGTCGGGGCGTCGGGCGGCCAGCACCGCGTCCACGGGGGCGTCGCCGAGACGCGAACGGAGTGCGGCAACCACTGTCGGAGAGGGCTTGAACATCGCGCGCCCAGGATACGCTTCCGACATGTCCAGGTATCAGTCGACGACGGGGGAGTTCGCACGCCGCGGCTTCGACGACGCGTCGGCGGCGGCCCGCGTCTGGGAGCGCTGGACCGCACGGCTGGAAGGAGAACCTCCCGTCGGCCTCGCGCCTTTCGAGCGCGTCGCCGACCGGGACCAAGCCCTCGACGCCCTGGAGAGGTTCGAGGCCGCGGCGCCGGACGTGTTCGCCGAGGTCGCCGCCGACCCCGAGTGGCTGCAACGCCTCCTGCTCGTGCTGGGCGGCAGCTCGCTGCTGGCCCAGACCCTCACCCGCCACCCCGAGGAGGCCGAGGCGCTGCGCCAGCCGCCGACGCCGCGGGGCGCCGACGGGTGGCTCGCGTTCTTCCGAGACCGCGTCGGCCCGGTCGACGGTGTGGCCGTAGGCAACGGCGACGCCCTTCGGCTGGCGAACCGGGCCGCGCTCATCGAGATCGCGGCCCGCGACCTGGCCGACCCCGCGGGCCTCGCGCTCGTCGAATCCGTGGCGCAGGAGCTGAGCTACGTCGCCGACGCGATCCTCGAGCTGTCGCTCGCGTACGCCCGGGCGGAGGTGCCGGGGTGGGACAAGGCGCGGATCGCGGTGCTGGCCCTCGGGAAGGCGGGTGCCCAGGAGCTCAACTACATCTCCGACGTCGACGTGATCTACGTGGTCGAGCCCGCCGAGGGCGTGGCCGTCGACGAGGCCATCGCCATCGGCACCCGCATCGCCGCGGCGCAGGCCCGGATCTGCTCCGCGCACACCGCCGAGGGCAGCATCTGGCAGGTGGACGCGGCGCTGCGCCCCGAGGGCAAGGCCGGCCCGCTGGTCCGAACGCTCGACAGCTATCGCGCGTATTACGGCAAGTGGGCGAAGAACTGGGAGTTCCAGGCCATGCTGAAGGCGCGGCCGGCCGCGGGCGACCTCGAGCTGGGGCAGGCCTTCGTCGACATGGTCTGGCCCTTCGTGTGGCGCGCGGGCGAACAGCCGGAGTTCGTCGCGGAGGCCCGCGCGATGCGCGACCGCGTGATCTCGCTCATTCCCGCCAAGCAGGCCGAGGCCGAGATCAAGCTCGGCAAGGGCGGTCTCCGCGACACCGAGTTCTCCGTGCAGCTGCTGCAGCTCGTGCACGGCCGGGGCGACGAGCGGCTGCGCGTGCGCGGGACGTTCGCGGCTCTGCGGGAGCTCGTGGCGGCCGGCTACATCGGCCGGGCCGACGGCGCCGACATGGGCGACGCCTACCGATTCCAGCGCGCCCTCGAGCACCGCGTCCAGCTGCGCCGCCTGCGCCGGACGCACCTCGTGCCGGACGACCCGACGGCCCTCAGCCACGTCGCGCGCTCGCTGGGCATGCAGAGCGACGCGCTCGTGGCGGCCTGGCGCGCGTCGACGCGCCAGGTGCGGGCGCTACAGCAGCGGATCTTCTTCTCGCCGCTCCTCGACGCCGTCTCGCGCGTCCGCACGGAGGACCTGAAGCTGACCTCCGCGGCCGCGACCGACCGGATGTGGGCGCTCGGCTTCCACGATCCCCGGGCGGCGCTCGGGCACCTGGAGTCCCTGACCCGCGGCACGGACCGGGCCGCGGAGATCCAGCGCCAGCTGCTGCCTGCCATCCTCGGCTGGCTGGCCGAGGGACCGAACCCCGACTTCGGCCTGCTGGCCTACCGGCAGCTGTCCGAGGCGCTCGGCTCCACCTCCTGGTACCTCCGGGCGCTGCGCGACGACGCCGACATGGCCCACCGCCTGGCGCGGATCGCGTCGGCCAGCCGCTACGTCGTCGACCTGCTGAAGCGCGCGCCCGACATGATCCGCATGCTGAGCGGCAACGAGGAGCTGCGCCCGCGGTCGGCCGAGGAGCTGTCGCTGGCCCTCGACCGCGCGGCAGCGCGGCACGACGACCCCGCCAAGGCCCTGGCCTCCCTCCGGGCGCTGCGCCGGTCGGAGCTGTGCCGGATCGCGCTGTCCGATGTGCTCGGCCTCGCCGACCCCGTCACGGTCGGCACGGCGCTGAGCGACCTGGCCTCCGCCACGCTGGACGCAGGCCTGCGGCTGGCCCGCCGCGACGTCGAGGCGCCGCCCGTCGGGGTGGTGGCGCTCGGCCGCTGGGGCGGGCGCGAGATGAGCTACTCGTCGGACGCCGACTGCCTCTTCGTGGTCCCCGACGGCACGGACTCCGAGGGCCTGACCCGCGCGACCGACCTCGTCCGCCGCGCCTCGGACCTCGTCGGGCGCCCGGGGCCGGACCCGGCGCTGGTCGTCGACACCGATCTCCGGCCCGAGGGCAAGGGCGGCGCGCAGGTGCGCACCGTGTCGTCGTACGCGGCCTATTACGAGAAGTGGGCCTCCGGCTGGGAGCGGCAGATGCTGCTGCGGGCCCGGCCGGGCGCCGGCGACCTCGAGCTGGCCGCCGCGACGCTCGCCGCGGTCGACTGGTACCGCTATCCCGAGGGCGGGCTGCGCGACGACCAGGTGATCGAGATCCGGCGGCTGAAGTCGCGGATGGAGGCCGAGCGGATCCCCAAGGGCGTGCCGCGCGAGCGCCATCTGAAGCTCGGCCCGGGCGGGCTGAGCGACGTCGAATGGACGGTGCAACTGCTCCAGCTGCGGCACGCGGCCGCGCACCCGGAACTGCGCACCACGTCGACGCTGGCTGCCCTCGCCGCGCTCGAGGCGCTGGGCCTCGTCACGCCCGATCAGGCGACGCGTCTCGGCGAGGCGTGGCGGCGCGCCAGCCGGCTGAGGGACGCGCTGATGCTGGTCCGCGGCCGGGCGAGCGACGCGCTGCCGTCCGACATCAGGGAGCTGGGCGCCGTCGCGGAGTTGCTCGACTACCCGACGCGGGAGGTGTCGCAGCTCATCGAGGACACCCGCCGCCTGCAGCGCAGGGCCGTCGAGGTCGTCGAGGACCTGTTCTGGGAGGGCTGACCTCTCAGGCGGCCGCTGCGGTGCGGGCCGCGTGCACGCGGCCGAGGACGAGCAGGCCCACCAACATCGCCACGGGGAAGACGATGCCGAAGCCCAATCCCGCCTGCAGTGAGCCGTAGCCGTCGGCCGCCGCGCCGACGACGAACGGGCCGAGGCCGCAGCCGGCGTCGCCGCCGAGGGCCAGCAGCGCGAACATCGCGGTGCCGCCGCGCGGGAACTCGCTGGAGCCGACGGTGAACGTGCCGGGCCACAGCATGCCCACCGAGAACCCGCAGAGCAGCACGCCCACGAGCCCCAGCCACGGCCACGGTCCCAGCCACGCGAACAGGTAGGCGACCACGCAGGCCGCCAGACAGGCCTGCATGATGCCCCGCACGTTGCCGACGGTGGCTCGCGTGCCGAGCAGCACGCGCGAGAGCCCCATGGCCACCGCGAAGCCCATCGGACCCAGCAGGTCGCCGGCCGTCTTGCTGAGCCCCAGCCCGGCCTGCGCATAGGCCGACGCCCACTGGCTCATCGCTTGCTCCGAGGCGCCCGCGCCCAACATGAGCAGCACGAGCAGCCAGAACGTGCCGCTGCGCAGCAGCTCGCGGTAGCGCATCGCCTGCCCGTCCTCGACCAGCGAGAAGTAGGGCACGAACCACAGCACGACGGCGTTGGCCGCGGGCACGACGGCCCACGCGATGCACAGCCACGGCCAGCGCTCCTCGCCGAGCAGCACGAAGCCCACCGTCGTGAGGGCCACGACGGCCACGTGTCCCCAGCAGTAGAACGAGTGCAGCAGGCTCATATGGAAGGCCTTGTTCTCCGTCGGACACGCCTCGACGACGGGGCTGACCAGCACCTCGAGCAGCCCGCCGCCGATCGCGCAGACGGCGGTGGCAGCCAACAGCCCCACGAACGGGCTCGGTGCCACGAACGGCAGGGTCCCCATGGCGACCAGCCCGAGCGCGGCGACCACATGCGCCGTCACCATGCTCACGCGGTAGCCGACGGCGTCGATCGCGCGCGGCGCCACCGCGTCGACGATGAGCTGCAGCGAGAAGTTCACCGCCACCACCGTGCCGAGGGCCGAGAAGGAGATGCCGAAGCTCCCGTGCCAGATGAGGAACATCAGCGGGCCGAGGTTGTTGACGATCGCCTGAGTCACGTAGCCGACGTAGCTGGCCGCCAGCGTGTGGCGATGATCGAGTTGCAGGGGGAGGCGCACCCGCCGAGCCTATCCGCGCTCGGCCCGCATCCGACAGGGGCGTCCGAGTGCCGTGCTACTGTGGCGCACAACGTGTTCCGGGGTCGGTGCAAGTCCGAACCGGCGGTGACAGTCCGCGACCCCCGCGGCCTTCAGACGAGGGCCAAAGGGTTGACTCGGTGAAACTCCGAGACCGACAGTGAGAGTCTGGATGGGAGGAACGCGTCGCGCGACAGCGCGTGCGCCAGGCGTCCTCGACGTCGACGCACAGTCGACCGTTCGCGCGCGCACCCCGGGCCTTGAGAAGGGACGGGGAGATGACCACCGCAGAGCGAGTGAGGGCGCGCGGCCTCGCGCACCTCGGGCTGTGGTCCGCCTATCCCGGCCGCATCCGCCCCGGGCGCCTGCGATGGCTGCCCGCGACGATCGCCCTCGCCGTGACCCTGCTTATCTGGCTTGCCATCACCGAGACCGGCGCCGTCGACCCTCTCTACCTGCCGAGCCCCCTCGACGTCGCCGCGCGCATGGTGCAGCAGGCGGGCCTGGGCATCGCGTGGCGCTACCTGGCGCCCACCCTGATCGCCGCGCTGGCCGGCGCGGGGATCGCCGTCGCCGTCGCACTGCCGCTCGGTGTGCTCGTCAGCCACTCGCGCCTCCTGGCCGCCGTGCTCGAGCCCGTGATCGCGTTCTCGCAGACCGTGCCGCTGGTGGCCATCGCGCCGCTGCTCGTGCTGTGGATCGGCTACGGCACCGTGCCCATCGCCGTGCTGTGCGCGATCGTCGCGTTCTTCCCGATGGTCACCACTACGGTCGTCGGATTCCGGGGACTCGACGCCCGAAAGATCGAGCAGGCCCTGCTCGACGGCGCCGGCGGATGGCGCCGCCTCTGGCACATCGAACTGCCGATTTCCGCGCCCGCGATCCTCGCCGGCGTCCGCGGCGGGCTCGTGCTCGCCATGACGGGCGCCGTCGTCGGCGAGATGGTGATGGGCGGCGCGGGCCTCGGCACGCTGCTCACCCTCTCGCGCGAGGCCGCCGACACCGCGGCCGTGTTCGCCGTCGTGGCCTGGATCTCGCTCGCCGCGATGGCCCTCTACTTCCTGGTCCAGCTCGCCGAGCGGGCCGCCATCGGACGCCTGCAAGGAGAAGACTCATGATCGGACGTCGACAGTTGCTGCTCGGGGGGCTCGCCGCGGGCGCGGCCCTGGGCCTCGGGGCCTGCGGGAAGGAGCCGGCGCCGTCGGGCGGGTCGGCCACGAAGGTGACCGTTGGCCTCACCTACATCCCGAACGTGCAGTTCAGCGCCTTCTACGTCGGCGTCGAGAAGGGCCTGTTCGAGGGCCTCGACGTCACGCTCCGACACCACGGCGAGCAGGAGGACGTGTTCGGCGCCGTGCTGAAGGGTGAGGAGGACGTGGTGTTCGCCTCGGCTGACGAGGCGATGGTCGCGGCGGCGGGCGGCAAGACGCTGAGGTCGTTCGCGACGGCCTATCAGACCTATCCGCTCGAGGTGCTGGGAATCGGTGAGCGCGACCTCCCCGAGAACCCGCTGCGGATCATCCAGGGCGCCCGCCTCGGCATCCCCGGACACTTCGGGTCGAGCTACTACGCGGCGCTGGCCGCGATCCATCAGGCGGGCCTTACCGACGCCGACCTCACGCTGCAGGACATCGGCTACACCCAGCTGTCGGCCCTGGCCAGCGGCAACGTCGACTTCATCATGGGATTCAGGAACAACGAGCTCGTGCAGCTGCGCGGCCAGGGCAAGACCGTGACCGCCGTGCCGGTCGTCGACCCTGCGGCACCGCAACTGGTCGGCCCCAGCCTGATCACCGCGGGCGGACCGAGCGACGACGTCCTGCGCGCCATCGCCGACGGCATGCGAAGGGCGGAGGAGGCGATCGTCGCCGACCCCGAGATCGCGCTCGAAGCCACTGCCGGCCAGGTGCCCGCGCTCGCCGACTCCGCGCAGCGCGAAGCCGCCAAGGGCGTGCTGCAAGCCACGAGCGAACTGTGGTTGGTCGACGGAAAGGTGAACGTCGGCGTGGATCAGGACGCCTTCACCCGGATGGGCGACTTCCTCACCTCCGCAGGGATCATCGAGAAGGCGCCGGAACAGCCGTTCGTCGCGTTGTGAGCCGCTCCTCGGGGAGCACCGGTGAAACTCGTCAGGCGCGTTGCGTGGCCAGGAACTCGTCGATCCGGCCGATCGCTTCGGTGAGCATGTCCACGTCCGGCAGGGTCACCAGGCGGAAGTGGTCCGGCTCGGGCCAGTTGAAGCCCGTCCCATGCGTGACCAGGATCTTCTTCGCCCGCAGCAGGTCGATCACGAAGGCTTCGTCGTCGGCGATCGGATACACCTCCGGGTCGAGCCGGGGGAAGCAGTAGAGCGCGCCCATCGGCTCGACGCAGCTGACGCCGGGGATCTCGTTCAGCAGCCGCCAGGCCAGCTTGGACTGCTCGTAGAACCGGCCGCCCGGCACGATCAGCTCGTTGATCGACTGATAGCCGCCGAGCGCCGTCTGGATCGCGTGCTGCGCCGGCACGTTGGAGCACATCCGCATGTTCGACAGCAGCGTGAGGCCCTCGAGGAAGTCGGTGGCCAGGTGGCGCGGGCCGGACACCATCACCCAGCCGGCCCGGTAGCCACAGACGCGATACGCCTTCGACAGCCCGGAGAAGGTGAGGCAGAGCACATCCTCGCCGGCGAAGCTGGCCGCGTGGTGGTGCACCGCGTCGTCGAAGAGGATCTTCTCGTAGATCTCGTCGGCCATCACGACGAGGTCGTGCCGGCGGGCGATGTCGACGAGGGCCCGCACCGTCGCCTCCGAGTAGACCGCGCCGGTGGGGTTGTTCGGATTGATGATCACGATCGCGTGCGTGTTCTCGGTGATCTTGGACTCGATGTCGGTGAGGTCGGGATTCCAGTCGTTGCTCTCGTCGCAGCGGTAGTGCACGGGCGTTCCGCCGCAGAGCGTGACCGCGGCGGTCCACAGCGGGTAGTCGGGGGCCGGGACGAGGATCTCGTTGCCGTCGTCCAGGAAGGTCTGCAGCACGATGGTGATCAGCTCGGAGACGCCGTTGCCGATGAACACGTCATCGACGGTGGTGTTGGTGAGGCCCTTCGACTGGTAGTACTGCGCGACGGCGGTACGCGCGGAGTAGATGCCGCGCGAGTCCGAGTAGCCCTGCGCCTCGGGCAGGTGATGGATCATGTCGGCGACGATCGACTCGGGCGCCTCGAAGCCGAACGGGGCGGTGTTGCCGATGTTCAGCTTCAGGATCTTGTGGCCCTCGGCCTCCAGGCGCTGAGCCTCGACGAGGATCGGGCCCCGGACGTCGTAGCGGACATGGCGCAGCTTCTTGCTCTGGACGATTGGTCGCATGCCCACAGTGTGGCAGTCGGGCGGGGTCTCACCGAGGGGTCTCGTGATCTCAGATGGTGATGAGCGTACGGCCGTGGCGTCGGCCGGCCAAGAGCTCCTCGCCGGCCGCGATCACGTCGTCGAGGGAGATCCTGCTTGTCATGGCGTCGAGGCGCTCCGGATCGACGCCCCGGGCGAGGATCCGCCACGCGTCGGCCCGGTCCTCGGCCGTGGCCCACACCGAGTCGATGCCGGCCAAGGTCACGCCGCGGAGGATGAAGGGCATCACCGACGAGGGGAGGTCCGCCGAGCCCGCGAGCCCGCACGCCGTGACCACGCCGTGCGGCTTGGTGCGGGCGATCGCGTTGGCGAGGGTCTCGCCGCCGACCGAGTCGACGACGGCGGCGTACGTCGCCTTCTGCAGCGGCCGCCCGGCGCCTTCGAGGTCGGCTCGAGCGACCACCTCGGCGGCGCCCAGATCCCGCAGATAGCCCTCGAACCTGTCGGCCCGCCCGGTCGTCGCGGTCACCTCGAAGCCGGCCGTGGCCAACAGCATCGTGGCGATGGATCCCACGCCGCCGGTGGCGCCCGTGACGAGCACGGGCCCCTGGTCCGGCGTGATGCCCTCGCTGATGACGCGCAGCACGGACAGCGCCGCGGTGTAGCCGGCGGTGCCCAACGCGGCGGCCTGCTCGGGCGTCAGGCCCTCGGGGACACCGACGGCGAGCGCGCCGTCGATGCGGGCGCGCGTCGCGTATCCGCCGTGGTGGGTCTCGGACAGCCCGGCGCCGTTGAGGATGATCCAGTCACCCGGCGACCAGCGCGCGTCGCTCGACTCCGCAACGGTGCCCACGACGTCGATGCCGGCCACCAGCGGGGTGCGTCGGACCACGCCGGGCCGGCCGGTCACGGCCAGGCCGTCCTTGTAGTTCAGGTCGGAGAATGCGACGTCCACCAGGACCTCGCCGTCGCCCAGAAACTCCTCGGTGAACTCCTCCAGCGCCACGCCGCCGTCGCGCACCACGATTCCTCGGATCATGAGCCCACCCTATCCGCGGCGTCGGACAACGGGCCGGCGGCCCCGGTCGAGGTTCCGGAACGAGAAAGGTCCCCGCCCTCCGAGGAGGGCGGGGACCTTCGTGAGTGACGAATCAGAGCGCGTAGTACAGCTCGAACTCGTAGGGGTGCGGGCGCATCGCGATCGCCTGGATCTCGGCGCGCTTCAGCTCGATCCACGTCTCGATCAGGTCGGGTGTGAACACGTCACCGGCGAGCAGGAACTCGTGGTCGGCCTCGAGGGCGTCGAGGACCGCGCCGAGCGAGCCGGGCACCGTCGGAACCTCGGCGTGCTCGTCCGGAGGCAGCTCGTAGAGGTCCTTGTCGATCGGGGCCAGGGGCTCGATGCGGTTCTGGATGCCGTCGATGCCCGCCAGCAGCATGGCCGCGAACGCCAGGTAGGGGTTCGACGACGGGTCGGGGCAGCGGAACTCGATGCGCTTGGCCTTCGGGTTCGAACCGGTGATCGGGATGCGGATGCACGCCGAGCGGTTGCGCTGCGAGTAGACCAGGTTCACCGGGGCCTCGAAGCCGGGGACCAGGCGGTGGAACGAGTTCACCGACGGGTTCGTGAAGGCCAGCAGCGCCGGGGCATGCTTGAGCAGGCCGCCGATGTAGTAGCGGGCCATGTCGGACAGGCCGGCGTAGCCGTTCTCGTCGTAGAACAGGGGCTCACCCTCGTTCCAGATCGACTGGTGGCAGTGCATGCCCGAGCCGTTGTCGCCGAAGATCGGCTTGGGCATGAACGTGGCCGTCTTGCCCGCCTCCCACGCCGTGTTCTTCACCAGGTACTTGAACTTCATGACGTCGTCGGCCGCCTTGAGCAGCGTGTCGAAGCGCCAGTTGATCTCAGCCTGGCCCGCGGTGCCCACCTCGTGGTGCGCGCGCTCGACCTCGAGGCCGGCCTTGCCCATGTGGCGCACGATGTCGTCACGCAGGTCGCCGAAGTGGTCGACGGGGGCGACGGGGAAGTAGCCGCCCTTGTACTTGACCTTGTAGCCGCGGTTGCCGCCGTCCTCGATCCGGCCGGTGTTCCAGGCGCCGGCCTCGGAGTCGATGTGGTAGTACGACGAGTTCGAGTTGGTGTCGAAGCGGATGTCGTCGAACACGTAGAACTCTGCCTCGGGCGCGAAGAACGCCGTGTCGCCGATGCCCGTCGACGCGAGGTAGGACTGGGCCTTGCGCGCGATGTTGCGCGGGTCGCGCGAGTACGGCTCCTTCGTCAGCGGGTCGTGGACGAAGAAGTTGACGTTCAGCGTCTTCGACTTGCGGAAGGGGTCGACGTAGGCCGTGGTCGGGTCGGGGAGCAACGACATGTCCGACTCGTGGATCTTTTGGAAGCCGGTGATCGACGATCCGTCGAAGTTCAGGCCGTCCGTGAACACCTCCGGCCCGAAGGCCTCGGCGGGGACGGTGAAGTGCTGCATGACGCCGGGCAGGTCGCAGAAGCGGACGTCGACGGTTTCGATGCCCTCCTGCTTGATGTAGGCCAACAGGTCGTCTGCGCCTTGGAACATGGGTGCTCCTTCGTGGGAGAGGTCAACTGCAGTGCAGACGCTACTGCGTCTCAATTGCCCCGCAGTTGCGCGTTCGTTTCAGCGGCGTTACGCCGACGGCGCCCGCGGATGGTCTCTCGCGAGGAACGGCGAAGCGCCCGGGGAAACCTGGGTCGGTTTCCGCCGGGCGCTTCGCCTCGACTCTTCCCAGCTCAGCGCCGGGGCCGGGCACGGCTCAGAGGGAGACGGCGTCGAAGCTGGGCTTCGCGTCGTAGACCTTCTTGTCGAGGATGCCTTCGCGCTTCGCCACGATGGTGGGCACGAGGGCCTGGCCGGTGACGTTCAGGGCGGTGCGGCCCATGTCGACGATCGGCTCGACGGCCAGCAGGAGGCCGACGCCCGCCAGCGGCAGGCCCAGCGTGGACAGCGTGAGCGTCAGCATCACCGTCGCGCCGGTGGTGCCCGCGGTGGCCGCCGACCCGATGACGGCCACGAACGCGATCAGCAGGTAGTGCGTGACGTTCAGCGGGATGCCGTAGAACTGGGCGATGAAGATCGCGGCCAGGGCCGGGAAGACCGCGGCGCAGCCGTCCATCTTCGAGGTCGCGCCCAGCGGCACGACGAAGGACGCGTACTCACGCGGCACGCCGAGGTTGCGCTCGGTGACCTGCTCGGTGACCGGCATGACACCCATCGACGAACGGGTGACGAAGCCCAGCGAGATGACCGGCCACACGTTGCGGTAGAACTGCGCCACGCCGAGGCCGTGCAGCTTCAGCACGATGGGGTAGACGACCACGAACACGATCAGCAGACCGACGTACAGCGTGAGGACGAAGGCGCCCAGCGACGCGAGCGAGTTCCAGCCGTAGGCCACGACGGCCTTGCCGATCAGCGCCGCGGTGCCGATGGGGGCGAGGCGGATGACCCACCACAGCACCTTCTGCACGACCGCGAGCGCGGACTCGGTGAAGTTGATCAGCGGGTCGGCCTTGGCGCCCACCTTGAGCGCGGCGATGCCGAGCGCGATGGAGATGAGGAGGATCTGCAGGATCGAGAAGTTCGGGCTGGCCGTGAAGCCGGTCTCGGGCGTGCCCGACACCTTGACGGACAGGCCGAGGATGTTCGACGGCACCAGGCCGGTCAGGAAGGCGGTCCACTCGCCGACCTTGCCGGGCACCGCCGCCTTATCCGCCGTGACGCCGGCGGTGAGCCACGACTTCGACACGAGGCCGAGCACGATGCCGACGACCACCGAGGCCAGCGCAGTGATCGCGAACCAGACGAGCGTCTGGACGGCGAGCCGGGCGGCATTGGCGACCTGGCGGAGGCGGGCCACCGACGAGATGACCGCGGTGACGACCAGCGGGATGACGAGCACCGTGAGCAGCGAGACGTACGCCTTGCCGACCTCGGTGAGCAGCGTGGCCAGCCAGTTCGGGTCCTTCTTCTCGCCGACGGGGCCGATGGCGACGGCGACGAAGCCGAGGACCAGGCCGACGACGAGGCCCAGGACGATCTGGAAGGCGAGGTTCGCGTAGAACGGCTTCTTCTTCGCGGCGGGCTGCTCGCCCTGGGGCGCGACAGGAGGATCGATGATGGCTTGAGACATGAGGGTTCTTTTCTTCGAGGAGGTGGGGAGGTGGGCGGTCAGCCGCGACACATCGCGCTGGCTTGGCGCCGCAGGTCGACCCACGGGCGTCCGAAGAAGGTGTCCATGCGACACACCCTGGCACAGGCTCTTTCGGGAGCCTGCACCGGAAGAGGCCGTTTCGCTACCAGCCGAAGCGGGAATAGGAGAGAGCCTTGACAACTACCCGGTAGGCTCTCGCGCGTGACGACCACCGACGAGTACCCCGGCGCCACCATCGGGCTGCCCGCAACAGGGCCCGGCTCGCTGGCGCCCTGGCGAGCGCGCATCGGCGCGATGGTCGGCGACTGGGCCGCCAGCATGATCGTGGCCATCGCGCTCTTCGGCATGGACGTGATGGTCGGCTCCGGCTGGAAGTCGTTCATGATCCTCGCCGTCTACTTCGTGGAGGCGAGCCTGCTCACCATCTTCACGGGCGGATCGTTCGGCCAGCTCATCGCCCGGATCGGCATCGTCCGGCTCGACGGTCAGCCGCTCGGCTGGTGGCGACCCCTGGTGCGCACCGCCCTGAAGTGCTTCGTACTGCCCGCGCTGATCGTGGGCGCCGAGCGCCGCGCCCTGCCCGACCTTCTGCTTGGCACGGTCGTCGTCGGCCGCCGGTGAGCGGCGCTGTCATCGCGATCCCCACTCCCACACCGGCCGGCTGAGGAGCCCTTGGTCGACCACCGCGGTCTCGCCCGTGTCCTTCTCCAGTTCGACGACGCTGAGGTCGGCCTCGGGCACCGCGTCCACGAGAGCGTCGCGGAGGGTGACCGAGTGCGTGACGACGACCACCTGCGTGTGCTCGCCCGCCTGCGCGATGAGCCGCCCCAGTGGCTCGAGCAGCGACGGATGGAGGCTGTTCTCCGGCTCGTTGAGTGCCACGAGCGGCGCGGGCTCGGGCGAGGAGAGCGCGGCCAGCCACATCAGGTAACGCAGCGTGCCGTCCGACAGCTCCGCCGCGCTCAATGGGCGCAGCATGCCGGGCTGCGCGAGGGTGAGGTCGAAGACGCCGTCCTGGACGCGTACGCGCAGGGCGCTGCCTGGGAATGCGTCGGAGATCGCCTCCTCCACCGGGAAGCTGCCGCGTTCCACGATGGTCTGCAGCGCGGCCGCCACGTCCGAGCCGTCGCCCGCCATGGTCCACGTGCGCGTGCCCACCCGCGGCTGACGGGCCGGCGCCTCGGCGTCGGTGCGCAGCGCGTCGTAGAAGCGCCAGGAGGAGAGGTCGTCGCGCAGGGCCCTCAGGTCGGGCAGATCCGACAGCATGGATCGGTGCGGCGGAAGCCGATAGGGCAGGTCGTGCCAGGGCCCGTCGTCTCTGGTCTCCACGCGTTGCCCCTTGCGGCGGGCCAGTAGCGTGCCGGTGCGCATGACGGGGCCCGCCCAGACCGCCTCGCGCTTGATCTCCGGGTCCCTCGTGAATGCGCTCTGGGAGGGGATCGGGAGGCCGAGGTCGACGAGATAGCCCAGCCCGTCCGCGCCGATCCCGAGCCGCAGTGAGATGGGGCCGCTGCGCACGGTGCCCTGCACGAGCCCGGTGCGGCGCGCGCCTTTCAGTGACTCCGGGCCCGCCCACAGCACCGACGAGAGCCCGCCCTCGCGGGCGAGCGACCCCACGGCGTCGCCCAGCCCGCAGCCGGCCAGGAGGCGCAGCGCGCGGTACAAGCTGGACTTGCCGGAGCCGTTGGGGCCCGTCACCACCGTGACGCGGCCGAGGGGGATGGCCACGTCGCGCAGCGAGCGATAGCCGTGGACGGCGAGCGTGCGGTACATGCCCCGAAGCTAGCGGGTGCGTCTGACAGAATCAGGAGGCATGAACACGGATGTCTCGCTGAACGACGGATCGACGCTTCCCGTCCTCGGTTTCGGCCTCTACAAGGTGGCCCCGGAGGACACCGTCGACGTCGTGGTCGCCGGCGTCGCGGCCGGCTATCGGCTCGTCGACGGTGCCGAGTTCTATCACAACGAGCCGCAGGTGGGGGAGGCGCTGCGCCGTGTCGACCGCGCGGGTCTGACCGTGACGTCGAAGTTCTGGGGCGAGGAGAGCCAGTCGCGCGACGCGGTGCTCCGCGCCTTCGATGCCAGCGAGCAGGCGCTCGGCACCGCGATCGACGTCTACATGATCCACTGGCCGCGCGCCGCCAGGAACCAGTTCGTGGAGACCTGGCGGGCGTTCGTCGAGCTGCGCGACGAGGGCCGCGTGCGCACCATCGGCGTGTCCAACTTCACCGAGGCGCACGTGCGGCGTCTGATCGACGAGACGGGCGTTGTGCCCGCGGTCAACCAGGTGGAGTCGCACCCCTGGCTGCCGCAGCACGACCTCCGCGCCTTCCATGCCGAGCACGGCATCGCCACACAGGCCTGGAGCCCCCTGGGCCGCGGCCGCCTGCTGGAAGAGCCGACACTCGGCCGGATCGCCGACGCGCACGGCATCTCCGTGGCCCAGGCGATCATCCGCTGGCATCTGCAATTGGGCGGCACCGCCATCCCCAAGTCGACGAACCCCGAGCGACTGCGTCAGAACCTCGATGTGTTCGACATCACGCTGACGGACGACGACATGTCGGCCATCGCCGCCCTGGAGACCGGGCAGCGCACCGGCACCCACCCCGACGATCGGAACTGACAAGCCTGCACAGATCTCTCTCTACGGGTGGCCAGGCGCCATAGAGGGCTGGCTGGCCGTATACAGAGATTTGTGCACGCAGGAGGACGTGGCTCCTGGGTCGTCAGGGGGCGATGAGCACGTGCCGGCGTTCGTCGCCGGAAACAGCCCAGAATGGGCCGTTTCTCTCAATGAGCTCCGGCGCGTGCTCATCGGCCATCGATGAGAGGTGTGTCGTGCTCATCGGGTCTACGGTGTCGGGCATCGGCTGGCGGTGCAGGCCAGCGAGCCGGACGCCCATCCAACCGCCTGACGAGACCGCGCGTCTTTAGCGGCTGGTCTGGTCGAGCCACTCGTCGAGGATCACTGCCGCAGCATCGGCCAGCGTGGCGCCGTAGGCCGCAGCGTCGGCCCTGACTTCGCCCGGATCGATTCCGGTGGCGGCGAGTTCGTGCGCGTGCCCGATCAGCCATCGCTCGATCTGGGTGGGATCTGCCTCAAGGTGGAACTGCAACCCGAGCAGGTGGGAGCCGAGGGCGAACGCCTGGCGCGGAAAGCCGGGGGTCTCCGCGAGACATGCCGCGCCCGAAGGGATCGCGAACTCGTCTCCGTGCCAGTGCAGGACGGGCACACCCGCCAAGTGCGCGAGGACGGAGGAGCGGCCTTCCGGAGTGAGCGTCAGGGGTGCGTAGCCGATTTCCGTGCGCCCTGTCGGTCTGACGTCAGCACCTAGGACATCGGCGATCAGCTGCGCTCCCAGGCAGACGCCGAGCGTAGGTCCGCCGTCTTCCACGCGTGCCGAGAGGGCACGTTTTTCCGCCGTCAAGAAGGGATAGCGGTCGGTCTCGTAGACACCTATCGGTCCACCGAGCACGACGACGAGGTCCGCCTCGACGAGTATCTCGGGCGAGAGCGGATCGACGCCTGCGTCGAGGTAGGTGACGTTGTAGCCGCGACGTTCGAGCACGGGGGCGAAGACGCCGAGGTCTTCGAACGGAACGTGTCTGATAGCGAGAGCGTGAAGGGTCATTTCAGTTCTCCGACGAACAGTACGGGCGCGTTTGAAGGGTCAGCCGTTCCACCCTGGGCTCCCCGCGGCCACTCTATCGAGGCGCGCCCCCCCCTCAGCGCCGGCTTCGCCTCACGGCCCAAATGAGCGCAGCGATGACGGCTGCAACCGGGATCACGAACCAGACTCCGATGAGAACCAACTCCCAGCCACCGATAGGCATGTGGATCTCCTTTCGTGCGAGCGGGTGCGAACGAGCCGGACCCTGTGCACATAGCGTTGTTCTAGCTCTTGATTATCCCGGGCCCTTTTTCACCGGCCACGGCGGGGCCTGAAAAGAGGAGGCTAGAGCTCCAGCCGCGACTCGAGGCGGGCGAACACCGCGCTTTCGGCGCGCAGCTCGGCCGCCGGGCCCGTCGCCACCAGGCGGCCGGCGTCGAGGACGGCGACGAGGGTGTCGTCGGCGAGGAGGTCCACGCGGTGGGTGATCTCGATCACGGTCATCGGGCCGGGGAGGGCCCTCAGGCGCTCGCGGACGACGTGTGCTGTCGGGCCATCGAGCTGGCTCAGCGCCTCGTCGAGGACGAGGACGGACGGGCGGGCGACGAGCGCGCGAGCCAGCGCGATCCGCTGGAGCTGCCCGCCCGACAAGGTGGTGCCGCGCTCGCCGATCCGCGTGGCGAGGCCCTCGGGGAGGCCTGCCAGCCAGTCGCCCAGCGCCGCGACGTCGAGGGCGGAGCGCAGCTGGTCGTCGGTGGCATCGGGGGCGCCGAGTCTGAGGTTGTCCGCGAGGGTTCCGGACAGCATGGTGGGGCGCTGCGCCACCAGCGCGACGCGGGCACGGAGATCGTCGAGCCGCAGCCGGGCGACGTCGGTGCCGCCGAGCAGCACCGTGCCGGAGTCGGGGGCGAACCCGCGGGGGAGGAGGTGCGCCAGCGTCGACTTGCCGCTGCCCGACACCCCCACGACGGCGAGCCAGGCGCCGTCGGGCACCACCAGCGAGACGTCGTCGAGCGCCGGAGAGGTGGCGCCCGGGTAGGTGAGCGACACGCCGTCGAGGCGCAGGTCGGAGCCGGCGGGGAGGGTCACCGGGGTTGCCGGGTCGGCGACGGCGGGCGGCGCGTCGATCACGATCCTGATCCGCTCGGCCGCGGCGAACGCCTCGTCCAGGCCGGTGACGAAGTCGTCGATGCCCTGCGCCGGCTTCCACAGTGCGACGACCACCGCGGCGGCCACGGCCAGGCTGGCTGGAGTGCCGCCGACGGCCAACACTGCCACCAGCGTCGCCAACTGCACGGCCGTGCTCAACGCGCCGCGGAGCGCCTGCACCCGGCCCGAGGCGCGGCGTGCGGCGGCCAGCTCCTCACTCGCGGTGTCGAGGCCGACGAGCCGGGCGTCGGCGAGGTCGAAGGCGAGGACCTCGCGCAGGCCTTGCACGTCGTCGCCCAGGCGCGCGGCGAGCGCACCCCTCCGGCGCGCGGTGCGGCGGGCGGCCGCCCACGTCATCGGGCCCGCGAGCCACGGCACCAAGAGCCCGGCGAGCACGAACGGCGCGGCGACGCCGGCCAGCCGTGCGTCGACGGCCACCGCCAGCCAGGTCAGCGCGACGGCCGGCACCACCACGGCGGCGACCGCAGGCGGGAACGTGTGGGCGAAAAACACCTCGATGCGGTCGATGTCCCGGGTGGCCCGCTGCGTGAGCTCCGCGCCCGCCCTTCCGCGGGTGGCGGCCGGGGCCTGCGGCACGAGCCGCTGGAAGAAGACGTCGCGCAGGCGCTGGAGCGCGGTGAACGCCACCCAGTGGCCCGCATAGTGCTCGCCGTAGCGCAGCGCGGCCTTCAGTAGCGCGATGCCGATCAGTCCCAGCACGACAGCAGGCAGCGAGACGACGGCTCCCGTGGCCGCCGAGGCCAAGGCGCCCGCCGCGACGGCGAGCAGTGCGACACCCGCCAGCTGTCCGAGGATGCGCGCGACGACCGCGAGGCCGAGGGTGGGGAGGAGGTCGCGCGTGTGGCCGACGAGCCAGCGGGTCAGGGCGATACGGCTCATGCCCGTGCCCCCGTCGACAGCGGCGCCAGCTCGACGGTGCGGTCGGCGGCCAGGATCGCGCCCGGTCGGTGGGCGATCATCAGCACGGTGCGGCCGGCGGCGAGCCGGTCGAGCGCGTCGAGGATGGCGGCCTCGCCCGCCAGGTCCACCTGGCTGGTGGGTTCGTCGAGGAGCAGGATCGGGGCGTCGCGCAGCCAGGCCCGGGCGATGCCGAGCCGCTGCGCCTGGCCGCCGGAGAGCAGCGCGCCGTGCTCGCCGACCGGAGTGTCGAGGCGATGCGGCATCGCCGCCACCTCGTCGGCCAGTCCCGCCAGCGTCAGCACATCCCAGAGTCGAGCGTCGTCGGCCGTGGGATCGGCGACGCGCAGGTTGTCGGCGATGGTGCCCAGGAAGAGGAAGGTGCGCTGCTCGACGACGGCCAGCCGGGACCTGACCTCGGCCGGGTCCGCCGTCGACGTGTCGAGGCCGCCCACGAACACGTGCCCGGAGGCGGGGCGCAGATGGGCTTGGATGAGTGCGCCGACGGTGGACTTGCCCGCCCCACTTGGCCCGACGAGGGTGACACGCTCGCCCTCGGAAACGGTCAGCGAGAAGTCGCGGAGCACCGTCGGCCCGCCCGGCCAGCCAGCGGTGACGCCGGCCAGCTCGAGCGCGGCGCTTCCGGCGGCGATCCCGTCGGCGGAGCCTGTGGCGGGGGAGTCGACGGCGACGGCGCGCGCCAGTTGGGCCTCGGCCGCGCGGCCCCCGATGCCGATGTAGAAGAACTGCCCGACGACGTCGACGGGGCCGGTGGCCAGCAGCGCGACCAGCACGACGGCGAGGCCCTCGCCGAGCGTCAGCGTGCCGGCCTGCACGCGCCCGAGCGCGAGGCCCGCGGCGGCCACGACGAGCGTGAGGGAGAAGGCGAGGTCGAGCACGAGGATCAGCAGCTGATTGACGGCCAGCAGCCGCATGATGCCGCGCCGATGGGTCTCGCCGCGGTGGGCCAGGTCGGTGGCGACGCGTCGGCCTGCCCGGGCGTAGACCAGCGTCTCGAGCGCTTGGACGGCGTCGAGGAACGCCGCCGTCAACTGCCCCTGCGACTTCCGGTACTGCGCACCCACCGGCCGAACGAGTGACTGGAAGCCGCCGATCACTACGGGCACCAGGAGCACCAGCAGTGCGAGGAGACCCGCGATCGGGGCGTCGACGAAGACGGCGAGCACGCCGAGCGCCAGCACCGGCGCCGTCAGCGCCCCCATGATCGGGCCGAGAAAGCCCGCGCGGTAGTTCGCGGCCTTGTCGACCCCGTCGGTGGCGAGCGAGAGGAACTGCCCGCTCGGCGCCGCGCCCGGCACACCCGCGTCGTAGATCGCCCGCACCAGACGGTGCCGCAGCCTGCCCTCCGTGCCACCGACGGCCGCTTGCGTCACCATCGCGCCCGCCGCCGAGCACGATGCGGCAATGATCACCAGAGCGAGCGCCGCCCAGAGCGCAGCCGTCGAGAGCCCACCGTCCACCGCGCGCCCGAGCAGCACCACGAGCAGTGCCGTCGCGACGGTGCCCACCCAGGAGATGCCGGTGGAGGTGATCCTGACCCAGCCCGGCGTCGCGCCCCGCACCGCGGCGATGCCCTCGGCGGGCGGCGGCGCGGCTGAGGCGGCGGAAGGGCGGGGCATCAGACCTCCTGGGAGTGATAGGACACCCCCAGTATTCCGACAACGACGCCTCCGGGCGAACAGGCGGGTCTCACGCCAGGGTTTCACGGCCGGCCCACCCCATCCCCATACCAGCGCGGTGGCGGCTAGATGTCAGATTCATATCCGGCTAGATGTCAGGCGTGTCCTCGGCTAGATGTCAGTTTCGGGTGCGGCTGATCGTCAATGAGAGGTACCGTACTGCCATGACGGAGCGGATCGAACGACGTCTCTTCCTTACTGTCCGGAAGCGATTGGAAGAAGCACCCGTGCTGCTGCTCGAGGGCCCGCGCAGCGTGGGGAAGTCCACGTTGCTCGCGGAGGTCTCTGCGACGATGCCGGAGGCGCGGCTGTTCGACTTCGACGACAGCACCGTGTTTGCGCTCGCGCAGCAGGGTCTCTCGCTCATCACTGAGGAGAAGCTCCCCGTGCTCATCGACGAGTACCAGCGGATCCCGGCCGTTCTTCAAGCGATCAAGGTGCGACTGAACAAGGGAACCCAAGCGGGGATGTTCGTGCTCGCAGGGTCGGCGAGTTACGACTCGCTCCCCGCCGGCACCCAGGCGCTGACCGGACGTATCCAGCGCCTGCCCGTGCAGCCTCTCACCCAGACGGAGATCGACGGGACCATGAATCGCTTCGTCGAGCAGGCGTTCGAGGGCGAAATTCCTCATACCGCCGACGCCGCGACGGCTCGGAGGATGGATTACGTCGACCGGATCACTCGGGGCGGTATGCCCCTCGCGCTTGCCCAACTCGATCCCATGGCACGGGGGCGATGGTTCGCCGGGCATGTGCGTCAATCTCTTCTCCGTGACGCAGGGCAGCTTCGCCAGTTGGGGAGGGCAGCCGTGCTTCCGAAGCTGCTCACCAGGGCCGTCGGGCAGACCGGCGGACTGCTGAACATCGCAAAGGCCGGTGAGACGTTGGAGATCTCGCGCACCACGGCCACGGCCTACCTCGAACTGCTCGAGTCGTTGTTCCTCGTCAGCATGCTGCCAGCTTGGGGCACGACTGTGTCCTCACGGAGTATCGAGACACCGAAGATCCATGTCGTCGACTCGGGGATCGGTGCGCACGTTCTGCGACTGAGCCGGCCGAAGCTGGAACGCGGTGATCCCTCGGCGCTCACCGAGTTCGGACATCTGGTCGAGTCCTTCGTCGTCCAAGAGATCCTCCGTCAAGCAAGTTGGCTGAACGACGTCATCAGCTCTGGCCATTGGCGCACGCGCGACGGGGAAGAAGTCGATCTCGTGCTCGAGCGTCACGACGGCGCCGTGCTCGGTTTCGAGATCAAGGCCGGCGACACCATCACCTCGAAGCAGATGTCCGGGCTGCGTAAGCTCCGCGACAGACTCGGCAGCGCGTTCATCGCCGGGATCGCATTCCATTTCGGAAGCCGGGGATACCCCGTCGAGGACCGGATTCACAGCCTCCCGATCGAGCGGCTCTGGGTCTGACGGTTCGGCGCCGTCGTGTGGTCGCGAGCCCATCCAATCAACTGACGGCTCGCCACCTAACTCACGCCTGGGCGATGTCGGTTGCGGAGAAGTCCTTGCCCTTGAACAGCAGGGGTTCGCCGCGGCTGGCCGCCAGGGCGTAGCTGAATGTGTCGCCCAGGTTCAGCGCGGCCGGGTGCCGCCCTTTGCCGAAGCGGCGCCAGGCCGAGGTGGCGAGTTCGGCCTGTTGCTCGTCGAGCGGGACGACCTCGGCGTCGAGGTCGGCGAGGAGCGCGGCGACGTCTGCCGCGGCCTCGGCCCCTTGGCGTGCTTCGGCGACGATGAGCGATTCGGTGAGCGAGGCCGCGGAGATGGCCAACGACGGCGCCGACGACATGGCGGAGAGATAGCGCTCGGCCTCAGGCTCTCCGAAGATCACGGTGAGGAGGGCGGAGGTGTCGACGATCACGACGGGATCCCGTGGTCGTCGTAGCCGAGGATCTCCTCTGCTGAGCGGCTGTCGAGGACCTTCCGGCTCCGCCCGCGATCGATGTAGCGGTGCAGACGCGAGGAACGCTGATCGACCGTTGCTTGGCGCCGGACGCGGACCAGACGCTCCTGGAGCGCCACCCGCAGCGCGACGGTGAGGGACTCCCCGGTCTGCGCGGCCAGCTCGCGCGCCAGCGCGTCCGTGGCCGGGTCCTTGATGTTGATCGCCATGCATCCATCCTATGAGGAAGAAATCCTGATAGGAAGGAAGAAAGCCGCTCGAGCATGAGTGCCACGGCACAGGCGTGTTGACGCCACCGGTCGGAATCTGGTCCCAGGTGACAGTGGAGTCCGGAGTATGTGGAGCTCCAGCCGGCTATCCGGGCGCTTACCGACTCCTGAGATCATGGGCTCCATGAAGTGGCCGATCGAGGTGCCGTCCGCGTTCCGGACGCGGCTGGCGAACCAGAATCCGGTGGCGGGGCCGTGGCTAGAGGGCCTTCCGGGACTCGTCGGCTCGGTACTCGCCGACTGGCAACTGACGCCGATCGGGGAGCCAGCCTATGGAGGGACCAGTGTCGTGATTCCGGTCCGTCATCGGGACCACGGAGAAGCGGCGCTCAAACTGGTCTCGCCCCTTGTGAATGCCGATCTGGACGCGCGGGCGCTCCGGTTGCTGGGTGGGGCAGGCGTTGTCGGGCTCTACGAGTACAGCGACGTCTACCAGGCGATGCTTCTTGAGTGGGTCACAGGCCCGACCGGCGCGGGGCACCTGGACCCGGTGCGGATGGCCGAGATCTGCGGAGCGGTCGCCGCAGAAATCGCGACGGTTCCAGCACCGTCGGACGCGCCTCGGCTGAGCGATCTCGCCATCGATTGGCGTGTGGAGTTCGCGGAGCAACATCGTCGAGCCAGTGCCGGGGCCTACGGCCTTTCGGAGCGCATCTTCCGCCGTGCCGACGAGGTGATCGCCGACATGGCGCACTGCGTCATCGGCACCATGACCCACGGTGACCTCAGCTTCCAGAACATCATTCAGCGCAACGATGGAAGCTGGGTTGCGATCGACCCCAGCTATCTGTGTGGTCCCGCGGAGAACGAGGCACACACGATCCAGCGGAGCGCGCCGCGGTATCAGGTGGACGGACATGATGTGGTGTCGTCGTCGTACCAACTGCTGGCGGCCTTCTGCGGGGCGGGCGGCTTCGACGTCGATCTGGCACAAGGCATCTCGCATGCACGATTTGCCGCCTCGTATTACTGGGAGGTGGAACACCGCGGCGACCCGCGCAACGTCGAGTGGCTCCGCCTGATGACCGGCGAAAGCTGAGTGATCGGCATCCGTCGTCGAATTGGCCGGTGACACGGAAGCGGGCGGCAGGATGTCCGCCCCGCGCGGCTCGTCCGGGTTGCCATCGGGGGAGAGGCTACTGTTCACCGATGCCCACCGACCTCTCCCTTTCGGCGCCTGCCCGCGCCGCAGCAGGCGACGGCGTGACTCCGCCCGGTGACCGGGTGTTCGGCGCGCTGCGCATCCTGTGGATCGCGGTGCGGCGCGAACCGTGGGTGTTCACGGGCGCGGTGCTCGGCAGCCTCGTCTTCGGCTTCCTCACCGTCGCCGACGCCACGGTGCTCTCCTGGGCGACCAACGCCGTCGTGCTGCCCGCCTTCACTACCGGCCGCATCGATGCGCCGGGCATGCTCGTTGCGGTGGTCGCCGTGTTCGCAGGCGTCGCGCTGCTCCGCTCGGTCGGGATCGTGGGCCGGTGGTTCGGCGCCAAGGTCATGCAGTTTCGCATGCAGGCACACACCCGGCGCGACGTCACTCGTGCCTACCTGCGGCTCCCGCTGAGCTGGCACGGGCGACACTCCGCCGGCCGACTCATGTCCAACGCGAGCTCGGACGTCGAGGCAGCCTGGTCGGCGGTCTCAGAGCTTCCCCTCGCGCTGGGAGTGAGCACCATCCTCGTCGTCTCGGTGGTGCAGATGCTCCTGATCGACTGGCCGCTGGGCATCGTGGGCCTGCTGGTCTTCCCCGGTATCGCCATCGCGACGGTGCGTTTCCAGCACCTCTCCGCGCCGTTGGTGGCGCGGCAGCAGGTGCTGCGGGCTGACCTGAGCGACGTCGCCCACGAGTCCTTCGACGGCGCACTCGTGGTCAAGGCCCTCGGCCGGGAGGACGCCGAGACGGCTCGGTTCGCCGACGCCGCCCGAGAGCTACGTGATCTCGGCGTGCGGATCGGGCGGCTGCGCGCGGTATTCGACCCGGTGTCGGAGGCCATCCCGCAGCTCGGCGTGTTGGCCGTCCTGCTGGTCGGTGCCTGGCGGGTGCGCGAGGGACTGATCGACCCAGGAGAGCTCGTCGGCGTCGGCTATCTCCTGACGATCGTGGCGATCCCGCTCCGATCGGTCAGCTCGTTCTTCGCAGGCTTCCCGAGCTCGGTCGTCGGCTACGCCCGGGTGCGCCGCATCCTCGAGGAACGCCAGGACACCGAGCACGGCGACACGATGCTGCCGGTTTCGGGGAGGGGCGCCCGGGTGCGCGTCGAGGGCGCGATCCTCGGCTACGACCGCGGGCCCGTGCTCCGGGGCATCGACCTCGACATCGCGCCCGGCTCGACGGTGGCGATCGTCGGCGAGACGGCCTCGGGCAAGAGCACGCTCGCGCTGCTGCTCGCGCGCCTGCTCGATCCGGATGACGGGGTCGTGCGGATCGACGGAACCGACGTCCGTGAGTTGCGTCGGGGCGAGCTGGCCGAGCACGTCGCGTATGTGCCGCAGAACGCCTACCTCTTCGACGACACGGTGCGGCACAACGTCGCCCTCTATGCCGACGTCTCCGACGCGGAGATCCTCGACGCGCTGCGCGTGGCGCAGGCCGAGCAGTTCGTCGCCGAGCTGCCTCAGGGCCTGGACACGCGGCTGGGCGAGCGCGGCGCGTCCCTGTCCGGCGGCCAACGCCAGCGCCTCGCGCTCGCCCGGGCCCTCGTCCGGCGGCCCCGGCTGCTGATCCTCGACGACGTGACCAGTGCGGTCGACGCCGATGTCGAGGCCCGCATCCTGTCCGCGCTGCGCCAGGCAGCCCGCGGCGCGACCGTTGTGATGGTCGCCCACCGGGTGTCGAGCATCTCCCTGGCGGACGAGGCGGTTCTGCTCTCCGACGGGCGGATCGCCGCCCGCGGCCCGCACGAGCAGCTGCGCCAGCATCATGATGGGTACCGCCGCCTGGTCGACGCCTACGGCGAGGCCGAGCGGGACGGCGCCTCCGACGAGAGCGGAGCCAGCGCATGACCGTCCTCGGATCCGCCGGCACGGGTATCGGCAGCGGCGAGGGCCTCACGATGCGCGAGGTCTTCCGCAGGGGTCTCGCGATCAGCCCCGAGATCCTCCGGGGAATCTGGCTCACCCTGCTCTTCGCGGTGATCGGGAGCGTCGGGCGGATCGTGACGCCCATCGCGGTGCAGCGCATCACCGACGACGGCATCAACGCTCCCCGTGGCGTCGACATCGCCGTGGTCGTCACCACGACGGCCCTGGCCGCGGCGGCGATCGCGGTCACGGCGGTGGCGTCGGCCTTCATGACTGCTCGGCTGTTCGCGGCCACCGAGCACGGGCTGTGCACGCTGCGGGTCAGGGCGTTCCGCCACATCCACGACCTTCCGGTGCTGACGCAGTCGACCGAGAGCCGCGGCGCGCTCGTCTCGCGGGTGACGGGCGACGTCGATCAGATCAGCCAGTTCCTGGTGTACAGCGGCATGCTCGCGGTGGTCAGCGTCGGGCAGGTCGTCGTCGCCACCGTCGCGATGCTCTTCTACAGCGTCGAGCTGACCGCCCTGGTGTGGCTGTGCATCGTGCCGCTGGTCTTCTTCCTCGGTCGGCTGCGCCGGCGGCTCAGCTCCGCCAATTCCCGGAGCCGCCGCACTGTCGGCGAGATGTACTCGGCCATCTCGGAGTCGGTCGTCGGCGCCGCTGTGGTGCGCAGCCACGCGATCGAGCCGCAGGTGGGCGAACGCATCGACCGGGCCATCGACGGGCACCGGGCGGCCAGCACCGAGGCGCAGGCGCTCTCGGTCTCGGCGTTCGCCCTCGGCGGGTTCACCGTCGCCCTCGCCACCTCCCTCGTGCTGGTCGCAGGCACCTGGCTCGGCACGCAGGGGCGCATCACTGTCGGCGAGGTGTTCGCCTTCGTGTTCCTGCTGACGCTCTTCCTGCGCCCGGTGCAGGCGGGCAGCTCCATCGTCACCGACGCCTTCGCAGCGGTGGCGGGGTGGCGACGCGCCATCGGGATCGTCGACACCCCGGTCGACCTCCCCGATCCGGGCCCATCCGGTACCCCGCTGCCACCGGGGCCCATCGACGTGGAGTTCCGCGGCGTAGGCTTCGCCTACCCCGACGGCGAGGAGGTGCTGCACGACATCGACCTGCGCATCGCGGCGGGCAGCCGCGTCGCCATCGTGGGGGAGACCGGATCGGGCAAGTCGACCTTCGCGAAACTGGTCACCAGGCTCGTCGATCCTGGCGCCGGCTCGGTGCTGCTGTCGGGAGTCGACGTGCGGCGCGTGCCCGCCGCAGAGCTCCGGCGCCGCGTGATGCTCGTGCCGCAGGAGGGCTATCTGTTCGACGGCACGATCGCGCAGAACCTCGCGCTCGGCGACGGTGATCCCACGAGCGCCGCGCTTCGAGGCCGCATGCGCGCCGCGGCGGAGGAGCTCGATCTCATCGACTGGCTCGACGGGCTCCCGCACGGTCTTGACACCGCCGTCGGCCAGCGCGGCGAGGCGCTCAGCTCGGGCGAGCGCCAGCTCGTCGCATTGCTGCGGGCCCACCTCGCCGATCCCGGGCTGCTCGTCCTCGACGAAGCGACCTCGTCGGTGGACCCGGCGCTGGAGGTGCGCATCGTCAAAGCCCTCGAACGAATGCTGGACGACCGGACCAGCATCACGATCGCGCACCGGCTGTCGACGGCCGAACGCGCCGACGAGATCCTGGTGATGGACGCCGGCCGGGTCGTCCAGCGCGGGCCGCACGCCCAGCTGGCTACCAAGGAAGGCCCCTACGCGCGGCTCCAGGCCGCGTGGGCGCGAGAACGCCGGTGACCCCGCGGGGTAGGTGACATCGGCGGGGGAGCGGTTACCGGTCCTCGGCGGGGGTGAGGTGGATCTGCTTCGCCAGGTCGTAGGCCGTGGCGACGTCGCTGTCGCTGGTGGCGAGCGTCCGCCCGATGAGGAGGACCGAGGTGTTCGGCGCGGTGATCGTCTTCACGCCTCCCGGTGTGCTGCCGCGCGTGCCGGGGCCGGTGATGAGGAAGGTACCGGCGTCGGTTCCTGTCGTTCGTCGGCCGACATAGGCGAAGACGTCGCCTGTGTCAGGGTCGATGAACTCGATGCTGTAGTAGCGGCCGTGCATGTCGGGGACGTGGAGTTCCTCGGCATGCGCGCTCAGGTCGAGCCAGCCGACGGTGTACAGCGTGTCGTGGTTCGTGCCGTCGATGAGGACGTTCGCCTTCGCCGTCGTCGGCGAGGCGAGATCCGAGACGGTGAAGAGGGTGTTAGGAGGGATGCCGGACCCGCTGCCGAGGCCGTTGCGAACAATGACCTTCTGCAGCGCGCCGTAGACGAGCCTCGGGTAGAAGTACGTGTAGGCGGGTGCGGCCACGAGCATCGTCACGAGCACGGTGACGGCGAAGATCAGCAGATGCCGCGGCCTGCGCGTCGCCTTGGCGGCCGGTGCCGGGCCGGTCATGGCGTCTCCTTCACCGGCGGCACGGTGTACCGCCCGTCGAGGATGGCTGCCCCTGGTCTGCATGGCGTCAACCTGCAGACCGAGGACGACGCTCGTCCCGAGGACCGCGCCCACGAAGAATGTCTGGGTGGCGAGCGGGCGAATCGCGCAGCGACGAGCCGTGCGACGGCCCTTCGCGCCTGTGCCCCGCTGCACTACCTGGGGGGTACGCCTGCTGGCCGGCTGGGGCACGGCGAACCACTCGCCCTCCTCGTCGAGGAGGGCAACTCAGGGTAAACCCACGCAGAAATCCCTGGAGTGCTGCTAGCCTCCAGCCATGGCGTCATGGGGGTGGAATAAGGCGAGGCGTGAGAGAGGGTCTGCGGTGATAGAAGGGACCCAGGCCGAGGCTTCGCGCGACGCTGCGGACCCCAAAGAGATGGCCCTGGCTATCTGGCTCGAACGTTATCGGCTGCAACAAGCCGTGTATCTTGCTCGCTTGGATCTTCGGCAGCGTGAGACGGGAACGGCGTTTGTCGTGGTCGCTGCAATTGGCGCGCTCATGGCGGGACTGATCAACTCTAAGGGGCTTGAAGGATTTCTCAGCCATGAAGCCGTACTGCTAGTCCCGTTCTTGTCGTTGCTGTTGGCGACGATCTGCTTTCGAATCTGGGTGCATGACCAGCGCATCGAGGCTAATCGACGCTATATTAACGGGACGATTCTTGCCGAGATAGCGAAACTTGGTGGCGCGTCTCTAGCCGCGAGTTTCGGGAACTCGCCGGATGTTTCGCATGGATTGCTCGCGCGTAATCGGAATCGTCTTTGGAGGGCGTTTGTTGACTACTTCGGTCGCGGGGTCTCTCTGGTCACTGTTGCTACGCTTATTAGTCTCTTCTTTACAGTCCTGATCGTGGTGCAGACCCTCACGTCGGTCGGCTCTCTTGACAACCGTACGTGGGCCAAGATCGCGTACTTTGCCGTTACGATTATCGCGTGGCTGTTGCTGATGATCGTCTACATCGGTTATAAACCGCGAGAGTCTGGCGAGGATGGGATGCTGCGAATTAACTGGTGGCGGGTTGCTATTTCAGTCAGTCTCACTGTTGCGGTCCTGTGTGAGTTCACGCGACAGTGGAATGAGGCGCGGGCGGGGTAGCGTGTCCTCGGCCTGCCGGTCTCGTGTCCGCGCAACCGGATCGCCGCGATAAAATAGCCTTGAGGGTGGGCCGACGTCGGAGTAGGGCGCCTACCGGTGGTGGTCCATTGTGGCTTCTGCTGGTGGTGTGGCTCGAGCGGCTCGGTCTTTGCCGCTAAGCCAGGCTCTGGTGGCGCCGAAGGCTGACAGGGCCGCAAGAAACCCGCTGATCAGCGCTGCTATTGCAGCGATCTGAATAGCTTCGGGCCGCTTGTTTTTGGTTGCGCTGTCTTCGTGCGGGATGGATCCGACTGTATTTGGTGTGGGCGGTGGTGCGGAAACAGGCTCGTCGGGAGTAGGGCCGTCGTCGCTCTGCGGTCGAGGCAATTTGCTATCGAATGATGTAGAACGGTGCAGGACGTAGCCGAAGATTATTGCGAGGGAGGCGACTAGATATGCCGCGCCAGTAGCGGAGATGAGGAATACGACGGTTCGTCCGTAGCTGTTGGTTGCATCTACGCCATCCGTTCCAAGGATTAGCAGCAGGCTGCGGTATCCGGCATCGATAGAGCAGGCCAACGCGTCGTACCAGATCGGTTCCGGTGGGGTCATGGACGGGATAGCGTGAGCGCGGCTTGCGGCCCACGTGAGGCCAGCGATAGCGGATAGATAGAAGAAGACGAGCGAGCCGAAAAAAGCGGCTCCGCGAATGAGCATTCGCGCTACTGGGTCGACCACTCCTGCTTTTAGCCCGATAAGGTCGGCCGTCAGGTCGCGCCAGATTAGCTGGCCGATCGACTGGGTGACGGCACTGCAGGTTTGTAGTAGTAGCACTAGTATAACGGATATGAAGCTAATGGTGAATTGCGTCTTTCCGACAGTTGCGCCAAGCCAGTACTGCGAGGATTCAACTATAATTAGTACGCACCCCAACGTAGTTAGTACCGGGATGGAAGAAAGCTGCTCCAGGGCCATGCGTGCCATGGAGGACGCGGAGCGCGAATTATGCGTAGCTGCTGGAGGTAGAATTCTCCGTTGAAAATCTATTGAAACTCCATCTAGAAACAAGAATCGTCGCCGCGCCGCATAGCCGTTGTAGAACGCTACCAGGGTGTTGCTGTCTGAGGGGTCGATGTCCTGCGCTGATGCCCGCTCGGAAGCGTCCATAGTCCAGTCCAAATATGTGATGCGGAGCAATGCGATGATCTTTATAAGAGCCAAGCCGGCTACTATTAATAATAGATAAGTAACTACGTGGGACATTGCGTGCCCTCCTCTGGTTGGTGGTTGCTGGGATATCCTATCGTCCCGTTGGGAGCCAGTGGTGCGCTTCCGGATAGCTGTGGGACGGCGGCGAGCAGCTGGTGGCGCTCGTGCCATGTCTCCCAGGTGGGCCGCGACGGTGGCGGGTCGGGTCGACACGGGGATCTTAGCAAGCCTTTGTGTGAGGGTGGAGTAAGGGGAAAGGAAGCGTACTTGTAGGCGGTGTTCGCGACGATTTTGGGCTCTTCACAATCGAGGGTGTGGGTAGCTCGCAGCGGGGTTGAGGGCGTGTCGCTGGCGGGGTAGGGGTCGAGGCCTCCAGGATGGAAGTTCCTTACGCTGTCCATCAAGAAGACCTCGACTGTGCGCAACGCTACCTTCACTGCCCCTGATCTGACCACGTTCTGCCGTCTTGACGAGCTCGGCTTGCAGGCGGTCGGGCAACGGGTCGAACGTGATCGGGCGGTGATCGCGTGTCGGGTCGTTGCACCGGATGACTGGTGCCACGAGTGTGGCTGCCACGGTCTGGTGCGTGACACCGTGACCCGGGAGCTGGCTCACGAGCCACTGGGTTGGCGACCCACGATCCTTCAGATCCGTGTGCGTCGCTACAAATGCACTGGTTGCGGCCGGGTGTGGCGACAAGACACCGCACTGGCGGCCGAGCCGCGAGCGAAGCTATCGCGGCGGGGGCTGCGGTGGGCGTTGGAAGGGATCGTGGTTCAGCACCTCACGATGGCCCGTGTCGCCGAGGGTCTGGGCGTGTCGTGGAGCACCGCTAACACCGCCGTGCTGGCCGAAGGGCAGAGGGTGCTGATCAATGACCCAGGCAGGTTCCATGACGTGAAGGTGATCGGTGTTGACGAGCATGTGTGGCGACACACCCGTCACGGGGACCGCTACGTCACCGTGATCATCGACCTGACCCCGATCCGTGACGGCACCGGCACGTCGCGGTTGTTGGACATGGTCGAGGGCCGCTCGAAACACGCGTTCAAGACCTGGCTGGCTGAGCGCCCGAAAGCGTGGCGCGATGGCGTGGAGGTGGTCGCGATGGACGGGTTCACCGGCTTCAAAACCGCTACCAGTGAGGAGTTGCCTGACGCGGTCGCGGTTCTCGACCCGTTCCACGTCGTCCGTCTTGCCGGCGAAGCCCTGGACAAGTGTCGTCGCCGTGTCCAGCAACGGATCCTGGGGCATCGGGGCCGCAAAGGTGACCCGCTGTACGGAGCCCGACGGACCCTCTCCACCGGGGCAGGGTTCCTGACTCCGAAGCAGCAAGCCCGGCTGGAGAAGCTGTTCGCCGACGACGCTCACACCGAGGTCGAAGTGACCTGGGCGGTCTATCAGAAGATGGTGGCCGCCTACCGCGCTAAGGACCCTGCCGACGGGCGCCGGTTGATGGAAGAACTCATCGTCTCCCTCACCACCGGTGTCCCCCGAGCACTGTCGGAACTGATCACGCTCGGCCGGACCCTGAAACAACGCGCCACCGACGTGCTGGCCTACTTCGACCGCGTCGGCACGAGCAACGGACCCACCGAGGCCATCAACGGCCGCCTCGAACACCTCCGCGGTTCCGCTCTCGGCTTCAGGAACCTCACCAACTATGTCGCTCGCGCGCTGCTGGAAACCGGCGGCTTCAGACCCCACCTACACCCTCAATTGTGAAGAGCCCCATAAGCTTCGACCGGCGGGCAAGACGGGCCGGCGGAACGCGACAGGACGGTTCTTTGACAGCTCGGGTCTTCAAGATGAGTTGCGAGAGGTTTGAAGCTCACACCCGAACCGATCTTCTGTGCTGGCGTCGGCTCAGCTTGAAGCCCCAGGCGATCCGTTGCGCTTATGTGCGTGAGTGGGCGTAGAGGAAAGCTCGTTGCGAATCGTCCGCCTCGGCCGGATACCGGGCCTCACGACGGGCGCAGGTCGCGACGGCGCATGCCCGCCAGGCCGAACGCCGCCAGGCCGAGCCCGATCGCCGTCAGCACGGCCAGCGTCGCCGGAAGTCCGCCTGCGAACAGGGCGCTGAACGTGGCCGCGAAGGGAGAGACACGGCCGACCACCTGCGGCGAGACCAGGTTGAACTCGGCCAGCAGGTCCAGCAGGATCAACAGCCCCAGCACCGCCCAGCTGACGGCCACCGCCGCACGCGGAAGCCAGCCGGCCAGGGCGAGCGCGAGACCCACGAGCACCAGCGTGGCGGGCAGATAGGCGACGGTGGTCAGCGGCAGCGACCACCGCCCGGACCCCAGCGCGGCGCCCACGCCCACCCCGAGCAGGATGGCGACGCTCGTCATCACCGCCACCGTCCAGCCGGCCACCGACCAGCGGCGGCGCGTGACGGCGCGCGCAAGCACCGGCTCCGCCAGACCGCAGGCCTCGTCGCGACGCAGGGCGAGCACCGCGACGAGTGCCGCCATGGCCGCGATCTGCGCGAGCAGGTAGAGCACGAACTGGAAGAACACCTCGCCGACCGCGCCGCCATGCCGGTGCGCGAAGTCCTCGAACGCGCTGCCGGCGAGCTGCTGGTCGAGGCCGGCCAGCACCGAGCCCAACAACACGCCGAGCAGGGTGAGGGCCACTGTCCAGCCGACGATGGCGCCGCGCTGGAGGCGGAGGGCCAGCGTCAGCGGGCTGCGAACCCAGGCCGGAGCAGTCGCCCGACCGGGACGCGCGGGGATCGCGCCCGTGCCGTAGTCGCGCGCGGCGTTGAGCCGGAGCGCGACCCACGCCAGCACCGCCGCGAGCACCAGCGGAATCAGCGGCGCCCAGAACCGGTTGCCGGCGAAGGCCTGCGCGTGCCGGGCCCAGCCGAACGGGCTCACCCACACGAGTCTGCTGCCGGTCGCGTCGCCGATCGCGGCGAGCACCACGGAAGCGCCGATGGCGATCGCGCCGAGGCCGCCGGCGGCCCCCGAATCGGCGGCGACCTGCGCGCAGACCGCACCCACGGCCGTGAAGAACAGCATCGCGCTGGCGAGGACCAGCCCCAGCAGCACGGATCCCGCCGGGTCCATTCCCGTCGCGAGCAGACCGACGACGGCGACCAGCCCGGTCAGCACCGATGCACCTCCGACGACAAGCAACGCGGCCAGGAGCTGCTCTCGACGAGTCGTGCGGCCCGCCAGCTCCAGTTCGAGGCGCCCGGCCTGCTCGTCGGCGCGCGCATAGCTGACGACGAAGATCATCGCGATCACGCACCCCACCAGCGACCCCGATGACGCCAGCGTCCACGCCACGATCCCGCCGACCGAGGCCTCGAAGATGGGGCCACGGATCGCCACCTGCGCCACGCTGGCCATCGACTCCCGGACGAACGCATCCAGGTCGGCCTGGGTCGGATACCCGACCCGCGTCGAGACCACCATCAGGGCGGGCAGCAGCCCGACGCCGAGCACCCAAGCGAGCAGACGCCACCGCGAGCGCCTCAGATAGGCGCTGATCAGGACGGACATCACCGCTCCGCGGCAGCGTAGTGCGAGAGGAACACGTCCTCCAGGGACGGCGGACCCGCCTCAAGCGAGCGAAGACCGGCCGCAGAGAGGCGGCTCAGCGTCTCCGGCAGAGCTGCGGCAGTGACGCTCAGCCGGAGCTGGTTGCCGTCGCTCTTCAGCACGGCGACGCCGTCGACGGAGAGGTCCGGCTGGGTGTCAACGCGCGCCGTGATCAGGGTGTGCCCGGCGCCGCGCAGGTCGGCCAGCGGCGCGGAGTCGACCAGCCGGCCGTCGCGGATGATGCTGACCCAGTCGCAGAGCCGCTCCACCTCGCCCAGGATGTGGCTCGACAGCAGGATCGTCTTGCCGCGCGCGTGCTCAGATTGGACGGCGTGGACGAAGGCCTGGTCGATCAGCGGGTCGAGGCCCGACGTCGGCTCGTCCAGGATCAGCAGCTCGGCGTCGGAGGCGAACGCGGCCACCAGCGCCACCTTCTGTCGGTTGCCCTTGGAATAGGTGCGGTTCTTCTTTGTCGGGTCCAGGTCGAACAGGTCGATCCACCGCTGCCGGTCGTGCCCGCCGCCATGCAGCCGGGCCAGGATGTCGAGGGTCTCGCCGCCGCTCAGGTTGGGCCACAGGGTGACGTCGCCCGGCACGTAGGCGAGCCGGGAGTGGATCTCGGAGACGTCGCGCCACGGGTCGAGGCCGAACACCGTCGCGCGTCCGGACGCGATGCCGAGTAGGCCCAGCAGGACGCGCATGGTGGTGGTCTTGCCCGCTCCGTTGGGGCCGAGGAAGCCATGCACCTGCCCCTGCTCCACGCGCAGGCTCAGGTCGTCCAGCGCGACGGCATGCCCGTAGCGCTTCGTGACCCCCTCCAGTTCGATGATCGCGGTCATCGCGATGCCTCCGTTCCGGTCGCCTTTCGCGCGGCCGCCAAGATCTCAGGGGAGATGAGGTAGGGGTTGAGCAGGTCGAGCTGCGCGGCGATGATCCGCGAGCTGCCCACCAACGAGTCGGTCATGCCGAGGGAGCGCTCCACGTGCGGACGCAGCAGCAGCAACCCCAGCTTCATGGTCACCAGCACCGCTGCCCGGTCTCGCACCGACGACGTCTCCCGCTCCGGCAGATGCGCCTCGGCGAGCGCGACCAGCGCGTCGAAGATGCGCTGCGAATGCGGGCTGTTCTCCACCAGCAGCCGGCTCAGGTAGCCGATCACGATGGGAGCGGAGCGGTGCACCTCCGCGAGGTACTCCGGTCCCAGCCCTGCCTGGTCGATGCCGGTGGCGACGTGCTCCTCGAAGTAGTCGAGGACGTAGTCGTCGCAGGCCGCGCGGAGGTCGCTCTTGGTGCCGAAGTGGTGCTGGATCAGCGCCGGCGACACCTCGGCGCGCTTCGCGATCTGGCGGATGCTGGCCGCGTCGCCCTGCTCCGTGAAGGAGGTCAGCGCCGCCCGGAGGATCCGGTCCCGGCCGGCGACATCGTGGTGCGTGCCCATGGCTCGGACTATACGAACGTCCAGTGGCCTCCTCAACTGGACGCCGCGCGGCGTGTCGTCCAGTCCGGCGTGCCGTCCGTTCGGGGGCCACAGCCATCACCACCCTTCCGGCACCGCCGCCCGCAGCCCCGTGTCCGCTGGCGTCTGCGTGCTGCTTTGAGGGCTCCTGATGCGATCATGTTTGCCGTGCTGAACCCCAGGGCGGTGGCCGCGTCGGGCGCGAACCTCCAAAGCCATGCGAAGGGCGTTCCGGTGACGCGGCGTATCCCGATGACGAGGGCCAGGGGAAGCAACAGGTGGTAGGCGAAGAAGCTGGCCGTCCCGGCCCTCTCGCTGCGCACGAGCCATCCGGCCAGCCCCAGAGTCACAATGCCGAGATAGCCCAGACTGAGTGCGGCCCGGCGGCACGTGCTTGTGGCGGGGGTGGTTGGTTCGAGTGGTGTGCCGAGGGTGTGCCGAATGATGCTGTCAGCGAGGTCTTCAATGAGCGGGGTGGCGAGCAGGAAGTCGCCAGCGTTCACCGTTACTGTGATTCCGATGCCGCGCTCGGGGATGAGAACAAACACGGTTGTGTGGGCAGGGACCTTGCCGACATGAACGAATACGTCTTCTCCGTCCAGTGACTTGTGTATCCACCCCAGGCCGTAGTCGCCTTCCGGGCCGAGTGGACCATCAACAGCTGGTGATCCGTGCGTGGCGACCGTGTTGGTCAAAATAGTGTGGACTGAGTCGGGTGAGATGATGCGTACGCCGCCGAGTTCGCCGTCGTTCAGCAGCATTCGCAGAATCGTTGCTGAGTCCGAGGCGCTTGCGCACGTCGCTCCCGACGCCGCTTGAATCCACGAGCTGGGCCCGTAATCGGCGAGCTTGGCGGGAACGAAGTGGCCGAGCACGCCGACGTGCCCCTGTGCGATCTCCCTGTCCCGCCCTTGACCGACGATGAACGAGTGGTCCAGTCCCAGCGGGGCGAAGACTCTCTCGGCAAGCAACTGCTGGTAGGCAACGCCGGCCGCCGCTTCGATGACCTGGCTGAGCAGGTTGTAGTTCTGGTTCGCGTAGCGGAAGGTCCGATCCTTGGCGAAGCGCAGGTGGCCCGAAGTAGAGTCGGCAGCCAGCCCGCTGCGGTGATGGGCCAAGTCCTGAACAGTGACATCGCCCGGAATGACGAGTTGCGGCAGCCAGTGCTTCGCCGGATCGTCCAGTGAAAGTGCGCCGGCCTCGACGACCTGCATCAGCGCGATGGCGGCTATCGACTTGCTCGTCGAACCAAGCATCACCGTCGAATCGACCGTCAGCTCTCCAAACGAAACCGAGTCAACCACCCCGGAGCGATCCACGACTTGGACAGCGATACCAGGAACGCCAATGGTGCCGAACCCTGTTTCAACAAGGGTATGGAGGCCTCGGGAAGATGAGGAATCAGCTGGCCGGGCCACTGCCTGATCCTACTGCCGATGAGCTGGCGTTTGAGCGCCGCGGTGAGGCTGACGATGCGGCCGGCACGCGCGCGCAACCGCGACGTAGCCTATTCGGCGGCCAGCAGCCAGGCCTCTTCGAGGTCGTCACGGCGGGCCTCGGCCGCGCGGAGGCGTTCGTCGAGCGACGCCAGCCGTGCGAAGTCGGTGGCTGCTTCCGCCATCTCGGCGTGCAGGCGGTCGATCTCGGTGGTGGTCTTGTCGAGCTGGCTCTCGATCCGCGCGAGGTCCTTCTTGCGCTGCCGCTCAGCCGCGGCGTCGGTCTTGGTCGACGGCGCCGCGGACGCGGGGCGGGCAGCGGCGGGCGAGGACGAGGTGCGGCGCCGCGAGAGGTACTCCTCGACGCCGCCCGGGAGCAGCACGCAGCTGCCGTCGCCGCGCAGGGCGTAGGTCACATCGGTGACGCGCTCGAGGAAGTACCGGTCGTGGCTGACGACGATCAACGTGCCGGGCCAGCCGTCGAGGTAGTCCTCGATGACGGTGAGCGTGTCGATGTCCAGGTCGTTGGTGGGCTCGTCGAGGATCAGCACGTTGGGCTCGGTGAGCAGCAGCCGCAGGAACTGCAGGCGGCGGCGCTCGCCACCGGAGAGGTCGCCGATGCGGGCCACCAGCTTGTCGCCGGTGAAGCCGAACTCCTCGAGCAGCGACGACGCGCTGGCCTCGCGCCCGGTCGCCAGCCGCGTCTCCTCCTTCAGGCGCTTGACCGAGGACAGGACGCGGTCGCCGTCGTCGAGCTCGCCCACGGTCTGCGACAGGTAGCCCAGGCGCAGCGTCTTGCCCCGCTTGATCTTGCCGCCGTGCGCCTCGCGCTCGTCGGCGAGGAGGTCGAGGAGCGTCGTCTTGCCCGCGCCGTTGACGCCGACCAGGCCGATCCGGTCGCCGGGCCCGATCGACCAGGTGAGCTTGTCGAGCAGCGTGCGGTCTTCGATGGCGTAGTCGACGCCGATGAGGTCGAACACGTCCTTGCCGAGGCGCGTCACGGCGAACTGCTGCAGCGCGATCCTGTCGCGCGGCGGCGGCTCGTCGGAGATCAGCACGTTGGCGGCGTCGATGCGGAACTTCGGCTTCGAGGTGCGGGCGGGCGCGCCGCGGCGCAGCCAGGCCAGCTCCTTGCGGGCCAGGTTCTTGCGCCGCGACTCGTTCGCCGCCGCCTGTCGCTGCCGCTCCACCTTCGCCAGGACGTAGGCCGCATAGCCGCCGTCGTAGGCGTCGACGACCCCGTCGTGCACCTCCCAGATGCGGGTGCAGACCTCGTCGAGGAACCAACGATCGTGGCTGACCACCAGCATCGCCAGGCCCGCACGGGTGCGCGCACGGAGGTGCTCGGCCAGGAATGCGATGGCCTCGACGTCCAGGTGGTTGGTCGGCTCGTCGAGGACGATCAGGTCGAGGTCGCCGAGGAGCACGCCCACGAGGCCGACCCGGCGTCGCTCGCCACCCGAGAGACTGCCCAGCGTGCGGTCGAGGTCGACGTCGGCCAGGAGCGCCTCGACGACGGCGCGCTGCGTGGCGTCGGCCGCCCACACGTGGTCGGGGGCGCCGCCGACGATCCAGTCGCGGACCGTCTGCGCGTCATCGCCGACGGAGGCCTGGGCCAGGGCGCCGACGTGGGCGTTGGTGGCCGTGGTCACGCGCCCGTCGTCGGGTTCGAGGTCGCCCGTGAGGATGCGCAGCAGGGTGGTCTTGCCGTCGCCGTTGCGGCCGACGACGCCGATCACCTCGCCCGCGCCGATGCCCAGCGAGACGCCGTCGAGCAGGGTTCTCGTCCCGAAGCCGTGGGTGACGGCCTCGAGGTTGATCAGGTTGGCCACCGGTCAGCGGCCGCGCATCGCGGCCCGGGCGCCCTTCGTCGAGATCGGCCCCTTCGGGATGGGGGCCTTGGGGCGCATGGCGTCCAGCGCGCGGAGGCGCTGGTTGACCTCGGTGATCTTTGCCGGCGTCAGCTGCTTGGGCAGCTTCTTCAGGTGCTTGGTGAGCTGGTCGAGCGGCACCTGGCCGGCGCCCTTGCCCATCTGCACGACGGTCACCGTCACGCCGTAGGCCACCTGCTCGTGCTTCTTCTTCTCGCTGGCCAGCAGCTGCTTCAGCCTGCTCGGCTCGCCCTCGCCGATGAGGATCAGGCCGCCGGGGCCCAGCGTGCGGTGGACGGCGTCGAGCTGCCGGGTCGCGGTGATGACGGGCGTGGAGATCCAGCCCTTCGGGAGCATCTGGAGTGCTACCTCCGCGGAGCCTGCCTTGCCCTCGTAGCGGGTGTAGACCGCGCGGCGGGCGCGCCACGCGAAGATCAGCATCGCGACGAGCGCGCCGACCGAAAGGCCGAGGAGGCCCCAGATGATGGGGGAGTTCAGCACGAAACCGAGGATCAGGAACGCGACGAACGGGACGAGCACGCCGGCGACGGTCATCCAGACCAGGTGCTTGTCGTCCTTGGCCGTCATCTTGTACGTCTCGACCATCTGACGCCAGCGGCCCCAGTCGGCGGGGTTCGTGGAGTTCTTCTTCCTCAGCTTCTCGGCGCGGGCCTCGGCCTTCTGCTTCGCCTCCAGCGCCTTGGCGCGTTCGCTCTTAGCCATCGACTCTTTCCGTCTGGTTCAACTTCTTGCGGGCGTCCATGGCCGTGCGGTACAGCCGGCCGGCGCGGTACGACGAACGCACGAGCGGCCCGGACAAAACGCCAGAATATCCGATCTCCCGTGCCTCCCGATCGAGCTCGTCGAACTCCTCCGGCGGCACCCAGCGGTCGATGGGGTGAAGGGTGGCGTTCGGGCGCAGGTACTGCGTGATGGTGATCAGCTCGGCGCCGGCCTCGTGCAGGTCGCGGAGAGCCTGCGAGATCTCGTCGCGGGTCTCGCCCATGCCGAGGATGAGGTTCGACTTCGTGACCAGCCCCTGGTCGCGCGACATGCGCAGCACCTCGAGCGAGCGCTCGTAGCGGAAACCGGGGCGGATGCGCTTGAAGATCCGCGGCACCGTCTCGACGTTGTGCGCGAACACCTCCGGGCGGGCGTCGAACAGCTGGCCCAGCAGGTCGGCCTTGCCGGAGAAGTCCGGAGCGAGCATCTCGACGCCGACGCCGGGGTTGACGGAGTGGATCTGGCGGATGGTCTCGGCGTACAGCCAGGCGCCCTCGTCGGGCAGGTCGTCGCGGCAGACGCCGGTGATGGTGGCGTAGCGCAGGCCCATCTTCTTCACCGACGCCGCGACGCGCAGCGGCTCGGCGGGGTCGTAGCCGTCGGGCTTCGCGGACTCGATCTGGCAGAAGTCGCACCGCCGGGTGCACTTGTCGCCGCCGATCAAGAACGTGGACTCGCGGTCCTCCCAGCACTCGTAGATGTTGGGGCAGCCGGCCTCCTGGCACACCGTGTGCAGGTCGCCCGTCTGGACGATCTGTTGCAGGTCCTGATAGTTGGGCCCCATGCGGGCGGTGGTCTTGATCCAGCCGGGCTTGCGTTCGATCGGGGTCTGGGCGTTCTTGGCCTCGACCCTCAGGAGTCTCCGGCCATCGGGCTGAACTGCGGTCACGATCGGTTAGTCTACCCCGCCGGCCGCCGCTTGCCCCCTGCCGGCCGAGCCCGTGTCGGGCCCGGGCTACTGCAGCAGGCCGTAGACGTGCTCGTCATCGATCGCGTGCGGCGGGTCGAATCGGTCGCTCGCCAGGTAGCCGAGGAGCGACCGGGTGAACTGCCGCGCGGCCAGGCGTTCTGAGCTGGGGTCGGTCTCGATATTCAGCGACGTGATGACGATCCGGCCCGCGCCGAGCCGTGCTTCCACCAGCGCGCCGAGCGGCCGCGCCTCGAACCAGGTGTCGATGGGCTGCACGACGGGCCGCAGCGGGTGCGGGAGGCCGTCGGTCAGCATGGGCTTCGCGCCGTGCACCAGCTCCCACCAGTGCCAGTCCGTGGTGCCCGACGTGGGGAAGTCCCGGAACGCGGGATGAGCCGGGTCGTGCAGCAGGCCCAGGGTGTGCGGCGGCTCGCCGCGCGTCCAGGCCGTGTTCCAGAACACCGTCGTGAAGCCGAGCGCGACGTCGTTGCCGATGAGGCTGGGAGGCAGGTGGAGCAGGACGTCCTCGCCGGCGTGGCAGCGCGCGATCGCATCCGCGGGGTCGGTCGTGACGTGGACGGCCGGCATGGCTGCGGGCGCGGGCACCACCCAGATGCTCCAGTCGTTCTCGTAGCTCTGCCCGTCGGCGGCCTGCACCGCGACCACCAGCGAGTACTGCTCGCAGCCGTCGGCCGGCGGCGCGGGAAGGGTCGTCGGTCCCCACCGGTGGTGGTTGCCCACGTCGAGCAGGCCGTCGCGGACGACGACGCCCGAGGAGACCTCGACGCCGGAGCGGTCGCGCAGCGCCCACGTGACATCGGCCCGAAGGCTCCCGGCCCCGAAGTGGGCCACCTGGAACTCGACGACGATGTCGTCGCCGGCCTGCACGAGGCGTCGGGGGAGGCGGGCCAGCGGCACCGTGGGGCCGCAGAAGCGGGCGAACTCCTCGGGCAGGCAGTAGCCCTTCGGCTCCCAGAACGCGTTCAGCACGCCCACCAGCGCCGTGCCCTGGCCGGGGAAGTCGCTCAGGCCGAGGAGGTGGAAGCCGCCGAACCCGGGCGTGCGCAGCGCCGACTCGATGTCCTCCTTGTAGCACAGCACCTGCAGCCGACCGGAGGCGCGCAGAAAGTCCTCGGCCTGGTCGGCCATGCCGTTCGTGCGGAGGAAGTCCGCGAAGATGCCGTGGTTGCGGGGCCGCATCAGGCCCGAGTAGTGGCCGACCTCAGAGAAGTCGGGATAGGCGCACCACTGGCCCACCTCGTGGCTGACGATCGGCCGCCCGGCCGCCGCCACGAAGGAGGCGTAGTCCGTGCACGTCTCCGGCGGCCTGCTATTCAGCCGGGACGCCAGGCCCTCGCTCCAGCGGTGCGCGCGTGGCTCCGGATCGTTGTGGAAGTCGCTCTCCGGCAGCATCGGCCAGCCGCCGCTCGACGTGTAGAGCCGGCGGCCGTCGTATCGTCGCCAGCGCTGCAGCCACGACGCGAGGAACTCCTCGTGCCTGCCGGCCGGTTCGTTGCCGTGGGCCATCATGATGAAGGAGGGGTGGTTGCCGTAGGCGTCGAGGATGCGCCGGGTCTCCTCGTGCACGAAGTCGTCCACCGGCCGCGACTCGCCGAGGGCCGCACCCTGGTTCACCCAGAACGGGCCCTCCACCTGAAGGTAGAAACCGGCCTGGTCCGCGGCGCGGAACGCCGCCTCGGGCGGGCACCAGGAATGGAACCGCAGCAGGTTCAGCCCGTGGCTGCGGCAGACGTCGATGATCCGGCGCCAGGAGGCCACGTCGGTCGGCGGGTAGCCCGTCAGCGGGAAGACGCACGATTCCAGCGTCCCGCGGAGGAAGGTCTTGCGGCCGTTGATCAGCAGGTGCGGCCCATCGGTGGCGATCGTCCGCAGGCCGAAGCCGACCGTCCTGTCGTCGCGATGCTCTCGGCCGCCGGCCACCGTCGTCAGCTCCACCTCGAGCTCGTACAGCTGAGGCGAGAACTCGTCCCACAGCGCGGGGTGGTGCACCGGCACCTCGACGTCGACGTGGCCGCCCGAGGCCGTGACGCCGCGCGCGGCGAGATCCTCGCCGTGGTCCTCGTCGAACGAGACCTCGACCGGCCCGAGCCGCGCCCCGTCTCCGACCGGGCGGGCGCTCACCCGGACGCGGCCCCTGCCCGCACCCGCCGTCGACGACACGAGATCCACCTTCGCGGTCACGAGCCCACGCCGCAGATCCGGCTCCACCCGCACGCGGCCGATCGCCACCTCGGGCACCGCGGTCAGCGTCACGCGCCCGACGACGCCGTTCCAGCTGCCCTGCGTGTGGTCGGTGACGGCGTGGGCGTTCGGCCCGACGTCGACGATCATCCGGTTGTCGACGCGCAGCGTCAGCAGGTGCCTGCCCGGCGAGAGCCGCCCCAGGTCGTGGGCGTGCGGCGTGCTGAGGCTCCGCTCGGAACCGACCCGGCGGCCGTCGAGCCACGCTGTCGACTCCCAGTGCACCCGCTCCAACTCAAGGACCACCCGCCGGCCCGCCCACTCGGCGGGGACGTCGATCGGGCGCTGGAACCAGGCCGCACCGCGATAGAAGACGCGCGGCTGGAGCCAGAACGGCACCGAGACGTCGCCCGGTTGCCGGTAGGGCGCGTACCGCTCGTCGTCGAAGAACGACCGGTCGACGATGGTGCCGACCCACGGCGTGTCGAGGGCCACCTCGTCGCCGATGCCCTGCTCCTGCAGGGAACCGGGCAGCCGCACGGTGTGCTCCGCGGCCAGCGCGCCGCCGAACCACCGCTCCTGTTCCCCGACGTCGGCGCGGTCCAGCCGGCAGGCCCAGTCGCCGGCCAGGTCCTGCGCCCAGCGGCTCATCGCGCGTCGCTAGCCGAGGTGGGCGCGGAGGAGGGGCTCGAGGTCGTGGGCCACCCGGGGGACGTCCCACGCGCCGGGCAGCTCCTCGACGATCGACGTGACGTCGGCGTCGGAGATCCCGCAAGGCACGATGTTGCCGAATCGTTCGGCCGAGCTCAGCACGTTGAGCGCGAAGCCGTGCATGGTGGTGCGGCGCGAGACGCGCACGCCGATGGCGCAGATCTTCCGCTCCAGGCGCGTGGTCGTCGCGGCTAGCCAGACGCCCGTGCGGCCGGCCACCCGCCCGGACTCGATGCCATAGCCGGCGAGCAGCTCGATGATGGCGGCCTCGAGCGCCCGGACGTAGTCCACGACGCCGACACCTTCGCCGAGCGGGACGATCGGGTAGCCGACGAGCTGGCCGGGGCCGTGGTAGGTGATCTCGCCGCCGCGGTCCACCGGGATGACGGGCGTGCCGTCCTTGGGGTAGTCGGACGGCTTCGTGCGCCGGCCCGCGGTGTAGACGGGGCTGTGCTCGACGTAGATGACATGCGGGTCGCGCGCTCCGTCGGCCACCTGGGCGTGCACCTCGCGCTGGTAGTCCCAGGTCTGCTGGTAGTCGGCGAGGAAGCGCTCGTCGCCGAGGCCGCGGTACTCGAAGGTCAGCATTGCCGTGATGCTACTCGCCTCGAAGCCGCCCGCGCGGGGCCGGTCAGCCGGCGAAGAGGCCTGCGAGCGGCACCAGGACGGGGGCGAGGATCAGCGCGGGAAGGAGGTCGCCGACGGGGATCTGCTTCACGTTCAGCAGGCGCAGCCCGAGGGCGAGCAGGATGACGCCGCCGGTGGCCGACAGCGCGTCGATCTGGGCCGCGCTCAGCACGTCGCCCGCCACGTAGCCGACGACCGTCCACGCGCCCTGGATCACGGCGACGGCGCCCGCGGACGCGAGCACGCCCCAGCCGAGCGTCGATGCGAAGGCCATCGCCGCGAAGCCGTCGAGGATCGCCTTGACGTACAGCTGGTCGGCGCCGAGGCCGAGGCCGTCGGAGATCGAGCCAAGGATCGCCAGCGGGCCCACGCAGAACACGAGCGTGGAGGTGACCATGCCGTCGACGAAGCGCGCCGCGTCACCCGTGGCGGCGAACCGGCCCCGGATCCAGGTGGCGAGCTGCTCCAGCCGGTACTCGACCTGCAGCCAGGAGCCCAGCAGCGCGCCGACGAGCAGCGCGGCGAGCACCACGATCATCGCCGACGAGCCGACCGCCCCCTTCAGCGCCTCGGAGCCCATGGCGACGACGGACAGCCCGCCGATGACCATGGTGAAGAGGCCGAGGACCGAGGTGACCGTCTCCTTGGTGCGCTCCGGAATCCGATTGCCGAGGGCGATGCCCAGCAGCGATCCCGCCACCACCGTCGCCACGTTAACGATCGTTCCCATCCCGATGATCACGGGAACGATCCAAGCAGACTCAGCCGGCGGGCCAGTACTCGGAGTCGGGTGTGGACCGTGCGCCGAAGATCGCCTGGCCGACGCGCACCACGGTGGCGCCCTCCTCGATCGCGGCCTCGTAGTCGCCGGACATCCCCATCGACAGCCCGCCCGGGCCGACGAGGCCCTCGGCGAGCGCCCTGTCGCGCAGGCCGCGGAGGACGCGGAAGCAGGCGCGCACGCGCTCCTCGTCGGCGCTGAACACGGCCAGCGTCATCAGGCCCTGCACGCGCAGGGTCTCGAGGCGGGGGAGCTGGGCGAGGAAGCCGAGCGTCTCCTCCGGCGCCAGCCCGAACTTGGATTCCTCCGCCGACGTGTTGACCTGGACGTAGACGTCGAGGCTCCGCCCCGCGGCCTGGAGCCGACGGTCGAGCGCCTCGGCCAGCCGGATCGAGTCGAGCGCGTGGAACTCGGAGGCGAAGGAGACGACGTCGCGCGCCTTGTTGGTCTGGAGGTGGCCGATGACGGCCCACGAGACGTCGAGGTCGGCCAGCTCGCCGTGCTTGCGCGCGGCCTCCTGTACCTTGTTCTCGCCCAGCGTGTGCATGCCTGCCGCGACGGCGGCGCGCAGCCGCTCGGCGGGAACGGTCTTGCTGACGGGGAGCAGGCGGACGTCGTCGGCGCTGCGGCCGGCACGCTCCGCCGCGGCGGCGATCCGGGCCTGGACGGCTGCGAGGTGGCGGGCGAAGTCCTCGGTGGTGTGAGCTGCGGGGTAATCCATGGGAAAACCTCTTCGGCCCCGGGGCACGGCGTGCGCCCGGGGCCGAAGGTCGGTCAGATCAGAGCCCGAGCTCGCCGCCGAAGTCGCCTTCCTCCAGGCGCGCCTTGACGGCGCTGAGGAAGCGCGCGGCGACCGCGCCGTCGATCAGGCGGTGGTCGTAGCTCAGCGACAGGTACATCATGTGCCGCACCGCGATCGACTCGTTGCCGAAGCGGTCCTCGACGACGACCGGGCGCTTCACGAGCGCGCCGGTGCCGAGGATGGCCGACTGCGGCTGGTTGATGATCGGGGTGTCGAAGAGCGTGCCGGCCGAACCGTAGTTCGTGATGGTGAACGTGCCACCGGAGAGCTCCTGCGGCTCGACCTTGTTCGCGCGGGTGCGCGCCGCCAGGTCCGCGATCTTCTTCGCCAGGCCCGTGAGGTTCAGCTCGCCCGCGTTCGCGATCACCGGGACCATCAGGCCCTTGTCGGTGTCCACCGCGATGCTGATGTGCTCACCGTCGGGGTAGGTGATGGTGCCGGCCTCGGTGTCGATCTGCGCGTTGATCACCGGGTACTGCTTCAGCGCCTCCACCGCGGCCATCGTGATGAACGGCAGGTAGCTGAGGGACACGCCCTCGCGCTTCTTGAAGTCGTTCTTCACCTGGTTGCGGATGTGGCTGATCGCCGTGACGTCCACCTCGACGGTGGCCGTCAGCTGGGCCGCCACCTGGAGCGACTCCACCATGCGCGCGGCGATGACCTTGCGCATCCGGCTGAGCTTCTCCGTCGTGCCACGCACCGGCGAGGCGGCCACGGGGGCCTTCGCCGCGGGAGCAGCGGCCGGGGCGGCGACGGGTGCAGCCGCCGGGGCCGGGGCGGCAGCAGCGCGCTTGGCGGCCTCGGCGGCCTCCAGGACGTCCTGCTTGCGGATGCGGCCGCCGACGCCGGTTCCGGTGAGCGACGACAGATCGACGCCGTGCTCCTTGGCGAGCTTGCGTACCAGCGGCGTCACGTAGGTGCCGTCGGACGACGCCTCGGATGCCCGGCGGGCCACCTCAGCGGAGACCGCGGCGGAGTGCGCGACCGGTGCCGGGGCGGGTGCTGCGGGCGCGGCCGGGGCCGGCGCAGCCGGAGCGGGTGCCGCGGGTGCAGGAGCAGCGGCCGGGGCGGGTGTGGCGACGGGCGCGGGAGCCGGCGTCGGCTCCGGGGCGGGCGCGGCCGCGGCATCGCCGATGATGGCGAGCACGGCGCCGACGGCGGCGACGTCGTCTTCTTGGAAGCGGATCTCGAGGAGGGTGCCGGCTGCGGGGGAGGGGATCTCGGTGTCGACCTTGTCGGTGGAGACCTCGAGGAGCGGCTCGTCGGCCTCGACGGTGTCGCCAACGGCCTTCAGCCAGCGGGAGATGGTGCCCTCTGCGACGGACTCGCCCAGCGCAGGAAGCGTCACCTCGACGCCGGCGGCGGGAGCTGCGGGTGTAGCGGCCGGGGCCGGCGCAGCCGGAGCGGGTGCGGGTGCGGCGGGTGCAGGAGCAGCGGCGGGAGCGGGGGCGGGGGTCGGCGCGGCGGGAGCCGGCGCAGGCTCGGCGGCCGGGGCATCCGAGGAGTCGCCGATGATGGCGAGCACGGCGCCGACGGCGGCGACGTCGTCTTCTTGGAAGCGGATCTCGAGGAGGGTGCCGGCTGCGGGGGAGGGGATCTCGGTGTCGACCTTGTCGGTGGAGACCTCGAGGAGCGGCTCGTCGGCCTCGACGGTGTCGCCAACGGCCTTCAGCCAGCGGGAGATGGTGCCCTCTGCGACGGACTCGCCCAGCGCAGGAAGCGTTACTTCGGTTGCCATGTGCGTGCTGCTCCTTGTGTGTTCGCGATGTGCGGCCCAGCCTAGCCCTACTTCAGTCGTGCATGTGGAGAGGTTTGCCACCCAAGGCCCATGCGGCCTCGGCGATCGACTCGCCCAACGTCGGGTGCGGATGCACGATTCCGGCCAGGTCCTCCGGCGTGGCGCGCCAACCCACGAGCAGCGCGCCCTCGGCGATCAGCTCCGCCACGTCCTCCCCGACGGCGTGCATGCCCACGATCTGGCCCTCGGCCGAGCGGACCAGCCGCACGATCCCCGTCTCGCGGTCGCCCGGCGCGCGCAACAGCTGCGCCCTGCCGTTGCCCGTCAGGTGGTAGTCGACGACCTGCGCGCCCTCGCCCGCCTGCGCCGCCGTCAGACCCACCGACGCGAGCTGCGGGCTGGAGTACGTGACGCGCGGAATGTCGGCGTCGCGGGGGAGCGTCGGCCGCTCGCCGGACGTGCCCTGCAGCAGCGCCACGCGCTCGGCGACGAACATGCCGTGGGCGTAGCCGCGGTGCGCCAGCTGCGGCCCGGCGACCACGTCGCCCGCGGCGTACACGCCCCGAACGGAGGTCTGGAGGTTCTCGTCGACCTGGACGTGGCCGCTCGGCGCCAGCCGCACCCCGGACTCCTCGAGGTGCAGGTCGGACGTCGCTGGGCGCCGCCCGACGGCCACGAGCAGGATGTCGGCCGACAGCCGGTCGCCCGCGACGGTGGCCGTCACGCCGTCGGCCGTGGCCTCGACCGCCTCGATGCCCGAGCCCAGACGCAGCTCGACGCCGCGCTTGGCGAGGTCGCGGGCCAGCACCCGGGAGAGGGAGGGCTCCTCGGCGGGCAGGATCGAGCCGGCGGCCTCGACGAGCGTCACGGCGACGCCCAGGTCGGCCCAGAGCGACGCGAACTCGACGCCGATCACGCCGCCGCCGACCACGATTGCGCGCGCCGGCAGCGCCTCGAGCCGCAGCGCGTGCTCGCTGGTCAGCACCCGCGTTCCGTCCACGGGCAGCCCCAGCGTGACGGGCGTGGCGCCGGTGGCCACCAGCACCGCCCGGGCCCGGTGCGTCGCGGCACCGGCTTCGACGGCGGGCCCGCTGTCATCCGCCCGGAGCGTCGCACGCTCGGCGATCACCGTCACGCCCCGCGAGGCCATCAGACCGGTGAGCCCGCGGTGCAGGCCTCCGACGACGCCGTCGGCGTAGCCCCGGATCGTGCCGGCATCCGTGCCATCGAGCGTGGCGGAGATCCCGAACGCGGGTGCCTTCTGCACGGTGCGCCGCACCTTCGCTGCTTGCAGCCACGCCTTGGTGGGGATGCATCCTCGGTGCAGGCACGTGCCACCCACCGGCGTGTCGTCGAAGAGCGCGACGCGCAGCCCCAGCTGCGCCCCCCTGAGCGCGGCGGCGTATCCGGCCGAGCCGGCGCCGATGATGGCCAAGTCCCAAGGCGTCGTCATGCCGGTCAGTCTCGCATGCGCCCGGCCCAGCCGTGCGCCTCGGTCCCGCAGTGTGGCCGCGGCCGCGCATAATTGGACGCGTGGGGTGGTTCCGACGCCGAATGAGGCAGGTACGCGTCGCCGGGGAGGCCCGGCAGGTGCCGGACGCGCTCTGGCAGCATCTGAGCGCCTTCGCGCGCTCCCGCCGCGGCGTGGAAGCCTGGGTGGAGCAGCCCACTTCGTTCAACCCGCCGTCGATCCTGCTGGTCGCGGCCGACGGTGAGTCGACCCGCCGAGGTCTGCCCAGCGCCGAGGTCGGCTACTCGTTCGCGGCCCAGCACGGCATGCCCTGCTACGACGCGGGCGTCGTGCCGTACCCCCAGCGGATGAGGGATTACGCCCGACGGACGAAGGGCTAACGCCCGGCGAGCTGCCCTGCGAGCGCGACCAGGGTCCGCACGGCGACGCCGGTGCCGCCCTTCGGCACGCAGCCGTAGGCCTCCTCCGGGTTCTCCGCAGGCCCCGCGATGTCCAGGTGCGCCCACGCGACGCCGTCGGGCACGAACCGCTCCAGGAACGCGCCGGCGACGAGGGCGCCGCCCCAGCGCTGGCTCGCGCCGGAGCGCATGTCGGCCACGGGCGTCTTCAGCTGGCTGCGGATGTACTCAGTGAGCGGCAGCTCCCAGAAGTCCTCGCCCGCGGTCTCCGCGGCGTCGAGCAGGAGGTCGGAGGTCTCCTCGCCGTTGGTGATCAGGCCGCCGGTGCGCAGCCCGAGGGCCACCATGCAGGCGCCGGTCAGGGTGGCCACGTCGACGATCAGGTCGGGGTCGTCGGTGCCGGCCCGGCCGATGGCGTCGGCCATGACGAGGCGGCCCTCCGCGTCGGTGTTGACGTTCTCGACCCGCTGGCCGTCGAACATCGTCAGCACGTCGCTCGAGCGGTACGAGGAGCCCGATGGCAGGTTCTCGGCCAGGGCCGCGTACGCGGTGACGCGCACGCCGAGCCCCAGGTCCGCGATGGCGCGGATGGCCGCGATCACCGCGGCCGCGCCGGACATGTCGAACTTCATGCCTGCCATCTGGCCCGCGGGCTTGATGTCGAGGCCGCCGGAGTCGAAGGTGATGCCCTTGCCGACCAGCGCCAGGTGCGCCCGGGCGCCGCGCGGGGCATAGCTCAGCCGGACGAGGCGGGGCTTTCGCACCGAGCCGCCGCCGACGGCGAGGATTCCGCCGTAGCCGCCCTTCTCGAGGGCCTTCTCGTCCAGCACCTCCACCGAGATCTTCGCGTCGCGCACGTACGCGCGGGCGGCGTCGGCGAACGTCTCGGGGTAGAGCAGGTTCGGCGGGGTGTTCTGCCAGTCGCGCGCCTGGCACACGGCCTCGGCCACGGTGCGGGCGCGGGCCGCGGCGTCGCGCTGCGCGGCCGTGACGACGGGGGAGACGAGCACCACCTCGGCGATCGCGGCCGGCGCGGGTTCGGCTGTCAGGCGCTCGAAGCGGTAGGCGCCCAGCAGCGCACCCTCGACGGCGGCCTGGATGAGCTCGGGATCGGTGACCTCCAGCGACACGGCCACCTTCAGTGCCTCGGCGCCTGGCAGGCCCGCGACCGCACGCAGCGCGGCGCCGGCCGCGTTTCGCACCCGCTCGGGTGTGACATCGGCGTCGTCGAGCCCGACGACCACCGCGCGCGCTCCGTCGGGTGCAGGCAGCAGCGTGACGGATTCGGCCTCCGGCTTCGCTCCCAGCGCGTCGGCCAGGGCGGCGACGGGGTGGCCGAACGACCTCTGGTACGCCTTGTCGAGCTCCGCGGGCACGCCCACGGCGACGGCGACGCCCCGATTGATGCTGGCGAGGCCCACGACGACGGCGTCGACGCCCTTCGGCACCGACTTGGAAACGGTCACGTTCGGGTTCAAGCGAGTCACGCCGTCACCCTACCCAATCCCTCGGACAGGATTGGGGCCAGGAGGGTGCGCACGCTACCTTGGCGGGCATGATCAAGCGCTTGGGGCTCTGGGCCTTCGTCGTGGCGGGTCTCGCGGTGGCCGTGTGGGCCGCCGCGTCGTGGGCCGCGCCCACGGTCAGCTGCCGCGGCGTCGAGATGGGCCCCGGCGACGTGTGCCGACAGACGGGCTTCACGGGCGACGAGAGCGGGAAGATCAGAACCTACGAGGAGAGCCTGAACAGCCTCCGGCAGCAGGCGCCGTTCGGCGTGCTTGCCGGGCTGGGCGTCTCGGCTTTCGGCGTCGTCCTCGTCCGCCGCGACGCGAAGGCGTCCTGAGCCTCGATCCACCGGTGGGCGCCGTAGCGAGCGGTACCAGACGGGTGCAATGGCAAGCCCTGGACGCGAAGGCATACCGGAACGTCTGTTGAGCGGCCGGGGCGAAGCCAGTGTGCCTGGATGGGGCCGCGCAGTAGGCGCAGATCGGTGGATCGAGGCTGAGTCAGTTCTCGAGCGACATCGGCCCGTAGACCAGCCTGTCCTCTTCATACAGGCTGACCTCGGCGACGCCCTCGCGGAGAAGGTCGTCGAAGAACAGCCCCAGCCATTCCTCGGCACCGGACTGGTCGTCGAACTCGTGCGCCAGCCCCGCCTCCTCCAGCGCATGCGCCGAGAAGGCGCCGCTGACCGGCACCCAGCGCCAACTCATCAGAAGGTGTCCCCGCGCTTGATCACCGGGGACGGCTGGCGGAACCGGCGCAGCATCATCGAGCGGTTGAGCATGTACATCATCAGCCCCTGCTTCGAGGCCTGCGGCACGCGCTCGTCCAGCAGCCGCTTCAGCGCCCGCCACATGAAGAAGGTCTGGATCACGGCGGCGACGAACAGCACCCAGATCGACAGCAGGATGATGTTGGACAGCCCGATCTGACCCATCGACAGCGTGATCATCGACCCTGCCATGACCAGGATCATCACGGGCATCAGGAACTCGGCCACCGTCCAGCGGGTGTCGACAAAGTTGCGCACCAGCTGCCGCTCCTGCGAGCGCTCGGTCCGGTCCCACGCCTCGTTGCGCGACTGCGAGCGCGCCGCGCGGTCGGCCTTGCGCTGCTCCTTGGGCGTCAACGTCGGATGCAGGCGCTCCATGCGCGCCGCCTGGGCCTGCCGACGCGTGGGCGTCGGGGCGTCCTTCTTCCGCGGGACGCGGGTGACGACGGTGGGCCCCGGCGCCGGGGCCTCGACGTCGGCCGCCGGGCGGGACTCGGCCTTGCGGGCCTTCTCCTCGGCCTTCTGTCCCTTGGGGGTCAGTGCCGAGATCTGGTCGCCGGAGGTCGACTCCTTGCGCTCATAGGGGCGGAATAGTCCCACGATGCAGGTTTCCTTTGCGGGAGGTACGGTACGGCGGCCCATCCTAGCCTGAGTCCCACCGGGATCAGGGTTGCCTCAGGGCTGGCACCGACCCCGGTGTGGGCCCGCGCGCGCTAGCCTTGGCCGTGGAAGACGCCAAGTTCCCGGAAGGACCCTTCAGTGGCCAGCATTTTTGAACGCATCGCTCTGGTCTTCAAGTCGAAGGCCAACAAGGCGCTCGACAAGTACGAGGACCCACGAGAGACGCTCGACTACTCGTACCAGAAGCAGCTGGAGCTGCTGCAGAACGTGCGCCGCGGCGTCGCGGACGTGGCCACCAGCCGCAAGCGCGTCGAGCTCCAGGCGACCAAGATGAACACCGAGGTCGAGCGGCTCCAGTCCGCCGCGCAGCGGGCGCTCGAGTCCAACCGCGAGGATCTCGCCCGCGAGGCGCTGACCCGCAAGGCCGGGCTGCAGGAGCAGCTGAACGACCTGCAGGCGCAGCACGCGCAGCTGCAAGCCGAGGAGGAGAAGCTGGTCAAGGCCAGTTCGCGGCTCCAGGCCAAGGTGGACGCCTTCCGCACCCGCAAGGAGACCATCAAGGCGACCTACTCGGCCGCCGAAGCGCAGACCAGGATCAACGAGGCCTTCACCGGCATCTCCGAGGAGATGAACGACGTCGGACTGGCCATCCAGCGCGCCGAGGACAAGACCCTGCAGCTGCAGGCCCGCGCGTCCGCCGTCGACGAGCTGCTGGCCTCCGGCGCCCTGGACGACGCCTCCGGCACGTACCGCGACGACATCACCCGTGAGCTCGACGCCCTCGCGGCCGACTCGTCCGTCGAGAGCGAGCTCGCCGCCATGAAGGCGCAGCTGTCCGGCGGCCCGGCGGCGCGCCCCGAGCTGCAGGCCGCCCCGGCCGCTCCGGCCAGCCAGGCCACCCCCGCCACGCAGGTGGTCGAGGGGGAGGAGCCCCAGGCATGATCGTGCGCATCATGGGCCAGGGTCAGTGGGTCCTGGCGCCCGAGCATCTGCTCGAGATGAACGAGCTCGACCGCGCCCTCGAGGACTCGGTGGCCGCAGGCGACGAGCCGGGCATGGTGGAGGCGCTGTCCCAGCTCCTCGACGGCGTGCGGCGGCTCGGCACCGAGGTGCCGGAGGACGTAATCGTCGAGTCCGACCTGGTGCTGCCCGACGTCGACATCTCGCTCGACGAGGTGCGTGCGCTCCTGGCATCCACCAGCGAGTACTACGGGCTGATCCCCGACGCGGAGGACGAGCTGAACGAGGCCGGCGAGGCCGCGGACCTGTGAGGGTGGTCGTCGCCTGCGACGCGACGGCCGGCCTGAGCCCCCGCGCCGCCTCAGAGGCGGTGGCGGGGGCTTTCGCGCGCGAGGGTGCCGCGGTCGCCGTCGTTCCGCTCGGTGTGTCGGGCGAGGCGTTCCGCACGTCGCTCGCCGCGGCCGACGCGTCGGCCCATGTCGAGGCGCCGCGCGACGACGCCGACCTGGCCCGGGTTCTGGCCGCGCCGCGCGACGGCGTCGTGCTGGATCTGACCGGCTACCGCTCCGACGACTTCGGCGGGCAGGCGCTCGCTACCCTGGGCCCGGACCCGCGCGCGACGCTCGGTCGGCTCGCGGGTGCCTGGTCCGGTAGAGGGCTCGTCGCCGTCGTGGCCGAGGAGGAGACGGCCCGGCCGCTCACCGGCCTCAGCGGGTTGGCCTCCACCGTCGGCCGCGCGCAGGGACTCGACCTGCAGGGGGTGCTCGCCGCCGACGCGACCGCCGAGCGCTGGGCGGGCGAACTCGGGCTCACCCCTGGACCCGGTTCCGGCGCGGCCTGGGGTGCGGGCCTGCTGCTCGCGGGAATCGGCGCCCGCATCGCCCACCCGCTGGGCCTGCTCACCGATCGGTTCTGCCTCGCCGAGACCATGGCCCGCGCCGACCTGATCGTCACGGGCTCCGAGTCGCTCGACTTCCACGCCGTCGGCGGGCCCATCGTCAAGCACGTCGTCGCGCTCGCGGGCCAGGCCCTCCGGCCCGTCATCGCCGTGGTGGGGCGCAACTTCGTGTCGTCCCGTGAACTGCGCCTGGCCGGCATCGAGTCGGCCTACCCGGCGGTCGACGCCGCGGGGGAGTCCGACGCCACGCCCGCGCAGCTCGAGCGCGTCGCCGCACGCGTCGCCACCACCTGGCGCTGGTGACCCGGCTGGGGAACTCTTCCGTGTACGGCGTACTATCTCTTCGTAGCAATCACGAATAGCCAAGACTGGAGCCACACGTGACCGATACCCAGATCCAGACCGGCGTCGTCCTGACCGACGTCGCCGTGCAGAAGGTGCGCTCGCTGCTGGAGGCAGAGGGCCGCGACGACCTCTCCCTGCGCATCGCGGTGCAGCCGGGCGGCTGCTCGGGCCTGCGCTACCAGCTGTACTTCGACGACCGCTCGCTCGACGGCGATGTGGCCACCGATTACGACGGCGTGACCGTCGTCACCGACAAGATGAGCGCCCCCTACCTGGGCGGTGCGAGCATCGACTTCGTGGACACGATCGAGAAGCAGGGCTTCACCATCGACAACCCCAACGCGCAGGGTTCCTGCGCTTGTGGCGACTCGTTCCACTGACCTCGGACGCGGCACTATACGCCACCCCTGCGGCACGGCTGCCGCGGGGGTGGCTTTTGCGTTAAGGTGGCTGCAGCACACGCGTCACCCTGTCTCTAAAGGGTCATTGTCCGGCGCGCGCAGACAGTTGAACGGAAGGGCAAGTTTGTGAGTGGCAACCCCGCACCGTCGCGACGGCGGACGGCTCGTGTGGCCCTGCTCGCCGCGATCACCGCGACGCTCGTCACCCTGACGGCGTGCTCGGGCCAGGACGCCCCGCTGGGGCTGCCCGTCGCGTCGACCGCGGAGGCGCACAACGTGGGCAACCTGTGGCTCGGGGCATGGATCGCGTCCTTCATCATCGGCGGCATCGTCTGGGGCCTCATCGGCTGGGCCGTGATCCGTTACCGTCGCCGGGCCGGAGACGCTCCCGCCCCGCGGCAGACGACGTACCACCTGCCGCTCGAGCTGCTCTACACGCTGGTTCCCTTCCTGATCGTCGGCGTGCTGTTCTTCTACACGGTCAAGGCGCAGGACGCGATGCGCGACCAGTCGGGTGAGCCCGAGGTCGTCATCAACGTCGTCGGCCAGAAGTGGTCGTGGACCTTCAACTACATGGAGGAGAACAACCCCGACGTCGGCGTCAACGCCTACGAGGTGGGCACTCTCGAGAAGATCCCCGATCTCTACCTCCCCGTGAACAAGCGGGTCCGCTTCAACCTGGACTCCGCCGACGTCATCCACTCGTTCTGGGTCCCCTCCTTCTACTTCAAGCTGGACGTCATCCCCGGCCACCCCAACTCCTTCGACGCGACGCCCAACCGTCTGGGCGACTACGACGGCAAGTGCGCCGAGCTGTGCGGCGAGTACCACTCGCTGATGCTCTTCAAGGTGCACGTCGTCTCCGAGGAGGAGTACGAGGCGAAGGTCAAGGAGCTCGCGGACGCCGGCCAGGCCGGAACCCGCAGCGTCGACGACATCAAGGCGATCCAGGCCGTCCTTCCTTCTTCGGCCCCTGAGGAGCACAAGTGAGTAGCGCATCCATCGCGAATCGCGCGCAGTCAGGCGAGCCGCAGGTCTCGGCCCGCCCGCACACGCTGGGCACCACCGTCATGAAGTACCTGACGACGACCGACCACAAGGTCATCGGCAACATGTACTTCGTCACGTCGCTCATCTTCTTCGGCATCGGCGGCCTGCTGGCCCTCGGCATCCGCGCTGAGCTGGCGCGTCCCGGCATGGACTTCATGAACTACGAGACGTTCAACCAGTTCTTCACCATGCACGGCACGATCATGCTGCTGATGTTCGCCACCCCGATGTTCGCGGGCTTCGCCAACGCCATGGTGCCGCTGCAGATCGGGGCGCCCGACGTCGCGTTCCCGCGCCTCAACGCCCTGGCCTACTGGCTGACGCTGTTCGGCTCGACCATGGCCTGCTCCGGCTTCTTCAGCAAGAACGGCGCCGCCAGCTTCGGCTGGTTCGCGTACGCGCCGCTGTCGAACGCCATCCACTCCCCGGGGGTCGGCCACGACCTCTGGATCTGCGGCCTCTACCTGCTCGGCCTCTCGTCGATCCTCGGCTCCGTGAACTTCATCACGACCATCATCACGATGCGCGCCCCCGGCATGACGATGTTCCGTCTGCCGATCTTCTGCTGGAACATCCTGGTCACCTCGATGCTGATCCTGATCGTGTTCCCCGTGCTCGCCGCCGGCCTGCTCGTCCTCGAGTCCGACCGCGTCCTCGGCTCGCACGTCCTCGACCCCGCGTCGGGCGGCCCGATCCTCTGGCAGCACCTGTTCTGGTTCTTCGGCCACCCCGAGGTCTACGTCATCGCGCTGCCGTTCTTCGGCATCATCACCGAGGTGCTGAGCGCGTTCAGCCGCAAGCCGGTCTTCGGCTACTACGGCCTGGTGTTCGCCACCCTGTCGATCGGCGCGCTGTCCGTGTCCGTGTGGGCGCACCACATGTTCGTCACCGGCGCGGTGAACCTGCCGTTCTTCGGCTTCATGACGTTCATGATCGCGGTGCCCACCGGTGTGAAGTTCTTCAACTGGATCGGCACGATGTGGCGAGGATCGTTGACGTTGAACACGTCGATGACGTTCGCCATCGGCTTCCTCACGACGTTCCTGTTCGGTGGCCTGACCGGCGTCATCCTGGCCTCCCCGGCCCTCGACTTCCCGGTCTCCGACACCTACTTCGTCGTGGCCCACTTCCACTACGTGCTCTTCGGCACGGTCGTGTTCGCGATGTTCGCCGGCTTCTACTACTGGTGGCCGAAGTTCACCGGCAAGATGCTGAACGAGCGCTGGGGCCAGGTGCACTTCTGGACGCTCTTCGTGGGCTTCCACACCACCTTCCTGGTGCAGCACTGGCTGGGTACCAAGGGCATGCAGCGCCGCATCGCGGACTACGGCGCATGGGAGGGCTTCACCTTCCTGAACCAGGTCTCGACGTTCGGCGCGTTCCTGCTCGGCGTCTCGATGCTGCCGTTCATGTGGAACGTCTGGATCACCCGGAAGTCGCCCAAGGTCGAGGTCAACGACCCGTGGGGCTGGGGCCGCACGCTTGAGTGGGCCACGTCGTGCCCGCCGCCGCGGCACAACTTCGACAGCCTGCCCCGCGTGCGCTCGCTGAGCCCCGCGCTGGACGCCGCTCGTCCTGAGCTGGCCGAGAACGACCACGTGGCCGATCCGGGCGAGCTGCTCGACGCCCACACCAGCACCGACGAGTTGGAGGAGAGCAAGTGAAGGGCGAGAAGTGGGTTTTCTGGTTCATCTTCCTCTTCTTCCTGGTGGTGACGCCGATCTACTGGCTCATGTCCCATGAGATCGCCGGTACGTTCGCGCTCGGGTTCACCGGTCTCCTGGGGGCCATGATCGCCACCTACCTCACGCTGACCGCGCGCACGTTCGCCCCCCGCCCCGAGGATCGCCTCGACGCGGAGGTCTACGAGGCGGCCGGCACCGTCGGCTTCTTCGCCCCGAAGAGCATCTGGCCCTTCTGGGTGGCGCTGACCATCGCCGTCATCTTCCTGGGGCCGGCCCTTCACCAGGCCTGGATCACGCTGATCGGCATCGCGATCGGCATCTGGTCCTGCTCCGGCTGGGTCCTCGAGTTCTACCGCGGGGACTACAAGCACTGAGTCGACGAAGCACCGCGAAGGGCCGCCCCATCAGGGGCGGCCCTTTCCTTGTCCAAGGGGCGCCCGCGCGGGGAGCGCGGACGCCCGACGACGGGTCAGTCGGCCTTCGCGAAGGCCTCCTTCAGCTTCATGACGCCGCCGGTCTGCAGCAGGCCGCGGCGGTAGATGCGGGAGCCCACCCAGATGGCCACGGCCATGAACGCCACAGAGACGATGAGCGAGCCGAGGGCGTGGAGCCAGGTGGTCTCGCCCTGCAGGAGGCGGCCCGGCATGACGACCGCCGAGGCGATCGGCACGTAGCTCAGTACCTTTGCCATGGTGCCGGTGGCGAACATGCCCAGCATGTAGACCATCATCACGATGATCGTCAGCGGGGTGGTGGTCTGGCTGAGGTCCTGGACCCTCGTGGCCATGGCGCCAGCCGCGGCCCAGAGGCAGGCCAGCGACGCGAAGCCGACGAGGAAGAACAGCACGAACCAGCCGGCCACGGGTGCGACGAGGCCGATCATCGGCTTGTAGTCCGTGAACGACATCCCGAGCAGCGCGACCGCCACGATCAGCACCACCTGGGCCAGCGCCATGATCGTGTTGCCCACCACCTTGCCGATCAGCAGGTCGCGGATCGGGACCGCGGAGGCGAGGATCTCGACGATGCGGGACTCCTTCTCCGTGACCACCGACTGGGCGATCTGCATGCCGTAGGTCATCGCCGCGAACATGAACAGGATCGCGAAGGCGAAGGTCGCGATGATGATCGCGGTGGCGCCGGTCTCGTCGCCCTCCACGGGCACCAGCTGCAGCGTGGAGTCGGCCAGGATCGTCGCGGCGTCCACGCCCGCGGCCGTGGCGTTGTGTTCGATCTGGAAGGTGCGCACGGCGTCGTCGAGCGACGGTGCGTTGGTGGGGTTCTTGACGGCCAGCTGCCAGCCCGAGCCGGGGACGAGGGTCAGCGCGGCGTCGGCGTCGCCGCTGACCACGGTGGGGGTCAGCTGGTCGGCCGAGACGCGCACGGCCTCGACGGGCGTGCCGGTCTTCGCGGCCAACGCGACGATCGCGGCGGCGTCGTCGGTGTCGACGGCCACCTTCTTCGTGTTGTTCGCGCCGCTCATGAAGCCGGTGACGAGGAAGATGACGATCACGAGCCCGATCGTGGTGAGGGTGCCGATCCAGAAGGCCTTGTCGCTCAGCTGGGCGACGACCTCCCGCTTGGCGACCACCAGCCAGGGGCGGCGAACGGGATGCGGGGTGGTGACGGTGGTGCTCATCGTGTGACCTCTCGGTAGAACTCGCTGAGGGGCCGGACGATCGGCCCGAAGGAATGGACGGGGCCGCGGGCGAGTGCCTCGGCGAGGACGCGCTGGGCGGCCTGGGCGTCGGCGAACTCGACCTCGGCGCGCGGGCCGTCGACGTCGATGACGGTGACGCCCGCCTGGCCGCGCAGCCAGCCGAGGTCGCCGCCTGCCACCAGGCAGTGGCGCTGCGGGCCGGCGCTGCGCAGTTCGTCGACGCTGCCCGCCGCCACCACCGCGCCCTTGCGCAGGATGACGATCTGGTGGCAGAGGCGCTCGACCAGCTCGAGCTGGTGGGAGGAGAACAGGACGGGGACCCCGCGGTGCGTGAACTCGGTCAGGAGGGCGAACATCTCGTCCACCGCGTCGGGATCGAGGCCACTGAACGGCTCGTCGAGGATCAGCGCCTTCGGGGTGGCGATCACCGCCCCGGCGATCTGCACACGCTGCTGGTTGCCCAGGGAGAGCTTCTCCAGCTTGTCGCGGGTGCGGTCGCCGAGGTTGAACCGCTCGAGCAGCGCGCGGGCCGCCTCGCGGGCATCCTTCGGATCCATGCCGTGCAGCTCGCCGAGGTAGGCCAGCTGGGGGAGGATCGGCTGCTTCGGGTAGAGGCCGCGTTCCTCGGGCATGTAGCCGAACTCGGCGCGGTCCCTGCGGGTGACGGGCGCCCCGTTCCAGAGCACCTCGCCGGCGGAGGGGGCCAGGACCCCCATGATGATCCGCATCGTGGTGGTCTTGCCCGCTCCGTTGCCGCCGACGAAGCCGGTGAACCGGCCGTCGGGGACGGTGAACGAGACGTCGTCGAGGGCGGTCAGATCCCCGAAGTTTCGGGTGACGTGCGATATCTCTAGCATGCGTCCAGCCTGCCCGGCCGGGTGCCGTCGGGGCATCGGCCGGCCGAGGGAAATGACGCGCGGCGGATCTCATCCGATCGGATGAGGCGGCGCCGTTCAGTGCCCGGCGAGCCCGTTCTCGTAGGCGAAGATCACGGCCTGCACCCTGTCGCGCACGCCGAGCTTCGTCAGGCACGACGAGACGTGCGTCTTGACGGTGGCCTCGCTCACGAACAGGGCATGGGCGATCTCGGCGTTGCTGAGCCCGCGGGCCATCGCCGCCAGGACGTCGGCCTCGCGCGCCGTGAGCTGCGCGACGGCGGGGTGCGGCTCGGCGTCCCGGTGGCCCTGGACGGCCTGCGCGATGACGCGTCGGGTCACCTCCGGCGCGAGCAGCGCGCCGCCGTCGGCGACGGTGCGGATGGCCTCCAGCAGGCGCTCGGGCTCGCAGTTCTTGAGGAGGAACCCCGCGGCACCGGCGTCGAGGGCCTCGAACAGGTAGTCGTCGCGATCGAAGGTGGTCAGCACGATCACCTGCGCGCCGCCGCCGGCGCGGATCGCGCGCGTGGCGTCGATGCCGTTCATCGTGGGCATCTGGATGTCCATCAGGATCACGTCGGGCCGCGCACGCTCGGCGAGCTGCACCGCGGACCGGCCGTCGGCGGCCTCGCCGACGAGCTCGATGTCGTCCTCAACGCTCAGCATCAGGGCGAACGCCTTGCGGATGAGCTGCTGGTCGTCGACCAGGGCGACGCGGATCATGCGGCGGCCTTCCTCGGAAGCGTGGCGCGGACGCGGTAGCCGCGGGTGGCCCGGCTGCCGATGTCGAGGCTGCCGCCGAGCGCCGAGACGCGCTCGCGCATGCCGACGTGGCCCAGCCCCGAGCCTGCCGTACCGGGGACGGGGACCCCGTTGTCGGTGACCTCCAGCTCCACGTCGTCGTCGGTCAGCCGCAGCACGACGTGCGCCTCGTCGGCCGTCGAGTGCCGCCGGGTGTTCGTGAGCGCCTCCTGGGCGATCCGCAGCAGGCTGCCGGTCTGGGTGGGGGTGAGGGAGGCCAGCAGCGCCGGGTCGCCCACAAGGTCGTAGCTGACGCGCAGCCCGCGGGTGCTCGCCTCCGCGCAGATCTCCTCAAGCGACCGCAGCGGCGCGGCTTCACCCTCGGGGCCGAGGTCGCGCAGCGACCCGAGCAGGCCGCGGAGCTCCTGCACGGCGCCGCGGGACAGCTCCTCGACGTCCTGCATCGCCTCGGCGGCCATGTCCGGGCGTGTGGCCATCGCGCGGCGCGCGGCGGCCGTCTGCACCCCGATGAGCGAGATGTGGTGGGCCACCGAGTCGTGCAGGTCACGGGCGATGCGCAGCCGCTCGGCCAGCACTGCCTGGTGAGCCAGCTGATCGCCCTGCCGCAGCACCATCTCCCGCGAGCGGTGCAGCTCGTCGCTGGCCCTCGCCTGCAGCCAGGCCTGCCGCCCCAGGAACATCGCGACGCCGAAGTACGCCATGTTCATCACCACCGTGCCGGCGTAGTACCAGAAGGTCGGCCGGAACTCGTCGGGCGAGATCGCCCGCGCGTACGTGTCGGCCATCACCAGCCACACGAGCATGGCGAACAGCACCGCCAGCATGGCCAGCATCAAGGTCTGTCGGCGGCGCGCGTAGGCCATCGCCGTGTAGATGCCGAGGAAGTACAGCACCTGCATGCTCGCCATGTTCGTGACGAACGGCAGCGTGACGCCCACGATGATGAAGTGCGCGCCCGTGACGAGCAGCAGGATCGTGATCGGGAACTGGCGGCGCAGCGTGATGAGCACGCCGGCCGTCACGATCGCCGCGAGCGACGGGCCCAGCGGCAGGTAGCCGCGGAAGTCGTCGTTCACGTCGCGCAGGTACATCATGAGCGAGAACGAGATCCCCGACAGCAGCACGGCCACCACCCAGTCGGTGCGCCACGGACGGTCGGGAGCCGGGCGCACGTAGTCGTCGTGCAGCCCGAAGAAGTCGGCGACCCAGTCCGCGCGCATGCCTGCTACCAGCTCTGGTCGAGCGGGCGACCCTCCTCGAAGCCCGAGCCCGACTGCACGCCGACGACGGCCCGGTCGGCGAACTCGGGCAGGCTCCGTGCCCCCGCGTAGGTGCAGGACGAGCGCACGCCCGACGTGATCCAGTCGATGAGGTCCTCGACGCCGGGACGGCGCGGGTCCAGGTACATCCGGGAGCTGGAGATGCCTTCCTCGAACAGGGCGGCGCGGGCCCGCTCGAACGCGGACTGCTCGCGGGTGCGCTGGCGGACGGCGCGCGCCGAGGCCATGCCGAAGGACTCCTTGTAGGGGCGGCCATTGTGGTCGACGAGCTGATCGCCCGTGGACTCGTGCGTGCCGGCGAACCAGGAGCCGATCATCACCGAGCCCGCGCCGGCGGCCAGGGCGAGGGCGACGTCGCGCGGGTGACGGACGCCGCCGTCGGCCCAGACGGACTTGCCCAGCTCGCGGGCGGCCGCGGAGCACTCGAGAACGGCGGAGAACTGCGGCCGGCCGACGCCGGTCTGCATGCGGGTGGTGCACATCGCGCCCGGCCCGACGCCCACCTTGAGGATGTCGGCGCCGGCGGCGATCAGGTCGCGGCAGCCCTCGGGGGTGACGACGTTGCCCGCCACGATGAGGATCGTGCGGCCGGTCTCGGCCGCGAACTCGTCGCGGACCTCCCGCGCGATGCTCAGCGCGGAGATCATCTTCTCCTGGTGGCCGTGCGCGGTGTCCATCACGATGACGTCCGCGCGGCCGTCGAGGGCGGCGCGCACCTTGGCGCGGATGTCCCCGTTGATGCCGACGGCGACGCCGGCACGCAGCCGACCCTCGTGGTCCAGCGCGGGGGCGTAGATGGCCGAGCGCAGCGCACCCTTCGGCGTCATCAGGCCGACCAGCCGGCCCTCGCCGTCGACGGCCACGGCCACCTTCTGGTGCTGCTCGGAGAGCGTGGCGAACACGTCGGCCGGCGTGGTGTCGGGGGAGATGCGCGTGACGTCGCTCGTCATGACGTCCTTGGCCTGCGCGAACCGGTCAGCCGCGGCCGCGTCCTGCGGGCTGACCAACCCGATCACGCGCTGCTGCTCGTCGACGACCACCGCGACGCCGTGCGCGCGCTTGGCGATGAGGGAGAGGGTCATGCCGACGGTGGTGTCGGGGGAGACCGTCACGGCCGTGTCGAACACGGGGTGGGCAGCCTTGACCTTGCCGATGGACTTCGCGACCACGTCGGCAGGGATGTCCTGCGGGAAGATCGTGAGGCCGCCGCGGCGCGCCATCGTCTCGGCCATCCGTCGGCCGGAGACGGCGGTCATGTTCGCCGCCACCAGCGGGGTGGGCGTGGCAAGGCCGTCGGTGGAGGTCAGATCGACGTCGAGGCGGGAGGTCACGGAGGAGCGGCTCGGCACCATGAAGACGTCGTTGTAGGTCAGGTCGTAGCTGGGGTCACCCGTCAGGAATCGCACAAGCCGCTAGTGTACCCAAGCCCGGCCGCCATGCGAGGGTCACGCGGAGGCGGGCGCGGCGTAGCGCCCCGAGCGCACGGCCCGCTCGCGCGCCTTGGCAGCCTCCTCCTCGCGGTTCTTCGGCGGGGTGGTGGCGACGAGGTCCTCCAGCAGGTGCTGCGTGGCGTGCGCGACGGCGGCGACGGCGCGGTCGAACGCCTCCTGGTTCGCCTTCGACGGCTTGGTGGTGCCCGCGATCTTCCGGACGTACTGCAGCGCGGCGGCCTGCACCTCGTCAGAGGTCGCGGCGGGCTCGAAGTTGTGGAGCGTGTGGATGTTGCGGCACATGGCCCGACCCTACGTCCGACAGCCGACCCGGTAAAGGGGTGCGGGAACGACGAAGGGTGCCCCTCGGTTGGAGGGGCACCCTTCGTCAGGTATCGCTCGGGCTAATGCAGCTGCGCCGGCTCGTCTTCGTCGCCGGGCTCCAGGGCGTGCGAGCCGTGGTGTGCCGCGTCGGACAGTTCCTCGGTGGACGGCTTGCGGATGTCGTAGCCCAGGAACCAGCGGGAGATGCGGGCGCGGAAGGGGCTGACGCCACCCTTCTTGCGCACGCCGCTCGCGTCGGTACCGGACCCGATCTCCAGCGGCTCGTGCTGCAGGTGCTGCGTGAGAGCGAACTGCTCGTCGGCCGGCAGCGGCACGTGCTTCTCGGAGTAGCCGCCCTCGCGGGAGCGGACGATGACGCCGTCCTCGGAGCCGTGCAGGGCACGCTCGCGGTCGGCGCGCTGCAGGCCGAGGCAGATCCGCCGGGTGACCAGGAACGCGATCACCGGGGCCACGAAGATGGCCACACGCATGAAGATCGTGATGGCGTTCAGGCTCAGGTGGTACCGGGTGGCCAGGATGTCGTTGCCGCCAGCCAGCCAGAACATCGCGTAGCAGGTGATGCCGGCCACGCCCAGCGCGGTGCGCGTGGGGGCGTTGCGCGGACGGTCGAGGATGTGATGCTCGCGGGTGTCACCCGTGATCCACGCCTCCACGAACGGCCAGGCACCCAGCAGGCCGAACAGCAGACCCATCAGGCCCACGCCGGGCAGGAAGATCGCCCACGACCACGTCGTCGGGCCGAGGTGCGACTCCCAGTTCGGCATGATGCGGATGGCGCCCTCGACCCAGCCCATGTACCAGTCGGGCTGCGAGCCGGCCGTGACCTTCGCCGGGTCGTACGGGCCGTAGGTCCAGATCGGGTTGATCTGGAACAGGCCGCCCATGAGCACGAGGAAGCCGAACACGATGAAGAAGAAGCCGCCGGCCTTGGCCATGTAGACGGGGAACAGCGGGTAGCCCACGACGTTGTTCTCAGTGCGCCCGGGGCCGGGGTACTGCGTGTGCTTGTGGTACACGATCAGCGCGAGGTGCGCCGACACGAGGCCGAGCAGCAGGCCCGGGATCAGCAGGATGTGCACCATGTACAGGCGCGGGATGACCAGCTCGCCGGGGTACTCGCCGCCGAACACGAAGAACTCTGCCCAGGTACCGATCAGCGGGATCGAGCGGATGAGGCCGTCGACGAAGCGGAGGCCGGTGCCGGAGAGCAGATCGTCGGGGAGCGAGTAACCCGCGAAGCCCGCGATCAGCGACATCGACATCAGGCCGACGCCGATCAGCCAGTTCACCTCGCGCGGCTTGCGGAACGCGCCCGTGAAGAACACGCGCAGCATGTGCACGAAGGCCGCGGCCACGAACAGCAGCGCCGCCCAGTGGTGGATCTGGCGGACGAGGAGGCCGCCGCGGACGTCGAAGGAGATGTGCAGCGTCGAGGCGAACGCCTCGGACACCGGCATGCCCTTCAGGAGCTGGTAGGAGCCGTCGTACTCGACCTCCGCCATCGACGGCTTGAACCAAATGGTCAGGAACACGCCGGTGATCAGCAGGATGATGAACGAGTACAGGGCGATCTCACCCAGCAGGAACGACCAGTGGTCCGGGAAGACCTTCCGCAGACCCGCGCGGCCGATCTTGCCGAGGCCGAGACGGTCGTCGGCCCACTTGAGGGCACCGCCGGCAGCCAGCGGCTTCGCCGACGGGGCCTCGGTGGGCTCGACCGAGGGAGACGAGTCCGCCACGCTCGTGGGCTTGGCCATCACTGGTCACCATCCTTGAAGTCGTTGCGGGAATCGCGCTCGAAGTAGCTGGGGCCGACCGGCACGGTGAAGTCGCTCTGCGCGACGAGGTAGCCCTGCTCGTTGACGCGGATCGGCAGCTGCGGCAGCGCGCGGGCGGCGGGGCCGAAGACGACGACGCCGCTGTTGCCCAGGTCGAACGTCGACTGGTGGCAGGGGCAGAGCAGGTGATGCGTCTGGCGCTCCCACAGCGAGATGGGGCAGCCGACGTGCGTGCAGATCTTGGAGTAGGCGAGGATGCCCGACACGTGCCAGTCCTTGCGCGACTCCGGGATCTTGATCGACTCGGGGTCCATGCGCACGACGATGATCGCGGCCTTGGCCTTCTGCTGCTGCAGCTCGGCGCCGTGCAGCTCGAGCAGCGTCTCCGGCTGCGCGTTGACCAGCTGGCCGATCTCCAGGTTCTCCGGCCGCAGCGGGATCCAGTTCTCGTCGTTCAGGAGGACGACCTCGGCCGCCCAGATCGTCTTCTCGAGGGTCTCCTTGCGGAGCGCCTTCAGCGGATGCGGGCCCATGTCGGCGAACATCACGACGGCGGGGATCACCGAGAAGCCGAGCGCGCCGCCCAGGGCGCCGAGCAGCATCTTCCTGCGGCCCACCCGGGACTGCTCGACCCCGTCGGCGAACTGCTGCGCCACCTCGGCGCGGGTCTCCTCGGAGGAGGCCGCGGAGTGCCGCTCGTCGATCGACTCGTGGTCGTCCATCAGCACGCGGGCCCACTGGATGACCGAGACGCCGATCAGCGTCACGGCCAGGCCCGCGGTGGTGCCGAGGCCCACGTTGAGGGCGTTGGCGCGCAGCAGGCCGAAGTCGATGTAGGCGTCGCGCGGCACCGCGAAGTAGATCACCACGAACGCGATGGCGAGCACCGGCACCGCGGCCAGCATCAGGAGGATCGCGCGGTAGGCGCGGTTGCCCGCGCCCTCGTCGACGTCGGTGAAGCGCTCGACGTGCTCCTCCAGCCCCGGGTCGGGGACGACGTGACCCAGGTCCGGGTCCTTGACGGCGAGGTTGTCGTGGCTCATCGGGCGCGCGCCCCCTTCTTGGCGATCCAGGTGGCGACGATGGCGAGGCCGCCGATGCCGATGACGAAGGCCCAGAAGCCCTCGGACACCGGCCCGGCCTCACCCATGGTCAGGCCGCCGTGGTTGGGCTGGTCGTTGACTTCGCGGAGGTAGGCGATGATCTCGCGGGCGCTCTCGTCGTCCATGACGCCCTTGGAGAACGTGGGCATCTGCTGCGGGCCGGAGCGCATCGCCTCGTAGATGTGCACGGGCGTCGTGTTGGTCAGCGACGGAGCGTACGCGCCGTGCGGCATGGCGCCGCCGCCACCGGTGATGCCGTGGCAGGCCGAGCAGTTCGCGCGGAACAGCGCGCCGCCGCGGGCGATCTGCTCCTCGGTCAGGCCCTCGGGCGAGTACTGGTCCTCGGTGGGGATGCCCGGGCCCGGAGCCAGGGACGCGATGTAGGCCGCGACGGCCTCGATCTGCTCCTGGGTGTAGTTGACCTTGCGGGCGGGGATCTGAGCCTCCTGGCGGGCCGCGGGCATGCGCCCGGTGCCCATCTGGAAGTCGACGGCCGCCGCGCCCACGCCGATCAGCGTCGGGCCCTGCGAGGTGCCCTCGGCGTTCAGGCCGTGGCAGGAGGAGCAGGTGAAGTCGAAGAGGGCCTTGCCCTCCTCGATCTGCTGCGTCTTGGACGTCTCCGCGGACGACTGCTGCGGGGACACGATCGAGTAGCTCAACCCGACGACGAGGAGCGCCAGCAGCAGCAGCGCGGGCCGCGCGACAGAGTGTCGCCTGAGCTTGGTGAGGAACGTCACTGGTGATCTCTCCATGGTCTCTGGGTCAGCGGAGGAAGTAGAGGACGCCGAACAGGAGGATCCAGATGACGTCGACGAAGTGCCAGTAGTAGGAGACGACGTGGGAGCCGACCGTCTGCTCGTGCGTGTGCGTCTGCGTCATGTAGGACCGCGCGAGCACGAACCACATGGCGACGACGCCGCCGAGCACGTGGAGGCCGTGGAAGCCCGTGCCGAGGAAGAACAGCGACCAGTACTGGTTGGTCTGAACGGTGAAGCCCTCGTTGAAGAGCGTGAAGTACTCCCAGACCTGGCCCGCGAGGAAGATCGAGCCGAGGAAGGCGGTGACGATGAAGCCCTGGCGGAGGCCCCACTTGGCGGGGTTGATCCACGGGCCGTTGACGCGGTTGGCCTCGGCGGCGTTGGCCGCGATCTGGCAGGTCACGGAGCTGAGCACGAGGATCGCCGTGTTGATGCCCGAGAAGAACGGGTCGAGGTGGATGCTGTTCAGCTCCCACATCGACGGCGTACCTGCGGCGGCCGCGGCCTCGGTGGTGAGCTGTCGCGTCCAGAAGTACGCGGCGAAAACGGCAGCGAAGAACATGAGCTCGCTGGCGAGCCACACGATCACGCCGACGGCCACCCTGTCGGGTCGTCCCTCGGGGCGATTCAGGCGGGCGGAGGGGATCGGGTGGATCGCGCCGGTCGGGAGCTCCGCCGGGGCGCTCAAAGTCTCATGATTCGTGGCCACGGGGTCATTATTGCCGCAAAACTCCCGCTGGTCACGCCAGGCGCGAAAGTTATCCGACCCCGGACCTGGGGGCCCCGTGGCCGGTGCGATAGTCCGCGCTATGTTTGGCGCGATGCTTCTCCCACTGCACGCCAAGCCGGACGACGACGTCATCCCTCTCGTCGGCGCACGATTCTTCACTGCCTGGGAGTTCCCATGGCTTCCCGTGGTGGGGCTGCTGCTCGCCGCGGCGCTGTACCTCTGGGGTGTGCGCACGCTGCACAAGCGCGGCGACAAGTGGCCCATCCACCGCACCATCTCGTTCGTCGTCGTCGGCCTCGGGGCCGTCGCGATCGCCCTGTTCAGCTTCCTCGGCGTCTACGACACGGTGCTGTTCTGGGTGCACATGATCCAGCACATGCTGCTGAACATGGTGGCGCCGGTGTTCCTCGTCTTCGGAGCCCCCGTCACGCTCGCGCTGCGGGCGCTGCCCAAGGCCCCGCGCAAGATCCTGCTCGCGGTGCTGCACTCCTGGTTCGCGAAGATCATCCTGTTCCCGCCGCTCACGACGCTGCTGATGGTCGGCTACCCGTTCGCGCTCTACATGTCGAGCTGGTACGACGCGACGCTGCGCAACGACTTCCTGCACGACACGCTGCACATCTACCTGCTCGTGGTCGGCTGCCTGTTCTTCTTCCCGTTGCTCGCGGTGGACCCGGTGCCGATCAAGATGCCGTTCCCGATCCGCATCCTGCTCTTCTTCCTCACCATGCCGTTCCACGCGTTCCTGGGCGTGACGATCATGGGGGCCAGCCGACTCATCGCCGAGGACTGGTACGTCTCGTTCGAGCGCACCTGGGGCGTCTCGCCGATGGCCGACCAGACCTGGGCGGGCGCCCTGATGTGGGCCACCGGCGACCTGACGGCGATCTTCGCGATGGGCACGATCTTCTACCAGTGGGTGCGCGAGTCGAACAAGGAGGCCCGCCGCGTCGACCGGGCCCTCGATCGTGAGGACGCCCAACGAGCCAGGCAGGCGGCGCTTGGCTACGATGACCCACAGAGACAACCTCGGCCGCCGGTCGATGGCGTGAGCTAAGAAGGAAAGTTCCCCATGAGCGATACTCCCGTGAAGGTGCTGGTCTACTCCGACGACCGGACGGTCCGCGAGCAGATCCGGCTCACGCTCGGCAGGCGCGTGGCGGCGGACCTTCCCGAGATCGAGGTGTTCGAGGTCGCGACGCAGCCCGCGGTGCTGCGCACTCTCGACGCGGGCACCGAGTACGCGCTGTTGATGCTGGACGGTAACGCCCAGCCGTCCGGCGGCTTCGGCCTCGCGCACCAGATCAAGGAGGAGTACGCCGACGCACCGCCGGTGCTGCTGCTCGTCACCCGCGAGGCCGACGCCTGGCTTGCCTCCTGGTCGCGCGCCGACGCCGTCGCCGCCTACCCCGTCGATCCCGTCACGCTGCCCACGCAGGCCGCGAACCTGATCCGCGCCCGCCTCTCGCAGGCCGCGGCCCAGTGAGCGGATACACCTGGCCCGACATCCTGACCGGGCTGGTCCGTCGCGAGGGGCTCGAGGCCAGCGCAGCTTCCTGGGCCCTGAACGAGATCTTCGCCGGCCGCGCCTCCGAGGTGCAGATCGCCGGCATGCTCACGGCGCTGCGCGCCAAGGGCGAGACCGAGGACGAGATCGCCGGCATGGCCGACGCGATGCTCGCCAACGCGACCCCGCTGAACCTGGATCCGGACGCCGTCGACGTCGTCGGCACCGGTGGTGACCGCGCCAACACCGTCAACGTGTCCACCATGGCGGCGATCGTTGCCGCCGGGGCCGGCGCCAAGGTGGCCAAGCACGGTGCGCGCGCCGCGTCGTCGCTCGCGGGCACCGCGGACACGCTCGAGGCGCTGGGCGTGCGGATCGACCTGGAGCCTGAGAAGCAGGCCGCGGTGCTCGACGAGGTCGGCATCGTGTTCCTCTTCGCGCAGCAGTACCACCCGGCCATGAAGAACGTGGCCGGCGTGCGTCGTGCGCTCGGCATCCAGACCACCTTCAACTTCCTCGGCCCGCTGGCCAACCCGGCGCGCCCCAGGGCGATGGCGCTCGGCGTCGCCAACGACGACGTCGCGCCGGTCATCGCGCGCGTGCTGGCCGAGCGCGGCACTCGGGGCATGGTGTTCCGCGGCTTCGACGGGCTGGACGAGCTCACCACGACGTCCGACTCGGACGTGTGGCTGGTGTCGGAGGGGCGCGTGCACCGCACCGTCCTCGATCCCGAGGCTCTCGGCCTGGAGCCCGCCGCGCCGCACGACCTCACGGGCGGCGACCCTGCTCACAACGCGCAGGTGGTCCGCGACGTCGTGGGCGGCAAGCCCGGGCCGGTGCGCGACATCGTGGTGCTGAATGCCGCGGCCGCGCTGCTGGCGTACCGGGGCATCTCGACCGTTCTCGACCTGCGGGACCAGCTGGCGCAGCCGCTGGCCGACGCCCGCGAGGCCATCGACTCCGGTAAGGCCGCAGCCGCGCTCGAGGCGTGGATCGCCGCTACCCAGCGATAGCCGCGGCCACGATCGGCCCCACCCAGAGCGCGGGGCCGTAGGCGAAGTGCGTCGCGCCCTCCGGATGTCTGCGCATCCAGAGGGCGTGCCCGATGCCGTGCAGCGCGCCCAGGAACGTGCCTGCGAGCAAGCCCGTCGCCCAGGCGCTCACCCCCGCTTGTCCCGCCGCCGCGCCGAGGAGCAGTGCGAGCCGGACGTCGCCGAAGCCGAGGTTGGCCGTCAGCCGCCACGCGACGTAGAAGAAGGCGAACGCGGCGAGGGCGCCGACGACGGCGCCGAGCGCTGCGGTCGGCCGTAGGACCGCGAGCGCGACGCCGCCGAGCGCCATGGCCCCCAGCGCGGGGTAGTGCAGCCGGCGGGGGAGGAATGTCGTCCGGAGATCCACCGCCACCAGCGGCGCGCCGAGCGCGAGATAGGGCCCCCAGAGCAGCCAGGAGAACGTGTCCACCCGCCAGAGCGCCAGCCCTGCGGCCAGCGTCGTGGCGACGACGAGCGCGGTCGAGCGTGCGGTGACGAGCGCCGCGAGGTCGGGCGCCTCCGGGTCGTCGATGCGCACGCGGGGCACGGCGAGCGCCCACACGAGCGCGGCGACCACCGCAGCCCCCACCGCCAACGCCACCGTCATGGGGCGACGATAGCTCGCCGTCGCGGGTGGCCGTCGGGTACCTCGAAACTCGCTTCGGAAAATAGTTGTCAATCTGGAAAGTACTTGCTACGGTTGAGCCACGGACACGATCCCAGGGCTCAAGGAGGCTCATCATGAACACCAGGAACACCACCACCCCCGACGTCGATCGCCTGCGCCTGAGCCTCCGCTGGCTCTGGATGGGCCCCGCGGGCGGCCTGGCCTGCATGACGATCCTCTTCGCCTTCGGCGTCATCGAGGGCTCGGCCCCGATGATGATGGTGAGCGCGACGACGGCGTCCGCGCTCATCAGCACCTGGGTCTCGGTTCGCGCCGCGCTGACCGCTCAGCTCGCACGGATCGACGCCCAGGCATGACCGACCAGCCGACCCCCGACGAGGCGCGCGCCCTGCTCGAGCAGGCGTCTCGCACGTCGAGCACCACGCGCGTCGGCGCCAGCTGGCCGCACATCGCGGGCTTGTTGGGGATGGGCGCGGCCTCGTCGCTGGCGCTGCCCGCGCTGGCCTTCGCGCCCGACGACATGCGCGCGCTCCCGCTGATTCTGATGTTCGCCTGGATCGCCGCGCTGTTCGTCTTCGCCGGCGTCTTCGGGCGGTCGCTCAAGCAGGGCTTCGGCCGGCGGTGGACGCTGACCATCGTCGTCTGGGGCGTGCTCTGGGTCGTGGGTATCTTCGGCATGTACTTCTGGTTCGTGGACCAGGATTGGTTCCTGATCACCATCAGCGTCCTGTTGTCGGCGGTGACGCTCGGCGGGGCGTGGGCGGAGGCGCGACGCTGATGTCCGAGCACCCACGACACCAGCTGGTGGGCGCCCTGACGCACCCCGTGCGGTTCTCGATCGTCGCGGCCCTCAACGCCGTCGAGAGCGCCGAGTTCGGGACTGTCGCCGCGCAGCTCCAGATCAGCGACTCCGTGCTCAGCAGGCAGGCAGCGCAGCTCGAGGAGCTGGGCCTGGTGGCCATCAAGAAGGGCTACGTCGGGAAGCGTCCTCGCACGTGGTTGAGCCTGACCAAGGAGGGCCGCGCCCAGTGGTCGCAGCACCTCGCCGCCCTGCAGAGCATCGCCAGCCTGTAGGCCGTGCGCCGAGCGAAGTGGCTCGACTCACCCGGCGACCGATCCCTGATGAGCAGCCCGGCTGCTTACGCCGATCGCTCCCTGAGGAGCAACCTCGGCTGCTTACATCGATCGGTTCCCGCGGACCTGCGTGCTGGCTTGCGCCGAGCGGTCCCTGAGGAGCAGCCCCGCACACTGACCGACACCGGGCGAGAGCTGTGCGGGGCTGTGTCTCGAAGGGTCCGCAACCAGAGCGCGTGGTGGTCTACTCACCAGCCATGGAATTTTCACGCACAACTCTGCTTTCTCTGCCTTACAGGGCACAGGGAGTGGAGTTGTGCGTCAAAACTCCATGCACCCATCCTGCTGCCGCGACTTCCTGCCCAAAGCGCGGGACCTTTCGACACAGTGAGAATGGTGGTGAGGGGGTTTCCTGGTCCTGGGGATCCAGGAAGGGTGCTGACTCTTTTCGACACTGACGGTCATGCTCACGCGGGGCCGGTCTTCAACCCGATCTGTCGCACTCCTTTTACGTTTGGCCCCACAGGTACCAGGAAAAACTCTCCTGCCCCTCAAGCGCTCACAGCGCTGGGCAGTGTCGTGACTTGATAGGAGCCTGACCCTTCCGCGACAAGAACGGGTCTCTTCACTGTGCTGTCCGGTTCACTGCCCAGCAACGGCGCCACCTACCTGCTCGGAAGGAAACCGACACCGCGATGTCTACGATGACACACCCACCCCGCACCCACCACCCCGCTCTAGATGACCCCCTCACCGGAGAGATCATCGGCGGAGTCGACACACACGCCGACACCCACACCGTCGCAGCAGTGACCAGCACCGGAGGCCAGCTCGCTACCACCACGTTCCCCACCACCCCGGCCGGCTACCACGCCCTGCTGGCCTGGCTGGTCGGGTTCGGGACCGTGACCCGGATCGGTGTCGAGGGCACCGGCGCCTACGGCGCCGGACTCACCACCTTCCTGACCCAGGCCGGGATCACCGTGTTCGAGGTCAACCGCCCAGACAGATCCACCCGCCGCCTCAACGGTAAATCCGACCCACTCGACGCGGTCGCCGCGGCCCGCGCCGTGATCGCCGGGACCGCGACCACGACCCCGAAACGCCGCGACCACCACGTCGAAGCACTCCGCGTGCTCCACCTCGCCCGCAAGACCGCCGTCAGCCAACGCGCAGACCTGATCCGCAAGATCAAATCAGTGATCATCACCGCCCCAGCCCCACTACGTGAGCAGCTCCGCGGCCTCAACGGCACCAAACTCCACAAAGCCTGCCTCGCGCTACGCCCCGACCCGACAACACTGACCACCGGCGACCCCACCACCGCAACGAAATACACCCTGCGGGACTTCGCCCGGACCTGGCGACACCTCAACGACCAGATCCTCGACCACGACCACCTGATCACCACCCTCCTCAAAAGCATCAACCCCGCCCTCCTCGAAGTCCGAGGTATCGGCCCCGCGGTCGCGGCCCAACTCCTGATCACCGCCGGCGACAACCCCAACAGGATCAACACCGAAGCCAGCTTCGCGATGCTCACCGGCGCCGCCCCGATACCCGCCTCCAGCGGCAAGACCCACCGTCACCGCCTCAACCGAGGCGGCGACCGACAAGCCCACAGCGCACTCTGGCGGATCGCGATCACCCGCCTAGCCCACGACCCAACAACCCGCACCTACATGCACCGACGCACCACCGAAGGCAAAAGCAAACAAGAAATCATCCGCTGCCTGATCCGCTACATCGCCCGCGAAATCCACCCCATCCTCACCCTTGACAACACATAGGAGCATCGGGCCCGGCGCTGCGCGCCGGGCCGGCTCAAGGAACGATAGGCCGGCTCGAGGATCGGTCCCTGAGGAGCAGTCCCGCACGCCGACCGACACCGAGCGCGGGCTGTGCGGGGCTGTGTCTCGAAGGGTCCGAAACCACAACGCCAGGTGGTCTGCCCACCAGCCGTGGAATTTTCACGCACAACCCCGGCTTCTCTGCCCTACAGGGCACAGGGAGTGCAGTTGTGCGTCAAAACTCCATGCACCCCATCCTGCTACCGAGCTCCCTGCCCAAGGTTTCGGACCTTTCGACACGGCGTTCGGCTGGCGCCTCACGGCCGGCTCAAGGAACGATAGGCCGGGCCACGGCCGGTCCCTGAGGAGCAGCCCCGCGAGCTGACCGGCACCGGGCGCGGGCCGTGCGGGGTTGCGTCTCGAAGGGTCCGAAACCACAGCGCGTGGTGGTCTACTCACCGGCCATGGAATTTTCACGCACAACCCCGGCTTCTGTGCCCTACAGGGCACAGACAGTGCAGTTGTGCGTCAAAACTCCATGCGCCACCTCGCTACCGAGCTCCCTGCCCAAGGTTTCGGACCTTTCGACACGGCGTTCGGCTGGCGCCTCACGGCCGGCTCAAGGAACGACGCCGCTGCCGTGGCTTTCTGCCCAAGGTTTCGGACCTTTCGACATGGCCGGGCGCTGCGCGCGGGCCGGCTCAAGGAACGACGCCGCTGCCGTGGCTCGCTGCCCAAGATGCGGAACCTGACGACCACGGCCGGGTGCTCCGCGCCGGGCTCGGGATCCACGGAACGATGGCTGATGCTCGCTAGGCTGCGGGGATGCCACGCAGACTCTCGGCGGCCGCCGCCCGCAGGATCGCCGTCGCCGCGCAGGGGCTCGCCGGACCACGGCCCGCCACGCCCAACACCGCGGCTCTGACGAGGGCCATCGCCAAGCTGGGTGTCCTGCAGCTCGACTCCGTCAACGTGTTCGAGCGAGCGCACTACCTGCCGCTGCTCGCCCGCGTCGGCCCCTACGACCGTGCCGTCCTCGATCGGCTCCTGCACCACGACTCGGGCCGGGGCCTCGGCCGCTACACCGAGTATGTGGCTCACGCCGCGACGATCCTGCCTGTCGCCGACTGGCCACTCTGGGCTTGGCGTCGGGCGGTGCCTGAGCGCGAAGGGTTCAGGTCCTGGGCTGCCGAGCGGACGCGCCTGATCGACGAGGTGCTCGCCGAGGTGGCGGAGCGGGGAGAGGTGCGTGTGCGCGACTTGGAGCATCCCGCCAACGTCCCGCAGGGCGGCGGATGGTGGAACCGCAACGACGTGCAGGTGGCCGCCGAGTGGCTCTTCCGGCACGGTCACCTCGTGGTCACCGGACGGCGGCGGTTCGAGCGGCGTTTCGCCGTGGCCGATGCCCTCCCGCCCGAGGCGCGGGCCGACCTGCCGCGAGAGGAGGCGGTGCGCGAACTGCTCCGTCGCGCCGCGGTGTCCTACGGCGTCGCGACCTTCGACGACCTCGCCGACCACCCCCGTCTGGGCGTCGCCACTGCGCGCGCCGCGGTCGACGACCTGGTGCGGGCCGGCGAGCTGGAGCCGGTGGAGGTGGAGGGCTGGCCAGAGCCCGCCTACCTGGCCGCGGGGGCGCGGGTGCCGCGGTCCGTGGCGGCCGCGGCGCTGCTCGCGCCGTTCGACCCGCTGGTCTGGTACCGGCCGCGCGCGCTGCGACTGTTCGGCTTCCACTATCGGATCTCCATCTACACGCCGGCCGCGCAGCGAGAGCACGGCTACTACGTGCTGCCTGTGCTGGTCGACGACGCACTCGTCGGCCGGGTGGACCTCAAGAGCGACCGTCAAGCGGGCATCCTCCGGGTCAGGCACGCGCACGTCGAGCCGCCCGAGGCGCACCGCGCGTCGGAGCTGGCCGCGCGTGTGGCGCCGCTGCTGCACGAGGCCGCGGCCTGGCAGGGCCTGGGTGCGGTGGAGGTCGAGGGTGCGGGCACGTGGGCGGCGGAGCTTTCCCGCGCCACCCGGTAAACGCGAAACGGCGGCGCCCCCCTCAGGGGGACGCCGCCGCTCGGAGCTCAGCTCAGCGCTGGGCCTTGACGAAGCCGGCCGCCTGGGCCGCCTCCTCAGAGTTGAACCAGACCTCGGGGATCGTGCGCTCGTACCCGCCCGTGCCGGGGACGTGGTACTTCTTCGAGCGCTCGTTGCCCTTGATGGTGAAACCCTCCGGGGGCTCGTCGCCCACGAACGCGCCGTCGCCGTAGCCGGCGTGGCGGGCGGCGTCCTGGCCGGTCAGGAACTCGACCTCGGGGGCGGGCGAGCCCTCGGCGGTCATGTCGTCCTGCTCGTGCAGCTCCTCCTCGGAGACGACCTCGACGTGCTCCTCCTCCTGCACGGGCTCCTCGTCCTGAGCCTCCATGTCGGCGGCGAACTTCGCGGCGTTGGAGAAGGTGTCGTTGTTGTTGACGTAGGCCTTCGACGGCTCGTGCGCCGTCCAGCCGTCGTCCTTGGGGGAGAGGAAGTGCCGGACGGCGGCCACGGCGCCGGCGACGACCGCGCCGATCGCCAGGAACTTCCCGACGGACCTCCACTTGCTCTTCTTCTTCGCCGGCTTCAGCGGCTCCAGCTCCCCGGCCAGCGCCTGCACGGCGGCGGTGCCGCGTTGCGTCGCCTCCTGGACGAGCGGGTGCTCAGCTGCCTGATGCAGCACGTCCTGCAGCTTGGGCAGCAGGTCGTCGGAGACCCTGTCCTTGGCCGCCTCGACGGCGGGCGCTACCTTCTCCAGCGCGTCCTTGATGTGCGGCTCGAGATCGTCGAGGCGCTTGGACGCGAAGTCGGCGGTGCGGACCTTTGCGTCGTGCAGGGCGGGACCAGCTTGCTTCTGGGCCTCGGTCAGCAGCTGCTGAGCGTATTCAAGCCCATCTTTCAGCGCGGCGGATGAGTACTCGGCGGCGGCGGAGGCGGTCTCCACGGCGGCCTTCTTCAGCTCTTGTGACTTGTTCACAAGTTCCTCCAATGGTTGTGGCTCGTGATCGAGCACTCACCACGCTACCGGGCTGTGGGCAATCCACAAGGGGGGATCGTGAGATTGGCCCAGGCGTACCCATGGGCCACACTTAGGGGGATTCGAGTCCGAAAGGAAATCTGTGAGCACCATCACCCTGCACACCAACCGTGGCGACATCGCCGTCGAGCTGTTCGACGACCAGGCGCCCAAGACCGTCGAGAACTTCGTCGGCCTCGCCGCCGGCACCAAGGAGTACGTCGACCCCGAGACCGGCAAGCCCACCACGGGCAACTACTACGACGGCCTCACCTTCCACCGCGTCATCGACGGCTTCATGATCCAGGGCGGCTGCCCCGTCGGCAACGGCACCGGCGGCCCCGGCTTCGAGTTCGCCGACGAGTTCCACCCGGAGCTCAGCTTCAACCGCCCGTACCTCCTCGCGATGGCCAACCGCGGACCCGCCACCAACGGCTCGCAGTTCTTCATCACCGTGGTGCCGACCCCGCACCTGAACCGCAGGCACACCATCTTCGGCGAGGTGACCGACCCGGCCAGCCAGGGCGTGGTCGACGCCATCGCGACGACGCGAACCGGCTACGGCGATCGCCCGGTCGAGCCCGTCGTGATCGAGTCCGTCACCATCGGCTGAGCGCCGAGCAGGGCCTCGGGGAGCGCGGCCTCGGGGACGCCGGCGTGCAGGGGCCAAGCCCACTCGCCGTCGGTCTCGATGAGCCGCACCCCGGGCAGCTCGAGCCAGGCCGCGATCCGCTCGGCCTCCTCGACGCTGCCCGCGGGCAGCCCTTCGGGCGGAGGCAACACGGTCTCGGCCGATGCCTCTGCCTCCTCCGCCGCCGCCCGTGCCCGCGCGGACGGCGCGGAGGTGGCCGCCGCGAGGCGGCCGTAGCGGATCACGTGGATGTCCCAGCCGCGGATCGAGGGGAGCGCGGCCACCAGCTGCCGTGTCGTCGCGAGCGACCGGAGGCGATGGAACCGTAGCGACGCCCGGTGGTAGTCCGTCAGGCGCCCGGCCACCTCCCCGGCTTCCTCGTAGCGCTGTTGCGCCACCAGGTTCCTCAGCCGGGTGCGGGCGCTGCCCAGCACTGGGCGCACGTCGCCCAGCCAGCTCTCGCGGAGCGCGTCGACGGCGTCCGCGTACCGCTCGGCCCCGACCCCCAGCTCGCACGGCGCGAGGCAGCGCCCCATCTCGCCCAACGCGCAGGACGAGGTCTCCTTCTTCGCGCTCAGGCGCGTGGTGCAGCGGCGCACGCGGAAGGCGTCGTAGAGCGCCAGCGCCGCCTGATCGGCCGACTCGCGCGTCCGGAACGGCCCGAACGCCGGGCCCTCGCCGGGGCGGGAGACGATCGACAGCCGCGGGAATGCCTCTTTCGTCAGGCGCAGCCACAGAAGCTTGCGCTGGTTCTTCGAGCGCCTGTTGTAGCGCGGCGACAGCGACTCGATCATCCGCAGCTCCCGCACCTCCGCCTCAAGATCCGTGGCGCATGGGATGTACTCCACGCCGGTCGCCACGCGCACCATCTCGTGGATGCGGCCACGCTTCTCCGCGGCGGAGAAGTACGAGCGGACGCGGCGCCGAAGATTGTTGGACTTGCCGACGTAGAGCACCTCGCGCTGGGGCGTGCCGTCCGCGGCCACGCCGTCGGAATAGAAGTAGTAGACGCCCGCCACCTCCGGCGCGGAGGTGGCCCACACCCGCTTCGCCCTGCGGTCCGGCGAGACCTGGAGGGCGAACTCGGCCAGGTCCTCGAGCGTGTACACCCCGAGATTGCCGACGCGCTCCAGCAGACCGTGCAGCACGTCGACCGTGGCGCGCGCGTCGCTCAGCGCGCGGTGGTTCGGCTCCGTGGTCGAACGGAAGTAGCGCGCGAGCGTGCCCAGCTTGCAGTTGGGCACCTCGTCGCGGAGCAGGGCCGCGCGCGCCACCGCGACCGTGTCCACCACCGTCGGCCGCGGCCAGGGGATACCCAGCTGCTCGTAGCCGCGGCGGAGGAACCCCGTGTCGAATCGCGCGTTGTGCGCCACGAGGACGGCGCCGGCGGAGAACTCCGCGAACGCGGCGAGGGCGACCGACGGCGGGGGAGCGGCGGCGACCATCGCGGACGTGATGCCGGTCAGCACCTGGATCATCGGCGGCACGGGACCCGACGGCCTGACCAGCGTCTGGAACTCGCCGAGCACCTCGCCGCCGCGCACCTTGACCGCGCCGATCTCGGTGATCTCGGCGTCGGCTGCGCCACCGGTGGTCTCCAGGTCGACGACGACGAAGGTGGCCTCGGCGAGGGGTGCGCCGAGGTCGTCGAACGAAGGCTGGAGGGCGGTCTGAGCCATGACCGGGAGGCTACGGGGTGGCACTGACAAAACGGTCTCGGGCGCTCGATCCGCCCTGCGAACGAGCGTGACGAGGGGGTTTGGGAATGCCCTGAAAGACCTTTAGAATTCTCTCAGACTTACCCCCGTCGATGGAGTACCTAAGTGTTTCGAATCCGCGCCTCGGTCGCCGCAGCCATCGCCGCCGCTTGCCTCGTGACCGGCAACGTCGTCGCTCATGCGGACCCCGATGCCGTCGCGGAGGCCAAGGCCGAGCTGGATCGCATCCACCAGGAGTCCAGCGCCATCGACCAGCAGATCATCGAGGCGCACGAGGCCGCTGAGGCCGCCCAGGCCAAGCTGACGACGCTGAGCGCGGATCTCAAGACCCAGAAGGACAAGGTCGCGGCGCTCGCCGCCCAACTCGGTGACGCCGCCGTCCTCCAGATGCAGACCGACCACGTGTCGCTCGCCGCCCAGCTGCTGACCACCACCGACGCGAACGCGTTCCTGTCGGGCCTCGGCACGATGCAGGCCGAGGTGGACCGCTCCAACGCCGGCGTGCAGCGCCTGCAGCTGGACCAGGCCAAGCTCGCCACGCTCCAGGCCGACGCCGATGCGGCGCAGGCCGAGCTGAAGAAGCAGGCCGAGGCCAAGGAGGAGCTGGCGAAGGAGTACGACGCCAAGGAAGCCAAGGCGCAGGAGGTCTACGACCGACTCTCTGCCGAGGAGCAGGAGCGGCTCGCCGCCCTTGAGGCGCAGCGCATCGCCGAGGCTGCTGCCGCGCAGGCCGCCGCCGAGGAGCGCGCCAACGCCGATCGCCCGAGCAGGGACAACGGCGGGTCCGACGCGACAACGCAGGATGACGGCGACGACACCCCCGTGGTCAGCGGCGGCTCCGGCCGCGCGCAGGACGCGGTCCAGTACGCGTTGAGCAAGGTCGGCAGCAGCTACGTCTGGGGCACCTCCGGCCCGAACACCTTCGACTGCTCCGGCCTCACCAGCTGGGCCTACCGCCAGGTGGGCGTGAACATCACCCGCTCCTCGCGCGGCCAGTGGTCGTCCGTCGGCAAGAAGGTCGCCAAGTCCGACCTCCGCCCCGGCGACCTGGTGTTCTACTACAGCCCGGTCAGCCATGTCGGCCTCTACATCGGCAACGGCAAGATCGTGCACGCGGCCAACCCGCGCCGCGGCATCAACGTCGCGAGCCTCGACTCGATGCCCTACACCGGGGCCCGACGCGTCGTCGGCTGACCGCCTGTCAGAGGTCGGCGATGAACCGCCGCGACTCCTCGAAGATCGTCGGCGCGTCGTGATCCAGCGTCGCCACGTGATAGCTGCGCGGGAGTTCGACGAAGCGCAGGTCCGCCACCCGCTTCCGCAGGATCTTGGCCGTGGCGTCGTCGACGACATGGTCGTCGGGTGAACGCATCAGGAGCACAGGCGCGGTGAGCCGGTCGAGGTTCTTGCGCACGTCGCGCCACAGATCCGTCATGGTCTTGAGGCTCGTCGCCGAGAACTGGGGGTAGGCGAGTTCCTGCGCACCCTCCAGCGCGATGTCGTCGGCAACCCCGACCTGCGGCGGCAGCACGCGGTGCAGCAGGCGTGCGGGCGGCACCCGTCGATCCTTGGTCGCGATGGCGGGATTGACCAGCAGCACGCCCGCGATCCGCTCGCGCTCGGCCAGCCGCAGCGCCAGCGCGCCGCCCATCGACAGCCCGGCGACGAACACCTGTTCGCACTCCGCGCTGACCTCGTGGTAGGCGTCCTCCACGGCGCCGTACCAGTCCCACCACCGGGTGCGGGCCATGTCGCGCCAGGACGTGCCGTGCCCGGGCAGCCGCGGGGCGACAACGCGGGCACCCGCCCAACCGGGAGAGGGCTCGGCCAGGGCCCGGGCCCACGGCGCGATCGACTGCACCGTGCCCGTGAAACCATGGCTCATCACCACACCGATGGGGCCCGCGCCGATCCGCAGCGGCCGTGCCTCGGGCCACACCGTCGTCGGCCCCGTGCGCTCCTTCGTCATGGCCCGAGCATAGGCCCGGGCGAGGGGGTGCGGGTCAGTTCACGTCTTGGACGAGCTCGACGGGGGTGCCGTCGGGGTCGTTCAGGTAGGCGACGATGTTGCCGGCCCACGGGCCGTTGGGGACGACCTGCGGCTCGGAGTTGAAGTCGACCGTGTCCTTCAGCCGCTCGTAGACGGCGCGGACGTCGTCGCAGTTGAGCGCGAGGTGCATGGCGCCGACGTCGCGGTTGGGACGTTCGTTGGTCTTCACGCCCTCGGGCTGCTTGTACTGGAGCAGCTCCAGCACAGTGCCGTCGTCCATCTTGAGGAAGGCGACGTCGATGACGGCGTCGTCCTCGGCGACGAGGTTGCTCAGCCACTCGCCCTGGATGGTGAACACCATGTCCGCCGGGGGCTCGCCGAAGCCGAGCTGGGTGTAGAACGCGATGGACCGCTGCAGATCGCCAACGGTGATTCCTACGTGGTTGAGGAGACCCATGTCGAGGTCGCTTCCTTCCTTGGGTGACGTCGGTGTCGAGGCCCGTGCGGGCTTGTCGCCAGCATATTGCGGCGACCCGTCGGGGCGCAGGGAGACCCGCGGGCTGGGACGACGCCGTCGCCGGCCGGAGGCGCGGGTGCGCGTCGCCGGGATAGTCTCGTGGCCGTGGCCCGCCGGATCCTGCACCTCGACCTGGACGCGTTCTTCGCGGCCGTCGAGCAGCGCGACAAGCCGTCGCTCAGGGGCAAGGCCGTCGTGGTGGGCGGCGGAGGGCCCCGCGGCGTGGTGGCGACGGCGTCCTACGAGGCGCGGCGGTTCGGCGTGCGCTCGGCCATGTCCGGCACGGAGGCGCGGCGGCGGGCTCCGCACGCCGCGTTCCTCGGCGGCCGATTCGACGCCTACCGCGAGTCCTCGCGGATCGTCATGGGACTGTTGCGCGAGGTGTCGCCCATCGTCGAACCGCTCAGCCTCGACGAGGCGTTCGTCGACCTCGCCCCGGCCGGGTGGGCGGAGGACGAGCTCCCCGAACGCCTGGCGCTGCTCCGGCGGGAGCTGACCGAGCGCACCGAGGGCCTGACCGCGTCGGTGGGCGTGGGCACGGGCAAGTTCCTCGCGAAGCTCGCCAGTGAGGCCGCCAAACCCGACGGCGTGCGCATCCTCGACCCCGCCGAGGAACTCGACTTCCTCGCCGCCATGCCCGTGCGCGCCATCCCCGGGGTAGGGCCCGCGACGGAGCAGCGGCTGGTCGCGATCGGGCGCTACACCGTCGAGGATCTGCGTTCGGCCGACCGCGCAGAGCTGGTGCGTGAGCTGGGCTCCGCCGCGGGTAACGGTCTCGCCGAGCTGGCGTGGGGGCGCGACGACCGGCCGGTCGAGTCGCGGCGAGAGCCCAAGTCGATTTCGACCGAGGACACCTTCGCCACCGACCTCACCGACCGTGCACACCTCGAGGCCATCCTCGTGCGAGACGCCGCGTCCGTCGCGGGCCGGCTGTCCAAAGCCGGCCTGTTCGCCCGCACCGTCACGCTCAAGGTGCGCTTCCCCGACTTCTCGACGCGCACCATCGCGCGCAGCCTCGGCGGCGCAACGGACTCCGTCGACACCATCACGGCCGCGGGCGTCGGCCTGTTGCGCGAGGTCGACGTCCGGGCGGGCGTGCGGCTGCTCGGCATCGGCGTGAGCGGCTTCGCGACGGCGGCCCAGGAGAGCCTGTTCGGCGAGGACCCGGATGTCGCGGTCCCGGACGTCAGCCGAGTCGCGGCGGCGGAGTTGAGTGGCGTGCGGGGCAGGGGCTGGTTCCCCGGTGCCGACGTGACGCACGACGAGCACGGTCGCGGCTGGGTGTGGGGCGCGGGCCTCGGTCGGGTGACGGTCCGGTTCGAGACCAGGGCCACCGGACGCGGCCCAGTGCGCACGTTCACCGACGACGACCCGGCGCTGCACCCCGTCGGCATCGACCCGCTCCCGTGGGCGCTGGCGCATCCGGCGGAGCAGGACGAGCCGCTCGACGACGAGGGGTGAGTGCGGGAAAAACGGTGCCGAAGAAGGGACTTGAACCCTCACGCCCGAAGGCACAGGAACCTAAATCCTGCGTGTCTACCAATTCCACCACTTCGGCTCGCCCGAGACGGGCGCGCTCAGTCTAGGGCAGTTTCGGTACCCAGGCCGAAGCGCCCGATCACCTCGTAGCGACGGCCCGTCTGGTGCGACTCGACGAGCCCCAGCTCGTCGACCCGCCACTCCCAGGCGGGGAAGGACGAGAGGATCTCGAGCCAGCGGGTCGCCGACACCCCGCGGTAGGCGCGCGCGAGCGTCAGGTGGCCGACGAAGCGCGCGCCGTCCACCTCGATGCCGGCCGTGGTCGCGGCCGTCCGCGCGGCGGACGAGAGGTGCGACAGGGGGTCGTGGCCGCTGGCCACCGCCAAGCCGAGGACCTTGGCCTTGGCGGGATGCGGGAATGCGACGCCGCCCGCGAGGGTCAGGTGGAAGGGCGCGGTTCGTGCGGCCGCCGCGGCGAGATTCTCCTCCAGCGCCTCCACCCGGGCGCCGTCGACACGCTCCATGAAGGACGTGGTGACGTGCCAGCCGTCTGGCCTCGTCCAGCGCAGGGCGGGGTCGGCCTCGCGACGCGGTTCTACGAGTTGGTCGAGCGCGTCGACGACGTCGCGGGGCGGAAGGACGGCGGTGAACATGCGCGCTGCCATGCCCGCCAGCCTATCGGCAGACCTGAACGTGCCGGATAAGTGCGGCGAGATGCTCCACGAACCCCTGAAAATGGCGGAATGCCTATGTGACTGCACTTATCCGTCAGGAGCCGGTCCAGCGCTCGCCGACGGGCGTCGCGGTGAGCGCGCCGGCTGAAAGGGTGGCCAGCGCGACGTCGAACTCGCCGACCGCGCCCACCGGCACCGCCACGGTGATCCGCGCGCCCTCGGCCCAGCTGACACCGTCGACCATCACGGGCGCGCCGGAGGGCAGGACCAGGCCCCGGAGCTGGGCCTCCAGCTGGCCCGCGGAGGCGATGTCGGCATCGATCCCGAGCAGCCGCGTCAGCCGTACCTCTCTGGCGCCCGCGGCGTGCACCGCCTGCGCGACGGCGTCGGTGTAGGCGCGGACGAGGCCGCCGGCGCCGAGCTTCACGCCACCGAAGTAGCGGGTGACGACGGCGACGACGTCGGTGAGGCCCGCGCGCTGCAGCGCGGTCAGCATGGGGACGCCCGCCGTGCCGGCCGGCTCGCCGTCGTCGGAGCTGCGGGCGGTGCGGCCGTCGGGGCCGAGGATGAAGGCGGAGCAGTGATGTCGCGCGTCGTAGTGCGCCGAACGCCGCTCCTCGATGACGGCCCGGGCCTGCTCTTCCGTCGTCACGCGGCGGATGCGCGTCAGGAAGCGGGAGCGCTTGATCTCCAACTCGACGTCGACCCCGCCGCCGGGGGCCACGTCGATGGTGTGGAAGAGGTCAGATGCCAAGTTCCCGGCGCAGCTTCGCGACGTGTCCCGTGGCCTTGACGTTGTACTGCGCGACGCGGACCGTGCCCACGCCCGCGTCGTCGACGTCGATCACGAAGGTGGAGCGGAGCACTCCCTCGATCTCCTTGCCGTACAGCTTGCGCAGACCGTAGGCGCCGTACAGGTTGAGGACGTCCTTGGCGGGGTCGGCGAGGAGCGTGAAGCCCAGGCCCGACCGCTCCGCGAACTTCGAGAGCTTCTCCACCGGGTCCGGCGAGCAGCCGAGCACTGTGTAGCCGGACTCCTGGAACGACGGCAGGGCCGCCGAGAAGTCGACCGCCTGCGTCGTGCAGCCCGGCGTCATGGCCGCCGGGTAGAAGTAGAGGATGACGCTCTTTCCGGCGAAGTCCGAGAGGGAGACGTCCTTGCCGTCCTGATCGGGAAGGGTGAACTCGGGTGCCGTGGCTCCGGCAGTGAGGCGAGCGTTCATGCGCCACAGTGTATCCGCGACGGTGGATGGTCCCTGTCGCGCTGGTCGGCGCCAGACGTATATTCGGGCACATGTCCGTCTTCGATGTTCAGATCGATGCCCTGATCGGTGGCCCGGCCGACCTCGCCCAGTACGCGGGCCGAGCCGTCTTGATCGCCAACGTGGCATCCAAATGCGGTCTGACGCCGCAATATGCCGCGCTGGAACGCCTCCAAGAGCGCTACGCCGAGCGCGGTTTCACGGTGCTGGGTGTTCCCTGCAACCAGTTCATGGGGCAGGAGCCGGGCACGGCAGAGGAGATCGCCGAGTTCTGCTCCGCCACGTACGGCGTGACCTTCCCGATGACGGCGAAGACCGACGTCAACGGCGACACCCGGCACGCCCTGTACCAGCTGCTCGTCGACGTGCCGGACGCCGACGGCTACACAGGCGACATCCGGTGGAACTTCGAGAAGTTCGTGATCGCGCCCGACGGGTCGGTCGTCGCGCGGTTCGCGCCGCAGGTGGATCCCGAGGACGAGTCGGTGATCGCCGCGATCGAATCGGTGCTGCCCGCCTGAGCGACGAGCGAGCGCTAATCCGGGCTTTCCTGGCGTGAGGCTCCCGGGGTGAATAGGCTGTGGGCACACTTCGAGGAGGACCACCGACATGGGCAACCGAACCGTGGAGCAGATCCGCGCAGATCTCGCCGCCAACCGGGCCAAGCTGGTCGACGCGACCAACGAGGCCGTCGAGGGGTTGAAGCCGCAGAACATCGCGCGCGAGTCCGTCGCCCAGGTCAAGCAGTTCGCGCGGACCGAGTTCGACAGCGCGACGTCCCAGTTCCGCGACGAGTCCGGCGCGTGGCGTCGGGACCGCCTCCTGCTGATCGGCGGGGCCGTGCTGGGCGCCGTCGTGTTCGCCGTGACGCTGTCGCGCGTCGCCAACCAGCGCCAGCTGAACGCTGCGGCCCGCAAGGCCCTCGAGGCGAGCCGCGCATGAGCGAGCAGCCCCTGGCGATCAGGATGCTGCACGACCGCGTGCTGGTCGACCCCGATGCGGGCGCGGCCGAGCGACGCAGCGGGGGCGGGATCCTGATCCCCGCCACCGTGCAGATGGGCCGTCGGCTGTCCTGGGCGAAGGTCGTGGCCATCGGCCCGAGCGTGCGTTCCGTCGAGCCCGGCGACCGCGTCCTCTTCGACCCCGAGGAGCGCGCCGAGGTGGAACTCCAGTCCAAGACCTACGTGCTCCTGCGGGAGCGCGACATCCATGCCGTTGCCTCGTCCGTCGTCGTCGACGGCGGCACCGGTCTTTACCTATAGAAGGAGCCGCGCCGTGTCGCGAGTCGTCGTCGTCGGGTCGCTGAATGTCGACCTTCACCTGCTGCTGCAGCGCCACATCCTGCCGGGCGAGACGCTGCTGGCCGGGGGAGGGACCTTCTCGCCGGGCGGGAAGGGTGCCAACCAGGCCTGCGCCGCCGCCCTCGCCGGCGCGCCCACCACCATCCTTGGCGCCCTGGGTGAGGACGCCGCCAGCTCCGTTGCGACGTCGCGGCTGGAGGAGGCCGGCGTCGACATCTCGCACGTGGCCCGCGTGCCCGGCCCCAGCGGCCTGGCCGTGGTGAGCGTGGACGCGCAGGCCGAGAACACCGTCGTGGTTGTGCCGGGCGCCAACGCGCAGGTGACGCCCGCGATGGTCGACGGGTGGCGGGAGCAGATCCAGGCCGCGGATGTCGTCGTGCTGCAGGGCGAGATCTCGGGCGCGGCCGACGAGGCCGCCGCGCGGCTGACCCGCGGCCGGTTGGTCGTGAACCTGGCGCCTGTGATCGAGATCGACCCCGAGGTGCTGCGCGCCGCCGACCCGCTGGTGGTCAACGAGCACGAGGGCGCCGCGGCGCTCACCCAGCTGGGCGGCCCCGAGCTGACCGAGCCCACCGAGATCGTCGCGGGCCTGCGCGCCGCGGGCGTGCCCACTGTCGTGATGACGGTCGGTTCCGCCGGGTCGCTGGTCGCAGAGGGCGACGACGTCACCGCCGTTCCCTCGCCGAAGGTCAAGGCCGTCGACACCGTCGGCGCAGGCGATGCGTTCTGCGGCGCGCTCTCCGCGCGCCTGGCCGCCGGTGTGTCGCTGCTCGACGCCGCGGCCTACGCCAGCCGGTTCGCTGCCTACACCGTGCAGTTCGAGGGCGCGCAGGCGTCCTACCCGCCCCCGGGCGCCGACCTGCCGACCGTGTAGTCGCCTGGTTGGTGCAGATCTGGTCGACCGCCGTTCCTTGAGCCGACGTGTGAGCGCCAGCGAACACGTCGTGTCGAAAGGTCCCGCACCCACGCGAGATCTCAACCACAAGGGCGGACGGCTGAGGTGGGCCGCCGTTCCTTGAGCCGGGCCGCTGTTCCTTGAGCCGACGCGTGAGCGCCAGCGAACACGTCGTGTCGAAAGGTCCCGCGCCCGCCTGCTAGCGCAACCGCAAGGGCAGACGACTGAGGTGGGCGTCGTTCCTTGAGCCGACGCGTGAGCGCCAGCGAACCGTCGAGTCGAAAGGTCCCGCACCCGCCCACTCGCCCGACCACAAGGGCAGGTAGCTGAGGTGGGGCACTGTTCCTTGAGCCGGGCCCCCGCGCGAAGCGCCGGGCCCGTGTCGAAAGGTCCCGCACCCATGGGCAGCGACCTAACCACAGGGGCGGGCGGGTGAGGTGGGGAGGCGCTCCGTCTCGCTGCCGGCCCGGCTGTGTGATCACAGTCACTTCAGGGCTTAAGTGCATGGGTGTTTTTACGCTTCGTCGAAGCGCCTCCCCACCTCACCCTTTGTCGTCTCCGGGGCGGTGGACCGTGGGTCTGCCCCCGGGATGGTCAGCGTTGGCTGGTCTTCGGGTGGTTTTCGCGCATAAATCTTTGTATACGGGCAGCGGTGCGATTATTCGCGCGGCTGCCCGTATACAGAGATTTATGCGTGCTGGAGGGTGTGACTCTGGTTCCTGATGCTCTGGGGATCGGCCCGGCTGTGGGTTGCGGACCCTTCGAGACGCAGCCCCGCGGGGCTCGTGCTCGGTGTCGGACGCCACGCGGGGCTGCTCCTCAGGGACCGGCTGTCGTGCGTCGCTCCTCAGGGACCGACCGTGCCTCGGCCGAGTGGGGGCTGCTCCTCAGGTGCCGATCGCCGCTCTGCCGCTCGCTCACTGCCCCGGGTCGTCACGGTTCGATGAGCACGTGCCGGAGTTCGTCGCTCGAAACAGCCCGAAATCGGCCCATTCTCGCGACGAGCTCCGGCGCGTGCTCATCCGACCTTGACGAGCTCCGGCGCGTGCTCATCGCGGTGTGATGAGAGGCGTGTCGTGCTCACCGGGTACTGGTGAACTCCGGCACGTGCTCATCGAACCTTGACGAGCTCCGGCGCGTGCTCATCGCGGTGTGATGAGAGGTGTGTCGTGCTCATCGGGTCCTGGCGAGCTCCGGCGCGTGCTCATCCGACCCTGGCGAGCTCCGGCGCGTGCTCATCGGGGGCCGACCTGACTCTGGTGCCCGGGCGGCGCGTCAGCCGACCAGCGTGAGGGTCTCCGTCGAGAACACGGTCTTGGTGCCGTTCTCGTCGTAGAGCTCGACGGTGTGCGCCACCGGGTCGAGGGCGAAGTACGCCGCGTCTTGCAGGGGTGCGAAGCGCGTGTCGGTCGCCTGCGGGACAGGGGCGCCTGTGTCGAGGACGTAGGTGAACGGGGTGCCGACGCTGGGGATCCGCTGCTCGTCGGTCAGACCGAACCAGGTGAGGCGCTGACCCTGGGTCTCGCCGTTCTCGAAGGTGGGGTCGAGGTGGAAGTAGGCGCCGTCGATCCGGGTCAGCGACCAGGCGTGGCCGTCGACGGAGGGATCGGTCGGTGTCCACTCGATGGGCTGCGACACCTTCACACCCGCTTGGGCGAGCAGCCAGGACATGCCGGTGGCGAAGCCGACGCACATGCCGCTGCGGTCGATGAGCACGCCATAGGGGCCTGTCAGCGGGCCGTCCTGGGTGTAGCTCGTGGTGCGCGCCAAGTGGTCGTACACCGCGAGGACGGCGTCGACGTCGTTCGCCTGGACGGGGATGAGATCGGCGACCAAGCCCTCGACGGTGGGCGCGATCGAGTCCATCATCTGCCGGTGCTCATCCTTGTCGAAGTAGTAGTCGAACAGCACCTTCTTGCGGTTCGGTGACATGCCGATCATCACCGGCCCGCCCACCGGGTTGAGCTGCGAGATGACCGCGCCCGGCAGCCAGGCGTCGTCGCGTTGCTCGATGGCCGGATCGACGGGGATCGACTCCTTGCCCGCCATGATCGCGTCGATCAGCCGCCGGTATTCGGCCCGCAGCTGGTCGTCGAACAGCCCCTCCACGTGCTCCGGGAGGAGATACGGGTCGTAGGTGATCTGTCGCGGGATCGGCGGCTCCTGCGTCGGCTCGGCGGGTTCGGTCGACGTCTGAGTGACGGTGGGCGACGGGCTGGTGGGCGCCGAGGGCGACGTCGTCGTCGGGCTGGTGGAAGCCGGTGCGCAAGCGGCGAGCAGGAGTGTTGCGAGGAGTGCGCTCGTCCAACGCTGGAAACGTAGCCACATACATCCAGGCTAGTGACGCGGGCGCTTGTGACGACCGATCCGGGGATCGTCTCACGAGCTCTGACGCGGCCCCGACCCACGACGGTTGTGCGCCCGGTTGAGGGGCGAGGCAACAAAAATTCGGGCCCGTCTCCCAGTGAGGGAGACGGGCCCGAACCTTGCGTGGTACACCACCAGGGACTCGAACCCTGAACCCGCTGATTAAGAGTCAGCTGCTCTGCCAGTTGAGCTAGTGGTGCGCGGCGAGAAGTAACTCTAGACCCCGCGGGCTCGGACTGTCCAATCGACGGAAGGTCGCTGGGGAGCGGATTCGGCGGTTCGCAGGACGGGGCCTCGGGCGTCAATTACTCTTGGAGCGCAACAAAAAACGGAAAGGGTGTGCCATGGCGCTGGTAGCGGGGATCGACTCGTCGACGCAGTCCTGCAAGGTCGTCGTCGTCGACGGCGAGACGGGGGAGATCGTGCGCTCGGGGCGGGCGGCTCACCCCGACGGCACGGAGGTCGCCCCGGCGACATGGTGGGAGGCGCTGCAGGAGGCGGCGGCCGCTGCCGACCTGGCCGACGTGACGGCCGTGGCCGTGGCGGGCCAGCAGCACGGCATGGTGTGCCTCGACGCTGACGGCGAGGTGATCCGCGACGCGCTGCTGTGGAACGACACCCGCTCGGCGCCGCAGGCCGACGATCTGGTCGCCGAGTTCGGCGGTGGGGACCGCGCGGCAGGTGGCCGCTGGTGGGCCGAGGCCGTGGGTTCGGTGCCCGTGGCCTCCTACACCGTCACCAAGCTCCGCTGGCTCGCCGACAACGAACCCGAGAACGCCGCGCGCGTGGCCGCCGTCGCACTGCCGCACGACTGGCTCACCTGGCGGATCCTCGGGACGGGACGGCTCGACGACCTCGTCACCGACAGGTCCGACGCCTCCGGCACCGGCTACTTCGACCCGGCCTCCAACCAGTACCGCCGCGACATCCTCGCCGCCGCGCTCCGCATCGACGACGACGCCGCGGCCCGCATCGTCCTGCCCCGCGTCGCGGAGCCGGGGGAGCGGGTCGGGGTCGGCACGCTCGCCGGGCGCAGCGTCGAGGTCGGCCCGGGCATGGGCGACAACGCGGGCTCGGCCCTCGGCATGGGGCTTGCCGCGGGCGACGTCGTGGTCTCCTTCGGCACGTCGGGCGTGGTGTGCGGCGTGTCCGACGCCCCGGCGCGCGACGCCGAGGGACTCGTCTCCGGGTTCGCCGACGCGACCGGTCGCTTTCTCCCGCTGGTCTGCACGCTCAACGGCGCGCGCGTCCTCGACGCGACGGCCCGCCTACTGGGCGTCGACCACGTGGGCCTCAGCGCGCTGGCCGAGGCTGCGGCGCCGGGGGCCGACGGCCTGGTCTACGTCCCGTTCCTCGAGGGCGAACGCACCCCCAACCTGCCCGACGCCACCGGCTCGCTGCACGGCATGACGCTCGGCTCGCTCACCAGGGAGAATCTCGCGCGCGCCGCCGTCGAGGGGCTCGTCTGCTCGCTGGTCGACGCTCTGGCCTGCCTCACCGGTGCCACCGGCTCCGGCGACGCGCCGGCGGTGCGACGGGTGCTGCTGACCGGCGGCGCGGCCGCCTCGCCCGCGGTGCAGGCCGCCGCGGCGCGCCTGTTCCCTGTCCCTGTCGCCATGCCCGCGCCCGGTGAATACGTCGCCCTGGGCGCCGCGCGGCAAGCAGCGTGGGTGCACGCGGGTGCGGCCGAGCCGCCGACCTGGGGGATCGACGTCACGCCCGTCGCCGACGCGGAGCCCACGCCGGACGTGCTGACCGCCTACCGGGCCGTGCGCCCCTGGCGCTGACGACTCAGCGCGCGAGCAGCGGGTCGATCCACGCGGCGGGGTCCTGTGTGACGGTGCTCAGGGCCGCCAGCCCCGCCCCCATGGCGGCGCGCAGCGGGGCCTCGCTGACCACCGCGATCTCGATCTCGGAGTAGCCGGACCACAGCACGCGCTCGCCGAGTGCGCCTCGCAGGGGCTCGCGGAGCCACGGCTCGAGCAGCCCCAGGTGGCCGCCGAGCGTCACGGTGCTCACGTCGAGCAGGTTGAGGGCCGCGCCGAGCGCCAGGCCCAGCGCCTCGGCGACCCGCTCGACGGCGGCCAGGGCCGTGGCGTCACCGGCCGACACGGCCGACACGAGCGCCTCGACGTCGGGCTGGCCCGCGGCGTGGAGGAGTGGGTGCGCGCCCGCCACCGTCTCCAGGCAGCCGACGGCGCCGCAGCCGCAGCGCGCGCCGTGCGGGTCGACGCAGACGTGGCCGAGCTCGCTCGCCCAGCCGTGGCGACCGCTGAGTAGCCGACCGTCCAGCGAGATCGCGGCGCCGATGCCCACCTCGCCCGTGATGTAGACGAACGACGAGCCGGGGTTCTCGCGCAGCACCGTCAGTGCCGAACAGTCGATGTCGTTGGCCGCCCGCAGGGCCACCGGCTGGTCCTCGACCGTGAGCGACCAGTGGTCCGTGGGTCGCACGCGCTCCCAGCCGGCGAGGTTCGGGGCGCGCAGCAGCGAGGCGCCGTCGCGGTCGATGAGGCCGGGAATCGCGAGCACGGCCCCCGCGAGGCGACCCGCCGGTGCCTCCCGCAGCGCCGACTCGGCCAGGCCCGCGAGTCGACCCATCGCCTCGGCCGGGCCGATGGTGGTCAGGTCGACATCCTGGCGTGCCACGGCCAGCGGCTCGCCGGACAGGTCGACGACGGTGGCCACCAAGCGCTCGACGTTGGCCTCGAGGCCCAGGCCCTGGACCGCGCCACGCCGGATGGTCAGCGGCACGGCCGGCCGCCCCCGCCCGCTGCCGACAGCCGCCCGCTCCTCGACCACCTGCCCGACGATCAGGTCGTCGACGAGGCGGGAGACGGTGGAGCGGGTCATGCCAAGGTTGGCGGCGATCGTGGCCCGAGACAGGTCCGAGCCCTTGACTATCTGATCGAGAACCAGGGCGAGGTTCGAGGAGCGCACGGACGACTGCGTCATCCCGGCGGCGGCGGTCATGGGTGGTCCTCTCCTGAGCTCAGGGCCATCATGCCCGAGAGAGGGTTGACAGCGCCCGGCCGTCTCATTATGTTTTTGATAACAACAAAAGGAGCGACGAGGGAGTCGCACCGAGCAAACGAAAGAGGCGACATGCGCAAGCCCACCCCTGAAGACAAGTTCTCCTTCGGTCTCTGGACGGTCGGTTGGACCGGCACCGACCCGTTCGGCGGTCCCTCCCGTCCGGCGCTGGACCCGTGGGAGTACGCCGACAAGCTCGCCGAGCTGGGTGCCTGGGGCATCACTTTCCACGACAACGACGTCTACCCGTTCGACGCCCCGGCCGACGTGCGCAGCGCGCGCCTGGCGCAGCTGAGGGACGCGGCGAGCAAGGCGGGCCTGACCATCGAGATGGTCACCACGAACACCTTCTCGCACCCCGTGTTCAAGGACGGCGGCCTCACCGCCAACGACCGCTCCGTGCGCCGCTTCGGCCTGCGCAAGGTGATGAACGCCGTCGACGTCGCCGCCGAGTGCGGCGCCTCGACGTTCGTCATGTGGGGCGGCCGGGAGGGCGCCGAGTACGACTCGTCCAAGGACCTCTGGGCCGCGATGGCCCGCTACAAGGAGGGCCTCGATACGGTCGCCGGCTACATCAAGGAGCAGGGCTACCAGCTGCGGATCGGCCTTGAGCCCAAGCCGAACGAGCCCCGCGGCGACATCTTCCTGCCGTCGATCGGCCACGCGCTGGCCCTCATCGCGGACCTCGACCACGGCGACATCGTCGGCCTCAACCCCGAGGTGGGCCACGAGCAGATGGCCAATCTGAACTACACCCACGGCCTGGCCCAGGCGCTGTTCAGCGACAAGCTCTTCCACATCGACCTCAACGGCCAGAAGGGCCTGAAGTACGACCAGGACCTGGCCTTCGGGCACGGCGACCTCCTGAGCGCCTTCTTCACGGTCGACCTGCTCGTCAACGGCTTCCCGTTCTCGCCCGAGGCCAACCGCTACGACGGCCCGGTGCACTTCGACTACAAGCCCTCGCGCACCGAGGGCATGCAGGGCATCTGGGACTCGGCCGCGGCGAACATGGAGACCTACCTGATGCTGGCCGACAAGGCCCGCGCCTTCCGCGCCGATCCCGCCGTCCAGGCGCTCCTCAAGGAGAACCTGGTGGACCAGCTGGCCGTGCCCACCATCGCGGAGGGGGAGTCGCTCGCCGACTTCCGCGCCGCCGATGACGGCTTCGACGCCGACGCCGCGGGCGCCCGCGAGTACCGCTTCGTGGAGCTCCACCAGGCGGCCCTCCGGCACCTCATCGGCTGACCCGAGACCCGTCTGCCTGCCGCGGTGCGCTCGTGCCGCGGCAGGCCAGGAATCGTTATCGCATCGTGACCGCGTCGCGCTTGACGGGGCGCGGCCACGATCATATGTTGCATAACACTACAAAACACGTGCGGCAATGATGCCGCGGAAAGCTGAGGTAGGAATGTCCATTTCCCGACGAGGCCTCCTGTCCATGTCCACCGCCGTGATCGCCGTGGGCGCGCTGTCGGCGTGCAGCGGCGAGCGCGAGGCCGGTCCGACGACGAAGCCCTCCGGGCAGACCAGCGGCGGCACCGGCAGCACGGGCGGAGAGCTCATCGGCATCGCGATGCCGACCAAGAGCCTGGAGCGGTGGAACCGCGACGGCGCCAACCTGGAGAAGCTGCTGCAGGACGCCGGCTACAAGACGAGCCTGCAGTACGCGGACAACAAGCAGGATCAGCAGAACAACCAGCTGCAGAACATGCTCAACGACGGCGCGAAGGTGCTCGTCATCGCCTCCATCGACGGTGAGGCCCTCGGGCCGGTGCTCGACCAGGCGGCGTCGAAGAAGGTCCCGGTCGTGGCCTACGACCGCCTGATCAACGGCTCCGAGAACGTCGACTACTACGCGACCTTCGACAACTACAAGGTCGGCCAGATGCAGGGCCAGTACATCCTCGACAACGCGGCGTCGTTCAAGAACGAGGACGGCAGCATCAACCTTGAGCCGTTCGCCGGCTCGCCCGACGACAACAACGCGAAGTTCTTCTTCTCGGGCGCCTGGGACCTGGTGGGCCCGAAGGTGCAGAGCGGCGAGTTCACCGTTCCCTCCGGCAAGGCGCCGAAGTCGAACGACGAGTGGACCACCATCGGCATCCCGGCCTGGCAGTCGGCCACGGCGCAGTCCGAGATGGAGAACCGCCTCAACTCGTTCTACGGCGGCGGCAAGAAGGTCAACATCGTCCTCTCGCCGAACGACTCGCTCGCCCTCGGCATCGAGCAGGCGCTCGACGGCGCGGGCTACAAGGTGGGCGGCGACTGGCCGCTCGTCACGGGCCAGGACGCGGACCTCGCCAACGTCAAGGCGCTGCTCGAGGGCAAGCAGTCCATGACGGTGTGGAAGGACACCCGCAAGCTCGGCGAGACCGTCGCCAAGATGGTGCAGCAGATCATCAAGGGCGAGACCGTCGAGGTCAACGACACGAAGACCTACGACAACGGCAAGAAGGTCGTGCCGACCTTCCTCGTGGATCCCCAGGTCGTGACGAAGGACGACGTGCAGACCGCGCTCGTCGACTCCGGGTTCTACTCGGCGTCCGACCTCGGCCTCTGACGGAAGGGGAGAGGGCCCGGGGAGGAGACGACAGTGAGTGAGGCGCTGCTGCAGATGCGCAGCATCGGCAAGGCATTCGGCCCGGTCAGGGCGCTCGGCGACGTGACGATGGTCGTCGAGACCGGCGAGATCCACGCGATCTGCGGCGAGAACGGGGCCGGCAAATCGACGCTCATGAACGTCCTTTCCGGGCTCTATCCCTACGGCTCGTACGAGGGCGAGATCGTCCTCGACGGGCGGGAGATGCGGTTCAAGTCGCTGCGCGACAGCGAGGCCGAGGGCATCGTCATCATCCATCAGGAGCTGGGGCTCTCGCCCTACCTCTCCATCGGGGAGAACATCTTCCTCGGCAACGAGCGGGCGAAGGGCGGCGTGATCGATTGGTCGGTGACCATGTCCGCCGCGCAGGAACTCCTCGACCGGGTGGGGCTGGCTGAGCGACCCGAGACCAGGGTGATGGACATCGGCGTCGGCAAGCAGCAGTTGGTGGAGATCGCCAAGGCGCTGTCGAAGAACGTGCGCCTGCTCATCCTCGACGAGCCCACCGCGGCGCTGAACGACGAGGACTCCGCGCACCTCCTTGGCCTGATGCGCAACCTCAAGAAGGAGGGCGTCACCCAGATCATCATCTCCCACAAGCTGAACGAGGTGATGGCCATCGCGGACTCGATCACCGTCATCCGCGACGGCTCGGTGGTCGAGTCGCTGGACAACTCGCCGAACGCGGCGGAACCGGTGACGGAGCAGAAGGTGATCCGCTCGATGGTCGGGCGGCCCCTCGACAACCGCTTCCCCGACCGGGACGTCGCGATCGGCGACGAGCTCCTGCGCATCGAGAACTGGACCGCGCATCACCCGGAGGACACGCACCGCGTGATCGTCGACGACGCCAGCCTCGACGTCCACGAGGGCGAGGTGGTGGGCATCGCCGGCCTCATGGGGGCCGGCCGCACCGAGTTGGCGATGAGCGTCTTCGGGCACCAGTACGGGTCGCGGATCAGCGGCCGCGTGCTGAAACGCGGCCAGGAGATCCAGACCGACACCGTGGAGCGGGCCATCGCCAACGGCCTCGCCTACGTCAGCGAGGACAGGAAGAAGTTCGGCCTCAACCTGATCGCGGAGATCAGGCACAACATCAGCGGCGCGGCCCTCGGCAAGGTGAGCAGGCACGGCGTCCTGAACAAGTCCCGCGAGGACGAGGTGGCGCTCGACTATCGCGCGAAGATGCGCATCAGGTCGGCGTCGATCCAGCAGCGCGTCGGCAACCTTTCGGGTGGCAACCAGCAGAAGGTCGTCCTCAGCAAGTGGATGTTCACGGACCCCGAGGTCCTCATCCTGGACGAGCCCACGCGCGGCATCGACGTGGGGGCGAAGTTCGAGATCTACCAGATCATCAACGAGCTCGCGGCCTCCGGGCGGGGCGTCATCGTGATCTCCTCGGAGCTGCCGGAGCTCCTGGGCATCTGCGACCGCATCTTCGCCCTCAGCGCGGGCCGTATCACGGGGCAGCTGCCCCGCACCGAGGCGACGCAGGAGTCGCTCATGGAACTCATGACTATGGAGGCACGGCGCTCATGACAACTACCACCGAATCGGAAGCGGGCCTCAGCCGCTGGCGCGGTCTCGGCGCCGGCATGCGGCAGTACGGCATCATGGCCGCGCTGATCCTGATCGTGCTCCTCTTCCAGGTGCTGACCGGCGGCCGCATCCTGCAGCCCAACAACGTCACCAGCCTCGTCCAGCAGAACGCCTACGTGCTGATCCTGGCCGTTGGCATGCTGATGATCATCGTCGCAGGCCACATCGACCTGTCGGTGGGCTCCGTGGTGGCCGCCGTCGGCGGCGTGATCGGCGTGCTGATGGCCGACTTCCACCTCAACCCGTGGCTCGCGGTGCTCGTGGCCCTCGTCGTCGGCGCCGTCATCGGGGCGTGGCAGGGCTTCTGGGTGGCCGTGGTCGGCGTGCCCGCCTTCATCGTCACGCTGGGCGGCATGCTGATCTTCCGCGGCGTGGCCCTCGTGTTGGTCGGCTACACCCGCGCGGGCTTCGACTCGCAGTTCCTGACCATCTCCAACGGCGGCGTCGCGGGGCTGACGGGATTCGTGGGCGCGCTCGACGCCTTCACGCTCATCGTGGGCGTGATCGGCATCCTCGCGCTCGTGTTCACGACGGTGCGGCGCCGGATGATCAACGCCAAGCGCGGACTCACGGTGGAGCCGCTCGGGCTCATGGTCGGCAGGCTCGTCGCCCTGAGCGCCCTCATCGGGTTGGCCACCTACTGGATCGCGCTCAGCGCGCTCGGCCTGCCCTACGTGCTGGTGATCGTCGGGCTCGTGATCCTGGCCTACGCCTGGCTCATGAGCAACACGGTGTTCGGGCGCCACATCTACGCCATCGGCGGCAACCTCGCGGCCGCGAAGCTTTCGGGCATCAACACCCGCAAGGTCAACTTCTGGCTGTTCGTGAACATGGGCGTGCTGTGCGGCCTGGCCGCCGTCGTGGTCACCTCGCGCGCGGGCGCGGCGACGGCCGCTGCGGGTCAGAACTACGAGCTGGACGCCATCGCGGCCTGCTTCATCGGCGGGGCAGCCGTCACCGGCGGCGTCGGCCGCGTCTCGGGCGCCATCGTCGGCGCGCTGATCATGGGCGTGCTGAACATGGGCCTCTCGATCATGAGCGTCGACCCGTCGTGGCAGTTCATCATGAAGGGCCTTGTCCTCGTGGTGGCGGTGGCCTTCGACATGATGAACAAGAGCAGCGCCGGCCGCTGAGGCAGGTACTTCATCCGAACGGGCGAGAAAGTTGATGACTTTCTCGCCTGTTCGGCTGCTCCTCTACTAGGCTCCCAGCCATCGAGTGCCGCGCTGTTGCGGCGCACGTCCCGAATGGAAGTGAGTGCTGATGAGCGAGCAGACGATCGCTACCCGCACCGAGATAGTCGCACCGTTGACCGGCATCATGGTGCCGATCGACCAGGTGCCCGATCCGGTATTCGCGCGGAAGATGGTGGGCGACGGATTCTCCATCGATCCCTTGAGCAACGTTCTCGTCGCCCCCGTGGCCGGCGAGGTCGTCGACCTCCAACCCTCGCACCACGCCGTCACCCTCCGCACCGCCGACGGCCTCGAGATCCTGATGCACATCGGGCTCGACACCGTCTCGCTGCTGGGGCAGGGCTTCACGCCGAAGGTGAAGGAGGGCGCGACGGTCGCCGTCGGCGATCCGCTGATCGAGTTCGACCTCGACGCCGTGGCCCAGGGTGCGAAGAGCCTCCTGACCCAGGTGGTCATCACCAACACCGAGCGCGTCGCGGCCATTTCGCCGGCCACCGGTCTGGTCAACGCGGGTGCCGACGTGGCGGCCACGGTGGAGCTGGCCACCGCGGAGGAGGGCGCGGGCGCCGACGCCGGCGCGGCTGTGAGCGCCACCTCGGAAGGGCTGATCGTCCCCAACCCCACGGGCCTGCACGCCCGCCCGTCCGCCACGCTGGTGAACCTGGCCAAGCAGTACTCCTCGGACATCAAGCTGCGCCGCGGCGACGACACGGCCAACGCCAAGTCGATCGTCTCGATCATGGGGCTTGCCGTCGGTTACGGCCAGAAGATCACCATCACCGCGCACGGCGCCGACGCCACGGAGGCCATCGCGGCCCTCAGCCAGGCCGTCAAGGACGGCCTGGGCGAGGACTGCCCGCCGCCGTCCGGCACCGAGGACACCCAGCCGATGCCGGCCATCGTCGTCGAGGCGGAGCCGGAGCCCGAGCCGTCGGGGCCCCGCTCCGGCGACTGGAACCTGCTGCTCGGCGTGTCCGCCTCGCCCGGCCTCGGCGTCGGGACCGTGCTGCAGCTGCGCCGCGAGGACATCGTGGTCACCGAGAACGCGAGCGATCACCACCTCGAGCGCCGCAAGCTGAACGCCGCGATCGACCGCGCGCTCCTCGACCTGTCCGCGCTGCAGCACAAGCTGGAGCAGGACTCGTCGCCCGACAAGGCCGCCATCTTCGCGGCCCACCAGGAGATCCTGGGCGACCCCGAGCTGCTCGACATCGCCGCCAGCGCCATCGACAAGGGCAAGAGCGCCCCGTTCGCGTGGCGCGCCGCCTACAACACCTTCGCCGAGCAGCTCGCAGGGCTGGCCGACGAGGTGCTCGCCGGCCGCGCGAACGATGTCCGCGACGTCGGCCAGCGCGTTCTCGAGGAGCTCACCGGTCAGCGCAGCGAGAAGCCCGAGCTGGCCGAGGGCACCATCCTGATCGCCGAGGACCTCACGCCGTCGGACACCGCGCAGCTGGACCGCAGCAAGGTCGTCGGCTTCGCCACCACCGGCGGCGGCGCGTCCTCGCACGTGGCGATCATCGCCCGCTCGCTCGACATCCCGGCCGTGGCCGGCATCGAGGCCCGTGCCCTGGACATCGCCGACGGCTCCCGCGTGGTCCTCGACGGCAGCAAGGGCACGCTGCAGCTGAACCTCTCGGACGAGCAGATCGACGGGATCTTCGACCGTCAGAAGCGGCTCGGGGAGCGCAAGGCCCGCGAGGAGGCGCACAAGGACGAGCCCGCCGTCACCACCGACGGGCACCAGATCAAGGTCGTCGCCAACATCGGCGGCGTCGAGGACGCCCAGAAGGCGGGCACCAAGGGTGCCGAGGGCGTCGGCCTGCTGCGCTCCGAGTTCGTGTTCATGGGTCGCTCGACGGCGCCTTCCGAGGCCGACCAGGCCCAGGTCTACGCCGACTGCGCCCGCGCGCTGCAGCCCGGCCAGCCGCTCGTGATCCGCACGCTCGACGTCGGCGGCGACAAGCCGCTCGACTACCTGCCGATCCCCGCGGAGGAGAACCCGTTCCTCGGCATCCGCGGCGTGCGCGTGGGCCTGGAGAAGCCGGAGGTGCTGCGCACGCAGCTGCGGGCGATCCTCGCCGCGGCCGACGCCGGGGCGGAGCTGTACGTGATGTTCCCGATGATCGCCACCATCGACGACTGGCGTCAGGCCAAGGCGATCTGGGACGACGAGCGGGCCAAGAGCGGCGTCACCGCCAAGGTCAGCGTCGGCATCATGATGGAGGTGCCCTCGGTCGCGGTGATGGCCAAGCAGTTCGCGGCCGAGGAGGGCTGCGACTTCTTCTCCGTCGGCACCAACGACCTCACGAGCTACACGCTCGCGATGGACCGGGGCCACCCCAAGCTGGCCGCGCAGGTCGACCCCTGCAACCCCGCCATCCTGACGCTCATCGGCAACGCCTGCGAGGCGCTGCACGAGCGCGGCAAGTGGCTGGGCATCTGCGGCGGTGTCGCCTCCGACCCGCAGGCGGTGCCGATCCTCGTCGGCCTCGGCGTCGACGAGCTCAGCTGCTCGATCCCGGCCATCCCCGCCATCAAGGCCGCCGTGCGGTCCTACTCCCTCGAGCAGTGCGAGGAGATGGCGGCCAAGGCCGTCCTGTGCTCGACGCCCGAAGAAGTCCGTTCGCTCGTCCCGATGGAAGAGGTCTGAGTCATGAGTGCAGCAGAAGAGATCGTCGACGTCGTCGGCGGCGCGGACAACATCGTCAGCCTGACCCACTGCGCCACGCGCCTGAGGTTCCAGCTGGTCGATGCGTCGAACATCGACGTGGCCGCCGTCGAGTCCATCAAGGGCGTCATGGGGGCGGTGCCGCAGGCCGGCGACCGGTTCCAGATCATCATGGGCGGCGCCGTCCAGACCTACTACGAGCAGATCAACGCGCTGCCCGTCATGCAGGGCAAGCGTGAGCTCTCCAACGAGGAGCTGAAGGCGGCCGCTCGGGCCGGCGGCGTGCGCGGCAAGTTCGCGTGGGTGGACTCGTTCTTCGAGTTCCTGTCCGACTCGTTCCGGCCCATCCTCGGCGCGCTGCTGGGCGCATCGCTGTTCATCACGTTCATGGCGCTGATGTCGTCGCTGAACATCATCGGCAACTGGGCGGACCCGCGCACCGAGCTGGCGCCCGGCTGGCAGTTCGTCAACCTGATGTGGCAGTCGGTGTTCGTCTTCCTGCCGCTGATGGTGGCCTACAACGCCAGCAAGAAGGTGGGCGCCGACCCCTGGGTGGGCTTCGCCGTCATGGCGCTGGTGATGCTGCCCGGCTACACGGCCCTCAAGGACAACCCGGACGTGTACGTGCGCGTCATCGCCGGCAGCGAGATGAACATCATCGACATCTTCGGCCTGCCGCTGACCCTGTTCACCTACAACTCGCAGGTCTTCCCGCCGCTGCTGATGGCGGGCGTCATCGGCCCGCTGTACAAGCTGTTGAAGAAGCTCATCCCGGAGAACCTGCAGCTGATCTTCGTGCCGTTCCTCGCCATGCTGGTCATGCTGCCGCTGACGGCCTTCCTGATCGGCCCCATCGGCATCTACATCGGTGCGTGGCTCGGCGGCGTCCTCGGTGCGATCAACGCCTTCAACCCGCTGATCTTCGCGCTGCTGATCCCGATGATCTACCCGTTCATGGTGCCGCTCGGCCTGCACTGGCCGCTGAACGCCGTCATGCTCGCCAACATCTCCACCCTGGGCTACGACTTCATCCAGGGCCCGATGGGCGCGTGGAACTTCGCGTGCTTCGGCGCCACCGCCGGCGTGCTCGTCCTCGCGGTGCGGGACAAGGAGGTCCAGATGCGGCAGACCGCCACGGGCGCCTTGGCGGCGGGTCTCCTGGGTGGCATCTCCGAGCCGTCCCTCTACGGCATCCACCTGCGGTACAAGAAGATCTACCCGCGCATGCTGGTGGGCTGTGTCGTCGGCGGCTTGACGATCGGCATCGGCGGCTGGATCGCGGGTGGCGGCGTGACCACCAACGCGTTCGTGTTCACCTCGCTGCTGACCATCCCGGCGTTCTCCAACATCCCGCTCTACGCGCTCTCGGTGGGTCTGGCGTTCATCACGGCCATGCTGATGGTGGTCTTCTTCGACTACCGCACGCCTGAGCAGAAGGCTGCGGCGCGCCGCGCCGGCGCGGGCCTCGAGGAGGCCCCTGTGGTGGAGACCAAGGTCATCGTCGTCGGCGATGTCGAGACCAACCAGGCGAAGCAGTGGGTCGCGGCGCTGGGCGGCGAGGCGAACATCTCGAGCGTGCAGCCCATCGCGGAGACGCGCGTGCGCGTCGAGGTCAAGAACTCGTCGGCCGTCGACGCGGAGGCCCTCCGACGTGCCGGCCTGGCCGGCGCCGTCGAGGTGTCGCCAGGGGTCTGGCACCTCGTGGCCGGCCTGGAGGCGGAACAGTACGCCGAGGGCATGCGACGTCGACTCGCCTCGGTGGCGACGGCTTCCTGATCGAACCGACAAAGGCGCCCATCCCGCATCACGGGGTGGGCGCCTCGTCGTGTGCCGGGCCGGCGAGCGCCTTGTTGCGAAAGTGGAAGTGGGCTACTGAGCGACGCCCAGGGGTGCCAGGAAGTCGCTCACCACGGCCACCACTTCGGTAAGACTCCAGGTCTGTTCTTCGGCCCCGATGCTTCGGCCCCGGAGGAGCAGCGCGCAGTGGGGTCCATGGGGAGCAGCCGGCAGTGGCCCCTGGGGAGTAGCCCACAGCGGTCCTGAGGAGCAGTTGGCAGTGGTCCCTGAGGAGTAGTCGGCAGTGGTCCCTGAGGAGTAGTCGGCCGCGGTCCCTGAGGAGCAGCCCCGCACGCTGGCTTGCACCGAGTGAGAGTCGTGCGGGGCTGCGTCTCGAAGGGTCCGAAACTTTGGGCAGGGAGCTACGGCAGTGTCGTTCCTTGAGCCGGCCGTGAGGCGCTAGCCGAACGCCGTGTCGAAAGGTCCCGCACCCGTCCGCTAACCCGACCACAAGGGCGGACGGCTGAGGTGTGCCCGTTCCTTGAGCCGACGCGTGAGCGCCAGCGAACCGTCGTGTCGAAAGGTCCCGCGCTGTGGGCAGTGACTCAACAACAGGGTGGGCGGGTGAGGTGTGCCCGTTCCTTGAGCCGACGCGTGAGCGCCAGCGAACCGTCGAGTCGAAAGGTCCCGCGCCGTGGGCAGTGACTCAACAACAGGGCGGGCGGGTGAGGTGGGGAGGCGCTCCGTCTCGCTGCCGGCCCGGTTCTGTGATCACAGTCACCTCTGGTCTCAGTGCATGGGGGTTTTTACGCTTCGACGGAGCGTCTCCCCACCTCACCCTCTGCTGTCTTCCCGGGCGGCGGACCGTGACCCCGCCCCGCGTGACCTACGTTGTCGGTCTTCGGGTGGTTTCCGCGCACAAATCTCTGTATACGGGCAGCGGTGCAATTATTCGCGTGGCTGCCCGTATACGGAGATTTGTGCGCGTGTGAGGGTGTGACTCCTGGTTTTGGGGATCGGTCGGGCTGTGGTTTCGGACCCTTCGAGACGCAGCCCCGCAGGACTTTCGCTCGGCGCGGGTCACCCTGCGGGGCTGCTCCTCAGGGACCGGCTGTGGTGCGCCGCTCCTCAGGGACCGGTGTGGGCTGCTCCTCAGGAACCGCTCCTTGGATCCCGAGCCTGGCGCGGAGCGCCCGGCCGTGTTGAAAGGTCCGAAGTGGTGGGCAGGGAGTTGCGGTAGCAGCTCAGGGCACTCGTTTTATCGGCGGTCAGCTGGGCCTTCGTAAACCCACCACTTCGGCTTTTCGCAACCTAGATCGTCTTCTTCCAGGCGCCGATGTAGGCGAGCGGCCGGAACCCCATCGCCTCGTTGACGTTCAGCATGTGCCGGTTCTCCTCGGCGTTGAAGGTGATCACCCTGTCGGACAGCGGGGCGATGTCCTGCCAGGCGAGGAGGTTGGCGCACTTCAGCCACTGGCCGAGGCGCTTGCCGCGGTGCTCGGCGAGGACGAGCGTGTCCTCCTGCCTGCTGTGGCCCGCTTTGTCCTCGCCGATCGCCAGCTCGGTGTAGCCCGCCAGTTCCCCGGTCGCGTCGTGCCGCGCGGCCGTGATCAGCATGGTGTGGCCGCCGTCGAGCCACCGCTGGTCGTGGCGCTCGACGCGTGCGGCGTCCCACGTCTCCTCGTCGAACTCCATCTCGCCGGACGGGACGTCGGTGGACATCCTGTTCTTCATCCGGGCGTAGCCGTCCACGTACTCAGGCGGTGTGGGCAGCGTCCAACTGACTAGCGAGTAGCCCGCGGGCGTGGCCTCGGCCAGCATCCGCTCGAGCAGCGGCCGTGAGCCGGAGAGCGTGAGGCCGCTCTTGCGCTCGATCTGGCCGAGCTCGTAGCCGTGCCGGAGGTAGAAGCGGGTCACGTGGTCCGAAGGCACCGAACCGAACCCGGTGGGCGCGGCCACCCGCTCGACGGCGTCGCCGTCCTCGGGTTCGGTGTGCTGGGCCCACGACTGAAGGAGCGTGCGGCCGTGTGCGCGGGCGGTCTCCTCGAGGAGGGGGAGCGCGGCGGTGCCGATGCCTCGCCCCCAGTGCGCGCTGAGCAGCTCGACCTGCCAGTAGGCGCTCCGGGAGCCCTCGGCCAGGGGGACCTCGACGCCGGCGCGCCCGATGGGCTCGCCGTCGTCGAGGATCAGCCAGCCGAGGTGGAGCTGGTCCGGGTCGGGCTGCCAGTGCGGCAGCAGCTCGGCGCGGGTCATCGTCTCGTCGTCGCTGCCGTTGAGCTCGCGGTAGATGGCGTTGCGCAGGTCGGCCATCGCGTTGAAGTCGGCGGCATCGGGTGCGTCGACGCTCGCGGGAATGACAAGGGGGCGGAACTCGATGTTGTGCATGAGGATGTCTTCTTTCTCGAAAGATTCGGTGCTATGGCAGGCGCAGGTAGCGGAGCTCCCATTCGAGCTCTCGCTGTGCGCGTTGTCGGTCGTTATCGAGGCTCTCGGCTTCCGCCGAATAGGAGGTCGCCGCGGGCCGGGTGCTCCAGAGGAGCAGTCGGAGAGCGACGTGCATCGCGAGCCTCGTGAGAAGGGACGTGCGCGGCACGCGACCGGGAGGCAGAGCCTCGTCGATGGCGGTGGTTCGCCGCGGCGCAGTGAGGGTAGGCATGGTGTTGGCCTTCGTGTTTCGTTCGGTGTTGTGGCCGCCACGTCGGCATCCATGCTTGTCAGCCGCCTTCCCGGGGTGGGGCGTCGATCGACGATGCGGGAGACGAGCGAGGATGGTGTCCGATGGACGGGGGCCCCGGGGATCGATACGTCGTGTTCCGAAGGACGGAATTCACGCGATCCGTGAGGGCGTGGCGGTATGCCCGGAAATGGGCAGAGTTCTCCTAAGAGCGGTTAGCCGGTCGCGCCGAGGCGGACGACGGTCTCGAAGGAGACGGCCCCGCCGCGCGCAGACGAATTCCGCGCAATGCCTGTGTAGATCAGCATCATTTCGGGACCCCCTTTCTCAACTTCGAGTTCCGGGGTCGACACTAATCCTTCTTTCCGCGATCGGTCAAGTCCCGCATTCTCGGGCGGGATACGCTGGCGGCATGCCTTCACGCCGCCACACCACTCGCGACGAGGCGCGCTACCGGAGCCGCTTCGTCGGGGATGTCGAGTACCGGACCAGCAGGACGGGCTACGACGACGCGTCCCTCATGGCCTACCGCTTCGCCTGCCGCGTGCCCGAGAAGGACGGCCCGGACTTCGTGCTGGTGCACGGCATCGGCGTCTCCGCCCGGTCGTACGGGCCGACGGCGGCCGAGCTCGCCCGCCGGGGCGACGTGCACCTGATCGACATGGCCGGCTACGGCCGTTCGCCGCGCCCCGGCCGCGACCTGTCCATCGCCGATCACGCAGCGCTGATCGCGCGATACCTCGCGGACAAGCAGCTCGACCACCCCGTCGTCGTCGGGCACTCCATGGGATCTCAGGTGGTCGCCGAGCTGGCCGCCTCCTTCCCTGATCTCGTGGACCACATCGTCCTCATCGCGCCGGTGATCGCGCCCACGGCCCGGTCGCTGGCGAAGGTGTCGGCGCTGCTGCTGGCCAACGGGCTGAAGGAGCCGCCGGTGGTCTCGGTGCAGGCCGTCTATGACTACCTCTTCCGGGCCGGCATCCCTTACATGGTGCAGCAGACGCCGCATCTGCTCCGGACCGACCTGGACGACATCGCCACCCGGGTGACGGCCAAGACGCTGGTGATCTGCGGCGCCGACGACCCGATCGTGCCCCTCGACTGGGCCAAGGAGCTGGCCGAGCGCTTCCCTCACGGCTGGTACTCCACCGTGCCCGGCCCGCACGCCACCATGTTCGCGGCCCCGGCCACCATCGCTGCCCTCATCAATGAGCACGCCCGCCGCTGACGGCGGCGCCCGAGGGCGGGTGGGCGCCGCGCTGCGTCGGGGCTGGTTCTGGGGCGTCGACTACGCCTGGGTGCTGCGCGCCCTCGGGACGGGGATCGTCGGCCGGGTGGCGCCAGGCAGGTATGACAGCGGCGGACGCGCCACCGTCGTGCTCCTGCCCGGCGTGCTGGAGGAGTGGACGATGATGCGCCCGGTCGCCGACGCGCTAAGCGCCGCCGGGCACCCGGTGCGGACGCTGCCTGAGCTGCGCCGCAACACCGCGACCGTGGACGAGGCCGCAGCGCTCGTCGAGGCCTTCCTCGCCGCATCCGGACTCCGCGATATCGTGCTCGTGGCGCACAGCAAGGGCGGGCTGATCGGCAAACGCGTGCTGCTGGGTGCCGAGGGTGCCCGCGTCCGGCGCCTGATCGCCATCGCGACCCCGTTCGCCGGCTCTTCCCTGGCGCGGCTCATCCCCTGGCGCATCGTGCGGTCGCTCGCTCCCGATGACGCGACCATCCTCGAGCTGTCCGGGCACGCGGAGGTCAACGACAGGATCGTGTCGGTCTACCCGTCGTTCGACCCCCATATCCCCGGCGGCTCACGGCTCGAGGGCGCCGCCAACGTCCCGGTCGCCGCGATGGGACACTTCCGCGTCCTGGCCGACCCCGAGGTGCTGACCGCCGTGCTGGCCGCAGCCCGCGAGTAGTCCTGACTCGGTCGTCAATGCGGCTGCGTGCGTCGGTTTCACACCCGATCGAAGGACAACGCGGCTGCGTACGTCGGTATAGCGACGTATGCAGCCGCGCTAACGCCGAATCGGCCCCCCTGGTGATCACTATCGACGACACCCGGCGGCTGCGGCCACCCTCAACACCCTGCTCGTCCGGGACCGTCGACGGGGATACGTGGTTGGTATACTCGGAGTATGACTGCCACGACGATCAAGGTTCCGTCGCAACTGCGCGACCGACTGAAGGTTGATGCCGCTCAGCATGGGCGCACGATGGCCGAACACCTTGAGGCGTTGCTGGATGAGGAGGCCCGCCGTCGCAGGCTCGCCACACTCCGCGAGCAGATGGCGGCCAACCCGCCGGACGACGACTATCGCCGCGAAACGGGCGAGTGGCAGAGCGACCATTGGCGGTGATCCTCCCGGGCCAGGTCTACTGGGTGAGCCCTGATGCGGCGATCGGTCGCGAGCAGGCCGGGCGGCGTCCGGCTGTGGTCGTCAGCGGTGTCGGCTACGTGGAGGCGGTCACCACTCTGGTCTGGGTGGTGCCGGTGACGAGTGTCGACCGTCGTTGGGACAACCATGTCGAGTTGGCCGGCGCCACCGGGCTCCCGACAGCGAGCTTTGCGATGACGGAGCAGTTGCGCGTCATTTCCCGCGAGCGTCTCGACGGACTGTTCGGCGCCGTCGACGATGCCACTTTGGAACGCATTCGCGCCTGGATCCGCGACTTCCTCGTCGACTGACCCTGGGGTCGGATTCTCTCGCTCCTCCTGTTCCTGCGTTGCTGCGGTTGGGCGCGTCGCTACGGCGATTGGCAGCCACGCGACTACGGAGATGAGCTGGGTGGAGGAGGGGGTCCGTCAGTATGGGGCGGTAGGAGGCTTCCTCGCATCGATCAGGGACGCGTCGAGGTGTGGAAACCGGGCCAGTGGTGCAGCGAGTGAGGCCAGGTTGAGGCGCGACGTGTTCGAGGTGGAGAAGGTCACGACGGTTCCGGTGTGGCCCCGATAGGGGATCTCCTGCAACCGCTCGTCGGGCACTCCGAATCGGTAACGCTGAGTCCAGGAACCCTCGAGTCGGTGGTTCTCGTGAACGAGAGCTTCGGTCAGCGCGGCTACAGTCGACATTCCTCTGCGGGGTAGGCCGTCGGGGAGCGTGGGGGCGGAGTCTTGGCCATAGAAACGCACGTCGCGCGTCGACATTACGGGCTTGCGGACGACGACGCCGTCAGCCGTCCGTCGTGTCTCCGTGCCTCGGCCGTCATCGTCCACAGAGACCTGTTCATTGTCGATAGTGACCGTGACGGTGCCCGGAATGCCTCGTTCCTTGGCTTCGTCGTCGGCGTAGGCGAGCACCTCCATGACGAGGTGCTCCAGGCTCAGATCGGCTGACCGCTCCCGAATCTCGGCCAGGTGTTCGAGGTCGACGACATCCGCCCACACGTGGGTATGCGTGCTCCAGTCTTCGGGGCGGCTGCCGGGGATCTGGGTCATGGGTTCAGGTGGAAGGGCGGTTCCAGGCCGTCCAGCATCGGGAAATGCCGAACGTTCAAGGTCGCGAGGGTGAGCCCTCGATGGATCGCCGTCGCCGCGATGAGGTAGTCGCCGAGTCCGATGCCGGAATGGCTGCGGCGATACAGGCGCATGAGCTCACCCGCATGTCGCGCGATCGGCTCGGTGACGGTCTCGACCCGGAAGGCGGTCAGCAGAGCCCGCACGTGGTGCCGTTCATCGGAGCGCATGCCGCCGGTCAGTTCGGTCAGGGTCACGGCGCTGACCGCCAGTGGACCGGCCTCGCGTTCACGCCGGAGCCAGTCTCGTGCGGGCTCGATGCCTCGCAGGTGGCAGATGAGAACGTCGGTGTCGACCAGGATCATCAGCGGGACCAGAGATCGGCAAGATGGCGATCGCGATCGTCCATGCCACGCTCCATGTCGTCGATCGCGCGGACCGCGCCGAAGGAAGCGTCGATGACGTGAAGATCCGCGGTCAGGTCGTCGGGCATGCCGCTGAGCCCGCGGTCGATCAGGCGACGGATGATCTCCGCGCGAGACACACCTTCGTCGGCCGCGAGGCGATCAAGTGCCTCCGTCTGCCGTTCTTCGAGGAAGATATTGGTGCGCTGCATACACCAGATCCTACACCGCCTATAGCGACCTACCGTGCGGCGGTCGCCGCGTAGAGGGTGAAGCCCCAGCCGACGGTGCTGCGCTCGACAGTGGTCAGTCCAGCTGCGTCGAAGAGGGCCAGGTGTTCTTCGTGGGTGCGGGAGCCGCCGCCGGTGAGCGCGAAGTCGATCAGGTCGTCCTCGTAGTCGTGCTCGCTGGCGAGGACGGGGTCGAGCACCTCGCCGAAGATGAGCACCTTTCCGCCCTCGCGGACGCCGGCCGCGGCCTGACGCAGCGCATGGACGGCGTCGGCGTCGGGCAGTTCGCGCAGTGCCTCGGTGAGCAGGATCGCGTCGACGGGCGACGCCAGCCGCGACAGCACGGTGCCGGCCTCGTAGCCAACCCGGTCGCGCGTGCCGTGCAGCGCGGTGAGCGCCTCGATCTCCGACGGGGCGGCCAAGATCGTGACGCGGACCTCCGGCCTGGCGGCGGTGAGGGCCGTCGCGAAGACGCCCGGCCCGCGGCCGGCGACGGCGATCGTCTGCACCCCGTCGAGAACCGCCGCCTCCGCCGCGGCGCCCGCAGCGTAGACCGCGTTGTCCGCGTCGTGCTCCACGCGGGCGGCGAGGAACTCGCCGGACGCCCTCGTCGGCCAGTTGGTGCCGAACCAACGCGCGTGGTCCCCGCTGCCGGTGCTCACCGCCGCGAGCAGGGACAAGGCGCCGGCCAACTCGCGCTGCGCGTGCAGCCGTCTGAGGTGCAGCGCGTCCTCGATGTAGTCGTCCTCGAGCTCGCGGCCGAGGCTCGTCAGCTGCCAGTCGGCGCCGACCTGCTCGACGATCCCCATCGTGGCGAGATAGCGGAGCAGCTTGGCGAGGCCGACGGCGTCGGCTCCGGTCCGCTCGGCCAGGTCCGCGACCGACCGAGCCGCACCGTTGAAGCCGGCGGCCAACCCGACTGTCGCCGCGATCCGCACCGCGAACGCCGGCAGCAGCTCGGACAGCTCGTGGAACTTCTCCTCCTCGTCCTCGGTGGCGTCGAGGTCCTGGACGGTGGCGTCGCCGTCGGCGAGTGTCACCTCCTGACGCCGCCAGTAGCCGGTCACGTCGACCTGCTCCTTCGTCAGGCCCTTGTCGTTCCGCAGCCACCGCCGGATGGGCGCCAGCGTCAGCGACTCGCCGGCCACCCAGGCGAACACGGTGCCGTCCCACCAGTCGGCGGACGTCAGGGCGTCGAACAGCAGCGTGGTGGTGCCGGGCTCCGCACCGTCGCGGTTGAGCCAGGTGATCTGCACGCCCTCCGGCTGAGGCAGGTCCTGTCGGTGCGCCGGCTCCGCCACCTCGATGAACACCTGCGCTCGCGCGCCCTCGGGCCAGGACTCGAGCCAACGTCCGATCGACGGCAGTGCGGTCTCGTCGCCGGCGATCAGCACCCAGTCGGCGCCCTCGGGATGCGGCGACGAGCACTTCGGCCCTGCGATCTGCACGTGCTCGCCGGGACGGACGGTGCGCGCCCAGGTGGTGGCGTAGCCGACGCCGTGGGTGACGAAGTCGATGTCCAGCTCGCCGGCTTCCGGATCCCAGCGCCGCACGGTGTACGTGCGATACAGCAGGTGCTCGTGCCCCCGGGGCCAGTTGAGCAGGCCGTCGGCTTGCGTGGGGCCCACCGTTTCTTCGGCGTCGGGATGCTTCAGGATGACCTTGAACTCGTCGTCGAAGCCGTCCGAACGAAACGCCGCCACCGGATAGCCGTTCGCCGCGACGTGTGCCGCGAGCTCCGGCCCGCCGAGCGTGACGCGCCGCATGCCGGGCGTCACGTCGGCGACGCGCAGCACCTCCAGCGTGCGGGTGGTGATCGGGAAGACGGTCAGAGGGCGAAGGCTGCCGGGCATGGAATCTCCTTTGAGGACAGGTGGTCGGTGCTCGTTGCGCAGGGCATGCCCGTCCGACGGGCAACACTAGGGAGACCTCGGTGGAGGTGGGGCGCGGTTCGCGACAGGTGCGGCGCACGATGCGACATCCTGCTGCCGTCAGCTCGCCTCGGCACTGCCCGCCACCTCCCCGCTCGAGCGTGCATGTTCGCTGGGGCTCCTGCCATGGAACTCGCGGAACGCGCGGGAGAAGCTGTTCGGGCTCTCGTAGCCCACGCGGCGGCTGACCGACGTGACGGACGCGCCGGTGCCGAGGAGCCGGGCCGCCGTTTGCATCCGGGCGCGCAGCCGCCACTGGCTGAGAGTCAGCCCGGTCTCGGCCATGAAGGCGCGCTCCAGGCTCCGCCCGCTGGTGTGCACGTCCGCGGCCCAGTCGACGACACGTCGGTCGTCGCCGGGGTTGAACAGGAGGGCGTTGGCGACGGCCGCGGCGGCGGGTGTGGATGGAAGGGGCAGGTCCCCGGCGGGGCGCGAGTGGCGTTCGAGGATCGAAAGCACTTGTCGGGTGAGATTGGTCTGCGGGGTGAGCAGGGTGACCTGCGACTGATGCAGCGCGAGGAAGTAGATCGTCTCCGCGGGATGGATCTGCACGACGGAGGGCTCCGAGAGCGTCGTCGCGGTGCTGTCGGCGGGGAACCAGTAGGGGAAGAGCACGGAGTTGGGGCGCAGTGAGAGCGAATGAACGGTGCCGGCGGGCAGCCACACCACCTGGTTCTCCCGCACATCGAAGGGGCGCCCGTTGCACGTGACCATCGCCGAGCCGCGCACCTGCCAGAGGGCCATGTGCTCGTGGCGGTGCGCTCGGTCGGGCACCTCGACGCCGGGGATGTGCAGATGGAAGTCGGCGTCGGGATCTGCCGACGTAGCCGGCCGGTCAGTCATCTCCGCTCCCAGTTTGTCGCGTTCTGCTAGGCGACTGTCGTGTACCGCGCCTTCATATTGGTTATGCAAGCCTAACCTAACTATTCGCCCGGCCTGGCCGGAGCATCCCAGAGACACCCGTCTCACCCCGCACGCATCTGAGAGGCATCACCCATGTCCTGGCACCACCCGAGGCGACTCGCCGCACTCCTCGCCGGCGTTCTCGCTGCCGCCGCGCTCGCGGCCTGCGGCAGTCCCACCCCCGCGCCGACCGACGCCGGGCCGGCAAGCGGGGCGCCGAGCGCCGACATCAGCGCCTCGGCGTCGACGCTGCTGCCGCCCGCCGAAGGCAAGACCCAATACCCCCTCACCCTGAAGACCCCGTACGGCGAGACCGTCCTGAAGGCGCGCCCGGAGCGGATCGCGATCGTCGGCGGCCTCGGCGATCAGGAGTCGGTCCTGGCGCTGGGCATCGCGCCGGTGCTGGGCTCCGACAAGGTGGCGTATCCCTGGCTGCAGGAGACGCGATTCGACGAGATCGAGACGTTCATCGACCCCTGGGCCGACAACTTCTCCATCGAGACCGTCGCCGCGGCCGACCCGGACCTGATCGTCGCCAGCACCTTCGGCGGCTTGGAGGACCAGTTCGAGCGGCTCAGCTCGATCGCCCCGGTGCTCGCCGTCGGGAAGACGGGTGACTATGCCTGGGATTGGCGGGAGCTGATCGGCGGCGTGGCCGAGGCCACCGACCTCAGCGCACGGGCGGAGGAGCAGATCGCGAAGACGGAGGCCAAGGTGGTGGACGCTGCCGCTGCTCATCCCGAATGGAAGGGGCACACGGTCTCCATCGTCATCAACCGCGGGCAGGAGGCGGGCATCGAGTTCGTCAACATCGACGGTTCGCCCGCGGCCCAGCTGCTCACGCAGCTCGGGTTCGCAGAGCACCCCAACCACGAGAAGCTCAGCTCCTTCGAGTGGGGCAACGTGAGCCTGGAGAACATCGGCCTGGTCGACGCCGACGCCTTGATCGTCGCGCGCCACGGCGGGATGGGCACCATCGAGGAGGCGACCACCTGGCTCGAGGGCAACGCGCTCTACCAGCAGCTGGGTGCCGTGAAGGCGGACAAGGTCGCCTACCTCGACCCGAGCGAGGCCACCGGAGTGCTCGACCTGGCGTGGGCATTCAGCTACCCCAACGTGCTGAGCGACCGCTGGACGGTGGACGAACTCACGCCGGCCCTGTCGGGGATCGTCGGCTGAGGTGACGACGCTGCCCCGCACGCCGGACAACCGATGGGGCGCCTTCGAGGCCCCGGCCTCGCCGCCGGCCGAGGCGCGGCTGCGCGTCGACCCCGCGTGGTCGCCCGGGCGGTTGAGCGGGGCCTTGATCCGAGGGGCATGGCCGTGGGTGCTGTCGGGTTCGGCGCTGCTGATCGCCCACAACGTCGCCGGGATGCTGCTGCCGGTGGCCATCGGACGCCTGGTGGACGCGGTGCTGGGCCCCGCGTTCGCGAGCGGGTCGCTGGACGGGGTGCGGGGCCCGCTGGTCGCCTGGGCCGGGGCGCTCGTCGGGCTCTACGTCGTGGTGCATCTGGGCTATCGGTTCGGCGGCCGGCTGGGGTGGTACGGCGTGCAGCGCTCGCAGTACGAGCTGTCGCAGGCGGTGCTCGGCCGGGTGCTCGACTCTCGGGGGATGGGTGGGGTGCCGCGCGCGCCCGGCGGCCTGCTGGCGGTGGCGACCGGTGACGTGCGCCGCGCCTGCCTGGTGCTCTACGTCACGGTCTACCCGCCCGGCGAGGCCGTCGGCCTGGCGGTCTCCGCGGTGGTGCTGTTCGCGGTTCACCCGGCGCTCGGCCTGGGCGTGCTGATCGCGCTGCCCGTCGTGCTGGTTCTCATGCACCTGGCGGCCCGGAGGCTTCGTCGCCGCAGCCTCGCCGAGCAGGAGGGACTGGCCGACGCCGCTGCGGCCGCCGCCGACCTGGTGGCGGGCTACCGGGTGCTGCGCGGCCTGCATGCTCAGCGGACCGCGGCGAGCCGGTACCGCGAGGTGAGCAGGAGGGCGCTGGCCGGAACGCTGCGTGCGCGGTCGGCGGAGGCGGGGTTCGACGCGGTCAGCACGACGGTCGCGCAGCTCTTCGCCGTGGTGCTGGTTCTCGCCGCCGCGCTGCTGGGCCTGAACGGCGAGATCTCCGCGGGCCAGCTGGTGACGGTCGCCGGCGTGGCGGTGACCTTGGTGGGCTCGCTCGACGGCCTCGCTGGGACGCTGGGCTCGTTCTGGGCGGTGTCGCAGGCCTCGGCCCAGCGGGTGCTCGATCTGATCGCGACGCCGCCCAACCCCGCGAGCGTCGGCACGCGGCGGCCCGCGGAGGCCGAGGATTCCGAGCTGGCCTTCGACGCTCTGGTGTTGCCGAGCGGGGGCAGGCTGGATGCGGTGATCGAACCCGGTGGCTTGGTGGTGCTCGACCTGCCGCAGGCCGACCACGCTTTTCTCGGCGACGTCCTCGCGGCGCGCACCGTCCCCGGATCGGGAACCGTGACTCTGGTGGGAGTGCCCCTGCACGAGCATGATGCCGTCCGGCTGAGGCGACGGGTGCTGGTGGCGCCGCATGCGCCGGGCATCCTGGCCGGCTCGGTGGGGGAGAACGTCAGCACCATCGGCGCCGACGCCGCAGGAGCCGAGCGTGTGGCGGAGGCGCTGCGGGTGGCCGGGCTCCCCGCGCGCGAGCTGCCCGACGGCTACGACACCGCGGTGGGCGACAGCAGCTGGGAACTCTCCGGAGGGCAGCGTCAGCGCGTCGCCCTCGCCCGTGCCCTCGCCGCAGACCCCGACCTGCTCGTGCTGATCGACCCCACCACCTCCGTCGACGCCGTGACCGAACAGCGGATCGCCCGGGCCGTGGCAGAGCACCGGGCCGGCCGGACCACGGTGGTGCTGACCTCGTCACCCGCCTTCCTTGCCGTCGCCGACAGGGTGATCGGCGCCGGTTCGTGGGAGGGAGCGGGCCATGCCTGAGCGCTCCCTGCCGGTCGCCGGCGGGCGCGACGTCGCCCGGTGGCTCTGGACGGCCCTGAAGGGGCGACGGCTTCGGATCGTGGGGATCTTCGGCCTCTTCCTGGTCGAGGCCGCGCTCGCCCTGGTCTTTCCCCTGGTGCTGGGCGCGCTCGTCGACGACCTCGGCCGCGGCCAGGGCGGGGTGCCCGAGGTGTTCTGGTGGCAGGTCGCCGCGCTGACCGGCGCGGCGGTCGCATCGGGCGGGGTGGCCTGGGCCGGTGGCGTGGCGCTGGCCCGGGTGGCCGAGACGACGATCGCGGAGCTCCGTGAGGCCTACGTGACCGCGGCCCTCGACCTGCCCCGCTCCACCGTCGAAGCCGTCGGCACCGGCGACGTCGTGACCCGCGCCTCCGACGACATCGCCCAGATCTCCGAGACGCTGCCGGACGTGGTGCCCAAGCTGGCCATCTCGTGTTTCACCATCGCGTTGGTCGCCGCCGGTCTGGGCTCCCTGAACCCGTGGTTCCTCGCCGGTTTCGCGCTCACGGTCCCCGTCTATGCGCTCACCGTCCGTTGGTATCTGCGCACGGCGCCCGAGGTGTACCAGGCCGACCGCGCGGCCCAGTCGGTGCGCGGCCAGCGTATCCTCGGCGCCCTCGCGCAGCTGCCCACCGTCGTGGCCTATGGTCGGGAGCGCCCCGTCCTGAGCCAGATCGACGCCGCCACCTGGGAGACGGTGCGCTGGTCGATGCGCGGGAGGATCGTGCAGAACCGGCTCTTCGGGCGCCTGAACGTGGCCGAGGCGCTGGGGCTGTTCGCCGTGCTGGGCATCGGCGTCTGGCTCGCCTCAACGCGGGCGGTGACGCCCGGCGACGCGACCGCCGCAGCCCTGCTCTTCCTGCGCACGATGGGGCCGATCTCCGCGTTGTTGTTCGTGATGGACGACCTGCAGTCGGCCTTGGCCGCGCTCGGCCGCGTGGTCGGCGTGATCGGGGCCGCGCCGCGTGGCGGCGGAGCCGAGGACATCGACGAGGCGCCGTCTGGCTCCGCGACCCCGGTCGACGGGGTGGCCGTCGCCGTCGACGACGTGCACCACGCCTACCGACCGGGCGTGCCCGTGCTGGAGGAGGTCTCGCTGGAGCTCGGCAGGGGAGAGGTGGTCGCGGTGGTGGGGGCGACCGGCTCGGGAAAGACGACGCTGGCCTCGCTCATCGCGGGCGTCCATCGGCCCAGCCGCGGGCGAATCGACGTACGGGTGCCGGAACGCGCGGTGATGACCGTGACCCAGGAGACCCACGTGTTCGCGGGCACCCTGCGCGAGAACCTCACCATCGCGCGCCCCGAGGTCGACGACGCCCGGCTCGTCGAGGCCTTGCGGGCCACCCACGCAGAGAACTGGGTGGGCGCGCTGCCGGACGGTGTGGACACCGTCGTCGGCCACGGCGGTCATGCGCTCACCGCCGCCCAGGCGCAGCAGCTCGCGCTCGCCCGTCTGCTGCTGGCCGACCCCGAGGTGGTGCTGTTGGACGAGGCCACGGCCGAGGCGGGCAGCGCCGACACCGGAACGCTCGACGCGGCGGCCGCGGCCGTGATCAGGGGCCGGACGGCGCTGGTCATCGCGCACCGGCTGAGCCAGGCCGAGGCCGCCGACCGTGTCGTCGTGCTGGAGGCCGGGCGGATCGTCGAGTCGGGCCCGCACGCCGACCTGGTCGCCGCAGGAGGGCACTACGCCGCGCTGTGGGAGGCCTGGTCGGGACCAGGCCGCGCGCTTCACCGGTGAGGGGCTACGCCGGCGTCACCCGCCGGCCATCGTGGCCGTCGACAGCATGAGTTTGATGCGGTTCAGCTGGTTGACCTCGGAGGCGCCGGGGTCGTAGTCGATCGACACGATGTTGGCCTCGGGGTAGCGGTCCCGCAGCGTGCGGAACATGCCCTTGCCGACGACGTGGTTCGGCAGGCACGCGAACGGCTGCGCGCAGATGATGTTCGGGCAGCCGTGCTCGATCATGTCGACCATCTCGGAGGCGAGGTACCAGCCCTCGCCCGCCTGGTTGCCCATCTGCGCGATGTCGGTGGAGCGCGCCGCCATCTCCTGGATCGGACGGTGCGGCTCGAACTTGTCGCCGGTCTTCGCGAACGCCGCCCGGACGGGGTCCTCGTAGCGCTGCATCGCCCAGAGCGCGAGGGGCTTGACCCAGCGGACGGAGCCGCCGATGCCGAGGTTCTCCTGGTTCCATTTCGCGCTCGCGGTGGAGTAGTGGAAGAACTGCATGAGCCCTGGCAGCTCGGCCTCGCAGCCCTCGTCCTCGATCACCTGCACCGCGTGGTTGTTCGCATCGGGGTGGAACTTCACGAGGATCTCGCCCACCAGACCGACGCGCGGCTTGCGCGGAATGTCGCGCAGCTCGAGGGCGTCGAACTCGGCGACGGCGTGGCGCACCAGCGAGCGATAGGTCAGGCGGCTACCCCACGTGGCCGAGAAGCCGCCGCTCAGCCACTCCTGGCAGACGGCGTCCCACTTCTCGTAGAGCGCCGACGCCGAGCCGGGCTCGGCCTCGTACGGCCGCACCCGCAGCAGCATCGACTGGAGCATGTCGCCCAGCACCATCGCCTGCACGGCGCGGTGCACCATGGGCGCGGTCAGCTGGAAGCCGGGATTGTCCTCCAGCCCCTGCAGCGAGGCGGCGATCACCGGTACCTGCGGGTAGCCGGCGTCCTTCAGCCCCTTCCGCAGCAGCGCCGCGTAGTTCGTGGCGCGGCACATACCGCCGGTCTGCGTGATGGCGACGGCGGTGCGGTCGGGATCGGAGCGGCCCGAGACGAACTCGTCGATCAGCTGGCCGATCACCACGATGGCGGGGAAGCACGCGTCGTTGTTGACGAACTTCAATCCGGTCTCCGTGGTCGCCGGCGTGGTGTGCTCCAGGATCCGGACGTTCAGGCCCGCGCGCCGCATGACGGGCGCGAGCAGCCGGAAGTGGATGGGCGACATCTGCGGCGCCAGGATCTCCCACCCGTCCTTGCGCATCTCGGTGGTGAACTCGGGCGGCCGCTCGACGGGGTGGGTCACCACCGTCGCCGACTCCCGCGCCCCGCGCCGCTCCGACATCGCGGCGTCCAGCGAACGCAGCCGGATGCGGGCCGCGCCCAGGTTGGACACCTCGTCGATCTTCAGCACCGTGTGCACGTCGCCGTGGCCCTCGAGGATCTCCTGCACCTGGTCGGCCGTGATCGCGTCGACGCCGCAGCCGAACGAGTTCAGCTGCACCATCTCGAGATCGGGCTCGTCGCCGACCCGCGCGGCGGCCTCGTACAGCCGCGAGTGGTAGCTCCACTGGTCGCGCACCCGCAGCGGGCGCTCGAGCCGACCGTCGGCGACGGCGTCCTCCGTCAGCACGCCCATGCCCAGAGAGTTGATCACCTCGGGAATGCCGTGGTTGATCTCGGGGTCCAGGTGGTAGGGCCGCCCGGCCAACACGATGCCGCGGACGCCGCGCTCGCGCATCCAGTCGATGGCCTCCTGGCCCTTCTCCCTGACCTCGCGCTTGACGGCCGCGTCCTCCTCCCAGGCCGCGTCCAGCGCGGCACGCATCTCGTCCTCCGGGATGTCCCAGTCCGCGAACACCGCCGTCAGCCGCGCGGCGAGGTGACTCCGCTCGCCCAGGTTCAGGAACGGGGCGACGAACCGGATGCCCGGCTCCCGCAGCCGCTCCATGTTGTTGCGGATCAGCTCCGGGTACGTGGCGACGACGGGGCAGTTGAAGTTCTTGTCGGAATCGGTCAGCTTCTGCTCGTAGTTCACGCACGGGTAGAAGATCGTCGTGATCCCCTTGTCGAGGAGCGCCTCGATGTGCCCGTGGACGAGTTTCGCGGGGTAGCAGACGTTCTCGGAGGGGATCGACTCCATGCCCTGCTCGAACACCTCGTGCGACGAGCGGGTCGAGATCAGCACGCGGAACTTCAGCTGGGTGAGCAGCGTGAACCAGAACGGGTAGTTCTCGTACATGTTCAGCACGCGGGGGATGCCGATGTCGCCGCGCGTCGCCTGCGCCTCCGTCAGCCGGCGATAGCCGAAGATCCGCTTGTACTTCCAGTCGAACAGGTTAGGCAGCTCGGTCTTCTTCGGGATCCGCTCGAGCGAGGCGCCGCGGTCGCAGCGGTTGCCGGAGACGTGGCGCTCGCCGTTGCTGAACGTCGAGATGGTCATCTGGCAGTGGTTCTGGCACAACCGGCACGTCTTGCGGGTGGTGGTGACCTCGAAGTGGTCCAGGTCCTCGATCCGCGCGAGCGTCGAGGTGCCCATGCCGTCGTCGTGCAGCCGCGCGGTGAGTGCCGCGCCGTAGGCCCCCATCAGCCCCGCGATGTTCGGGCGGACCACCTCGCGGTGGGTGAGCAGCTCGAACGCGCGCAGCACCGCGTCGTTCAGGAACGTGCCGCCCTGGACGACGACGCGCTCGCCGAGATCGGACGGGTCCTTGAGCTTGATCACCTTGTAGAGCGCGTTGCGCACCACCGAGTAGCTGAGGCCCGCGGAGATGTCCGAGACGCTCGCGCCCTCCTTCTGCGCCTGCTTGACCGACGAGTTCATGAAGACGGTGCAGCGGGTGCCCAGGTCGACGGGGGCCCGGGCGTCGAGCGCAGCGGCCCCGAACGCGCGCACGTCGGTGCCCATGGTCTGCGCGAACGTCTGCAGGAACGAACCGCAGCCCGACGAGCAGGCCTCGTTCACCGAGATGGAGTCGACGGCGCGGTCGCGGATGCGCAGGTACTTCATGTCCTGGCCGCCGATGTCGATGACGGAGGTCACGCCCGGCTGGATGCGCTCGGCGGCGCGGAAGTGCGCCATGGTCTCGATCTCGCCCTCGTCCATCCGCAGCGCGGCCGCGACGAGGCCCTCGCCGTAGCCGGTGGCGCACGACCGGCCGATGACGGCCTCCTCGGGCAGCTCGGAGCGCACCCGCCGCACGATCTCGACGGCGGCGCCCACCGGGTCGCCCTCGTTGGAGGCGTAGTGCGTGAAGACGATGCGGCCGTCCTCGTCGACCACGACGGCCTTGATGGTGGTGGAGCCCGCGTCCACGCCCAGCCAGCAGCGGCCGCGCGCCTCCGCGAGCGGGGCCTGGGGGATCCGCTCCGCGCCGTGCCGGGCGTCGAACTCGGCGCGTTCGGCCGCCGAGGCGAACAGCGGGCGCATGCGCAGCGACTCGGCCCGGATCTCGCCGATCTGCAGGTTGCGGATCAGGTCGCGCACGGGGCGGGGCCCGTGATCCTCGTCGCGGCGCTGGCGGGAGGCGAGCAGCGCGGCCCCGATCGCCACGTACAGCTGCGCGTTCGGTGGAGCGACGAAGCCGGAGGCCTTCGGCAGCAGCTCCTGGTAGGCGCGGCGCAGCTGCGGCAGGAAGTGCAGCGGACCGCCGAGGAACATCACGGTGCCGCGGATCGGGCGGCCGCAGGCCAGGCCGGCGATCGTCTGCGTGGCGACGGCCGTGAAGATGGAGGCCGCGAGGTCCTCGTGCGCCGCGCCCTGGTTGATCAGCGGCTGCAGGTCGGACTTGGCGAACACGCCGCAGCGCGACGCGATGGGGTAGAGCTGCTGGTGCCGCGACGCGAGCTCGTCGAGGCCCGCGGCGTCGGTGTGCAGCAGCGTGGCCATCTGGTCGATGAAGGCGCCGGTGCCGCCGGCGCAGGTGCCGTTCATCCGCTGCTCGGGCGTGGGGTGCAGGTAGGTGAGCTTCGCGTCCTCGCCGCCCAGCTCGATCACGACGTCGACCTCGGGGTGCAGCGCCCGCGTGGTCTCGGTGCCCGCGATGACCTCCTGCACGAACGGCACCCCCAGCGACTGCGCCGCGGACAGGCCGCCGGAGCCGGTGATAGCCGCCTCGACCAGCGCGCCGGGGTGCTCCTCGTCGATGTCGGCCAGGAGCCGGGCCAACTCGCCGCGCACGTCGGCGTTGTGCCTGCGATAGTCCGCGAAGGCGAGGTGGTCGCCGTCCATCAGCACGGCCTTGACCGTGGTGGAGCCGACGTCGATGCCGAGCCGCAGCGTCCGCACGACAGTGGGCCAGGGGAGCTCCGAGGCGGGGCCGGTGGACGGGCGGTTCAGCGTCTGCGTCATGTCATGCCGGCTAGATGGCGATGTCCATGCGGGAGAACGCCGTGCGGAAGATCGTCAGACCTTCCAGGCCGGGGAGCCGCCCGACGGACTGGTCGAGCTTGTCGAGGGCCACTCCCTGGCCCGTGAAGAGGTAGCCCATGACGTAGCGGACCTCCTCCTTGTCCATGATCCCCGAGCCCACCGGCCGCCACGCCTTCTCCATCAGGGTGCGCACGAGGCGGGGCGCGGAGTCGGAGCGCTCGAGGGCCTGCCGGGCCTGGGTGGTGTAGAACGCCACGTGCCGCGTCTCCTGCTGCGCGATCCGCTTGAGCAGCGGCGAGAGCGCGGGGTGGTCCATCATCTGGGCCAGCCGGCGATAGGCGGCGACGGCGGACAGCTCGTTCGCCGCGCCCCACGTCATGTGGACGGCCACGAAGTCGTCGCCCACCAGGTTGGAGAGCGCCGACTGCTTGGTGGGGCCGAGGGCCTCGCGCCAGCCGAGCTTGACCCGCTTGGCCTTCAGCTCGTCGTAGTCGACGACGATGTCGTGCCGCTTGAGGACGGCGGACAGCGCCTCGCCGTGCCAGAACTCCTCGCGGTTCCAGGTGGTCATGAAGCCGCGCGCCTCGTCCTTGCGGTGCGAGCGCGTGACGAGCAGGTCCCTCAGGTAGCAGGAGGTGTGGTACTCGACGTCGCACATGTAGCGCAGCGCGCGCAGCGTGGGGCCGTCGAGCGGCTCGCGGTCGAAGGCGTCGAAGTCCAGATCCTCCCAGCGGACGCGGTCCGACGTTGCGGCGAAGTTCTCGAGGTCAAAGGCCATGGCGCTTCCTTCGGGCGAACAGTCCTGCGGTGGGCTTGGGTGGCGGCCCGCCGTCGCGGTCGGAGCCCTGCGTGAGCCCGATCCCGCGCAGCAGGTCGAGCGCGGGGCGCTGCGCCGCGCGCAGCCGCTCCTTGGCGTCGTCGCCCAGGAAGATGTTGCCGAGGGCCCGCGGCTCGTCCAGGTCCGGCACGCCCACGATCCGCAGCGGCTGCCAGCCGACCAGCGCGAGCCGGGCGATGGCCCGCTCCCTGCGCGAGCGCGCGATCCGGGCGGAGGACTCGCGGAGGTAGAAGTCGATGAAGACGTCGCGGCGCGCGATGACCTCGGCGACGACGCGGTGGGCCTCGCCCTCGAGCCGGGGCAGGATCTCGGCGTAGGCGGCCTGCAGGCTCGCCTCCTGCAGAGCCATCCGGATCATGTGGCCCGCCGTGAACGGCTCGCCGATCGCGGAGGCCACGGGCGGCACCGTCAGCGGCATCAGGCGCTCCACCCAGACGTCGCGGATGCGGGCGCTCAGGCGCATCCGGTTGCGCGGCTCGGGGCGGTCGCCGAGGGCCTCGAGCAGGTCGCGGACGGCCCAGCCGAGCCACATCCGCTCGAACGACCAGGTGGCGATGAAGGCGGTGATGCGGGCCTCGTTGCCGGTCCAGGACGACAGCATCGCGCGGGTCTCGGAGAGGCCCGCGCTGTCGAGGCGCCACAGGAAGGCGAGGTCCGCGGCGGTGATCGCGTCGAAGGGCGCCGCGGCGACCGCGGCGGCATCCACCTCGATCCGGCCACGCGCGTTGTGGGTATAGGCGTCCACGTCGAAGCCCGTGAAGAGCACGTCGCCTCGAGAAGCGTCTGAGAAGGCGCGTTTCGGGACCATCGTTTCCTGCCTATCCGGGGACCGCGTCGGGAGTACCGCGGCCACGATATCGAGAGTAGCCGCCCGGGATCGCGATTTCCACGCGGGTGAAATTAAGATGGTCAGCATGGGCGAGATGAGCGTGCCGCCGCGGGCGGCCGGCGGTGGGGGTGTTGAAATCGCTCCCGCGCACGACGCGGGGGGTCGCGGGCCGAAGGGCCGGCGCGGCGAGGTGCGCGACCGCATCCGGGAGGTCGCCCGCAGGGCGTTCATGGCCGACGGCTACGACGGCGTGACCATCCGCGAGGTGGCCCGCCTGGCCGACTGCGACGCGGCCATGATCACCTACTACTTCGGCTCGAAGCAGGAACTCTTCCGGGAGTGCTTCGACCTGCCCATCGACCCCGCCAGCGAGCTGCTGGGCCTCGTGCTGCCCGACCCTTCGTTGGCCGGTGAGCGCATTGTGCGGCACGTGCTGCGGCTGTACGAGGAGCGGATCACGGCCGGCACGATGGCCGTGCTGATGCGCGCGCTGATGAGCGACGTCGCCACCTCGCAGCGCTTCCGGAACTACTTCCGCAGCCAGGTGCTCGACAAGGTGGCGCGGCAGCTGGGCGGTGGGCCGCAGGCCGCGCTGCAGATCGAGCTGGCCATGTCTCAGATCTACGGCGTGGTGACCATGCGCTACCTGGTGCGCCTGGAGCCGCTGGCGTCGATGCCGCGCGAGCGCGTCGTCGCGGAGCTGGCGCCGCTGGTCCAGGCGCGGATCAACAGGGTCATCCAGGCGCGCTTCTGAGGCGGGCAGACGCAGGGGGAGGGATGGCCGGACGAGGGCCGCAACCACCCTAACGCGCGCCGTCGGCGGCGTTGAGGCCACCCCCTCCTTAACGAGAAATTAGGCAAGGCTAACCTCCTTTTTATCGGTCCGACCAAGGGCCGGCCGGCAGAGCGGAGGGGCGATGCGACGGTGGTTGACGCGCGGAGGCGCGGTTCTCGTGGCGTTGGCCCTGCTCTGGCTGGCTGTCCTCCCGGCGCGCGCCGACGGCCAGTGGACCACGGTCGCCGAGACCGTCTCTGCGATGCTCGAGGAGGTGCCCGCGCAGTACGCGGCGGGCGACGTGAAGGCCGTCGAGTCGACCATCCGCAAGGCCTACTACGAGGAATACCAGGCCAGCGGTCTCGAGGACGAGATCAAGCACCGCCTCGGCGCCGACCGCTCCGGGGCGTTCCAGGACGGCGTCGTCGAGCTGCGCAACCTGGCCCGCGACGGGGCGCCGAGCGCCGACGTCGAGGCCAAGGTCGCGGAGCTCACCCGCCTGCTGGCGACCGACGTCGCGGAGGCCGCCGCCGCCCCCGAGGTCGACGACCGGTGGAGCCGGGTGGCCGCCAACATCGTGGCCGCCGAGCAGAACGCGCTCAGCCTCTACGAGCAGGGCAGGGCGGAGGAGGCCCTGAAGGAGGCCAGCCGCGGCTACCTGCAGCACTACGAGGCCGACGGCCTGGAGAAGGCCACCCTCTCGTACCTGAGCAGCGGGCGGATGAGCGCCGCCGAGGGCGAGTTCCGCGACATCCGCGTCGGCATCCGCGACGGCGCGCCGGTCGAGGAGGTCCGCGCACACGTCGAGGCGCTGAGCGCCATGGTCACCGAGGACGCCGCGGCCCTCGACGCGCTCGGCGCCAGCGAGGCCGTCGGCTGGAGCGGGTTCGTCGCCTCCTTCCTGATCCTGCTCCGCGAGGGCGTGGAGGCGCTCCTCGTGGTGGCCGCGGTCGTCACCTACGTGGTGAAGACCGGGCGCCGGGACCAGCTGCGCGGCGTGTACCTCGGCATCGCGGCCGCCGTGGCCGTCAGCATCGGCCTGGCCGTGCTGTTCAGCTCGCTGACGAGCAGCGCCGACCTCGGGATGACCCAGGAGCTCGTCGAGGGACTCGCAGGCGCGCTCGCCGCCGTCATGCTGATCTACATCAGCAGCTGGATCCTCTCGAAGTCCGAGGGCGACGCCTGGCACCGCTACATCACGAACACCGTCGACCAGCACTCCGAGTCCGGCGGGCGATGGGCGCTGTTCACGGTGGTCTTCCTGGCCGTGGCCCGCGAGGGCTTCGAGACCATCCTCTTCTACATCCCCGTCTTCGGCGCCGCGAAGACCGCGGCCGACCATGCGCTGGTCTGGGCCGGCGTCGGCGCGGCCGTCGTCCTGCTCGCGGCCCTGTTCTACGTCGTCCGGCGGTTCGGCGTGCGGCTCCCGCTGCGGCCGTTCTTCCGCTGGACCTCGGTGCTGCTCGCCCTGCTGTCGATCACCATCGCGGGCGGCGCGGCGAAGGAGCTGCAGGACGCCATGGTGCTCGAGGCCACGCCCGTGGCCGGCGTCCCGCAGGTCGACTGGCTGGGCCTCTACCCGACGGTGGAGACCCTCGTGGCTCAGGGCGTCGTCGCCGTCGTCGTCCTCGGCCTCATGTTCTGGCAGATGCGCAAGGGGGCGGCCGCCCCCACGTCCGAAACACACCACTAGGAACACCTCAGAAAGGGTGCCAACCACCATGAACAAGCTCATCGGCGCCGCAACGGGCGCCACCGCCCTCGCGCTGCTGCTCGCCGGCTGCTCCGGCCCCAGCGCCTCGCCGTCGTCGCCCGCCTCCCCGCCGTCCACGTCGGTGGCGAAGGAGCCCGAGGCGCCGAAGGATCCGAACATCGTCGGCATCAACGAGCTCGAGGTCGGCAACTCCGGCCCGCAGCTCGCGGGCGACTACATCGAGGTGGCGGCCGTCTACTTCCAGGCCATCGACATGGAGCAGGGCACGATGGCGATGCCGCCGGCGTCCGACTCCGACATGCACTTCGAGATCGATATCAAGACCACGGACAAGGCCACGGAGATCGGCTTCGAGGCCGACCAGTTCCTGCCGTACCTCAAGATCACGCCGAAGCTCACCGAGAAGAACACCGGCGAGGTCGTCGAGCTGGGCACGCTGATGCCGATGATCGCCTCCGACGGCCCGCACTACGGCAACAACATCAAGCTGAAGCCGGGGCTCTACACCGTCGAGCTGACCATCCAGTCGCCCGCCGACGACTTCATGCTGCACACCGGCAAGGACACCTCCGGCGTCCAGGGCCGGTTCTGGTCCGAGCCGCTGAAGGTCACGTTTGACAACTTCGAGTGGGACGGTCAGCTTCTCTGACGCCGACCGCTGAGCCCCCACCATGCTGAAGCTCTTCGTCTCCGCGGCGACGCTCGCCCTACCGCTGGGCGTGCTCGCCGCCGCGCTGATCGCCAACCGCTCCTACGCGCCGACCGCCCGGCGGCGCGTGGGACGGGCGACGGCGGCCGCGCTGCTCCTCGGGGCGGGCGCCGCCGCCGTCGTGGTCGTCCTGCGGCTGAACACCCGGCACGTCCGGCTGCCCCTCATCAACCTGTGGGGCGGCACGTTCCTGCTGCTCGCCCTGGCCGCGTTCCTCGTCGCCCTCTGGGCTGCGCCCCGCGGCCCGTTGGTGCGCGAGGGCGGCGCGGGCCCGCGCGGCTGGACGCTCACGGCGACGAGCACGGCGGCCCTGCTGCTGGTGGGTCTCTTCTACGGCATCCCGCTGTTCCTGGCCGTCGACGCGGTGGTGCCGATGGGCGGCACGCTCTTCGCCAGCGACTCGCTGGTCAACCTGATCGGCTACGCGCTGGGCCTGGCCGTCGTCGCCGCGCTCGCGATCGTGCTGCACGCGGGCCTGGGCCGCGTGCCGGGAACGGTCCGACAGGTCCTGACGACGGTGCTCGTCGCCGCGGCCTTCCTGACGCAGGGCCCGCCGCTGTACCAGCTCTACGCGTCGGCGCGGCTGCTGCCGAAGAGCTCGCTGAACTTCCAGACGCTGCTGTGGGTGCAGCGCAACGGCGTCGTCGTGCAGGCGGTTCTGCTCGCCGTGGTGCTCGCGGCCGCCGTCGTGGCTCTGGCTACGCGCCGACGCTCCGCCCCCGAGGGTGCGCCGCCCGCCGAGCACCGGCTGGTGAAGGCCGAGGCGCTCTCGCGGCGTCGGCTGCTGGGCTGTTCGGCCGCGCTGGGCGCGGCGCTCGCCGTGACCTACACCGTCGGCAAGCGGGTGGCCGAGGCCGTCCCCGAGCTGTCCCCGATCGAGCCGTCGGTGGTCAACGGCGCGCACGTGGAGGTGGACCTGCAGCTCGTCAGCGACGGGCACCTGCACCGCTTCGCGTACCGCGCCGACGGCGGCACCGAGGTGCGGTTCATCGTGATCCAGAAGAACCCCACGTCCTACGGCACGGGCCTCGACGCGTGCGAGATCTGCGGCCCCAGCGGCTACTACGAACGCGAGGGCAAGGTGGTTTGCCGGGAGTGCGACGTGATCATGAATACGCAGACGATAGGCTTCCCCGGAGGCTGCAATCCCATCCCCATTCAGTACGAGATCTCCGGCGGGATGCTGCTCTTCGCGGTGGCCGAGCTGGAGGGACAGGCAAGGGTCTTCGGCTGACATGTTCTTCTTCAGGATGATCTCCCGGGCGCTCCGCAGGCAGCTCGGCAAGCGCGTCATGATCGCGGTCACGATCTGCCTCGGCGCGGCGCTCACCACGTCGATGATGGCCGTGATGCTCGACATCGGCGACAAGGTCAAGCAGGAGCTCAGCTCGTACGGCGCCAACATCGAGGTGACGCCGAAGGGCGCCTCTGTCGTCTCCGAGGTGTACGGCACTGACGACCAGCCCAGCGGCGCGCTCAAGGAGGACGAGCTGCCGCGGCTCAAGTCGATCTTCTGGGCCTACAACCTCGAGGACTTCGCGCCCTACCTCACGGCGACGGTGCAGGCCGCCGCGCCCTCGGCCGACGCGGGCGACGTGACCCTCTACGGCACCTGGTTCGACCACACCATGACCCTCGACATCGGCGAGCCCGTCGACACCGGCCTGATGCGGCTGCGCGACTGGTGGGACGTCGACGGCGCGTGGGCCGACGACGAGGACCCGTTGCAGGTGATGGTCGGGGCGAACCTCGCCGCGACGCGCGGCTGGGCCGTCGGCGACACGGTCGACGTGAGCGGCGCCGAGGGCGGCGCCGCGCTGCGGGTGGCGGGCATCTTCCACGCCGGCGGGGAGGAGGACGACGTCGCTTACGTCCCGCTCGGCACCGCCCAGCGGCTCACCGGCCGGGTCGGTGAGGTGGACCGCATCGAGGTGCGCGCGATCACCACGCCCGAGAACGAGCTCTCGCAGCGCGCGGAGCGCGACCCCACCAGCCTCTCGGTGGCCGACTGGGAGACCTGGTACTGCACCGCCTACGTGTCGTCGATCTCGTATCAGATCGAGGAGGCGCTGACCGACGCCGTCGCCAAGCCCGTGCGGCAGATCGCCGACAGCGAGGGCGTGATCCTGGAGAAGACGCAGCTCATCATGGGGCTGATCGCCGTGCTCGCGATGGTGGGCTCGGCCCTCGGCATTGCGAACCTCGTCACCGCGAGCGTCATGGAGCGGGCCCCGGAGATCGGGCTGCTGAAGGCGATCGGGGCGCGGAATGCGTCCGTGGTGGCGCTCATCCTGGCCGAGACGATGGTCGTCGGCCTCGTGGGCGGCGTCGTCGGATTCGGCCTGGGGGTGGGGCTCGCCCAGGTGATCGGCCAGGTGGTGTTCTCCTCGTGGATCACGCTGCGGCCGCTGGTGCTGCCGGTGATGGCCGCGCTGGTCACGTCGATGATCCTGCTGGGCTCCCTGCCGTCGCTCAGGGCCCTGATGAAGCTGAAGCCCTCCAACGTCCTGCACGGGAAGTGAGCGCGATGACCCGAGCCAGGATGTACCTGCGGATGATCACGCGCGCGTTCGTGCGGCGGATCTCCCGGGTGATCATCGCGTCGCTGTCCATCGTGGTGGGCGCCACGACGCTGTCCGCGCTGGGCATCATCACCTACACGGTGCCCGAGCAGATCGCGCGTGAGCTCCGCTCCTACGGCGCGAATCTTGTCGTGTCGCCGGCGGGCATCGAGACCCTGCGGGTAGGCGACGTCGCGACCATCAACGACGCGCTCGCCGGCGCGGGTGCCACCGTCGTCAACCACGCGCCCTACCGGCAGGACAACCTGCTCTACAACCAGCAGCCGCTGGCCACCATGGCCACCGACTTCTCGTTGGCCACCGCCATGCGGCCCTACTGGAGCGTCGACGGGCGGCTGCCGTCGGCACCCGCGGAGGTGCTCGTCGGCCGCGACCTCGTGAAGCGGTACGGCTTCGAGGTGGGCGACCGGCTGTCGCTCGTGGCGCAGGCCGAGGAGGGCGTCGACTCCGAGCCGCACACCGTCACCGTGACCGGCGAACTGCGCACGGGCGGCGCCGAGGACGCGATGCTGCTCATGTCCCTCGGCGAACTCGAGGACATCCTGCCCGCCGACGGCCGCGTCGACATGGTGGAGTACTCGCTGCTGGCCGACGAGGCGGAGCTGGAGACGCTCGCCGCGGCTGTCGACGACGCCGACCAATCGGCCCATGCGCAGGTCGTCAAGCGGATCACGAAGTCGGAGTCCGGGGTGCTGCTGACGCTGCGCGCCCTCATCTGGATCGTCAGCATCGTGATCGGCGCGCTCACGCTGATCAGCGTCACCACCACCATGAACGCCGTCGTGGGGGAGCGGGCCACGGAGCTCGCGCTCAAGAAGGCGCTCGGGGCGTCGAGCAGAGAGCTGGTGGGCGAGTTCATCGGAGAGGGCGTCATCCTCGGCCTGTTCGGCGGGCTCGTGGGCGCCGCGGGCGGCATCGCCGTCGGCGGGCTGGTGACGCAAGAGGTGTTCAACCTCAGCCTCCAGACCAGCTGGTGGGTGGTCCCCGTGACGATGGTGCTCGCCGCCGCCGTCAGCGGCCTGGGCAGCTTCCTCACCGTCCGCCGCATCATCAACATCAATCCGGCCACCGTGCTGGGGGGAGAGTGACATGGATCCGAACGAGGTATACCGCCTGGAAGGCGTCAGCAGGCTCTACGGCGACGTCGCGGCGCTGGACGGCGTCGATCTGACGATCCACAAGGGCGAATGGCTCTCGATCGTCGGCCCGTCCGGCTCAGGCAAGACCACCCTGATGAACATCCTCGGCTGCATGGACACCGCCACCGCGGGCACGGTGCTGCTCGACGGCGAGCGCCTCGACAAGCAGGGCGAGCGCGAACTGGCCATCATCCGGCGCCGGCGCATCGGGCTGATCTTCCAGAAGTTCCACCTGGTCAAGCACCTCACGGCCCTCGAGAACGTCATGGTGGCGCAGTACTACCACTCGATGCCCGACGAGGCCGAGGCACGCGCCGCGCTGGAGCGGGTGGGCATGGGCGCGCGCGCCACCCACCTGCCCCGCGAGATGTCCGGCGGCGAGCAGCAACGCGTGTGCGTGGCCCGGGCGCTCATCAACGCCCCGTCGGTGGTGCTGGCCGACGAGCCCACCGGCAACCTGGACGAGGCCAACGAGACCATCGTGCTCGATCTCTTCCGCCGGCTCCACGCCGAGGGCACGACGCTCGTCGTCGTCACGCACGACGCCATGGTGGCCGCGCAGGGCCAGCGTCAGGTGATCCTCAATCACGGCCGGATCGCCGAGGTGGTCGAGACCGACGACTATCAGCGGTGCTTCGGGTCGCTCGCAGAGGGCGCAGCGCGGTGAACCGGGCGGTTGGCCGGGTCGGGAGCCAGGCGGCGAGCCTGTCGGTTAGTCGGTCGGGGAGCCGGGGCGCCGCGAGTGGGCGGGTGCTGGCCTTCGCCGCCGCCGTCGGCATCGCGGCTTTCTCGGGCTGCGGCCAGTCGATGACCGCGGCCGACTACCCCGACGGCACCTACCGCGGCTCCAGCGCACCCGACGACCAGGGTGCCGTCGGCACCGTGGAATTCACCATCGAGGGCGGCGCCGTCGTCCAGGCGTCGTTCGTCATCACCGACGCCGACGGCACGCCGCACGACGAGAACTACGGCCTCTCGAAGGCCACGGGAAAGCCCGTCGACAAGGCGTTCTACCAGCGCGCACAGGCGGCCGTCGAGGCCGAGCAGCAGTACGTCACGATGTTCAAGGAGGTCGGCGACGCCGACGAGGTGGACGTCATCGCCGGCGCCTCGCTCTCGCACCGACAGTTCGTGGAGGCCGTCACCGACGCTCTGAGCCGCGCCCGATGACCGCTCCCCGGGAGGAGAGCTGGTCGGCGTCGACCGCGATGGGCACCACCGTCCACCTGTGCGCGGCGGGGGAGGGCCCGATGGACGGCGGGCGCGGATCGTCGGCTGCCTCGGCGGCGCACGCCGTCGTCGCCGAGATCGACGCTGCACTCTCACGCTTCCGCCCGGACAGCGATGTCGGCCGGGTCAACGCCGCGGCCGGCAGCTGGGTCGCCGTCAGCGGGCATTTCGCGACCGTCGCCCTGTCGGCCGAGCGATACAGGCTGCTGACCGGCGGAGCGTTCGACGTGGTGTCGGCGGAGGGGCGACTCGTCGTCCGGGAGGCGGCGGAGGGGCGACTCGTCGTCCGGGAGGTGGCCGAGGGGCGATGGGAGGCGCGTGTCGACCGCGGCTGTGTGGTCGACTTCGGGGCAATCGCGAAGGGCTATGCGGCGGACGTTGCGCTGGGTCGGGTGGCGGCGCCGGGGGCTCTGGTGTCGCTCGGCACGTCGTCGATCTCCGTGCGTGGTCGGCCCGCGCGCCGCGCGTCCTGGCGGATCGCCGTCGGCTCGCCGTGGGCGGGGATCGACGACAGCCTCGGGTACCTGGAGGTGAGCCGCGGCTCATTCTCGATGTCGGGTGTCAGGGGACAGAGAATCGGCGCTGACAAGGTCGTGGTCGGCCACGTGCGGGACCCGCGCACGGGACTGCCCGTGTGCACGGATGCCTGCGCAGTGGGTGTGCTGAGCGAAGGTGGCATGCGCAGTGAGGCGTTGTCGACAGCCGGCCTTGTTCAGGGTCACGGTGGGAGGGGTAGCGAGTCGTTGTCGTGGGTGGGTGCGGTGCTGGGCGAGGGCGGTATGCGTAGTGAGGCGTTGTCGACGGCGGGTCTCGTGCTGGGCGTTGATCGCGCCCTGGCGCTTTTCCGTCGCTTGGACGTGGAGGCGTTCGTTCTGACCGTCGCCGGCGAGATCGTGGCGACCCCGTCGATGGCCGCGCACCTCATGCTCCGAGCAGGCCTCCGCGGGCGACTTGCCAACGTCGTCCGCTGAGTCGACGGATGTCCTTGAGTGGACGGCTGAGGTGAGCATCGTTCCTTGAGTCGACGCGTGAGCGCCAGCGAACTCGTCGTGTCGAAAGGTCCCGCACTCGTCCGCTAACCCGACCACGAGGGGGGACGCGTGAGGTGGGCACCGTTCCTTGAGCCGACGCGTGAGCGCCAGCATCGTTCCTTGAGCCGACGCGTGAGCGCCAGCGAACACGTCGTGTCGAAAGGTCCCGCGCCATGGGCAGCGTCTTGGCAACAGGGCGGGCGGCTGAGGTGAGCACCGTTCCTTGAGCCGGCCGTGAGGCGCTAGCCGAACGCCGTGTCGAAAGGTCCCGCGCTGTAGGCAGCGACTCAACAACAGGGGCGGAGGGCTGAGGTGGGGAGGCGCTCCGTCTCGCTGCTGGCCCGGTTCTGTGACCACAGTCACTTTTGGTCTGGGTGCATGGGTGTTTTTACGCTTCGTCGAAGCGCCTCCCCACCTCACCCTCTGTCGTCTCCCGGGCGGCGGAACGTGACCCTGCCCCTGGCATGGTCAGCGTTGGCCGGTCTTGCGGTGGTTTCCGCGCATAATTCTCTGTATGCGGGCAGCGGTGCAATTATTCGCGTGGCTGCCCGTATACGGAGATTTGTGCGCGTAGGAGGGTGTGACTCTGGCTTGTGAGGATTGGTCAGGCTGTGGTTTCGGACCCTTCGAGACGCAGCCCCGCAGGATTCTCGCTCGGTGCGCGTCGATCTGCGGGGCTGCTCCTCAGGGACCGCTGTGGCCCGGCCGTGGTGCGCTGCTCCTCAGGGATCGACCGCGGCCTGGCCGTACGGGGCTGCTCCTCAGGGATCGCTATGGGCTGCTTCTCAGGGACCGATGTGGGTCTGCACCTCGGGGGCCGACCCGCTCACGACCCCGCATCACCGTTCGATGAGCACGCGCCGGAGTTCGTCGCCCGAAACAGCCCGAAAACGACCGTTTCCTGCAACGAGCTCCGGCACGTGCTCATCCCGCCCCAACGAGAGGTGTGTCGTGCTCATCCGACCTTGACGAGCTCCGGCACGTGCTCATCGGGTCCCAATGAGAGGCGTGTCGTGCTCATCGCGCTGTGAGCAGAGTTGCTGGGAGCCGAGCGGTGCTCGACACCGTGGAGCTACCTGCGGTGAGTACAACTAGGCTCTCCTGCATGCACGGAAGGGGAGCGCGGGGATGAGTGCCACGTCGACCGGAACCGCGCAGGAGCGGGCCGACCGGCTCGCGGACGTCCTCGTCGCCTGGTATCCCGACAATGCGCGTGACTTGCCCTGGCGGCGCCCGGGGTTCGGGGCGTGGGGCGTGCTGGTCAGCGAGTTCATGCTGCAGCAGACCCCCGTCGGCCGCGTGATCCCGATGCTCGAGGAATGGCTGACGCGCTGGCCCAACCCGGCCGACCTCGCCGCCGCCGCGCCCGCCGAGGCCGTGCGCCGCTGGGCGAACCTGGGCTACCCGCGCCGGGCGCTGTGGCTGCACCAGGCCGCTGTCGAGATCCGCGACAGGCACGACGGCGTCGTCCCCGACGATGTCGACGACCTGCTCGCGCTGCGGGGGATCGGCGATTACACCGCGCGGGCCGTGGCCGTGTTCGCCTACGGTCGGCGGCACCCCGTCGTCGACACCAACACGCGCAGAGTGCTGGCGCGCGCCCTTCAGGGGCGGTCGCAACCCGGGCCGCCGTCCCGCGCCGACCTCGACCTCATGACCACCATCCTCCCCGAGGACGCCGCCCGCGCGGCCGTCGTGAACGCCGCGACCATGGAGCTCGGCGCCACCGTGTGCCTCTCCCGGGTCCCGCGCTGCACACGCTGCCCCGCCGCCGACCTGTGCGCATGGCGCGCCGCCGGCCATCCCGACACGGGCGATGCGCGGCGGAAACAGGCCGCCTACGAAGGCAGCGACCGTCAAGCCCGCGGTGCCGTCCTGCGCGCACTCCGTCACGCGGAGGGCCACGAGCTCGCCGAGGACGCAGTCTGCGCCGACTGGCCGGACACCGCTCAGCGCAGCCGCGCACTCACGACGCTGATGGCCGACGGCCTGGTCGAACGATCCGACGGACGGCTTCGACTCCCGGGCATTAGTGTCTGACAAGGACGACGACGTCGAGGAAGAAGAGGAATCCATGCACGACACGGAGAGCGAAGAGCGCGACGAGTTCGTCGAGGTGACCACGGGCGACGGCGTCGTTCGCGGACGGTGGCGGCCCACCACCGGCGGACGGGGCGAACCGCGGTCCGCTGCCTTCCTCGGCATCCCGTTCGCGGAGGCCCCCGTCGGCGACCTCAGGTTCGCCGCCCCCATGCCCGTGGCGCCGTGGGAGGGCACGCGCGACGCGCTGGCCTACGGGGCGACAGCGCAACGCGGCGACCCCGGCGTGACGCTCATCCCCGAGCCGTCGGTCGAGGGCCCCGCGACCCTGAACGTCAACGTGTTCACCCCCGCACCGCAGCCCGCCGCGCCGAGCGAGGGTCTGCCCGTGCTGGTCTGGATCCACGGCGGCGGATACGTCGCGGGATCGCCCGCGAGCCCCTGGTACGACGGGCGGAACTTCAACCGCGACGGCGTCGTGACCGTCTCCCTGTCCTACCGGCTGGGTTTCGACGGCTTCGGATGGATCGACGGTGCGCCGCAGAACCGAGCCGTTCGCGACTGGCTGCTGGCCCTCGAATGGGTCCAGCGCAACATCGCGGCCTTCGGCGGCGACCCCGCGCGGGTCACCATCGCCGGCCAATCCGCGGGCGGCGGAGCGGTGCTCACCCTGCTGGGCATGGAGGCCGCGCAGCACCTGTTCCACGCCGTCTACGCGCTCTCCGGTGCGGTGGTCGACATCCCCGCCGATCGCGCCCAGGCGTTCAGCCGCGGACTTGCCCGCGACGCCGGCGTTCCCGCCACCCGCGACGGGTTCGCGTCGGTGCCCGAGGAGCGTCTCCTCGCACTGCAGCGCGAGGCGGCCGACATCGGCGAGGAGTCGATCGCCGCGTCCCTCGACGAGGGGCTCGCCCTGGGCCCCGTCGTCGACGGCGAGCTGATCCTCCGGCCCACAGCCGAGTCGCTGCGCATCGGCGTCGGGGCCGACAAGCCCCTCGTGCTCGGAAGCACCGACGACGAGTTCACTATGGCCTTCGCCGACGCGGAGCAGAAGCTGGGCGACGATCAGCTCGACCAGCTGCTGGACCAGATGGGTCTGCGCGGCGAGGTCAAGGATCGTTACCTCCACGACAACGCCGACGTCGTCGCGCTGGGCCCTGGTCGCCTCGCCGGCCGCGTCCTCACCGACCGGATGTTCCGCGTTGGCGTGCCCCGCGTCGCAGCCGTGCGCGGCGCGGCGCCCACCTGGGCGTACCGCTTCTCGTGGCCCTCGGGTCGGTTCGGCTTCGCCGAGCACTGCCTGGACGTGCCCTTCTTCTTCGACTGCCTCGACGGCCCCGCCATGGAGCCACTCGCCGGCCCGAACCCGCCCCAGCAGCTGGCCGACGAGGTGCACAGCGCCGCCGTCCGGTTCGTCGTCGACGGCGACCCCGGCTGGCCGCGCTACGGCGCCGAGAAGACAGCCCGCGTGTACGACGAACTCACACGAGACCTGCCTGACGCCTACGCCGCCGTCGCTTCGCTGATCTAGCGGATCTCCCCAGCCGGGGGTCGCAGACGGTCTCCTCGTGCACAGATCTCTCCATACGGGGAGCCAGCCCTCTCTGCGGGCTGGCTCCCCGTATGGAGAGATCTGTGTTCAATCCGGGGTTCGGCTCGGGGTTGTCTTGCGGCCCGGCTACCGGGGTCGGTCCCTGAGGACGCGCCGCATGGTTGACCTGCGCCGAGTGGGGGTGTTGCGGCGCCGTCTCGAAGGGTCCGGTTGTCGGGTGGTGTGGCTTCGGCGGCATGGTGCTCGATGGCGGCAGCGGCCGGTTGTGGCTGGCCTTGGTGTGTTGGTGCGGGACCTAACGACAAGGGCCCGGCGCTTCGCGCGGGGGCCCGGCTCAAGGAACGGCGTGCGCTGCGGGCGGCTTTCGAGGAGCCATCTCCGGGCCTGTCTTGAGGTCGGGCCTGAGCTGGGGTCGGTCCCTGAGGAGGCGCCGCGTGGTTGATCTGCACCGAGTGGGAGGTGTTGCGGCGCCGTCTCGAAGGGTCCGTTTGTCGGGCGGTGTGTTTTCGGCGGCGTGAAGCTTGATGACGGCAGTGAGTAGGGCGTGATGGTCAGGGTGTCGGTTTGTGCGGACCGGCCGTGGCTGGCCTGGCTGCGTTGGTGCGGGACCTTTCGACGCGGGCCCGGCGCTTCGCGCGGGGGCCCGGCTCAAGGAACGGCGCGGGGTCGTCTTGTGGCGTGGTTGCTGGGCTCGGTCCCTGAGGAGGCGCCGCGTGGTGACTTGCGCCGAGTGGGAGGTGTTGCGGCGCCGTCTCGAAGGGTCCGGTTGTCGGGCGGTGTGTCTTCGACGGCATGGCACTCGATGACGGCAGTGGGTAGGGAGCCATGGTCAGGGCACCGTTTTGCGTGGCGGGTTGTGGTTGGCCTGGGTGTGTTGGTGCGGGACCTTTCGACGCGGGCCCGGCGCTTCGCGCGGGGGCCCGGCTCAAGGAACGGCGCGGGTTGTCTTGCCGCGGTCAGCGCGGGTAGGAGAGGCCGTGGCCGAAGGGAAACAGTGGATCGGCGGTGTCGAAGGGGACGTCGGGGCGCGAATCCTCCACGGCGCGCATGGATCTCGGCAAGTCGAACGGCAGCTGGCCGCGCGGTTTGGCAGCTCCGGTGAGGACGTCGAGCAGGGCCGGCGCGCTCGCGCCCCAGTTGACGGTCACCGCCGTGGCTGCCTCGACGATCGGCGTGAGGATCGCGGGGCGGTCGGCGAAGATGTCGACGACCGTCGGAACCACCGACGAGACAGCACGGATGTGCTCGACGACCTCGTCCGGGAACTCCAACGAGCCGGAGTGGAAGAAGTTCTCGAACGTCGTGGGCCGCTGCTCGTACGGCGCCTTCAACCGGACGACAGCCACGTCTGCGTCCTCGGGGCGCTCGACAACCGTGCCGTACGCGGCCGCCTCGTCCTGGGCAATGCCTTCGACGTACAGCCGGAGTCGATCGTTCTGGGGGAGCTCTCGTGTGTCGTCGAGGCCGTCTGCGGTCACGCCGTCCCGGGCGATGTCTTCGACGTAGAGACGGCGTTGACCGTTGTGGGGGCGTGGTGGCGTGTCTGCAGCCGCGTCGTCCTGGGCGACATGCTCGACGGAGTGCCGGGCCTGACTGCTCAGTGGGAGCGGTGGCGCGTCGGGGTCGACTGCGGTCGCGTCGTCCTGGGCGACACTCCCGACGGAGCGCCGGGGCTGACTGCTCAGTGGGAGCGGTGGCGCGTCGGGGTCGTCTGCGGTCGCCTCGTCCTGGGCGACATGCTCGACGGAGCGCCGGGGTTGACTGCTCAGTGGGAGCAGTGGCGCGTCGGCGGGGCCGTTGGTCAGCACCGTGATGGAGGCGCGCTGGGCTGCGTCGCCGGCGGCGCGGAAGTCGGCCCGGCCCGCGATGGTGTCCGCGGCGTCCTCGTCGACGAACGGGTTGTCGAACAGGCCGAGTGCGAACTTCTCGCGGAGCAGCCGCCGGGCGGAGGTGTCGAGGCGGTCCTCCGACACGCGGCCGGCCTCGACCAGCGCGATGAGCAGCTCAGGGCACGCCTCGCCGCCGAACTGGTCGGCGCCGGCCTCGAGGACGAGGGCGATCCGCTCCTCGGGCGTGAGGTGTTCCACACCCCAAGCGCGGGCGGGGAACGGGTCGCCCATGATCGGGGCGTCGTTGATGAGGCCCCAGTCGGTGCAGACGATGCCGTCGAACGCGAGGCGCTCGCGCAGCAGCCCGGTGATGACGGCCTTGTTGAACCCGAACGCGACCTCCTCGTACTCGGTGCCCACCGGCATGCCGTAGTACGGCATCACTTGCCGCGTGCCGGCCGCGATGAGCGCCTCGAACGGCTTCAGGTGCAGCTCGAACTGGCCGCCGGGGTAGACCTGCTCGCGGCCGTGCGCGAAGTGCGGGTCCTCGCCGTCCTTCTGCGGCCCGCCGCCGGGGAAGTGCTTGGTCATCGTCGACACGGATCCAGGCCCGAACGCCGCGCCCTGGAAGCCGCGGACGTGGGCCGCGCCCAGCACCGACGTGAGCTCCGCGTCCTCGCCGAACGTGGCCACCTGGCGCGACCAGCGCGGCTCGGTCGCGAGGTCGACCTGCGGGTGGAGCGCCACGCGCAGGCCGACGGCGACGTACTCCTGCCGGGCGATGTCGGCGAACTGCTCGACGAGCGCCGCGTCCCTGATCGCCGCGAGGCCGAGCGGCTCGGGCCACTGGGAGAACGGGCCGGCGAGCATGCCGGTGCCGGGGTTGTCCGTGAACGAGTGCCGCGGATCCGACGACAGCGTCACCGGGATGCCGAGCCGCGTCGACCGAGCCAGCCGCTGGACGGCGTTGTGCCACGCGGCGATCTCGCGGGCCGTCTGTGCCCCGCCCACCAGGTTGAAGTGCGTCATGTGCCGTCGCTCCACCAGGTCGACGGCCGACGGCATCGCGAAGACGGGGTTCGGCTCGGCGAGGTCGCCGATGCCGATCATCGTGTGGAACAGCAGTCCCGCCTTCTCGGCCAGGGTCATCTCCGCCAACAGCGCCTCGAGGCGCTCGTCGACGGGGCGGCTCGCGTCGAACCACGGTGCGTCTGCTGTCGTCATGAGAACTCCCTGGGGCTGAGCCGATCTACCGACAACTCCACCCAACGGGCGGAAAAGGCCCGTTGGGTGGAGTTCTCGGTAGATCGTCTCACGGGTCGGTGCGGGTCAGGCCTGCTGGTCGTCCGGGAAGAAGAGCTCTTCGATCCGGCAGTCGAACGTTGCGGCGAGCCGGAAGGCCAGGGGGAGGGAGGGGTCGAAGCGGTCCTTCTCGATCGAGATGATGGTCTGCCGCGAGACCCCCAGGATGTCGGCGAGCTGCTGCTGGGACCAGCCGCGCTCCTTGCGCTGCTCGGGGAGGGTGGTGCGCATCATCGTCCCGCCCTCACCAGGAACAGGTACCGGGCCACGACGTCGCCCGCCGCGAGCAGGAACAGCACGGTGAGAACCAGCCAGGCCTGCACGTCGAGGTGGAAGATCGTGAGCGCCAGCGTGCCGAGGCCGAAGACGAAGATCAGGTCGTGGAAGGCGCCCGAGGTGGCCTTCTCGTACCAGACGTTCTCGATGGACTCCTCGGGCCGCTCGAGGCGGTCCTTGAGCGTCGACAGGTCCACGAGCAGGGCCCAGAAGATGACGACGGCGATGGGCAGGCTGGTGACGGCCATCACCGTGAAGGCGAGCCAGGTGCGGCCGTCGTCGCCGAACGTGGCGAACAGCAGGCCGACAGCAGCGGAGAGCAGGGCGCCGAGGATGACCGAGACGGCCAGGAGGAGGATGCTGGGACCGCCGAAGCGCGCCCTGCCGAAGCGCGAGACGTTGCGGGTCGTCGTGGGGGTGGTGGTGTTCATGAGGTGCTCCTTTCGGGGTGCGGTGTAAAACAGACTGTACAGTCAAGGAAACTGTACGTCAAGCATCCTTTACCAAGATTTTTTCGATGTGCGCCGCGGGGCGCTGTCCGCGAGAATCGGGGGCATGACCACCGGATTCGACGCCGTCCCCGAGCCCGCCTTCGCCGTGTCCGACGGGCGGCCCGCCCCGGCCGACCCCGCGGCCGTCGTCCAAGGCGACACCTACCGCTTCACCATCCTGAGCCCGCGCCTGATCCGCATGGAGTGGCACGAGCAGGGCGCGTTCGTCGACGAACAGACCCAGCTCGTGGTCTCGCGCGACTTCCCGGTGCCCGACTTCACCGTCACGCACCTGGACGACGGCGGACTCGAGATCCTCACCGACTGCCTCCAGCTGCGCTACGACGGCGCCGAGTTCTCCGACGCCGGCCTCACGGTCACGCTGCTCACCGGCGCCAGCGACCCGCACTACGCCACCTGGCGCTACGGCTACTCCTACCCGCAGCAGCCGCCGTTCCGCGGCAACCTCCTCGGCACCGCGCGCACGCTCGACGAGGTGGACGGCGTCACCGAGCTCGAGTTCGGCGTGCTCGCCACGTTCGGGTTCGCCGCCGTCGACGACTCGGACTCGGTGCTGATGTCCGCCGACGGCTGGATCGCCCCGCGGCCCCCCGCGGGCTCGCGTCCCCGCAAGGACCTCTACCTGTTCGCGCACGGCCGCGATTTCGCCGGCGCGCTCGCCGACTACCACCGCCTCACCGGACCCACCCCGGTCGTGCCGCGCTTCGTCCTCGGCAACTGGTGGAGCAGGTACTGGCCGTACACCGAGGATGAGTACCTGACGCTGATGGATCGCTTCGAGGAGGAGCGGATCCCGCTCTCGGTCTCCGTGATCGACATGGACTGGCACCTCGTCGACATCGACCCGGCGATCGGCACCGGCTGGACGGGCTACACGTGGAACAGGGAGCTGTTCCCCGACCCGCAACGCTTCCTCGACGACCTGCACCGCCGCGGCCTCGCCGTCACGCTGAACGTCCACCCGGCCGACGGCGTGCGCCGGCACGAGGAGGCCTACCCCGCCGTGGCGCGCGCCCTGGGCATGGACCCCGACGCGGGCCTGCCGGTGGAGTTCGACATCACGTCGCGCGCGTTCGTCGACGCCTACCTCCGGCACCTGCATCACCCGCTGGAGGAGCAGGGCGTGGACTTCTGGTGGCTCGACTGGCAGTCGGGCGGCACCACGCGCATCCCCGGCCTCGACCCGCTCTGGATGCTGAACCACGTCCACTTCCGCGACTCCGCGCGCGGCGGCAAGCGGCCGCTGACGTTCTCGCGCTACGCGGGGCTGGGCAGCCACCGCTACCCGGTGGGCTTCTCCGGCGACACCATCGTCACCTGGGCGTCGTTCGACTTCCAGCCGTACTTCACCAACACCGCGGCCAACGTGGGCTACACGTGGTGGTCGCACGACATCGGCGGCCACATGTTCGGGGCGAAGGACGTCGAGCTCACCGTGCGGTGGTGTCAGTACGGTGTCTTCTCGCCCGTCAACCGGCTGCACTCGACGTTCAGCGCGTTCGGCTCCAAGGAGCCGTGGGGCTTCGGGGTGCGCGCGCACGGCATCATCGCGCGCTTCATGCGGCTGCGGCACCGGCTGATCCCGGCGCTGTACACCGCGGCGTGGCGGGCGCACACGGACGCGGTCGCCGTCGTCCGTCCGATGTATCACGACGCACCCACCACCGGCGAGGCCTACACCGTCCCGAACCAGTCGCTGCTGGGGGAGCACCTGATCGTGGCGCCGATCACCGCGCCCGAGGATGCCCGCGCGCACCTCGGCTCGACAAGGGCCTGGCTGCCCGAGGGCGCCTGGTTCGACCTGTTCACCGGGCAGCGCTACGACGGCGGAAGCCACCTCGTGCTGTTCCGGTCGTTGGAGCTGATGCCCGTTCTGGCCCGCGCCGGCGCCGTGCTGCCGCTGGCCGACCCGCTGGCCCCCGTGACCGATGCGCCGGACGCCCTGACGCTGCGGGTCTTCCCGGGCGACGGCGTCTCGCACCTGATCGAGGATCACGGCGAGGGCGCACCCACGGCCGACGACCGCAACATCACGCGCTTCGTCCAGTCGCTCACCGTGCGCGACGACGGCCTGGCCGACCTGCGGCTGGTCGTCGAACCGACCACCGGCCCCGAGCCGCGACGGGAGCGCGACCTCGTGCTCGAGATCGTGGGCGCCGCCTCGGCCGAGGGCAGGCCGGACGCGCGAGTGGTGACGGACGAGACGCTGTCCGCCGCGCTGCGCATCGACCTGGGCCGCGTCGACCTCTCCGCCGGGCTCGACGTGACCGTCACCGGCCTTGCGCCGGTGCGGCCCGACGTCGTGGCCGACGCCTTCGCCCTGCTCGACGCCGCAGAGATCGCCTTCGGTGTAAAGGAATCCGCCTGGGCGGCGGTCAAGCGGCTGGGCGGGCTCCCGCTCGCGCAGGAGCTGGCCGCCATCGACCTACCCGAGGCGCTCCGCGGCGCGATCCTTGAGCGCGCCTCGGCCCGCCCCGCCTGGTAGGTCGGCCGCGCGGTAAGCGACAGCCCGTCCCGGTAGACCCCCCTGTCGAGGCGACCTGCGCGGGGAATATCATGCGGCGCATGACTCAGAATCAGCCTCAAACCGAGACGCCCAGGGCGCGACGGTTCCAGCGGCGCATCGCGGTCCTCGCGGGCGCCGGTATGTTCATCGACGGGTTCGACGTATCGGTGATCGCCGTCGCGCTGCCCGGCCTCACCCAGGCCTGGAGCATCACCGACGGCGTCGTCAAGGGCCTCGTCGCCTCCTCCGTCGTCGTCGGCATGTTCTTCGGCATGATGTTCGGCGGCCGATTGGTCGACCACTTCGGACGTCGCAAGATGTACATGTTCGACCTCATCGGCTTCGTGGTGTTCGCGCTGCTGGCCGCGGCCACGCAGAACGTGTGGCAGCTCATCGCCGCCCGCTTCTTGCTGGGCCTGTTCATCGGCGCCGACTATCCCATCAGCTCGTCGATGACCGCGGAGTTCACGCACCCGAAGCGGCGCGGGCGGCTCATCATCTTCATGTCGCTCTGCTGGCAGCTGGGCGCGTTCACCGCATACGTCACCGGCATCGTCCTGATGCCCACGGGCGGCAACGCCTGGCGCTGGATGCTGGCCGTCGGCGCCCTGCTCGCCGTGATCGTCATCGTGCTCAGGCACTCGATGCCCGAGTCGCCGCGCTGGCTGCGCACGCAGGGCCGCCACGAGGAGGCCGACGCCATCGAGCGGCAGGTGCTCGAGGAGCACGACCTCGTCATCGTCTCCGGCGTGGATTCCAACGTCGAGAAGAAGGGCAGCTGGCGCGAGCTGTTCACGCCCAAGCTGCTCCGCGCCACCGTCTTCTGCTCGGTCTTCTGGTTCGCGTTCGCCGTCTCGTTCTACGGCATCCAGATGTACACGCCGACGATCCTCACGCCGTTCACCGGTGGCCGTCCGGAGCTCGCCTTCCTCGGCGCGGCGCTGATCGCCTCGCTGGGCGTGGCCGGTGCCGCCATCGGCATGTACACCGTCGAGCGCCTCGGCCGCCGTCGCCAGATCATCTGGTGCTTCGTCGGCATGGTGATCGCGCTCATCGTGCTCGCGGTGTGGCAGCAGCCCACCCTGGCGCTGCTCATCGTGCTGCTCTCGGTGACCATCCTGCTGGCCAACCTCGGCCCCGGCGTCCTCAACATGGTCTACCCCAACGAGATGTTCCCCACCCGCCTGCGCGGCTCGGGCGTCGGCTTCGCCGGTTCGGTGAGCCGCATCGGCTCCATCCTCGGCGTGCTCGTCTTCCCGATCCTCGTCACCTCGTGGGGCATGAACAACGCCACCTGGCTGTTCGCCGTCGTCGGCATCATCGGCCTGATCACCTCGATCTTCCTCGCGCCCGAGACCAAGGGCCGCAGCATGGAGGAACTCGAGGAGCTGGCCAACAACGGCTGGTGCGACGACAAGGGCGAGCGCGTCTTCTACGGCCCGTACCACACGAAGGGGTAGGGGCATGGTCACGGACTTCTTCGCCACCACCGTCGACGACTGGACCGACCCGAGCGGCCAGCTCCACGCGTACCTGGTGCCGTGCGCGGACGTCCACCTGCGCCTCACGCCGGCGCTCGACACGCTGCGCGGGCTGGGCTTCCTGGCCCCGCAGCCGATCGAGGCGCTGCACGCCACCGTGCAGCGGTTCCCGTTCCTCGTCGGGGATCTCGACGACGCGGCGCTCGCCCGCCTGCGCGCAGCAGGCGAGCGGGCGGGCGTGGGCCTCGCGCCGGTGCGCTTCGCGTTCGGCGCCCCCGGGCCGGCCGGCGATGCGGTCATCGTCCGGGCCGAGTCCGGTGAGCCGTGGGAGCGGATCACCGGGGCGGTCCGGCAGATCGCCGAAGAGGCGCTCGGGCCGGAGGCGCTGCACTACGGGCTGCCGTTCGGGCCGCACATGACCCTGGCCTACGCGACGGCCACGGGCGACGACGCGACGGTGACGGCGGCGCTGGCCGCCGACGAGCGGGCCACGGTGCCGCTCGGTGAGGTGGAGTTCACGGAGATCGCCTGGTGCGCCGTGCACCAGAACCGCGCCGTGGGTACCTACACCTTCGACACGCTCTTCGTCACCCCGTTGGGAGCATGATGGCGCGATACCAGCGCTTCCGTCCTCGGGTCGCCGCGGCGTTGCTCGCGGCGACCCTCGGCGCCCCGCTCGTCGGCGGCTGCACACCGGGGGAGGCACCCGCTCCCACGTCGCCGCACGGGGCGAGTACTCCGGGGTCGCCCTCGGCGGCTCCGGCCGGCGGGCTGCTCGCCGACCTCGACATCGAAGGGCTCGACGCGGTGGCCATCATCGACCGGCTCGACAAGACGCCCCTGGCCGAGCGGCCGCAGGGCGTCCTGGCGTCGGTGCGCCCGAACGAGCTGGTCCTGACCGACGCGGCCGAGGAGGAGCGCACCGTCCCGATGCCGGACGACGCGTTCTACGTCTCGCTCGCGCCGTACGTGACCCAGACCCACGAGTGCTACTTCCACAGCCTGTTGTCCTGCGTCGGCGAGCTGCGCAACACCGAGGTGAGCGTCACCATCACCGACGCCGCGAACGGCGAGGTGGTGCTCGACAAGGAGCTCACCACCTTCGACAACGGGTTCCTCGGCGTCTGGCTGCCGCGGGACCTGGACGCGACCGTCACCGTCGCCTACGACGGCAAGACGGCCACCGCGCCGATCAGCACCGAGGGCGACGAGGCGGCCACCTGCATCACCACGCTGCAGCTGACCTGACCCGCCACCTGGCACCAGAAAGGGGCCGCGTACCCGACCGAAGTCGGGTACGCGGCCCCTGTTGCTGCGAGAGCGGCTACTTGGCGCTGAAGTCGTTCTCCTTGTACATCTCGGCGGCGTTCTCCGGCGTGATTGCCGTCGTCGGCAGCACCTGCTTGGCCTCGACCGGCTTGCCCTCGACCATCGCCATCACGGTGTCGATCGCCTCCTTGGCGCCCGTCGGGTAGATGAAGGTGCCCGCCAGCTGGCCCTCCTGCACGGCGCGGATGCCGCCGTCGGGGATGGCAAGGCCGTCGATGCCGATGAACTTGATGGAGTCGGCCTTGCCCGCGCCCGCGGCGGCGAGGTACGCGCCGAGCGCCATCGGGTCGTTGTGGCCGTAGACCAGGTCGATCTTCTCGCCCGACTGCAGCCACTGCTGCATGACCTTCGTGCCCTCTTCCTTCAGCCACTTGGCGTCCTGGTCCTTGACGATCTTGATCTTCGGGTTGGCGGCGATGGCGTCGCGGAAGCCCTGGTCGCGATCGATCTGCGGCTGGTTCGAGGTGATGCCGCGGAGCTCGACGACGTTGCCGCCGTCGGGCAGCAGCTTCACCGCGAGCTCGCCGGCCGCCTTGCCGATGGCCACGTTGTCGCCGCCGATGAAGGCGGTGATGCAGTCGGTGTTCACCGAGCGGTCGAGGATGATGACGGGGATGCCGGCCTGGCAGGCCTGCTCCACGGGCGGCGTCAGCGGATCGGACTCGTTGGGCGAGACGATCAGCACGTCGACCTTCTGCTGGATGAACTGCTGCACCTGGCTGACCTGGCGCGACGAGTCCTGCTGGGCGTCGGCGATGGGCAGCAGCTTCAGGTTGGGGTGCTGCTTGGCGTAGTACTCGAGCTGCAGGTTCAGCTGGGCGCGGTAGGGCTCGGCGTTGTTGGCCTGCGAGTAGCCGATCACGTATTCGGCCTTCTCAGGCAGCAGGCGGCCGTCGTTGCCCGACGGCTCGGGGCTGCCGGCCGGTGCGCTCGCCGGCGTCTTGCTCGTGTTGGCCGGCGCGGGCGTCTGGTTGTTGGTGCTGCAGGCGCTGAGCGCGAGGATCGCGGCCAGGCCGGTGGTGAGCAGCAGGGCGGGTTTCTTGAGGCGCATGAGAACTCCTTCGGTCTGATACTGGTGGGTCTTGTCGGGGTGGGGACGCGGGATGATCAGTCACCTCCTTGCGCCGCGGGTACCTTCGCGCGCCGTCCCAGCCGGGCGAAGGCGTTGGAGAACAGTTGGGGCTGCTGCAGGACGACGGCGGCGACGACGATCAGGCCCTTGATGATCATCTGCCAGTTAGCGCTGAAGTTGTTCAGGCCGAGGACGTTGTCCAGGAGGGTGAGGATGAGGGCGCCGACGGCGGTGCCGACCACGGATCCGCGGCCGCCGGCGAGGCTGGCCCCGCCGATCACCACGGCGGCGATCGCGTCCAGCTCGTACGTGAGGCCGGCCTGGGGGTCCGCCGACGCGTTGTACGCGGCGCTGATCGGTCCGGCGAGGCCGGCGAGCAGGCCCGACAGCGTGAACACGGCGATGATCACCCAGTCGACGTTCACGCCGGACAGGCGCGCCGCCGTCGGGTTACCGCCGACGGCGTAGACGTGCCGGCCGAACGTCGTGCGGCTGAGAATGAGCTGGAAGATCACCACGACGAGCAGCAGCGCGAGCACAGGGAAGTAGCCGATCAGCGGCACGTCGAACAGCGACGTCCCCGGGGTGCCGAGCATCCGGAATTGCTGCGAGCCCGGCGCGACGGCGCCGTTGGCGTCCACGACGATGGTGCCGATGGACACGTTGTGAGAGAACTCGCGGACGATGCCGCGGGCGATCGTCATCATCGCCAACGTCATGACGAACGCCTGGATGCGCAGCTTCGCGGTGCCGAGGCCGTTGATGAAACCGAACGCGGCGCCGATCAGCATGGACACCGGGATGATGGCGCCGACCGGCCAGTTGCCCTGCGTCAGCAGCCACGCCGCCGTGGTGGAGCCGACGGCGAGCAGCGCGCCCACCGACAGGTCGATGCCGCCCGCGACGATGACCAGCGTCATGCCGACGGCCAGGATGCCGCGCGGCGCGAAGTAGCCGACGGCGTTGGTGAGGTTGCTGAGGTCCATGAACCGGGCGCCCTGGCTCCAGATGCCGATCACGAGGATGAGCACCAGGCCGATGTAGCCCTGGGACGAACCGAGCACCGCGCGCCAGCGCTGGGCGGAGCTGTCGGCAGAAGTGGATGCTGTCACAGCAGGATTCCTTCCTCGCGGTCGCGCGACGGGGTCGGGGGAGTGGCGTGTCCGGCCGGCATGGCGGCCTCCAGCACCTGCTCCTGGGTGGCGGTGGCGGCATCGAGCTCGGCGGTGACCCTGCCCTGGCACAGCACGACGATCCGGTCGCTCATGCCGAGCAGTTCCGGCAGCTCGGAGGAGACGACGATGAACGAGACGCCCTGGGCCGCGAGGTCCGCCACGATCTGGTAGATCTCCGCCTTCGCGCCGATGTCGATGCCGCGCGTCGGCTCGTCGAGCAGGATCAGCGAAGGCCGCGTGAGCAGCCACTTGGCGAGCACCACCTTCTGCTGGTTGCCGCCCGAGAGGTACCGCACGGCGGTGCCGAGGCCCGGTGTCTTCACCCGGAGCCGCGTGACCTGCTCGGCCACCGCGGCGCGTTCGCGCGTGCGCTGCACCCAGCCGAGCCGCGCGAACTCGCGCAGCGCCGCCAGCGTGGTGTTGGTCTGCACCGAACCGTCGAGCACGAGGCTCTGCGCCTTCCTGTCCTCCGCCACGAGCGCCATTCCGGCGGTGATCGAGGACTTGGGGGTCCTGCGGTGCAGGGGCGCGCCGTCGAAGGTGACCTCGCCGGTGACGTCGGCGGGCGAGAAGGCGCCGAAGATCGCGCCCAGGGTCTCCGAGCGGCCGGCGCCCATCAGGCCGCCGAGCCCCAGCACCTCGCCCGGGCGCACGCTGAGGGAGACGTCGTGCAGCGCGGCGCGGGACTCGCGCGCGTCGCCGATGAGGCTGAGGTGAGAGACGGTGAGTCGCGGGCGGTCCTCGATGGTGCGCTGCTCGTCGTCCGGGCGCCGGTGCAGCTCCGAGACGGGGCGCCCCACCATCATCCGCACGAGCTCCTCGCGGCCGGCCTCGCCCACCTTGCGTTCGCCGATCCACACGCCGTCGCGCAGCACGTTGACGGTGTCGGCGATCTCGTCGAGTTCCTCCAGGCGGTGGGAGATGTAGATGATGCCGACGCCGGCGGCCTTGAGCGAGCGCACCACCTCGAAGAGGCGCTGCACCTCGGAGTCGGCGAGCGCGGAGGTGGGCTCGTCCATGATCAGCACGCGGGTGTTCATGCTGATGGCCTTCGCCACCTCGATGAGCTGCTGCTCGGCGAGCCGGCACTGGCGCACGAGGCGGCGCGGGCTGACGTCGAGGCCGACGCGGGCGAGCAACTGCGCGGCCGACTCGACGGTGCGTCGGCGCTGCACCCATCCCGCGGTGCTCTGTTCGCGCCCCAGCCAGATGTTGTCGGCGATGCTCATGTCGGGGACGAGGTTCAGCTCCTGATGGATGGTGGAGATGCCGAGCCGCTGCGCGGCGGTGGGGGTGTGGAGGGAGACCGGCTCGCCGTCCATCAGGATCTCGCCCTCGTACGAGGAGAAGACGCCCGAGAGCACGTTGATGAGGGTGGACTTACCCGCGCCGTTCTCGCCGAGGAGCGCGACGACCTGGCCCCCGCGAACCGTCAGCGAGACGCCGTTCAGCGCCCGGACGCCGGCGAACGACTTCCCGATCGCGCGCATCTCCAGCAGTGGACGATCCGTCATGCATCGGCCCCCTTTGGCCCCTCAAGACTGGACCCTCGCCGCTCCAGCAATCGATTTCTCGTCACGCTAGACCCGTCCTCAGACGGCTGTCAAGGATCTTTGCGCCCGTCGTGGCGGAGCGATCAGGAGCGCCAGCTTGTCGTCCCAGGCGTCGTCGTCGCGCAGCCGCAGCTCGCCTGGTTCGACGCCCAGCGTCTGTGCCTCCGGCCGGAGCTCCTCGACGTAGGCGCGCAGCGCGTCCTGGTCCGGCTCGTCGCGCGCGGGCACGAAGAGGTTTACGCCGAACTCGGCCGCGTGGGGTCGGAGGGCGGCGATGTCGTCGGCCACCTGTTGCGGTGTCTTGTAGCCGGCCGCGAGGAACGGCACGGCTCCTGCGTCGGCCAGCGCGACGGCGAGCGCGATCGTGGTGGGTCCGCCGGCCATCGGTGCGCCGACGAGGGGGAGGGGTGAACGGAGCAGGCGTGGCGACATGGGATCCTCTCTGCGGCCCGGGATCTGGGTCGGTCTCATCCTCGGCCCTGGGGCCGCGGCGGGCAATCCCCTTGCTTGTGGCGCGTGCATAGAATGCGCCCGACGCGAGACGAAGGAGAAGGACACGTGCCGAAGCTGATGATCGTGGTGGGAAGCGTGCGGGACGGCAGGATCGGCCTGCCCATCGCCGAGTGGGTGCGGAAGGCGGCCGTGGCGGACGGGCGATTCGACGTCGACTTCGCCGACCTCGCAGAGATCGCCCTGCCGTTCATGGACGAGCCGAACCATCCGAGGCTCCGGCGGTACACGCACCCGCACACCGTCGCGTGGAGCGAGCGGGTCGACGCCGCGGACGCGTTCCTCTTCGTGTTCCCCGAGTACAACTACAGCTTCGCGCCGGCCATCAAGAACGCGCTGGACTACCTGCACGAGGAGTGGAACCGCAAGCCGGTCGGCTTCGTGAACTGGGGCGGCAACTCCGGCGGGACGCGCGCGCAGGCCGCGCTGCGGCCCGTGGTGGGCGCGCTCGGCCTGGTGATCACCAAGGGCAACGTGGAGATCAACTTCCCGCAGAAGCAGCTGAGCGAGGAGGGCGAGTTCGAGCCGAACGAGCAGCAGGCCACCGTGCTGAAGCTGCAGCTCGACGAGATGGAGCGCCTCGACGAGGCTCTCCGGCCGCTCCGCTGAGGCTCGCCATGTCCTTGAACGATGCTCAGCGCCGCGCGACGGCGTCGGAGTTCGCACGGAATCTCGAGCTGGCCGGCCTGACGCGCGACGAGTTGCGCGAGCGGTGCGGGCTCACGCCGTCGAGCTTCGCGCTGGCGATGGACGTCCGGCCCGGGTGCGACCCCGTCGACGTGTGGCTGATCCGCGACACGCTCGAGACCGCCGTGAAGGAGGCGGGCGGGACGCCGGTGCCGTTCAGCGCGATGCCGGAGCGCATGCGGGCGGCCGCCGGGCGCTGGTTCGGGGTCACCGACCGGCGCTGAGCCCCGCGAAGAGGGTGCGCAGCGTGAACTCGAAGCGCTCGTGCCCCTCGCCCGCGGCGAGTTCCTCGGCGTGCTCGACCGTGTGCGGGAAGTGGTCCGTCGGCAGCATGCGGAACCGTGCCACTGTGTCGTCGCGCTCGAGAATCCGGCCGTCGACGCCGCCGCTGGTCCTGAGCGACGTCTCGAGGCTGTACGCGCACACGTACAAGTAGGCCGCGTCGATGGCCCACGCGGCCGGGCGCGCAGCGACGCCGCCCGCGAGCAGGATGGCCAGCATCCCCTCGCTGATCCGGAGCGTGTCGAGGCTGTTCGGGGTGGCGGTCAGCGCGGCCCGTGAGAGCCCCGGGTAGCGCAGGAACTGGTCGCGGAGCTGGCGGCAGACGTCGAGGACCTGCGACTCCCAGCCTTTCGGGTCCGGCGTGGGGAGGGCGACCGCCGCGCAGAGGCGGCCGATGAGGAGGTCGTCCAGCTCGGCCTTGTTGCGGACGTGCGCGTAGAGCGACGCCGGCCCCGTCCCGAGTGCGGCGGCCACGCGGCGCATGGTCAGGGCGTCGAAGCCCTCCCGCTCGACGATCTCCAGCGCCGCGGCCACCACGCGACCCGCATCCAGCGGGTCCTTTCGCGTCTGCGGCGCTTTCGGCGGGCTCGTGAGTGCCGCGATCTGCGCCGCCCAACGGTCCACGCCCGACGCCTCGGTGCGGTGGTGCGGTTCAGCCATGGCGCCACCATAGTGGCGCGCCCGCTGGTTGACACGAACGTCGATCGTGAACGAACATTGTTCGTGGAGCGAACAGTGTTCGTTATGTCGAGAGGGGAACCCGTGAGTGTCGAACAGCGTGAGGTGGCCGGCGTGGCCGCTGCGGCGCCTGCGTCGCTGAAGGAGGCATGGGTCGCGCTCGCCGGTCTGTCGGCCGTCTTCCTCTTCGAGATGCTGGACAACTCGATCCTGAACGTCGCCCTGCCCACCATCGGGCGCGACCTCGAGGCGTCGACGGCGGCGCTGCAGTGGGTGACCAGCGCCTACGCGGTGGTCTTCGGAGGGCTGATGCTGATCTTCGGCGCGGTCGCGGACAGGTTCGGGCGGCGTCGGGTGATGCTGGTGGGGCTGGCGCTTCTCGGGGCTGCGAGCCTCGCGACCGCGGCCGTCTCCACGATGGGTGAGCTGGTCGCGGTGCGGGCCGCCATGGGGGCGGCCGCTGCGATGACGACCCCGGGTGCCATGGCGCTCGCCTTCCGGCTGTTCCGGGACAACGCCCTCAGGGTGCGTGCCATCACGCTCATCTCCACCGTCGGGCTGGTGGGCCTCGCCGTCGGACCGACGGTGGGCGGCCTCGTGCTCGCGTTCGCGCCCTGGCAGGCGCTGCTCCTGGTGAACGCGCCCGTCGCCGCGCTCGCGATGGTGTGCATCCGCTGGGGCGTACCCGCCGACGATCCGGCCGAGCTGCATCCCGAGCGCATCGACGTCGCGGGCGGCGTGCTCGGCACCGTGGCCATCGTCTCGGCCCTCCTCGCCCCGACGCTCTTCTTAGAGGAGGGGGCGCACGCGTGGCTGCCGTGGGGCGTTGCGGCGCTCGCGCTGGCCGGCGGCTGGGCCTTCGTCCTGCGGGAGCGATCCACCGCGCATCCGCTCCTCGACCTTCGCGCCGTCGCCCTCCCTCTCGTGTCCAGCGGGCTGGCGTTCAAGGCCGCCGCGGGCCTGGCGACAGCCGGCCTCGGCTATCTCGTGACACTGCAGCTCCAGCTCCAGTGGGGGTGGCCGCCGGCGGTGGCGTCGCTGGGCATGCTGCCGCAGGTGGTCGTGCTGCTCGCAGGCAGCGCGTTCGTCGAGCCGCTGGTGCGGCGAGTGGGGCTCCAGCGGGCCGCGTGGCTGAGCTCTCTGGCGGTGGTCGCGGGGCTCGCCGTGTACGCGCTCGGCAACAGGTTCGGCTACCTGTGGGTCGGCCTCGCGCTCGCATTGGTCGCGGCCGGGCTGCGGGTCGTCGGCGTCGTAGCGGCCACCAACGTGCTGGACGGCCTCCCGCCGAACCGCACCACCGTCGGGGCCGCGTTGACGGACACGGCCACGGAGGTGGCCCACGGCGTGGGGATCGCCGTCGCGGGCACGATCCTCGCGGCGATGGTCACCGGCAGCGTGGCTACCTCCGACTGGGATCCCCGCCGATCGGCCGAGTTCCAGGCTGCCGTCACAGCCGCGGGCGTCGCCCTCACCCTCGCCACCGCGGGTCTCGTCGGCTGGGGAAGGCTGCGGGCGCGGGCGCCGCGGGTGTGATTGAGTAGGGGGCCGTGGAGGCTGACATGAATGCGCCGGAGATCCTGCGGCTGGACGGGGTCGACTTCGTCCGAGAGGGCACCTCGATCCTGGCGGATATCGATCTGACCGTACGGGCGGGCGAGCACTGGGCGCTGCTCGGGCCGAACGGCGCGGGCAAGAGCACGATCCTCAGCCTGTGCGGCGCCGAGCGGCACCCCACCCGTGGGACGGTCCGGGTGCTCGGGCACCAGCTGGGGCGCGTCGAGATCCGCAAGCTGCGCGAGTCCATCGGGCACGTCGACCCGCGCCATCCCGTCCGCCCGTCCGTGACCGTCCGCGAGGTGGTGCTCACCGGCGCAACGGGCACCAACGAGCTGATGATTCGGTGGGAGCCGACCCCGGAGGTGTCGGCGCGCGCCGACCAGCTGATCGAGACCCTCGGCCTGAGCGCCCTGCGCGGGTCCGTCTGGGGAACCATGTCGCAGGGCGAGCGGGGCCGGACGCTGATCGCGCGGGCGCTGCTGCCTGACCCGCCGCTGCTGCTGCTCGACGAGCCGTCGACAGGCCTCGACGTCGCGGCGCGCGAGCAGTTCCTGGAGACGGTCGACCACCTGCACCGTTCGCATCCCGCGCTCGCGACGGTGCTCGTCACGCACCACCTGGAGGAGCTGCCCCAGTCGACGACGCACGCGGCGCTCCTCAAGGCGGGCCGGGTGCTCGCCGCCGGCCGCGCGTCGGAGGTGCTGACGACCGAGCTGGTGTCCGAGAGCTTCTCCTACCCGATCAGGATCGACTACCGCGAGGGGCGCTGGCAGGCCCGGGCGGGCCGCGCGGCGCAGGTGGAGAGCTGACGCGTCACGGGGTGAGACTGAGCTCCATGTGCACGCGCCGCCCCTGCCTGTCGAGGCCGAGCCGGTGCTCGGCCGCGGCGAGCTCGCGGTGGAAGTCGTCGTCGGGTGTCGGCCGCTCCACGAAGCCGAGCGTGGCGTAGAACGGGGCGTTCCACGGCACATCGGCGAACGTGCGCAGCGTCATCAGGGTGAAGCCCCGCCTGGCCGCCTCCGCGGCGGCGGCCTCGACGAGCGCGCGGCCGTGCCCGCGCCGGCCGTGGTCGGGGTGCACCGACACTTGCTCGAGGTGCGCCGTGCTGCCGTGCGCGATGACGTGCGCGAAGCCGACCGGCGGTCCCTCCTCGCTCTCGGTCACGACGAGAACGAATCCGGGGTGCGCGAGGCGCTCCTCGCCGCTCGGCGGGGTGCCCCAGTCCGATGAGTCGAACACCCCCTCGAACGCGACGTCGGCGGCCGCCTCGATGTCGGCCACGAGGGCCAGGTCGTGCGCGGTCGCGAGGCGGACGGATGAGGGCATGCCCGGATGCTATTGGGTCCTGAAATCGGGCGCGCCGTTCCCGGAGATGTGGTCTGTCGGGAGATGTGGTGAAGTGATCCTCGGCCCGGGAAGCCGGGCCGAAACGACGAGGAACGGGGCGTGAGTCCGATGCAGCGCGAGATCCTGCTTGTCCGACACGGCGAGGCGTACAACTCTCTCGAGCCCGACGGCCGACGAGAGGTGCGCGACCCCTCCAACCCGCCGCTCACCCCGCTGGGGGAGGAGCAGGCCGCGGCCGCCGCGCGCGAGGTGGCGCTGTTCGCGCCCGACGCCGTGGTGGTCAGCCCGTTCCTCCGCACGGCGCAGACGGCGTTCGCCTACCTGGGCCCGGCCGGGGCGGTGGGGGAGGCCGACCCCCGCATGTCGGAGTTCTTCGCGTTCGAGCCCCTCGCGGGCTTCGCGGGCGTCGACCTGGCCGACTATGCCGCGCGCTTCGGCGACGCCCTGAGGGTCGACGCCGACCTGGCCGACCTCGCCCGATTCCCGGTCTATCCCGAGTCCGACGACGAGCTGGCGGCCCGCGGGGCCGCCGTCGCCGCCGATTGGCTGGCCCGCGACGACTGGACGCGCGTCGCCTTCTTCGCGCACTGGGCCACCGTGGTCGCGGTCGCGCAGGCGCTCGACCCGACGCTGTCGTTCGAGCCGGGCCACTGCTCCCTCACCCGCCTGGTTGAGCGGGCGCCGGGGCAGTGGGAGGCGGTGTCGATCAACCAGGTTGATCACTTGGCCCGAATCGGCTGACCCTGGGCGACGGAGGGGATCGGGGCGCTTGCCACCGGCGCTCGGAGGGGCGTAGCGTGGTGCGGCCATGCGTGACTTCCCGCCCGAGGTGAACGCCTCCGAAATCCCCACCACTCGCAACCCCAGCGCTTTCCTGCGCTTCATGGTGCGCGAGCAGTTCGTCGTGGTCGCGACCATGACGCTGCTCGTCGTCGCCTGGCAGCTGCCGAGCGTGCTCTCTCCCTGGTTGATCGGCAAGGCGATCGACGCCGGGATGCTCGGCCGCGACATGTGGGCGACGGTCGGCTGGAGCTCTCTGCTGCTCGTCGCCGTCATCTTCGGCGCGGCCGGCGGCATCCTGCAGCACACCCTCGTGGTGCGCAGCTGGCTCATCGCGCTGTACGGCACGCAGAAGCGCGTCGGCCACACCACAGGGCGCCTCGGCCACCTGCTCGCCCGGCGCGTGCCGACCGGCGAGGTGCTGAGCGTCAGCTCGTCGGACTCCGACACCTTCGGCAACACCCTCGAGGTGCTCGCGCGACTCATCGGCTCGCTGCTCGCCTTCTCGCTGGTCTGCGTGCTGATGTTCACGACGTCGCCGACGCTGGCCACCATCGTGCTCGTGCTCTCGCCCCTCCTGCTGCTCGCCTCGACGCCGGTGCTCCGGCCGCTCAGCGCCGCGCAGCTGGCCGAGCGCACGCAGAACTCGGAGCTCACCTCGCTGGCCACCGACATCGTCGCCGGCCTGCGCATCCTGCGCGGCATCGGCGGCGAGGAGACGTTCGGCACCAACTACAACCGCCAGTCGCAGCGCGTGCGCCGTCTGGGCGTGCGGGTCGGCAGCTGGCAGGGCGTCGTCGAGGCCATCTCCGTGCTCGTCTCGGGTGGGCTGCTCGTGCTTGTCGTCTACCTCGGCACGCACGAGCTCGCGGCCGGCCGGCTCACGGTCGGCCAGCTGATCAGCTTCGTCGGCTACGCCATCTACCTGATGTGGCCGCTGCAGACCTTCTTCGACTTCGCGCAGAAGTGGATCGCCGGCCTCGTCGCCGCGGGCAAGACCAGCGCGCTGTTCGCCTCGCCGACGCCCTGGCGCGCGGGGAAGCACACGGTGACGTCGTCGCCGCGCCTGGTCGACGAGGAGTCGGGGCTCGTGGTGGAGCCCGGCCGCTTCCTCGGTCTCGTGAGCGCCGACCCCGACGCCTCGGCCGCGCTCATCGACAAGCTCGGCCGCTACCTGCCCGCCGAGACGGTCGAGGCCGCCGAGGAGGACGAGGACGGCCGGATGAAGTGGCGCGACCGGCGCCGCCAGCTCCGCGACAAGCGCGCCGAGCGGGACGCCATCGCGCGCGCCGACGCCGAACTCGCGTCGGGTGACTGGGGCGTGACCGCCGACGGCGTGGACCTCGCCGAGATCGACCTCGCGTCGCTGCGCAAGCACGTGCTCGTCGCCGACACCTCCCCGATGCTCTTCGCGGGCACGCTGCAGGAGGCCGTCGACCCCTGGGGCACGCACACCCGTCAGCAGGCGGAGGCCGCGCTCGTCACCGCGTGCGCGGAGGACGTCTTCGACGCGCTGCCGGGCGGCTGGCAGGGCACCATCGACGAGAAGGGCCGCGGCCTGTCCGGCGGCCAGCGGCAGCGCGTGGTGCTCGCCCGCGCCCTCGTCGCCGACCCTGAGGTTCTCTGCCTGGTGGAGCCCACCTCCGCCGTCGACGCGCACACCGAGGCCAGGATCGCGCCGCGGCTCGTCGCGCATCGCGCGGGCAGGACCACCGTCGTCGCGACGGCGTCGCCGCTGGTCCTGCACTCGGCCGACGAGGTCGCCTTCCTCGCGGACGGGCGCATCGTCGCCCGCGGCCGCCACGTGGACCTTCTCGAGAGGGCCGACTACCGCCAGGTCGTCGCCCGCGGAATGGACGAATCCGATGACTGACGTGATCACCGAGCAGCTCCCCGGCTCGCGCGACACCTGGCGCGAGGGGCAGCCGGAACCGCGGCTGCCGCGCGCGCTGATCGTGGACCGGACGCTCTCGCCGTCCGAGCGGTTGGCTGCGTGGAAGAACAGGCACGCCGTGCGCGGCGCGCATGCCAGGGCCGTGTTCCAGTCCTCGCGCAACCCCGAGCGCGGCCTGCCCGTCGCGCGCGCCAACCGCGCGTTCGCCTTCGTGCGGGAGCTGCTGTCCACCCGCAAGGCGCCGGCCATCGCGCTGCTCACCTTCAACGTGCTCGCCGCCGCGGCGTCGCTCGTCATTCCGCGCATCCTCGGCGACCTCGTCGACGACGCGGCCTCCGGCTCGTCGCTCGGGCGCACCGACGCCGTGCTGCTGGGTGTCGTCGTCTTCGTGCTCTCGCAGGCCGTGTTCACGTTCCTCGCGAAGCGCGCGGACGCGGTGCTCGGCTACGACCTGCTGGCCGCGGCGCGCGAGTACATCGTGCAGACGGTGCTGCGGCTGCCGCTCGGCCGGGTCGAGTCGGCGTCGAGCGGCGACCTGATCACCAGGATCACCGCCGACGTCGGCAAGATGAGCGCCTCGGTGCGCTGGGCGCTGCCGCAGATGGTCACCTCCGTCACGATGGTGATCCTGACGGTGGTGGCGCTGCTGCTGAACTCGCCGCTGCTCACGCTGCCCGTGATCGCCACGGTCGTCATCCTGTTCTTCGCCTCGCGCTCGTACCTCAGGAACGCCGCCGCCGGATACATCACCGAGCAGGCCACCTACAGCCGCATCAACTCGACGATCACCGAGACCGTCGAGGGCGCGCGCACCGTCGAGGCCCTCGGCCTGGGCGAGCTGCGCCAGAAGCGGCTCGAGGACGACATCGCCGAGTCCGCGCAGGCCGAGCGCTACACCATGAGCCTCAGGAACCTGCTGTTCATCTGGCTCGACGTCGCGTTCCAGCTGCCGATCGTGCTCGTGATCCTGCTCGGGACCTGGGGCTTCGACAACGACTGGGTGACGGTCGGCCAGGTGACGACGGCGGCGATCTACCTGCAGCAGCTGGTGGGTCCGCTCGACAGACTGATCCAGATCGCCGACAACCTGCAGGTCGGCGTCGCGGCGACGACCCGTCTGCTGGGCGTGGCCGAGGTCCCGGACGACCGCACGCCGGGCGATCGGGTGCCGGCCGCGCCCGATGTCGAGGGCCGCGACCTGAGGTTCGCCTACCGCGAGGGCCACGACGTCCTGCACGGCGTCGACCTCGAACTCAAGCCGGGGGAGAGGCTCGCGATCGTCGGCCCGTCGGGCTCGGGCAAGTCGACGCTGGGTCGCCTCGTCGCGGGCATCAACCGGCCGCGCACGGGTCAGGTCGAGGTCGGCGGGGTCGACGTCATGGACCTGCCGCTCGACGTGCTCCGCACCGAGGTCTGCCTCGTCACGCAGGAGCACCACGTGTTCGTGGGCAGCGTGCGCGACAACGTCGTGCTCGCCCGCGAGGGCACCGCCACTGACGAGCAGGTCTGGCGCGCGCTCGAGGCGGTCGACGCCGCCGAGTGGGTCGGCCGCCTGCCCGACGCGCTGGGCACGCAGCTCGGCCACGGTCGGACGTCGCTGACGCCTGCGCAGGCCCAGCAGATCGCGCTGGCCCGCCTCATGGTGGCGGACCCGCACACGCTGGTGCTGGACGAGGCCACCTCGCTGATCGACCCGCGCACCGCCCGTCACCTCGAAGGCTCGATGGGCGCGCTGCTGGCCGACCGCACGGTGGTCGCCATCGCCCACCGCCTGCACACAGCGCACGACGCCGACCGGATCGCCGTCGTCATCGACGGCCGGATCGCCGAGTTCGGCAGCCACGACGACCTGCTGGCCGCCGACGGGGAATACGCCCACCTTCTGGCGCACCTGGAGCAGCTAGGAAAGGCTGATCAACTGCTGATTCAGGGCCGGGGCTCGAGCACCTCGACGTGCACCATGCTGCGTATACGGGCAGCAGTGTGCAATAGGCGCAGTGCTCCTCGTATACGCAGATCCGTGCACCGATACCCGTCTCATTCGGAACCAGCCAACGCCCGATGTATCCCTAGGTCGTGTTGCGAAAGTGGAAGTGGCCTACTGGACGACGCCCTGGCGCGCCAGGAAGCCGCTCACCACGGTCACCACTTCGGTAAGGACGCCGTTCCTTGAGCCGGCCGTGAAGTGCTGGCCGAACGTCGTGTCGAAGGGTCCCGCGCCGTGGGCAGTGACTCGACCACAAGGGCAGACGGCTGAGGTGTGCACTGTTCCTTGAGCCGGGCCGCCGCGCGAAGCGCCGGGCCCGTGTCGAAAGGTCCCGCACCCGTCTGCTCAGCCGACCACAAGAGCGGGCGGCTGAGGTGGAGCACTGTTCCTTGAGCCGGGCCCGCGCGCGAAGCGCCGGGCCCGTGTCGAAAGGTCCCGCACCCGTGCAGGATCTCAACCACAAGGGCGGACGGCTGAGGTGGGCACCGTTCCTTGAGCCGGGCCCCCGCGCGAAGCGCCGGGCCCGTGTCGAAAGGTCCCGCACCCACGCAGGATCTCAACCACAAGGGCGGACGGCTGAGGTGGGGAGGCGCTCCGTCTCGCTGCCGGCCCGGTTCCGTGACCACAGTCGCTTCTGGTCTGGGTGCATGGGTGTTTTTACGCTTCGACGAAGCGCCTCCCCACCTCACCCTCTGCTGTGCTCCCGGGCGGTGGAACCTGGCCCTGCCCCTGGCATGGTCAGCGTTGGCCGGTCTTCGGGTGGTTTCCGCGCATAAATCTCTGTATACGGGCAGCGGTGCAATTATTCGCGTGGCTGCCCGTATACAGAGATTTATGCGTGCTGGAGGGTATGACCCTGGCTCTTGGCGGATGGGTTGGGCTGTGGTTTCGGACCCTTCGAGACGCAGCCCCGCATAGCTCGCGCTCGGTGTAGGTCAGCGTGCGGGGCTGCTCCTCAGGGACCGTTCCTTGAGCCGGCCGTGAGGCGCTAGCCGAACGCCGTGTCGAAAGGTCCCGCGCTGTGGGCAGGAAGTTGCGGCAGTGGTGTCGGTCCTTGGATCCCGAACTCCGCGCGGAGCACCCAGCCGTGGTCGTTAGGGCCGAAACCGGGGCAAGGAGTTTGCCGCAGCAACTCATGGCGCTCGTCTCATCGGAGGCCGACCGGGTCTGCGTGAACCACACCATTTCGGCTTTTCGCAACACGACCTAGGCGGCTCGCAGACGGGGTGCACACTCACTTTGGCGTACCGGCGGGAAAGGACTCACCACGAGGCGTATCGCGACCGTGACAAGAAGAAGCCGTGTCCGGTCGTCGCGTTCCAGCACGTCAGGCCCGCCTTCTTGATGGCGCACACGCGGTTGCCGATGTAGACGCTCTCGCCGTACTCGAGCGTCTTCGCGGGGAACCGATCCGCGAGATCCCAGAGCATCAGCTCACTCCCGCAGATCATCTTTGGTTTGCCCTCTCGGAGTGCGTAACCGGAGCACCACCCGTCGGCCCGCGGAACGGTCGTCTTCTCCTTCATGACGCTCTCGGCCGCACCGCAGTCGACCTCGTCGGCGGTGAACTGACAGGTGATGTTGCCTGAGGGGGCCCGCCAGAGTCCTGACGGTTGACCGTCCTGCGTCTCCCAGAACAGCCCCGACTCGACGGCGTCGTCCGGGATGCCACCGCACGCCCGCGGGTCGACACCTTTGGGGAGCACGATGCCCTCGGGACACTCGGCGGGCGGAGGTTCGGCAACGGTCGAGGTGGCGGCCTTGATGTACCAGGCCTGGACAACTGTGCGACGGGTCGGTTCCGCGGAGTCGCCCTCCTTGAGGTCACCGACGAGGACCTCCCACAGCGGGGCCGAGCGGTCGATGATGGGGTCGCCGTCGCTCAAGACGTAGGCCGCATCGGCGCCGCACGGTCCAGCCGCGCAATGGTAGGCGGCCGCGAGTCCGTCGGTGCGACCGTAGGTCGGCTCGCTGCGCAGCCGATAGCGCGACCCGTCGGAGGTCTCGAGCGCCAGGGGAACCGGGCGTCCCGGCGCCTCTATGCGCTCGACAGGTGAGTTGGTCGAGTAGACGCTCGCCGTCTTGTCCCAGACGTCGTCGAGGCACGCGACGAGAGTGACGTCGGTGGGGTATCTCGCGCAGGCGAGGAAGATAGCGTCTGGTCCTGAGCACCGAAGGGTGTTGGGTCCCTGACCCGCGTCCGAGGGGCCGAAGCACGTCACCCTGGTCTTGGTGTGGAGGGAGATCGTGAGGTCGGGAGACAGGGTGCCCGCCTCGTCCAAGGGCTGAATCAGCGTCTGGGCTGTTCGATCGGGCTGGTCAGAATGCGGGGGAGCCTCTGGCCTGGGGGCTGCCGTGGATGCGGACGACGTCGAGGCCGCGGGCGGTGGGGTCGCGTCGGACGACGAGCAGGCCCCGACGAGCAGGGTGGCTGCGAGGAAAAGGACAGTCTGGGCGCGCACGCGTACTCCTTGCCGGGGGGACAATTCACCCAGACACTATCGCCTGCTCTGCGGCCACGGCTGGCGGTCAGCGATCATGTCGGCTGCGCCTTCCTGGCGGCTTCGCCCGCGGGTGTGAATACTGTGCACCATGCCCACTACCGCGACGCAGGAGTCCGTGCCGCCTGGCCGCAAAGCGCGACCGCCCCGGCGGATGCGCACGCTGCTGATCATCCTGCTTGTGTTCTTCGTGCTGGTCGGCGGAGCGGGCTGGTGGGCGGTCTACCACTACGGCCCGATGTTCGGCATCTACCCGACGACGCCGTCGCCCGCGCGTTACGCCGACATCGCGCTGGGCTACCTGGAGCGCGGCTACTACGCCGAGGGTCCCGAATGGGAGGCGGCGAAGAAGCGCGTCAAGGATGCGGCGGCCGGCGCGGAGAGCTACGCCGACGTGCACGAGGCGCTCAAGGAGGCGACCCCGGTGGCCGGCGGCAAGCACTCTTTCTTCCTGACGCCGGAGGAGAGCACGCAGACGGCCACGGAGGAGGCGGCGCGCTACGTTCCGCCGGAGGTGAGCACCGAGGGCGGCATCACGACGGTGGTGATCCCCGAGTTGGGCACGGCCGTGAAGGACCAGCTGGCCAACTACGCGGCCGTGGCGGCGAAGGGCATCACCGACGCCGCGCCCACCACCTGCGGCTGGATCATCGACGTGCGCAAGAACCGCGGCGGCAACATGTACCCCATGCTGTCCGGCCTGTCGCCGTTGATCCCCGACGGCCCCCTGATGGCGGTCCGGACGCGCCAGGGCGACGACACCGTCGTCATGATGAACAGCGACGGGGCCGCGGTGGAGTCAGGCAAGGCGCTGATTCCCGTCCCGGAATACCCCAAACTCCTGGGCCAGCCGATCGCGATCCTGCAGGACGAGGGAACGGCCTCCAGCGGTGAGGCGGTCGTGACGGCCTTCCGGGGGATGAAGACCGCACGGACCTTCGGCACGCCGACGGCGGGCTACACGTCGGGCAACAGCATCTACAACCTGTACGACGAGGCGGTCATCGTGCTGACCGGCGGCATGTATGTCGACCGCGCGGGCGTCAGCCTGGATGAGCTGCCCATCGCGCCCGACGAGTCGGTGACCTCCGGGCAGGCACCAAAGGCCGCCGCCGAGTGGCTGGCCCAGCAGGGCTGCTCGCGCTAGTCAGGGTCGCGCTGGTCCCTGAGGTGCAGGGCGAGCGCGGAGAACAGGTTGGCGCGCCAGACGGCCCAGTCGTGGCCGGCTTCGTAGCCGGTGCACCGCACGTGCCGCCCAGCGGTCCGCGGGTCGGCACCCAGCGTCGCCGCCAGCGCGCGGGCGTCTTCCAGCATGTCGCCCTCGAAGGTGCCGGCCTGCAGCTCGATCGAGGCCCAGGCGGGCTCGCGCATGAGGGCCTCGACGACGTCGAAGCGCCAGAGCGACGCGGACTGTGCGATGGCGTGCTGCACCTCGCCGCCGGACAGGGCCAGCGTCCACAGCGCCGCGATCCCGCCGAGGCTCTGCCCCGACACGAGCGTGGTCGCCGGGTCGACGTGCCAGCCGGCGCGGACGCGCGGCAGTAACTCGTCGATCACGACGTCGACCTGGCCGCCCGGCACCCCGAGCGTCGCCCAGCGGTGCGGCTGGTCGCCGGAGTCCACCAGCGCCACGTGCAGCGGCGGCAGCACACCCGCGCCGATCGCGGCATCCAGCAGCGCGGGCAGCCCCATCCGGCGCCACACCTGGCCGTCGTAGAGCACGAGCAGCGGGGTCGCGGTGCCGACCCCGGGGGAGTAGACCCAGGCACGCTCGCCGTGGGGGAGGGGCAGGTCGTCGACCTGTGAGGTGATGTCGGCCGGCTGCGCGAGCCCTCGCCACAGCTCGCGCGGCGCCCGCGGCCCGGAGGCGACAGACGACGGCTCGTCGCCGGAGCCGTGCACGACGTCTAGGCAGCGCGGGTCGGCCGTGCTGGAGCCCATCGCGGCGAGGATCACCGGGCGTCGGCCGGTCGTGGCGCGCCACGGCGCCGGGCCGTCCTCGCGCCACGACCCGATGCGGTACGAGCCGCGCAGCGCGGCCGGCAGCCGGAGGCAGATGGTCCACAGGTCCGAGCCGGGCAGCCGGGTGAACTCGGCCTTCGCCACGTCGGCATGGTCGAAGACGGGGTTGGTCCACAGCACGACGGCGCGGGCCTCCGCGTCCTCGACCGTCCACGTCCAGAGCGCCAGCTCCGGGTCGTCGGGGTCGGGTTCGATGAAGGGGTTGGGCCGGGCGAGTGCCTCCTGGGTGAGCGACGCGGGGTCGTCGGACGCGCGCCAGGCCGTCTCGAGCGGGCCGACGACGCGGTCCATCGACGGCTCTCCGCGATGCGGCGCCGACCGAAGCTCCGCGTGCTGGTGGCCCAGACGGTCCTGCCAGAGGTTGAGGGGCTCCTGCCCGCCGGGAACCTCCGTACCGACCCGGGCTGCGTCGACCGCGCCGATCACCCTCCCGGTCATCGTCGGTCCGCCCGCGGGTCCAGCGGGATGACGAGCGGAGTGCCCGTCACCGGGTCGTCGACCACCAGCGCCCTGAGCCCGAAGACGCTCTCGATGCAGTCCACGGTGATCACGTCCTTCGGGCTGCCCGACGCGACGACGGCGCCGTCCTTCATGACGACGAGGTGCGTGGCGTAGCGGGCGGCCTGGTTGAGGTCGTGCAGCACTGCCACCAGCGTCTTGCCGGACTCGTGCAGCGAACGCAGCAACTCCATGAGTTCGAACTGGTGGGCGATGTCGAGGAAGGTGGTGGGCTCGTCGAGCAGCATCACGGGCGTCTGCTGGGCGAGCAGCATGGCCACCCAGACGCGCTGGCGCTGCCCGCCGGACAGCTCGTCGACGAGTCGGCCCGAGAGGTCCGTCAGCTTGGTGGCGGTGAGCGCGTCCGCGACGGCGGCCTCGTCGGCGTCGGTCCACTGGTGGAAGAGCGAGTGGTAGGGCGCGCGGCCCCGCGCCACCAGGTCGGCCACACGGATGCCGTCGGGGGCGATCGAGCTCTGCGGCAGCAGGCCGAGCGTGCGGGCGACGTCCTTCGGTCGCAGCGTGTGCAGCGAGGCGCCGTCGAGCAGCACCTCGCCCGCCGACGGTGTCAGCACGCGGGCGAACGCGCGCAGGAGGGTGGACTTGCCGCAGCCGTTGGGGCCGATGATCGCCGTGAACGACCCGTCGGGGATGCCGACGGTGAGGTCGGTGGAGATGACCGCCTTGTCGTAGCCGATCGTGGCGTCGCGGACGAGGAGGCGGGTGGGGTCGGTCATCGGCGTGCTCCTGACTGGAGGCGGGTTTCCCTGAGGATGAGCCAGATCAGGTAGACGCCGCCGACGCAGACGGTCAGCAGGCCCACGGGGATCGGGCGGTAGATGGCGGACAGGTATTGCGAGAGGAGGTGGGCGCCGCTGAGCAGGACGGCTCCCATGGCGGCGGAGGCGAGCAGGCTGACGCCGGGCGTGCGGGCGACCCTGCGGGCGAGCTGCGGCGCCACGAGCGAGATGAAGCCGATGGGGCCGGCGGCCGCGGTCACGAGCGCGGTGGTGGCGACGCCGACGACGAGCAGCGCGAGCCGGGACCGGCCCACGCGGACGCCTTGCGTGGCGGCGGCGTCGTCGCCCAGTTCCATCGTGCGGAGCGCGGGGGAGAGCGCCGCGCAGGCCAGCGCGATGGCGGCGGCGATGCTGAGCGAGGGCACGAGGCTCGTCCACGACACGCGGCTGATGGAGCCCGCGCCCCAGAAGCCCACCTGCATGGCGTCTCGCACCTCGGCCCGCGTGATCAGGTAGGTGTTGATGGAGCCGAGCATCGCGGAGACGGCGATGCCGACGATGATCAGCCGGAAGCCCTGCACGCCGCCGCGGTACGAGAGCAGGTACACGGCCATGGCCGTGAGGAGGCCGCCGGTGATCGACGAGGCCGCGATCGTCCAGTAGTTCTGTGCGCCGAAGACGAGCATCATCACGACGACGGCCGTGTAGGAGCCGGCGTCGAAGCCGATGACGTCGGGCGAGCCCAGCGGGTTGCGGGTCAGGGACTGGAAGATGGCCCCGCCGATGCCCAGCAGTGCGCCGAACGCGACGGCGGCCACGACGATCGGCATGCGCCACTCGAGCACCACGCGCGTCGAGAAGTCGTCGCCTCGCCCGAGGAGCGCGTTGGTGACGTCGGCGATGGTCAGCGGGTAGTCGCCGAAGAAGACGGCGGTGAGGGCCATGAGGATGGCGAGCAGGACGAGTCCCGTCGCGACGAGCGCGAGCCGGAGACCGATGCGGCGCGAGAACAGGCGCGTGCGCACGCCGAGGATGCGGTAGCCGAAGTCGACCTTGGCGGGTGCCGTCACAGCCCACTCACCTTCCTGCGGCGCACCAGCGCGATGAGGACGGGGGCGCCGACGACGGCGGTCACGATGCCGACCTCCATCTCGCCCGGGCGCGCGATCACGCGGCCCGCGACGTCGGAGACCAGCAGCAAGATGGGCGCGGCGACGGCGGTGCAGGCGATGATCCAGCGCTGGTCGGGGCCGACGAACCAGCGGACCACATGGGGCACCATCAGGCCGACGAAGCCGATGCCGCCGGTGAGCGCGGCCGCGCCGCCGGCCAGGAGTGTGACGGCCACGATGCCCAGGACGCGCGTGCGGACCACGCTGGTGCCGAGGGAGGTGGCGAGGTCGTCGCCCAGCGCCATGGAGTTGAGCGAGCCGGATAGCGTGAGGGACAGCACGAGCCCGACGGCGAGGAAGGGCAGCACGGTGACGGTGTCGGCGAGGCTCGTCCGGGCGATCGATCCCGCGCCCCAGCTGCGGACGGCGCGGAACGTCTCCTCGTCGATGAGGGTGAGGAAGGTCGAGACGCCGCGGAGCACGGCGCCCAGGGCGACGCCGGCGAGCACGAGCGTGATGGGGGAGACGGTGCGGCCCGAGGTGCCGATGATGTAGATCACCACCGTGGCGGCGGCCGCGCCGATGAACGAGAACCAGATGTAGCCGGTGATGCCGGAGATCCCGAAGATGCCGACGCCGAGCGTGACGGCGAAGCCCGCGCCGGCGTCGACGCCGAGGATCCCGGGGTCGGCGAGCGGGTTGCGGGTGAGCGCTTGGATGAGCGCGCCGGAGACCCCGAGCGCGGCGCCCACGACGATCCCGACGATCGTGCGAGGGATCCGCTGGGTCCAGACGATGATCGACGCCTCGGTCTGGCTGGGGTGGATCAGGCCTTCCCAGACTTGCGCCGGGGTCAGGGGATTGGCGCCCACTCCGATGCTGAGCACGATGGCCAGCGCGAGGGCGCACACGAGAACGACGAGTCCCGCCGTGCGTCGCGCGTGCAGGCCCGGCGTCCGTGGGGACGCCGGGCTGCCGACGCGACGCGCGGCGGGTGTCGAGGCGGCTGTGCTCAACGCGCCTGTGCGGCGATGAGCGCCGGGGCGAGCTTCCCTGCGGCCCAGACGGCCGAGAGGGGGCCGCTGCGGGCGAGCGCCCACGGCAGGTTGCCCTCGGAGGTCTGGCCGTCGATCACGAAGGTGCCCTCCTCGGACTTGTTGTCGATGAGGACGAGGTGGTTGTTCTTCACCGCGCTCAGGTTCTTGAAGAGCGGCTGGTCGGTGACCACTGCGTGGTTGCCGCCCGAGTTGTCGGAGAACACGATGATGTCGGCGTCGACGGCGGACATCAGCTCCTCGCTGATCTCCTGGCGGTACTGCAGGTCCTTCGCGTTGGGGCTGATGGTCAGGCCCATGCGCTCGAAGGTGCCCGCGACGGGGCTGCCCGTGGAGGAGTGGAACTGGAGGCCGCCCTCGTCGCCGTAGTAGACGAGGTAGCTGACGCTCTTGCCCGCGAGATCCGGGTTGTCGGTGCGGAACTTCGCGAAGAAGGCCTCTTCCTTGTCCAGGGCGGCCTGCGCGGCGCCGGACAGGTCGAGCACCTCGCCGATCCGCAGGACGTTGGACTTCCAGTCGTTGGCGATCTTCATCTCCGAGCCCTCGGCCTGCGTGATGGCGAGCACCGGCGCGATGGAGGACAGCTTGGCATAGTCGTCGGTCAGGTCCGTGTTGATGACGACGATGAGGTCGGGCTCAGCCTTGGCGATCTGCTCGATCGGGAACGGGGAGTCGCCGCGCACGAAGCGGTTCGGGATGGGCTGGGTGAGCGCCTCCTCGAGGAAGACGTCGGTGGTCGTCTCGTTGGCCAGCACTGGCGTGACGCCCATGGCGGCCAGCGCCTCGGCGTCGTCCTGCGACGGCGTCACGGCGGCGATCCGCTCCGGGCGCTTGGTGAGTTCGGTGCTGCCCCAGGGGGTCTCGAGCGTCAGCGGGTAGGTGGTCTTGCCCTCGGCGGGCGGCACCAGGCTGTCGGCGGCGGGAGCGGTGCTCTCCTGCGGCGCAGCCGGGCTGCTCGACTTCGGCGTGTCGGTGTTCGTCGCAGGGGGCTCCTGGGCTCCACAACCGGAGAGCGCGATGGCTCCGGCGAGCGCCAGGGCGCCGATGGCGGCTCCCAGCCGAGTGCGGGGTGACGTGGTCATATCAGTCCTTCATGAGGTTGTCAGACTCGATCAGCGGTAGCTGGTCACGTGCGGCAGATTTTGCCTATGGGAGCATAACGTAATTCTCTGAGGGTGCCAGTCGAGGTCGCCGTGGTTCCGTCGGAGCGCCCCCAACGGGCGATTTCACACCACCCGACGCCGTGCGATAGACTCTCGCAGTCGCCGCGAGGCGGCCGTGGTGGGTATAGCTCAGCTGGTAGAGCACCTGGTTGTGGTCCAGGATGTCGCGGGTTCAAGTCCCGTTACTCACCCCAAATGGGTCAGGTTTGAACCTTCGGCCAAGGGACCGCCCTTGGTCGAAGTTCGGACCTGGCCCAACTTTTTTGCCTCGGCGGCCCAGGTGAGGGCGGCGGGGTCGCGGCGGATGAGGCCGGTGATGAGTTGGCGGCAGACGGTTGTCGGTGGGCTCTGTGAGACTTGAGGCATGAACGAGCCCGCCGCACCACGCCGAGAGCCGGATGACCGTCTTGCGCGTCGCCCACGTGCCGGAGTGCCGTCATCCGAGCAGGAGCTGGTCGCACAGGTGTCGGCTCTCATCGAAAGCGCTCGTGAGTCGATCGCCTCCTACGCCAACGCAACCTTGACGATGACCTACTGGCAGATCGGCTCGATCATCGACTCCGAAGTACTTGGCGCCGGGCGCGCCGAGTATGGTGCGCAGATTCTGGTGACGCTGTCACAGGAATTGACGGCCCGCTTCGGGCGCGGCTTCGACGAGCCGAACCTGAACCGGATGGTCAAGTTCTCCCGCCTGTTCCCTGACCGCGAGATTCTGGTGACGCTGTCACAGAAATTGAGTTGGTCGCACTTCCTCGCCCTCCTGCCGTTGCGTAGCGACGATGCGCGGGCCTTCTACGCCGAGGCAGCGGTCGCGGGGCGGTGGACAGTGCGAGAGCTGCGTCGCGCGATCAGCCGCAAATCCCACGAACGTCGCGAGCTCGCAGACTCACAGCTCGGGCCCGGGTCGCTGGTTCCCGCAGACACGTTCAGCGACCCGTACCTGCTCGACTTCCTCGGCCTCCACGACGGCTACCTAGAAGCAGACCTTGAAGCGGCGATTCTCCGTGACCTGGAGGCGTTCCTGCTGGAGGTAGGCACAGGCTTCACCTTCGTTGAGCGCCAGAAGCGGATGGTGATCGACGGCAAGGACTTCCATCTCGATCTGCTCCTCTTCCATCGGCCGCTGAGGCGGCTCGTCGCGGTGGAGCTCAAGATCGGCGAGTTCGATGCCCGCCACGAAGGGCAGATGAAGCTCTACCTGAAGTGGCTCAGCCGGCACGAGCGCCACACAGGTGAAGAAGCGCCTGTCGGACTGATCCTCTGCGCAGAAGCCAGCCGTGAGCAGGTCGAACTGCTGGAGATGCACAAGGACGGCATCGTCGTCGCGGAGTATTGGACAGCACTGCCACCCAAGCGCGAACTCGAGCAGCGACTCCAACTCATGCTCCGCGAGGCGCGCGAACGGCTCGCGCGACGGGAGGTCCCCTCGGTCAACGACGACTGATGTTGAGATGCAACCAGGCGCGCCGGTGCGAGTGACGCGCCCAGGTCTTCCATGTGTGAGAGTCGGCGTCTAGGTCGACGGCAACAACCTGTACTGCGGCGATCGAGGTTGCGCGGCCGATCGAGGCCCGAATGGCGCCGCCTCGACCCGAAGGATCGCGCCTGCCCGCCCCGAGCGTGGCCTCGTCAAGCTGTCAGGAACGACTCGACGAACTCGCGCACAGGTTGCGACTTGTGGACGCCGGCCTCGATGGCGTTGCTGACCCAGACGGCGCCGTGGAGCGACTGGGTGCGGTCGAAGCCCTCCATCTCTCCAACCGGTACGACATGAACGCCCATTTCGCTCAAGGCCGCGAGCAACCGCTGAGCCGCCGCGTTCGGTTCGCCGGCCGGCACTGCGGCAAGGCCCTGATTCTTGATCTGCTCTGTGAGTTCCTGCTGCCCAATCGGCCGCATCATCGTCGTGTAGTCCGTACTGATTTCGTCCGACCAGACGCCGCCGACGCTCTCGACGATTCCGCGTAGATTCTTGCGTTCACGGAATACGTCGAAATCGACGATGGCTCGCGACTTGACATTGAGGCGACTGAGAGCGGTCGCGATGGCGGCGACTCGCTGCTTGCCGCCGGCCGGAACGAACAGTACGTCGTCGGCAACGGCGCGCCGGTTGGTCGCCTGCGCGACATCATCGAGCGCCGCACCGAAAAACCGACAGTCACCGTCCGACTCGCACACCACCACCTGGCGATGGAACAGCCCCTGCAGTACGTTCGAATAGCGCAGCACCGGGTCAGCCCAGACCTGTTGGATTTGCTCGGGTGGCAACTGGGCAAGCCGGTTGAGGTTTCCGTCACGCACGACGCGCACTACGTTGACCGGGGCATTGGCCTCGAGCAGCCCCAGCAGCAGGTCGCGGTCGTGGGTGGCGATGATGACCTGGAGGTCGCGATCGCATGCTGCCCCGCCAAGCCAGCGACCAAGGGCACGCGCCTGGCCGGGGTGCAAAAAGGCCTCGGGCTCGTCGATGAGTAGGACACCGGGCGGGCGTGCCATCACAAGCAACGCGAGGCCGATGAAACTACGCATGCCGTCGCCCTGCGCGTCGAGAGGCGGCAGTTGCAGTACCGCGTCGGCATACTCGCGCGTCGGATGGTTGAGCGGGGGCACCTGTACGGCGACCTCGCCAACGCGAAGCCGGAACTCTGAGTTGGCTCTGTCGAGGAGGAGACCCTGTCCGAACGTGTCGCGCGCGAGGGTGTTGAGTTCCGCCTCGAGGTCGCCATCGCGGTAGACTTGGCCCAGTGCGCTGGGCCAGCCCTCAGATTGCCCGACGGGCGCGGTTCCAGCGGCGTGGCGGGCAAGGGCGCCCGCTGACGTCGAGTGCAAGAAGAATGGTGCCGCCGGCCCCATCCAAGGAAACGGGCGGTCGAGTCCGAAGCTAAAGAACTGCAGGAACTGCGAAGCGGGGATAGCGCCGCCACCGATGTTGGGGGACCAGTGCGGCACACCGTTCTGAGTAGCCGCCCTCGATACGTTCGCGTCAAGCCATTCGGCGGCGACCTCTTCCGAGTCGGCCGTCGGGCGCGTCACATCGAGCCGTGCAATCGTTACCGGTACGGCGTCTGACGCCGTTGTCACGAGCGCAATATCGCGCAACAACTGCGACTTGCCCGCATTGTTCCCGCCCACGATGGCCGTGACGGCGCCTTGGGGCAGGGTGATAGTGTCACCAGAGTTGGACGTGAGCGAGTCGAGCGTGAAGCGTACGGGCATGCCCCAACTCTCCCACCTGTAGGCATGAAATGACGCAGCGAGTCGATGACTTTACGCAGGCACCCCAATTTACGCAGGCACCCCGAGTCGGGCTCCGGGACGATCGCTGGTCGAGCTAGCGCGCTGATCGAGCAGGCCCGATGCAGTGTCGTCGCGTAAGCCAATGCCCGCATTGACACTGCTGAACTGGCATATCGGCCGGATGGTCGTTGCCGAGATCCTCAAGGAGCGGCGCACTGGGTACGACCAGGAGATTGTGGCGACGCTGTCGCAACCTGAGTGTTCGAGAGGCACGCCGCGTGGTCTGCTTAGGACGCGGGTGCGAAGAGCCGATCGAGATGCTGGTCGATGGCCGCGAGTGCCGCCGGGGGGTCGATCACATCGAGTTCGAGGAGCGGGGCGAGGCCGGTCAGCGCAAGGATGAGGTCCGTTTCGACGGTCGGGTCGCAGTCTGAACGGATCTGGCCGTTGCTCATCGCTTCCCGGATCAGGCGTTCGACCATCGCGCGGCCGTCGCGCAGCCCGACACGAACCTGCTCCCTCAGTGCCGGGTCGTGCATGGCTTCGAGGACGTAGGCCGCGTTCATGCGACTGGTAGCCCGGGAGTCTGGCTGGAGGGGGAGCATCTCCGTGAGAGTCAGTCGCAGCACATCGCGTGGATGCGGGGGATGGTCGAGTGACTCCATGCCTCGGCTGACTCTGCGGGAGGTCTGCTCCGAGGCGTACTCCATCGCGAAGGCCAGCATCTCGGCGCGTGACGAGAAGTAGTGCTGCAGCTGTCCCAGGGAGACGCCCGCCTCCCGGGCCACTTCGCGCATGGTCACCTTCGCCCAGCCCTGCTGGTCGACGACTCGCCACAGTGCGTGCGCGATCGATTCGCGGCGCTCGTGGTGATCCACCTGCTTCGGCATCTGACCTCCTCGGTTTACAATACGCATGACATAATACAGATGACCCAGAACACTGCGGGACGGAGTGATGATGGCGCAACAGGAGCCGCACCTCAGGTTCTACAACCCCGCCGCCATCGTGTTCGACACGGACGTGACGATCGCACTGATTGCCGACATGCGGATCCGGAAGGCGATCGAGCGGGGCGAGTTCGACAACCTTCCGGGGAGCGGCAAACCACTGGATCTGCCTCGCGACCATGACCCCAACTGGTGGCTCAACAACCTCATGAAACGTGAGGGTATCGTGATCCTGCCGCCGTCCATCGAGCTCCGCAAGGAGGATGCCGCGCTGGACGAGAAGCTCGACCGGCTCCCGAATGAGGCGGCGGTGCGTCGCGAGATCGAGCACTTCAACGAGCGGGTGATCTGGGCCCGCTACCAGCTGCCCGCGGGGCCGCCCCTGATCACCATGCCACGGGAGGTCGAGGACACCGTGGCCGCGTGGGCTGAGCGCAGGGCAGCCCGAGCTGAGGAAGCTCGTCGGCAGGCCGCCGAGGAAGCACATGCCCGCGGGGAGGCGAGGATGAAGGATCGCAGTCGCCGAAGGTTCTTTCGTAAGCGCGCTCGTCGGCAGTCGCCTCACGGCCCCGAGATGTGATCCACCGTGTCCGTCTCGCCGGGACACCTGACGCACGCCGACGTGTGTCTACGATCTAGGTGTGCACAGCGCTGAGTGGACCGCAGGGGAGCTTCGTTCATGGGTGCGCGCGCACCGGCAGGGGCGGCGCCGCGAGTGGGCCGACTGGTATCACCTCGGGTTCGCCGTCGTGCTCGTGGCTGCGATGGGAACGTCGCTGATCAGCCGCATTGCGGTGCCGCTGTTCAGTTGCGCGCCGGGCGCGGCGGCCTGCCTGACGGGGATCAGTCTGCTGCCTTCGCTGTGGGTGGCAGCCACCATCACGGTGGTAGGCGCGATGGCGTCCTTGCTCGGACCGCTGGCGGTCAGCGTGGCTGTCGGTTCCTGGATCCTGCCATTGCCGATCGACCGTGCGGAGCTACTGGCGCCCGACCTGCGCCGAGTCGTGGTGATAGGGCTCGCCGTCGGCCTGCTTTCCGGGGCCGCGCTCTGGCTGCTCACTGGGCGACCATCCTTACGTCAGCGTTCTCCGATAGGGCGCTGATGCACCCCGGGTGCCGCCAGGCCACTGCCCTGCTCGCTTGACGCGAAGGACGTCCACTGTGAGATCCGCAGGGTCTGGTGGTTGCCCGGGACGTGTGGACCGTCGATAGGGCTGTGCGCCAAGACCACGTGTGGTTGCGAGCGCCGATCAGTGAGCGAACCGGCAGACACGTCCCGGCACCAACGACACCCGAAGAAATGGGTGCCTCCCCACTGGGTCTAGCAGCGAGGAGGCTGACGTGAAGTCTGCCAGCACTACCCCGAGTAACCAACGTCCTCTGGTCCTGCCCGAGGTCGCTCCCAACGACGTGACCGCGGGCATCGACTGGGCCCGTGACGACCACGCCGCATGCATCATCGACGGACGCGGCCGCAAAGTCGCCACCGTCATGGTCGAGCACACCAACGCTGGTCTGCGCGACCTGATCGGCTTCCTGCGGCGTCATGGCGTCGAAGAGGTCGCGATCGAGCGACCTGACGGACCCGTCATCGACGCGCTCCTGGCCGCAGGGCTGACCGTGGTGGTGATCTCCCCGAACCAGGTCAAGAACCTGCGCGGCCGCTACGGCTCGGCCGGCAACAAGGACGACCGGTTCGACGCCTACGTCCTGGCCGACACCCTGCGCACCGACCGTGCCCGACTCCGCCCGCTGGTCCCCGACACCCAGGCCACCACCGCGCTGCGCCGGGCCTGCCGCGCCCGCAAGGACCTGGTCAAGCACCGCGTCGCCGCGGCCAACCAACTCCGCGCGCACCTGCGCAACGTCTTCCCCGGCGCCATCGGCCTGTTCGCCGCGATCGACTCCGAGATCGCTCTGGCGTTCCTGACCCGCTTCGACACCCAGGACCGCGCCGACTGGCTCACGCCCAAGCGACTGGGCGACTGGCTGACCCGACAGGGCTACTCCGGCCGCACCGACCCCGCCGTGCTGCACCAGCGCCTGCTCGACGCCCCCCGCGGCGCCACCGGCGTTCACGCCACCAGCCAAGCAGCCATCACCGCCAGCTACGTGACGCTGCTGCGCACTCTGCTCGAGCAGATCAAGACCCTCTCGACCCAGATCGACCACCAACTCGACGAACACGCCGACGCCCACATCTTCACCAGCCTGCCCCGCAGCGGCCGCGTCCGCGCCGCCCGACTCCTGGCCGAGATCGGCGACTGCCGAGCGAGGTTCCCCACCCCGGAGTCGCTGACCTGCCTCGCCGGCGCAGCACCCTCCACCCGCCAATCCGGCAAGCTCCGAGCCGTCGGCTTCCGCTGGTCCTGCGACAAACAACTGCGCGACGCCGTCACCGACTTCGCCAACGACACCCGACACGCCAACCCCTGGGCCGCCGACCTCTACAACCGAGCCCGAGCACGAGGCCACGACCACGCCCACGCCATCCGCATCCTGGCCCGCGCCTGGCTCCACATCATCTGGCACTGCTGGCAAGACGGACTCGCCTACGACCCCAGAAATCACCGCGCACTGCAACGCGTCCTCGTCCAACAGAACGAGGCGGCTTGACATAGGGCTCCTCACAGGCCACGGTCTTGCGTGGATCGTCGCGTGCGGGGTGGCCGGACCACTCGGGGTGCTGGCGGCTGTGCTCGCGCAGCAGGACGGCTGGCGGTCGTTGTGGAGTCTTGGTGCCGTCGGTGTCGGCGTGGTCCTGCTCGGAGGTGTCGGGCTCGTCGTGCCGATGTCGTCGTGGGGGATTGCTCTCCTGACGGCGGGTGCCGTGGCGGCTCTTGGCTGCTGGTATTGGCTGCGAGCCCGTGCCGGGCTTGCGGGCATGTCCGCGTCGTCGCTCGTCCGGCAAGGCCGGTTGCGGTCCAGCCTGGCGGGGGCGGTGTCGTCGGCCGACGCGGGGTTCGTGCTGGACCTCGTCAGCCTGCGACTCATCGGTTCGCCCGATGGACGATCCTTGGCCCCTCGCGCCCGCGCCGGCTGGCGCGCTCTGGCGGGATACGAGCTGAGGCGGCTGGCGGCGCGTTCGCCGCGACTGCTGCTCGGGATCGCCGCTGCGCTGATCGTCGTCCTGGCGATTCCGATGGCGCCCTCGGCGGTCTTGGTGCTGTCCAGCGTCGCCCTGGTCCCGGCCCTCGGCCTGATGCTCACCAGCCTGAGAGCCGTCAGTCTCGCGCCCGGACTCAAGCGGGCGGTCGGGCTGGCGCCCGTGGCTCAGGTCGCCTCCCTGGCGACGGGCGCTGCGGGGGCGACGATCGGCTGGATCGCCTGGAGCAGCCTCCTGCTGCTCGCCAGCGGATGGGCGCCCGACGCGGCGGTTCTGCTGGCTTGGTCGGCAGGGGTGGCCGGCCTCGCCGCGGCGGTGCGTCGCGTCGCCGCACCGGCGCCGAACTTCACCAGCGGCATCCTCCTGACCGACGCCGGCCCCGTTCCCGTGTCCGCGCTGATGACGGCGCTGACCGGCCTGGGTGGCGTGATCTCCGTGGCGATGATGATCCTGGCCGGCGCACCCCCGATCTTGTGTGCGGCCGTGGCCTCGGTGGCGCTGCTGTGGTCCGTGCGAGCGGTCGCGCGCACGCTGGCCGGCTCACCGGTCAGCTAAAGGCCCGGTCCAGGAAGTCCGACACCCGCGCGATGTAGCCGGGCCGGTCGGCGAAGTAGCCGCCGCAATGGTCGGCGCCGTCGAAGCTCACCGTCTCGACCGCGCCGGGGCCGGCAGCCTCGGCCAGGAGCGCCAGTTGGCCATAAGGGATGATCTGGTCGACCGTGCCGTGGAGCAGCAGCATCGGGCGAGGCGCGATCGCCGCGATCCGATCGACCGGCCGCACGTCGTCGAACGAGTAGCGGTGCACGGCGCGGTTCAACCGGTCGGCGACGGGCACGATCGCTCCGGGCAGCCGATACCGGGCATACGCGGCCGACACCACGTCGCTCATCGCGGCGAACGACGAATCCGCCACCACGGCCCCGATCCGATGGTCTTCTGCCGCCGCCATGATGGTCGCGGCTGCGCCCATCGAGAAGCCGACGACAGCGATCCGAGCCTCCGGGCGTCGACGCCGGATGACGTCGACGGCGGCGCGCACGTCGCGCTGCTCGAAGTGCGAGAGCGACTGCGGCCCGTCGCCGGACGCGCCGTTGCCGCGGAAGTCGAAGAGCAGCACGCTGTGCCCCGCGCGCCACAGCCCGGACCCGATCCCCAGCATGTCGGCCTTCGTGCCGCGGTGGCCGTGGCAGCACAGCACGACGGTCTCGGCGTCGGGTGTGTCCATCCACCACCCGGCGAGGCGGACGCCGTCCTCCGCCATGAAGCTCACGTCCTCCGCGGGCACCCCGACCTCGAAAGGCGAGAACCCGTAGGGGAGGGCGGGGCGGATTCGGGCGTTGAGTTTCACGACGGTGGCCCCGGCCACGGCGCCGACGCCGATCCCCACACCTGCCAGTACCTTCACCGCTGCACCGAGAGCCCTACTCACTCCGGCAACCCTACGTGCCGCCGAACGTCACGGGAGGACCCGGGGTGGGGCGGGGGCGACGCGGTCGACGGCGTGGCACGATACGTGGAAGGCCCTGCTGGTGGGCTCGTCGAGGCGAGTGCCTCAGCGGAGAGGATGGCTGTTGACCGTGTGGGGGATCGTCGGTGTTCTCGTCGGGCTGGGTGTGCTGGCCTGGTGCATCTTCGTCGACGTCCGCCTCCGCGCTGAAGAGCGACTCGCCGCGCGCTGGGTCTCCTGGGCGGCTCGGTGGCAGGACCGGACGGGCCCGATCTCGTTGGCGGTCTCCGTCGCGGCGCTCGTCGGCTACTGCCTGCTGGCGCTTCTCGGCGGCGTGATCGCCGACGCCCTCGGGAGTTCCTTGTGGACGCTGTGCACGGCCCTGCCCGCGATGCTCGGCTACGCGCCGTTCGTCTTCATCACCGCGCCGTCGCGATCCGGCGGCTACTCCTGGCGAGGCGCGCTCCGAGAGGCGGGGGCCGACGATCGCCTGCAGCGCCGCATCGCCTGGTGGGCCGGGCCGCCGTCGCTCCTCGGCCTCGGCGCCGTGGTCATCACGCTGGTTGCGGTGTTCACGGCAGCCTGATCGTTCGGGGGCATGGAATTTTGACGCACAACTCCCTTGTCTGTGCCCTACAGGGCAGAGAACGCCGAGTTGTGCGTCGATTTTCCATGCATGCGGCGCACGGCTCGACTCAGGCGGCCGGGCAGAGGTTCGGCGACAGCACCCAGGACGGCGTGCCGACCATCCAGGTGGTGACCCGGTTGTCGTCCGTCAGGTGGAAGCGGATGGCGCGGCCGGGTTCGTCGTCGTCCACGCCTCGCTCCTGGTCGGGGAACAGCGCGAGGGCGACCCGCCCGAGCTCGGTGTCGGCCACGTCCAGGTCGAACTCCTGGCGGAGGTCGTCCAGCGTGTGTCCGATGCGGTGCCCGTTGTAGGTCTCCACCACAGGGTTGGCGATCAGGAACGCCTCGACGTAGCCGGCCGCGTCGATGGCCGCACCCATGAAGGTGTTCGGATCCCACAGCACCGTGCAGCCCGCCTGCTCCCAGAGAACATGCGACAGCTTGATCTCCTCCACGCTCTCGACCAACCCGACGGTGCTCTGGTTTACAGGGAGTGCCTCGCCCAAGCCGGACTGCGTGGCGGTGATCCGCTTCAACCCGCCGGGTCCGACCTCCAGCTCCATGGCGTCGTTGAGGGCCCGCAGGTTGTTGCCGAACCAGCTCGACCAGCACTCCTCGGTGGGTGCCGTCTGCTGGTTACAGAAGCCCTCGAGTGGGTCGTCGGTCTCGGGGTCGACGGTCGGATCGACGGCGGGGCTGCGGGCGGGCAGGGTGATGGTCCGCTCGGGGTCAGGCGGGTCCGACCCACCGCAGCCGCTGAGCGCGGCCGCAATGAGAATCGCGAGCGCCGCCACGCGCGGTCGCCCCCTCCGGACACGTGTCGTCGTCGACATAGCGTGAGCGTACGTTCCGCATCGGGCCGCGTCCAGAGTCCGACGGCGAGGGCCGTGACCGGCCCCTCTCTGAACCCCTCGTGTCGCCTCGGTGAACGTTGGCTGAACAGTGCCTCAGCCCCCTTCCGGAGGGGAAATCCGGGTGCGATGCTCCCTGCGTGACTGCAGAGGTAATCATCCTTTTCCTGGTGGTAGCGACGGCTCTTGCCTTCGACTTCACCAACGGATTCCACGACACGGGCAACGCCATGGCCACGTCCATCGCCACCGGCGCCCTCAAGCCGAAGACCGCCGTTGCGCTCTCGGCCATCCTGAACCTGGTGGGCGCGTTCCTGTCCGTCGAGGTGGCAGCGACCATCACGAAGGACGTCTTGACCATCCAGACGCCGAGCGGTGATCTCATCCCCGGCCTGTCGGGCGAGGCGGCCATGGTGATCATCTTCGCCGGCCTGGTGGGCGGCATCCTCTGGAACCTCCTGACCTGGCTGCTCGGCCTCCCGTCGAGCTCGTCGCACGCGCTCTTCGGCGGCCTCATCGGCGCCGGCATCGCGGGCGCCGCGACCATCAACTGGGCAGGCATCCTGGGCAAGATCGTGATCCCCGCCTTCCTGTCGCCGGTGATCGCGTGCGTGATCGCCGCCGTCGGCACCGCGCTCGTCTACCGCCTCACGAAGGGCGTGCACGAGAAGCACCGCGAGACGGGCTTCCGTTGGGGGCAGATCGGGACGGCGTCGCTCGTCTCGCTCGCGCATGGCACCGGTGACGCGCAGAAGACCATGGGCGTGATCGCGCTCGCGCTCATCGCGCACGGCAGCCTGACCGGCAACTCGATCCTCGAGAACGGCCTGCCGATCTGGATCATCGTCACGTGCGGCGGCGCTATCGCGCTCGGCACCTACCTCGGCGGGTGGCGCATCATCCGCACCCTGGGCAAGGGCCTCGTCGAGATCGACTCCCCGCAAGGGCTCGCCGCAGAGGCGTCGTCGGCCGCGATCATCCTGACCTCCAGCTCCATGGGCATGGCGCTGTCGACCACGCACGTGGCCACCGGCTCCATCCTCGGCTCCGGCGTCGGCCGTCCGGGCGCGCAGGTCCGCTGGGGCATCGCCGGCCGCATGGCCACCGCGTGGCTGATCACCATGCCGCTCGCCGGCATCGTCGGCGCCGTGTGCTACTTCATCGCGGCCGGCATCGGCGGCCTCGGTGGCGCCATCGTGGTGTTCGGCATCCTCGTCGTCGCCTCCGCCCTGATGTACATGCGCAGCAAGCGCCAGAAGATCGACCACCACAACGTCAACGCCGAGTGGGACGAGGATCCCCAGAAGGCGATGGACGCCGAGGCCGCGGCCGCCGTCTAGGCCCGCGCACCAACGAGAACGAGAAGGACGAACATGACGATCGACGTCGCTCACATGGCACTCGCGGCAGGACGCGTGCTGATGGTGGGCCTGCTCTTCGGGGCAGGGCTGCCGGCCCTCTTCGCAGTCGGGATGCGACTGCAGTCCGCGGGCACGGGCGAGGTGGACGGCGAGGCTCCCGGTGAGCGTCACCTCGGCCTCACCGTCGCCGGCTGGACGGTCTTCGCGGTCGTGGTGGCCGCGGTGCTCGCCGGCGTGCTGTGGATCACCCGCCTGAGCCTCTACCACTACTTCGGCATCTCGCTGTTCGGCGCCGGTGCATGAGCGAGGGCATCATCGCGCAGGTGCTGCGCTGGCTCCGCGCGGGCTACCCGGAGGGCGTCCCGCCCAAGGATTACACCCCGCTGCTCGCCCTGCTCCGCCGCTCGCTCTCCGAGGAGGAGTTCGACGAGGTCATCGCCGAGATCGAGCATGCCGACCCGGATCCGGTGCGCCTCAGCACCATCCACGAGGCGATTGCCCGCGTGAGCCAGGCCGCGCCGAACGAGAGCGAACTGCGTGAGGTGGCAGCGCGGCTGGCAGCCGCCGGCTGGCCGCTGAGCACGAACGTGCGTCGGCTCGCCGACGGCAAACTCCCCGAGGGCGAGTCGGCCATCGACGGCGCCCCCGCGGGCTCCGGCCTGCTGGCTCAGGCCTACGAGTGGCTGCAGGTGGGCTATCCGGAGGGCGTCCCGCCCACGGATCGGATCCCGCTGCTCGCCCTCCTGCGCCGACGCCTGTCGGACCAGGACGTGCGCACGATCGCCGAGACGCTGCTGGCCCAGGCGAAGCCAGGCGAGCCCGTGTCGTCGATCGACGCTCAGGTGCTCATGCTGAAGGTCCTCGACGACCTGCCGAGCGAGAGTGAGGTGGAGCGCGTCCGCGCCCGCCTCGCGTCTCGCGGCGTCGCTACCCTGTAGCGATCGAACACCGGGCCAGATGGGGGAATCGCCCTGCTCGCGGCGGCCGTACGCGGTATCCTGACCGGACCAACTACGTGTTCGCCGCGAGCAGGATGAGCTCGCCCAACCCGTTTCCCGCGCGGACCGCGTCCGCCGGGGACCCAGCAGGATGCGAGCCCCCATGCCCACACCGACCTCGCCCACGCAGGCCACGAACCAGTTGATCACCGCCGCCCGGACGACGTTCGTGCTTGCCACGCTCATCTGCCTGGCCGGCGCGTTGGCCACCGGATCGCTGACTTTCCTGAACGTGGACAACCAACTCGGCGGCGACGCGCCCGTGGCCGTCACCCGTTTCGTCGACCTTCTCATGGGGCTCACCCACCAGAACGGCCACCAGGACGGGCCCGACCAAGGCACCGTCTCGGTCTTCACCCAGGCGGCTGCGTGGGTGTGCGTCCTCGCCCCGCTCGCATTGATCGGCCTGGGGATGCGGCGCGACCGGCCGCACCCGACCTCGTCGACGCCACCGTCGACCATGCTGTCGATCGTCGCCGTCGTCGTGGGCGCGGGCGCGGGCGCCTTCATCGTCAGCCTCTTCGCCGTGACCGGCGTCTTCTACTCCGCGGATCCGCAGGCCTACGAGTCGGCGTTCGGGCCGGGGCTGCCGCTGATGGCGCTCGCCCTGCTCTTCAGCTCGGTGTTCGCGATCGCGCTGCCGTCCGCCGTCGAGGTGAGCGAGGACGACGAGGATCGCGTCTTCGACCAGCGCCGCTGACCAGGGGAAGCAGCGATCAATCGGTGTCGGTTGTGCCAACTGGAAGGGTTCCCTGCACAAATCTCTGTATACGGGCAGCGGCGCGAATAGTTGCGTGGCTGCCCGTATACAGAGATTTGTGCACGCAGAGGGACGTGACGGTGCCCGACGATCATGCTCGGCGGGGCTTTGATCGGCGGCTTCCTAGAACGAGAAGGCCGCGGCCGACAGCGGGTCGGCCCCGGTGAGTGGCACCAGGCGCCAGTTCAGCCGGGCGGCGCCTGCCGAGGGATCGAGCTCGACGAGGATCGTGTGCGGCGTCTCGGCCAACCGCAGCTCGGCGACGAACACGCCGTCGCGCCACGCGCCGCTGGCCGCCAGGACCAGTTCGGGGCCGCGCGGCGTCGCCCAACGCGACTCCAGCCATTGGCCGTCGCCGACCGCGGTGGCCAGCTCGCCGTCGGGGAGGGCGAAGCGCAGTACGTGACCGTCCGCAGCGGGTTCGAGCGTGGCCGACGAGAAGGTCTCCGGGAGGTGGGACGACGGGTCGCGGGGGAGTGTGATCGGATCGCGGCGTTCCGTGCCGGACAAGGGGCGACACTCCAGCCGGGCAAGCCGCAGGGCCAGTTCCTCATCCGCCGACGGGTCGGGCTCGGCGTCGATCGCCGGCAGCAGGTGCCGCCAGAGGAGGTCGAGCGTGTCCTGCATGATCTCGGTCTCGGACGTGATGGCCACTGCCACGTCCTGCTCCGGCAGGACGACGGCGAACTGGCCGAAGGCCCCGTCACCGCGGTAGCCGTGGGCCTGGCTCCAGAAGGAGGCGCCGTAGCCGCGGGACCAGTCGCCGCCGTCGTCGGGGCCCGCGAGGGAGGCCCGGCTGGGCTTCGGGGCGTCGGCCGCGTATCCCTCCGGGACGATCCGCTGGCCCTGCCACACCCCGCCGTCGAGCCAGGTCTGGGCCAGCGCGAGGATCGACGGGGTGGTCATGTGCATTCCGCTGAAGCCCAGGTCGCGGCCCTGCCACGTGCGCTGCGCCTTGGCTGCCGCCCCGCCGAACGGGTCGAGGAGGAGGCGGCGCACGTGCGCGGTCACGGGCTCGCCGGTCGCCGCGGCGATCGCCTGCGCCACGAGGTAGGTGCCCACCTGGTTGTACGCCCACACCTCGCCCGGCTCATCGTCGGGCTCGCGCTCGAGAATGAGCCTGAACAACTCGTCGCCCGCCGTGGTGGACGTCGGCTCGTCGTCACCGCGCCAGTCCCACACATCCGCGGAGTGGCCGACGGTCATCGTGATGCAGTGCCGCACGGTCACCTCGCGCCACTTCTCCGGGATGGTGTCGAGGTCGGCGAGGTAGGACCAGACCGGGGCGTCGAGGTCGATGACGCCCTCGCCCACGAGGTGCCCCAGCACCGTGGACGTGAAGCTCTTGCTCAGCGAGTACGCCAAGTGCACGCGGTCCCGCCCGTACGGCGTCCACCAGCCTTCGGCGATGACCTTCCCGTGCCGGGCGATCATCAGCGAGTGGTAGCCGTTGCCCGGCGCCTCGAACGCGTCGAGCAGGGCGAGAAGGCCCTTGGCGTCGACTCCTTCGGCGGAGGGCGTGCTGCGAGGCATCGTCATGTCGCCAGCCTAGTGTCCGCGGTCGGGCGCGTGCGGCGCGCGGTCCGCGGGCGGCGGTACGCGGCGGAACTGGCCCTCGACGTGCGGCGTCGGCGGGTCGAGAATTGGTCGAGACGAACAGCCGGAGGAAGGCGTGACCATGGTCGACGGCAACGGTACGAAGGACGATCCCTGGCGCCTGACGACAGCGCCCGGGTCGAGCTCCTACGAGATGTACCGAGATCTCGATGAGAACCCGCCGACGCTGGTGTGCGTCGTGGGCTCGACGACGCTGAAGTACCAGCTCCGTGCGATCGACGATCTCCAGGCGTGGCTGACAGGCCAGGGCGACTGGGTTCCGCTGGGCGCCGCCGACGAGCAGAAGCCCGCGGCCGAGGGCACGGTCGAGGCGTGGGGGCGTTCGGAGGACAACCCCGTCGGGGGCTGGTACGGGCTGCGCAAGGGGTATCGGGGCCGGTTCGGCATGTACCTTCCGCCGCTCCTCGAAGCGCTCGGTCTCGCAGAGCTCACGCACAATCCCCGCAACAACATGATGCGCGCGCTCTGACGCTGCGCCTTCCTGCGAACAGGGCGGGGGCCGGCCGCCGCGGAGCGTTCACAGCCTGCTCATAGGGAGCGCCCAGCGACTCAACAGCCGCGGCCGACACGCTCCTCACTGTGAGCGACATCGAGCCCGAGACCCCCGCGCCGCCAGGCGCCGAACCCGCCCGATCCACCCGCCGAGCGCGGCGGCGATGGCCCCGCACGACGCGCGGGCGCGTCATCCTCGCGTCGGTCCTGGTGCTGGCGCTGGCCGGGGGCGGGACGGCGGCGTGGGCGCTGTGGCCCCGGGCCGCGACGACGCCGCAGGCCGTCCGGCAGGTGGTCACCCTCTCGCCCACCACGTTGAAGGAGACCGTGAGCGCCACCGGCACGCTCGCCGCAGCCCGCCGGGCCGACCTCAGCTTCTCCTCGTCCGCCGCCGTCACCGACGTCTCCGTCGAGGTGGGCGACACGGTGAAGAAGGGCCAGGAACTGGCCGCGATCGACGACGAGTCGCTCCAGATCGCGCTGCGCTCCGCCAAGGCCGACCTCACCGCGGCCAAGGAGTCGCTGGCCGATCTCGAGGACGACGACGCCTCCGACACCGCGATCCGCGCGGCCGAAGCCTCCGTGCAGGTCAAGAAGAATGCCGTCGAGCAGGCTGAGCTGAACCTCGCCTCGGCCACTCTCACGGCCCCGTTCGACGGCGTGGTGGCAGAGGTCAACGTCGCCGAGGGCGACACGGTCGGCTCACAGGGCGGATCGCAGCCCGGCGCGCAGGGCGACCAGAGCACGAGCGACGCCGACATCGTCGTCATCACCAACGACACGTTCACCGTCGACACCACCGTCTCGGCCGCCGACGTCGCCTCGATCAAGCGCGGACTTCAGGCCGAGCTGTCCGTCAGCGGCTCCGACGAGGCCGTCTACGGCACGGTGGCGAGCGTCGCCGTCGAGGCCACCACCTCCAACTCCGGCAGCAGCGCCTTCCCCGTCACCATCGACGTCACCGGCCACCCCAAGGGGCTGTTCGCCGGCTCCAGCGTGACCGTGGAGATCGTCACGGCGCAGCACACCGACGTCCTCGCCGTGCCATCGGCGGCCGTGGCCACCGTGGGCGACTCATCCACGGTCACCACCGTGGTCGACGGCGTCGACACCGAGACCCCGGTCACCATCGGCCAGACCATCGACGGCAGCGTCATCGTCACCGAGGGCCTCGCCGAGGGCGACCAGGTGGTCATCGAGACCTTCACGCCCACCATGGGGCAGGGCGCCAGGACCGGCCGCTCGGACGACAGCCAGGTCGACGGCGGATTCCCGGGCGGCGGTTTCCCCGGCGGCGGCGAGGGCGGGTTCCCGGGCGGCGGGGGCAACATGCAGCCGCCCGCGGGGTTCCAGGGAGGCAACCGATGAGCGTGCTGCGGCTCACCGACGTCACCAAGACCTACGCCAGCGGCGAGCTCGAGGTGCAGGCGCTCCGCGGCGTCTCCCTCACCGTCGAGCAGGGCGAGTACGTCGCCATCATGGGCCCGTCGGGCTCCGGCAAGTCGACGCTGATGAACATCCTCGGCTGCCTCGACGTGCTCACCACCGGCAGTTACGAGCTGGCCGGGCGCGACGTCGCCCACCTCGACGAGGACGACCTGGCCGAGGTGCGCAACCGCGACATCGGATTTGTGTTCCAGCAGTTCAACCTGCTGCCGGCGCTGCCCGCCTGGCGCAACGTCGAGCTGCCGCTGCTCTACGCGGGCGTGCCGAAGGCCGAACGCAAGGCCCGGGCGATCGCGGCGCTGGAGCGCGTCGGGCTGGGGGAGCGCGTCGCGCACCGCCCCAGCGAGCTGTCGGGCGGCCAGCAGCAGCGCGTGGCCGTGGCCCGGGCGCTCGTCGGCGAGCCGGCCATGATCCTCGCGGACGAGCCGACAGGAAACCTCGACTCGCGCTCCACCGAGGACGTGCTCGCGCTCCTCGACGAGCTCCACGCCGCCGGCCGCACCGTCGTCCTGATCACGCACGAGGCCGAGGTCGCCGCCCGGGCGCAGCGCGTGCTGCACGTCCGCGACGGCCTCGTCACCTACGAGGAGGCGCTGGCGGCATGAGGTTCCGCAACATCCTTCTCGTCGCGCTCGAGGCCGTCCGGCTGAACCGGACCCGCTCCATCCTGACCGTGCTCGGCATCACCATCGGCATCGCCTCGGTGACCCTGACCGTCGGCCTGGGCCTCGGCGCCCAGCAGCAGGTCAAGGACCAGATCGGCGCGCTGGGCAGCAACCTGCTCATCATCTCGCCGGGCAGCGCCACGAGCGGCGGCGTGCGCGGCGGGTTCGGCAGCGCCACCACCCTGACGAGGGCGGACGCCGAGGCGCTGGCCTCCGCGGACGTCGCGCCCAGCATCGCCGCCGTCGCGCCCACGGCGTCGGCCAATCAGACGCTGTCGGCCGGGTCGACGACCTGGACTTCGCAGGTGGTGGCCGTCACGCCGTCGTGGGAGGACGTCCGCTCCCGGACCCTGACCGTCGGCAGGTTTCTCACCGACGACGACGTGGCCGACCGCGCCAAGGTGGTCGTCCTCGGCTCCTCCACGGCAGAGGAGCTCTTCGGTGGCCGCGGCGGTCTGGGCCAGGCGGTGACCATCGGCGGGTCCGACTTCACCGTCGTCGGCATCCTGGAGAGCAGCGGCTCGTCGGCCAGCGGCACCTCCGAGGACGACATGGTGCTCACGCCGTGGACCACCGCGGCCACTGCGCTCGGCATGTCCGCCTCGACCGTCTCCACCATCTACGTCACGGCCGACAGCGCCGACCTGTTGTCGGCCGCGTACCAGGAGGCGAGCGCCGCGCTCAGCGCCCGGCACGGCATCACGGCCGACGCCGACGCGGACTACCAGATCACCACGCAGGAGGCCATCGTCACCGCGGCAACCTCCACGGACCGCACCATGACCATGCTGCTCGGCGGCGTGGCCGCGATCTCGCTGCTCGTGGGCGGCATCGGCGTGATGAACATCATGCTGGTCAGCGTCACCGAGCGGATCCGTGAGATCGGCCTGCGGAAGGCGCTGGGCGCCAAACCCGCCACCATCCGCACGCAGTTCCTCGTCGAGGCGGCCGCGCTGGGCCTCATCGGCGGCCTCCTCGGTCTGGGCATCGCCGCGCTGGGCGCCGCCACCCTGCCGAGCCTCATCGACCAACCCGTCCAACTCGTCTGGTGGGCCATCGGCGGGTCGCTCGTCGTCGCGGTGGGCGTCGGCCTCGTGGCCGGCGTGTACCCCGCGAGCCGGGCCGCGCGCCTCGCCCCCATCGACGCTCTCCGACACGAATGACAAGGACCTCGACCATGAATTCCTCCCGTATCGCCGCTGCGGCCGCCGGACTCGCCGCCGCCTGCTTCCTCGCCGCCTGCTCCGCCACGCCCCAGGCCACGTCCACGTCGTCGCCCCAGAGCGCGGCACCGTCCGCTCAGCCCGGCCAGGGTCAGGGTCAGGGGCGCGGTTCCCAGGGCCAGGGCCGTCAGGGACGCGTGCCCGGCGTGCAGGGGCTGATCGCGCAGGTCGACGGCCAGACGATGCAAGTCCAAGGCGACCAGGGCCAGACGGCCGTCACCTGGACCGACGACACCACTTTCACGCGCCAGGCGGAGGGCTCGGCCGACGACATCGTCGTCGGATCGTGCGTCGTCGCGTTCGGCGAGGCCGCGGAAGGGTCGGCCGCGGCGCCCGTCACCCGCGTGACGCTCACCGACCCTGTCGACGGCGAGTGCAGCGGCGGATTCGGCATGGGTGGCCCGTCGGTCTCCGGCGGGACGCCGCCCAGCGGGGCGCCGTCGGACATGCCCCAGCCGCCGGCCGACGGCGAGGCACCCGGGGGAGGTCAGGCGCCTGACGGGGGTCAGGCTCCGGAGGGTGCGCCGTCCGGGATGCCCTCGGGGATGCCGAGCGGCGCCCCGGGCGGCATGGGCAGCGTCGTCGCGGGGAAGGTCGCGAGCGTCGACGGCGACACCGTCACGGTGGAGCCGCAGGGCGGCCAGGACGCTGCCACGTCCTTCACCCTCACCGGCGACACCGCGATCACCGCGACGGTGAAGGCCGCCGCAGACGACGTCGAGGTGGGCGAATGCGCCGCGGCGCAGGGCGAGACCGACGACGTCGGCGCCGTCACGGCCACCACCGTCCGGCTGAGCGCGGCTGTCGACGGCGCGTGCACCGGGGGTCGGCCGTGAGCCGCTCCACCAAGCGCCGCGCCGCACGGCGCAGAGCCGTCATCGGCGGGCTGGTGCTCGCCCTCGCGCTCGGCGGAACGGGCGTCTTCCTGCTGGCGCGGCCGTCCGCGGCCGACCAACTGGTGCTCGGCACCGTCACGCGCGGGTCGCTCAGCCAGACGCTCCCGGGCACCGGCACGGTGACCGCCGTGCACGAAGCCCGCGCCTCATTCCCGGCCGCCGCCACCGTGACCTCCGTCAAGGCCGTCGTGGGCGACACCGTCGAGGCCGGCCAGGTGCTCGCCACCATCGACGACGCCGCGCTGAGCGACGCCCTCGACGACGCGGAACTGGCCGTCGCGCAGGCGAAGGAGGCACTCGCCGAGGCCGAGGAAGCCGCCGAGGACGACGACTCCGAGGCCACCTCCGATCCCACGCCCAGCACCTCGGCCCGGGCCGCGACCCCGTCGAGCGCGCCCACGACGGCCACACCGTCGACGCCCAGCGCGTCGCCGACGGCCACGCCCAGCACTCCGTCGAGCACACCGACCACGCCCGCGAAGGGGGAGGACGCCGTCGCGCGTGCCAAGGCCGACCTCGACCGTGCGCAGGCCCAGCTGGATGAGGCCTGGCAACGGTTCGGCCAGGGGCTGTCGGCGGCGACCGCGGCGTGCATCGTCGGGGAACCCACGGCCTCACCTGAGCCGACCGTGTCGCCGACGCCCACTCCCACCACCGAGCCGAGTGGAACTCCCAGCGAGCAGCCGACTCCCACGCCCACCGCGACGTCGACGCCCACCGAGACGCCGACCCCCAGCGATACTCTCGAGCCGAGTGCGACGCCGACCCCGGACCAGACGTCCGAGCCCGCGACGACGGCGGAGCCCAGCGGGTCTCCGACGGGGGAGCCCACGGCCTCACCGACGGTGGAGCCCACGGCTGCCGGCACCCCTGAGACGAGCGTGTCGCCTGAGCCGACCGCGGCCGGGTCGACGACCACGGGTGCCGATGATGCCGCCGGGTTGGAGCCCGACCCGAACGTCGGCAACGCCGCGTACGGCGACGGAACCAACGCGTGCATCTCTGCGCTGGAGGCACTCGGCAGCATCGAAAGCCAGCTGACCGCGGCCCGACAGGCCCAGACGGCCGCCGTTGACGCGCTTGTCGCCGCGGCCACCGCCACGTCGTCGAACCAGGGCTCGCCGTCGTCGGGGTCATCTCAGACGCCGGGCGGGTCGACGGGGTCGCAGCAGCCTTCCGATGGATCGCAGTCGTCGGGGTCCACGGGGTCGAGCGGGTCGAAGCCCTCGGGAACGACGGGATCGAGCGGGTCGCAGCCTTCGGGCTCTACCGGTTCGAGTAGCCAGCAGCCGGCGGACACGTCCGCGGCGCAGCAGAGCGGCTCGTCCACGGGCGCGACGCCGTCGTCCTCGGGCCAGGGTGGCCCCGGCGGCGGAACCACGACCGTCGCTCAGGCGGAGGCTGCGCTGGAGGAGGCCGAGTTGGCCCACGCCAACGCCGCGCTGGCGCTCGCGGGTGCCACGCTGACGGCGCCGGCCTCCGGTGTGCTGACCGCGCTGCCGTTCACCGTCGGCGCCGAGGCGGCGACGTCGGACGCGGCGACTGTGCGCACCGACGAGGCGGTGAGCGTGCCCGTCGAGGTCTCGGTGGACGACATCGGAAAGGTCGCCGTCGGCCAGGCGGCGACTCTCACCTCGGAGACGGGGGAGGAGTCGCGTGGCACGGTCGCGGCCATCGCGCTCGCGCCGACGACATCCACCTCGGGATCGGCCACTTACACGGTGACTGTCGCGGTCGAGGAGCAGGACCCGAGCCTGCGCGTGGGGACGACGGCCTCGGTGCTGCTCACCGTCGCCGAGGCGAACGACGCCGTGCTGGTGCCGGTCTCCGCCGTGACGCTGAGCGGCCCCTCCACGGGCACCGTCCGCGTGTGGCGCGACGGTGCGGCGGCCACGCAGCAGGTGACGTTGGGCGCGCGGGGAGCAACCCACATCGCGGTCGTCGACGGGCTCGCCGACGGTGACCGCGTCGTGCTCTCCGACCCGTCTCAGGCCATCCCGACATCCACGCAGTCCACGAGGATGTCGAGGGGCTTCGGCGTAACAGTGTCGGGACCGGGCACCTTCGGCGGCCCACCCCGCTAAGGGGCCCAGCCTCGAACGGCTGGCTCAGGGATCGTTCCTGAGGAGCAGTTGCGAGGGTCGTTCCCTGAGGAGCAGTCCCGCGTGCTGACGTGCGTTGAGTGTTGGTTGTGCGGGGCTGCGTCTCGAAGGGTCCGGTACCCGTGCGGGTGGTGACGTCTGAGATACGTGCTGCCGCGGCTTCGTGCGTGTGTGCGGGACCTTTCGACTCGACGGTTCGCTGGCGCTCACGCGTCGGCTCAAGGATCGGTGCAGCGCCTCGGTCATCGGCTCAAGGACCGGTGCAGGCGCCTTGCGGTTGGCTCAGAGATCGCGGTGCGGGTGCCTCGCTCGTGGGCTCAGGGCTCGGTGCGGGTGCCTCGCTCGTTGGCTCAGGGCTCGGTGTAGTTCTCCTTGCGTCGGTTTGAGGACCTGTGAGTCGTTCCCTGAGGAGCAGTCCCGCGTGCTGACGTGCGTTGAGTGTTGGTTGTGCGGGGCTGCGTCTCGAAGGGTCCGGTACCCGTGCGGGTGGTGACGTCTGAGATACGTGCTGCCGCAGCTTCCTGCGTGTGTGCGGGACCTTTCGACTCGACGGTTCGCTGGCGCTCACGCGTCGGCTCAAGGATCGGTGCAGCGCCTCGCTCGTTGGGTCAGGGCTCGGTGTAGGTCTCCTTGCGTCGGTTTGAGGAGCTGTGGGTCGTTCCCTGAGGAGCAGCCCCGCGTGCTGACGTGCGTTGAGTGTTGGTTGTGCGGGGCTGCGTCTCGAAGGGTCCGGTACCCGTGCGGGTGGTGACGTCTGGGGTGAGTGCTGCCGCAGCTTCCTGCGTGTGTGCGGGACCTTTCGACTCGACGGTTCGCTGGCGCTCACGCGTCGGCTCAAGGACCGGTGCAGCACCTCGCTCATCAGCTCAAGGACCGGTGCAGGTCTTGAGTCGGCCCAAGGACCCGTGGGCCGTTCCCGCGTAGGTGCGGGACTAACGACCAAGACGGGTTCGCTGATGCTCACGCTTCGGCTGAAGGCTCGGTGCAGATGCCTCGCACCGACCCAAGGAGCGTGCGGCTCGAGGGTCGGCCGACTCACGGTGTGATGAGCGCCTGGTATGCATCATCGAAACGGTGGCGGAGTGCGTCGTAGTACGGGCGCTGTGCGGGGTCGGGGTGGGTCAGTGCCGTGTGCGGGATCTGCGCGGGAGGCTGGTCGGGGGCCAGCGTGCGGAGGGCCAGTACGGCTGCGCCGCGCATCGTCACGCGTTTGACGTCGACCACCTGGACGGGGAAACCCAGAGCGTGCGCCACGACGGTCATGAGACTCGGGTGGTCCTGTGTCACTCCACCGGAGGCGACCACGCGGTTGAGCGACGGGTTCACGGCCCTCAACTGCTCGAACACCCGCTGATAGGAGACGGCGACACCCTCGGCGGCGCCGCGCCAGAGGTCGAGGCTCGTGGTCGACGACGTGACGCCGGTGAGCACCGCCCGGGCGTCGGCGGCCCAGCCGGTGGCGCGCTCGCCCGTCAGGAAGGGGAGGACGAGGGGCACGCCCGGGCGTGGAGCGGCCGCGAGCGCCGCCGCGACGTCCTCAGCCGACACCGGCGCCAGCGTCCCCTCCAACCAGGTCAGCACGCGGCCGACATCGTTCAACGCACCACCGACGATCGACGACTCCCGCGACACCGCGTAGGCCCACAGCCCGGAAGGGAGGTCCTCCGGTGAGCCTGGGACGATCACGCGGATCGCGCCCGAAGTGGCCGCCGACAGCGCCGCAGACTCGGGCGAGTTCGCGCCGACCCCCAAGTTGGAGGCGAACCCGTCGGGCACGGCGGGGAACCACGCCGCCCGCGCCAGCGCGGGCCAACGGCGGGCGACCTCGGCCGACACGGCCGTCATCGGATCGCGCGGGTCGACGATCGGCGCGAACTGCTCCCTCCTGGTGCCGGTGGCCGCGAGCAGTTCCTCGTCGACGTCGTGGGTCCGGCGATTCAGCATCCCGGCCCACGCCATGGTCGACGTCGCCGCGCCCTCGACGCCGGCGAGGCACGCATAGACGTACTCGCCCAGCGACAGGAACCGCGCGGTGCGTGCCCACACATCGGGGAACTCCGCCCGTAACCACAGAAGCCGCGGCGGGTGATAGCTGGCGTGCAGTCGCGCGCCGACCCGCTGGTGGACGGCCGCCTCGTCGAGACGCCCGCGCAGGTCCTTCACCTGCGCGGCGGAGCGGCCGTCCGCGTACGTGATGCAGGGCGTGAGCGCGGTGCCATGCGCGTCCACGCACACCAGCGACGAGGCGAAGGTGTCCATGACGACGCCCGACACCGACCCGGGCGGCAGCCTGTCGGTGACCAGCCCGATGACCTGCGCCACCTCGGCGGTCACCTGGTCGGCGTCGATCTCGACGGTCCCGTCCGCGCGCTCGGTGAACGCGTGATCCACCTTGTAGGTGCGCTTCTTGACGGGCCGCGCGTGACCGTCGTACAGCCCGCATCGGCTCGAACCAGAGCCGATGTCGATGGCCAGCACGAGCGGTTCGACGGCCTCGGACAGCGGAACGGGCCGAGCCGCTGGCCCGTCGCAGGCGTGTGTCGTGCCGACGACGATCACCTCCGCTTGCCGCGATACGACGCGTCCAGGCCGACGACCACAGGGTCGTGATCCGAGCTTGCGTACACGTCCGCCGAGTAGAAGTCGACGACGTTGTAGTTGCGTCGGCTGTACTGGAACGCGATCGACTCGTCGCCGTTGATGTCCCAGACGGCGGCGTCCGTGACCAGGCGCATGGCCTGGCGGTTCGCGAACACATGGTCGAGCGAGCCGAGGCGGCCCTGGTACTGGTAGGTGGTCGAGCGCGGCTCGAAGGTCTTCACGACGTTGGTGAAACCGGCACGCTCGATGAGCCGCACAGGGGTCTCCTTCGCGTAGGCGTTGAAGTCGCCGAGCAGGAACACCGGCTTGCCGCGGAACTCGTCCGCCACCCAGGCGGTGAGCTGCCGCGCCTGCGCCTCACGCGACGGGTTGGCCAGGCCCTGGCCCGTGCCGTCGTCCTCGCCCGAACTCTTCGACTTGAAGTGGTTCGCGACCGCGACGAACGACGTGCGCGAATGCCGCACGGCGAACTCCTGCGCCAGCGGGTAGCGGGCGTCGGCGAACGCCTCGTCGAGATCGATGTACGAGGGTCCCTTCAGCTGCACGGCGTCGGCGTCGTAGATGAAGGCTGTCCGGATGACGTCCTCGTTCGACGGCGTCACCGTCGGGCTCGGGGCGTAGGCCCAGCGGGTGCGGCCGGAGGCGTTGAGGTCCGCGACGAGCTGCTTCAGCGTGTAGTCGCGCTCATGGGTGACGTAGCTGATGCCGGCGGAGTTCTCGATCTCCATCAGTGCGACCACCTCGGCCTTGGTGCCGTTGATGGCCGCGACGATCTTCGCGCGCTGGTCCTCGAAAGCCGACCTGCTCCAGGCGCCGCGCACCTCGCAGTAGTCGGTGGCGACGGGGTTACCGTCCCGGTCCGCGAAGTAGGCGCAGCCGTCCTCGTTCTCGCCCAGGTCCGTGAAGTAGTTGAGCACGTTGAAGGAGGCCAACTGCACGTCGCCGCCCACGCGGGGTACGCGCCGCTCGCGATCGTTCTCGCTCTTCACCGGGATGGCGCGCGACCGCGCGCCGACTACCTGGGCCGTCGGCTGCAGGTTCCACTGGAAGCGGTAGTCGAGGACCACCGGCGACGTGAACCTCACCTGCGAGCCCGTGCGCATCGGGGTCGCGGCCGACAGGTACGGCAAGGGGCTGGCCTGGGCCGTCTTGTTCGTCATGTAGTTCCAGGACGAGCCGTCATCGAGCGTGATGAGGCGTGCCTTGTTGGCGGCCTCATAGGCCTCGGCGCGTGGGCCGGGCGCGACGACGTCCGTGGCCACGTACAGCGGCTTGGTGCCCGGGGTGAGCCCGAGCTGGCCGAACTGGTTCAGCGCGTAGTTGTTCGTGATGGTCCACTGCCCCTTGGGCAGGACGAGCATGCCTTCGTGCGCCTCCAGAGCCTCCTCGGTGGCGGGGACGCGGGACAGGCTGACCGGTGTGACCTTGCGGCACTGCGACCTCGGCAGGGTCGTCACGGCCGGCGACCCGGTCAGCTGGGTGAGGCCGTTGTACTCGCCGGCGGTGCCCTCCACCAGCACGCAGTCGCCCGGCGCGACGGTGCCGGCGGCGGAGGCGGAGAAGACGAAGATGCCGTCGGAGGCGTCGCCTGCGGACTTGGCGCGACGGCCGCTGCCTGGGGTTTGGATGTAGAAGCCGTTGAAGCCACCGGTGGGGTAGGCGGCGGTCACGACGCCCTTGGTAGTGACGCGGGTGCCCGCGATGGGCGTGGCAGACCCGGTGCCTTGGATCTCGGCGATGGGCGTGAGATCCGGCTCGGCGCTGGCTGTGGGGGCCGTGAGGGTGAGGCCGCCGACGGCGCAGGCGGCGGCCAGGAGAAGGGTGAGCTGGTGTCTGGGTCGGGTCATGGGTGACTCCCTCGTGCTACTCCACCGGGGGTCCGATGGGCTCACAGGCACTCTAATTCCCGCCTCCGACAAAATGGAGGGGGGTGGAGAAGATCGTGCCCGTTCGGAGAGTCTTCGCTGGTCAGCTCGATGTCGAGCCGGTCAGCGAGCCGCAGTGCCGCGCGGCGATGGTCCGCAGGGCGTCGCTCGTCGGGCCCGGTTGGGGGACGAAGAGCGCCTCGCGGTAGTAGCGCAGCTCCTCGATCGACTCCTGGATGTCGGCCAGCGCGCGGTGGTTGCCCGTCTTGGCCGGCGCCAGGTGCAGCACGCGCGGGTACCACCGTCGGGCGAGCTCCTTGAGCGAGGAGACGTCGACGTTGCGGTAGTGCACCCACTGCTCGAGCTCCGGCATGTCGCGGGCGAGGAACGCCCTGTCGGTGCCGATGGTGTTGCCCGCCAGCGGCGCTCTGCGCGCGACTGGCACATGCGTGCGGATGTAGTCCATCGCCTGCTCGGTGGCCTCTTCGAGCGTCCCGCCGGTAGCCAGCTCGTCGAGGAGACCCGACTTGGTGTGCATCTCGCGAACGAAGTCGCCCATGTGGCTCAGCTGCTCGTCGGTGGGCTTGATCAGCACGTCGATCCCCTCACCGAGCACGTTCAGGTCGCCGTCGGTGACGAGCACAGCCACCTCGATCAGCGCATCCTGGGCCAGGTCGAGACCCGTCATCTCGCAGTCGATCCACACCAACTTCTCACTCATGAGCCCTTACCCTAGAACGTTTGTCGTTGTGCTGCCCCTCGGGCACCACGGCTCCGACCGTCGATCTGTCGCCCGTTGGTCGATCCGAGGCCTTGAGCGACGCCGGTGGAACGCTCCGGCGGCGGTCGCCTTCCGGGCGAACGAGGCCGTCGACGGGGAAGGTCGTCTCGTAGGTGTGGTGTGGTGCCGAGTTCCCCTGGACCTGACATCGGACTACGGAGAGAATGGCCTCTATAGGTGGAACGCTTGCGTCGGACTGCGCCACGTCGGCCCTCGGCAACGTCTGAACTACCGATCGACGTCTGGAGGATGTTTCGCGTGAAATTGTCACGAGTCTATCTGTATGCAGCATCGGTTTCCGTCCTCGGAGGGCTCGCGCTGAGCGGGTGCTCCAGTGAGTCACGGAACGCTGCCAACGACTCCTTCTGGGACCCGGTTCGCCTCGTGGGTGTTACTGAGGTTGTTCCTCCGATGTCGCCACTGGAATTGAGCGCCGAGGCCGATTCCGTCGTGGTCGGTGAGATCACAGAACACTGCGAGGGTCGGCAGATCCAAGGAGATGCGCCTGAGGACGTCGTCCACTACCGGTGTGAGGTCTTGACGATTCAGAAGGTGCTGCATGGCAAGGACTTTGGCTCGTCGATCGAACTCGAGTTCCTGGGCCAGAGCACGGAGAAGGCTCCGCTGCCCGACGGTCAGCTCGTCGTTTTCGTCACGGAGAAAGGACCACGGGAGCCCGGCAAGTACAGGGCGACGAACTCCTACGGCATCTGGGCCGCGACCGGGCGCAGCGGCCTCGATCAGCCTTTGCGGGAACATGCCCCGAGCGCAGGCGAGGAGACCAGCCGCGATGCACTGGCGGCGGCCTCGAACGTTGCTGAACTCGTTACGTGGCTTGAGGGCGAGCTCGGTGAGGGAGTTCGGTAGCAAGGTAGGCATGGAGTTTTGACGCACAACTGCACTCTCTGTGCCCTGTAGGGCAGAGAAAGCAGAGTTGTGCGTGAAAATTCCATGGCCGGCGGGCAATCCATGTGGGGTTGTGGTTGCGGACCCAACGAGCACGCAGCCCCGTACGGCCTGTGCCCGGTGTCGGTCAGCTCGCGGGGCTGCTCCTCGCGGATCGACCGCACTGTCACCTGCACGGCGATTCCCGGGTCGTCAGGGCTCGATGAGCACGTGCCGGAGTTCGTCGACCCAAGCAGCCCGAAATCGGCCTCTTCTCAACGAAACCCGGCTCGTGCTCATCGGAGGCTAACGAGGGGTGTGTCGTGCTCATCGCAGGCTGACGAGGCCCGACACGACCTGGACCCCGGTCGCCTTCGCCGGGGCTGCGCGGCGCCCCGCCGCGGGGCCGTTACACTGCTGGGCATTGCCCCAGTAGCTCAGCTGGATAGAGCAGCGGCCTTCTAATTCGCTGGTCGGAGGTTCGAGTCCTCCCTGGGGTGCTTCTACAACTCGACGTTGGCCAGTTCGAGCCAGTCGAAGGTGCCGCGTTCCGGCCGGACGGTCACCGAGACCAGGTGCACGCGGGAGATGCGGTTCGGCCCGATCTCCTCCAGCCCCTGCAGCCGGGCCTCGACCACGGCGGAGTCCACGTCGTCGATCGCATAGGCCAGCGACGTGTGCGGCGCGTGCGGTGGGCGGGGGAGCTCGCCGCCCAGGGCATCGACCGCGGCCCTCCTGACGGCCGACACCAGCTCTTCCCACTGCGGCGTCGACGGCGCGGCCACGCCGACGGCGTGCTCGAAGGCCCACGGGGTGCCCAGCTGCACGTCGAACGCGCCGAGCCCCGCCACCTCGCGGTCGAGCGCCGCGCCGAGCCGCGACAGGTCGGCCGAAGGGATGTCGTCGAAGTGCGCCAGCCTGCTGACGGTGAGGTGCAGCCACGGCTCAGGCATCCGGGGGAGACCCGGCAGACCCTCAAGGCGCTCGGAGGCCGCGACGAGCCGCTCGCGCGCCGTGTCGTCGGGCAGCGCGTAGACGTGCAGCGATCCCTCGTTGCGGGGCCAGGGTGCCATGTAGTCGAAGAAGCTGTGCATGGGCCAAGAGCCTATCCGCGGGACGGGCTGCCGGTCTCGTGACGGCCGGTACTCTTGCCCCATCATGAGAACTGCGGACCCCGCCACCCGCGACCGGTGGCTGAACGGCCTGGCGAGCGTCGACACGCGCCCCTGGTATCGCCGTCTGCTCCGCAGCCCGCTGTTCTGGATGACCGTCCTGCTCATCCCCGCCTACGCCTACTGCCTCTACGCGCAGTACGGGATGCTGGCGCCGGCGCAGGAGTTCGAGGACGGCTCCATGACGCTCGGCATCTCGAACGAGGCGTTCCGTAAGGCGGCCTTCTCCGCGATGTGGACGGCGCTCGCCTACAGCCTTCTGTTCGTCTGGCTGGACCGGTTCCGCGCATCGTCGCCCGTGGTGTGGGTGCTGACCTTCGCCTGGGGCGCCTGCGCCTCCACGTGGTTCTCGATCCATGTGAACTCGTGGGCCGGCGAGATGATGGCCACGCGGGCTGCGAACTCCGACGCAGGCTCGCGGGCCGCGATCTTCTCGGCACCGTTCGTCGAGGAGTTCTCCAAGGCGACGATCCTCGTGCTGCTCGTGCTGCTGTGGCGCAACAAGATGGTGTCGCGGCTCTCGATGGTGGCGCTGGCCGGGCTTTCGGCCGTGGGCTTCGCGTTCGTGGAGAACATCATCTACTACGCCCGGGTCTGGATGCAGGCCACGCACGACATCACCATCGCGGACCCCGACGCCACCATGCACGAACTGGTGCTGCTGCGCGGCGTCTACACCTCGTTCGGCCACCCGCTGTTCACGATGATGACGGCGTCGGGCCTTGTCATCGGGCTGGGGGCGCGCAGCAAGATCGTCCGGGTGCTCGCGCCGGTGGGCGGCTTCCTGGTGGCCTGCGCGGGGCACATGCTCTTCAACGGCCTGTCGTCGACCAACTCCGTCGACGCCCTGATGGGGCCGTACTACATGGCGCTCGGTGTGGTGGCCATCATCGTCGTCTCGCTGGTCATCAGCGTCATCGGCAACGGGCAGCTGATCCGCACCCGCCTGGCCGATTACCAGCGCGCCGGCTGGCTCACCGAGCGCCAGGTGGAGCTCTACGGCCGTCCGTTACGGCGCGTGAAGCTGATCTGGTACGCGATGCTGCGCGGCCCGCGCGCCTGGTGGCAGACGACGCGGCTGCTGCGTCGCGTCACCGAGCTCGCCTACCTCCGCAACCAGATGACGCGCGGCACGGTCGCGGGGCCCGGCGACGACCGGGCGCGAGAGCTGATCCACCTTATCCACCAGCCGGGTCCTCGGGCCCTCCTCGACTACCAGGGCCTCCCGATGCTCCCGCCGCGACGGCGCCGTAAGCGGCTGGCTCCGCCTCCGCCCGGCCAGTCCGCGGGCCCGCTGACGACGCAGTACCCGCCGCCGCAGGCGCCCGGCCCCGCCGGTGTCGGCGGTAACTGGCCGGTGCGTCGATGAGCGGCGCGGACCGCCTCGCCGCCGCCTTCCACACCCTCCAAGGCACGCTGCCGGCGGCCCAGTACCCGCTGCCCGTCGACGGCGCGGAGGCGCTGCGGCAACTGGCGGGCGCGCTCTCGCAACAGACCCGCGACTACCTGATCCCGCGCGCGGCCCGCCTCGACGCCCCGCTGCTGGCCGTGGTCGGCGGCTCGACGGGCGCGGGCAAGTCGACGCTCGTGAACTCGCTGCTGCGCGCGCAGGTCACGCGGCCCGGCGTGCTGCGCCCCACCACCAAGTCGCCCGTGCTGATCTGCCACCCGGACGACGAGGCCTGGTTCCGGTCAGACCGCGTGCTGCCCGGGCTGGTGCGCACCGACACCCAGCTACACGACTCCCGCGCCCTGCACATCGCAGCCTTCGACCGCCTCCCTCCCGGCCTCGCGCTCCTCGACGCCCCGGACATCGACTCCATCGACGACGCCAACCGCAGCCTCGCCCGCCAGCTCCTGCTCGCCGCCGACCTGTGGCTCTTCGTCACCTCAGCCGCTCGCTACGCCGACGCCGTGCCGTGGGAGTACCTGGCCACCGCGGCGGAGCGCAACACCGTCATCAGCGTCGTCGTGAACCGCTGCCCGCCCGCCGCGCTCACCGAGGTGTCGGGCCACCTGTCCCAGATGCTCGCCGAGCGCGGGCTGCCCGGCGCGCGGCTGTTCGCCGTCGCCGAGCGTCCGCTCGCCGCCGACGGCATGCTCCCGCCCGAGGACGTGGCCGGTCTCCGGCAGTGGCTGATGCAGCTCGCCGCCGAGTCCGAGGCTCGCGCGCAGGTGGCCGTGCAGTCGTTGGCCGGCACCGTCCGCTCGATCGACGCGCAGCTCCAGGAGCTGATCGACGGCGTGGAGCGCCAGCGCTCGGCGCTGGCCGAGCTGCAGCGCGAGTCGATCGCCCCCTATCAGCGCGCGGCCGCCGCCGTCGCCGAGGTCGCGGGCGACGGCTCCCTGCTGCGCGGCGAGATCCTCAGCCGCTGGCAGGATCTGGTGGGCACCGGCGAGTTCATGCGCTCGGTGGAGGAGCGGATCGGCGCCCTGCGCGACCGGCTCACCGGCTGGCTGCGCGGCGAGGCGAAGGAAGAGGCCATGCGCGTCGCCATCGCCGACACCCTCACCGCCGTGCTCCAGGAGGCGGGCGACCGTGCGGCCGACGAGACCGCCGCCGCGTGGGAACTGACGCGCTGGGGCCGTGAGATCGTCGCCGCCGAGCCCGGGCTGCGGCGGGCCTCGGGCACCTTCCACGCCGCGGCCGTCGACACCGTCCGCGCCTGGCAATCCGACATCCTGCGGCTCGTCGACGAGCAGGGCCGCGGCAAGCGGATGAAGGCCCGGTTCCTCGCGATCGGCACCAACCTCACCGGCCTCGCGCTGATCGTCGTCGTCTTCGCCTCCACCGGCGGGCTCACGACGGCCGAGGTCGGCATCGCCGGCGGCACTTCGCTGCTCGCGCAGCGGCTGCTCGAGGCCGTGTTCGGCGAGGACGCCGTCCGCCGGCTCGCGGAGCAGGCCCGACGCCAACTCGCCGACCGCGTGGACGCCCTCCTCGCCGACGAGGCGCTCCGCTTCACCGCCCTCCTTGCGTCGCTCTCGCCGGAGCCCGACGCGGCTGAGCGCCTGCGGTCGGCCGCGGCCGAACTGCGCGCCGGTGCCCGCGCCGCTTTCGACGACCTGACGGCCCCGGAGCTCGGCTGATGGCGGGGCTCGCCCGGCGCCTCGAGCTGCTCGCCCGCGCCACCGACCTGACGGCCGGCCGCGTCCCCGAGGAGCTCACCTCCGCCGCGCGCGGTGTGCTGGCGCACGCGGACCGACGCCTCGCGGCCGGGCCGCAGACTGTTGTCGCGCTCGGCGGGGCCACCGGCTCGGGGAAGTCGAGCCTCTTCAACGCGCTGAGCGGCACGCTCCTGGCCGAGCAAGGCGCGCGGCGCCCCACCACGTCGACGACGCTCGCCGTCAGCTTCTCCGCCACCAACGCGGCGCTGCTCGACCTCCTCGGTGTCGAGCGCCGCCACGAGGCCGCGCCGCCCACGCGGGACCTCGCGGACGTCGTCCTCCTCGACCTCCCGGACCACGACTCCACGGTGGCCGCGCACCGCGACGAGGTCGACAGGATGGTGCAGCTCGTCGACCAGTTCGTCTGGGTGCTCGACCCCCAGAAGTACGCCGACGCGGCCATCTTCCAGCGCTACCTGCGGCCGCTTGCCGGGCACGCCGAGGTGATGACGGTGGTCCTCAACCATGCCGACCTCCTCACCCCGCCGCAGCTCGCCGAGTGCCTCGCCGACCTCCGTCGCCTCCTCGACGCCAACGGCCTGGCGGGCGTCACGCTCAGCGCCACCAGCGCGCTGACAGGCATGGGCGTCAACGACCTTCGTGCGCGGCTCGGCCGGATCGCGGCAGGCAAGCGCGCGGCGTCCGCGCGGCTGGCCGGCGACGTGGCGGGCATCGCCCGCGAACTCGACGCCGCCGTCGGACCCGCCCGGCCCGCGAACGCGGGCGGACCCGCCGTCGCCGCGCTCACGGCGCAGTTGTCGGCGGCCGCGGGCGTGCCTACCGTCGTCGAGGCCGTGCGCGGATCGGTGCGCCACCGCGGCGGGCTGGCCACCGGTTGGCCGATGGTCTCCTGGCTCGGCCGACTCCGGCCCGATCCGCTGCGCCGGCTGCGCCTGGGCGCGCCCGCGGAGCGGCGGCAGGTCACCACGGGGGAGCCCGTCGTCGAGCGCACCTCCCTCGCCGTCCGCTCGCCCGCCGCCGATGCGCAGTTGGCCACCGGCCTGCGCGCGGTCTCCGACGCGTTCGGCGCGGGGCTGCCCGCGTCGTGGGCCGCCGCGATCACCGCCGCGGTGCGCGCCTGCGCGCCCACGCTCGCCGACGACCTGGACCGGGCCGTCGCCACCACCGACCTCAAGGCCGACAGAAGGCCCGCCTGGTGGGACGCGATCCGCGCCGCCCAATGGGTGCTGATCGTGGCCGTCGCCGTGGGTGCGCTGTGGCTGACGCTGAACGCGCTGCTCGGCTACTTCGGGCTGCCGCCGCTGGGCACGGTCCCGCTCGGCCCGGAGGGCGGGCTGCGCGTGCCGCTGCCCACCGTGCTCGTGCTGGGCGGGGTCGTCGCAGGCATCGTGCTGTCGGCCGTGTCTGGGCTCATCGTCCGCGCGTCCGCCAACGCCGCCGCGCGCCGCGCGAGGAAGGCCCTCGAAGCCTCGATCGCCGAGGTGGCGCGGACGCGGGTGCTCGGCCCGGCAGAGGCCGTTGTGGCCGCGCACGCCGAAGCGCGCGCAGCCGTCGACGCCCTGGGCTGAGCAGCCCCGTTTCAGAATCTGGCGAATGGCCCGACGGCTGGCATACTGGCTCGCGGTCAACGCGAAAGGGAGCACACTCAACAGTGGCCGAATTCATCTACACCATGCACAACGTCCGCAAGACGGTGGGCGACAAGGTCATCCTCGACAACGTCACGCTGTCGTTCTACCCCGGGGCCAAGATCGGCGTCGTCGGGCCGAACGGTGCGGGCAAGTCGACGATGCTGAAGCTGATGGCAGGGCTCGACCGCGCGAACAACGGCGACGCGAACCTCGCGAAGGGCGCCACGGTCGGCATCCTCCTGCAGGAGCCGCCGCTCGACGAGGACAAGACGGTCCTCGAGAACGTCGAGCTGGCCGTCGCCGAGACCAAGAACATGCTCAAGCGGTTCGACGAGATCGGCATGGCCATGGCCGAGCCGGACGCCGACTTCGACGCGCTGATGACGGAGATGGGCGAGCTGCAGACCGAGCTCGAGCACCGCAACGCGTGGGAGATCGACTCGCTGCTGGAGCAGGCCATGGACGCGCTGCAGTGCCCGCCCGGGGATGCCGACGTCAAGCTCCTGTCCGGTGGCGAGCGGCGCCGCGTCGCGCTGTGCAAGCTGCTGCTCGAGGCCCCCGACCTGCTGTTGCTCGACGAGCCCACCAACCACCTCGACGCCGAGAGCGTCGACTGGCTCGAGAAGCACCTCAAGAACTACGCCGGCGCCGTCCTGGCCGTCACGCACGATCGGTACTTCCTGGACAACGTCGCGGAGTGGATCTGCGAGATCGACCGCGGCCGCCTGCACCCGTACGAGGGCAACTACTCCACCTACCTGGAGACCAAGCGCCAACGCCTCCAGATCGAGGGCAAGAAGGACGCCAAGCGCGCCAAGATCCTCGAGAAGGAACTGGAGTGGGTGCGCGCCAACCCGAAGGCCCGCCAGGCCAAGAACAAGGCGCGCCTCGCCCGGTACGAGGAGATGGCCGCGGAGGCCGAGCGTCGCAGGTCCGTCGACCTGTCCGAGATCAACATCCCGCCGGGGCCGCGCCTCGGCTCGGTGGTGCTCGAGGTCAAGGACCTGAAGAAGGGCTTCGGAGACCGCGTCCTCATCGACAACCTGTCGTTCACGCTGCCGCGCGCCGGCATCGTCGGCATCATCGGCCCGAACGGCGTCGGCAAGACCACGCTGTTCAAGACCATCACGGGCCTGGAGGCCGCCGACGCGGGCTCAGTCAAGGTGGGCGAGACGGTGTCGTTCAGCTATGTCGACCAGAACCGCTCCGGCATCGCGCCCGACAAGAACGTCTGGGAGGTCGTCTCCGACGGCCTGGACTTCATCAAGGTCGCGAACTTCGAGATGCCGTCGCGCGCGTATGTCGCCTCGTTCGGCTTCAAGGGCCCCGACCAGCAGAAGCTCGCGGGCGTGCTGTCGGGCGGTGAGCGCAACCGGTTGAACCTGGCGCTCACGCTGAAGCAGGGCGGCAACGTCCTCCTGCTCGACGAGCCGACCAACGACCTCGACGTGGAGACGCTCCAGTCGCTGGAGGATGCGCTGCTCGAGTTCCCGGGCTGCGCCGTCGTGATCTCCCACGACCGCTGGTTCCTCGACCGTGTCGCCACGCACATCCTGGCCTGGGAGGGTACCGACGAGGACCCCTCGCAGTGGTACTGGTTCGAGGGCAACTTCGCCGACTACGAGGAGAACAAGCTGGCGCGCCTGGGCCCGGAGGCCTCGCGTCCGAAGTCGTCGACGCACCGCCGCCTGACCCGCTGATCGTAGGAACGATGAGGAGAGGGGCCGCCCACAGGGCGGCCCCTCTCCTCGTTCCTTGAACGTCGGTCCTTGAGGCGGCCCGCTGTGATGCGCTGAGCCGGGTGGGTCGTTCCTTGAGCCGGCCGGGCGCGGAGCGCCCGGCCGTGTCGAAAGGTCCGAAACTGTGGGCAGGGAGTTGCGGTAGCGCGGTGTGTCGCCCATGGCGCGGGTTTCGGACCCTTCGAGACGCAGCCCCGCATAGCTTTTGCTTGGTGCATGACAGCGTGCGGGGCTGCTCCTCAGGGACCGGCTGTCGGCGTCGTTCCTTGAGCCGGCCCGCTGTGATGCGCCGAGCCGGGTGCGCCGTTCCTTGAGCCGGCCCGGCGCGGAGCGCCCGGCCGTGTCGAAAGGTCCGAAACTGTGGGCAGGTGTTGCGGTGGTGATGTGTGTCGCCCGTGGTGTGGGTTTCGGACCCTTCGAGACGCAGCCCCGCATGGCTTTTGCTTGGTGCGTGGCAGCGTGCGGGGCTGCTCCTCAGGGACCGGCTGTCGGCGTCGGGCTGCTCCTCAGGGACCGGCTGTTGGCGTCGGGTTACTCCTCAGGGACCGGGCGTCGGCGCGGGGCGGCTGCTCGGAAACCGATTCAGTTGTCGAGCAGATCCAGCAGTTGCGGCAGCGCGCCGGGGACCTCGCAGCGGGGGAGATCCGGGTCGGCGTTCGGGACGCACTCATAGCCGAAGGCGGCGTCGTTCTCGAGGGTCGTGCTGACCCACAGCACTCGGGCGCCGCTGCGCAGAGCGACGGTCTCGCTGTAGAGACCCGACTCGTCGGGGCGAACGCCTTGAGCAAGGTACTCGCTGAGGTCGGTGTCCTTGCCGCGGTCGAAGTCGGCCCGTGCCGTCAGGTCCTCCACAGAGGCGGTCATGCCGTCGGCGGTCAGGCGCTCGGCGCAGCCCTTCGCCGCGTCGGTGATCGCCTGGAAGCCGGTGATCGCCTCGTCTACGGACGCATAGCCGAGCACCACGGCCCAGCGGTACGTCTTGTCCGCGGTCTCGTTCCCGCCGAACTCGCGCATCAGCACCCGGTTGGGGGTGCCGACCCCGTCCGGCGCGCAGACGCCGACAGGGACGTCGCCCAGGCTCTCGCGCTCGTTGGTGATGAGGTCGGGCTGATCGGGGCGGTCGGCGGCGAACAGGTCGGGCATGGGCACGTTGTCCCACGTCGGCGCGGGCGGGCCGGGGTTGTTCGGGTCCGGCATGGGCACGTCGGTGTCGTCCTGGCTCGGGGTCGTCATTGGGATCAGCGGCGCGTCGGTGGTCGGCGCGGCCGGTCCGGGCGCCTGGGCCCACTGCGGACCGCGCAGGCTGGCCATCATGGGGCTGTTCCAGGCCGCGACCGAGCCGACGGCGAAGATGCCGACGGCGGCCACCGAGACCAGCGCTTGGCGGTGGAGTCGGCGCTGGTTTCCGAGCCGGCGGATCTCTGCTGCGGGGAGCATGGGGGCCTCCTTCGCGCTGTTGGCGAGGTCGTCGAGTTGAGGGATTCGGTCAGGCATGGCGGACCTCCACATCGGTGTTGAGCAGCCGGGCCAGGGTGGCGCGACCACGGGAAAGACGGGCTTTGACGGTGCCCGTCGGGGAGCCGACCTCGTCGGCGACCTCCGCGACGGACAGGTCGCAGAGGTGATAGAGCACAATGGCTCGTCGTTGGTCGGTGGGCAGCTGGGCGAGCGCGCTCGCCACGGCCACTCGGTCGGGATTGGGCTCGCGGCCCGGTTGTACCTGCAGGGCGCGGTCGGCGGGCCTCAGTGCCCGCTTCGTCCTCCGCCAGCGGCTCACGGCGAGCCGGTAGGCGGTGGTGCGGACCCACGCCTCCGGGTTGGCGTTCTCGTCGAGCTTCCTGCGGTGGTCCCAGGCGCGGACGAACGCCTCCTGTACGCAGTCCTGGGCCTCGGTCACGTTCCCGCACATCGCGTAGATCTGACCAACGAGGCGCGAGAACGACGTGGCATACAGTCGGTCGAACTGTTCCTCGTCCATCAAGGTCTCCTCTCTTGTTGCAGGACATACGCCCCGCGTCGGAGAGGGGTTGCATTCCGGTCTGAGGCGCAAAAAAGGAGGGCCGGTCCGCGGGCCGGCCCTCCCAGACGATCGATCTACTTGACCACCAGCGCCTCCACCATGTCCTTCGTCGCGGCGGGCAGCAGGCATTGCTCGGGCAGCGCGGGGTCGTCGGGCGCCACAGAACAGTTGTGGTCCCAGCCGACGATGTCCTGCGTGACCCACAGCACGCGCTCGCCCGCGCGGACCAGCAGCGTGTCGTTGAAGATCCCCGGCTCCTCACCGCCAGGCGACATGCCGACGCTCGACAGGAACGCGTGGTCCGTGTCCGAGCTGCCGGCCCAGGCGGTGTCGAAGACGAGTTTGTCGGTGTCGTCGTAGCCGGCGGGGTCGGGGTAGTGGCCCTCGTCGGCGATGCGCTGCGGGCACGCGGCCACCCCGTCGCGGAGCTCCTTGAAACCCTCCTCGGCCAGCTGGACAGACGGGTAGCCGAGCACGGTGGCCCAGATGGATGTGCCGTACTTGTCCTCGGCGTTGCCGAACTCCCGGACCAGTTGCAGGGTGGGAGCGCCCCAGGTTTCCGGGTCGCATATGCCGGTGCCGGACGTGCCCGGGCCGACGTACTCGTCCTTCTGCCCGATCCACGGCACCTCCGAGTGCGCGTTGAACATCTCCGCGGTGGGCAGGTTGGCGAAGGCAGGTGGCAGCGGGCCGGGATCGGTGGGGCTGGGTGGGATCGGGTCCACCGGCGGAGTGCTCTGGCTCGGGCTCGTCAGCGGATCGAGCGGCTGCTCGGTGCTCGGCGTGGGGGCAGGGGTGTTGGCCCATTGCGGCCCGCGCAGGCCGGCCATCATCGGGCTGTTCCAGACGGCGACGGATCCGACGGCGAACACCGCGACGGCCGCCACGCCGGTGAGGGCGCGGCGGTGGAGCCTGCGGCGGTCGCCGAGCCGACGGATCTCCGCGGCGGTCAGGTGGGGTGGGTCGCCGGCGGAGCGGGCGAGGTCGTCGAGCTGGGGGATTCGGTCAGGCATGGCGGACCTCCAGGTCGGTGTTGAGGAGCCGCGCGAGGGCTGCGCGGCCCCGAGCGAGTCGGGCCTTGACGGTGCCGGTGGGTGAGCCCACCTCGTCGGCGACCTCCGCGACCGACAGATCGCAGAGGTGGTAGAGGACGATGGCGCGGCGCTGGTCCGCAGGGAGCTGAGCCAGCGCGGCGGCGATCGCGACCCGATCCGGCGTGGGCTCGGTCTCGTGCTCGGTCTCGAGGGCCCTGTCGGCCGGCCGGAAGGCGCGCCGGGCCTTGCGCCAGCGACTCACGGCGAGCCGGTAGGCCGTGGTGCGGACCCACGCCTCCGGGTTCGAGCTCTGATCCAGCTTCCTGCGGTGGTCCCACGCGCGCACGAACGCTTCCTGCACGCAGTCCTGGGCCTCCGCCCTGTCCCCGCACATGGCGTAGATCTGTCCAACCAGGCGCGAGAACGATGTCGCGTACAGCTGGTCGAACTGTTGCTCGTCCATCGGGGTCTCCTCCCTGTTATGGAACATACGCCTGAGTCGGGGACCTGGTTGCATCTGTCTTCGTGGACCGTCGAATAGGGCGGCCACGCGGTGCTGCTGGATGACGTCTCTCGATCAGGCGCACCGCGTCCAGCTCGTCGCGGCCGCCGAGTCAATGGGTGGTGGGGCGATGCGACCTGATGTGATGTGCAGCCTCCACGACGGTCATGCCTCCGCGCCCAGGCTCCCCGCCGTCGGCCAGGATGGCGCGGATGCCGGCGTTCAGCGCACCTTGGACGTCCGCGATCGGGTTGTCGCCGACCATCCATGCCGTTCCCGTGTTGGTCAGTCCGGCTGCCTTGGTCGCGTATCTGAAGATCGCCGGGTTCGGCTTCTCCGCGCCGACGCAGGCGCTGGTGATCGTCATCTCGACCAGGTCCGCGAGACCGAGAGCGCGAACCAGTTCGGGCAGCTCCGGTGCGTGGTTGCTGAGGATGATGTTCCGGTATCCGGCGTCCCGGACGAGACGAAGCGCCTCCTCAGCCCCGCTGACAACGCTCCATGTGTCGGGCTGGTAGTACTGGTCCGGCACGCGTGCGGCAGCTGCGTCTGCCCGCTCGGAATCAAGCCCGTTCGCCGTGTACGCCGCCACGAACATCGGGCGCAGGGCCGCCCACCATTCCGCGGCCGATGGCGCCTCCCGCGTCGTATCCGCGTCGTGCCAAGGAAACCCGCTCTGCAGATGCGGGCGGAGGTGATCGGCGGTCGCGGACGTCGTCGGATCGATGAGTCTCCATGCATCAAGAAGAGCTCCCGACCACCGGCCCTCCCTTACCGCGAGAGTGCCGTCGAAGTCCCAGAAGACGGCTCGATCACGCGGGGACATGGCACCGATGCTATCGACTTCCCTCGACAAGACGGCCTCTCGGCCATGATGGAGGACGTGAGCCTTTCGAACGTGCTTGTCGAGACACGGAACCTGCCCGAGGGGCAGTCGCCGCGTGGCCGTGCATTGATCCTGCCTGGCGCCCGCTACACCGTCGATCATCCGCTTCTGTCCTGGGCAGCCATGATGCTTGAGCAGTGCGGATGGCAGGTGAGCGCCGTCCGCTGGGACGTGAGCGCGCTCGACGGCGACCCCGCGGACTTAGTCATCGCGGCCGCGGACAAGCTGGCTGGGGAGGCGCCGCCCGCCGAGCGCACTCTCGTGGTCGGCAAGTCGCTGGCCAGCCATGCCGCGGGCTGGGCGGCAGTCCGTGGCTATCCGAGCGTGTGGCTCACCCCGCTGCTGACCGAGCCCGCGATCCGCGACGCGATTGCTAATTCGACTAATCCGACGTTGGTAGTCGGTGGTTCAAGCGACCCGTGGTGGGTCCCAGTCGGGCCACGTGAGGGGCTCGAAATCTTCGAGATCGAGAATGCCAACCACTCGCTGCGATTTCCGGACTGGCGCGATGAGATCCGCGCGCTGGGCGACGTCACCGACCGGATCGAGCGCTTCGCTGCCCGCCATGGTGCCAGCCGCTCCTGACGGATAAGTGCTGTCAGATTGAGGTTCTGCTGAAATCGGGTGTTTGCGGAGCATCTCGCTGCACTTTTCCGGCGTCGTTCGGCTGTAGGCCTACGCGACTTTGGCCAGGAGCCGACGCAGGACGGGCATCAGGGTGCCCATCGTCTCCGCCGTGAACCGGAGCACCGTCCAACCGGCGAGGCGGAGAGCGACGTCGCGCTGCCTGTCGGCGATGAAGCTGAGCCGGTCGCCGTGGTAGCGCCAGCCATCGAACTCGAGCACGAGTCTCAAGCCAGGGAAGGCGACATCGGCGAAGTATGCTCGGCCGCCGGTTCTGATGAGGTAGTTTGCCTTCCACCCCGTGATGCGGCCCTGCCTCAACAGCTCGTGGGCCTCGCGCTCCAACGGCGACCACGCGCCGTCGCGCGAGGCCCGAAGCCAGGAGGCGAGTTTCGGATTGCCGGGGCGCCAGCTCATGAGCTCGAAGGCGTCGTAGAGCGAGCCGAGGGTGGTCGCACGGCGGCGCAGCGCCTCGTCGATGGTGTCCGGGCCGGCGGTCCGGGCAAGATCCAGCGTGCTCGCCGCCGGGTTCTGAATACGCAGCCCGCGCGTCTCGACGATCAGCGGCTCCGGCATAGGCCTGAGCGACAACCGGGTCCCGGCCACCGATCTGCGAGGACGTCGTCGGGTCACGGCGTGGACCAGGTCGTCGGCAAGGTCCGGCCACCATGACAGCCGGGCGGCCGTGCCCGCCGTGAAGACGGCGTCTGCATCCCAGTCGGCAACAGCGAGGACGAGGTGATGGAAATCGGATGTCGGGGCGTAGGTGCCCGGCAGCAGTGGGGTGAGTTCACCGCGTTTCACCGCGGCGTCGATACGGCCGATGAGCTGCGGGTGCAGGCGTCGGCTGAGGATGCCGTCGGCGGCGAGGGCGTCGTGGAGAGCGGAGTGCATAGGCCAAGGAAACGCTCACCTGGGGGACGATGCCAGGGGGTGGGCGCCAACTGTGGATAACGTTGCCCTCGCTGTGGATAAGGTCTTGTGGCTAAGGCCACCGGAAAAGTGCAGTGAGATGCTCCGCAAACACCCGATTTCCGCAGAACCTCAATCTGACAGCACTTATCCGTCAGGTGGGTTGGTGTGAGGCCGGGTGGGGAGGGTGAGGCCCGAGCGTCAGTGGGTGGCGAGGAGCTCCGCGAGCGACATCGACGCCCGGCCCGCCAGCGACTGCAGCTGCGTCTGGCAGCTGAAGCCGTCGGCCAGCACGATGGCGTCGGGGTGGGCCTCGATGGCCGGGCCGAGGTCGTGCTCGAACACCTTCACGCTCACGTCGTGGTGGCCGCGCTCGACACCGAAGTTGCCCGCCAGTCCGCAGCAGCCGCCCACGACGACCAGCTTCGCGCCCGTCTTCGTGAGCAGCGCGCGGTCCTTGGCCCAGCCGAGGACCGACGCGTGGTGGCAGTGCGGCTGGGCGACGATCGTGTGGCCGCTGAGGTCCGGGGCGACGAAGTCCGGGTCGTCTGCGAGAAACTCCGCGAGCGTCCGCACCGCGCCGTTCAGCGCGACGACGTCAGGGTTGTCGGGCAGCAGCTCGGGGGCGTCGCTTCGCCAGACCGCCGTGCACGATGGCTCAACACCGATGATCGGGACCCCGGCCGCGACGTAGGGCGCGAGCACCCGCGCGGCGTTGGCCAGCTGGCGCCGCGCGCCGTCGAGCTGTCCGGTGGAGATCCACGTCAGCCCGCAGCACGCCGTCTCGTTCAGCACCTCCGGCTCGTAGCCCAGCCGCACCAGCACCTGCACCATCGCGGCGAAGGACTGCGACTCGAAGCAGTCGGAGAACGAATCGACCCAGATCAGGACACGTCCCTTCGGGGTCAGGTTGGACTGCCGGGTGCGGGACCTTTCGACGCCGCGGACCGGCTCAAGGCCCGACTGTCGTTCCCTGAGGAGCAGCCCGCGTGGGGACGTGCTCCGAGTGGAGGCGGTGCGGGCTGCGTCTCGAAGGGTCCGATCGTCCAGCGGCTCCGCTGATTCCAGCAGTCGACCGAGTTGAGAGCGTGCGGTGCGGGAGGCGAACGTCGGGATCTCGCGGCGGGCGTCGACACCGGCGCCCCAGCGGAGGGCGCGACCCAGCAGCGGGGCTTTGCCGACGGCGTTGACGAGGGCGCCGAGGCCAGGGACGGTGGTGATCATCCGACCCCAGCGGGGGAGCCAGCCCAGGGCGTAGTGGTTGCGCGGGCGCAGCCGACCCTTGTAGCGCTCGTGCGTGACGCGGGCCTTGTAGGCGGCCATGTCGATGCCGGTGGGGCAGTCGCGGGCACAGCCCTTGCAGGACAGACACAGGTCGAGGGCCGCGTGCACCTCGGGGGAGCGCCAGCCCTGCGAGACGAGCGAGCCGTTCACCATCTCCTGCAGCGCGCGGGCGCGGCCGCGGGTCGAGTCCTTCTCGTCGCGGGTGGCCTGGAAGCTCGGGCACATCACGCCACCACCCGCGGTGGAGTTGGCCAGGCACTTGCCGACGCCGGAGCACTGGTGCACGGCCTCGACGAACTCCGCGTCGGTGCTCGACAGCGGGGACCGGCTTGCGGCCACCATCCGCAGGTTCGACTCGACGGGATCCGGGTCGACGAGCACGCCCGGGTTCAGCAGCCCGTCGGGGTCGAAGATGGCCTTGACGCCGGCGAAGAGGCGCAGTGCCTCGGGGGAGTACATGTGGGGGAGCAGCGCGGAGCGGGCGCGGCCGTCGCCGTGCTCGCCCGACATGGATCCGCCGAACTGCGCGACCAGCCGGGCCGCGTCCTCGACGAACGCCTTGTAGCGCTCGCCGCCGCCGGGTTCGCTCAGCGGGAAGTCGATCCGGCAGTGCACGCAGCCGTCGCCGAAGTGGCCGTACGGCAGCCCGTGCAGGCCGTACTGCTCGAGCAGCGCGTCGAAGGCGCGCAGGTAGGCGCCCAGGTGCTGCGGCGGCACGGCCGCGTCCTCCCACCCGCCGTACGCGGGCTTCTCGAGGCTCACGCCGGCTAGGCCCGCGCCGTCGGCCCTGATCTGCCAGAGCTGCGCGGCGCGCGCCGGGTCGTCGACCACCCAGCCCTCGACGGCGGCCGCCCGCGCGACGATGGCCTCGGCGCGTTCGCGGACCTCGGCCGGGTCGTCGCCCACCACCTCGAGGAACATCCAGCCGTCGCCGCGCGGCAGCACGCCGACGCTGTCCGCGCCGTTCTTGGCGATCACCACGTCGACGATCCTGCGGTCCAGGCCCTCGCACGCGGTGGGGCGGAACTCGAGCAGACGGGAGATGTCGTCGCCGGCGTCCGGCATCGTCGGGTAGCCGAGGGCCACCATCAGGCGGTGGGGTGCGTCGGCCACCAGCCGCACGGTTGCGCGGACGATCACGCCCAGCGTGCCTTCGGTGCCGGCGAAGAACTTGGGCACGTCGAACCGGCGCTCGGGCAGCAGGTGCTCCAGCGAGTAACCCGACACCTGGCGGATGAACGTGCCGAACTCGGTGCGGATCACGCCCAGGTTGGCGGCGACGAGCGCACGGAGCTCCGGCAGGTCGTCGACCCCGAGGGTGAGCAGCTCGCCGGTGCCGGTCACGACGTCGAGGCTGACGACGTTGTCGGCCATCCGGCCGTAGCCCAGCGCGCGCGGGCCGCACGCGTTGTTGCCGATCATGCCGCCGACGGTGCAGCGGGTGGAGGTGGAGGGGTCGGGGCCGAGGCGCAGTCCGAACGGGCGTGCGGCCACCTGCAGCTGTTCCTGCACCACACCCGGGTCGATGACGGCGGTGCGGGTTTCGGGGTCGATGCTGTGGATCCGGTTGAGGTGCCGCACCACGTCGATGACGAGGCCGGGGCCGACCGCGTTGCCTGCGCACGAGGTTCCCGCGCCGCGCGCGGTGATGGGCATCTTCGCCGCGAGGGCGGCGCGGACGACGGCGATCAGCTCATCGCTGGTGCGCGGACGGGCGACGGCGGCGGGCGCGATGCGGTAGAGCGAGGCGTCGCTGGAGTAGATGGCACGCGTGAGCGTGGAGGTGTCGACGATCTCGGCCAGGTCTCCCAGCTCGGCCAACAGGGGAAGGTCGGGAGCGAGGGCGGCGCGATTCACGCGCCTAGTCTGCCACCGCGAGGGTGGCGGCCATCGCGCGGCCCAGGGCCGCGTAGTCGTCAGGGTCGATCGCGTCGACGAACACCCGACGCACCGAGTCGACGTGCGCGGGGGCGGCGCGCTGCAGCAGCGCGAAGCCCTCCGGCGTCAGGCTGGCCTGCACGCCCCGGCCGTCGGAGTCGCAGGAGGAGCGGACGATCCAGCCGGCCGACTCCATCCGCTTGACCGTGTGCGTCAGCCGCGAGCGGGAGTGCCCGACGGAGGCGGCCAGCTCGCCCATGCGCACGGTGTGCCCGGGCGACTCGCTCAGCCGCACCATCAGCTCGTATTCCGCGAGGCTGAGGCTGAAGTCGCGCAGCGCCGCCTCGAGGTACTCGTTGATGTGCGTGTTGGCGAGGAGATAACTGCGCCAGACGCGCTGCTGTTCGTCGCTCAGCCATCCTGCTGCCGGTTCGGACATATCCCCACCCTAGCACCAAAAGTTGACAGTTCAAGTAGTTCTGGTCGGATGGCGGTGCGACCCGATAGGCTTGCCGGAACCAATCGGGAGGTCAGCGTGGAAATTCGAGATGCGGTTTTGGAGCAAGCAGCCTCAAGTGTGGGTGAGATGCTGCGCCGGAGGGTGGCAGCGACGCCGAACGGCCGCGCCTTCCTCTGTCCCCAGGGCACCTCGGAGCCGACAGTCTGGGCCACGCTGACCTGGAAGCAGGCGAACGACATCGTCGAGCAGCTCGGCGCAGGTCTCCTCGCCCGCGGCCTCGGCTACGAGCAGCGCGTCGCGATCTGCTCCAGCACCCGCATCGAGTGGATCCTCGTCGACCTCGCCATCGCCGTCGCGGCCGGCGCCACCACCACCATCTACCCGTCGACCGGCCCCGACGACGTGCACTACGTCCTGGCCGACTCCGGCTCCGTGATCCTCGTCGCCGAGGACGCCACGCAGGTGAACAAGGTGCTGGGCAACGACGACCTCACCCAGCAGATCCACACCATCGTCGTCCTCGACCCGCAAGGCGTCGAGCTGAACGACCGCATCATCTCCTACGAGCAGCTCAAGGCCGACGGCGCCGCCTACCTCGCGGAGCATCCCGGCGTGATCGACGACTCCATCGCGAGCACCAACCGCGACACGCTCTCCACCCTGATCTACACCTCCGGCACCACGGGTCGGCCGAAGGGCGTGCGCCTCAACCACATGTCCTGGGTCTACGAGGGTGCGGCGACCAAGGCGCTGAAGCAGCTGGACCACAACGACCTGCAGTACCTCTGGCTGCCGCTCAGCCACGTGTTCGGCAAGGCGCTCATCGCCGTGCAGCTCGACTACGGGTTCGCGTCGGCGGTCGACGGCAGGATCGACAAGATCGTGCAGGGCCTCGGCGAGGTGCACCCCACCTTCATGTGCGGCGCCCCGCGCATCTTCGAGAAGGTCCGCGGCGCTGTCCTCACCGGCAACAAGGGACTCAAGGCGAAGATCGCGCGCTGGGCGTTCTCCGTCGGCTACGCGTCCATCGACGACAGGCTGGCGGGCCGGGAGCTGAAGGGCGCGCTGGGCGTCAAGTACCGCCTCGCCGACAAGCTCGTGTTCTCCAAGCTAAAGGACCGCCTCGGTGGCCGGATGCGGTTCATGATCTCCGGCTCGGCCAAGCTCAGCCCGCAGATCCAGCAGTGGTTCTACGGCGCGGGCATCCTCATCGTCGAGGGCTACGGCGCCACCGAGACCAGCGCCATCGCGACGCTCGACCTGCCCACCGACCCGCACTTCGGCACCATCGGCCCTACCCTGCCCGGCATCGAGGCGAAGCTGGCCGACGACGGTGAGCTGCTGCTCCGCGGACCGATCATCACGCCCGGCTATCACAACCTTCCGGACAAGACCGAGGAAGCGTTCACCGACGACTGGTATCACACCGGCGACATCGCGGAAATCGGGCCCACGGGTCTCATCAAGATCACCGACCGCAAGAAGGACCTCTTCAAGACGTCGGGCGGCAAGTTCGTCGCCCCGCAGAAGGTCGAGGGCGCCATCCAGGCCAACATCCCCTACGTCTCGCAGTCGATCGCCATCGGTGAGGGTCGCAAGTACGTGTCGGCGCTCGTGGTCCTCGACCCGGTCATGCTACAGAAGTGGGCGGACAAGCGCGGCATCACGGGCAGCTATGCCGAGCTGACGCAGCGCCCGGAGATCAAGGCGTCGATCGAGCGCCAGATGGAGCGGGCCAACGCGAAGCTGGAGCGCTGGGAGACGGTTAAGACGTTCGCGATCCTGGACCATGAGCTGACGGTCGAGAACGACGGCGTGACGGCCAACATGAAGATCCGCCGCTCGGTGGTGACGCAGAAGTACGGCGACATCGTCGATTCGCTCTATCCCACCGAGGACTAGGTTGTTCGTCTTCGAATGCCCTCTGCGCTGGTCTGACCTGGACGCGCAGGGGCACGTCAACAACGCCGTCATCGTCGACTACCTGCAGGAGGCCCGCGTCGCTTTCCTGCGGCAGGGGCCCGCCTCGCAGCTGTTGGACAGCGGCATCGTCGTCGTCTCGCACGAGGTGGAGTTCCGCGGGTCGCTGTCCTACGAGGCGGGCTCGGTTCAGGTCGAGCTCGGGGTCTCCTCGCTGGGTGCCGCGCGCCTCGAGATCGCCTACCGGGTGCGCGCGACGGAGGGCCCGGGCGACGTCCGTGAGATCGCCGCCGCCCGCACGGTGCTCTGCCCGTTCGACTTCGCGGAGCAGCGTCCCGTGCGGCTGCTCCCCGAATACCGGGCCTTCCTCCAGGAGCACAGGATCGACGTCGAGCCGCTGCGCCCGCTCGACGCGCCCGCCCTCGACGGCGACGCCACCGTGGTGTCGCTGCCCGTCCGCTGGACCGACCTCGACGCCTACGGCCACGTCAACAACGCCAAGGTCTACGACTACCTGCAGCAGGCGCGCGTGACGGCGACCACGACGTGGGACCCGACCATGGCGCGGGCCGGCGCCGAAGGCTCCGAACACCTGTGGCTCGTGGCGCGCCAGGACGTGGACTACGTGGCGCAGATCGAGCACAGGCTGACGCCCTATGCGGTGCGGATCGCCCCCGTCCGGATGGGCACGTCGTCGCTCACGTTGGCCGCGGAGGTCGTCGACGGCGACGCGGTCCTCGTCCGTGGCCGCACCGTCCTGGTGTGCGCCGACAAGGACTTCCGTCCCATTCCGCTCTCGGACGAGACCCGTGCGCGATTGAGTCCGCACCTCGTCTGACGCCAGTACACCTAGACACCTTGCGGTCGGGGAGACCAGCGCCCTTGACCCGTACTCCTGCCGCGATTGGGGCCAGTAAGTCCGACTGTCTGGTGGCGCACCGACTGGGTGGTGGCTGTCCTGCTGTCGGCGTGCCGCGACCGGGACCAGTACCGCCTGTCTGGGGGCCGGCGTGGGGTGCGCGGCCGGCTCAAGGAACAGCCCGGCACAAAGAGCCGCGGGGCATAAGGAGCGGCGGAGCATAAAGAACGGCGGGGCACAAAGAACGACGGGCACAAAGAACGGCGGGGCAGCTCAGAGTCCGGTCTCTGAGCGAGCCGCCCACAGCGGTCCCTGAGGAGCAGCCCCGCACGCTGATCCGCGCCGAGCGAGAGTCGTGCGGGGCTGCGTCTCGAAGGGTCCGAAACCACAGCCCGACCGATCCCCAAGGGCGGGAGTCACACCCTCCCGCGTGCATAAATCTCTGTATACGGGCAGCCGCGCGAATAATTGCACGGCTGCCCGTATACAGAGATTTATGCAGGGAAACCTCCGGAAGACCGGCCAATGTCGGTCGCGGGGGCGGTCTGCCTCCCCACCTCACCCGCCCGCTCCTGTGGTCGGGTCACTGCCCATGGCGCGGGACCTTTCGACACGGCGTTCGGCTAGGAGACTGCTGAACAACTCGTCATCTGGTGGTGTGGGTGGCGGGCGGAAGGTTGTCGAGGCTGTGGAGCGGGGAGTTTGAGTTAGCGCTCTGGGTGCGGCAGTGGGGTCGTTCCGCCCGCTGTCGGTGATCTTGTGTGGTCCCGGGGGCCGGGTGCAAGTGATCGGGACTGAGGCCGTGTCGGTCTGGTCAGGCCAGGGCCCAGGCTTCGTCGGTCATCGTGAGGCCCATGGCGAGGAGTCGTCGCAGGTTGAGGGCGGCGACGCGGTGGTGGAGCCAGTTGTTGTTCTTCTCGACGCCTCGGTATGGGACGCGACGGGCGCCGCGGGTGAGCCAGGCGATCGAGCGTTCGACCATCGGTCGGTGCTGCCGGTAGTCGGCCCGGAAGCCTTCGTCCGTTGCGCGTTTACGGTGCTCGCGTTGCAGTTGGTGATGCTCGCCCAGCAGCAGAGCGCGGCCAGATACCGCGGTGGTGCACTGCTCCCGTAACGGGCAGCCGCGACAGGCGGCCCCGAACGTGACGGCGCCCTTCGCGGACCGTCTCCTGGTGATCCCGGCCGGGCAGGTCATGGTGTCGGCGTCAGGGTTGAAGGTGAAATCGTCGATGGTGAAGCCACCCTCAACGGCGGGCTTGAGCGGCCACGGCTTGAGCAGCGGAATCCACTTCTTCTTATCGAGTTCATGGAGCATGTCGCCGGTGGCATAGGCCGAGTCCCCGAGCACCTCGACCTGCTGGTCGGCCGCGAGGGTCGAGTCGGCAGTGACCAGCTCGGCACCGACGGTGGCGTCGGAGTTGTCCGGCCCGTTGGTCTTGGTCAGCTCGCACACCATGGTCAGCCCGGTATCGGGCTCGACCACGACGTGGGCTTTGAACCCGTCCTGGCGTCGTTCCCGGGTCTTGTGGGCATGTCGGGTGTCGGGGTCGACGGTCGAGATCACCCGATCGGGAGCGGTCTTGCGGGCGATCCGCCACCGGCCGTCGGTGCCGTCGGAGTCCTCGGCCGGTTCCACGTCCTGACCCGCGACCAGAGCCAGCAGCGCGACCGCATCGGCCGGTTTCCCGCCCGCCTTGCTGATTGCCTCGACATCCAGCGCGGCGAGCAGCGCCAGCGCGTCACCGACCAGCGCGGAGACCAACTCGTCACGGGCAGCCGGGTCATCCCACGCGATCGGCGGCTTCCCGGTCGAGTCGTAGTCCTGCCCAGTAAACGCGGCCAGCCGGGTGCACTGCACCCCGATCAGGTCCTTGGCGCCGGGCACCTCACGGCCGACCCGACGAATCTGGGCGATCAACTGGGTCACGGTGTCCTGCCGGGCCACCGCGTCATCAAGGATCGTGGAGTCCAGCGCCCGACGCTGCTTGCCGGCCACCGCACCCGTTTCAGCGATGACGTCGCGGACCACCTCGAAGATCCGCTGCGGCCGATGGCTCGCAGCCAACCGGCGCCGCCAGTGAGTCAACGTCGAGGAGTCGAAGCCCTTCGCGTCGATCGCGTACCCGCACGCTGCCTTCCACCGCAGATCGAAGGTCAACGCGTCAACCGCTTCGCGGTCCGAATGGCCGTAAAGCGCCTGGAGCACGATCACCGAGGCGATCACCTCGCCCGGGATCGAGGGCCGACCACGCCCGGTCGGGAACAGGTCAGCGAACAACTCGCTCGGGAACAACCGGTCCCGATGCCCGGCCAGCAACGCGAACACGCTCCCCGGCTCAAGCAGGTGCCCAGCAACCGACTCCACATCCAGCAACTCACGCTGCCGACCCGACTCACCCAGCATGCACACAGGATCCCAGCCCAGCCCGACAACCCCGGAAGGCGTGCCCTTTAATCAGCAGTCTCCTAGCGCCTCACGGCCGGCTCAAGGAACGACGCCCACCTCAGCCGTCCCCCCCTCCTTGTGGTCGGGTCACTGCCCACAGCGCGGGACCTTTCGTCACGGGCCCGGCGCTTCGCGCGGGGGCCCGGCTCAAGGAACGGGGCTCACCTCAGCCGTCCGTCCTTGTGGTTGAGATCCCGCGTGGGTGCGGGACCTTTCGTCACGGGCCCGGCGCTTCGCGCGGGGCCCGGCTCAAGGAACGGCGGCCGGCTTAAGGAACAGCCCGGCACAAGGAGCCGCGGGGCATAAGGAGCGGTGGGGCATAAAGAACGACGGGGCACAAAGAACGACGGGCACAAAGAACGGCGGGGCAGCTCAGAGTCCGGTCTCTGAGCGAGCCGCCCACAGCGGTCCCTGAGGAGCAGCCCCGCACGCTGATCCGCGCCGAGCGAGAGTCGTGCGGGGCTGCGTCTCGAAGGGTCCGAAACCACAGCCCGACCGATCCCCAAGGGCGGGAGTTACACCCTCCCGCGTGCATAAATCTCTGTATACGGGCAGCCGCGCGAATAATTGCACGGCTGCCCGTATACAGAGATTTATGCAGGGAAACCTCCGGAAGACCGGCCAATGTCGGTCGCGGGGGCGGTCTGCCTCCCCACCTCACCCGCCCGCTCCTGTGGTCGGGTCACTGCCCACGGCGCGGGACCTTTCGACACGGCGTTCGGCTAGGAGACTGCTGAACAACTCGTCATCTGGTGGTGTGGGTGGCGGGCGGAAGGTTGTCGAGGCTGTGGAGCGGGGAGTTTGAGTTAGCGCTCTGGGTGCGGCAGTGGGGTCGTTCCGCCCGCTGTCGGTGATCTTGTGTGGTCCCGGGGGCCGGGTGCAAGTGATCGGGACTGAGGCCGTGTCGGTCTGGTCAGGCCAGGGCCCAGGCTTCGTCGGTCATCGTGAGGCCCATGGCGAGGAGTCGTCGCAGGTTGAGGGCGGCGACGCGGTGGTGGAGCCAGTTGTTGTTCTTCTCGACGCCTCGGTATGGGACGCGACGGGCGCCGCGGGTGAGCCAGGCGATCGAGCGTTCGACCATCGGTCGGTGCTGCCGGTAGTCGGCCCGGAAGCCTTCGTCCGTTGCGCGTTTACGGTGCTCGCGTTGCAGTTGGTGATGCTCGCCCAGCAGCAGAGCGCGGCCAGATACCGCGGTGGTGCACTGCTCCCGTAACGGGCAGCCGCGACAGGCGGCCCCGAACGTGACGGCGCCCTTCGCGGACCGTCTCCTGGTGATCCCGGCCGGGCAGGTCATGGTGTCGGCGTCAGGGTTGAAGGTGAAATCGTCGATGGTGAAGCCACCCTCAACGGCGGGCTTGAGCGGCCACGGCTTGAGCAGCGGAATCCACTTCTTCTTATCGAGTTCATGGAGCATGTCGCCGGTGGCATAGGCCGAGTCCCCGAGCACCTCGACCTGCTGGTCGGCCGCGAGGGTCGAGTCGGCAGTGACCAGCTCGGCACCGACGGTGGCGTCGGAGTTGTCCGGCCCGTTGGTCTTGGTCAGCTCGCACACCATGGTCAGCCCGGTATCGGGCTCGACCACGACGTGGGCTTTGAACCCGTCCTGGCGTCGTTCCCGGGTCTTGTGGGCATGTCGGGTGTCGGGGTCGACGGTCGAGATCACCCGATCGGGAGCGGTCTTGCGGGCGATCCGCCACCGGCCGTCGGTGCCGTCGGAGTCCTCGGCCGGTTCCACGTCCTGACCCGCGACCAGAGCCAGCAGCGCGACCGCATCGGCCGGTTTCCCGCCCGCCTTGCTGATTGCCTCGACATCCAGCGCGGCGAGCAGCGCCAGCGCGTCACCGACCAGCGCGGAGACCAACTCGTCACGGGCAGCCGGGTCATCCCACGCGATCGGCGGCTTCCCGGTCGAGTCGTAGTCCTGCCCAGTAAACGCGGCCAGCCGGGTGCACTGCACCCCGATCAGGTCCTTGGCGCCGGGCACCTCACGGCCGACCCGACGAATCTGGGCGATCAACTGGGTCACGGTGTCCTGCCGGGCCACCGCGTCATCAAGGATCGTGGAGTCCAGCGCCCGACGCTGCTTGCCGGCCACCGCACCCGTTTCAGCGATGACGTCGCGGACCACCTCGAAGATCCGCTGCGGCCGATGGCTCGCAGCCAACCGGCGCCGCCAGTGAGTCAACGTCGAGGAGTCGAAGCCCTTCGCGTCGATCGCGTACCCGCACGCTGCCTTCCACCGCAGATCGAAGGTCAACGCGTCAACCGCTTCGCGGTCCGAATGGCCGTAAAGCGCCTGGAGCACGATCACCGAGGCGATCACCTCGCCCGGGATCGAGGGCCGACCACGCCCGGTCGGGAACAGGTCAGCGAACAACTCGCTCGGGAACAACCGGTCCCGATGCCCGGCCAGCAACGCGAACACGCTCCCCGGCTCAAGCAGGTGCCCAGCAACCGACTCCACATCCAGCAACTCACGCTGCCGACCCGACTCACCCAGCATGCACACAGGATCCCAGCCCAGCCCGACAACCCCGGAAGGCGCGCCCTTTAATCAGCAGTCTCCTAGCGCCTCACGGCCGGCTCAAGGAACGGGGCTCACCTCAGCCGTCCCCCCTCCTTGTGGTCGGGTCACTGTCCACAGCGCGGGACCTTTCGACCCGGGCCCGGCGCTTCGCGCGGGGCCTGGCTCAAGGAACGGCGGCCCGGCTCAGCGGTCCGCCCTTGTGGTCGTGCGAGTGGGCGGGTTCGGGACCTTTCGACACGACGTGTTCGCTGGCGCTCACGCGTCGGCTCAAGGGACGGCGGCGGGCTCGAGGAACGGGTTGGTGCAAGGACTGATGCCCGCGCAACTAGAGTGAGGCCAAGGGCCGTCGGGCCCTGCAGGAGGGCGAAAGACGTGGCCGAGCCGCTGGTGGTGGGGATCGATTTCGGCACGCTCTCGGGGCGGGTGGTCGTGGTCAGGGTCGGTGACGGCGCGGAGCTGGGCACGGCCGTGCACGAGTACGCGCACGCCGTCATGGAGGAGACCTTCACCGCCGGCGACGGGCGCCGGCTGCCGCCCGGGTGGGCGCTGCAGCACCCCGACGACTACCGGCAGGTCATCAGCCGGGCGGTGCCCGCGGCGCTCGCCGACGCGGGCGTCGACCCCGCCGATGTCGTGGGCGTGGGCGTGGACTTCACCGCGGCGACGTTCATCCCCGTGCGCGCGGACGGCACGCCGCTGTCCGACAGCGACGAGTTCCGGAACGTGCCGCACGCCTACGCCAAGCTGTGGAAGCACCACGCGCCGCAGGCTCAGGCGGAGCGGATCACCGAGCTGGCGTTCTCCCGCGTCGAGCCCTGGCTGGGCCGCTACGGCGGGCTGGTGTCCGTGGAGTGGGAGTTCCCCAAGGCGCTCGAGCTGTACGAGGAGGCGCCCGAGGTCTACGCGGCGATGCGCTACCTCGTCGAGGCGGGCGACTGGGTGGTCTGGCAGCTCGGCGGAAGCTACGTCCGCGGCGCGGGAATGGCCGGCTACAAGGGCCTTTACCAGGACAGCCAGTACCCGAGCGACGACTTCCTCGAGGCCCTCTCGCCCGGCTTCAGCGGTTTCGTGCGCGACAAGCTCGACGTGCCCATCGCGCCGCTGGGCGCGCGGGCCGGCAGTTTGACCGCCGAGGCCGCGCGAATCACCGGGCTCCCCGAGGGGATCGCCGTGGCTGTCTCGAACATCGACGCGCACGTCACGGCCCCGGCGGCCCAGGCCGTCGAACCCGGGCAGCTGGTGGCGATCATGGGCACGTCGTCCTGCCACATCGTGTGCGACACCGAACTCCGCGAGGTGCCGGGCATGGGAGGTGTGGTCGACGGCGGTGTCGTCGCGGGAAGCTACGCCTACGAGGCGGGCCAGTCCGGCGTCGGGGACGTGTTCGCCTGGTTCGTCGAGAACTGCGTGCCCGCCTCCTACGCGGAGGCCGCCGCGGCGGCCGGGCTCTCCGTGCACGAGCACCTCACGGAGCTGGCGGCGCGCCAGCAAGTGGGGGAGCACGGGCTGGTCGCGCTGGACTGGCACTCGGGGAACCGCTCGGTGCTCGTGGATCACGAGCTGTCCGGCGTGATCGTCGGCCAGACGCTGCTGACGCGCCCGGAGGACCAGTACCGCGCGCTGATCGAGGCGACGGCGTTCGGCACGCGCACCATCATCGACAACTTCGTCTCATCAGGGGTGGCCATCACCGAGGTGGTCGCCGCGGGCGGGCTGCTGAAGAACACCTTCCTGATGCAGCTCTACGCCGACGTCCTCGGCCAGCCGATCGCCACCATCGGCTCGCAGCAGGGCCCGGCCCTCGGCGCCGCCATCCACGGCGCCGTCGCAGCGGGCTGCTACCCGGACGTGCCCGCCGCGGGCCGGGCGATGGGCAGGAGGGGCGAACGCACCTACCTGCCCAACCCCGACAACGCGGCGGCCTACGACCGGCTGTACGCGCACTACACGCGGCTGCACGACTGGTTCGGACGCGAGCAGCGCGCGCTGATGCACGACCTGAAGGCCTTCGCCCGAGGCGAGTGAGCGTCAGCGCGTGGCCAGCGCCGCCACGTCGTCGTCGGTGAGCACCGAGGAGTAGACCTTCAGCTCGTCGATCGCCCCCTGATACGGCGCGTCCCACCAGTTCACGCCGAGGCTGAACGTGCCGTTGGCCGTGGTGAGGACATCCGGGAAGCCTGTGCCGGAGAAGGCGCGCTCGCCGTCGACCCACGCATTCAGCTTCCCGGAGTCGACGGTGAACGCCACGTGCGTCCACTGCCCGGTGGGGATCTTCCTGCCGAGCCCGGCGTCGTACCAGGCGGTGCCGGACCAGATCATGGAGTCGCCCGCCACGCCGCCGTGGCCCTCGGGTAGCAGGCTGACCCAGTTCTCGGTGTCCCGCGCTGCGAAGAACGCGGTGGTGTACGGCGTTGTCGCCGTGGGCTTCAGCCACAGCGAGACGGACCAGGTGCTGCCCGTGACGAGCCCGTCGGGCAGCCGGACGCCCGTGGCGCCGTCGAACACTGCGGCCTGTCCGCGGACCCCGTCGGTCCAGGTAAGCGAGCCGCCGGTGGTGCCGATCTGAGGGCCGCTCACGGTGCCGGCCGGCAGCCCGCCGGCCTCGGCGAGGGTGCCGTCGAAGGCGTACGAGGCGACCAGCCCGCCGGGGAGTCGGGCGGGGACGGTGACGGTGAAGGTCGTGGACCGGCGCACGCCGGAGTTGGTCACGGTGGCGGTCAGGCGCACGACGGCGTCCTTCTCCCCGGCGGCGGGCCGGGTGACGGTGCCGTCGGCGGAGATCACCGCGGGCGACGAGCTCCGCCAGGCGATGCTGCTGCCCTGGGTGCCCTTCGTGGGCAGGGCGATGTCGGCGACGGCGGTGGTGGGCAGCTCGAGGTCGGCGAGCACGCGCGCCACGGCCGTCCTCGGGGAGACCTGCTCCCGCTGCACGCCCCAGATGGCGGCCGACGAGGGGCCGATGCCGGTGAACGTCGTGACCCAGCGGCCCTGGTCGGGGTCGAAGCCGCGGGCCAGCGTGACGGGGATCCGGCGCCCGTCGAGCACGAGCACGACGCCGGTCTTGCCCTGCCTGCGCCACGAGCCCTTGAGGGCCCCGGTGATGCGACCCGAGCGCGTCAGGGTGACCGTTTGCGCGGCGTGCACGTCGGCGCCGATGGTGCGCGGCCCGTGCTGGACGACGGCGTAGGTGCCGACAGGATCGAGCAGCCGATGGCTGCGCGGCGGGGTGCCCGCGTAGCGCAGGGGAGCGACGACGGGCCAACCGGCGGCGTCGATCGTCATCTCGTGCATGCGGATCTGGTGCTCCTCGCCGCGGCCCGGGAAGCGGGTGTGGATGCCGAGCATGAGGGTGCCGGTGGCGTTGTCGACGAACGGCGTGCTGCCGCCGGGCGAGACGTAGCCGACACCGCGGCCCGTGCCCGGGTCGCCGACCACGCGGCTGAATTCGTAGGCGCCCATCAGCTTCACGCCGGTCTCGGCGATGCTGGCGTCGTCGAAGAGCGGCAGGTCGGGGTCGGCCTTGACGTCGGCCATGTCGTGGCCCTCGGCGTCCAGGTAGGGACCGTCGGGGTTGGTGGAGCGGGCGACGCGCACGTTGTAGCCGCCCGTGGAGTCGAGGCCGCCGTAGGTGACGAACAGGTAGTAGTACCGCGTCGTCGGGTCGTAGTGGACGGCCGGGCCCTCGATCCGGGCGTGGTTGCCGCCCCAGAGGTGCTTGCCGTAGCCCTGGCCGGGGAGCGGGAAGCCCGTGGTGGGGTCGAGCTGGAGGCTGAACAGGCCGCCGGAGTAGCTGCCGTAGACCATCCAGAGCCGGCCGGTGGCGTCGAAGAAGACGTCGGGGTCGACGACGTTCGGGTGCACGCGGGCGTCGTAGACGGTGCCGTCCTCGCTCGGCTCGCCCCACATGCCGGACTTCAGGATGAGGCCGAGGTCTCGGTACGGGCCGGTGACGGAATCGGCGACGGCGATGCCCATCGCCGAGCGCGGGGAGTCGCCCTTGCAGGCGTTGTAGTACATGTAGAACCGGCCGTCGCCGAGCTGGATGACGTCGGGCGCCCACAGCGTGTCGGACTGCGCCCAGGTGAGCGCCTCCTCCAGTTCGTGGGTGACGTCGTCGAACAGCGGATTGTCGGGCGTGACGCCCTCGGCGATCTGCGTCCAGTGGGTGAGGTCCGTGCTCGAGGCGGCCTGGAGGTGCGAGCCGAAGACGTAGTGCACGCCGTCGACCTCGATGTGGTCGGGGTCGTGCACCGTCGCGTCGGAGAAGGTGGGTGTCGGTGTCGGCGACGGCCGGTGCGGGTGGGCCGCAGCCGGGTTCGCGCCGACGAGTGCCAGCGCGGCGGCCAGCGCCAGCGCGGCCGTCAGCCGGGGGAGTCGGAGGGACGTCATTGTTGCTCCTCGGGGTGGGATCAGGACGGGGTGGGAAGTGTGGTGTCGAGGACGGGCCAGTCGTCGTCGGTCCAGCCGAGTTCGCGGAGCGCGAGCTGCGGTTCGCCGTCGAGGGCCAGGTCGTAGTAGTGGAAGGCCATCACGTTGCCGGAGACGGACTGCCCGCCGGGGCCGAGCATGTCGCCCTCGCCCTCCAGCAGCAGCGTGCCGCCGCCCTCGGTGAGGGGCACGCCGTCGGCGTCGAGGTAGGGGCCGCGCACGTCGCGGGCGCGGCCGACGTTGATGTTGTAGGTGCTGTTCACGCCCTGGCAGCACGAGTCGAAGGACACGAACAGGTAGTACCAGTCGCCCCGCCGGAGCAGGGCGGGCGCCTCGATGGGGTTGGGGGAGAAGCCGCGCGCCGCGATGGTGACGGGTTCTGCGCCCGCCGGGGGCTTGCCCGCCGGGAAGTTGAGCGGCAGTAGCTGGATGCCGCCCCAGAACGAGCCGAAGGCCATCCAGCCCTGGCCGTCGTCGTCGATCAGCACGGCGGGGTCGATCGCGTTGTAGTTGTTGGTGCCGTCGGAGCTCCACACCTCGCCCCGGTCGACCCAGCCGGTCTCCGGGTGGGCGGGGTCGAGCGCGTCGTTGGTGCGCAGCCCGATGGCGGAGGTGTTGGAGCCGAAGGTGGAGGCCGCGTAGTAGAGGTACCAAGTGCCGTCGTGCTCGAAGACCTCGGGCGCCCAGAAGTTCTCCACGCCCGTGATCTTCTCGACGGCCCACGTGGGCTCGGTCGACGGCGTCCAGGCGACCCCCGCGTCGGTCCACTCCTTGCCGTCCGGCGACGTCCGGACCTGGATGGCGCCGACGCCGACGCGCAGGTCGCCGGTGGAGAACACCATCCACGGCCTTTCGCCGTCGCCCACCACCAGGCCCGGGTCGTGCACCCGGATGTCGCCGGAGACCGGGATCTCGGTGGCGACCTGCCCCGCGCGCGGCCCCGGCTGCCCGCAGCCGGTCAGCAGTGTCGCGCAGCCGAGCGCGGCCGCGGCCCAGCCCCTCATCGGGCCAGCCTGAGCATCGTCCAGGAGATGGCCGGCAGGTCGGCGGTCAACCGCGTGCCGTCGAGGACCGCGGTGTCGTTCGCGCGCGGAGCGACGGTGGTGTCGTCCTCCGCGCTCGCCTGCCAGCGTGGGTCGTCGGAGGTGAGCGTGACCGCCTCCACCAGGCGACACCCGGCGGGCACGTCGATCTCGACCTGCACCGTCTCGTTCTCGTGCCGGTTCACCAGGAACACGGTGCCCTCGTCGTCGGCCCAGGTGGCGACGGCGTCGACCGCCTGCACCTCGCCGAACTCCTGGCTGGCGATCGTGGGGCCGTCGATGACGACGCGCAGCACGTCTCCCTTCGCGTGCGCGGAGGTGAGCGCGAACGGATGGAAGATGGTCTGCTTCCAGGTGGGGCCGTCGGGCTCGGCCATGATCGGCGCGATGACGTTGACCAGCTGCGCCTGGCTGGCCGACCACACCCGGTCGGTGTGCCGCAGCAGCGAGATCAGCAGGTTGCCGACCACGACGGCGTCGGCCACCGAGTAGTTGTCCTCGAGCAGCCGCGGCGCCACCGGCCAGTCGTCGCCCGTGGGGGGCCGCGACGGCGTGCGGTCCTGGTACCAGACGTTCCACTCGTCGAACGAGATGCCGATCACCTTGTCGCTCTTGATCGCCGCGCCGACGGCGTCCGCGGTGGCCGACACCTGGTCGATGAAGCGGTCCATGTCCTCCGCGCTCACCAGGAATTCCTGCAGGCCCGCGTCCTGCTCCCAGTAGTAGGCGTGCGCCGAGACCATGTCGACGTGCTCCCACGTCTCGGTGAGCACCTGGCGCTCCCACTCGCCGAACGTGGGCATGGCCCTGCTCGACGAGCCGCACACCACGAGCTCGAGGCCGGGGTCGATCATTCGCATGGCCCGGGCGGTCTCGGCCGCCACGCGCGCGTACTCGGCCGGCGTCTTGTGCCCGATCTGCCACGGCCCGTCCATCTCGTTGCCGAGGCACCACATCCGCACGCGGTACGGCTCGTCGACGCCGTTGGCCCGGCGCTGCTCGGCGAGGTGCGAGACACCCGGCACGTTGCAGTACTCGAGCAGGTCGAGGGCCTCCTGCACGCCGCGGGTGCCGAGGTTGACGGCCATCATCGGCTCGATCCCCGCCTTGACCGCCCAGCGCATGAACTCGTCGGTGCCGAACGTGTTGGGATCGGAGGAGTGCCAGGCGAGGTCGAGGCGGTGGGGTCGCTTCTCGACGGGGCCGACGCCGTCCTCCCACCGGTAGCCGGAGACGAAGTTGCCGCCCGGGTAGCGCACGGTGCTGACGCCCAGCTCGCGGGTGAGGTCGAGCACGTCGGTGCGGAAGCCATCGTCGTCGGCGTTCGCGTGGCCGGGCTCGTAGATCCCGGTGTAGACGCACCGCCCCAGATGCTCGACGAACGAGCCGAATGTTCTTCGGCGAACGGGGCCGACGGCGAAGGCCGGGTTGATGACGAGTCGGGCGGTGCGCATGGCGAATCAACTCCTACGTTGGAGGATGGGTACAACGATGTAAGTCATCCTGACAGCTGGCCCGGCGCGGGTCAACCCCCGAATCCAAGCGCCTCAAGAGGGGCAATGATCAAACTCGAGGGTTGACACCTTCATCGATTACCGGCAGGATCGTCGACAGGAGTTACCCGGGTTGCGGCCCATCCCGGAATCGCCAAGGAAGGCGATCGAGGCCGTGGCCCCGAATCGAAAGGGCGAGTATGTTCAACACAATCTCCCGCCGTTCACTGCTGACCGGCATGGGGGCAGCGGCGATGGCTGCCGGGCTGACCGCGTGCGGGGGAGGCAACACGCCGGCTCCCGAGGGATCGGGGGCGACGAAGGGCGGCGCCTCCGGCGCGGGCGTCGAGCTCACCTACATGTTCCGCGGCGGCGCGGACGAGCGCGAGGCCTACAACAAGGCCATCGCGCAGTTCGAGAAGCAGACCGGCGCCAAGGTGAAGGTCATCGTCACCGACGCCGACCAGTACCGCACCAAGCTGCAGGCCGCCATCACCGGCAACCAGGTGCCCGACGTGTTCTACCTGGAGCAGGGCTCCGTGATGGCCTTCGCCAAGAACGGCGTCGTGCGCAACATCTCGCCGGACATCGAGAGCGCCGGCCTCGACATCTCGAAGATCTGGAAGTACGGCGTCGACTCGTACCGCTTCGACGGCGACCGCGTCGGCCAGGGCGACATCTACGGCCTGCCCAAGGACGTCGGCCCGTTCTCCTTCGGCTACAACAAGACGATGTTCGAGAAGGCGGGGATCCCGCTGCCCGACAAGGACAAGCCGTACACCTGGGCAGAGTTCAGGGATGTCGCGAAGCGGCTCACCACCGGCGAGCAGTGGGGCACCGGCCTCAACGTGGTGTGGAACCTCCAGGCCTGGGTCTGGTCCAACGGCGGCGACTGGGCGGACGCGGAGCGCCGCACCGTCACCATCAACACGCCCGAGTTCGCGGAGGCGCTGCAGGACTTCGCCGACATCCAGCTCGTCGACAAGTCGACGCCCTCCATCGAGCAGGCGCAGACGATGGACACCTACCAGCGCTGGATGCGCGGCCAGATCGGCTTCTTCCCGGTGGGCCCGTGGGACGTCAGCACGTACCAGAAGCTCGACTTCGACTGGGATCTGATTCCCTACCCGGTGGGCAAGACGGGTCAGACGGCCACGTGGCTCGGCTCGCTCGGCATCTCGGTGTCCAACAAGACCAAGCACCCCGAGCTGGCCACGCAGCTGGCCATGTTCCTCTCGGCCGACGAGGATGCGCAGCGCAGCCTCTACCAGGCCGGCGTGCAGATCCCGAACCTCGTCGACATGGCGAAGGGCGAGTACCTGAAGCAGGAGGGTAAGCCGGTCAACCGTGAGGAGTTCGTGAAGATCGCCGACCAGTACGGTCGCGCGCTGCCGGCGGCGGCCACCTGGTCGCCCGAGTGGTACGACGACTTCTGGGTGGACATCCAGCAGGTGCTCGACGGCAAGGTCACCGCCGCCGAATGGCTGCCGGCCGTGCAGACCCGCATGCAGCAGAAGCTCGACCAGGCCAACCAGGCCGCGGGTCGATGAGCGCCGCCCCGGCCGACCGGCCGGGGCGGTTGCCGCCCCACCGGAAGTCCACGCTGTACCGCCGCGAACACCTCGCCGCGGCCGCCTTCATCGCGCCGCCGCTGATCGGCTTCCTGGTGTTCGTGATCGGCCCGTTCCTGTACAGCGTCTACGCGTCGTTCACGAACTGGAACATGCTGAGCTCGCCCACCTGGATCGGGCTGGCCAACTACGTCCAGGCGTTCGGCGACCCCTACTTCCAGAAGTCGCTGTACAACACGTTCTTCTACATGATCGGCATCCCGATCGGCCTGGTGATCTCGCTGATCCTCGCGCTGGCGATGAACCGCAAGATGCCCGGCCAGGCGTTCTTCCGGTCCATCTACTACGTGCCGGTGGTCTCGTCGCTCGCGGCCGTGTCGATCCTCTGGCAGTGGGCCTACAACGGCGACTTCGGCCTGGTGAACCAAGTGCTGGAGATCATCGGCGTCGACGGCCCGAACTGGCTGCAGGACGTCGGCACCGTCAAGCCGGCGCTCATCATCATGGCCGTGTGGAAGGGCCTCGGCTACTCCATGCTGCTCTACCTCGCGGCGCTGCAGAGCGTGCCGCGGTCCCTGTACGAGGCGGCCGAGCTCGACGGCGCGGGTTCCTTCCAGCGCTTCTGGCACATCACGTTCCCGATGCTCCGGCCCGTCACGTTCTTCCTGGTGGTGACGAGCATCATCGGTGGATCGCAGATTTTCACCGAGATCAACATCATGACGCCCACCGGCGGCCCGGAGTACTCGTCGGCCTCCGTGGTCTGGTACATCTGGCGCCAGGCCTTCTCGAACCTGCAGATGGGCTACGCCTCCGCCATGGCGGTGCTGCTCGGGCTGCTGGTCTTCGTCATCACCGCGTTCCAGTTCTGGCTGAACGCCCGCAACGCGCACGAGGGGGTCGAGTGACATGGCAGGCACGATGAAACGGCGCTACCGCACCGGCAACATCCTGGTGGCGATCGCCCTCCTGATCGGCGGCGTCGTCATGGTGGCCCCGCTGCTCTGGATGGTGTCGACGTCGCTCAAGACCCAGGACGGCGTGTTCGCGCTGCCGCCGGAGTGGATCCCGCCCGTCCCGCAGTGGGAGAACTACGTGCGGGTCTGGACCGCCGGGCCCCTGCTCTCGGGTATCCAGAACTCGCTGATCGTCTCGTTGAGCGTCACGATCGTCGGATCCATCACGTCGACGCTGGCCGCGTTCGCGTTCGCGAAGCTCCGGATGCCGGGCAAGAACGGGATCTTCCTGGCGATGCTCGCCGGACTGATGATCCCGTTCCCGACGCTGATGATTCCGCAGTTCGTGATGTTCGCCAACGTCGGCTGGGTCGACACGCTGCTGCCCCTGATCGTGCCGGGCCTCTTCGGCAACATCATGATGGTGTTCTTCCTCAGGCAGTACCTGCAGAGCGTGCCGGACTCGCTGATCGAGGCCGCCAAGATCGACGGCGCGGGCTACCTGCGGATCTTCGGGTCGATGATCGTGCCGCTGATCCGGCCGGCCATCGCCGCGCAGTTCATCCTGTGGTTCATGGGCGTCTGGAACGACTACCTGGCCCCGCTGATCTACCTGAACACGCCCGAGAAGCAGACCCTCCAGGTGGTCATCGCGAACTTCAACGCCAACTACGCCATCCAGACGGACTACCCGCTGATCATGGCGGCCTCTGTCCTGGCGCTGATCCCGGTGTTCGTGATCTTCGTGGCGTTCCAGAAGCAGATCATCGAGTCGGTCGCGCTGAGCGGCTCGAAGGGCTGATGATGACGCTGAGGCAGCGAGCGGGTTCCGACGACGAGGGCTGGTCGCATGTGGCGATGCGCTGGCTGGGTCGGCTGACGCAGACCGTCGAGGTGTCCGTCGCGACGCTGGTGGGGATCGCGGCCGGGGGCATCGTCCTCGGCTGGCTGCCCGCCGGCGTCGCGGCCTCGGACGTCCTCGGCCGGCTGGTCGCGGGCGAGCCGAGCGATCGCCCCTTCGGCGACTTCCACCGCTCGTGGCGCGCCCACTTCGGGCGGGCGAACCGGGTCGGCTGGCCGGCAACCGTCGTCGTGCTGGTTCTCGCCGTCGACGGCTGGATCCTGCTGTGCCTGCGCGGCCCCTGGGCGGGTGTCGCCCTGGCGCTCACCGCCGCGGCCGCGGCCTGGTTCGCGCTCGCCGTCGGCTTCCTCGTCAACTTGCTGTCCCTCCCGTCGACGAAGGACGCCACGACCTGGGCCCTGTGGCGGACAGCGCTGCTGATGCCGCTCGTGTCGCCGGGCTACGCCGTCGCCTGGTTGGCGTGCATCGCGTCTATCGGCGCCCTGGCCTGGGTCTACCCCGTGACGGCTGTGCTCCTCGCCCCAGGGCTCATCGCGCTCGCCACCGCGTGGCTGACCCGCCGTCGGCTGCACAGCACCGGCGTCGCGACCGACGCCGTGGCGGTCGGGTAGGTCTGGGCCCCGGAGAGCGGGCCTACCGCAGGGGCCGGTCCTGGTGGTAGTCCAGGCCGAGCCTGAGTGCGGTCTCGGCCTTGGTGAGCTCGGCTCCGAGGTAGGCCGCATGGCTGAGCTGGGAGACCAGGTCCTCCCGGATCAGCCCCAGCCACATGGCTTCGGCCGAGTGGCCGGTCATCAGATGCCCGGGGGAGGTGTCGGTGCGGTAGTGCCGAACCTCTATCCGACGGGCGTCGACGTCGACGCCGACCACGAAGAACCCGTGAGGGTCGTACGCCAGTGGTTCGCGTCGGCCGCCCGGCCGGAGCACCGCGAAGTCGTCCCCCTGCCTGACGTCTGGTACGGGGCCGGAGGGGAAGGCGCCGAGCTGTTGCGCGGCGAGTTGCTGAGCCCGGGCTCCGATCACCTGCTGGTCGGTCTCGCCTGTGAGGTCGACCAGGGTGACTTGTGACCGGAACGCGTCGATCTGCTCGTTGGTCACGTGGGCGAGGACCGGCAGGTGCCCGCGCGCACCGATGATCCGGCGCTCGGCGTCCACCCCGTCGCGATGAAGCTGCTGGAGCGCCTCACCGGGATGGAAGACCGGGGAGTCCGTACCGCACACCAGCAGGTGACGGATCCGGGGGTTCGACGTGATGTTCCGTACGATCTTCTCGATTCCGAGGTTCGGCACCGTGACCTTGCCCGCGATCGCCACCCCTGGCAGCCGGGCCAGGCCCGGGCACAGCTCCTCGCTGGTCAGGACGCAGATCGCAACGCTGCCCTCGGGGTCGCCCAGGACGTAGGCTCCGCTGGTCACGGGCCAAGCGCCGTGGCCGCGCCGGAAGCGGTCGCGCACGGCATCCATCCGATGGAACGCCGTGACGGCCGCAGGGTTGGTGCCGTCGGCGCGCGCAGGCATCAGGTGTGCCAAGCCGCGCATGAGACGCCTCATCGGGTTGTCAGCGGACGGTTGGTCGGCCATCGTGCTCCTCAGCGTGCGACAGACGGCACCGCTGGCTCGCGGTGCTGGGCCTGGGGGATGAGTCGGGCGGAGTTCAGGATGAAGGCGGTCTCCGAGCCCACGTGGATGAGGGCGGCAGCGATGGGGTCGAGGAGCCCGAATGCGGCAAGCCCCATGCCGACCAGGTCGACGGCGATGGTGCCCGCGAAGTTGAAGAGCACGATGTTGCGCGCCCTCCTCGCCACGTGGACCGTGCGAACCAGGTCGTTCAGGTCGGAGCTGATGAGTACGACGTCCGCGCTCTCCCGGGCGATGTCGGTTCCCGAGCCCATGGCGATCCCCACGTCGGCCGTGGCCAGGGCCGGGGCGTCGTTCACGCCGTCTCCGACCATCGCCAGACGATGCCCGGCTGCTCGTTCGGCGTCGATGGCGTCGAGCTTCTGCTCCGGCAATAGCCCCGCGCGGACGTCGTCGATGCCGAGTTCGACGGCGACCGCGTGCGCGGTGGCCTCCTGGTCGCCCGTGATGATCAGGGTGCGTAGCCCCCGGCGATGCAGCTGGGCCACCGCCTCCTTGGCGGTGCCGCGGAGGGTGTCGGCCAGCAGGATCGAGCCCGCATAGGTGCCGTCGACACCGACATGGACCGGCGTCGCGATGCCCTGGCCCTCCACCGTCGTCGGCGCATCGGACACGAGCGCGCGGCTCCCTGCGGTGACGGTCCTCCCGTTGACCGTGGCGGTGACGCCGAGGCCGGGCCGATAGACGAAGTTCTCCGCGGTGCAGAGCGGAAGGCCGTGCTTGCGGGCATGGGCGACGATCGCCTGCCCGAGAGGGTGCTCGGAGTATGCCTCGGCCGCCCCGGTGAGTTGGAGGAGATCGTCGGCCGTCATGGTTCCTGCGGTGTGGATGTCGGTGACGGTCGGGGTGCCCGTGGTGAGCGTTCCCGTCTTGTCGAACACGACGGTGTCGACGGTGGACAGCGCCTCGAGGTGCGCCCCGTCCTTGACGAAGGCGCCGGAGCGGGCGATCCTGGCGATCGCCGCGAGCACCGCGAGAGGAGTGCCGGCCGCGATGCCGCACGCCCCGGCGACCACCACCACCGAGATGGTGGACGTCAGATCGCGGGTGACCAGATAGGTGATCGCCGCGCCACCGAGCGCGAGGTACATCAGCCAAGCCGCGACGGTGTCGACCAGCCGCTGCACGGGTGGCTCGGACTCTTGCGCCGCACGGACCGCTTCGACGATCCGGCCGTACGACGAGTCGGCGCCGACGCGCTCGGCGCGTACCTCGACCGCGCCCGTCTGGTTGATCGAACCGGCGAACACGTCGCTCCCGGGCGCGATGTCGGCCGGAAGTGACTCACCCGTGATCCGGGACTGATCGGCCGTCGAGAGCCCAGCGACCACCGTTCCGTCGACAGGGATCCGCCCGCCGGGGCCGACCACCACGACCTGGCCCGCCGTCACCTGGGCAAGCGGAACCGTCTCGATGCTGTTGCCCTGGCGGACCTGGACAGTGTCCGGTAGGAAGGCCATCAGGTCGGTGAGCACATCGCGCCCGCGATCCATCGAGAGGTCTTCCAGGATCTCGGCTGCCAGCACGAAGGCTGTGATCAGCAGCGAGGTCACCCACTCGCCGATGGCAGCTGCGGCGCCGATCGCGATCAGCATCGACAGCTCCATGCTCATCCGCCGGTGCCGTGCGTCGTCCAGCGCCTCACGCAGGATGGGCCAGCAGCCCACGACCAGCCCGGCGACCGCCACGACCGGCACCGCAGGCCAGGGCCAGGTCAGGCCCAACCCGACGGCCACCGCGCACGCGGCGACGAACAGCGTGCGCGATAGGTCGGTGCGGTCGATCCTCCGCCACAGGCTGGTGGCGCTCGTCGCCGCGACGGGATCGAGGTTCGGCGCATCTGTCGTCGTCACGACGTCGTGCCCGTCGTCGTGCCGTCCGGCTTCCTGTGATGCGCCGGGGCACCCTCGACCACGTGCTCAGCCTGCAGCACCGCGTGCGTGACCAGCTCGCGGGCGTGCTCATCGATGAGGCTGTAGAAGACGCGCGTGCCCTCTTGCCGTGCCTGCACGATCTTTCCCCAGCGCAGCTTCGCGAGGTGCTGGGACACCGCCGTCGGCGACTTTCCGACGCGCTCGGCCAGCTCGCCCACCGGCAGTTCACCGTCGCGGAGCGCGAGGATGATCCGGATCCGCGTGGCGTCGGACAGGAGCGAGAAGACCTCGGCCGCCAGGTCGACGTACTGGCTCTGAATGCCAAATGTGCATTTCTTCGTATCTTCGCGCATACGCAGATATTAGCCAGGAGGTGCGTCGATTGCGATGGTCTCGCGTCTGAAGGCGTGCAGTTTCTGGCTGGCGTCAGCTCGTGGATTCGCGGACGACGACCTGGTAGTCGGCGTAGATCCGCTTGATGGGGGCGCGGTCCTCCACCGGGATGCGGCCCTCGCTGATCCGCAGCGACAGCAGCTCGACGGCCTGGCGGGCGATCTGCTCGCGGCCCGGGGCGACGCTCGAGAGGGTCGGTCGCGTGTAGGCGGCCTCGTCGATGTCGTCGAAGCCGATGACGGCGACGTCGTCCGGCACGGCCAGGCCGTGTGAGTGCAGGCTGCGGAGGACGCCCATGGCCAGCGTGTCGTTCAGTGCGAAGATCGCGTCGAACTCGATGCGGTCCGCGATCAGGTCGTCGGTGGCCTCGGCGCCCGTGTTGCGGTGCCACATCACGGTTGTCCGGATCAGGGACTCGTCGACGGGGAGGCCCGCCTCGCGGAGCGCCTCCCGGTAGCCCTGCTCGCGGAGGGCCGCCGAACCGACCTTCTCGCCGGGGTGCGCGCCCACGATCGCGATCCTGCGCCGCCCCGTCTCCAACAGGTGACGGGTGGCGGCCTTCGCGGCCTCGACGTTGCTCATCGTGATGTGGTCGTTCACCGACCCGAACACGCGCTCGCCGAGGAGCACCAACGGGAAGTCGACCTTGAACAGGCCGATGTCGTCCTGCCCCAGCGCCAGCGGCGAGAAGATCAGGCCGTCGGTCATGAACCGGCGCTGCCCATGCAGCACGTCGGTCTCGCGGTCGCGGTCGGAGTTCGTCTGCTCGATCATCACGCGGAGGCCCACGGCCTCGGCCTCGCGGATGATCGAGTCGGCGAGCTCGGCGAAGTAGGGGAGCTTCAACTCGGGCAGCGCCAGGCCGATCAGGCCCGTCCTGCCCTGCCGCAGATTGCGCGCCGTGAGGTTGACCTCGTAGCCGAGCTTCTCGATCGCCTTCCGCACCTTCTCCTTGGTCGCGGTGCTGACCTGCGGATGGTTGTTGACGACGTTGGAGACCGTCTTCGCGGAGACGCCCGCCAGCTTGGCCACGTCCTGCATGGTTGCCGCCACCTGGTTGCCTCCATTTCCGCTTGCGATCACCAGCGCACATTCTCGCACAGGAGCGCGCGGCCGCCCCGGGCTCGGCCTCGCGGCGGCCCCTACCCCAGGCGCACCATGGTCCACGAGACCGGCGGCAGCTCGATCGAGAGCTCGCAGTCGGCCACGACGGCCGAGGCGTTCGCTTGAGGGACCACCGAATCGTCGTCGCCCGCGCTCGCCGTGTACTGGTGGTCGTCGTTGTGCAGGGTGACGGCCTCGACGAGGGTGGCGGCCGCGACGCCCGCACGGACGGTGATCGCGTCGGTGGCGCTGCGGTTGACCAGGAAGAGGGCCGTAGCGCCGGTGGTCGCGTCGTGCGTGGCGACGGCGTCGACGGCGGGCACCGTGCCGAACCGCTCGGACTCGACCGTCGGGCCGTCGACATTGACCAGGAGCACGTCGCCCGCCGCGTAGCGGGAGGTGAGCGCGAACGGGTGGAAGATCGTCTGCTTCCAGGCGCGGCCGCCGGGCTCGGTCATGATCGGCGCGATGACGTTGACCAGCTGCGCCTGGTTGGCCACCCAGACACGGTCGGTGTTCCGGAGCAGCGTGACGAGGAGGTTGCCGACCACGACGGCGTCGGCCACCGTGTAGTGGTCCTCCAGGAGGTGCGGGGCCACCGGCCAGTCGTCACCCTCGGGGGTCTTCGAGGCCTCGCCATCGGCGTACCAGACGTTCCATTCGTCGAACGAGATGCCGATCTGCTTGGTGGACTTCCGCGCGGCGGCGACCGCGTCGGCCGTGGCCGCGATCGAGGCGATGAAGCGGTCCATGTCGACGGCGCTCAGCAGGAACTCCTGCACCTGGCCGTCCTTGACCCAGTAGTAGCTGTGGGCGGAGATCATGTCGACGTCGTCGAAGCACTGCTCGAGGACCTCGCGCTCCCAGGTGCCGAACGTCGGCATGCCCGAGTTGGAGGACCCACAGGCCACGAGCTCCAGCCCCGGCTCGATCATCCGCAGCGCCTTGGCGGTCTGGCTCGCGATCCGCCCGTACTCGGTGGCGGTGCGCGCCCCGATCTGCCAGGGGCCGTCCATCTCGTTGCCCAGGCACCACAACCGGATGCCGTGCGGGTCCTCGGTGCCGTTCGCGCGGCGCTGGTCGGAGAGAGCCGTGCCCTCGGCGATGTTGGCGTACTCGAGGATGTCGAGCGCCTCCGCCACGCCGCGCGTGCCGAGGTTGACCGCCATCATCGGCTCGACGCCGGCCTTGCGCGCCCAGTCCATGAAGTCGTCGAGGCCCACCCAGTTGGGGTCGGTGGAGTGCCAGGCCAGGTCGAGGCGCCGGGGCCGTTGGTCGCGCGGGCCGACGCCGTCCTCCCAGCGGTAGCCGGAGACGAAGTTGCCGCCGGGATAGCGCACGGTGCTGACGCCCATCTCGCGCACCAGATCCAGCACGTCCTGACGAAATCCCGCCTCGTCGGCCGACGGGTGATCGGGCTCGTAGATGCCTTCGTAGACGCACCGCCCGAGGTGCTCGACGAACGATCCGAACGTGCGTCGGCGCACCGGTCCAACGATGAAATCGGGAGTGTAGCTGATTCGCGCTTCGGTCACGGTGATTCTCCTGCCGTCTCAGTACTTACGCGTTGTGGCGCGCCTTTTCCGCGGCTGTGCGGATGAGTCGACGATAGCACGAGATTCCTTGACATCGATGTAAATTCTGCTTACTGTCTTGTGACGGACCACCAACGGAGGAGGTCATCGCAGATGACACATATTTCATCGAGATTCAGCCGAAGGCGGCTGATCCAAGGAGCCGCGGCAGTGGGCGCGGTCGGCGCTCTCTCGTCGTGCGGCGTGGGCACCGGCGCGGGCCGAGTGCCCGTCCAGCTCTGGCACCTGTTCACGGGCGGAGACGGCGGCGTCTTCCAGTCCATGATCCAGACCGTGCAGGACGCCCTGCCCGAATATCAGATCAACCCGGTCGTCCTCACCTGGGGCGGCCCCTACTACACCAAGCTGACGATGGCGTCGGTCGGCGGCCGCGCGCCGGATCTCGCGGTGATGCACCTCACCCGGATCTTCGGCTACGCGCCGGGCGGGCTGCTCGACCCCTGGGACGTCGACAGGCTCGCCGCCATGGGCGTGACGGAGGACAAGTTCCAGCCCGCGCTGTGGGAGCGCTCCTTCGTCGACGGCAAGATGTATGCGCTGCCGCTCGACTTCCACGCGTTCGTGCAGTTCTACAACAAGGAGATCTGCCAGAAGGCCGGCGTGCTCGACGGCGAGGGTCGCCTCACCGGCGTCGACTCGGCCGACGGCTACCTGAGTGTCGGCCGCGAGCTGGCCAAGGCCACCGGCCAGCAGGGCGTCAGCTACGGCTACACGTCCGACGGCGCGCAGATGTCGCGCATGTTCTGGGGCCTGTACGCGCAGACCGGCGCCACGTGCGAGCTCATCCCCGGGAACAAGGCCGTCTTCGACGTCGATGCTGCGGCCGCCGTCATCGGCTTCGTGCAGTCGTGGCTCGACGACGCCATCGCGCTGCGCAACCAGGACTACGGCAGCGCGCTCGCGTCGTTCTCCTCGGGACGCTCGGGCCTCAACTGGAACGGCAACTGGGAGGTCCAGACCTTCAAGAAGGCGGGGCTCGACCTCGGCGCCATGCCGTGTCCCCAGATCTTCGACCAGCCCGGCACGTTCGGCGACTCGCACGTTTTCGTGCTGCCGCACCAGGACGTCGTCGACGAGGAGCGCCGTGAGGCGGCCTACCGCATCGCCGCGGGCATGCTGCAGAACTCGCTCGACTGGGCTCAGGGCGGCCACATCCCGGCGTACAAGGACGTGCTGACCTCGCCGGATTACCTGGCCATCAAGCCCCAGTCCGACTACGCCGCGGCGATGGAGCACGCGGTGTTCGAGCCGCAGGCCTGGTTCACCGGGTCCGGCTCCACGTTCCAGGGCACCTTCGGCGTGCCGATCCAGGAAGCCTGGCTGAACTCGGTGGACCCGGGCAAGACGGCTCAGACGCTCCAGGACGTCCTCAACGCCGCCCTTCAGACCCAACCCCCCGCGTGAGGCGATCATGACAGTGACTTCCATCAAGACCCGCAGGACGTCGCGCACCGGAAGCGGATGGCCGTTCGTGCTGCCGTTCGCCCTCCTCGTGGTGGCGTTCCTCATCGTGCCCACGATCTACGGCGTGGGCCTCAGCTTCACCAGCCAGTCCCTGATGGGGCGCGGCGGATTCGCCGGCGTCGAGAACTACACCAAGGCGTTCGCCGATCCCGTGATGTGGCAGACGATGGGCAACACCCTCCTGTTCACGCTGCTCAGCACCATCCCGCTCGTGGTGGTGGCCCTCGTGATGGCGCTGCTCGTGCAGACCGGCCTTCCGGGGCAGTGGCTGTGGCGGTTCGCGTTCTTCGCCCCGTACCTGCTGCCCGTCGCCGTGGTCGTACAGATCTGGGTGTGGCTGTTCCAGCCGCAGCTCGGCCTGATCAACAACACGCTCGAGACCCTCGGCATCCCCGCGCCGCAGTGGCTCACCCAGCCCGGCGCGGCGATGTGGGCCATGGTGCTGCTCACCCTGTGGTGGACGGTCGGCTTCAACTTCCTGCTCTACCTCTCGGCCCTGCAGGCCATCCCCGACCACCTCTATGAGGCCGCCTCCATCGACGGTGCGGGCGCCTGGCGTCGGCTCTGGTCGATCACGCTGCCGCAACTGAACGGCACCACGATGCTCGTCGTGGTCCTGCAGGTGATCGCCTCGCTCAAGATCTTCGACCAGATGTTCATCGCGTTCAACGGCGGACCCGGCCCGCAGGGGTCGACGAGGCCGATCCTCCAGTACGTCTACGACACGGGCTTCACCGACTATCGCATCGGCTACGCCTCCGCCATCTCGTACATCTACTTCGCGCTGATCATCGTGATCACCGTCGTGTTGCAGCTCGTCACCCGCAGGAGGAACCGCAATGTCTAGGGCCACGCACATCGCAGAGCTGAAGCGGGCCCGCACGCTCGCCCTCGGTAACTCCAAGGCCGCGCGGATCATCGCAGGCGTCGTGCTCGCGCTGCTGGCCATCACGTGGCTCGTGCCCTTCGCGTGGGCGGTCTCGACGGCGTTCAAGACCGAGCTGCAGGCGCAGCGGCTGCCGCTCGAGTGGATCCCGGCCGACGGCTTCACGCTGGAGCAGTTCCGCACCGTGCTCTCGCGCGGCGACGTGCTGCACTGGATGCTCAACACGTTCCTGATCGCGGGCATCGTGACCGTGATCGGCGTCACGGTTTGCGCCCTCGCGGGCTACGCGTTCTCCCGGACCACCTTCCGGGGCAGGAACTGGATGTTCGCGGGCACGATCGCGCTGATCATGATCCCGACGCAGATCCTGATCGTGCCGCTGTTCAAGCAGATGGTGCTGCTGCACGCCGTCGACACCTTCGCCGGCGTCATCCTGCCGCAGCTCGTGGCACCGACGATGGTGTTCATCTTCAAGAAGTTCTTCGATGCCATCCCGCAGGAGATCGAGGACGCGGCGCGCGTCGACGGCGCGAGCCAGTGGAAGATCTTCTCGTCGATCGTGATCCCGATCTCGCGCCCGATCGTCTCCGCGGTCGCGATCTTCGTGTTCATCGGCGCGTGGAACAACTTCATGTGGCCGTTCATCGTGACCAATGATCCGGACCTGATGACGCTGCCCGTCGGCCTCGCCACGGTGAAGGATGCCTACGGCGTGATCTACGCGCAGACCATGGCCGCCGCGCTGGTGGCCTCGCTGCCGCTGATCGTGGTGTTCATGCTGTTCCAGCGGCAGATCATCAAGGCCGTCGCCACCACCGGCCTCGGCGGCCAGTAGCCCGCGTCGAAAAAAGGGGAGTCCTCCGCCCGCTCACGAGCGCGCGGAGGACTCCCTTGCCATGATCTCGAAGTCCGCGCGGATGCTCTGAGCCGGCCGGGTCTCGGTCAGCGACATGCCCGCCTCGGCGATGCGCAGCATCAGCAGCCGCACGGCTTCGCGGGCGATCTGCTCGCGGCCGGGGGAGACGCTGGTCAGGGTGGGGTGCGCGAACGAGGCATCCTCCACGTCGTCGAACCCGATCACCGCGATCCGCTCCGGCACGGGCACCCGGTGGACGTTCAGGCTGTGGAGGACGCCGAGGGCCAGCGAGTCGTTGGCGGCGAACACGCCGTCGAAGTCGGTGCCGTCGGTCAGGAGCCGGTCCATCACCGTGGCGCCGGTCAGTCGGTGCCAGGGCTCCGCCTCGACCACCAGGCGTTCGTCGACGGGGATGCCTGCCTCAGCGAGCGCCGCGCGGTAGCCCTGCTCGCGCAGCGCCGCCGAGCCGACGGCCTCCCCGGGATGCGAGCCGACGAACGCGATCCGTCGGCAGCCGCGTGCCAGCAGGTGATGGGTGGCGGCCTTGGCGGCCTCGACGTTGCTCATCGTGACGTGATCGTTGGGCGAGCCGAACACGCGCTCGCCCAGGAGCACCAGCGGGAACCGGACGTTGAACAGCCGGATGTCGTCCTGCCCGAGCGCCAAGGGGGAGAACACCACGCCGTCGACCATGTGCCGGGAACGGCCCTGGAGCAGCTCGATCTCGCGCTCACGGTCCGCGTTGGTCTGCTCCACCAGGACGCGCATGCCCGCCTGCTCGGCCTCCGCGATGACGGACGCGGCGAGCTCGGCGAAGTAGGGCAGCCGCAGCTCGGGAAGCGCCAGCGTGATGAGCCCCGTGCGGCCCGTGCGGAGGTTCCGCGCGCTGAGGTTGACCTCGTAGCCGAGCTTCTCGATGGCCTTCCGCACGCGCTCACGCGTGGCGGGCGTGACGTGCTTGTAGTCGTTGACGACGTTGGAGACCGTCTTGACGGAGACCTCGGCGAGCTTGGCGACGTCCTGCATGGTGGCTGCCATCTACTTAACTCGCTCCCATCCGCCGATCGCCCGGCTGGCAGGCCGGGCACCACCAGATGATACGTTCCTGGCCGGCGCGCGGGTCGGCCGCACTGGGGGAGCCGCCCAGGGTGTCGGCCTGGATGGTCGCGCCGCAGCGCCGGCACGGCCGGTGTTTCCTGCCGAAGACGAAGGTGGTTTCGCCCTTGCGGTGGTCGCCCGTGAAGGTGCGCACCGGGCTGGTCAGGTTGCCGCGCATCAACTTTGCCGCGAGGTCGACAACCGCGGGGACGTCCACCTCCGACACCGGGGCGGCCGGGTGCAGGCCGCTCAGGAAGCAGACCTCCGCCCGGTACTCGTTGCCGATCCCTGCGAGGTTGCGCTGGTCGAGCAGCGCCTCGCCGACGGGGCGGGGATCGGCCGCCACGCGTCGGACGGCCTCATCGCGGCCGGTCGGCAGCCAGCGGCCCGGGGCGTCCCAGTCGTCGGCCAGCAGATCGGGGCCGAGGTAGCCCATGTGCTGCTCGAAGTCCTCGGCCGGCCAGAGTTCGACGAGGCCGAGGTCGTGGCCGACGAGCTCGATGCCGCCCGAGACGCGCACCACCACGCGGGCCGTGTGCGCGGGCAGCGACCAGCGGGTGCCCACCGGGTGAACCCGCCAGGTGCCCTCCATACGCAGGTGCGTGTGCAGGATGCGCGAGCTGTAGGCGTCGTTGATCCGCCAGAACAGGTGCTTGCCGTGCGGCCACACGCGCGTGATGGTGCCGCCGTCGAGGCTGGCCGTGGCCAGCTGCGGGACGCGGAACTGGGAGCTCTCGATCGTGCGGCCTTCGAGAGGTTGCAGCCGCTGCGCGAGGCGCCAGACCGAGTCGCCCTCAGGCACGGGGCGCCTCGATGGAGATGCCCTTCGGGGTGAGCCGAGCCCCGGCGGTGAGCATCGCGGCCTCGAGGCCACTGGCCCCCGGGCGGGCGCCGTCGACCTCTTCGATCCGAAGCCGCGACATCCGGCCCTCCGCGACGGCGGCCTGCAGCGCGCGGACGACGAGCGCCGCGCGCTCCTGACGGTCGCCGTCGCCGAACAGGGTCAGCACCCGGCCGCCGCGCGTCAGATGGGCCACGCACACGCCGTCGGCCAGGACGACGAGGGCGCCGGCGGAGCGCGACGGTCGTGCCGTCGGGTGGTCGGGCCAGGGCAGGACGCTGCCGTAGGGGTTGGCGGGGTCGAGCGCGGCCAGCACGACGGGCGCGGGATGGGCGGTGCCCGACGGCCAGTCCGTCTGGTCGGGGGAGTCGGCGAAGGCGCGCAGCCGGCCCACCGCCTCCTGCGTGCTGAACTGGGCGCCGCCCAGCCCCTCCACCAGGTAACCGCGCACCACCTTGCCCGACGATTCGAGCTGCGCCAGCAGTCGGTAGGCGGCGGCGAATCCGCCGGGCACGCCGTCGGTGGTGACGCCGCCGCGGGTGATCACGCCGAAGCGGGCGAGCCACGACGACGCCAGCGCCAGGGCTGCGTCGGCGGGGGTGGGCTGTGGGTCGCGGACGCGATACCAGCGCCCGCCGGCGGTGGGCGGGGCTCCGGCGGAGAGTTGCGCGCGGCCCAGCCGCGGCAGTCGCGCCCGGCGGCGGGGCGACGGGCGGGCGGCCTTGTGCGCGCCGCGCGTGGCACCGCCGACGCGGGCGCGGATGGGGGCCATGGAGCCCGGGGCGATGGCGCCCTCCTCGGCCGCGCGCCACCATTCGTCGACGGCGGCCGGCTGCTCGCCGCCGGGCGTGGGATCGCTGCGGGTGGCGAGCCAGGAGGTGTAGGTGCCGTCGCCGTCGGCCAGCGCGGCGGCCAGGCCGGCGGAGCGCTCGCCGGCCGGCTCGGAGAGCGGCGGGATCAGGTCGATGTCGTCGGCGGGCACGATGGCGATGAGGGGGTCGTTGGGCCCGGCCGATCCGCGGACCCGGATGAGGGCCTCGCCCTCGGCCAGCAGTGCGTCGAGGTGCGCGGGGGAGTAGCGCCGGAGCCGGGCGGGCAGGATGTGGGTCTCCCATGCCGAGGCAGGCAGCGCCGCGCCGGCGAGGCCCTGCAGGGCGAGAAGGACCTCGTCGGGGCTGGATTCGGGCCGGTCGGTCACCTGGTGGAGGTCGGCGAGGAACCGGGCGTAGGCGCTCGCCGATACCGGCTGCAGCTGGGCCCGTGCTCGGGCCAGCGAGCGCGAGCGGAGGCGGCGCAGGACCTCAGGATCGACGAACTCGGGTTCGGTGGTGCCGGGCGTGAAGCGGCCGGCGGTGAGCCGGCGCCCCGCCACCTCGCGCTCCAACACCAGGCCGACGGTGGCCACGCCCAGGCCGAGCGCCGCGGCCACGTCGGCGGCGGTGAACGGGCCGCGGGTGCGGGCGAAGCGCGCGATCAGCTGAGTGAGCGGGTCGCGGCCCTCCGTGGCGACCGCAGCCGAGTGGCCAGGCGGCACGGGGATGCCGAGCGCGTCGCGGAGGATACCGAGGTCGGCGGAAGCGGCTAGGTGCGGCCGACCCGCCAGCTGGACGACGGCCACCCGCGCGCCCAGGGCGGCGATGGCGGCGTCGATGTCGAGGTCGGCGGTGCGAGCGGGCAGCGCGTCGAGCGGGACGGGGCCGAGGAGGCGGGGCAGATCGGCCAGCGCTTCGGTGCTGGTGGCGCGCCGCTCGGGCGCGGTGTGCTGCAGTTCGGCCACCACCTCGTCGACCACGTCCGGGTCGAGCAGCTCGCGCAGGTCGAGGGTGCCGAGCGCGGCGGCCAGCAGGTCGGGGTCGAGCGAGAGGAGGGCCGCGCGGCGCTCGGCGAGCGGGGTGTCGCCGTCGTACATGAATGCGCCGGGATAGCGGAACAGGAGCGTGGCGGCGAACGGGCTGGGCTGCTCGGTGACCACCTCCACCAGGCGGACGCCGCCGGAGCGCAGTCCCCGGGCCAGCTCGACGAGGCCGGGCACGTCGTAGACGTCCTGGGTCACCTCGCGCACGGTCTCCAGCACGATGGGGAACCGCGGATGGTGGCGTGCCACCTCCAGCAGCTGCGCCGCGCGTTGGCGCTGCTGCCAGAGCGGCGCCCGCTTGCCGGGGTTGGGGCGGGGGAGGAGTAGCGCGCGCGAGGCGCACTCGCGGAACCGGCCCGCGAACAGCGCCGTGCCGCCCACCTGCTCGGTGACGATCTGCATCACCTCGTCGGGCTCGGGCACGAGCAGCTCGGCCAGCCGCTCGACCGCGTCGGAATCGGGGAGGCGGAACACGATGCCGTCGTCGCCGGCCATCGGCTGGATGTCGAGGCCCGCCTCGCGGGAGAGCGCCTCGCCGATCACCAGCGCCCACGCCGCCAGCACGCGGCGTCCGAGCGGTGAGTGGACCACCACGCGCCAGTCGCCCAGCTCGTCGCGGAACCGCTCGAGCACGACGGTGGCCTCGTCGGGCACCAGCCCGGTGGCCGCGCGTTGCTCGCCGAGGTAGCGGGCCAGGTTCTCGCGGGTGTTGGTGTCGAGGTAGGGCTTGTCGAGGCGCTCGGGGGTTCGTGCGGCCTCGCGCTGGAGCCGGCCGATCTGCCGGCCGAGCTCGGCCGGACGCCCCTCGTCCTCGCCGTGCCAGAAGGGCAGCCGCCCGGTGTTGCCCGGAGCCGGTGTCACGCGGACCTGGTCGCGGGTGATCTCCTCGATCCGCCAGGACGAGGCGCCCAGCGTGAACACGTCGCCGATCCTCGACTCGTAGACCATCTCCTCGTCCAGCTCGCCGACGCGCCGCGCGCCCTGCTCGCCGGCGAGGAAGACACCGAAGAGGCCGCGATCCGGGATGGTGCCGCCCGAGGTCGCCGCCAGCCGGAGCGCGCCCGGGCGGGGGTACAGCCGGTTGCCCTCGAGGACGAGGCGGGCTCGGAGGTTGCCGAAGTCGGCCGACGGGTATGCGCCGGTGAGCAGCTCGACGACGGAGTCGAGCAGCGCGCGGTCGAGCGAGGCGTAGGGCTGGGAGCGGCGCACGGCTGCGAACCACTCGTCGACGTCGAGGCCCACGTCGCCGGCTCCCGCGGCCGCGGCCACCGTCTGCTGGGCCAGCACGTCGAGCGGGGCGCGCGGGATGCGGAGCTCCTCGATCTGCCCGCCCAGCATGCGTTCGGTGGTGACGGCGGCGGCCGCGAGGTCGCCGCGATGGAGGGGATAGACGTCGCCCGAGGACACCGCTCCGACGACGTGTCCCGCCCGGCCGATGCGCTGCAGCGCGCTGGCCACGCTGGGCGGTGCGGCCACTTGGATCACGCGGTCGACGGCGCCCATGTCGATGCCGAGCTCCAGCGAGCTGGTCGCCACCACGCAGCGCAGCTCGCCCGCCTTCAGCGCCGCCTCCACCTGGGCCCGCTGCTCCTTGCTCACCGATCCGTGGTGCGCGCGGGCGATGACGAGCGGCGCGCCCCGGGTGGTGTCGACCGGGGCCATGATCTGTGCGGGTGGGCGCGGAGGCATGGGCGGCAGCGAGTCGGGATCGTGCTCCTGGGCCCACATCTCGTTGAGGCGGGCCGTCAGCCGCTCGGCCGTGCGGCGGCCGTTGGTGAAGATCAGTGTGGACCGGCCGCGCAGCACCGTCTCGTAGACCTGCTGCTCGACGTGCGGCCAGATGCCCGAGCTGTTGGCCGTATCGGCTGTGAGGGTGTCGGTGCCCGCGGCGGCGAGCAGCGGGTCGGTGGGCGCTTCCGTGCCGGGCGGCGGCCCGGGATCGGCGAGGTCCTCGACGGGCACCCGCACGGTGACGTCCCAGCGCTTGTTGGCGGGTGGTGCGATCACGGAGACGGGCCGGTCGCCGCCGAGGAACGCGGCCACCCGCTCGATGGGCCGCACCGTGGCTGACAAGGCGACGCGCTGGACGTCGCGTCCCGTGAGGGCATCGAGCCGTTCGAGGCTGAGAGCCAGGTGGCTGCCGCGTTTGGTGCCCGCGACGGCGTGGATCTCGTCGACGATCACCGTCTCGACGCCCGTGAGGGTTTCCCGCGCTGAGCTGGTCAGCATGAGGTACAGCGACTCCGGCGTCGTGATCAGGATGTCCGGCGGCCGCCGCAGCAGCGCGGCGCGTTCGCGCGGGGCTGTGTCGCCTGAGCGCACGCCGACGGTGACGTCGGCCAGCGGCGTGCCCAGCCGCTCGGCAGCCAGCCGAATGCCGGTGAGCGGCGCGCGCAGGTTGCGCTCGACGTCGACACCCAGCGCCTTGAGCGGCGAGACGTAGATGACCCTCGTGTGCGCCTGTGGTTTCGGACCCTTCGAGACGCCGTCGCGCCCAACTTTGCTCGGGCTCGCTTCACGCTGGCGCGACGTCTCCTCAGGGAGCGATGCGGCCAAGGAGTCGATCGCCCAGAGGAATGCTGCGAGGGTCTTGCCCGAGCCGGTAGGCGCGACGACCAGCGCGTGCTCCCCGTCGGCGATGGCCCGCCACGCCTCGGCCTGCACCGCCGTCGGCGCCGGGAACACGCTGGCGAACCACTCCCTCGTGGGAGGGGAGAAGCGCGCCAGCGGGTCCGTCATGCAAGGAAGTCTGCCAGCCGCCACCGACAAACTGAGCTGGCCGGAACAATGCGGCTGCCTCCGTCGGTTTCGGCGCCGGATCGGGGCTAATGCGGCTGCGTGCGTCGCTATACCGACGCACGCAGCCGCAGTGATGCGTGGACCCGTCGAGCGGGTTCTTCTGCGCAGCTGCCCAAGCGATGCGAGGGGCCCGCCATGCGTCGCTACTACGGGATGTAGTGTCGCCGGTGCGGCGAGAGGAGGCCCCCGGTGAATACGCGCAAAGGCAGGCGGCCGGCTCGGCGCGCCGTGGATGCATCGAGCGCCATCCCGCGCGTCTTCGTCGGCGCGCTTCGGCATTTCGGCATCAGCCGGGTCTGGCTGACCGTCATCGCCGTCTTGGGGTTCACGTCCTCCGTGTTCGCGGCTGTTGTGCCATTTCTCCTCGGCCGGGTCGTCGACGAACTCGCACTCACCGTCACCGGTTCCGAACCGACGGCTGCGCCTCGTGCCGTGTTCGTCGTGCTCGGTGCATTGGCCGTCGGAATGATCCTTCGCGACGCGCTGAGGATCTGGTACGGATACGAGGTCACCAGACTGACAAACGAGCTGATGGTGCGGGCCCGGCGCGACATCGGCCACCGGGCACTTTCCGGCCTTCCTCGTCAGGGGCAGGATAGGCGTACCGATTGCACCTACATGTTGTCTTCGGACGTTCCGCAGCTGGGCGCACTTTATGCCCAGCCGCTCACCACGGTGGTCTCCGACGTCCTCGACACGGTGTTCATGTCGGTGGCGATCGGATCGATGAGCATCGCGCTCCTCGGGATCGTGGGCGTGCCATTGATCCCGATCTTCTTCATCGCATCCTGGGCCGGCAAGCGTCAACGGTCCTTGGCTGTCGGGATTCGGCAAGAGGAGTCGGCGTCGTCGCGGCTCCTGGATAGGGCGCCTCGCAACAGTCTTGTGGTGCAGGTGTTCGGCGGTACTCGCCGGGAGCTGACAGCGTTTGGCGGCAGGATCGACCGTCTTGCGGCAGGGCTCACGGCCTCGAATCGCAATCTGGCCGTACTCATGACATCGGTCGGTGTCCTGAGGCTCGGGGCCACGATTCTTGCAGTGGGATATGCCGTGGTTGCGGTGCAGCAAGGACACATCCCGGTCGGCGACATCGCGGCGTTGATGATGTATCTGACAAGGTATTATTCGCCCGCCGTGAACCTCTCCAAGGCCTACCAAGGTCTTCAGCGCGGAGCGGTCTCGACGCAGCGCATCATCCAATTCCTCTCGGGCAGCCGTGTCACAAACCAACCGAGCCACTATCCAGCGGAGGGACCGGCAACCCTCGGCGTCGAAGAAGCGCTCGTTCGTCTGGCCGACGGACGACACATCCGGATTCCGGACTTCTCCATCCAACACAGCGGACTGGTTCTCCTGCAGGGGGACAGCGGCGCGGGGAAGTCGAGCTTCCTGCGCGCGCTGATGGGGGTTGACGCGGACGCCCTCGCCGGCGATGTACGCGTGGCCGGTCCGATGACAGGTCCTGTCAGCGGCAGCGTCCGCCTGCCGTTCTTCTCCTTCGCAGGCCAGGACAACGACCTCATCGGCGACACCGTCAGGGGCGCTGTCGTCTACCCGGCGAACCTGGACGACACTGACCCTGCTCAGGGCCGAGACGAACTGAGGAGAGTGGGCATCGACGGCTTGGCGGATCGCCGACTGGATGACGATGACACCGCACCTCTGTCTGGCGGCGAAGCTCGACGTCTCGTACTCGCTCGCGCGCTCCACCGGAAAGCACCAATACTCGTGGCCGACGAAGTTACCTCGAACCTGGACGCCGATTCACAGGCGGCCGTCGAGCAGGCCCTGATCGACGAGAGCCGCTCGCGCGTCGTCGTGCTCGCTGCACACGGGCCCAGTCGGCGACTCATCGAGGCGGCAGCCGTGCACCTGACGCTGGCGCCGGAAATATCGCTCTGACAAGGGGGATCGCGACCGTGGCGGGCGTGCCACGGTACGTGGCACCCGGTGTGGCCCAGAATGGTCTCCGTGGGGAGCGTCGTGGCTACCGTGATGATCACCGCACTCCACGAACAGGAAGAGAGACGATCATGACGCTGGGAAGCAAGCTCCGGGCAGCCCGCCAGGAAGCCAACCTCACGCAGCAGCAGCTGGCCACGAAGCTGATGGTGTCGCGCCAGGCGATCACAAAATGGGAGACCGACGCCGGCATCCCCGACATCGAGAACCTCAAGGCGCTCGCCGCGCTGTTCGGGGTCAGCGTCGACTACCTCGTCGCGGGCGACGCCCCTGTCTCCGGGGCGGTCCTCATCGAGCCTGTCGACCTGGCCGAGTACACGCCCCGACGACGTGCGCGTCTGCTGGCCGTCGAGGCACGGTTCCCCGACGCGGCGTCGATCGACGAGGTTCTGCGCACGGTGCGCCGCAGCTGGTGGGCGTGGTTGGTCGAGCTGGTGATGCCCGCCGATGTCCTTCGCGGTATCGACGCCGTCGACAAGTATGCGGCACACTTCCTGGTCGACCTCCGCGACCGGCAGCTGCTCGTCACCGTGACCAAGAATCAGCTGGAGAGCCGGGAACTGCCCACGCGTTGGGACGGCAACGGCTCGCTCGTCGTCGGCGACGACAAGTACTGGCTGGCGAAGAAGACGCTGGGCAACAGCTGGCGGGTGTGATCTCTGTGGCTGCGTGCGTTGCTCTGCCGACGCACGCAGCCGCGGTGAGCTACCGCAGCTCATCGGCAGGTTTGCCGGCCGGGTGAGGGACACCGGCTATGTGCTGCATAGGCCGGTTCTCTGGGTCGAGCGGGCGCAGTGGTCCGTGCGGAGGGGCTCAGGATCCGACGAGCCGAACGGCAGCGAGGCGGTTGAGCGACACGTGCTGCTCGGCGGCCTCAAGCGCCAGTTGACGGTGTGCTTCCGGTGGGATGCGCACCATGAACTTGCCGGAGTACGTACGGTCGGCGATCGCCTCGGGCGGACTCTCACCGGTCTCCACCATGTCGGCAACGACGTCGTCGATCAGTGAACGGATCCCCGTCAATGCGGAGGCGGGATCCTCGGCGCACCAGGAAAGAGACGGAAACTCCGCGGCTGACCCGACGAACGCGGCGTCTTCTGCGGACCAGCGAACTCGGTACGTGTAGTGATCGGGATTCGTCATCGCTGCTCTCCTTCCAGTCGTGCGATCGCTGCCAGGACCTGTCGGACTTGGTAGGGCTTGGCCTTACCGTGATCGGATGTTCACGGCGGATCGCCTTGCCAGGGCATTCGATAGACCCGATGGGATGTGCCTCTCTGCCTCGGCTGGCCGAAGTAGTGATCGCACACTTTTTCGAGATCCACGAACCGGATCCCGGCAGGGTTCTGGTGCATCCGCTCCAAGATCCTGTCGAGGTTCATGCTCGATAGTATCACTGGCGGTACCATTCATGGACCGGGGCGGTGTCGTTTCTGCCCGCCGAGCCAGACTCGGGAGGTGAGGGCGATGATGCGGCAGAACTTGGTGCGCGAGATTGTTTTCTCCGAGTTGGGTTCCCATCCGGTCTCCGAGTTCTTCCGGCAAGAACACTTGTCCCTTGCGCTCGGGCTGTTGCTGGACGACGGACGCAAGAGCGTGGTGAAGGTGCGCCCGCACGAGTCGAAACATGAGGCCTGTGCACAGGTGCAGCGCGCCCTCTTCGCTGCTGGGTTTCCCTGCGCGCGGCTGCTGGCTGGCCCCATCAGGTGTGAGGATTCTTCGGTGTCGATCGAGGAGTACGTCGAGCCTCCGGTGGGTGAGTCGTACGGTCTGGCGCCCACGGCCCAGGTGTCCGGCCGGGCACTCCATTGGATGATGAGCCTGGCGCCTCACCCCGAGGACGTGCCAGACCTGGGGTTTGCGCCTGCCTGGCTGGGCTGGGACCATCCCGGCTCGGGGTTGTGGCCGGCGCCTGACGACGGGCCCGAGGACCTCAATGCGATCGATGCCCCGGCGTGGCTCGCTGACGCTTCCCGGCAGGTGCGCTCCGTGTTGACGTCGGCGACGTCGTCACGGGTGATCGGGCACGGCGATTGGGAGGCCCAGAATGTGTTTTGGGCTGACGGTCGGCTCGCCGTCGTTCACGACTGGGACAGCCTCGTCTGTCTTCCCGAGTCGGCGATCGTCGGTGCTGCTGCCGGGGTATTCGCGGTGGCGGGCAGCGAGCCGAGTTGGCCCACCCTGGAGGATTCCCGTGGTCTGCTTCGGGGATACCTGGAGGCCCGTGCGCAGGCATCCTCCGCAACGCTCTGGGGTGGGTGGGCCGACGAGGATGAGCGCGTCTTCTGGGCTGCGGGACTGTGGGTCCATCTGTTCAATGCCATGAAAGCCATTGCGCGCGGCGAGTTCGCGCCGTGGGAAGAACGGACCAGGCAGCGCGTCCAGGAGAGGCTTCCACTCATGAACACCCCGTAATGGGTGTCGGTCGGCGTCCGGGAAGCACGGAGGAGTGTCTCCCAGGCGGGACGGTCGATCGCGAAGTCGAAGTGGCGAGGCTCTCGCCCACCGTGGCCCTGCGGAGTGCGGGGTGACGGCCGGCCAGGTCGAGTCGACATCATGACCGAGGCGTCACTGCGGCTGCGTGCGTCGCCAGAGCGACGTACGCAGCCGCACTGACGAGGAGCGCCGCGAACCTGATCGAGCAGCCGCTCGTTGCCGCGCGTTCCTCGGCGGGCTGGTTAGCCGTGGTCGTCGTGCAGGAACTCGTCGATCGATGGCGGCTCGAACTGCTCAGTCCATTCCTTGAGCTTGGCCTCGGGCACGTGGAAAGCGCCGACGGGCCGCTGGGCGTTCCTGGCCCTGATGCGACTCAGCATCACCTCGTCCGAAGCCCCCGAGTAGTGGATCTGGAAGCCGACGCCGAGCTCCCGGGCAAGGGCACGAAGTTCGTCGCGCTCGCTTCTGGCCCAGAACCCGAAGTCCAGAATCACGTCAACCCCCAGCGCGAGCACTCGTGTCGCGGTCTCCTGGAGGAGGGCCTCGATCGCGGCGTGACGCCGGTCGTGCAGGAGCCAGGCCGCCTGGTCGCTGTCGTCGTCGACGTCGGACCCGAATAGCCGAATGTGCCACTCGTCGACGGTGAGCCTGAGTGCGGAGTGTTCGGCCTCGAGCCGCCGTGCCGCAGTGGTCTTTCCGCTCCCGGGGAGCCCAACCATCAGATGCAGCGTCGTCATAGGCCAAGTGTCGAGGAATCACCGACAGGCGGTGGCGTTTCGCCGATCGTGAGCTTGTCGTGGTCGCCGATTGGGCCTCGTGGGGCGTAGTCAGCCGCGCGTCTTGCTCGCGAATCTCTCCCAGGCCGACTGTCGGGTGATGCCGAGTGCCTCGCCGATGCGTTCCCAGCTCAGGTGCTTGTTTCTCGCGACGGTGACCCACGCGGCGAGGTGCTCCTCCACCTGCCCGCCCGCGGCTGCGACGTCGGCGATCCTGCTCAGCAGGGCCGAGTCGTCGAGGTCGGCGACGGGTGTGGTGAGCGCGTCGGACGAGATGTCGGACGCGTGGAGACGCACGGCGTTCTCGGCGCAGGCGCGGCAGATGGCCGCGAGCGGGCTGCACACCATGGGCCCGGCCTCGGCACGCGAGCGGAGGCAGTAGCTGCACATGACGTCGGAGAGCATGTCGCCAGCATTGCATATGTCAGGGTCAGCCTGACATTCTGTCAGGCATGGCCTTACAAACTGATGGTTCGGTGCGTCGGTTGGTCGCGGCGTCCGTGTGGGAAGCGCTCGGCGACGCGACGGCCCGGACCGTGATCCCGCTCGTCGCCGTGGGGGTGCTCGGGGCGGGGACCGGCCTCGTCGGCTTCCTCAATGCCGTCGGGCTGCTGGCATTCCTCGTGCTGGGCGCGCCGCTCGGTGCGGTGGCCGACCGCGCGTCGCCGACGCGGCTGATGATGGCGAGCACGGTGACGCGCGCCGCGGTCGCTGCCGTGGGGCTCTCGGCGTGGTGGTCCGGTCTGCTCACCGGAGTGTCGGGTGTCGTGCTGCTCGTCGTCATGGCGCTGGTCGTCGGGGCGGCCGACGTCGTCTACGGCACCGCGCGGGGTGCGCTCATCCCCAGGCTCGTCGACGTCGAGCGCGTGCGTCCGGTCTTCGGGCGCGTGCAGACGGCGTCGCAGAGCGGTGGGCTGCTCGCCCCGATCGTCCTCGTGGCGGTCCTGGCGTTGGTGCCAGTGCCGCTGGCCTGGGCCGTCGTGCTGCTCGCTTATGCCGCGTCGGCGCTCACGCAACGGGGGATCACTGCTGTCCAGGCTGTGGTCGCTGTCCGAACGCCGTTCCGGCGCGCGGTGCGAGCCGGCTTCGGCCATCTCCTCGGCCAGCGCACCCTTCGCTCGGTGACCGCGGCCAACGCGCTGGCCAACGCGTCGGCCGCAGCCGCCAACACTTTGCTGCCGGTGATCGCGCTCAGCGCACTCGGCCTGTCGCCCGCCGTCTACGCGTTGCTCGGCGTTCTCGGCGCAGCGGCGGGGCTCGCGGGAGCCGCGACGGCCTCGTGGCTGACCAGGGTGATCGGCCTGCGCGCGGCGCGAACCCTCGGTGCGGCGTGCCTGGCGCTGGGTGCGTCGACGGTGGGGATACTCGTCGTTGCGCCCTCCCTCCTGCCGGGTCCCACGTCGGTGTGGCTCGGGGTGGAGTCCGCGCTGGCGGGCCTCGGTATCTCAGTCATGGTCGTCGCCGGCGCCGACCTGCCCGCACGCCTGATCCCCGCCGACAAGCTCGGCGTCGTGACAGGTGCGCAGCAGGCCATCGTCGTCGGAATCATGCCGCTGTCAGCGGTGGCCTTCGGTGTGGTTGGCGCGGCCTCGTTGACGTCCGCCGTCGTCGCCTGGGCGGTGTGCTCAGCCATCGCAGTGGTGCTCGCAGTGACGATGCCGCGACCGGCTGCTACGGGCTGTGCGGACCGGTGAGCCTGCTGCGGCTGCCAACATCGCCATGGCGACGCGCCCAACCGCCCTGACCTGGTGTCGTCAGGAACGCTGGTGGGATCCTGCTATCTGCTGCACAGAACTCCGGCTATTTGTTGTATAGACGTCCGGCTATTTGCCGGATAGGAGAGCTGTCAGGTCGTGCGGGTGGGGCTATTTAGCGAGCTCTTGGAGGGCTGAGGTGATCGCGTCGGCGGTCTGTTGCGGTGCGGTGATGGGGAACATGTGCCCGCCGTCTACCTCGATGGGTTCCGCACCCACGCGGGAGGCAAGGCGTAGCTGTTCCTCGTATCTTCGATCGGTGCGCGACCAGAGAAGGATGGCCGGGGTCGTGTAGGCGGCGGCTGGCATTCGAGTGAGCCGGTCGGCGGCAGCGTGGAGTGGAAGCGGTCGTCCGGGGGGACAGATGAGTCCGAAAGACCGGTAGGTCGCTCGTCGAAGCGCCTGGGCAGCGAAGCTGCGAATGCCTGGGACCAGCGCCAACGTCCTCAACGCGCGTCGGGTGAAACGATCCCATGGCCGTGGCCGGTCTGGGGCACTGGGTGCAAGGAGAACCAGCGCCGATCCATCAGGGTGCGGGACGGCAAGAGCATCCAAAGCGCCGCGCGAATGTGCGACGACCAGTGGCATCGTCACCTGCTTCTGGAGCGCGTCCACCAACGGACGGTAGTCCTCCTTCGGAAGCGGAAACCCGGGGTACAAGGTGATGCGAGGCAGGTGCGGCATGCCTCCAGCTTTCCAGGTTCCGGGGTGCTCACTCACCGATCCACCACCCTCTGCTCGCCGTTTCGCCACCTGCTGCTCGCCGATCTACCGGGGCTCAGTTCGCTGGTTTGCAGGCGTCTCTGAGAGCCTTCCAGGTGCGGCGGTCGATGGCGAAGTCGAAGTGGGGCATGTCGACGCCGCGGTAGTGCTTCACGAAGCGTCGACGCGCAGTCATTCCGTTGCGGATGGCGACGTTCATCGATGCGATGTTCGTGTCCCGGATGATCGAGTGGACGCGTTCCGCGCCGAGCTCGCGGAACGCCCAGTCGCGGCAGGCCTGCGCGGCTTCGATGGCATAGCCCTGGTGCCAGTACGTGCGGTTGAACAGGTAGCCGACCTCGAGGACTCGCTCGTCGCCGATGAGCTGCCAGGTGACGCCGCACTGCCCGATCATGGGGCCGGTGCCATGCAACTGAACGGCCCACATGCTGAACCCATCGGTGCGGTCGTGCTCCTGCATCCGGTCCAGCCAGCGTCGCACTTCTTCGTCGCTGAACGGACCCTCGTAGGCCACCATGGTCTCGGCGTCCTGCAGGATGGCGGCGAGATCGACCAGGTCGGTGTCGCGCATGCCGCGCAGCGTCAACCGCTCCGTCGTCAACACCGGGCCGTCGTCTGCGTGGCTGTCCTCAAGCGGGTCGATCATGCGACGAGTCTGCCAGGTCGAGCCGACGCCATGACCGAGACATCAATGCGGCTGCTTCCGTCGGAATCACCCTCGGATCCGGCTTAATGCGGCTGCGTACGTCGCCAGAGCGACGCACGCAGCCGCACTAACCGGGATAGCTCAGTGGCTGTCAGTTTCCTCGATCTCCTGGCCGTCGGTCGACCAGTTGACGTGGAACGTGCCCTCGCGGTCGATCCGCTGGTAGGTGTGAGCCCCGAAGTAGTCGCGCAGGCCCTGGGTGAGGGCCGCGTTCAGACGCGGGGCGCGGGCCTGGTCGTAGTGGGCCAGGGCAGCGGCGAAGCCGGGGACGGGGACGCCGGCCTTCACCGCGACGGCCACCACCTCGCGCCAGGCGTCCTGCGCGTCGGCGAGGTCCGCCGCGACCGACGGGGCCTCCAACAGCGTCACCAGCTGACCGGCGGCGTACTCCGAGCGGATGCGCTCCAGCAGCTTGGCGCGGATGATGCAGCCGCCGCGCCAGATCTTCGCGACCTCGCCGACGTTGATGCTCCAGCCGAACTCCTCGGCGGCCATCCGGATCTCGTCCAGGCCCTGCGCGTACGCGACCACCTTCGACGCCCACAGCGCCTGGCGGATCTGCTCGACGAACGCGTCGCGGTCGGCCACCGAGATGGTGCCGTCGGGGCCGGTCAGCGCCTTCTGCGCGGCGGCGCGGAGCGCGGGCGACGACGAGATGGCACGGGCGAACACGGACTCGGCGATGGTGTTCACCGGCGTGCCCAGGTTCAGCGCCGACTGCACCGTCCAAGTGCCCGTGCCCTTCATGCCCGCCGCGTCGACGATCACCTCGACGAGCGCCTTGCCCGTCGTCGCATCCACCTTGCGCAGCACCTCGGCGGTGATCTCGATCAGGTAGGAGTCGAGATCACCGGTGTTCCAGGTGGCGAAGACGTCGGCCATCTCGGTGTGGCTGAGGCCGAGGCCCTTCAGCAGCTCGTAGGCCTCGCCGATGAACTGCATGTCGGCGTACTCGATGCCGTTGTGCACCATCTTCACGAAGTGCCCGGCGCCGTCGGTGCCGATGTAGGTGCAGCACGGCTCGCCGTCGACCTGCGCCGCGATGGACTCGAGGATCGGGCCCAGCGCCTCGTACGACTCGGGGGAGCCGCCCGGCATGATCGACGGGCCCTCGAGCGCGCCGACCTCACCGCCCGAGATCCCCGCGCCCACGAAGTGCAGGCCGTGCGCGCGCAGCGCCTGCTCGCGGCGGCGGGTGTCCTCGAAGAACGCGTTGCCGCCGTCGACGACGATGTCGCCCTCCTCGAGGAGCGGGACGAGGGAGTCGATGGTGGCGTCGGTGCCCGCGCCGGCCTTCACCATGATGATGATGCGACGAGGGCGCTCGAGCGAGGCGACGAAGTCGGCCAGCTCGGCCGACGGGCGGAAGTCGCCCTCGGAGCCGTGCTCGGCCATGACCGCGTCGGTCTTGGAGGTGGTGCGGTTGTAGATGGCCACGCGGTGCCCGCGGTGCGCGAGGTTGCGCGCGAGGTTCGAGCCCATCACGGCCATGCCGATCACGCCGATATTCGCCAGCTCAGTCATGTGTCTCTCCTGTAGGGGTCTAGCGGTGGAAGGTCTGGGTGCCGCGGAGGTAGGTCGCGACGACGGGGTCGGGCAGCGTGCGCCCGTGGTAGGGGTTGTTGCGGCTGAGCGACGACGACGCGTCCCTGTCGACGACCTGCGTCCGCGATGGGTCGACCAGCACCAGGTTCGCCGGCTCTCCGACGGCGAGCGGCCGGCCGTGACCGGCCAACCCCGCGATCTGCGCCGGTGCGTGGCTCATCCGCTGGGCGACGCCCGCCCAGTCCAGCCGGCCGGTGTTCACCATCGTCTCGATCACCACGGCCAACGACTGCTCCAGCCCCAGCATGCCGGGGCGGGCGTCGACGAACGCGTGGTCCTTGTCCTGCGTGGCGTGCGGCGCGTGGTCGGTGGCGACGACGTCGATCGTGCCGTCGGCCAGCGCCTCGCGGACGGCCTCGATGTGCTCGGAGGTGCGCAGCGGCGGGTTCACCTTGTAGACGGTGTCGTAGCCGGTGAGGTTCTCGGTGCCGAGCAGGAGGTGGTGCGGCGTCACCTCGGCCGTGACGTCGATGCCACGCTTCTTCGCCCAGCGCACCACCTCGACGCCCTCAGCGGTGGAGATGTGGCAGACGTGCAGGCGCGAGCCGGTGGCCTCGGCCAGCTGCACGTCGCGGGCGATGATCACGGACTCGGCGACGGCGGGCCAGCCGCCCAGGCCGAGCCGGCCGGAGATCTCGCCCTCGTGGCAGCAGGCGCCGGGGCCGGCGAGCTGCGCGTCCTGCGAGTGCTGGGCGATGACGCCACCGAACGGCTTGACCCATTCCAGCGCGCGGCGCATCAGCTGCGGGTTCATCAGGCACATGCCGTCGTCGGAGAACATCGTGACGCCGGCGCGCGAGCGATGCATCAGCCCGAGCTCGGCCAGCTCCTCGCCGCGCAGCCCCTTCGAAATGGCGCCGATCACCGAGACGTCGACGAGGCCGGCCTGCACGCCCAAGTCGTGCACGTGCTCGGCCTTCTCCGCGGTGTCGGTGACCGGCGTGGTGTTGGCCATGGCGCAGACGGCGGTGAACCCGCCGCGCGCGGCCGCCCGCGAGCCGGTCAGCACCGTCTCGGTGTCCTCCCGGCCGGGCTCGCGGAGGTGGACGTGGACATCGACGAGGCCGGGCAGTGCGAGGAGGCCCTCGGCGTCGACGACCTCGGCGCCGGCCGGTGCCTCGGCGGCGATGCGGCCGTCGACCAGCGCGAGGTCGGTGCGCGTGCCGTCCGGCAGGGCGACCCCACGAAGAAGCGTGCTCATGTTCAGGTTCCCTCTCAGTTGGCCGAGCCGTCGCCGGCGAGCAGGTGGTACAGGACGCTCATCCGGACGGCGACGCCGGAGCTCACCTGGTCGAGGATGATGGACTGGGCCGAGTCAGCCGCGGCGGACGAGATCTCGAGCCCGCGGTTCATCGGGCCGGGGTGCGCGATGCACGCCCCGGGCTTCAGCAGCGCGAGCCGGCGCGGGGTCAGGCCGTAGCCGTCGATGTACTCGCGCTCGGAGGGGAAGAATCCGCCGCTCATCCGCTCGCGCTGCACGCGCAGCATCATGGCGACGTCCACGTCGGGGAGCACCGCGTCGAAGTCGTGCGTGACGTCCACGCCCCAGTTCTCGACGCCCGGGGGCATCAGCGTGGGCGGGGCCACGAGGACGACGGAGGCGCCGAGCAACCCGAGCAGCAGCACGTTCGAGCGCACCACGCGCGAATGCAGCAGGTCGCCGGTGATCGCGACCCGCTTGCTCTCCAGCTCGCCGAGGCCGTGCGCGCCGAGGTGGCGGCGGATGGCGTGCGCATCCAGCAGCGCCTGCGTGGGGTGCTCGTGCATGCCGTCGCCGGCGTTGATCATCGTCGCGCGCACCCACCCGGCGGCCTGGGCCACGGAGCCCGAACCCGCGTGTCGCATCACGATGGCGTCCACGCCCATGGCGTCCAGGGTCAGGAGCGTGTCGCGCATCGACTCGCCCTTGCTGACGCTCGAGCCCTTGGCCGACACGTTGATGGCATCGGCCGACAGCCACTTGGCGGCCAGCTCGAACGACGAGCGGGTGCGCGTCGAATCCTCGAAGAACAGATTGACGACGGTGCGGCCGCGCAGCGCAGGCAGCTTCTTGATGGGCCGCGACTGGACGTCGTGCATCTCCTGCGCGGTGGCGAGCAGTTGCTCCGCGTCCGCCCTCGTGAGGTCGGCGATGCTCAGGAGGTGCTTCACGAGGCGCTCCGTTCGGTGGGCTCGGCGTCGGGACGAGAAAGGGTCACCAGGTCTTCGCCGTCGGTCTCGGCGAGCCGGACGCGGACGCGCTCGGCGCGGGCGGTGGGCAGGTGTTTGCCGACGATGTCGGCCTGGATCGGCAGCTCGCGGTGCCCCCGGTCCACGAGGGTCACGAGCTGCACCGCGCGGGGGCGGCCGAGATCGGCCAGCGCCAGCAGTGCGGCCTGGATGGTGCGGCCGGAGAAGAGCACGTCGTCGACCAGGACGACCACCTTGTCGTCGATGGTTTCGGGAAGCACCGTGTGGCCCACCTGTCGGGTGGGGTTGCGGCGGAGGTCGTCGCGGTACATCGTGATGTCGAGTTGGCCGTGGGGGAGCGGGTGCCCCTGCGCCTCGGCGATGCCGGCGAGCCGCGCCGCGAGCGGTGCGCCGCGCGTCAGGATGCCGAGCAGGAGAACGCCGTCGGCCCCCCGGTTGCGCTCGAGCAGCTCGTGCGTCATTCGGGTCAGCGCCCACGACATGTCGTCGGCGGAGAAGATGGTGCGGTCCATCGCTGTCCTCCCGTGGTCCGAGGCGAATCTACCGCAGACTCGACGAGGCGCGGCGCGACGGAAGGGACCGCGAAACGGGGCCGACGTCAGGTAATGTTCCGCCCATGAGCATGCTGCCCCTCGAAGTTCTCCCCGGCTGGCCGGAGCCGGAGCCCGTGTCGAACCTCACCGTGCTCCTTCTCACCATCGTCGGCCCGATCGGCTTCGGCCTGATCGTCGCGCTGATCGTGTTCGCCCCCCGCCTGACGGGCAAGGCGAAGGACGGCGCGTCCACCGAACTCGCGCACCGCGACCACTGAACGAATAACTTCTGCCGCGACGGGGCGGCCGGGACTCACAAGGTCTCGGCCGCCCCGTCGTCCGCGTCCGAAAGGAACTCTCGATGACCGACCTGACCCCCGCCCGACGCTGGCGCGCACTCCTGTCGCTGGCGCTGGGCGGCTTCGGCATCGGCGTCGCCGAGTTCGTCGCGATGGGCCTGCTGCCGCAGATCGCGAAGGACCTCCTGCCGGATCTGTGGGCGGCCTCGGAGGAGGGCGCGCTGGCCCGCGGCGGGCTGGTCATCTCCGCCTACGCCCTGGGCGTGGTGCTCGGTGCGTTCACGCTCGCGGTGGCTACGGCGCGCGTGCCGCGCAAGCTGGCGGTCGTCGGCTTCGCCGCCGCCTTCGCGGCCGGCTCGGTGCTCTCGGCGGTCGCGCCCAGCTTCGAGGTGCTCGTGCTGGCGCGCTTCCTCGCCGCGCTCCCGCACGGCGCCTACTTCGGCTTCGCCTCGCTCATCGCCGGCCAGCTGATGGGCCCGGGCAGCCGCGGCAAGGGCATCGCCTTCGTGCTCTCGGGCCTGACGATCGCCAACGTCGTGGGCGTGCCGCTCATCACCATCCTCGGCCAGCGCCTCGGCTGGCGCTCGGCCTACCTCGCGCTGACCGTCATCTTCGCCGCGGCGACGGCGGCCATCGCGCTCACCGTTCCGCGCCAGCCCGGCAACCCGCACGCCACCATCCGGGGCGAGCTCAGCGTGTTCCGCCGCACCCAGGTGTGGCTGGCGTTGGGCATCGGGGCCATCGGCTTCGGCGGCTTCTTCGCCGTCTACTCCTACGTGGCGCCCATGGTCACCGAGCTCGCGGGCCTGCCCGAGGGCTGGGTGCCGGTGACGCTGGTCATCGTCGGCATCGGCATGACGGTAGGCAACGCGCTCGGCGGCCCGTTCGCCGACAAGGGCGCCCTCCCCGCGCTGCTGACGCTCTTCCCGCCCTACATCGTCGTGCTCGTCCTGCTCGCCCTCCTGGGCGGGAACCCGCTGATGCTCGTCGTCCTGCTGTTCGCCATGGCGGCGCTCACCATGGCGATGATGCCGGCCATCCAGACCCGGCTGCTCGACGTCTCGGGCGACGCCCAGACGCTGGCCTCGGCCCTGAACCACGCGTCGCTGAACGTCGGCAACTCGATGGGTGCGGCGCTGGGTGGTGCGGTGATCGCCGCGGGGCTCGGCTTCCGGGCGCCGTCCTGGGTGGGCGTCGTGCTGGCCGCCGTCGGCCTGCTGCTCGTGCTGCTGGCGCGGCTCGTCGAGCGGCGTCAGTCCGCGGCCTGAGCAGGCACCGGGGTCGCGTCCAGCACGCGCAGCAACGGCGCGTAGTGCGCCTCCACCGCCGCCTTGTACGTCTCGAGGTCGCCCGCGATGGCGGCGTCCAGCATGTCGCGGTGCGCACGCACCGTGTCGGCGAGGTCGCGCGGTGTTGCCACGCCCAGGCGCGGCGCGACGAGCGTGTAGACGTCCCAGAACGCGGCCACCAGTTGGCCGTAGAGCTCGTTGCCCACCATGTTCGCCACCGTCAGGTGGAAGCAGCGGTCCTCGACGCCGAAGGTCTCGCCCTTGTCGCTGTGCTCGGCCATCGCCGTGCAGAGCTCGTCCAGTTCCGCGTGCTCGGTGCCGCGGAGGTGGGCGACGACGCTGGGGGAGATGGCGAGGTCGAGGGCCTGGCGCACCTCCACCACCTGCCGCAGGGTCTGAAAGTCCTTGCCCGGGAGCACGACGCCCTTGAAGGTCAGGCCCTCGACGAGCGGGCGCAGTGACATCGGCCCGACGAACATGCCGGTCCCGTGGTGCACCTCGATGATGTCGAGGGTGGCGAGCGTGCGGATGGCCTCGCGCAGGTTCGCGCGGGAGACGCCCAGCAGGTCGGCGAGGTGCGCCTCCGTCGGCATCGCGTCGCCCGGTTTGAGCCCCTGCTCCAGGATCAACTCCTTGATGGCGTCGATGGTCTGACGCAGGCGTTGCGGCGCGCGGTCCCTCGGCATGTGTTCCCTCCTGAGCTTGACGACGTCGAAATCATGGCACAAGATTAGACATCAGATGTCTGAACTCTAGGAGGAACAATGACGAACCCCCTACGGCGACGCGAGCTGTTCTCGCTCGCCGGCGCATTCGGTGCCGCCGCGGCCTTCACCGCCACGCTGTCCGCCTGCGGCACGCAGCCGCCGGCCGCCCCCGGGACGACGAAGCCCAGCGCGGGCCCGAGCACCTCTCAGGGAGGCGACGCGGGGACAGGGGGCATCGTCGCCGCGATCTCCTACGAGCTGGGCACCAACGGCTACGACCCGATGACCACCACGGCCGCGCTCACCGTCGCGGTGAACTGGCACACGCTCGAGGGCCTGACCGAGCTCGACCCCGCCACCCGCGAGACCTACGCGGCCCTCGGCAAGGAGCTCCCGACCAAGGTCGACGACACCACCTACGAGGTGACCCTCCGCGACGGCGCCGTCTTCCACGACGGCAGCCCGGTCACGGCCGACGACGTGGTGTTCTCCTTCGAGCGCGTCCTGAACCCCGAGAACGCGAGCCTCTACGCGTCGTTCATCCCCTTCATCGACAGCGTGAAGAAGAAGGACGACAGCACCGTCACCATCGCGCTCAAGTACCCGTTCTCGCTGGTGGCCGAGCGGCTCGCCGTCGTCAAGATCGTGCCGAAGGCCGCCGTCGAGAAGGACGCCAAGGCCTTCGACCTGAACCCCGTGGGCACCGGCCCGTACAAGATGACCGACAACGGGGCCAGCTCGCAGCAGGTCGCCTTCGAGCGGTTCGACGCCTACACCGGCACCCGCCCGGCCAAGGCGCCGACGATGACGTGGCAGATCATCCCCGACGACTCCACCCGCACCAACGCGCTCAGCTCCGGCACGGTCCAGGCCATCGACTCGGTCCCGGCCGCCAACCTGGCGACCCTCGCGCAGTCGAAGACCGTCGCGGCGCAGCAGGGCTTCGGGCTGCTGTTCGTGATGTTCAACTGCGGCGCGGCGCCGATGGACGACGTCCGCAACCGCCAGGCGATCCTCTCGGCCCTCGACTACGAGAAGATCTGCACCGTCGGCATGGCCGACCTCGCGACGCCCGCCACCTGCTTCGTGCAGAAGGAGCACGCCGCCTACAAGGAGGCGAAGGTGCAGTACGTGGGGCAGCAGGCCAAGGCCAAGGAGCTGCTTGCCGCGACCGGCCTCACCACCGTCCGCCTGCTCTCGTCGGATCACGGCTGGTTCGCCGCGGTGCGGCCGATGATCAAGGAGTCGCTCGAAGCCGTCGGCCTGACCGTCACCTACGAGGAGAAGAAGTCGGCCGACGTCTACGCCACCATCGACGGCAAGGTGGACGCCTTCGACATCGTCGTGGCGCCCGGCGACCCGTCGGTCTTCGGCGACGACGTGGACCTCCTGCTGCGCTGGTGGTACGCGGGCGATACGTGGACCGACGCCCGCATGCACTGGAAGGGTCAGGAGTCGTACACCCAGGTGCAGAGCCTGCTCGACAAGGCGTCGGCCGCGACCGGCGACGAGCAGCTGAACACCTGGCACGAGCTCTACGACGTGATCAGCGAGAACGTGCCGCTGTACCCGATCTTCCACCGCAAGTCTCCGACGGCGTTCGACCCGGAGACGCTGCAGGGCTTCAAGCCCATCGCGGTCACCGGCCTGTCGTTCCTCGACGTCGCCTCGACGAAGTAGTCCGTCCGCGGAGGGCGGGGTGGGGCATCGTGCCCCGCCCCGCCGCCCCGAGAGGAGCGCGCCCTCATGTCCAATCTGCTACGCCTGCTCGGCCGGCGCCTGATCGCCCTGCCGATCATGGTGCTCGGCGTCACGCTGCTCGTCTTCATCGTGATGTCGCTGTCCACCGCCGACCCCGCCCGCCTCGCGCTGGGGGAGAGCGCCTCGGCCGCCGCGCTGGACGCCTACCGCGACGCGCACGGCCTGAACGACCCGATGCTGGTGCGCTACGGCCGCTATATCGCGGGCCTGGTGCAGGGCAATCTCGGCCAGTCGTTCACCGGCGTCCCCATCTCGCAGATGGTGGGCCAGAACTTCCCCATCACGCTGCAGATCACGTTTGTCGGCCTGGCCCTCGCCGTCGTGCTCTCGCTGGTCATGGGCGTCCTGGCGGCGCTCTACCGCGACCGCTGGCCCGACCAGCTGATCCGCCTGATCTCGATCGCCTCGCTGGCGACGCCGTCGTTCTGGCTGGCGCTGCTGCTGATCCAGGCCTTCGGCAACGTGCCGGGCGGCACACACACGTTCCCCGCGGTCATCACGCAGTGGGTGCGGTTCACCGAAAGCCCAGGAGGGTGGTGGATCCAGATCTTCCTGCCCGCGTTCGCGCTGGCCGTGCCGGTGGCTGGCTCGCTGACGCGCGTGGTGCGCACGGCGATGGTGGAGGAACTGGACCGCGACTATGTGCGCACCGCCATCGGCGCGGGCATCCCGCGCAGCGTGGTCGTCGGCCGCAACGTGCTGCGCAACGCGCTGATCACCCCGCTGACGGTGCTCGGCCTGCGCGTCGGGTACCTGATGGGCGGCGCGGTCGTCATCGAGATGATCTTCAACATCCAGGGCATGGGCCAGCTCATCTTCCAGGGCATCACCCGCAATGACATCAACATCGTCCAGGGCGTGACGATCACCGTCGCGATCGCCTTCATCGTCATCAACGTCGTGGTCGACCTGCTGTACGTGCTGGTCAACCCGCGGATCAGGAGCATCTGATGCTTGCCGCAGAATCGGCCAAGAAGCTCGCGCAGCCGGGCCTGCGCTTCCAGGGCCTGAAGGCCATGCCGATGAGCTCGCGGATCGCGATCGTGGTGCTCGTCGTGATGGTGCTGCTCGCGGTCTTCGCGCCGCTGGTGGCGCCCTACTCGCCCGACGCCGCGGGCCTCGTGCCGCCGGACATGATGACCAAGACCGAGATCACCATCGAGGGCGTCGGCACGACGGTGGTGGCCGACAGCTCCATCCCACCGAACGGCTCGTTCTGGTTCGGTACCGACGAGCCCGGCCGCGACGTCTTCTCGCGCATCGTCTTCGGTGCGCGCGTCTCGCTGATCGTCGGCCTGGCTGCCACGGGTCTCGCGCTCGTCGCGGCCGCCGTGCTCGGCTCGATCGCGGCGACGGCGGGCAAGGTGGTCTCCGAGGTGCTGATGCGCGTGCTCGACATCGTGATGAGCTTCCCCGGCATCGCGCTGGCCGCCGTCATGGTGACGGCGTTGGCCTCGCGGCTGCCCATCCTGCCGGTGGTGATCATCTCGATCGCCTTCCTGTACGTGCCGCAGCTCACCCGCGTGGTGCGCGCCAACGTGCTCGCGCAGTTCGGCGAGGACTACGTGGCCGCGTCGAAGGTGATGGGGGCGCGCACCAGCTGGATCCTCATCCGGCATGTCGCCCGCAACTGCCTGGCGCCGATCATGGTGTTCGCGACGGTGCTGGTGGCCGACGCGATCGTCTTCGAGGCCTCGCTGTCGTTCATCGGCACCGGCATCACCTCGGTTAACACCCCTACGTGGGGCAACATGCTGAGCGAAGGCAAGGCCCTGCTGCTGTCGGGCCACTGGTGGGTGACGTTCTTCCCCGGCCTGTTCATCCTGATCACCACCCTCAGCCTCAACGTGCTCTCCGAGGGGCTCACCGATGCGTTGGCCTCGCCGCGCATCCGCAGCCGCGTCACCGTCGTCGACGTCGCCGAGGCGGAGCGCGGCGCGGCGGCCATCGCCGAGTCGTACGCGACGCAGGGCGCCTCCCTCGTTGCCCGCTTGACCGCGCTCGAGGCGGCCGAACTGGCCCGCGACGACCGACTCGTCCTGGCCGATCCCACCGCCGCCCCGCTCCTCGAGGTGGAGAACCTCAGCATCTCGTTCCCCGGCGCGCACGGTGACGTGCGGATCGTCGACAACGTCTCCTTCTCCGTCCGCCCCGGCGAGACGATGGGGCTCGTCGGCGAGTCCGGCTGCGGCAAGTCGATCACCTCGATGGCCATCATGGGCCTGCTGCCCGACACCGCCCGCTTCGACGGCTCCATCCGGTTCGCCGGTCAGGAGCTGCTGACCATGGGGCCGAAGCAGCGCAACGCGCTCCGCGGCCACGAGATGAGCATGGTCTACCAGGACGCGCTCAGCTCGCTGAACCCGTCGATGCTGATCCGCTCACAGCTGGCCCAGCTCACCAAGCGCGGCGGCCAGCGCTCCGCCGAGGAGCTGCTGGAGCTGGTCGGCCTGGATCCGGTGCGCACCCTGAAGTCGTACCCGCACGAGCTCTCCGGCGGCCAGCGCCAGCGCGTGCTGATCGCCATGGCGCTCACCCGCAACCCGCGCTTGGTGATCGCCGACGAGCCCACCACAGCGCTCGACGTGACCGTGCAGGCGCAGGTCGTCGACCTGCTGAACGACCTGCGCGAGAAGCTCGGCTTCGCGATGGTCTTCGTCTCCCACGACCTCGCCCTGGTGGCGAAGGTGGCCCACCGGATCACCGTGATGTACGCGGGCCAGGTGGTGGAGCAGGCGGCCACGCGCGAGCTGCTGACCAATCCGGTGCACGAGTACACCCGGGGGCTGCTGGGTGCGGTGCTGTCGATCGAGGAGGGGCAGGGCCGCCTGCATCAGGTGCCTGGCACCGTCCCGTCGCCGCGCGAGTTCGTGGCCGGCGACCGGTTCGCGCCCCGCTCGTCGCACCCCACGCTCGGTCTCGACGAGAAGCCCACGCTGCGGCTGGTCGACGGCACCGACCACCTGTTCGCCCGCACGGACGAACTGGCCGCCGCGCTCGCCAAGGAGGGCCGATAGATGACCGATCCCGTGATCGAACTCACCGACGTGCACGTCATCCACAAGGCGCGCACCGGCAAGCTGTTCCGGCCCGACCGCGTGCACGCCGTCAACGGCGTGAACATCGCCGTCAGCAACGGCGAGACCCTCGGACTGGTCGGCGAGTCGGGCTGCGGCAAGTCGACCCTGGCCCGCGTCATGGTGGGCCTTCAGCCCGTGACCAGCGGCGACGTGCGCTACTTCGGCGAGTCGCTCCGGCTGAACGCGGCCGGACGACGGCGCCTCGGCCGCGCGGTCTCCGTCGTCTTCCAGGACCCGGCCACCGCGCTCAACCCCCGGATGGCCGTCCGCGACACCCTCCTCGACCCGTTGCGCGTGCACGGCATCGGCACTCCCGCCGAGCGGGAGCGGCGCGTCAAGGAACTGCTCGACCTGGTGGGCCTGCCGCAGTCGGCGCTCGACGTGCTGCCGCGGCAGATCTCCGGCGGCCAGCGCCAGCGCGTCGCCATCGCCCGCGCGCTCGCGCTGGACCCCGACGTGATCATCGCCGACGAGCCCACCTCGGCCCTCGACGTCTCCGTCCGCGCCCAGGTGCTGAACCTGCTCACCGATCTGAAGCAGGAGCTGGGCCTCGGGCTGGTGTTCATCAGCCACGACATCAACACCGTCCGGTTCGTCTCCGACCGGATGGCGGTGATGCTGGCCGGTCAGGTGGTGGAGACCGGCCCCGCCGATCAGGTCTTCGCCCATCCGTCCGACGACTACACCCGCGCCCTGCTCGGCGCCGTCCCTTCCCTCCTCTGAGAATGAAACAGGTAGCCATGACCGCCATCCGAGGCCTCGTTCCCCCCGTTGTCACCCCCTTCCACCCCGACGGCTCCCTCGACCTCGAAAGCCTTGACCGCGTCGTCGAGCACCTCATCGCGGGCGGCGTGCACGGCCTGTTCATCCTCGGCTCGTCCGGCCAGGTGGCCTACCTCACCGACGCGGAGCGCGACCTCGTGGTGCGCCGCGTCGTCGAGGCGGTCGCGGGGCGGGTGCCCGTCCAGGTCGGCACGCCGGACTTCACCGCGCGTCGGATGGCCGAGCATGCCCGCCGCGCCCAGGACCTGGGGGTCGACTCGGTGGTGGTCACCGCACCGCTGTACGCGCTGAACGACCAGGCCGAGATCGCGCGCCACCTGCGCATGGTGGCGTCCGCCGTCGACGTGCCCGTCTACGCCTACGACGTGCCCGTGCGCGTGCACACCAAGCTGGGCCTCGACCTGCTCATCACGCTGGGCCGCGAGGGGGTGATTGCGGGCGTCAAGGACTCTTCGGGCGACGACGTCGCGTTCCGTCGGCTGGTCATGGCCAACGCCGACGCCGGCCACCCGCTCGAGCTGCTGACCGGCCACGAGGTGATGGTCGACGGCATGCTGCTGCTCGGTGCCGACGGTGTCGTCCCGGGGCTTGCCAACGTGGATCCGGCCGGCTACCGGCGGCTGTGGGACGCGGCCCAAGCGGGCGACTGGGTGGCTGCCCGCGCCGAGCAGGATCGGCTCGCGCGGCTGTTCGAGATCGCCTTCGTGCCGCAGGGCCGGTCGGGCGACGCCGGCGGCATCGGCGCGTTCAAGGCCGCGATGGCGCTGCTCGGCATCATCGACTCCGCCACGATGCCCGCGCCGCTCGAGGGCCTGACCGACGCCGATGTGGCCGCCATCCGCGAGATCCTGGACGCGGTGGGGCTGCCTGCATGAGCACTGCCGTCGCCGTCGATCTGGGCGGTAGCAAGACGGCCGCTGCGCTCGTGTCGGCCGACGGCACGCTCGGCGAGGTGCGCACCGCAGCCACCCCCGCAGCCGAGGGCCCCGAGGCCGTGCTCGACGTCGTCGCCGCGCTGGTGAAGCCGCTGCTGGCGGACGGCGTCGTCGGGGTGGGGATCGGAACCGCGGGCGTCGTCGATCCTGTGTCGGCCACCATCGTGTCGGCCACGGAGGTGTTCGCCGAGTGGGTCGGCACGGACCTCGCCGCGGGCCTCCGGGCCCGGGTCGGCCGCGCGGACCTGCCCGTCGAGGTGCGTAACGACGTCGACGCGCATGCGCTCGGCGAGGCCTGGTTGGGCGCGGGTCGCGGCCGTGGCTCCCTGCTGATGGTCGCCGTCGGCACCGGCGTCGGCGGGGGAGTGATCCTGCCCGGCGGGCTGTGGACGGGCGCTCATCGGTTGGCCGGTGAGATCGGCCACACCCCGACGCCGGGCGCCGAGGGTCTGCGCTGCACGTGCGGCCGCCTCGGGCACCTCGAGGCGCTCGCGGCCGGCCCGGCGATCGAGCGCCGCTACGCGGAGCGTGCGGGGGTGGCGCTGTCCGGTCCGGAGATCGTCGCGCGGGCCGAGGAGGGCGACGCCGTCGCGCGGGACGTCGTGGGGGCCGCCGCCACGGGCCTCGGCACGGCTATCGCCGGCATGGTCACGCTGCTGGACCCTGCGTGCGTCGTGCTGGGCGGTGGTGTCGCCCAAGCGGGGCCCGCGTGGTGGGAGCCGCTTCAGGCGGCCTGTCGCGCCCAGCTGGTCGACCTCGTCGCGGACATCGACCTGCTGCCCGCCGAGCTGGGCCCGAACGCCGCGCTGTACGGCGCGGCCAAGGCCGTCTTCGACGCCGCCGTACCCACGCGATATTGATGCTGCGTGTCAGGAGGAGCTTGCGGCTTCTAGCGCCCCAGCGGTGCCTCGCTGCGTTCTCCTCACGCGACGAACGACCACGTGCTCCCTCGCTCGTCGGCCTTGCGATCCATCCACTGGAACACCAGAACCCACCAAACTCCCCCTGACACATAACACTTGGAGTGACCATGACCGACATCCTGACCGCGCTCCGCGGGCGACTGATCGTCTCCTGCCAGGCCTACCCCGGCGAGCCGATGCTCGACCCTCGCACCATGGCGCAGGTGGCTGAGGCCGCCGTGGCGGGTGGTGCGGCTGCGATCCGCGGCAAGGGGCTCGACGACCTGCGCGCCATGCGGGCCGCGGTCGACGTGCCGATCATCGGGCTGGTGAAGGTCGGCGCGGAGGGCGTGTACATCACCCCCACGCTGGAGGACTGCCTCGCCGTGGCCGAGACCGGCTGTGAGATCGTCGCGCTGGACGGCACGCGGCGTCCGCGCCCCGACGGCCGGACGCTGGCCGAGACGATCGCCGGCCTGCGCGCGGCCTACCCCGACGTGCTGGTGATGGCCGACTGCGGGTCGACGGCCGACGCCGAGGCGGCCCTGGAGGCGGGCGCCGATGTGCTCGGCACGACGCTCGCGGGCTACTCCGGCGAGCGTCCGAAGACAGCAGGCCCGGACTGGCAGTTCGTCGATGAGGTCGTCGCGCTGCCCGCGCCGGTCTTCGTCGAGGGCCGCGTGCACTCGCCGTCGGATGCCGCGGAGGCCATCCGCCGCGGCGCCTGGGCGGTGGTCGTCGGCACGGCCATCACGCACCCGACAACCATCACGACCTGGTTCGCCGACGCAGTAGCTGGTGCCGAGATCGTTCCTTGAGCCGTCGTTCCTTGAGCCGCCGTTCCTTGAGCTGTCGTTCCTTGAGCCGACGCGTGAGCGCCAGCGAACCGTCTTGGTCGTTAGGTCCCGCACGTGCGCTGGGAGTCGCGGCAGCGGCACCGTTCCTTGAGCCGGGCCCCCGCGCGGAGCGCCGGGCCCGTGTCGAAAGGTCCCGCGCTGTGGGCTGGGAGTTGCGGCAGTTCCCGGCGAGCTGTTGGTTTCGGACCCTTCGAGACGCAGCCCCGCGGGGTTGGTGCTCGGTGTCAGTGGGCTGGCGGGGCTGCTCCTCAGGGACCGACCTGTGCGCCGGGTTGTCGCTCCTTGCGCCGCCGTTCCTTGAGCCGACGCGTGAGCGCCAGCGAACCGTCTTGGTCGTTAGGTCCCGCACGTGCGCTGGGAGTCGCGGCAGCGGCACCGTTCCTTGAGCCGGGCCCCCGCGCGGAGCGCCGGGCCCGTGTCGAAAGGTCCCGCGCTGTGGGCTGGGAGTCGCGGCAGCTCCCGGCGAGCTGTTGGTTTCGGACCCTTCGAGACGCAGCCCCGCGGGGTTGGTGCTCGGTGTCAGTGGGCTGGCGGGGCTGCTCCTCAGGGACCGACCTGTGCGCCGGGTTGTCGCTCCTTGAGCCATCGTTCCTTGAGCCGACGCGTGAGCGCCAGCGAACCGTCTTGGTCGTTAGGTCCCGCACGTGCGCTGGGAGTCGCGGCAGCGATGTCGTTCCTTGAGCCGGCCGTGAGGCGAAGCCGAACGCCGTGTCGAAAGGGTCCCGCGCTGTGGGCAGGGAGTTGCGGCAGCGCGGTGCCGCCGGGAGTTGTGGGTTCGGATCTTTCGCAGCCCAGCGCGAGATGGATAAGCAAGAAGACTGTCGGTGAACGACATCCTTGATGGAAGAAGGAGAACCATGAAGATCTGCACGCTGGCCCGGGTGGGTGACGTCGTTGAAGGATCCGCGTTCGACCGGACGTGTCCGCGTATCCCGGCATTGGCCGTCACGCGGACGGGGCGGGTGATCGCGGCGTGGGATGTCCGCGCGGATTGGCGGGATCTGCCCGGTGCGTTCGACATTGCGTACCGGGTGTCCGACGACGCCGGCTGCACGTGGGGCGCGGTGCGGATCCTGCGCCGACACGAGGGCGTGCACGGCTTCGGCGACGCGAGCTTCATCGCCGACCCAGCGACGGGGCGCCTGTACTGCTGGTACGTGGGCAGCCGGGGGGAGAGCTACTTCTCGGCTGAACCCGGCGGTGAGGGGCTGTCGCTGTGGCTGTCCACCTCGGACGACGACGGCGAGACGTGGACGCACCGCGACTTCAGCGCGCTGCGGGCGGCGGACGTCGGCGGCATGTTCGCCGCGTCGGGCAACGGCTGCGCGCTGGCGAGCGGTCGGCTGCTGCAGGGCTTCGTACTGCGGGTCGACGGCCTGAACTACACGGCCATCGGGCGCAGCGACGACGGTGGCGACACCTGGATTCTGGGCCCGCGCCTCGGACCGGACTGTGACGAGAACAAGGTGCTCCCGCTCCGCGACGGCTCTGTGTTACTGCACGCGCGGGCCCGGCCGCGACGACGGTGGGCCCTCTCGCACGACGGCGGGGAGACGTTCGGCCGCCCGGTCCCGCACGAGCAGCTCGTCGACCCGGCGTGCAACGGCGGCCTCGCCACCTGGGGCGACCTCACCGTCGCGACGCTGCTCGACGACGAGAACGAGCGCCGCCGACTGACCCTGCGCTGGTCCCTCGACGAGGGGCGCACCTGGCCCGGGCAGGTGCTGCTGGACGCGGGCCCGTGCGCCTACTCGGTCGCGGCCGAACTCCCAGACGGCGCTTTGGGCGTCCTTCTGGGAGGCCGGGGACTACGAGGAACTGCTGTTCGCGCGCATCCCCGCCGCCACGACCGACATCACCCCACGCGGCAACTCAGCCGGTGCAGCGACCCCGCCCGCCGTCGGCCAGGCCGACCACCTCGACTCAGCCTGAAACGGCCGCGCCTGCGTGTGTCAGCCGGCGTAGCCCGGGAGGTCAACGGCGGGGCAGTCGGGGGAGCAGGTGCTCCGTCTTGCTGTCGGCCCGGCTTGGTTCCTGATGGTTAGGGGATCGGTTGGGCCTGTGGTTGCGGACCCTTCGAGACGCAGCCCCGCGGGCTCTCGCTCGGTGTGGGTTGGTGTGCGGGGCTGCTCCTCAGGGACCGTTCCTTGAGCCGGCCTGTCGTTCCTTGAGCCGACCGTGAGGCGCTAGCCGAACGCCGTGTCGAAAGGTCCGAAGCGGTGGGCAGGGAGTTGCCGCAGCGGCGCCGCTCCTTGAGCCGGCCCGGCGCGGAGCGCCCAGCCGTGTCGAAAGGTCCGCAACCTTGGGCAGGGAGTTCGGTAGCAGGGTGGGCATGGAGTTTTGACGCACAACTCTGCCTTCTCTGCCCTACTGGGCACAGGGAGGGCAGTTGTGCGTGAAAATTCCATGGCTGGCGGATAGCCCACCTGGGGTTGTGGTTGCGGACCCTTCGAGACGCAGCCCCGCATAGCTCTCGCTCGGTGTGGGTCAGTGTGCGGGGCTGCTCCTCAGGGACCGTTCCTTGAGCCGGCCCGGCGCGGAGCGCCCGGCCGTGTCGAAAGGTCCGAAACCGGAGGCAGGGAGTTGCGGCAGCGGCGCCGTTCCTTGAGCCGGCCGTGAGGCGCTAGCCGAACGCCGTGTCGAAAGGTCCCGCGCCTTGGGCAAGGAGCTGGGGCATGGAGTTTTGACGCACAACTGCACTCCCTGTGCCCTGTAGGGCAGAGGACGCAGGGTTGTGCGTGAAAATTCCATGGTTGGCAGGTAGTCCACCTGGGGTTGTGGTTGCGGACCCTTCGAGACGCAGCCCCGCATAGTTCTCGCTCGGTGTGAGTCAGCGTGCGGGGCTGCTCCTCAGGGACCGGCCATGGTGCGCTGCTCCTTGAGCCGGCCGTGAGGCGCTAGCCGAACGCCGTGTCGAAAGGTCCCGCGCTTTGGGCAGGGAATTCGGCAGGAAGCTGGGCATGGAGTTTTGACGCAGAACTGCACTGTCTGTGCCCTGTAGGGCAGAGAAGCGGGGGTTGTGCGTGAAAATTCCATGGCTGGCAGGTAGACCACCTGGGGTTGTGGTTGCGGACCCTTCGAGACGCAGCCCCGCATAGCTCTCGCTCGGTGTGGGTCAGTGTGCGGGGCTGCTCCTCAGGGACCGGCCGTGGTGCGCCGCTCCTCAGGGACCGACCGTGGCCCGGCCATGGTGCGCTGCTCCTTGAGCCGGCGGTGAGGCGCTAGCCGAACGCCTTGGTCGTCAGGTCCCGCGCTTTGGGCGAGGAGTTGCGGCAGCGGCGCCGTTCCTTGGATCCCGAGCCCGGCGCGGAGCGCCCGGCCTTGGTCGTTAGGTCCGAAACCGGAGGCAGGGACTTGCGGCAGCAGTTCAGGGCGCTCGTCTCAGCGGCGGTCGGCCGGGTCGGTGCGAACCACACCAGGTCGGCTTTTCGCCACACGACCTAGCGCCAGAGCCAGCGGAGAGCGTCCGGGAGGAGAGTGCCGCCGTGGTTCGGGCTGTGCGTACCGTCGCCGACGACGAGGCGGACATCGTAGCCGCGGCGCGCGAGCGCCGCGGTGGTCTCGAGGTTCTCGGCGAACCAGTTGAACTCAGGGCGGTCCCAGCCGAGATCGCGGTGGGCCGCGTGCAGAAAGACGCGTAGGTCGCGGCGCGGCTGGTCACGGACCAACGCGGGGTAAGGGTTGCCGCCGGGCATCTGGGCGAAGCTCGCGTTGAACGCGATGACGCGCCCGATGTCGCCCGGTCGCTGCCAGGCGGCGGTGAACGCGGCATTGCCACCCGAGCTCCCGCCGCAGATGCCCCGGTCTTCCGGCTTGGCCGACAGGGCGTGCAACTCGGCGACCCGCGGCAGCACCTCATCGATCAGGAAATCCGCGTAGTGGCCGTCGAACGCGTCGTATTCAGCGTTGCGGTTCTTCGGGTTCTCCGCGCCGGGAAAGACGCCAGGATCGACGAAGACGCCGACCATCGGAGGAATGGCGCCCTGAGCCGCGAGGTTGTCGAGCACTGCGCCGCCGCGGACGTCGCCCGCGGGATCCAGATACCACCAGCCGTCGTTGAAGAACATGACGGCGGCGGGGACGCGGGAGTCGTGCGCGGCCGGGGTATGTACCCAGACCGAACGGGTCGTGCCGGGATAGGCGACGCAGTCGTCGATCTCGAACCGGTGCACTGTGCCCGGCGCTGCCGACGGTGAGGAGTCGGGCCCGTAGGCGTAGACCACGCCGTCCTCATCGAGGGGCAACGAACGGAACGGGACGACGGACATGTCGGCAGAATACCCGCCGGCGACCGTCTCGCTCCGCGGGTCAGGCCCGGCTACGCTCCTGGGCGCGCAGCGCGCGGCGGGACTCGTCGAGGCGCTCGGTGACCGCCCTGCGCACCTGCTCGGACGGCTCGTTGTCCGCCAGCCAGGCGGACACCGTCGCCACGAGCGACTCGGTGACCAGCGGCGAGGGGAACAGCCAGCGGAGTGCCGTGCCGATGCTCGCGTAGCCCCGGTCGGCCCACGAGCCCTCGCGGCGCGAGATCTTGCCGAGCAGGTCGAGGTACGCGGCCGGGTAGGGCGCCAGCACGTCGTCCTGGCCGTACCGCCAGAAGCCCATGCAGATGGCGCGGTGCGTCTCGTTCGGCACGTCGGGCTCGTCGGTGGCCAGCGCCCAGGCCTGGGCCTTCGCGTCGGCCTCGGGCAGGGCGGCGGCGGCGCCCGCCGCGCTCTCCGCCCCGGCCGACGTGTTGTCGCGCTCGAGTTCCGCGGCGATGCCCTCCTCGTCGATCGCGCCCAGCTTGGCCAGCGCCGACACGATCGCCCACCGCATGCCGGTGTCGATCGCCAGCCCGGCGGGCACTTCCTCGCCCTCGAGCCAGCCCTTCAGCAGCGCGACGCCCTCGGGCGTCCGCACGGTGCCGACGAGGGCCTTGGCGACGAGAACCTGCTTGTCGGAGCCCGCTTCGGCATCCTTCAGGAGCTTCGCCAGCCCGGCGACGAGGCGGGTGTTCAGCGCCTCGCGCAGCTCGGGCGCGGTGAAGGCGAGTGCGGCGTTGCCGGCCTGGCCGAGCAGCGTCGAGACCGCGGCCATGTCGTGCTCGCTCGGCAGGCCGGCGAGCACCAGCGTGACGAACTCCTGCGCCGGCAGGTCCGCGTCGCGGGTGGCCTCCCAGAACGACGTCCATGCGACGGCCCGGGCCAGCGGGTCGCCGAGGCCGCCGAAGTGCGCGGCGAGCGCCGCGCGGCTGTCGGCATCGAGGTGGATCTTCGCGTAGGTGAGGTCGCCGTCGTTCAGGAGCACGACGTCGCCGCGGAGCTCGCCGACCAGCTGCGGCAGCTCGGTGCGCTCGCCCGCGACGTCGACCTCGACCAGCTCGCGGCGCACCAGGGCGCCGTCAGCCAGGTCGTAGAGCCCGATGCCGAGGCGGTGCGTGCGCAGGGTCGGCCAGTCGGGGTGCGCCGACTGCACGACGGCGAACCGCGTGAACCGGCCCTCGGCGTCCACCTCGAAGTCGGCGGCGAGCGTGTTGACGCCCGCGGTCTCGAGCCACTCGGCGGAGAACCAGCTGAGGTCGCGGCCGGACGCGGCCTCGAGCTCGACCAGCAGGTCACTCAGCTGCGTGTTGCCCCACGCGTGCTTCCGGAAGTACTCGCCGACGCCGGCGAAGAACGCGTCGCGCCCGACGAACGACACGAGCAGCTTGAGGACGGAGGCGCCCTTGGCGTAGGTGATGCCATCGAAGTTCTGCTCGACCTTCTCCAGATCCGACATGTCGGCCGCGATGGGGTGCGTGGTGGAGAGCTGATCCTGCAGGTAGGCCCAGGCCTTGCGCTCGTTGCTGAACGACGCCCACGGGTTGGCGCCGGTGCCGTAGCGCTGAGCGATCTCGTCGTTGGCGAAGTGCGAGGCCCACTCGGCGAACGACTCGTTCAGCCACAGGTCGTCCCACCAGCCCATGGTCACGAGGTCGCCGAACCACATGTGCGCGAGCTCGTGCAGGATGGTGTTGTCGCGGGCGTCCAGCTCGCGCGCGGTCACGCGGGAGCGGAAGAGGTACTCGTCGCGGAACGTGACGCAGCCCGCGTTCTCCATCGCGCCTGCGTTGAACTCGGGCACGAAGATCTGGTCGTAGGTGCCGAAGGGGTAGGCGACGCCGAAGGCGGCCTCGAACACCTCGAAGCCGCGCTCGGTGGTCTGCAGGATGCGGTCGGCGTCGAGGTGCTCGGCCAGCGACTGGCGGCACGCGACCGAGGCGGGCACGGGGCCTGAGACCGACGCGATGGTGCCGCGGACGACGTGGAACTCGCCCGCGACAAGGGCCGTGATGTAGGTGCTGACGCGCGGCGTGGCCTCGTGTGCGAACCGGCCGAAGCCGTCGCCGATGTCCTCAGGCGTCACGCTGGGCGCGTTGGTGAACACCTCCCAGTTCGACGGCGCCAGCACGGTGAGCTGGAAGGTCGCCTTCTGGTCGGGCTGCTCGGCGACGGCGTACATGCGGCGCGAGTCGGCCGTCTCGAACTGGGTGTAGAGGTAGGTCTTCTGGTCCGCGGGGTCGACGAAGCGGTGCAGGCCCTCGCCGGTGTGCGAGTAGCGGCAGGTGGCCACGATGCGCACCGTGTGCGCGCCCTCGGTGAGCTCGGGCAGCGGCAGGCGGTAGCCGTCGAACGAGGCGGTGTCGAACGGCTCGCCATCGAGGCTGGCCTCGCGGATGTCGTCGGCGATCAGGTCGAGGTGCGTGCTGCCGCCGTGGGCCTCGAGGGTCAGCTCCGTCGTGGAGACGAAGTTCCGCTCGGGGTCGGCCACCTCGCGGCCGGTCAGGTCGACCTCGACCAGGTACTCCTGGGTGCTGATGACGGCGGAGCGGGCCGCGGCCTCGTCCCTGGTGATGTTTGCGGTTGCCATGGAAGCAACCGTAGTAGCAACTCTCCCTCTTCGTGGAGCCGCGGCAGTTCGGGGCGCCGTGGGAGGCGGAGCGGAATGTCGGCGGGCTGTGGAACGATGGCGACCATGACGGAGCAGAACGAGGGGGGGGCCGAGTCCCCGGAACTCCGGCGGCGGTGGACCGAGCTGAACGCAGTCCTCACCGACGCCCAGGAGGCGTACTACGGGGCCGACCAGCCGTTGCTGTCCGATGCCGAGTACGACGAGAAGATGCGCGAGCTGGAGGCGCTCGAGGCGGCGCACCCTTCGTTGGTCACCCCTGATTCGGTGACGCAGAAGGTGGGCGCCGCGCGGGTCACGGACTTCGCGCCGGTCACTCACCGTCGGCGCATGCTGAGCCTTGACAACGTCTTCAGCGACGAGGAGCTGGCCGCTTGGCTGGTCCGCACCCCGGCCGAGCGCTACCTGTGCGAGCTGAAGATCGACGGCCTCGCGGTCAACCTGCTCTATCTCGACGGGCGGCTCGCCGTGGCCTCCACCCGAGGGGACGGGCGCGTGGGCGAGGACATCACGCCGAACGTGCTGACGCTGCAGGGTGTGCCGCGCAGGCTGCCCGAGGGTGCGCCGTCGGTCTTGGAGGTGCGCGGCGAGGTGTTCTTCCCCGTCGCGGGCTTCGAGCAGCTGAACCAGACTCTTGTGGCGGAAGGCAGGGCGCCGTTCGCCAATCCGCGCAACTCCGCCGCGGGATCTCTGCGGCAGAAGAACCCGGAGGTCACCGCGTCGCGGCCGCTGCGGATGCTGGTGCACGGGGTCGGCGAGGTGGTGGGGGCCACGTTCTCGTCCCAGTCGGAGGCGTACCAGCGCCTGGGGGAGTGGGGGCTGCCCGTACCCGAGACGGCCCGCGTGCTCAGTAGCCCCGACGAGGTCGCCGAGTTCGTCGCCTACTACGGCGAGCACCGGCACGGGCTGAGCCACGAGATCGACGGCATCGTCGTCAAGGTCGACGCCCTGGCGGACCAGGACCGGCTGGGCGCCACGTCGCGCGCGCCGCGCTGGGCGATCGCCTACAAGTACCCGCCGGAGGAGGTCAACACCAAGCTCCTCGACATCCAGGTCAACGTCGGCCGCACGGGCCGGGTGACGCCGTTCGGGGTGATGCAGCCGGTGTTCGTGAGCGGCTCGACCGTGGAGATGGCCACGCTGCACAACGCGTTCGAGGTGGAGCGCAAGGGCGTGCTGATCGGCGACACGGTGGTGCTCAGGAAGGCAGGCGACGTCATCCCTGAGATCGTCGCGCCGGTGGTGGCGCTGCGCGACGGCACGGAGCGCGCCTTCGTCATGCCGACGCACTGCCCCTCCTGCGGCGCCGAGCTGCGCCCGGAGAAGGAGGGCGACAAGGACATTCGCTGCCCGAACTCCCGGTCCTGCCCCAGCCAGCTCCGCGAGCGACTGTTCGGCCTCGCTTCACGCGGCGCGCTCGACATCGAGGCGCTCGGCTGGGAAGGAGCCGGCGCCCTGCTCGAGTCCGGCATCCTCGCCGACGAGGGCGGCCTGTTCGGGATCACGGCCGACGACCTGCTTCGCACCGAGCTCTACACGCGGGCGGCCAAGCCCGCGGAGCTGGCCGACGGCACGGGCGTGCGGGACGGCCGCGTGCTGTCCACCGTCGGGCTCAAGCTGCTGGCCAACCTGGAAGCCGTCAAGGAGCAGCCGCTCTGGCGCGTGATCGTCGCGCTCTCCATCCGGCATGTCGGCCCGACGGCGGCGCGATCCTTGGCGGCCCGGTTCGGCTCGCTGCCGGCCATCCGTGAGGCCTCGCTGGAGGAGCTGGCGTCCGCCGAGGGCGTCGGCGGCGTGATCGCCGAGTCCGTCCGCACCTGGTTCGCGGTGGATTGGCACCGCGACATCGTCGAGGCGTGGGCCGCGGCGGGCGTGCGGATGGCCGACGAGGTGGACGAGTCGGCGCCGCGCACGCTCGAGGGCCTCACCGTCGTGGTGACGGGCTCGTTGGAGGGCTTCTCGCGCGACGGCGCCAAGGAGGCGATCATCTCGCGCGGCGGGAAGGCTGCGGGATCGGTGAGCAAGAACACCGACTACGTCGTGGTGGGCGCGAACGCGGGCTCGAAGGCGGACAAGGCGGAGCAGCTCGGGCTGCCCATCCTTGACGAGGCGGGCTTCGTCGAGCTCCTGGCGCACGGCCCGGCCGGGCTCTGACGGCATCTCGGGCCCCCGCGCTCGGCTGGGCCCGAGGACATGACAACGGGCGCGGTGTGGAGCTTGCCCTCCAATCCGCGCCCGCATGCATTTCAGTGATTCCCGTCCGGCCGATGTCCGGCGTTGCCCCCCAGCATCCGAACTGATCCCTGCGTGCCGATCCCAGCTGTCGGATGCCGCCCCCCGGCGCAATCCCACGTGGCTGGCGTTTCGGCCGCCGAGCTCCGTCCAGGAGCCACTGTGCTCTTCAGTTGTGTGTCGTTCACGAGAAACCTCGCCAGCCCCCCTGGCTCGGTGACAGTGCGGTCGCCCCCCAGCTTCCGCCCCAGACCCGGCGGGTGGCCTGTCTGCTTTCCCCCCGGAAGCCGACATCCGCACCCTGTGCGTCTTTGGGTTGTGATGCCAGATACCCCCCCAGGTCTGGCATCCCTGTCCTCATGTGCGAGGGAGGTGGTTCCCCCCGAAACCGTGTCCCTCATATGGGAAGACCCAGCCGGTCGTCGATGATGACGCGACTAGTTGAACTTTTTCCGACTAACTTTTGGAGACTGGGTGATCGCCCTCGGGCTGCCCCCAGCAGCCCGCCCCTTCTGCCGTCAGATCTTGTTCTGGCTAGGCCTTCTTTAGTTGTCTGGCGGGCAACTGCCCGTCTAGTTGAAGAGTGTACTACTAACTTTAGTTGATTCGTCAAGCCCGAGTGTTGAGCGAGATCCTTCGGGCGACGATCAGGGCGCCGGAGACGACCATCAGCAGGACCCCTGCGACCGTCCAGGCGTGGCTGCCCTGGCCCCCGGTGAGGGGCAGGACGAACGCCGTCGGGTCGGTGACGGTGAGGCGCCAGGCGCCGCCGACCTCGCTCACCACGACCTGCGGGTGGGTGCCGTGCAGCACGACGGTGCCGGCCCCGGTGACCTCGAACGGCACGTCCTCGGCCAGCAGGACGTGCCCGTCGGGCGCGCGCGTCTCACGCAGCCAGTAGTGGCCCACGGGGATCCCGACGAGCTGGAACCGGCCGGTGGCGGTGTCGGGCGTGAGAGCGGGGTCAGCGAGGGGAGTGGCCGCGGCCTGGCCGCCGTCGTCGGGGAAGATCTCGAACGCGGCACCGGCCATGGGCTGGGTGCCGTTCAGGCCCTGTCCCAGCTTCTGCACCTGCAGGGCCAGGCCGATCTTCGTCGACGTGCAGTTCGGTAGCTGCGGACTCGGCTGGCAGCCGGATGGCGGCGGGACGACGCCGTCGTCGAGGAGGAAGTTCGCCGCGATGCCGTCGCCGCGCTGGTCGTCGGGCTTCACCTCGAACCGGTACTCCACCGTGTAGATGAGCCCGTCGGCGGGCAGCGTGCCTGTCACCGCGAGCAGGTTGTCGGTGCGGGTGGCCGTCAGCGGGGCCGGGCTGGTGGGCTCGGCCACCAGCTCCGCGTCGTCGAGCACGCCCTCCAGGTGGTCCACCATGTTCACGGCCGCGGGCGCGTCGCCCATGTTCCGGAAGTGCAGCTGATAGGTCAGCGTGCTGCCCGCCATCACGGGGCTGCTGCTCGCGCTGACCGTCTTCCAGTGCTCCAGGCCGGCCGCGGGAATGCTCACCGGCGCGCACGCGGGGCGCCCGGGCAGCATGCCGCGGCCGTCCGCGCAGACCTGGTTGAACAGCGTGTACTCGCCGTCGTCGTTCGCGCCCGTGTAGGTCACGGTGTAGTGGAGGACGACCGTCTCGTCGACGTCCAGCGCACCGCTCCAGGTCAGGCGTTTCGCGTTCTGATCGAACGCCGTGCTGCCGGATGTCGCGGTGACCGACGTCGGGTCGAGGGTGGCCTTGTCCAGGACGGCGCTCATGTCGTCGGTCACCGTGGCCGGGGCGTCGTCGGTGAAGACGCCCGGGCCGTGGTTGGTCACGCTGACGGTGTAGGTCACGCGCTGGCCCAGCGCAGGCAGCTCGGTCTCGTCCGCGCTCTTGGTGACCGCCAAGCGGGGCAGGAGGGTCTCCGTCTTCGCGCAGGAGCTGTCGTCGGCGGCGCAGTCGGCGGGCTTCTCAGGGTTGCCCGGGTCGTCGGGCACCCAGGCGATGTTGCGCAGCGCGCCGTCGGCCAGCTGGCCGATCGCGACGTCGTAGCTGATCTTCACCCGCTCGCCGCGCATCAGCGCGCCCGACCACTGCACCCGCTTCGTGGCGGGGTCGAAGGTCACGGTGCCGCGCGAGACGGGGCGGCCGCCCTCGAGGATCAGCGCGCCGTTGGCGTCGACGACCTGGGCCCGGAGCTGGCCGGTCCACGTGGCGTCGTCCAGGATGTCGGTGAGGTCGTCCACCACGTGTCCGGGCTCGGCGAGGGTGAAGTCGCCGGTGCTCGCATTGGCGGAGATGACCGAGTAGGTGATGGTGTCGCCCGGTCGGCTGTCGGCGGTGGCGGTGGACGCCTTGGTCAGGCTGAGCTGCGGGTTGCAGAGCGAGCCGAAGTTGTCCAGGTAGCTGTCTTCGCTGCCGTTGACGCCCTCGGCGCCGAGGTAGATCTGCTTGAGGTTGCCGAGTACGCGCTCGAACTCCTCGGCGGTGGCCTGTGCTCCCGCGGGCCCGGAGCTGCCGCCCATGCTCGTCAACCGATGCCACTTCGTGTGATCCAGCTCGACGTTGACGCGCGTCCACTGGCGGGCGCCGCGGACCTGATCGGTGACCGAGGTCCAGAGCCACTCGCCTGTGGTGCTCTCCAACGTCACGTACATCGGGAACAGCTGGCCGTTGCTGCGGGGGATGTACTTGTAGTCGTAGCCGAAGCTCTTCCCGACGAGGTGGCTGTAGTCGGTGGCGTATCCCGACGCGACGAGGTCGGGCGAGACGAATTCCGTCCACCCGGCATCGACGTCGTTGGTGTAGATGGCGCCGTCGGGAAAGCCGCCGTTCGCTTGCCACGTGGCAGGCCGGCGTGCCGACCTGTCAGCCTTCCCATTGGCCGTGGAGCGCACCATCCAGCCCTCGACGTCCGTGTCGAACGTGGTGACCGTGCAGCTGTCGAGGAAGCTCGGGGGAGGCGGCGGCAGCTGGGTGACGGTGCGGGCGCACGGCTCGCCGGCGCCGGTGACCGCGGGCTCGCCCGGGCCGGGCGCGGTGCACGTGCCGGGGAGGCTGGGATCGCCCGGGTCCTTCGGCGACCAGACGATGTTCTCGAGCGAGCGCAGGTCGGTGTCGCTGACGCGGCTCACCAACACCTTGTAGGTGATGACCACGCTCTTGCCGATCGCCAGCGGACCGGTCCAGGTGAGGCGCTTCGAGGCCGCGTTCCAGACCGGCGCGGCGACCGGAAGGCCGTCGACGGTGGCGGTCGCGACGCCGTCGAAGGTGGCGTCGTCGACGACGCCCGTCACGTCGTCGATCAGGCGGGCGGGCTGGTCGGCGGTGTACGGCGCCGACCCGTTGTTGGTGGCGGTGATCGTGTAGGTGGCCGGGTCCTTGGGGCGGATGACGGATGCGGCGGTCGTCTGCTTGGCGATGCTCAGCGCCGGCGTGGTCGGCGGGCACCCCGTCACGGTCTGGGGCAGGCCGAACCGGCTGCCCGAGCCCGCCGGGAGCGCGAACCCGCCGGTGGTGAACTGCGGGTCGGTGGCATCGGGCGAGGCGACGACGCTGAGCGCGGAGCCGCTGTTGTCGGCGACGTACATGCGCCCGTCCGGTGCCCTGCGCACCTGGCCGCCGTAGGAGCCGATCGGTCCGACGAGTTCCTCGGTGGCTTTCACGTCGGCGCCGCTGGTGGCGCCCGCGACGCGGTACCGGTAGAGCCGCCCGCCGTCGAAGATCTTGGTGGCGTAGACGTAGTCGCCCCCGGGGGAGAACTCCGCGGTGTAGCCGTGGCGACCCGTGTCGGCGCCCGTGGGCAGCTGCCACTCGTAGCGCGGCCGGACCTTGCCGGTGGCGGCGTTGAAGTGGAGGACCCGGACGGTCGAGGACGTCGGTGTGGCGAGGCTGCCCGTGGAGGTCTGCTGCACGAGCTGCGTGTAGTCGGTGTTGAACGCCAGCGAGCCGTAGCGGTTGCCGCTGCTGTTCGGCAGGACGCTGATCACGGGCTGGCCGCTGACCGGCCCGTCGGCGTCGAACTCGTAGGCGAGGATGTTCGGCGAGTTGTTGGTGTAGGTCAGCACCCAGTAGCCGTCACCCGTGGCGTTGGGTACCGCCGTGAGGGCCTCGGAGGCGGTGTTCGCCGCACCCAGGGCGAGGTTCTTCTGGCTGGTCACCGCGCCGAGCCCGTTGTTCTTGGCCATGTCGACCACCGAATAGTGCAGCTGGCCGTTCTTGGCGGACTGGTTCACGTCGGTCGTCGTGGTGACGAGGAAGAACTGCCCGGGGTGACCCGGCACGGGGAAGGACGCCACGGTCTGGGTGGCGGACGCGTTGCCGGTCAGATCCGAACCGTTCTGCATGAGGTCGCCGTTGCGGTCGAACACCTGCTGCCCGTTGGACCAGAACTGCAGGTTGCCGCGCACGTCGGTGACCACGGTCGAGCCCTCCATCGTGACCCGGTTGCCGACGAAGGCCTGGGAGCCGGTGCCGGTGGCGCCGAAGTCGATACCGGCCTGGCCGCCGAAGAACCAGAACCGTTCGGTGGCGCGCCGGTCGTCGACCGAGCAGACCAGGGCCGTGGTGGGCATCCTCGTCACGGTCTCGGCGCAGGAGTCGTCGTCGACGGCGCAGCTGGCGGGTGGCACGGGGTCGGTCGGGTCGTCGGGGACCCAGGCGATGTTGCGGAGCACGCCGTCCAGGTCGTCGCCGACGGTGAGGGTATAGGTGATGTCGACGGTGGCGTCGACGGCCAGCGGCCCGGACCAGCGCAGCCGTTGGGCAACGGGGTCGAACGTGAGGGTGCCGACGTCGGGGCCGGTGGGGTCGCTGGCGAGCTTCGCCGATGCGCCGCCCCAGGTGGACTCGTCGAGCACACCGCTCAGGTCGTCGACGACGTGCGCGGGCACGGCGCTATTGTAGGCGCCCGCCCCGGTGTTCTGCAGCGAGACGGTGTAGCTCACCGTGTCGCCGGGACGGCTGGCGGCCGACGCTGTGGTCTTCTTCGTCACCTTCAGCGACCGCGTGACGGGCGGGCACCCGGTGACCATCTGGGGCAGGCCGCCCTGGCTCGCCGTCCCCGAGGGCAGCGGGAAGCCGTTCTGCGTGTAGGTCGGGCTCGGCGCGTCCGGGTCGTCGACGGTGTTGAGCGCCGTCCCGCCGGTGTTCGCGACGTACATGCGGCCGTCCGGTGCCCTGCGCACCTGTCCGCCCTGGCTGCCCATCGAGCCGAGGTACAGCTCTGTCGCCTTGACGTCGGCGCCGGTGGTGGCGCCGGCGATGCGGTACCGGTAGAGGCGCGACGTCTCGAAGATCTTCGTCGCGTACACGTACTCGCCCGACGGGGAGAAGTCCGCGGCGTAGCCGTGCCGGCCCGTGCCCTGGCCCATCGGCATCTCCCACTCCAGGCGCTGCTGAACCTCGCCGGTGGCCGCGTCGAAGTTCAGTAGACGGACCTTGGACCAGGTGCCGGTGGAGCTGGTTCCCTGGGCGGTGAGCTGCACGAGTTGGGTGTAGTCGGCACTGAACGACAGCGTGCTGTACCGGTTGCCGTTGTTGGACGGCATGACGCTGACGACGGGCTGGCCCGTCACGGGGCCGTCGGCGTCGAATTCGTAGGCGAGGATGTTGGGCGAGTTGTTGGTGTTGGTGAGCACCCAGTAGCCGTCGCCGGTGGCATTCGGCACAGCGGTGATCGCCTCGGCGGCCGTGCTTGCAGGGCCGAGCTCGACATTCTTGAGAGTGACCGCGCCCAGACCGTTGTTCAGCGTCATGTCCACCATCGAGTACCGCAGCTGCCCGTTGGCGCGACTGTTGATGTCGGTGCTCGTGGTGGCGAGGAAGAACTTGCCGGGCTGGCCCGCCACCGGGAAGGAGGCCACGGTCTGCACCGCTGAGGCGTTGCCGAGGAGGCCGGTTCCGTTGGGCATGACCGCGCCGTTGCGGTCGAACACGCTCTGACCGTTGGACCAGAACAGGAGATTGCCCTGCTCGTCGGTGATGACGGTGGAGCCTTCGGACGTGTTCTGGGTCCCCGTGAAAGCGACTCCAGGGGCGCTGCCGGTTGCGCCGAAGTCGATGCCCGCCTTGTTGCCGAAGAACCAGTAGCGCTCCGTGCCGCGACGCTCCGTCGGCGAACAGACGAGAGGCATCGCCATCGGCGAGCCACCCGGGGTGTCGCCTTCGTCCGCGGCGGCGGGCAGGGGCGAGGTCATCGTGAGCGAGAACAGGCCGGGGGCCGCCGTGGCGAGCAGCACGCAGAGCGTCAGCCACAGGAGGCGGACGGGGAGCCGCCGAGGGGAGTCACCCCGATCGAACACTAGGAGGCCTTTCGCTTGACCCCCCCAGGTCTTGGCGACGCCTATGTTAGCCCTAGCCGGGGCGTGCACGAAGCGTGATCAGTGGCAGGCCACTGCCCGCGGCGTCAGCGAGGCGCGGCGGGTGAGCGAACGGGTGTCGGCAGCTCGCCCGCGTCGGGGGTGCGGCGACGGGGGAGCAGCTTGGCTCGCAGCGCCCGGTCGTGGTTGACGAGGCCGGAGACGCCGTCCCGGCCGAAGTCGCGCGGTTGTTCCTCGCCCATGCGGCCATCCTAGTGTCGGGTGCAGTCGATAGGGTGGCGCGCATGCCTGAGGGACACGTCATTCATCGCTTGGCCGACGCGCTGACCGACACGTTCGGCGGCCGGCCCGTCTCCGTCTCGTCGCCGCAGGGCCGGTTCGACGTCGGCGGGCTCGATCGCGCGGTGCTCGAGCGCGGCGACGCGGTGGGCAAGCACCTGTTCATCGAGTTCTCGACGGGGGACGTGGTCCACATCCACCTCGGCCTGATCGGCAAGCTGGGGTTCGCCCCGTACGGCCCGCCGCGCGGCGAGGTGCGGCTCCGGATCACCGACGGCGCGGTCGCGGCCGACCTGCGAGGCCCGCAATGGTGCCGCATCATCACGCCCGCGGAGCGCGACGAGGTGGTGGCCGCGAGCGGCCCCGACCCGCTCCGCCCCGACGCCGACCCCGCGCGGGGGTACGAGCGGCTGCACCGCAGCGGGAAGTCGGTGGCAGCGCTGCTGATGGACCAGCGGATCGCGGCCGGCGTCGGCAACATCTTCCGCGCCGAGGTGCTCTTCCGGCACCGCCTCGACCCGACGACGCCCGGCACGGCGCTCAGCCGTCGCTCCTGGGACATCCTCTGGGCCGACCTCGTCGGCCTGATGAACACCGCGGTGGACCGCGGCAGGATCGACACCGTGCGAGACGAGCACTCGCCCGAGGCGCAGGGCCGCCCGCCCCGGGTCGACGCGCACGGCGGCGAGGTCTACGTCTACCGGAGGGCCGGCCAGCCATGCCTGGTGTGCGGAAGGCCCGTGCGCGCAGCCGTGCTCGAGGGCAGAAACATGTACTGGTGCGCCGGGTGCCAGCGGCGGAAGACCGCCGCCGGATCGCTATAGGCTGGCGCCCATGAAGCTGACCGAGTACGGCGCCGTCCTCTTCGACCTCGACGGTGTGCTCACCCCCACCGCCGACGTGCACATGCGCGCCTGGAGCGAGCTGTTCAACACGTTCCTCGGCGGGATCCCGGGCCAGGCGCCCTACACCGACGACGACTACTACCGCTACGTCGACGGCAAGCCCCGCTACGACGGCGTGCGCGACTTCCTGTTGTCGCGCGGGATCGAGCTGCCCGACGGCTCGCCCACCGACGAGCCCGGCGAGGACACCGTCTGCGCGCTGGGTAACAGGAAGAACCGCGTGTTCAACGACGTGATCGCCCGCGACGGCATCGACCCGTACCCCGGCTCGCTCGCGCTCGTCGAGCAGCTGGCCGCGGCCGCCGTCCCGATGGGCGTGGTGTCGTCGTCGAAGAACGCGCCCGCCGTGCTCGAGGCCGCCGACCTCGCTGACTTCTTCCCGATCGTCGTCGACGGCAACGTGGCGGCCGCCGAGGGGCTCCCCGGCAAGCCTGCCCCCGATACCTTCCTCCGCGCCGCGGCCCTGTTCGGCGTGGACCCGGACGACGCCGTCGTGATCGAGGACGCCGTCTCCGGCGTGGCAGCGGGCGCTGCGGGCGGCTTCGCGCTGGTCGTCGGCGTCAACCGGGGCGTGGGCGGCGACGAACTGACCGCAGCCGGCGCCGACATCCTCATCCACGACCTGCAGGAGCTGACCGAATGATCCGCGAGATCTCCGCCGACCCGCTCGACCGGCGCCGCTTCCCCGTCGAGCCCTGGCGGCTCGTCGAGGTGGAGCACCGCGACTCCGACGTCGGCACCACTGAGACGCTGTTCGCCGTCGGCAACGGCTACCTGGGCCTGCGCGGCAACCCGGAGGAGGGCCGCACCAGCTACGCGCACGGCACCTTCATCAACGGCTTCCACGAGACGTGGCCCATCAAGCACGCGGAGGAGGCCTTCGGCTTCGCGCACACGGGCCAGACCATCGTCAACGCCCCCGACGCCAAGCTGATGAAGGTCTACGTCGACGACGAGCCGCTCATTCTCTCCACCGCCGACCTCGACTCGTACGAGCGCGCGCTCGACTTCCGCGACGGGCGCCTCACCCGCACGCTGATCTGGCGCACGCCCGCGGGCAAGCGCGTGCAGATCCGCAGCTCGCGCATGGTGAGCTTCACCGACCGGCACCTCGCGCTCATGGAGCTCGAGATCACGCTGCTCGAGGGCGACGCGCCCGTGGTGGTGAACTCGCAGATCGTCAACCGGCAGGACGGCTTCACGGACTACCGCAGGCCGGAGACCGGATCCGAGGGCTGGGATCCGCGCCGCGCGGCCGCCTTCGGGGAGCGCGTCCTGGTGCCGCAGCTGAACTGGCACGACGACGCCCGCATGGTGATGTGCTACCAGGTGGCCCGCTCGGGCATGACCATCGGCGTCGGCGCCGACCACTCGATCGAGACGGACAACCCGTACGAGTCCGTCACGTCCACCGAGGACGACATCGGCAAGCTGGCCTACCGGATCGAGGCGAGCGAGGGCGTGCCCATCGTGGTGCGCAAGGCCGTCGTCTACCACACGTCCCGCGGCGTGCCCGCCAACGAGCTGAACGACCGCTGCCGCCGCACGCTCGACCGGGTGGCCGAGTGGGGGTTCGAGCACTACTACATGCTCCAGCGCGCGTGGCTGGACGAGTTCTGGCTGACCAGCGACGTGGAGATCGGCGGCCAGCCGGGTATCCAGCAGGCCGTCCGCTGGTGCCTCTTCCAGCTCGCACAGGCCGCGGCCCGCAGCGATCAGCTGGGCATCCCGGCCAAGGGCGTCACCGGCTCCGGCTACGAGGGACACTACTTCTGGGACACCGAGATCTACCTCGTGCCGTTCCTGATCTACACGTCTCCGCGCGTGGCAAGGAACGCGTTGCGGTTCCGCGTGAACCTGCTCCCGCAGGCCCGCGAGCGCGCCACCGTCATGTCGCAGCGGGGCGCGCTGTTCCCGTGGCGCACCATCAACGGCGAGGAGGCGTCGGCGTACTACGCGGCGGGCACCGCGCAGTATCACATAGACGCCGACGTGGCCTTCGCCTTCGCGAAGTACCGCGACCTCACGGGCGACACCGAGTTCATGTACCGCGACGGCGCCGCCGTGATGGTCGAGACCGCGAGGCTCTGGGCCGACCTCGGGTTCTGGCGGATCGAGGCCGGCGGCGCCCGGTCGTTCCACATCCACGGCGTCACCGGCCCCGACGAGTACACCGCCGTGGTCAACAACAACATGTTCACCAACGTCATGGCCCGCGCGAACCTGCGCAGCGCCGCGGGCCTGGTGCGGGAGATGCGCACGGCGGCCCCCGACGCCTACCGGCGGCTGGTCGACGACCTCCAGCTCACGGAGGAGGAGGTCGAGGAATGGCAGGAGTGCGCCGACAAGATGGTCGTGCTCTTCGACGAGACCTTCGGCATCCACCCGCAGGACGAGAAGTTCCTGACCTCCGAGCTCTGGGACCTCGAGAACACGCCTGAGGACAAGCGGCCGCTGCTGCTCAACTACCACCCGCTCGTGATCTACCGGTTCCAGGTGCTCAAGCAGGCCGACGTCGTGCTCGGGCTGTTCCTGCAGGGCGACCAGTTCACCGCGGAGGAGAAGAAGGCCGACTTCGAGTACTACGACCCGATCACCACGGGCGACTCGACGCTGTCCGGCGTCGTGCAGTCGGTGATCGCGGCCGAGGTGGGCTATCAGGAGATGGCCATGCAGTACTTCCTGAGCGGCCTCTACGTCGACCTCGCGGACCTGCACTCCAACGCCCGCGACGGCGTGCACATCGCCTCGACGGGTGGGGTCTGGAACGCGCTCGTGTTCGGCTTCGGCGGCCTCCGCGACCACCACGGCCGGATCGCGTTCGACCCGCGCCTGCCCGAGGGCTGGGGCCATCTCACGTTCCCGCTGCAGGTCCGCGGCTCGCGGCTGCGCGTGCACATCGAGCCGCGGTCCGTCAGGTTCACGGTGGAGGACGGCGGACCCGTCGAACTGTCCGTCCGCGGCGTCGGCTACGTCGTCGCGCCCGGGACGCCCGCCGTCGTCGCGCTGGCGCATCAGGGTGAGCGGCTCGCGTCGCTGACCGGCAGCCACCCGGTGGTCGGCGGGCGCCGCGAGGACGGCTCCGTGGTGCAGGCCATCGTCCCCGAGTCGCACCAGCAGGACGCTGTCCTGGCCGAGGACTAGCCGTGAGCGTCGAGGTGCAGGGCCTCGCGCCCGAGGCGTTCGAGTCGGGCTTCGCGGGCGGGGAGTTCGCGCTCACGGGCGAGGGGCGGCTGCGTCGCCTCGCCGTGCGGCTCGGCGAGGGCTGGCTCACGCTCCGGCCGTTGGAGGAGGCGATCGGCGCCGTCGCGGAGCACGAGTCCGGCGCGCTCGTCCGCGTGCGTGTGAGCGGCGGGCGCAGGCTTCGGCTGGAGCTTGCGGTGGAGTCGGCCAGCGACGACGTGCTGACGGTTCCCGGCCCGCTGCTGCTCGTCGAGGGGGAGCGGGAGCCGATCAGCTGGCACGCCGGTGCGTCCGCGGAGATCGTCCTGCCGTCGTCGGCCGGTCCGGGCGTGCTGACCGAGCGTCGCGGCTTGTCGGCGCCCGGTGACGAGCCCGGCGGCAGCTACCCGCTGGGGGTGGATGTGACGCTCGCGCCCCGGCAGGTCGTCAGCGCGGCGTGGAGTTACGAGGCCTACCCGGGCGGCCTTCTCGACGTGCCTGGCGAACAGTCCTGGCTGCCGCTGGTGCGCTACGTGCCTGTCGGCGACGCGGTGCAGGTGGTCGCGCCCGACGGCACCGTCACCGTCGAGGGCGAGGGTGCCCTGTCGGATGTGGACGGCGAGTTCGAGGTCACCCCGGCCGAGGGGCTCAGCCACCTCGTCGTGTGGAGCGCGGCGGGCCCGACGCGGGTCGAGGTCGGCGCCTACCGCGATCTCGAGGCCCTGCGCGAGGAGCTGGCCTGGACCGCGGGCAGCACGGACGTCTGGGCGTACGCGGCCGTCCGATACCTGCTCGACGGCGCCAGCCACGACGAATTGCTGGACCGCGTGGACTGGGTGCTCGGCACCTATGCCGACGAGCCCACTGCCTGGTCCGTCAGCGCCGCGCAGCTGGCCGTGATGCTGGGGCTGCCCGCGCCCGACCTCGACGCGGCCGCCGCGGCGGTGCTCGCCGGCGGCCGCCCGGATGACGCACTGCTCCTCGCGCTGCACGGCCTCGCGCCGCAGGCGCTCGCGGGCGGGTGGCCGGTGGGCGACCTGACCGCGGCGGGCATCGACGCCGTCGCCCGACTCAGCTACGGCCGCCCGCACACCGACGGTCGCCCCGAACGCGGCCGTGACGTGGCCGTCGCCCGTCTGTACGCCGCCGTGCTGGGCGAGACGCAGGAAGGGCTGCACGTGGCGGCCTACGCACGGTCGGCCGAGGCGCGGCTGCTGTGCCAGCTGACCAAGCGGGCGGACGCGCTGGACATCGCCTGGCTGTCGGTCAACCAGGGATAGTCAGGCCGAGGTCCGTGAACAGGCGCGCGACACCCTCGTCGGTGGGCCCGGGGATGACGCGCTGCGCCACCGCGAGCACCTCGGGCGGGGCGCCGTCGACGGCGATGCCCGTCCCTGCGTAGGCGATCATCTCGAGGTCGTTCATGCCGTCGCCGATGGCGATGATGTCGGCTCTGTCGAGCCCGAGGTGCCGCTCCACCGTTGCGATCCCGAACGACTTGTCGACGCCCCGCAGGTACAGCTCGCCCGCGTGCCCACTGCCGCCGGTGATCGAGCTGGGCAGCGCGCCCACCTCCGGGCCGATGAGGCGCGCGAGGTCGTCCACCATGACCGGAGAGTCCATGATGGAGACCTTGCCGAACGAGCAGGCGCCGAGGTCGTCGTGGGGCTCGATGTCGGGGAGCGCGTCGTCGCCGTTGATGGTCATGCGGGCGAAGAAAGCGCGCAGTCGCTCGGCGGACGGCCGCGACGTGAGGATCCGATCGGTCGCCTCGAGGATGAACATGACGTCGTGTCGGACGAGCAGCTCGGTCGTCCGCGCGGCGACGTCGGGCGGGAACCGGATGTCGGCCAGCACCTGCCCGTCGATCTCGACGTAGCCGCCACCCGCGCAGACCAGACCGTCGAAGATGCCGTGCAGAAACCGGTCGGGCACGAACGCCTTGGGTCGCCCGGTGCAGAGAAACACCTGGTGGCCCGCCCGCCGCGCGGCGGCGACTGCCTCCATATGGGCCGGTGGCACCTCGCCGTGCTCAGCGAGCGTGCCGTCAAAGTCGAGGAAGATGCTGTGAACCATCGCCCGCGACGTTACCAGAGCCGGTCGGCCCCGTCCTTTGCGCCAGCCGCCGCGCCGGCCCTTGAGTAGCGCCGTTCCTTGAGCAGCGCCGTTCCTTGAGCAGCGCCGTTCCTTGAGCCGGGCCGCTGGTCCTTGAGCCGACGCGTGAGCACCGTTCCTTGAGCAGCGCCGTTCCTTGAGCCGGGCCCCGCGCGAAGCGCCGGGCCCGTGTCGAAAGGTCCCGCGCTGTGGGCAGGGTCTTGGCAACAGGGGCGGACGGCTGAGAAGAGCATCGTTCCTTGAGCCGGTCGTGAGGCGCTAGCCGAACGCCGTGTCGAAAGGTCCCGCACCCGCCCACTCACCCGACCACAAGGGCGGACGGCTGAGGTGGGCATCGTTCCTTGAGCCGGCCGTGAGGCGCTAGCCGAACGCCGTGTCGAAAGGTCCCGCGCCTGGGGCAGTGACCCGACAACAGGGGCGGACGGCTGAGGTGGGCCCCGTTCCTTGAGCCGGGCCCCCGCGCGAAGCGCCGGGCCCGTGTCGAAAGGTCCCGCGCTTACCCAGGATCTCAACCACAGGGCGGGCGGGTGAGGTGGGGAGGCGCTCCGTCTCGCTGCCGGCCCGGCTCTGTGACCACAGTCACCTCTGGTCTCAGTGCATGGGTGTTCTTACGCTTCGACGAAGCGCCTCCCCACCTCACCCTCTGTCATCTTCCCGGGCGGAGGACCGTGGGTCTCCCCCCGGCATGGTCAGCGTGGGCCTGTCTTGCGGTGGTTTCCCTGCACAAATCTCTGTATAGGGGCAGCCGTGCGATTATTCGCGTGGCTGCCCGTATACGGAGATTTGTGCGTGCTGGAGGGTGTGACTCTGGCTTGTGGGGATGGGTTGGGCTGTGGTTTCGGACCCTTCGAGACGCAGCCCCGCATCGCCTGCGCTCGGCGCGGGTCAGCGTGCGGGGCTGCTCCTCAGGGACCGACATGGCGCGCTCCTCAGGGACCTGTTCATGAGCAAGTCGCGAGGAACACCGGTCCTTGAGCCGAGCCCCCGTGCGAAGCGCCGGGGCTCTTGGTCGTTAGGTCCCGTACTTGTGCAGGGAGATTCAGCAGAAGCACCATGAAAGGCTGTGGTTTCGGACCCTTCGAGACGCAGCCCCCCGCACGGTTCTCGCTCGGCGTGGGTCAGCGTGCAGGGCTGCTCCTCAGGGACCGTTGCTTGGGCCGGCCTTCGAGCTGCTCCTCGCGGGCTGATGTGGGCTGCTCCCCGCTGACCTTCGGGCCTTCACCTCAGGCGACAGGGACGAGTCGCCGATGTGACTCACAGCCCGTGGGCGAGGGCGCTGAGCGGCAGGCGGGCCAGCGCGATGGAGCGGCGCTGCCATGAATAGGTGACCCACAGCTCGTCGTCCTCGACGACGGCCGACGGGTAGGAGTACTCGCCGTCGCCGGTGGTCACGACGCCGGTGGCCGTGGCCGTGGTGGGGGAGCCGTCGGCGCCGCCCAGGGTGCCGTCCTCCAGCACCGCGACCTGGCGCCAGGTGAGGCCGTCGTCGTCCGAGCGGGAGACCACGAGGCGGGAGCGCGCACCCCAGTCGCCGGACGCGTCGTTGTGCACGCAGACCAGCGCGCCGTCGGGGAGCGACTCGACGGCGATGCCGCTGTTGTTGTTCGGCAGCGCGGTGGGGCGCAGTTCGGGCCAGTCCGCGGGGTCGTCGGTCGCGGAACGGAAGACGGCGCCGGCCGTGCTGCGGGTCAGCATCACGAGTTGAGAGTGCCGGCCGGGAACCACCCACGGCTGGATACAGCCGGCGCCTGCCGTGGCGTCGTGATCCAGGGGCACCAGCACCCGGCGCCAGCTGTCGCCGTCGTCGGTGGAGAGGTCGACGAAGCAGTCCCACCGTGGCATCGACCACTCCTCGACCGACCCGGCGGCCAGCCAGGTGAGGCCGACGTGCAGCGGCGCCTGGCGGACGGGGCCGCGACCGCCCGAGCGGTCGCCGGGCACCAGCTCGAACGGCTCGTGCCACGTCAGGCCCTCGTCAGGAGAGATCGCGACCCAGGTGGTCCACTCGTCGATGCGCGGGCCGCGCTTGAAGAACAGCCAGGCCGCTCCGTCGGGACCCCAGGTCAGCACCGGATTCCAGTGCGGCTGGCTGTCGCCGGGCAGGATGTCGACGATCGTCTCGTCCGTGCCCGAGCGACGAAGCACCTGGATGCGTGTGTCGGGGTGCCCCTCGTGCGGCCCGGCGAACCACGCAGCCAGCACCCCGCCCCCCGAGAGGGGGAGCAGGGTGCTGGCGTGGACCTGTACCCCGGGCGTTGCCGGGAACAGCAGAGTTGTCACGCGGAGGTGACTCCCTTCTTGGCCTTGCGGGCGTCGATCTGCTTCTTGATGATCGGCCACAGGAGCGAGCCTGCAGCGAGGATCAGCAGCACCAGCGAGATCGGCCGGGTGAGCAACTCTACGGGCTGGCCGATGAGCAGCGCACGGCGCAAGTTCGACTCCGCGAGAGGGCCGAGCAGGAAGCCGAGCACGATCGGGCCGGCCGGGATGCCGACGCGGCGCAGCACGAGACCGATGACGCCGAAGACGAGCATCTGCACGACGGTCAGCACGTTGTTGGTCGTCGCGTAGGTGCCGACCACGCAGAACACCAGGATCACGCCCCACAGCAGCTGCGGCGGCATGTCGAGGAGCTTCGTCATGCCCTTCGTCCGGATCAGGCTGATGATCGTGGACCCGATCGTGGCCATCAGCATGATCGCGACGATCGTCACGATCATGTCCGGCCGCCGCTCGAACAGCGACGGGCCGGGCTGGATGCCCCAGATGATCATCGAGCCGAGCATGATCGCCATCACGGAGTCGCCCGGGATGCCGAGCGCCAGCGTGGTGGTGACGGCGCCGCCCAGCGTCGAGCTGGATGCGGTGTCCGAGCCGACGAGGCCCTCGATAGAGCCCTTGCCGAACTCCTCGGGGTGCTTCGAGATGGCCTTGGCCCGGTTCCAGCCCACGAGGCCGGCGATGTCGCCGCCTGCCGCGGGGATCACGCCGATCACCACGCCGAGGGCACCGGACTGGGCCATCGGCTTGGCGACGCGCTTCATCTCCGCCTTGTTCGGCCACCACCGGCCGAGGGTCGTGATGGCGTGCGTCTTCTTCTCGGAGTGCGTGAGGATCTGGTCGAGCACCTCGGTGATGCCGAACAGACCGATGATCAGCGCGATGAAGTGCAGGCCGCCGGTCAGCTCGTTGGTGCCGAACGCGAACCGCGCGTCGCCCGTGATGGGGTCGAGGCCGATGACGCCCAACGCGATGCCGAACAGACCCGCGAAGATGCCCTTCGCGAGCGAGTTCGACGCGATGGAGATGATGACCGTCAGGCCGAACACCACCAGCGCGAACATCTCGAACGGGCCGAACTTCAGGGCGAACGCCGCGATGGGCTGCGCCAGGAAGATCAGCACCAGCATCGACATCATGATGCCGACGGTGGTCGCGATCGCCGAGATCGACAGTGCCAGGCCCGCCTGACCCTTGCGGGCCATCGGGTAGCCGTCGAGCGTCGTGGCCACCGCCGCCGGTGTGCCGGGCGTGTTCACCAGGATCGACGGGATGCGGTCGCCGTACTGCGCCGCCACGTAGATGGCGAGCAGCATCGACAGACCCTGAGCGGGTTCGAGCGTCAGCGTGAACGACGTGGCGAGGGCGACAGCCATCGAGATGGTGATGCCCGGGAACACGCCGACGAGCATGCCGAGGCCGAGGCCGATCACGAAGCACAGGAGCGCCGTCGGCTCGAAGACGGCGGCGAGGCCTTCCGCGAGCCCGTTCACAGCGGCACCTTCAGCAGGAGCATGAAGATCAGGTACAGCAGCCCCATGATGATCGCCGGGAACAGCAGCAGCGTCGTCCAGCGGCGGAGCCCGTAGACCCAGTTCATGCCGACGAGGTACAGCGGACCGAGGACCAGGAAGCCGACGCCGACGTGCCACAGCACGAGCACCAGCGCCAGCGCGCCGACGGTGATGCCCACCTGGATCCAGCCCTGCCTGCTCGACTGATCGACCGTGCGCTCGATCGAGACGCCGCGGAAGGCGTTGAAGGTCATCCACAGGCCGCAGGCGATGATGCCGGCCGCGATCACGGTCGGCCACCAGCGCGCGTCGACGCCGCCGACCTCGTTGCGCAGGACGATGCCCCGCGCCCCGATCAGCATGGCGAGACCGAGGACGGTGACCACCGCCGCCGTCAGCTTCTCCATAGTGGGAGCCTCGGGCGTGGCGGTCACCTCCTCACCCACGATGTCGTCGGACATGTGTTAGCTGCCGATCAGCTCGGCGAAGCGCTTGGCCTCTTCCTCCGCGAAGGCGGTGAAGTCGGCCGAGTTCTTGTAGACCACCAGGTTGCCGCTGGAGGTGATGACGTCCTTGTAGGAGTCGGCCTCCACGGCCTTCGCGATGCCCTCCTCGAGGGTCTTCTTCACGTCCGCCGGCAGGCCCTTGGGAGCGTAGATGCCGCCCCAGCCGCCGATCTCGATGTCGACGCCCTGCTCCTTGGCGGTGGGCACGTCGGGCAGTTCGGGGTGACGCTCCGAGTGGAAGATGGCCAGGACCTTGAGCTTGCCGTCGGCGAGGTTCTGCTTGACCTCGTTGACGCCCGACGCTGCGGCGTCGACCTGCTTGCCGAGCACGGCCGCGACAGCCGGCGCGCCGCCGTCGAACGGCACGGGCTTGATCTTGGCGCCCGTCTCCTGCGCGAGGCTCTTGCCCGCCATCTCCCAGATGGAGCCGGCGCCGGAGTTGGAGACCGTCATCTCCTTGGTCTTGGCGGCCTCGACGAACTCGCCGAGCGTGTTGTACGGGCTGTCGGCCGGAACCGAGAGCACGCCGGGGCCGAGCATGATCTGGCCGAGCATGTCGAAGTCGGCAGGCTTGATGTCGTAGTTCATGCTGCCGAGCATGGCGATCTCCACCGGGCCGAAGCCGATGGTGTAACCGTCAGCCGGTTGATCCTTCACGTAGAGCATGGCCGTGGAACCGGAGGCGCCGGGGCGGTTCTCGACGATGATGGACTTGCCGAGGATGGGCTCGAGGGCCTTGGCGAGGGCGCGGGACGACAGGTCGGACCCGCCGCCCGCCGCGGCCTGGACGATCAGGGTGACGTCTTTGGTGGGGTAGGCCGAGCCGCCGCCGGTGGTGCCACCGCCGCCGTCCCGGGTGGTGCATGCGACGGAGCCGAGGGCGACCGCCGCCGCCGTGGCGACGATCAATGCGCGACGCTTCATGGGGATTTCTCCTTCTCTAGGACTGGTTGGCCAGGGCGACGACTTCGTCGATCTGGGAGAGGGTTTCGGGGGTGGGGGCGTCGATGACCATGCGGCAGGTGCCGCCGGTCAGGCCCTGGCGGTCCAGGGCGACCTTCAGGTTGGCGATGCTGGGGCCGAGCACGGGCACGACGCGGGCGATGACGGCCTGCGCCTTGTCGGCCGCCTCCTGGTCGCCCGCGGCCATGGCGTCGCGCAGCGCGGCCCACGGCCCGGGGACGGCGCCGCTGACGCCGGAGACGGTGCCGGTGCCGCCGGCGGCCATGACGTGCGGGACGTCGGCGTCGTTGCCGGACCAGAGCTGGAAGCCCTCGGGTGCGTGCGCGAGGTACTCGTCGACGCGGCCCGAGGCCGTGGCGGAGACCTTGATGCCCTTGATGCCGGAGGCGAGCACGCGGGGGAGGTCCTCGGGCAGCAGGTCCGTGACGGCGACGTCGGGGAAGACGTAGCCGTAGAGGTCGCCGTCGCAGGCCTCGTTGATGGCGGACCAGTGCCGGAGGATGCCCTCGGTGCTGGCCTTCAGGTAGTAGGGGGTGATGGCCGCGAAGCGCGTCGCGCCCAGCCGGCTGGACTGGCGGGCCAGGGCGACGGCGTCGCGGGTGCTCGCGGCGCCGACGTGCACCACCACGCGGTTGGGCCCGAACGCCTCGAGGGCCGCGGTGATGATCTCCTCGTGCTCGTCCTGCGAGAGCGCGAGGAACTCGCCCGTGGTGCCGGCGGCGAAAACGCCGTCGACAAGGGGCTCGATCCGCCGCAGATTCGCGGTCAGGGCGGCGAGGTCGACCTCGCCGTCGGGGGAGAACGGCGTGGTTACCGCCGAAAGGATCTCTGGTTGCTGCACTGCGCTACCCACCTCATCGTGTCGTTTACCGTTAACGGTTGTCGAAACGCTAGCGGCCTGCGCCGGAGATATGCAAGAGTTCGGCAAGATTCGTTACGGAAAAGAGAGAGAAGGGGTCCGATGAGCTCCATGCCGATCCGGTCGGCCGCGCTGGGCGAGCAGCTCGCGTCGCTGCTGCGGGCTCGCATCGTCCGCGGCGAGCTGTCGCCGGGGACCCACCTCGTGGAGGACACCCTTGCCTCCGACCACGGCGTGAGCCGCGGTCCCGTGCGCGACGCCCTGAAGGTGCTGCTGGCCGAGGGGCTCATCGAGTCGCGGCGGCGCGGCTACTACACCAAGCTGTTCACGCAGCACGACGTCGCGGAGCTGTACGAGGTGCGTTCTGCGGCCGAGCGGCTCGCCGGGGAGCTGGCGATCGCGCGCGGCGCGGGGGCGGACTGGACGGCGGCGGAGCGCGACCTCGACAGGATGCGGCAGTACGCGGAGGTGCGCGACGAGGCGGCCTTCGCCGTGGCCGACCTGGCCTTCCACACCGAGTTCTACCGGGCCTCCGGCAACTCCCGGCTGCTCGCGCTCTGGCAGCAGTACGAGCCCACATTCGCCACGCTGCTGGAGATCACCAACGCCCAGGACGCGGACCTGACCCCGTCCTACCAGGACCACAAGCTGCTCCTCGACCTCGCGAAGGGCGGCGACGTCGAGCGCTTCGTGGCCGTGCTCGGCGACCATCTCGAGGGCTCGCGCCGCCGCCTCAGCAGCGCCGTGGCGGCGCGCTAACCGACCACCAGGTCCGCGCCGGGCCCTTCGGCCTCGGCGTGATCCGCGACTACGATCCGGTGCCTGCCGGGCAGCGGCACTCGCTGCTGGCTCACCGGGTCCCAGCGCTTGATGTCGTCCGGCCCCACCGTCAGGGTGCCGATGGCGGTCTCGCCGACGTCCACCGGCACCCGCACGACTCCCACGAGTTCCCGTGGCGCGGAGCCGTGCGCCTCGGCGTAGACCTGCGCCACGTGGACGGTCGGCCGAGTGCCCGTGTTGGTCGCGCGGACGGTCACCGTGAGCGTGCCGGCGCCGTCGTCGAAGGCCACCTCCGCCGTCGTGCGGCCGTAGCCCAGGCCGAAGCCGAACGGGAAGAGCGCCCCGGCTTCGCGGACGCCGCGGGCCCGGTAGCCGAGTCCGTCGTCGGCGCGGTAGTCGAGGGTCGTCGCCGGCTGGGCATGCCGCCCGGGGAGGTCGGTCAGCGCGCGGGGGAAGGTCAGCGGCAGGCGTCCGCCCGGCTCGACGTCGCCGAACAGCATCTCTGCGACCGCCGGCCCGAACTCCTCGCCCGGGTACCAGACGTGCAGGACCGCCGCGACGTCGTCGAGCCACGGCATCAGCACGGGCCCGGGCGCGTTGACCACCACGACCGTCCGCGGGTTGGCCGTCGCCACCCTCGACACCAGGGCGTCCTGGTCGCCCGGCAGCGCGAGGCCGTCGCGGTCCATGCCCTCGCCGGCCGCCGCGTTGACGAACACCACCGCGGCCTCCGCATCGGCCGCCGCCTGGGCCGCCTCGTCGAGCATTCCGTCCGGCGGCTGCCAGCCGAGACGCAGGCACGGGCCAAGGCCCATCGGCGGGATCACGATCGAGGGCCCGCGGTCGAGGTCGATCGCGAGGTCGACGGCGCGGCCCGCCTCGAGGTGGACCACCGCCTGGACCGGGTAGTGAGGGCCGTGCAGGAACTGCTCGGCCTCGCGCTCGCCGGAGAGCACCGGTGCGCCGTCGATGGTCACGATCGCCCGGCCGCCGACGGCGAGGCTGAGCCGGTGGGTCCCGGTGCGCTCGGCGACGAGGCGCGTGCGCCATCGCCGCGGCCACCGGACGTCGGGGTCGGGGAGGGAGACCGAGTGGTCGATGCGGTCGAGCACCTCGGTCCAGGTGCGGGTGCCGTCGGTGAACTCGACGAGCACGCCGGGGCCCGAGCCGTCGGGCAACAGGAACGCCTCGGCGGGGATGGGCGGCAGCGGCCGGTCGCCCAGGGAGCCCTGGGCCACGCGCACCGAGACGCCCGCCGCGGCCGCGCGGGCCTCGATCGCGGCACGCGGCGTGACGAGCCGGTCCGGGTCGAGCGAGACGGACGCGGCACCGCCGCCGACGAACAGCGCGTCGTCGCCGGCCGGCCCGATGAGCGCCACGGACGAGACGGCCAGCGGCAGCACGCCGTCGTTGCGGAGGAGCACCGAGCCGGCGACGGCCGCCCTGCGCGCAAGCGTGCGGTGCGCGGCGGTCGAGGGGGCGGAGGGCTCGGGCAGCGGGTCGTCGACCAGGCCGGAGCCGATCATGGCCGACGCCAGGTGCTGGGCGATCTCGCGCAGCGCCTCGTCGGGCCGGGCGGCGACCATCGCGGGCGTGCGCCCGCCGTCGCCGCCGAGGGCACCGAGGTCGAGCCCGGCGGCCAGCGCAGCCTCCGGGCTGCGGACCGCGAAGAGGAAGTCGGGGCACCAGAATCCCTGCCACCCCCACCGTCGGCGGGGGAGCGAGAGCAGGTCCTCGCTCTCGCAGACGTACCGGCCACGGAGCCGGTTGTAGGAGCCCATCATCGACCACGCGCCCGCGGCGACGACGGCCTCGAACGGCCGCAGGTATGCCTCGTGCAGGGCGGCATCGTCGACGAGCACGTCGATCGCATCGCCCCGCGCGCCGTCAGGGCCTTCGCCCGTGCGCAGGTGCTCGCCGTTGTAGGCCACGTAGTGCTTCACCTGGGCGACGACGTGCGCGCCCTGCAGGCCGGTCACGTGCGCGGCCCCGATACGGCCCGCGAGGAACGGGTCCTCGCCGAATGCCTCGCCGACGCGCCCGCCGAGCGGGTCGCGCGCCAGATCGACCGTCGGGCCGAGCACGACGGTGAAGCCGCCGGCCCGCGCCTCCTCGCCCACCGCGCGGCCGTACTCCTCGGCCAGGGACTCGTCGAACGAGGCGGCGAGCGCGATGCCGTTGGGGAACGCGGTGGCGCCGTCCACGCCACGCAGCCCGGTGCCGGAGTCCACGTAGGCGGGCTCCGGGATGCCGCGCGCGGTCAGCGCGGCGAAGTCGCCCCGCGCGACGGCCTCGAGCTCGTCGCGCGAGAGGTCAGCCGCGACGGCCGCCGCGCGCTCCGCGAGCGGCAGGGCAGGATCCAGCCAGGCGTCAGCCACGGGAGGCCTCCCTGGTCAGGCCGCGGGCCTCGTTCAGCGCGGCGAGTGCGCCCTCGACCTCCGCCGCGACGCTGGGCGCGATCAGCGCGAACGCCGAGCGCAGGCTCTGGTTGGGCAGCCAGGCCGTGCGCCGCTGGAAGTCGCGGGCCACCTCGGGATCGATCCGACGGAACGCGTCGACGACGGCGCGGTAGGCCTCGTCGTCGTCGCGGACGTCCGAGAGCGCCGTGTCGACGTCGACCCACCCGGGCGCGGGCGCCAACGTCGGCGCGGGCACCTCCCAGCGGTGGCTGCCGGAGCCGACCACCAGAGCGTCCTGGCCGGGCAGCAGCACCTCGGCCTCCGCGTTCGCGGGCACCTCCGCCGTGACGGTGAGGACGCCGTCGGCCACGCGCCACGCCACCGACGCCGGTCCGTAGGGGCTCTCGAACGAGGCACGCGCCCAGCTCAAACCGGGCAGCGGCGTGGGCTGGATCCGGAGGCGGCGATAGCCCGGCGCGGCGGGGGCGAGCCCGGCGACGACGCGGTGCAGCCAGTCGGCCACCGAGCCCAGCGCGTAGTGGTTGAACGACGTCATCTCGCCCGGGTTGATCGAGCCGTCCTCCAGGAGCGAGTCCCAGCGCTCCCAGATCGTCGTGGCGCCCATCTGCACCGAGTAGAGCCAGGACGGGCACTCGGTCTGGAGCAGCATCCGCGCCGCCTGCGCGGCGTGGCCGGTGGAGCTGAGGGCGTCGAGGATGATCGGGGTGCCGACGAAGCCGGTGCCGATGCGGTAGCCGTCGCGGCGGACGAGCGCGGCGAGCCGGTCGCCGAGACGAGACCGCTGCGGCTCGTCCACGAGCCCGAAGACGATCCCGAGCGCGTAGGCGGTCTGCGCGTCGGACAGTAGTCGGCCCGCGGGCGTGACGTACTCCCGCTGCCACGCGGCCCGCACCTCCGCCGCGATCCGCGCATAGCGGTCCGCGTCGTCGGCGTGGCCCAGGAGGCCCGCCGCGCGCGCCAGGAGCGTCGAGGAGAGGAACAGGTAGGCGCTCGCGACCAGGTCCGGGTCGGCCTTCGCCTTGGCGGGATTGTCCGGCGGTGCGTCCGGATCCACCCAGTCGCCGAACTGGAAGCCGCCCTCCCAGAGCCGACGCTCGCCCGCGACGGCGAGCACCTGCTCCACCCAGGCGCGCATCGAGGGGTACTGACGCGCGAGCGTGCCGAGGTCGCCGAAGCGCTCGTGGAGCACGGTGGGCACGACGGTGGCCGCGTCGCCCCAGGCCGCGGCCGGGACCACCCCGGAGCGCAGCACGTCGGGAACGATGAACGGCACGCCGCCCGCGGCCTCCTGCTCGAGGGCGAGGTCGCGGAGCCAGTGGGCCAGGAATCCGTCGCAGTCGAACAGGAACGAGGCGGTGGGGGCGAACACCTGGATGTCGCCGGTCCAGCCCAGCCGCTCGTCGCGTTGCGGGCAGTCGGTGGGCAGCGAGAGGAAGTTGCTGCGCATGCCCCACACCACGTTCTCGTGCAGGCGGCTGACGAGCGGGTCCGAGCACTCGAACCGGCCGGTGCGCCGCAGGTCCGAGCCGATGACCTCGGCGGTGACCGCCGCGGGGTCGAACGCGCCGGGCCAGCCCTCGACCTCGGCGTAGCGGAAGCCGTGGAACGTGAAGGTGGGCGCGTACTCCTCGACGCCGTCGCCCGCGAGCGTGTAGACATCGGACGCGCGCGCCACGCGCAGCGGGCGAACGCCGAGCTCGCCGTCCTCCAGCACCTCGGCGTGGCGCAGCGTCACCGTGTGGCCGGCGGGGCCCGCGACGCGGATGCGCAGCCGGCCCACGAGGTTCTGCCCGAAGTCGAGCAGCGTCCTGCCGCTGGGGGAGGTGAGTACCTCGGCCACCGGCACCGTCTCGGTGACCCGCACGGCGGGTGCGGTGTGCGCCTCGGGCGCCGGCCCGGGCTCGCCCACGGCGGCGCGCGCCCAGCCCGACTCGTCGCACGAGGCCGACGACCAGCCCGGCACCGTGCGCCGCGCGTCGTAGTCCTCGCCGTAGTAGATCCCCGCCTTGACCCACGGCCCATCGCCGCGGGCGAGCCAGGAGTCGTCGGTGGCGACCCACTCCGCCGCTCCGTCCTCGTACTCGAGCAGGAGCTGCCCGGCGAACCGCGGCTGCGCGCCGTAGAAGGTGGCCGCCTGGCCCTGGAAGCCGTACTCCTCCGTGTACCAGCCGCCGGTCAGCGCCACCCCGGCGGCGTTGTCGCCCTCGTGGAGCAGATCGGTCACGTCGGTGGTCTCGTGCACGGTGCGGAACTGGTACGCGGTCCAGCCGGGCTTCAGCAGCTGGTCGTCGACGGCCGCGCCGTTGACCTCCGCCTGGTAGACGCCGAGTGCCGTGGCGTACCACGTGGCCCTGCGCAGCCCGGAGCCGACGCGGAAGGCGCGGCGCAGCAGGACCGGCTGCGCCGCCCGCTCGGGCTCCGCGAGCCCGATCCAGGACGCGACCCACTCGCCCGGTGCGAGGAACGACGCCTCCACCGGCGCGGCTTCGCCCCAGTCCGACCAGCCGTCATCGCCGCGCACCCGAACCCGGACCTCGCCGCGCTCGCGCGGCGCGAGATCGTCGAAGGGCCAGGCAACGAACACCTGCTCCGCGCCGTCGAGCACGGCGGTCCGCGGCGCCCCGCCCTCCGGGGCGTAGGCGACCTCGGCGGCGACCTGGCGCCAGTTCTGCTCGTCGGTGGTGGTGATCCAGGAGAGCCGCGGGCGGGCGACGGGGCAGGCGCCCGTGCCGTACTCGAGGCGTGAGGCGGAAACCCGGGTGGGGGACATGGAGATCAGGCCTTTCGGGGGAGTGGGTCAGCCCTTGACCGCGCCGGACGTCATGCCGGCCACGATCTGGCGCTGGAAGATGAGGTACATCACGAGCATCGGGATGGTGATGACCAGGATGTTGGTGAACAGCAGGTTGTACTGCGTGACGAACTGGCTCTGGAAGTTGTAGAGCGTCAGCTGCACGGTGGCGTTCTGGTCGCCCGGCAGGAAGTACAGCGGGTTCTGGAAGTCGTTGAACACCATGATCGACTGCACGGTCACGATCGTGACGATCACCGGCTTCAGCAGGGGAAGGACGACGCGGAAGAACAGCCTCATCGGGCCCGCGCCGTCGACGATGGCGGCCTCGTCGATCTCCCGCGGGATGGTCGCCACGAACGCGCGCATCGTGAGCACCGTGAACGACAGCCCGAACGCCACCTCGATGAGGATCAGGCCCGGCAGGGTTTTGAAGAGGTGCAGCGCCTGCATCACCCAGATCGTCGGCACGACCGCCGGCGGGATGATCAGCCCGGCCAGCACGGCCGCGTTGATCAGCGGGTTCAGCTTGGACTTCCGCCGGTCGAGCACGAACGCGATCATCGAGCCGAGGATCACCATCAGCAGCACGCTGGCCACCGTGAGGATGGTCGAGTTGATGAACGCGATGATCAGCATGTAGTCGCGCGCCTCGAACACGGCGACGATGTTGTCCCACAGCACGAACTCCGTCGGCCAGGTGAACTCCAGCTTCGCGGCCTCCGGGCCTGTCTTGGCCGCCATGAAGAACACGAAGGCGAAGGGGACGAGGAACAAGACGCTGGTGACGAGGATGCCGATCACGCCGACCAGCCAGCGGGTGGGGGTGCGCATCGCGTTCACAGCGTCGTCTCCCTCGAGTTGAGCCAGCGGGACAGGGGGTAGATGATCGCGGTCACGACGATGAAGAGGATGACGTTGCCCGCGGTGGACAGGCCGTAGAAGCCCGCCTGGTACTGCTTGTAGATGACCGACGCGATGACGTCGGACGCGAATCCCGGGCCGCCCTGCGTGGTGGTCCAGATCAGGTCGAAGGACCTGAGGCCGCCGATCAGCGAGAGCAGGATCACGGTGGAGGTGGCGGGGAAGCTGAGCGGCAGGATGATGCTGCGGAACTGCTGCCAGGCGCCCGCGCCGTCGACCCGGGCGGCCTCGAAGTACTCGTTCGGGATGGCCGCGATGCCCGCGATGTAGATCAGCGTCGCGAGGCCGACGCCCTTCCAGACGTCGATGCCCGCCACCGACAGCAGCGCGATGTCGGGGTTGGTGAGCCAGCCGGGGCCGTCGGAGCCGGTCACGGCGGTGATGGCCTTGTTGACCACGCCGTTGAACGGGTCGAGCAGCACCTGGAAGGTGAGGCCGACGCCGACGGCGCTGATCAGCACCGGGAAGAACGTCACCGAGCGGAGGTAGCCGCGGGCGATGATCGGCCCGGACAGCACGACGGCGAGCAGCATGCCGAGCACCACCTTGGAGCCGGACGTGATGATGCCGTAGACGAGCGTGTTGCGGAGCGAGCCGATGAGCCCGGGCTCCGAGAAGAACATCACGAAGTTCTCGAGCCCCACGAAGGTCGACTCGAACAGCGTCCAGCGGGTGAACGCGAAGTAGAAGCTGAACACCGTGGGCACGATGAACAAGACGATGTAGACGAGGCCACCCGGAACGTAGAACCAGAGCGGATACGAGCGGTCGACGTGGCGGGCGCCGGCCCGCGGGGCGCGCGACGCTTTCGGGCGCGCTGCTGCCGAGGAGGTCATGAGAGTCCTTCGATCGTTCGGAAGGGGGAGGCGGCGCCCCTGGTGAAGAGCCGGGGGCGCCGAGGAGGGGTGGGGCCCGCGGCGGGGCCCCACCCGGTGCTCACCAGCCGGCGATGCCGAGCTGCTGGGCCTGCTTCTTCACGTCCTCGTCGTAGCGCTTGGCGCCGTCGGCGGCCGACGTGATGCCGGAGCCCACCTCGACGGTGATCTTCTCCAGGTTCGGGCCCTTGACGGGGGACAGGAACTCTAGTGCGGGGCTGACGTTGCCCTTGGTGAAGTAGGCCTGCATGTCGTTCACGGCCGCGGGCAGGCCGTCGGGGAGCGAGCTGCCCTTGACCATGTAGGGGCCGGTCGGGGCCATGGCGGCGCTCTGCGCGTCACAGGCCTCGGGCGTCGCGACGTAGGCGAAGAACTTCTTGGCCGCGGCGAGCTTGTCGCCCGTGGTGGTGGTCGGGATGTAGAGACCCGCAGGCGTCCACGCCGTCAGGCCGTACTTCGCGGCGTCGTCGCCCGGCTGGGCGAAGAAGCCGATGTTCTCGGCCGCGTCGTCGGCGAGGCCGAGGTAGGCGGAGATCGCGAAGGTCAGCGTCGGGTAATGCGCGCCCTTGCCGTCGACCAGCTGCTGCAGGCCCTGCGTCAGCTTGGCCGAGGCGAAGTCCTTGTTCAGGTACCCGGCGTCGTGCACCTCCTGCAGGCGCTGGAAGCCCTTGATGGCGGGCTCGTCGACGTACTTGGCCTGGTTGGCCGTGTACTTCTCGGCCCAGTCGGGCTGCTCGGCCGTCACGTTGTGGAAGTCGGCCAGCACGAACAGCTGCGAGGTCCAGGTCTCGCCGTAGGTCTGGATGACGGGGTCGAGGCCGGCCGCCTTGATCTTGGCGTTGTTGGCCATGAAGTCCGCCCAGGTCTCGGGCACGGAGAGCCCGAGGTCGGAGTAGATCTTCTTGTTGTAGAGGATGCCGCCGGCCATCGCCTGGCCGAACGGCACGCCGTAGACCTGGCCGTCGCTGGTGACCGCGGTCTTGAAGGTGTCCTCGATGTTGGCCATGAAGCCCTCGGAGGTCAGCGGCGCCATGTTCTTGGCCGGGTCGAGCGCGGCCATGAGCGAGCCGGAGTTGTATTGGAAGACGTCGGTCATCTCGCCCGTGGCCAGCCTTGTCTTGACGAGATTGTCGCCCTCCGCGCCCTGGGGGCGGGTCTCGATCTTGACCGTGACCTCCTTCTGGGCGGCGTTGAAGGCATTGACGAGAGCCTCGGTGGTCTTGACCGTCTGTTCGGAGTTGTCGACGAGGAGGTTGAGCGTGACGGCCGAGGTGCCGCCCGGCGTCTGCGACGTGTTGGAGCTGCCGAGAGAGCCCGGGGAGCAGGCCACGACGGCCAGGAGCGAGGCGGATGCGGCCGCCGCGAGGGCGCGACGCCCGATGCGTGAAGAGGACACGATCTGATCCTTTGGAATAATGGCGCCACCCGTCAGTGGGCCTGGGTTTCTGTGGAAGGGAAGCTGGGACTCAGCGGGGGTTGGGGGCCGTGGTTGATCCACGGCCCTTCAACGTCGGGGTGATCACGTCGTGCACCGCCTCCGTGCGGCCGGCCATGCGCTCCAGCAGCAGGCGCGAGACGCGCTCCCCGTAGCTGCTGGCCGACTGATTGACAGTGGTGAGGGAGATCAGCGGATGCGCGCTGATCGTGGTGTCGTCGTAGCCGACGACGGACAGGTCGGCCGCGGTGAGCCCGCGTTCCGCGACGGCGCGTAGCGCGCCGAGGGCGAGGTCGTCGTGGCCGGCGTACAGGGCGGTCGGCGGATGAGGCTCGTCGAGCAGTTCGTGCGTGCGGCGGCAGACGGCCTCCTCGGTCTGAGCGGTCCGTTCGATGCGGATCCGGCCGGCGAGGCCCGCCTCGGTCATGGCGTTCACGAAACCCACTTCACGCCGGGCGTGGGGGAGCTGGGCGTGGCCGCCGAGGTCCTCGATCGGGATGGTGAGGTGCACGATGTCGCGGTGGCCGAGCCCGATGAGGTGATCGACCACGAGCCGCGAGCCGAGCTCGTCGTCGTCGACGACCGTGTCGTAGTTGACCGAGTCGTCGTGTCGGCCGATGAGCACCGTCGGGGTCTGGAGCGCGAACTGCTCGAGCCATTCGACGGAGACCTGCGGCGCGAAGGCGATGATGCCGTCCACCTGTCGGTCGGCCAGCTGCTGGATCGCGTCCGGGCCGCCGATGTGTCCGGGCCGGGCCGGGGCGATGATCAGCTGGTAGGGCGTGTCCGCGAGCGCGTCCGTCATGCCGCCGATGACGCTGTGGAAGAAGCTGTTCGTGGTGTTCGGCAGTTCGATCCCGATGGTGTAGCTGGAGCCGCGCATCGTGCGCGCGGCGGCCCGCGGGCGGTAGCCGAGCGTGTCGATGGCGTCTTGCACCTTGCTCCGCATCGCGTCGCTGACGCCGTACGCGTTGCGGATCACCTTCGACACGGCGGCCCGGGAGACCCCCGCGTGGAAGGCCACGTCCTCGATGGTCACCCTGCTCTGCCCCGGGATCATGTCGCACCTCCTCACTGAGTGTGTAGATCAATCTACGAACGAGTGTAGAGCGATCTATGAAACGTGACAAGACCCTCGTTGTAACATTTCAATAACTCGTGGCTAGGGGTCTGCGTGCTCATCGACGGGGCGCAGCTTCGGTTGACGCAGCGGGCCGGCGAAGGAGTCCTGGGCTGCGATCGGCTCTGCGATGGGTGTGTCGCGTCAGGCGGCCGCGAAGAAGTACGCCGACGTTGGGTGACGATCCCGTGCCGGTCCCTGGGGGCGGTGTGATGTTGCTGAACATCGGAAATGGTCGGGGCGACAGGACTCGAACCTGCGATCTCCTGCTCCCAAAGCAGGCGCGCTAGCCACTACGCTACGCCCCGTCCTGCACGGGTCATCAGACCCGCCTAGAGCGGATGACGGGAATCGAACCCGCGTAGCTAGTTTGGAAGACTAGGGCTCTACCATTGAGCTACATCCGCAGAACCGCGGGCGAGTCTATCAGTGCGCGGCGTGATGTGCCCAGCTGCGGGCCCCGGCTCGTCGCTGCCCGCCCGCGTTGCTGCGAGGTCAGAGACCCACGAACGTGCGGATGGCGGGTGCTTCTCGGCGGCCCTGGGCCAGGCCGGCGTCGAACGTCGCCGCGAGCTTGGCGACGTCGCGCTCGGAGTTCTCGATCGCCATCTCGTCGGGGAACAGCAGATACGCCCGGCCTTGGCGCTCCAGTTCGAGCAGCTCGTCGAGCGTGCGGTTGTAGTTGTCTGGGCGCTCGAGGAGGCCGCGGGCCACCTCCGGGTAGCGGCGGAACAGCGCCCTGAAGGCTGCGGGCAGCCGCACGGGCGACTTGTGGTACCCGCGCGGCCTGGTGAAGACGACGAGGAAGCGCTCGAAGCCGTCCTGCTGCGCGGCGTCGAGGGCGATGCCGCCCGATGGGCCGAGGGCGCCGTCGACGAAGTCCTCGCCGTCGACCTCCGTGACGGGCATCAGCAGCGGCATGGTCGACGACGCGCGCACCTTGCGCATCAGCTGCCACTTCGGCTGGAGCTCGTCGCGGCCCCAGTAGAACATCCGCCCGTCACGGCACCGGAACCCGCCGACGCGCACCTGGGCGGGGTTGGCGAGGAAGGCGTCGTAGTCGAGGGGGAGGAACTCGCCGGGCTCCGACGTCTGTTCGTAGATCCAGTCGGAGTGGAACATGCCCTTGCCGCGAAGCCAGGTCTTGACGCCACCGAACCGGGGGTCGGTCGCGATGTCCACGAACGAGCGTCGCGAGCGCGCAGGGTCGCGGGCCACGTAGTTGACCAGGCAGCTGGACCCCGCGGAGATGCCGCCGACCCAACCGCAGTACGCCTCGGCCTCCAGCAGCGCGTTCAGCACGCCCGCCGAGAAGCTCGCCCGCATGCCGCCGCCCTCGAAGATCAGCGCGGTGTCCGGGGCGTTCGGGGTGAGGTCAGCGGGGTCGGCCATGGCGACCATCCTGCCGCAGCGGCCGGCCGCCGCATCCGGCAGGCGTCGGTAGTCGTCGCGCCCGGGGCCCGGAGGGCGCAGGGGTGCGCGATTGGTGGCCTGGGCGTGTGCCGTTAGACTGACCGGCGGCAATCATTCGTCTTTCAGGAGTCCATTCGTGCCTAGCACCGCAGAGAAGCTGAGCCCGACGCGGGTCAAGCTCACCGTCGAGATCCCGTTCACTGATCTCAAGCCCCACCTCGACAAGGCCTACAAGGACATCGCCGAGCAGGTGAACATCCCCGGCTTCCGCAAGGGCAAGGTGCCCTCCGCGGTCATCGATCAGCGGTTCGGCCGCGGCGTCGTGCTCCAGGAGGCGATCAACGACGCCGTCCCGCCGGCCTACAACGCCGCGATCGACGAGGCGAAGGTCGTGCCGATGGCACAGCCCGAGATCGAGGTCACCAGGCTCGAGGACCAGGAGCTCGTCGAGTTCACCGCCGAGGTCGACGTGCGGCCCGAGGTCGAGCTGCCGGACTTCGCCACCATCACCGCCACGGTCGACAACGTCGAGGACCTCGACGCTCTCGTCCAGGAGCGCGTCGACCTGCTGCGCGAGCGTTTCGCCACCACCTCCGAGGTGGAGCGGGCCGCCGCCGACGGCGACGTGCTGAACATCGACCTGGTCGCCTCGCAGGACGGCGAGCCGCTGCCCGAGGCCACCGCGGAGGGCATCACCTACAAGGTGGGCCAGGAGAACATGCTCGACGGCCTGGACGCCGCGGTCACCGGCCTGGCGGCCGGCGAGTCCGTCACGTTCACCTCGACGCTGGTCGGCGGTCAGTTCCGCGGCCAGGAGGCCGAGATCCAGGTCACCGTCAACTCGGTCTCCGAGCAGGAGCTTCCCGAGGTCGACGACGATTTCGCCCAGCTGATCTCCGAGTTCGACAGCGTCGACGAGATGCTCGAGGACCTGCGCAAGGGCGTCGAGCAGCAGGCCAAGGCCGAGCAGCTCGCCGACGCGCGCGACAAGGTGCTCGAGGCCGTCCTCGAGGTCGTGGAGTTCGACCTGCCCGAGGGCGTGCTGAAGAACGAGCAGGAGGCTCGCCGCAACGAGGTGCGTCGTCAGCTCAACGCCGGCGGCCTGACCGTCGAGCAGTACCTCGAGCAGGCCGAGGACGAAGAGGCCGAGGACGAGGACGCCTTCTGGGCGACCATCGACGAGCGCTCCGAGCAGGCCCTCAAGGCCCAGGTCGTCCTCGAGGTGTTCGCCGACGACCACAAGATCGACGTGTCCCAGCAGGAGCTCACCGAGCTCATCTTCCGCAAGGCGCAGCAGAACCGCACCTCGCCGCAGGACGAGATCAACCACATGATGGAGCATGGCCACATGCCCGAGTGGATGCAGGAGATCCGCCGCAGCAAGGCCCTCGCGGAGATCGTCGCCGCTGCCGTCGTGAAGGACGCCGACGGCAACGTCGTCGAGACCGCCCCCGCGGCGGACGAGGACGAGGACGAGGCGGAGACCGCCGACGCCGAGTGACGTTCGGATAGCTGACAGGTCGCCGTCGGTCCTTCGGGACCGGCGGCGATCTGCGTTCGGCTGTCCGTCGTCAGTGAACATCGAGCGGGTGCGCTTGGGCAGTTGTGAATTGCCGGTAAGTTAGCGGGGTGACTCAGACTCGAATCGACGACCCCCGCATGGCAGGCCCCGGTGGCGGCCTCGGCATGACCGACAACGTCTATCAGGCGCTGCTGGCCAACCGGATCATCTTCCTCGGTTCCGAGGTGCGCGACGAGAACGCCAACGCGATCTGCGCGCAGATGCTCCTGCTGAACGCCGAGGATCCGCACAAGGACATCTACCTCTACATCAACTCGCCCGGCGGCTCGGTCGACTCCGGCATGGCGATCTTCGACACCATGCAGTGGATCAGCAACGACGTCGCCACCGTCGCGATGGGCCTTGCGGCCTCGATGGGGCAGTTCCTGCTGTCCGCCGGCACCCCCGGCAAGAGGTTCGCCCTGCCGCACAGCCGCATCATGATGCACCAGCCGTCCGGCGGCCTCGGCGGCACGGCCTCCGACATCCGCATCCAGGCGGAGCAGTCGCTGCACATCAAGAAGACCATGGCGGCGCTCATCGCCCAGCACACCGGGCAGACGGTGGAGCAGATCGAGGCCGACTCGGACCGCGACCGGTGGTTCACCGCCGAGCAGGCCCTGGAGTACGGCTTCATCGACCACGTCTACGAGCGCGCCTCGCAGATCAACTCGGAGGCACCGAACCAGTGATGACCACCAACCCCATGCCCCAGGGCATCGCGCCGAAGGGCCCGGAAATGAACTACTACATCCCCCAGTGGGAGGAGCGCACCAGCTACGGCGTGCGCCGCGTCGACCCCTACACCAAGCTGTTCGAGGACCGCATCATCTTCCTCGGCACGCCCATCAACGACGACGTGGCCAACGCGGTCATGGCGCAGCTGCTCTGCCTGCAGTCCATGGACCCCGAGCGCCCGATCTCGATCTACATCAACTCGCCCGGCGGCTCCTTCACGGCGCTGACGGCGATCTACGACACGATGCGCTACATCAAGCCCGACATCCAGACGGTGTGCCTCGGGCAGGCGGCCTCGGCCGCCGCTGTGATCCTTGCCGCGGGCACCAAGGGCAAGCGCCTCGCGCTGCCGAACTCGCGCATCCTCATCCACCAGCCCGCGACGGAGGGCGGCTACGGCCAGTCGTCGGACCTGGAGATCCAGGCCAAGGAGATCCTCCGCATCCGCACGCTGATGGAGGAGATGCTCGCGGCCGACACCGGCCAGGAGGTGGCGAAGGTCAGCCACGACATCGAGCGCGACAAGTACCTCACGGCCCAGGAGGCCAAGGAGTACGGCATCGTCGACGACATCCTTCCCTCGCTGAAGGATCTCGGCTAGCCGAGCCCGCAACGGCCGCGGCGGCTGGGTGTGTCCACCCTGCCGCCGCGCCGCCGCCGGGTAGGGTGGCTGCCAAGGAACAACGGGTCGAATCGGAACACAGGATGAGGGGGTAGACGGCGTGGCACACATCGGCGAGTCCAGCGAGCTCTTCAAGTGCAACTTCTGCGGCAAGAGCCAGAAGCAGGTCAAGAAGCTGATCGCCGGTCCCGGCGTCTACATCTGCGACGAGTGCATCGGCCTCTGCAACGAGATCATCGAGGAGGAGTTCCCCGTCTCGACGGCCTCCGTCCTCGAGGAGGAGCTGCCGAAGCCGCGCGAGATCCGCGACTTCCTCGACACCTACGTGATCGGCCAGGACAAGGCGAAGAAGACGCTGTCCGTGGCGGTCTACAACCACTACAAGCGGATCCAGGCCATGCAGGCGCCGCACGGCCGCCGGGGCGAACACGACGACGTCGAGATCGGCAAGTCGAACATCCTGCTGATCGGCCCCACGGGCTGCGGCAAGACCTACCTCGCGCAGACGCTGGCCCGCATGCTGAACGTGCCGTTCGCCATGGCCGACGCGACGGCGCTGACCGAGGCCGGCTACGTCGGCGAGGACGTCGAGAACATCCTGCTGAAGCTCATCCAGGCGGCCGACTTCGACATCGCCAAGGCCGAGACCGGCATCATCTACATCGACGAGATCGACAAGGTGGCCCGCAAGTCGGAGAACCCGTCGATCACGCGCGACGTCTCGGGCGAGGGCGTGCAGCAGGCGCTGCTGAAGATCCTCGAGGGCACGGTCGCCTCCGTCCCGCCGCAGGGCGGGCGCAAGCATCCGCATCAGGACTTCCTGCAGATCGACACGACGAAGGTGCTTTTCATCGTCGGCGGCGCGTTCTCCGGGCTCGAGGAGATCATCAACCAGCGCGTGGGGAAGCGGCCGCTCGGCTTCAACGCCTCGGCGGAGGCCCGCCGCCCGGACGCCGACCCGTTCTCGCTCGTCACGCCGGAGGATCTGCACCAGTTCGGGCTCATCCCCGAGTTCATCGGCCGACTGCCCATGATGACCAGCGTCGAGCCGCTCGACAGGACCGCGCTGACCCGCATCCTCGTCGAGCCGCGCAACGCGCTGACCCGTCAGTTCCAGAAGCTGTTCGACCTCGACGGCGTCCAGCTCGACTTCGATGACGAGGCCATCGAGACCATCGCGGACAAGGCGCTCGGCCGCGGTACCGGCGCGCGGGGGCTCCGCGCGATCCTGGAGGAACTGCTGCTCGACGTGATGTTCGACGTCCCCTCCGACGAGGACGTCGCGCAGGTGATCGTCACCAAGGCCGCCGTCGACGGCGCCGAGCCGCCCGTCCTCGTGCCGCGGGCCAAGCTGGCCCGCCGCAGGAACCTCTCGGCCTGAGGCCTCCCCGGCCGCGCCCGGGAATCACCCCCTCCCCGGGATGCCGGGGTCAAGATGCTAGGCTCCCCGGCGAAACCTGAACGGGTTTCGCCGGGGCCCTTTTTCGTGAACGCTGCGGGTCCTCGGCAGAGATCGAGGAGGATCCCATGGCGCTGGACTTCGACCAGCTGGCTGACGACATCGTCGCCAAGATCGGCGGCTCACAGAACATCCGGCGCGCGCAACACTGCGCCACGCGGCTGCGGCTGGAGCTACGCGACGAGGCGAAGGCGGACACCGAGGGCATCAAGGCCCTCACCGGCGTCGTCACCGTCGTGCAGGCCGGAGGCCAGTACCAGGTGGTGATCGGCAACGACGTCCCCAAGGTGTTCGCGGGCATCCAGAGGCACGTCGGCGGGGCGCCGGTGGAGGAGGAAGAGGAGAAGCCGCAGGGCAACGTCCTCGACCGGTTCATCCAGATGGTCAGCGCCATCTTCCACCCCATCCTGTGGCCGTTGGCGGGCGCGGGCCTGTTCAAGGCCTTCCTGGCGATGTTCCTCACGTTCGGCTGGATCAGCGACAAGACCACGACGTACACCGTGCTCAACGCGGCGTCGGATGCCCTGATCTACTTCCTGCCGCTCTTCCTCGCCGTCACCGCAGCCAAGCGGTTCAAGGCCAACCAGTTCACGGCCATGGCCATCGCCGGCGCGCTCGTCTACCCGAGCATCGCCGCGCTGACCCAGGATCCGGGGCTGAACATCTTCGGCATCCCGCTGGTGATCATGAGCTACTCCAGCTCGGTCATCCCGATCATCGTCGGCGTGTGGGTGCAGGGCCATCTCGAGCGCCTCACCACGAAGGTGCTGCCCGCGTCGATCCGCAACTTCTCCGTGCCGCTGATCTCCATGTTCGTCATGGTGCCGCTGATCCTGCTGACCATCGGCCCGGCGACGACGTTCCTCGCGAACGGCCTGGCCGCGGGCCTCGCGTTCCTGTTCACCTCCGTGCCCTGGCTCGCGGGCGCCATCATGGGTGGCTTCTGGCAGGTGTTCGTGATGTTCGGCCTGCACTGGGGCCTGGTGCCGATCGTCCTGCAGGAGCTGGCCGACAACAAGTTCACCTTCCTCCTCGGCCCCGTGCTGCCCGCGGTGCTCGCACAGGCCTCCGCCACGCTGGCGGTGTTGCTGCGTACCAAGGACAAGGCCACGCGCCAGCTGGCCGGCCCGTCCGCGCTGTCGGGCTTCCTCTCGGGCATCACCGAGCCTGCCATCTACGGCGTCAACCTGCCCCGCAAGTACCCGTTCTACTTCGGCATCGCGGGCGGCGTGGTCGGCGGCCTGATCGCGGGCATCGCCGGCGCCGGTGCGTCGTCGTTCGTGTTCCCGTCGCTGATCGGCATCCCCGCCTTCCTGAAGTCGGCGAACGTGGCGCTGCTGTTCATCGGCTGCGCGGTGGCCGTGGTCCTCGCCTTCGTGCTCACGTTCCTCTGGGGTGTGAAGGACGACGTCCCGGCCGCCGAGGCGGCTCCCGCCCCGAAGCCCGCACCCGTGCCGACGCCGTCGGCTTCCGCCCCTGCTCCCGCGCGCGCCGCCGCTCCTGAGCCTGCCCCCGCGCCCGCCGCGGCGGCCGCGGCCCCGGCTGCTGCGAGCGCGGCGTCGGTGGTGTCGGCGCCCATGTCCGGCCGCGTCGTCGCACTCGGCGACGTGCCGGACCCGGTGTTCTCCAGCGGCGCGATGGGCGACGGCGTCGGCATCGTGCCGAGCGACGGCACCGTCTACTCGCCCGTGTCCGGCCTGATCGTGGTGGCCATGGACTCCGGCCACGCCTACGGCATCGCCACCGACGACGGCCTCGAGCTCCTGGTTCACGTCGGCATCGATACCGTCAACATGAAGGGCGAGGGCTTCACCATGCGCGTCGCTCAGGGCGACCGCGTGGAGGCCGGCCAGGTGCTCGCCGAGGTGGACCTCGGCGCCATCGAGGCCGCCGGCTACTCCACCACCACGCTCCTGCTCGTGACCAACAGCGCCAGCCTGGGCGGCGTCGAGACCGTCGCGGGCGATACCGTGGCTGCCAACGAGGCCGTCCTGCACGTGACGCGCTGAATCCCGATCCAGGAGGAGAACCCGTGACGATCCGATTCCCCGAAGGCTTCCTCTGGGGCGGGGCGGTGGCCGCCAACCAGCTCGAGGGCGCGTACCTGGAGGGCGGCAAGCTGCCGTCCATCCAGGACGTGCTCCCGACCGGCGGCCTCAGCGCCCCCACCGAGGAGCCGACGCCCGACAACCTCAAGTTGGAGGGGATCGACTTCTATCACCGCTACGCCGAGGACATCGCCCTGTTCGCCGAGATGGGCTTCAGCGTATTCCGGTTCTCGATCGCGTGGAGCCGGATCTTCCCGCGCGGCGACGAGGAGACGCCGAACGAGGAGGGCCTCGCGTTCTACGACCGGGTGCTCGACGAGCTGGAGAAGCACGGCATCGAGCCGCTGGTGACCATCAGCCACTACGAGACCCCGCTGCACCTGGCGAAGGAGTACGACGGGTGGGCCGATCGTCGGCTGATCGGGTTCTACGAGCGCTACGCCCGCGTGCTGTTCGAGCGCTACGGGCACCGCGTGACGTACTGGCTGACCTTCAACGAGATCAACTCCATCACGCATGCGCCGCTGATGTCGGGCGGCATCTGGACGCCGCTCGAGAAGCTCTCGCAGAAGGACCTCTACCAGGCCATCCACCACGAGCTCGTGGCCTCCGCGTCGGCCACGCGGATCGCCCGCGAAGTGAACCCGGACATCAAGGTGGGCTGCATGGTGCTCTCCATGCCGGTCTACCCGCTCTCGCCGTCGCCGGCCGACGTGTGGGAGGCGCACCTGACGGAGCACGAGAACCTCGCGTTCGGCGACATCCACTGCCGCGGCGCGTACCCGGGCTACTACCTGCGCATGCTGAGGGAGAAGGGGGTCGAGCTCGACATCGCCGAGGGCGACCTCGAGACGTTGAAGAACACCGTCGACTTCGTGTCGTTCAGCTACTACATGAGCGTGTGCGCCACGGCGGATCCGGCCAAGCAGATCAGGGGCGAGGGCAACATCCTGGGCGGCGTGCCCAACCCGACGCTGCCGGCCTCCGAGTGGGGCTGGCAGATCGACCCGCAGGGCCTGCGGCTGGTGCTGAACCAGTTCTGGGAGCGGTGGCAGAAGCCGCTGTTCATCGTCGAGAACGGGCTGGGTGCCAAGGACCAGCTGGTGGAGATCGACGGCGTGCCGACGGTCGAGGACAGCTACCGCGTGGACTACCTGCGCGCGCACCTCGCCGCGGTCGGCGAGGCCGTGGCCGACGGCGTCGACCTCTGGGGCTACACCTGGTGGGGTCCCATCGACGTCGTGAGCGCCAGCACGGCGCAGATGTCCAAGCGCTACGGCTTCATCTACGTGGACCGCGGTGACGACGGCTCGGGCACGCTCGCCCGGTACAAGAAGCAGTCGTTCGAGGCGTACAAGGAGATCATCGCCAGCAACGGCGCCTGCCTGGCCTGAGGCTCGCTGAGAGAGGCCCGTCGGACGACCATCCGGCGGGCCCCTTTCGCGTCTCGTGACCGGGCCGTCGGGGCCGGTATCCTCGCCCTCATGGTCTACTCCCGGTTCCCCCATCTGCACCGCGGCCAGGTCGTCTTCGTCGCCGACGACGACCTCTGGCTGGGCCCCGTGGCCGGCGGCCGGGCGGCACGGATCACGCTGGGGGAGGCGACCCCGCGCAACCCGCGGTTCTCGCCCGACGGGGTCCGGGTGGCCTTCACGTCCACCACCGAGGGCGGCTGGGACGCCTATGTCGTGGACCTCGACGGCGGCACCCGGCGACTCACCTGGCTGAGCGCCGGGCGGATGCTGGTCTCCGGCTGGCTCGACGCCGAGCACATCCTGCTCTGCTCGGATCACGAGGCCGTGCACCGCATCGACGCCCGGTTCTACTCGCTCTCGCTCGACGGCAGGCTCGAGCGCCTGCCCTGGGGCGTCGGGACGGCGGCCGCGGTGAGCAGGAAGGGCCGCATCGCGGTGGCCTCGGCCAACTTCCGCGACCCCTCCGGCTGGAAGCGCTATCGCGGTGGCATGGCCGCGCAGCTGCACGTCTCCAAGGACGGCGGCTGGCAGCGCGTGCTGCCCGACGAGCGCGCCGGCCTGTGCTGGCCGACCTGGGTGGGCGAGCGGCTGGTGTTCACGTCCGACCTCGGCGAGGGGCCCGAGGTGCAGGCCCAGGTCTGGTCGGTGAACTCCTCGGGCGGCGACCTGCGCCGACACACCGCGCACACCGCGGCCGAGGGCTACGTGCGCGACGCCACCAGCGACGGCACCGGCGTCGTCTACCACGCGCGCGGCCGCCTCTTCCACCTCCCGACCCTCTCCTCGGAGCCCCAGCCCATCGCGCTGACCACCGCCGTCGGACGCCCGCGCCCGGTTCAGGTGGCGCCGACCGACCGGCTCGACGCCATCGCGCCCGACCACGGCGGTGACGCGTCGCTGGTGGAGTGGCGTGGCGCGGCGTACCTGCTCACGCACCGCTCCGGCCCGGCCCGGGCCCTGGCCGACACGCCCGGCGTGCGTGTCCGGGAGCCCCGCTTCCTCGACCAGACCGGCCGCGGCATCTGGGTCAGCGACGTCGACGGCGAGGATTGCCTGGAGATCCGTGCACTCGACGGGGATGCCAAGCCGCGCCGGATCTGCGCGGGCCGGCTCGGCCGCGTACTCCTGCTCGAGCCCGGGCCGCAGGGCACGAAGGTCGCGGTGGGCAGCCACGACGGAACCGTGTCGCTCGTCGACGTGGCCCGCGGCTCGGTGAAGCGGATCGGCCGGTCCGCCGTCGGCGAGCCCACGGGGTTCGCCTGGTCGCCCAGCGGCCGTTACCTGGTGTGGCGCAACGGCATCGGCAACGAGGGCCTGCTCGGCCAGCTCGTCGGCTACGACCTCACGGCGGATCGGGCGTTCACCCTGACCAAGGGCCAGTTCAACGACTTCTCGCCCACCTTCACCCATGACGGCAAGTACCTCTGCTTCCTGTCCAGCCGCACGATCGACCCGGCATACGACGAGCTGGGCTTCGACCTCTCGTTCACCAACACCGTGCGGCCCTGGCTCGCGCCGCTCAGCGCGCTGGAGCCGGCCCCGTTCGGCCCCGCGGCCGACGGCTGGCCGATCAGCGAGCCCGAGGACAAGCACGACGACAAGGCGGAGCCCACCTCGGGCGAGGCCGCGTCGACCACGGAACCCGAACCGGGCATCGAGCTCGACGTCGAGGGCTTCGAGGATCGGATGGTGCCGTTCGCGGTGCCGTCGGGCCGCTACACCGCGCTGCAGGCCACCAAGGAAGGCGTCGTCTGGCTCACCCTGCGCGCCTTCGGCGAGCTGGGCGCCACGCGGGCCGGGGTGGAAGGTGAGGTCAAGGACTCCGTCGAGCACTACTCCTTCAAGGCCAGGAAGGCGTCCACGGTGGTGGACGCGTGCGACGGCGCGGCCGTCTCCGGCGACGGCGAGCGGCTCGTGGTCCGCAGCGGCGAGGACGTCTGGGTGCAGCCGGCCGAGCATGCCCCGGGCGAGGACGACGACACGCGCGTGACCGTCGACCTCGGCCGCCTCCGCCGCGAGCTGGATCCGGCGGCGGAGTGGCGCCAGATGTTCGAGGAGAACGCGCGCCTGATGCGCGACCACTTCTGGCGCGAGGACTTCGACGGCGTCGACTGGGCGGGCGCCGTGGCGCGCTACCGCCCGCTCCTCGACACGATCGCCACGCACGACGACCTGGTCGACGTGCTGTGGGAGACCGTCGGCGAGCTGAACACGTCGCACGCCTACGTCGTCCCCCCGCCCGGGGGCGACGACGCGCCCCGCGTGGCCCACCTGGGCGCGGAATACGCCCGCAATGCCAAGGGCGAGGTGGTGATCACCCGCGTGCTGCCGGGCGAGACGTCGGACCCGTCGGCCCGCTCTCCGCTGCGCGCCGCGGGCGTCGCGGCCAAGCCCGGCGACGTGATCGTCGCCGTCGACGGCCACCCGACGACGGCCGCGCCCGCCATCGGGGCGCTGCTGCTCGGCGCTGCCGACAAGGTCGTCGAGCTGACCCTGGCGCGCGGTCGGCAGAAGCGCCGCGTGGCCGTGGTGCCCACCGGGCGGGAGACGTCGCTTCGGTACCACGAGTGGGTCGCCGGCCGGGTGGACTACGTGGCGCGCGCCACGGCCGGCCGCGTCGGCTACATCCACGTGCCCGACATGGTGGCCAGCGGCTGGGCGGAGTTCCACCGCCTGGTGGACAGGGCGATGCGCTGCGAGGCCGTGGTGGTCGACGTCAGGTTCAACTCGGGCGGTCACACCTCAGAGCTGGTGATCGAGCGGCTGATGCGCCGCGCCGTCGGCTGGATGGGCGGCCGGCACCACGACCTGCCGAACAGCTACCCGTCGCAGGCCCGTCGCGGGCCCATTGCGTTCGTCACCAACCGGTTCGCCGGCTCCGACGGCGACATCGTCAGCGCCGCCGCGCAGAACCTCGGCCTCGGCCCGGTGGTAGGGGAGCGCAGCTGGGGCGGGGTCACGGGGATCGACGGCCGGTTCGCCCTCGTGGACGGCACGGAGGTGACGCAGCCGCGCTACTGGACCTATTTCGACGTGCAGGGTTTCGGGCTGGAGAACCACGGCGTCGACCCCGACGTCGTCGTCGACATGGACCCGGCGGATTGGGAATCCGAGGCCGATCCGCAGCTCGACAAGGCACTGGACATCCTGCTCGGATCGCTCGCCGAACGGCCCGCCGCCCGACCGCCCGCGTTTTCGGAACCCCGGTTCGCCCCGATGGGTGGCGCCCTGTAACCTTCTGCGTGCTGACCGCTTCCCCATTGTCGGCTGGATGGTGTTCCTGACCCCCCTAAGGAGCGGTATTTCCATGCGCGGAATTGGTTCGTGGCGTGTTGGTTTCAGAGCCCTGGCGGCAGCGTTGGCCGCCGCGCTCGTCATAGGTGTCCTGGGCGCTGTCCCGGCGTCGGCGGCGATCAGCTGGTTGCCCAAGCTCTGTCTCGGCTTCTCGCAGTGCGATGACCGGGGCTACGGCAACGGCGGCTATCGCTCGGTCTACACGAAGTCGTACTGGAACATGTACGGCGGGCACAACTGCACCAACTACGTGGCCTACCGGCTGACCCAGCGCGGCATCGCGCAGTTCACGGTGCCGGGCCGCGGCAACGCGAAGTATTGGGGCGAGCACGCCCGCGCCAAGGGCTACAAGGTGGACACCAACCCGCGTCCGGGCGACGTTGCATGGTGGTACGACATGGGCTCGGCCGGGCATGTCGCCATCGTGGAGTCCGTGAACCTGTCCCAGGGCACCGTCGTCGTCTCCGAGGACCACTGGCAGGGCAACTTCGACTGGCGGACCTACCGGATCGACGACATCACGGGCTTCCTCCACGTGGGCGGTTCCTCGTCCGAGGTGGAGTCGCCCACGGTGAAGCCCGCCGTGACCGCCGCGACGCCCAAGGTGGCAGGCCGCGCCGAGTTCGGCGCGGAGCTGACGGCCACCGCCGGCAGCTGGGCGCCGTCGGGCGTGAAGCTCAGCTACCAGTGGCGGCGCGACGGCGACGCCATCAAGGGGGCGACCGCCGCGGCGTACGAGCTGGTCGAGGCCGACGTCGACGCCGCCATCACCGTCACTGTGACGGGCTCGAAGAGCGGGTACACGTCCGTGGCCAAGACCTCCTCGGCGACAGCGAAGGTCAAGGGCCTCGCCCTCGAGACGACCCCGACGCCGACCGTCTCTGGCACCTCCGCGGTGGGCATGAAGCTCACGGCGACGCCGGGCGAGTGGGACGAGGGCGTCGCGCTGGCCTACCAGTGGCTGCGCGACGGCAAGGACATCTCATCTGCGACGAAGGCGACGTACACGCTGGCGGCCGCCGACAAGGGCGCGAAGGTCGGCGTGCGGGTCACGGGCGCCAAGCCCGGATACAACGCCATCGCTAAGACGTCGGCGACCGTCAAGGTCGCGGCCGGGGTGCTCACCGCCACGCCCGTGCCGTCGATCTCCGGCGAGGCCAAGGTGCTGAAGACGCTGACCGCCGACGCCGGAACCTGGGCGCCCTCGGGCGTGAAATTCAGCTACCAGTGGCTGCGCGCGGGCAAGGCGATCTCGAAGGCGACAGGCAAGACCTACGTGCTGACGTCGGCCGATCTGGGCAAGACGATCAGCGTCAAGGTCACCGGCGCGAAGGACGGCTTCACGAGCGTCACCACCACCTCCGAGCCCACGGCCGCGGTGGCCGTGGCGGACGTCGTGGCGGCCCCGGCGGCCAAGCCGTCGATCTCCGGCACCGCGCGGGTCGGCACGAAGCTCACCGCGACGTCGGATGCGTGGACGCCGAGCGGCACCTCCCTGGCCTACGCCTGGCTCCGCAACGGCAAGGCCATCAAGGGGGCCACCGCCTCGACCTACACGCCGACGGCCGACGACCTGGGCGCCGCGCTCTCCGTCGCGATCACCGGCTCAGCCTCGGGGTTCGAGAGCGCGACCGTGACCACGGCCGCCACGGGCAAGGTGGCGCCGGGCACGCTGTCGACCACTCCGACGCCGACCGTCTCGGGCACCGCGAAGGTCCTGAAGAAGCTCACGGCCAGCCCGGGCACCTGGAAGCCGTCGGGCGTGAAGCTGACCTACCAGTGGCTGCGCGACGGCAAGGCCATCAGCGGTGCGACCAAGAGCAGCTACACCCCGTCGGCCGACGACCAGGGCAAGCGGCTGACCGTCAAGGTCACGGGCTCGAAGGCCGGGTACACCACCGCGTCGAAGACCTCGTCGTCGACGGCGACCATCGCAGCCCCGGACAAGATCAAGGCGCCCAGCGCGAAGCCCGCCATTTCCGGCACCGTCCGGGTGGGTTCGATGCTGACGGCCAAGAGCGGCGCCTGGTCGCCGTCGTCGGCCGCTGTGAGCTACGCCTGGCTGCGCAACGGCGCGGCCATCAAGGGCGCCACGTCGTCGACCTACACGCTGACGGCGGACGACCTCGGAGCGTCGGTGTCCGTGACGGTCACCGGCGCGCAGGACGGCTACGTGCCCGCCTCGCAGAGTTCGTCGTCGACGGGAAAGGTGGCACCGGGCCTGCTCTCGACGACGCCGACCCCGACGATCTCCGGCACGCTGCGCGTCGGCGAGAAGCTGACGGCGAAGGCCGGCACCTGGAAGCCGTCGGGCGTGAAGCTCGCCTACGTGTGGCTGCGGAACGGCGTCGCGATCGAGGGCGCGACGTCGTCCTCGTACACGCTGACGGTCGACGACCTGGGCGCGAAGATCGGCGTCCGCGTCGAGGGCTCGAAGCCGGGCTACACCGCGGTCCCCAAGGCCTCGGTGGTGACCGCCCCGGTGGCCATCGGGCGGTTCTTCGCGACGCCGAAGCCGAAGGTCGAGGGCCGCGCGGCCGTGCTGGCCACCCTGACCGCCGACCCGGGGGTGTGGAAGCCCGCGGGCGTCGACCTCTCGCTGCAGTGGCTGCGCGACGGTGTGGACATCGAGGGCGCCACCGGGCCCACGTACGTGCTCGGCGAGCATGATCTCGACGCCCTGATCAGCGTGCAGGTGATGGGCACCAAGGACGGCTTCGGGCCGGCCGCCGTGACGTCGGACCCGGTGAAGGTCGGGCCCGCGGAGACGGTTGCGACCGCCACCCCGGCGATCTCCGGGACCGTTCAGGTGGGCAAGAAGCTGACGGTGAAGGCGGGCTCGTGGAAGCCGTCGGCAGCGAGGCTGACCTACGTCTGGCTCCGCAACGGGTCGCCCATCTCGGGCGCAACGGCAAGCAGCTACACGCCGACAGCCTCCGACAAGGGCGCCGTCCTGTCCGTGACGGTGACCGGCACGTCGGACGGCTACCTGCCGGCGTCCGCCACCTCCAAGGTGACGGCGGAGGTCAAAGCCGGCTCGCTGTCGTCGACTCCCACGCCGAAGATCTCGGGCACTGTGAAGGTCGGCAAGAAGCTGACGGCCACGCCGGGGACCTGGTCACCGTCGGGTGTGAAGCTGTCCTACCAGTGGCTGCGCGACGGCAAGACGATCTCGGGCGCGACCAAGTCGACGTACACGCTGACGAAGTCGGACAAGGGCAAGAAGATCACGGTGAAGGTCAAGGGCACCAAGAGTGGTTACACGACGGTGACCAAGACGTCCAAGTCGACGGCGAAGGTCGCTTAGTCGGCCCCGTGTTGGTCGGTCCTTGAGCCGGCAGCGTCGTTCCTTGAGCCGGCCCGGCGCGCAGCGCCGGGCCCGATGCTCCTATGTGTTGTCAAGGGTGAGGATGGGGTGGATTTCGCGGGCGATGTAGCGGATCAGGCAGCGGATGATTTCTTGTTTGCTTTTGCCTTCGGTGGTGCGTCGGTGCATGTAGGTGCGGGTTGTTGGGTCGTGGGCTAGGCGGGTGATCGCGATCCGCCAGAGTGCGCTGTGGGCTTGTCGGTCGCCGCCTCGGTTGAGGCGGTGACGGTGGGTCTTGCCGCTGGAGGCGGGTATCGGGGCGGCGCCGGTGAGCATCGCGAAGCTGGCTTCGGTGTTGATCCTGTTGGGGTTGTCGCCGGCGGTGATCAGGAGTTGGGCCGCGACCGCGGGGCCGATACCTCGGACTTCGAGGAGGGCGGGGTTGATGCTTTTGAGGAGGGTGGTGATCAGGTGGTCGTGGTCGAGGATCTGGTCGTTGAGGTGTCGCCAGGTCCGGGCGAAGTCCCGCAGGGTGTATTTCGTTGCGGTGGTGGGGTCGCCGGTGGTCAGTGTTGTCGGGTCGGGGCGTAGCGCGAGGCAGGCTTTGTGGAGTTTGGTGCCGTTGAGGCCGCGGAGCTGCTCACGTAGTGGGGCTGGGGCGGTGATGATCACTGATTTGATCTTGCGGATCAGGTCTGCGCGTTGGCTGACGGCGGTCTTGCGGGCGAGGTGGAGCACGCGGAGTGCTTCGACGTGGTGGTCGCGGCGTTTCGGGGTCGTGGTCGCGGTCCCGGCGATCACGGCGCGGGCCGCGGCGACCGCGTCGAGTGGGTCGGATTTACCGTTGAGGCGGCGGGTGGATCTGTCTGGGCGGTTGACCTCGAACACGGTGATCCCGGCCTGGGTCAGGAAGGTGGTGAGTCCGGCGCCGTAGGCGCCGGTGCCCTCGACACCGATCCGGGTCACGGTCCCGAACCCGACCAGCCAGGCCAGCAGGGCCTGGTAGCCGGCCGGGGTGGTGGGGAACGTGGTGGTAGCGAGCTGGCCTCCGGTGCTGGTCACGGCCGCGACGGTATGGGTATCGGCATGCGTGTCGATCCCGCCGATGATCTCGTCGGCGACCGGGTCGTCGAGAACAGTGGGGTGGTGGGTGCGGGGTGGGTGTGTCATCGTAGACGTCACGGTGTCGGTTTTCCTTCCAACAAGACGGGTCGGCGGCGCCGTTGCTGGGCAGTGAACCGGACAACACAGTGAAGAGACCCGTCCTTGTCGCAGGGGTCAGGCTCCTATCAAGTCACGACACTGTCCAGCGCTGAGGCGCCTCGGAGTAAGAGGAGGGCTCCCGGCACCCCGAGACCCGAAGGGCACGACAAATCGGGCTAAAGACCAGCCCTGCGCGAGCAAGGCCATCAGTGTCGAAAAGAGTCAGCGCCCCCGGTACCTCAGGACCAGGAACCCCCCACCACCATTCTCACTGTGTCGAAAGGTCCCGCGCTGTGGGCAGTGACTCGACAACAGGGGCGGACGGCTGAGGTGGGCGTCGTTCCTTGAGCCGGCCGTGAGGCGCTAGGAGACTGCTGATTAAAGGGCGCGCCTTCCGGGGTTGTCGGGCTGGGCTGGGATCCTGTGTGCATGCTGGGTGAGTCGGGTCGGCAGCGTGAGTTGCTGGATGTGGAGTCGGTTGCTGGGCACCTGCTTGAGCCGGGGAGCGTGTTCGCGTTGCTGGCCGGGCATCGGGACCGGTTGTTCCCGAGCGAGTTGTTCGCTGACCTGTTCCCGACCGGGCGTGGTCGGCCCTCGATCCCGGGCGAGGTGATCGCCTCGGTGATCGTGCTCCAGGCGCTTTACGGCCATTCGGACCGCGAAGCGGTTGACGCGTTGACCTTCGATCTGCGGTGGAAGGCAGCGTGCGGGTACGCGATCGACGCGAAGGGCTTCGACTCCTCGACGTTGACTCACTGGCGGCGCCGGTTGGCTGCGAGCCATCGGCCGCAGCGGATCTTCGAGGTGGTCCGCGACGTCATCGCTGAAACGGGTGCGGTGGCCGGCAAGCAGCGTCGGGCGCTGGACTCCACGATCCTTGATGACGCGGTGGCCCGGCAGGACACCGTGACCCAGTTGATCGCCCAGATTCGTCGGGTCGGCCGTGAGGTGCCCGGCGCCAAGGACCTGATCGGGGTGCAGTGCACCCGGCTGGCCGCGTTTACTGGGCAGGACTACGACTCGACCGGGAAGCCGCCGATCGCGTGGGATGACCCGGCTGCCCGTGACGAGTTGGTCTCCGCGCTGGTCGGTGACGCGCTGGCGCTGCTCGCCGCGCTGGATGTCGAGGCAATCAGCAAGGCGGGCGGGAAACCGGCCGATGCGGTCGCGCTGCTGGCTCTGGTCGCGGGTCAGGACGTGGAACCGGCCGAGGACTCCGACGGCACCGACGGCCGGTGGCGGATCGCCCGCAAGACCGCTCCCGATCGGGTGATCTCGACCGTCGACCCCGACACCCGACATGCCCACAAGACCCGGGAACGACGCCAGGACGGGTTCAAAGCCCACGTCGTGGTCGAGCCCGATACCGGGCTGACCATGGTGTGCGAGCTGACCAAGACCAACGGGCCGGACAACTCCGACGCCACCGTCGGTGCCGAGCTGGTCACTGCCGACTCGACCCTCGCGGCCGACCAGCAGGTCGAGGTGCTCGGGGACTCGGCCTATGCCACCGGCGACATGCTCCATGAACTCGATAAGAAGAAGTGGATTCCGCTGCTCAAGCCGTGGCCGCTCAAGCCCGCCGTTGAGGGTGGCTTCACCATCGACGATTTCACCTTCAACCCTGACGCCGACACCATGACCTGCCCGGCCGGGATCACCAGGAGACGGTCCGCGAAGGGCGCCGTCACGTTCGGGGCCGCCTGTCGCGGCTGCCCGTTACGGGAGCAGTGCACCACCGCGGTATCTGGCCGCGCTCTGCTGCTGGGCGAGCATCACCAACTGCAACGCGAGCACCGTAAACGCGCAACGGACGAAGGCTTCCGGGCCGACTACCGGCAGCACCGACCGATGGTCGAACGCTCGATCGCCTGGCTCACCCGCGGCGCCCGTCGCGTCCCATACCGAGGCGTCGAGAAGAACAACAACTGGCTCCACCACCGCGTCGCCGCCCTCAACCTGCGACGACTCCTCGCCATGGGCCTCACGATGACCGACGAAGCCTGGGCCCTGGCCTGACCAGACCGACACGGCCTCAGTCCCGATCACTTGCACCCGGCCCCCGGGACCACACAAGATCACCGACAGCGGGCGGAACGACCCCACTGCCGCACCCAGAGCGCTAACTCAAACTCCCCGCTCCACAGCCTCGACAACCTTCCGCCCGCCACCCACACCACCAGATGACGAGTTGTTCAGCAGTCTCCTAGCCGAACGCCGTGTCGAAAGGTCCCGGGGTTTGGTCAGGGAGTTCGGTAGTGAGGTGGCATGGAGTTTTGACGCACAACTGCACTCCCCGTGCCCTACAGGGCAGAGAAGGCAGGGTTGTGCGTGAAAATTCCATGGCTGGCAGGTTGCCCCCGTGCGCTGCGGTTGCGGACCCTTCGAGACGCAGCCCCGCGTAGGCTGCGCTCGGCGTGAGTCAGCTGGCGGGGCTGCTCCTCAGGGACCGATGTGGCCGCCTTCGTTCGATCGACTCGCGCGCCGACATCATCGTGGCGGTCAGAGTCCGTATACGGACGCTTGCCGCCACGATGACTCAAACGGCTGTACAGATCGAACGAAAACCGCCTCGTTGAGCAGGAGCGAGGTTCAAGACGTTCGGTTGCTCGCGCACCCGGGGCTACCCAGATCTGCCCGTCAGCATGCTGACAGGCAGAACCTGGCTAACCGCTCGGGGTCTTGAACCTGACAGATCCAACCTGCTGGGCGGCGGGCGTTCGTCGCTACTCGGCGAGTTCCACGTCGACGGTGAGCGGCGTGTCCGACTCGGTCCACGTGACGTCGCCGACCAGGCGGCCGACGGCGCGCAGGTCGGGCTCGATGGCGCGCAGGCGGGCGATGGTCGCCGCGGGGCCGGAGAAGGCCGCGCGGGACACCTCGGCCTTCATCGAGACCTTCGCGGTGGACTTCGCGCCTCGGATGGCGATCAGCGCTGCGGCGACGTCGTCGAGCAGGGCGGGGTCGCCGTCGGAGGTGAGCTCGGCCGCCGTCGGCCAGGACGCGAGGTGCACGGACGAGTCGTTCGTCCAGCGCCACACTTCCTCGGTGACGAACGGCAGGAACGGCGCGAAGAGCCGCAGCTGCGTGTCGAGAGCGAGGGACAGCGCGGCTTGCGCCGAGGCCTTCTCAGCCGGGGCGCCGGAGTAGGCGCGCTCCTTGACCAGCTCCAGGTAGTCGTCGCAGAACGACCAGAAGAAGGTCTCCGCCGCCTCGAGGGCCGCGGTGTAGTCGAAGGCCTCGAAGCCCGCGGTCGCGGTGTCGACCACGCGGGCCAGTGCGGCGAGCATCGCGGTGTCGACGGGGTTCGTCACGGCAGCGAGGTCGGCCGGCTCCTCGGCCATCGACAGCACGAACTTGCCCGCGTTCAGCACCTTCATGGCGAGCCGACGGCCCACCTTCATCTGCGTCTCGTCGAACGGCGAGTCGAGACCGGGGCGGGCCATCGCGGCGCGCCAGCGCACGGCGTCCGAGCCGTACCGGTCGAGGATGTCCGTCGGCACCACCACGTTGCCCTTGGACTTGCTCATCTTCTTCCGGTCCGGGTCCACCACGAAGCCCGAGATGGTGGCGCGCTTCCACGGCAGCGAGCCGTTCTCGAAGTGCGCGCGGACCACGCGGCTGAAGAGCCAGGTGCGGATGATGTCGTGCGCCTGCGGGGCGACGTCCATCGGGAACGTGAGGCGGAACAGCTCGTCGTCGCGCTCCCAGCCGGTGGCCAGGTGCGGGGTCAGCGACGACGTCGCCCACGTGTCCATGATGTCGGGATCGGCCATGAAGCCACCCGGGACGCCGCGCTGCGACTCGTCGAAGCCCGCCGGGGCGTCGGCCATCGGGTCGACCGGCAGCGAAGCCTCGTCGGCCACGATCGGGTTGTCGTAGTCCGGCTCACCCTCGGCGTCCAGCCGGTACCAGACCGGGAAGGGCACGCCGAAGAAGCGCTGGCGGGAGATCAGCCAGTCGCCGTTCAGCCCGCTCACCCAGTTCTCGTAGCGGTGTCGCATGTGCTCCGGCGTCCAGGCCAGCTCCTCGCCGCGCTCCAGCAACCGGGCCTTCAGCGCGTCGTCCCGACCGCCGTTGGTGATGTACCACTGGCGGGTGGCGACGATCTCGAGCGGCTTGTCGCCCTTCTCGTAGAAGTTGGCCATGCGCGTGGTCGGCTTCGGGTCGCCGTCGAGGTCGCCGCTCTCGCGCAGCGCGGCCACGGTGGCCTCGCGCGCGGAGAACGTGGTCTTGCCCGCGAGTGGGGCATAGGCCTCGGCGTTGGCGATCCACTCGGGCGTCTCCGACTGGAGCCGGCCGTCGCGGCCGATCACCGTGCGCGTCGGCAGGTTCAGCTCACGCCACCAGATCACGTCGGTCAGGTCGCCGAACGTGCAGCACATCGCGATGCCTGCGCCCTTGTCCGGCTCGGCCGCGCGGTGCGCGAGCACCGGGATCTCGACGCCGAACAGCGGCGAGGTCACCGTGGTGCCGAACAGGTCCTGGTAGCGCTCGTCATCCGGATGCGCGATGAGCGCGCACACGCTGACCAGCAGCTCGGGGCGCGTCGTCTCGATGTAGACGGGCGAGCCGTCGGCCTTGTGGAACGCCACGCGATGGTAGGCGCCGGGGTACTCGCGCGCCTCCAGTTCGGCCTGGGCCACGGCGGTGTGGAACGTCACGTCCCACAGCGTCGGGGCGTAGCTCAGGTAGGCCTCGCCGCGCGCGTGGTTGCGCAGGAACGCCTTCTGGGCGACGGCCTGAGCGTCCGCCGAGATGGTCGTGTACAGCGTCGACCAGTCCACCGACAGGCCGAGCTGCTTCCACAGGTCCTCGAAGGCCTTCTCATCGACGGCGGTCAGCTCGTGGCACAGCTCGACGAAGTTGCGGCGGCTGATCGGCACCTGGCGCTTCGGGTCCGGCTTTGCCGGCGGCTGGAAGTCCGGGTCGTAGGCGATCGACGGGTCGCACCGCACGCCGTAGTAGTTCTGCACGCGCCGCTCGGTGGGCAGGCCGTTGTCGTCCCAGCCCATCGGGTAGAACACCTGCTTGCCGCGCATCCGCTGATAGCGGGCGACGGTGTCGGTGTGCGTGTAGCTGAACACGTGGCCCACGTGCAGCGAGCCGGACACGGTGGGCGGCGGGGTGTCGATGCTGTAGACCTCGTCGCGGCTCTCCGGGCGACGGAACGCGTAGGTGCCCTCGTCAGCCCATACCTGTCCCCACTTGGCCTCGAGTCCCTCGAGGACAGGCTTGTCGGGCAGCGGGCGACGGTTCGGCGTATTCACCCGCGCAAGCTTAGCTGTCGCTCGGCTTCTTCTCGATCTCCTTGCCGCCCGCCTCCCAGGCGGCGGCGATCATCTGGTAGAGGGCGTCGGGCGTGGTGGCGATCACGGGCTGGCCCTGGCCGTCGATCAGGTGAATCTGCTGGCCCGAGACGAGGTAGGCCGGCGTGCCCGTGAGTCCTTCCTCGTCGAACTTCGCCTGGGCCTTCGCCGTGAAGTCGTTGTAGGAGCGCGTGTCGAAGAGGTCCTGGAACTTCGTCAGCGCGTCGCCGGTGATGCCGGCCTCCTTGGCGAAGTCGTCGCGCAGCTGGCGCGCCGGGTAGGCCGTGGCGCTCTCCTTGTGGTTGGCGAAGATCGTCTGCTGGTACTGCCAGAAGAAGCCCACCTCGTCGGCGGCCGCGGCGGCGACGGCGGCGCGGCGCGACGGCCCGTCCTGCACGTCCCCGTCGAGGAAGTGCACCGTGCGGAACTCGGCGGTGATTCTGCCGTCCTTCACGAGCTGCTCCACCGACGTGCCGAACGCCGTCTCGTACATCGCGCACCAGGGGCACTGGTAGTCCTGGTAGACGATCAGGTGCGGCTTGTCGGCGCTCGGCTCCTTGCCGTCGAGGAGGATGCCGGCGTTCGCGGTGGCGTGCGCGGGCGTGAGCTGGTCCGTCGCTACGGGCTTCGACGTCGGCGCCGTGATCGCCTGGACGATCACGATCGCGAGCACCACCACCGCGGTGACCACGAGGAGCCCGAGGCCGGCCCCCACGATGCGCTTGGTCTTCTTGTTGCGCTCCTCGAGCTCCTGCTGCTGCCGCAGCGCGGCCCGCTTGCTCAGCGATGAGTTGTTCGACATCCGGAGGGCTCCTTGGCGGGTCGTCGAGCGAGCTCTCGAGCCCGCGGGGAAAGGACGCCACCAATCCTAGTCGGGCCCACCAGAGATCAAAACTTCAACTATTGAGCGGCCTCGATGGCCGCGAGCAGGCTCTCCTTGGTGGGCTCGATGAGGAGCTTCTTCGCGTCCTGGTCGTAGAACGTGAGGACGGTGTCGCCGACGATGTAGCTCGGCGTCGTGTCGTAGGGGCCGGTGGTGAAGGCCGTGTCCGCCTCCGCCGTCCAGGTGTCGAACGCGCGGTCGTCGTAGAGCTTCTGGAACGTCTTGAGGTCGTCGCCCTCGATGCCGACCTGCGCGGGCAGCTCCTCGCGGAGCAGCGCGTTCGGGTAGCCGGTGGACTGCTGAGCGAACAGCGCGGCGTGGTAGGCGTCGAAGTGGCCCACCGCGTCGGCGGCCGCAGCGGCCATCGCCGCCCGCTTGGACCCGCCGTACGCCGTGCCGTGATCCTTGAAGTACGCCTGGCGTACCTCGGCGGTGATGGAGCCCTCGGCGACCAACTCGTCGACGACCGGCCCATAGCCCTGCTCGATGGACGCGCAGGCGGGGCACAGGTAGTCGCCCCAGATGACGAGGTGGGGCACGCCGTCCCGCGGAGCCTTCCCCGAGAGCAGAATGCCGTGCCCGGCCGTCGCGTTCGGCGGCGTCTGTTGCGCGACCTCGGCGCCCGGGCGGTTGAGCGCCTGGATGATGACGACCGCGAAGACCACGACGACGGTCAGCGCGAGCAGGACGATGCCGGCGACGACGATGCGCCGCGTCTTCGCGCCCTGCGCCGCCGCCTCCTGCTGGCGCCGCAGCTCGGCCCTCTTGCTCGTCATGCGCGTGCTCCTCGGTCGTCGGCGGGTACGTCCGAGCGTAGCCGGAGGACGACACGCATCCCGGGCGGGGCCAGTAGGCTGAGCCCACCATGACCCACATGACCCACGCAGAGCTCGTGCGCGAGCTGACCAGCCGCTGGCCCGAGCACAGGGTGGCGCCCAGCCTCTCACGCATCTCCGCGCTGATGGAGCTCCTCGGCGACCCGCAGCGCGCCACGCCCGTCATCCAGGTGGCGGGCACCAACGGCAAGGGCAGCACAGCCATCATGATCGAGACGGTGCTGCGCGCCGCGGGCCTGCGCACCGGCCGGTTCGCCAGCCCGCACCTGAGCGACGTCCGGGAACGGATCGTCATCGACGGCGAGCCCATCAGCGAGGAGCGGTTCGACGAGGTGTGGGCCGACATCGCGCCCTACGTCGCCATGGTCGACGAGCAGGCCCACGACGGCGTCGCGATGACGTTCTTCGAGGTCATCACCGGCATGGCCTATGCCGCGTTCGCCGACGCGCCCGTGGATGTCGCCGTGATGGAGGTCGGCCTGGGCGGGCGCTGGGACGCCACCTCCGTGGCCGACGCCACGGTCGCGGTCGTCGCGCCCATCGGGCTGGACCACACGCACATCCTCGGCACCACGATCGCCGAGATCGCAGGGGAGAAGGCCGGCATCATCAAGGCCGGCTCGACGGCGGTGCTCGCCGGCCAGGACACCGAGGCCGCGCGCGTGCTGCTGGCCCGCGCCGTCGACGTCGGCGCGAAGGTCAAGGCGGAGGGGCCCGACTTCGGGCTCATCGACCGGCAGCTCGCGGTGGGCGGCCAGCTGCTCCGGCTCGAGACCGCCGGCGGCCCGGTGGGCGACGTCTTCCTCCCCGTGTTCGGCGAGCACATGGCCCGCAACGCGGCCCTCGCGGTGGCCGCCGTCGAGGCGTTCCTCGGCGCGCAGCCGCTGAACCCCGAGATCATCGTCGAGGGGATCGGGGCGGTCGAGGCCCCTGCGCGCCTCGAGCTGGTCCGCACGTCCCCGCCGATCGTCATCGACACCGCGCACAACCCGCAGGCGGCCCGCGCCACCGTCGATGCGTTCACCGAGAGCTACGACGCCGACCCGGTGATCGGAGTGGTCGCCATGATGCAGGACAAGGACGCCGAGTCGGTCCTGGAGATCTTCCACGAGGCGATGGCGCAGGTCGTCGTGACGCAGGTGTCGTCCTCGCCGCGCGCCCGGTCCGTCGACGACCTGGCTGCGCTCGCCGAGACCGTCTGGTCGACCCACGAGGTGCACCGCGCGGCCACGATGGCCGAGGCGCTCGAGCTGGCCGTCATGCTGGCCGACACGTCGGACGGGCAGGCGGGCGTGCTCGTCGCGGGCTCCGTGATCGCGGCCGGCGAGGCGCGCGATTTGCTGAAGTCCGCCGACAAGGAGGACCTCCGATGACGCTCGCGCCCGGCAACCCCATGCGGAGCGCCGCCATGTCCACGCTGATCTTCCAGATCGTCGTCATCTGGCTGGGCTACATCGGCATGATCCAGATCGGCGCGGTCGACATGGGCCCGGGCGCCGCGTGGTGCGGCGTCGCCACCGTGCTCTGCCTCGTGGCGTCCGGCGGCCTCCGCAAGCGCTGGGGCTACGCCGTGGGTTGGGCCGCGCAGGCCGCCACGGTGGCCCTCGGCATCCTCACCCCGTGGATGTACGCCATGGGTCTGATCTTCGCCCTGATCTGGGTCACGTGCATCGTGCTCGGACGGCGGATTGAGAACAAGCAACAGGAAGGCGGCGCTCAATGACCGAGCGGACATTCGTCATCATCAAGCCCGACGCGGTCGAGGCGGGGCAGGTCGGCGCGATCCTGCAGCGCTACGAGGGGGAGGGGCTTCGCATCGAGGCGATGGACCTCCGCACCATCGACGGCGACTTCGCGGATCTGCACTACGCGGCCCACCTCGAACGGGACTTCTACCCCCCGCTGCGGGCGTTCATGACCGAAGGACCGCTGGTCGCGCTGGTGCTGAGCGGCGAGGGCGCGATCGCGTCGGTGCGCGCGCTGAACGGCGCCACCGACCCGACGAAGGCCGACCCTGGCACCATCAGGGCCGACTTCGCCGAGTCGACGAGGAGGAACGTCGTGCACGCGTCGGACTCCCCGGAGTCGGCCGCCGCCGAGATCGCGCTCTGGTTCCCCGGCGTCTGACCGCGGCACGACCAGGTGAGACTGCCGGCGAGCGCGGGCATGGTTCCAGCCAGTGAGCGGTAGGCTCAGCACCCGTGGCTGACCTTGGATTCGATCGCGATCGGTACCTGCAACTCCAGTCCGAGCACATCGACGCGCGGCGCACGCGTTTCGGCGGCAAGCTGTACCTCGAGTTCGGCGGCAAGCTCTTCGACGACCACCATGCGGCGCGGGTGCTGCCGGGCTTCTCGCCGGACCTGAAGATCCGCATGCTGGAGACGTTGAAGGACGAAGTGGAGATCGTCGTCGCTGTCTCCGCGCACGACCTGGCCCGCAACAAGGTCCGCGCGGACCTCAACATCTCCTACGAGTCCGACGTGCTGCGGCTCATCGACGAGTTCCGCTCGTACGGCCTCTACGTCGGCAGCGTCGTCATCACGCAGATGACCGACGAGCACCGGCAGGCGCGCGCGTTCAAGCGCAAGCTCGAGCGGCTGGGAGTGAAGGTCTACCGCCACTACCCGATCAAGGGCTACCCGAACGACGTCAACCTCGTGGTCAGCGACGCGGGCTACGGCCGCAACGAGTACATCGAGACCGAGCGCGACCTCGTGGTGGTCACCGCGCCGGGCCCGGGCAGCGGCAAGATGGCCACCTGCCTTTCGCAGCTGTACCACGACCACCAGCGGGGCATCACGTCCGGCTACGCCAAGTACGAGACGTTCCCCATCTGGAACCTGCCGCTCGACCATCCCGTGAACCTCGCCTACGAGGCCGCCACCGCGGACCTCGACGACGTGAACATGATCGACCCCTATCACCTGGCCGCCTACGGCACGCAGGTGGTCAACTACAACCGCGACGTCGAGGTGTTCCCCGTCCTCAAGCTGCTCTTCGAGCGGCTGACCGGGTCCTCGCCCTACCAGTCGCCCACGGACATGGGCGTCAACATGGCGGGTGTCTGCATCGCCGACGACGAGGTGTGCCGCGAGGCCTCCAAGCAGGAGATCATCCGCCGCTACTTCAAGGCGCTCGTCGCCGAGCATCGCGACGAGCTGGACCCGACGGTCTCGGACCGCATCGCGCTGACCATGGGCCAGCTGGGCATCACCCGTGATGACCGCCCCGTCGTCGGGCCCGCGCTCGAGGTGCAGCGCAAGACGAAGGCACCCGCGGCGGCCATGCGGCTGGCCGACGGCAGGATCGTCACGGGCAAGACTTCGCCGCTGCTGGGCTCGTGCGCGGCCATGCTGCTGGATGCGCTGAAGGCGCTGGCGGACATCGACGCCGACGTGAAGCTGCTCGCGCCCGAGTCGATCGCGCCGATCCAGAGCCTCAAGACGGAGCACCTGGGCAGCGCGAACCCGCGGCTGCACACCGACGAGGTGCTGATCGCCCTGTCGGTCAGCGCTACGCACGACGAGAACGCCCGCCGGGCGCTCGCGGAACTCAGGCACCTGCGGGGCTGCGACGTGCACACGACCGTGATCCTCGGGTCGGTCGACGAGGGCATCTTCCGCAACCTCGGCGTCCAGGTGACGAGCGAGCCGGTCTATCAGAGCAAGAGGCTCTACCGGAAGCGGTAGGCACGACAACCGGAGGTTGGGCAATGGACGGAATCGTCGCGCTCCGCGCGGGCGGCGTCTCGCTGCTGGTGGCGGCAGAGGAAGGCCGCGGCCTGCCGCGCGTGCTGCATTGGGGCGCCGACGCCGGCCCCGTCACGGCCGACGACGCCGCAGCGCTGCTTGCGGCCGACCGGTGGGGCCTTCCTGACCGCGCACCCGACATGGGCGCCCTGGTCGGCATCGTCCCGGAGGCGCGGTTCTTCTGGAGCGGCACGCCCGGGCTGATCGGCTCGCGCGACGGCGCCGACTGGAGCCCCGAGTGGCGCGTCGCGCAGATCCTCGTCGACGGCGAGCCCCTCGCAGGCGGCTTCCACGAGGCCGGGGCGGGCGTCGTCGAGTTCCTCGCCGAGGCCGCGGGGCTGAGTCTCGCGCTCGTCGTCGAACTGCTGCCCACCGGCCTCGCGCGCTCGCGGGCCACGCTGACCAACACGGCCGACGCGCCCTTCCGGGTGGATGAGCTGACCGTGCGGTTCCCGGTGCCCACCAGCGCGCACGAGGTCCTGGACTTCGGCGGGCGCTGGGCCCAGGAGCGCGTGCCGCAGCGCAGCACCCTGGGCGTCGGCGCGCACCGACGGGAGGGCAGGAGCGGCCGCACCGGCGCGCACTCGGCCTACATCCTGAGCATCGGGCAGGACGGCTTCGGCTACGACACCGGCGAGATCTGGGCCGCGCACACCGCGTGGAGCGGCAACCACATCCACATCGCGGAGCGGGACTACCTCGGCGCCCAGGTGGTGGGCGGCGGCGAGCTGCTGCTGCCGGGCGAGGGCACCCTCGCGTGCGGCCGGTCCTACGCCACCCCGTGGGTCTACTTCAACTACTCCGTGGGGCTCGACGCCCAGGCCGCCCGGTTCCACGCGCACCTCCGGACGCTGCCTGCGCACCCGTCGTCGCCCCGGCCCGTGACGCTGAACGTCTGGGAGGCCGTGTACTTCGACCACGACGCCGACCGCCTCGTCGACCTCGCGGAGCGCGCGGCCGCGCTCGGCGTCGAGCGGGTGGTTCTCGACGACGGCTGGTTCGGCGCGCGGCGCGACGACACGGCCGGGCTGGGCGACTGGGTCGTCAGCCCCGACGTGTGGCCCACCGGCCTGCATCCGTTCGTCGACCGGGTCAAGGACCTGGGCATGGAGTTCGGCCTGTGGTTCGAGCCTGAGATGGTCAACGTCGACTCCGACGTGGCCCGCGCCCACCCCGAGTGGATCATGCAGCCGGGCGGACGTCTGCCGCTCGAATGGCGGCAGCAGCAGGTGCTCAACCTCGCCATCCCCGGCGCGTACGAGCACGTCCTCGGCCAGATGTCGGCGATCTTCGAGGAATACCGCATCGACTACGTGAAGTGGGACCACAACCGCGACCTGGTCGAGGCGGGAACGGCGCCGGAGGGCCGCCCCGCCGTCGCCGCCCAGACGCGGGCCTACTACCGCCTGCTCGACGAGCTCCGGCGCCGGTTCCCGCACATCGAGTTCGAGTCCTGCTCGTCCGGCGGCGCCCGCATCGACCTCGAGGTGATGGAGCGCGTCCAGCGCGTCTGGGTGTCCGACAACAGCGATCCCGAGGACCGGCAGCGCATGCTCTGGTGGACGGGGCAGCTGCTGCCGTTGGAGGTGATGGGCAGCCACGTCGCGTCCGGTAGGAGCCACGTCACCGGCCGGACGCACGACCTGGACTTTCGCGCCGCCACGGCCGTCTTCGGGCACTTCGGCATCGAGTGGGACCTCAAGGAGGCCACGGCGGAGGAGCTGAGGCGGCTCGGCTGGTGGATCGATTGGTACAAGGCGCACCGCGACACGCTGCACGCCGGCCGGCTGGTGCGCGTCGACCTCGGCCACCCTGCCGTCTTCTTCAAGGGCGTCGTGACGCCGGAGCGGGCGGTGTTCTCGCTGGCCGTGCTGCGGACGCCCTCCGAGGTGAGCCTCGGGCGGCTGCGGCTGCCGGGGCTGGACCCCGCGGCCCGCTATCGGGTCACGGTCGTCGATCCCAGGTCGGCCGACGGCACAGCGCAGGGCGTCATCGCGACGGGCGCGCAGCTCGCCACCGTCGGGGTTCGCGCGCCGCAGCTGCAGCCGTGTACGGCCGCGCTGTTCGAGGCCGAACGGATCTCGGGCTAGGAAGCCGCGGCTGCCAGCTGGTCCTCGATCGTGAGCGGCCGGCAGGAGTACAGGCCGGCGACGGTCATCGGGACGCAGAGCGCGAGCTGGAACCAGATCGGCGCGGTCCACGAGCCCGTCGCGCCGTGCAGCACGCCGAAGGAGAGCGGGCCGAGGGTCGCGAACCCGTAGCCCACGGACTGCGCGAACCCGCTGAGCGCGGCCGTCGCGGCCGGCGTGCGCGCCCGGATGCCGAACAGGGCCAGCACCAGCGGGAACGACGCCGTGCCCAGCGCGAGGAACGTGGCCCACAACCAGGGCAGGGTCGACGGCGCCGACAGCAGCCCCGCGTAGCCCGCCACCAGGAACGCCATGATGCCCAGGAACAGCCTGTTCGGGTGCGCCATCCGGGAGACGAAGGCGGGTACGGCGAACGCGGGCACGATCCCGACCCCGGTGGCGATGCCCAGCATGAAGCCGGCGTCCACCTCGCTCAGACCGGCCGACCGGTAGACCGAGGGCAGCCAGCCGAAGATCGAATAGGCCTGCGCGGACTGGATGCCGAACAGCACGGCGAGCGCCCAGCCGAGTGGCGTGCGCGCGACCCGGCTGAGCGATACGCGGGGCCCGGTGGCGGAGCCCGCACGGCGCGCGCGCACGAGCAACGGCGCCCAGACGGCGAACGCGGCCACCCCGCCCACGAGCAGGACACCGAGCGCCGAGCGCCAGCCTCCGAGGGCGTGTGCCAGCGGCACCGTCGCGACGCTGGCCGTGGTCACGCCGAGCGTCAGCGTGAGCGAATACAGCGCCGTCGCGAGGCCCACGCGGCCGGGGTAGTGCATGCGCACCAACGTCGGCATGAGGACGTTCGCCAGCGCCATGCCCGCCAGCGCGAACGCGGAGAGGGCGAGGAAACCGATAGGGGAGTGGGTGGTGAGCCGTCCCACCTGTCCGACGACCAACGCGCCCAGCGCGAGGCCGACGGTAGGGACGACGCCGAGGCGCTGCGAGACCCACGGCGCCAGCGCGCCGAAGGCGGCGAAGCACACCGTGGGCAGCGCGGTGAGGAGGCCCGCGGTCACGCCGTCGAGGCCGATGTCGGCGGAGATGTCGGCCAGCACGGGCCCGACGGAGACGGCGACGGGCCGCAGGTTGAACGCCAGCGCGAGGATGGCCACCAGCGGCCACCAGCGCTTCAGGTACTCCAGCACGTCGGTCACTCTCTCGCATAGGTTCGGTCGGCCCGGTCACCCTACTCGCGCTGACGAGGTGGGATGGGGCGCGCACCGCGCCGATCGGTGGGAAATGCCACCGCATTTGTCGACCTGTGCGAGAATAACGATTAGGTCACGGCACCGCCGGTGCCACCAGGGTGCAGCGAGTTGCACCGCGGCAAATCCTGCCGCGACTGCTCGCGTCCCGTGGTCGACCACAGTCTTAGCGCACGGCTTGCCCGTGCCTGTCCGCGCATTGCGCGTTAGGAGCCAGAGATGCTCGAGACCGAATCAGGCAGCGATCTCACGCCCGCCGAGAGCACCCCCACCACCCCCGCCCCGCGCCGTCGACGCGCGGCCTCCCGCCCCGCGGGAGCGCCCGCCAAGGTGGTCGCCCCGGCCGTCGAGGCCGCCCCGGCGGCCCCCGCGATCGACCCGGCGCCTGTGGCCGCCGCCATCGAGACCGCGCCGGCCGAAGCCGCGCCGGCTGAGGCCGCCGACCTCACCCCGAAGCGTCGCCGCGCCAGCACCAAGGTGAGCGAGCCCACCACCACCCGTCGCCGCCGCGTGGCTGCCCCCGAGGCCGACGAGGCCCCGGCCGAGCAGGCGCCGCAGCCCCAGGCCGAGGCCCCCGCCGAGGAGCCCGCCGCCAAGCCCGCGCGTCGCCGCGCCACCCGCAAGACCGCGCCCGCCGCCGAGGAGAAGCCCGCGGCGCAGGAGTCGGCCGCGCAGGAGCCGGCTGAGTCGGCCGTCGAGGAGACCCCCGAGCGGGCCGTGGCGCCCGCGCCGGAGCCGGCCCCCGAGCCGCAGCCCGAGCCCCGCAAGGCGACCCGCCGTCGGTCGTCTCGCGCGGCCGCGGCCGCCGCCCCGGTGGACGACGCCGACGATCCCATCGGCGCGCGTCTCCGCGAGGCCGAGAAGCTGGCCGAGGCCCGCAAGGCCGTGCTCACCGACCCGTTCATGACCGCTGAGGCCCGCCAGGCGGAGCTCGCCGCGCTCGCGGGCGCGATCGCAGCCGACGACACGCAGGCCGACGCCGCGGCGCTCGAGGCCGACGAGGATGAAGACGACGCTGCCGTCGAGGAGGCCGAGGACACCGAGGACACCGAGGCCACCGACGGCGAAGTGGAGGATGACGAGACCGAGGAGTCCGACGACGTGGACGACGCGTCCGAGGACGACCGCCCGTCGCGCCGTCGCCGTCGCCGCGGTGGCCGTCGCCGCCGCAGGCCCGGCGGCCGGGACGACGCGTCCGAGGACGAGGGTGCCGACGCCGAGGAGAGCGACGACGAGGCTGCGGAAGAGCAGCCCGAGGTCGAGGGCGGCGACGCCGTCGAAGGCGCGGAAGGCGCCGAGGACGGCTCGTCCACGACCCGCCGTCGCCGCCGTCGTCGCCGCCGCGGCGAGTCCGAGGGCACCGGCACCATCGACGACGAGGTCACCGGCATCGAGGGTTCCACCCGCATGGAGGCCAAGCGTCAGCGCAGGAAGGAGTCCCGCGCCGCGGGCCGCCGCCGCGCGCCGATCCTCAGCGAGGCCGAGTTCCTCGCGCGCCGCGAGTCTGTCGACCGCCGCCTCGTCATCCGGCAGAGCGAGGACTACACGCAGCTCGCCGTCATCGAGGACAACATCCTCGTGGAGCACTACGTCGACAAGGCGTCGGCCACGTCGCTCATCGGCAACATCTACGTGGGCCGCGTGCAGAACGTGCTGCCCAGCATGGAGGCCGCGTTCATCGACATCGGCCGCGGCCGCAACGCCGTGCTGTACGCCGGTGAGGTCGACTGGGCGACGTTCGGCGTCACAGGCGAGGACCGCAAGGTCGAGAACGTCCTGAAGTCCGGCCAGTCCGTCCTCGTCCAGGTCACGAAGGACCCGGTGGGCGCCAAGGGGGCGCGCCTGACGTCGCACATCTCGCTGCCGGGCCGCTACATCGTCTACTCGCCGGGCGGCCACCTGAGCGGCATCTCGCGCAAGCTTCCCGACACCGAGCGGCAGCGCCTGCGCACCGTGCTCGGCACGCTGATCTCCGAGGAGGAGTCCGTGATCGTGCGGACCGCCGCGGAGGGCGCCTCGGAGGAGGAGCTGGTCCGCGACGTGAACCGGCTGAAGGCCCAGTGGGAGGTCATCGAGAAGAAGTCGAAGCAGGGGGGTGCGCCGCAGTCGCTGTACGCGGAGCCGGACCTGACGCTGCGCATCGTGCGCGACCTCTTCACCGAGGACTTCGGCCACCTCGTCGTGCAGGGCAACGGCGGCGCGGACGACGCGTTCGACGCGATCTCGGCCTACGTCTCGCACGTCGCGCCGCACCTCGCGGACCGCGTGGAGCGCTACGAGGCGGGCGACGACGGCCGTGACCTGTTCACGGAGTACAAGATCGACGAGCAGATCGCCAAGGCGCTGGACCGCAAGGTCTACCTGCCTTCCGGCGGCTCGCTGGTCATCGACCGCACCGAGGCCATGACGGTCATCGACGTCAACACGGGCCGGTTCACGGGCTCGGCGGGCAACCTCGAGGCCACGGTCACCAGCAACAACCTGGAGGCGGCCGAGGAGATCGTCCGCCAGCTGCGGCTGCGCGACATCGGCGGCATCATCGTGATCGACTTCATCGACATGGTGCTGCCCAGCAACCGCGAGCTGCTGCTGCGCCGCCTCGTCGAGTGCCTCGGCCGCGACCGCACGCGCCACCAGGTGGCGGAGGTCACGAGCCTCGGCCTGGTGCAGCTCACCCGCAAGAAGATCGGCACCGGCCTGGCCGAGGCGTTCACCGAGCCGTGCGAGCACTGCCAGGGCGCCGGTTACGTCCGCTTCGACGAGCCGGTCGACTCGCAGGCACCCGCCGACGGCGGGGAGCGTAAGTCGCGCCGTCGTCGTAAGTAGCGAGAAGGCTGGAGGCAGGATCATGGGTGGCACCGTCAACCTCATCGGACTAGGGGTGATGGGCCGACCCATGGCCCGCAACCTCGCCCGCGCCGGGTTCGACGTCGTGAGTTTCACGAGGTCGGCGGCGTCTAGGGAGCGAGCCCGCGGTGATGGGCTGACCGTCGTCGACGCCCTCGCCGACCTGCCTGCGGCGCCGGACTTCGTCGTCACGGTCCTGCCCGACTCCCCGGATGTCGAGGCCGTGCTCTTCGCCGAGGACGGCCCTGTCGCCCGCTCTGCCGACGGCACCCTGTTCATCGACATGAGCACCATCGCGCCCGGCGCGGCCCGCTCCATCGGGGAGCGTCTGGGTGCGGCCGGTCGCCGCTTCCTGGACGCGCCCGTCAGCGGTGGCGAGTCCGGCGCGATCGACGCGGTGCTCTCCATCATGGTGGGCGGGGCCGCCGACGACGTCGACGTGGCTCGGCCGCTGTTCGAGGCCATGGGCACCACCGTCGTGCATGTGGGCCCGCAGGGCTCGGGGCAGGTGACGAAGGCCGCTAACCAGATGATCGTGGCCACCAACCTGGCCGTCGTGGGGGAGGCGCTGGTCTTCCTGCGCGGCCACGGCATCGATCCCGCCGTCGCGATGAGCGTCATCGGCGGGGGGCTGGCCGGCAGCACCGTGATCGACCGCAAGGCGGCGGCCATGATCGCAGGCGACTTCACGCCCGGGTTCCGGCTCGCGCTGCACCTGAAGGACCTGGGATTCGTCGAACGGGCCGCGGCCGAGGCCGGTCTGCCGCTCGAGGTCACGGCGCTCGTCACGCAGCGCGTGCGCTCCCTCGTCGCCACGGGCCACGGCGACCTGGACCACGGCGCCCTCTACCTCTCGGCCGCGGAGCAGGCCGGCCTGCCGCTGGATTCCTGACCCCGATAGGCTCTCGTCAACCGACGAAAGGGGCCGACGATGACCACCGAGAGCGTGCTGCTGGGCGAGGGCGAGTGGACCTTCGAGCCCGTCGTCGGCTGGCCCTTCCTCCCCGCCGACTACGCCCTGGGCGACGTCGCCGGGCTCGCGGTCGACGCGCGGGATCGCATCGTCTTGTTCAACCGCGGCGACGTGCCCGTGATCGTGGTCTCGCCTGATGGCGAGGTGCTGGACGCTTGGGGCGAGGGCGCCTTCGCCAACCCGCACGGCGCCTCCTTCGGGCCCGACGGTTCCCTATATCTGACCGACAACGCCCTGCACGTGGTGCGCAAGTACACGATCGAGGGCGAGCTGCTCCTCGAGATCGGCGTGCCCGGCCGAGCGGCTCCGTTCATGAGCAACGAGCCGTTCAACCGCTGCACGCACGCGGCGGCCGCGCCCAACGGCGACATCTATGTCGGCGACGGGTACGGCAATGCGGCGGTGCACCGGTTCTCGGCCGAGGGCGAGCACCTGCTGACCTGGGGCAGGCCCGGCGCCCGGCGCGGCGAGTTCAACAACCCGCACAACATCGCCTGCGACCGCTCGGGCCGCGTCTACGTCGCCGACCGGGAGAACCACCGCGTGCAGGTGTTCGATCCCGACGGCGCCTTCCTCTTCCAGCTCGTCGACATGCACCGCCCCAGCGGAATGATGATCACCGCCGACGACGATCCGGTCGTGCTGGTGGGCGAGATGGCGAGCTACCTCGACGTGAATCGCGACACGCCCAACCTCGGCCCCTCCATCGCGGCGTTCGCGCTCGACAACACCCTGGTGGCCTGCCTCCGTCGCGAGGAGCAGCGGGGCGTGGGGCCCGGCCAGTTCCTCTCGCCACACAGCCTCGCGATGGACAGCTCCGGGTCGCTCTACGTCGGCGACGTGGGCCGCGCCGACTGGGCGACGCTGTTCCCGGGCGTGCCGCTACCCGAGGGCCTCCGCAGCGTCCAGAAGCTGCGTCGCGTCGGCTCCCGCTGAGCCCGTCCGTGGCCGCTCAGCGGCCGAGCAAGCGCGACAGGAAGCCGCCCTGGTTCCGCTGAGCCGCGTCGGGGTCGGCCTGCGTGTGCTTTCCGCCACACCAGTCGCTCGCAGGCACCGTCGCCTTGACGGACGCGATGTGTTGGCCGCAGCCGGCCCACGTCGTCTTGCCGCAGATCCTGCACTTCACCGCTCGGCACATGGTGGTCCTTCCTTCTCCGGGCACAGGCTGGTCCCGGCCCCACCTCCATATATACCCCTGGGGGTATAAGGTAGGCAAGCCGGGGGTGGGCTTGGTACGGTGAGGCCCTTGTTTCCTTCGTCAAAGAAAGGCGTTCCCATGCGAATCACCCCCCTCCGCAGGGCCCTTGTCGCGCTCGCGGTCGCGATCGGCTCTCTCGGCGTCGTCGTCGGCTCTGCGTCGCCGGCCGAGGCCGCCACCCCGTGCGTCCAGAAGCTCTACCGCTACGGCGCGCGCGGCGACTGCGTCCGCTACATCCAGGCCCTGGCCAACTATCACCGCGCCGGCGGGCCGATCATCGCCGTCGACGGCGTGTGGGGAAGCAAGACCGATGCCTCCATCCGACACATCCAGCGGACCTGGGCCGTTCTCAAGGTCGACGGCATCGTGGGGCGCCAGACGTGGGGCGTGCTCTGCGCGCCCGCGATGGGCGACGACCGGTACCCGGGCCGCGTTCCGTCGTGGTTCCCGCTGTGGGCTGCGCGAGGTGCGGGCTGCCCCGGTGCCGACGGCTGGTACCAGTGAGCGTCGACTGACTCCCGGTTTGGCTCATCCCGCGGGATCGGGTTAACATTGTGCGGTTGCCTTCGCAAGGAGGCGTCCCGACGAGAGAGCCAGGCCATGGCCTGGGCACGAAACTATCAAGGAGATTCCAGTGGCTGCCAAGTGTGACGTTTGCGCCAAGGGACCCGGCTTCGGTCACAACGTGCCTTGGTCGAAGAAGAAGACCAACCGCCGCTGGAACCCGAACATTCAGCGCGTTCGCGCGGTGGTGAACGGCGCCCCGCAGCGCCTCAACGTGTGCACCTCCTGCCTGAAGGCCGGCAAGGTCGCGCGCTGAACCCAGCCCTTAACGACGGCGGTCCGCTCAGGCGGGCCGCCGTCGTCGTTTGCCCGGCTGTCGGTGGCCGCCGTTAGGCTGTCGGGCATGTCGACGTGGCGCACCCCCATCTACCGCGAGCTCGGTCGTCGGCTCGCCGACGTCGTGGGTGCCAAGACCGCCGCGGAGTTCGCCAAGCTCGGCCTCAGTACCGTCGACGACCTCATGCGGCACGTCCCGCGGCGCTATCTCGCAGGGACGGAGATGTCCGACTTCCGCACGCTGCGCGTCGGCGAGGATGTCGCGCTGGTGGCTCGGGTGCAGCGCTCGGACATCGCCACCTCGAGCGGCACCATCCGCGTCACGGCCGTGCTGACCGACGGCAACAACCACTTCCTCTCCGTCACGCTGTTCGCGCCGCGGAAGCGCGGCATGGAGAAGCGCGCGATGGGGTACGCGCAGCACTGGAAGGGCATGCTCGAGCCCGGCGCGCGCGGCATCTTCATCGGCAAGGTCTCCGAGTTCAACGGCACGCTGCAGCTGGGCCATCCTGACTTCGTGATGCTCGACGGTGCGCAGATCACCGCCTCGCCTCGGACAGACAAGCAGGCGGCGCGTGCCGCGATGTCGCGGACGGTGCAGCGCGCCACGATGGTCGGCCTCTACCCGTCCACCGCGAAGCTGCCCACCTGGGTCATCGCGGAGTCCGTGCAGCTGCTGCTGCCGTCGATCTCCGGCGACACGCTGCCCGACTGGGTGGTCCGCGAGGCCGGCGTGCTGCCGCTCGAACCCGCGCTGACGGCCGTGCACGAGCCCACGGACCTCCGCCAGGCGGAGGAGGGCATCCGGCGGCTGAAGTTCGACGAGGCGTTCGGCATCCAGCTCGCCATGGTGCGCCGCCGACGCGAGAACGCGGCCCTCGAGGCTACGCCGCGGCCCCGCCGCGTCGGAGGGCTGCTCGATGCGTTCGACGCGCGCCTGCCCTTCGAGCTCACGGCCGGCCAGGTGACCATCGGGGAGACGATCTTCGACGAGCTCGCCGGCTCCGCCCCGATGCACCGGCTGCTGCAGGGCGAGGTGGGCTCAGGCAAGACGCTGGTGGCGCTCCGCGCGATGCTGGCGGTGGTCGACGCGGGCGGTCAGGCCGTCCTGCTCGCCCCCACCGAGGTCCTCGCCAAACAGCACTACCAGAGCATCACCGCGCTCCTGGGCGACCTGGGGGAGGGCCGGTCGCTCGGCGCGCACCCGGACGCGACGGGGGTGGCGCTGCTGACCGGCAGCCGGTCCACGGCCGCGCGCCGCGAGGCGCTGAACGCGATCGTCACGGGGGAGGCGGGCATCGTCATCGGTACGCACGCCCTGTTGAGCGATCCCGTCACGTTCTTCGACCTGGGGCTCATCGTCATCGACGAGCAGCACCGGTTCGGCGTCGAGCAGCGCGCCGCGCTCGCGGCCAAGGCCGAGCGCCGGCCGCACACCCTGGTCATGACTGCCACGCCCATCCCGCGCTCGATCGCGATGACCGTGTTCGGCGACCTCGAGGTGAGCGAGCTCAGGGAGCGCCCCAAGGGCAGGCAGCCGGTGCAGACCGTCTTCGTGAACACGCTCACGCGGCCCACGTGGGTGAGCCGCGCCTGGGAGCGCATCCGGGAGGAGGTGGCGTCCGGCAGGCAGGCGTTCGTCGTCTGTCCGGCCATCTCGGCCACCCAGCTCGAGGCAGGCATCGAGGGCGCGGGCGACCGATCCCTGGCCGCCGTGGAGGAGATGGCGGCCCAGCTGGCCACCGGCCCCCTCGCCGGGCTGCGGGTGGGAGCCGTGCACGGCAGACAGCAGGTCGCCGACCGCGACGAGGCCATGGCGGCCTTCGCGGCCGGCTCGCTCGACGTCCTGGTGGCCACCACGGTGATCGAGGTGGGCGTCGACGTGCCCAACGCGTCGGTCATGGTGGTGCTCGACGCGGACCGGTTCGGCCTCAGCCAGCTGCACCAGCTGCGCGGCCGCATCGGCCGCGGCGAGCACCCCGGCCTGTGCCTGCTGCTCGCCCCCATCGAGGGGGAGTCCGACGCGGAGGCGCGGCTGGACGCGATGACCCGCACGAACGACGGCTTCGAGCTCGCGGAACTCGACCTGCAGCTCCGGCGCGAGGGCGACGTGCTCGGCGAGGCCCAGTCCGGCGCGGGGACGCTGAAGCTGTTGCGCGCGCTCTCCGACGCCGACGTGATCAGGGGCGCGCGCGAGCTGGCCGAGCGGGTGCTCGACGACGAGCGCTCGGCCACCGACCCGCTGTTGGCGGATCTGACGACCAAGGCCGAGCTGTTGGCCGCGGGGGAGTGGATGGAGAAGTCGTGAGCAGGATCATCGCCGGGACTGCGAAGGGGCGTCGGCTCGCCACCCCGAAGGGACGGCACACCCGTCCGACAACGGACCGCACGCGCGAGGCGCTCTTCTCTGCCCTGGCCAGCTGGTTCGACACGGCCGACGAGGGCGCCGAGCGACAGCTCGCGGGTGTCTCGGTGCTCGACCTGTTCGCCGGCTCCGGCGCGGTGGGTCTCGAGGCGGCCAGCCGCGGCGCGTCCCCCGTCGTGCTCGTCGAGGCCGACGTGCCCACCGCGCGGCTCATCGCCGCCAACGCGCGCGACCTGGGGCTCGCCGCCGACGTGCGCGCCGCCAAGGCGGAGACGGTGGCTGCGGCCCCAGGACGTCTGTTCGACCTCGTCTTCCTCGACCCGCCCTACGACCTCGACACGGCGGCGGTCGAGGGGATCCTGAGGTCGGTCGCCGAGCACGCGCTCGCACCCCGCGGCCTCGTCGTCGTCGAGCGATCGTCGCGGGACAGGGTGCCCGTGTGGCCGGCCGCGCTGGGCGACAACTGGGCGCGCACCTACGGCGAGACCACGCTCTACTTCGGGGCCCCGCCCCGCCGTCCGCGGGTGGCCCTCACCGGTGGGATCGCGTCCGGCAAGTCCTTCGTCGCCGATGAGCTGGCCCGTCGCGGGGCAGTCGTGATCGACTCCGACGTCCTCGCGCGCGAGGTGGTCGAGCCGGGCACCCCCGGGCTGGCGGCGGTGGTGAGCCGGTTCGGCCCGGAGATCCTCGGCCCCGACGGCTCGCTCGATCGCCCGCGCCTCGGCGAGCTCGTGTTCTCCGACGACGCGGCCAGGGCCGATCTCAACGCCATCGTGCACCCACTCGTCCGGCGGCGCGCCGAGGAGATCGAGGACGCGGCAGGAGTCGACGACGTGGTGGTCCACGTCATCCCGCTCCTGGTCGAGACCGGACTGGACGAGGGGTTCGACCGCATCGTCGTGGTCGACGTGCCCGTCGAGGTCCAGGCTGACCGGCTGCGGGCGCGCAACGGGCTGACGGCCGAGCAGGCGGAGGCCCGGATCAGGGCCCAGGCCGCGCGCGAGGAGCGCCTCGAGGCGGCGGACCGCGTGATCGACAACGGCGGCGATCGCGCCTCGACGATCACTCAGATCGACGAAGTGTGGACCTGGTTGCGCAACTCCTGACGGTTCAGGTTAGGCTAGCCTCGCAAACGAATACCGCAAGGCAATCATCACCTAATTGCCGGGCGAGGATGGAGACATCGCGGCATGACCACGTCATACGAGTGCAACTCGGTCGCGGCCGATCCCAGGGCCGTCTCGCTGGCCCTCCGCATGCTGCACGGCGCGGGGGCCGCGGCCTTGTATGCGTACCGTCTGGACGAGTCGATCGAGTTCCTTGCGCACGGGCTCCTGCCCAACGGCTCGCTTGTCGTGGCCGCCGCGCCGGAGGGCATGCTCGGCACGCTGGCGCCGGGATTCGAGGTCGAGGTGAGGATGGACGTCCTTAAGCAGACGCCGGATCCGGCTGTCTCCATCGTCGCCGCCTCGGCGCACCTGCTGGGCAGCCTCAGCTGGGCGGCGCGTAAGGAGACGGCGAATCTCGTGGCCGCGGGCACGCTGCCTGAGCTGGTGGAGGCCACGCTGTCGCTCCCGGGCGCACGCCTCGGGTTCGTCGAGGTGGAGCGCCTGGTGCTGCACGACCTGGCCGGCGCGACCGTCATCCCGCTCGATGCGCTGACGCGGCCGTTCGCCGTGATCGAGGACGAGCATGCCGCCTTCGGCGCCGTGGCGCGCTACGACCAGGAGGCTCTCAAGGACCTCTGCTGGGCGGTCATGGTCGACGCCGTGCCCGGCATGGTGGTGAGCAAGGGCCCGCTGCCGCACGTCTGCGAGCACACCGCGGACAAGGTGTTCTGTGTCGACGTCGATCCCAACGGCGTGACGGTGATGATCGTCGGCCGGGAGGAGACGGTGCTGGTCCACGCGAGTTTCGATGAGCCTGCCACGTCGCAGACCGAACTCGAGGACCGGGTTTCGCGCCTCATGAAGGACTCGGCTCCGCTGCCCATCCGGCGCATCTGACAGGCGGAGTCGAGAGCGCGTGGGCCCCGTTTCTACGGGGCCCACGCCTCATCTCTGGATCAAAGGGGTTTGGTCCGGGGCTCAGCGGGCCTGGTAGGTCAGGCAGGTGGCGGAGTCGGAGATGTCGACGCCCTCGGCGGTGCACATCAGATCGGTGTTGTGCACGCACTCGAGGCGCTGGCACGCACCGACGTGACCGTCGGCCGTCGGCAGGCCGCCGCGCGCATCGAGGGTGAGGAACGTGATGCAGGAGGCCTTCTCGGCGCCGCCGATGGTGGCAGCGAACGCCGTGCAGCCGCCCGCGTTGTAGGCGCACGCGGTGGTGGCGCAGGACTTGATGTTGGTGATGGTGCTCATGGCGGTTTCCCCTTCTCTCACGCATCTGACATCACTGATATTAGGAAATACGCACAGGCCGGTCAAGGCAGGCGATCCTTACTTAACAAGGGCTTTTACTGGACAACGCCCCTGTTATTAAATACCTCAAGCTTGCGTAAATAGAGACCGTCGGCGACCTGTCGCCAGATGCTCCGAGGCGCACCGAAGAACGCCGACCGAGCGTCGGCGCGGTGCAGGGCGGTGGCTCAGACGTCCCAGGGGTTGACGATGGGGGCCCCGCACGCCTCGAAGTCCGCGGTGTTGCGCGTGACGATCGTCAGGGAGTGCACCGCGGCCGTCGCCGCGATGAACGCGTCGCGCTCCGGGCGTGGGTTCGGTACGTGCAGATGGGCCGCGCGGATCGCCACGTCTGCATCGACCGGGAGAATGCGGCCCGCGAATCCTCCCCGGATTCCCTGAGTCATCCACGTCCGCAGGGTTGCGCCCTGGTGGGCGTCTCTGCGCTCGATGCGTGCGATGCCGAGCTCGATCTCCATGAGCGTGACCGCGCTGAGGAAGAGCTCGCGGCGGTCCTGCGAGTCGGCCCATGCGACGACGCGGGGGTCTGCCGTGCGCTTTCGGAGTTCGCTGACGACGTTGGTGTCCAGGAGGTAGGTCACAGCTCGGCCGCTCGCGGCAGGTCGTCCAAGCGGGCTGGCTCGAACACGATGTCGTCGTCGCAGCGCAGCCACTCGACAATGGAGCGCTTATCGGTGAGCTGTGAGTAGGCCTCGGCGGTCAATAGGACGTAGGCGGGTATCCCGCGATCGGTGATCGTCACGGGTCCCTGATCAGCGGCGCGTTTGGCGGCGCTGACGTCCCGGTTGAAGTCTCGCGCGGTGATGGTGGTCATCTCGCCCCCTAAAAGTAGGTATGTGCCTACTATATGCGGGCGCCTACTTCGTGGCCTCGATCATCTGGCGCAGCTCCTTCTTGAGGTCGGCGATCTCGTCGCGGTGTCGGGCGGCCACCTCGAACTGCAGCTCGGCCGCAGCCTGGTGCATCTGATCGGTCAGGTCCTGGATGAGCTGGCGCAGCTCGTCGGTGGCCATGGACGAGGGATCGAGGCCGCCCTTTGCGCCCTTCTTGCCCTTGGCCGTCGCATCGGTGGCCAGCAGCTCGTCGGTGTCCGCGTCCTCGCGCGCCAGCATCTCCGAGACGTCGGCGATGCGCTTGCGCAGCGGCTGCGGGTCGATGCCGTGCTCGGTGTTGTACGCCACCTGGATGGCGCGGCGTCGGTTGGTCTCGTCGATGGCGGCCTCCATCGACGGCGTGATCTTGTCCGCATACATGTGGACCTGGCCGGCCACGTTGCGGGCCGCGCGGCCGATGGTCTGGATGAGGGAGCGCTCCGAGCGCAGGAACCCCTCCTTGTCGGCGTCGAGGATCGCCACGAGCGAGACCTCCGGCAGGTCGAGGCCCTCGCGCAGCAGGTTGATGCCCACGAGCACGTCGTATTCGCCGAGCCGGAGTTCGCGGAGCAACTCGATGCGGCGGATGGTGTCGATGTCGGAGTGGAGGTAGCGGGTCTTGATGCTGTGGTCCATCAGGTAGTCGGTGAGGTCCTCGGCCATCTTCTTGGTGAGCGTGGTGACCAGCACGCGCTCGTTGCGCTCCACCCGGAGCTTCACCTCCGCCATCAGGTCGTCGATCTGGCCCTTCGTGGGCTTGAGGATCACCTCCGGGTCGACGAGGCCCGTGGGGCGGATGATCTGCTCCACCACGCCGTCGCTGCGCTCCATCTCGTACGGCCCGGGGGTGGCGGACAGGTAGACGGTCTGCCCGATGCGCTCGACGAACTCGTCGAACTTCAGCGGCCGGTTGTCCAGCGCGCTGGGCAGCCGGAAGCCGTGCTCGACGAGGGTGCGCTTGCGGGAAGCGTCGCCCTCGTACATGCCGCCGATCTGCGGGATGGTGACGTGCGATTCGTCGACAACGAGGACGAAGTCCTCCGGGAAGTAGTCGATGAGGCAGGACGGTGCGGAACGCGGCTCCCGGCCGTCGATGTGCCGGGAGTAGTTCTCGATGCCCGAGCAGGTGCCGATCTGACGCATCATCTCGATGTCGTAGCTCGTGCGCATCCTCAGCCGCTGGGCCTCGAGCAGCTTGCCCTGGGCCTCGAACTCTGCCAGCCGCTCGCCGAGCTCCTTCTCGATGCCGGCGATGGCGCGCTCCATCCGCTCGCCGCCCGCGGAGTAGTGCGTGGCGGGGAAGACGTAGGCCTCCTGCTCCTCGAGGATCACGGTGCCGGTGAGCGGGTGCATCGTGGCGATGCGCTCCACCTCGTCGCCGAAGAACTCCACCCGGAGCGCGTTCTCCTCGTACATCGGGAAGATCTCCACCGTGTCGCCCTTCACCCGGAAGGTGCCGCGTCCGCCGCCGATGTCGTTGCGGGCGTACTGGATGTCGACGAGGTGGCGCAGGAGAGCGTCGCGGTCGAAGCGGTCGCCCACCCGGAGCGTCACGCGCCTGTCGAGGTACTCCTCGGGCGTGCCCAGGCCGTAGATGGCGGACACGGTGGCCACCACGATCACGTCGCGTCGGGTGAGCAGCGAGCTCGTCGCCGCATGCCGCATCCGCTCCACCTCCTCGTTCAGCGAGGAGTCCTTCTCGATGTAGGTGTCTGTCTGCGGCAGGTACGCCTCGGGCTGGTAGTAGTCGTAGTACGAGACGAAGTACTCGATGGCGTTGTTCGGCAGCAGCTCGCGCAACTCGTTGGCGAACTGCGCGGCCAGCGTCTTGTTGGGCTGCATCACCAGCATGGGCCGCTGCAGCCGCTCGGACAGCCAGGCCACCGTCGCCGTCTTGCCCGTGCCCGTCGCGCCCAGCAGCACGACATCCTTCTCGCCGGCCCCGAGCCTTCGCTCGAGCTCGGCGATGGCCGTGGGCTGGTCCCCGGACGGCGTGTACTCCGAGATCACCTCGAAGGGGGCCACCTGGCGCTGGAGTTCCTCGATCGGTCGCATTCCACCAGCCTAGTGAGGGGGTCCGACAATTCGACTCTCGTCGTGCGCCGCGAGCGACGGAGGGCCCCGATGACGCGACAGCACGCGGTCCCCCTGCTAGGTTGAGGCATGCAATACACTAGTCGCCGGCCGGGTCCTATCTCCCGCCGTGCCGCGCTCGGTGGCGTGGTGCTGGCAGGAGCGCTTGCAGCGAGTGGCTGCGCGGCCGAGAAGCGCGTCGCTCCGAAGGTCAGGTCCCAGGCCTCGCGGGTCTGGCTGTACAGCTCCTTGGCTGAGCTCGCCGAGGACTCGACGGCGATCGTTCTGGTGAAGGTCACCGGGGACAAGTGGAGGACGGGGCCGTACTCGGACAGCAAGCATCGCCTCGTCACGGTCACGCTGACGCGCCTCATCTCCGGCGAGTTGAGCGTGGGATCGGAGCGGGGAACCGAGTTCCTCGTCTACGACGCCGTCGGCCCCGACGTGGATGGCAACCCGGCGCTGGCCACCGGCTGGTCGTTCCTGATGTTCCTGCAGCCCATGGCCTACGGCGTCAACGATCCGCACCCCGATGGCGCGTACGTCCAAATCGGTGGGCCCTCGGGGGCGTTCGCGGAGGTGGAGGACGGCGTCTTCGACCGGATCGACGAGGAGACCGCCCTGCCGACGCGCGTCACCCTGGCCGAGGTCGAGCCCCTTCAAGCGGGCAAGACCGAGGAGCAGGTCCTGGCCGAGGGCGCTGAAGGCCAGCGCGGCGTCCGCCGTTGAGGCAGGCCGACGCGGCTGATGCCGGTCAGGCCGGTCAGGACTCCCGGGTGAGGCGGTCGGACTCGACGCCGCGGGACAGCCAGGCGATCAGGTCCACGGCGGGGCCGCGGAGGGTCTCGCGGACGCCGTCGGGGCCGACGATGTCCTCGAAGCCCTCGTCGGCGATGAGTCGCGTGGGCGGGATGTCGGGGAGGGCCCCGAGCCGCCAGACCTGGAACTCCAGCAGCGCGACGGCGATGTCCGGGGCGAGGTCCTCGACACCCAGCCGCCAGCCGAGATCCATGTGGTGCAGCACCACCTCGCTGAGGCGGGCGAGCGGGATGGAGGACGCGGGGATCACGTAGCCGGTGCGCAGCTCGAGCCGCTGGTCGTCGCCCTCGAGGGCGGGTAGTTCGCTCTGCAGCTCGCTGGCGGAGGTGTCCAGCCCGATCTGCAGTTCGAGGCCCGTGCCCAGCGCGCCGAGCTCGACCGCGTGCCACCGCTCGGCCTCCGAGCCGTACATGTGGACGGGGGCTCCGGCGTGGTGGCCCTGAATGACGCGGATCATCCCGCGGGCGCCCTCGACGAGGTGCGCCGCGACATGGCTGCGGGTCCATCCGACCAGGTCGGTCGGTGCGGCCCAGTCTTCGGTGGAGTAGCCGATGGTCGTGCCCAACAGCATCGAAGTGTGCTCCCGCACCGCGTCCAGGACCGCGGAAAACGGCGCACGAGGTTTCGGCATGGGCCCAAAGTTATCAAACCCGTACCATGGCGGGCGTGAATGATCGGCTCATCGTGCGTGGCGCGCGCGTCCACAACCTCAAGAACGTCTCTCTCGACCTCCCTCGAGACGCGATGATCGTGTTCACCGGCCTGAGCGGATCGGGCAAGTCGTCGCTCGCGTTCGACACCATTTTCGCCGAGGGCCAGCGCCGCTACGTCGAGTCGCTGTCCGCCTACGCGCGGATGTTCCTGGGCCAGATGGACAAGCCCGACGTCGACTTCATCGAGGGCCTCTCGCCCGCGGTCTCCATCGACCAGAAGTCGACCAGCCGCAACCCGCGCTCCACCGTCGGCACCATCACAGAGGTCTACGACTACCTCCGCCTGCTGTACGCCCGCATCGGCGTGCCGCACTGCGAGGTGTGCGGCGCCGTCATCGGCAGGCAGACGCCCCAGCAGATCGTCGACCGTCTCATGTCGATGGAGGAGGGCACGCGCTTCCAGATCCTCGCGCCGCTGGTGCGCGGCAGGAAGGGTGAGCACGCCGAGCTGTTCCGCCAGCTGATCGCCGACGGCTACAGCCGCGTGCGCATCGACAAGACGACCTACCCGCTGACCGAGCTGCCGAGCATCGACAAGAACAGGAAGCACGACGTCGAGGTGGTCGTCGACCGCGCCGTCGTGCGGCCCACCGCCAAGCAGCGCATCACCGAGTCCATCGAGACCGCGCTGGGGCTGGCCTCGGGTGTCGTCACCATCGACTGGGTCGACCTGCCCGCCGACGACCCAGAGCGCGAGCGCCGCTTCTCCGAGAAGATGGGCTGCCCCAACGAGCACGACGTCAACATCGACGAACTCGAGCCGCGCCAGTTCTCGTTCAACGGCCCGTGGGGCGCCTGCCCCGACTGCTCCGGCCTCGGCACGCTGCTGGACCCTGACCCCGAACTCATCATCCCGAACGACGAGCTCTCGCTGGACGACGGCGCCATCGCGCCGTGGAACACGCCCACCATCCGCTCGCACTACGCGCACGTGCTGGGCTCGCTCGCCGAGGAGCACGGCTTCACGACGTCGACGCCCTGGCGGAAGCTGCCGCTGGACGCCCGCGCGCTGCTGCTGCACGGGGCGAAGGGCAACGTCGTCGTCAGCTACCGCAACCGGTTCGGGCGCGTGCGCTCGTTCTCGCAGCGCTACGAGGGCATCATCCCGTTCATCCGCCGCCGCTACGACGAGGCGGAGACCGACGCCGCGCGCGACCGCTGGGGCGGCTACATGCGCGAGGTCGCATGCCCGGCGTGCAAGGGCACCAGGCTCAAGCCGTCGTCGCTGGCCGTAACCGTCGCGGATCGCACCATCGCGGAGCTCTCCGACATGTCGATCGGCGAGGCGGCCGACTTCCTGCACGGGCTGCAGCTGACCGAGCGTGAGGCGGCGATCGCCGCGCGGCTCATCAAGGAGATCAACCTGCGGCTGAAGTTCCTCCTCGACGTCGGCCTCGACTACCTGACCCTCTCGCGGGCCGCGGGCACGCTGTCCGGTGGCGAGGCGCAGCGCATCCGGCTGGCGACGCAGATCGGCTCCGGCCTCGTCGGCGTGCTGTACGTGCTCGACGAGCCGTCCATCGGCCTGCACCAGCGCGACAACCTGCGGCTCATCGAGACGCTGCACCGGCTCCGCGACCTCGGCAACACGCTGATCGTCGTGGAGCACGACGAGGACACCATCCTGGCGGCGGACTGGGCCGTCGACATCGGCCCCGGCGCCGGCGAAGGCGGCGGCGAGGTCGTCGTCTCCGGGCCCGTCGCGGAGCTGCTGGCGCACCCCGAGTCGAAGACGGGGGCGTACCTCTCCGGGCGGCTGAGCATCCCGGTGCCCGCCATTCGCCGTCCGGGCAACGGCAGCACGATCGTTGTGAAGGGCGCGCGTGAGCACAACCTGCGGGGCGTCGACGTCACCTTCCCGCTCGGCACATTCATCGCGGTGACCGGTGTCTCGGGTTCCGGCAAGTCGTCGCTGGTGAACTCCATCCTCTACACCGCGGCCGCGAAGGCGATCTACGGCGCGAAGGCCGTGCCCGGGAGGCACAAGTCGCTCGTGGGCCTGGAGAACATCGACAAGGTGATCCAGGTGGATCAGTCGCCCATCGGGCGGACGCCGCGCTCCAACCCCGCCACCTACACGGGCGTGTTCGACAAGATCCGCGCGCTGTTCGCCCAGACGCCCGAGGCGAAGGTCCGCGGCTACCTGCCGGGCCGGTTCTCGTTCAACGTCAAGGGCGGCCGCTGCGAGAACTGCATGGGCGACGGCACCATCAAGATCGAGATGAACTTCCTGCCCGACGTGTACGTGCCCTGCGAGGTCTGCCACGGTGCGCGGTACAACCGCGAGACGCTCGAGGTGCACTACAAGGGCAAGACCATCGCCGAGGTGCTCGACATGCCCATCAGCGAGGCCGTCGAGTTCTTCGAGTCCATCCCCGCGATCGCGCGGTACCTGCGGACGCTGACGGAGGTCGGGCTCGGGTACGTCCGGCTGGGCCAGCCCGCCACGACCCTGTCCGGCGGCGAGGCGCAGCGTGTGAAGCTGGCCGCCGAGCTGCAGAAGCGCTCCACCGGACGGACCCTTTACGTGCTCGACGAGCCCACCACGGGCCTGCACTTCGAGGACATCCGACGGCTGCTCACCGTGCTGCAACGGCTCGTGGACGCCGGCAACACCGTGGTCACGATCGAGCACAACCTCGACGTCATCAAGTCGGCCGACTGGATCATCGACATGGGGCCCGACGGCGGGTCGCGCGGCGGCACCGTCGTCGCGAAGGGCACGCCGGAGCAGGTGGCCGCCGTGGAGTCGTCCGCCACCGGGCAGTTCCTACGCCGGCTCCTCTGACGGACGAGCCCACGGGTTGACGTCTAGGTGTTGCGAAAAGCCGAACTGGTGCGGTTCACGCAGCCCCGGCCGACCGCCGCTGAGACAAGTGCCCTGAGCTGCTGCTGCACCTCCTGCCCACAGTTTCGGAACCTTTTGGCCAAGGGCCCGGCGCTTCGCGCGGCGGCCCGGCTCAAGGACCGGTCCCTAAGGGGCAGCCCCGCCACGGCCGGGCCGTGGTCGGTCCCTGAGGAGAGCGCGCCATGGCGGGTCCCTGACGAGCAGCCCCGCACGCCAACCGGCTCCGATCGATCCCTGAGGAGCAGCCCCGCAAGGTCGGGTCGGTCGGTCCCTGAGGAGCGACGCACCACAGCCGGTCCCTGAGGAGCAGCCCCGCGAACTGACTCACGCCGAGCGAGAGCCCCGCGGGGCTGCGTCTCGAAGGGTCCGAAACCACAGCTTCCAGGTGGTCTACCTGCCAGCCATGGAATTTTCACGCACAACCCCGGCTTCTCTGCCCTACAGGGCACAGGGAGGGCAGTTGTGCGTCAAAACTCCATGCCCCAGTTCACTACCGAACTCCCTGCGCAAGGTTTCGGACCTTTCGACACGGCCGGGCGCTCCGCGCCGGGCTCGGGATCCAAGGAACAACGCACCAGGACCGGGCCACGGTCGGTCCTAAGGAGCGGCGCACCACGGCCGTTCCCTGAGGAGCAGCGCACCACAGCCGGGCCCACAGCGGTCCCTGAGGAGCGGCCCCGCACGCTGACCTACACCGAGCGAAAGTCCTGCGGGGCTGCGTCTCGAAGGGTCCGAAACCACAGCCTGACCGATCCCCAAGAGCCGGAGTTACACCCTCCCGCGCGCACAAATCTCTGTATACGGGCACCCAGGCCTATGTACGGCTCGGCTGCCCGTATACAGAGATTTGTGCAGGGAAACCACCGCAAGGCCAGCCAACGCTGACCATGCCAGGGGCAGGGCCAGGGTCCACCGCCCGGGAGACGACAGAGGGTGAGGTGGGGAGGCGCTTCGTCGAAGCGTAAGAACATCCATGCACCCAGACCAGAAGTGACTGTGGTCACAGAACCGGGCCGGCAGCGAGACGGAGCGCCTCCCCACCTCAGCCGTCCGCCCTTGTTGCCAAGACCCTGCCCACAGCGCGGGACCTTTCGACACGGGCCCGGCGCTTCGCGCGGGGGCCCGGCTCAAGGAACGGTGTCTACCTCACCCGCCCGCCCTCGTGGTCGAGATCCCGGGTAAGCGCGGGACCTTTCGACACGGCGTTCGGCTAGCGCCTCACGGCCGGCTCAAGGAACGAGCCTGCTGCTGTAGCTCCCTGCCCAAAGTTTCGGACCCTTCGAGACGCAGCCCCGCACTATTCCCGTTCGGTGCAAGTCAGCGTGCGGGGCTGCTCCTCAGGGATCGCCGCTGACTGCTTGTCTGGGGCCGCTGTGGGCTGCTCCTCACGGGGCCGCTGCCGACTGCTCCTCGGGGACCGCTGTGGGCTGTTCCTCAGGGACCGAGCGGGGGTTGTGCCTCAGGGGCCGAGCGCGGGGCTGTTCCTCAGGGATCGCTGTGGGCTGCTCCTCAGGGGCCGAATCATTGGGTCCGAAGAACAGACCTAGGGTCCGAAGTGGTGGCCGTCGTTCAGTAGTCCACTTCTACTTTTGCAACAGGTCCTAGTCGTTTGCGCGTCGACGGCCGGCGAGGACCCGGCGCTGGAGCGGCTGGCAGGCCCAGAGGGCGAGCATCGCGAGGCAGATGCCGACGGTCAGCACGATGGCCATCGCGATGATCCCCGCGGACGACTCCTGGCCCATGCTCGCGGCCATGTTGTGCATCGGGATGGCCAGCATTGCGCCCAGCGAGGCGCCGATCAGCACCGCGACGATCACCGGGCCCAGGGTCTCCAGCCACATCACGCGGGTCAGGAACGCCGTTGGTGCGCCCATCTTGTCCATGGCGATGGACTGCTCGCCGCGCTCGTACACCGCCGAGGCCTGCGTGATGAAGATCGAGATGGCGGTCAGCAGGAAGCCGACGGCCAGCGTGATGATGACGCCCTTGGTGAAGTCCCAGGCGAGCGCGTCGATGACGTCCTTCGAGTCGCCGGTGCCGAAGCTGAGCGGGGCGAGTGCGACGAAGCCGCCGATGAAGCAGAGCAGGCTGATGCCGCCGGCGCGCTTCCAGGTGATCTTCGCATTGGCTTGGATGCGGCGGGCCGCCCACATCAGGGAAGGGCTCGCGGAATGCGCGAACGCCTTCGCCACCTGCTGCAGCACCCACGGCGCGACGAGGTTCAGGCCCTGCACCACGACGACGATGACGCCGATCATGACGAACCACGCCACCAACCCTGTGCCCAGCGGCACCAGCGCGTTGACGACGAAGAACAGCACGACGAGCCCCAGGAACACCCAGAGTCGCCACATCCGCAGCGCGGGCGGGATCGACCGGCGCGAGACGCCGAGCGGCGAGATCCGGACCTGCTGGAGGCCCCAGGCGGAGGCGACGAGCCCGATGAGGACGGTTGCCGCGAGCACGGCCAGGATGCCCCACCAGGGCAGCAGCATCTCCTCGGCGCCGATCGCCTTGCCCTGCATCACCAGCGCGTGCCAGGCGGGCAGCGTGACCAGATAGACGACCAGACCGCCGACGCTGCCGATCACCGCCTGGACGACGGTGTCGGCCACCGACATGCGCGTCACGTCGCCCGACGACAGGCCCAGCAGGCGCAGCGCCGCGAGCCGGCGCTCCCGGCCGCGTGCCCCCAGGACGGCGGCCGCAGCCGCGAGCGAGACCATCGACGGCACGACGAGCGCGCAGGCCAACAGCGCGAGGATCACGTAGGACAGCGACAGGTTGACGCCGTCGGGGCCGAGGGACTGCAGCAGCGGGTTGAGTTCGGGGCGGGCGTAACGGTTGTAGAACATCCACGTGCCGCCCGCGACGGTGAGTGCGAGGGCCGACGTGACGAGGTAGGCGGCCGTGGAGGCGAGGTAGAGCGTTGAGTCGCCCTGGTGCGCGGCGAAGCGCGCCTTGGTCAGCGTCAGCGTGAGGGATCCGAGGCCCGTCACCCGCGCCGGTCGCAGCTCGGTGCTCATCGCTGCTCACCCGCCAGGGAGGCGTCGGGGGCCTGGCGGTCGAGGCGCCGGTCGCTGTGCACGAGGCCGTCGCGGATCTCGACCAGCCGCGAGCACCAGCGCGCGACGTTGATGTCGTGGGTGACGAGGACGAGGCTGGCGCCCGCCAGCCGCACCGTCGTGGTGAGCAGCTGCATCACTTCGTGGCCCGTGGCCTGGTCCAGCGCGCCGCTCGGCTCGTCGGCGAAGACCACGCTGGGCTTGCCCGCAAGGGCGCGCGCGATGGCGACCCGCTGGGCCTGCCCGCCCGACATGTCGCCGGGGCGGCGGTTCCGCAGCTCGCCGATCCCGAGCTGCCCGAGCCGCTCGTCGGCCGTGCGCAGGGCCGCGCCGCGCGACGTGCCGGTGAGGAGCAGGGGGAGCGCGACGTTCTCGCGGGCCGACAGCTCGGGGATCAGCTGGCCGTCCTGGAAGACGAAGCCGAAGCGCTGGAGCCTGAGGTGCGAGCGCTGCGCGTCGCGGAGGGTCGACAGCTCGCGGCCGTCGAACACCACCTTTCCGTCGTCGGGCGTGAGCACGCCGGACAGGCAGTGCAGCAGGGTGGACTTGCCGGAGCCGGAGGGGCCCATGATCGCCACGGACTCGCCCTGGCCGATGGCGAGCGATACGCCGGCGAGTGCGCGGACGGGGCCGAAACTGAGCGCGATGTCGTAGGTGACCAGAGCGTGCTGTTGATCGAAGGGTGCTGTTGTCATAGCTCCATTCCAGTTCCGGCGGGCAGGGTTTCCCACAGCCCCAGCGCCACTTCCAGGGTAGAGCCAGCACTACCGTCGGCCGCCCTGCCGCGACAGTAGGCTGGCCGGGTGGTGTTCCGACGACGCAAGCGCGAGGCGAGCAACGAGGCGCGGGCCGCGCGGACCATCGCCGAGCTCACCGCGTCGCGGCGCGCGATCGTCGACGCGTACGAGGTGGAGCGCCGGCGCATCGAGCGCGACCTGCACGACGGCGCGCAGCAGTACCTCGTGGCCGCCGCGATGAAGGTCGGCGAGGCGTCCCTCAGCCCGGCCGTGGGCGCGGATCCGCAGCTGAAGGCGCTCCTCGACGACGCGTCGTCGGCGATCGGGAAGGGGCTCGAGGCGCTGCGCTCGACCGTGCGCGGCATCCATCCCCAGATCCTCAGCGAGCAGGGGCTCGAGGCCGCGCTGCGTGACGCCGCCGACAACTCCGCCTCGGCCGTACGGATCGTTTGCCCCAACCCGCTGCCGCTGCTGCCCGAGGGCGTCCTCGCGGCCGCCTACTTCTTCGCGTGCGAGGCGCTCGCGAACGCCGCGAAGCACGCGCCTGACGCGCCGGTCACGGTGCTGCTCGCCGCCGACGGCGACCTTCACGTCTCGGTCGTCGACGAGGGCCCGGGCGGCGCGCGGTTGCTCGACGGGCACGGGCTCGCCGGGATGCGGGAGCGGCTGGCGGCCTTCGGTGGCCTGCTGTCGGTCTCGAGCCCCGTCGGCGGTCCGACGCGCGTGGCGGCGCTGATCCCATTGCTGCTCAACCGTGGCGAACCGGGGGTGAGGCTGCCGTGACCGCCGCCCCCACCGTCGTGCTCGCCGACGACTCCGCGCTGCTGCGCGAGGGCCTCGCCGGCCTGCTGCAGCGCCAAGGGTTCGAGATCGTGGCCCAGGAGGCGCGTGCGGATGCGCTCCGCCAGACCATGGCGGCCCTCGCCGACCAGGGCCGGCTGCCCGACGCCCTGATCACCGACGCGCGCATGCCGCCGACCATGACCAGCGACGGGCTCCAGGTGGCGCTCGACCTCAAGGCGCGGCACCCGGAACTCTCCGTGCTCGTGCTCAGCCAGTACGTCGCTTCCGGCTACGCCCAGCAGCTGTTCGCGCTGCCGCCGGGGCAGGGCGGCTGCGGGTACCTGCTGAAGGATCGGATCGCGCAGGTGGCCGACTTCGTGTCGTCGCTGCGAGTCGTGATCTCCGGCGGCGTCGTGATCGACCCGGAGGTGGCGCGCGCGATGATGCGCTCGAACCGCTCGGGCCTGGGGGAGCTGACGGCGCGTGAGGCCGAGGTGCTGGAGCTGATGGCGCGAGGGCTGTCGAACTCGCAGATCGCCGAGCGGCTCTACCTCTCGGGCGCGGCGGTGGCCAAGCACGTGTCGAACATCTTCTCGAAGCTCGGGCTCGACCCGAGCGAGGAGAACCGGCGGGTGCGGGCCATCCTGGCCTTCCTGGCGGACGCGCCGCCCCCGGCCCCTTGATCCGGCGGACCGTTAGCGTTCCGTGAGGTTTCCCGGGATCGCCGTATGGAGTCCGTAAGGATGGCGGGCTGCCGGGCGCCGCGCGGGTTCGATGGAGGCCGTGAGCGGGAGTGTGCGGGCGTGGTTGTTGGCCGATACCGAGGTATCGCCGGGGAGGCAGACCGGGCCGCACGGCCAGCCTGAGGGCCATCGTCGCGCGCATTGGCTGCGCGTGATGTGCCTGACCGGCGTCGACTACTTCTCGACGCTCGGCTACCAGCCGGCGATCGCGGCGCTCGCCGCGGGCGCCGTCGCCCCCATCGCCACGGTGCTGCTGGTGCTCGTGACCCTGGTCGGCGCGCTGCCGGTGTACCGCAGAGTCGCCCGGGAGAGCCCCCACGGCGCGGGCTCCGTCGCGATGCTCGCCCGGCTGCTGCCCGGGTGGGGCGGAAAGCTCCTGGTGCTGGTGCTCCTCGGCTTCGCGGCGACCGATTTCATGATCACCATGACGCTGTCGGCCGCCGACGCCACCGCGCACCTCGTGGAGAATCCCTACGTGCCTGAGGCCCTGCACGGCTGGGAGGTGGCCGTCACGCTGCTCCTCCTGGCGGGTGTGGGCGTGGTGTTTCTGCGGGGGTTCCAGGAGGCGATCGGCATCGCGACGGTGCTCGTCGTGTCGTTCCTCGGGGTCAACGTGGTGGTCATCGTGGTGGCGCTGGCCCATCTCGTCCGGGAACCCGTCGCCGTCGACGACTGGTGGACGCTGCTCACCACGCAACACGGCGACCCGCTGCTCGTGGTGGCCGTGGCGCTGATCGCCTTCCCCAAGCTCGTGCTCGGCCTCTCCGGATTCGAGACGGGCGTGGCCGTCATGCCCCAGATCCGCGGTGACCGCGACGACACGGAGGACCGCCCCGAGGGGCGCATCCGCGGCGCCCGACGGCTGCTGACCACCTCGGCGCTGATCATGAGCGGGTTCCTCGTCACGTCGTCGCTGACCACCGTCGTGCTGATCCCGGCCGACGAGTTCGAGGAGGGCGGCCGCGCGAACGGCCGCGCGCTGGCCTATCTCGCGCACGAGTACCTGGGGGAGGGCTTCGGCACGGTCTACGACGTCGTCACGATCGCCATCCTTCTGGTTCGCGGGCGCCTCGGCGATGGCCGGTCTGCTGAACCTCGTCCCCAACTACCTGCCGCGCTACGGCATGGCCCCGGCATGGACGCGGGCCACCCGGCCGCTGGTGCTGGTCTTCACCGCCGTCGGCTTCGCCATCACGATCGCGTTCCAGGCGAGCGTCGACGCGCAGGGCGGCGCGTACGCCACCGGGGTGCTCGTCCTCATCACCTCCGCGGCCTTCGCCGTCACCCTGACGGCGCATCGCAGCGGCCAGCGGGCGGCCACCGTCGGGTTGGGGATCGTCACGGCCGTGTTCGTGTACACCACCGTCGCCAACATCGTCGAACGCCCGGACGGCATCAAGATCGCGGCCGTCTTCATCGTCGGCATCGTGGCGGTGAGTTTCGTGTCACGCGTCGCGCGATCCACCGAACTCCGCGCCACCTCGGTGCACCTCGACGCCGCGGCCGCGAGCCTCGTCGCGTCGGCCAACGGCCCCGTCCGGCTCATCGCGCACGAGCCGACCAACCTGACGGCCCGCCGGTACCGCCAGAAGCTGCACCACGCCAGGCTCGCGCATCGTCTGCCGGATGACGACGTGATGTTCATCGAGATCGTGGTCGCGGACGGCTCGGAGTTCGAGAACGAATTGCTGGTGCGCGGCGAGACCCGCAACGGGTTTCGGGTGCTCACCGTGCGGGGCAGCACCGTGCCCAACGCCATCGCGGCCGTCACGCTGCATATCGGACGCACCTTCGGGTGCCCGCCGCACGTGTACTTCCGCTGGACGGAGGGGCATCCGCTGAGGAACCTGCTGAGGTTCCTGATCTTCGGCGAGGGCGAGATCGCGCCCATGACCAGGGAGGTGCTCCGCGCCGCCGAGCCCGACGTCACGCTCCGCCCCTGGGTGCACGTCGCGTAACGGTTAGGCTGCTCCGGTGAACAAGGTCGTCGCGCCGGCGGAGGTGTCGGCCCGCCCCGGGGGCAGCCTCACCCGGGGCCGGACAGCCGCCGGGTTCGCGCTGGCGGCTGTCGGAGCGCCCCTCCTGATCCTGCCCCTGAGCAGCATCCACAGCAGCCAGTCCATCGCCACCGAGGTGCTGAGCTACCAGCTGCTCGTCGTGATCGTCGCGCTGGTGGGAGGCATCTGGCCGGCGCTGTTCGCGGCTGTGCTCTCCGGCCTGACGCTGGACTTCTTCTTCCTCGAGCCGCACTTCCAGATCATGATCGCGGACCCGCTGCACATCGCAGCGATCGTGCTGCACATCGCCATCGCCGCGCTGGTCAGCTTCGTGGTGGATCGGGCGGAGCGGCAGGCGCGCTCGGCTCGGCTCTTCCGGGCGACGGCCAGCGAGCTGGAGCCCATGGCCGCCTCCGATCGCGTGCGCGGGGCGCTCCTCTCGGCCCTCAGCCACGACCTGCGCCGCCCGCTCGCCGCCGCGACCACGGCCGTCGGCGGGCTCCGGGCGGCCGACGAGGCGCTGTCGCCCGAGGACCGGCGCGAGCTGCTCGCCACCGCCGATGAGAGCCTCGCGACCCTCTCCACGCTGGTGACCGACCTGCTCGACGTCAGCCGACTCCAGGCCGGTGCGCTGACGATCTCCACCAGTCCGGTCGAGATCGCCGACGTGATCCTGCCCGCGCTGGACGAGCTGGATCTCGGCCCGGGCGAGGTTCGCCTCGACCTGGCGCACGGCCCGGCCCAGGCGCTCGCGGACGCCGTGCTGCTGCAGCGCGTGCTGGTGAACCTGCTCGCCAACGCGGTGCGCTACTCGCCGTCGGGCGTCGAGATCGCCACCGACGCGGGCGACGGGCTCGTGCGGATCCGCGTCGTCGATCACGGTCCCGGTATCCCTGCGGCCCGCCGCGACGACGTGTTCGTGCCGTTCCAGCGCCTCGGCGACACGGACAACACGTCGGGGCTCGGGCTGGGCCTCGCGCTGTCGCGCGGGTTCGTCGAGGCGATGCAGGGCACCATCGCGCCGGAGGACACGCCTGGCGGGGGCCTCACGATGGTGGTCGCGCTGCCTGTCGCGCCGAAGGAGCCGAGATGAAGATCCTGATCGCCGACGACGACCCTCAGCTGGTCAGGGCGCTGCGCATCACCCTCACGGCGAAGGGATACGAGATCGTCACGGCGGCCGACGGCACGCTGGCGATCCAGGCGGCCATCGACCACCAGCCCGACCTCTTCCTCCTTGACCTCGGGATGCCGGGGCTGGACGGCATCGACGTGATCCACGGCATCCGCGGGTGGTCCGAGGCGCCGATCCTCGTGGTCTCGGGCCGCGCAGGCGCCGCGGACAAGGTGGAGGCCCTCGACGCGGGCGCCGACGACTACGTCACAAAGCCCTTCTCGGTCACCGAGCTCCTGGCCCGCATCCGCGCGCTGACGCGTCGCGCGCCCGCGCAGGAGTCGAGCCCCGTCGCCCGTCTCGGGACCATCACGATCGACCTGGCAGCGCGCAGCGCGATCGACACGGCCGACGGGCAGCGTCGGCCCATCCGGCTGACGCCCACCGAGTGGCAGGTGCTCGACATCCTGGTCCGCAACGCAGGCAAGCTCGTCACCAGGCAGACGCTGCTGACCGGGATCTGGGGCTCGGAGCACGCGAAGGACACGGGCTACCTCAGGCTCTACCTCTCCCAGCTGAGGAAAAAGCTGGAGCCCGAGCCCGCCGCCCCGCGCTACCTGATCACGGAACCCGGGATGGGCTATCGCCTCGATCTGGAGGAATAAGGCCCTGTCAGCTGGGGATCAGCTGGGGATGATGGGGCGCTTCGACTCGGGGCGGATGCGCGCGGCCGCGTACTTGCCGCCGTAGAAGAGCGCGATGCCGGTGAGCAGGAACGGCAGCGCCTGGACCACCATGCTGAAGTACTGATGGCGCACCAGGTCCAGGGACTCGTGCGCGAAGGCGACCACGCCGTCGTTGCCACCCTCGCAGGTCACGTGATAGCCGCCCTCGGTGGCGTGGAACAACGTGGCGTGCGGCTCGCCGCCTGAGACTGGGAGGTCGCGCTGGGGCACCTCGACGCCGTCGAGGTCGGTGATGACGCAGCGCGGGATGCCGCCGTGCTCGCTGGTCAGCGCGTAGTTGCCGTCGCGCAGGATGCTGATGGAGCCGTCCGCGCCGGGGACGTAGCGCTGCGCGAGGAACGAGCCGGGCACCATGGTCAGCGACCCGAGAGTGAGGGCGACGCCGAGCGCCAACATGAGCACGGCCAGCACGGTCGTCGCCACGCGGACGAGGAAGGCGTAGCGGCCGCGGCGCTGGAACTCGAGGAACTGGACGCGGTACGCCTCGGCCTCCGCCTGCTGCGAGCCGGGCGCGTCGAACCGCCACTCGACCGTGTGCGCCCCGCCTCGGGGGCTCCCGCCCTGGCCTCGATCCGCGCTGTTCGACATGACCCGAGCCTACCGCCGTGCGGAGGACGCGCGTAGCCCGGAACGCCCTCGCCGGGTCTGTCGGTGAGGCGTCGTATGATCGGGCCTCATGGCCGACCCCGCGACATACCGCCCTGCGCAGGGGAGCATCCCGACCGACCCCGGCGTCTATCGGTTCTTCGACGCGTTCGGCAACGTGATCTATGTCGGCAAGGCCAAGAACCTCCGCCAGCGGCTCAACTCCTATTTCGCCGACCCCGCCGGGCTGCATTTCCGCACCCAGACCATGGTCCGGACCGCAGCCAAGGTGGAGTGGACGGTCGTCGCCAACGAGCTGGAGGCCCTGCAGCTCGAGTACACGTGGATCCAGCAGTTCGATCCGCGATTCAACGTCAAGTACCGCGACGACAAGTCGTACCCGTGGCTGGCCGTCACGATGAACGAGGAGTTCCCTAGGGTCTTCGTCGGCCGCGGGGCCAAGAAGAGGGGCGTGCGCTACTTCGGGCCGTTCGGCAAGGCCTGGGCGATCCGCGACACCGTCGACCTCCTCCTTCGCGTGTTCCCGATGCGCAGCTGCACGCAGGGGGTGTTCAACCGGGCGAAGTCGTCGGGTCGGCCGTGCTTGCTGGGTGACATCGGCAAGTGCTCTGCGCCGTGTGTCGGCAGGATCGGGGCGGAGGAGCACCGCGAGATCGCCGAGGACTTCTGCTCGTTCATGGGCGGCAACACCGGTGGCATCATCGGCCGGATCGAGCGTCAGATGTACGACGCCTCCGCCGACCTCAACTTCGAGCGCGCCGCCGTGCTGCGCGACTCGCTGACCGCGCTGAAGAGCGTCCAGGAGAAGAACTCCGTGGTGCTCACCGACGGGCTCCGCGCGGACGTCGTCGGGCTGGCGGACGACGGGCAACAGGTGGCCGTGCAGGTGTTCCACGTCGTCGACGGTCGCATCCTCGGTGAGCGCGGCTGGATCGCCGACCGCGCGGACGACCGTCCGCTCACCGAGCTGCTGGAGGCCTTCCTGGAGCAGCTCTACGCGGAAGATCAGGAGATCCCGCCGCACGTGCTCGCCTCCGTCGAGGCCGAGGCGACCGTCGCGGCGCACCTCAGCGCCCGGCGCGGCTCAGGCGTCAGCATCAGGGTGCCGCTGCGGGGCGAGAAGCGCCGGCTGCTCGACACCGCGGTCCGCAACGCCGAGATGGCCCTGGAGCAGGCGAAACTGCGCCGCGCGACGGACCTGACCACGCGCAACGCGGCCCTGGACGAGGTCGCTGACGCGCTCGGTCTCGCCCAGCCGCCGCTCAGGATCGAGTGCTACGACATCTCCCACACCATGGGCACGGAGGTCGTCGGCTCCATGGTGGTGTTCGAGGACGGCATGCCGCGGCACAGCCAGTACCGCCGCTTCGTGATCAAGAGCTTCGAGGGCAGCAACGACGTGGCGGCGATGGACGAGGTGCTGAGCCGCAGGCTCCGTCGGCTGATCGACGACCGGTCCTCGGAGGTGAAGGTCGATGCCGTCACCGGCGAAGCCGCCAAGTTCGCCTACCCGCCTGCGCTGATCGTGGTCGACGGTGGTCTGCCGCAGGTGGGCGCCGCGGCCGAGGTGCTGCGCCGGTTCGGCCTAGAGGACGAGATCGCGCTCTGCGGCTTGGCGAAGCGCCTCGAGGAGGTCTGGCTGCCGGGCGAGGAATATCCGCTGATCCTGCCGCGCGCCTCCGAGGGCCTGTACCTGCTGCAGCGCCTGCGCGACGAAGCCCACCGCTTCGCTATCACGCACCACCGCTCCCGGCGGGCGAAGAACCTGGTTGAGTCGTTGCTGGACGATGTCCCGGGCCTCGGTGAACTGCGCCGCAAAGCGCTCCTGACGTACTTCGGCAGCCTGCGAAAACTGCGGCAGGCGAGCGAGGCCGAGATCGCGGAAGTCCCCGGTTTCGGCCCGACCCTCGCCGCGGCCGTTAAATCCGCGCTGGCCGGCACAGCAGGCGAGGCGATCAACCTCACCACCGGTGAAGTGACGGAGATCTAGTCGCCGGTCCCCGAGGAGTGGGTCAGTCGGTCCCTGAGGAGCGGCCCCGCATGTCGACGTGCGCCGAGCGAGGGCTATGCGGGGCTGCGTCTCGAAGGGTCCGAAACCACAAGGTGGCCTATCTACCGCCCATGGAATTTTGGCGTGCAAGTCTGTCTTCTCTGCCCTGCGGGGCACTGGGAGTGGAGTTGTGGGTCAAAACTCCATGCACCCATCCTGCTGCCGCGACTTCCTGCCCAAAGTGCGGGACCTTTCGACACGGCCGGGCGCTTCGCGCCGGGCCGGCTCAAGGAACGACGTACCAGGACCGGGCCACGGTCGTTCCCTGAGGAGCGGCCCCGCAGGTTGACGTGCGCCGAGCGAGGGCTATGCGGGGCTGCGTCTCGAAGGGTCCGAAACCACATCCCGACGATCCCCAAGAGCCAGGGTTACGCCCTCACTCACGCACAAATCTCTGTATACGGGCAGCCGCGCGAATAATTGCGCCGCTGCCCGTATACAGAGATTTGTGCGCGGAGATCGGCGGAAACGGGCCAGGTTGGTCGTGGGGGAGAGGGTGAGGTCTTGCCGCCCTGTGGCCGGCACCCTGCCCACAGCGCGGGACCTAACGACCAGGACGTGTTCGCTGGCGCTCACGCGTCGGCTCAAGGAACCAGGCCCGGCTCGAGGAGTGGGCCAATGTCGTTCCCTGAGGAGCAGCCCCGTCGGGCCCTGAGGAGCAGCCCACCACGGCCGGGCCACAGCGGTCCCTGAGGAGCAGCCCCGCGTGCTGACTGACACCGAGCGAGAGCTTGCGGGGTTGCGTCTCGAAGGGTCCGCAACCACAGCTCAGGTGGCCGATCTGCCGGCCATGGAATTTTGGCGCACAACTCTGTCTTCTCTGCCCTGCGGGGCACTGGGAGTGGAGCTGTGCGTCAAAACTCCATGCACCCATCCTGCTGCCGCGACTTCCTGCCCACAGCGCGGGACCTTTCGACACGACGGTTCGCTGGCGCTCACGCGTCGGCTCAAGGAACGACGCACCAGGACCGGGCCACGATCGGTCCCTGAGGAGCAGCCCCGTCGGGCCCTGAGGAGCAGCCCACCACGGCCGGGCCACAGCGGTCCCTGAGGAGCAGCCCCGCACACTGGCCCACGCAGAGTGAAAGCCGCGCGGGGCTGCGTCTCGAAGGGTCCGAAACCACAGCCCGACCGGTCCCAAGAGCCAGGGTCACACCCTCCCGCGCGCACAAATCTCTGTATGCGAGCACCCAGGCCTATATACGGCCCGGCTGCCCGTATACAGAGATTTGTGGCGCTCCTGACTGATCCGTGGGTCATTTCCGGCCGGGGAGCGCGGGCCGGTGAGGGCCGAGGGTGAGCATCGCCAGGGCGATGAGCGGGTCGGCGGTCTTGAAGCCGAAGGCAACGCGGGTAATGAGGCGGATCTTGGTGTTGGTGGACTCGATGAGCGCGTTGGAGAGGCCGTGCTCGATCGCGGCGAGGATCCGGTCGCGGTGCTTGGTGATCTTCCGGGCGAGCGCCACGAACGCCGGGATCCGGCATCTTCGCGCCCACTTCAGCCACCCCTCCAGCGCGTCTCGTGCCGCTTCCAGCGGGATCTTGAACACTGCCCGGAGTCCTTCTTTGAGGAGGTAAGCGCGGTAGAGCCTGGGGTCGGCTTTCACGATCCATGCGAGCTTGGCACCCTGGCGCTCGGTGAGGTCCTCGGGATTCTTCAGCAGTGCGTACCGGGCGCCCTTCAACCCCCTGGCCCGCTCGGACTGCGGCCGGGCCGGCGCGTCCGCTGCGGGCCTGCCGCGGGGCCGTGATGGCTCGGTCCGAGCGAGCTTACGAGCGTCATTCCAGGATTCCCTGCGCACGTCGTTGAGTGCCTCGGTGGCCCACTGCACGATATGGAACGGGTCGGCGACCCGGACCGCGTTCGGGCACTTCTCGGCTACCACGGTGCCGATGAAGTCCGCCCCGTCCGCGGAAACATGCGTGATCCGGGAGCACCGCTCGGGGCCGAGCAGGTCGAAGAAGTCCCGCAACGTGTCCATCGTTCTCCCGGGAGCTGCCCACACCAGCGTCTTCGTGTCGTGGTCCACGACGACCATCAGATACTTGTGGCCCTTCTTGTAACTGATCTCATCGATCCCGATCCGGGACAGGCCATCGAACCGGTCCCGCAGTTGCTCCGCATCGGCCCAGACCCGGGCGATGATCGCCCCGACCGTGCGCCACGCGACACGCATCAACAACGTCACCGTCGTCTTCGACGACCGCGTCGCCAACCACGCGACCTGATCATCGAACCCGTACGTGTGACCGGCACCATGCCGAGCCCACGGCACGCGCCGCACCGTCGGCCCGTGCACCGGGCACGACACCCTGGGCGCGTCCGCTTCCAAGTACACGCGGATCGTCCCCAGATCCAGACCCCGCCACCGCCGTTCCCCCTCGCCACGGTCATACGCCGCAGCCTTCCGCCCGCACTGCCCACACCGGTTCTGCTTCGTCTTCCGCGGCCGCACCCGAACGATCAGGACCTGCTCATCCTCATCGAACTCAACCTCCTCCACGACCGTCTTCTCGACACCAAGCAGCCGCCCCCATAGGGTTGATCTCCGCACGCCGTTCTCCGCCCCAGACTCGTTGACTCTTCACCAAGCCACGAACCTAGACGAGAGAACGGCGTGCACCCGTTCAGACTCCCTCGAACACCCACGGAAGCGTCAGGAGCGCCAGATTTGTGCAGGGAAACCACCGCGAGACCGGCCAACGCTGACCACGCCGGGGCAGGGTCACGTTCCGCCGCCCGGAGGGTCACGTTCCGCCCGGGAGACGACAGAGGGTGAGGTGGGGAGGCGCTTCGTCGAAGCGTAAGAACACCCATGCACTGAGATCAGAGGTGACTGTGGTCACAGGGTCGGGCTGGCAGCGAGACGGAGCGCCTCCCCACCTCACCCGTCCGCCTTTGTGGTCGGCTGAGCAGACGGGTGCGGGACCTTTCGACACGACGTGTTCGCTGGCGCTCACGCGTCGGCTCAAGGAACGGGGCGCACCTCAGTCATCCGCCCTTGTGGTTGAGATCCTGCGTAAGTGCGGGACCTTTCGACACGACGGTTCGCTGGCGCTCACGCGTCGGCTCAAGGAACGGCGTCCGGCTCAAGGAACGGCGTCCGGCTCAAGGAACAGGGCTCACCTCAGCCGTCCGCCCCTGTGGTTGAGATCCTGCGCGGGTGCGGGACCTAACGACCACGGCATTCGGCTGGCGCCTCACGGTCGGCTCGAGGAACGTTGCTCACGCGTCGGCTCAAGGAACAGGGCCCGGGGCGAGAAACGAGGCGGAGGTTCGTGCCGATCCTTCCCCTTAGGGCAACGCTGATTAATCGGGCGTTGGCTGGGTCCAAATGAGATGGGCTGTGTCAGAGGATCGGTGCACCGATCTGCGTATGCGGGTAGCACTGCGCCTATTGCACACTGCTGCCCGTATACGCAGCGTGGTGCACGTCGTCGTCTTCGAGGTCTTCGAGATGGTGGCTATGCGGCTGCATACGTTCGATCTAGAGGGCCACTCTGGACAGTGGGGCCATCAGCCGGCCGTTCCTGCGGTGAAGAGGCCGAGTGCCACCCCGAGCATCCCCGCGCCGGCGCTGGCCGTCGCGTGCGCGATGCCCCACCTCAGCGGCGCACGTGGCGTCATCCGCCCACCGCCGACGAAGCCGAGACCTGCGCTGGCGGCCGTGTAGGTGGTGAGCGCCGCCCCCAACGCGGATGCAACCCACGGTGTGTCGACGGCGTGTGCCAGCCTTATCCCGAAGACGACGGCAAGCGCGAACCCGATGCCGATCTCCGCCGCCCAGAACGCCGTCGTCCGGGGGTCGGGGCCGGTCAGCCGTGCGAGCAGGAAGCGCAGGGCCAGGCCGCACAGGGTGCCTGCGAGGAGAGCGACCAGGGGGATCAACCCACCGTCTGCGGGGGAGGGGATCGTCGAGGACATGCTGGGCCCCTATCTTTCGTGCGCGCTGCGCGATCCAGATAGGGACTGTTGTCGGGAATCCGAGGTTGTGGACGGCGAGCCCCACCGCCGTTCCGCCGAAGCGTGGGGCCATTCTGACACAGACGCCCCCAAAGACGGCGGGCGCCGACACGCTCGGCCGCGAGTAGCCGGCCATCGCCGACCACTCGCCGCGGCTCCGCGTGGGCGACGGGCTGACGAGGGAGCGCCTCGCGGCGCTGGCGCCAGTGATTCGGCGTGCGTCGGTACCTTCGTGGCGACGATGAACCTGGCCGGATCTATGGAAACGACGACGGCCCGCCACGGCTCTCGATCAGCGCGCCCCGCCCCGCCGCATCGAGATTTGAACGCCGTTCAACAAGGGTGTTAGATGGGCCCATCGAGCTGAAGGAGATCGTCGTGAGCAGTCACGTTGAGGCCGCCCGTCCGCGGGCGTTCGCGTCCGCCGACCTTGCCTACATCGCCGTGTTCGCCGCCCTCCTGGCTGCGCTGGCCGTCGTGCCGCCCATCCCGATCGGCATCCTGCCCGCGCCGATCACACTGCAGGTCGTCGGCGTGGCGCTGGCAGGCCTCTGCCTCGGCTGGTGGCGCGGCGGGCTGGCCGTCGCGCTGTACGTCGTCGTCGGTCTCGCGGGCCTGCCCGTGTTCGCGGGCGGCAAGGGCGGCATCGGCGCGTTGTTCGGCCCCACCGGGGGATACCTGATCGCGTTCGTGTTCGCCGCGGCGCTCACCGGACTGCTCGCTCGGCTCGTCCTGCGCCGGGGCGTGTCGCCCCTCACGCCCCTGTGGTTCTTCCTCGCGTGCATGGTGGCCCGCGTCCTGATCATCTGGCCGCTCGGCGCCGCCGGCCTCGCCCGCGCCATGGGCGTGCCCTACGGCGATGCGCTGGTGCTGGAACTCACCTTCTGGGTGCCCGACATGATCAAGTACGTCATCGCCGCGCTGCTCGCGACCGCCGTGCACAAGGCGTTCCCGAGGCTGCTCGCCCGATGATCGAGCTGCGCGCGGTCAGCGTCGTCGTCCCGGCGTTGCGCCAGGGCGACAAGCCGCGCGTGCTGCTCCGCGACATCTCCCTGACGCTGCCGGAGCGCAGGATCGCCGTCGTGGGGGCGAACGGGTCCGGGAAGTCGACGCTGCTGCGCCTGCTGAACGGTCTGCGCACCCCCACGTCCGGCACCGTGCTCGTCGACGGCCTCGACACGGTCGCCGACGCACGGCGGCTGCGGCAGGTGGTCGGCTTCGTGTTCACGGACCCACTCGCTCAGCTACTCATGTCGACGCCCATCGAGGATGTCGCGCTCAGCCTCCAGGGCAGGATCAAGGACCGAAAGGAGCGTGCGCGCGCCGCGCAGGCGCTGCTCGACCAACGCGGCGTGGGTCATGTCGCCCACCAGAGCATCTACGACCTGAGCGGCGGCGAGCGGCAATTGGTCGCGTTGACCAGCGTGCTCGCCGTCGAGCCGCGGGTGATCGTCGCGGACGAGCCGACGACCCTGCTCGACCTGCGCAACAAGCAGGCCCTGCGCCGAACGCTCGCGGGCCTCGAGCAGCAGGTGATCTACTCGACGCACGACCTCGAGGTGGCCGCGGACGCGGATCGGGTGATCGTCATCGACGACGGCCGCATCCTCGCCGACGGCGCGCCCGCCGAGGCCATCGATGCCTATCTGGGGGCGATGGCCCGGTGAACGCGCACACCAGCCTGTTGGGCGTGTACGAGTCCGGCGACGGATGGCTCTTCCGGCTTCCGATCGGGCTGAAGTACCTGCTCATGCTCGCGGTCGCCGTGCTGCCGCTCGCCGTCGGGACGTGGTGGGCGACGCTGGCCGCGCTGCTCGTCGTGGTGCTCGCGCTCGTCACGTCCGGCGTCACCGCGCGGCGTGCTCTCGCCGTCGGCTGGTACCTGTGGGTGCTGCTGGCCGCCATCGCGGCCTATCAGCTGGCGACGCTGCAGCCCGAGCGCGCGGTCGTCGTCGCGGGCAACCTCCTCGCCGCCGTGCTCGCCGCGCGGATGCTCACGCTCACGACGTCGACGCCCGACCTGATGGACGCGCTGGCCCGAGGGTTGACGCCGCTTCGCTGGGTGGGCGGCAACCCGCGCGCCGTCACGCTGACCATCGCGCTGATGATCCGCTCGATTCCCTTCCTCGCGGGCGCCGTCCAGGATGCCCGCGACGCGGCTCGGGCGCGCGGCCGCGACCGCAACCCGGCGCTGCTGCTCACGCCCGCCATCGTCGGCGCGGTGGCCTATGCCGAGCGCACCGGCGAGGCCCTCCATGCCCGCGGCCTCCCGGAGGATCCCAAGGCTTAGGTGGGAGGTCTGGGGTCAGAACTGAACGAAAACGTCCCACCCGGTGGGGACCACTAGGCTGGCTCGCATGACCGACCCGTTGCAGATCGCGCTCATCACCGGCCTGTCGGGGGCCGGGCGGCGCACGGCGGCGCACACGATGGAGGACCTCGGCTGGTACGTCGTCGACAACCTGCCTCCCGTGCTCATCCCCGAGCTGGTGCAGACCCTGCACCGGGACGGCACCACCCGCATCGCCGTCGTGGTGGACGTCCGCTCGCGTGAGCAGTTCGAGCAGCTGCCCCGGGCCGTGCATGACGTCAAGGAGCTGGGCGCCACCGTCACCACCGTGTTCCTCGAGGCCGACGACGACATCATCGTGCAGCGCCAGGAGTCGAACCGCCGGCCGCTGCCGTTGCAGGGCGGCGACAGGCTGATGGAGGGCATCCGCCGCGAGCGCCTTCTGCTGGCCGACCACCGCGCCAAGGCCGACATCGTCGTCGACACCAGCCGCCTCTCGGCCCGCCATCTCGTTCAGCGCATCGCCAACCACTTCGGCGACGAGGCGACGGATCGGCTCCGGATCTCGCTCATCTCCTTCGGCTTCAAGAACGGCGTGCCGATCGATGCCGACATGGTCTTCGACGTCCGTTTCCTCCCCAATCCCTTCTGGATCCCCGAGCTGCGCCCGAAGTCGGGCCTCAGCCGCGACGTGGCGCAGTACGTGCTGAAGCACCCCGCGGCGCAGGACTTCCAGGACCACATGGTCGCCCTCCTCGGCACCGTCGCGCCCGGCTATCTGGCCGAGGGCAAGCGGCAGGTGACCGTTGCCATCGGCTGCACCGGCGGCAAGCACCGCTCGACGTCGATGGCGGAGGAACTCGCCGAGCGCCTTCGTGGCCGGGGCTTCCCCAGCACGGTGCTCCATCGCGACCTGGGGAAGGAATGAGCCTCCACGAGCTGCCCCGCGTCGTGGCGCTGGGTGGGGGACACGGGCTCTCGGCGTCGCTGACCGCCCTCAGGCGAATCACGGACCGGCTGACGGCCGTCGTCACCGTGGCCGACGACGGCGGCTCGTCCGGCCGCCTGCGCGACGAATTCTCCATCCTCCCACCCGGCGACCTCCGGATGGCGCTCGCGGCGCTGTGCTCCGACGACCACGTGGGGCGCACGTGGGCCGAGGTGCTGCAGGCCCGCTTCGGCGGCGACGGGCCGCTCGCCGGGCACGCGATCGGCAACCTGCTGATCGCCGGGCTGTGGCAGCACCTGGGCGACCCGGTGGCCGGGCTCGACATGGTCGGCGACCTGCTCCGCACCCGCGGCCGCGTCCTCCCGATGAGCTCCGTACCCCTCGAGATCGAGGCCGACGTCCTGGGCCTCGACCCGTTCGAGCCCGACGAGGTCTGCACCCTCAGCGGGCAGGCCACCGTCGCCAAGTCCCGCGCGACGGTGCAGCGCGTCCGGCTGGTGCCGGACAGACCGCCGGCGCGCCCCGAGGCCGTCCAGGCCGTGCTCGAGGCCGACAGCGTCATCCTCGGCCCCGGTTCATGGTTCACGAGCGTCATCCCGCACCTGCTCGTGCCGGATCTCGCGCGCGCCATCCTCGCCACGCCGGCGCAGCGCGTCCTCGTGCTGAACGTGGCTCCGGCCGCCGAGACCGACGGCTTCTCCGCCTCGCGGCACATCGAGCTGCTCGCCGAGCACGCGCCGGGGCTCCGGCTCGACGTGGTGGTCGCCGACGAACGGTTCGCCGCCACCGATCCCCACCTCGCACGATTCGCGAGGTCGCTCGGCGCGCGCCTGGTGACGGCCGACGTCGCGGCGCGCGACGGCTCCGCGACCCACGACACGCACCGCCTCTCCGCCGTCCTCAGCGAGGTCCTCGGCACCTGAGCCGCACGCGACGTTCCCGGGGATCGGCCGGAGGAACGCTCGGGAACCATGCACGGGCCTGTGGCAGACTGCCGGGGTGGCTTTGACGCAGAAGGTGAAATCCGAGCTGGCCGGCGTGCCCGCGCCGCACTCGTCGGTGGCGCGCGCCGAGATCGCGACCATGCTGCGGTTCGCCGGCGGGTTGCACCTGGTGGGCGGCCGGATCGTCGTCGAGGCCGAGTTCGACACCGGGTCGGCCGCGCGCAGGCTCAGGGCCTTCATCGGCGAGCTGTTCAACCTCGAGTCGGAACTGCTCGTCATCAACGGCTCCGGGCTGCGGCGCGGCCCCCGCTACACCGTGCGGATCGTCCGGGAGGGCGAGCAGCTCGCCCGGCTCAGCGGCCTCGTCGACCAGAACCGTCGCCCTGTCCGCGGGCTGCCGCCCGCCGTGGTGGGCGGCTCGACGGCCGACGCCGTCGCGGTCTGGCGCGCCGCTTTCCTGGCCCGGGGGTCGCTCACCGAGCCCGGCCGGTCGATGTCGATGGAGATCACCTGCCCCGGCTCGGAGGCCGCGCTGGCCCTCGTCGGGGCGGCCCGCCGCCTGGGCATCACGGTGAAGTCGCGCGACGTCAGGGGCGTGGAGCGCGTCGTCCTGCGCGACGGCGACGCCATCGCCGACCTGCTGACGAGGATGGGGGCCGCCGAGTCGCGCATCGAGTGGGACGGCCGTAGGAAGCGCAAGGAGGTCCGCGCCAACGTCAACCGGCTCGCGAACTTCGACGACGCCAACCTCCGCCGCTCCGCGCGCGCCGCCGTGACGGCCAGCGCCCGCGTCGAGCGCGCCATGGAGATCCTGGGCGACGACGTGCCCGAGCACCTCCGCGAGGCCGGCATGCTGCGGCTGACGCACCGCCAGGCGAGCCTCGAGGAGCTTGGCCAGCTGCACACGCCGCCCCTCACCAAGGACGCGATCGCGGGCCGCATCCGGCGGCTCCTGGCCACCGCTGACAAGGCCGCGGAGGACGCCGGCATCCCCGGAACCGAGGCCAGCCTGCCGCCCGAGCTGCGCGACCCGGAGTAGCACCTCGGGTAATTGGACCCCCGCAGTTGCCACCGGGGTTCAGACGGTTAGGATGATCTCGTCCGTATGCGCCCCTCGTGGGGCGCAAGGTAGCGAAAGGGATCACATTCCTCATGACCGTTAAGGTTGCAATCAACGGCTTTGGCCGCATCGGCCGTAACTACTTCCGCGCGCTGACCGCCGCGGGTGCCGACCTCGACGTTGTCGCCGTCAATGACCTGACCGACAACAAGACGCTGGCCCACCTGCTGAAGTACGACTCCATCCTCGGCCGCTTCCCCGGTGAGGTCACCTACGACGACGATGCGCTGCACGTCGACGGCAAGGAGATCAAGGCCTTCGCCGAGAAGGATCCCGCGCAGCTGCCCTGGGGCGAGCTGGGTGTCGATATCGTCATCGAGTCCACCGGCTTCTTCGTGGACGCCACCAAGGCCAAGGCGCACATCGACGCCGGCGCCAAGAAGGTGCTCATCTCGGCTCCGGCCAAGAACGAGGACATCACCATCGTGATGGGCGTCAACGACGACAAGTACGATCCGGCCGCGCACAGCATCATCTCGAACGCGTCCTGCACCACCAACTGCCTCGCCCCGATGGCCAAGGCGCTCAACGACGGTCTCGGCATCGTCAAGGGCCTCATGACCACCATCCACGCGTACACGCAGGACCAGAACCTGCAGGACGGCCCGCACAAGGACCTGCGTCGCTCGCGCGCCGCGGCCCTCAACATGGTGCCCACCACCACCGGTGCCGCCAAGGCCGTCGCCCTCGTGCTGCCCGAGCTGAAGGGCAAGCTGGACGGCTACGCCATGCGCGTTCCCACCCCGACCGGCTCCGCCACCGACCTGACCTTCGAGGCCTCCCGTGAGACCACCGTCGAAGAGGTCAACGCGCTCGTCAAGGCCGCGGCCGACGGCAAGATCCTCGTCTACACCGAGGACGAGATCGTCAGCAAGGACATCGAGACCGACCCCGCGTCCTGCATCTTCGACGCCAAGCTGACCAAGGTCATCGGCAACCAGGTGAAGGTCGTCGGTTGGTACGACAACGAGTGGGGCTACTCGAACCGCCTCGTGAACCTCACCGAGCTCGTCGCCTCGAAGCTCTGATTTCCAGCCGGCTCATGCCTTGAAGACGGCCCCGTGACCCTTCCCTGGGTTGCGGGGCCTTCTTTGCTCAAAACCCCACACCTCTTAGGAAGGCTCAACTTATGAAGTCTGTTGCAGATCTCGGCGATCTCTCGGGCAAGCGGGTCCTCATCCGCTGCGACTTCAACGTCCCGCTGGACGCTGACAAGAACATCACCGACGATGGCCGCATCCGCGCTGCGCTGCCGACGCTGACCGCGCTCCGCGAGGCCGGCGCGCGCGTCGTCGTCATGGCCCACCTCGGCCGTCCCAAGGGCGAGGTCAACCCCAAGTACTCCCTCGCGCCGGTCGCGGCCCGCCTGGGCGAGCTGCTGGGCGTGGACGTGAAGCTGGCCGGCGACGTCGTCGGCGAGTCCGCTCAGGCCACCGTCGCCGCGCTGGCCGACGGCGAGGTCGCGCTGCTGGAGAACGTCCGCTACGAGCCGGCGGAGGAGTCCAAGGACGAGGCCGAGCGCCAGGCGCTCGCCGCCAAGTACGCGGCCTTCGGCGACATCTTCGTCTCGGACGGCTTCGGCGTCGTGCACCGCAAGCAGGCGTCCGTCTACGACGTGGCGAAGCTCCTGCCGAACGCGGCGGGCTTCCTTGTCGCCAAGGAGGTCGGCGTCCTCAAGAAGCTGACCGAGACCCCCGAGCGTCCCTACGTCGTCGTGCTCGGCGGCGCGAAGGTCGCCGACAAGCTGTCCGTGATCGACAACCTGCTGAAGGTGGCCGACACCCTGGTCATCGGCGGCGGCATGATGTTCACGTTCCTCAAGGCGCGTGGCCTGGAGATCGGCACGTCGCTGCTCGACGAGTCGAACCTCGAGACCTGCCGCGGCTACATCGAGGCTGCCGAGGCCGCGGGCAAGAAGATCCTGCTGCCGGTCGACGTGCGCGTCGCCACCGGCATGGACTTCGAGGCCCGCGAGGTCATCGGCGAGGTCGACGTCGTGTCCGCGGACGCGATCCCGGCCGACAAGCAGGGCCTCGACATCGGCCCCGAGACCGAGAAGCTGTACGCCGAGGCCATCACCGGCGCCAAGACGGTGTTCTGGAACGGCCCGATGGGCGTGTTCGAGATCGCCGCGCTGGCCAAGGGCACGGCTGCTGTCGCGCAGGCGCTCACCGAGGTCGACGGCCTGTCGGTCGTCGGCGGCGGCGACTCCGCGGCCGCCGTCCGCGTGCTGGGCCACGCCGACGACGAGTTCGGCCACATCTCGACCGGCGGTGGTGCGTCGCTTGAGTTCCTGGAGGGCAAGGAACTGCCCGGCATTTCCGTTCTGGAGGAGGACAACTGATGACCCGCAAGCCGATCATGGCCGGCAACTGGAAGATGAACGTCGACCACGTCGAGGCCACCGGACTGGTGGAGAAGCTCCACTACACCCTCGTCGACAAGGACTGGGACCCGAGCAAGTCCGACGCGGTGCTGTGCGTGCCGTTCACGGACCTGCGCACCGTCCGCACCCTCATCGACGGCGACCGCCTGAACTTCGGGCTCGGCGCGCAGAACGTGTCGCAGCACGACAACGGCGCCTACACCGGCGAGATCTCCACGGCCATGCTGGCGAAGCTGGGCGTGGGCTACGTGATCGTCGGCCACTCCGAGCGGCGTGAGTACTACGGCGAGACCGACGAGATCATCAACGCCAAGGCCAAGAAGGTCCTGGCTGCGGGGATGACGCCGATCGTCTGCGTGGGCGAGGGCCTGGACATCCGCAAGGCCGGCGAGCACGTCGAGTACACGCTGAACCAGGTGCGCGGCACGCTGGCCGATCTGACGGCCGAGCAGGTCGCGGGCCTCGTCATCGCCTATGAGCCCGTCTGGGCCATCGGCACGGGCGAGGTGGCCACCCCGGCCGACGCGCAGGAGGTGTGCGGTGCCATCCGTCAGGAGGTCGCGGCGCTGTACGACGAGGCGACCGCCGAGAGCGTGCGCATCCAGTACGGCGGCTCGGTGAAGTCGGGCAACGTCGCGCAGATCATGGCGGAGCCGGACATCGACGGTGCACTCGTGGGCGGCGCCTCGCTGCAGCCCGACGAGTTCGCGGCGATCGTGCGGTTCTACCAGCTCTGATCCGTCGAGCACGCCGACGGCGCGGGTCCCACGGGGCCCGCGCCGTCGTGCGTCTCCGGGGGACCGGTGCGCGGTCCCGAGCCGGGCTCTGGGAGGGGGTCGGATGTGGAGATCGCGCACCCGTCCGTTAACATGTACCGCGTGATTGTCCCCCTTGTGTCTTGGCCCATTACGACGCTGTCGATCATCGCGATCGTGCTCAGCGTTCTGCTTGCGGCCACTGTTCTGCTCCACAAGGGTCGTGGGGGCGGCATGTCCGATCTGTTCGGCGGTGGCATGTCCACCACCATGGGTGGCGCCTCCACTGCCGAGCGTCGCCTCGACCGGATCACCGTGGTGCTCGGCCTCGTCTGGCTGATCACCATCGTCGGACTGCTGTTCCTGTACAAGCTCGCTGGCTGATCACAGGCTCGAACACACTCGTCTTCGCACGATAACGCTCCAAGGAGAAAAGCAAAGTGGCTGGTGGCAACGCCATTCGCGGCACCCGCGTGGGTGCCGGTCCCATGGGTGAGGCCGAGCGCGGGGACACCGCTCCCCGGTTCTACGTTTCCTACTTCTGCGCGAGCGGGCATGTGACCCGCCCGGCCTTCGCGGCCGACGCGCAGATCCCCGAGTCGTGGGACTGCCCGCGGTGCGGCCTTCCGGCCAATACGGATGCGGAGAACCCGCCGCCGCCGCCGAAGATCACGCCGTACAAGACGCACCTGGCCTACGTGAAGGAGCGTCGCACGGACGCGGAGGCCGCTCAGATCCTCGAGGAGGCCGTCTCCGCGCTCCGCGCCCGGCGGGCCTCCGGCGAGATCATCTACTGACCTCGGACGAGACGATCCCCGCCTCGCTGCTCACCGCAGCGACGGCGGGGATTTTCATCCACCGGCCACGCACCCACCGGGCCACCAGCAGCGCAGCCTTGACGGCCTCGGCGGCCGACAGCGCCCAGAACGCGCCCGCGACGCCCAGCCCCGCCACCTGGATGAGCAGCCAGGACAGCGGCACGAGAACGACCACGCTGGACGCTACGGAATAGATCATCGGCACGACGACGTCGCCGGAGGAGCGCAGCGCGCCGTAGACGACGGCGGTCACGGCCGACAGGGGGAGCAGCAGCACGCTGATGGCCAGCGCGGTGCGGGCGTCCGCGACGACGGCGGCGTTGGCGCCGAAGATCGAGAGCGCGGCTTCCGCGAAGAACCACAGCAGCGCGGCGAGGATCGCGGACGCGACTGCCGTACCCGCGGCGGTGCGCAGCGTCTGCCGGAGGGCCAGCCGGCGTTCGCCCTCGCCGACGTCCCAGCCCACGATCGTCTCGTTGCCCTGCGCCAAGGCGAGCAGCACGCCCGTCACGAGTGCCGTCAGTGTCAGCGCGTAGGAGCGGGCGTTGATGGCGTCGGTGCCGAGCAGGTTGATGAAGGTGACGGCGAACACGATCGCGAGGTTGTAGACGCCGTTCTCGACGACGGTGGGGATGGACAGCCGGGCCATCGTCCAGGCGTCGGTGGCCGCGTTCTTCTCGGGCAGACGCGTGAAGAGGCCGACGCCGGCCACCTTCTTGACGAGCCAGGCGAGCAGCAGCACGCCGATGCCGCGCACGATGAGCGTGGGCAGCGCGGCGGCGGGCACCCCGAGGTTGGCCACGAACAGCAGGACGTAGAGCAGCCCGACGTCGAGCAGGTTCACGACGATCCCGAGGACGAGGATGGCGACGGTGCGGCCGTAGGCGCGCAGCGCGGCGGTGGCGGCCACGACGTAGGCGTTGAAGGCCATGCCGCCGGCGACCACCCACAGGTAGGTGGCGGCGTCGTCGGCGATGTCCGGCGGCGTGTTGATGAGCCGCAGGAGGAGCGGGCCGGCGAGCGCGACGAACGCGGCGATCAGGAGCCCGAGGATGGTGCTCGTGCGCAGCAGCAGGATGGTCGCGCGGCGTGCGGCGGCGAAGGCGCCCGCGCCGAGCTGCTGGGCGATCACCACGAGGCCGCCCAGGCTGAAGAGGACGGAGATGTCGTAGAGCACGCCGAGGATCTGGTTGGACGTGGCCACCGCGGCATTGAGTTCTGCCGAGGCCATGCTCAGCAGCACCACGTTGCCCAGTGTCGCGAGCAGGGTGAAGACGGTGAGCAGGAGGAGCGGCCAACTGAGCCGGAGCAGTCCCTTGCGGACGAATCCGGTGGGCGCGGGGGCAGCGGTGTCCGACACGTAAGGCTCCTTTGGTGAGGTTAGCCTTACCTTAGTGGGTGTCGATGCTACAGGGCGCAGACGTAGTGCGCGGGGAGACAGCTGGCCGCGTCCTCGTCGATGAACCAGAAGGTCGCTTCGCTGCCGCGGACGTGCGCGGCGGGCAGCGACTCGTCCCCGGCCAGGGCCCCGGCCACGGCCTCGGCCTTCTCCTCACCGTTCGCGATGAACCACACCTCGTCGGAGCGGTTCAGGGTGGGCAGCGTGAGCGAGATGCGCTCGGCGGGCTCCTTGGGGGCGTCCTCGACGCCGATCACGGCGCGGCTGGTGGGCTCGAAGCTCGGGTGGTGCGGGAAGATCGAGCCGATGTGGCCGTCGCGGCCGATGCCGAGCAGCGTGATGTCGAACCGAGTGTCGCCCAGCTCGGCTTCGTACTCCGCGGCCGACTCGTGGCTGTCCTTGCGGCCGTCCTTCGCCGCCATCATGTGTGTGTGCGCCGAGTTGATGGACACCGTGCGCGCCAGGCGGCTGATGGCCTGCAGGGAGTTCCGGCCGGGGTCGGTGGCGGGCAGGAAACGCTCGTCGCCCCACCACAGCTGCAGCTTCGAGGCGTCGAGCTGTGACCCGTCGGCGAGGTCGGCGAGGCGCTCGTACATGGCGTTGGCTGCATCGCCGCCCGTGAGGCACAGGTGCACGAGGGGCTGGGACTGCTGCAGCTCGATGATGCGGGCGAGCAGCCGAGCGGCCATGACGTCGGCGACCTCGGCCTCCGACGCCAGGCGCGCCACCCGCGTGTACATCAGCGGGCCTCCGAGTCGCGGGCCACCCGCAGTGTCGCCGCCTCGAACACGTCGTCGGCGTCCATGCGCTGGAGCTCCTCGGTCAGCAGGTCGGGCAGCGGCCGACGGCGGAGCGCCACCGTGCGCTCGGGCTGGCCGGGTACCTGGTACACGGCCGACCCGTCGGCGATCCTGCGCACGGTTATGTCGCCGTCGGGCGTGTTGAGGACCACCGAGTTGACGCCGATCATCGGCCCGTCGACGCGGGCCACGTCGACGCCGAGTCGCTCGCTGAGCCAGGCGGCGAGCAGCGTGGCGGGCGCGTTGTCGGGTGCCGAGGTCACGACGGCGCCGGTGACCTGGGCCTGGGACTGATCGAGGGAGGCGGCCAGCAGGGCGCGCCACCTGGTCAGGCGGGTCCAGGTGAGGTCGGTGTCGCCGTCGGCGTGGTTGTTGGCGCGGCGCACGAGCGCTGCCTGCGGGTCGGCGCAGCCTGCGGCGTCGGTGATGCGACGGTCGGCGAGGGAGCCGACGGGGTCGAGCGCCAGGTTGTCCGGAGCTTCGTTCGGCCACCACGCGATGGTGGGGGAGTCGGGCAGCAGGAGCGGCAGGCACACGGCGTCGGCGTGCTCGCGGAGCTCGCCGGAGAGCCGGAGCACCACCATGTCGCCCGGGAGGCCCTCGCCCACCTCGACGGTGGCGTCGAGCCGCGACTCGGAGGAGTCGACATAGGTGACGACGATGACGCGGGACGGGTGCGCGGTGCCGGAGGCTTTCGCGGCGTCGATCACGTCGTCGAAGTGCTCGTCGCTGGTCACGATCAGCAGGGTCAGCACCATGCCGCTGGCGCTGCCCACCATGCGGCGGGCGCGGATCAGGGCCGCCGCGATGTCGCGGGAGGACGTGTTGGTGAGTTCGATGATCATCGGGGTTCCTTTACGGGCGGCGCCACGCGAAGCCGTCACGAGCCAGCATGTCGGTGCCCGCCTGGGGGCCCCACGTGCCGGATCGGTATTGCTCGGGCTCCTCGTCGAGCGAGGCCCAGTAGTCGAGGACGGGGTCGAGGATCTGCCAGCTGAGCTCCACCTCTTCCTGCTGCGGGAACAGCGGCGGGTCGCCGAGCAGCACGTCGAGGATGAGGCGCTCGTACGCCTCGGGGGAGCTTTCGGTGAAGGACTCGCCGTAGCCGAAGTCCATGGAGACCTCGCGGATCTCCATCTGGGTGCCGGGCACCTTGGCGCCGAACCGCAGCGTCACGCCCTCGTCGGGCTGGATCCGCATGACGAGCGCGTTGGTGCCGAGCTCCTCCGTGTCGGTGGCGGTGAACGGCAGGTGCGGCGCGCGCTTGAAGCCGAGGGCCACCTCGGTCACGCGGCGCGGCATGCGCTTGGCCGTGCGCAGGTAGAACGGGACGCCCGCCCAGCGGCGGTTGTCGATGTCCACCCGGAGCGCGGCATAGGTCTCGGTGGTCGAGTCCGGGGCCACACCCGACTCCTCGCGGTAGCCGATCACCTTCTGCCCGCCCTGCCAGCCGGCGGCGTACTGTCCGCGCGCCGTGTGTAGGTCGTAGCGGCTCGGCACGTGCGCGGCGGCGAGCACCTTCTGCTTCTCGGTGCGCAGCTGGGACGCCTCGAAGCTGGTGGGCTCCTCCATCGCGGTGAGGGCCAGGAGCTGGAGGAGGTGGTTCTGCATGACGTCGCGGGCGATGCCGATGCCGTCGAAGTAGCCTGCGCGGCTGCCGATGCCGATGTCCTCGGCCATCGTGATCTCCACGTGGCTGACGTAGTGGTTGTTCCAGATGGGCTCGAACATCTGGTTGGCGAACCGCAGCGCCATCATGTTCTGCACCGTCTCCTTGCCCAGGTAGTGATCGATGCGGAACACCTCCTGCGGCTGGAAGAGGGTCTCGACGACGTCGTTCAGCTCGCGCGCCGACGCCAGGTCGTGGCCGAACGGCTTCTCGATGACCACGCGGTTCCAGTCACCGTTTCTGCGCTCCACCAGGCCGTGGCGCGACAGCTGGTTCATCACCGGCTCGAAGCTCGACGGCGGGATGGACAAGTAGAAGGCGTGGTTGCCGCCGGTCGCGCGGGCCGTGTCCAGTTCGCGGATCGTCTCGCGCAGGCGCTCGAAGGCTTCGTCGGAGTCGAACGTGCCGGAGACGAAGCGGATGCCCTCGAGCAGCTGCTGCCAGACCTCCTCGCGGAACGGCGTGCGTGCATGCTCCTTGACGGCGTCGTGCACCACCTTCGCGAAGTCCTGGTCCGCCCAGTCGCGGCGCGCGAAGCCGACGAGCCCGAAGCCGGGCGGCAGCAGCCCCCGGTTGGCCAGGTCGTAGACCGCGGGCATGAGCTTCTTGCGGGACAGGTCGCCTGTGACGCCGAAGATCACGAGCACGCAGGGCCCGGCGATCCGGGGCAGCCTGCGGTCGGCGGGGTCGCGCAACGGGTTGATGTAGCTGTTCATCAGAGGACACCCTATCCCCACGCGTTGTGAGAGGGAATGCACGCGACCACCGCTGCGGGTGCACGTGGGGGCATCCGGTGCCGCGGTCGTCGGCTCAGAGGGGAGCGCGGTCGCGGAGGGATCGTTGACGCCCAAGATGCATCCATGCACAGTATCGAGCCTAGTCAGCTCAGGGTCGTCAGGTAAGGCAGAGCTGCATGGTGGTGAGGTGCCTCCCGCAACAGGAGCGGCGATGGAACTAACGTTGACTAGTGGGTTGACGTAGTGAAGGTCGACTCTATAGTGTGACGACACCTAGCAAATTGGTTAGAGAGTTGGAGGCAAGGATGCCCGAGTCGCGAGTAGTTGCTATCGTCGCAGGGGTTCCGGTTGTGCTGGCTCCCTGGCCCTCGTGTGTCTAGGGGTATCGAGTGGTCACTGGATTTCGACGACGGTCGGGCTTGCAGCTTCTGATTGTCCTCGCGGCTATCTCGGGCTGTGCGCAGGCCGCACCGGATAGTCCTTGGGGCGACATTGTTGCTGACGTTCGAGATCGCGTGACCTCAGAATTGCATCGTGAGATCCTTGCGGATGGGACCGTAAGTGACGCGGAGTTTAACGAGGCGTTCAAGCTTTTCTCGGACTGTTTGTCGTCGAACGGATTTGTCGTTGAGCGTCAGCAGTACAAGGGAATGTACAGCGGCTTTTTCGTCCCGGGAGATCGTGAGGTTCCTGGTGACGTGCTTGACTCCTGCTACGCGGAGACGCTGGAACATGTGGAGGCAATGTACTTCGACATGCGGCGTAATCCAAACAACGAAGATGCCCTAGCGGTAGAACTTGCGTGTCTGAAGAGAAGCGGATTAGTTCAGGAAGAGTATTCGATGTCCGACTATGCAAGTGACTTGGGTGGCGACCCGGAAGATCTGCCATTCGATCTAGACTCCGAGGCGGCCCTGGACTGCTTCTACAACGTTTAGGCAGCGCGAGGGCGTTTCGCGCGTGCTGAAAATACTATTATTTCCAATACGGAGGGTTTGACGATGAAGAAGTTGCTGCAACGACGTCGCGCTGGCCTGGTTGCCATGCTCGTGTCTATTTTGGCTCTGGGCTGAAAGTGAGGAACAAGAAGGCTCGGGCGTGCCTCGGCGCCGTTGCAGTTCTCATGGTGGCAGGCTGCTCCAACAGCGAGCCTGAGCAGGCCCCTGGTCCTGGCTGGGCGGCGGAGTTTGCTGAGGCCCGGGAGAAGGCACGGGAGTCCGAATTTGCGCGGGCCGCGTTGGCGGACGATCGAGTTACTGATGCGGAGCTAGCTGAGGCGAATAGCCGTCTCGTCGATTGTCTGGATGCTGCCGGGTTTCCCGGCGCCGTTGTCGATAGCGAAGGCGGGCTTACCGTACCCGACAGAGGTCTCGGTGCGAGTATTGATCCAACAGTCAGCGCGTGTGAGGATTCCATCGGATGGTCGAGCATCTCGATTCTATATCGCGAAACCCGTCGTAATCCGGAGAATATCGATCCAAATGAACTGATTGCGGCTTGCCTCGTCAGGCACGAGGTGGTCCCGGTCGGGTACTCCGGAAAGGACTACGCCGACGCCTGGGACCGGTTCGTGGCGAGTGGCGGCGGCGGGGATTTCAACGAGGCGATCGACTACGTTGATTCGGTGCGAGGTCCCGAAGTCCACCAGGGCTGTGAGAAGAACCCGTCGGAGTGATGACATGAAGTTGTCAGCTGTGTTGGCCCGCGGGGCGGTCGGGATCGCCATCCTTGGTCTAGGTGTCGGGATTGGAGCCGGCACGGTCCTTCTCCGCGAACCGGACGCTCTGGCCGTGGCGGCGGCTCCGGCCGCTGTTCCTGTCGTGTCACGGGTATTCGACGACCCTAAGGGTACCGACGTTGAAGTTCGGCTTCCAGAGCTGGTTGCTCTTTCCTCACCGCTGCGCGGTCGGGTCACCGATATGCAGTTGAAGGTAGGGACACAGCTCGAGTCGGGTGACTTGGCATTTCGCGTCGATGATCAGCCGGTTTGGGCGCTTGCGACCGATGTGCCACTCTGGCGTGATCTGAAGCTTGGCGACACAGGAAGTGATGTAGCTTCGCTCCAGAGGGAGTTGGCGCGTATCGGCCTGCGTGTGAAGGTAACGGAGGATCTAGATGATGCGACCCTAAGGGCAGTTGCTGAACTACAGGGAGAGGCGGAGCCGGTAGCGGTGGTTCATGAGAGCTCGTTGTTGTGGATTCCGGCGCGGTCCTTGGAGATAAGGACCTTGCGTGCCAAACTGGGCGACTCGGTGGAGCAGAACAGTCCCATTGCAGAGGCTGATTCCGGGGCTGCCGCCGTTCGGGTTGTTCTTCCGGCAAGTGCGGTTGTGGGGAAGCGGGTACTGGTCGTGGATTCTGAGCGCCTCGACGTCGAAGGCGACGGCACGATAACTGGAGAAGGCGTGGATACGGTTCTTGCCAGTAGCGTGTTTCGTCTCGCGAAGGACCAGAACGACCCTGCGTCCGAGGTAGTGCGCATCCGAGCTACGTCGCGGCTTGCCGTGCCGGTGACCGCCTATGGAGTTCCCCCCGCTTCGATTGTCGAGGCTCCGGGCAAGGTGTGCGTTTTTGAAGAGGGGCAGCCGGTGATTGTGGAGGTCCTTGGCTCCCAACTCGGACTCTCCCTCGTGTCGAGTTCACGGTCGTTGACCGAAGTATCGACTCGGCCGGCGGCCGACGCGTCATGCGGCTAAGTCTCGAAGACCTGGGGCACCGCTTCGCGGGAGGGCCGTGGCTGTTCCGTCATCTGGACCTTGCTTTCCGGGCGGGGGAGACCGTGGCTGTCACCGGACCGTCGGGGTGTGGAAAGTCGACCTTCCTTGGGATAGCCGCTGGCATGGTGACGCCCTCTGAGGGGAACGTGGCGCGTCCGCTGGGTCCGTGTAGGTGGGTGTTCCAGAATCCCCATGGGGTGGCGAGACGGACGGCGCTAGATCATGTGACGCTGCCACTCCTGGCTCGCGGCTATGCGCAGCCGGACGCCGATGTGGAGGCGCGCTCTTTGATGGTGACGTTTTCGATAGGGCACGTCGCGGACCGCGCCTTCGCATCCTTGAGCGGGGGAGAGGCGCAGCGGCTTATGTTGGCTCGGGCTGTTGCGGGCTCGCCTGCGTTGCTCCTTGTCGATGAACCGACGGCGCAACTGGATACGGTGACCGCGCGAACGGTGGCGTCAAGTCTCGATCAGTTGGCATCAGCGGGCAGTATTGTCCTTATCGCGACCCATGATGCCAATGTGGTTGCTCGATGCACCAGACGCTTGGATCTCGTCGGAGCCGGTTCATGAGGATCGAGTCGATCGTGCGAGAAGCGTGGCGCGACATTGAGTCGGGAGCAGTCAGGCTTCCCGCGCTCGGGCTTATCCTCGCGATTGTCTTCTGTGGCGGGGTGGGCGTGGACGTTCTGGTCATTCGTTCGCTGGTGGATTCGGCCTCTCGGTTTCAGCAGATCGGAGGATCAGTGTTCATTATCCAGGCGCCGCGCAGGATTCATGGCCCGGCGTGCGAGTCGCTGAACGGCGTTGCCGGGGTCCGCGCGGCGGGAGCGATACGAGCTCTTGAGGAGGATCTCAACCCGAGGCTCCTGCCTGACTCCAGCTTGCTTGTCTACGAGATGACGGATTCGATGCCGAGTGTTCTTCGTGCACCGACACGTGGGCCTGGGCTGTACGTCTCGGAGTCCGTCGCGGAGGTTCTAAGTTTGGATGCGGGGGCGCGCATCGCGTTCAATGACGGCGTCGAAAGTGTCATCGCAGGAGTGTTTCCATGGGATGAATCGGACGGACGACGTCCAGGATTTGGGTCCACCGCGCTGGTCCCCGGTCGTTCTGATGAGCCGTTCGACGAGTGCTGGGTAGATATCTGGCCCACCACGTCGAGTGTGAGGGACCTGCAGTTGCTCACCGTTACTGCTGGCGATCATGAGGACCCTCCGCAGACCAGTCAGTTGAATACATCCATGGGGGCGGAGTTCGACGGCTTCAGGCAGTTCGTTGAACGTCCGACGAGGTGGGCGCCGGTCGGGGCCTCGGTGTTCGCGCTCGCGCTGGGCTATCTGGTGACCTTCCGGCGCCGGCTGGAGATAGCCTCGGATCTCCACGCGGGCGCTACGCGGTCCGACGTGGCGTTGAAACACATGCTGGAGCTAGCGGCCGTGGGCGTGACAGGCGCGGCACTGGCTGCTGTGGGCCTGCTGTTTTTTGCCACTTTTTTCCGGTTCGGCGGTGGAAGTGGCGCTGTCGTCGCTGTCTGGGGCTGGGGCTCTTTGGCTCTGTCCTGCGCTCCGGTGGTCGGGTGCGCTGCATCGCTTCTGCGTATTCGGGAAAGGGACTTGTTCAGGTTCTTTCAGCGGCGGTAGTGGAGAAGAAGGGACGCCAGAAGAAAGACGCCTGAAGAAGCGCGTCGGATGGCGAAGCGAGGTAGGCAGTGCAGCTACTGGTGTGGTCGGCAGGTGGCGGCGCGGCGGGGGTGCGCGACAGCGCTCGCGCACAGGTGTGGTGCCAGGCGTGCTGGTGACAAGCGTGTCATCCTTGGCGAGCGGCTTGAGGTCGCGTACTGGCGCGCTGGGTGCAAGACCTTCCACTGCTGAGTGAGTGACGGTTCCCAGCGAGGCTGAGGTGCTGGTGGGCCTGAGGGTCCCGCGCGAGCCCGGTTGATCGGCTTGCCGAATGGTGTGACGGCTCTTCTCGCCGGGTGGCGTGGGGTGGCTGGACCGGTAGACTGCTGAGGAGGTCTACATACTGGAGTCGCAGTCGTGAGTGTTGCAGTGTCGTCGCGGGCGCAGTTCGGGGACGTCCTGAAAGCCTATGTGGCACTCACGAAGCCTCGCATCATCGAACTGCTGCTGGTCACCACCGCGCCGGCCATGTTCCTGGCCGCGGGTGGGGTGCCGCCGTGGCAGTTGATGATCTGGACGATGGTCGGCGGGCTGTTCGCGGCCGCGTCGGCCAACACGTTCAACTGCGTGATCGACGCCGACATCGACGAGGTCATGCGCCGCACGCGGCGCCGACCGATGCCGAGGCACCAGGTCTCCGCTCGCAACGGGACCATCTTCGGCGTCGTCCTGGGGATCATCGCCACGCTGGTGCTCGGCTTCGGAACCAACTGGCTCTCGGCGATCCTGGCGCTGGCGGCGAATGCGTTCTACGTCTTCGTCTACACGATGTGGTTGAAGCGCCGCACGTCGCAGAACATCGTCTGGGGCGGCATCGCAGGGTGCTTCCCGCCGCTGATCGGCTGGACGGCGGTGACAGGCTCGGTGGCGTGGCCGCCGCTGATCCTGTTTGCGATCGTCTTCCTGTGGACGCCGCCGCACACCTGGGCGCTGGCCTTCAGGTACCGGGACGACTACGCGGCGGCCGGCGTCCCCATGCTGCCCGTCGTCAAGCCCGCCCCGGCCGTGGCCGCGCAGATCTTCTGGTACTCGCTTGCCACCGTCGCGGTGTCGCTGCTGCTGTGGCCGGTCACCCCCACGGGCTGGCTGTACCCGCTGGCCGCCGCGATCTTCGGCGGGGTGCTGCTCTGGGAGGCGGCCCAGCTGTGGCGCCGTGCCCGAGCGGGCCTCGAGGGTGCCCAGCTGAAGGCCATGCGGCTCTTCCACTGGTCCAACACGTACCTCGCGCTGATCTTCCTCGCCGTCGCGTTGGACCCACTTCTGACGTAAAAGTGCGGCGAGTTAGGGATTCGGGCCCTCGACGGCCCTTAAATCTCTGTTTGGCTGCACTTTTCCGTCGGTCAGCCGCCCTATCGTGGGCGGGTGGCTATAGAAGGCGAGTACCTGACCGAGCTTCGTGACGGCACCGTCAAGCAGGTCAACCCGTTCACCGGGACTCAGGTGTGGACGGTCCCGGGACGAGGCAATCGACCCCTGGGCGCATCAGGTCCCGCACCCCGACCCCTCGAGGAGGGGCAGGACAGGCGCGCGTGCGCCTTCTGTCAGGAGCGCTACCTGGAGACGCCACCTGAGAAGTCGCGGGTGATCCGTGTCGGGGACGGGTTCGAGACCAGGCACGGCACACCCGCGGAGGAGCTGTTCGACACCGTCGCGGAGTTCCGCCGCGTACCGAACCTCTTCGAGATCCTGAGCTTCGACTACTGGCATCTCAACTACGGCTACGACCTGCCCGACTGGATCCAGCGCCGCCAGGAGGACTACCTGGCCTCGCCCGCGGGGCGGGCCCATGTGCTGAGCGTGGTGGAGGCGAAGCTGCGGGCGTCCGGCCACAGCCCCGAGGTGATCGCGGCGCTGGGGGAGCGCGACCTGCTGCACCGCGGGGCGGGCTTCTTCGGGGGCGGGCACGACGTCGTGATCGCCCGACGGCATTTCGTCGACGGCGCGACCGACGACGCGCAACTGGCCTCCTCCGGCACGCTCACGCCCGACGAGCACGGCGCCTTCATCGCGTACACGGTCGAGGCGGCGGAGCGGATGGTCACCTTCAACCGGTTCGCGCGCTACGTCACCGTCTTCCAGAACTGGCTCCGGCCGGCGGGCGCCTCCTTCGACCACTTGCACAAGCAGCTGGCCGCCATCGACGAGCACGGCAACCAGCAGGCCGCGACCATCCGGCGGGTGGCGGCCAACCCCAACGTCTTCAACGACGACGCCGTGGGCTACGCCGCGCGGTGCGGGCTGATCATCGCCCGGAACGAGCACGCCATCGCGTTCGCCGGATTCGGCCACCGCTACCCGACCATCGAGGTGTTCTCCACCTCCGAGGCCAGCCTGCCGTGGGAACACGCGCCCGAGGAGATCCGCGCGATGTCGGACCTGCTGCACGCCATGCACGCCGCCACCGGGGCCGAGGTGGCCAGCAACGAGGAGTGGCACTACCGGCCGATCGACACGCCGCTTGCCATGCCGTGGCGGGTGATGCTCAAGTGGCGCATTTCGACGCTGGCCGGGTTCGAGGGCGCGACCAAGATTTACCTGAACACCATCGCGCCGGGTACGCTTCGAGATCGCGTCGTCGGCCGCCTGCGCGAACTGCGAGGGCTTGGGGTCATCGCCCCTGGGCTGGCGATCGCGGATGAGGCGATCATCGCCCCGAACCCGCTGCGTTATCGACGTTAGCCGGCCCACCCATCGAGAGGACCGACATGCCGAGTTCCCCGCGACCCTCCGTCATCCCGATCCTCCTCGTCGCAGCCTTCGTCGTCATCTTGAACGAGACGACGATGAACGTGGCGCTCAGCTCGATCATGACCGACCTCGGCGTCAGCGAGCGCACCGCGCAGTGGCTGACCACCGCCTTCATGCTGACCATGGCCGTCGTCATCCCGGTGACGGGCTGGCTGCTTGATCGGCTGCCGACCAAGCGCGTGTTCCAGCTGGCGATGCTGTCGTTCAGCCTCGGCACCGCCATCTGCATCGTCGCCCCAGGGTTCGGCGTGCTGCTCGCGGGCCGAGTGGTGCAGGCCTCGGGTACGGCCGTCATGATGCCGCTGCTGATGACCACCGTGATGCAGCTCGTCCCGCCGACGGGCCGAGGCAAGGTGATGGGCAACATCTCGATGGTCATCGCGGTGGCGCCCGCCGTCGGGCCCACGCTGTCCGGCATCATCCTGCAGCTCGGCTCGTGGCGGCTGATCTTCGGCACGGTCCTGCCCATCGCGCTGCTGATGCTCGTCCTCGGCAGTCGCAAGCTCCAGGACGTCGGCGAGCGCAAGCCCACGCCGCTCGACGCGATCTCCGTGGTCCTGACGGTCATCGCCTTCGGCCCGCTGATCTACGGCCTCAGCCTCGTCGGCGCCGAAGACGTCGAGTTCTGGGTGCCCATGCTGGCGATCGGCATCGGCCTGGGCGGCCTCGTGGCGTTCGTCGCCCGGCAGCTCGTGCTGCAGGGCCGCGGCACCGCCTTCCTCGACCTGCGCACGTTCACCCATGGGCCGTTCACCGTGGCGCTCACGATGATGGCCATCGCCATGATGGCGATGTTCGGCACGGTCATCATGCTCCCCCTCCTGCTGCAGCGGGCCTACGGCATGGAGCCCCTGCAGGTGGGCCTGATGATGCTGCCGGGCGGCATCGCAATGGGTCTGCTCGGCCCCGTCGTCGGCCGCACCTTCGACCGGGTCGGCCCGCGGCCGCTCGTCCTGCCGGCGAGCGCCATCGTGCTCGCCGTGTTCCTGTTCTTCTCGACGCTGGCCACCGGCACCCCGTGGTGGGCGATCATGCTCGCGCACATGCTGATGAGCGTGAGCTTCGCCTCGATCTTCACGCCGCTGTTCACCGTGGCGCTGGGCTCGCTGCCGAAACACCTCTACTCGCACGGGTCGGCCGTGATCGGCGCGGTGCAGCAGGTGGCGGGCGCCGCGGGCACGGCGCTGTTCGTGACGGTGTTCGCCATGCAGACGGCCGTCGCGACGCCGACCGCCCCGTCGGCAGCCGCAGCGATGCTCGCGGGAGCGCACTGGTCGTTCCTGGGTGCCGGCGCCATCTGGACCGCCGCGGCCATCTCGGGATTCTTCCTCCGCAAGCCGGACGAAGCCGTGGCCGGTCCCACGCATTAGCCCCCGAGCGCACCTGCGAACAGCAGCGCCAGTGCCCTTAGGTCGTGTTACGAAAAGCCGAAATGGTGTGGTTCACCCAGACCGGGCCGGCCTCCGATGAGACGGGTGCCCTGAGCTTGCTGCCGCAACTCCTTGCCCCGGTGTCGGCTCTAACGACCACGGCTGGGTGCCGAGTTCGGGATCCAAGGGAGCGGCGCACCACGGTCGGGCCCACAGCGGTCCCTGAGGAGTAGCCCCGCACGCTGACCCGCGCCGAGTGCGAGCTGTGCGGGGCTGCGTCTCGAAGGGTCCGAAACCACAGCCTGACCGATCCCCAAGAGCCGGAGTTACACGCTCCCGCGCGTACAAATCTCTGTATACGGGCACCCAGGCCTATATACGGCTCGGCTGCCCGTATACAGAGATTTATGCCAGGAAACCACCGCGAGACCGGCCAGGGCTGACCATGCCGGGGGCTGGGCCAGGTTCCGCCGCCCGGGAGCTCAGCAGAGGGTGAGGTGGGGAGGCGCTTCGTCGAAGCGTAAGAACGCCCATGCACTGAGACCAGAGGTGACTGTGGTCGCAGAGCCGGGCTGGCAGCGAGACGGAGCGCCTCCCCACCTCACCCGTCCGCCCTTGTGGTCGGGGTGGCGGATAGGTGCGGGACCTTTCGACACGACGGTTCGCTGGCGCTCACGCGTCGGCTCAAGGAACGGCGGTTTCGGACCCTTCGAGACGCAGCCCCGCACTATTCCCGCTCGACGCAAGCCAGCATGCGGGGCTGCTCCTCAGGGACCGCTGCGGGCTGCTCGTCAGGGGCCAAATCATTGGGACCGAAGAACGGACCTAGGGTCTTTACCGAAGTGGTGGCCGTGGTGAGCGGCTTCCTGGCATGCCAGAGCGTCGCCCAGTAGGCCACTTCCACTTTCGCAACACGACCTAGCCGTTCGCGGTTCCACCAGATGTGGTGGAACTACGAACGGTTAGGTGCCAACCGGTCGCTGGGAGGCGGAGGTTCGCTGGTGAGCTCGGCTGGACATTGTGACGTCGAGTTGGCGGGGCGGCGACGGGCGCCGTCCGGGGCCACTAGGCTTTTCATCGGTAGAAGACCGTCCACGTCTCATCGGAGAGCCTCATGACAATGCCCCGTCTTTCCCTCCAGCTGTACTCCGTCCGGCAGGCTCTCGCCGAGGACCAGGGCGGCACGCTCGCCCGGCTCGCCGAGCTGGGCTTCGTCGCCGTCGAGGGCTTCGACTTCGTCGGGCGCGCGGCGGCGTTGCGCGCCGCGCTCGACGCGGAGGGCCTGCGCTCCCCGAGCGCGCATGCGTCCTTCATCTCCGATCAGCTGGAGCCGGGGGCCGCACGCGTGGAACTCCCGGCGTTCGAGCTGGTCCTCGACGAGGCGGCGGCGCTGGGCGTCGAGATCCTGATCGATCCGTTCGTCGCGCGCCCGTTCTGGGAGCGGCCCGACGACATCGCCCGGACGGCCGAGCGGCTCAACGCCCTCGTCGACCCTGCCGCCGAGCGCGGCATCCGCCTCGGCTATCACAACCACTCGCACGAGTTCCACCACAGCCTGGGGGGTGTGCCCGCGCTGGAGGTCTTCGCCGCGCAGCTCGACCCGCGCGTGGTCCTCGAGGTGGACGTCTTCTGGGCCGCCATCGGGCGCCAGGACCCCGTTGCGCTCCTCGAACGGCTCGGCGACCGCGTGCGGCTGCTGCACGCCAAGGACGGTGTCATCGGCGCAGATCCTCACCAGCCCGACGCGAGCGGCGTGGTCCTCGACCAGCGCCCGGTGGGCCAGGGCGAGCTCGACATGGCCGCCATCCTGGCAGCCGCGCCGCAGACCGAGTACGCCGTCGTCGAGTTCGACGAGGTGGCCGGCGACATCTTCGAGGCCATCGCCGCCAGCGCGGCCGGCCTCCGCGTGCTGGGCGTCGCCGCGTGAGCGCGCCGATGGGGGTCGGCCTCATCGGCACGGGGATGATCTCCGACGCCTACCTCCGCAATCTCACCGCCTTCCCCGACGTGCGGGTGGTCGCCCTCGGCGACCTCGACGAGGCCAGGGCCGCGCGCAAGGCCGCCGAGTACGGCGTGGGCTTCGCGGGGTCGGCCGCCGACGTCCTCGCGCACCCGGAGGTGGAGCTCGTCGTCAACCTCACCATCCCCGCGGCGCACTTCTCGGTGAGCCACGCGGCCCTCGCGGCGGGCAAGCACGTCTGGAGCGAGAAGCCCCTCGGCGTCGACCTCGACGAGGCGCGGGCCCTGCTCGACGCCGCGGCGGAGGCAGGCGTGCGGATCGGCGTCGCGCCCGACACGGTTCTCGGCCCCGGGCTGCAGACGGCCAAGCGGGCCATCCTGCGCGGCGACATCGGCGTGCCGCTGTCGGCCCAGACGTCGATGGCCTACATCGGCCCGGACACCTTCCACCCGGACCCGGAGTTCCTCTTCGCGCGAGGCGCAGGCCCGCTCATCGACATGGGCCCCTACTACGTGACCGCCCTGGTCAGCGTGCTCGGCCCCGTCGCGCGCGTGGCCGCGGTCGGCGGGAAGGGGCGCGAGCGCCGTCGAATCCTGGTGGGCGAGCGCGCAGGCACGGAGTTCCCGGTCGAGGTGCCGACCACCGTGAACGCCCTCTACCAGTTCGAGCGCGGAGCGACGGGGCAGAGCATCTTCAGCTTCGACTCGCACCTGGCCCGCACCGGCGTCGTCGAGATCTCGGGCACCGAGGGCACCATCTCCATCCCCGACCCGAACGGCTTCGGCGGCGACGTCCGCATCATGCGGTCGCTGTCCGCGTCCGGCGCCCCGCTGGATGCGGACGGCCAGGCGTGGCAGACGCTGCCGCCGGTCGGGATCGAGTCCGGCCGAGGGCTGGGCGTGCTCGACATGGCGCGCGCCATCCGCGAGGGGGTGCCGCACATCGCGACGGGCGACCTCGGCTACCACGTCCTCGAGGTGCTCACGCTGCTGGAGGAGTCGGTCGCCCGCGCGTCGTTCCTCGACGTGGCGAGCACCGTCGGCGACATCCCGCTGGTGCCCGAGGGACGGGACCCGTTCGCGCGCACGCTCTGAGATCGTCGATCAGCCGCCGACGCGGACGACCACCTTGCTCGTCGTGGGGTCGGCCGCGAGGTCGATCGCCCGCTCCGCCTCTTCGAGCGGCACCTCGTGCGTGATGATGCGCGCGCACTCCGGATGCTCCGCGAGGAACGCCAGCGCGTCGTCGAGTTCGCCCGCGAAGCGGTGCGAGCCCACCACCGTCAGCTCCTTCGTGATCAGCGGGGCGGGGTGCAGCGTGAGCTCGGGCGGCAGCATGCCGAGCTGCAGGAGACAGCCGCCCGGCCGGAGGGCGTCGAGCCCTGCGCCCAGCGAGGCGGGTGCGCCCGAAGCCTCGATCGCGACGTCGACGGCATCGATGAGCGGGGCGTCGTGGCCCACGAGGATGCTGTCGCTCGCGCCGAGGTCGACGGCAAGACGCGCCGGCCGTTCGTGCAGGTCCGTGACGACGACCCGGCGCGCGCCGCGTGCGCAGGCGACCACGACGGCGAGCAGCCCGATGGGGCCGGCCCCGCAGACCAACACGTCCCGGCCGGCCAGCGACAGGGGAAGTCGGCCGATCGCGTGGAGGACTACGGCGAGGGGCTCGGCCAGCGCGGCCGTGCGCGGTTCGAGTCCGGAGGGGAGGCGGCGCAGCTGCTCCGGCCGCACGGCCACCAGCTCGGCCAGGCCGCCGTTGGTGTGCGGACGGGTGGAGGCGCTGCCCAGGAATCGCGTGGGCTCCGCGGCGTCCTCCTCCCGCGGGGTCGACTCGCCTGGCCGCGGGCAGGGCCACAGGGGGTGCACGGCGACGACGGTGCCCTCCGGCAGCGTCTCGCCCGCCACCTCCACCGTGCTCGTGGTCTGGGCGACGATCTCGTGACCCAGCACGAAGGGGTGTTCCACGATGAAGGAACCGTTGCGTCCCTTCCGCGCGTACGAGACGTCTGACCCGCAGAGCCCGACATACTTGGGGGCAACCACAACCTGGCTGGGTTGTGGGAGGGGAGAGGGGAGGTCGGCTGTGGTGAGATTGCCATCGATGAGCAGCGCTGCGCGCACGATTTCTTCCTGCCTGGAACGGGGAGCGGCCCTCCCCGAATGATTATTGTTAACAGTCTGACACAACTGAAGGAGCCGCGATGACTTTCTCTTGGGTGACGCCGATCCAGCAGGCGTCCCTGGGGGATCAGGTGGCTGACGCGCTGCGCCGGGCCATCATCTCCCAGGAGGTTGCGCCGGGATCTCGGTTGATCGAGCTGAACCTGGCGGACAAGTACGGTGTCTCCCGCGGCCCGATCCGCGAGGCCTTCGCGAAGCTGCAGGCCGAGGGGCTCATCCAGGCGGGCCGGCGGGGCGCGTTCGTCATCGGGATCACCGATCGGGACATCGCGGAGCTCTACTCGTTGCGCGAGACCATCGAGTTGATGGCCACCCGGCTTCTTGTCGCTCGCCGCGACGAGGTGGACTGGCGCTCCTTCGAGGAGTGCCTCAGCGCCATGCGGAAGGCGGCGGAGCGCAGCGACCACGCCGAGTTCAGCCGCTGCGACATCGCGTTCCATGCCACGCTGTACGCGCAGGCCGGGCATCGTCGGCTGCTCGACGTCTGGAAGAGCTACGAGCGGACCTTCGAAGTGGTGCTGGAGCAATCGGGGCGCCAGGGGCTCGAGCTCATGGCCGGCGCCGAGGACCACGAGCATCTCCTCCAGACCTTCCGGGAGAGCTCGGTGGAGGAGTGCTGTGCGGCCGTGGAGCTGCACGTCCAGAACGCCCATGAGCGCCTCATCGGACGCTTCGTGCAGGTGGGCTGAGGAAGAAACACCTAGTCAGCTCCCTCCGCCGCGCCGTTATTTGATTGTTAACAATCAACCCTTGACTGTTAACAAAGACTCGGGCACTGTTGAGCCATCAGAAAACCGAGACTCGGCAAAGATGCGAGGTGCTCACCGTGGATTCGACGGTAGGTCAGGGAAAGTGCGTGGCGATCGGTGCCGTGCGATGGGATGCGCTGTGCGCCAACGGGCGTCAGCTGCTCCTGGACCACGGCTTCGAGTTGGTCGAGAACGACACCGGGCTGCCGTACGACAAGGCCGACATGCTGCGGGTCATGCCCCAGGCCGACGCCGCCATCTGCGGCGTGGAGGTGTGGGATCCCGAGGTGCTGGACGCCGCCCCGCGGCTCCGGGTGATCACGCGCCTGGGCGTCGGGCTGGACAACATCGACCTCGCCGCCGCACGGGCCCGGGGCGTGGACGTGACGAACGTTCCCGGCGGCAACGCCGTCGCGGTCGGCGAGCTGGCCCTCGGGCTCATCCTGTCGGTGAGCCGCCGGTTCTGGGACATGGGCGTGGAGATCCGCCAAGGCACGTGGGACCGCTACGTCGGGCGGGAGCTCACGGGCAAGCGCGTGGGGCTGCTCGGCTTCGGCGCGACGGCCCGGGCGCTCGCCCGGCTGCTGCGCGGCTTCGACTGCGAGGTGGTCGCCTACGACCCGTTCGCCGCCGAGGAGTCGGCCCGGGAGCTGGGCGTCAGGCTGGTCCCGCTCGCCGAGGCCTTCGACGCCGACGTGGTGAGCGTCCACGCGCCGCACGTTCCCGCCACCCACCACATCGTCAACGCCGAGAGCATCGCGACCATGCGCCCCGGGGCGATCCTCATCAACGTGGCCCGCGGCCCGCTGGTCGACGAGGCAGCCCTCGTCGAGGCACTCCGCTCCGGGCACCTCGCAGGCGCGGGGCTCGACGTGTTCGAGGTGGAGCCCGTGACCCCGGACAACCCCCTCCTGCACCTCCCGAACGTCGTGACGACGACGCACGCGGGGGCCGACACCGTCGAGGCCTACGACCGGATCGGGCTCGCCACGGCCCAGGCCATCGTCGACGTCTTCTCAGGGAGAGCACCGCTCAACCTGGCCAACTGATCGCTGGCGGCGCAGCCAGCACCCTTAGGAAAGGAACAGAAATGTCCCAACGACGCGCATTGCGCAGAGTGGCGGCCGCAGGCATCGCCACCGCCCTTGCCCTCCTGTCCGCCTGTGCGGGCGGTGGGGGCAACGAGCCGAAGCAGGAGGAGAAGGTCACCTCCCTGACGATCATCGCCGCCAACAGCCCCTTCACCGCGGGCCTCCAGCCCCTCCTCGACAAGTACAAGGAGGAGACGGGCGTCACCGTCACGCTCGAGCCCTACGGCAACGAGCAGCTGAACGACACGCTCAAGGTGAAGCTGAACGCCCAGTCGGCCGACTTCGACATCTACGGCTACCAGGTGCAGGACCTGATCCGCGAGTTCACCCGCAACGGCTGGCTCGAGGACCTCTCCTCGCGGGTCACGTCCGACGCGGCGTGGAAGTGGGACGACTTCCAGGAGTCCTCGCGCGACGCGGTCACCCTCGACGGCAAGGTGTACGGCGTGCCGGTAATGACCGAGCGGCACATCGTCTACTACCGGGCCGACCTGCTGCAGGAGGCGGGCCTCCAGCCGCCGACGACGCTCGAGGAGCTCGAGGCGATCGCCAAGCAGCTGCACCGGCCCGCCGACGGGTTCTACGGCATCGCGATGCGCGGCGCGCGCGTCCCGATGATCACGCAGTACTCGTCGTTCCTCTACAGCTACGGCGGCGACTTCCAGGACGAGACCGGCAAGACGGCCACCGTCAACACGCCCGAGGCGATCGCGGCCTACGAGACCTACGGCCGCCTGCTGCGCGAGTACGGCCCGCCCGGCGCCACGAACATGGGCTGGGTCGAGGCCTCGGCGATCTTCGCGCAGGGCAATGCGGCGTTCTACCTCGATGCCGACAGCCAGGCCTACACGTTCCTCGACGAGACCAAGAGCTCCGTCGGCGACAAGGTCGGCTACGCCCGGTTCCCCGCAGGCCCCGCGGGCTCCAAGCCGTACAACATCGTCCCGCAGACGCTCGGCATCAACGCCTTCTCCACCAAGAAGGACGCGGCGTGGGAGTTCGTGAAGTGGATCACCAACGAGGCGAACTCCAAGACGCTGATGGCCGACGCCACCGTCCCGGTCGCGCGGGCCTCGGCCTGGGCGGATGACGCCGCGGCGTCGAAGTTCCCGGCGGGCCTCGTCGAGATCGTCCGCGGCGTCGACGCCGACTACGTCGGCCACGACCGTCCCAGCCTCGAGGCCGTCGCCCGAGCCCGCGAGTTCGTGGGCGGCCCCGGCGTGACCGCGATCGAGGGCGGCGACGTCAAGGCTGCGGCAGAGCAGGCCAACAAGGACTTCCAGGCACTGCTGGACTCCGAGAACAAGTAAGTCCCGACACCGTGGGTGGGCCGGCGATCCCGGCCCACCCACCACACACCGAGGAGGACTATGTCTGACACTGCGGTCAAGACGCGCCAGTCCAAGCCCGGCGGGCTCTCCGCCTGGGTCGATAATCACTTGAAGTACGTGTTCACTCTGCCGGCGGTCATCTTCGTCGGCGTGCTGATCGCGTTCCCGCTGGGCTACACGCTCTACCTGTCCCTCACGGACGCGGCCGGCTCCGTGACCCGCCCGTTCGACTTCATCGGTCTCGGCAACTACGTCTTCTGGCTGACCGAGTCGCCGCGCTTCTGGCCCGCCGTGTGGCGGACCGTCTACTTCACGGTGCTGGCCGTCGTCGTCGAGCTCGTGCTGGGCCTGGCCATCGCCCTCCTGATGCGGAAGCCGTTCCGCGGACAGGGCGCCATCAGGCTCTTCCTCCTCCTTCCCCTCGTGGCCACGCCGGTCGCGGTCGGCATGATGTGGCTGCTCATCTTCGAGCCGTCGATCGGCTTCGCCAACGTCATGATGAAGGGCCTCGGCCTGCCCGCGCAGGGCTGGCTGTCGAGCCCTGACCAGGCGCTGAACACCCTGATCTTCATCGACGTCTGGCAGTGGACGCCGATGGTGACGCTGATCTGCCTTGCCGGCCTGTCGACGCTCCCCGAGGAGCCCGACGAAGCCGCTCAGGTCGACGGCGCCAACGCGTGGCAGCGCTTCCGGCACGTCACGCTGCCGCTGATGTACCCGACGCTGGGTGCCGCGGCGATCCTCCGGTCGATCGATGCGCTCAAGACGTTCGACGTCATCTACGCCACCAAGGGTCGCGGCGGCGGCTCCCGGAATGAGGCGGAGACCCTCAACATCCTCGCCTACAGCGAGAGCTTCGAGTACTCGCAGTACGCCAGCGCCTCGGCGCTGCTCATGCTGTTCTTCCTGATCATCATGGTGACGCTCGCCGCGATCGCGATCCTCCGCAAGAAGGGGAATCTCACATGACCGCCTCCGTTTTGCACACTCGGCGCAAGGGTGTCCGGGCCTCCGGCGTCGCCCGCGCCGTCGGGATCGCCGTGGTGACGATCGTCTTCCTCGTCCCGCTGCTGTGGATGCTGCTCGCGTCGTTCAAGTCGACGCTGCAGATCATCGATCCGCGCCACACGCTGTCGTTCACCCCGACGCTGATCAACTTCGAGACGGTGTTCTCGACGCACAGCTTCGGCGCCTACATCCTGAACAGCTTCATCGTGGGCGCGGGCTCCACCGCCATCGCCCTGCTGCTGGGCGTGCCCGCGGCGTACGGCATCGCGCGCTACAAGATCCGCAACGCCACCGCCTTCGTGCTGATGGCCCGCGTGATCCCCGGCGTCAGCCTGCTCGTGCCGTGGTACTTCCTGTTCTCGCAGCTGCGCATGGTGGGCAGCTACGGCGTGCTGATCCTCACGCACATCTTCGTCACGATGCCGCTGATCATCGCGATCATGAGCGGCTTCTTCGAGGGCTTGCCTGAGGACCTCGAGGAGTCGGCGATGATCGACGGCTGCAGCCGCCTGCAGGCGTTCCTCAAGGTCACGCTGCCGCTCTCGGTGCCGGGCCTTGCGACGTCGACGATCCTCGCCTTCATCTTCAGTTGGAACAACTTCCTCTTCGCGCTCGTGCTGTCCGACAGAGCGACAAGAACCCTGCCGGTGGCGATCGCCAACTTCACGAGCTACGCCTCCGTCGACTGGGGCGGCCTGATGGCCGCGTCCGTCGTCATCACCCTTCCCGTCCTTGTCATCGCGCTGTTCGCGCAGCGCTACATCGTCGCCGGCCTGACCTCCGGCGCCATGAAAGGTTAAGAGATCATGCCCACCGCAAACCCGCGAGGACGCCAGCTCCTCGTGGCCCTGCCCACCCTGTTCGCGGACGACGGCGCCCTCGACCTCGACGCATCGGCCGAGGCCGCCGCGCTGGTCGCCGGCTCCCGTGCCGACGGCGCCTTCGTCGCGGGCACGACGGGGGAGTTCCTCGCCCTCAGCAGGGAGGAGCGCCTCGCGCTGTTCGAGACGCAGCTTCGGGCCCTCGCGCCCAAGCGGCTCATCGCGCACATCGGCGCGGGGAGCACGGCCGAGGCGATCGCGCTGCTGCGCGGCGCCGCGGCCCTGGGCGCCACCGAGTTCGCGGCGCTCACGCCCCTCTACCTGCCGGGCACGCCCACCTCCACCCTCGCGCACTTCCGGGCCATCTCGGAGGTGGCACAGGAACTCGGCGCCCGCGTCTACGTCTACCTCTTCGAGGCGCGCACCACCACGCACGTCACGCCCGAGGAACTTGCCGTCATCGCGGACCTGCCCGGGATCGTCGGCACGAAGATCAGCGGCTACGACCTGGAGACCGTGCTGCGTTACCGGGCCGCCACCAGGCCGGAGTTCGAGGTGTTCACGGGCAACGACGCGGACTTCCCGTCGATCGGCGCGGCCGGGATCGACGGGGTCGTGTCCGGCGTCGCCTCGTGCTTCCCGGACACCTTCGACGAGATGATCGACGCGCTCGGGTCCGAGGACCAGGCCAGGATCGCTGCCGCGCACGCCCGCGTGCTCCGCGCCGTCGACGCGATCCAGGGCGACATCGCCCGGATCAAGTTCGTGCTGTCCGAGCGCGGCATCGGCGGCACGGCGCTCCGCTGGGCCATCGATCAGCCCGACGACGAGCGCCGCCGCGACCTCCGCGCCGTCATCGAGGAGGAGCACCGATGAAGAAGATCATCAACGCGCCCGACGCGTTCGTCGACGAGACGATCGAGGGACTGCTGGCCGCGCACCCGGACCATCTCGCGGTCGTCGGGGGAGATCTCCGGGTGCTCGCGCGTCGGGCCGAGAAGGCCGGCCGCGTGGGTATCGTGACCGGTGGCGGATCGGGGCACCTGCCCCTGTTCCTCGGCTATGTCGGCCCGGGGCTGTGCTCCGCGGTCGCCATCGGCAACGTGTTCTCCTCGCCGTCGGCCGAGCAGATGCTCGCGGCCATCCAGGCGGCCGACGAGGGCGCCGGCGTGCTGTGCCTCTACGGCAACTACGGCGGTGACGTCCTCAACTTCGACATCGCGTGCGACCTCGCCGACATCGAGGACATCCCGACGGCCACCGTGCTCGGCGTCGACGACGTGCTGTCCGCCCCGCGCGACAGGGCGGATTCCCGCCGCGGCGTCGCCGGGCTCGTCCTGGCCTACAAGGTGGCGGGTGCCGCAGCGGCCGAGGGACGCTCGCTGGAGGACGTCGCGGCGGTGACGCGGCGCGCCGTGTCCCGGATGGGCACCGCGGGCGTCGGTCTGTCGCCGACGATCCTGCCGGCCGCAGGACAGCCGACGTTCACGCTGCCGGACGGCGAGATGGAGATCGGCATCGGCATCCACGGCGAGCCCGGCCAGCACCGGGGGCCGCTCGAGAGCGCCGACGCGATCGCCGATCGGCTGTTCACCGCCGTGCGCGACGACCTCGGCCTCGCCGACGGCGACCGCGTGGCCGTGCTGGTCAACGGGCTCGGCGCCACGCCGCTGGAGGAGCTGTACGTCGTCTACCGTCGCCTGGCCGCGCTGTGCGCCGACGTCGGCGTCACCGTCGAGCGCCGCTATGTCGGCGAGTACGCCACCAGCCTCGAGATGGCGGGCGCCTCGGTCAGCGTGCTGCGGGTCGACGACGAACTGCTCGGCCTCCTGGACGCGCCCTCGTACTCGCCCCTCGTGAGGTTCTGATGCCGAGCGCCAGCGAGATCGCGACCGTCCTGTCCGCCGCGCTGCCCGCCTGGGCCGCGCACCGCGAGACCTTGCGGGAGCTGGACGCCGCCGTCGGCGACGGCGACCTGGGCATCACCGTGTCGTCGGGCGCGGAGGCGGTCGCCGGGGTGCTCGCGGAGAGCGAGCCCACCGACGTCGGCGCCTTGCTCCAAGCCGCGGGACGCAAGTTCGCCACGGCCAACCCGTCCACGTTCGCCGCGCTGGTCGGCGGCGGCGTGATGTGGGCGGCCAAACCGCTCGTCGGGAAGGCCGATGCCGAGGCGGGGGAGCTCCTCGCCTTCGGCGAGGCCCTCGCCGCCCGGATCCAGGAGAAGGGCAAGTCCGAGCCCGGCGACAAGACGATCCTCGACGCCCTGCTGCCGAGCCTCGCCGCGGGACGCGCGGCCGAGGCCGGCGCCGTCCTGGCCGACATGCGCGCCGCGGCCCGCACCGCCGTCGAGGAGTCCACGCAGTGGGAGTCCAAGCGCGGCAGGGCGGGCTGGCTCGGCGCCCGCACCGTCGGGCATGCCGATCCGGGAGCGACGGCGTATGTGCTCTTCCTCGACGCCCTCGCCGCGGAGGTCGGCCGTGAGTGAGTCGGTCGCGTGGGTGGTCGGCGGGGGCTCGGGCATCGGCGCGGCGTGCGTGTCGTCGCTGGCCGAGCTGGGGTACCGCGTGGCGGTGAGCGGCCGGCGCGCCGACCGGTTGGCGGCCGTGGCCGCCGCCGTCCCGGGCGCCGTCGCGATCCCCGCCGACGTGTCCGACGACGAATCCATGGCCGCGGCCGTGGAGCGCATCGAACGCGAGCTGGGCCCGGTGGCCGTGCTGGTCTACTCGGCCGGCACGAACGTGACCGAGCGGTTCTGGCGCACCTCCGACGCCACGGCGCTCGCCCGCGTCGTCGACGTCAACCTCAACGGCGCCATCCGGGCCGTCCAGGGCGTCGTCGGCGGCATGCGCGAGCGCGGGGACGGACTGATCCTGCTCATCAGCTCCTGGGCGGGCTGGCGGTTCGCACCGGGCGTGGGGGTCGGCTACTCGGCGAGCAAGACCGCGCTCGGCGCGGTGGCCGAGACGATCAACGCGCAGGAACGGCTGAACGGCATCCGGGCCACGCACCTCTGCCCCGGCGAGGTGAAGACCGAGATCCTCTACACCCGGCCGGTGGTCCCCACCGAGGAGGCGCAGGCTCTCATGCTCACGCCCGAGGACGTGGGCGAGGCGGTAGCGTGGATCGCGGCGCGGCCCGCGCGGGTCTGCATCAACGAGCTCGTGATCACGCCGACCACGAACACCTCGTATTCCGCCTCGTGAGGACGGTCAGCACGACATGGTGAAGCAACGACGCAGCGAGTGGTGGTTCAACGACCTGCTCGACCCCGCGGAGACCGCGGTGTACCTGGAGCGGCTGGCCGCGGCCGGACTCACCCGCTCCGAACTGCAGGGCGGCAAGCCGATCATCGGCATCGCGCAGAGCGGCAGCGACCTCGTGCCGTGCAACCGCATCCACCTCGACCTCGTCGACCGCATCAAGGACGGGGTGCGCGACGCGGGCGGCGTGCCGCTCGTGTTCCCCGTGCACCCCATCCAGGAGACGCTCAAGCGGCCGACGGCGGCACTGGACAGGAACCTGCTCTACCTCGGGCTGGTCGAGATCCTCGCCGGCTACCCGCTCGACGGCGTCGTGCTCACCACCGGCTGCGACAAGACCACGCCGGCCCAGCTGATGGCTGTGGCCACCGTCGACCTGCCCGCCATCGTCCTGAACGGCGGCCCGATGCTGGACGGCTGGAGCAACGGCCTGCCGTCGGGCAGCGGCATGGCACTCTGGGAGGCGCGACGCGAGCTGGCCGCCGGCCGGATCACCGAGGACGAGCTCGTCGACATCGTGGTGGCCAGCTCGCCGAGCGTCGGCCACTGCAACACCATGGGCACGGCGCTCACGATGAACTCGCTCGCTGAGGCGCTGGGCATGACGCTCAGCGGGTCGGCCGCGATCCCCGCCCCCTACGCCGAACGGGCGCGGATGGCCTACGAGACCGGTCGCAGGATTGTCGGGGTCGTCGAGGAGGACCTGGTGCCGTCGAAGGTCATGACGCGGGCGGCGTTCGAGAACGCGATCGTCGTCAACAGCGCCATCGGCGGGTCGACCAACGCGCCGATCCACCTCGGGGCCATCGCCGCGCACCTGGGACTCTCGGTCACGGTCGAGGACTGGGACCGGGTGGGCCGCGACATCCCGCTGCTCGCCAACGTCGCGCCCGCAGGGGTGCACTTGGGCGAGGGCTTCCACCGCGCCGGCGGCGTGCCCGCGATCGTCGGCGAACTCCTCGCCGCGGGGCTGCTGCACGGCGACGCGCTGACCGTCGAGGGTCGCACGGTGGCTGAGGTGTACGCCGGCTGGGGTTCGCGCGACCGCGACGTGATCCGGCCGGTGGCCGACCCTGTCGCCGAGCGCGGCGGGTTCACGGCGCTGACCGGCAACCTGTTCGACTCCGCCATCATCAAGATGAGCGTCATCAGCGACGACTTCCGCGCCCGCTACCTGTCGGATCCCGACGATCCGGAGGCCTTCGAGGTGTCCGTCGTCGTGTTCGACGGCCCGGAGGACTACCGCGCACGGATCGAGGACCCGGACCTGCCCGTGGACGAGCACAGCATGCTGGTGGTGCGCGGTGCCGGCGCCGTCGGCTATCCAGGCTCGGCGGAGGTGGTGAACATGACCCCGCCCGGTCGGCTGGTCGCCCGCGGTGTGCGGATGCTGCCCTGCATGGGCGACGGCCGGCAGAGCGGCACCAGCGACAGTCCGTCCATCTTGAACGTCTCGCCGGAGTCCGCGGTGGGCGGCACCATCGGGCTGCTCGAGACGGGCGACCGCGTGCGTGTCGACCTGCGCAACCGCCGCGTCGACGTCCTGCTGGACGACGAGGAACTCGCCCGCCGCCGCGCCACCCATCCGGTCCAGGAGCCGGTCAGCTACACACCGTGGCAGGAGCTGTACCGTGCCCACGTGACCCAGCTGTCCGACGGCGCAACACTCGACCTGGCGACGAAATACCGCGACGCCCGCGCCGTCGTCCCGCGCCACTCCCACTGACCACCCGGATCCCTGAGGAGCAGCCCACAGCGATCCCTGAGGAGCAGCCCCGCGTGCTGAGGTGACCAGGAGCGAAGCTGTGCGGGGCTGCGTCTCGAAGGGTCCGAGAGTTGGCTGCTTGGCTGTGCTGCCGCGGTTCTGTGTGCGGGTGCGGGACCTTTCGACTCGGCGTTCGGCTGGCGCCTCACGGCCGGCTCAAGGAACGGGGCTGGGCTGGTGCTCGTGACCGGCTCAAGGAACGGGCTGAGCAGGTGCTAGCGACCGGCTCAAGGACGAGGGGACATCTGAGTCTGCTGTTGTTCGCCATAAGCTCTTGTGACGGCAAGAGCGGAGGAGTTGCGTCGTGATTACTGCGTTGGAGACCGAGCGTTGCCGGATTCGGCGCTTCTGTCGGGCTGACGTCGGAGAAGCGGCGTTATACCTCGGTGACCCCGCGGTGATGCACTTCGTCGAGCCGCCGTTCGATAGGGACCGGACTAAGCAGTTCATCGTGGCCGCGGGGCTCTGCTCGCCGCCGCTGATCTACGCCGTCCAGGACCGGGTGACGTCAGCGCTGCTGGGCCATGTGATCTTTCATCCGTGGGATGACGCGGGGACATGGGAGCTGGGATGGATTCTGAGGCGGGACGCGTGGGGCCGTGGGCTGGCCACTGAACTGACACGCGGGCTGATCTGCCACGGGTTCGAGGTGCTCCAGCTGGATCGGATCATCGGAGAGTGCCACCCCGACAACAATGCATCGATCCGAGTGCTGGAGAAGTCGGGACTGCGTCGAGCGCCAGAGCTCGATCAAGGGTTGCCCGTCTGGATGCTGTCAGTAGATAGCCCCAGGAGCCGCGCTCCGCGCCACCCGAATCACTGACGCCATCCGTGACATAGCCGTACGGACATGGCTGCCAGGATGCCTCAAGCCGCGCGACGGAGACCTTGGGCGGACGGTGAACTGACAGGCTCGGGCTACTCGAAATAGTCCTCGTCCAGTTCGACGACGTCGTAGGCCTTGCGGACTTGTACGCCGACGCGGTACCTGATCATCAACCTCGCCAGACGGGCGCCATCGATCAGCGCGACTCGTATCGCAACGCTCTCGGCGTACTGGACAGCGCCGCTGCTGAAGCGACCCGTCGTGATGAACACCCCTTGGCCGGCTTGGTGGCCGTGGAGCGCGCCGACGAAGCCTTGGATGTCCGGGCGTCCCACCGACGACTCGGGCGCGTACCGCTTGGCCTGGACGTAAATCCGGCTGAGCCCGAGTGCATCCTGGTCGATCACACCGTCAATGCCGCCGTCATTCGATAGCTGTGTGCGCGTGGCGTGTCCCTCAGCGCCGCCGTAGCCCATCGCCATCAACAGGTCGAGCACGGCCTGCTCGAAGAACGCGGGCTCCTGTGCGTGTAGTCGAGCGAGGAGCTCTTGGACCACCGTGTCATGGATGCGGGCGATACCTTGTTCGACCTGCTCGGTAGGGGAGAGCTCGGAGGCCTCGGTGGCGGGCTCAGCCAGCCCGGCCGTCGCCCGCCGGGAGGGTGAGGAGCCCTCCGGTGGAAGGTTGAGCAACTGACGGAGCTCGGCTTTGGTGAGGCCTGCCGTCTGTGTTCGGAGCAGTTCGCGCCCGGAGTCGGAAATCCGGTAGTGACCGCGGCTCACACGCTCGATAGCGCCCGCGCGGCTGAGATCCGATAGTGCCCATCGAGACCGGTCGAGGTATCGCGGCTGACCCGATGGAATGAGTACCGTGCGTTCCTCAGCGCCAACGCGCAGGATGTCGGCTGCGGCGTCGCACACATCCCGCGCGCGATGCACCTGTCCATCGGCCAGAACTTTCAGTGCCGGAAGCATGTACTGCTCCCACGTCGGAACGGCGGACGTCATCGTGCTCCTTTGAGTGCGAGGGAGCGGAGCCCGACCTTGGACGCCAACTCACCGATGATCACATCCGCCACCCTAGACGAGTGAGTCGGACCGGCGGAGAGGTGGGCTTAGGCGAGCGACGGACAGTGGTTGGTGCGTGGTCGTCGCCTCAGCGAGCGGGCCCGTCACGAAACTGGTGGCGATGCGGCGTACATCCCTCGGATCCCCGGGCGCGGTCCGCTGTCAAGACGTCTCAGCTGGCTCTCGTGCGACGCTTCAAGGAACGGGGTTCGGCCGGCTCAAGGAACGGCCCATCTGCTGGTTCGAGGATAAGGCCGGTCCTGAGGAGCAGCCCCGCGTGCTGAGGTGACCAGGAGCGAAGCTGTGCGGGGCTGCGTCTCGAAGGGTCCGAGACCAGCGCTTTGGTGATGTCGGCGGGTTGCGTCGGGTCTTGGTGTTCTGGCTGCTGCCGTGGGTCTCTGCGCGGGTGCGGGACCTTTCGACTCGCCGGTTCGCTGGCGCTCACGCGGCGGCTCAAGGAACGGCGTGTGACTGGCTCTCGTGCGACGGCTCAAGGAACGGGGTTCGGTCGGCTCACGGAACGGCCCACCTGCTGGCTCGAGGACGGGGCCGGTCCCTGAGGAGCAGCCCCGCGTGCTGAGGTGACCAGTGGGAAGTTGTGCGGGGCTGCGTGCTCGTTGGGTCCGAGAGTTGGCTGCTTGGCTGTGCTGCCGCGGTTTTGTGTGCGGGTGCGGGACCTTTCGACTCGGCGTTCGGCTGGCGCCTCACGGCCGGCTCAAGGACCGGGTCGGTCCCTGAGGAGCAGTCCCGCGTGCTGAGGTGACCAGTGGGGAGTTGTGCGGGGCTGCGTCTCGAAGGGTCCGAGACCAGCGCTTTGGTGATGTCGGCGGGTTGCCGGGGTTTTGGTGTTCTTGCTGCTGCTGTGGGTCTCTGCGCGGGTGCGGGACCTTTCGACTCGGCGTTCGGCTGGCGCCTCACGGCCGGCTCAAGGAACGGGCTGGGCTGGTGCTCGTGACCGGCTCAAGGAACGGCGTCTCAGCTGGCTCTTGTGTGACGGCTCAAGGAATGGCGTCCGGCTGGCGCGCGGCTCAAGGAACGGCGTTTGGCCGGCTCTCGTGCGGTTCAAGGCGCGACAACAGGCTCACGGAACTGGTCGGTTGTCGGCGAGGGCGGTGAGGCGGTCGACGTGGGCGGGCCAGCCGTCGTCGGGTGCCCACAGGTTGTCGCCCTGGGTGCGGAGGCCGGCCACGCCGTCGATGGCCTCGCGGACGACATCCGCGTGGCCTGCGTGGCGGGCCACCTCAGCGAGAACGTGCGGGAGGAGGACCGCCAACGTGGTTGCGCCGCGGTCGCCCCACCACGGGACGGTGCCCGGGGCGTCGAGGGGGAGGCGCGCGACGGTGGCCTCGACCACCTCGGCGACAGCGCGATAGTGCGCCACCGCCGAGGCGACCGACTCGTCGGCCGCCAGGTAGAGGTCGGCGTTCGGGTCGGCGTCGAAGTCGATCTTCGGCAACGTGAGCGGCGACGGCTGGCCGAGGCACTCGACGAGGTAGCCGTGCTCGATCATCGCGCAGTGCTTGACCAGCCCGGCCAGGTTGGTGCCCGTGGCGGTGCGGGGGAGGCGCGCGTCGCGCTCCGACAAGCCCTCCACCTTGCTGAGCAGCGCGTTACGTGCGCTCGCAAGGTACCGGACCAGCGCCTCCTTCACCTCCATCAGAGGGTCAGCCCGAGGCGATCGAGCAGGGGCTGCAGCTGCGGGTCGCGGCCGCGGAACCGGCGGTAGGTCTCCATCGCGTCGACGGAGCCGCCCGGGGCCAGCAGCGTGCGGCGGAAGTGCTCGCCCGCCTCGCGCACCGGGCCCTCCTGCTCGACGAACCACGCGACGGCGTCGGCGTCCATCACCTTCGCCCAGGCGTAGCCGTAGTAGCTCGACGCGTAGCCGCCACCCCAGATGTGTGCGAAGTACTGCGAGCGGTAGCGCGGCTGCACCAGCGGCTCGACCAGGCCGAAGCGCTCCAGCGCCGCGCGCTCGAACTCCTCGACGTCCTCCGGCGAGGTGGGTAGCTCGTCGAGCGGCGTCGTGTGCCAGACCAGGTCGAGCAGCGACGCCAGCTCGGTCTCCGCCGTCGCGTACCCCTGGCCGAAGGTGCTGGCCTCGGTCAGCCGCTCCACCCACTCGGCGGGCAGCACGCGCCCCGGCGTCCACGCCCAGTGCTCGTTGACCTGGCTGGGGAACTCCACGAAGTCGCGCGGCGTGTTCGCGCCCGAGCGCGACGCGTACCGGCTGTCGGCCAGCAGGCCATGCAGCGCGTGGCCGAACTCGTGGAACATCGTGATCACCTCGTCCCACGTGATGGCCGTGGTGCTGGGCGAGTAGTTGCAGTTGTTCGTGACCACCGGCAGGGTGCCCTCGCGCGTCGACTGGTCGACGAGGTTGCTCATCCACGCGCCGCCACCCTTCGTCGGGCGGGCCCAGAAGTCCATCACGAAGAGCCCGACGAGGCTGCCGTCGGCATTGTGCACCTCGTAGGACTGCGTGTCCGGCGCGTGCCCCACCAGGTCCTCGCGCGGGTGGAACGTGAGGCCGTACAGCTCCTCGGCGGCGGCGTAGACCGCGGCGAGGACCTTGTCGACCTGCAGGTACTCGGCGAGATCCGACTCGTCGAACGCGAACCGCTCACGGCGCACGATCGACTCGACGAAGGTCCAGTCGGCCGCGGTGAACTCGGCGCCCGGGTTGAGCTCGGCGTAGCGGGCGCTCAGCTCGACGGCCTCCTCGCGGGCCTTCGCCAGCGCGGCCTGGGCCAGCGGCACGAGCATCTCGAAGATGGCGTCGGTGGTCTTGGCGCAGCCGGCCTCGGCGACGATCTCGGCGTGGTTGGCGTAGCCGAGCAGCGTGGCCCGCTCGGCGCGCGCCCGGGCCGTCTCCAGCAGCGTGGCGCGCGTGTCGAACTCGCCGCTCAGCGCGCGACGCGTGGAGGCCTCGTACAGGCGACGGCGCAGGTCCGCGTCGGTCAGCTTCGCCGCGAGCGGCTGCTGCGTGGTGTTGACCAGCTCGATCCGGTGCCCGTCGTCGGCCTTCAGCGCCTCGCGCTCCTCGTCCGACAGGCCACCCAGCTGGGCGGCGTCGACGGCGAAGCCGCCGGCGTTGCGGGCCTCGCGGTTCTGCCGCTCGAAGCGGCTGGAGAGCTCCGCCAGACGACGGTTCAGCTCGCGCAGCCGCGCCTGGTCCTCGTCCCCGAGGCTCACGCCCGCGCGGCGGAAGGCGCGCAGCGTCTGGTCCAGCGCGTAGGCGTCCTGCTCGTCGAGCTCCACCTCCACCTCGGCCGCGTCCGCCCGGGCGCGCAGCGCCTCGAAGCGAGCGAACAGGCCCTTGTCGAGGTAGATCGCGTCCTCGTGCTCGGCGAGCCGCGGGGCCATCTCCTCCTCGATCGCGTCGATCTCCGGCGTGGCGTTCGACGACTGCACGGCCCAGAAGGCGTTGAGTGCGCGGCGCAGGTCCGCGCCGGCGTCCTCGAAGGCGCCCAGCACGTTGTCCACGGTCGCCGGCGCGTCGTCCTCGCGGAGCACGGCCAGTGCCGCGAGCTCGCCCGACATGCCCTCTTCCAACGCCGCGCGGTAATCCGCAGGCGTGGCGGAGGCGAAATCAGGAAGCTGGAACGGCAAAGCCCTGTTCAGCACCGGGTTGTTCGACATGGGTTCTCCTCTTCGTCGTGACCAGGAGCCACGAGGCGGCGGCGGTCAACAGACCCAACCCAACCATATGGAGCCACACGACGCCCGCCGGGATGCCGAGGAAGTACTGCAGATAGCCGATCGCGCCCTGCAGCAGCACCGCGAGGAGCAGCAGCCGCGCGGCCCGGGACGCGAGCGCGGCCCCCGTCTTGTGGAACAGCCAGACGCACGCGACCGTGAGGCCGGTCACCAGCCACGCGGACAGCGAGTGCATGCGCGCCACCGTCTCGATCTCGAGCCCGGTGCGTACGGCCCGGGCGTCGCCCGCGTGCGGGCCGGACCCGGTGACGACGGTGCCCAGCCAGATGGACAGGAAGGTCGCGGCAAAGGTCGCGATCACCAGCCAGCGGGCCGCCGGCGACACGGCCGTCACGGGCGCATCGGTGCCCACGCGCAGCGCCCACACGCAGATCACGATCAGCACCACCGACAGCAGCAGGTGCAGCGCGACGACGTACGGGTTCAGCTTCGACCACACCGTGAACCCGCCGATGACGCCCTGGAACGGGATGCCGAGACCGATGCCCAGCGTGATCCACCAGAGCTTCGTGTCGCGCCCGCGCATGCGCCAGGCCGTGATGAACGCCCCGAGCGCGGCCGCGATGAGCACGAACGTCAGGAGCCGGTTGCCGAACTCGATGGCGCCGTGGATGCCGGCCTCGCCGTGCGGCACGTAGCTCTCGGCGCTGCACTTCGGCCACGTGTCGCAGCCGAGGCCCGACCCCGTCAGCCGGACGACGGCGCCCGTGACGATGATGCCCATGTTGCAGATGAGGGAGGCCAACAGCCACCGGCGCAGCGCCTGCTCGCTGGAGACCAGCTTCCTCAGGAGGTCCATCTGAATACCTTCCACGCGATGGCGATCATGGCCGCGCACCAGAAGGGCGGCGACGGCGAGCGGCCAGCCGAGGGCGTGGCCGACGGAGGCGGAGCGGAGGGCCTCGCCGAGGGCGCCGGTGGGCAGCGCCTCCACGATCCTGGCCGCCCAGCCGGGGAATCGGTCGACGGGCAGCAGCACGCCCAGCGGCATGCCCACCAGGTACAGCAGGTTCGCGACGGCGAGGGTCGCCTCGGGCCGGAGCGAGCCGGAGATCGCCAGCCCCATGCCCGCGAACGCGCCCATGGCGAGCAGCGCCGTCGGAACAGCCGACACGACGGCGAGCGCGGAGAACGCGGGGCGCCAGCCCAGCGCCAGCGCGGCCGCGCTCAGCACGGCGACCTGCCCCAGCGTGATCATCCCGATGGCCAGCGCCTTGCCCGCCAGGATCCCCGGCCGGCCGAGCGGCGTGGCGGCCAGCCGCTCGAGCACGTTGTAGCGGCGCTCGAAGCCGGTGGCGATCGCCAGCGTCGTGAGGCACGAGCTCCACATCGCGAGGGCGAGCACCGACGGCGCGGTGGTCTCGATGCCGAGCCCCAGGCCCCCGCCGAAGAACGCGGCCCCGACGAGCACGGCCAGCGGGATGACGATCGCGAGGATCGCCTGCTCGCCGTTACGCAGGATCAGGCCGGCCTCCGTGGTGGCGTGCGCCCAGACCCGCGCGGGGGCGGGTGCGGCGGCGGGGCGGGGGGAGAAGTCGAGGGTCACGGGCGGTCTCCCGTCGTGTGGCGCAGGTACGCGTCCTCCAGCGAGCCGCCGCGGGCCAGCGCGTCGACGGTGCCGCTGGCGGTCACGCGCCCGGCGTCGATGATGTGCACCTGGTCGGCCAGCTCGGTGGCCTCCGCCATGTCGTGGGTGGTCAGGAGGACGGCGCAGCCGGCGTCGCGCACGGCGCGGACGACGTCCCAGGTGCGGCGGCGGGCGCGCGGGTCCAGTCCCGCGGTGGGCTCGTCGAGGAACAGCAGGTCGGGGCGGCCGACGAGGGCGCCGGCCAGGTTCACGGCCTGCTGCTGCCCGCCGGAGAGCCGGCGATACGGCGTCCTGGCGAAGGCGTCGATCCCGAGCAGCGCCATCAGGTCGTCGACCGGCTGGGGGTCGGCGTAGAGCCGCGCGAGGTAGCGCAGCAGCTCGCCGGCCTTGATGCCCGCCCATGCGCCGGTGGCCTGCGGCATCAGCCCGATGCGGGCCAGCACCGCCGACGAGCCCGGCGCCTCGCCGAACAGCGTGAGCGTGCCGGAGGCGGGCACGGCCAGGCCCGTGCAGCAGCGGATGAAGGTGGTTTTGCCCGCCCCGTTGGGTCCGAGCAGCGCCGTCACCCGGCCGACATCCGCGGTCAGCGTGAGGCCGTCGAGGGCCGTCACGGGGCCGAAGCTCAACCGCAGATCGCGGGCGTCGATGGCAGGCACCGGGCCAGCCTAACGGCTTTCCGGAGGCGTCCTCGGACTTAGGACGCCCTTGCTTGAAACAGGGTGCAGAATTGGAAAGACTTGGCTGTCATTAATGAGGCGCATCTGAGGCGCCGAGGGTGAGCGAGGGAGGTGTTCCATGACAGTGACGACTGACATCGAACACGAGGTGCCAACCCGCCAACGAGTGGTCCAACTGATCCTCGGCGACGGGCCGCAGACCGCGAAGCAACTGGCCGACAAGCTCGACCTCACGCCGGCCGCTGTCCGCAGACACTTGACGGTGCTGCTGGACGAGGGCGTGTTGACGTCGAGGGCCGAGCGCGTCTACGGCGTGCGCGGCCGAGGCCGCCCTTCGAAGGTGTTCGTGCTGACCGACGCCGGCCGGGCCGAGTTCCGGCAGGCCTACGACGACCTCGCGATCGCGGCCCTGCGCCGCCTCGTGGCCGTCGCGGGCCCGGAGTCGATCCGGGAGATCTCGCACGAGCGCCTCGACGAGGTGGAGCGCCGCTTCCGCGCCGATCGCGCGCAGAACCCGGGCCGACGTCCGGTGGAGGCGCTGGTCGACGCCCTGGCGGTCGACGGCTATGCGCCGTCGGTGCGCCCCGTGGGCTCCGGCGACCAGCTTCTGCAGCATCACTGCCCGATCGCGCACGTCGCGGCCGAGTTCCCGATGCTCTGTGAGATCGAGACCCAGCTGTTCTCGAGCCTGCTGGGCTCGCACGTCCAGCGGCTCGCAACGATCGCCCACGGCGACGGCGTGTGCACCACGCACATCCCGGCGCCCCTGCCCACTCCGAATATTCCGAAGAGAAAGTAAACGGGGAAGAACATGACCCAGACTGCACCACAGGCGCCCGGATTGGGTGCCACGCAGGACGAGCATATTGAAGCGCTGTCGAAGTACCAGTGGGGTTGGCACGACGCCGATACCGCCGGTGCGGTGGCCAAGCGCGGCCTGAACGAGGACGTCGTCAGCAATATCTCCGCGCTGAAGAGCGAGCCCCAGTGGATGCTCGACCTTCGGCTGAAGGGACTGAAGCTCTTCGACAAGAAGCCCATGCCGAACTGGGGTGCCGACCTGAGCGGCATCGACTTCGACAACATCAAGTACTTCGTGCGCTCCACGGAGAAGCAGGCCCAGACCTGGGACGACCTGCCCGAGGACATCAAGAACACCTACGACCGGCTCGGCATCCCCGAGGCGGAGAAGGCGCGTCTCGTCGCCGGTGTCGCCGCCCAGTACGAGTCCGAGGTGGTCTACCACAAGATCAACGAGGAGCTCGAGCGGCAGGGCGTCATCTTCCTCGACACCGACACCGCGCTGAAGGAGCACCCGGAGATCTTCCAGGAGTACTTCGGCACCGTCATCCCCGTCGGCGACAACAAGTTCGCGTCGCTGAACACCGCCGTGTGGTCGGGCGGCTCCTTCATCTACGTGCCGAAGGGCGTCCACGTCTCCATCCCGCTGCAGGCCTACTTCCGCATCAACACGGAGAACATGGGCCAGTTCGAGCGCACGCTGATCATCGCCGACGAGGGCTCGTACGTGCACTACGTCGAGGGCTGCACCGCGCCGATCTACTCGTCGGACTCGCTGCACTCGGCCGTCGTCGAGATCATCGTGAAGAAGAACGCCCGCGTTCGCTACACCACCATCCAGAACTGGTCGAACAACGTCTACAACCTGGTCACCAAGCGCGCCACCTGCGAGGAGGGCGCGACGATGGAGTGGATCGACGGCAACATCGGCTCCAAGGTCACCATGAAGTACCCGGCGGTCTACCTGATGGGCGAGCACGCCCGCGGCGAGACGCTCTCGATCGCATTCGCGGGCGAGGGGCAGCACCAGGACACCGGCTCCAAGATGGTGCACTGCGCGCCCTACACGCAGTCCTCGATCGTCAGCAAGTCCGTGGCCCGCTCCGGCGGCCGCGCCTCCTACCGCGGCCTCGTCCAGGTGGAGCCCGGCGCGCTGCACTCGTCGTCCGGCGTGATGTGCGACGCCCTGCTGGTGGACACCGTCTCCCGCTCCGACACCTACCCCTATGTGGACATCCGCGAGGAGGACGTGTCGATGGCCCACGAGGCCACCGTCTCGAAGGTCTCCGAGGATCAGCTGTTCTACCTGATGAGCCGCGGCATGGACGAGCTGGAGGCCACGGCGATGATCGTGCGCGGCTTCATCGAGCCCATCGCCCGCGAGCTGCCCATGGAATACGCGCTCGAGCTCAACCGCCTGATCGAGCTGCAGATGGAAGGCGCGGTCGGCTAGTCCGAGCGCCCGTCCCAGCCCGATCCCAGAGTTTGAGTAAGAAGGAAATCCATTGACCACCACAGTGAACAGCGCCCCGATCGTGGCCGCTGCGGTCGAGACCGTCGAGTCGCACCTGCACCCCACCCCATCCTGGGACGTCGCCGATCACCCCGTGCCCACCGGCCGTGAAGAGATCTGGCGGTTCTCGCCCGTCAAGCGCCTCAAGACGCTTTTCAAGGACGAGGCCACCGGAGCGCATCTCACCTGGGAGGCCGACCTGCCGGCCGGCGTGACCACCTCCGAGATCAGCGCGGAAGAGGCGCGCGGTCTCGCCGTCGAGGCGCCCGTCGACCGCGTGTCGGCCCTCGCCCATCAGCTGAGCGGCGGCGCCGTCCTCGTCGACATCGTCGATGAGTTCACCTCCGACGACCCGATCGTCATCCGCATGGCCGGTGACGGAGCCGTGGTCCACGGCCACGTCATCCTCCGAGTCGGCCGGTTCGCCAAGGCGACCTTGGTCATCACCTACGAGGGCAGCGGAGCCTACGCCGAGAAGACCGACATCATCGTCGGCCCCGGCGCCGAGCTCAACCTGGTGACCCTCCAGGACTGGGACGACGACACCGTGCACGGTGGCCAGCGCTCGCTGTCCGTCGGCCGCGACGCCCAGGTGAAGAGCGTCACCGCCTCCCTCGGCGGCGGCGTGGTGCGCCTGCAGGAGAACTTCCGCTACGACGGCCCGGGCGGCGAGCTGAACAGCTACGGCCTCTACTTCGTCGACAGCGACCAGCACATCCAGCACCGCCTGTTCGTCGATCACAACGAGCCGCACACCAAGTCCAACGTCGACTACCGCGGCGCGCTGCAGGGCAAGGGCGCGAACGCCGTCTGGATCGGCGACGTGCTGATCCGCAAGGCCGCCGAGGGCATCGACACCTACGAGTCCAACAAGAACCTGCTGCTCACCGAGGGCTGCAAGGTGGACTCGGTGCCCAACCTGGAGATCGAGACCGGCGAGATCGAGGGCGCGGGTCACTCCTCGTCCACGGGCCGCTTCGACGAACTGCAGCTGTTCTACCTGCGCAGCCGCGGCGTGCCCGAGCGCGAGGCTCGCCGCCTCGTCGTGCACGGCTTCTTCTGGGACATCATCCGCCGTATCGGCATCGACAGCATCCAGGAGAAGCTGCTGGAGCGCGTCGAGCGCGAGATCGCCGCCGTTGAGTCCGCCGGGGCCGCACAGTGACCTTCGTGACCGTCGCCGAGCTGAGCGAACTCACCGACGACCTGCCGCTCGCGGTGGACGTCGATGATGAGCTCACCGTCGCGATCGTGCGCCACAACGGCGCCCTGTATGCGATCGAGGACGAATGCTCGCACGGCAACGTGCCGCTGTCGGAGGGCGACGTCGAAGGAGGAGCCATCGAGTGCTACCTGCACGGCTCCCGCTTCGACCTCGCCACCGGCGCGGTCCTGAACCTTCCCGCCACGGAGCCGGTCCGGGTGTTCCCGGTCCGCGTCGACGGCGACTTCATCCAGGTCGACCCCGAGTCGACCACCACAGACTTTTAGATCAACAGATCACACACCGAGGAGTACCGCTCACATGTCCACTCTCGTCATCTCCGACCTGCACGTCGACGTCCTCACCGAGGACGGCCCGAAGCAGATCCTCAAGGGTGTCAACCTCACCGTGAACCCCGGCGAGATCCACGCCATCATGGGCCCCAACGGCTCGGGCAAGTCCACCCTGGCCTACGCCATCGCCGGCCACCCGAAGTACCAGATCACCTCGGGCTCCGTGACCCTCGACGGCGTCGAGCTCACCGAGCTCAGCGTCGACGAGCGTGCCCGCGCCGGCCTGTTCCTCGCCATGCAGTACCCCGTCGAGGTCCCCGGCGTCTCCGTCGCCAACTTCCTCCGCACCGCCAAGACCGCCATCGACGGCGAGGCCCCCAAGGTTCGCACCTGGGTCAAGGACGTCGAGGGTGCGCTCGGCCGCATGCAGCTCGACAAGTCGTTCGCAGCCCGCTCCGTGAACGAGGGCTTCTCCGGCGGTGAGAAGAAGCGCCACGAGATCGCCCAGCTCGAACTGCTGAACCCCAAGGCCACCATCCTCGACGAGACCGACTCCGGCCTCGACATCGACGCCCTCCGCGTCGTCTCCGAGGGCGTCAACCGCTACGCCGAGCAGGGCGACCGCGCCGTCGTGCTGATCACGCACTACACCCGCATCCTGCGCTACATCGAGCCCACCTTCGTGCACGTGTTCGTCGACGGTCGGATCGTCGACGAAGGAGGCAAGGAGCTCGCTGAGAAGCTCGAAGCCGAGGGCTACGTGTCGTACGTCGAGGCCGCTGCGAACGCCTGATGCTCGTAGCGGGAGCTGTGGTTCCGTCTGGTATGACGGTCGATGGGCCCGCTCCCGCCCACGTGTCGGTGACCCTCGTCCCGGCCATGCGCCGGTGCCGGGGTCACCGACACGACGCCCACCCACCTGCTCGCGGGCCCATCGACCGTCCCGATGGGTTGTCCGTGCCCCTGCCTTATCGGCACGGGATCCGCGTGCGGCCTGGAGGACGGGCCTGCTTTGAGGGCCTCGAGTTCTCAGGAGAGAAGAGGAGACAACGTGTATGACGTTGAACTGATCCGGGAGGACTTCCCGATCCTGCAACGCAGGGTGGGGGAGCGGCCCATCGTCTACCTCGACTCGGCCAACACCTCTCAGAAGCCGCGGCAGGTCGTCGACGCCATCGCGGAGCACTACCTGCAGCACAACGCGAACGTCGCGCGCGCCATGCACCTGCTCGGTGCGGAGGCGACGGAGGCGTTCGAGGGTGCGCGGACGAAGCTCGCCGGGTTCGTGCGCGCCGCGCGCCCCGAGGAGATCGTCTTCACGAAGAACGCGTCGGAGGCCCTGAACCTCGCGGCGGCCACCCTCGGCGCCGGGTTGAAGCCCGGCGACGAGGTGGTCATCTCCGTCATGGAGCACCACTCCAACATCGTGCCGTGGCAGCTGGCCTGCCAGCGCTCCGGCGCCACGCTGCGCTGGTTCGACGTGACCGACGAGGGCCGTCTCGACCTCGAGAAGGCCGAGCGTGACCGCCTCATCAACGAGCGCACCAAGGTGGTGTCCGTGGCCTGGGTGAGCAACGTGCTCGGCACCAGGAACCCCGTCGCGCGGATCGCGGCCGACGCGCACGCGGTGGGCGCCGTCATGGTGGTCGACGCGTCGCAGGGCGTGCCGCACCAGGCCACCGACGTGTCGGCGCTGGGTGCGGACCTCGTCGCGTTCACCGGCCACAAGATGGTCGGCCCCACGGGGATCGGCGTGCTCTGGGGCCGCCACGAGCTGCTCGAGAAGCTGCCCCCGTACCAGGGTGGCGGCGAGATGATCGAGATCGTCGAGATGGAGCGCTCCACCTACGCCGCGCCGCCGCACCGCTTCGAGGCGGGCACGCCGCCCATCGCGCAGGCCGTGGGCCTCGGCGCCGCGGTCGACTACCTGACGGGCCTCGGGATGGACGCCATCGCCGCGCACGAGCAGGAGATCACCGCCTACGCGCTCGACAAGCTGACCAGCATCGACGGCGTCGTGATCCTCGGCCCGACGGAAGCGGTGGAGCGCGGCAGCGCCATCTCGTTCAACATCGCGGGCGTGCACCCGCACGACGTCATGCAGGTGCTCGACTCCCGCGGTGTCGCCATCCGCGGCGGCCACCATTGCGCCCGCCCGCTGCACAAGCGGCTGGGCCACCAGAGCTCCACGCGGGCGTCGTCCTACCTCTACACCACGACGGGGGAGATCGACGCGCTCGCCGATGCGCTGGTCTTCACCCGCGACTACTTCGCGCCCAAGTTCGGAGGCTGAGCTCAGTGAACATCGACGAGCTGTACCAGACGATCATCCTCGATCACTACCGCGAGAAGCACCACAGCGGGCTGCGTGAGGGCGACGTCGAGGTGCACCACGTGAACCCGTCCTGCGGCGACGAACTCACCCTTCGCGTCCGCCTCGACGGCGACACCATCGCGGACATCTCGTACGACGCCGAGGGCTGCTCGATCTCGCAGGCCTCCACCTCCGTGATGACCGATCTCCTGATCGGCGGCACCACCGCGCACGCGCTGGAGCTGCACGACAAGTTCCTCGAGATGATGCAGTCCCAGGGCAGCATCGAGCCCGACGAGGACGTGTTCGAGGACGCGATCGCATTCGCGGGTGTCTCCAAGTTCCCCGCCCGCGTAAAATGTGCCCTGCTCGGCTGGTCCGCGCTGCGCGACGCCACCCTCCAAGCCACCGTCAAGGAGAACTGATGTACAACTCTGAACAGCGCCCCAGCGATCTGGTCAAGGACCAGCTCCCCGACGTCGACCTGGCCGATCCCGCGCCGTCGGCCGTGCCCACCGAGGACGAGGTCCTCGAGGCGATGAAGGACGTCGTCGATCCCGAGCTGATGGTCAACGTCGTCGACCTCGGCCTCGTCTACGGCGTGCAGCTCGACGCGCAGGGTAACGCGACCATCGACATGACGCTCACCTCGCCCACCTGCCCGCTCACCGACAAGATCGAGTACGACACCAAGTACGTGCTCGACGGCCTGGTGAACTCGGTCACCATCAACTGGGTCTGGCTGCCGCCGTGGACGCTCGAGATGATCAGCGAGGACGGCCGCGAGCAGCTACGCGCCATCGGCTACAACCTCTGAGTGATCGGTCGTTGAGCCGGGCCCGTGTGAAAGGTCCGGCGTCTCGTCCGCGAACGTGAGCCCGAGGCGTAGGCTGAGAGTCTCCACCGACTTCTAGGAGGCGACAATGTCGACGCTGACAACGGCAGACGGCGTGCAGCTGCACGTCACCGACACCGGCGGCGAGGGTCGGCCGCTCGTCCTCGTGCACGGCTGGCCCCTCTCCGGGGCCGCGTTCGAGGGCAACATCCCGGCCTTCGTCGCGGCGGGCTACCGCGTGGTGACCTACGACCGGCGCGGCTTCGGCCAGTCCGACAAACCGGACGCCGGCTACGACTACGAGACCCTCACCGACGACCTGGCCGAGGTGCTCGAGCAGCTCGACCTGACCGACGCCGTGGTCCTCGGATTCTCGATGGGTGGCGGCGAGGCCGCGCGGATCGCAGGCGGCCGACGGCACCCGCGCGTGGGTGCGGTGATCTTCAGCGGCTCCATCGCGCCGGCCCTCTGCCTCACGGACGACAACCCCGACGGCGCGATGCCGTTCGAGGCGTTCCAGGGGATGTCCGACCAGTGCGCCGCGGACCGCGACGGCTTCCTCGACCAGTTCGTCACCTGGTTCTACAGCACGGAGAACGACGGCTTGCGGGTGGACGAGGAGACGCGGCAGGCGGCGCTCGCCATCGCGCAGCAGTCCAGCCCCGTCGCGGGGCCGGCCACCATCCTGATCTGGGCCGAGGACCTGCGCGAGGACTGCCGGCGGATCGAGGTGCCGACGCTCGTGATCCACGGCGACGGCGACATCAACGTCCCGTTGGCGAAGTCCAGCGCACGCATGCCCGACTACGTGCCCGGGGCGCGTCTCGTCGTGATCGAGGGCGCGCCGCACGGGGCGAATGTGTCGCATGCGGGGCAGTGGGAATCGGCCATTCTCGACTTCCTCGCGGAGCGCGGCTGACGGCTCTGCAATGCTCCGGACGGCCTCTCGGTTGCATCGCATCACCGAAAGTTGTCTCCCCGAGCACCTTCGGTAGTGCCCGATTTCGTGCGTGTATCAGCACCCCCCAGTATTAGTCACACAAGCGGCCGTCCAAGATGCATTCCCCCCCAGCGTTGAGGACGGCCGCTTCATTTCTGCCCGGGCTCAGCGCAGAGGCTCAGGCGACTCCGACTCGGAGAGGGCGCGTACTTCGTAGCCCGTCGGCAGCGTGACCTTCAGGATCCACCGGCCGTCCTTGAGTTCGCTCGAACAGGTGCCCTTCAGCAGATTGGCACGCTCCCGGATACCCACGAGGCCGAAGCCTCGGGTGGGCCGGATCTCGCGCAGGCTCGTCGCGTTCGAGTATTCGGCCGTGAAGGCCTCGGCGTTCGCGCTCATCACGATGCGGGTCGTGCCGCCGAGCGTCGCGTGCTTGATCATGTTGCTCGCAGCCTCGACCGTGATCTTGGCCAAGGTCGTGGCACGGGCCGCGCTGATGCTGTCGATGGTGAAGTTCACCTCGCACGGCAGACCCGCGTCGCGCAGGCGCTGGGCCTGCTGCTCGACCGAGTCCAGGAGCGCCTTGGCGTCGGCCACGTGGTAGGTGCTGACCTCGTCGAGCAGCTCGCTGTCGCGGAGGCTGGACAGGAGTTGCCTCAGGTCCTGCGCCGCAGAACTGCAGTCCTGCGCGATGCTCTCGAGTTCGTCTCGGGACTCGTCGGGCAACAGTGGATCCGCGGCCACCATGTACGACCGCATGGACGCGTGCGACAAGGTCTGCGCCACGGTGTCGTGCAGGTCTCGCGCCAGGTCGAGACGGAGATCGTGCAGGCGACGGTTCGCCGTCTCTCGTTCGAGCGCCAGGAGTTCCAGCGATCGGCGCCAGACGATGCCGGCGCCGACGCTCAGCGTGATCAGCACCGCGAGCAGGACGCCCGTGGAGATCGCACTCGCGATGCCATCGGTGCTGTGGAATGTCAGCGCGGCCAGTTCCACGCCGCCGAGCACCACGATGATGATCGGGACGATCTTCAACCTGAGCCGCACCGCGGCAAAGACATGGACGACGACGACGAGCCCGGACGGGCCGAGGAGGCCTGGGTCCAGCGTGAACTGGATCAGGATGCCGACCAGGGTGATCGCGGCGCCGACGAAAGGCGAGAGAGCCGCGAGGGACGCGCCGAGGCAGATCATGATGCTTGCGACCCACGCGTGCGGAGGCAGGGAGAACCCGAGGGACGTGCCGACGGAAAGCGCCAGCAGGAGCAGGGCCAGAATCGGCTCGAGCCACCAGCTGGGAACTTTCCTGACCCGTGCGTTCAGTTCTCGCAGCATGAGCCGAAGTGTAGAACGCTCCGGCTCCGTTTTGCCTAGTCTTTCCAACACCGGCGGAGGGTGCGACACACGATCCGAGAGTTACGGGACTTGACGGCGCCGGTGGGGACGGCGCCCAAGACGAACTTTGCGATCTCGTGCTGCGGGACGGCGACAGCGGGGTGGGGGGAGATGGTGTCGATCACGTTCGTGATGTCTCTCTCAGCCCTTGTAGCACCACTGGAGGATGCGGCACATGATCCAGTAGTTGCGGGGCTTGATGGCGCCGGTGGGGACGGCGGCCTTGATGAGCTTGGCGACGGTGCGCTGCGGGACGGCGGCAGCGGTGAGGGGGGCGATGGTTTCGAGCATTTTCTTCGATGTCCTTTTCAGCCCTTGTAGCACCACTGGAGGATGCGGCACATGATCCAGTAGTTGCGGGGCTTGATGGCGCCGGTGGGGACGGCGCTCTTGATGAGCTTGGCGACGGTGCGCTGCGGGACGGCGGCAGCGGTGAGGGGGGCGATGGTTTCGAGCATTTTCTTCGATGTCCTTTTCAGCCCTTGTAGCACCACTGGAGGATGCGGCACATGATCCAGTAGTTGCGGGGCTTGATGGCGCCGGTGGGGACGGCGCTCTTGATGAGCTTGGCGACGGTGCGCTGCGGGACGGCAGCAGCGGTGAGCGGGGCGATGGTCTCGAGCATGATCTTCGATCCTCTCAGCCCTTGTAGCACCACTGCAGGATGCGGCACATGATCCAGTAGTTGCGGGGCTTCATGGCGCCAGCCGGGACGGCGGCCTTGATGAGCTGAGCGACCTTGCGCTGCGGGACGGCCGCGGCGGTGAGGGGGGCGATGGTCTCTAGCATCTTTGTCTCCAGTCGTGAAGGGGGGATGCGACGATGGTAGACAGATCGGATGCGGGCGTCCTAGAGCAATGTGACGAAGGTACGACAAATCGTCACCCAAAGGTGATCTATGTGTCGACTTTCGTTGACAAGGGCAGACGCGTCTGCTCTACACGGGCCCCCCGGCCGTGTGTGTCATTTGCTCACGCGGCGCGATGCGCCGCGGGGCGAGCTAGTTCTCGACCAGCCCCCACTGGTATGCGAGTGCGGCTAGCGCCGCCCTGTTGCGCTTGTCGAGGCGCGTGAGCAGTCGGCTCACATAGGTCTTTACGGTGCTCGTGGCGAGGTGCAATTCCTCGCCGATCTCTGCATTGCTGAGGCCCCGCCCGATGAGCGTCAGCAACTGCGTGTCCATCTGGCCCAGGTCCGGCGGCGGTGCCGTGCGGGCGAGCGTGTTGCTCAGCAGGGTCGCGACGAGCTTCGGCGAGACGAGAGAATCGCCGCTGTACGCGCTGCGAATGCCGTGCATGATCAGCGCGGGGCTGTCGGTCTTGAGCAGGAAGCCGGACGCGCCCACCTGGATGGCACGCGTCAGGGTGCGGTCGTCGCCCAGTGCGGTGAAGCACACGGCGCGGCAATTGAGCGGCGGCGACGTGACGATACGCGTCACCTCGATGCCGTCCATCTTCGGCATGTGGATGTCGACGAGGCAGACATCGGGCAGCAGCTCCGCTGCCATCTGCACGGCCTGTTCGCCGTCGACTGCCATGCCCACGAGTTCGATGTCGGTCGCACGGCTGAGATAGGTGTCGACCGCCCGGCGCGCGAGCGGGTCGTCCTCAGCGAGCAGTACACGAATCGTCGGCTGGGCATCGTCCATGGCAGAAGACTAGTGCCGGGCGCGCGATCCGTCTCTTCCGTCCACTGCCTTGTCGGGCACAATATGCCGCTCATGGACCGTGATCGGCCCTCGTCAGGTCGCGAGGGCTACTCTTCGGGGCGTGCGGGACGAGCGAACGGGACTGGGTTACGGGCTGGCCGCCTATCTGCTCTGGGGCCTCTTCCCCTTGTACTTCACCCTCTTCGCCCGCTCGGGAGCGCTCGAGGTCGTCGCGCACCGGGCGCTCTGGTCGCTGATGTTCTGCGTCCTGCTGCTGACCGTGCTGCGGCAGTGGCGCGACCTGCGTGCCGCGCTCCGCGACAGAAAGCTGGCCCTCGGGCTCGCGGTGGCCGGCGTCCTCATCGTCGTCAACTGGTCCACCTACGTGTTCGCCGTGCTGATCGGGCACACGCTCGAGACGGCGTTGGGCTACTTCATCAACCCGCTGGCCGTCGCGGCGCTCGGCATCCTCGTGCTCGGCGAGCGGCTCCGGCGGCTCCAATGGGTGGCCATGGGGTTCGGCGCCGCCTCCGTGCTGGTGATGGTGATCGGCTACGGCCAGGTGCCGTGGATCGCCCTGATCCTCGCGGGCAGCTTCGGCACCTACTCGCTCGTCAAGAAGGTCGCGGGGCGTTCCGTGGGCGCACTGCCCGGCCTCGCGATCGAGACGGGTGCCGTCGCTCCGATCGCTCTCGGCTACCTGCTCTGGCTCGGGCTCGCGGGGCAGGCGACGGCGACGCCGCTGTCCGGCTACGGCGCCCTGCTGGCCACCACCGGCATCGTCACGGCCGTGCCCCTGCTGCTGTTCGCGGCCGCCGCCCGGCGGGTGTCGATGGTGACCATCGCCGTCCTGCAGTACATCGCCCCCATCGGCCAGTTCCTGCTCGGCTGGCTGGTGTTCCACGAGCCGATGCCGCCGATGCGGTGGGCGGGGTTCGCGCTCGTCTGGGCGGCCGTCGCCGCGTTCGTCGTCGACGCCGCCCTCGCGACGCGACGGCGATGAGCCCGGTTTGCCCAACGCCGCGGCGGCGGGGAGACTAGGCCGGTGCTACAGGTCAAGGACATCGAGGTACGGGCGGGTGCCCGTCTGCTGCTGTCGCCCGTGTCCTTCCAAGTGATTCCGGGCGACCGCATCGGCCTGGTGGGCCGCAACGGTGCAGGCAAGACGACGCTCACCCGCATCCTTGCGGGCGAAGGGGCGCCGGCCGCCGGATCCGTGACGCGGTCCGGGCAGCTCGGCTACCTTCCGCAGGACCCTCGCTCCGGCGACCCCGAGCAGATCGCGCGCGACCGGATCCTCGCCGCGCGCGGCCTCGACGAGGTGGTGCGCAGGATGCGTCGCGCCGAGGAGACCATGGCCACGGCCGACGGCGCCGAACGGGAGGCCGCCATGGCCGCCTACACCAGGGCCGAGGCTGCTTTCGTCGCGGCCGGCGGCTACGCGGCCGAGTCCGAGGCCGCGCGGATCGCCTCCAACCTCGGGCTTCCCGACCGCGTTCTCGCCCAGCCGTTGAAGACCCTCTCCGGCGGGCAGCGGCGCCGCATCGAGCTGGCCCGGATTCTGTTCTCCAGCGCAGACACGCTGCTGCTCGACGAGCCGACCAACCACCTCGACGCGGACTCCATCGTCTGGCTGCGCAGCTACCTGCAGGGCTTCTCCGGCGGGCTGATCATCATCTCGCACGACACCGAGCTGCTGGACGCCGTCGTGAACAAGGTCTTCCACCTCGACGCCAACCGCGCCGAGATGGACGTCTACTCCATGAACTGGAAGCGCTACCTCGCGCAGCGCGAGACGGACGAGAAGCGCCGCCGCCGCGAGCTCGCCAACGCCGAGCGCAAGGCCTCGCAGCTGATGGCTCAGGCGGACAAGATGCGCGCCAAGGCCACCAAGGCCGTCGCCGCGCAGAACATGGCCAAGCGCGCCGAGCGGCTGCTCGCCGGTGTGGAGGGGGAGCGGCAGGTCGACGCCGTCGCGAAGATCCGCTTCCCCGAGCCCGCGCCGTGCGGCAAGACGCCGCTCAGGGGCTTCGACCTCAGCAAGTCGTACGGCTCCCTCGAGGTGTTCACCGCGGTGGACCTCGCCATCGACAAGGGCTCCAAGGTCGTCATCCTGGGCCTGAACGGCGCGGGCAAGACCACGATGCTGCGGGTCCTCTCGGGGCTCGAGGAGCCGTCGTCGGGCCGCGTGGAGCTGGGCCATGGCGCCCGGCTCGGCTACTACGCGCAGGAACACGAGACGCTCGACGTCGCCCGCAGCGTGCTGGACAACATGAAGTCGTCGTCGCCCGACCTCAACGAGACCGAGGTCCGCAAGGTGCTCGGCTCGTTCCTGTTCACCGGCGACGACGTGGCGAAGCCCGCGAAGGTGCTCTCCGGCGGCGAGAAGACGAGGCTGGCGCTGGCCATGCTCGTGGTGTCGGCGGCGAACGTGCTGCTGCTCGACGAGCCCACCAACAACCTCGACCCCGCGTCGCGCGCCGAGGTGCTGAACGCCATCCGCACCTACGCGGGCGCCGTCGTGCTGGTCACGCACGACCCGGGCGCCGTCGAGGCGCTGCAGCCCGACAGGGTGCTGGTGCTGCCCGACGGCGTCGAGGACCTGTGGTCCGAGGACTACGCCGAGCTGATCGACCTGGCCTGAGCGCCATCGTCAGTTGTCCTGCGCGATTGGCGGGGCTGTCGCTCAGGGAGGACTAGGGTCGTCCCGTGGCACGAATCAGCTTTGGCACTGGCGGTTGGCGAGCGATCATCGGAGACGAGTTCATCAGGGCGAACGTGCGCCTGCTGAGCGCGGGTCTCGCGGAGCGGATGATCGAGGAGGGTGTGGCCGAGCAGGGCATCGTGATCGGCTACGACCGGCGATTCCTCTCCGACGTCGCCGCCCAGTGGGCCGCCGAGGTGTTCGCCGGCTACGGCATTCCCGCCGAAGTGATCAAGGTCGCGCAGGCGCCGACTCCGCTCATCATGTGGACCGTCAAGGACCGGGACCTGCCCTACGGCATGGCCATCACCGCGTCCCACAACCCGGCGCTCTACAACGGCATCAAGGTGTTCACGCGCGGCGGCAAGGACGCCGACGAGGCCGTGACGCTGGACATCGAGGCCCGCATGACGGCGCTCGAGGGCGCGCGCGAGGCGGAGATCCCGTCCGTGTCGTACGCGAAGGCCATCGCGGCCGGGTCCGTCGAGGAGATCAACCCCTTCAACGGCTACATCGACTCGATCATCGCCCAGGTCGACATGGGGGCCATCCGCGAGGCGAAGCTGAAGGTGGCGCTCGACCCGATGTTCGGCGTCTCCAAGACCTCGCTGCAGACCATCCTGATGACCGCCCGCGTCGACGTCGAGGTGATCAACGACCGCCACGACACGCTGTTCGGCGGGCGTCTGCCGTCGCCGACCTCGCACACGCTCCAGGCGCTCTCCCGCTACGTGGTGGAGAACGGCTGCGACCTCGGCATCGCCACCGACGGCGACGCCGACCGGATCGGCATCATCGACGACAAGGGTGCATTCCTGCACCCGAACCAGCTGCTGGTGATCCTCTACTACTACCTCATCAAGTACAAGGGCTGGACGGGCCCCGTGGTGCGCAACGTCGCCACGACCTCGCTGCTCGACGACGTCGCCGAGCGGTTCGGCGAGCAGGCCTACGAGGTGCCGGTGGGCTTCAAGTGGGTGTCGGGCAAGATGCTCGAGACCGACGCCGTGATCGGCGGCGAGTCGTCCGGTGGCCTTACCGTGCGCGGGCACATCGCGGGCAAGGACGGCATCTACGCCGCCGCGCTGCTCGTCGAGATGATCGCCGTCGTCGGCAAGCCGATGAGCGAGATCTACGCCGAGATCACCGGCCAGTTCCCGCCGCACTACATGGCCGAGACCGACTTCCCGTTCGACCCGGAGCGCAAGCCGGAGATCCTGAACACCCTGATGGTGGAGCGCCGCCTGCCGGAGTTCAGCGAGCCTGTCGTCCGGACGAGCTACGCCGACGGCTGCAAGGTGTACTTCGAAGAGGGCTGGATCATCGCCCGCTTCTCCGGCACCGAGCCGCTCCTGCGCATCTTCTGCGAGCTCCCCGACCGGGCGCGCGCCGAGCGCTGCTGCGACGAGTTCCGGGCCTTCCTGGGCCTGTAGGCACCCGCTGGTTGAGCCGTCGCACGAGGCGCCAGCCGAGTCGGCGTGTCGAAACCAATGAGCTGCTGACGATCGACTCCCTCCTAGGATGCAGGGGTGATCGCGATCGTCGCCGCCCTTCGAGCCGAGCTGTCGTCCGTCCTCGAGGCGGCCCGCGAGTCCGGCGAGGTGACTCGTCGCGTCGTCGCGGGACGGAGCTTCCTTGAGGGTCGGCTCGCTGGGCACGACGTGCTGCTGGCGCTTTCCGGCGTCGGCAAGGTGGCTGCCGCGGCGACCGCGACCGTTCTCGCCGAACGTGCGGACGCCATCGTGATGGTCGGCACCGCGGGTGGGATCGGCCCGGGCGTGCGGACCGGCGACGTGGTCGTCGCCGACGCGCTGCTGCAGCACGACGTCGATCCCCGGCCGCTGTTTCCGCGCTGGCAGGTGGACGGGACGGTCCGATTCCTGCCCGACGAAGCCCTCACCCGCGCGCTGGGCGCTGCCGCCCGGCAGGTCGTCGACACGCACCGAGCGGCCCTGCCAGCGCCGTTCCGTGAGCTGGGAATCGAGGCGCCGTCGGCCCACACGGGCCTCGTCGCCAGCGGCGACCAGTTCATCGCCACGCGCGAGGACAGCGACCAGCTGCGCGCCGACCTCCCCGACCTCCTCGCCGTCGAGATGGAGGGCGCAGCCCTGGCCCAGGTCTGTGCAACGGCGGGGGTTCCATTCGCGCTGGCCCGCACGATCTCCGACCGTGCCGACGACGACGCCCACCTCGACTTCCCGCGATTCCTCGACCTCGTCGCAGCGCCGTACGCCCACGACCTCGTCCTGGGCCTCCTCGCTGGGCTCAACCAGCGGTGAAACGGCTGACTGTAGCTGTTGAGCTGTGAGGAGTTCCCTGCGTGGGTGCGGGACCTTTCGACACGCGCCCGGCGCTTCGCGCGGGGGCCCGGCTCAAGGAACGGCATGGTCGGTCCCTGAGGAGCAGCCCCGCGTGGTGGCTTGCGCCGAGTGTGGGCGGTGCGGGGTTGCGTCTCGAAGGGTCCGATAGTTGCGCTGATGTGAGCTGTGAGGAGTTCCGTGTGTGGGTGCGGGACCTAACGACCAAGGGCCCGGCGCTTCGCGCGGGGGCCCGGCTCAAGGAGCGGCGGTCGGCCTCGCACGTCGTCTCAACGAGCGGTGGGCTGTCTCGCGTGTCGGCTCAAGGAACGACTGGTTGCCTCAGGGCTGGCTCGAGGGTCGGTCCCTGAGGAGCAGCCCCGCGTGGTGGCTTGCGCCGAGTGTGTGTTGTGCGGGGTTGCGTCTCGAAGGGTCAGAGAGTTGCGCTGATGTGAGCTGTGAGGAGTTCCCTGTGTGGGTGCGGGACCTTTCGACACGGGCCCGGCGCTTCGCGCGGGGGCCCGGCTCAAGGAACGGCGGTGGGCCTCGCACGTCGTCTCAACGAGCGGTGGGCTGTCTCGCGTGTCGGCTCAAGGAACGGCATGGTCGGTCCCTGAGGAGCAGCCCCGCGTGGTGGCTTGCGCCGAGTGTGTGTTGTGCGGGGTTGCGTCTCGAAGGGTCCGAGAGTTGCGCTGATGTGAGCTGTGAGGAGTTCCGTGTGCGGGTGCGGGACCTTTCGACACGGGCCCGGCGCTTCGCGCGGGGGCCCGGCTCAAGGAACGGTGGTCGGCCTCGCACGTCGGCTCGAGGAGCGGCGGTCTGTCTCGCGTGTCGGCTCAAGGAACGGTGGGCTGTCTCGCGTGTCGGCTCAAGGAACGGTGGTCTGTCTCGCGTGTCGGCGCAAGGAGTGGGTACTCGCCTCGGGTGGCGGCTCAACCGGCGGGGATGCGGCTGATGGTCGCCTCCCAGGGGGACATGCGGCCAGGGGTTCTCCTGCCCAGCATTGTCTCGGTCACGTGCGGGCCTCGGGGGCGGCGCAGGGGGCGGTCTGAGGTGTTGCACTCGACCAGGAACGCCTCGTCAGCCAGTGAGCGGACGTAGGCGACGTAGTGCTTCTTGCCCGGGGCGACCCAGGTCAGGTCGCCGCGCGTCAGGGCCGGGTGGCGGCGACGGAGCGCGATCAAGGACCGGTGCCACGCCAGCACGGACTCCGGGTCCGCCGCCTGTTCCGCCGCCGAGAAACCCGCCGCGTCGTCGGTGCCCCGGAGCCAGGGCGTGCCCGTGGTGAAGCCGCCGTCGGGCGTCCAGCGCATGGGCACGCGGGCGTGGTCGCGGCTGCCGGCCAGGATCTCGTCCCAGGCCGATTCGGGGGTCCTGCCCGCGGCGATCAGGGCGGCGTAGCGGTTGATCGACTCGACGTCGCGCAGGTCCGACACGTCGTGGAACTGCTGATCGACGGCGCCCAGCTCCTGGCCCTGGAAGAGGAACGGCGTGCCGCGCATTGTCAACTGGATGGTGGCCAGCAGCTTCGCGATAGCTGTGCGCACGGCCGGGTCCGCCTCGCGGCCCGCGGCCACCTTGCTCAGCATGCGGGGATTGTCGTGGTTGTCGAAGAACACCGAGAGCCAGTCCGCGGGGCCGATGCCCTCGAGATAGCGACGGTAATACCTCGCCAGGTAGTCGAGGTCGTAGGTGTAGCGGTCCCAGCGCACCTTGCCGGGCGTGTCCAGCACGTCGAAGTTGAATGTGAGGTCCAGCGCGCCGCGGCCCGCGGCGCTCAGCATCCGGCCGAGCTGCACGCCGATCCCCGGCGTCTCGCCCACCATGACGCCCGTCTCGTCGGGCGCGAGCGGTGCGCCCAGGCGGTCGTCCGACAGGCGCGCGCGGGGCGTCGAGGCCGGCGGCCCGGTGCGGGTGAAGCCGTCTCGCCGGAGCTCCCTCAAGTACTCCACCAGGTGCGGGCCGTAGAAGTACGTCTCGACGCCCGTGAACTCGAGCAGCTCACCCACGAACGGGTGCCCGTCGGGCAGGCCGGCGGGCTTGGAGATGTAGTTGATCACGTCCAACCGGAAGCCGTCGATGCCGCGGGCCAGCCAGAACTGCACGATGTCGGCGATCTCGCGACGGAGGGCCGGGTTGTCCCAGTTCAGGTCCATCTGGCCGTCGGCGAACAGGTGCAGCGCCCACCGCTCGGCCTCGGGAATCCACCGCCACGCGGGCCCGGAGAAGAACGACACCCAGTTGTTCGGCGGCTGCTCGGGCGAGCCCTTCTCGAGGAAGTAGTAGCCGCCGTACGGGCCTTCCGGGTCGGCGACGGCGCGCCGGAACCACTCGTGCTGGTCGGAGGTGTGGTTGACCACCAGGTCGAGGATGAGGCGCATGCCGCGCTCGTGGCAGCCGGCGACCAGCTCGTCCAGGTCCGCCATGGTGCCCATCTCCGCCATGACGGCGCGGTAGTCACTGACGTCGTAGCCCATGTCCTCGTTGGGCGAGGCGAAGATGGGCGACAGCCAGACGCAGTCGACGCCCAGGTCCGCGAGGTAGTCGAGCCCGCCGATGATGCCGCGCAGGTCGCCGATGCCGTCGCCGTCGCTGTCGGCGAACGACCGGGGATAGACCTGGTAGAACACCGCCTCGCGCCACCACGGCTCGACACCGGCGGCCTCCACCGCGGGCTCGTCCAGTTCGGCGTTGGCCAGTCCCAGCACGGTGTCGACGATGCCCGGGCCCGTGAGCCGCGCCGCCAGTTTGTCCACCGCCGACAGCCGCACGCCGCCCAGCGCGGCGGGCAGGCCGCGGGGGAGACCGGTCTGCAGGAGCAGCTTGTCGACGACGTCGCGCCCCGCGGGCGTGCGATACAGGTCCCGCACCCGGTCCCTACGCGTCAGTGGCCGCCGCATGGCGCTCCTTCAAGTCGTCGACGATCCGAGCGTACGTGCTCTCGTCCAGCCGGTACTTGGCCCGCAGGATGATGTAGCTCAGGATCACCAGCACCATGGGGACGACGAGCATCGAGACGCGGAACAGCGCGGCGCCTGACGCCGTCACGTCGTCCGGCCCGTGGGCGCGATCGATCCCCGTCCAGATGAGCGTGCCGCCGACGATGCCGCTGGCGATGGCGTTGCTGAACTTGTAGATGAACGGCTGGAGCGAGAACGTGACCGACTCGTTGCGCCGGCCCAGTTTCCACTCGCCGTACTCGACGGAATCGGCGATGAACATCACCATGAGCAGCTGGATCGCGCCCTGGCCCGCGAACAGCAGCACGCCGGCCACGCCGACGATCACGAGCGACCGGCCGGCGAACAGGAAGACCACGTAGCCGGCGGTGCACAACACGGTGGCGAGCAGGTGGATGCGGGCGCGGGGGAGGGCCCTCGAGACGATCGGGAACAGTGCCAGCGCCGTGATCTGCGTCACGCCGAGGATGGCGGCGAAGATGCTGAACGCGCCCTCGTCGCCGAAGATGTACTTGAAGTAGTACAGGCCGAACGACGTGGTGGCGCCGTAGCCGATCATGTAGGCGACCATGGCGAGCGTCACCCAGAGCAGCTGATCGTTGCGGGCGATGACGGAGAACAGTTCTCTGAGCGGCGTCGACTCCGCGGTGGTCGCCACCTGTTCGCGCGTCAGCAGCAGCGTCAGCAGCTGGAACCCGACCATCAGCACCACCAGCGCGCACGCGAGCACGAACCAGGCCTGCTGCGCGGAGCCCAGGACGCCGGTCAGCGCAGTGGTGACCGGCACGAGCGCCACGACCATCGCGAACAGCCCGATGTTCGCGCAGATGCGCGCGATCACGCCGATCCGCTCGCGCTCCTTCTGGTCGCGCGTGAGCGAGGGCAGCATCGACCAGTAGGAGATGTCGTTGATGGTGTAGGCGATCTCATAGATGAGGTAGACGACGGTGAACAGCACGACGTAGCCCCAGCCGCGCGCGCCGAAGTCGAAGAACATCGCCAGCGTGGCCGCGCCCCACAGCAGGGCGCCCCAGAAGATCCATGGCTTGAACTTGCCGTACCGGGAGCGGGTGTTGTCCACCACGACGCCCATGAACGGGTCGTTGACCGCGTCGAAGATCCGCATCAGCACGAGGATCACCGTGATCGCGGCCAGCTGCGCGCCCGAGACGTCCAGGACGTCGGTGAGGTAGAACATCAGGTACATGGAGACGAGCGCCGCCACCATGTCGCGGCCGAGCGTGCCCAGCCCGAACCCCCAGCGGGCTCGCCGCATTATTCCTCGAACCCGTCGAAGTCGTGCAGTCCACCCCCGAGGAGGCTGTGCTGCAGCCGATCCTGGTCCGCCTGCAGCGAGGACAGCGCGCCGAGCAGGTGCCGGTCGGCGGGCTCCTCGCCCTCCTCGGCCGCGATCAGCACCGCGCGCCGCATGAGCTCCTTGAAGAACGACGCGGTGTGCGCGTCGCTGCGCCCGGCCACCTCGTGCAGCGCGGCGTCTGAGTAGCCGATGTCGCCGCGGTACAGCTCGAGGAGCCGGCGCCGCTCGTTCGGCCCCGGCGGGGGAATCTCGACGGCGAGGTCCACGCGGCCCGGCCGCTGCGTCAACGCCTCCTCCAGCACGTCCACGCGGTTGGTGGTGAGGAGGAACGAGATGTCCGCGTCGGCATCCAGGCCGTCGAGGGCGTCGAGCAGTTGGAAGAGCAGCGGGCGCATCCCGCCGGAGAAGTCGCGGTCCATCGCCACCAGGTCGCAGTCCTCGAGCACGACGATCGCGGGTTGCAGGTGCCGCGCGATGGCCGTCGCGGGCCCGACGAGCGCGAGGGTCTCGCCCGAGAGCAGGATCACGGTGTGGCCGGTGGCCGCGGCGATGAGGTGCCGCACGGTGTGCGTCTTGCCGGTGCCGGGCGGCCCGTAGAGCAGCACGCCGCGCTTCAGGTGCTGGCCGTGGCGGCGGAGCGTCGCCGCGTGCTGCGCGATGCCGGTGACGTGGCCGGTGATGCGGTCCAGCACGCCGTCGGGGAGGATCACCTGCTCGGCCGACACGTCGGGGCGAGGCAGGAAGCGGTAGCCGTCGCCCTCGGCCTCGTAGCCCTGCATCTCGAGGCTGATCACGTTGCCGCGCAGCACCGAGTGCTCGGTGGCGAGCGCGGTGGCGTGCTCGATGAGCGCGTTGGCGACGTCGGCGTCCGGGCAGAGCACCTCGAGCACGCCCTGGCCGTTGCCGTGCATGCGGCTCATCCTGCGCTGCAGCACCGCGACGGGCTGATCCTGGAACCGGAACAGCCTGAGGCCCAGCGCGAGGATCCGCCGGGTGTCGGTGGCGCTGATCGGCGCCTGCGCCCAGTCGGCCTGGCCTACCGGCGGCGCGTACTGGGGCGTGCTGATCATGTCGCCGAGCGTCTGGTGGTGGCGCTGGTCGCCGCCGCCGATGCCGATGGTGGTGCCGTCGTCGCCGGCCATGAGCTCGAGCGCGACGTCGTAGTCGGCGAAGCGGTGCGCGACGATCTCCTTCGTGACCACCCCTAGCGTCTCGGGTGGCACGCCGAGGTGCTCGCGGAGCGCGTCGGTGATCCTGCGTCCGTCGGTCCGGGGCTGGTGGTTCACCCAGGAGGCGACCGTGCCGAACGCCTCGAGGAATCGCTGCATGTCGTCGTCATCGATGGCCATGGGCGGGAGCATAGTCCGCGCCTCCGACAGACGAGGCGCGTCAGACCACGTCCGGCCCGCGCGTCGACGAAGGAGGATGCAGCGTCAGCACGGCGATGTCGACGGTGGCGGACGTGCCCGCGTGGACCTCGGGCAGGCCGTGGAAGGCGTTGGGGCCCATGGCGATGACGTCGGCGACCTCGTCCGCGGTCAGGTCGATCGAGGCGCGGACGGCCTCCTCCTCGACCGCCCAGCCCGGGAACGCGGCCCGGATGCGCGACGTCTTGTCGTCGCCCACGCCCAGCAGGCCGTAGTCGGCGCGCAGCTCGGCCAGGTGGTCGGGGCCCGGGACCGCGAGCACGATCCGGCCGCCGGGGGCCAGGATTCGCGCGAACTCGGCGGGGTTGCGGGGTGCGAACACGCACAGCAGGACGTCGGCGACGGCGTCGACGATGGGCAGCCCGGCCCACGTGTCGGCCACGACGGACGCGGCCCGGGGATGCGCGCGGGCGGCCCGCTTGGCGGCAGCGACCGACACGTCGGTGGCGAGCCCCTCGGCGTCCGGAACGGCGTCCAGCACGCGGGCGAGGTAGTAGCCGGTGCCTGCCCCTACCTCGACGACGCGCCGCGCCCCGGCAGCCCGGCGCGCCAGCGCATCGGCCAGCGGCGCGTAGTGGCCGGCTGCGAGGAACCGCGCCCGGGCGTCGAGCATGGCGGGCGTGTCGGCGTTGGCGGGCGCCGCGTGGCCGAGCAGGTTCACGTACCCCTGGCGCGCGACGTCGTGGCTATGACCGGTGGCGCAGCGCAGCGCTGCCCCCGCGCGGGTCAGGGGCAGCGCGCAGTGCGGGCAGCGGGTCCAGGCGAGTCCGCCCACCTCAGGTGCCGGCCTCGGCCGCGGCCGCCGCCTTGGCGGCCCTCGCCTTGGCCTTCTTGCGGTCGCGGATGTCGGCCCGGATGAGCACCACGAGCCCGACGATCGCGATGAGTGAGAAGGAGAACCACTGCAGCGCGTAGCTGAAGTGCGAGCCCTCGTTCAGCTCGGGGATGCCCAGCGGGGTCAGGCCGCCGGCGTCGGCGGGGGAGGACTCGATGAGGGAGACGTAGCCGTCGAGCAGCTCGACGCCCAGCGCGCGCCCCAGCACCTCGGAGTTGATCAGCCGGATCTGGCTCTCGTGCGGCGTCATGGCGCTCTCGTCGCCGCGGTCGTTCCGCCGCACGTAGCCCGTGACGGTGACCTCGCCGGTCATCACCGCGGGCATCTCGCCGTCGGGGTAGCCGGCCTGGCGGGGGAGGAACCCCCGGTCGACGAGCAACAGGTCGCCCTGGGCGGTCTTCAGGACGCCGACGATCTCGGAGCCGTACGCGCCGTCGAGCGTGCGGTAGCGCACTTGGAACTGCTCGGGGAGGTAGGTTCCCGTGGCCGTGACGCGGTACCACTGGTCGTCGTCGCCGACGGTCCCCGTCAGCACGTCGGTGTACGGCCGGACGGGCTGGTGCTCGTGCGCGACGACGGTGGAGTTGCGGTCGCGGCGCTGCTCGAGCCGGTCCAGCTGCCAACGGCCGAGGTTCACGAAGGTGACCACGAGCACGACGACGAGCAGACCCATGCCCACCCAGCGCAACGCCTGTCGGCTCACTCGTCGGCCTCCTCGACCGCGCCGGGGACGACCTCGCCGGTGGTCAGCGCCAGCCGGTTCTCGCCGTCGTCGGGCGCAACGGTGGCGGGGGCGTGGTGATCGGCGTTGTTGGCGAGCAGCACGGCGATCGCGGGCAGCAGCGCCGCGCCGGCCAGGGTCACGACCTTCCACCAGCCCGGCACCACCAGGAAGAGGAGGAAGCAGGCCGTGCGGATCGCCATGGTGATGAGGTACCTGCGTTGCCGCTCGGCGACGTCGAGGCTCAGCCCCTTGTTGGCGCTCGTGATGAGCGTCGCGTCCGTCGACTTGGCCATATGGCCAGCTTAGCCCTCGCCGAGGCGACCAAATCCGGGTCGACCGGGGCCGGCTGCGGTAGGTTGCTCCCGTGGCAGATCAATCACGCGTAGTACTGGTCACCGGCGGCTCGAAGGGCATCGGCCGTACCCTCGCCGAGCGGTTCCGCGACGCCGGCTACCGCGTCGCGGCGACCTACCGGTCCGGCGGCGTGCCGGACGGCGTCCTCGGCCTGGCGTGCGACATCACGGACCAGGCCCAGGTGGACGCGGCCTTCGACACGGTGGAGAAGGAGCTCGGCCCCGTCGAGATCCTGGTCGCCAACGCCGGCGTCACCAAGGACACGCTCATGATGCGGATGTCCGACGACGACTGGCAGACGGTGATCGACACCAACCTCACCGGCACCTTCCGCGTCGTGCGCCGCGCCAGTCGGCCCATGATGCGCAACCGCTTCGGCCGCATCATCCTCGTGTCCTCGGTCGTTGCGCTGCTCGGCTCGCCCGGCCAGGTCAACTACTCGTCGTCCAAGGCGGCGCTGGTCGGCATGGCCCGCAGCGTCACCCGCGAGCTCGGGACCCGCGGCGTGACCGCCAACGTGATCGCGCCCGGGTTCATCGAGACCGACATGACGGCCGTGCTGCCCGACGAGACCATCGCCGATTACAAGAAGCGGATCCCCGCGGGGCGCCTCGGCCAGGTCGACGACGTCGCCGCCGCCGCGCTCTTCCTCGCCGGCGAGCATGCCGGCTACATCTCCGGAGCCGTGCTGCCCGTCGACGGCGGCCTCGGCATGGGTCACTGACGAAAGGACTGACCGTGGGACTCCTAGAGGGCAAGAACATCCTCGTCACGGGCGTGACGATGCGAACCTCCATCGCGTACGCCGTCGTCGAGATCGCGCAGCGCGAGGGCGCGAACGTCGTCGTGTCGGCCGCAGGGCGCGCCGTCGCGCCGGCCACGCGCGCCATCTCCAAGCTGGACCCGGTGCCGCCGATCGTGGAGATCGACGTCACGAACCCCGAGCACCTGGCGGCCCTGCCCGACCTGCTGCGCCCGCACTTCGAGGGCGGCCTGGACGGCATCGTGCACGCCATCGCCTACGCGAACCCGGAGACGGCCCTCGGCGGCGCGTTCCTGACCACCGACTGGGACTCCGTGTCCACCGCGCTGCACATCTCGACCTACTCGCTGCAGTCGCTCACGATGGCGGCCAAGCCGCTCCTGAACAGGGGCGCCAGCGTCGTCGGCCTGACCTTCGACGCGCGCGTCTCGTGGCCGACCTACGACTGGATGGGCGTGGCCAAGGCCGCGCTGGAGTCCACCTCGCGCTACCTGGCCCGCTACCTCGGCCCGGACGGCATCCGCTGCAACCTGGTGGCGGCCGGCCCCATCGACACCGTCGCCAAGAAGGCCATCCCCGGCGCGTCCACGTTCAACGACATCTGGGCCGAGCGCGCGCCGCTGTCGTGGGACTCCGGTGACGCGGGCCCGTCGGCCAAGGCCGTCGTGGCCCTGCTCAGTGACTGGTTCCCCGCCACCACCGGCGAGATGATCCACGTCGACGGCGGCCTGCACTCCACCGGCGCCTGACCGAGCCGCACCCGCGCCCCTGCCCCCCGGCAGGCTCTGGTTCTAGTAGGTTTGAGCCATGGCAGCGGTGGCGGAATTGGCGGGTGTGACGATCAGGCGCGGCGATGCGGTTCTGCTCGACTCGGTGTCCTTGCGGATCGACGAGGGCGAGCGCTGGGTCGTGATCGGCCCCAACGGTGCGGGCAAGACCACGCTGCTGCAGATCCTGTCGGCTCAGCTGTACCCCACGGAGGGCGTCGTCGGGCTGCTCGACGAGGTGATCGGCACCGTCGACGTGTTCGAGCTCCGGCCCCGCATCGGTCTCACGTCGTCCGCGCTGGCCCAGCGCATCCCCGACGGCGAGACGGTGCGCGACCTGGTGCTGTCGGCTGCCTACGCGATCGTCGGCCGCTGGCGCGAGGAGTACGACGAGTACGACCTGCGCCGCGCCGACGACCTGCTGGCCTCGCTGCGCGTCTCGCACCTGGCCGACCGCACCTTCGGCACGCTGAGCGAGGGCGAGCGCAAGCGCGTCCAGATCGCCCGCGCGCTGATGACCGACCCCGAGCTGCTCCTCCTGGACGAGCCCGCCGGTGGCCTGGACCTCGCGGGCCGCGAGGCGCTCGTCCAGACGCTGTCCGAGCTGTGCCTCGACGAGGATTCGCCCGCGACGGTGCTCGTGACGCATCACGTGGAGGAGATCCCCGAGGGGATCACGCACTGCCTGCTGCTCAGCCACGGCCGCATCGTGGCCGCCGGCCCCATCGACCTGGCCCTGACCGGAGAGACTCTCAGCGCGACGTTCGACATGCCGCTGACGGTCGGCAAGGTCGATGGGCGGTGGAGCGCTCGGGGCAGCAGATGAGCGAATTCGTCGAGTGGCTGACGGCCCACCTGTGGGCCGGCTGGGGCCTGCTCGCCGTGGGCCTTGCGGCCGCTGAGCTCTTCACGCTCGACATGACGCTGCTCATGCTCGCGGCCGGCGCGCTCGCGGGCGGGCTGGTCGCGCTCGTCTTCCCTGCGCTCGTCTGGCTGCAGGTGGCCATCGCGCTCGCCACCGCCGTCGCGACCCTCTTCCTGCTCCGTCCCACGCTGCTCGAGCGCGTCCGCCGGGCGCCCGGCTACCGGTCGAGCCTCGACACGCTGATCGGCGCGTCCTGCGTCGCCACCACCGCCATCACCGCGACCACCGGCGAGGTCAAGGTGGAGGGCCAGGTGTGGGAGGCCCGCAGCTACGACTCGTCGGTCGAGATCGCCGCGGGGGAGAACGTCGAGGTCCTCGGGCTCGACGGGATCACCCTGCTCGTGTACCCCGCCAACCGTCCGCTCGGCAGGTAAGGAGAGGAAAGACCCATGCCCGACGTCAGTGTCTTCATCATGATCGGGGTGGCCATCCTTGTGGTGGCGACCCTCGCCGCAACCCTCAAGATCATCCGCCAGCAGCAGGTGGCCCTCGTGGAGCGGCTGGGCAAGTTCCGCAAGGCGCTGAAGCCCGGCCCACACCTCGTCGTGCCGTTCATCGACCAGATCAGGTACACCCTCGACATGCGCGAGCAGGTGGTGCCTTTCCCGCCGCAGGGCGTGATCACCGAGGACAACCTGATGGTGTCCATCGACTCGGTCATCTACTTCCAGGTCGTCGACCCGGCCCGCGCCGCCTACGAGGCCCAGAACTACCGAGCGGCCATCGAGCAGCTCACCATGACCACCCTGCGCAACATCATCGGCGGCATGGACCTCGAGGCCGCGCTGACCTCCCGCGAGGAGATCAACCAGCGGCTGCGCACCGTGCTCGACGAAGCCACGGGCAAGTGGGGCATCAAGGTCAACCGCGTGGAGCTTCGCGCGATCGAGCCGCCGCCCACCATCCGCGACGCGATGGAGAAGGGCGCGCGCGCCGAGCGCGACAAGCGTGCGGCGATCCTCCTGGCCGAGGGCCAGCGGCAGTCCCAGATCCTGGCCGCGGGCGGCGACCGCGAGGCCGCCATCCTCCGGGCGCAGGGCGACCGCGAGGCCCAGGTGCTGCGCGCCCAGGCCGACAGGCAGGCGCAGATGCTGCGCGCCGAGGGCGAGGCGCAGGCCATCTCGACGGTGTTCCAGGCCATCCACGCCGGGCAGCCGGACCAGGCGCTGCTGGCCTACCAGTACATGCAGATGATGCCGAAGCTGGCCCAGGGCGACGCGAACAAGGTGTGGATCGTGCCCAGCGAGCTGAACGACGCCCTGAAGGGTCTCGGACAGGTCGCCGAGGCCAAGGACGTGCGGGACTACGTCTCGCACGCCGTCGAGTCGTTCGCGCCCCCGCAGCGCGTCGACGTGCACGCCGAGATCGAGGAGCAGGCCAGGAAGGACCGCGAGCGGTCGGACAAGACGGTGGAGAAGGCGATCGCCGACGCGCGGGCCCTCGATGCGCGCCGCGCGGGGCGGCTCCTGGGAGAGCAGCCGGCCCTGTCAGCCGCCGCTGCGGCCGAGTTGGACGCCGCGCTCGCGGAGGACGGCGGGCAGGACGCCGCGCACGGCGTTGGCGACGGCGATGCGGTCCGCGGCCCGCAGTTCGTCGACGGTGATCTCCCGCTCGACGAGGAGGCTGCCGCCGAGGGGGCTCGGGTCGAGGAAGAGGGCGGCCCGCTGGACGCCGGGCAGCAGCCCTAGTGTCGCGGGCGGCGTCGCCCACACGCCGTCGATGAGCGCGAACACCGTGCTCCTGCCGCCTTCGAGGATGCGTCCGCGCGCGTCGTAGCCGATGGTGTCGAACGCGCCCACGGCCTCGGCCGCGCGCCAGGCGTCATCCAGGTGCGCGCGGCGGTTCGTCTTGTGCTGCGCCAGCTCGTGGGTCGGCCAGGGGGCGTCGGCGAGCAGGACCTCGACGGGGCCCTCCCACGGGGTCAGCGGGGTGCGGGTGACGGCGACGCTGCCGTCGGCGGCCAGCTCGATCCCGACGCGCCAGGACCCGGCCGGTGTGTCGGCGACGGCGGCGGCCACCACGCCGTCGGACCCGCGGAGGCCCAGCGCGGCCGCGGAGGCGGAGAGCCGGCGCTGGTGGAGCTCGGCCAGCGGCGCGTGGCCGTCTTTCACCCGCAGCGCCTCCTTCAATCGCAGGTCCTCGGGCAGCCGCGTGACGAAGCCCGCCTTGGCCCGGCATTCCGCCCACTCCGAGGCGGCCGTGCTGTCGGCGACGATGCCCGAGCCGACGCCGAAGCGCGCCTCTCCCGCCTCATCCATCTCCAGCGTGCGGATGGCGACGCTCAGCCGTAGGCGCCAGCCGAGCGGCCCGTCGGCGGGTTCGATGATCCCCAGACTGCCGGTGTAGACGCCGCGGGGCTCGGGCTCCACGGCGCGGATCAGCCGCATGCTGGAGAGCTTGGGTGCGCCGGTGATCGAGCCGCACGGAAACGTGGCGTCGAGGAGCGCGCCGACCGTGGTTCCCGGGGCGAGGCGGGCGGTGACGGTGCTCGTCATCTGCCAGAGGTCGCCGACGCGCTCGACGTCGAACAGGCTCGGGGCGGCGACCGTTCCCGGCACGGCGACGCGGCTGAGGTCGTTGCGCAGCAGGTCGACGATCATCAGGTTCTCGGCCCTGTTCTTGGGGCTCGCGCTGAGCGCCTCAGGCGGTGTGTCGGCAGAGGCGGTGCCCTTCATGGGGCGGGCGGTGACCCGCGCGCCGTCGACCTCGAGGAACAGCTCCGGCGAGAAGCTCATGGTCCACGGCGCGGCCGGCCCCGGCAGGCGCGCGAGCACCCCGAACGCGGCGGGCTGACGGGCCCGGAGCGCGGCGTACAGGTCGACGGGATCGCCGACGAGGCGCCCGCGGACCGCGTGGGTGTAGTTCACCTGGTAGCTGGTGCCCGCGCCGATCGCCTCCTGCAGCAGGCCGACGGATGCGGCGAACGCGGCCTCGTCCACCGTCGGGTCGGCGCCGGCGAGCCAGGCCTCCCCGGCCGCCGGCGGCGTCTCGGCCGCCGTGCGCCGCGCGAACCAGTACAGCGCCCCGTGGGCGGCGTCGCGGACGCCGAGGTGCGCCTCGCCGAGGTCGTAGGGCAGCCACGCGAAGCAGTGCAGGCCCTCCGCCCAGCCGGCGGCCAGCGTGTCGTCGAGGGCCAGCGTCTCCACCTCGTCCACGCGCACGAGGTCCGTGAGCAGCGCCGCGCGGCCCGCGAGGGCGTCGTCGAGCAGCACGTACGGGTCCATGGCGGCAAGGCTAACCGGTGTCGGTCGTCGGGTGCGCGGGCGATCCTGGCCCTACCCTTGTGGCGTGCTGATCGACGTGACGGAAGCGGACGACCCCAGGCTCGCGGACTTCGTGGGCCTGCGCGACGCGCAGTTGCGCCGCGGCGAGGACCGGTTCGTCGCCGAGGGCGTCAAGATCATCGAGCGGGCCTTCGCGGCCGGCTGCCGTCCCCGCTCGTTCCTGCTGCAGCCGCGCTGGCTGGCCGGGCTCCAGCCGCTGCTGGACGCGCACCCGGACGTGCCGGTGTATGTCGCGCCCGAGCGGCTGATCGAGCGGGTCAGCGGGTTCCATGTCCACAGGGGTGCGCTCGGCTCGTTCGAGCGGCCGGCCGAGGCGGCCTGGGAGGACCTGCTCCGCGGCCGACGGCTGGTGGTCTGCGAGGAGGTGGTGGACCACGCGAACACCGGCGCCATCGCGCGAGTGGCCGCGGGGCTCGGCTGGGACGGCCTGCTGGTGTCGGCCGGCGGGGCCGACCCGCTGTACCGCAGAGCCATCAAGTCGTCGATGGGCGCGACGCTGGAGCTGCCCTGGCGCCGGATGACCGGTGACGACGATCTCCGCCGGCTGAAGGATGCAGGCTTCTCGCTCGTCGCGGCGACGCTGTCGCCGTCGGCCGTGCCGCTCGAGGACTACGTGCCGGGGGAGAGGGTCGCGCTGCTGCTCGGCACGGAAGGCGCGGGCTTGAGCGCGGCCTGGCAGGCCGAGGCCGACGCGCACGTCACCATTCCGATGACCGACGCCGTCGACTCACTGAACGTCGCGACCGCCGCCGCGATCCTCGCGTACGCGCTGCGGTGACGCCCGCGGCGGGTCAGCCGGCCGCGGGCTCTGCCTGCGCGGCGGCGGGCGGCGTCGCGGCGGACGCCTTGGGCGAGACCGGCCAGTCGTCCGGGTAGCGCCAGGCGAGGTCGGCCACCTGCTTGTCGAGCAGGCGGCGCGAGCGCCGCGAGATCCGGTCGCCGAAGACGGTGCCGCTCAGGTGGTCGGTCTCGTGCTGCAGGCAGCGGGCCAGCAGGCCGGTGCCCTCGATGCGCACGTCGTTGCCGAACGCGTCCTGGCCGGTGCACACCGCGAAGTCGGGCCGCGCCACCGGCTGGTAACCGCCGGGGTGCGAGAGGCAGCCCTCCTCGGTGGAGTCGAGGTTCCTGTCCTTGCCCTCGGGCAGGGTGACCACGGGGTTGCAGACCACGCCGCGCTGCAGCGTGTCGTCGGCGTCGGGGCACTCGTAGACGAACACGGCGAGGCCGATGCCCACCTGGGTGGCCGCGAGCCCGACGCCGTCGGCGGCCCGCATGGTGGCGAACATGTCGCGGACGAGGGCGTGCAACTCGTCGCCGAACTCCGTGACCGGGGCCGTCTGGGCGTGCATCACGGGCTCACCCCACCGCGAGATGCGCAGCACCGTGCCGCCAGTGGTCAGGTCCGCCTCCGTCATCTGATCCTCCATGTCCTCGCCTGTTCCGATGCGCCGACAAGTATGCCGTACCGGGTGTCGGTGGCGGTGCTCCCGGGGTGCGGCGGGGAGACTAGGCGGCATGGCATCGGATCTGGCTCCCGGGTGGGAGGCGCTCCTCGACGAGTTCGCCGCGCACCTCGAGGCGGAGCGCGGCCTCTCCCCGCACACGGTGCGCGCCTACCGCGCCGACCTGGTTGACCTCGCGCGGCACATCGACGCCGAGCCGGCCCGAGTGACCCTGCCGCGGCTGCGCTCCTGGCTGGCGGCGATGACCGACGGGGGAGCCGCGACCACCACCGTGCAGCGGCGCGTTGCCTCGGCCCGCGGGTTCTTCGCCTGGGCCGCGCGAGAGGGACACCTCGGCGCGGACCCCGCCGCCCGGCTGCGGGCCCCGAAGGCGCGGCGGGCCCTTCCCCGGGTGCTGCCCGAGTCCGCCGTCGCCGAGGCCCTGGGCGGCGCCGAGTCCCGTGCCGCTGAGGACGCCGACGCCCTGGCGGCGCGGGACCTGGCGCTCGTCGAGTTGCTGTACTCGAGCGGGTTGCGGGTCTCCGAGGCCTGCGGGCTGCGGCTGGGTGCCGTGGATCGCACCCGACGCAGCGTCACCGTTCTCGGCAAGGGCGGCAAGGAACGCACCGTCCCCCTGGGGTTGCCCGCGCTGCGCGCCCTCGACGCCTGGCTCGCGCGACGCCCGGAGCTCGCCACGGCCGACAGCGGCGACGCCGTGTTCCTCGGTGCTCGCGGTGGCGCGCTCGACCCCCGCGTGGCGCGCCGCGTGGTGCACGCGGCCACCGACGCCAACGCGGGCGGCGGTATCGGCCCGCACGGGCTGCGGCACGCCATGGCCACGCACCTGATCGAGGGCGGCGCGGACCTGCGCAGCGTGCAGGAGATGCTCGGCCACGCCTCCGTCGCCACCACGCAGATCTACACCCACGTCACCTCCGAGCGCCTCCGGTCGGCGTACCTCAAGGCGCACCCACGAGCGTGAGTGGGTCGATGAGCCCGCCGTCCCGCCAGGCCATCCAATGCAGATGGCAGCCGGTGGACAGGCCCGTCGAGCCCACGCGTCCCACGGCGCCGCCTGCGGCGATCCGGGTCCCGACCTCGACATCGACCGCGGGCAGGTGGTTGTACGCGGTGACGATCCCGCCACCGTGGTCGACGAAGACGCGCCAGCCGTAGGCCGAGTTCCAGCCCGTCCTGGTCACCGTGCCGGCGAAGGGCAGCGAGATCCCCGAGCCGCACGGTGCCGCGATGTCCGTGCCGTCGTGCAGCTTGTAGACCCCGGTCACCGGGTGGACGCGCATGCCGAAGGGCGACGATAGCCGGCCCGCGACGGGCAGGCGGCCGGCAGGCATGGGGACGGCGGCTGCGGTGATCGACGGCGCAGCCCGCGGCTCCGCGCCGCGGGGGAGCAGCCGAACGGTAGGCGTCTCGAGGAAGGCGGTGGGGTCCGCATAGGCGACGCCGTCGGTCAGCCCCCAGTGCAGACACGCGGTGAGGGCGCAGTGCCCGGCCCTGAGCGTGCCGATGGGCTGGCCCGCGCCGACCGCTTCGCCTTCGGCCACCACGGCTGTCACCGGCTGGTACGTGGTGCGCCAGCCGTTGCCGTGGTCGATCGACACCGTCGGCGTGCCCGCCACCCAGCCGGCGAACGACACCCGACCGGGTGCCGCGGCCCGAACCTCCTCGCCGACCGAACCCGCCAGGTCGACACCCCGGTGACCCGCCGCGAACCGCCCCACGTCGTCGAAGCCGCGCACCATCGCCCCGGCGACGGGCGGCTCGAGGGTGAGGCCGTCTGCGCGGGCCGGTGGCGCGCCGAGGAGGAGCAGCGCCGTGACGAGGATCGGGAGAAGTGTTCGCATACTCTCTGTAGTGGCAAACAGCGTGCCACGATCACCACATCGGCCGCGGATTGTGGATAACTCCGTCCTCTCGGCCGTCGGCCGCGACAGCGCTTTTGTGCCGCACCCCGACGCGCGGCTAGGATGACCCCCGCAACCCTCACGGGTTGACAACGCATGCGCCGCGCGGGAAACCGCCGGTCACCGTGTGGTCCCGCCTCGGCGGGTGCGGCACCGGGCGCATCAGGCAAGGCTCCAGCCAGGGGCCTGACACGAACCACCAGTGGGCCCGCGGGTCCACGCGATCAGGCGAGGCCGTGCCTCGCCGCGAAAGGAACGGCCATGGCCGTCGTCACCACGCGCCAGCTGCTCGAGTCCGGCGTTCACTTCGGGCACCAGACCCGTCGTTGGAACCCGAAGATGAAGCGATTCATCTTCACCGAGCGCAACGGCATCTACATCATCGACCTGCAGCTCTCGCTGAGCTACATCGACAAGGCCTACAACTTCGTCCGCAACACGGTTGCGCGCGGCGGTCAGGTGCTGTTCGTCGGCACCAAGAAGCAGGCCCAGGAGGCCATCGCCGAGCAGGCTACCCGCGTCGGCATGCCCTACGTGAACCAGCGCTGGCTGGGCGGCATGCTCACCAACTTCCACACCGTCACCAAGCGGATCCAGCGCCTCAAGGAGCTCGAGGGCATCGACGCCGCGGCCAGCGGCCTCACCAAGAAGGAGCTGCTGCAGCTCGACCGCGAGCGCACCAAGCTCGACAAGACCCTCGGCGGCATCCGTGACATGGTCAAGACCCCGCAGGCCGTGTGGATCGTCGACACCAAGAAGGAGCACCTCGCCGTCGACGAGGCGCGCAAGCTGAACATCCCGATCGTCGGCATCCTCGACACCAACTGCGATCCCGACGAGGTCGACTTCGCGGTTCCCGGCAACGACGACGCCATCCGCTCCGTCGCGCTGCTGACCCGCATCATCGCCGACGCCGTCGCCGAGGGTCTGATCGACCGCTCGTCCGGCCGCTCCGGCGAGCAGACCGAGGCCGAGCCCATGCCCGATTGGGAGCGCGAGCTCCTGGGTGCCGAGGAGACCCCCGCGCAGGAGCTGGCCGAGGCCGCCGATGCGCTCGAGGCGACCGCCGAGGCCGAGGCTGCGGAGGCCGTCGAGGCCGAGGCAACCCCCGAAGCCAACTGAGACAACGAGAGAGAAGCGAAGACACACATGGCAATCACTGCCGCTGACGTGAAGAAGCTCCGCGACGCGACCGGCGCGGGCATGATGGACGCCAAGAAGGCGCTGACCGAGGCCGAGGGCGACTTCGACAAGGCCGTGGAGCTGCTGCGCATCTCCGGGCTCGCCAAGCAGGCCAAGCGCGCCGACCGCGAGGCCGCCAACGGCATCGTGGCGGGCCGCGACGGCGCCCTGATCCAGTTCGCCGCCGAGACCGACTTCGTCGCCAAGAACGCCGAGTTCGTCGGCCTGGCCGAGGAGATCGTGGACGCCATCCTGGCGTCCGGCGCCCAGGACGTGGCCGCGGCCAACGAGGCCGTGCTGGCCTCCGGCGCCAAGGTCGAGGACGCCGTCAAGGAGCTCGGCGCCAAGATCGGCGAGAACATCTCGGTGTCCGCCGTCGCCAACTTCGGCGCGGGCGCTCACCTCTACCTGCACCGCCGTGCCGCGGACCTGCCGCCGCAGGTCGGCGTGCTCGTCGAGTACGCGGGTGACGACACCCTCGCGCACCAGACCGCGCTGCACATCGCCGCGATGTCGCCGCGCTGGGTCAACCGCGAGGACGTTCCCGCCGATCTGGTGGAGAACGAGCGTCGCATCGCCGAGGCCACCGCGCGCGAGGAGGGCAAGCCCGAGGCCGCCCTGCCGCGCATCGTCGAGGGCCGCGTGGGCGGGTTCTTCAAGGACGTCGTGCTGGTGGACCAGCCGGCCGTCTGGGAGGACAAGAAGACCGTCGGCCAGACGCTGACCGACGGCGGCACCACCGTCGCGCGGTTCGTGCGCTTCGCCGTCGGCGCCTGAGCGCCGCGCCGCCTCTTGAAGTAGAGTTACGTGCGCCGCGACCCCGTGGACGGGGTTGCGGCGCACGTGCCATGTCCACTCACGAATGCCCAGGAGAAATTGGTGCCGTATCAGCGTGTGTTGTTGAAGCTGTCAGGTGAGGTGTTCGGGGGTGGCAAGCTCGGAGTCGATCCGGTGGTCATCTCCCAGATCGCTCAAGAAATCGCCGAGGTCGTGCGCTCCGGCACGCAGGTCGCCGTCGTCGTCGGGGGTGGCAACTTCTTCCGCGGGGCAGAGCTGTCCCAGAGCGGCATGGCCCGCGACCGGGCCGACTACATGGGCATGCTGGGCACGGTGATGAACAGCATCGCGCTCCAGGAGTTCTGCGAGAAGGCGGGCATCGAGACCCGCGTGCAGTCCGCCATCACCATGTCGCAGGTGGCCGAGCCCTACATCCCGCGCCGCGCCGAGCGCCACCTGGAGAAGGGGCGCCTCGTGATCTTCGGCGCCGGCTCCGGCATGCCGTACTTCTCCACCGACACGGTCGCCGCGCAGCGCGCGCTGGAGATCGGCGCGGAGGTGCTCCTCATGGGCAAGCAGGGCGTCGACGGCGTCTACAACAAGGACCCGAACGTGCACGCGGACGCGACGAAGTTCGACAACCTCACCTACGACCAGTACCTCGCGGAGGACTTGAAGGTCGCCGACGCCACCGCCATCTCGCTGGCCCGCGACAACGCCCTCAAGATGGTGTTCTTCAACCTCTCCGTGCGCGGCAACATCGCCCGCGCCGTCGCCGGCGATGACATCGGCACGCTCGTTTCCCGCTAACTCGTTTTCACCGGCTAGACCTAGGAGCCACTCATGATCGACACCATCCAGAAGGACGCCGCGGAGAAGATGCAGCACGCCATCGACTTCGTCCGTGAGGACATGGCGACCATCCGCACCGGCCGGGCGCACCCCGCCATGTTCAACAAGATCAACGCCGAGTACTACGGCGCCCCGACGCCGCTGCAGCAGCTCGCGAGCTTCACCTCGCCCGACCCGCGCTCGATCGTCATCACGCCCTTCGACCGCAGCGCGATCGGCGCCATCGAGAAGGCCATCCGCGATTCCGACCTCGGCGTCAACCCCAGCAACGACGGCAACTCCGTCCGCGTGGTGATGCCGCAGCTGACCGAGGAGCGCCGCAAGGAGTACATCAAGCTCGCCAAGGCCAAGGCCGAGGAGGCGCGCATCGCCGTGCGCAACGTGCGCAGGCACGCCATCGACGCCCTGAAGAAGCTGCAGAAGGACGGCGAGATCAGCGAGGACGACCTGAGCCGCGCCGAGAAGAGCCTGGACGCCGCCACGAAGAAGAACGTCGAGGGCATCGACGACGTGCTCAAGCACAAGGAAGCCGAGCTTCTCGAGATCTGACCCGATGACCGAACAGACCACGAACCCGACGCCGAAGGCAGGCCGGAACCTCCCGGCCGCCATCGGCGTCGGCGTCACTCTGTTCGTCGTCCTCGCCGCGGGGCTCATCTGGGCCCCGTGGTTCTTCACACTGATGATCGCCGTCGGCCTCGGCCTCGCGGCCGTCGAGGTGCACCGCGCGCTGCTCCTGAAGGGCATGCGCTCCGAGGTGGTGCCCATCGTGATCGGCACCGTCGTCAGCGTGCTCGGCGGCTATCTCGCCGGCCGCGTCAACCTGCATATCTCCGCCGTCGGTTTCGCGGCGATCTGCCTGGCCGCCACCATGCTGGCGTCGCTCACCGCGCGCCTGTTCCGCGGCACGGAGGGCTTCATCCGGGACGTCGCCGCCAGCGCGTTCGTGATCGCCTACATCCCGCTGATGGGCGTGTTCGTTCCGCTGCTGCTCGCGGCCGACCATGGCCGGCTGCGCATCCTCCTGGTCATCATGTGCGTCATCGGCTCCGACACCGGCGCCTACGCCGTCGGCGTCCTCATCGGGCGGCACAAGATGGCACCCAGCATCAGCCCCGGCAAGACCTGGGAGGGATTCGTCGGCGGGGTGGTGTTCGCCGCCCTCATCGGGGTGCTCGGCATCTATTTCCTGCTCGACACCCACTGGTGGGTCGGCCTGATCCTCGGGGCGCTGTGCAGCCTCGGCGGCACGGTCGGCGACCTCGTCGAGTCCCTCATCAAGCGCGACGCCGGGTTGAAGGACATGTCGAACTTCCTGCCCGGCCACGGCGGCATCATGGACCGCCTCGACTCGATGCTGGTCGCCGTGCCCGTCGGCTGGCTCGTCCTGCACCTCGCTCTCGGCTGACCGCAGCCCCGTTTCACCCTTTTCAGGAGCCCACCATGTCCGGAACCCTGCTGCCGCTCGTGTTCGAGGCGCCGCGCCGCGGCAAGCCGCCGAAGCACTGGTTCGACCTCTCCCGCGAAGAGCGCGTGGAGGCGGCCACCAAGCTCGGCCTGCCGCGATTCCGCGCAGACCAGATCTCCCGGCACGTGTTCGACCGCCTGGAGGACGACGCCACCGCGTTCACCGACATCCCCACCGCCATTCGCGGCGAACTGGGGGAGCAGCTGTTCCCGCGCCTGCTGGAGCAGGTGACGCGCCGCATGACCGACGACGGGTCGACGGTGAAGACGCTGTGGCGGCTGTTCGACGGCTCGCTCCTGGAGTCGGTGCTGATGCGCTACCCGAACCGCACGACGCTCTGCATCTCCTCGCAGGCCGGCTGCGGCATGGCCTGCCCGTTCTGCGCCACCGGCCAGGGCGGCCTGAAGCGCAACCTCTCGCAGGCCGAGATCGTCGCCCAGGTGCTGGCCGCCGATCAGCAGCTCGCGTCCGGCGCGGTGCCCGGTGCGACGGGTCGCCTGAACAACATCGTGTTCATGGGCATGGGCGAGCCGATGGCCAACTACAACGCCGTGCTCGGCGCCATCCGGACGTTCCTCGAGCCGGGCCCGAACGGCTTCGGCATGAGCGCGCGCGGCATCACCGTCTCCACCGTCGGGCTCGTTCCGCAGATCACCAAGCTGACGGAGGAGGGGCTGCCGCTGACACTCGCCGTGTCGCTGCATGCGCCCGACGACGAGCTGCGCGACGAGATCGTGCCCGTCAACAACCGCTGGAAGGTGGCGGAGGTGGTCGACGCCGCGTGGGAGTACGCGCGCACCACCAAGCGTCGCGTCTCCATCGAGTACGCCATGATGCGCGACATCAACGATCAGGCGCACCGCGCCGAGCTGCTTGCCGACGTGCTGAAGCGCCGCGGCGACTGGGGCTGGGTGCACGTCAATCTCATCCCGCTGAACCCCACGCCCGGGTCGAAGTGGACGGCCTCGCGCAAGGCGGACGAGCGGGCGTTCATCGAGACGCTGGAGCGCCGCGGCGTGCCGGTGACGCTCCGCGACACCCGCGGCCAGGAGATCGACGGCGCCTGCGGCCAGCTCGCCGCCCGCGCCTCGAACGCGTCCTGAGAACCTCGAGGCGGGGCCCGGTCTCATCGGGTCGGTGACCCGTCAGTAGGCTGTCGGCCGAGATCGATGGCGCGCGGGAGAGCCCCGGCGCGCCGGGCCGAGGAGTTCCCCATGACCGCTGAGACCAGCTCGCCGCGACGGCTCGCCCGCGTCGGCATCCTCATCGCGCTCAGCGTGGTGGGGGCGATGGTCAAGCTGCCCAGCCCGACGGGGACCGTCGCGGTGGATGCCGCGCCGGCCTTCCTGGCCGCGTTCGCGTTCACGATGCCCGAGGCGATGCTCGTCGCGGTCCTCGGCCACCTCGTCTCCGCCGCGACGGCGGGCTTCCCGCTCAGCCTTCCCGTGCACGCCATCGTCGCGCCCGCCATGGCCGTCGCCGTCGCAGGCGCCTTCGTGGTCCGCAAGAAGTTCGGGCTGTGGGCGGGCGCCGTGGTCGGCATCGTGCTGAACGGCCTGGCGGCGCCGCTGGCCCTCGTGCCGTTGCTCGGCTGGGGGATCGTCATCGGCCTGCTCGTGCCGCTGCTGGTGGGCTCCGCCGTCAACGTGGTCCTCGCCGTCATCGTCGCCAAGGCGCTCGCGGCCGCGGGGCTGGCCGAGCAGCCTGCGACGTGACGGCGGTCGCCGAGCTCCACGACGTCCGCGTCACCTTTCCCGGGGCCGCCCGGCCTGCGCTCGACGGTCTTACCCTGCGCCTCGACCAGGGCGACCTCGTGGCGGTCGTCGGCCCGGCCGGCGCGGGCAAGAGCACGCTGGCGCGGCTGCTGGCCGGTCTCATCCCGGGGCACCTCGCGGCGACGGTCGAGGGCGTCGTGCGGCGCCCTGACGTCGTCGGCTACGTCCCCGAGCGGGCGGAGGCGGCGCTCATTGAGCCGCGCGTGGCCGACGACGTAGGCCTCGGCGTGTCGGCCGACGAGCGGGCCGCGCGCGTGGCGGGAGCCCTGACGGCCGTGGGACTGGCGGGCTTCGAGCGGCGGCTGACCGGGGAGCTGAGCGGCGGGGAGATCCAGCGCGTGGCCGTGGCGGGCGCGCTGGCTCGCAGGGCGACGCTGCTCGTGCTGGACGACCCGACGTCGGAACTCGACGCGGAAGGCAGGGAGGCGCTGCTGTCGGCGCTGGCGGGGACGACGGCCGTGATCGCGACGCACGACCCCGCCGTCGTGGCGCGCTGCACGCGCGCGGTGGCGCTCGACACGGGCGCAGCGGCCTACGACGGGCCGCCCGCCGCGCTCCTCGCCGATCCCGCGCTCTGCCGACGGCTCGGCCTGCGCACGCCCCACGACGCACCGGTCCGCGCGCGGGTCGGCGCCCCACAGCCGGGCCCCCCGGCCGGCGTCGTGGCCCGGGCGGAGGGGCTCGGCTTCGCCTACCCCGGCTCACCGCCGGTGCTCGACCGCGTCGACCTGGACCTCCGCGGGGGCGAGATCGTCGCGCTGCGCGGCGCCAACGGCGCGGGCAAGACCACGCTGGGGCTCTGCCTCCTGGGCCTGCTCGGGCCGATCACCGGGCGCGTCCAGGTGGAGGGCGCGGCGGCCATGGTCATGCAGGACCCCGATGTGCAGTTGTTCCACGAGACCGTCCGCGCCGAGGTGTCCTACGCTCCGCGGTGCCAGGACCTCCCGGCAGCGGAGGTGGCGGCCCGCGTCGAGCGCGCGCTCGATGACCTGGGCCTGACCCGCGACGCGGACCTGCACCCGCTGCGGCTCACCCGGTCGCGCCGACAGCTGGTGGCCGTCGCGGCCGCGCTGGCCGCCGCGCCGTCGCTGCTCGTCCTCGACGAGCCGACCGCGGGGCTCGACAGAGACTCCTTCGAGCGGGTCGTGCGCGCGACGGCCCGCGCAGCGGAGCAGGGCACGGCGGTCCTGCTCATCACGCACGACGACGACCTGGCCGCGCTGGCTACCCGGTCGGTCGAGCTCCCGGCTCCCGCGCCACCCAGCGCCCCCCGTGACGAGCCACCGGCGCCGCCCCGCGGCGACGTGCGCGTCGTCGGCGTCGCCGCATTGGCCGCGATGGTTGCGTTGGTGGTGCTCGGCTCTTGGCCGGCGCTCACGGGGGTGGTCGCCGTAGGCCTCGCGCTCCTGGCCATGACCAGGGGCGGGCTCCGTCGGCTCGGCGCCACGCTGCTGCCGCTCGCGCCCGTCGCCCTGCTGGTGGGCATCTTCGGGTTCCTGTGGCCGCCCGCATGGGTGGCGGACCCGGCGGCACACGCTCTCGCGCTCGTGCTGCGGCTCGTCGGCATGGTCACCTGGACGGTCTGGGCGCTGGCCGCCGCGGACGTCGAGCGGGGGATCGCGTGGGCGCGGTCCTCCCGTCTTCCGCCGTCGCTGGTGCTCGTGCTGACCATCGCCCTGCGCTTCGTGCCCACGCTCAGCCGCAGGAGGGAGCGGATCAGGACGGCGCAGCGGGCGCGGGGCGTGCCGGCGGATGCGGGCGGTCCCGTGCGCAGGGCCCGCGCGGCGATGGGTGCCCTCGTTCCGCTGTTCGTGGGCGCGATCGCCACGTCGGACGACCTCGCGGCGGCCCTCGCCGTCCGTGGCGTCGCGCCCCATCCGCGCAGGGGTCGTGCGCGGGTCGCCTCCGCGGAGTGAGCTCGGCGGCGGACCTCGGGAGAATGGCGCGATGAGCAACAGGACGGTGGAGACCTTCGAGGCGGCCCACGACGAGACGCCGCCGCCCGGCTGGACGGTGCAGGGCGATGCCGGCTGGTCGTTCGCCGCGTACGAGGACATCGTCGCGCGCTGGGGCACCGCCGGCCGACAGACGTTCACCCGCGGCGCCGGCATCACGGCGACGGCGCAGTCCGCGGCCGGTGCGTTCGTCTCGACGCTGGTGTCGCCGCCGGTCTCCGTCGCGGGCCTGGCGCGCGTGCAGGTCCGGTTCGACGGCCACTACCGGTGCGGCGGCGCGGCGAACCGCGCAGAGGTGGTTGCCTGGTTCGACGACGCGGCGCCGTCGACCGTGCTCGCCTACCGGCTCGCCGAGGGATACGACAACGCGGGCCTCGACCGGATCAACGAGGGCGTCGTCGTGGAGCTCGACGTCCCGGCGGGCGCCGAGCACCTGACTGTCGGCTGGCGCTATACCGGCTCGGGCGACGACGGCTTCTGGGCGATCGACAACGTCGAGGTCGCGCCGCCGCTCGGCCCGCCGGTGGGCGATCCGCAGGCCCGCATCCACGTCATCAGCGACATCCAGGGCAGCACAGGGGAGCGCAACATGGTGCGGCTGGCGCTGCCCGCGGCGGAGCAGGCCGCGCCCGACCTCCTGGCCCTGAACGGCGACCTCGTGGCGGAGGGCACGGAGGCGGCCTGGGACCAGTTCGTCGCGGCCTTCACCTCGGCGGGCTACCCGGGCCGGGTGATCTCCAGCATCGGCAACCACGAGTACTACGGCGGCGAGGACGCCGACACCCTCCGCGCCCGGTTCATCGCGCGCACCAACGAGATCCAGGGCACCTCGTACGAGACGGTCTACAAGGAGGTCGTCGTCGGCGGCGTGCCCGTCGTCGTGCTGGGCAGTGAGGACTACGACTACGCCGCGCAGGTGGGCGACGGTCCCTTCGTGACGATGTCCGAGGAGCAGTGGGGCTGGCTCGAGGAGCGGTTCGGACACTGGCTGCGGCAGGGCACGCAGGTGCTGGTGCTCTGCCACCAGGTGCTGCCCCGCTCGGTCTCCGGCACGTACGTCGACTTCACGCGCAACGACTTCGGCGACGGCCTCGACCGCTTCCGCGCGCTGCTCCGGGCCCATCCCAACGTGGTGATGATCACGTCGCACACGCACTGGTCGCTCGCGCTGCACGACTGGGCCGTCGAGCACCGACCCTTCCCGGCCGACGCCACCGGCATCCAGATCGCCAACACCGGCGCGCTGGCCAACACGTTCGGCCCGGTCGGCGACGCGGACGAGGCGGAGATCGAACCGGCGATGGCCACCGGGATCGTCATCGAGGCGTTCGACGACCGGATGCGGATCGCCGCCGTCGACTACACAGCCGGCCGCGTGCTGCAGCGGATCGACTTCCCGAACAGGGCCATGACCAGGTAGTGGTCCTCCCGGACAGCGGCGCGCGCCGCCGGGGCGGGCGGACTACTATCTGTGTGTTTGCCAGTCTTTCTTGTCGAGGAGCAGCATGGAATCGCAATTGGAGCGCGTCTACGAATCAGTCGTCGCTCGCAACCCTGGTGAGGCTGAGTTCCACCAGGCCGTTCGCGAGGTTCTCGAGAGCCTCGGCCCGGTGATAAAGCGTCACCCCGAGTACCTCGAGATGAAGATGCTCGAGCGCATCTGTGAGCCGGAGCGTCAGATCATCTTCCGCGTCCCGTGGATGGACGACAACGGCGAGGTGCACATCAACCGCGGCTTCCGCGTCGAGTTCAACTCCGCGCTCGGCCCCTACAAGGGCGGCCTCCGCTTCCACCCCAGCGTCTACCTCGGCGTCATCAAGTTCCTGGGCTTCGAGCAGATCTTCAAGAACTCGCTGACCGGCCTGCCCATCGGTGGCGGCAAGGGCGGCTCTGACTTCGACCCGCGCGGCAAGTCCGACGCCGAGGTCATGCGGTTCTGCCAGTCGTTCATGACCGAGCTGTACCGCCACCTGGGCGAGTACACCGACGTGCCCGCGGGTGACATCGGCGTCGGCGGCCGCGAGATCGGCTTCATGTTCGGCCAGTACAAGCGCATCACCAACCGCTACGAGTCCGGCGTCCTGACCGGAAAGGGCATCGGCTGGGGCGGCTCGCTCGTCCGCACCGAGGCCACCGGCTACGGCACCGTCGTGTTCGCCAACGAGATGCTGAAGACCCGCGGCGAGTCGTTCGACGGCAAGCGCGTGATGGTTTCCGGCTCCGGCAACGTCGCGATCTACGCCGCCGAGAAGGCCGCCCAGCTGGGCGCCACCGTCATCGGTTTCTCGGACTCGTCGGGCTACGTCGTCGACGAGGGCGGCATCGACCTTGATCTGCTGAAGCAGATCAAGGAGGTCGAGCGCGGCCGCGTCTCTGACTACGTCGACCGTCGGTCGTCCGCGCAGCTCGGCAAGGAGGGCACCAGCATCTGGGACGTGCCCGTCGACGTCGCGCTGCCCTGCGCCACGCAGAACGAGCTGAACGGCGATCAGGCCGCGACGCTGGTCAAGAACGGCGTGAAGGCCGTCGCCGAGGGCGCCAACATGCCCACGACGCCCGAGGGCATCGCCGTGTTCCAGCAGGCCGGCGTGCTGTACGCGCCCGGCAAGGCGGCCAACGCCGGCGGTGTGGCCACCTCCGCGCTGGAGATGCAGCAGAACGCCAGCCGCGACTCGTGGAGCTTCGAGTACACCGAGGATCGCCTCACCGAGATCATGGTGAACATCCACGAGCAGTGCGCGGAGACCGCGGAGAGCTACGACGCCCCCGGCGACTACGTCGTCGGCGCGAACATCGCGGGCTTCGAGAAGGTCGCCAAGGCCATCCAGGCCTTCGGTCTGGTCTGATCTGACCCGAAGACGCGGGCCGGGCGGCAACGCCCGGCCCGCGTTGTCGTTCTTCGAACGCCGTTCCTTGAGCCGGGGCCGCCGCGCGGAGCGCCGGGCCCCGGTCGAAAGGTCCCGGGACGCGGGCTGGGGCTGACCGTTCCTTGAGCCGGCCGTGAGGCGCAGCCGAACGCCGTGGTCGTGAGGCCACGAGCATTGGGCGGAGAGGTGCGTCAGATGTCGCAGAGGATGTGGTTTCGGACCCTTCGAGACGCAGCCCGCGTGGCCTTTGCGTGACGTGGGCTGGTGTGCGGGCTGCTCCTCAGGGGCCGGCCCTTGCGCCGACGGAGAGGCATGGTCGTGTCCGTTCCTTGAGCCGGGGCCGCCGCGCGGAGCGCCGGGCCCCGGTCGAAAGGTCCCGCGCGGTGGGCAGGGAGCTGATCGCCCCTAGACTCATCCGCATGGCGGAGTTGTCGTGGCAGAGCCCGGACTGGCGTGGCTGGCCCTGGGTGCGGCGCGCGCTGTTCCTGATCCCGCTGGGCTTGGCCGGGGTTTTCTTCGGGATCCTCATCGTTGACCACGCCGATGTCGAGCCGTTGCACGTCGTGCAGTTCGCGCTGGTGTGTTGGCTCGCTGTGAGCCGACGACCGCGGGTCGTCGTCGCGATCTTTCTCGCGGTGTTCCTTCTCAACCTCGTCGTCTTCCCGACCCACCTCGGCTACATCGACGGACCCGCGTGGATCCTTGCGCTGGCGGTGGTGCTCGACGCCAACTCGCGTTCGCCCCTGTGGTTCGGTCTTGCGACGACGCTGTTCGTTGCCATGGGGCGTGTTCCCGACGTCCTCACGGGGCTTAGGGAGCAGAACGAGACACTTCTCATTGCACTTGCCCTCATGGGTGCGACGCTGATCGGGCAGCTGATCCGCGGCGCGTTCGCGGCCGGGCGCGCGGCGGAGGCGGCCGCGGAAGCTCGGCGGGTGGTGGAGCGGCTGGAGCTGCGTCACGCGGTGCACGACTCCGGATCCGCGCGGTTGGCACAGTTGATGCTGCTGACGCGTGCGCTGCGGGACCGCCCGGAACTTCCCACCGAGCTGCGGGGGGACGTCGACCTGATGGTCGACGTGGCGACGGCTGGCGCGCAGGAGCTGCGGGCGGTGATGCAGCCGCGCGCCGACGAACCCGCCGCGCTGGTCAAGGAGTGGCGCCGCAGCGTCGAGGTGCTCGGCTCGGCGGGCTTCGAGGTGGTGGAGGCGTCGCCCTCGCTGCCGCCGCTCGGCGACGACGTCGAGCGGGAGGCCGTCCGCGTGGTGCGCGAGGCCACGTCCAACATCTGCAAGCATGCGGCGCCTCGCGGCCGGGTGGTGGCCGCGTCCGCGTTCGGTGGCGAGACGCTGACGCTCACCTGGCTGAGCGAGCGCGCGGGTGCTCCGGGCGAGGGCAGCGGACTCGGACTCGCGGGAATGGCCGAGCGCATCAAGCGGCTCGGCGGCACCGTGCAGACCGGGCTGGCCGACGACTCGTTCCGGCTGTGCGTCACGCTCCCGACGGCCACCCATGGCTGACCCCATCCGGGTCGGGCTCGTCGACGACGACCCGCTGGTGCTGCGGCTGCTCCGCGACATGCTGACCGGTGCCGGTTTCGAGGTCGCGTGGGTCGCCGCGGGCGGCGCGGAGGCCGCGACCCGGCTCAGGCAGGCGCCCGCGCCCGACGTGATCGCCGTCGACGTCCTGATGCCGGGCGAGGACGGCCATGCCCTGACCCGCCGGCTGCTCAGGTCCGTCGGGCCGCTCACCGTCGTGATGCTGACGTCGCTCGACGACCCGGAGTCGCTGGCCCGGGCGCTGGCCGCCGGCGCGGTCGGCTACCTCGTCAAGACCGACCCGCCCGAGCGGATCGTCGCGGGCTTGCGGGCTGCGGCAGCCGGGCTCCGCCCGTTCTCGACGGCGCTGCCTCCGCCCGCGGCGCCTCGCCCCGTCGGCTCGGCCGATCCGCTGTCGGACCGGGAGCTGGAGGTGCTGCGGCTGCTCGCCGAGTCGCTGACGAACGAGGAGATCGCCGCACGCCTGGTGATCGCCCCGGCGACGGTGAAGCGACACGTGGCGTCGATCCTCGCCAAGACCGACGCCACGGACCGGCTCGGCGCCGTCATCTGGGCGATCCGACGCGGGCTCATCCTCCCTTAGGTGGCCCGATCGGGCCATTGACAGCGGCCGATTTGGCCTGTTCGGGCGACGCGCGCACGCGACCACGGCCGGTGGGATGGGGGCATGAGTTCTCCTTCCCCGAGCGTGACCGTCCGCGATGTCACGCACCGCTACGGCAGGCGCACCGCGCTGGCCGATGCCACCCTCGACCTTCCCGTCGGCGTCACCGGGCTGCTCGGCCCCAACGGTGCGGGCAAGTCGACGCTGATGAAGCTGCTGGCCACGGCGATGCCGCTGCAGCGCGGCACGGTCACCGTCGGCGATCTCGCGCTGGCCCGCGACAACCTCACGGCCGTCCGTGCCCAGCTGGGCTATCTCCCGCAGCGGTTCGAGCTGATGGGCTGGTCCACGGTCCGGCGCAACGTGGAGTACGCCGCGTGGGCGCACGGGCTGCCGGCACGCGAGGCGGGGGAGCGGGCCGACCGCGCGCTGGGCCTGCTGGGGCTCTCGGATCGGGCCTCGTCTCGCGCCCGGGCGCTCAGTGGCGGCATGCGCCAGCGGCTGGGGCTCGCCTGTGCGCTGGTCCACGAGCCGCGGGTTCTCATCCTGGACGAGCCGACGGTGGGCTTGGATCCCGCGCAGCGCCGCGGGCTCCGCGACGCCATCGCCGCGGCCGCCGAGCACGCCGTCGTACTGATCTCGACCCACCTGGTGGAGGACCTGACCACGCTCGCCGACCAGGTGGTCGTGATGCACGAGGGAGCGCTGCGGTTCGTCGGCACGCTCGACGACCTCCGCGCGCTCGGCGCGGACGATGCCGCCGGACACGCGTCCGAGCTGGAGGCCGGCTACCACGCGGTGGTGGAGGGTCGCCATGGGTAGGAGAATGGGCGTGACAAGGCCCTACGGCGTGCTCGCCGTGGCGGGGACGGCGGCCTGCGGCGCGCTGATCGGGTTCGCCGGCGCGGGGCCGATCCGCGGTTTCGTCGACCTGCGCGACGTCGTTCAGTCCGTCCGGCTCGCGGTTCCGTACGCCGCGCTGCCCGTCGGCTGGCTGATGGTGTGGGCGATGGCCGCACATCGGCCCGACTCGGTGCTGATCGGGCCCGCGCCGGGCCGGGGGCGGGGTGGGATCGTCGCGCGTCAGGTCGGGGTGCTTGCGGTGGCGTTGCTGGTGGGCTTCGCGCTCGGCCTGGCGCCGATGTCGATCCATGCCGCGACGACGGAGCATTGGACGCTGGCCGACCCGGTGTCGCTGCTCGCGGTCGGTGCGGGGCTGGCGTCGCTGGTGCCCATCGCCGCGTGCGGCGCGTTGCTTGTCGGTCCACGGCTCGGACTCCTCGCCGCGCCGGTGGCCGTGCTGGCCGTCGCGGTGCTGCCGACCTATCCGGTGGAGATGACCTTCCTGGCCGGCTCGTCCGCGTCCGTCGAGGCTGTCTCTTACGTCTGGGCGCATTCCTACCCGCTGAGGGGCGAGATGCTGCTCTGGCAGGTGGAGGCCTTCCGCGTGGCGTTCTTCCTGCTCGTCGGGGTGGCGGCGCTGCGGGCCGCCTCCGGTCTCGCGGAGTGGCGGGCCGCCCGCGACGCCCGGGCCCTCGGTGGCCTCGCCGCGCTCGCAGCCCCGGCGGCGGTGGCTGTGATCGTGGCGGTCATCCATCCCGCTCTCACCGCACCCGACCCCGGCGATGTCGTCCACTGCGCCGACGACCGCGGCCTGACCGTCTGCCTGTACTCGATCGACGAACCGAACCGGGCGGAGGTCGCCCGCACCCTGGAGCCCTTTGCGCGGCTGTTTCCGTCGAGAGAGTTCGTGGTCACCCAGCGCCAGTCCGGGCCGGGCTACGTCATCGGGCGCATCGGCGCCGACCCGGTCGAGCGTCTCGAAGGTGAGGTGCGCAGCATCGGCGGATCGTTCGTGGAGGATGCCGACCCGAACGCCTGCAACGACGCCCCCTACGAGGCCACCCAGGTGCGCGGTGCCGTGCTGCGGCAACTGTTCGCCCGCGGCGGCAATCTGTCCGACGATCCCGCCGTGCGCGCGCTCTGGCACGGCGTCGACGAGGCCGAAGACGGCCACGCGCCGGAGGTGGACGCGTGGCTCGACGCGCTGAGCGACGACGAGTTCGTCGCCTGGTTCGAGGCGCACGGCGCCGATGTCGCCGCGTGCCGTGTGCTGCCGGAGGACCTGCCATGATGCGCGTCGGCTGGGGTTCGGGCCGGTCGTTGTGGCTCGCCGCCGCCGGGTTCGCCGTCGGGGTCGCCCTGCTCTATCCGTTCCTGTACGTCTCGTTCACGGGTCCGTGGGCACCGTTCGAGGCGCCGCGGTGGGTGGCGCTGCTCGAAGTGGTGTCGATCGGGGGTGGCATCGCGGGTCTTTACGGCATCGTGCCCGGCCTGGCGTGGGTGGAGCGCCAGTCGCCGCGCGCGATCTGGGCCCGCGACGCCGCTGCGGCTGCGGCCGTCATAGCGGCCTTCGCGGCACTGCCCGTGGTCGTGCGCTGGCTCTGGGCGCTCTCCGACGTCTACCGCTGGTTCCTGCCCGCCGACCGGCAGGACTGGATGACGCCCGAGCTGATCGCCGAGACCCTCACTTATGACACGGTCGCCGCGTGGGGCCTCAACATCGCCGCGGTCCTGGCGTGCGCGTGCCTGACCACCCGTGTCGTCGGCCCGCTGCTCGGCCCGGCATCCGCCATGCTGTGGTTCGTCGGCCTCCTCGTCGCCCAGGGCTATGGCCGCTGGCCCATCCTGACGCGCGCCGACGAGGCGGTCCCCACCCTCACCACGCCCGACGCGGTGTTGCTCATCGCGCTGATCGCCGCGGGCGCCCTCGCCTACGCTGTCCCTCTTCGGCGCGGACGAGCTGTGCCGTGAGGGCTGCTCCTCTGGGAGCGTGGTCGCTCCCAGAAGTGGCGGAAACAGCGAACGGCCCTGCTCGCTGAGCCGCACCCCGAAGGTGCGTGTCTAGACTCGTTTGGCCTCGAAGAGTGAGAGCAGATCGCGGAGGTCGTTGCACTGACAGAGTATCTTCGCGCTCTCTGGTGCTGTTCTCCCATGCTCGTTGACCCAGGCCACGTCGATCCCCAGCGCGTTTGCTCCCGCGATGTCAGAGGTCAACGAGTCGCCGACATGGAGTACCTCGTGAGGTTCAAGACCGAGCATTTGGAGTCCTGCCTCGAACAGTTCCGCACGAGGTTTGTACGAGCCCTGGTCGCCAGCTAAACTGGTCATCTGACTAGTCATTTGGAGGCGCAAATGTCCGAGGCGATGAAGGCGTGGCCCGTGCAGGACGCGAAGGCGCGTTTCAGTGAGCTGCTCGACGTGTGCGTGGCTGAGGGTCCCCAGCTCGTAACCAAGCGTGGGCGGGAGACCGCCGTTCTCGTCCCGATCGAGGAGTGGCGGCGACTGCAGCGGGATTCCCGGCCGTCGCTCAAGCAGCTCCTTCTCTCCGATCGGGCCCGTTTCGACGAGCTCGTTCCCGAACGGGGCGGTGCGAGGCGTCGTGCCGTCGAGCCGATCGTCTGACCGGGTCAAGCCGTGTTTCTGCTCGACACCAACGTCATCTCGGAGCTGCGCCGCCTCCGGCCCCACGGCGCGGTCCTCGGCTGGATCGAGTCGGTGGACGACGCGTCGCTACACCTCTCCGCCGTGACGCTCGGTGAGATTCAGAGTGGGATTGAGAAGACGCGTGAACAAGACCCCGCCAAGGCGGCGGAGATCGAGGCCTGGCTGGACCTGGTTGCCGACAGCTACAACGTCCTGCCGATGGACGGCAGAGTGTTCCGCCGGTGGGCGCGGCTGATGCACCGCAGGTCGGACACGTTGTACGAGGACGCGATGATCGCCGCGACGGCGCTGGAGCACGGCCTGAAGGTCGTCACACGGAACACCGCCGACTTCGTGGCACTGGGGATTGAGGCCTTCAACCCCTTCGAGTGGCGGTCCGAGTCAGCGTCACCAGGGCAGCAGCGTTAATTCTCGCCCCAGAGGTGGCGGTAGTGCGCGATGCGATCCCAGTCGGGCGCGATGCCGTAGCCGTCCCAGAAGGCGGCGTCGTGGCCGGGGCCGTAGTTCCATTCCAGGGACCAGGACGCGATCGCGAGGTCGGCCCAGCGGTCGGCGACACCCAGGTCGCCGACGTCGACGTGCGCGAGGAACGCGCCGTCGTCGGTCAGCAGCGTGTTGGGCGCGCAGGCGTCGCCTTGGACGACCACCAGCTGGTCGACGTCGTCCTGGTACCCGATCCACTCGGGCGTCTCGAACAGGCAGTCCGCCGGGTCCAGCGAGTGGAGGAGTCCGAGGCCCTCGCCGATGGCGCGCGCCGCGACGTCGGGCTTGGCCTTCCAGCGCGGGACGACGGCGTTCTCGCCGGGCAGCCCGAGCGTCACGATCAGCCAGCCGTCGTCCAGCTCCTCGAAGTCGACCATCCGCGGAGAGGGATGCCTGCTCGACAGCCAGGACAGCCGTTCGGCCTCGGGCAGCAGGTCGTGCGGGCTCCACTTCGCGTACAACGGCGCGGCGTCCGGGGCGATGAGGCGCGCGGTGATCGTGCCCGCTTCCTCGTTCCGCCACACCAGGCTCTCGACCTTCCGACGGTTGACCGCGGCCCACTTGGTGATCGCGAACGGGGTGGGGGTGCCAGGTGGAGGAGAGCTCGCCAGGGACATGGGGTCGATCGTCCCACATGTCGGGTTGGTGCTTGCCTTCGGACCTTTCGACACGGGCCCGGCGCTCCGCGCGGGGGCCCGGCTCAAGGAACGGTGGTCGGGTCTGGCGCTTGGCGTGGGGGCCTGGCAGATACTCGGTTTCAATAAATACAGGGTGTGTCGGCCCGGCGCTCCGCGCGGGGGCCTGGCTCGAGGAGCGGTGGTCTGGTCTGGTGCTTGGCGTGGGGCCTGGCTCAAGGAACGGTGGTCTGGTCTGGCACTTCGCGTGGGGGCCTGGCTTGAGGAGCGGTGGTCGGGTCTGGTGCTTCGCGCGGGGGTCGGCTCAAGGCGAGCTTCGTTCCCTGAGGAGCAGCCCCGCGTGCTGACTGGTCTTCGGCATTGCGGTGCGGGGTTGCGTCTCGAAGGGTCCGAGTGGGCAGCGGAACGCAACTAGACTCGACCGGTGCGCACCATCGTCCTGCTCGGGAGCACCGGCTCCATCGGTACCCAGACCCTCGACGTGATCTCCACCCGGCGCGACCGGTTCCGCGTCGTGGCGCTCGCGGCCTCGGGCGGGAACCTTGAGCTGCTCGCGCGGCAGGTGATCGACTTCGCGCCCGACGTCGTGGCGCTCGCCAAGGCCGGCGCGGCGCAGGAGCTGCAGCGTCTCCTCTATGCCGAGGCCGACCTGCGCGGCTGGAGCGCGGGGGAATTTCGGCTCCCGCGGCTCCTCCTCGGCCCCGACGCCGCCGCTGAACTCGCGGCCATGGAGTGCGACGTCGTGGTCAACGCCGTCACGGGCGCCGCGGGACTCGCCCCGACGCTCGCGGCACTGCGCGCAGGACGCACGCTCGCGCTGGCCAACAAGGAGTCGCTGGTGATCGGCGGCCGCCTCGTCACGCAGGCCGCGGCCCCCGGCCAGATCGTCGCCGTCGACTCCGAGCACTCCGCATTCGCCCAAGCCCTCCGGGCCGGGCGCGCCGACGAGGTGCGGCGCCTGATCCTCACGGCCTCCGGCGGCCCGTTCCGCGGCCGCAGCCGCGACGACCTCGTCGACGTCACGCCCCAGCAGGCCATGGCCCACCCCACGTGGGACATGGGCCGTGTCATCACCATCAACTCCGCCACCCTGGTCAACAAGGGGCTCGAGCTGCTCGAGGCCGGCCTGCTGTACGGCGTCGACCTCGACGACATCGTCGTCACGGTGCACCCGCAGTCGATCGTGCACTCGATGGTCGAGTTCCACGACGGCTCCACCATCGCGCAGGCCTCGCCGCCCGACATGCGCCTGCCCATCGGAATCGCGCTCACCTGGCCGGAACGGCTGGCCGACGCCGCTGCCCCCTGCGACTGGACCACGGCCGCCACCTGGACCTTCGAGCCCCTCGACTCCGAGACCTTCCCCGCCGTCGAGATCGCCCGCCGCGCGGGCAAGGCCGCCGGCACGGCCCCGGCCGTGTACAACGCCGCGAACGAGGCGTGCGTCGACGCGTTCTGGGACGGCACGATCGGCTTCCTCGACATCACCCGCATCGTGGGGGAGTGCCTCGACGAGCACCTCGCCGTCGGGCACGTCCCCGACGACGACCTCACCGTCGACGCGGTCCTCGCCGCCGACGCCTGGGGCCGCACCCGCGCCGCCGAGCTCGCGGGGGTGTCCGCATGACCGTCGTCCTGATCGTGGTCTTCGCCGTTCTCTTCTTCGCCCTCGTGATGGCGTCCATCGCGCTGCACGAGGTGGGCCACCTGGTGCCCGCCAAGCTGTTCGGCGTCAAGGTCACCCAGTACTTCGTCGGCTTCGGCAAGACGATCTGGTCGCGGAAGCGCGGCGAGACCGAGTTCGGCATCAAGGCCTTCCCCGTGGGCGGCTACGTCCGGCTCGTCGGGATGTACCCGCCCCGGCGCCCCGAGGCCAAGCAGACGTGGCTGACCCGCCTCGCCGACGACGCCCGCCGCTACGAGTACGAGGAGATCACCCCTGCGGACGACGGTCGGCTCTTCTACCAGAAGAAGACGTGGCAGAAGATCATCGTGATGCTCGGCGGCCCGGCCATGAACGTGCTGCTGGCCTTCCTCATCTTCCTGGGCATCAACCTGTTCCACGGCACCTACCAGGCGACGCTCGTGGTCTCGCAGGTTTCCGAGTGCGCGATCCCCGCCGACCGCAAGGACCAGACCTGCACCGACGCCGACCCGCTCACCCCCGCGAAGGAGGCGGGCGTCCAGGTGGGGGACAGGCTCGTCAGCTTCAACGGCGTCGCGCTCACCAGCTGGGAGCAGATGGGCGATCTGATCCGCGAGAATCGCGACGGCCCCGCCACCGTCGTCGTGGAGCGTGCCGGCGAGAGCCTCACGCTGCCCACCGTCAACACCGTGCTCAACCACGTGCCCGACCGGCTCGACCCCTCGCGCTACGTCGAGGCGGGCTTCCTGGGCGTCTCGCCCGGGCAGGAGCTGGTGCACGGTGGCCCCATCGCCACCGTCGGGCAGATGTGGACGCTCACCAAGCAGTCGGTCGTCGCGATCGCAGGCTTCCCAGCCCGGGTGTACACCGTCGCGGCCGACCTCGTGACCGGTAAGCCGCGCGATCCCAACTCGCCCGTCTCGATCGTCGGCGCCTCCCGGGTGGCCGGCGAGATCGGCGCCAGCGACCAGCTCGGCGTCGGCGACAAGGCCGCCACCTGGTTCTCGCTGCTCGGCTCGGTCAACCTGTTCGTGGCGCTGCTCAACCTCGTGCCGCTGCTGCCGCTCGACGGCGGCCACGTCGCCGGCGCGATCTACGAGTGGCTGCGCCGCACGTTCGCTCGGCTGTTCGGCCGCCGCGATCCGGGCCCCGTCGACACCGCGAAGGGCCTGCCCGTGACCTACGTCGTGGGAGGCTTCCTCCTGATCGGCGGCATCGTCTTGATCATCGCCGACCTCCTGAGCCCCATCCAACTCTTCTGACAGGGATAAACTCGCCACCATGTCCGTGAATCTCGGTATGCCCGCCGCCCCAGCCCCCGTTCTGGCCCCGCGCCGCACCACGCGCCAGATCAAGGTGGGCAAGGTCCTCGTCGGCGGCGACGCGCCCATCAGCGTGCAGTCGATGACCACGACCAAGACCACCGACATCAACGCCACCCTCCAGCAGATCGCCGAGCTGACGGCCACCGGCTGCGACATCGTGCGCGTCGCCGTCCCCAGCCAGGACGACGCCGACGTGCTGCACATCATCGCGAAGAAGTCGAAGATCCCGGTGATCGCCGACATCCACTTCCAGCCGCGCTACGTGTTCGCGGCCATCGACGCCGGCTGTGCGGCCGTGCGCGTGAACCCCGGCAACATCAAGCAGTTCGACGACAAGGTGGCCGAGATCGCCAAGGCCGCCGCCGACGCGGGCGTCAGCCTGCGGATCGGCGTCAACGCCGGCTCGCTCGACAAGCGGCTGCTCGCCAAGTACGGCGCCCCGACGCCCGAGGCGCTTGTCGAGTCGGCGCTGTGGGAGGCGTCGCTGTTCGAGGACGTCGGCTTCTACGACTTCAAGATCTCGGTCAAGCACAACGACCCCGTCGTCATGGTGCGCGCCTACGAGCTGCTGAGCGAGAGGTGCGACTATCCGCTGCACCTCGGCGTCACCGAGGCCGGCCCGGCCTTCCAGGGAACCATCAAGTCGTCCGTGGCCTTCGGTTCGCTGCTCAGCCGCGGCATCGGCGACACCATCCGCGTCTCCCTCTCGGCCCCGCCGGCCGAGGAGGTCAAGGTGGGGCTCAAGATCCTCGAGTCGCTCAACCTGCGTCCCCGCAAGCTCGACATCGTCAGCTGCCCGTCCTGCGGCCGCGCTCAGGTCGACGTCTACACGCTGGCCGAGCAGGTCACCAAGGGGCTCGAGGGCATGCAGGCCCCGCTGCGCGTGGCCGTCATGGGCTGCGTCGTCAATGGCCCAGGCGAGGCCCGCGAGGCCGACCTCGGCGTGGCATCCGGCAACGGCAAGGGCCAGATCTTCGTCAAGGGCGAGGTCATCAAGACCGTGCCCGAGGACGAGATCGTCGAGACCCTGCTCGTGGAGGCCCGCAGGATCGCCGCCGACATGGGCGAGGTCGGCGCCCCGGAAGTCTCCGTCTCCTGACCCTGAGCCACGAGGCTCCGCGTATCCCAGCGCGCGCACAGCCGTGCACACTAGGCTTCACGGCATGAACGTCCGGGTGCGCACATTGGCCGCAGCGGACCGGGAGCAGGTGGCGGCCTTCCTTGCGGAGAGCCCCGTCGAGAATCTGTTCCTGGCCGCGAAGGTGGCCTCCGTCGGCCTCGACCGGCGCAGGCTGGGACGCGTGCACGCGTTCGAGCGCGACGGACGCATCACTGCGCTGCTGCTGGACGGCGGCACCGTGTTCGTGGCGGGCTTCGACCCGGAGGCGCTGCCTGCCTTCGTCTCCGAGCTGGGCCCGGTGCGCCGCTGCACCTCCATCCTGGGCCGCGCGGTCAGCGTGCTCGGCCTGCACGTGGGGCTGAGCGAACGCTGGCCCGGCACGTGGGGCACGGTGATGAACGTGCGACGGCGCCAGCCGCTGATGGTTCTGGAGTCCGATCCTGAGGGCGAGCCCGACCCCCGCGTGCGGCTGCTCAACACGCGTGACTTCGCGAGCTACCTCGAGGCCTCCGTGCACATGTACACCGAGGAGATCGGCTCCTCGCCGTTCAAGTACGGCGGGGGATACGAGAAGTTCGTCATGGAGCGGCTGCGTCGCGGCGACGCGTACGGCATCGTCGACGACGCAGGCCGGGTGATCTTCAAGGCGGACCTCGGCCCGCAGCTCGGTTCGCACGCGCAGCTGCAGGGCGTGTGGGTCGCGCCCGAGCTCCGCGGCCACGGGCTGAGCGTGCCCGCGTTGGCCGGGATGCTGCGCCTGGCCCGGCGGCAGTTCCCGATCATCAGCCTCTACGTCAACGACTTCAACACCCCGGCCATCCGCGCCTACGAGCGGCTGGGGTTCGAGGAGATCGGGGCGCTGGCGACGGTGCACTACTGATGGTGTCAGGCAGCCGCCGATCGCGGGTGATCGCCGGCGTCGTCGCGCTCCTCTTCGGGCTGCTGATGCTGGCGATGGTGCCGTCGCTCGGCGCGGATCGGGAACTGGACGAGCGTGCGGCCGCGGGCCAGGGCGACCTGGGCGACTTCCGTGTCGACGACCTGCGGTGCCGCCGGTTCGCCGGCTGCGTCCCGCACGGCACCTGGACGGGCGCCGACGGCGCGACGGCGCCCGCCTGGTGGCGCGCGCAGGCCGGCGAGCCGGAGCCGGCCGTCGGCGACGTGGTGCCGGCCCGGCTGCTGTGGCGCGGCGAGGAGGCCGTCGTCTACCCGGCGTCGTTCACCGCGGGGGCCTATACGTGGGACGCCCGCCGGATCGCTGGGCTGGCCCTCGGCGGGCTCGCCGTGCTGGTCGCGGCGGGCTTTTTCGTCGCGGCGGCCCGCCGCCCGGCGTCGGCGCAGTGACAGGATCGGCACGCGCGCGACTAGACTGCGGAACCGTGATTGCCAAGCTCTCGAACCTGTTCGTGCGCACCCTGCGCGACGACCCCGCCGACGCCGAGGTGCCCAGCCACCGCTGGCTGGTCCGCGCCGGGTACATCCGGCGCGCCGCCCCGGGGGTCTACTCCTGGCTGCCGCTGGGGCTGAAGGTGCTGCACAAGGTCGAGACCATCGTCCGCGAGGAGATGGAGGCCATCGGTGCGCAGGAGGTGCACTTCCCCGCGCTGCTGCCGCGCGAACCCTACGAGCTCACCAACCGGTGGACCGAGTACGGCCAGAACCTGTTCCGGCTCGTCGACCGTAAGGGCGCCGACATGCTCCTCGGCCCCACGCACGAGGAGATGTTCACGCTGATGGTCGGCGACCTGTACTCGTCGTACAAGGACCTGCCGCTGTCGCTGTTCCAGATCCAGACGAAGTACCGCGACGAGGCGCGTCCCCGCGCGGGCCTGCTGCGCGGCCGCGAGTTCGTGATGAAGGACTCCTACTCGTTCGACATCGACCAGGACGGCCTCGACGCCTCCTACCAGCGGCACCGTGAGGCGTACATCCGCATCTTCACGCGGCTGGGCCTGGAGTTCGTGATCGTGGCCGCCATGGCCGGCGCGATGGGCGGCTCGCGCTCCGAGGAGTTCCTCGCGCTGGCCGAGAACGGCGAGGACACGTTCGTGCGCTCGCCCGGCGGCTATGCGGCCAACGTCGAGGCCGTGCGCATTCCCGCGCCGCCCGCGCTGCCGTTCGACGACGCCCCCGCGATGGCGCTCGTCGAGACGCCGGAGACGGGCACGATCGCCGGTGTCGTCGCGCTGATGAACGAGAAGGCCCCCCGCGCGGACCGCCCCTGGGTGGGCGCCGACACGCTGAAGAACGTGCTGTTCATGGTCACCGATCCCGACGGCACGCGCCGCCCGCTCGCGCTCGGCCTGCCCGGCGACCGCGAGGTCGACCTCAAGCGCCTGGCCGCCGCGCTCGAGCCCGCGGAGGCCGCCGTCTTCGGCCCCGAGGACTTCGCCCGCTACCCCGACCTGAAGGTGGGCTTCATCTCCCCAGTCAGCCTTGACGGCACCCGCGTCCTGGGCGAGGAGTCCGCGACGAAGATCCCGTACCTCGTCGACCCCCGCGTCGTCGACGGCACCCGCTGGCTGACCGGCGCCAACGTCGTGGACTACCACCTCACCGACGTGACCGCGGGCCGCGACTTCGCGGCCGACGGCGTGCTCGACGTTGCGGACGTCCGTGAGGGCGACCCCGCCCCCGACGGCTCCGGCGGCCTGACGCTCGCCCGCGGTATCGAGATGGGCCACATCTTCCAGCTGGGCAAGAAGTACGCCGAGGCGCTGGGCCTCAAGGTTCTCGACCAGAACGGCAAGCTCGTCACGGTCACCATGGGCTCCTACGGCGTGGGCGTGTCACGTGCGGTGGCTGCCGTCGCGGAGTCGACCTGCGACGACAAGGGCCTCTGCTGGCCCGTCGAGCTGGCGCCCTACCCGGTGCACGTCGTGGCCACGGGCAAGGACCAGACGGTGTTCGACGAGGCTCAGCGCATCGCCGACGAACTGGACGCGCTGGGCGTCGATGTCCTGGTCGACGACAGGAAGGCCAGCCCGGGCGTGAAGTTCGCCGACGCCGAGATCATGGGCATGCCCGTGATCGTCGTGGTGGGCCGCGGCCTGGCCGACGGCGTGGTGGAGCTGCGCAACCGTCGCACGGGCGACAAGCGCGAGGTGCCGGTGGGCGACGTCGTCGCCGAGGTGCGCGCGCTGCTCGGCTGATCGTCGGTCGGTACCAGCATTCCTCCGCAGATACCAGCACTCGTGCTCGTTACCAGCGCTATACCGCTGGTAACGAGCACGAGTGCTGGTATCCGCGTCGGGGCCGGGGCGATACGCTCCGCGCATGAGCATTGAGCTGAGGCCGCTGACCGAGGCGGACATCGCCGCGCACAACGCGGGGGAGGACGCCGAGACCGTGCGCTGGTTGAGCGGCGGCTGGGCCACCGAGGAGACCACGCGTCGGCATTTCGCGGAACTTGCGGCCAACGCCGCGCGCGGGGCGGGCAAGCGCGGCTTCGGCGTGTGGCTGGACGGCAGCCTCGCGGGCTATGTCGACTTCGACCCCGACTGCGACGACGTCCCCGAGCCCGGCGACGTCAACATCTCCTACGCCGTCCACCCCTGGGCGCGGGGCAGAGGCGTCGCGACCGCGGCCGTCGCCGCCGTCTGCGAGGTGATCGCCCGCGAGCGCGTCGGCCGTCGCGTCATCATCCGCGCCGAGCCGCGCAATGCGCCCTCGGTCGCGGTGGCCGAGCGCAGCGGCTTCACCTTCCTCTCCGAAGCCGTGTCGGTCACGGACCGCGACGAGGACGGCCAGCCGGTGGTGTTCCGCGTCTACGCCCTCGATCTCCCGCAAGGACGCTGACACAGTCCTAGGCGACGACAGCGCTACGACGGCGGGCGTCCGCCAGGGCGATGGCGAGGGCCACGCCCAGGATGACGGCCGTGAGCGCGAGCGACAACGCGAGGCCGTGGGCGTACGCGGCCGGGCTGTCGCCGTCGGCGGCCACCCGGGCGAAGTAGACGGTGGTCAGCAGCGCGAGGCCCATGGAGCCGCCGAGGCGCTGGAACGTCTGCAGTAGTCCGGCGGCGGTGCCGGCGAGTGTCGTGGGGACGTCGGCGAGAGTGAGGGTCTGGTTGGGCGAGATCACCGTGCCGCTGCCCCAGCCGGCGACGCCGAGCAGCGCCGGGATGATCCACTGCGCAGCGGCGAGGGGGAGGAGCGCGGCGACGGCGATGATGGCGATGACCGCGACGATCATCACGATCAGACCCTGGACGACGATGCCGCGGCCGGCCTTCATGACGGTCTTGCTCGACCATCGGGCGCCGGCCGCGGAGGCCAGCGCGAACGGCATCTGGGCGAGGCCCGCGATCAGCGCCGACGCGCCGAGCCCGTCCTGGTAGAACATCGTCACGACGATGAAGATGCTGGTGAAACCGGCGAAGTAGGCCGCGGCCAGGGTTGCTCCCAGCACGAAGCCCGTGTTGCGCACGAGGGCGGCGGGCAGGACGGCGGGCCGCTGACCGCGGGCCAGGCGACGCTCCCACGCGACCAGCGCGAGCGTCAGCACGGCGGCGATCCCGAGCAGCCACCACGGGGCGCCCGCGAGGCCCTGCGGATGCGACGAGGCCGTCACGAACGGCCACATCACGGCCACGACGATGACGGCGATCAGCAGGAGGCCGGGGACGTCGAGCCCCAGGCTGCCCCTCCTGTCGGCGTCGTCGACCCGGGCGGGGCGCGGCGGCAGGAAGCGCGCGGCCAGCGGCACGAGCACCAGGCCGATGGGCACGTTGATGAGGAACACGGAGCGCCAGCCGTGCTCGGCGCCGATGCCGGTCACGAGCACTCCGCCGAGCAGCGGGCCGATGGCGGTGGAGACGCCCACCGTCATGCCGAACAGGCCGAAGGCGCGGGCGCGTTCGGCGCCCTGGAACAGCTCCTGGATGAGCGCGGAGATCTGCGGGTTCATCACGCCGGCGAACGCGCCCTGCACCAGGCGGAGCACCGCGAGGACGGTGGCCGTGGGCGCGAAGCCGCACGCGAGCGAGACGAGCGTGAAGCCGGAGAGCCCCACGAGGAACATCCGTCGGCGGCCGAAGACGTCGCCGAAGCGCCCGGCCGGCACCAGCATCAGGCCGAAGGTCAGGGAGTAGCCGGCGACGATCCACTGGATCTCCGACGACGTGGCGCCCAGCACGGACTGGATCGACGGCAGCGCCACGTTGACGATCGAGACGTCGAGCAGCGTCATGAAACCGCCCGCCAGCACCATGGCGAACGCGCGCCAGCGGACGTCGGCGTTCATCTACGCGTCGCGCTCGCCCAGCGCGCGCTCGACGGCGCGCAGCATCGCGCGGCTGCCGTCGTGGATGGCGCGGAGATCGTCGACGGCGATGGAGGGCAGCACGGTCTCGACCAGCTGGTCGAAGACGGAGTCGATGCTGCTCAGCAGGTGCCGGCCGTCGTCGGTGAGCACGATCCGCCGGACGCGTCTGTCGTCGAGGTCCTCCGCGCGCGCGACGAGGCCCTTGCCGGACAGCCGGTCGATGATGCCGCTGGCGGTGGGCGCGCTCACCCCGAGGCGGGCGCTCAGCCCCTGGCCGGTGAGGCCGGGCTCGTGGCCGATGAGCCCCAGCACGCGCATCTGCTGCATCGTGAGGTCCTCGGGCAGCTCCACCGGGCCGAGCAGCCGCATCGCCGTCGAGTGGATGCGGTCGTTGATGCCCATGATGTCCTCGAGCAGGGCGTCGCGCTCCGGGTCACCTGAGCACGGAGGGCGTTTCATGGGGGACATCATGCCCAACAATCGCCGACTTCGCCATGTCTTTAGCCCCGTGCTAACCTTCCCATGCTTAGCGGCAGGCTAAGCAGAAGAGCCCAAGGAGTTCCATGAGCCGCCTCACTCGTCTCAGCCTCGCACACCGGACCGTCGTGATGCTGCTCGCGCTGCTGGCCATCGGCCTCGGCGTCTACTCCGCGGGCGCCCTCAAGCAGGAGCTCATCCCCTCGATGAGCCTTCCGCAGGGCGCGGTCGTCGCCGTCTACCCCGGGGCGAGCCCCGAGGTGGTCGAGGCCGAGGTCTCGAAGCCGATCGAGGCGGCCGTCAAGGCCGTCGAGGGCATCACCAACGTCACCTCGACGAGCTCCAGCTCCGTCTCGCAGGTGTCGATGCAGTGGGACTACGACCACGACTCGGACGACATCGCGTCGGCCGTGAACGCGGCCCTCGACGCCATCTCGGGCACCCTGCCGTCCAATGTCGACCCGCGCGTGGTCACCGGCAGCATCGACGACGTGCCGGTGATGATCCTCGCGCTGTCCTCCGACGCCGGCACCGCCGACCTCTCCGAACAGGCCGAGGACGTGGTCCTGCCCGCGCTGCGCGCCCTGCCAGGGGTCCGCGACGTGACGCTCACGGGCCAGGAGGCGCACGAGGTGGTGGTGACCTACGACCGCGAGAAGCTGAGCGACGCGGGTGTCGACGCCTCCACGATCGGCCAGTTCTTCCTCGCCAACTCCACCGCGATCCCTTCGGGCACGCTGCACTCCGACGGCGCCAACCTCGACGTCCAGACGGGCACCACCTATTCGTCCGTCGACGACCTCAAGGGCCTCATGCTGCAGGGCTCCGAGGGGCCCGTGGCGCTGGGCGACGTTGCGGAGGTGGCCGAGGTGCCGGTCGAGACCTCCAGTGTGAGCCGCGTGAACGGCAGGAGCTCGCTGACCCTCTCGGTCACCAAGGGGGCCGACGCCAACACGGTGTCGGTGGCGCACGAGGTGCGTGACGCCGTCGACACGCTCACCACGCAGCTGGGCAGCAACGCGTCGTTCGCCGTCGTCTTCGACCAGGCGCCGTTCATCGAGCAGTCCATCCACGACCTCACGGTGGAGGGCGGCATCGGCCTTGCCATGGCCGTGCTCGTGATCATGGCGTTCCTCGGCTCGATCCGGCCCACGCTGATCACCGCCGTCTCCATCCCGCTCGCGCTCCTGATGGCGCTGCTGGGCCTCTGGGTGGGCGGCTACACCCTGAACATCCTGACCCTGGGCGCGCTCACCGTGGCGATCGGCCGCGTGGTCGACGACTCCATCGTCGTGATCGAGAACATCAAGAGACACCAGTCGATGGGCGAGTCCGGGCGGGGCACGATCGTGACTGCGGTCAAGGAGGTCGCCGGCGCGGTGACCAGCTCCACGCTCACCACTGTCGCGGTGTTCCTGCCCATCGGGCTGGTGGGCGGCCAGGCCGGCCAGATGTTCCGGCCCTTCGCGCTCACGGTGACCATCGCGCTCCTCGCGTCGCTGTTCGTCTCGCTGACCGTCGTCCCCGTCCTCGCGTCCTGGTTCATGCGGCCGTCGGCGGGCAAGGATCACGCGGCGCGCGAGGAGAAGGAGACCAACACCTGGCTGCACAAGGCCTACCACCCGGTGCTCGGCTGGTCGCTGCGCCATCGCGGCCTCACGTTGCTGATCGCGCTGGCCATCTTCGGCGGCACGCTGGCCCTGACGCCGCACCTGAAGACCGACTTCATCGGCTCGGCGGGCATGGACAGCCTTCAGGTGTCGCAGGAACTGCCGCTCGGCACGCCGCTCTCGGTGACCGACGAGGCCGCCGCCAAGGTCGAGAAGGTGCTGTCCGAGGTGCCCGACGTCGAGAGCTACTCGACGTCGATCGGTGGCTCGTCGTCGATCTTCCTCGGTAGCCAGACGGCCGCGAACGAGGCGACGTTCACCGTCACGTTGAAGGCGGGCAGCGACACCACGACGGTCGCAGCCGACCTCAGGACGCGGCTCGCCGCGCTGACTGACGCCGGCACGATCGACGTCGGCGTGGGCATGAGCGACCAGACCAGCCAGATGGTGCTGTACGTCGAGAGCCACGACTCCGAGGCGCTCGCCCGTGGCGCGGAGCAGGTGCTGGACATGATGGCCGGGATCGGCTCGCTGTCGTCGCCCACGAGCGACCTGGGCACCGCGAGCGACATGCTCGCCGTCGACGTGAAGAAGGATGTCGCGGCCGACAACGGCATGACGCAGGCGCAGATCGGCCAGGTCGTCGCGCGGGCGGTGCGCGGCGAGCGGATCGGGTCGCTGACCAAGGGCGACACGACGCTCGACGTCTACCTGCGCTCGCAGGATCCGGTGCGCAGCGTCGAGGAGCTCCGCGACCTCGAGCTTCCCGTCACCCAGACGATGGTGATGAACGCCCGCAAGGACGCCGCCGAGAAGGTGACGGACAAGCAGGACGCCATGACCGAGGAGGCCAAGGACAAGGCGAACAAGGCCTACGACGAGCAGGTGGAGAAGCTGCGCGACGCGCGGGCGACAGCCAAGCGCGCCTCGGCCAAGGCCGCCGAGCAGCTGGACAAGGCCAAGGAGAGCCTCGCCGTCCTCCAGGCGCAGCTGCAGGCGCTGCAGCAGCAGCCCGTCACCCCGCCCGCCACGCAGCCCCCGGCCACCGGCCAGCCCGGCGAGGACCCGGGGACCGATCCCGGTGCGACGCCCGGCACGCCGACCTCGACCCCTGCGGTCCCCGTCGACCCGCCGCTGACCGTCTCGGTCTTCCAGCTGACGAAGCAGATCGACGCCGTCACGCAGCAGGTGATGCAGCTCACGCAGGGCGTGGCCGCGGCCGACGGCCAGGTCGACGCGATCGACGAGCAGCTGGATGCGCTGGCGGATCAGCGGACGTCGTCGCTGAAGTCCCAGGATGAGCAGCAGGAACTCGCCGACGAGGCCAAGGCGGCGCAGGAGCTGAACCCGGACGCGCTCGTGCTGAGCGACGTGGCCGACGTGAACGTGGTCAAGTCCGCGGGCTCCATCACGCGGGTCAACGGCGTGCGCGCCGCGACGCTGCGCGCGGGCCTCGAGGGCGGCGACCTCAGCTCGACCACCGCCGAGGTCAAGGCCGGACTCGCCGAGCTCGACCTGCCCGACGGCGTGACCGTCCGTGTTGGCGGCGTCACGGAGATGCAGCAGGAGGCGTTCTCGCAGCTCGGTCTCGCGATGATCGTCGCCGTGCTCGTGGTCTACCTGATCATGGTGGCGACCTTCGGATCGCTGCTGCAGCCGCTCATCCTGCTCGTCTCCATCCCGTTCGCCGCCACGGGCGCGCTGGGCCTGTCGCTCCTCACCGGCACGCCCATCGGCGTGGCCAGCATGATCGGGTTGCTGATGCTGATCGGCATCGTGGTCACCAACGCCATCGTGCTCATCGACCTGATCAACCAGAAGCGGAAGGACGGCGCCGACGTCGAGGAGGCCATCGAGCAGGGCGCGCGGCTGAGGCTGAGGCCCATCGTGATGACGGCGCTGGCCACGATCTTCGCCCTCATCCCGATGGCGCTCGGCATCACGGGCGGCGGCGTGTTCATCTCCAAGCCGCTCGGCATCGTGGTGATCGGCGGCCTCGTCAGCTCGACGCTGCTGACGCTGCTTCTCGTGCCGGTGCTCTACGACCTGCTGGAACGCGGCCGGGCGAACGGCGCGGCCCGCCGCCGGGCGCGTCGGGAGGCGAAGGCGTCAGCCTGACGGCACGCGTGCCGGGAGCGCGGCGCGGGCGGCGATGAGCGCCGCGCCCGCCCCGGCCAGCAGTCCCACGAGCGCCGCCGCGGGGCTCCAGTCGAAGGAGCCAAGGACCGCCGACCAGATCACGAGGATGACGGCGCCCGAAAGCGCCCACCAGGCGGGCGTGCGGCGCGTCTTCTTGACGGCGACGCCGTACCAGGCCGAGGCGGCTGCCAGCAGCGCGCAGACGAAGGTCAGGACGGTGTGGAAGGCGCCGTAGCCGAAGGTCATCGGGCTGAGCCAGCTGTGGTAGGTCACGGCCGGCTCAACCTGCAGGTTGGGATCCACGGCCCAGACCACGGGATAGGTCGGCCCAGCCATCCAGGCGACGACGCCTGTGAGCAGCGCCGCCGAGGCGATCTGCCAGCCGATCCTGTTCCGTCCGATGCTCATGGCCAAGCGTCGCATCCCGGACGCGGGATCGTCACCGAAACGCCGAAGGGCCGGGGCATGGCCCCGGCCCTTCGTCCCGCTCAGCGGGCCTTCAGCTCCCTGATCACCAGGTCGCGGAAGGTCGCCCCGCCGTCGTGTCCGTAGAGGCGGATGCCGGTGTCGGCGGGTGCCGAGAACACGCGGTGCGAGTGCACGTGCCGGCCGTCCCCGACGAACAGCTCGACACTGGTGTTGTCGACGAGGATGCGCAGCTTGACACGTCGGGACGACGTGTCGAACGGCGTCTTCGACTCGTCGGGCCCGGGGTAGAAGGTCGGGCGCCGGTTGATGTACGCGTACGGCGCCGGCACGTAGACACCGACGGCGACGAGGCGCGGACCATCCCCGCCCGCGAGCTGACCGCCCTGCGCGGCGAGCCTGTCGACCCCGCCGCGTTGCCCGACCAAGCCGAGCTGCTGCTCACCGGCGCCGGCGAGGCCGAACTTCGTCTTGCCGATCCGGACGGTGAGGGCCAGACCCTGTGGCGCGGCCACGTCGGCGACGGCGTGCGCATCCTCATCGACGCCTCCGTGATCGAGGTGTTCCCGGAGGGTGGCCAGTCGCAGACGCTGCGCGCCTACCCCGCCGACGGTGAGTGCTACCGGTTGGTGGCGTCCCCTGGGATCGCCGTGCAGGCCTGGTCTCTGCGGCTTCCTGCCTGAACTACCCCGGGCTTATCCACAGTTTGCGTCGAGGGCTGTCCTGACGGGGAGATGCTTGGTTCAATGTCCTGGTATCGACCAACTTGGGGGGCTCTGATGCGCACACCTGTTGTGGCCCTGGCGGCCGCGCTCCTGCTGGTGGCCTGCACGCCGTCAGGCCCCGGCCCGTCGACGCCGCGGCCGTCCACGCCGGTGGTGACGCACTCGCCCTCACCGACGCCGACAAACCCGTCGCCCTCCCCGAGCCCGACCGTCCGGCCCTCCTATCCAACGGATCTGCCCACGGAGGACCCGGTTTCCGCGGCGATCATCAAGGGCTGGCAGCGCTATTTGGAGGTCTACGACAAGTTCGCCGCCGATCCGCTCACTCCCACCGACTGGACCGAGACACAGCTTGTGACCGAGGGCGAGGAGCGCCGAGGCATCTTGGATGCGCTTCAACAGCTTCGTGAGGAGCGTCTGATGTACAAGGGCGGGATGGTCTATCGCGATGTCGAAGTGGGCGCGCCCGTAGAGGGACCTGACGGAACCCAGACTGCAGTGCTGACCTACTGCGTCGATGCTTCGCGTGTTGTCGTGGTCTACGCCGACACCGGCAAGCCCTTCGAGAGGGTGGGGCCGTCGGTCCTTCGCGAAACGACCACTCTCGTCAAGGCCCACGATGGGACCTGGCGTGTCTCGCTCATCAGGAATCAGGAGGCGAAGTGCTAGCCAGGCTGTGCGCATTCGTGCTCCTACTGCTTGGCATCGCCGCTTCTGCGAGTGCTGCTCCTCTCCCTCCGGAGGACGACCAGATCTGTGCGCGAACGAGCCGGGTGACGGGCAAGTGCGTGAAACAGATCCCCGTCACTCGAGAGCGAATCCCCAGACAGCCGGGTGACGACGGTTCTCGAGGCGATAGTGGCTCCCGTTCTGGGCCGCGGGAGTGTGCCTTCGACGGTCGGACCGTCCCCTGTCAGACGGCAGTCGGCTCCTGGTATGCGACTCAAAGTGCGTGGTGCGAGGATGCGACGAAGGAGATCCCGCTTTCGGATCCCGTGTGGGACGGACACACGGAGGGGCGGGTGCTGCGGTGCACGCGACCTGACGGCTCACTGATCCCTGATCCGGCGTTGACCTTCTACTCGTGGACGGCCGATGCAGGCACGGAACCACCGCCGGATCCCGAGGAGATGGCGCGGAGGATTCTGGCGTCGCTGGATCTGACCGCGCCTCAGTTGCACTCGTTCCCGGTGGGCGATTCGAAGAAGACGATGACGTACACCGGCTGGAACACGTGGCTGTGGAGCACCGCGCCGACGGCTCGGCAGTGGGGGCCGGTGAGCTCGTCGGTGTCGGAGCGCGGGGTGACCGTGACGTTGACGGCGCGGGTTCGGCATGTGATCTGGGACATGGGTAATGGAGACACGGTGAAGTGCGGAAAGGGCACGCCGTGGTCGTCGGCCAGGACAAGGGGCGGGAGCAACGTCGCGTCGCCGGATTGCGGCTATGTGTACGAGGCGATGGGCAGGTACACGGTGACGGCCACGTCGTCGTGGGAGGTGGTGTGGTCCGGCGGCGGTCAGTCGGGCACCATGCCGCTGGAGCTGTCGCGCTCGGTGCCGATGAGGGTGGGCGAACTCCAGTCCGTGATCGTCACAAACCGGTAGCTGCCTGCGCGAGCAGCGCCTGCCTTCCGACCGTGACGCCAGCCTCCCACCGTGACGCCTGCCCTACACGGCAGGCGTCACGACCTAAGGCAGGCGACGTCGACACAACGCTGGCGTCACGACACAACGCTGGCGTCACGAAATAAGGCAGGCATCACGACACAGGGCAGGCGTCATCGTCACCCGGAAACGACGACGGATCAGCCGGCGAGACCGCGGGTGATAGCGCTCAGGCCGTCGTTCACGTCGAAGCTCCGCGCGTCGATCTGCGTGATGCCGAAGCTGGCGAGGCGCTCGGTGTGGAACGCCGTGTAGCGCTTAGCGTCGGCGGCGTTGTCGAACAGGTACACGCCGCCGGCCACCTTGCGGCCGGCGTCCTCCGTCCACACCTTCCAGACCAAGCCGTGCTCCTGCGCGATGTGCTCGGCCAGTCCCTGGTAGGCCGCGACGGCGTCGGTGCCGAAGGGGCCGTCGCTCGGGAACTCGAAGACGAGGATGGTTGCCATGGTGGTGCCTTTCGGGAGAAGCGTGGGCACAGGGTATCTCCCCGACGCGTTCGTCGTGTCGCCGTTCGTCGCTGTCGGTGCGACGCGGCTCAGTTCGCCGCGACCCAGCCCGGCCAGGAGGGCAGAGGTGCGCCGAGCCGTGCGACGGGCGCGGTCTGCGCGCGCATCAGCTCTCGCCAACGAGGGGAGTCCTCGGCCGCGACGGCGGCGGCGAACCCGTCGAGGAGGTTCAACTCCAGTTCGGCCCAGCCGGCGGTGATGGTCGCCACGGAATCCATGGCGGTCGGCAGCACGAACGCAGCGGGCTGGGCCGGCGTGTCGGCCCCCAGCGCGGAGCGCAGCTCGTTGCGGAGTTCCTTCGCAGCGTTCAGCCGGCCGACGCCCCACTCCCGCAGCTTGTCCTTCGAGCCCAGCCGGCCGACGCCGACGCCCAGACCGTAGACCAGCGCCCAGGCGTGCGAGAGGGCGACCGCCAGCGCAGCCTCCCTCGTGGGGGACGCGAACCGGCGTGGTGCGGCGTCGCCTGCCACGGGCGTCACCCGTCGTCCGGCCAGGCCATAGGCCGCGGTGGCGGCGGACGCCCAGGCCAGCCGGAGGTCGGGCGAGGTGGCGGCCGCCGCGGCCGACTCCAGCGCATCGGTCGCGACGCGGGCGCGCTCGGTCAAGCCCGTGGCCACGGACTTCTCGTCGGTCGCGGTGCCGGGGCTCGGCGTGGGAAGCGGGAAGGGGTCCTGCTCGCCGCCGGCCAGCGGGTCAGGCAGCGCGAACAGGGCGGCGTGCGTCTGGCACTGGGCGGCGGCGGCGCGGGCCCAGTCGCCGTCCTGCCATGCGGCGAGCCCCGCGGCCCGGGTGAGCTCGGCCGACAACGCGACCAGCGCCGACACGGCCGCGGTCACCTCCGGCGCCTGGGTCGGCGGCGGGGGAGTCGGTGGCACCGCGGGCTCGCCCTCGACGACCGGGCTGCTCGTGCAGCCGACCAACGCGACGGCGCCGGCGGCGGTGAGCACGGCGCGTCGGGGAATGAGCATGGCGAAGAGCCTAACCCCACCTCGCGTTCCCCGGGCCACGGCCGGTCAGTAGGTATGCTTGGCGTTCACACAATCAGGCCCACAACCGGATACGGAGCAGACTTATGCAGGAATCCCAGCTCGCCGCCGTCATCGAGCCGATCCTCGCCGAGCACGGCCTCGAGCTCGACCGGCTCGACGTCACGCCCATCGGCAAGCGCTCCGTCCTCCGGGTCACCATCGACGGCGACGGCCCCGAGGGCCGCGGCCCCCTCCTGGACGACATCGCCGCGGCGTCGTCGGCCATCTCGGAGGCGCTGGACGCCAGCCCGGCCGTCGGCAACGCGCCCTACACGCTCGAGGTGAGCTCGCGCGGCGTCAGCAAGCCGCTGACCGAGGCGAAGCACTTCCGCCGCAACCAGGGCCGGCTCGTGAAGCTGTGGCTGGCCGACGGCGAGACCGTGGGCCGCATCCGCGACGTCGCCGACGACGCGGTCACCGTCGACGTGGACGGGGCCGAGCGCACCGTCGCACTGGCGGACATCACCAAGGCTGTCGTGCAGGTCGAGCTGAACCGCTCGGCCGACGACGAGGGAGAGGACAACTGAACATGGACGTCGATCTGGCTGCACTGAAGGCGATCGAGCGGGACCGCGAGATCCCGATGGACTACCTCCTGAAGACGCTGGAGGACGCGCTGCTGAACGCCTACCACAAGACGCCGCACGCGCTGCGGGGCGTGAAGGTGGAGGTCGATCGCAAGACGGGCAAGGTCTCGGTGCTCGCGCCCGAGTTCGACGATGACGACGAGATCATCGGCTACTTCGACGACACGCCGGAGGACTTCGGGCGGATCGCCGCGGCCACCGCGCGGCAGGTGATCTTCCAGCGCATCCGCGAGGCGGAGGACGATCAGAAGTTCGGCCACTTCGCCGGCGTCGAGGGCGACATCCTCGTCGGCGTCGTGCAGCAGGACCGCGACTCTCGCGCCGTCCGGGTCGACCTCGGCACGCTCGAGGCGATCATGCCGCTGGCCGAGCAGGTGCCCGGCGAGGACTACTCGCACGGTCGGCGCATGCGCGTCTACGTCGTGAGCGTCCGCCGCGAGCTCCGCGGCCCGCAGGTGGTCGTCTCCCGCACGCACCCCAACCTGGTGCGCAAGCTGTTCGCGCTCGAGGTGCCCGAGATCGACAAGGGCGTGGTCGAGATCAAGGAGATCGCGCGCGAGGCCGGTCACCGCACGAAGATCGCCGTCGTATCGAACGATCCGAACGTGTCGGCCAAGGGCGCGTTCATCGGCCCCATGGGGCAACGCGTGCGCGCGGTCACCAACGAGCTGGGGGAGGAGAAGATCGACATCGTCGACTTCTCCGAGGACCCCGCGGCCTTCGTGGCGGCGGCGCTCTCGCCGGCCAAGGTGCTGTCGGTCACGGTCGTGGACCCGGTCGCACGCGCCTGCCGCGCCGTCGTGCCCGACTACCAGCTGTCGCTCGCCATCGGCCGCGAAGGGCAGAACGCCCGCCTGGCCGCGCGCCTCACGGGCTGGCGCATCGACATCCAGCCGGACGTCGCCCCCCGCTGACACGCCCACGAGGGTGGCGCACCCGATCGCTTACGATGGCGGAATCATGTCTGACCGCCGGAAGCTCATCGATCGGGTGCGCCACCCTCGCCATATCTGGGGGCGCCTCATCGTGCTCCTGGTCCCCGTCACGGTGCTGGGGGTGTGGCTGAAACTGATCCGGATTCAGCTCTTCTACCCTGGGTCGTCGGCCCTCGACGTCGCGATCAAGGTCGCCTCCGATGTCGCGTTCGGCGTGTCCTGGCTGCTGCTGTGGCTGGTGGCCTGCCATGTCGCGCGCGGCGCGCTCCGGACGGTGCTCTTCTACCTCGCGCACCTCACCACGCTGATCGTGAACCTGGTGGTCGTCCTGAACCACGAGTACATGATCCGCAGCGGCAATCCGGTCACCTGGGACTACTTCGTCACCGTGACGCGCCAGCTGTCGGAGTTCGCGCCGGTGCTCGAGTCGCAGATGACGGGGGAGTCGGTCGGCCTGCTGGCGGGTGTCGTCGGCGGTGTCCTGGTGCTGCCCGTCGCGCTCGGTTGGGCCGTCGAACGCCCGCTGCCGCAGCCCAGCACTCTGACCCGCAGGCTCGCGCTGGTGGGTGCGGTGGCGCTGCTCGCCACCAGCGTGTGGAGCGCGCCGACGGTGTCGGCCGCGTTCGCGCTGGCGCCGCCGGTGCAGATCGCCGTGGGCGAGGTGCGCGGCGCGCTCGCCTACCCGGAGTCGCTGGCCGAGGACGTCGATCCCGAGCCCGACAGCACCCACCTCGTCGCCCGCGACGGGAAGCAGAAGAATGTCGTCGTCATCACGCTCGAGTCGCATCGGGCGACGTCGACGCTGCCGGAGACGCGGCAGCCCGTCACGCCGGTGCTCGACGCGCTGGCCGCCGAGGCCATCGCGCCCGAGCGCGGCTACGCCGTGCTTCCGCACACGTCGAAGGCGCTGACGGCGCTTTACTGCGGCATCGCTCCGCCGCTGGACATGCTGAACTCCGAGGCCGACGCGGGCAGCCTCCCGGCCCGCTGCCTCCCCGAGCTGCTGGCCGAGCAGGGCTACGCGACCGGCTTCTTCCAGACCGCGACCGAGCGCTTCGAGCGGCGGCGCGGGACGGTGGCGAACTTCGGCTTCGAGGACTTCACGCCCGTCGACATCATGAACACGCTCGGCTATCACAAGGCCAACTACTTCGGCTTCGAGGACGACATCATGCTGCCGCCGCAGCGGGCCTGGCTCCAGGCGCACCGCGACGAGCCGTTCCTGCTCGGGATGCTGACAGTGACCGGCCACCACGACTATGTTCTCAACGGCTACGTGCCCATCGACTTCGTCGACGACCCCCTCCTGAACCGGTACCTGAACGGCATCCACTACCAGGACCGGTTCGTCGGCAAGGTGCTCGACATGTTCAAGGAGCTGGGGCTCTACGAGAACACGGTCTTCGTCATCACCGGCGACCACGGCGAGGGCTTCGGCGAGCACCGCGTGTACCAGCACGACAACACCATCTACGACGAGGGCCTGCGCATCCCGTACCTCGTCATCGACCCCTCCCGCCCCGGCAGCGTGATCCCGGGCCCGGTCAGCCAGCTCGCCGTCCTGCCCACGCTGGTCGACGCCGCGGGCTTCGACCTGGTGAGCAGCGACGAGTACTACCCGTCGCTGCTGAGCGGCGAGCCGCAGCCGCCGGCGCTGGCCACCTGCTACACGCGGGGGCGCTGCGCGGCGACGATGGAGGGTGACATGAAGGTGATCCACCACTTCGGTGATCGCCGTGACGAGGTCTACAACCTCAAGACGGACCCGTACGAGCAGCACGACCTGGCGGCCGAGACCGACGGCGCCTGGATCTCGGCGCAGGTGGACAAGACGGTGGCCTGGTACCTGAACTGGGAGCACAGGTACCAGGCCTTCCGAGGACGCTAGGGCTTCCTAGCGCCGCGGCCCCCCGCCGCGCAGCTGGACGATCCCCTCCTCGATCGCCTTGGCGACGGCGTCAGCCTCCGCCTGGGTCAGCTTCCCCTCCGTGACGGCGCTCGCCAGCTTCTCTTTCTGGGTGGCCGCACGCTCTTCGGACCGCTCCGCCCGGGCCTCTTCGACGGCCGCGGTCACCTTGGCCTCGTCGAGGTTCAGCTCCTTGGCGACCGCCGCGATCAGCTCCTTCCTCTTCGCCTCGCGAGCGGCCTCGCGCTCCTCATCGGTCTGGTCCGACGGCTTGGTGGCCTCGGTGTCGGACTTCAGCGCCTCGCGCGCCTTGTCGACAGCGGAGCTGAGCGCGTCCTCGGTCACGCCGAGCTTCTCCGCCAGCGTCTTGAGGTCCCCGCCGAGGCTTCCGCCGCGTTGCCCGTGGCCGCCCCCACGGTGGCCGTGCTCGGGCTTGGCCTTCGTGCCCGCCTCCGCGCCGGAGGAGGCCGACGGCGTCGGCGTCGGGCTGCTGGTGTCGGCGCTGGCGAGTGTTCCCGCGCCGATCCCGAGGCCGGCCGCGAGGGTCGCGGCCGACAGGCCGACGATCGTGGTCTTCTTCATGTGGGTTTCCTTCCCAGTCGGTGGTCAGGCCGGGTTGTTCGACCTGCTTCGACTGTGGGCGCGAAGTATGTGCTGAGCCTGTGCTGGGCCTGGGAATCTCGGCAGAGCACCCATCGCCGCCGTGGCGGTCAGAGTCCGTATACGGACTGTGGCCGCCACAACGAGCCTCGGACACGGCCGAACTGAACGAATGCCGCCACGATGACTACGCTGAGGCCCATGACTCCCATCCGCACGTGCATCGGCTGCCGCGCGCGCGACGGCCAGGACGCGCTGCTGCGCCTGGTGCGACGCGGCGACGTCGTGGTCGACGGCACGCGGCCGCGGCTGGACGGCAGGGGGGCGTACGTGCACGCCGGGTGCATCGGGCTGGCTGTCAAGCGGCAAGCCATCCGCAGGGCGTTCGGCGCGGCGGCGACGCTCGACGACACGCTGGTGCGCTCGGTTGGTGGTGCCAACGGCACCGCGATATGATGTCCGTCGGCCTGCGCTCGCGCGGGCACATCGTTCACACGCCTCTCTGAGGCGGCAACCAGAAGGTGGGCTAACGCTCATGACCACTCGATGAGTACCCAACGATGACCAAGCACAACTAGCGGTTCCGCCCTTGGTGGGTCGGAGCCTCAAGAAGGAGAGCAGTGGCTAAGCCCCGCGTCCACGAGATCGCCAAGGAAATCGGGATCACAAGTAAAGAACTATTGGCCAAGCTGGGCGAGATGGGCGAGTACGTACGCGGCCCGTCGTCCACGCTCGAGGCCCCCGTCGTGCGCAAGATCAAGGAGGCGTTCTCCGGCCCGGCCGACGCGCCCAAGGCGCAGCCCGCGCCCCGCCCCGCCGCACGACCCAGCGCTCCGGCGGCCCCGAAGGCCCCGTCGGTGAGCGCACCGTCCGCCACCCCGGCCCCCGCGGCCCCGGCAGCGAAGCCCCAGACGCCGGCCGCAGAGGCCCCGCGTCCCAGCACGCCTCGTCCGGCCCCTGCGCCCGCGCCGCGCCCCGCGACGCCGCAGGCCCGTCCCGCGGCCCCGGCCGCACCGTCGGCGCCCAGCGCGCCCGCCAAGCCTGCCGCCACCCCCGGCGGGGCCGCTCCCGGCCCGCGCCCCGGTGGCCCGACCCCGGGGCCCCGCCCCGGCGCGGCTCCTCGTCCGGGTGGTCCGACCCCCGGCCCGCGTAAGCCCGGCGCTCCGCGCCCCGGCAACAACCCCTTCGCCCCGGCTCAGGGCATGGGGACGCAGCAGCGTCGCCCGGCCCGTCCCGACGGCGGCCAGCGTCGCGAGGGCGGCGCCCCGCGTCCCGGCGCGACCGGCGGCCTTCCCGGCATGCCGCGTCCGGGTGGCACGGGCGGCCTGCCCGGCATGCCCCGGCCCAACCCCGCGATGATGCCGAAGACCGCGAACGCGGCCATCGGCGCTCGCCCCTCGCGTCCCGGTGGCGGCGGCCCCGGCCGCGGTCGTCCCGGTGCGGGCGGCGGCGGTGGCGGTCGTCCCGGTGCGGGCGGCCCGCCCATGGGCGGCGGCGCTCCGGCCGGCGGTCGCGGCGGTGGCCGCGGACGCAGCGGCGGCACGCAGGGTGCGTTCGGTCGCGGCGGGTCCGCGGGCAAGCGCGGTCGCAAGTCGAAGAAGCAGCGCAGGCAAGAGTTCGATCAGATGGAGGCCCCGACGATCGGCGGCGTGCGCCTGCGCAAGGGCGACGGCCAGACCGTTCGCCTTCGTCGCGGCGCTTCGCTGACCGACCTGGCCGAGAAGATCGGCGTGGACGCCGCGTCGCTGGTGCAGGTGCTGTTCCATCTCGGTGAGATGGTCACCGCCACGCAGTCCGTGGCCGACGACACCCTCGAGGTGCTGGGCGCGGAGCTCGACTACAACATCGAGGTCGTCTCGCCCGAGGACGAGGACCGCGAGCTGCTGGAGAGCTTCGACCTGGAGTTCGGCGAGGACATCGGCGACGAGGACGACCTCGAGGCGCGTCCCCCGGTCGTCACCGTCATGGGCCACGTCGACCACGGCAAGACCAAGCTGCTCGACGCGCTCCGCAAGAGCAACGTCGTGGCGGGCGAGGCCGGTGGCATCACGCAGGCCATCGGCGCCTACCAGGTGGAGACCGAGGTCGACGGCAACGAGCGGAAGATCACCTTCATCGACACGCCGGGCCACGAGGCGTTCACCGCCATGCGTGCCCGCGGCGCCAAGTCCACCGACATCGCGGTGCTTGTTGTCGCCGCCGACGACGGTGTGATGCCGCAGACCATCGAGGCCCTGAACCACGCGAAAGCGGCCGATGTGCCGATCGTCGTCGCGGTCAACAAGGTCGACAAGGAGGCCGCCGATCCCACGAAGGTGCGCGGCCAGCTGACCGAGTTCGGGCTCATCCCCGAGGAGTACGGCGGCGACACGCAGTTCGTCGACGTCTCGGCCATCACCGGCTACGGCCTCGACGAGCTGCTCGAGGCGATCGTGCTCACCGCCGACGCCGCGCTGGACCTGCGCGCCAACCCCGACATGCCCGCCCAGGGCGTGGCGATCGAGGCGCATCTCGACAAGGGCCGCGGCCCCGTGGCCACCGTCCTGGTGCACCGCGGCACGCTGCGGATCGGCGACTCGATCGTCGCGGGATCGGCTCACGGCCGCGTCCGCGCCCTGGTCAACGACCTCGGCGACAACGTCACCGAGGCCCTGCCGTCGATGCCCGTCCAGGTGCTCGGCCTGACCTCGGTGCCCGGCGCCGGCGACAACTTCCTGGTCGTCGACGACGAGCGCATGGCGCGCCAGATCGCCGACAAGCGTGAGGCGCGGATGCGTGCCGCACAGCAGGCCAAGACGAGCCGTCGCAAGACCCTCGATCAGCTCTTCGACGAGCTGCAGAAGGGCGAGACGCAGGAGCTCCTGCTCATCCTCAAGGGCGACGGGGCCGGCTCCGTCGAGGCCCTCGAGGACGCCCTCAGCAAGATCGAGGTCGGCGAAGAGGTGTCGCTCCGGGTCATCGACCGCGGCGTCGGCGCCATCACCGAGAGCAACGTCTCGCTGGCCACCGCGTCGAAGGCCGTCATCATCGGCTTCAACGTCCGTCCCACGCCGCACGCGCAGCAGATGGCGGACCGCGAGAACGTCGACATCCGCTTCTACTCGGTCATCTACCAGGCGATCGACGAGATCGAGGCCGCGCTCAAGGGCATGCTCAAGCCGATCTTCGCCGAGGAGGTGCGAGGCCAGGCGGAGATCCGCGAGGTGTTCCGCTCCTCCAAGTTCGGCAACATCGCGGGCTGCATGGTCCTCAGCGGCTCCATCCGGCGCAACGCCAAGGCGCGCCTCATCCGCGACGGTGTCGTGGTCGCCGAGACCTCCATCGCGTCCCTGCGGCGCGAGAAGGACGACGCCACCGAGGTCCGCGAGGGCTTCGAGTGCGGCATGACGCTCGGCAACTACAACGACATCAAGATCGGTGACGTCGTCGAGACGTTCGAGATGGTGGAGAAGGAGCGCGAGTGATGGCTGCACCCCGCAATGCGAAGCTGGCCGATCAGATCAAGGTGGTGATCGCCTCGGCGATCGAGCGCCGGGTCAAGGACCCCCGGTTGGGGTTCGTCACGATCACCGAGGCGCGTCTGACCGGGGACAATCGCGAGGCGACCGTGTTCTACACGGTGCTGGGCGACGACGCGGAGCGCGCGGCCTCGGCCGCCGCCCTGCAGTCGGCCACCGGCATGCTGCGCACGGCCGTCGGCCAGCAGCTGGGCCTGAAGTTCACGCCCACGCTGGCGTTCGTCCTCGACGCGACTCCTGACTCGGCCCGGCAGATCGAGGATCTGCTGGCCCAGGTGCAGGCGACGGACGCGGCCGTGGCCGCGTCTGCCGTCGGCAAGGAGTTCGCGGGCGAGGCGGACCCGTACCGCAAGCCGCGCGAGGCCGAGGAGGACGACGAGCAGTGAGCTCGGAGTCCGGGGTGGTGATCGTCGACAAGCCGTCGGCGGTCACCTCCCACCAGGTCGTCGGCCGCCTGCGTCGACTGCTCGGCACCCGCAAGATCGGGCACGCGGGCACGCTCGACCCGATGGCCACCGGCGTGCTGATCCTCGGCGTCAACCGGGCCACCCGGCTGCTCGGCCATCTCGCGCTGCACGACAAGCGCTACCTCGCCACCGTGCGCCTCGGTGCGTCGTCGAACACCGACGACGCGGACGGCGAGGTGGTCGCCGTCGCGGACGCGTCGCGGTTGACGCGCGACGAGATCGACAGGGCGCTCGACGCTCAACGCGGCGACATCCTCCAGGTGCCCACCACCGTGTCGGCCATCAAGGTCGACGGCAAGCGCGCCTATGCCCTCGCCCGGGCGGGGGAGCAGGTGGAGCTCAAGGCCCGCCCCGTCACCGTCTCGCGGCTCGACGTCCTGGACGTGCGTTCCTCGGGGGCGACGCTCGACGTCGATCTCGACGTGGAGTGCTCGTCGGGCACCTATATCCGCGCCATCGCCCGCGACCTCGGCGGCGCGCTGGGCGTCGGCGGCCACCTCACCGCACTCCGACGCACCCGCATCGGCGGCTATGGGCTGGAGGACGCCGTCACGCTCGGCGACGAGGCCCCGCCGCTCATGTCGATGGCCGACGCGGCCCGGCTCAGCTTCCCCGTCCTGGATCTCTCCGAGGACCAGGCCCGCGACGTCGGCTACGGCCGCCCGCTCGGCCTCGAGGTCCCCGCGAACCCCACGGGGCTCATCTCCCCGGCCGGCGACCTGCTCGCGCTGTATCGCCCCGCCGAGGAGGGCTCGCGGCCAGTTGCGGTGCTGGTGTGAGCGTGCCACATTTACCCACTGTGGGAGACAGCACGCATCCGTCGGTCGTCGTCATCGGTAACTTCGACGGAGTCCACCGCGGGCACCAGCGGGTGCTCGAGGAGGCCTGCCGCGATGTCGCGCTGCCCCTGACCGTCGTCACGTTCTGGCCGCACCCCGTCAGCGTGCTGCGCCCCGAGCAGGCGCCCAAGCTCTTGACCGACCTGCGTACCCGGATCGACCTGCTGAAGCGCGCGGGCGCGCACGAGGTGCGCGTGGTGCGGTTCGGGCCCGAGGTTGCCGCGCTCAGCCCCGAGGAGTTCGTGGAGCGCTTCCTCATCCCGCTGCACCCCGTCCGGATCGTGGTGGGGGAGAACTTCCGCTTCGGTGCGAAGGCCGCGGGCGACGTCGAGACCCTGACCCGGCTCGGTGCCGGGCGGTTCGAGGTGCGCCACCTGCCGCTCGCGGCGTTCGATCACAAGGTGTCCTGCTCGACCGGCATCCGCGAGGCTCTGGAGGAGGGCGACGTGGCCGCAGCCGCGACGCACCTCGGGCGCCCGTTCCGGTTCCGCGGGGTTGTCGTCGTCGGCGACCAGCGCGGCCGGGAGCTCGGCTTCCCGACGGCCAACCTGACGGTGCCGCGCGAGATGGCGGTGCCCGCCGACGGCGTGTACGCCGGGTGGGTGACGGTGCTGGACGCCCCGGGCGCCGAGCCCATGGCCGCCGCGATCTCGGTGGGCAGCAACCCCACCTTCGACGGCGCGGACCGCAGGGTGGAGAGCTACGTGCTCGACCGGACCGACCTCGAGCTGTACGGCTCCGAGATCGCCGTCGACTTCGTCGCGCGGCTGCGCGGCCAGGTGCGGTTCGAGAGCGTCGACGCGCTCATCGTGCAGATGGCCGACGACGTCGAGGCGGCGCGTGCCGCGCTCGGCTCAGCGCGCGGTCAGTGACTTCTTGTAGATCGCGTAGTGCGTGCTGGCCTGCTGGCCCTCTTCCACCTGCGGCACTTCGGGGTTGTCCACGAACAGGTGCTCGCCGGTGGGGTGGTACTCGAGCGAGATGTACAGCGGCACGGCCTTGTAGTTGTTGGGGTCGACGGCCAGGTAGACGGCCGTGTGTCCCGCGGTGCGCGCCTCGTCCTCGATGAATCGGGTCAGCGCGCGGCCCGCGCCCTTACGACGGGCATCGGGGTACACGAACATGTTGCGGAGCTCGGGCGTCATGCGGTCGGCGTCGAGATCCAGGACGGCGGTGCCCACCGGCGTCTCGTCGTCCAGCGCGACGGCGTAGACGATGGTGCCCTCACCCTGCAGCGCGAAGTGCTGGTCGACCAGTCCGGGGCGCGGCTCCTTGGCGCGCAGTCGGTCAAGGTCTTCAGCCGTTGCTCGCCGTACGGTGATGGCCATGGGTCCCCCTCGAGATCCTGTGGGCGGGTAGCGCCTCCACCCTAGCGCGTCTGGCGGAGGGGTGTGGAGCTGCGAGGCGACGTGGCGTTATGGGTTCACGCGCTGTTCACCTGCCTTGCCGATTAGGCCGTGTCAAGCCCGGATGATAGCCTTCTCAGGTTGCCGTCAATCGGCCACGGCCTTGTAAGAGTCCCGACCGCACCCGCGAAGGGGACGCCGTGCAGCGAACCGAGAGGAGCCCCATATATGGACGCTGACGAGAAGAAGAAGATCATCGAAGACTACGCGACCGTCGAGGGCGACACCGGCTCGCCGGACGTGCAGATCGCGCTGCTGACCAAGCGGATCGCTCACCTCACCGAGCACCTGAAGCAGCACAAGCACGATCACCACAGCCACCGCGGCCTGATGCTGATGGTCGGCAAGCGCCGCCGTCTGCTCAACTACGTCGCCAAGAACGACATCGAGCACTACCGCGCTCTGATCGCGCGCCTCGGTCTCCGTCGCTGACCTCTTCCTGAGCACGAGACAGGGCACCCCGTTCGCGGGGTGCCCTGTTCTTTTTCACCTCGGTCTTCTTCACCTCGGCATCAGAGCGACAGCCCCGTTGTCAGGCGACTCGGGTGCCCGAACCGGTGGTTGGTGATGCTCACGGCCTGCTCGCGGAGGTAGGGCAGCAGCGCCACCCGGCCCGCGGGGATCGACGGCCCGGCGTAGACCGTCAGGTCGATCGAGCCGCCGACAGCCGCCAGGAGGTCGCGCGTGCCGAGGTGGCGCACGCGGCCGGTCGCGGTGGCGTCGAACTCGTTGTCAGGCGCCACGACGACGCGGCGGCCCGCCAGCGCGATCCGCATCTCGGGCGCGGGTTCGTCGCGGAACGAGAACGTCGCAGGGGCCCGCGCTGCCGACGCTGCCGCCGCCTCGCGGAGAACGTCGCGAACCGGCGCGTCCTCGACTCGGACCGTGACCGGGCCGGGGCGGTAGCGCAGCAGGTTGATCTCCGCGGCCAAGCCCGTCGGGTCCTGGTTGTGGAAGTGATCGCGCAGCGCTGCCTCGTCCGATGCGCGCGCGGCGGCCAGCCAGGCATCGTCGGACGCCTCGTCGAGCGTCGACTCCCAGCGGCCCAGGACGGCGAGGTAGTTCGGGCCGCCCGCCTTGGCGCCCGGGCCGACGGCGGAGCGCTTCCAGCCGCCGAACGGCTGACGCCGGACGATCGCGCCGGTGAGGGAACGGTTCACGTAGACGTTGCCCGCCTGGACGCGGTCGAGCCAGGTCTGCACCTCCACGGGATCCAGCGAGTGCAAGCCGGCGGTCAACCCGAACGCCGTGCCGTTCTGCCACTCGATGGCCTCGTCCAGCGTCTCGGCGGCCATCAGCCCCAGGACGGGGCCGAAGTACTCCACCTGGTGGAACTCGCTGCCGGGGCGGACGCCGTCGCGGATGCCGGGACGCCAGAGCCGGTCGTCGATCCGCTGGGGCGGCAGCAGCCAGCGCTGCCCGGGTTCCAGCACGGTGAGTCCCCGCAGGAGCTTCTCACCCGGCGGCTCCGTCAGCGGCCCCAGCTCCGCCGACGGGTCGGCCGGCCATGCGACGGTGAGCGAGCGGGCGGCATCCAGCACCTGCTCGCGGAATCGGCGCGAGCGCGCCACCGATCCGACGAGGATGCCGAGCGACGCGGCCGAGCACTTCTGGCCCGCGTGGCCGAAGGCCGAGGCCACCAGATCCGCCGCAGCGAGGTCCAGATCGGCCGACGGTGTGACGATCAGCGCGTTCTTTCCCGATGTCTCGGCCAGCAGCGGCAGCCCGGGCCGCCACGACCGGAAGAGCTCAGCCGTCTCCGCCGCCCCGGTGAGGATCACCTGTTCGACGCGCGGATCGGTGACGAGCCGCTGGCCCAGCGGCCCGTCCTCGACGGCGGCCAGCTGAACGGCGTCGGCGGGCAGCCCCGCGCGTTCGCACGCCTCGACCAGCAGCGCCGCGATCCTGCGCGCCGGGGGAGCGGGCTTGAGGATGACGGCGGCGCCGGCGGCGAGCGCGGCCGCCACTCCGCCCAGCGGGATCGCGATGGGGAAGTTCCAGGGCGACGCCACGAGCACCAGGCGCGGCGGCACGTGCCGCGCCCCTGCGACGCTGTCCTCGGCGAGCGTGGCGTAGTACCGGGCGAAGTCGCAGGCCTCCGAGACCTCGACGTCGGCCTGGTCGATGAGCTTGCCCACCTCGTCGGCCGCCACTCGGATCAGGTCGGCGCGAGCGGCCTCGAGCTCGGCTCCCAGCAGGCGGAGGCAGCGGGCGCGTTCGGCCGGCGGCACCTCCGCCCAGCGGGCCCCGCCCTCGAAACCACGAGCGAGCACGCGCTCCACCGCCGCCTCGTCGTCGAGACGCGCGGCGTCGAGTCTCACCCGCCCCAGCTCGGGCGCGGGCAGCCCGGCGCGGATGGCCTCGGCCCAGGCCTGGTTGGCGCGCAGCGCGGGGTCGGTGTCCTGCGTGTTGGCGAAGCCGTCGACCACCTCGGGCCGCTCCTGCACCGCCCAGGCATCGGGCGTCGGGTCGTCGAGGTGCGCGAGAGCCGCGCGGAACCGCGTCTCCTCACGGTCGAGGAACGCGGCATCCGCGCCGAGCGACGCCGCGCCCGACATGAAGTTCTCCGGCGCGGCGTTCTCCTCGAGGCGGCGCACCAGGTACGAGATGGCCGAGTCGTACTCCGCCCGCGGCACCACGGGAACGTACAGCCGGAGCCGCCCCACCTCCCGGTGCAGCACGCGCTGCAGCGGCACCCCCATCCCGGACAGCATCTCGACGTCGACCGCCTCCGTCACGCCCCGCGCGCGGGCCAACTCCCAGGCCGCGGCCAGCGTGTAGACGTTGTGGCTCGCCACGCCGACGTGGACCCGCGCGGCGCGGTCCGGCGTGAAGCAGCGGTCGAGCGCTCGGAGGTACGACGCGTCGGTCTCCTCCTTGGACGCGTGAACGGGGCTCGGCCAGCCGCGCAGCTCGGCCTGGACGCGCTCCATGGCGAGGTTCGCGCCCTTCACCACGCGCACCTTGAGCGGCGCGCCGCCCGCGGCGATCCGCCGGGCCGCGATGCGATCCACCTCGTCCAGGACCAGCGGCGACTCCTTCAGATACGCCTGCACCGCGAGACCGGCGCGGAGCCCCAGGAGCGCAGGCTCCAGGACGAGGCGCTCGAACACCTCGAGCGTCAGGTGGAGGTCGCGGTATTCCTCCATGTCGAGGTTGACGAAGGTGCCGGCACGCGCGGCCGCGGCGAACATCGGCCTCAGGCGTCCGACGGCGGCGTCCACGGCCGCGGCGTGCCCCCAGGGCGCGTGCGGGCCCAGCACGGAGGAGACCTTGACCGACACGTAGTCGACGTCCGGGCGGGCGAGCAGCCGCGTCGTCGCCTCGAGCCGGGCGCGCGCGTGCTCGTCGCCCAGCACCGCCTCGCCGAGGAGGTTCACGTTGAGTTCCGCGCCACCGCGCCGCAGCCGGGCGAGGGTCGACGTCAGCGAGGAGCCGACGTCGACGACAAGGTCGCCGACCAGGGCGGCGAAGGTTCGCGAAACCACCGGCAGCAGCGTCCGCGGGGCGGCCGCGACGGCGCTGCGCAGGCCCAGCCGCAGGGGAGCGGGCAGGAAGCCGACGTCGCGGCGGGCCAACTCCCGCAGCGCCGCGGCCGCCACCGCGGGATCCTCGGGGCGCACCACCTGGTCGACGAAGTCGAGCGTGAAGCGCAGCCCTTCGGGGTGACGCAGGGCGTCGGCCAGGAGGCGCGCGGTGCGCGGCTCGGGGTGGGCGCGACACTCGTCGGCCCAGCATCGGGCCGTGCGGACGGCCGAATCGGTGATCGAGGAAACGCTCGGTGTCGCCATCTCCCCATCGTGGCACGCTCAGGATGATGTTGTTCCGAGAGGGAGCGGGTAGTATGCCCTGAGGACCATTGGATGGTCCAGACAGTTCAGCCGCCCAAGCCTGGGTGTGAGTCTGGTCCTCGGTAGTGGCCTTCGGGTGCAAGCGATTGCGCCCCCGCGGGCCTCGATCGAAGACCGGCTGGCGCTTCGCAGGGAGTCCCTGCGCGGGTTTGGGCTGCGCCCACATACCCGAAAGGAGCTCGTCCATGGAAGGACCGGGCATCGAATTCGCCGAGGCCGTGATCGACAACGGCGCCTACGGCACCCACACCGTCCGCTTCGAGGCAGGCCAGCTGGCTCAGCAGGCCGACGGCTCGGCCGCCGTCTACCTCGACGGCGACACCATGCTGTTGTCGGCGACGACCGCGCAGAAGACCCCGCGCGACGCCATCGACTTCTTCCCGCTCACCGTCGACGTCGAGGAGCGGATGTACGCCGCGGGCCGCATCCCCGGCTCGTTCTTCCGCCGCGAAGGTCGTCCCGGCGAGGGCGCCATCCTGGCGTGCCGCCTGATCGACCGCCCGCTGCGCCCCGCGTTCGTCAAGGGCCTCCGCAACGAGGTCCAGGTCGTCGTCACCGTGCTCGCGCTGAACCCGGCCGTCATGTACGACGTCGTCGCGATCAACGCGGCCTCGATGTCGACTCAGCTCGCGGGCCTGCCGTTCTCCGGCCCCATCGGCGGCGTGCGCGTCGCCCTGATCGACGACCAGTGGGTCGCGTTCCCGACCGTCGAGCAGGTGGCGAAGTCCACCTTCCAGATGGTGGTCGCGGGCCGCGTGCTCTCCGACGGTGACGTCGCCATCATGATGGTCGAGGCCGGCGGCACGGACGCCACGTGGGAGCTCGTCCGCGCGGGCAAGACCGCGCCGACCGAGGAGATCGTCGGCCAGGGCCTCGAGGCCGCCAAGCCGTTCATCAAGGCGCTGTGCGATGCGCAGTCCGAGCTGGCCGCGAAGCTGCCGAAGGAGACCTACGACTTCCCCGTCTTCCGCGACTACCAGGACGACGTGTTCGCCGCCGTCGAGGAGATCGCCGCCGAGCGCGTAGCCGAGGCCATGCGCATCGCGGGCAAGCAGGAGCGCGACGACGCCACCCACGCCATCCGTCAGGACGTCGTGGCTCAGCTGGCCGATCGCTTCGCCGACCGCCAGAACGAGGTCTCGGCCGCCCTCAAGGCGCTGACCAAGAAGATCGTGCGGCACCGCACGCTCACCGAGGGCGTCCGCATCGACGGCCGCGGCCCGCGCGACATCCGCACGCTGTCGGCCGAGGTCGAGGTCATCCCGCGCGTCCACGGCTCGGCACTGTTCCAGCGCGGCGAGACCCAGATCCTGGGCGTCTCCACGCTGAACATGCTCGACATGGAGCAGAAGATCGACACGCTGGCGCCCGAGAGCACCAAGCGCTACATGCACAACTACAACTTCCCGCCGTTCTCGACGGGCGAGACCGGCCGCGTCGGCTCCCCGAAGCGACGCGAGATCGGCCACGGCGCCCTCGCCGAGCGCGCGCTCGTGCCGGTGCTGCCCACCCGCAGCGAGTTCCCGTACGCCATCCGTCAGGTCTCCGAGGCGCTGGGCTCCAACGGCTCCACCTCGATGGGCTCGGTCTGCGCCTCCACCCTGTCGCTGCTGAACGCCGGCGTGCCGCTCAAGGCTCCCGTGGCGGGCATCGCCATGGGCCTGATGAGCGAGGACGTCGACGGCGCCACGCAGTACATCGCGCTGACCGACATCCTGGGCGCCGAGGACGCGCTGGGCGACATGGACTTCAAGGTGGCCGGCACCAAGGACTTCGTGACCGCGCTGCAGCTCGACACCAAGCTCAACGGCATCCCCGCCGTCGAGCTCCAGAAGGCCCTGCTGCAGGCGCGCGACGCCCGCTACACCCTGCTCGAGGTCATGAACGAGGCCATCGACGGGCCCGACGAGATGAGCCCCTACGCGCCGCGGATCATTTCGCTGCGCATCCCGGTGGACAAGATCGGCGAGGTCATCGGCCCCAAGGGCAAGGTCATCAACACGATCCAGGACGAGACCGGCGCGAACATCGCGATCGAGGACGACGGCACCGTGTACGTGGGCGCCGACTCCGGCGAGGCCGCGGAGGCCGCCGTCGCGCAGATCAACGCGATCGCCAACCCGCACCTGCCCGAGAAGGGCGAGCGCTACCTCGGCACCGTCGTGAAGCTGATGCCGTTCGGCGCGTTCGTCTCGCTCATGCCGGGCAAGGACGGCCTGCTGCACATCTCGAAGCTGCGCGCCCTCGCCGGCGGCAAGCGCGTCGAGGATCCGGAGGACGTGCTGAGCGTCGGCCAGAAGCTGCAGGTGGAGATCTCCGAGATCGACGATCGCGGCAAGCTGTCGCTCGTCCCCGTCGTGGAGGAGTCCGCGGGCGAGTGATCACCCGCCCGCCAGCTCCAGGAGCTCGGCCAGGTTCACGCCTCGGCTGAGTGACGCGAGGGAGGCGTCGAGGATCGACTGATCCTCGGCGCCTCCCTCGCTTTTCGCCGCGTGTCGCAGCCGGGCGAGCTCCGCCGCGCGGCGCTCTTCGGGCAGCCCGGCCAGCAGCCGGTGCGCACCGACGGCCACCGCGACGGTCACGGGGCGCGAGCGGCCGTGCCGTGCGGCGAGCGCGTGCCCACCGAGGAAGCGGTCGCCGTCGGCGAGCTTGCGCTCGGGGTCGCGCCCGACGCGCTCCACCGAGTCGTGCAGCGCGGTGTTGGCGAACCGGGCCAGGAGGTCGGCGCTGTGCGACTCGACGTCGCCCGTCGCCGCGCCGTACTCGTCCGCGAGCGCAGCCTCCGTCGCCGTCATGGTGGCCTCCACGAGCGCCCTGATCTGCGGGTGGCGGATGCTGGGCGCGATCTCGTCGAACCCCGACAGCTCGCCGAGGTAGGCGGTCAGGCAGTGGCCGAGGTTGTGTACGTACAGCTTGCGGTCGGCGTAGAACGAGAACGGGATGTCCGTGCGGCCCACGAGGTCGGGCACGTCCGGCGGCTCGGCGCGGCAGGCCACGATGTCGTAGGGCAGCTCGCGGTAGGGCTCGACGGCGATCCACGACGGGTCGGCGGCGCGCTGCTCCGCCGTCGGAACCGGGATCATGCGGCCGATGGAGGCGCGGACGAAGCCGACGGTCTCGAGGGCGTCGGGATCGGCCAGCTGCGCGGCGACCAGCGCGCGCGCCACGCCGTCGGCGTCGTGCAGGTTCTCGGCGAGCAGGATGTCGAGCGGCCGGCCGGCCCGGTGGGCGATGCCGTCGGCCAGCATGGGCGCGATGCGCGGCAGCTGGGCCGCCCCCACGGCCGTGGCCACGAAGTCCGCGGCGGCGACCGCGGCCGTCGCCTCGTCGGGCGCGTTCCTGCCGTCGATCGCGGTCACGTGGTTAACGGTGGTGGTGACCACGGCGTCGTCGGACACCGTCGCGTGTCGGTAGGAGCCTGTTCTCAGCGCGGCGACGAGGTCCTGGTCGACGTCCACGAACGTGACCTGCCAGCCGGCCTCCGAGAAGATCTGGCCGATGAAACCACGGCCGACGCTGCCCGCGCCGAAGACGACGACGCTCTTCATTCCGCGCCCCCGGTGAGGTGCTGGCCGACGACGCTGCGCGCGAACGCCCCCGCATCCTCGGGCGGCAGGCCTGCGACGATGGCGTGCAGCAGGCCGCCGGTCAGGGCGTCGCCCGCGCCGACGGTGGTGGACGGCGCCTCGATGCGCTCGGCCGGGAACCACAGCTCCGCGCCGGCCCAGGAGTCGGCCAGCGTGGCGACGGGCCGCCCGGCTGCCCGCAGTCGTTCCGTGTCGGCGACGCGCAGGTGGAAGCCCAGCGTGCCGGCCGAGAGGCACACGATCGCGGCGCCCCAGGCCAGCATGCGCTCGGCGACGGCCGCGAGGGCCTCGGGTGTCGGCGGTTCGTCCACCCGCAGCGCGCTGCTGATGTCGTCCCAGCTGGGCGACCAGACGTCGACGTGCGGGACCGTTCGCGCGAACCAGTCGTCCCAATCGACGCGGGCCGCGACGCTGCCGTCGGCGACGTGTGCGAGGTCCAGCGAGGTGGCGACCCCGCGCGCGTGGGCCGCCCGGAAGGCATCGGCGAGGGCGTCGTCGTCGAGGCACAGGCCGGGAAGCAGGGACGGGTAGCCGACGTGCAGCAGCTCGGCGTCGTCGGGGAGCACGAGCGAGCGCGGGTCGAAGTCGGCGTTGGCGCCCTCGTACTGCCAGAACGTCCTGTCGTGGCGCGGGTGTTCGACGACGATGCTGTAGCTCGTGCCGAGCGTGGACGTCGTGAGGTGTGCGTGCGGGCCCAGCCGGTCGTCGAGTTGCGCGCGACACACCGCGCCCAGTTCGTCGTCGCCGATGGTCGCGTAGGCATGCACCTCGTCCCCGAGCCGGTGCAGCGTGCCGCCCGTGTTGGCGACGGAGCCGCCGACGCGCTGCACCAGCGGGCCGACCGAGTACAGCATCCCCGGGGAGAGGCCCGGGCTGGTCTCCCCGAGGACGGGGATCACGTCAACGCACAGGTGTCCGGCAACGACGATCGACATGCTGCTCCTTCGCAGGGCGGTGAGTCACGGTCCCTAAACCGTACGGCTTCTGGGTAACGTTGTCCGGAGGTAGAGGGCAACGGGCGGCGTCGTGTCGCGCCGGGCCGGCGAGAAAGGTGGAGTGGGCGATGAGCGAGATCCGGGTAGGCGTCTTCGGGGCGAGCGGGAAGATGGGCAGCGAGGTCATCCGCGCCGTCGGCCGCGCCGAGGGGATGACCGCCGTCGGCGGGGTCGACCTGGGCGAACCGCGCGAGCAGGTCGGCCGCGCGCAGGTGGTCGTCGACTTCACGCACCCGCACGCCGTCATGGAGAACATCGAGTGGGCCGTCAGCCGCGGTCTGCACATGGTGATCGGCACCACAGGCTTCACGCCCGAGCGGCTCGACAAGGTGCGGGAGCTCCTCGACGGCCACCCCGAGGTGGGCGTGCTGATCGCGTCGAACTTCTCCATCGGCGCCGTGCTGATGATGCAGTTCGCCGCCAAGGCGGCCCCGTTCTATCCCTCGGCGGAGATCATCGAGCTGCACCACCCGAACAAGGCCGACGCGCCGTCGGGCACGTCGGCGACCACCGCGCGACGCATCGCGGCGGCCCGGGCCGAGGCGGGCCTGGGTCCGGTGCCGGACGCGACGGTGCACGACGACGGCGCCCGGGGCGCGTTGGTCGAGGGCATCCACGTGCACGGCGTCCGCCTTCAAGGCCTTGTCGCGCACCAGGAGGTGCTGCTGGGCGCCCTCGGCGAGACGCTGACCATCCGGCACGATTCGTTCGACCGCGTGTCCTTCATGCCCGGAGTGATCGCCGGCATCCGGCACGTCGTCCAGAACCCGGGCCTGACGCTGGAGATCGACGGTATCTTGGGCTTGTAGGGGCCAACGACGGCCCCGTGAGGATGTCGAGGATTGCGGGCCGGTGCGCACTCGGGTGCGCGGTCGTGTTGGCTTTCTCCTTCGCGGGGTGCGCGAGCCCGGAGAGGCCCGTCGAGCCGGTGGTCGGCCTGTCGTTCAGCGCCGACACCCTAGGCGCGAGCGAGACAGAGGCGACGCTGTCGGGCCGCTACCGCTTGGAGGTCGAGTGTAAAGGCCCCGGCCCCGTGACGTTCTCGATCGTCGTGGACGAGGTGTCCATCGCCGATGTCGCGGTGCCGTGCGAGGCGAAGGCCGAGAAAGTCGTCGACATCCAGCCGTCGGTCACAGGCACCGTCGGACTCGCCGTGGACTCGACCACCGCCGAGGGCAAAGCCGCGCTCTACCCGGTTCCCTAACCCGGGCCGCCCACCCTGCGTTGAAAGGTGCGGCGCTGACTATCGTTCCTTGAGCCGGGCCCCGCGCGAAGCGCCGGGCTCGTGTCGAAAGGTCCCGTACCTCGGGCAGAGAGCCGACCATCGGGGCCGACGGGCGAGGTGACCGTCGTTCCTTGAGCCGGGCCCCGCGCGAAGCGCCGGGCTCGTGTCGAAAGGTCCCGCGGTGCGGGCGGGGCCTGGGCCACAAGCGTGGACGTGTGGGGTGACCGTCGTTCCTTGAGCCGGGCCCTGCGCGAAGCGCCGGGCCCGTGTCGAAAGGTCCCGCGGTGCGGGCAGAGAGCTGACCATGGGGTCGACGGGCGAGGTGGGGAGGTTTCTGCGGCCGCCGCGGGGCGGTGTCGTCGCGATGCTCTCCGCGATCACCGTGCATAAATCTCCGTATACGGGCAGCGACGCGAATAATAGCGGCGCTGCCCGTATACGGAGATTTATGCGCGCGGGATCCGCGCTGTGCCTCGCGTCATCACGGTTCGATGAGCACGCGCCGGAGTTCGTCGCCGGAAACACCCCGAAATCGGGCTTTTGTAGCGATGAGTCCGGGCTCGTGCTCATCGACCCGCGACGAGGGGTGTGTCGTGCTCATCGACGCCTGATGAGAGGTGTGTCGTGCTCATCGTGACGCCGAGCGACGGGACCCCAGGGGCAGGGGGCCGTTTCGCGGCGCCCACTTGATGAACGGTGCCACAGCCTGAACTGTTGCGCGCAACCGTGGAATGGGGTTCAGCGGGACGGTGGGATGAGGTTCAGCAGGGCCTTGGGATGGACCCGGTGAAGGCGTGGTTCCCGGCTTCAGGGCTTCTCGTCGGCGATGCGGGTGTGGAGACGCACGAGTTTGACGTGGGTGCCGGACTCGTCGACGGCGACCTCCTGGTGGGCGCCGTCGGTGGCCCAGCCGCAGGAGGTGAGGAAGCGGCGGAGCACGTCGTCGGAGGCTTGCGTCCAGATGGTGGCCACGTCGTATCCGTCGGTGCGCAGCGTGTCGACCGCGGCGTTCAGGAGGCGGGAACCGTGGCCGCGGCCGCGGTGCTGGGGGTCGACGACGAACTCGCCGATGGCGCCGTCGGTCGCGCCGGCGTCGGGGTCGGGGCTCGGCCCGGTGACGGCGAATCCGACGACACCCGGCTCGCCGATGGCCACGAGCACGCGGAAGTGGGCGAGTGGTGGCCGGACGATGGCCTCGTGCCAGGCGCGCGTGGCCTCGTCGGCGCCCATCCCGGCGACGGCGGCGGCGAGCGCACCCGACTCCGACCAGGCGCGACGTTGGATCCTGGCGAGGTCGACCGATTCGGACGGCATGGCCAGGCGGACGGTGTCGACGGCAGACATGCGGCCATCCTAGGGGCAGCCGCCGACCCGTTTTGTCGGTGTCGTCCACTACCCTGAGGCTCATGACAGATGTAAAGACGCCCCCACAACTCGCCCCCGGCACGCTCCGCGTGATTCCTCTGGGTGGCTTGGGGGACGTCGGCCGCAACATGACGGCGTTCGAGATCGATGGCCAGATCGCGCTCGTCGACTGCGGCGTCTTGTTCCCCGAGGACCACCACCCCGGCGTCGACCTGATCCTGCCCGCGCTCGACTACCTCGACGGTCGCCTCGACGACATCGTCGCACTGGTGCTGACGCACGGCCACGAGGACCACATCGGCGCGGTGCCCTACCTCCTCAAGCGCCGGCCCGACATCCCGATCTACGGCTCCAAGCTGACGCTCGCCTTCGTCGCCGCCAAGCTGCGGGAGCATCGCCTCCGCAACTTCGTGCTCGACGCGGTGGAGGAAGGCGACATCATCGAGATCGGGAACTACGAGTTCGAGTTCCTGGCCGTCAACCACTCCATCCCGGATGCGCTTGCCGTCGCTATCCGCACCAAGGCCGGTCTCGTGCTGCACACGGGCGACTTCAAGATGGATCAGCTGCCGCTCGACGGCAGGATCACCGACCTCCGCGGTTTCGCGCGCCTGGGCGAGGAGGGCGTCGACCTCTTCATGGCCGACTCCACGAACGCCGAGATGCCGGGCTTCACCACGCCGGAGAAGGACATCGAGCCGGCCATCGCGCGCGTGTTCGAGGGCGCGAAGGGCAAGCTGATCGTCGCCTGCTTCGCGTCCCACGTGCACCGCGTCCAACAGGTGCTCGACATGGCCGTCAAGCACGGCCGCAAGGTGGTCTACGTCGGCCGCTCGATGGTGCGCAACATGGGCACTGCGCGTGACCTCGGCTACCTCCAAGTGCCCGCGGGCACGCTGATCGAGCTGAAGGAGATCGACCGCTACCCGGCTGACAAGGTGGTCATCGTGTCTACCGGGTCGCAGGGTGAGCCGCTCGCCGCGCTCAGCAGGATCGCGAACAGGGATCACCCGGTGATCGAGGTCGGCCCCGGCGACACTGTCCTGCTCGCCAGCTCGCTCATCCCCGGCAACGAGAACTCCGTCTACCGCGTGATCAACGGGCTCTCCCGGCTAGGCGCCACCGTCGTACACAAGGGCAATGCACTGGTCCACGTGTCTGGCCACGCATCGGCCGGTGAGCTGCTCTACTGCTACAACATCCTGCGCCCGAAGAACGCCATGCCGGTGCACGGCGAGGTGCGTCACCTGATCGCCAACGGCAAGCTCGCCGAGGCAACCGGGGTGCCGAAGGAGCGCGTCATGATCGCCGGCGACGGCGACGTGATCGACCTGGCCGACGGCGTGGCACGCAAGGTCGGGACGGTGGACGCGAGCTACATCTTCGTCGACGGCTCCACCGTGGGCGACATCTCCGACTCGATCATGGACCGCCGCATCCTGGGCGAGGAGGGCTTCGTCTCCGTCATCACAGTCGTGGACACGCACAACCGCCGGATCGTCAGCGGTCCGGAGATCCAGGCGCGTGGTCTCGCGGAGGAGGACTCCGTGTTCGATGAGGCCCGCGTCCGGGTCACCGACGCGCTGCTCGAGGCCCTGAACGACGGCGTCGACGACGCCTTCCGCCTGCAGCAGGTCACACGGCGGACCTTCGGCCAGTGGATCTCGAAGCGGCTCCGTCGCCGCCCGATGATCGTCCCCGTGGTGGTCACTACCTGATCGGTCGATGCGGTTGCTGTCGACGACCTCGCCGGTGATCACCTCGAGGATCGTCCGCGTTCCCTGAGGGGCGGCCCGAATCGGGCGTTCCCTGAGGAGCGGCCGAATCGAGCGTTCGCTGAGGAGTGGCCCGAATCGAGCGTTCCCTGAGGAGCGGCCCGCGGGCGGGCTGGCGCTGAGCGTGGGTGTTGCGGGCCGCGTCTCGAAGGGTCCGTGAGCCTTGGCTGGGTTTCAACTGCCGCGGGTGTCTGTCCATGGTTTCGGACCTTTCGACTCGACGGCTCGCTGGCGCTCGCGCATCGGCTCAAGGAACGGTGCTCGCGCGTCGGCTCAAGGAACGGCGGCTGTGTCGCCGCTGCGCTAGGAGACTGCTGAACAACTCGTCATCTGGTGGTGTGGGTGGCGGGCGGAAGGTTGTCGAGGCTGTGGAGCGGGGAGTTTGAGTTAGCGCTCTGGGTGCGGCAGTGGGGTCGTTCCGCCCGCTGTCGGTGATCTTGTGTGGTCCCGGGGGCCGGGTGCAAGTGATCGGGACTGAGGCCGTGTCGGTCTGGTCAGGCCAGGGCCCAGGCTTCGTCGGTCATCGTGAGGCCCATGGCGAGGAGTCGTCGCAGGTTGAGGGCGGCGACGCGGTGGTGGAGCCAGTTGTTGTTCTTCTCGACGCCTCGGTATGGGACGCGACGGGCGCCGCGGGTGAGCCAGGCGATCGAGCGTTCGACCATCGGTCGGTGCTGCCGGTAGTCGGCCCGGAAGCCTTCGTCCGTTGCGCGTTTACGGTGCTCGCGTTGCAGTTGGTGATGCTCGCCCAGCAGCAGAGCGCGGCCAGATACCGCGGTGGTGCACTGCTCCCGTAACGGGCAGCCGCGACAGGCGGCCCCGAACGTGACGGCGCCCTTCGCGGACCGTCTCCTGGTGATCCCGGCCGGGCAGGTCATGGTGTCGGCGTCAGGGTTGAAGGTGAAATCGTCGATGGTGAAGCCACCCTCAACGGCGGGCTTGAGCGGCCACGGCTTGAGCAGCGGAATCCACTTCTTCTTATCGAGTTCATGGAGCATGTCGCCGGTGGCATAGGCCGAGTCCCCGAGCACCTCGACCTGCTGGTCGGCCGCGAGGGTCGAGTCGGCAGTGACCAGCTCGGCACCGACGGTGGCGTCGGAGTTGTCCGGCCCGTTGGTCTTGGTCAGCTCGCACACCATGGTCAGCCCGGTATCGGGCTCGACCACGACGTGGGCTTTGAACCCGTCCTGGCGTCGTTCCCGGGTCTTGTGGGCATGTCGGGTGTCGGGGTCGACGGTCGAGATCACCCGATCGGGAGCGGTCTTGCGGGCGATCCGCCACCGGCCGTCGGTGCCGTCGGAGTCCTCGGCCGGTTCCACGTCCTGACCCGCGACCAGAGCCAGCAGCGCGACCGCATCGGCCGGTTTCCCGCCCGCCTTGCTGATTGCCTCGACATCCAGCGCGGCGAGCAGCGCCAGCGCGTCACCGACCAGCGCGGAGACCAACTCGTCACGGGCAGCCGGGTCATCCCACGCGATCGGCGGCTTCCCGGTCGAGTCGTAGTCCTGCCCAGTAAACGCGGCCAGCCGGGTGCACTGCACCCCGATCAGGTCCTTGGCGCCGGGCACCTCACGGCCGACCCGACGAATCTGGGCGATCAACTGGGTCACGGTGTCCTGCCGGGCCACCGCGTCATCAAGGATCGTGGAGTCCAGCGCCCGACGCTGCTTGCCGGCCACCGCACCCGTTTCAGCGATGACGTCGCGGACCACCTCGAAGATCCGCTGCGGCCGATGGCTCGCAGCCAACCGGCGCCGCCAGTGAGTCAACGTCGAGGAGTCGAAGCCCTTCGCGTCGATCGCGTACCCGCACGCTGCCTTCCACCGCAGATCGAAGGTCAACGCGTCAACCGCTTCGCGGTCCGAATGGCCGTAAAGCGCCTGGAGCACGATCACCGAGGCGATCACCTCGCCCGGGATCGAGGGCCGACCACGCCCGGTCGGGAACAGGTCAGCGAACAACTCGCTCGGGAACAACCGGTCCCGATGCCCGGCCAGCAACGCGAACACGCTCCCCGGCTCAAGCAGGTGCCCAGCAACCGACTCCACATCCAGCAACTCACGCTGCCGACCCGACTCACCCAGCATGCACACAGGATCCCAGCCCAGCCCGACAACCCCGGAAGGCGCGCCCTTTAATCAGCAGTCTCCTAGACCTGTGCCGCGGTAGCGATCTGTTCGGTCATGGTTCTTGAGGTGTGGCTTGTGCGGGGGCGTTCGCTGAGGAGCGGCGCGAATCGAGCGTTCCCTGAGGAGCGGCCCGCATGCTGACTGGCGCTGAGCGTGGGTGTTGCGGGCCGCGTCTCGAAGGGTCCGTGAGCCTTGGCTTGGTCTCGGCTGCCGCGTGTGTCTGTGCATGGTTTCGGACCTTTCGACTCGACGGCTCGCTGGCGCTCGCGCGTCGGCTCAAGGAACGGTGGTTGTGTCGCAGTTGTACTGCCCTGTGCTGCGGTAGCGATCTGTTCGGTCTCGGTTCTTGAGGTGTGGCTTGTGCGGGGGGGCCTGAGGAGCGGCCCGAATCGAGCGTTCCGGAGGAGTGGCGCGAATCGAGCGTTCCCTGAGGAGCGGCCCGCGCGCTGACTGGCGCCGAGTGTGGGTGTTGCGGGCCGCGTCTCGAAGGGTCCTGAGCCTTGGCTGGGTTTCGGCTGCCGCGTGTGTCTGTGCATGGTTTCGGACCTTTCGACTCGACGGCTCGCTGGCGCTCGCGCGTCGGCTCAAGGGACGGTGCTCGACGGGCTCGCTGGCGCTCGCGCGTCGGCTCAAGGAACGGCCGCTGTGTCCCCGCTGCACTAGACCTGTGCTGCGGTAGCGATCTGTTCGGTCCTCGGCCTTTGAGGGGCGGCGTGAATCGAGCATTCTGAGGAGTGGCCTGAATCGAGCGTTCCCTGAGGAGCGGCGCGAATCGAGCGTTCCCTGAGGAGCGGCCCGCGTGCTGACTGGCGCTGAGCGTGGGTGTTGCGGGCCGCGTCTCGAAGGGTCCGTGACCTTCGCTTGGGGCTGCAAGTGAGAGCGACGGGGGATGGTGCCTCGCCGTTCCCGGGGGAAACTGTGTGAGGCACGGCCCCCTTGCTACGCGGGGACCGCAGGTGAGTCTCGTCGGTTTGACCGGTATCGGAGCGCCGCGTAAAGTAGTCCATCGGTGCTTTGCCCCTGAAGGTTTGTTCTTTCGGATGGGCACCCAAGAACTTTTGCTAGTGAAAACGAAGGTAGGTCAGTCGTGTACGCGATCGTGCGCAACGGTGGTCGGCAGCACAAGGTGGCTGTCGGCGACGTCCTGGACATCGACCTGGTGTCGGAAGAGGTCGGCGGCACTGTCGCCCTGCAGCCGCTGCTGCTGGTCGACGGCGACAAGATCACCTCGGATGCGAAGGCCCTCGGCAAGGTGAGTGTCACCGCTGAGGTCCTCGGCGAGACCAAGGGCCCGAAGATCCGGATCCTGAAGTACAAGAACAAGACCGGCTACAAGAAGCGCCAGGGTCACCGCCAGCGGTACACCCAGGTCAAGGTCACCGGCATCAAGGCCTGAGGAGTAGAAGATGGCACACAAGAAGGGCGCGTCCTCGACGCGCAACGGTCGTGACTCGAACGCCCAGCGCCTGGGCGTCAAGCGCTACGGCGGCCAGGTGGTCGGCGCGGGCGAGATCCTCGTTCGTCAGCGTGGCACCCACTTCCACCCCGGCGACGGCGTGGGCCGCGGCGGCGACGACACCCTGTTCGCGCTGGTCGAGGGCCAGGTCGAGTTCGGTGTGAAGCGCGGTCGCCGCGTCGTCAACGTCGTTCCCGCCTGATCACAGATCCACGGTGAGACCCGCCCCCTCGGGGGCGGGTCTTTTCGTGCTCCACGCCGGCGAGGTCTCACTGGACGACGCCGTAAAAGTGCGGCGAGATGGGCATTTCGCGGCCGATGCGGGGAGGAACGTCTATCTCGCCGCACTTTTCCGTCAACGATCGACCGACGGAAGAACGAGGGTGCAAGGATCTGTATCCCTCACAGCGTTTGTAGGGCATGGAGGTGACGATGCGCGATGCTGCGGCTCGGTTCGACCGGTTTGTCGCGTCGCGCGGCGGCGACCTATGGGCGGCTGCCTGGCTGCTCACAGGCGACGCGCAGCATGCCGAGGATCTCGTCCAGACGGCGCTGCTCAAGTGCTACGGCCGGTTCGCCGGGTTCGAGAGCGAGCGGGCGTTCGAGGCGTACTTGCGCACCACGATGTACCGGACGTACGTGTCGTGGTGGCGGCGGCTCAGCTGGCGATCCGAGGTGCCGACGGACATTCACGCGGATGCGCACGGCGGGGCCGGCCGGGACGACACCGACGGTGAGATTCGCCCCGAAGGGGCGGCTCTCCGCGAGGACCTGCGCCGACACCTGGCCGCGCTCCCGCGGGCGCAGCGGGCGGTGCTTGTGCTGCGCTACGTGGAGGACAAGACCGCCGCGGACACGGCGCGCATCCTCGGCATGCCCGAGAACACCGTCGCCTCCCACACCAGGCGGGCACTCGCTGCACTGCGGGCCGCCGATGGGATCGAGGAGCTGAGGAGCACGCCATGAACCAGCTGTTGAAGACGGAACTGAACGGCCTCGTGCCGGAGCGGCCGGACGCCACGCTCTGGGGGCCGAGCGTCCGTCGGAAGAAGGCCCGCCGACGGGTCGCGGGCGGGGGAGCGGCCGTCGCACTCGTTCTCGGCGCGGCCGTCGCACTGTCGACGACGCTCGGTGGGACCGGCCCGACTGTCGCGGGACCCGCCCCGACGACCTCGTCGGCGCCCCACCCGCACCCGCAGTTGCAGGACCCGCTGCCCGATCCCGTGGGGCTCCAGTCCGGCGTCTGCGCCGCGTTGCTCGACTCGGAGCTGAGGTTCTCGCCGCCGCCCCACGGTGGGCTGCCGACGGGGGCGACGAGGGTCTGGCTGTGCGGTGATCCGGAGAGCGGGCTGGCGGGTGAGGCGGAGGTCGGCCCGCGCGAGCCGCTGGTCGCCGACCCGGACCAGGTGGCGCTCGCCTACAACGAGCTCCCGCGGATGCCGCGCACGGGGGATTGTCCCTCCGATGCAGGCCTCGTCTACCGCGTTGTCGTCGAGTATCCCGACGGCATGGTTGCGTTCACGGGGACCACCGCGAACTGTCAGGCTGTCGGCGATCGGAAGGGCGGTAAGGACTACTTCACGGCGCTCGCCTCGATGTGGCGGGCGCAGCGTGCGGCGTTGCCCGCGGACGTCGGAGAGGTCGAGAACGTCTGCCGGGGGGTCGGCCCGAGCTCTGATAGCGGGGTCGACGGGGTTCATCGCAGCATGCTCGTCGATGTGCGGCGGGAGGACGTCACCAGCGGATTCGTGTGCGGTGCCACAGGGGAGAGCGTCGGCACGGTGACCATCACCGGCGAGGCGAAGCTGCCCGACGATGTGGTCGCCGACCTCGTGACCGCGCAGCTAGAGCCGTTCGCCGGTGCGGCGGCGGAGATCGTCATCGCGCCGTATTTCCTTGTCATGCTCAACGAGTTCGGTGACCCGGTCGTCTGGCACCTCGCCTCCCCTGACGTGGTCTGGGCCGAGCGCGATGAGCGGGGGGATGTGTCTGGCATCTGGCGGCCGTCTGAGTCGGTGAAAGACCAGTGGTACGCCACGCTCGCCGCGGCGGGGATCGAGTCGCGGTAGGCCTATCAGGCGAGGGATCGTCGCTCTCTTCGCAGCCGGATAGAATGGCCCGCCTATGGCTATTCCCTCTTTCGTCGACCGCGTCAAGCTCACCGTCCAGGCGGGCAACGGCGGGCACGGCTGCACGTCCATCCACCGCGAGAAGTTCAAGCCGCTCGGCGGGCCCGACGGCGGCAACGGCGGCGACGGCGGGTCCGTGATCCTGCGCGTCGACGACTCGCTGTCCACCCTCGTCGACTATCACCGCCAGTCGGTCCGCAAGGCGACCAACGGTCAGCCGGGCAAGGGCGACCACCAGCACGGCGCGCGCGGCGAGAGCGTCGTGCTGCCGGTGCCCAGCGGCACGGTCGTCACCGACGCCGAGACGGGCGAGGTGCTGGCCGACCTGACTGAGCCCGAGCAGGAGGTCGTCGTCGCGCACGGCGGACGCGGCGGCCTCGGCAACGAGGCACTGGCCAGCGCGTCGCGCAAGGCGCCGGGCTTCGCGCTGCTCGGCGAGGAGGGCGAGTCGCGGCTGATCCAGCTGGAGCTGAAGGTCGTCGCCGACGTCGGTCTCGTGGGCTTCCCGTCCGCGGGCAAGTCGTCGCTCGTGGCGGCCATCTCGCGAGCCCGGCCGAAGATCGCCGACTACCCGTTCACCACGCTGGTGCCGAATCTGGGCGTCGTCGTGGCCGGCGACGTGACCTACACGGTCGCCGACGTGCCCGGGCTGATCGAGGGTGCGTCGGAGGGGCGCGGCCTCGGCTTCGACTTCCTGCGGCACATCGAGCGGTGCCAGGCCATCGTGCACGTCATCGACCTCGGCACGTACGAGCCGGGCCGTGACCCGGTCGCCGACCTCGAGGTCATCGAGGCCGAGCTCACCGCGCACGGCGGGCTCGAGGACCGCGTGCGGCTCATCGCGCTGAACAAGGTGGACCTGCCCGATGCGCACGAGCTGGCGGAGATCGCCAAGCCGGAGCTGGCCCGCCTCGGCCACCCCATCTTCGTCATCTCTACGAAGACGGGCGAGGGCTTGAACGAGCTGAAGTTCACCATGGCTCAGGTGGTCGCGGCGCGCCGCGCGGCGTTGCCCGCCCCGACTCCGCGCCCGGTGCTGCGGCCCACGCCCGTGGCGACGCGCCGCGGGGCGGTGGAGGAGTTCACCATCGTCAAGAAGGGCGATGGCGAGGGCGGCTTCGTCTGGCGCGTGCGCGGCGAGAAGCCCGAGCGCTGGATCCGGCAGACCGACTTCAACAACGCCGAGGCCGTCGGCTATCTCGCGGACCGGTTGAACAGGCTGGGTGTGGAGAACAAGCTGCTCGACCTGGGCGCCCGCACGGGCGACGCGGTCGCGATCGGCGGCGAGAACGCCGTCGTGTTCGACTTTGCGCCGCAGGTGGAGATCGGCGCGGAGATCCTCAGCCGCCGCGGCGAGGACCAGCGCTTGGAGACCGAACGCCCGGCTGCGGCGCGGCGCAGGAAGCTCGACGCCGAATACCACGCCGCGAAGGCCATCGACTACGCCACCAGTGGCTTCCAGCCCGACGACGAGGAGGTCCTGGCCGACGATGAGGGATGAGGTCGCGTCCGCTGGTCGGATCGTCGTCAAAGTCGGCTCGTCGTCGCTGACCCGCCCGGACGGGAGGCTGGACGAGGCGCGCGTCGCTCAACTGGCGCAGCTGCTGTCGGCCGCGCACGACCGTGGCGTGCGGGTGGTGCTCGTCACCTCCGGCGCGATCGCCGCGGGCATCGGCCCGCTCGGGTTGAAGCGGCGCCCGCGGGACCTCGAGACGCAGCAGGCGGCGGCCGCCGTCGGGCAGGGTCAGCTGGTGCGCGCCTACACCGACGCGTTCGCCGAGCACGGCCTGTTGATCGCGCAGCTGCTGCTGACCGTCGAGGACGTCCTGCGCCCCAAGACGTACCGGAACGCGCTCAACACCATCTCGCGGCTCTTCCGCCTGGGCGTCATCCCTGTGGTCAACGAGAACGACACGGTGGCCACCCACGAGATCCGGTTCGGCGACAACGACCGGCTCGCCGCGCTCGTGGCCCACCTGGTGCGGGCCGACGCGCTGCTGTTGATGAGTGACGTCGACGGCCTGTACACCGCGCACCCCGACACGCCCGGCGCCGAGCGGATCGACAGGGTCGAGGACATCGCCGAGCTGCAGGTCGACACCTCCCGCGTCGGGTCGAAGGTCGGCACCGGCGGCATGACCACCAAGCTGATCGCGGCCGACATCGCGACGCAGGCCGGCGTCAGCGTCGTCCTCGGACATGCCGACGACCTGGGCGCCGCTCTCGCGGGCGACGACGTCGGCACCTTCTTCCCCGCGCGCAAGCGCCGCCGTCCCCGCCGTCTGCTCTGGCTCGCGTTCGCGGCCGAGCCCCGCGGCCAGCTGCATGTCGACGACGGCGCCCGTGCCGCGCTGAAGCGGGGCACGGCCTCGCTGCTCGCGGCGGGCGTCACCAAGGTCAAGGGCACGTTCGCGGCGGGTGAGCCGGTGGAGATCGTCGGCTCTGACGGCGAGCCGCTGGGCCGCGGTTTCGTGGGCTATTCGAGCGCGGAGCTCGCCGCCGAGGCGGGCCACTCCAGCGCCGAGGAAGGTCACGAGGACCAGCACCCGGCCGTGCACCGCGACGACATGATGCTCGCGGACTAGGACCACTAGGCTGGGCGTGTGATCGAGGTCTTCGGCTGGGTTGCAGCCGCCATCGGGTTGGCCGCCGGCGTCCCGCAGCTGATCCGCATTCTCTCCTCCCGCAGCAGCGCAGGCGTCTCGCTCAGCTTGTGGCAGTTGAACGCCGCGACCACGGCGGCGTGGGCTGTGCACGGCATTCTCACCGACACCCCGCAGATGGAATGGCCCAATGTCATCGGCGCCAGCGTCGCCGTCGGCATCCTGGTGTTCGTGCTGCGCGATCGCCGCCAACGATTCCTGCCCCAGCTGATCCTGCCCGTGGTGGTCGCTGTCGCGTTGTCCTGCACCGACGTCTACCTGGGCGCCATGGTGTTCGGGTTCGTCGTCGCCGTCCCGCAGCTCGTGGGGCAGCTGGCCCAGACCCGTGAGCTGGTGATCGCGCCCGACGTCAGCGGCGTCTCGCTCGGTTTCCTCGTCGTGTTCTGGGTGGTGCAGACGATGTGGTGGATCTTCGGGATCGTCCAGGTCGACTGGGCACTCATCGTCTGCGCAGGTTTCATGGTGATCACCACCACCATGAACGTGGCGATCTACGCGGTGCGGTGGACCCGGGATCGCGCGCGTCGCCGGTCGGTGGACACCGCGCCGCAGGCGCAGGCCGAGCTAGCGGGCTAGCAGGTTCAGGGCCGACTCCGCGTCCGGCACGATCTCGGCACCCTCGGGTGGGGCCGGCCGCGCGATCATCACGACGGCGGCACCCGCCTCGTGGGCCGCGGTCAGCTTCGCGGCCGTGGCGGCCCCGCCGGAGTTCTTCGTGACCAGACAGTCGATCCGGCTCTCCGCGAACAGTCGGCGCTCGTCGTCCAGCGCGAACGGTCCCCGCGCCAGCAACAGGGTCCACTGCGCGGGCAGGGGGCCGGGCGGCGGTTCGGTGGCGCGGACGAGCACCTCGACGTCGTCCAGTGCGGGCGAATAGTCGAGCGCGTGCTGCTTGCCGACGGTGAGCAGGACCCGCTGGGCGCCGAGTCGCCCGACGGCGGCGGCCGCGGCGGTGTGATCGCCGACCCAGGTCCAGTCCGCTGCGTGCGGATGCGCGGCCCAGCCCGGGCGATCCACGCGGATGAGCCGGATGCCGAGGGCTGCGCAGGCGTCGGCGGCGTTGCGCGTCATGCCTTCCGCGAAGGGGTGTGTGGCGTCGACGACGGTGGTGATCGCGTTTTCCTCGAGGAACGATCTCAAACCGGCCACGCCGCCGAATCCGCCGACACGCGCGGCGCCCGACGGCGAGGAGGTGCGGCCGGCCAGCGAGAGCACGTGGCCGACCCCGCGCCGGTCCAGCTCCTCGGCCAGCCGACGCCCCTCCACGGTGCCGCCGAGGACCAGGATCACAGCCAGTCCCGCCACTTGAAGACGAGGTACATCAGGACGCCGGCGCTGACCATGAGGGCGAACGCGAACGGGTACCCGAACGTCCAGTGCAGCTCCGGCATGTGGGCGAAGTTCATGCCGTAGATGCCGGTGATGAGGCTCGGTACGAACAGCACACCGGCCCAGGCCGCGATCTTGCGCGAGTCCTCGGCCTGCTTCAGGCTGGCCGCCGTCATGGCGGTCATCTCGTCGTTCTGCCGCTGCGCATTCAGGGAGATGTTCAGGTCGAGGGTGCCCTTGAGCGCCTCGCGAAGGGCGTCGACGCGCTCGTTGAGCAGGATGGCGTGGTCCTCGATGTCGCGGAGCTCCTGGCGGAGGTGCTCGCTCGACCCGCGGAAGAGCCGGTCGGTGCGCACGCCGTCGATGATCTGGCTCAGCGGGCGGACCGTGCGCTGGAAGTCGATCGCCTCGCGCGAGAGCTGATAGATCCGCTTGGACACCCGCGAGCTGCCGCTGAACACCTGCGACTCGATCTCGTCGATGTCGTTCTCGATGCCCAGCACGACGGGGGCGTAGTCGTCGACGATGCAGTCGAGCAGACGCAGCAGCACCACGCGCGGCCCGACCGCCAGCGCTTGCGGGCGCTCCTCGAGCGTGCGGCGGACGCGGGTGAGGTCGGGCGTCTCGGCGTGCCGGACCGTGATGACGAACCGTTCGCCCACGAGCACGTGCAGCTCGCCGAACTCGACGGATTCCGTACGGTCGACATAACGGGCGGCCCGCAGCACGAGGAAGAGGATGTCGTCGTAGCGCTCGAACTTCGGGCGCTGATGTGCGGTGATGGTGTCCTCGACCACGAGGTGGCTGAGGTGGAACTCCTCCGCGAGCAGGCCCATCTCGCGGTGCGTCGGCCGCAGCAGGCCCATCCAGGCGAAGCCCTCCGGGTGGTCGTCCAGGAGCCGGAAGCACTCCTCGAAGGTGGACGGCGACGCCACCCGCCTGCCCTTCACGTAGATGCCCGCGTCGACGATCGACGAGCCGACCGGCCGCTCCTCCACCTCCGGCCGCGACACGGGGGAGAGCGTCGGCGTCTCGATGGGCGACGGTCGTCGTCGCAGCGTGCCGAGGATCCGGTTAGCCCTGCTCTGATCAGCCATGATCAGCCCTCCTCTCGCGCGCCGCCGACGGTCGACAGGCCCCAAGAAGCGTACCCCGCGAGGCGCGTCGTCGGACCGCTGTGAGGGAGCATTCGCAACTGCTTCCCTAAGCTATGTCCGTGATCCTCTACTTGCTGCGGCATGGCCAATCCGTCTGGAATGTCGAGCAGCGGGTGCAGGGGCAGACCCACGCGGTGCCGCTCACCGACGAGGGGGTGCGCCAGGCGGAGGAGGCGCGTGATCGGCTGCGCCACGTGCCGTTCACCGCCGTCCTGAGCAGCGACCAGGTGCGCGCTCGACAGACGGCCGAGGTCGTCGCCGCCGGCCGCGGGATCGCCGTGCGGGAGACGGCGCTGCTCCGCGAGCAGTGCCTGGGCGCACTGGAGGGCAAGCGCTACGACGAGCTCGAGGAAGAGGCGACGCCCGAGGGCATACACGTCTCTGAGGTGCGCTGGGGCGGCGGCGAGTCGATGGCCGACGTCGCCGCCAGACTCCGTGTGCTCATCGACCAGCTGCGCGCCGAGTTCGCCGATACCGATCACGTCCTGCTCGTCTCGCACGGCGACACCCTGCGCATCCTGCTGGCGCTCCTCGACGGCGGCGGCCACCGCGACGTCGACTGGGTGACCTACATCACCTGGCCCAACGGCCACGTGGAGACCCGCTCTCTGATCTCTCCTCCGGAATAGTTCTCTGTATGCGGGGGCCTGCACAATGGAGCCGTGTTGCTCTCAGAGGTGGTAGCGACGTCGCGTGAGGTGGCCGCGACGAGGTCTCGGCTGGCGAAGGTGGCGGCGTTGTCCGGGGCGCTGCGAGCGGCGAGTTCTGACGAGGTGGAGATCGTCGCGGCTTACCTGTCGGGCTCCCTGCGACAGCGGCGCACCGGCATCGGTTGGCGGTCCGCCCGAGCCGCCGTCGCCCCGGCTCCGGAGCCGACGCTGACGTTGACGCAGGTCGACGAGGCGTTCGAGGAACTGGCGGGGCTCTCGGGAGCGGGTTCGCAGGCTGCGCGGAAGGCGCGGCTGGACGCGCTGATGTCGAGGGCGACCGCAGAGGAGCAGCACTGGCTCGTGGGACTGATCACCGGCGAGACGCGGCAGGGTGCGTTGGACGGCCTGATGGTCGATGCGCTGATCTCGGCGACGAGCCTGCCCGCCGCTGATGTCCGGCGTGCCGTGATGCTCGCCGGCACCACCGGGCCCGTCGCGCGTGCGGCTCTCGAAGGGGGTGCCGAGGCGCTGGCACGGATCGGCCTCGAGGTCGGTCGGCCCGTGCGGCCGATGCTGGCGGCGAGCGCGAAGTCCGTGGCGGAGGCCCTCGCCTCGATCGAGGGGCCTGCCGCGGTGGAGGCGAAGCTCGACGGCATCCGGATCCAGGTGCACCGCGACGGCGATGACGTGCGGGTCTTCACCCGCAGCCTCGACGACATCACGGATCGGCTGCCCGACGTTGTGGAGGCCGTGACCGGGCTGCCTTTCGAGCGGGGGATCCTCGACGGCGAGGCTCTCGCGCTGGGCCCGGATGGCCGACCGCGACCGTTCCAGGAGACGGCCGCGCGCTCGATGCGACTCGACGGCACGAGCCAGCGCGGGCGTGTGCCGATGACCCCCTTCTTCTTCGATGTCCTCTCCCTCGACGGTGATTCTCTCCTGGACCTGCCTGGCCGGGACCGCTCCGCGCGCCTCGCGGCCGTCCTCCCCGAGAACCTGCGGGTGCCCCGGATCGAAACGGCCGACCCGACCGAGGCGCAGGCGTTCGCCGACCGGGTGCTGACTGACGGCCATGAGGGCGTGGTGCTCAAGTCGCTCGCCGCACCTTACGAGGCGGGCCGGCGCGGTGCATCGTGGATCAAGGTGAAGCCCGTCCACACGCTCGACCTGGTGGTGCTCGCCGTCGAGTGGGGATCGGGGCGCCGCCGGGGACTGCTGTCGAACATCCATCTGGGCGCGCGCGATCCCGCCGGGGGTTTCGTCATGCTCGGCAAGACGTTCAAGGGCATGACCGACGAGATGCTCGCCTGGCAGACCCAGCGCTTCCTGGAGTTGGAGACCGGCCGCGACGACTGGACGGTGCATGTGCGTCCCGAGCAGGTCGTCGAGATCGCCTTCGACGGGTTGCAGCGCTCGTCGCGCTACCCAGGCGGCGTGGCGCTCCGCTTCGCCCGGGTGCTGCGCTACCGCGACGACAAGACGGCCGACGAGGCCGACACCATCGAGACGGTGCGGTCCTTCCTGCGGTGAGGCCCGCGGGCGCGACGGAAGAGACGCGTGCTAGCGTCGCGGCCATGCCAGTCGATCCGCTTGTGAGCCGCGCCGTGGGGATCGCCGCGGGAGTGGTGGCCGATCGGATCCTGGGCGATCCCAAGAAGCATCATCCCGTCGCCTGGTTCGGCACTTGGGCGGCGCGCGTCGAGCGGCCGCTGTATGCCGACGACCGCGCCCGCGGCGCGGCGTACGTGGGCGCCGTCGTCGCTCCGGTCGCCGCCGCAGGCGTGGCCCTCGAGCGGGTGACCAGGCGGCATCCCGTGGCGCATGCGGCCGCGACGGCGCTCTGCACCTGGACGGTCCTCGGTGCCCGCAGCCTCGCACGCGAGGGCGAGCTGATGGCCGACCGGCTCGACGAGGGTGACCTCGACGGCGCCCGCGGCCGGCTCGGCAACCTCTGCGGCCGCGACCCCTCGGGGCTCGACGAGGAGGAGCTGGCCCGGGCCGCGGTGGAGTCGATGGCCGAGAACACCGCCGACGCCGCCGTCGCCTCGCTGTTCTGGGGGGCGCTCGCGGGCGTCCCTGGGATGGTCGTGCACCGGGGGTTGAACACCCTCGACGCGATGGTGGGGCACAAGAACGAGCGCTACCTCCGGTTCGGCACCGCCGCGGCGAAGCTGGACGACGCCGCGGATTGGCTTCCGGCGCGGCTGACCGGTGCGCTCGCCTGCGTTCTCGCGCCCGTCGTCGGAGGCAGCCGCGCCGATGCCTGGCGCATCATGCGGCGAGATGCCCGCAACCACCCCTCGCCCAACGGCGGCTGGTGCGAGTCGGCCTGGGCGGGTGCGCTCGGCGTGCAGTTGGGTGGCCGGAACGTGTACTTCAGCCGCGTGGAGGAGCGCGGGCTGCTGGGCGACGGCCCGCGGCCCCGGGCGCGCGAGCTTCGGAAGGCCGCGCGGCTCGTCGCAGCCGTGACGGGTGCCGCTACCGCCGTCTCCTGCGCACAAGTCTGGCTATACGTGACGGCGCGCAACTATTCGCGCGGCTGTCAAAATACTGAGATTTGTGCACGCACCACCCGTAGAAGGAGGCGCTCGTGACCGGGCTCCTGATCGCCGGCACCTCGTCCGATGCGGGCAAGAGCCTGTTCGTCACCGGGCTCTGCCGCGTGGCGCGCCGGCGTGGCATCGATGTCGCGCCGTTCAAGGCGCAGAACATGAGCAACAACTCGATGGTGTGCATGGACGGCTCCGAGATCGGCCGCGCGCAATACCTGCAGGCCACGGCGGCGGGCGTCACGCCGTCGTCGATCCTCAACCCCGTCCTGCTCAAGCCCGGCACGGATCGGCGCAGTTTCGTCGTCCTGCGCGGCAAGCCCCACGGCACGCTGGAGGCGGGGGAGTACGCGACGTCGCGCCGCCACCTCGCCGACGCCGCTTACGCCGCGTACGAAGAACTGGCCAGCACCCACGACCTTGTCATCTGCGAAGGCGCGGGCTCGCCGGCAGAGATCAACCTTCGTAAGGGCGACTACACGAACATGGGCCTGGCCCGGCGGTTCGATCTCCCGACGGTTCTCGTCGGCGACATCGACCGCGGCGGTGTCCTGGCCGCCATCTACGGCACGTGGGCGCTGATCGAGGACGCAGACCGTGCACTCCTCGCCGGCTACGTGATCAACAAGTTCCGGGGCGATCAGGCCATCCTCGACCCCGGCCTCGTCGAGATCTCCGGCCGCACCGGCCTGACCAACTTCGGCGTGCTGCCCTACCTGCACGGCGTGTGGATCGACGGCGAGGATGCGCTCGAAGTCGGCCGATGGCGCGGGGACGGCGCCGCTGACGGCGACCACGACCTGACGGTGGCCGCCGTCCGCCTCCCGCGCATCTCGAACGCCACCGATGTCGATGCCCTCGCGCAAGAGCCGGGCGTGCGGGTGGTGGTCACGGTTGATCCGCGGGAGGTAGAGCGGGCCGATGTCGTCGTCCTGCCCGGCACGCGCTCCACGCTCGGCGACCTGGCGTGGCTTCGCGAGACGGGCATCGCCGACGCCATCACCCGCCGCGCCGCCGAGGGCCGCCCCGTGCTGGGGATCTGCGGCGGCTTCCAGATGCTTTCGCGCCTCATCGACGACGGTGTGGAGGGCGAAGGGGTGGGTCAAGGGCTGGGTCTGCTCCCCGTCGACGTCGCCTTCCATACCGAGAAGGTGCTGGGTCGGCCCGAGGGGGAGTGGCGCGGCCATCCGACCGGCGGCTACACCATTCACCACGGCCGTCCCGCCGTCGACCCCGGCCACGAGCCGTTCCTCGACGGCGTCCGCGTGGGCCCCGTCTGGGGCACCATGTGGCACGGCTCGCTGGAGCATGACGACTTCCGCCGGGCGTGGCTCGAGGAAGTCGCGGGGCAGGCGGGCTCGTCCTGGCGGCCCCGCGCCGGCGGGCCGGGCTTCGGCGCGCTCCGCGAACAGATGATCGAGACGACAGCGGACGCGATCGAGGAGAACATCGACGTCGATGCACTGCTCTCCCTGGCAAGGGGGCGCCCGTGCAAATAGCGCAAACGCACCAGCGAGCCCATGGCGGATCCCCGGAAGCTTTCTTGCTGTCGTGTAACACCGGTGCGTACCCGCTGCTGGGGGCTGAGAAAGAGGTTGAGCGGATGGCGGGCGACATCTCCACCGACCTGGGTGGCGAGCCGACTTGGGTGCCGATCTTGGAGTGGATGCGGCGTGCCGGGCTCCGTGTGCTGCATGTCGAGGTTGACTTCAGCGGTAACTTCCCGGCGAAGGCCGTGTGGCTCGAAGGCGCTGAGCCGACGGTGTGGATCGACATTCCGGCGGTTGTTCCTGCGAGGAAGGACATCGTCGGATGGGGGCTTGCGTTCATCCGGCACGTGGACGCTGGGCTGCTCGCGTTGTCGCGCCACTTCGGCGCGGGCCCGCCTCCGACAGTTCCACGGACCGAGGACGAGGAGCTCCTGGAAGCGTCGGGCACCGAGCCGAGCCCAGCGCCGTTGAGCTACACGCTGCTCCCGGAGAAGATGAAGCCGGCATCCAGGAATCGGCTGTGGGAAGAGATCGACTTCTTCTTCGCAGAGGGCAGGGAAGCCTACGGGGTTCGCTGGCGAGGCCTTGGCGAGGAGGAGCGCCTTGCACTCCAAGCTGCGGGCACGCGTGAGATTCAGCGATGGGTCAACGCGGCCGCCCGCGCGGCAGTGGCCGATGAGGAGGGATGGGACCGGCAGCTGCAGGCTTTCATGCTGCTGGGTCTGGGGCGGGCAGCCTACGATGCCGCGGTGCGCAACCCGAAGCGCCACATTGACATGTGGCCGGAGAACGACGGTGACTGGCTCCAGGTTGTCTTCGAGATCCCATAAACGGCTCTTCGTAATTGAGGATGTAGGTCCGGGGATCAGGCGTGGCGGCGTGGCGGTCCGGGGGTAGGCGTCGAGTTCTTCCGGTGATGGAGGTTCTCTACGCCATCCATCCAGGAAGCCCTCGACGTGTCCCACGCTACCTTCGACAGTCCTGATCTGACCACGTTCTGTCGGCTTGATGAACTCGGCTTGCAGGCGGTCGGGCAACGCCTCGAGGCTGATCGTGCGGTGATCGCGTGCCGGGTCGTCGCCCTGCGGTCTCCGTGACCGACGTTGGCCTGTCTTGGGGTGGTTTCCGCGCACAAATCTCTGTATACGGGCAGCGGTGCAATTATTCGCGTGGCTGCCCGTATACAGAGATTTATGCGTGCTGGAGGGTGTGACTCTAGCTTGTGGGGATGGGTTGGGCTGTGGTTTCGGACCCTTCGAGACGCAGCCCCGCAGGGCTTTCGCTCGGTGTCGGATACCACGCGGGGCTGCTCCTCAGGGATCGCTCGGTGCAGGTTGGTGCGCGGGGCTGCTCCTCAGGGACCGGCTATGGCCCGGCTGTGGTGCGCTGCTCCTCAGGGACCGGTCCTTGAGCCGGGCCGCCGCGCGGAGCGCCGGGCTCGTGTCGAAAGGTCCCGCGCTTTGGGCTGGGAACCGCGGCAGCGAGTCGCCAGAAGGTTGTGGTTGCGAACCCAACGAGCACGCAGCCCTGCAGGTCGAATGCTTGCGCGGCCGGGATGGGCACCCGACCACGCGGTCGCGGCCGACGAGGGTGCCGTCGCGTTGCGGGAGATAGCCCGCGGTGGGCTATGCCGTTTCGACCCCGGACGTGGTTGGATGCCCGAGGACGCCCCGCGGCGACGGGTGGGCGGCCTGACTGCGACTCGGATCTCCTGGGTGTGTTGGCTGAGAGGATGACAAGTAAGCATTTGGTGCGAAGGGGAATTCACGTGCGTGGGACCATGCGAACGCCTAGGACGGGCGGCGGTCGGGCTGGTGTGCTCTTGCTTATCAGTCCTTTCTTTCTCCCTGTGACGGGCTGTGTGGTCGATGCCTCATGCCTGCCCGGTGGTGGTGATAGGTTGCTGACTGCGACGAGCGCGGTAGCCGAGCGTGTCGGCGTTCAGTTCGAGGCTGTCTATGCTGCCGACTGTGAAGATGGTGGAGCTAAGCGCGTGGAACTCCGTTTCATCGACGGGCCGAGTGGTATTGGTGATCTCGAGGCCGTGTGTGTTGAGGACGATTGGCGCTACCGATGCGAAGTGGACGGCCTCGAGTTCTACATCCAGTCCAATGAGTCAGGATTTCCTGAGAAGTTTGAAGGGTTTGAAATACGGCTTGATTAGCGTCTCGGAGTCTTCGTGGAGGCGGAGTGCAAGTGACCAGTACGTGTGTACTGGTGTCAATGTGTACCTTTCGGGTAGGTCGGATGCCTACGCTGCATATAGCAACTATGGTGATCGGAGACGAAGATAGTGAGGCATGAGCAAGGTCGTGTCCCTCGGTTTGCTCGACTCCAGGTCGCCGCGTGGCCGGCGGCTCTTGGGCTTGTGAGCGCGTTGATGGTCCACGATCTTGGTCTCGCTAGCCGCAAGTAGCTCTAGCATTCGCCACCTGGGTGTTATTTCTCCTGGCGTGGGTGATCAGGGGGATGTGGTCGGGGCTGATTCTCGATGAGCCCAGGTCTATGCTGTATTACCGTGGTTTCTTTCGCGTCCATGAGATACCACTGCCGGACATAGATGAGTTCTACTTCATCGACGGGATCAACTGGATGTCGATTGGCAGCCTGCTGGCGGTCCGGCGGCGAACAGGACACCGCGTCGTACTTGTCTGCCTAGGTCAGCTGGATGAGCAGAGACATCGGCGCTTTTTGCGTAGCTTTGGCGCGGCATCCGGCCTATCGTGGGATATCCGGGTAAATCGGTAGTGGCTTTCGGTTGCATTGAACTTGACGTGCTGGATGAGCGTCTCGGCGGGCCGAGTACTATGAGGCGAAATGTGCTCCACGGAGACGCGTCGGCTGCGTGTGTTGGTGCCGTTCTTCTTGGGGTTGGCTGCGTGGGGGAGGTGGACGATGGCCGAAGGTAGGCGTCGGTGTGCGGCGATGCGTCGTCGCGTTGGGCCGGTGCTGGTCGCGCTCGCGGTGGGAGCCGCGGTCCTGCCGGTGAGCGGCTGCATCGTCCAGCCCTCCTACTCGTGCACCGACGCGGGCGCACGGGAACTGGTGCAGGCCGGGGCTTTCGTCGAAGAGTACGTCGGTGTTCCGTTTGAGGGGCTCAGCACTTACGACTGCGAAGATGCCGGGCTGCAGGTGGGGCTGGTCTACGACTACACCGGAAAGATGACGGCGACGTCGCTGCGCGGTGTCGGGTGCATCGAGGTTCGGACGGGCGAGCTGTATGCCTGCAAGAGCGGCGAGGTCAACTTCCTGGTGCGGGGCGAGGTCCCTGTGGGTGGCCCGCGCTCGGCCGAGCTCCGTATCTTCCAGCTCGAACTTGCGTCGGATTCCCCCGCGTAAAGCGGTCGGTCGAGTCGTTAGTCGCCCGTCGTTTCGTTCGGCCAGTAGCGTCGGGTGAGGCCGCGTCGCTCTCCCTCGTCGGCGGCGGCGCGGCGGCTGTTGACCCGCAGCTTGCGCATCAGATTCGCGATGTGTTGCTTGACGGTATGCGGTGAGATGACGAGTTTGGCGGCGATGTCGGAGTTCTGCAGATTGTCCGACAGGAGCCGCAGCACCTCCAGCTCGCGCTGCGTCACGGCCTTCGTCTCGGCCGGGGCGAGGCGCTCCCATTCGTCGGACCCCTCGGGGAAGACCGTGGCGCCGGCAGCGACGGCGCGGACGACGGCGGCCATCTGGCCGGGATCGGCCGGCTTGTCCAGGTAGGCCCGCGCCCCGATCCTCATCGCCGTCACGATGGCGAGCCGATCGGCGAGCGACGACATCATCACGATCTTCAGGTGCTCGTCCTTGGCGCGCAGCTCCCGGGCGAGGTCCAGCCCGTTCTTCTCCGGCATCCGGATGTCGATGAGGATCACGTCGAGGGCCACGGCATCGTGGGCGGCCGTGCGCCGAAGAGCCTCCGCGGCACCCGAGGCCGTCCACGCCACCTCGATCCCCTCGTCAGCGAGGGTCTCCGCGAAGAGCCCGCGCAGCAGGGCGTCGTCGTCGACGATGGCAACGACGGGCTGACGGCCCGATGCGGGCTGCACATTTTGCATGAGGCATCTTAACGCGCTTTGACATCCTGGCGAGGGGTTTCGGCAGATGATCCGGGCCGCTCGGGGCGCCGAACCACGAGTTTCTACGAGGATCTTCGTGCTAAAGGCGACCCCCGGGGGTGGGCGTCGGAGGGCCTCTGCCAGACTGACACCGCACGAGATCCGAGGAAGCCGGTGAGAATCCGGCACGGTCCCGCCACTGTGACCCGCCCACCGGCGGGGAGTCAGGAACTCACCTGGTGCATGTCATTTCGACGGGCGTGGAGACCCAGAAAGAAGGACGACCAGTGACGCGACCCCTGCTCGTGGGCGTAGGCGTGGGCCCGGGCGACCCGGAGCTCATCACGGTCAAGGCGGCCCGGCTGCTTGCGACGGCCGATGCCGTGCTCGTGCCGGCGACCGAGGAGTCGGGCGACGGCCCGGGGCGCGCGGAGGAGATCGTCGTCGCCAACTGCCCGTCGGCTCGCATCGTCAGGATTCCGTTCTCGATGTCGTGCAAGCGCGGCGTCAACGAGCGCCGCAAGGCCGCCTGGCAGGCCTCCGCCGATGCCGCGGTCGGCGCCTTCCGCGACGGGGCCGCCGTCGTCGCCTTCGCGACGGTGGGCGACCCCAGCGTCTACTCCACCTTCTCCTACCTCGCGGCGCACGTCGAGGAGCTGCTGCCCGAGGTGGAGATCCGCGTGGTTCCGGGGATCACGGCCATGCAGGCCATCGCCGCGGAGAGCAGGACGCCGCTGGTCGAGGGCACCGAGACCCTCGCCCTCATGCCCGTGACGGCCGGCCTCGACAAGCTCTCCGAGCTGCTCGGCGTGGTCGACACGGTCGTGGCCTATAAGGGCGGCAGGAAGATGCCCGAGGTGGCCGCCACCGTCCGTGCCGCCGGCCGCGACGCCGTGCTCGGCGTGAACCTCGGCCTCGACAGGCAGGAACTGCACCGCCTGAGCGACATCGACGACCGCACCGCGCCCTACTTCAGCACCGTGCTCGCGCCCGCCACCCGAGGCGAGACGACGGGCGGCCGACTGTGAGCGGCAAGGTCGTCTTCGTGGGTGCCGGACCCGGCGCCGACGACCTCATCACCGTGCGCGGCGCGCGGATCATCGCCGAGGCCGACATCGTGATCTGGGCATCCAGCCTTGTCCACCCCGGAATCGTCGCCCACACCAAGCCGGGCGCGGTGCTCGTCGACTCCGCCGGCGAGGCCCTCGAGGACACCGCGGCGCACTACCGCAGGGCGGCCGAGGAGGGGCTCCTCGTGGCGCGCGTGCACACCGGCGACCCGTCCATCTACGGCGCGACGGGCGAGCAGTACGAGCTGTGCCGGCAGATCGGGATCGAGTACGAGACGGTCCCCGGAATCTCCGCCTACTCGGCCACCGCCGCCCGCACCAACTCCGAGATCACCATCCCGGAGGTGTGCCAGTCGTTCATCCTGACCAGGCTCGAAGGCGGCCGCACCCCGATGCCGCCGCGCGAGACCGTGCGCGGGTTCGCCGCCCACGGCGCGACGATGGCGCTCTATCTCTCCGCCGCCCGCAACAAGCAGCTGCAGGACGAACTGCTCGCCGGCGGCTACCCGCCCGAGACGCCCTGCATCGTCGGCTACCGCGTCACCTGGCCCGACGAACTCATCATGCGCTGCCGCCTCGACGAGCTGTCGGCGACGATGCGCGCGCACAAGCTGTGGAAGCACACCATCGTGATGGTCGGCCCTGCGCTCGCCGAGGGCCACAGCGGCACCCGCAGCCACCTCTACCACCCCGGGTTCCGGCACGAGTACCGCGCCGCAGACCCCGAAGCCCAGCACGAGCTGCGCGCCCACGGCGCCGGCGCCGTGCACATCCAGGAGGACCACGCATGATCCACGTTCACGGCTACCTCGGGGACCTCTCCGACGAGACCCGTGCCCTCGCGCGCACCGCCACGCTCGTCGTCGGCGGCCGTCGGCACCTCGCCGACCTCGGCGTCGAGGAGGAGCGCCAGGTGGTTCTCGGCGCACTCACCCCGGCCCTCGCCCGCCTCGCCGAGCTGGGGCCCGACGACGACGCGCTCGTGGTCGCCAGCGGCGACCCGGGCTTCCACGGCATCCTGCGCCGCATCCGGCTCGCCGGCCACCAGGTGACGGTCAAGCCGGCCATCAGCTCGATCGCCGCTGCCTTCGCCGCCGTCGCCCTCCCGTGGGACGACGCGCTGATCGTCTCCGCGCACGGCAAGCCGATCGATGCCGCCGTCGCCGCCGCCCGCTGGCACCGCAAGGTGGCCGTGCTCACGGCCAAGGGCAGCGGCATCGTGGAGATCGCTGCGGCGCTGGCCGACTCCGGCCGCACCTTCGTCCTCGCCGAGCGCCTCGGCGAGAGCGACGAGCGCGTCCGCGTCCTCGACGCCGCGTCCGCCGCCGCGCTGGACGACGTCGTCGAACCCAACGTGGTCCTCATCCTCGACGGCACCCCCGACTCGCCCGCGCTGATCGCCGAAGCTGCACCGCTGGTGCACGAGGAGGGGACGGAACCCGTCGTCGGGCAGCTCACCAACTCGCCCGCCGCGCGCCGGCACGCCGACGAGATCGACAAGATCCTCGGCATCGCCACCCGCCGCTACGACGGCCCCGCAGCAAAGCACCTGCCGACGGCCTGGCGCGAGTGCGACCTGATCGTGAGCCACCTCGCCCTCGGCGCCACCACGCGGATCGTCGCCCCCCTGCTGGCCGACAAGAAGACCGACCCCGGCGTCGTCGTGATCGACGAAGCCGGCCGGTTCGCCGTGCCGCTCGTCGGCGGGCACGCCGGCGGTGCCAACGACCTGGCCCGCACCATCGCCGACGGTCTGGGCGCCACACCCGTGCTCACCACCGCCACCGACGCGCTGAACCTCCCCGCGCTCGACACCCTCGGCTGGGCCTACTCGGGCGACGTCGCCGGTGTCACCCGCGCGCTCATCGACGGCGCGCCCGTGGTCATCGAGAAGGATCAGCCCTGGCCGCTTCCGCCCCTGCCGGAGAACTGCTTCGACGGCGACGGGACCTTTCGACACGGCTCGCTTCGCTCGCCGGCTCAAGGAACGGCGGGGGACGGGGCTCAAGGAGCGGCTGCGCGCATCGTCGTCACGGACGCCATCGGGGTTTCGCCGTCGGAGCTCCCGACGGTCGTGCTCCACCCCAAGAGTCTGATCGTGGGCATGGGGTGCAACCGGGGCACCTCGTACGAGGCGCTGCGTGCGCACCTCACCGAGACGCTGGCCGCGCACGACCTTGCGGTCGAGTCGGTCGCGGCCATCACCACCGTCGACCTGAAGGCGGGCGAGCTCGGCCTCCTGCAGTTGGTGAAGGAGCTGGGCGTTCCGCTCGTCGACTTCACGCCGGAGACGCTCGCCGCGCAGGACGTGCCCACGCCGAGCGCCACCGTGCAGGGACACGTCGGCACGCCGTCGGTCTCCGAGGCGTCCGTGCTGGCGCGCGGCGCGGAGTTGATCGTGCCGAAGCAGCGCAGCACCGACGCCACGTGCGCGGTCGGCCGGCTGCCCGTGCGCGGCCGACTCAGCGTGGTGGGCCTGGGTCCCGGCTCGCGCGACCTGCTCACGCCCCGCGCGCAGAAGGCCATCCGGGAGGCGACGTTCGTCGTCGGCTACGGCCCTTATGTGAAGCAGATCCGCGACCTGGTTCGCACCGGAACCCGCATCCTCGCCTCCAAGATGGGCACCGAGGAGATGCGCACGGCGGCCGCCATCGACGCGGCGCGGGCGGGGGAGAACGTCGCACTGGTGTGCGGCGGCGACCCGGCGATCTACGCCATGGCCAGCCCCGTGCTCGAGCAGGGCACTGAGGGGATCGACGTCGACATCGTCCCCGGCGTCACCGCGAGCCTCGCCGTTTCGGCGATCCTCGGTGCGCCGCTGGGCCACGACCACGTCACCATCTCGCTGTCCGACCTGCACACCTCGTGGGAGAACATCGAGAAGCGGCTCCGGGCCGCGGCCGACGGCGATTTCGTCGTCGCGCTCTACAACCCGCGCAGCCGCACCCGCACCGCGCACTTGCCGCGCGCGCTGGAGATCATCGGCGCCGAGCGTCGGCCGGACACCCCCGTCGCCGTCGTGCAGCAGGCCTGCAGGAAGCGGCAGAAGGTCATCATGAGCACGTTGGCCGAGTTCGAGCCCGAGTGGGTGGACATGAACTCGCTCGTGGTCATCGGCTCGTCGACCACGAAGTACGTCACCACCGGCGGGGGAGAGCGAATGATCGTCACGCCCCGCGACTACACCTGGATGCCCACCACCACTGAGGAGCACACCGCATGAGTTGCCCTGTGTCAACCTCGGTGCCGTCAGGCGGTGTTGGGGGTTTGTGTGTTGAGGATGTGTTGGAGTGCGCGGTGTTGGTCGGGGTTGTAGGCGAGGTGGTCGTGCCAGCAGCGCCAGATGATGTGGACCCATGCGCGGGCGAGGATCCGCACGGCGTGGGGGTGGTCGTGGTTACGGGCTCTGGCGCGGTTGTAGAGGTCGGCGGCCCAGGGGTTGTCGTGGCGGGAGTCGGCGGCGAAGTCACACAGCGCGTCCCTGAGTTCCTTGTCGGCTCCCCAGCGGAAGGTGACTGCTTTGGTCTTGCCGGACTGGCGGGTCGAGGGGGCCACGCCGGCCAGGCAGGCCAGCGCGTCGGCGGTGGGGAACCTGCCGCGGGCGTCGCCGATCTCGGCGAGCAGCCGTGCGGCACGCACGGTGCCCGAGCGGGGCAGCGACTTCACGATGGGGGCGTCGGGATGGATGTCGAGCTGGGCTGTGATCGAGTCAGCCAGAGCGGCGATCTGGGTGTTCAGGGTCCGCAGGACCGCAACGAGCGCCAGCGTGGTCGTGGCATGGTGGCTGGCTTCGGGACCGGTGGCCCCGCGGGGCGCGGCCAGGAGGCGTGCATGCAGCACGGCGGGGTCGGTGCGACCGGAGTAGCCGACCTTGACCAGCCACGCGGCAAGCCTGTCGACAGTGAGCCAGTCGGCCTTGGCCTGGGTGGGGAACCGCTCCAAGAAGTTCAGGCTGACCGCCGAGTCCAGCGCTGCGAACAACTCGACGGCGCCGGGAAGAACGACCTGCAGGTGGGCGCGGAGCTGGTTCGCGGCCGCGACACGGTGCTCGACCAGGTCCCGTCGGGCACGCACCGCGGAACGCAGCGCCTGCGCGGCCGGACTCGACCGGGTCAGTGGGGTCAGTCGACGGCGGTCGGTACGGACCACGTCGGCCAACACGTAGGCGTCGAACCGGTCGTCCTTGTTCCCGGTCGATCTGTACCGGGAGCGGAGGTTCTTGACCTGTGCGGGCGCGATGACCAGCACCGTCAGTTCGGCGGCCAGGAGGGCGTCGATGACGGGGCCGTCAGGGCGTTCGATGCCGACCTCGTCGGCGCCGGCCCCGAGGAGTCGGGTGACCATGCGCTTCAGGCCGGCCGCGGTGTGGGCGATCGTGAACCGGTCGATGACTTCGCCGTTGTGATCGACGATGCACACTACGTGGTCGTCCTTGGCCCAGTCGATGCCGGCGCAGACTCGCGCAGCCGGCTGGATCGGGGAGACACTCATATTCGGGTCCTCGCTGTTGCAGCAGTGGGGAGCCACCCGGTGGTCCCGGGACCCCGCAGCCGGTCGCTCACTGATCGGCGCTCGCTGGCGCACAGCCCTGTAGCCGGTCTGGGTGTCCTGGGCCACCGGACCCCGCAGAACTCATGCAGGACCTCAACTGGGGTCGAGCAGCCGTGGCGGTGGCCCGGTGGGGACCAGGGGTGCATCAGCAAGCCATCCGAGCCTGCCAACACAAGGAAGGTAATCCAGTGAGCACCCCACTCGTCATCGCCGCGCACGGCACCCGAGACGCCGCAGGAGAGGCGGAGTGCCGCCGCCTGGCCGAGCGCGTGCAGCGTCGGCTGGGTGAGGCCCGCGTCGCGCTGGGCTTCGTCGAGCTGAGCGAGCCGTCCATCCCCGAGGCGCTGACCTCCGTGTTGACCGGCCAGGAGGAGCCGCGCGCCGTCGTCGTGCCGCTGATGGTGGGCACCGGCGGCCACGTGCGCATCGACATCCCCGAGTTCATCGACGAGGCCCTGGCCGCGGTGCCCGGAGCGCGGGTCGACTACGGCGCGCATCTCGGACCCGACCCGCGCCTGATGAACGCCGTCCGCGAGCGCGTCGCCGTCGCGATGGGCGAGTGGCAGCCCGCCGACACCACCATGGTGCTCGTCGGCCGCGGCGCCCTCGTGCCCGACGCGAATGCGGACCATGTGCGCCTGGCCCGCATGTTCCTGGAGGAGGACGGCTGGGCCGACGTCGTGCCCGGCTTCATCCAGGTCACCAAGCCCTCGCTGCCCGAGGCCCTCGACCGCGCCTACGCGGCCGGGGCACGGCGGCTCCTCGTCATGGGCCACTGGCTGTTCCCTGGCCGGCTGCGCACCTGGACCTTCCAGCAGTCGGAGGTCTGGGCCGCCGCGCACCCCGACGCCGAGGTCCGGCTGGCCGAGCCGATCGGCGACTGCGACGCGCTCGCCGCGGTGGTGGCGGATCGCTACCACGAGACGCTCGTCGATGCCCCCGGCGTCGGCTCCCCGGCCTACCTCAGCGGGCTCCGGCTGGCGGGCCGCCGCGCCGTGGTGGTGGGCGGCGGCGCCGTCTCCACCCGCCGCGTCCCGCGGCTGCTGGACGCCGGCGCGGACGTGCTGCTCGTCTCGCCCGAGGCGACGCAGGACCTGCGGGCGCTTGCGGCCGCGGGTCGCCTGACGTGGGAGGCGCGCGGCTATGCCGAGGGCGACCTCGACGGCGCCTGGTACGCGCTCGCGCAGACCGACGATCCGGCGGTGAACGCCCAGGTGGCGGCTCACGCGGAGGCGCAGCGCACGTTCTGCGTGCGCGCCGACGAGGCCACCGGCGGCAGCGCCTGGACCGCCGCCACCGTGAGTGCGGACGGCGTCACCGTCGGCGTCCTGGGAAGCAAGGATCCGATCCGCTCCAAGGGCGTCCGCGACGCGCTGCTGACCTCCGTCCGCACCGCGCTGGCGCAGTGAGGGGGAGGACCGTGAGCTACCTCAGGACCGGCGAGGAGATCTACGAGGAGTCGTTCCGCATCATCCGCGCGGAGACGAATCTCGAGCGATTCCCCGCCGACGTGAGCCGCGTCGTCGTCCGCATGGTACACGCGGCCGGCGCCACCGACATCGCCGACGACGTGGCCTTCACGCCCGGCGTCGTGGCCGCGGCGAACGCGGCGCTCCGGGCCGGGGCGCCCATCTTCTGCGACTCGTCGATGGTGGCCACCGGCATCATCCGGTCTCGCCTGCCCCGCGACAACGACGTGGTCTGCCACATCAAGGACCCGGCGCTCGCCGAGGTGGCCGCGGCGAAGGGGATCACGAAGACCATGGCCGCGGTCGACCTCTGGCTGCCGCGGCTGGAGGGCGCCGTCGTCGCGGTGGGCAACGCGCCCACGGCGCTCTTCCGGCTGCTGGAACTGGTGGCTGAGACGGGGGTCCGACCCGCGGCCGTGATCGGCATCCCCGTCGGCTTCGTCGGGGCCGCCGAGTCGAAGCAGGCCCTCGTCGACAACCCGTTCGGCCTGGACTACCTCGTGGTGCGCGGGCGGCGCGGTGGCAGTGCCATGACGGTGGCCGCCGTCAACGCCATCGCCAGCACCGACGAGCTCACCAACACCTCGCGTCAGGACTGACCGGCCGGCGACACCCCTTGTCAGACGCCGAATGCGCTGACGAGGGGGTCGGTAAGACCAGCACTCCGACAAGGTGTAGTGTTCGAGTTACGAGAAGACGGAAGTCGGTGAAAGTCCGACGCGGTTGCGCCACTGTGAGGGGAAACCCGAGCCAGACCCGGCTTTTCGCACGAAACCATTCATGAGCCGCATAAGCTCGGAAGGAGCACTCGCAATGAGTCAAGCAGCAGCCGCTGCGCCGGCACCGATTGCCGTCGAACTCCCCACCCTCCGCCTGCGTGAGGCGTGGCCCTGGGTCCTGTTCGCGGCCCTGATCGCCGTTCTCGCCCTGTACTTCGTGGGCGCGGAGCAGGGCGCCACGTCCGTCTTCGCGGGCAACGCCGTGCACGAGTGGGTGCACGACGCACGCCACCTCCTCGGCTTCCCCTGCCACTGAGCGGCAGGTCACAGACAATCATGTTGACTCTGAGGGATTTCCTTGTCCGCGGCCTGCTCGCGGGCCTCGTAGCTGGCATCGCCGCGTTCATCGTGGGCTATGTCGTGGGCGAGCCGCCTGTGGCCGCGTCGATCGCCATCGAGGAGGCCGCCGGCGGCCACGACCACGGTGAGGAGGCCGAGCCGGCAGCCCCGGCGGAGGCCGAGGACGAGGGCACCGAGGTGTCCCGCCCCGTGCAGTCCACCCTGGGCCTCGCCACCGGCATGCTCGTGATGGGCACCGCGCTCGGCGGCCTCGCCGGCATCCTCACGGGTGTCGCGATGGGCCGCGTGTTCAGCAAGACCAGCGTGCGCGCCACGACGATGGCCGTCGTCGGGGCATCGTTCATCACGCTGTTCTTCGTGCCCTACCTCATCTACCCGCCGAACCCGCCCGCCGTGGGCAGCGGCGACACGATCGGCTACCGCACGGGCCTGTACTTCGCGATGCTGCTCATCTCCATCGTGGGCGCCGCCGCGGCGATCGCGGTGGGCCGCAAGGTGACGTCGTCGTCGGGCTCCTGGTACGGCGGCCTGGCCGGCGTCGGCACCTACGTCGTGATCGCGCTCATCGCGCTGAACGTCATGCCGCGCTACGACGAGGTGCCGACGGAGGGCTTCCCGCCGTCGCTGCTGTGGGAGTTCCGTCTCTCCAGCCTCGTCACGCAGCTCGTGCTGTGGGGCGTCATCGGCATCGTCCTCGCGGAGCTGTCGCACCGCGCCGTCCTGAAGAAGGCGCCGAAGGCCCAGGCCGTCGCCGTCTGACCCGGTAACGCACCCGAGGGGCGGGACCGCTCGGCGCTGGCCACTGTTCAGCGCTCCGCGGGACCGCCCCTCGTCCGTGCCGCACCCTTTCCGAAAGGATGACTGCGCGATGCGCACCCTCACCCGCACGCTCGCGGCGCTGACGCTCGCCGCGGCTCTGCTGCTCACCGGCTGCACCACGATCGCCACCAGGGATGCCAAGGAGAAGGCCGAGGCGAAGATCGCCGCCCGCGCCTCCCGCGAGGAGTTCATGATCGGCAAGCCCCAGGCGTTCGACAACATGGTGCAGGTGATGGCCTTCTACACCCGCCCCGCCGACATGGCCGGCGCGGGCATGGGCCTCACCGCCGCCGAGTCCGACATCCACCTCGAGGCGGAGGTCACTGCGCTGGAGGACAACCACCTCGGCCTGGCCTTCGGCGAGTGGATTCCCTACCTCACCGTCGACTACGCCATCACGGCGCCCGACGGAAAGGTCACCGAGGGCACCTTCATGCCGATGCTCAGCAACCACGGCCTGCACTACGGCTCCAACGTGAAGCTCGGCGAGGCCGGCACCTACGAGATCACCTACCGCGTGCACAACCCCACCGAGAACGGCCTGGTCATCCACAGCGACCCGACCACCGGCGTCGAGGGCAGCTTCTGGGAGGCGCCGCTCGAGGCCACCTGGCAGCTGAACTACCTGCCGCACGAGTGGTGAGACCGGCACCGTCACAGGCATGCTCGGATATCTCGTCGACGCACTGACAGCGGCTCTGCCCGTCGCCCTCGTCTGGGCCGTTCTCCGTGACGGCCCGGCGCGGGGTGACAGCGCGGGACGGCGCGCTTTCCTCGCAGCGAGCGGGGTGGGCGCGGCGCTCGCGCTGGGCACGGCCGCGGTCCGGATGACGACGAACTGGATCGCGTGGGAGCCGTCGCTGCTCGTCCTGCTCCCGGTCGTCATCGTGCTCGGCCTCGCCGGGCTCGCGGCGCCTCGGCTGGGTGCGTGGGGTCGGTTCGTGTTCGCGGCCTTCGCGGGCGCGGTGCTGTTCCTCGGGCTGCCGCCGGTGTTCATGACGACCAGGGGGATGGCGCCGCCGGGCGTGTCCGTGCTCACCAGCGAGACCGTGCTCAACCTCTCCGGCTACCTGCTGGGCCTGGCCCTGGCAGCCACGACGGCGGGCGCGCTCGTGGGCGCGTGGCGGGGTGCGGGGCTCCGGGTGCGGCGGGTCGCCGTCGCTCTGGCCGTTGCGGTCTACCTCGCCGGCCAGCTCACGGCGCTGGTGCGGATCTCGCTCGCCCGGCGCCTGATCGACGTCTCGCCGACCGTGTTCGCCGCCGTCGTATGGCTGGTCAACCACGAGGCGGTGTTCGTTGTCGCGCTGTTCGCGGTGTCGGCCCTGCCCGTCGCGTCCGCGCTTCGGCGCGCGCGGGTGGGAGGAGAGGCGCCGGCGAACCCGGCGGAGGCACGGCTGCGCAGGGCCGCGATCAGGAGCAGACGCCGGTTCCTCGCCGTCGCAGCCTCCGGGGTGGCGCTGTCCGCGCTCACCATGACGGCGGGCCGCCGGCTCGCGGAGGCCGAGCCCGAGCTGTCGCCGCCCGAGCAGTACGACGGCGACGACCGTCAGGTCTGGCTCTCGCTGGAGACGCTCGACGACGGTCACCTGCATCGCTACGCGTACCCGGCGGCGCACGGCGTCGAGGTCCGCTTCTTCGCCATCCGGAAGGCACCGGGCGCGTTCGTGGCCGTGCTCGACGCGTGCGAGATCTGTGGGCCCGCCGGTTACCTGGAGCGCGGCGGCATGGTGGTCTGCAAGATGTGCGACGTCGCCATGAACATCGCCACCATCGGCTTCAAGGGCGGCTGCAATCCCATTCCCATCGACTACCAGACCGCGGGCGGACGGCTCACGATCGAGCGCAGCATGCTGGAATCCAGCGCCAAGGTCTTCGCCTGATCGGCGAACAACGAGGAGGACGACACATGAGGCTGAGGCTCATCGCTCACGACGCCACCGACGGCACCCGGCGGGCCGTGTTCGGCGACGCCACCGGCCTGGCTGCCCCCGAACCGGTGGCGGTGAGCCGGCGGCGCGCCGTCGTGTGCGGGCCGGAGCGCGCCTGCCGCGAGACCGCGGGACTGCTGACGGCCGCGGGGGAACCCGGGCCCTGGGAGGCCGAGGTCGTCGACGACCTGCGCGCCCCTGACATGGGCGACTGGGCCGGGCGCACCGCCGAGGACGTGCTGGGGCAGGACCCGTTCGCGCTGCAGGCCTGGCTGCAGGATCCCGCGTTTCGCCCGCCGGCGGGGGAGTCGTTCGAGGAGCACCTCGCTCGAATCGGTCGCGTGCTGGACGGCCGGTCCTGGCCCGAGGCCGGCGCGATCGTCGTACTCTCGCCGCTCAGCCTGCGGGCCGCGTGCGTGCATGCCCTCGGCGCCGACGCACACGCCGCGCTCCACCTCGACGTCGCGCCCGGGACGACGGCGTCGATGAGCAGGAACGCCGGCACGTGGCGGCTCAGCGCGCTGGTGCCACCCAGGCCCGCCCTTGCCGCGTGGAACCCCGCAGGGCGATGAGCATGGCCGTCCTAGATCTCCTTGACGAACGCCCACTGGATGACGGTGCGCGCGGGTTTCCAACCCAGCAGCGAGCCGAGGGGCTCGGCGTTCTCCACCTGGATCCGCGACAGCTGGCCGCCCCAGCGGCCGTGCGCCGCCACGCACAGCAGCTCCGCCTCCACCGTCACCCCGTGCACGACGAGCCGGCCGCCGGGCAGCAGGGCGTCCATGGCCCGCTCCAGCACCGGCATCGTCCCACCGCCGCCGACGAACACTGCGTGCGGGGCGGGCAGGTCGGCCAAGGAGTCGTCGACAGCACCCTCGATCAGGTGGAACGAGCCCGCGGGCGTCAGTCGCTCCGCGTTGGCCAGCGCGCGGGCCGCGCGATCGGCCCGGCGCTCGATGCCGATGGCGCGCGCGCCCTCGGCCCCGCGGCACCACTCGATGGCGATCGATCCCGCGCCCGCGCCGACGTCCCACAGCAGCTGGCCCGGCATCGGGCGCAGGTGCGCCAGTGCGCTGGCGCGCAGCACGCGCTTGGTGATGAGGCCGTCGCTCTCGAAGGCCTCCTCGGGCAGCCCGGGAGCGCGGCCGAGCAGCGCACCGTCGCGGTCGATGATCATGGCCGCATCGTATCCGCCCTGTTCCCCGCGCGATCGCGCACAACCACTCGTTCAGGAGGCTGACGTGACCAAGGGCCGAACCCCCACCGAACCCGACGACGGGCTGAGCACCAAGGAGCGCCGAAACCGGCCGCTGGTGCTGGTCAACACCGGTGACGGCAAGGGCAAGACGAGCGCCGCGATGGGCATGGCGATGCGGGCCTGGGCACAGGGCTGGTCGGTGGGCGTGTACCAGTTCGTGAAGTCCGCCTCGTGGAAGACGGGCGAGTACGTGGCGCTCACCCGGCTGGGCGAGCTGGAGGGCGACCTCACCTTCGAGCGGATGGGCACAGGCTGCACGTGGATGCGCTCGGCGCACGGCGGCGAGGTCACGCCCGAGGAGGCCGCGCAGGCGGCCTGGGCCCACGTCCGGCAGGGCATCGCGGAGGAACGGCACCGCTTCTGGCTGCTCGACGAGTTCACCTACCCGATGGCCTGGGGGTGGGTGGACGTCGACGAGGTGACCGAGGCGCTGGCCTCCCGGCCGGGCACGCAGCACGTCGTCATCACCGGGCGACGCTGTCCGCAACCCATCCTCGACCTCGCGGATCTCGTCACCGAGATGACGAAGATCAAGCACCCCTTCGACAAGGGCCAGAAGGGACAGGCGGGGATCGAATGGTGATTCCACGGATCGTGATCGCGGCGCCCGCGTCGGGGCACGGCAAGACGACAGTGGCCACGGGCGTGATGGCCGCGCTGCGCGAGCGCGGCACGGTGGTGGCGCCGTTCAAGGTGGGCCCCGACTACATCGACCCCGGCTATCACACGCTCGCCGCGGGCCGGCCCGGCCGCAACCTCGACCCGTTCCTGTGCGGCGAGGACCTGATGGCCCCCTTGCTGCTGCACGGCTCCGAGGGCGCCGACGTCGCCATCGTCGAGGGCGTGATGGGCCTCTTCGACGGGCGGCTGGGCGCCGAGGGGTTCGCCTCGACGGCCCACGTCGCCCGGCTGATCGACGCCCCGGTGGTGCTCGTCGTCGACGCCCGGCACGCCTCGCGAAGCGTCGGCGCGCTGGTGCTGGGGATGGCGACCTTCGATGCGGACCTCCGCATCGCGGGCGTCGTGCTGAACCAGATCGGCAGCCCGCGCCACGAGGCGGAGGCCCGCGCGGCCGTGGAGGGCGTCGGCGTCCCCGTGCTGGGGGTGCTGCCGCGGAACCTGGAGATCGAGGCGCCGTCGCGGCACCTGGGCCTGGTGCCCGCCGCCGAGCGCGAGGACGCGGGCATCCTGGCGATGGGCCGCGCCGTGGCCGCGCATGTCGACCTCGACGCACTGCTCGCCCTCGCCCGGACCGCCGCACCGCTCGAGGCCGAGCCCTGGCAACCGTTCCTTGAGCCGGGCGCGTCGACGGAGTCGACGGCGGCTGTGTCGCAAGGTCCCGCACCTGAAGGCCTGAACCGACCCAAGATCGCCATCGCGGGTGGCCGCGCGTTCACGTTCCGCTACCCGGAGACCGACGAGCTGCTCGTCGCGGGCGGCTGCGAGCCCGTCGTCTTCGACCCCCTCACCGACACCGCGCTGCCCGAAGGGACCGCGGGCCTCTGGCTGGGCGGGGGATTCCCCGAGGTGCATGCGACCGACCTCGCGGGCAACGAATCGCTGCGCGCGGCCATCCGCGCGGCGGTGGCGGACGGCATGCCGACGGTCGCCGAATGCGCCGGGCTGCTCTACCTGTGCCGGGAGTTGGACGGCCAGCCGATGGTCGGCGCGCTGCCCGGCACCTCCGCGATGACCAAGCGACTCACGATGGGTTACCGGGAGGCCACGGCTGAGGCCGACTCGCTGCTCGGCCGCGTGGGCGAGACCGTCACCGGCCACGAGTTCCACCGCACCGCCGCCGACCCCGGCGAGCACGCAGCTTGGCTTCTCGAGGGCCGCCGCGACGGCGTCGCCACCCCGACCCTGCACGCCTCCTACCTGCACGTCCACTGGGCGGGCCACCCGCAGCTCGCCCGGCGGTTCACTGATGCGGTGCACGCCTACGCCCGCTCGTTCCCTGAGGAGCGAGCCACGCCGTTCCCTGAGGAGCGAGCCACGCGGTTCCCTGAGGAGCGAGCGACGTCGTTCCCTGAGGAGCGAGCGAAGCGAGCGTCTCGAAGGGTCCCTGAGCCATCGCCGCCTGAGGAGCGGGCCACGTCGTTCCCTGAGGAGCGAGCGAAGCGAGCGTCTCGAAGGGTCCCTGAGCCATCGCCGCCTGAGGAGCGAGCGACATCGTTCCCTGAGGAGCGAGCGACATCGTTCCCTGAGGAGCGAGCGGAGCGAGCGTCTCGAAGGGTCCCGCACCTGCCCGCTGACCCGCCCCCGGACCTGGACCACCACGGTGACAAGGACCTTGGCCCTGGACTCGTCGACTTCGCGGTCAACGTGCGCCAGGCTCACACGCCGGTGTGGCTCGTCGACGCGGTGACGCACGACGCCGACTGGGCCGCCTACCCCGATGCCCGCCCAGCGACGGCGGCGATCGCCGCGCACCACGGCGTGGGTGAGGACATGGTGCTGCCGGTGGCGGGCGCGGCGGAGGCATTCACGCTCATCGCGCGTGCGCTCGGCGGTGAGGCTGTCGTGGTGCACCCGCAGTTCACGGAACCGGAGGCTGCGCTGCGGGCGGCGGGGCGCGTCCCGCACCAGCATGTTCTCCGCGCTGACGACGGCTTCCGCCTCGACCCCGCAGCGGTGCCCGCGGCCGACCTCACGCTCGTCGGCAACCCCACCAACCCGACGGCGGTGCTTCACCAGCGCGCGGATCTGCTCGCACTCCGAACCGGCGTGCTCGTCGTCGACGAGGCTTTCATGGACACGGTGCCCGGCGAGCCCGAGACGCTGATCGCGCCCGATATGCCGAGCCGTCTCGTGCTCCGCTCGCTGACCAAGACCTGGGCGGTGGCCGGGCTGCGGGTGGGCTACGTGGTCGGCGACCCGGCTCTCGTCGCGCTGCTGAGGGCGCAGCAGGCGCCGTGGTCCGTGTCGACGCCCGCCGTCGCCGCGACTGTCGCGTGCCTGGCGCCTGAGCGTCGCGCCGAGGCGGAACGCCTCGCCCACGAGGGCGCCGCCGCGCGGGCCGATCTGGCCGACAGCCTCCGCGCGATCGGCCTCGAACCCGTCGACGGCGTGGCCCCGTTCGTCCTCGTCGACACCGCCCCGCTGGCCGAGGGATCCCTGCGCGAGGCGCTCGCCGCGCGCGGGTACGCTGTCCGCCGCGGGGAGACGTTCCCGGGGCTCGGCCCCACGTGGCTGCGGCTCGCGGCCCGTACCCCCGACCAGCACGCGGGGCTGGCCTCCGCTCTCCGAGAGATCAAGGACTCCACATGCAGCAGGAACTGACGCCCGGCGAGGTCGTGCTCGTGGGCGGCGGCCCCGGCGACCCCGACCTCCTGACGGTGGCCGCGCTGCGCGCCATCCGCCAGGCCGACGTCGTGGTGCACGACCGCCTCGGCCCCGTCAGCGCGCTCGCCGAGGCGCGCCCGGACGCCGAACGCGTCAACGTCGGCAAGATCCCCCGCGGCGCGTGCACGCCGCAGGAGGAGATCAACGCCATCCTGGTCGACCGCGCGCGGCAGGGGCTGCGGGTCGTGCGGCTGAAGGGCGGCGACAGCTTCGTCTTCGGCCGCGGGGGAGAGGAGTGGCAGGCGTGCGCCGAGGCCGGTGTGCCGGTGCGGGTGATTCCGGGTGTCACGTCCGCCGTCGCCGTGCCCGCCCTGGCCGGCATCCCGGTGACGCACCGCACGCTGTCGCAGGGGTTCACCGTCGTCTCCGGCCACGTGCCGCCGGGCGACCCCCGCAGCTCTGTCGACTGGGCCGCGCTGGCCGCGAGCCACACCACGATCGTGCTGCTGATGGGCGTGAAATACCTGCCCGAGATCGCCGACGCGCTGCGCGCCGGCGGGCTGTCGGACGCCACGCCAGCGGCCATCGTCGCCGACGGCTCGACGGACACGCAGCGCTCGTGGAGCGGCACGTTGACGTCGATCGCCGCCGTCGCTGCGGACAACGACGTGCGCCCGCCCGCGATCGTCGTGATCGGCGACGTGGCGGGCCTCGGCCTGGTGTCGTCTCATAGCGCCCGGCCCCAGTAGACTGCCCGGCCATGGAGTTCCTGAGCCAAGCGGCCGCTGCGCGCGCCGCCTCCGTCGAGTTGGTTACCCTCACGCGGGCTGCGAAGGACAAGGCCCTCGGGGCCATGGCCGACGCGCTGGCCGCGGCTGAGCCCGAGCTGCTCGAAGCCAACGCCGTCGACGTCGCCGCGGCGCGGGCCGCGGGCACCGAGGAGTCGATCATCGACCGGCTGGCGCTCACACCGTCGCGCGTCGCAGGCATGGTGCAGGGTTTGCGCGACCTCGCTCTGCTGCCCGATCCCGTCGGTGATGTCGTCCGCGGCTGGCGGCTGCCCAACGGCGTCAGCGTCCGCCAGGTGCGGGTGCCGTTCGGCGTCGTCGGCATCATCTACGAGGCGCGCCCCAACGTGACGGCCGACGCGGCGGGCATCTGCCTGAAGTCCGGCAACGCGGCGCTGCTGCGCGGCTCGTCGTCCGCGCTGAACACCAACCGGGTCACCGTCGCCGCGCTGCGTCGCGGGCTCAAGAACGCGGGCGTCACGCCCGACGCGGTGCACCTGGTCGAGGGCGGGCGCGAAGTCACCGGCGAGATGATGCGTGCGCGCGGACTCGTCGACGTGCTCATCCCGCGCGGCGGCGCGGGGCTGATCCGCGCGGTCGTCGACGGCTCCACCGTGCCCGTTATCGAGACGGGCACCGGCAACTGCCACATCTATGTCGACGCGGATGCCGACGTCGAGCAGGCCGTCGGCATCCTGCTGAACGCCAAGACGCAGCGGCCCAGCGTGTGCAACGCCGCCGAGACGCTCCTGGTGCATCGCGACATCGCCGACCGCTTCCTGCCCGCCGCGCTGCAGGCCATGGCCGGCGCGGGCGTCACCGTGCACGGCGACCCCGCCACCCGCGCCTACTCGCCCGACGTGGTGCCCGCCGCCGAGGACGAGTACGACGACGAGTACCTGACGCTCGACCTCGCCGCCAAGGTCGTCGACGACATCGACGAGGCGCTCGGCCACATCCGCTCGCACACCACCGGACACTCCGAGACGATCGTCACCGGTGACAAGAAGGCGGCGGAGAGGTTCGTCGCCGAGGTCGACGCCGCGGCCGTCCTGGTGAACGCGTCCAGCAGGTTCGTCGACGGCGGCGAGTTCGGGTTCGGCGCGGAGATCGGCATCTCCACCCAGAAGCTGCACGCCCGTGGCCCGATGGGTCTGGCGGAGATGACGAGCACCAAGTACGTCATCGAGGGCGACGGTCAGACGCGGGCCTGAGCCGGGGTGCGCTGGTAGGATCCGCTGCCATGAGCCTTCTTCTGGAGACCGCGGCCGCCGAGCCGCTCGTGCCGACCTGGGTGATGGGTGCCCTGGCGCTGTTCATCCTGCTGGGCGCGTTGGGCTGGGTCATCGGCTTCGGTTCTGGGCGTCCGAACTCCAAGTGACGTCCACCGAGCTGGCGCTCGCGCGCACCGACCGTGACGGGCGGCGGTATCGCCTCGGCGTGATGGGCGGCACCTTCGACCCCATCCACCACGGCCACTTGGTGGCCGCCTCCGAGGTGGCGGCCGAGTTCGGCCTCGACGAGGTCGTGTTCGTGCCCACCGGCGTGCCGTGGCAGAAGGCCGATCGCGACGTGTCCATGGCCGAGGACCGCTACCTGATGACCGTCATCGCGACGGCCTCGAACCCGCGGTTCTCCGTCTCGCGCGTCGACATCGACCGCCCCGGCGACACCTACACCGTCGACACGCTGAAGGACCTGCGGGCCGAGCGCGGCGACGACACCGACCTGTTCTTCATCACCGGCGCCGACGCACTGCGGCAGATCCTGACCTGGCGCGGCGCCGAGGAGCTGTTCGACCTGGCGCACTTCGTCGGCGTGACCCGCCCCGGCGTGCCGCTCACCGCGGGCGACCTCGCGCACCTGCCCGACGGCTCCGTCACGCTCCTCGAGGTGCCCGCTCTTTCGATCTCGTCGACGGCCTGCCGCGACCGCGTCCGCGCCCACAAGCCCATCTGGTATCTGGTGCCCGATGGCATCGTCCAGTACATCGCCAAGCGAGGCCTCTACCCGGCCTCGGAATCCGGAGTTCCCGATGACCGTTCCTGAATCCGTACTCGCCTCGGTGCTGGTCGCCGCCCAAGCGGCGGCCGACAAGAAGGGGCGCAACATCGTCGCCTTCGACGTCTCCGAGCACCTCGCCATCACCGACGTCTTCCTGATCGCCTCGGCCAACAACGAGCGCCAGGTGGGCGCGATCGTCGACGGCGTCGAGGAGGCCCTGCTCAAGGAGAAGCTGAAGCCCACCCGCAGGGAGGGCGACCGCGAGAACCGCTGGGTGCTGCTCGACTACCTCGACTTCGTGGTGCACGTGCAGCACTCCGAAGAGCGCACGCTCTACAACCTCGAGCGCCTGTGGAAGGACTGCCCGCAGATCCCGCTGGACATCAACCTCCCGGAGATCGACGACGACGAGGACCTCGAGACCCCCGCCTGGATCTAGGGCCCGTCACCCGCTGGCCCGCACCGCGCGGTCGGTCCCTGAGGAGCGACCCGGGTGGTGGCACTCGCCGATGGTTGGCTGAAGAGTCGGTCCCTGAGGAGCAGCCCCGCGTGGTGGCCCTCGAAGAGGGCCGGCGGAAGGGCCGGTCCCTGAGGAGCAACCCCGCGTGGTGGCTTGCACCGAGTGCGGGTTGTGCGGGGTTGTGTCTCGAAGGGTCCGATACCGAAGTGTGTGGTGACTGTAGGGGCGGCCCGGGTTTCTGCGCGGGTGCGGGACCTTTCGACTCGACGGTTCGCTGGCGCTCACGCGTCGGCTCAAGGAACGGCGGCCTGCCTCGCGCATCGGCATGCGCAGCGGTCCCTGAGGAGCAACCCCGCGTGGCGGCTTGCGCCGAGCGAGGGTTGTGCGGGGTTGTGTCTCGAAGGGTCCGATACCGAAGTGTGTGGTGACTGTAGGCGTGGCCCGGGTTTCTGCGCGGGTGCGGGACCTTTCGACTCGACGGTTCGCTGGCGCTCACGCGTCGGCTCAAGGAACGGCGGCCTGCCTCGCGCATCGGCGTGCCGAGCGGTCCCTGAGGAGCAACCCCGCGTGGTGGCTTGCGCCGAGTGCGGGTTGTGCGGGGTTGTGTCTCGAAGGGTCCGATACCGAAGTGTGTGGTGACTGTAGGGGTGGCCCGGGTTTCTGCGCGGGTGCGGGACCTTTCGACTCGACGGGTTCGCTGGCGCTCACGCGTCGGCTCAAGGAACGGCGGCCTGCCTCGCGCATCGGCATGCGGAGCGGTCCCTGAGGAGCAACCCCGCGTGGGGTCTTTCGCCGAGTGTGGGTTGTGCGGGGTTGCGTGCTCGTTGGGTCCGATACCGAAGTGTGTGGTGATCTGTAGGTGTGGCCCGGGTTTCTGGGTAAGGCGCGGGACCTTTCGACTCGACGGTTCGCTGGCGCTCACGCGTCGGCTCAAGGAACGGCGGCCTGCCTCGCGCATCGGCGTGCGCAGCGGCAAACTCGCCTGAGAGCTTGGAGCAGCAAACTCGCCTGAGGGCTCGGAGCGGCAACGCGCCTGAGAGGTCGGAGCGGCAACGCGCCTGAGGGCTCAAGGAACGGGTACTCGCCTCACGACTGACGCAAAAACGCGGCGTTTGACTGCGGCTCAGTGAAGACGCGCAAGGATGGGTGCGTGATCGAAGGAACAACGCTCGTCGTGCTGCGGCACGGGCAGACGGACTTGAACGCGTCGAAACGCTTTCAGGGGCAAGCTGACATTGCGCTGAACGCCGCGGGTGTCGCGCAGGCGGAGGCCGCGCGGCGACGGCTGGGTGGTGCCGCGTTCGCCGGGGTGTACTCGTCGCCGCTCAGCCGGGCGTTGGAGACGGCTCGGTTGGTGCGACCCGACGATGACATCCGCACTGATCCTCGGCTGATGGAGATCGACGTCGGCACGTGGTCCGGCCGGACGTGGGACGAGGTCAAGGCGGAGATCCCCGACTACGACCGCCGGTACGCCAACGGGGAGGACTTCCGCCGCTCGGCGACGGGGGAGACGCTGGCTGAGGTCGTCGCTCGAGGTGTGCCCGCGGTGATGGAGATCGCCGAGCGCCATCCAGGCGACACCGTGCTGATCGTCTCGCACGGTCTACTGCTCAACCGGGTGATCCACGCTCTGCTCGGCCTTGAGGGTCGCGTGCTGGGTGGACTCGGCAACACTCACTACTCCGAGCTGCAGTACACCCACGGCGCCTGGCGCCTGCTCGCGCACAACGTCGGCTAGGCCTCACGGCGACGAGTGCAACGCGGTAGATGGCGTGCCAGGGCGTCGCGCAGCAGGTCATTCCACTTTCGTGACAGGCCCTGGCGCCGGCTCTGGGTGGGTCGACGCCGAGCGCGCGTTGGCACCCGGCCCAGACCAGGAAAATCCAGGTTGACGGGGCGAGCAGCCGACGAGGAGGACGTCAGGCGCGGGGCTGGCGGCCGATCCAGTCCTCGAGGCTCACGCGCGGGCCGGTGAAGAACGGCGTCTCTTCGCGGACGTGCAGGCGCGCCTCGACACCGCGCTGGTGGCGCATGGCGTCGGTGAGGCTGTGCAGCTCGTCGGCCTCGAAGGCCAGCAGCCACTCGTAGTCGCCGAGCGCGAACGCGGCCAGCGTCGAGGCGATCACCTCGGGGTACTCGCGGCCGGCCATGCCGTGCTCGCGGAGCATCTTGGAGCGGTGCTCGGCGTCCAGGTAGTACCAGTCGTAGCTGCGCACGAACGGGTAGACGGTCAGCCAGGGGCGGGGCGCGAAGCCGGCGAAGCAGCTCGGCACGTGCGCGCGGTTGAACTCCGACGGGCGGTGCATGCCCACGCTCGACCAGACGGGCTCGAGATGCGCGCCCAGGTCGGTCTTCCTGATGGCGTGGTAGGCGGCCTGAAGCTTGGCGGCGTCGTCGGCGAGCAGCCAGAACATCAGGTCGGCGTCGGCGCGGAAGCCGCCGATGTCGTAGGCGCCGCGGAGCGTGACGCCCGTGCCCGCGATGGCGCGCTCGATCGACTCGGCCTCGGCGCGGGCCGCCTCCGCGACGTCGACAGACAGCGGGAGGGCCGTCGCGAACACCGCGTACATCGCGTACAGGGTGGAGTCGTTGATGGCCTCGAGGTCGACGTCGGTGGCGTCGCGCTCGTCGCGGCCGGGGTGCTTGACCATGGTTTTCCTTCTGGGGGTGCGGGGATCAGCGGGGGAGGCAGCAGGGACCGCCGCCGGGGTGACAGGTGAGGGCCGGGCCGCTCAGCTCGCCGCGTGCGACGGCCGCGAGCTCGAACAGCTTGTCGACGAGCAGCTCGACGAACTCCTCGTCCGAGTCGACCGTCGCGGCGCGCCGGTAGGCAAGACCCTGCGCGTCGGCCGTCTCCTTGGCCTGCGTGTCCAGGTCGTAGCGGACCTCCATGTGGTCCGAGATGAAGCCGATGGGGGCGGTGACGACGCCGGTCACGCCGGCGAGTTCCTCCATCCGATCGTTCACGTCGGGCTCCAGCCACGGCACGTGCGGCGAGCCGGAGCGCGAGCAGTAGGTGAGCTCCCAGTCGAGCTCCTCGCCCAACTCCGTGGCGGCCAGCTCGGCGACGGCCGCGGCCACCCTCTGGTGCTGCGCGTCGTAGCGCGTGCTGGGGGCGCCCGACCCGGAGGCGGCGTTCATCGCCAACGGGATGGAGTGGGTGACGAAGAGCAGCTTCAGCGGGGCATCGGCGCCGACCTCCGCGCGCAGGTCGCGCCACGCCGCCACGACCGAGCGGGCCTGGGCGCGCACGAACTGCGGCGACTGCGCGAACGGCCCCACCTTGTCGAACCGGATGCGGCCGCCGGCGCCGTCCTCGGCCTTGTCGAGGTCCTCGCGGTACTGCCGGCAGCTGGAGTACGACGAATAGGCCGACGTCGCGAGCGCGGCCACGCGCTCGTGGCCCTCGTCCGCCAGCCGACCGACCGTCTCCTCGAAGTACGGATGCCAGTTGCGGTTGCCGATGACCACCGGCACGTCGACGCCGCGTCGACGGAGTTCGGCCGCCACGCGGGCCATGAGGGCCGCGTTCAGCTCGTTGATGGGCGACCTGCCGCCGAACAGCTCGTAGTGCCGCGACACCTCGATCAGGCGCTCGTCAGGGATGCCCTTGCCCGCCGTCGCGTTGCGCATGAACGGCAACACGTCCGCCGACTCGTTGGGGCCGCCGTACGAGGCGAACATCACCGCCGTGTAGGGAGCGAGGCTCACATGGCCTCCACGACGGAGTGGATCGTCTCCAGGTCGCACACCTTGAGGTTGGTCACCGGGCACGTTTGCTCCTCCAGCCGGTCGGGGTCGATGGCGCGTTCGTCGCCGATGCCGTACAGCTCGGCCATGGCGTCCAGGTACGCGTCGGTGCGGCCCTGCTCCGCGGCGAGGCGCGCGCGGGTGGACGGGATGTGCAGCAGGCGGGTGGCGAGGCGACGCAGCGCGAGGGCGGCGTCGTCGTGGGTGAGGTCGCGGTGCGGGAGGCGGCCCACCTCGTCGTCGACCAGCCCCATCACCGTCTCGCGCAGGCCGACGACCGCGGGGTCGATGACGCGGGCGCGGAGCCGGGTCATGGCGTCCGACATGCCGCGCGCCACGAGCCGCTCGGCGTGCCGGGTGTCCTGCGCGATGCCGGTGCCGACGGAGGCCTGCACGGCGGCGAGGTCCACGATCCGCACGCCGGGTACCGCGGCCACGTCGTCGGCCACGTCGCGGCGGAGCGAGAGATCGAGGAAGAGGGCGGGTCGGGTGATGTCGGCCGCGTGGATCGACGGCGCGCCGTGTCCGCGGCAGGTGACGACGACGTCGGCGCGGGCGAGGCCCTCGGAGAGGCGCTGCGCGTGGCCGGTGCCGTGGCCGGCGGCGAACGTGGCGCCGCGGCCGCTGTCGGAGTGCACGGCGATGTCGGTGGCGCCGCGGGCCCGCAGCGCGGCGACGACGGCGCCCGCGTAGGCGCCGGTGCCGACGATCAGCACGCTGGTGGACGGCCAGTCGGTGACGCCGAGGAGGTCGAGCCCGGTGCTCACCACCGAGCGGCCCGCACCCTCCAGCGATGTCTCGCGGGCGATCCTTCGCGACGTCCTCAGCGCCTCCTCGACGGCGATGCTGAGGGGGAGCGACGCCTGGCCCGCGGTCTGGGCGTCGGTGAGGCTGCGGCGGAGCTGGCCGGAGATCTCGCGTTCGCCGACCACCATGGAGTCGAGGCCCGCGGCCACGCGGAAGAGGTGCCGGAGCGCGGCCTCGCCCAGGAACAGGTCCCAGTTGGGCGCACCGTCGAACGGCCGGTTGAGGATGGCGCGGAGTTCCTGGTTGTTGACGTCGTCGACGGTGTCGAGCAGCACCTCCACGCGGTTGCACGTGCTCAGCACCATCGCGCCCGAGACGTTGTCATCCGCGAGTAGGCGTTCGGCGATGTCGTCGGTGCGCTCACTCACACGAGCCACCTCGGGGAGGCCGTGCCGATCGTGCTGAATGGAGAAGACGCGCAGTGTCACAGTGCTCCCCATTGAACCACCACCGAATCGGTGCGGCAGAATCGAGGGCATCATGAGCTCACTTCTCACCGCCCTGAGCGGCCACCGCCCCGATCGGCTCCCCGTCTGGTTCATGCGCCAGGCCGGGCGCTCCCTCCCCGAGTACCGCGAGGCGCGCGGCGAGACCACCATCCTCGAGGCCTGCCTGATGCCGGAACTGGCCGCGGAGATCACGCTGCAGCCCGTGCGCAGGCACAAGGTCGACGCGGCGATCTTCTTCTCCGACATCATGACGCCGCTGGTGCTGGCCGGCGTCGGCGTCGACATCCGCTCGGGGATCGGGCCCGTGATCGACGAGCCGGTCCGCACCGCTGCCGACGTCGACCGCCTGGCGGGCAAGGTCGACCCCGACCTGGGCGTGGTCCAGGAGGCCGTGCGGCTCACCGTCGCCGAGCTGCCCGACGACACGCCGCTGATCGGTTTCGCGGGCGCGCCGTTCACGCTGGCCGCCTATCTCGTCGAGGGCCGTGGCTCGCGCGACCACCTGGCGGCGCGCGCGATGATGCATGCCGATCCCGAGGCCTGGCACCGGCTGCTCGCCTGGTGCGCGGGGCTGTCCGGGCGCTTCCTCGCAGCGCAGGTCGATGCCGGCGCGCGCGCCGTCCAGCTGTTCGACTCGTGGGCGGGCTCGCTGAGCCGCGCCGACTATGTCGCCTCGGTGGCGCCTCACTCGGCGGCGGCGTTGGCCGCGGTCGAGGGCCGCGTGCCGCGCATCCACTTCGGCACCGGCACCCGCCACATCCTGGCCGACATGGCGGCCTGCGGCGTGGAGGCCATGGGCATCGACTACCGCACGCCGCTCGATGAGGCCGCCGCGGTGCTGCCCGGGCTGCCGCTGCAGGGCAACATCGACCCGGCGCTGCTGGCCGCGGGATGGGGGCCGTTGGAGGCGCACGCCCGCGACGTCGTCGAGCGCGGTAAGAGCGCGCCTGCACACGTGGTCAACCTCGGCCACGGCGTGCCGCCGACCACCGATCCGGGGGTGCTCGCCGATCTCGTCGCGCTCCTCCACACGCTGTGAGCGCCGTCGCTGTCGTCGGCGGCGGCCTCGCCGGGCTGCTGGCGGCGCATCGCTTGCTGGGCGAGGGACACGACGTGAGCGTGTGGGAGGCCTCGCCGACGCCAGGCGGGATGATCGCCTCGGTGGAGTTGGGCGGCGTCCGGGTGGACGCCGGCGCCGAGGGCTACGCCGTGCGCAGCGGGGTGGGGCGCGCGCTCTGCGAGGAGCTCGGCCTCGAGGTGGCCGGGCCCGCGGGCGTCGCGCACGTGTGGCGGCGCGCCGGCGCGTATCCCATGGCCGACGGCATCGTCGGCATCCCCGGCTCGCTCGACGACCCCGCGCTGGGCGCGTTGACGGCCGACGGCTGGGTGGCCGTCGCGCGCGACCGCGAGGTCGGCCCGGAGGTCGGCGCCGACGCCACGACCGTGGCAGACCTGGTGCGTGCGCGGATGGGGGAGGAAGCGCTCGAGCGGCTCGTCGCGCCCGTCGCCCACGGCGTCTATGCCACGGCCCCGGACCGCCTGCTGCTGTCGGCGGTCGCGCCCACGCTCCTCGCGGCGCTCACGGCGGAGGGCTCGCTGATGGCCGCCGTCGCCGCCTGTCGCGCCGGCGGGCCGACGCTGGAGCAGCCGGTGGGCGGTGCATTCCGGATCATCGAGGCGCTGGCCGATCGGGTGCGCGACGCGGGCGGTCGGCTGCGCTGCGGCACGCCGGTGACCTCGCTGGCGCGGCGGGACGGCGGCTTCGTGCTCCGCGCCGGAGACGAGGACGTGGCCGCGGACCGCGTGGTGATCGCCACCCCGGCCGCGCCGGCGGCCCGCCTCCTGGCCGGCGTCGGCGTCGAGATCGAGCCCCCGCCCACGCGCACCGCGCGGTTCGCCGTTCTCGTCCTGGACGCGCCCGCGTTGGCGGCCGACCCGGTCGGCTCGGGCGTGCTGGTCGCCCAGCCGCACGAGGGGCTGAGCGCCAAGGCGCTGACCCACTACTCGGCCAAGTGGCCGTGGGCGCGGGCCGCGGGCCGCGAGGTGCTGCGGCTGTCCTACGCGCCGGAGACCGACGTCACGCTCGAACGAGCGCTGGCCGACGCGGCACTGCTCACCGGGAAGGCCCTCGACCCGGCTCAGGTCAGGGGCTTCGCCTCGGTAGAGTGGCCGACGATGCCAAGCAGAATCGACCCCGCCACCCGTGACCGCCTCGTCGGCGTCGCCGCGGATGCCGGCGTCGACCTCGTGGGCGCCTGGATCGACGGCAACGGCGTGGCCCCCGTCACACAGGGCGTGGAGCGGGTGCGGCGATGAGGCTGAGGCTGGGCACGCGGGGCTCCGCGCTCGCCGTCGGGCAGTCCGAGCTGGTCGCCGACCGGCTGCGGGCCCTCGGGCACGAGGTGGAGCTGGTGCGCATCCAGACCGGCGGCGACGTCGAGCGCGGCTCGCTGACCCGGCTCGGCACGCTGGGCGTGTTCGCGGCCGAGCTGCGCGCCGCCCTCCTCGACGGCCGGTGCGACTTCGCCGTGCACTCGCTCAAGGACCTCCCGACCGCCCCCGTCCCCGGCCTCACCATCGCCGCCGTCCCCGCCCGCGCCGACGCCCGCGACGCGCTGTGCGCGCGCGACGGCCTGACGCTCGCCGACCTGCCGGCGGGCGCCACCGTCGGCACCGGGTCGCCGCGGCGGGTCGCCCAGCTGCGGGCGCTGCGCCCCGACCTTGTCTTCGTCGACATCCGCGGCAACGTCGGCACACGGCTCGCGCGCGTCGCGAGCGGCGACCTCGACGCCGTGGTGCTGGCCGCCGCGGGGCTCGCGCGCCTCGGCCTCGACGAGCACGTCACCGACCTGCTCGACATCCTGCCCGCGCCCGGGCAAGGAGCGCTCGCGCTCGAGTGCCTCGCCGGCCGCGACGACCTCGTCGCCGCGCTCGCCCTGATCGACGACGCCCGCGTGCGCCGCGACGTGGACGCCGAGCGTGCCGTGCTCGCGGGCCTCGGTGGCGGGTGCGCCGCCCCCATCGCCGCGTGGGCCCAGGACGGGGTGCTGCACGCGGGCGTGTTCGCGCTCGACGGCTCGTCGGCCGCCCGCGCCGCGCGGCCGATGAGCCCGGGTGCCGCGGAGCTGGTGGTCGCCGACCTTCTCGCGGCGGGTGCCGCGGACGTTGCCGAACTCGACGCCACTCGCCCCTCCCGGCTCGCCGACCTGCACGACGACACCTCCCTCTGGGGCGGGCGCCGCAGCCTCGCCGGTCTGCGCGTCCTCGTGCCCCGGGCCGACGGCGAACTCGCCGACGGCATCAGAGCCGCGGGCGCCGAGGTGGTCGCCCATCCCGTGCAGCGCAAGGTCCTGCTCCGCCCCGGCCACGGCCTCGACGGCGCCGACTGGGTCACACTCACCTCCGCCACCACGGTCGACGCCCTCGAGCAGCTCGGCATCGGTATCCCCGCCACGGCGAAGGTGGCCGCCGTCGGCGCCGCGACCGCCGCGGCGGCGCTCCGTCGGGGCATCGCCGTCGACCTCGTCCCCGAGGCGGAGGCCAGCGCGGCCGCGCTCGTCGCCGCCTTCCCGCGCGGCACAGGCCTGGTGATCGCGCCCGGCTCGGCCCTGGCCAAGCCGACGCTCGCCGAGGGCCTCACCGCGAAGGGCTGGCGGGTGGAGACGCTGCCGGTCTACACCGCCGTCCCGCTGCGCGAGCTGCCCGAACGGCTCGGCGACGAGTGGCGCGGCGGGCACTTCGACGTCGTCGTCGTCACCTCCGGGTCGGTCGGCCGCGCGGTCGGGGAACTGCTCGGTTACCGTCCTGGCACCCGCGTCGTCGCCCTCGGCCCGCCGTCGGCCGCGGCCCTGCGCGAGCTGGGTGTCGAGCCGCACGCCGTCGCCCTCACCCAGGACGCCTCCGGCGTCGTGGATGCCATCGCCTCGTTGGGAGACTCATGATCACCGTCCGTCCGAGAAGGCTGCGCACCACCCCCGCCATGCGGCGGCTCGTCCGCGAGGTGGAGGTCCGGCCGGCGCAGCTCGTGCTGCCGATGTTCGTGGCCGAGCGCCGCGCCGAGATCAGCTCCATGCCGGGCGTCGTCCGGCACGACCTCGACTCGCTCCGTCGCGCCGCCGAAGAGGCCGTCGCGGCCGGGGTCGGCGGACTCATGCTCTTCGGGGTGCCGGACGACGAGGCCAAGGACGACCGCGGCACGCAGGGCTGGGCCGAGGACGGCATCCTGCAGCGCGGGCTGGCCGCCGTCCGCGACGCCGTCGGCGACGCCACCGTCATCATGGCCGACACATGCCTCGACGAGTTCACCAGCCACGGGCACTGCGGGTTCCTGACCGCCGACGGGCGCGTGGACAACGACGCCACGCTCGCCGCGTACGTCTCGATGGCCGTCGCCCAGGCCCGGGCCGGCGCCCACGTCGTCGCCCCGTCGGGGATGATGGACGGCCAGGTCGAGGCGATCCGCGCCGGGCTCGACGGCGAGGGCCTCACCGACGTCGCGATCCTCGCCTATGCCGCGAAGTACGCCTCCGCGTTCTACGGTCCGTTCCGCGAGGCCGTCGCCAGCTCGCTCGACGGCGACCGGCGCACCTACCAGCAGGACCCCGCCAACCGCCGCGAGGGGCTGCGCGAGGCGGAGCTCGACCTCGCCGAGGGCGCCGACATGGTGATGGTCAAGCCCGCAGGCTCCTACCTCGACGTGCTGGCCGACGTCGCCGCCGTCTCGGACGTGCCCGTCGCCGCCTACCAGGTGTCGGGGGAGTACGCCATGATCACGGCAGCCGCGGAGCGCGGCTGGATCGATCTGCGCGCGGCCGCTGAGGAGTCGGTGACCGCCATCGTGCGCGCCGGCGCAGACATCGTGTTGACCTACTGGGCGAAGGAGATAGCGCAATGGCGCAAGTGAACCAGGACGAGGTGCTGTTCCGCCGCGCGCAGGCCGTGATCCCCGGCGGCGTGTCGTCCCCGGTGCGCGCCTTCGGCTCCGTCGGCGGCACCCCGCTGTTCATCGCCGAGGCGAGCGGGCCGTACGTCGTCGACGCCAACGGCGACGCGTTCGTCGACCTCGTCTGCTCCTGGGGTCCCGCGCTGCTCGGGCACGCGCACCCCGAGGTGGTCGAGGCCGTGCGCGACGCCGCCGGCCGGGGGCTGTCGTTCGGCGCCCCGACGGCCGCGGAGGTCGAACTCGCCGAGGCCATCCGCGCCCGCGTGCCGATGGCCGAGCAGGTGCGGTTCGTCTCCACCGGCACCGAGGCGACCATGACCGCCGTCAGGCTGGCCCGCGGCGCCACCGGCCGCGACGTCATCGTCAAGTTCGCCGGCTGCTACCACGGCCACTCCGACGCGCTGCTGGCGGCCGCCGGCTCCGGCGTCGCCACGCAGGGCCTGCCCGGCTCCGCGGGCGTCACGGCCGCAGCCGCGGGCGACACGGTGGTGGTCGCCTACAACGACCTCTCCGCCGTTGAGCGCGTGTTCGACGAGCTGGGGGACAGGATCGCAGCCGTGATCACCGAGGCCGCCCCGGCCAACATGGGCGTTGTGCCCCCCGCACCCGGCTTCAACGCCGCCCTCCGCGACATCACCCGCAGGGACGGTGCGCTGCTGATCCTCGACGAGGTGCTGACCGGATTCCGCGTCGGCCCCGGTGGCTGGCTGGGCCTCGAGGGCGGCTACGACCCCGACCTCGTCACGTTCGGCAAGGTCGTCGGCGGCGGAATGCCGCTGGCCGCGCTCGGCGGTCCCGCGGCGCTGATGCAGCTGCTCGCTCCCGTCGGCCCCGTCTACCAGGCGGGCACGCTGTCGGGGAACCCGCCCGCGACTGCAGCGGGCCTCGCCACGCTGCGGCTGGCCGACGCGGGCGTCTACGAGTTCGTCAACCACCGCGCCGCCGAGCTGCGGTACGCCGTCGGCGAGGCGCTCACCAGGGAGTCGGTGCCGCATGTCATCCAGTCGGCCGGCAGCCTGTTCTCGGTGTTCTTCCGCGACGGCGAGGTGACCGACTACGAGGACGCCAAGGCGCAGGACCAGCAGGCCTTCGGTCGGTTCTTCCACGCCATGCTGGACGGCGGGGTGGCGATGCCGCCGTCGGCCTTCGAGGCGTGGTTCCTGTCGTCGGCGCACGACGAGACGGCCATGGGAAGGATCTACGACGCCCTTCCCGCGGCGGCCCGAGCCGCCGCCCATCCGTGAGAGACTAGGCCGCAGACTTTTTGTGTGGGAAGGGATCAAGGGTGAAGCTTCGACTGGGCACGCGGGGATCGGCATTGGCGCTGGCACGCTCCGAGCAGGTGGCCGAGGTACTGCGTAAGGCCGGCCACGAGGTGGACATCGTCCGGGTTGCGGCCACGACGGGCGACAGCAGCCAGATGCCGGGCAACAGCCCCGCGATCGGCACGTCCACGCGCGAGCTCCGCGAGGCGCTGCGCGCCGGCGCCTGCGACGTCGTCATCCACTCCATGAAGGACATCCCGCTGGACGACGAGCCGGAGGACCTCTCCCTCTGCGCCATCCTCAAGCGCGGCGACCATCGAGACGCGCTGTCGACCCTTTCCGGCCTGCCGTTGGCGGCGCTGCCGCGGAAGTCGCGCGTCGGCGTGACGTCGCTGCGCCGCATGGCCCAGCTCCGCGCGCTGCGCCCCGACCTCACGTTCATCGAGGTGGGCGGCTCCGTCGAGGAGCGCCTCCGTCGTGTCGAGCCGGGTGACCTCGACGCCGTCGTGCTGTCGGCCGTGACGCTGAAGGCGCTGGGGCTGGAGGACAGGATCGCCGAGTACCTGCCCATCCTGCCCGCGCCTGGCCAGGGTGCGCTCGCGCTGGACGTGCGCGCCGACGACACCGAGGTGCGTACCGCGCTGGCGCAGCTGGACGACATCGAGACCCGCATCTGCGTCGAGGCGGAGCGCGCCGTGCTCACCGGCCTGAAGACCACCTACGTGGCGCCCGTCGGGGCCATCGCGTCGCGTCGCGGCATCCTCGGCCTCAAGGCCGGCGTGTTCGCTGTCGACGGCACGAAGCGCGTGGTGCTGGAGATCGGCCTGCCGACGTCGCAGCTGCACGCCCGCCGCACCGGGCACAACGTCGCCAACGCGCTGCTGCAGCGCCGCGCCGAGCGGTTCTTCGCGCCCGAGGTGTTGGCGTCGGTGGACCTAACGGAGCACCACGACGACGAGTCGACGTTCATCGAGTGGGGCGACCACGACGACCGCATCCGCGTGCTGCTCCCGCGCCTGGAGGGCCAGATGTCGCAGACGCTGAGGCAGAACGGGCTGCGCGTCGACTGCGTGACGCTGCAGGAGGGTCGCCTGATCCCGGCGAGCAACATCATGCCGGGCGCCGATTGGGTGGTCATCCCGTCGGGCCAGACGATGTGGGCGCTCCGCGAGCGCGGCTGGGACATCCCGGAGACCGCGAAGGTCGCCGCCATGGGCTCGATCACGCAACAGATCGTCGAGGAGTCGGGCTACACCGTTGAGCTGTGCCCGGACGGCACCGCCAGCTCACTGCGCCTGGTGGACGAATTCCCGCCCGCGGACGGCGACGTGCGCGTGGTGATCGTCGGTCCCGACCAGCTGTCGACCAAGCTGGAGGACGGCCTGCGCGCGAAGGGCTACACCGTCGAGCGGTGCGAGATCTACACGATGGCCGACGTCGAGGACCTGGACCCCGAGCTCCGCGAGAAGTGGGACGAGGGCGCGTGGGACGCCGTGCTGCTCAGCCAGCCGTCGCTCGCCCACTCGTATGCGCACCTGTTGGGCCACCGCGACCACGTCGCCGTCCTGGCCTGGGACGAGCCGACCGCCGAGGCCCTGGAGGCCGAGGGCGTCCCGGTGTTCGACATCGCCAAGACCAAGGACGTGTACGGCGTCGCAGCCCTGGCCCGCGCCCTGGCGAAGCACTACAAGAAGTAACGCACTCGTCGTTCCCTGAGCCGGGTCCCCGCGCGGAGCGCCGGGGCTCGTGTCGAAGGGTCCGTAACTGCGGTCGGGGAGTTGCGGTAGAAGTGTTCCCTGAGCCGACGCGTGAGCGCCAGCGAACCGTCGTGTCGAAGGGTCCGCAAGGTATGCAGGTAGTCGCGGTAGAGGTGTTCCCTGAGCCGACGCGTGAGCGTCAACGAACCGTCGTGGTCGTTGGGTCCGTAGGTGTGGGCAGGGAGTTGCGGTAGAAGTAGCCGAGGGTCGTGGTTTCGGACCCTTCGAGACGCAGCCCCGCGATGCTTTCGCGGGGGTGTCGGTCTGTTGGCGGGGCTGCTCCTCAGGGACCGTTCCCTGAGCCGGGCCGCCGCGCGGAGCGCCGGGCCCGTGTCGAAGGGTCCGCAAGTGTGGGCAGGCAGTTGCGGTAGAAGTCGCCGATGACCGTGGTTCCGGACGCTTCGGGAGGTATCTGGATGGCGTCTTACTCGGGGTGCATGGAGCTTTGACGCACAACTCCACTCTCTGTGCCCTGTAGGGCAGAGGAGCCAGGGTTGTGCGCCAAAATTCCATGGTGGTCGGGATGGTTGCGGCTTGCGGACCCTTCGAGACGCAGCCCCGCAATGCTCCTGCTGAATGCCGGTCTGTTGGCGGGGCTGCTCCTCAGGGACCGTTCCCTGAGCCGGGTCCCGGCGCGGAGCGCCGGGCCCGTGTCGAAGGGTCCGCAAGTGTGGGCAGGTAGTTGCGGTAGAGGTGTTCCCTGAGTCGACGCGTGAGCGTCAGCGAACCGTCGTGGTCGTTGGGTCCGCAAGGTATGCAGGTAGTCGCGGTAGAAGTAGTCGAGGGCCGTGGTTTCGGACCCTTCGAGACGCAGCCCCGCAATGCTCCTGCTGAATGTCGGTCTGTTGGCGGGGCTGCTCCTCAGGGACCGTTCCCTGAGCCGACGCGTGAGCGTCAACGAACCGTCGTGGTCGTTGGGCCCGTAGGTGTGGGCAGGGAATTGCGGTAGAGGTGTTGTTCCCTGAGCCGGGCCGCCGCGCGGAGTGCCGGGGCCCTTGGTCGTTGGGTCCGCAAGGTAAGCACGCCGTTGAGGGGCGGGTGCCGACGACCTCTGGCACTGTGAATGAACGCGCTGCGACGAGGAGAACTACCTGTGGCGTGCTCGACGTGAAGCATCCGGTTGGGAGACGGCTTCTCGATTTTTCATCCGACGTGAGGATGCGGTAGAGTCTTCGACGTCGCCGAGAGGCGGCGAGGGTCACTGAAAGGTGAGCCAACCTGGGGCTATGGCGCAGTTGGTAGCGCGCTTCCATGGCATGGAAGAGGCCAGGGGTTCGAATCCCCTTAGCTCCACAACGACGAGAGCCGGGCTCTCGTCGTTTTCTCACGCCTCTCGCCGTGGCATCTACGTCGACTGTGCGGCGGCCCATTCGGCGACGCGGCGGGTGCTCTCCTCCTCGGACAGATCCTCTACCCGCGACATGATCGACCAGCGCACGCCGAACGGGTCGCGGATCGAGGCGAACCTGTCGCCGGAGACGAAGGTGCCGACGGGTTCGCGGATGGTGGCGCCGGCCTCGACGGCGCGCGCGACGGTGGCGTCGACATCACGGCAGTACAGGCCGAGGGAGTAGCAGTCGTCGTCGCCGTCCGGGGCGGGGACGAGGTGGTAGGCCGGGTGCGGCTCGCCGAGTTGGAGGTGTCCGTTGCCGAAGTCGAGTTCGGCGTGGGCCACGAGGCCGTCGAACTCCGTCACGTCGATCACGCGGGCGCCGAAGACCGATCGATAGAATTCGAGGGCGCCGGCGGCATCCCGGACAGCGAGGAACGGGGTCAGACTGGTGGATCCGTGAGGGATCCCGTCGGTGCTGTGGGCGCCGGTGACGCCGAGCTGGGGCTGATCGGTGCTCATGGCCCCACGGTACGAAGCACGCGGGTCGGCGACTTGTAGATTCGCGACGGACGAGGGAGGCGAGAGTGGTCGACGTCGGCGACCCGCGCGGCGTGCTGTACCCGGCGCGGCTGCCCACGTTCCGCAGGATTCCCGCGCCGGACGAGTTGCGCGACCTGGTCCGGTGGTTCTGGATCCCGCGCTGGGCCATCGCCCCGGGTCGTGCCTCACGGCAGGCGCTCCTGCCGTTTCCCGCGTCGAATCTCGTGGTCCAGGCCGACGGCGTCACGCTCTCGGGCCCGAGCACGGGCGCGTCGCACCGCGACCTCAGCGGACGCGGCTGGGCCGTCGGCGCCCTGCTGCGGCCGGCCGGGATCGCCGCGCTCTCGCCCGACCCCGGCGCCATCCGCGACGCCGAGATCCCCTTCGACGATCCCGCCCTCCACCAGGCGGTGGCCGACGCCATGCGCGGCGACGACGAGGCCACGGCCGACGCTGCCGCCGCGAGCGCCTTCGCGGCGTGGGCCACCACGACCCTCCCGGCGCCCGACGACGGCGGCCTCTGCGCCAATCAGCTGGAGGACCTGATCGCCTCGGACAGGGAGATCGTGCGCGTGGACCAGGTGGCGGACCGCCTCGGCCTCACAGTGCGCGGGGTCCAACGCCTGGCCCGGCGCTACGTCGGGGTACCACCGCTCACGATGATCCGTCGCTATCGGCTGCAGGAGGCCGCGCAGCGGCTCCGCGACGACGCCTCGCTGACGGTCGCGCGCGTGGCCGCCGAGCTCGGCTATGCCGACCAGGCTCACCTCGCCGCCGACTTCCGCCGCGTCCTGGGCTTCGCCCCAGCCTCCTATCGCAGGGCGGCGGGGGAGGGCTGAGCGCCCCGGCCGGCCGGTCCCGCACGCCAGCGAATCTCCGCTACTGGGACCCGAGCAGCGCGCGCATCTCCGCGATCTCGGCAGTCTGCGCGTCGACGATCCGCTGAGCCAGCGCGACGGCGTCGGCGTTCTTGCCGTCCGTCAGCTCGGCCTCGGCCATCTCGACGGCGCCCTCGTGATGCTCGATCATCTGCTCGAGGAACAGCGACGTAGCCGCCGCACCCGTGGCCTTCTCGAGCGCGGCCATGTCGTCGTGCGACATCATTCCGTCGCCGTGCCCGTCGTGCCCCGACGCGTGGGTATCGACGCCCCAGGCGCTCAGCCAGCCCTTGAGCTGCTCGATCTCCGGCCCCTGGGCGGCCTTGATGGCCTCCGCGAGGTCGACGACCTGCTTGTCGATGCCGTCCTTCGCGAGCAGCATGTCCGCCATCTCGATGGCCTGCTCGTGGTGCGGGATCATCATGGTGGCGAACATCGCGTCGGCGTCGTTGACGTCTGCCGCGCTGCTGGCCTTCGTCGACGCGGCGGCGTGCGAGCCCTCGTGCGCGGGCGGGGTGGACGAGCAGCCGGCGAGCGTGACCGCCGCGGCAAGCGCGAGTGCGGCCGCGGCGAGACGGGTCTTCATGATGGTTCTCCTCGAGATCGCGAGCATGGGGCCGTCGAGGTGACGGCCCGATGACCACGAACAGTCTAGGGAGGCACGGTCGTTACCCTTGGTGCGGGTCGGCCGCAACGACCCGCCGACGAGGAGGACCCATGAGCCGCGACACGCCACGCCGCGCGCGCCGCACCGCCAGCCCGGGCGAGCGCGCCGACCGGCTCAAGGAGAGCATCTACCTCGTCTTCGCCAGCCTCGCCGTGACCCTGGCGATCACGGCGCACGGCCACGTCACGGCCGGCGAGGCGCTGAGCACGCTGGCAGTCACCCTGATCGGCACGGTGCTCGCCGTCTTCACCGCCGACCTGCTCTCGCACGTGGTCCTGCACGAGCGGATCCTCACACGCCAGGAGTTCCGGCAGGCCCTGCGCACGAGCTTCGGCGCCCTGCCCGCGGTCTCGCTGCCGTTCATCTTCCTCGGAGTGTCCGCGGCCACGGGCTGGGACGTGAGCTCGGCGCTGCTGGCCTCGACCGTAGCGTTGGCGGCCTCGCTCGTCCTCGTGGTGTGGCGGGCGACCCGACGAGTGCGGTTGCCGCGCTGGCAGCGCTTCATCCTGCTGTGCGTCGAGGCCGCGCTCGCGCTCGTCGTCGTCGGCCTCCAGGTGCTCGCGCACTCCTGACCCTTCCGATTCGCGGAAGAAGCCGGCCCCGTGCCGTAGGCAGACGCCCGGGGCACGGGTAGCGTTCGCTCATGGACGCAGGCATTCGCGCATGGCTCCTCGACTCCGATCCCGCCTTGCGGTGGCAGGTGGAGCGAGACCTTCTCGGCGCCGACCCCGAGGTGTGGGAAGCGACGAGGGTGCGCGTGCCGCGCGAGGGTTGGGGCGCGGCGCTGCTCGCCGAACAGGGCGACGACGGCCAGTGGCTGGGCGGGGCGTACTTCCCTGCGGGTTTCTTCGGGAGCCCCGAGCAGGAGGAACCGGGCCAGCCCTGGGTGGCGACCACGTGGTCGCTCAAGGACCTCCGCGAATGGGGTGTCGAGGCCGCCGTCCTGGGCGACACGGCGGCCAAGCTCGCCGCCAACTCCCGCTGGGAGTACGACGACCTCCCGTACTGGGGCGGCGAGGTGGACGTCTGCATCAACTCGTTCACGCTGGCCACGGGCGCGTGGCTCGGCGCCGACGTCTCGGGCCTCGCCGCCTGGTTCCCCGCGCACCAGCTGGCCGACGGCGGCTGGAACTGCGAGGCCGAGGAGGGCGACTCCGTCCGCTCGTCCGTGCACTCCACCCTCAACGCCCTGCGCGGCATGCTCGCCTACGAGAAGCTGACCGGCGACGCGACGCTCGCCGAGGCTCGTCACGGCGGCGAGGAGTACCTGCTCTCGCGTCGACTGATGTATCGCGCGTCGACGGGCGAGCTGATCGACGACTTCGTCACGCATTTCATGTATCCCAACCGGCACGTCTACAGCGCGCTGGCCGCGCTCGACTACTTCCGGGAGGCCGCGGAGTGGGGCGGCACCCGTCCGGATGAACGACTGGCGGACGCCGTCGGCCTGGTGCGGTCGAAGCGTCGTGCCGACGGCACCTGGATCCAGGAGCACAAGCTCCCCGGCCGCACATGGTTCGACATCGACGCCACCGTCGGGGAGCCGTCCAAGTGGCTGACCCTCATCGCAACGAGGGTCCTGGTGTGGTGGGATGCCGCCGCGGAGAGAGGAGAGGGCTGATGGAGCGAACGGGAGTAGACGTCGCCGCGTTCGTCGCGGGGGTCAAGTCGGCCAAGCGGCGCCGGGACGCCGAGACGTTGATCGCGATGATGCGCGACATCACGGGTCTCGAGCCCGAGATGTGGACCGGCAACATCGTCGGCTTCGGCGAGTACCACTGGAAGTACGACTCCGGCCGCGAGGGGAGCGCCGGCGCCGTCGGCTTCGCGCCCCGCACGGCCGCGACCGTGGTCTACCTGCCCGACGGCATCGGCCGGTACGACGACGAACTGGCCCGCCTGGGCCCGCACAAGACCGGCGTCGGCTGCCTGTATCTCGCGGACCTGGAGCAGGTTGACGCCGACGTCCTGCGCGCGATCGTCGCCGACTCCTTCCGGCGCCTCACGAGCGACACCTACACCCAGCGCGCCCGCGAAGGCCGCGCGGACGCGTAGCCGACCCATCGGCTGCCACGAGAACTCATCCGACCCAAGGCATTGACGTTCTTTCGCGTCCGTGATTATATTTCAGTCAGAGTGAAAAGAAGGAGCGACAATGGCGCGCACCAAGCTCCCCAAGGGAGGGGCAGCGGTTCTGCAGGAACTGTGCCGCGCGGGTGAACTCACCCGCCGTGAGCTGCAGGGACTGCTGGACGTCAGCGGACCCACCATCACGCGGACGGTCGCGCACCTGGACGAACTGGGTCTGATCAGCGCTTCGGTGGTGGGGGAGGGTGCCCTCGGGCGGCCCGCGGCCACCATCCGGCTGAGCGACGACGGCCTGGGCGTCATCGCCATCTCGCTCACCGCCACCCGGAGCCGCGTGGTCCTGGCGTCCATCGCCGGCGACGTCGTGGAGGAGATCGAGGTCGAGGCCACGGCCGACGTGCCCTACGAGATCGCGATCGAGCGGGTCAACGACGCCGCGGTGCACCTCCTCGGGACGGCCGCCGGCCGGTTCCGCGCCATCGCGGGCGCGGGCGTCAGCTTCGGCGGCGCCGCGAGCTTCGGCGAGGGCCGGCTCACCACCCCGAGCGGTTTCCCCGAGTGGCACGGCCGCCCGCTGGCCGCCGACATCGAGAGCGCGCTCCGGCTGCCCACCTTCATCGACAACCAGCCGGTGGGCTACATCCGCGCGATGCGCTGGTACAACGACGTGGCGCTCGACGACCGCTACCTGTGCTTCGCCGACTGGGGCATCGCCGGGTGCTCGAGCACCGGCTATCCGCGGCCGGACCGCGGCGTCTCGACCGGGGGCTTCGGCCACCTCGGCGGCACGATCGAGGGCGACGTGCCGTGCTGGTGCGGCCTGTACGACTGCATGAACACTCGCGCGTCCCTCCGCGGCCTCCGCACCTGGGGCGCGAAGCGCGGCCTCGTCTCCGAGAAGGACCTCGCCACCGAGATCGTCCGCGCGCTGGAGGCCGACGAGTCCGGCTGCCAGGCGCTCGTCGCGGCGGCCGAGGAGCTGGTCGGCGCCACCATCGACGCCTGCCGCGTCCTGGGCATCCATGCCTACATCCTGGCCGGGGCCCTCTTCGACACCTCCACCGTCGCGCGACAGGCAGGCCAGGCCGTCGTCGACGCCAACCGCAGGATCGCCACCGGCTCCTTCCTCCCCGACAACCTCGCACAGGCCGGACCCATCCTGTCCGCCTCCGCCATCGCCGCCGACGGCATGGCGCAGTCGGGGCGCATCGAGACGCTGCGCGCCCCGCTCATCTAGACCCACTTCGTCAACAAAGAAGTTCGAACAAAGGAACACACATGAAGAACCGACGTTTTGCGCGCCTGGCGGGAGCCGCCTTGGCGGCCGTCTTCGCCCTCTCCGCCTGCGGTGGCGGGGGAGAAGGCGGCAACGCCGCCAACGTCCAGGACGGCTCCGACATGGACGCGCTGGTCGCCGCGGCCAAGGCGGAGGGCGAACTCGTCGCCTACTGGCACTCGAGCCGCATCGAGAAGGCCGGCGAGGCCTTCACCGCCAAGTACGGCATCAAGGTCACCGGCACGAAGCAGACCGACTCCGAGACCACGGAGCGCATCGTGCGCGAGGTGGAGTCCGGCAACGTCCTGGCCGACGTGATCGGCTACGACGACGGTGCCCGCCTGGCCAACGACCTGATCCCGAACCACATCGTCAGCAACTACGTGCCGCCGGCGTACAAGGACAAGATCCCCGCGGAGTTCCAGGACCCGATGATCTACCTCTTCCAGGTGACCATCTGGGGCTACAACACCGAGGCCTACCCCGATGGCTGCCCGGTGAAGAACATCTGGGAGCTGACGCAGCCCGAGTGGAAGTCCAACATCCACATGCTCGATCCGCGCCTGCGCACCACGCAGGTGCAGTGGTTCGCCGAGCTGGAGAAGCACTCCGACGAACTGGCCGCCGCCTACAAGGAGCTGACCGGCAGCGACCTGCAGCTGACCGAGTCCAACGCCGGCCTCGAGTTCATCAAGCGGCTGGGCGAGAACGACCCGATCCTGCACCAGGGCGATGAGGAGGTGGCCGCCGCCGTCGGCGTCAAGGGCCAAGCCAAGCCGCCGCTCGGCCAGTACACGCTCGGCCGGCACCGCGACAACGAGAAGTTGGACCACGCGCTCGCGTTCTGCGACCTGACGCCGTTCCCGGCGTTCAACCAGCCCACCTACGTGGGCGTCGTCGAGAAGGCCAAGCACCCCAACGCCGCGCGCCTGTTCATCAACTTCCTGATGACCGATGAGGGTGTCTCGCCGTGGACGAGTGACCTCGGCGCGTACTCCGTCGTGCCAGGGCTGCCCGCCAACCCGGACAACCCGTACCCGAGCATCGAGGCGTGGGGCGACCGGATCCTCAACCTGACCGACACCAAGAACGTCGCCACCCGGAGGGGCGAGCTGCTCGACTTCTGGACCAAGATCAATGGCTAACTCCGCCGCGACGAAGGAGAGGCCGGCCACGGCTGGCCTCTCCCGCCCACCTTTGAAGACACGGGTGCGGGTGCGTCTCGAGGCGCTGTGGCAGAACCCGACGCCGGTCATCGGCGTCCTGCTGGCGATCACCCTGGCCTACACGGTCCTCGGCCCGATCCTCTCGATCGTCTCGGACGCCTTCCGGCTCTCGACGCTCGACGCGATCAACAAGGGGCTCAAGCCCGGGGCGTTCACCACGGACCACATCGAGCGCGTCTTCGTGTCCGAGACGGGGATGAAGACGTTCTGGGGTCCGCTCGGCAACACGTTCACCGTCGGTCTCTTCGCGACGGCGCTCGCGCTGGTGTTCGGCCTGTCGCTCGCCATGCTGGTGGCGCGGACGAACATCTGGGGGCGCTCGCTGCTGGGCTTCCTCCTGATCATCCCCTACATGCTGCCCTCGCAGGCCTTCGCGACGGCGTGGAGCACCGTGTTCCGCAACCGCCGCACGGGCGGCGCGCTGGGCATGATGGAGGGTGCCGGCCTCACGCCGCCGGACTGGCTCGCCTACGGCCCCATCCCGATCGCCATCTGCCTCGCGCTGAACTACTTCCCGTTCGCCTTCCTGCTGTTCTCGAACGCGCTGAACAAGATCGACATCCGGCTGGTGGAGGCGGCCCAGGTGCTGGGCGCCAAGCAGTACCACATCTGGGTCAAGGTGCTCCTCCCGCTCCTGATCCCCACCACCATGTCGGTGCTGCTGCTCACGGTGGCCCGCACGCTCGGCACGTTCGCGACGCCGTTCGTGCTCGGCAACCCCATCGGCTACAACCTGCTCTCGACGTCGCTGTACGCGTCGATCCGGTCGGGCAACTCCGGTGAGGCCTCGGTGCTGGCGATCGTGCTGGCGAGCGTCGGCATCCTGATGGTGGTCGTCGACATGATGCTGATCCGCAACTGGCGACGCTTCGTCACCGTCGGTGGCAAGGGCGGCGGCAGCTCGGCGCTCGGGCTCCGTGCCTTCCGTCTGCCGTTCACCATCTACGCGTGGCTCGTCTTCCTGATCGCCGCCGTCGCCCCGCTCGTCGTGATGTTCCTCTCGACCATCACGCGCACCCCGGGCGTCCTGCGCGCGGGTAACTTCACCTTCCAGTACTGGATGCCCGGCAACCCCGAGTCCGTGTTCGGCAACACCCAGATCAGCAGCGCGCTCCTCAACACGCTCCTCATCGCGGGCGGCGCGGCGCTGGTCTGCGGCATCCTCGGCCTGCTCGTCGGCTACGTCGTGGTGCGCATGCCGGGCTCGTTCCTCTCGGGCTTCCTGCGGCAGATCTCCTTCATGCCGTATCTGATCCCCGGCATCGCGTTCGCGGCGGCCATGCTGACGCTGTTCGCGAAGCCGCGCGGCCCGATCCCGGCCCTGTACGGCAGCATCTGGCTGCTCGTCGTGGTCATGATCGTCACGTATCTGCCGTACTCCTCGCGGTCGGGCATCTCGTCGATGATGCAGATCGGCACGGAGCCCGAGGAGGCCGCCCAGGTGCTGGGGGCCGGCTACTGGACGCGGCTGTTCCGCATCATGGTGCCGCTGCAGAAGAGCGCCCTGCTCACCGCGATCATCCTGCCGTTCATCTCGGGCATGAAGGAGCTGAGCCTCGTGGTGATGCTCGTCACGCCCGGCACGGAGACCCTGACCACCCAATCGCTGCGCTTCCTCGACATGGGCTCGCCCCATCTCGCGAACGCCACCATCCTCATCATCGGCCTCGTGGTCATGGTCGCCGTGCTCGTGGTGCAGCGCCTGACCAAGGTCAACATCGCCAACGGACTTGGAGGCTGACATGCCCGATGTCGTTCTGCGGAACATCGTCAAGAAATACGACGGCGCGGAGGAACCCACCATCCGCGACCTGAACCTCACCATCCCCTCAGGGGAGTTCATCTGCCTGCTCGGCCCGTCCGGCTGCGGCAAGACCACCACCCTGCGCATGATCGCCGGGCTCGAGCACCCGACGGGCGGCTCGATCACGTACGGCGACCAGGTGTTCTCCGACAGCGCGGCCGGCGTCTTCCTGCCCGCCGAGAAGCGCGACCTCGGCATGATGTTCCAGAGCTACGCGCTCTGGCCGCACATGACCGTCGGCGACAACATCGCGTTCGGTCTGAAGATGAAGAAGGTGTCCAAGGCCGAGCGCGACGCCCGTGTCGCCGAGATGGGCACGCTCTTCCGGCTCGAGGGGCTGCTGGGCCGTTACCCGTCGGAGCTGTCGGGCGGTCAGCAGCAGCGCGTCGCGCTGGCCCGCATGCTGGCGGTGAACCCGAGCCTGCTGCTGCTCGACGAGCCGCTGTCCAACCTCGACGCGGCCCTCCGCCTGGAGATGCGCGCGGAGCTCAAGCGCCTGCACAAGACGCTCGACTGCACGATCATCTTCGTCACCCACGACCAGTTCGAGGCGATGAGCCTCGCGACGTCCATCGTTGTGATGTCCGAGGGCGACATCATGCAGATGGCGCCGCCGCTGGACGTCTATCACAAGCCGCAGGGCCAGTTCGTCGCCCAGTTCGTGGGCAATCCGCCGCTGAACGTCTTCTCGCCGTCGGAGCACGGCGGGATCGCGGCGTGGGCCGTTTCCCAGGCCGGGGCGATCGCGGATGCGCACATGCTGGGCATCCGGCCCGAGGCGCTCACGATCCACACGGCCGCAGGCGAAGGCAGGCTGCAGGGCGTCATCGACTCCATCCAGCCCAACGGCGCCGACTGCATCACGACGGTGGAGGTGCAAGGACTGACGCTGTTCGTCCTGTCCACCGACGTGCCGGGCGCCCCGGAGGGCTCCACGGTGTGGCTGGAGATCGGCTCCCGCGGGGTCCACTCCTTCTCGAAGGACGGCATCGCGCTCGACGTCGTGGGCGCGGATGCCTGACGAGATCTCGCTCGGGCAGCTGGTCGCGGCGGCCACCGCCGCCGCGCGGGCTGCCCAGCCCCTGCTCACCGGCGCCACGCGGGTGACCGCGAAGTCCGGGCACAACGACGTGGTGACCGAGCACGACATCGCCGCGGAGAAGGTGATCACCGAGGAACTGCGCCGGCGCACGCCCACGGCGCGGATCGCGGGCGAGGAGGGCGCGGCCTACGACGGCGGGGGACCGATCACCTGGCACGTCGACCCCATCGACGGCACGAGCAACTACGCCACCGGCGCCCCGCTCTACTGCATCTCCCTCGGCGCGACCGTTACCGGCCACGCCGTCGCCGGCGTCATCCTCGACCCCTGCCGCGACGAGCTGTTCGCGACCACGGAGACGGGGATCGAGGTGGCCGGGCAGGCCCGCGCCCGCGTCACGGGCGCGCCCGCCGTCCAGGAGCGCGACGCGGTGCTGCTCACCAACTTCCCCTACGAGGGCGCCTGGTACGACGAGTCCCACGTGGACTCCTATCGGGAGATCCTGCGATCCTTCCGCGGGGTGCGGCGACTGGGGTCGTCCGCGCTCGCGCTCGCGTGGGTCGCGGCCGGCCGCGTGTCGGCCGCCTGCGAGCTGCGCACGCAGCCGTGGGACCATGCGGCGGGCATCGCGCTCGTCCGCGCGGCGGGCGGCACCGTGCTCGGGTTCGACGCCCAGGGGAGGGAGACGTCGGCCATCGACGCGACCGTCTCGTACGCCGTCGGGGCGCCGGGGTTCGAGCTCCGGGGCTCCGCGCTCGAGCGTCTCCTCCGCGCCCACCTCCCCTCACGCCATTAACGAACGAAAGATAGAAGGAAACGACATGGTCGACGCCAAGGACAGCCTGTTGGCGCTGTGGGACATCGACGGCACCCTCCTCTCGCCCGCAGGCGGCGGCAACGCCGACTACGAGGCGGCCATCGCCGTCGTGTTCCCCGGTGCCGCCCTGGGCGACGTCCACACTCACGGGAAGACCGACAGACAGGTGGTCGAGGAGTACCTTTCCACCTCGGGGCTCGACGTCGCCGCGGCCCCGCTGGTGCTCGAGCAACTGGACGTCATCTCGCACAAGTACCTCACCGCCGAGGGGCGCATCCCCGCCCTCGCCGGCGTCGACGAGACCCTCGCCCGGCTGGCCGGCAAGGGGATCGTCAACGGGCTGCTCACCGGCAACACGCCCGCCCGGGCGATCAACAAGTTGCGGGGCTCCGGCATGGACACCACGCACATCACGTGGGGCCAGTCCTTCTTCGGCGCCAACGCCCCGCTTCGGCCCGTGATGACGCAGCGCGCCAAGGAGCGCTTCCCTGACCGCACCATCGTGATCATCGGCGACACGCCCCTCGACGGCGTCGCCGCTGCCGCCGCAGGCCTCCTTTTCCTGGGCGTGACGACGGGTGTCTACGACGGGGCCGCGCTGCGGGAGGCGGGCGCCATCACGGTGGTCGACGACCTGATCACGGGCGCCGACGCGCTCGACGAGGCCCTCGAGGTCCTCGTCGCGGGCCGATAGCCGCCCGGGCTGCGGGCGGGACGGGCGGTCGTCGCATCGGTTTATGTGAAGTTATCCGACCCCGCGTGCGAGGCCGGATACTACGACTCGTAGGGTTTCAGGTGTCCAAGCGCTGATGCTCGGGGTGCCCCACGGCAGCCAAGGCGGCGGTGGGCAGTCCGGGCACCAGGGCCCCCACCCTTCGGAAGCGAGCCCTCATGTCCAACCTCCTGCGCACCACCGACCCGTCCCGGCGCCGGTACAGCACCGCCGTCCTCGTCGGGCTCATCGCCGGCGCGTTCTCCGCCATCGTGAAGTTCGGCTGGGAGGTTCCCTTCCCGCCGCGCACGCCGGAGCGCAACGCCGTCAACCCGCCGCAGACGATCCTCGAGCAGATCGGCTTCGCGCCCGAGATCGCGCGTGCCACCATCCACTTCAACGGCTGGGATCTCCCCATCTCGTCGTTCATCATCCACTTCGGCTTCGCCATCTTCTTCGGCGTCCTGTACTGCGTCGTCGCCGAGAAGTTCCCGGCCATCAAGCTGTGGCAGGGCGCCGCGTTCGGCTTCTTCCTGTGGATCTTCTTCCACGTGCTGCTGATGCCCGCCATCCAGACGGTGCCCGCGCCGTGGGACCAGCCCTGGCAGGAGCACTTCTCGGAGGCCTTCGGTCACGTGATCTGGCTGTGGAGCATCGAGATCGTGCGGCGGGACCTGCGCAACCGCATCACGCACGAGCCCGACGCCGAGGTGGCGCTCGCCGCGGCGACGCGCTGACCGTCAACCCCGCGAAGGGGCGCCGAGGATCTGTCCTCGGCGCCCCTTCGTCGCGTGGACCGCTAACCGGGGCCGGTTCCGCATAGTCCAAACGATTCGTCTAAAGTCTCCGCGTACGCGTTCTCAACCCCTATCAGCCTCCGTGGATGCGGAGACAGGAGACTCATTCATGAAGCGGACCATCGGCACGACCCTGGCCGGGATCCTCGCGGCCGTCCTCGCCCTCAGCGGCTGCGGCGCGCCTGCGGGCAGCACCACGTCGCAGACCCCTGCCCCCGTCACGTCCCCGTCGACCTCGCCGAGCCAGACGCCCAGCCAGGCGCCCGAGGGCGCGACGCGTGTCATGCAGGACATGCTCGGCGACGTCACGGTGCCGGCCGAGTCGCAGCGCATCGCGACCACTGCACCGGCCTTCACCACCTCGGTGCTGCTGCTCGGCGGCGCGGACAAGCTCGTCGCGCTCGAGGAGAACTACGGCAAGAACGAGTGGGTCAAGGGCAAGTACCCGCAGCTGGCCAACCTGCCCGTCGTCTTCGCCTCCAACGAGACCAACATGGAGGCCCTGCTCACCGAGAAGCCCGACCTCGTGCTGTACGCGGCCCGCTACGGCGAGGACACGCTGAAGCAGCTGCAGGACCTGGGTATCGCGGCCGTCTCCGGCGCGAAGGACTCCCAGCCCAAGGGCGGCTACGACCACCTGTACTGGGTGCGCGACAACCAGGTCTACATGGGCGAGGCCATCGGCGGCGCCCAGCTCGACAACGCCAAGGCCTACGCCGAGCAGTTCACGACGATGCGTGAGCAGATCGAGGCGAAGACGTCGGGTATCGCCGAGGCCGACCGGCCGACGGTCGCCCAGCTGTCGGCCGCGGGTGACGTCCTCCAGGCCAACAACGGCAGCGCCGTCGGCCAGGAGCTGATCGACCTCGCGGGCGGCGTCAACGTCGCCAAGGACGCCAGCGGCGAGTCCATGGGGCCCTCCGGCCAGACGAAGATCGAGCCGGAGCAGCTGCTGGCCTGGAACCCGGAGATCCTGCTCGTGGATTCCCCGGCCATCGCCGAGGCCATCACGTCGGACTCCGTCCTCTCGACGCTCGACGCGGTGAAGAACAACAAGGTCTACATCGTGCCGAACGGCGCCATGTCCTGGCCGTACAACGGCCCCGAGGTGTACCTCGCGATGCAGTTCTTCGCCAAGGCCGTGCACCCGGAGCTCTTCGGTGACCTCGACCTGCAGGCCAACACCGCCGCGTTCTACCAGGAGCGCTTCGGCTTCGAGCTGAGCGACGCGGACTTCGCGCACCTGTTCAGCCTGGCCGACGGCCAGAGCGTCGCCGACGTCTTCGCCCGGAGCTGACGTCCGGATGACTCAGACGACGACGGCCGTGGGCCGGCGCACGCCTCGGCGGTTCGCGGTGCCGTTCGGCATCGCGGTGGCCGTGCTTGCGGTCGTCGTCGTCACCTCCTTCCTCATCGGGCGGTTCCCGGTGGCGCCGCTCGAGGCCCTGCGCATCATCGCGTCGCACGTGGTGCCCATCGAGCCCACCTGGGAGGCGATGGACGCCAAGGTGGTGTGGGAGGTGCGGCTGCCGAGGATCGCGATGGCGGTGCTGGTCGGCGCCGCGCTGTCCTGCTCCGGCGCCGCCTACCAGGGCGTCTTCCGCAACCCGCTCGTCTCGCCCGACATCCTCGGCGTCTCGGCTGCCGCGTCGTTCGGCGCCGCGGTCGGCATCGTCTGGCAGGGCGCCTACTCGCCGAGCGTGCAGGCACTGGCGTTCGCGTGCGGTATCGGCGGCGTCGCGATGGCCTACGGGCTGGCCTACACGCGCGGCACCGTCCCCAACACCATGCTGATCCTCGCGGGCATCGTGACCAGCTCGCTGTTCAACGCGGGCGTCTCCGTGATGAAGTACGTCGCCGATCCCTACGACGACCTCCCGGCCATCACGTTCTGGCTGATGGGCTCGCTCTCGGGGATGCGGTGGGAGAACCTGCTGCTGGCTGCGCCCATCATCGTCGTCGGCATGGTGGGCCTGTGGCTGGCCAGCTGGCGGCTGAACGTCCTCACGATGGGCGACGAGGAGGCCCGCTCGCTGGGCATCAACACCACCCGGCTGAAGGTGGTCGTCATCGTCTGCGCCACGGCGTTGACGGCGACGGCGGTCTCGCAGGTGGGGGCGATCGGCTGGATCGGCCTGGTCATCCCGCACGCGGCCCGGATGATCGTCGGCCCGGATCACCGACGCCTGATCCCTGCCGCGGCCGTCATCGGCGCCACGTTCCTGCTGCTGATCGACAACCTCACACGCACCGCGTCGGAGACCTCGCTGCCGCTCTCGATCCCCATCGCGTTCATCGGCGCGCCGTTCTTCGCCGTCCTGTTGAGAAGGAGCACGCGCCAATGGGGTCGGTGATCCGCGCGGAGCATCTCGCGTTCGGCTACGCCGCGGACCGTCCCGTGCTCAGGGACGTGAGCTTCGAGGTGTCGGCGGGCGAGGTGCTGATGATCCTCGGCGCCAACGGCTGCGGGAAGTCGACCCTGATGCGCGTCCTGCTCGCCGAGCGGCGGCTCGCCTCGGGAGCCGTCACGCTGGCCGGCGACGACGTGGCCGCCCTCACCCCGCTGCAGATCGCCCGCCGCGTGGCCATGGTCTTCCAGGACCACAGCGCGCCGTTCCCGTTCCCCGTCATGGACGTGGTGGCGATGGGGCGCACGCCCTACCTGTCGGCGCTCGGCGCACCACGCGCCAAGGACATCGAGGTGTGCCGCGAGGCGCTGGCCGAGGTGGGCATGCTGCACCTGGCGCACGTGCCCTACACGGAGATTTCGGGCGGCGAGCGGCAGCTCGTGCTGATCGCCCGGGCGCTGGCGCAGCAGACGCCGCTCATCATGATGGACGAGCCGACGAGCCACCTCGACTACCGCAACGCGGCCACCGTCATCAAGGTGGCGAACCGGCTGGCCGAGCAGCAGGGCAAGGCCATCATCATGATCACGCACCTGCCGGACCAGGCCTTCTACTACCCGAGCAAGGCCGCGCTGATGAAAGACGGCCGGTTCTTCGCGTACGGCGCCAGCCGCGAGGTGCTGACCGACGAGCGGCTGTCCGAGACCTACAACATGGAGATCAAGGTGCTGACCGCCGTGGACCCGGACACCGGCGTCGAGCACGTGATGTGCAAGCCGATGTTCGAACGCCTGTAGGAGGCGCGGTTAGCACGCCCTAGTGAGTGCCCACGCCGCTACCCCTTCAGGCGGTGGGCGGCGACGGCGAGCGCGCGCTCGACCCCCGCGGCCTCGCCCTGCTGGCGGAGCGTCCCCGAGATGAGGTCGGCGGGGGCCGGGTGCCAGGGCAGGTCGGCGAGATAGGCCTCGTGCGCGGTCAGCGACGCGACGGCGCGACTCTCGGCCGCGGCGTCGAGCTCCACGAAGTGCGTCGGCGTCGTCCCCGTCAGCAGCAGCCAGCTGACGCCCCACGGCTCGAGGCCCTCGTCGAGGAGGTCGCGGAACACCCAGCGGTTGTCGGCGTCGCGCACGGCGTCGATGGTGGCCAGGCCGGCTGCGCGGTGGTCTGCGTGGTCGATGCCCCACGGCACGTGCACTTCGCCGGCGCCGCTCAGCACGGCGTCGGGCTGGAACCGGCGGATCTCCCGCGCCACCGCCCGGCGCAGGTCGAGCCCGTACTCGAGCATGCCGTCGGGGAAGTCCAGGATGGTGAGGTGCGAGACGCCGACGATGTCGCACGCCGCGCGCTGCTCCACGGCGCGCAGCGGCCCGGCCTCCTCGGGCGGCCGCTGCATCCCCGCCTCGCCGGCGGTGAGCAGCAGGTAGCCCACCTCGATGCCGCGGTCCGTCCAGTGCGCGACCGCCGCCGACGTGCCGTACTCGGCGTCGTCGGGGTGCGCCACCACCACGAGCACGCGTTCGATCCCGCTGTCGTCGAGCGGCGCCAACCGAGCCATTTCCGTCTCCATGCCGCCACCCTACGCGCCCTCCCTCCCCGCGAGCCGCCGAGACGTAAGCTGGGAAACGCGGCGACGACGCTGCCGTTCGAGCGGAGGGAATTCGCATGGCCGAGCACACTCACCACGCAGGCGCGGCGTGGGAGAACTCCCGCGACGAGCGCTGGGGCAGCTGGCTGCGGCGCGGCGTGTCGTACCTGATCGGCGTCGTCGTCCCGTGGTCGCTGGTCTACCAGATGATGGCGACGCTCATCGTCGGCCGATCCGACCCGGAGAACGACACCGTCGCGTGGTGGCTGACCGTCGCGGCATTCCTGGTGGTCATCGGGGTGACGGCGTTCTTCGCGAAGGACGGCCAGACGTGGTCGCACCGGCTGCTGCGGCTCCAGGTGTGCGACCTCGACGGCCGCCCGGCATCCAGGCGGCGCATCGCGCTCCGCGGCGTCGCCCACGTGGTGGACCTCGCATCCGCGCTCATCGGCTTCCTCTGGCCGCTGTGGGACAGCAAGGCACAGACCTTCGCGGACAAGATGGCCGACACGCGCGTCCGCCGCGTCTAGGGAGCTGGTCTGTCGGGACCTCGACGAGCACGGGGTTGCACCAGCACCGCTGCACAGATCTCTGTATATGAGCACCCAGCCCTATATGCGGCGCGGCTGCCCGTATACAGAGATCTGTGCACCGAGACCCGCCTCGTTCGGCGCAACCGACGCCGGTGACCAGCACTCTGCTAGCGGATGCCGGTGGCTAGCGAATGACGGTGGTCGCCCGCAGCATGTTGTGATCCGAGGGGATCGTGCCGATGAACTTTCCGTTCTTGTCCACCTTGACCACCGTCTCCCACTCGGGCACCTCGATGCCCTTGCTCGTCCAGATGTAGTCGAGGTAGATGCCGTTGATCCACGACTTCTGCGGCGCGACCCGCTGCCAGCCGTTGTGGCTGGAGAAGTGCGTGTTGATCCGCTTCTTGACGGTGGCGCCGCTGGTGGTGGTCTTGGACATGTACGTGTTGCCCAGCGGGTCGACGAAGCCGGCCTTGCGCATGGCGTCGTAGGGCTGGTTGCTGCCGTCGCTCCACTTGGTGGAGTTGAAGTCGCCCACCACGTAGGCCGGGAGGTTCTGCGGGTTCTTCTCCTCGATGACCGCGAGGATCTCCTTCATCTGCGTGACGCGGACGGCGGCCGCAGACGCGTTCTGGCCCGGATCCAGGTGGACGTTGACGAAGAAGAACCGCTTCCCGGTGCCCTTGTGCTGGAACGTGGCCCACTCGACGTAGCGGTACTCCGTCATCTTCTTCTTCGCGCTCGTGGTCTTGCGCGCGCCGTGCGAGACGAGCGTCAGCGTCTGCGAGTTGTAGGCGATCTTCTGGCTGTTGGACGCGCCCTGGTACTTCGCCACGCACTTGTACGGCGTCTTCGGGTTCACGCAGTTGTAGCGCGCCGTGCTGGCCAGCTTGTACGGCGAGCCGAGCCGTTTGACGAGGTCTTCGGCCTGGCTGATGTCGGCGCCGTCGAGCTTGCCCTGCGAGGCCTCCTGGAGGCCGATCACGTCGGGCTTCTGCCCGAGGATGGTGCTGGCTACCGCGGAGCGGCGCCCGGTCCACGGATGGTTCTTGGCCTCCACCGTCTTGGAGCCGACGTTGTAGCTCGCCACCGTGATGGTCGCCGGACCCGTGCTGACCGCCGCGACGGAGGTGCGGAGCTTGATCTTCGGGGAGTAGCCGCTCAGCCCCTTCTTGGCGGGGGAGATCACGCGGACGCCCACGTAGTAGGTGACGCCCTCCTTGAGGCCGGAGATGGTCTTCGAGGTCGCCTTCACGTCGTAGTGCTTGGCGCCGCTGAGGTCGCTCTTTGTGCTGACCGAGACGCGATAGGTGAGCCCGGAGCCCCGGGACTTCCAGGTGAGTTTCGCGCTGCCCGGCTGGGCCGCGCTCGAGGTCAGACCCGTCGGTGCGAGGTGCGTGTACGACGTCCGGGCCTTCGTCTTGGCCGAGAGCTTGGTCGAGGCTTTGCTCTTCGACGACCCCTTCGTGGCCGTCACCGTGACGTAATAGGTGGTGCTCGCCGAGAGCTTCGTCAGCTCGGCGGTGGTCTTCGTGGTCTTGGTGGACTTCGCGCCCTTCATCGACGACGACGAGGCGTAGGTCACGGTGTAGGAGGTGGCGCCGGGCACGGCCTTCCAGGACAGTCCGACGGCGCTTCTGCTGGCGGAGACCAGCGTCGGCTTCGTGGGCGTGGCCGGCGCAGCGGCGGCCGTTTCGGGCGGGAGCAGTCCGAGGACCAGCACGAGAACGGCGATCAGCCGAAAGATCGCGAGGCCTCGCCGGGGGGTGCAAGGAGTCACGCGCGACAGTGTACGTATCGTCGGCCGAACCGCCGCATCGTCTCGGCGGTAAGGGAAGGTCAGGGCGCGAGGAACCCGGCGACGGCGTCCTTGGGGCGGCCGATGATGGCGCGATCACCGTCGGCGTCGTGCCGGATCAGCACCGGGCGCTGCAGCAGCTCGGGATGCTCGGTCAGCACGGCGACCACCTGGTCTGCGGTCTGTACGTCGTCCTCCGCCAGGCCGAGCCGGGTGAAGGCTGGGTCGCGGCGGACGAGATCGGTGGCGTCGCCGTCGAGCACGTCGATGAGGTGCCGGAGCTGCTCCTCGGTCAGCGGCTGCTTCAGGTACTGCACCACCTCGAAGGAGACGTCGGCGGCCTCGACCGCCTCGAGCGCCGCCCGGGACGTGGAGCAGCGGGGGTTGTGCAGGAGGGTGATGTCGCTCATGGGGCCAGTCTGCCGCTGAACGCCGTCCGCCGGCGAGGCGCTCAGGCCGCGACCGACTCGTCGGCCTCCGCATGCGTCGTCACCCAGAAGCGGCCCGCGACGATCAGGCCCAACACCAGCAGCACGGATGTCAGGATGAACGGCCAGCTGCGGTCCATGCTCGAGAGCCAGCCACTGATCCAGCCGAACGGCGCGGTGACCAGCATGACGCAGGTGCGCTGGATGGCCATGACGCGCGAACGCTCGTTCTTGTCGACGTGCAGCGCGACGAGCGACTCTGCCAGCATGAACAAGATCCCGCCGCCGAAGGCATCGAGCATCAGGCAGACGGCCAGCAGCGCGTAGGTGGAGGTGGCGGCCGCGCCGTCGGGCGAGGGGATCCCGACGAGCAGCAGCTGCCCCGCGAGGTAGACGGAGAAGCCGATCAGCGTCGGCGCCTTGAGATGCCGGGCGTGCGTGAGCTTCGGGATGATCGTGAAGAAGAACAGCACCGAGAGCAGCGAGCGGATCATCGGGAAGAAGGGCAGCAGCGCGTCGGGTACACCGAGGCGCTGGTTGATGACAACCTGCCAGAAAGTGCCATTGACAAGGGCGACAGCACCCACTATCGCGGCGATGATCAGCGAGAAGATGGTGCCCTTCGAGTGGATGATGAGGCCGAGCACGCCCCGGTATTCGGCGAGCGAGCGCCAGATGCTGACGCCGCGTGTCTGCTCCATGCGTATCCGGCCGGTGGCCGTCTCGGTGGTGTAGTGGTACAGCAGCCAGATCTTGAACGACATGATCAGGAACGCGTTGATGTAGAGGATCCGCACCGCGAACTCGAGGCCCAGGTTCGAGACGAGCACGGCCGCGATGGGCGCGAACAATGCGGAGAACTCCGCCGCGACCTTGATCAGCGCGTACACCTTAGGGATCTGCTCGCGGTCCACGTCCTCGACGAGCAGGCAGTCCCACGAGTTCTGAGTCACCTGCCAGGCGCCGTTGACGACCGAGGCGATGAGGAACCACCAGAAGTTCTGTGCGAACGCCCAGATGAGGCAGGGGATGGCCCAGGCGACGATGTCGAACGCGGCGGTGGTCATCCGTCGGCCGAGCTTGTCGGTGATCACGCCGCTCAGCAGGCCGAAGACCACCTGCGACAGCATCGAGATGGTGGCCAGCAGGCCGATCTGCTCGTCGTGGACGCCCAGCGCCAGCATGAACACCGACGCGTAGGGCAGCACCAGCATCATCGACAACCCCCACAGGGGCTCGGTGTAGACGGATGCGCGGCCGTTGCCGCGCAGCTCGAGGAGGGTCGCGATCATGGGGTTGCGGGGGCGAGGCACCGCACTAGTCAACTGACTGTTCGGCGGCTTGTCCACCGAAGGGCGACGCCCCCGCACGCCGCGCCGACACGGTCAGTGCCGGGCGACGCGCGGGGGCGTCGAAGGACGGATCGTCAGGGCGCCTCGGGGGCGTCGATGGCGTAGTTGTTCGAGCCGTCGATGTCGCCCGGCGAGGACTGGACGCCCGCGCCGCCGTTACCGATCCCGAACCCGTCGGCCGGGAACGAGGTGCGGAGGTTCAGGTCCCACGACACCTCGAGCAGGTCGCCCGGCAGGAGCGCGACGAGGACGTCGGCGGAGTAGCTGGACGACAGCGGACCCAGCGCGGAGGGCGTCGGGACGCCGTTCAGCGTGACGCTGAGGTTCGACACGGCGCCGTCCTGCGCGAGGTTGCTCGGGGGCGTCACGTTGATCGACGTCGAGCCCACCGGGGCCTCGCCGGCGCCGATGTTCATGATGGTCATCGACGTGGGCATGCGGCTGACGTCGGTGTAGGGGCCGCCCTGCTCCTCGGGGCGGGTGCGCAGGACGTCGACGCTGGTCCACGCCGAGCTGATGACGGCGACGTCCCAGGCATTGCCGTAGCGCGCCTCGGAGGTCCAGCCGTTGTTGCTGAGATCGGGGTCGGAGCCGGTGCCGGGCGTGGCGTAGATGACGAACGGGTGGAGGTCCTCGTCGTCGGGGAAGAAGGAGGTGTCGAGCGGTGCGCCTCGCAGCTCGAACGCGAGGCCCTCGCCGGAGTCCAGCGTGGCCACGGGGATGGGTCGGCCGATGACGAACGTGGCGGACTGGCCGTGGGTGCCGATGGGGCCGGTGGAGGTGGGGGTGATGGGCTCGTCGGAGCCGCCGAGGGTGAGCGTGAAGCCGCTCATGATCCGCTCGTCCCACTGGATGCTGAAGATGCAGCCGGGCGTGGGTGCGCTGCTGACGATCTCGCCCACCGTGGTGTAGCTCTGGGTGACGTAACGGGTGTTGTCCGCGTTGAATCGGAACAGGCCGGCGCCGGCGCGGCCGCCGACGGCGAGGTCGACCGCTTCGACGGATGCGGCTGCCAAGGGGGCTGCGGCGGCCACGGCGATCGTCGGGGCGGCCCAGGCGCCGGCCTTCAGGACGGTGCGCCTGCGCATGTCGGCGTGGGGGATCTCCAGGGGGGTCTGCAAGGTCATCGCTCGCCTTTCGGGGGGTTGGGAGGATTCCCGTAAACAGTAGCGTCTGAGGCGGATCAGCCCGCCCTGGTTGCCCGCCATCCGAGGAGCGACCCGGCCGTCACCAGCGCAACCCCTTGCCAGAACGACGTGGTGAGCGCGGCCCCGAGCAGGACCGTGCCGATGGCCGACGACAGCACCGGCGTCGCGTAGGACGCCGACGCGATGAGCGTGCGGTTGCCGTGCAGGATGCCGACGTTCCAGAAGGCGTAGCCGGCGCCGCTCATGGCGGCGGCGCCCAGCAAGGGAACGACGTCGATCACCGACAGCGATCCGGGGACGGGCCTGCCCGCGACGAGGTGCATGACCCACAACGCGACGGTGACGGCGGTGAAGAACACCGTGATGGCGTCGCGGCCGCCCGACATACCCGGCGTGATGGTGGAGTAGACGGCCCAGCCGAGCGCGCCGCCGAGGGCGAGCGCGTAGGGGAGCGGGTTGGAGGCCACGTTGGCGGCCATCCGGGCGGGGTCGAGGCCGGCATCGCCGCCCACCACCCAGGCGATGCCGAGTGTGGCGAGCAGCACGGCCGGCACGATGTACCAGCGGGGGCGCAGGCCGCGCTCGAGGAGGGGGAGCAGCAGCACCATGAGGGTGGGCCAGAGATAGTTGACGATGCTCACCTCGAGGGCCTGCTCGGCGTCGCGCGCCAGGCCGATGGCCAGCCCGAAGGCGATCTCGTAGGACACGAACAGGATCCCGCCGACGACGAGGTAGCGCCGGGGCATCGTGCGGATGTCGCGCGGCCGTCGCGTAACCCACAGGATGGCGGTGGCGAGCGTGTAGATGAGCGCGAGCCCGAGCGTCGGGCCGAAACTGTCGCTCACCAGGCGGATGAGCCCCACCAGCGCGCTCCACAGCACGATGGCGATCAGGCCGAACGCGGTGGCTCGACGGCGCGGGACGCTGGACACGGGGCTCCTGTCTGGATCGGGTGGTTCCGCCTGTCCGGTTTCGGGGGCGCGACGCGCCGCGGGACGGATGACCTCAGACGACGATACAGCCGTGGCGCGCGGGGGAGCGACGCCTCAGGATGCGCGCGTCGGCGGCCGCGCAGCTTTCCCGGGCCGAGGCGGCGTTAGGGTGGGCGCGAGGATCGTCCGACGCGCGGACGCCTCGCGGAGGTGCCGATGACCGCGTACGTCGCCCTGTTGAGGGCCGTCAACGTCGGTGGCACGGGCAAACTGCCGATGGCCGAGCTGAAAGGCATGTGCACCGAGATCGGCTTCGGGAACGTGCGCACCTACATCGCCAGCGGCAACGTCGTCTTCACCTCCGAGCTGTCCGAACCCGAGGTGAAGGCCGCCCTCGAGGCCCGGCTCCGCGAGTACGCGGGCAAGCCTGTCGGCGTGATGGTGAGGACGTCCGCCGAGATGGCCGCGGTGCTGGCCGCCAACCCGTTCCCAGACGCGGCCGGCAACCGAACCGTGGCGATCTTCCTGGACACCGCGCCGCCCGCCGATGCCCTGGACGCGGTGCGCAACCAACACGACGAAGTGGTGCGTCTGGGAACCAGGGAGATCTACGTGTCGTACGGCGCGGCGATGGGCACCTCGAAGCTGGCCATCCCGGCGGCCGCCAAGGGTACCGCGAGGAACATGAACACCGTCGCGAAGCTCACCGCGATGTCGACGATCGCTCCTTGAGCCGCGGTTGGTCGTTCCTTGAGCCGACGGGCGAGCGTCAGCGAGTGCGTCGTGTCGAAAGGTCCGAAACCACGTCGGTCCTTGAGCCGGAGGATCGTTCCTTGAGTCGGTAGTGATCCCAACGCCGATGCGCCTATCTGCCGAAACGCGCCGACCTGTCGTTTCGGTCTACGACAGAACGGGACTCGCCTCGATCGTCGGTGCCGTGGCGAGCAGCGCGAGTTTCTCGGCGTGCTCGGTCCCGGGCTCGGCGTGGTAGATCGCGACGGTCAGGTTCTGCGCCTCTCCGACGATCAGCTTCTCCCGGTTGAGATGCAGCTCGCCGACGATGGGGTGCCGTAGCCGGAGGATGGCACCGCGCCGGCCGCCGATGTCGTGCCGACCCCACAACCGGCGGAATCGCGGGCTCGCCAGCGACAACTGCCCGACGATCTCGATGCAACGCCGATCGTTGATCCGGGTGCCGATCGATTGCCGAAACGACGCGACGATACCCTCCGTCGCCGGCTCCCAATCCATGAACAACTCACGCTCGTCGGGGTCGAAGAAGACGTCCAGCAGACGGTTGCCGCCGGTGACCAGCCGCGGGGAGAGGGTCGTCGCCAGCGGGTTGGCAGCCAGGACGTCGAGGTAGCGGCCCTCCACGAACGCGGGCAGCGGCAGGCCGGCGATCAGCGACCGCACCCCGGCCGGCACTGTCTCCCGAGGCGCGCGGCTGCTGGATAACGTCGACTTTCGGGCCCCGAGGCTCAGGAGATAGGCGGCGCTCTCGCCGTCGAGGTGCAGGGCGCGGGCGACGGCCTCGAGCACCTGGGTGGAGGGGTTCCGGTATCGGCCCTGCTCGAGGCGAAGGTAGTACTCGTTGCTGATACCAGCCAGCATGGCGACCTCCTCGCGCCGCAGCCCGGGGACCCGTCGCAGACCGTGCGCCGGGAGCCCTGCCTGTTCCGGGGTGACGAGCTCGCGACGGGCGCGGAGGAACTCGCCCAGGACGTTCGACGATTCGGCCATGCCTCACTGTAAGCCGTTCCCCAGAGCGCCAACATGGCTCCGCCGGCCCGCCGGATGCGCAACGACGACAGGTGAGTTGCCGGAAAAGTGCTGCGAGATGGGCATTCTGACCCGAGAACCGGGGAGAACACCTATCTCGCAGCACTTTTCCGGCACCGCGGCGCGCGACTGGCGTGGGGGAATGGCCGACATCCTGCTCCAGGTGCCCCCGCGCACGGTGAAACCCAGCAGCCGGGGTGCGTCACTACCAGTAACAGCGCGGTACTGGCTGCCCCTCAACGAAGCGGAGAGAGTGGAACCACTACCACCCAGAGTTTGGAGACGCCATGCCCACCACCCGTGTCCTGGTCACCGGGGGATCCGGCTTCATCGCCGGCCATTGCATCCTGCAGCTGCTCGAAGCGGGCTACGAGGTGCGAGCGACGATCCGCTCCCTCGCCCGGGAGGCCGCCGTCCGCGACACGCTCGCAGGGGCCGGGATGGTCGACGGCGGTTCCCTCTCCTTCGTCGCCGCCGACCTCACTCGTGACGACGGCTGGGATGCCGCGATGCGCGACGTAGACCATGTCCTGCATGTGGCTTCTCCTGTGCTGCCCGGCCACGTCGACAACGAGGACGACGTGATCGTCCCCGCGCGGGAGGGGGCGCTGCGCGTGCTGCAGGCGGCCTGCGATGCCGGCGTGAAACGTGTGGTGCTGACCTCCGCGTTTCACGCCGTCGGCTGGGGCCATCCGCACACCGACCACGTCTTCACCGAGGACGATTGGACGCTTGTCGACGGCCCTGGCGTCGACGCCTACGGGAAAAGCAAGACTCTCGCGGAGCGTGCGGCCTGGGAGTTCATGGCCGATTCGGGCACGCCGATGGAGTTGGTCACCCTGCTGCCCGTCGCTGTCATGGGACCGGTGATGGGGCCGGACATCTCCGGGGCGAACCACGTGGTGCAGGCGATGCTGCGCGGCGACATGCCCGCCGTCCCGCACGTCTTCCTGCCCATCGTCGACGTCCGCGATGTCGCCCGCGCGCATGTGCTGGCGATGACCGCGCCGGAGGCTGCCGGGCAGCGGTTCCTTATCTCGAACGGTCCGGCGATCGAGCTGAAGGACATCGGTGCCACCATCCGCGCGGCTCTTGGCGAGGCTGCCCGCAAGGTGCCGACCCGAGCGTTGCCGAACATCGTGGTGCGCGCCGCGGCGCCGTTCAGCCGGCAGCTGCGCGACGTCGTGCCCGACCTGGGCTACGCCCGGAAGACGTCGAACGACAAGGCCCGACGCCTCCTCGGCTGGGTGCCGCGTGGCGTGGAGGAGACGATCGTCGCCGCGGCCGGCAGCATGGTGAGCAGGGGGCGGTAGGTTCGGACGATGGACGCCCCGGACTCCCTCGCGCTGACGGTTGAGCCAGTCGACGGAGGGTTATGTCCGGGGCGTCCGGGGACCTCGCCAGGAACGGCGCAGGCTTTTACTTGCGCGTCTCGTTGACGCGGACGTGGTTGCCCGCCGGGTCGCGGAAGGCGCAGTCGCGCACGCCCCAAGGCTGTTGCATCGGCTCCTGCAGCACCTCGGCGCCAGAGGCGGCTGCCCGCTCGAACAGGGCATCGAGGTCGTCGGCGAAGAACACGTAGGGGCCGGGGCCGACGCCCTTGGCGACGAGCCGGTGCAGCGCCTCGCCGTCCTCCGGGGAGCGGCCGGCGGCCGGGTCGGCGAGCACGAGTGCGGTCGACGTCGGCCCGGGCTGGCCGAGCGTGACCCAGCGGTGGCCGTCGGAAGCCACATCGTTGGTGACTTCGAGGCCGAGCGCGTCACGGTAGAAGGCGATCGAGGCGTCGACATCGTCGACGGTGATGGGGCAGAACGAGAGAGAGATACCTGTCATGCCTGCCATGCTACGAACGGCTGCGGCGGCGCGCTTCTCCAATCCTGCTCGATGCCGTCCAGGCGATCGCTGATCTACGCGGTGCCCCGCTAGAGGAATCGGGCCGGTCGGGTGAGCAGTTTCGACATGCACGGCGGCATCGCCTCGACGGCGTCGTGCGGGCGAGCACGATAGGCGCTGGGCGTCTCACCGGTCAGTCGGGTGAAGGTCGAGCTGAACGAGCCGAGGGACGTGGCGCCGACGGCCATGCAGGCGTCGGTCACACTCCACCCGGAGCGCAGCAGCGACATGGCGCGCTCGACTCGCCGAGTCATGAGGTAGGCGTAGGGCGTCTCACCGTAGGCGACCTTGAACTCCCGTGAGAAGTGCGACGGCGACATCAGCGCCCGCGCCGCGAGTGTCGGCACATCCAGGGGATTGGCATAGTCGCGGTCCATCAGGTCGCGCGCCCGGCGCAGATGCGCGAGCGTGCGGGGATCCTGCTCAGCCATGCGCCAAGGCTACTGCCGGGCCTGCGCGTCATCGCTCTACGGTTGCTGGCGAGGAGCGAGAGGGGAACTGATCACCGACGGCAGGACAAGTGGGGCGGCTTAGACTGCGGACCGTGGCAAAGACGCACCCGCACATTGACTCTCCGACGCGTGACCAGTTGGCTGCCCTGGTTGAGGGCCGGCCCAAGGAACTCGTCGAGGTCTACCTCGCGCTGCATGACCTGGTGGTTGAGACGCTCCCAGACGTGAAGGTCTCCGTCGACACCGTGGACGCGAGCATCGGCTACGGCGCACACCAGTACGGCTACAACGGCTGGGGCTTGGCTGCCCTGACGCCGTTCACCAAGTGGGTGTCCCTGACGCTGCTCCAAGGCGCGCATCTAGAGGACCCCGAAGGGCTCCTGACCGGAACGACGACTATGAGACACGTGAAGGTAGCCTCTCTCGTGGAACTGGTCTCAGCCAGCACCGGGATCAGTACGCTCATCGACCGAGCAGGTCAGCTGATTGAGTCATGAAGCGCGTCGACGCGGGTGACGTGGGGCGATATGACTGCTGACCGTGCCGGAGTGCAGTAGTCTCCCGTCAGGGTTCTCAACCAGTGGGGTGGCCAGCGGGCCAGTGGAGGAACGGAGGCCGATGTTGGCCGAGCGATGCGAACACGGTGCGGTGCGTGCTGGCGCCTGTGGCTGCGGTCTCGTTCGCCTATTTACCTACCCAGTTGCGGCTGAAGATGCGAGGCCAAGCGTGCCTCATGCAGTAGTGGGGGCTGTTCGTTGAGGATCATCGACAACATCTCCGATCTTCTCGGAGACGACCTCAAGGCCTCGATAGAGCCCGGAGCAAAGGTGCGAATCGCGGCGTCGACGTTCTCGATCTTCGCCTTCGAGGCGCTGCGTAAAGAGCTAGAAGGAGTCGCGGAGCTGGAGTTCATCTTCACTTCTCCCTCGTTCGTTCCCGAGGAGGAGATCGCCGACAAACTTCGCAGGGAGCGCCGCGAGTTTTTCATCCCCGGACAGGCCGAGTCGAGCTTGGCTGGCTCCGAATTCGAGATCAGGCTCCGCAACAAACTCACGCAGCGGTCTGTTGCTCGTGAGTGTGCCGCCTGGGTACGCCGAAAAGTGTCCTTTCGATCGAACGCGACTGGGAAGGCCATGCAACAGTTCGCTGTGGTAGACGACCGGGCGGCCTACACTCAGCTCCAGGGACTCACGACCGCCGACCTCGGCTACGAGCGCGGCAATGCCGTCTCGAGCTTCGTGAACCGGCTCGACGCGACGCCGGAGACGCGACGATACCTGGACTTGTTCGACCAGATCTGGAACAACCCTGAGGAGGTGCGCGACGTCACCGATGCGGTTCACGACCACATCGCCAGTGTCTACGCCGAGAACTCGCCAGCGCGCATCTACTTCCTGATCTTGTACAACCTGTTTGCCGAGTTCCTCGACGAAGTAAGCGAGGACGTGCTGCCGAACGACAGGACTGGCTACCAGGAGACGAAGGTCTGGCAGAGCCTGTACAACTTCCAGCGTGACGCGGCTACCGGCATCATCAACAAGCTGGAGACCTACAACGGATGCATCCTCGCTGACAGCGTCGGCCTCGGCAAGACGTTCACAGCTCTCGCCGTGATCAAATACTACGAACTGCGGAACAAGACCGTACTTGTACTGGCGCCGAAAAAGCTTGCCGACAACTGGACGAACTACAACAGTAACTACACCACGAACGTTTTTGAGTCCGACCGTTTCAACTACGACGTGCTGGCCCACACCGATCTGTCGCGAGATGGTGGTGAGTCCCTCGGAAAGCGTCTCGACCTGATCAACTGGGGCAATTACGATCTCGTGGTCATCGATGAGTCGCATAATTTCCGAAACGCCGACTACGTGCAGGAGCGCGAGACCCGGTACCAGCGGCTGATGCGCAAGGTCATTCGGGAGGGCGTGAAGACCAAAGTGCTGATGCTGTCCGCCACCCCGGTGAACAACCGATTCAACGATCTGCGCAACCAGCTGGCCCTCGCGTACGAGGGTGACTCGGCGCAGCTCGCCTCGAAGCTGAACATCTCGACCACCGTCGAAGAGGTGTTCCGTCAGGCCCAAGGGGTCTTCAACGAGTGGAGCGACCTTCCGCCCGACGAGCGAACCACGGACGCGATCTTGGGCCGCCTGGACTTCGACTTCTTCGAGCTTCTGGATGCCGTGACCATCGCGCGCTCCCGTAAGCACATCCAGGCCTTCTACGACACGGCCGACGTTGGCGCGTTCCCCCAGCGGATGAAGCCCCTCTCGCTGCGGCCTCCGCTGACGGACCTGGCCGACGCACCCACGTTCAACGAAATCTACGAGCAGCTACAGCTCCTGACCCTGGCGGTGTACGCGCCGCTGGCGTATGTGTTCGACAGCCGCCGCGGCAAGTACGAGGAGCTCTACGGTGCGGGCGCGGGGAAGAACTACATGGGTGGCCAGACGGCGAACCTCGGGGCCGCCAGTCGTGAGACGGGCATCCGCAAGCTCATGACGGTAAACCTTCTCAAACGCTTGGAGAGCAGCATCCAGTCGTTCCGGTTGACTCTCAACCGGCTCGAGGATGCGGTTGCGGAAGCTCTCAGGTCTGTTGAAAACCACTCGGCGAGCATCGACGACATCGTGTCGGCGTTGGCCAACCTTGACGCTGAGGATGACGATTTCGAGTTCCCCGCCAGTAGTACGGTCGGCAAGAAGGTGCAGATCGACCTGGTAGACATGGACGTCGATTCCTGGAACCGGGACCTCGTCCACGACCGGAAGGTCATTCAGCAGCTCCTGGCTTCGATCAGTGGCATCACCCCCGAGCACGACTCCAAGCTCATCCGACTCCGTGACCTGATTGCACGGAAGTCTCAGCACCCCCTGAACCCCGGCAACAGGAAGGTGCTGGTCTTCTCGGCTTTCTCGGATACCGCCGAGTACCTTTACAAGAACCTTGCCCCCGCGCTGAAGCAACAGGGATGCGAGAGCGCCCTCGTTACCGGGCAGGGCAATCCTTCCACGACGATCGGGAAGGGCTACGGGTTCCAGCAGACCCTCACCCTGTTTTCTCCGCAGTCCAAGCAGCGACATCTGGTGATGCCGGCCGAGACCGCGCAGATCGATGTGCTGATCGGCACCGACTGCATCAGCGAGGGACAGAACCTCCAGGACTGTGACTATCTCGTCAACTACGACATCCACTGGAACCCGGTGCGGATCATCCAGCGCTTCGGCCGCATCGATCGGATCGGCTCGACCAACGAGCGCATCCAGCTCGTGAACTTCTGGCCGGACATCTCTCTCGACGAGTACATCAACCTCAAGGAACGCGTCGAGAGCCGCATGGTGGCCGCCAACCTCGGCGGTACCGGTGATGACAACATCCTCGACCCCGAAGCCAGCGACGCCGCGTTCCGTAAGGAGCAGCTCCGCAAGCTCCAGGACGAGGTGATCGAACTCGAGGACGTCCGCACCGGTGTCTCGATCACCGATCTGGGCCTGAACGACTTCCGGATGGACCTCCTCGGCTACATCAAGGAGTACGGAGACCTGGCCGGCGCGCCCAAGGGGCTGCATGCCGTCGTTCCTGCCCAACCCAGTAGAGGACTCAAGCCGGGGGTGCTCTTCGTGCTGAGGAACCTCAGCGTTGACGGGCACCTCGCGCGCGGCAACCGACTGCACCCGCATTACCTCATCTATCTCGACGACCAAGGCCAGGTCATCGCTGACCACACCGAGGTCAAACACCTGCTCGACCTGATCCGCGCCGGCTGCCGTACCCGCGAAGACCCCGTCTGGGAGGTGTGCCGTGTCTTCAACGCCGCCACCCGCGACGGCGCTGACATGGACCGATACAGCCAGCTTCTCACCGACGCCATCCGCTCCATGATCGATCTCGACGAAGAACGAGACATCGACAGTCTCTTCACCCCCGGCCACACCACGGCACTGGTACAGACGATCACCGGCCTCGATGACTTCGAACTGATCGCGTTCCTCGCGATCGTCGAGGAGCCGTCCGATGAGTGAGCCGGTTCTCTTCCACTGGCCGCTGAACGCCTCCTTCGGCCGAACCGTTCCGAAGGCCAAGATCTACCAGCACGGGAACGTCCGCACCACGCTGCGCGAGAGGTTCGTTGAAGAGGTGCAGCGCGTCACTTGGGCCTACAAGCTGGCCGAAGACACGATCCGCCTAAGGGGCACAGCCGCTGTGCCTGAGATCCAGGTGTTCGCCGTGGAGGCCAAGGGGGCTGACGTATCGGACGGCGTCCTTGCCGCCATCGACAAGACGGTGCACTTCCCTGTCATCTTCGAGGTCGGGGGGAGTGATCGCGTACGGACCGTCGCCGCGCAGAAGACTCTCGGCAAGACGCCGACGATCGGCACCTACTTCACTACGGCCTGGCAGCCCGCCGACGCACCTCGCCGCACGTTGCCGACCGTGTTGGACTTGCCGAGCCTGTATGAGGCGATCCTCGCCTCCCTTCTGCCGGTTCCCTCGCGCGTCGGTGAGACAGTGCGACAGGTGGCTGACAGACTGGACCGCGCTGCCAAGCTTCGGCGCGAGATTGCCGCGCTGGAGAGGAAGCTGCGGAACGAGCCACAACTCAATCGCAAGATCGACCTGCGCAGGCAGCTCAAGGAGCTCGACTTCGGGCTCGCCGAGTTGACCGACCCCGCGCCGAGCACCGGAGGATGACCGTGGAGAAGCTGAAGATGCACTCGCCGGACCTGACCGAGCGGAACATCGAGAGGATCGCCGAACTCTTCCCGACGGTCGTCGCGGAGACGCTCGATGCCGATCGAAATCCTGTTCGCGCGATCGACTTCGACGCGCTCCGGCAGGAGCTTTCCGACCATATCGTCGAGGGCCCACAGGAGCGCTACCAGCTCGACTGGCCCGGCAAACGTGCAGCAGCCTTTGCGGCCAACGCCCCCATTGCGAAGACCCTGCGTCCGTTACGCGAGGAGTCGGTCGATTTTGATACAACGAAGAACCTATTTATCGAGGGCGATAACCTCGAGGTGCTTAAGCTGCTTCAGGAGTCGTACCTCGGCAAGATCAAGCTGATCTACATCGACCCGCCATACAACACCGGCAACGACTTCGTATATGAGGACGATTTCTCGGAATCAACTGCGGAGTACCTGGCGCGGTCTGGTCAGACGACGAAAGCAGGGGCGCGGCTCAAGACAAATCCCGACTCCAATGGGCGGTTCCACTCGCGGTGGCTGAGCATGATGTACCCACGGCTCCGGCTCGCGCGGAATCTCCTCGTTGAGGATGGGCTCCTGTTCATCTCGATCGACGACTCGGAGGTTCACAATCTCCGGCACCTATGTGGGGAGGTGTTTGGGGCTGAGAACTTCGTCGGCCAGCTAGTTTGGAAGTCGCGGGTAAGCGAAGACACTCGATCCAAGACCGGGCTTTCGACCGACCATGAGTATATCCTTGTGTTCCGTCGAAGCGAGCAGAGCATTCTGCGCGGGGTAGAGAAGGACATACAGAAGTTCTCTAATCCTGATGGTGACGTCAGGGGGCCCTGGCGTAGCGCCGACCTCACTGGACTAGCCACGATCTCCCGGCGCCCCAATTTGCACTATGACTTGGTCGACCCTGCGACGGGAACGATCTATCCGGCGCCGTACAAGGGATGGCGGTTTGAGCCCGCAGCAATGGATGCGAAGATCGCCGAAGGACGTATTCTCTGGCCGAGCGATGCAAATGGGCGACCGCGGCACAAGCTGTTTCTCGAAGAGATGAAGAGCCCATTCAAGAGCGCTTCGTCTGTTCTTACTGCGTGGTCCACAGCTACGGGAACCCGCGAGGTTAATGACCTTCTCGGCGGGGGTGTGTTTGACTTCCCCAAACCATCCGAGTTGATCCGATTCCTCATCGAGCAGGGTTCGGCCATGGACCGCGAGGATATTGTGCTCGACTTCTTTGCTGGGAGCTCAACAACGGCGCATGCCGTGTTGAGGGCGAACGCCCTCGACGGTGGCATGCGTCGGTTCATCATGATCCAGCTCCCCGAAGTCGTGAGCGCGGACACTCCGGCTGCGGGCGAGGGCTACAAAACGCTCGCAGAGGTATCCCGCGAGCGAATCCGGCGCGCGTCGATGAAAGCGCGTGAGGATGCAGCTCTCGCAGGAGGCGGTCTTGATATCGGTTTCCGCACCCTGAGGCTCGACACCATCGGTGTTGCCGACGTGAGCGCATCCGCCGACGCGCTCGGCCAAGGAGAGCTCGTCCGGATGATCGATAGTGTCAAGCCCGATCGCACAGATGAAGACCTTCTGTTTCAAGTGCTCCTCGGCTGCGGCCTTGATTTAGGGCTTCCCATCAGACGTGAGGTTTCGGAGAGAGAGAGAGAGAGAGAGAGAGCTGCGCCGCCTACATATTTCCGCGTTGCGGACGACGCGCTCATCGCCTGCTTCAGCGAGGAGGTGTCCGCAGATGTGGTCACTGAGATCGCGAAGCTCAAGCCGCTGCGCGCCGTCTTCCGTGACTCGGCATTCAGGTCGGACGCGGATCGCATCAACGCTGAGCAGCTCTTCCGTGAGCTATCGCCAGGGACAGAGGTCAAGACGATATGACCGCGCGGTTCTGGGTGGTGACGCGTGATGGAAAAGCGCGCATTGCACTCGCCCGACCTGACCGCTCGCAACATCGAGCGAATCGCCGAGCTGTTTCCACAGGTGATGACCGAGTCGAGGGACGCCGACGGCAGCGTCGTCCGGGCAGTGAACTTCGACCTGCTTCGCCAGGAGCTCTCCGATCACGTGGTCGAGGGGCCGCAGGAGCGTTACCAGCTCGACTGGCCCGGCAAGCGCGCCGCCGCTTTCGCCGCGAACGCACCCATCGCGAAGACGCTGCGCCCCATGCGTGAGGAATCCGTCGACTTCGACACCACGAGGAACCTCTTCATCGAGGGTGACAACCTCGAGGCGCTGAAGCTGCTGCAGGAGTCGTACCTCGGCAAGGTCCAGGCGATTTTCATCGATCCGCCATACAATACTGGTAACGATTTTATCTACGACGATGACTTCGGCCAGTCGGTCGATGAGTACTTGATGAACTCACGGCAGGCAGCGGTAGATGGCGCGCGCTTCGCTGCCAACACCGAGTCGACGGGGCGGATCCATTCAGGATGGCTGAGTATGATCTACCCGCGGCTGAAGCTCGCGAGGAATCTTCTGCACTCGTCCGGCGTGTTGTTCGTAACCATTGGGGACAGGGAGGTCGCGAATCTGCGCCGGGTTCTCGATGAGTTGTATGGTGAACAGAACTTCGTCGCGAATGTCGTATGGCAGTCACGGACGTCAATCTCGGACGATCTCGAGGTTTCACCTAACCACAACCATATTCTTGTGTACTCGCGAGATCGTGCGGAACTGCGCTTCTGGGGGGAACCGCTTCGTGAGGACGAGTATGTCAATCCAGACGGTGATCCTCGAGGCCCGTGGAAGTTGGTTCCCCTCGACGCCAACAAACCCGGGGGAGACACTAACTACGAGGTCGTGAACCCCGATACAGGACGGGGCTACTGGCCGCCTACGGGACGGTCCTGGGCCATCAACCGAAAGTCGATGCAGGCGCTTCTTGATGACGGTCGTATTAAGTTCGGACTCAAGGGTGATTCGGCACCAAAGCGGAAGCTCTACCTCGACGAGCGCATCGAGCGCGGTGATACCCGTACTCCAAGTTCAGTCCTCCTCGACGCCGGAACGACGAAGGACGGGTCGGAGGAGGTTGCTCGCCTATTCGGTAAGAAGGGTGTCTTCGACTACCCCAAGCCGACAGCACTGCTCACCCGCCTGTTGACGTACGCGACCGCCGGGATCAAGGACGCGATTGTGCTGGATTTCTTCGCGGGGTCAGCCACGACAGCCCACGCTGTGATGAAGCTGAACGCTTCTGACGGAGGAGCCCGGTCCTTCATAATGGTCCAGATGCCCGAAAAAGTTCCTGCGGGGTCGGTGGCCGCGAAGGCGGGCATGTCGACCATCCCGGCGGTCGCGCGTGAACGACTCCGGCTGGCCGGTCAGGGCATCTCAAGCGACTTGTCGGGGACTACGGTAGACATCGGGTTTCGTTCCCTCCAGATCGACGCCGGCAATATGACGGACCTCCTTGAAGCGGCTGACGATCTAGTCCAGGCCTCTTTGGATCAGGCAGCAAGAAGTGTTAAGGAAGGCCGTTCGGCCGAGGACCTTGTGTTCGAAGTGCTACTGGACGCCGGAATGGAACTTTCGTTGCCGGTTGCCCAGGAGTCGCTTGGCGGCTGCGAGGTGCACCTGATCGCGGACGGGGCCCTGCTTGCTTGCTTCGCGGACTCCGTAACGGATTCAGCTGTGCGTGCGATGGCGGCGAGGCGTCCGCTCAGGGCAGTGTTCAAGGACGCCGGCTTCGCCAGCGATGCCGCGCGTATCAACGCCGAGCAGATCTTCCGCGAGCTGTCGCCCGAGACTGAAGTTCGGACGATTTGAGGTTGATGGCCATGACTGTTGACGAACTCATCGCGCTGCTCAACCGGCTCATTGCCGGTTGGGAGAACGAGGCCGTTGAGTTCAAGGAGGCGAACGACAACTTCCCGATGTCCCGCGAGGGTGAGCATCTCCGGGCACTCTCGGACGCCAAGCGCGACGAGATCCGCCGTCGGAGGCTCGACTTCGATTGGACCTGCGTCGTGGTGCCGCAGACCGAGCAGCGGCACCACGATCCGAAGCAACAGCGCGCGAAGGTCACGAACCTCCTGACCCGGATGCGGACGGAAGGAACGATCCGCAACGCGGGTTCCCGGCAGAGGCCCCGTTGGGAGCGTGTTTAGCCATGTGTGCGGAGAGGTCCGATTACACAAGACGTAAACAAACATGTTCGGCAAAGGCCCTTGTCAAGGGCGTGTGTGCTTACTTAGACTCGTCGCGGCGCGGTGCCGCTCGCAGAAAGCCCCTTGCCGCATGAAGCTTCAGTTCAAGGTCCAGGACTACCAGACCAAGGCCGTCGATGCGGTGGTCGACGTGTTCGCCGGTCAGCCGTATGCCGACGGGGTGAAGTACCGCATCGACCCGGGCAAGGACGCGGCGTCGCTCCTCTTGGAGGACGCGGGCCTGCGCAACGCGACGATCACTCTGACGGCGTCGCAGCTGCTCGCCAACGTTCACGCTGTGCAGCAGGCGGGCGGGCTGGAGCTGTCGGAAGATCTGAAGGATCCAGTAAAGGTGTCGGCAGCGCCGCTCAACCTCGACATCGAGATGGAGACCGGCACCGGCAAGACCTACGTGTACACGAAAACCATCATGGAGCTGCACAAGCGCTATGGGTGGTCGAAGTACATCGTGGTCGTGCCGTCGATCGCAATCCGTGAAGGTGTGAAGAAGTCTTTCGACATCACCGCTGAGCACTTCCAGCAGCTCTACGGCACCAAGCCGCGCACGTTCATCTACAACTCCTCCCGGCTGCACGAACTGGAGCGGTTCTCCTCGGATGCGGGCGTGCAGGTGATGATCATCAACATCCAGGCGTTCAACGCCACAGGCAAGGATGCACGTCGTATCTACGAGGTCCTCGACGACTTCCAGTCGCGCCGTCCCATCGACGTCATCGCAGCCAACCGGCCGATCCTTATCATCGACGAGCCGCAGAAGATCGAGGGCGACGCGAAGAAGCCGTCCAAGTCACTCGAAGCGCTGGCACGGTTCAACGCCCTGTTCGCGCTGCGCTACTCCGCCACGCACAAGATCGAGCGGACCAAGGTGCACCGCCTCGACGCGGTCGACGCCTACAACCACAAGCTGGTGAAGAAGATCGCGGTGCGCGGCATCACGGTCAAGCACCTGGCCGGCAGCACGGCCTATCTCTACGTGGACGGGCTGGAGATCGGCAAGGGTGCGGACTTCCCGAAGGCCCGCGTCGAGCTGGAGGTGCAGACCGCTCAAGGCATCAGGCGGCAGGTGAAGAGGCTCAGTCAAGGCATGAACCTGCACGACATCTCGGGTGGCATCGAGGCGTACAGGGGCTTATTCGTCCGCGACGTCGACGCGAACCGCGACATCATCGAGCTGAGCGACGGGTCGATCATCGGCGCGGGCGAGGTAACTCAGGACGTCACGGAGGAGGCCAAGCGACGCATCCAGATCCGCGAGGTCATCCGCGCTCACCTCGACAAGGAGCGTGAGTTGTTCGCGCAGGGGATCAAGGGGCTTTCGCTCTTCTTCATCGATGAGGTTGCGAAGTACCGTGACTACGACCGCGAGGACACCCTCGGCGAGTACGCGCGCGTGTTCGAGGAGGAGTACGAAGCGCTTCTAACCGACTACCTCGCCCGGCTCGACTTTGACGAAGCTGCGGAGCGGTACCGGGCCTACGTCGAGTCGACTCCGGTGAGAAGGATCCACGAGGGGTACTTCTCGATCGACAAGAAGACCGGGCGCTCAGTCAATGGGTCGGTCAAGAAGACCGGTGAGACGGCGGGCCAGTCTGACGATGTCGATGCCTACGACCTGATTCTGAAGGACAAGGAACGATTGCTGTCGTTCGAGGAGCCGGTGCGGTTCATTTGGTCGCACTCGGCCCTGCGCGAGGGCTGGGACAACCCGAACGTCTTCGTGATGGGGATGCTCAAGAAGAGCGACAACACGACTACCCGGCGGCAGGAGATCGGCCGCGGTCTGCGGCTGTCGGTCGATCAGCACGGCGAACGGATGGACGAGCACGCCGTCGGGGACCGGGTGCATGAGATCAACGAGCTGACGGTCGTCACCGATGAGTCGTACACCGAGTTCGTCACCGCGCTCCAGAAAGAGATCGTGGAGTCTCTGTCGGCTCGGCCGCGGACGGCGAGCGTCGAGTACTTCGTTGGGAAGCAGATCAAGCTTGCAGACGGGCCGCCGTTGGTCCTCACCAAGGCGGCCGCGCAGGCGGTTTACTTCCACCTGGTCAAGAACGACTATATCGACGAGTCGGGCCTTGTGACACAGGGCTATAAGGAGGCGCGAGCTCAGGGGACCCTCGCGGCACCGACATCGGAGGTGATCAAGCCGATCATGGACTTCGTTTGGCCGCTGATCGACATCTTGTATCTCGACGTCCCTGCTCCGATCGACGGGCGCAAGCCGAAGAAGATCCCGTTCAATGAGGCCAACTTTAAGAAGCGCGAGTTCCAGGAGCTGTGGGGTCGCATCAACCACAAGGCGGTCTACCAGGTCGAGTTCGACTCTGCTGAGTTGATCCGCAACTGCATCCAGGAGCTCGACAAGTCCCTCCACGTGACCGTGATGCAGTACCTCGTGGAGAGCGGAACGCAGGTCGTGGGCCTCGAAGTCGAGCAGTTGGAGGCCGGCACCGGCTTCAGGGTCTCCAAGACCAAGCTTGAGCACTCGGCCGTCTCGGCTGGCTCAAACGTCAAGTACGACCTCCTGGGCGAGGTCGCCGACAAGACGCAGCTCACTCGTCGTACCTGTGCGGCGATTCTCACCGGCATCCAGCCCGTGACGTTCTCGATGTTCAAGCAGAATCCCGAGCAGTTCATCACTGAGGCGTCGCGGATCATCAACGAGCAGAAGGCGACCGTCATCGTCGAGCACCTCAGCTACGACCCACTCGACGGCCGCTACGACTCGTCGATCTTCACCGAGAACCAGACGGCCCAGGACCTGTCCAAGGCTGGCGACAAGCTCAAGAAGAGTGTCTACGAGTACGTGGTGACGGACTCTAAGGTCGAGCGGTCGTTTGTCGAGAAGCTCGATGTGAGCGACGAGGTCGTCGTCTACTCGAAGCTGCCACGGGGATTCTTCATCCCCACCCCGGTCGGCAACTACAACCCCGACTGGGCGATCGCTTTCCGGGACGACACCACCAAGATCAAGCACGTCTATTTCGTCGCGGAGACCAAGGGCTCGATGTCGAGCCTGCAGCTCAAGGGGATCGAGGAGGCGAAGATCGAGTGTGCGAGGAAGTTCTTCGCTTCGCTCAGCGACCAGACCGTTGGCGGTGGTGTGAAGTACGACGTCGTGGACAGTTACGATGAGTTGCTCTCGCTTGTGGGGGTATGAGGACCATGAGAGTTGAGAGATATGTCTCGCCACGGTTCGACGACTCCGGTGATGTAGTTGATGACCTGAGCGCAGGCTTCGCCGCCGAGTTGTCCGCGCAGCGGAGGCAGTGCGAGCGCTGCCGGAACAAGCTGTCAATGATTGACGAGGCGTCGTGATTCCAGACTTCTACACGCATCGCCCCGAGTGGCTGCACCGGATCGAACGGATCGGTGAGCTGCTTGGGCGGATCAGCGCGGTCGAAGAGCTTTCGGGCCGGGTGCCGGAGCTGCGGCGGTCGAATCGGATCGGTTCCGTTCACTCGTCGACGGCGATCGAAGGCAATCAGCTGAGCTTGGCTCAGGTTGCCGACGTCGCCAAAGGGGCGGTCGTCTACGCAGCGCCGCGTGATGTGAAGGAAGTTGAGAACGCGCTGGCGGCATACGAGGCGCTGGGTGACCTCGACCCGTGGAGCGTGGCAGATCTCCTGCGGGCACATGGTCTGCTCACCGCGGGACTCGTCGATGAGTCAGGCAGGTTCCGTACGGTTGACGTCGACATCGTCGGGTCAGACGGCACAGTGCTGCATACAGGATCTCGTCAGGAGAAGGTTCCTCGGCTCATGGCCGAGCTGTTGGACTGGGGGAGCGGGAGCGCCGATCATCCGCTCGTCGTGTCGAGCGCTGTCCACTTTCTCATCGAGCATATTCATCCCTTCCGTGATGGGAACGGCCGGATCGGCAGGCTCTGGCAGACCCTGATCCTCAGCCGCTGGCGCCCTGTGTTCGCCTGGATGCCGACCGAGACGCTGATCCGCCAGAACCAGGCCGGCTACTACGGGGCACTTCAAGCCTCCCGCGTTCCCGAGATCGATGCGGCTCCGTTCATTGAGTACATGCTCGGAGTCGTTGTGGGATCGCTCGAGACGTACGAGCGTCATGCCTCTGACAACGCGTCCCATGGCGATGTAAGTGACGATCTAAATGACGATGTAAACGAGCGTCTCCTCGTGCTCCTGCGCGAGAATCCGCGTCTCAGCGCTGCCGCGCTCGCTCGGCAGATGGGCGTCAGTATCAGGACGGCGCAGCGGCGCCGGAACCAGCTCCGCGACGCCGGCCGCATCCGGCACATCGGCCCTGCGAAGACTGGACACTGGGAGGTGGTTCATGGTGAGTGAGAACGTCCTAGTTGTACCCGGCCAGGACGTTGGTAGCGGCGAGCCTGGTTGACCGAACGAGAACCCCCGGGTGGGATGTGGCTTGTCTAAGGCCCACTCCAACCCGGAGGTTCTCGTGTCCCACAGTAGTGCCCGGTTGACCGTTCATGGGCGCCGGCTGATCGTCGCCCGCTACCAGGCAGGCTGGCCCCAAGCTCACATCGCCGCCGCGATGGGCGTGTCCCGCAAGTGCGTGAAGACCTGGATCGACCGCTACGCCACCGAAGGCGATCCCGGGCTCCAGACGAGGTCCTCGCGCCCACACACGATGCCGACACGCACCAGCGACGAGGTCGAGCAGAAGGTCCTCGCAGCTCGCGCCGACCATCGCGACGGTCCCGACGTGCTCGGCCCGAAGGTCGGCGTACCCGCCCGTACCGTGTCGCGGATCCTGCGCCGCCACAACGTGGCCTACCTACGCGATCTCGACCCGATCACCGGGGAGGTGATCCGCTCCTCGAAACAGACCGCGACCCGCTACGAGCGCGAACGGCCAGGAGAGCTGGTCCACATGGACGTCAAGAAGCTCGGCAAGATCCCTGATGGCGGCGGCTGGAGGGCCCACGGCAGACAGATGGGTTCCAGCACGGCCCGTAAGAAGATCAAGGTTGGCTACGACTACGTCCACTCGCTCGTCGACGACCACTCAAGGCTGGCCTACTCAGAGATCCTGGCCGATGAGCAGGGCCCGACCTGCGCTGCGTTCCTCGAGCGTGCCATCGCCTACTTCGCCGCGCATGGCATTACCAGGATCGAGCGGTTGATGACCGACAACGCCTGGGCCTACCGCTGGTCGCTGCGCGGCGTGTGCGCCGCTCACGACATCAAGCAGAAGTTCATCAAGCCGCACTGCCCCTGGCAGAACGGCAAGGTCGAGCGTCTCAACCGAACCCTGGCCACCGAGTGGGCCTACCACCAGATCTACACCAGCAACAACGAACGAGCCGCAGCCCTTGCACCTTGGATCGAGTACTACAACACTGAACGCCACCACAGCGCACTCGGAGGCCGCCCACCCATCAGCCGCCTGCCACCAACCTGATGGCCGGGTGCACCTAGTCGCCTCCGACGACACCGCCATCACACCACTCCCGCGGCACCCAGGCTGTCGGGCGTCACCGCTACGATGTCGTGCGTAACCTTGGAAGGGACGAGGATGTCACAGGTCGCCATCACGGCGGTGGTCACGCCCATCATCAGCCACGCGATGGCGCACACGGGAATCTCTCCGGTCCGGCAGCTGGAGGTGGCAAATTCTGGCGTCGCCCGTGAGGCTGCTGAACTCAGCGTTTCCGTGTCCGATAGCCAAGGTGTTCTCTCGAGGCCGTGGACGAGACTGCTGGATCTGGCGGCTGAGTCATCGATCGTTCTGGATGACATTTCCTTGCGGCTGCTGCCAGAGCGTATGGAGCAGGTAGAAGAGCAGCGTCCGGGCACCGTTCACATCGCTGTGGTCCACGACGGGGAACAGATCGGGCACCTCACTGAGGACGTATCGATCCTCGCCGGAAGCCAATGGCTGGCGGTCCCGCCGGGACTTGCTGAAGAACTGCTTGCTGTTCATGTCATGCCTAACGCCCCACAGATCACCGCGCTGATGCCGCGCGTCGCGGAGCTGGTGAAGGCGGAGAGCGGGCGTTCGGGTCTCGACGGCTACCAGTCTGACGAACCCGAGAGGGTCGACATGCTTGCGGCTGCGGTGTTTGGTGCATTGCAGGAGAAGGAGATCAACTATGCCGAACCGCCTGCGAGCTGGGCCGATATCGGGCAGAAGGTGCGGACTCCTGCAGCGGTAATTGACGGACGTCTCGGCACGTGCCTCGATACCTGCGTGGTGATGGCCGCCGCGCTTGAGCAGGTCGGCCTCCATCCACAGGTGTGGATCCTTAGGGGGCATGCGGTTCTGGGCTATTGGCGCACCGAGGTTGAATCTTCGGCATCGGTGACCTATGACGCGTCAGAGCTCGTGAATTTCATCGACCTCGGCTACCTGGCGATCGTAGAGACCACGATGATCACCACAAAAGACGCCTCGTTCGGCCGCGCGCGTGCGGCCGGTACGCAGACGGTACAGCGAAATCCCGACGATGTGATGCGCGTCCTGGACATCTATGCTGCCCGGCGCAGCCGCATCACGCCACTACCGGCTATCGAGCGGGAAAATGGCGTGGTCAGGGTGGTGGAGTACCGGCCAGCCGAGCACAGCGTAGCGCCGACCGAACAGACCCGCGAGGTGCCTTCGCCGCACGCTCAACGAGAGGCAAGGCCCATGCCGCCCCGCGTTCAGCAGTGGAAGAACGCCCTGCTGGACCTCGGTCTGCGAAATCGACTGATCAACTTCACGGCACGTAGCGCCGTCCATCTGTACGTCGATGATGACAGTCTTCGGGTCCTCGAAGACCACCTCAACGCTCACAGGGTGGTTGGGCTGCGGCCAGCCGACGACATCCCCGATGCTTTGAAGGCGCAATACGGTCGAACAGCAGCCGACCTCCCTGACCAGTTCCTTAGCCGGACATACGCTGATCAGCGCTCGGTCTACACAGATATAAGCTCCGCAGCCTATCTCGGCAGGTTGCGCTCGCTGGCGCACAAGGCTCGAACGATTCAGGAAGAGACGGGGGCCAACAATCTGTATCTTGCTCTGGGATCCTTAGTATGGGAGCTCGACGGCCGCGCACTTCGGTCCCCGCTGGTGCTCGTCCCGCTCGTTCTGCAAGCGGGACGACGCGGCGGAATCTACCAGATGACGGGAGACGAAGCTGGTCAGAGTACCCCGAACTACTGCCTTCTGGAGCGCCTCCGGCAGAGTTTCGGCCTCGCGGTGCCGGGCCTTGAGAACCCGGTGCTCGATGCGTCGGGAATCGACCTCGCGGCGGCTTTCGGGGCGATGAGGAAGGCGCTGGTAGAGAAGGGCCTGCCGTTCCGAGTGGAGGAGACTGCTGATATCGCGATCCTCCAGTTCGCCAAGTACCGACTCTGGAAGGATATTGACGAAGGCTGGGAGCAGCTTATCCAGGCGCCGCTCGTGAAGCACCTCGCTCTCAGCCCGACCGACGAGTTCGTCGACCCGGTGCCGGGAAAGCAACAGCCTGATCTCGAGGAGCTGGCGACAGAGTGCCCCATCCCCGCGGATGGCTCGCAGCTTGTTGCAGTGGCCGAGGCGCTGGCTGGCCGGACCTTCGTCCTGGAGGGGCCACCTGGAACTGGAAAGTCACAGACCATTGCCAACCTTCTCGCGCGGGCGATCGCCACGGGAAAGAAGGTGTTGTTCGTCGCGGAGAAGCGAGCGGCCCTTAACGTTGTCAGTGGCCGCGTCGACGAGGTTGGGCTGGGTGCCTTCACGCTGGACCTCCACGACAAGCTGAGCAAACCAGCGATGGTACGACGCCAGATCGCGCACGCGCTCGACCTCACGACACGGGGCGATGCCGAGGGCTTGCGAGCTTGTACTGAAGTGAGCCGATCAGCTGGGGGTGTTCTGGACCGCTACGCCCGCCGTCTTCATGAACCAAACGCGGCCGGCCTGTCGATGTACTCGGCAGAGACCCAGCGCCTGGTGCTGGGCGAAGCCTCGGAACCCGAACTCGAGGTCCCGGAGCATCTCGTGCAGCCGGGGAACGAGGGCCTTATCTCAGAACTTCGGCAGCTGGTGCGGCTGTTGCCCGAGGTGGCCGATCCCGCGTTTCCATCCCCGGATGCCCCGTGGGGATTTGTAGGCGCAGAGGGAACAGAGGCCATCGATTTCGCTGCGGTGGCTTCCGCGGTGAGGGCAATAGAGGACATCGCCCGCAACACCACATCAGCGACTCCGTTCGAGCGTGCAGTTCTGGCGGTTCGACGTGTCGAGGAAGTGCGGCTGCTGCAGCGGCTGATCCACGCAAGGCTGCCGTTGGCTCTGCTGGACGAAGTGCGTACTGAGCGTTGGCGGAGTGCGATCGAAGCTGTCGAGGCTGCGGTGGAGCAGTTCCATACGGGTGCAGCCCCAGCGCTCAAGCCCGCGCTGCCCAGCATTCTCGACTTCCCGCTTGAGGATCTCTTGGCGCGGGCGCAGGCTGCAGCCCAGTCGTCATTCTGGGGCCGGAAGAAGCGTCAGCTGGCGGTGATCGACGAGTTCAGGAGCGCCATCGCGGGTGTGGGGGTTGAGCGGAAGGAAGCCGTCGCGCACTTAACGAGATGGCTGCAGGTGCAGCAGCACATGCGGGGGCTCGTAGCGCAGGCGAACGCGATACCCGGAATCTCTCTGCCAGTCGAATGGAACCTGTTCACCGGGGTGAGTGGGGAGAACCTCACCCAACAGCAGGCCGGTCGTCTTCAGGAATTGGCCACAGGGGTCGACCCAGCGAGCAACGCCGCCGGTTTCACCGCTGCGCTGCGGGAGCTGCTTGCTGAACAGCAAGGGACTGACAAACGCTCTATCGACCGCCTCGATGCGTTCGCCTCCGCTTTGGGTGACCTCCCCGAGCTGTTGGGAACGACGGCGGACTGCCTTGAAAGGTGGTCGGGGATTGAGGGGTTCTTGCCGCGGTGGCTGGTCACGTCATCAGGCCGTGAGCCACTTGATCCGCAGCTGAGGTCGTTAGCCCGCTGGCTGGCACTGCGAAGTCATCTCGCGCCGCTGGCGCGGTGCGGCATGGAGGAGGCTCACCGGCAACTCCTCACCGGTGAGGTGGTCAGCCATGCCGCCTCGATGGCGCTCGAACGGGGGCTGACTGCCGCTTCGCGCGCCGAACGCAGCCGGTCGCAGGGGCTTGGGGCATTTGATGCGGTCTCGCATCAGCGAGCGGTTCAGCGTTTCGTCGAGGCGAGCACGGAGGCACGGACTGCGCTGCGCGGCACCCTGGCTGAACAGGCTATCGCTCGGCGGACGTTCTCGGGTGAGAGTACTTCGGGGCAGGTGGGCCGCCTTAAGCGTGAATTGAACCGACAGCGGGGCGGTTTAAGCGTTCGAGAGTTGATGGCGCAATTCGGTGGGCTCATCACGGAGATCATGCCTTGCGTCCTGGTCAGCCCAGACTCCGTCGCGCGCTTCCTCCCGCTCGGTGCCCAGGTGTTCGACATCGTCGTGTTCGATGAAGCGTCCCAGATCCGCGTCGCTGATGCGATTGGTGCGATCGGGCGCGCCCGGTCTGTCATCGTGGTTGGTGACAGCAAGCAGATGCCTCCCACGTCGTTCGCCGAAGCGAACTGGCGTGCGGACGGCGAGGAGGATGACGGCGGTCTTGAAGGAGTGGTGGACGACGAGGAGTCCATTCTGTCCGAATGCGTGCAGGCGCGGGTTCGGCGCGAGTGGCTTACCTGGCATTACCGCTCGCAAGACGAGGCGCTGATTGCATTTAGCAACGCGCACTATTACGACGGGAAGCTCTCCTCGTTCCCGTCTCCCGCAGTAGGTCGTAGTGATAGGTCTGCTGACGGGCACGGAATCAGCCTGGTGCGAGTTGACGGGGAGTTTCTGCGATCAAGCGGTGGCAAGCTCAAGCGGACCAACCCTGTAGAAGCTCGCGCGGTTGTCGAGGAGATCCAGCGCAGGTTCGCGCACGCTGAGGACGGGACGATTCCCTCCATCGGCGTCGTGACCTTCAACCAGCAGCAGCGCGCGTACATCGAGGCCCTCATCCGCGACACGGGCGACGAGTGCCTCGTAGAGGCGCTGGACTCTCCGGCCGGCAACGGGCTCTTCGTGAAGAACCTCGAGAACGTGCAAGGAGATGAGCGCGATGTCATATTCTTCTCAACTGCATTCAGCGTGAATGAGCGCGGTGTGCTGCCGTTGAACTTCGGCCCGCTGAACCGGATAGGTGGCGAACGTCGGCTCAATGTTGCCATCACGCGGGCAAGACGCCAGGTCATCGTATTCTCCTCGTTCGACCCGGCTTATCTACGGGCTGAGGAGACATCGTCGGTCGGCATCAAGCACCTGCGCGGCTACCTCGACGTTGCCGCATTGGGAACAGCGATGCTTGAGCGGGCTGCTACGCGGACCGTGAACATCGACAGACACCGGGAGGAGATGGCTGACGCGCTTCGCGCCCGGGGCCTGGTGGTTTCGACCGACGTGGGACTCTCCGACTTCCGGGTTGATCTGCAATTAGCGAGCCCCTCTAATCCTGCGCGCCCGCTTGTTGCGGTTCTTCTTGACGGGCCGCTGTGGGCGAAGCGGCGCACGGTAGGCGACCGCGACGGCATGCCCAGCGAGGTGCTACACAAGGCCATGCGCTGGCCGGTGGTGGAACGTGTGTGGCTTCCCGAATGGCTGCACGGTCGTGAAGCCGTGCTCGATAGATTGGAAGAGGCCGCCACCAAGGCGGCTGTTCCAACTGACAATCGGCAAGCGGCACCGGGGCCGGATAAGGTGCCAACCATTGTCGTACGGGCAAGGCGATCAATCATCGAAGAGATCGATGACCCCGGCAGGAGCACGCCACCGGAGAACGGGGCTTCCGACTCTCAAGTCGCTGTCGCTTCGGCGTTTCGAGCTGCACCGGCCGCTTCCGCTGAGCCCACGCTGACGGCTTCGACCCAGGCGCAGGCCTTCGTTCCCTGGGAGCCAGGACGCGTCGGTTCTGTAGATGTGCTCGACGCGCTCGAGGTGCGCTCCAGTGCCTCGGTGCGTGCAACCCAGCAGGTTCGCGGAGTACTTATCGCGGGCATTCGCCATGAGGGGCCGATTCACGTCGACCGCCTTGTGAAGCTGACAGCCGGAGCATTCGGACTTTCCCGAGTAGCAGCTACGCGCGCTGCAGCGATCCAGCGGGCGGCCGCAGCGCGCACGGACGCCAGCGGGTTCTACTGGGCGCCGGAAGTTGATCCGCACGAATGGCTCTCCTACCGCCCCGATCCAGCAGGACAGCGGCCGATCGACCACATTTCTGAGATTGAGCTGGCCAATGCGATGCGGGACCTTTGCATCGACGCTCACGGAATGGGCGATGACGAGCTCCGGACAGAGGTGCTTCGGGTGTTTGGGATGAAGCGACGGACGCCGAAGGCGGTTCAGAGCCTGGATCGTGCCCTCTCTATTGGGCTCGTCTGGGGACGGTTGGTACGCGACGGCGAGGATCTCTTGTTCGGCGCGTAGACGCTTATGCCAAGTGACCGCGATGGTAAGAAGCTCTCCGAGTGAGGTTGACCCTTGATTCCGGACAGGTGGTTGTTTGGTCAGGCGGCCAGGAGGGCCGTCTGGTCGGCCTGTCGGGCCAGTTGTGTTTCGTACTGTAGCGGGCTGATGTAGCCGATGCTGGAGTGGCGTCGGCGGGCGTTGTAGAACCCGTCGATCCAGGCGTACACGCCGCGGCGGGCCTCAGCTATCGTGGCGAACACGTGCCGGTGGTAGTACTCGTTCTTCAGGGTGGACCAGAACGATTCCGCTGCCGCGTTGTCCCAGCACACCCCGGTACGTCCCATCGAGCGCAGCAGGCCGAGTTCACCGGCGACCCGGGCGATCTGGTCGCTGGTGTACTGACAGCCCCGGTCGGCGTGGAAAATGACCTTGCCGGGCAGGTAGCTGCGCAGCGCGACGGCTTGCCGTAGCGCGTCCTCGACCAGATCAGCCCGTAGGTGGTCAGCGATCGTGCGGCCCAGGACCCGGCGGGTGTGGCCGTCACGGATCGTGCACAGATACGCCCAGCCTTCACCGGTGGCCAGGTAGGTGATGTCGGAGAACCAAGCGAGATCGGGCTGGCCTTTGTCGAACTCGCGACCGACCAGGTCAGGGGCCGGGTCGGGGTTCGGTCCTGGTGTGGTGGTCGGCGGATGCCAGGTCCGGGGACTGATCCCGGCTATCTCTGCTTGTCGCATGGCTTTCGCGACAGTCTTGACCGACACCGTTTCGCCTGCCTCGCGGAGGTCGTGCAGGATCCTGGGCGCCCCATAGGTGCCATCAGATGCCTCGTGATGGGCCTTGACCTTCACCACCAGATCAGCCATCCGCTGTTCCCGAGTTGATGGGCCGGCAGCCTTGCGGCGGCGCCACTGGTAGTAACGGCGCCGGTCGACCCCCAGCAGCCGACACATCCGGCTGACCGTGTAGTTCGCCTTCTCCGCGTCGATCACCTCGAAGCACTCCTGCCGGGAGTGTTCTTCGCCGCGAAGAAGGCTGCGGCTTTTCCCAGGAACTCGTTGTCCATCCGGAGTTCGGCGTTCTCTCGGCGGAGCCGTTCCAACTCGGCCCGCTCCGAAACATCCAACAGAGCCTCCGGCTGGGCACCGAGCCGGTCCCGTTCCAGCTGGACCCACCGACCCAGTAACTGCGCACCCACGTTGATCTCGGCCGCGACCGCCGCGATCGTCCGCCCGGTATCAATCACCAGACGCGCAGCCTCACGCCGATACTCCGGGGTGTAACTCTTCCGCTTCTTCGTAGTACCCATCAAGGACATCCTCTCCGGCAGACCCCTGACAAGGGAACCCGCCAAGACGGTGTCCGGACTTCGGGGTCAACCCCAGAGATGATCGCGGGGCTTGAGGTCCTCCCGGTCAGATCCGGCTCTCCAGCCACGCAAGAGCATCGGCTGCGTCTCTTCGGGCGCGTTGTTCGCGCTCGAACAGCTCACGAGTCTTCGTCAGCACCAGAGTGAACGGGCTGCCGACGCGTCGCGTGACATGCGTGACGGGCAGGCCGGCGTCGTCTATGCACCGATGGATCGTCTGGCGGCGAGGTGCCGCGAGCCGCCATTCGAGGGTGCGGTCATCGGCAGAGTTGAGGAAACCGGCGAGCTGATCGAGGTCCGCATCGCCTCCCGGACTGCTCCACGCGATCGACCAGTCGTCATCTGAGCGTTGAGGCTGGGCGAGGACCTGGTCGAGCCACCTCTTTGCCACGTGGGCAAGGTCAGTAAGGCTTGGTGGCCACGGTGGAGCTGTGCGGTGCAGGATAGCCAGGAGAAGGGGGAGCGTCGCGGGTCCGAAGGTGGCCAGCTGTTCGACGATCACCGGGCGCTGGGCGTCGTCGGCTGCGTCCAGGATCGCGGCGACGGCTGCTCCGAGGGCGGCGAGGTCACGGTCCCTGTGCTGTGGATTGGCCCCGGCCAGTGCGGCCCGAACCTGCTGCGTCGCCCAACCCCACTGCCAGCTCACCAGCCAGCCTGCCACCGTCGAAGCGTCCGCGGCGCGGAGCGCATCGCACAGCTCTACGAGCCTTGCCTCGGTCCAGTAACGGCGTTCGCCGCGATCGCGCCAGGCGGCCCGCTCCCAGGTGGTGCGTAGCGAGTCCCACCAGGATGCTGGGTAGGACGACAGGGCGGCGAACTCCGCGGCAGCCCGGGCCGTGAGGGTTTCCAAGCGGAAGAGCGCGAGCAGGTTGAGCGCGAGTGCGGGGTCCTCGACACCTTTGGCTAGCTTCAGTGCTGCGGAGAGGTCCTTGTCGGCGACATTTCGCCACTCTTGGAGGAGTCCTGCGGTCTCAGCTCGTGCTTGATCGACGTCGCCTCGCCGGGCGGATGCGAGCGCCGTGCGCAGTGCCCACTGCGGGTGTGCGGCGGCGCGCGTGGCGAATCCCTGGCCTCTCGGCCAGATCACCAACGCCGCGCGGTGGTACCAGCGGTCCATCGTGTTGCCGTAGTTGCCCATATAGCCGGTGTATTCGGCGTTGTAGGGCGTCGTCTGATGCGATGCCGTGACGGCGCAGACCTCGATATCGTCGACGTGGAGATCGATCTTGCCCTTCGTCTTCGGGTCGGTCCACCACGTCAGGGTGGTGGAGCCGTCGAGGAGCTGGCTCAACTCGTCGTCCTCGTCGTCGTAGTACGCGGCGCCGGCGTCCCAGGTCTCCGCGATCTCCGCCTGTGCGAACGCGTACTCGCAATCCGCCAGCTCGGCCGCGGCGATCAGGGTGGCCGCTCTGTCGACGTCGGCGCCCTTGAGTGCCCCTTGGGTCAGACCTCGCTGGCTGTACTCATGGTCGAGCAAGACGCAGAGCCGCGCAGGGATCTCCGGCGAGGAATACGACGAGGCTCGGGTCGGCGTAGTGAAGTGCTCCTCGAGGAGTAAGGCGGCCGCTTGTGCGGGGCCGGCGGCCGCCGCTGCCGGGTTGGCCTCAAGGCGGAGATTGAAGGTGAGGGTTGCGCGGACTCCCGTCTTGACGGGGAGGACCTCGTGTCGCCGGTCCGCGTAGAAGGCGACGAACGTCAGGTCGTCCCGCGAGGCAGGGTAGCGCTTCAAAATGCCTCGGTCGTCGACGACGAGTTCTCCGCCGGTGTGCGCCGACGGCAGGGCCACGACAAGCGTGGCGATCATGTCGTCGTGCTTCTCGGAATCCTGATGCGGCGCGAAGAACTGCCCCTTCCCGTAGATAAGGAAGGAATGCAGCTCGGGCTGCAGTGTCGACGTTGACGGCACGCCGAGATCGTCACCGAGTTCGCGCAGCGCGTGCATCAGGGCGGCCGGCCAGCCGGTGCCTCCGAGGGTGATCTGCGAGGGGGTGAGCTGCCACGTGTCGCGGACGGAGGCGTCCAGCAGCGTGTCCTCGCCGTGGCCGAAGTGCGCTGGCTCGGCGACACCGATCAGCTTCTTGGCTTGCGCGGGCTTCAGAGGAAGATCGATCTGGCCGACGCCGTCCACTGCGAGCTCGAGAATCTCGGCTGGGAGCGTGAGAGAGGCGCTGTCCGCCGGCTGCTGAGCGCTTCCGGCAAGGAGACGAACGAGCTTGTCACGCGGCGACCTCGGCATGGCGGTCACAGTATCGCCAGTGCGACACGGTCCACCAGCCAGCCGCCGACCAGCACGATGGCCGGGACGACGAAACCGCCGACGAACACCAGTGCGGCGCCGACGCCCACGAACAGCACCGCTTCGATGGTGAGCACGGCCGCTGGTGGGAGCGGGACCGCGGCCTTCGGCGACACGAACAGCCCCCAGATCACCGCGACGGCCACGACCGCGAGCAGGGCCGTCAGCGCGCTCCACCACAGCTGCGTCAACCACCATGCGACAAGCGCCGCGCTCGCGAGGAGCGCCAGCTCCAGCAGGAACCGGACTGCGAGGGCGACGGCGCGTGCCGGCGACGACTCCTCGAAGCTCGGCCCGGTCACGACTCCATCTCCCCCAGGGACTTGGCCAAGGCCGCGTGGCCGAAGAACTCCGCCCAGCCGGCCGGCGTGAGGCCGAAACCGGACTCGGTGGCGGTCGGGTCGGCGCCGCCGTCGAGCAGCTGCTTCACCAGCGCGTCGCGGCCGGCGGCGGCCGCGTAATGGAGGGCTGTCGCGCCGTTCGTCGTCGAACTCGTCGCGGGGAAGCCCGCCTCGAGGAGGATCTCGACGACCCGCCAGTGGTGCAGAGCTGCGACGTCGGCGAGGAGTTCCGGGTAGTCCCGAGCGATAGCGTGAACCCCGCGCCAGCCCACGCGGCGCTGGACCTCCCACACGTCGCCGGCGTAGGCGTTGCGGATGAGCGGATCACCCTGGTCGACCTTCACCCGGTACAGGTCGCGCAGCAGACAGATCTCCGCCCCGTGCGCCATCGTCTCGCGGTTGAGGTGCAGGGCCAGCGCGGCGATCGAGTCGTGGGCGTAGGGTCCGCCGCGCGGCCCCAACTCTTCCAGGAGCATCTCGTCGTTCATGTCCGCGACGGCCCCGCGCCAGAGCGAGTAGCCCTGCTGCAGCAACGCCAGCCCGCCGTCGGCCGTCAGGGGGAGGGGCTCCGGCCAGAACAGGTCGTCGAACATCGTGGCTCCGTCGGGCGCGTCCCAGCGGAGGAACAGGGCGCGGGCGCGCTTGCCGAGGACGTCGCGGCCCACGTGCGCCATCCGCCAGGCGATGGTGGTGATGGGGGCGACGGGCGGCTCGGGGGAGATGGACTCCATGCGGACGACGCCGTCGTCGCCTTCGCGGAGCGACCACGAGCCAGCCGCCGGTTCCCACAGGTATTCGTCGTCCGTGAGGCCTTCGAGGCGCGGCCACAGGTGGGCCTGCCAGTAGAAGTCGAGCTGGTCGAGGATGAGGCTGCGCCAAGTAGTGGCCATGGCCCATTCTGGCACTCGAGCCGTTCGACGGAGAGGATCAGTCGTTCTCGCCGAGCCCCAGTGCGGCCCGGTTGCGCCGCACCCAGGCCGGTTCCTCGCCGTAGCGCTGGCTCGGGATCAGCCGACCCGCGGCTGAGTCGTCGACGAGCTGCGCCATGCGACGGTCGCGCGTCGCCTGCTGTTTCGCGCCGGAGACCCAGTTCATCGCGACCCGGCGGTAGCTCTCCGACGCGGCGTCCCACCAGCGCTGCGCCGCCGTATTCGCCGCCAGCAACGCCTCGTGCTCCGGCGTGAACGCATGGTCGTCGCGCTCGAAGCTGTAGATGCCGGTCTTGGCAGGATCACGCGCTTCGAAGGCGGCGAGGCCGGCCGGTGTCATCCGCCCCTCCGCGACGAGCCGCTCCACGTGCGCGACGTTGACGTTGCTCCACGTGCTGCCCTTCTTACGGGGCGTCCAGCGCTGGCGCACGGCATCGTCGTCGACGCGCTGCACCACGGAATCGATCCAGCCGAAGCACAGCGCCTCAAGCACGGCGTCGTCCCACGTCAGACCGCGATCGGGCACATGCTTCTTGTACAGCCCCATCCACACCTCCGTGGCCGTTGCGTGGTGGGTTTCCAGCCAGGCGCGGAACTCGGTGGCGTCGGCGAAGAACAGCGCGGGCCGCTCGGGTGTGCCGCCGGGTCGGCCGATCGGAGTGCTCTCTGCCATGTCGCACACCGTACCTTTCGTGGCCGTCGACGCGATCGCTCAAAGAGTCGGGTCTGCGGTCTCCTGCGCAAGACGCCTGAGGTCCGCGGCGCGGAGGCCGGGCCAGCCGTGGATGGCGTCAACCCAGGCAGTGGGGATCGCCGACGCGCCGTAGCAGGCGCCGAGCAGGGCTCCGGCGATGGCGGCCACGGTGTCGGTGTCGTTGCCGATCGCCACGGCGCTGTGCAGCGCCGCTTGCACATGCTCTGAACCGTCGAGGTGCCGGGTGGCGTGGATCGACGACCACGCGGCCTGGAACGCGGCCACCGTCCAGCCGTTGGGGGAGAAGGCGTTCGGCTCCGTGGTCTCCGCTTCGGTGATCCACGCCTCCCACGGGGCGCGGGAGGTGGCAGGCAGGAGGTCGAGGCCCGCGCGGATGTCCAGAACGCTGTCGATCACAGCCACGCGCACGGCCTCGGACCACAGGATGCTCGACGCCACGCACTGCGGATGCGCATGGGTGAGCGACGCCACGCGGGTGGCGCAGCGGGCGGTGCGCTCGCGGTCGTCGAGCGCCACCAGACCGACGACGCCCGTGCGCATCAGCGCGCCGTTGCCCGCCTTGTCGAGGGCGGCTTGCGCCAGTGACTCGTCGATCATCCGACGCGACAGCAGGCCGTGGCCCTCGCGCGCCGCGTCGATGACGTGCCGGGTCTGATTTCCGATGTCCGTGGCGCCGGAGAGTCGCCACTGAAGGAAGCGCTGGGCGACGGCGTCGAGGCCCTCGTCGGTGGTCAGGTCGGCGCCCGTGGCAGTGACCAGCGCGATGCATGCGGCCATCTGCGTGTCGTCGGACCACTCGCCGGGTGCGTAGGGGCCCAGGCCGCCGCCGATCATCTCCGCGGTCCCCACCGGGATGCGGGGCGCGAACTCGTACGGCACACCGAGCGCGTCGCCGACGGCCTGGCCGAGCAGCACGCCCGCGGCACGGTCACGCTGGGCGTCGCTGAGGGCGATCGTCATGCTGCCTCCTTGAAGCGTCGGTCCTGCACGGCAGGGTAGCGGAGTGGCCGGGCCCGCCCTCTCACTCCGCCGAGGCCAGCAGCGCGGACAGCCGCTTCTTCTTGCGGTTCTCCCTGTTGATCCACCCGACGTCGGGATCATCGGACCGGGTGAGCGCGAGGAACGCCGGCAAGCCGGCAGGGTCGGCAGCGACGGCAACGCTCCAGCAGTAGCCGAGGCCCTGCCGCAGGGTGCGCACATCGTCGTCACGCCGGCGGCCGGCGGGAAGGGCGGCGAGCGCATCGGTCGCGATCTGGCAGACCGCGACGGCGGCCGCCGCCATCTCCGGCGTCGTGAGGAGGCGCGGTTCGCAGATCCCTGCAGCCGCCGCGCGCTGAACCAAAGGATGAGGATCCCGCGACCAGTCGCGCGCGAGCGCCGCGAGACGATCGAGGTCAGCGTCGCCCAGTCGTTGGAGGGCCATGGCGACGGACTCGCGAATCCGCCAACGTGCATCGGTGGCGTGTCGGCGGAGCAGGGCCTCGATCTCGGCGCCGGGGGCCTGGGCGAGGATCGCTCCGAGGCCGGCCACGCCGCAGCAGGTGAGGTATTCGTCGTCCGTGCTGATGAGGTCGTCGAAGATCCGCCGGTCGCCGACATCGACGACCGCTCGGATGAGTTCGAGGTTCGCGCGCGGCCCCGGGAGGCCGCTGTGCCGGGTGAGGTAGTCGGGCCAGGTCGCGGGCGGTCGCGCGCGCAGATCGTCGGCGTACTGGCTGCGCGTGCTCATGCTCGGATGCTAGCGCCCTCACGTCCGGCTAGTCCCGGCTGTGTTAGGCGTTCCTTGGGTCGGCCAGGGCGAAGCGCCCCGCCGTCGTTGGGGCCCGTGCCTTGGGCAGAGAGTTCAGTAGCGAGGGGGGCATGGAGTTTTGACGCACAACTCCGCTCTCTGTGCCCTGTGGGGCAGAAAAGCCGGGGTTGTGCGTCGATATTCCATGGTCGTCGGGTAGGCCACCTGGGGTTGTGGTTTCGGACCCTTCGAGACGCAGTCCCGCACGGCTTGCGCTCGGTGTGAGTCAGCGTGCGGGCCTGCTCCTCAGGGACCGATGTGGCCTGCTCCTCAGAGGCCGATGAGGTCCGTGGTGCTGCGCGAATGCACGTCTCTGCCTTCGCCACACGACCTGGTTCTGGACCACGGAAGGTGGCGTGTGGCGCCGGGGAGCAGAATCGGCGACGACGAGGAAAGAGGAATGGACATGCCTCAGTACACCCACGGGCACCACGAGTCGGTGCTGCGGTCGCATCGCTCGCGTACCGCCGCCAACTCCGCGGCCTACCTGCTGCCGCACCTGCGCCCGGACATGCGGATCCTCGACGTGGGCGCCGGGCCGGGCACCATCAGCGCCGACCTCGCGCAGCTCACCCAGCACGTCACCCTCACGGAGATCAGCGACGACGTCCTCGAGCTGTCCCGCGCCTACCTCGCCGAGCGGGGCGTCACGAACGCCAGCTTCGACGTGCAGGACGTGCACGCGCTGACCTACGCCGACGGCACGTTCGACGTCGTGCACGCCCATCAGGTGCTGCAGCACGTCGCCGACCCCGTCCGGGCGCTCGCCGAGATGCGCCGCGTCACCAAACCGGGCGGCCTCGTCGCCGTGCGCGACAGCGACTACGCCGCCTTCACCTGGTACCCCGAGAGCCCGAGGCTCGACAGCTGGCTCTCCCTCTACCGCCAGACGGCGCGGGCCAACGGCGGCGAACCCGACGCAGGCCGGCGCCTGCTCGCCTGGGCCCACCAGGCCGGATTCGACGACGTGACGGCCACCTCCAGCACGTGGTGCTACGCCGACAAGGAGACCCGCGCATGGTGGGGCGGGCTCTGGGCCGACAGAATCACAGGCTCGGCCATCGCCCGACAGATCGTCGACGCCGGCCTGGCCGGGGCCGAGGAGCTCGACGAGATCGCCGACGGCTGGCGGACCTGGGCCGCCGACCCCGACGGCTGGTTCTCCGTCCTGCACGGCGAGATCCTTTGCCGGAAGACCGGCGCCTGACCCGCCACCGTCGTCCTCGTAACACCGTCGAAAAAATACTTTCCATGCGGGCAAGTCACTAGTAGACTTGCCAACATGGAAAGAAACCTTGAATCCGAGGGGCAGCCGCGACCGACGGCCGACGAGGCTCGGGCGGCGCTGAGCCAGATGGGAATCGACGGCGAGCAGCTCGCCAACCGCATCGTCACGCCGTGGTGGTACCACGTCGGCCTGGGCATCATCGTCGCGGTGATGGTGGGCGCGCAGGTACTGCCCGGTTCGCTGAGCGTGATCCTGACCGGCGTCAGCGTGGCAGGCATTCCGCTCCTGATGCTCACCTACGCGCGCACGTACGGCGTCACCTCGACCCAGCCGGCGGGGCCGCGCAGCAGGCTGTGGCTCTTCGTGGCGGTGGGGGTCCTCGTCCTCTGCATGGCTGCGGTGCTTGTGGTGCGGCTCACGGCGAGCACACCGTGGTGGGGCGTGCTCGCTGCGGTGGTCGCCTTCGCGGGGACGGTCGTCTCCGGGCGGCGCTACGACGACGCGCTCCGCGACGAGCTCGCGGGCAGGAGCGGGCGATGAGCGCTCCCGCGGAGCCACGGTTCAGCGAGGTCATCCATTCGCCCGTCCGGCTGCGGATCTGCGGCCTGCTGCGGCACGTCGCGGAACTCGAGTTCGCGGTGATCCGCGACACGCTCGGACTGAACGACGCCAACCTGTCGAAGAACCTCAAGGTGCTGGGCGACGAGGGGCTCGTCATCGTCCGGAAGGAGAGTTCGCCGTCGCGGTCCGACGCGCGACGGTTGACCTGGGTGGGGCTCACGAAGGAGGGCAGGGCGGCTGTCGAGGCGCACCTGGCGGCGTTGACCGAGATCGCGGCCGGAGCCTCTCACTGAGCACCTCGGTGGGGGATGGCTAGACGAGACCCAGGTCGGCCCAGATGCGGGACTGCTCCTGGCGGGCGGCCACGGCGGCGGCGCGGTCGCCGAGGCGCTCGTTGCCGTCCACCAGGAGGTCCCAGGTGACGTCGTGGTACGGGTCGAGGGCGATGGACCGGCGAGCGAACTCCAGCGCGGCGCGCGGATCGTCCAGCGCCAGCGCGTCCGCGGCTGCCTCGGCCGCCACCGTCGCGGCCACGTGCCGGACACGGTCGCGCTCCTCGACGACCCACTCGGCCACCCCGGCCTCGGGCAGCAGGTCGCCCTCGTACAGCCGTAGCGCCTCGGTGCGCAGCCGGAGGGCCGCGGCACCCGACGCCCGGGCCGCCTCGGCGGCGAGCCGCTCGAAGGTGGCCAGCTGGTCGACGACGTCAGGCAGAACCAGCGCGTAGGCGTCGCCCTCGCGCCGCACCAGCTGGTCGTCCGACGAAGGATCGGCGGTGCGGCTCAGGCACTGGCGCACGCTGGAGACAGCCACCTGCAGGCTGTGAATGCCCGCGGACAAGCTCGCCTGCGGCCACAGCGCGTCGACCAGCTGCTCGCGATGCACCGGCCGGCCGTGGTGGAGCGCCAGCAGCATGAGCAGCTGCCGCGCCCGCGGGCGAAGCTCCCGCCAACTCACCTCGACGCCGTCGCGCCACACCCCGAACCTGCCCAGCGAGCGCACCTCGAACCGGGCGATCGCCGGCGCGGCGAGCGTCTCGGCGCTCCGCCGGAACGTCGGCGCGTCCAGGTCGTCGGCCAGCTGTCCGACGCGGCCGAGCAGGGGAGCGGCGAGGTCGTCCCTGCCGGCTCGGCGCAGCCCGAGAGCGATGGCGAGCGACGCCACGAGTTCGCTCCACGGGTCGTTCTGCCGCCGGCACGCGTCCAGGAACTCCATCGCCGACGCCACCACCCAGTCGCGCGGATCGACCGCGAGCTGGATGGCCTTCTGCAGCCCGCGCGCCATCAGCGCCAGCCACGGCCAGCCCTCCACCTCGGCGTCCAGGCCCAGGGCCTCGACCCGGCCCGCGGCGGCCTCGTCGGGACCCTCCAGCAGGTCCACCCAGTACTCGGCCAGCCGCACGGCCATCGCGGGCCAGCCGCCGTCCGGGTCCGCGGCGGCGAACTCGGCGCGCGCGCCCGACAGGTCGCCGAGGAAGATGAGCCGAAGCCCCCGCGGCAACGCTTCCTGCGGGTCGACCCGGGTGGAGCGGGTGAGCGCCCGCAGCTCCTGCACCAGCCGCGGAGCCAACGATGCCCCGGCCGCGCCGCCGGGCAGCCACGACGCGACGGTCTGGCGCTCCTCCTCGCAGCGCTGGCGGAAGGCCGGGTCGTCGAGCAGATCCTCGGCCTGCCGATAGGTCGCGACGGCGCGGTCCAGCTTGCCGCGCCGGGCCAGCATGCGCGCCGCGGCGAGGAAGAGGACGGGGTCGTCGCGGGGCACGTGGGAGAGGGAGAGGCCGCCCCAGAGGGTCTCGTCGCCGAGCACCGGCGCGTTGCCGGGGCCGAGCAGCCGCGCGACCGATCCCCACTCGTCGGCGCGCGCGTACGCCGACAGCGCCGGGCCGATCCGCCCGTCGGCCTCCAGCAGCTCGCCGCTCCGCCGGTACAGGTCGCGCGCGGGCCCGCTGCCCAGCTCGTCGACGAGCAGCACCTCGAGCTGAGACTGGAGCACCTGGTGGTAGCGGTAGGTCACCCCGCCGTCGGTGGACGACGTGAAGAACTGCTCCTGCTCCAGCGAGACCAGGGTGCGCGAGCTGTCGGAGACGCCGAGCAGCCGGTCGCACAGGTCGCCGGTCAGGACCCCCAACGTGGAGGTGTGGAGCAGGAAGCGGTAGCGCTCCGGGCTGACGCCGCCGAGGACGTTGCGCGCGAGGTACGAGCGGATGAGACGGGAGCGGCCGGCGAGGGCGTCGACGGCCCGCTCGCGCTCGGCCTTGCTCATGTGGGCGGTGGCAAGGGCGAAGAGGCGGAGCCCCGCGGCCCAGCCGCCCGTGCGGCGGGCCAGCGCGGCGGCGGCCTCGGGCGACAGCGGCGCCTGGTAGACAGTGCGGAACAGCTCCTCGACCTCCCAGGAGCGGAACCGCAGGTCGTCGCCATGTAGTTCGACGAGCTCACCCGAGACGAGCAGGCGCGAGGTGTTGATCTGGGGCGGGCGCCTGCTGCCGAGGAGCACCGTGATCCCGCGCGGGCGCATGGTGAGGAATGTCTCGAGCGCCGCCTCGGCTGCGGTGCCGGCGATCTCGTGCAGGTCGTCGACGAACAGGTGGGCCGTCCGGCCCGGCCCGCCGTCGAGCGCGCGGATGAGCTCGCTCATCCGACCCTCCGCGGCGGCCTCGACGAGGCCGACGTCGCCCAGTGCCGCGCCGAGCGTGTGGCCGAGGTGGATGGTGAGGCTCGCCTCGTCGTCGTCATCCGCGCTCACCCGGTACCAGGCCGCCGCGCGCGCTTGCCCGGACAGGTGGCTGAGCAGCGTGGTCTTCCCCGCGCCGGGCGGCCCGAGCACGAGGGCCAGCGTGGCCGCACCGGGTGCGTCGGGATGGAGGCCCGCCAGCGCGGCGGCCAGGCGCGGGCGGACGAGGCCCTGCTCATCGGGGCGGCGGATCTTCTCCAGGAAGATGGTCGAGGACGTGGACACCGAGGCGTCCGATGGCGGAGGGCCCATCGCTCACCTCCGTCTCCTGGACTCCTCGCCGCTCACGCGAGAAACCCCCGGGGCCAGCACCGACAGGGATACCCGCAGCCTTGTCGCGAGGTGGTGCGGGCCGAAAGTGTCGCTTCCGCCACTTGCGGCGCGCGCTTAGGGCACTACCGACACGCTGTGCCGGACGTGCGCGGGCTTGAGCGAGCGGATCAGCTGCTCCACCCGCTCGAGGTCGACCGCCTCCGGGTTGGCCTGATGGATCACGACGCCGATACTGGGCTCCGGCTCGCCCGGCAGGTCGCCACCGGGCGTCGCCGTCCATCGTGCGCCGCCCGACTCCGTGACGTCGACCTGTGCCCCGACGGCGTTCTCGAGCGTGGCCTGGATGCTCCACCTGGTGCCCCTGATCTGGTTCAAGGAGCGGGTGAGGAGGAGTTCGTCGCGCTGGATGTGCCACCCGTCGGCGAGGTCGGGGTTCACGCCCAGCCACTGCGCCAGCCACGGCAGCATGTCGTCGGGCACGGTGTCCGGGTCCAGGTAGTCGCCGAACGTGTCCAGCACCAGGATGGCCGGCGCCAGGAGGTCGTCGAAACTGTCGCACAGGCCGACGGCGAACGGGTCGTCGCGCAGCAGGGCGGGCAGCGTCGCGGCCAGGGGGTGCGGGCTCGGCAGGTCCGGGACGATGCCGCGCATCTCAGCCCACCTTCACCTGATGGTCGTACGAGTACACCAGCGCGTGGGCCGGCAGGTCGATGCGCTCGGTGGCGGACCCGCGCTGGCCGGTGTCCGGCTCGGCCGGGTACAGGGCGACGCTCACCTCGCGGGACATGTCGACGCCGGCGATCTGGGCCAGCGCCGCGTGGATCTCGTGGACGCGAGCCGCGCGGCCGAACGGCCAGCCCGTGCCATCGGGCCCGCCCGCGAACGGGTCATACAGCCGGTAGAGGGCGCGCAGCACCTCGGAGCGAAGCTGTGTCGCGTCGAACCGGGGCCGGGCGCTCAGCCGGACCACGGCCGTCAGCCAGACGTACTCCGGCGGCTGCACCAGGAGCCGGGTGCCGACGAGCCGACGCTTGTCGAGGCTGTCGCTGATGCGTTCGAGGAGCTGCGGGGGCGGTTCGAGGTCGACGCGCGCGATGGCGCCGTGCTCGTCGCCGGCTGCGTGCGGCACGACGAGCAGCCGGACGCCCGCCGCGGTGCCCTCCTCGGGGATGCAGGCTACGCGCGCCGCGTCCCGTGCCGCGTCGAGGGCCAGTTCCTCGAAGTCGCCGGCCGAGACGGCCCGGCCGCGGGAACGCAGGAGCAGCGGTCCGCGCGCCTTCGCGTCGGCGAGCGTCTCGGCCTCCGCGCCGCCGGTGGCCGCCGAGCGGTTCTCGACGCGCGACACGTAGGGGATGCTCGTCTTCAACAGCCTCACCTGCCCGGGCGCGACGTTGCCTGCCTGCCCGCCGCCGGTCCGATACACCTCGAGCCGCAACGTGGCGCCCGCGGGCGGGGCCGCGCCGTAGCGCTGCAGCGAGCCGTCGCCGCGCCGGATCGCGGGCCCGAACTGCACCTCGCCGCCGTAGGCGTCCACCCGGAAGTGCCGATCCTCTGGCTTCGACTCCGCGAAATGCGGCACCTCCGTCCAGGTCTGCTCCTCGCCGCCGAGGAGCGCGGTGATCGTCAGCGGCGCGTCGGACGCGACGACGGGGCGCCGCTGGAGGGTGAAGCGTTGCGCCGGGGTGCCGTCGGAGCGGCCGAGGATCTCGCCGTGCACCGACTCGGCGTTGATCGTGGGCGCGGTGCCGCCGACGGTGTGCGCGCGGACGTCGAGGATGGTGGGCGACTCGGTGTAGGTGGGCTGCCCCGGCAGCGTGTCGACGAGGCGGCAGCGCAGCCAACCGGCCAGTTCCTCGGAGATCACGGATGCCTGATGGCGCTCGGGGACGTGCAGGACGACGTCGCCCGGCCGGTTGAGGCCGCCGGTCTCGTCGGTGTGGCAGACGCAGGGCGCCCAGCCGTCCTCCGTCCACGCCTCCCAGACGACGGGCGGCCGCCGCGGGTCGATGCCGCGGCCCGAGACGAGGCAGTCGAGGCGCAGCAGGACCGCGCACGAGGGGACGGCGTCGGACAGCCCGATCAGCAGCGCGTCGCCCACCTGCGGCGTGGCGCTGAACGCCCGGAAGCCGCCTTGGCCCAGCTGCACGGTGGTGTCGGCGACGGAGCCTTGCGCCGGCCAGGTCGCCGTCCGCGCGAGTGAGCACGGGATGATGTCCAGCGCCCGCGTCGTGCTGAAGACCACCGGCTGCGAGACGTCGGTGCGCGGCGTGGCCACCTGGCTCTCCGCTCGCACCGTGACCACCTGCGGCTGAGGCGCGGACAGCCAGAACGTGGCCGACCCGCGGGCCGCGGCTGGGGGCCGCAGCTCCACGCCCAGCAGCTCGAGGAACTTGATGTAGTTGCGGTCGGGCACGCGGTTCAGGCGGTAGATCAGCTGGTCCACCATCTGCGCCACGGCCTCGATCAGCGTGACGCCGGGGTCCGACACGTTGTGATCGGTCCACGTGGGGCAGCGCTGCTGGACGAGGCGTTTCGCGTCGTCGACCAGATCCTGGAAGACGCGGTCGTCGAGGTTGGGGGCGGGCAGCATCAGGCACCTCCGTCGGGGGCGTCGGGCTCGGGAAGCGAGGGAATGACATAGAACGGGAAGACGAGATTGCGGGGGTCGTTCAGGCTCCGCAGCGTGTAGTGCACGTCGACGTAGAGGACTCCGGCGGCGGCGTCGTCGAAGTTGACGCCCACCTCGAGCACCTCGATCCGCGGCTCCCAGCGCTCCAGCGCCTGGCGCACGTCGTAGGCGATCTGCCCGGCCGTCGTGGACGAGGCCGCGTTGAACACGTGGTCGTGGATGCGGCAGCCGAACTCCGGGCGCATCGGCCGCTCGCCGACGGCGGTGCCGAGGATCAGCCGGATGGCCTGCTCGATCTCGCGGTCGCGGGTGACGAGCGCGACGCCGCCCGTGGCGTCCGTGCCGAGCGGATAGCTCCAGCCGGCGCCGATGAAGTCGATGTCCTGGTGCATCGGCTCAGCCTCCGATCATGACGGTGGGGGCGCCCATGATGATGGGGGCGCCACAGGCGGCGAGGTCTCCCATCCGGGCCGCGGGCATCCCGCCGATCAACACGGTGGGGCAGCCCGGCGGCGCGATGGCGCTGGGGGGATGGACGGCGGGTGGCGGGAAGCTGCAGATGTGCGGGGTGCCGACGGTGGCCGCGGGCATCCCGGCGATCAGCACCGTGGGCACCCCCGGCGGTCCGATGACCCCCGGGTGGCCGGTGGGGTCGCCCACGCGGGCGGCGGCGGGCATCAGAGCCACCCCCGGACGACGGTCAGTTCAGCTTGATCAGTGCGGCCTGGACGGAGCACAGCGTTCCCCCCTTCACCTCGGTGGTGCCGGTTCCCTCGAGCTTGGCGCTCATGCCGGTCAGGTTGAGCGCGGCACCGGCCTTGACGTCGACGGTGCCACCTCCGCCGTCGACGCTGACGCCGGAGGTGGCCGCGAGCGTGATCTTGTTGCCCTTCAGGTCGATGTCGGAGCCCGACGAGTCGATCGTGATGCCTTCGGATCCCTCGATGACCACCTTGCCGTCGGCGTGCACGGTGATGGTGGCGGCGGTGTGGTCGAGGACGAGCGTGAGCTTGTCGTCGGTGGTCGCCGCGCGGATGCCCTCGGTGCCCGAGGCGTCGAGCAGGTCCAGCCGATGCCCGAGACGAGAGACGAACGAGCGTCGATTGACAGCGCCCGTACCGCCGTCGAGGAGGTCGACGGGGCCGCGGGCCATGGTATCGACGCCGTTGTAGAGGCCGCCGAGCACCACCGGGCGGTTGACGTCGCCGTGCTCGAAGCCCACCAGCACCTCGTCGCCCACCTCTGGAATCACCGCCCAGCCGCGGTCCTTGCCCGCGCCCGGCTGGATGGTTCGCGCCCAGTCGCTGACGTAGTCGTCGGACAGCCACGGGAAGGTGAGGCGCACGCGGCCCGCGTGCTCCGGGTCGCTCGCGTCGGAGACCTGGCCGATGGTGATGCCGGCCTGCCGCGTCTTCGGCGGCGCGGATGCGAGCCCCAGCAGCGTCCGGTCGCGTCGGCCCGTGACCGCGAAGGCCGTGGTGTAGCCGGTCTGCGGATCGAACCGGTGGCGGGAGGTGGTGATCGTGTACTTCCCGTCGAAGGGCTCGCCCAGGCCGTCGATGGTGATGGCGGCTCCGGCGCGCAGCTCGGGGCGGCCGCGCGCGGTGCCCTCGAACTCGGCGAACGAGCTGGCCAGCTCGTCGGCCAGCACCTTCGCCGCCTCGTCCACCTCGGCCTGCGTGCGGTAGGGGATGTCGGTGGCCACGTAGGTGGGATCGCCGAAGGCCTTCGCGAGCTGCGCAGGGGTGACGCTCGGCAGGTCGACGCGCGTGGTGGCGGCCGGCTGCGCGGCGGTCAACGGCCGCTTCGTCGCGATGTCCCAGCCGCGCACCTCCACCTCCTTGACCTGGCCGGCCGAGGTCACCACCGAGCGGAACCGGAGCAGGTCCTTGCCGGTGTTCAGCACCAACGGCTGGGTGCTCGCCTGGCCCTCGACCGCGGGGGCCTCGCTCGCCTGCGTCGGCGCCGCGAACGAGAACACGCCCTCGCGCACCGCGACCTCGAGGTTCGTGGCGCGCGCGAGGTCGGCGAGCACCTCCCAGTCGGTCTGCCCCGCCTGGCCGTAGTGGTCGTAGACCGTCGATGTGGCGGTGACCTCGCCGACGCGAAGGCCCGCCCGCCGGGCGATGGCGGTGGCGATGTCGGAGGCCGTCATCTGCAGGTAGCTGGCGGTGGTGCGACCGCGGAAGAAGCGGTGGGTCTGGTCGTAGCCGCGGATGAGCGTGAAGGTGCCCGACTGGTCGTACTCCACCTCCACCGCCGTCACCTCGCCCGCGAGCAGCACCGTGGCCTGCGGCGCGTCGGCCACCTGCACGCTGATCGTGGCCAGCGAGCCGATCTTGACGCCGGCGGTGGCGAGCACGCGGCGGTCCGGGTCGCGGAACCGGAGCGAGAAGGCGTCGGGCAGCTGCTGGCTGTCGTCGACATAGGCCGACACCAGGAGGGGCTCGAGCTCGGGCGGCAACGGGGCGCCGTCGAACGAGACGACGCATGTGCTGGAGATGCTGTTCATCCTGCCCTTCTCCTCCCGAGGCCCAGCTCCTCGGGCGTGGGGAGCAGGAGGACGGTGCCGGTGGGCACGCGCAGCGGGTCGTCGATGTCGTTGAAGTCGGCCAGCGCGCGCCACGCCGTCGGGTCGCCGTACTCGGCGAACGCGACGGAGGCGAGGCTGTCCCCGGCGATCGTGCGGTGGACGCGGCGCACCTCGTGGCTCCCGGACGTGGGGTTCTGCTTGCGGAACGCCTCGCCGGGCATCTCCTCGAGCTGCACGGCGCACGCGGCGCGGATGGGCGTGCCCTCCGACGTGAACAGCGTGAACTTGGCGCTGACCGAGGTGATGACGGCGGGGAAGGCCGCGGTGGAGCCCCAGTGCAGCACCACGATGGGCGGGCTGGGTTTCTTCGTGGTGGCCGTCTTCGGCGTCGGCAGGCACGAGGAGAGCAGCATCTCCACCGCCTTGACCACCGAACCGTCCTGCGGGCCGACGGCGTCGAAGAACATCTCGAGCGTCATCTTCGCGGGCTCCGAGCCGTTGAACTCCGGCGGCCCCGCGCTCTTGGCCCCCTTTGTCGGCTTGCGCTCCCACTTCGCCGCCTTCGAGATGGTGACTTCCTTGGGATTGAACTGGAAGGGCACAGCACCGATCTGCGCGCCGGGCGAGCCGCCCTTGCCCGGCTCGTAGAACGTGAGCTGTGCCTTCTCGATGCGCGGCCGCCCCTTCCCGCTGCCGGGCTGCGTCAGGTCGGCCATGGTGGCCGACGACGTCAGCGCGATGTGGTTGCCGCTCATCGTCAGTGCCGTCCGCCGGAGGGCAGGAAGCCGTGGTGGGCGAGTTCGACGGTCTCCATGGCCACCTTCGGTGTGTCCGGATTGAGGCTGGGGCCCGTCCAGCGGATGGGGATCACGCCGTCGAGGCTCCACACGGCCACCACCTGCTGGTCGCCGGTCATCGCTGTGATGGTGGCCGTCTGCCGCGCGACGCCCGACGCGAAGCTGCACAGCCAATCGGTGAGCTTCGAGCTGTCGCTGCCCACCGGGCGGCTGAGCTTCACGTTGCCGTACTTGATGCGCGTCGGGAGCTGCCACACGAAGCCGTTGTTGCCGCCCTCCTCGCGCTGCTCCACCACCACCTCGATGCCGAGGCCCTCGCACGAGCTGAACGCCCCCAGCGACTTGTCGTCGATGGTGACCGTGAAACAGACGCTGACCGCGGGGTCCTTCCTCTCAGACATGAGCTTCCCCTTTCCTAGAACCCGGCTCGTTCGCGGTCGAGCCACAGCTCCTCGCGCAGCCGCGCGGCCAGCGGGTCATAGAGCCTGCGAGCGATCTCGTCCAAGTTCGCGGCGTCGCCCCCCAATACGGTCGACGTCGAGCCCTGCGCGGGGGCGCTCGCGGCGGGAGCCGCGGGCGGCTCAGCAGGCGGGACCGACGGCGGGTCGGCCAGCGACGGGTCAGCGGCCACCTCGCGCTGCACCGTCGCCTGGTGCTGCGTCGTCGTCTCGCGCTGCGTCGTCGTCTCGCGCTGCACAGTAGTGAACTGTCCGGTGTTGAACGGTCCGGCGCCGACCTGATCGGCGTTGAGCAGTTCGGTGCTCGATCGCAGGGTTCGCTGGCCGACGACGGGGGGCGGCGCATCCGTCGGCTGGGCGAAGCCGGCGAACATCTCGGCGAACGAGACGCCCTCACCGAACCGTGGCGGCGCGGAGGGCGCGACGCTCCGGGAGACCACGGGAACCGCGGGCGACGGTGCGGCGGTCGGGAGGGTGTCCGGCCCGGGGGCCGATGCGCGGCGCTGCACGGCCATGATCGGCGCGGCGATGCGCGCCCCGGGCAGGCGGGGTGCCGAGGCTGCGGGCAGGGTCCAGCGTTCGGCGACCACGGGCGGACCCGGCGGGGGTGTGGTGGTGCGCTGGACCTCCATCGGCCGCGCGTGAGGCGGCGCCGTCGGCAGGATCACCTCGGTGTAGGACGGCGGCTCGGCCAGCACCGTCTCGGGCGGGGCAGGCGGGAGGAATCCCGCCAGGGGCTCGGGATCGGGATCGGCCGGGGCAGACGCAGCGGGTGTCGGAGCCGCCGACGTGGCGTGCCGCTGCAGCGGCGGGCGCGGTGCCGTCGGCAGGGTGGTAGGCGCTGTCGGAGCGTGGGCGGACGCCAGCCGCTGGACGGCGGGCGGCAGAGGCGCGGGTACGGCTTCGGATTCGGGCACGGCTTTGAGTTCGGGCACGGCTTTGAGTTCGGGAGCGCGCGGCAGGGTGAGGTCCGCGGGCTGGGCCGGTGCCGTAGAGGCCGGTGGACGTGCCGCGGCCGGGCCACCGGTGGTGGCAGGCGTGGCCGCGGGCGCCCTTCGGAGGGCCTGCCGGGCCTGTGTGCGCTGCACGGCGGGTGGGGCGGGTGCCGCCGGGAGATGGGCGGCGGGGAACTCCAGGCGCTGGACCGGCGGCTCGACCACCGCGCTGAGTCGCGGGGTGAGTGGCTCTCCGCCGCCGACGGTGAGGGCGGCGGGGTCGAGCCCCAGGGTGGGGACGTCGGTGGTCGTTGACGCGACGGTGAGGGGTTCGTCCGGCAGCGCCGGGTCGGGCGCGGGCGGCGCGGCACGCTGGACGGTCGCCTTCGGGCGGGCGGGCACCGACAGCTCGGCGCCTCCGCTCAGGTGGCGGGTGACGGGCGCGACGAGCCCGGTCGTCAGCCCTCCGGTGAGCGGGGCCACGTGGTGGCTCAGCGGGGCGAGGAAGCTCGGGTCCGTGGAGGTGGCCAGGTGCCCGCGGAAGTCGTCGTTGATGGCCACCGGGGACACCGGTTCGGCCAGCGTCCGCTGGAGACGAGGCACGTCGCGCCACTCGGCCCGCGGCCCCGGTACGGCCGACGGCGCGGAGCCGGCGGGCGCATCGTCGCGCCCTGGCGTGTCCCGGAGCGCGCGGATCCAGCCCAGCGGCGCATCCCACCAGCTCACGTCCACACCTCCTAGGTTTCCTGAATGCGGGTGTTGAGGGCCGCGACCTCGGCGACGAAGCGCTGCCGCTCACGGTGGTCGAGATCGAGGATGTCGTCTCGTGACCAGTGCAGGTAGTAGGCGACGTACGCGACCTCGGCGTAGAGCCGGTCCGGCGCGTACGTCGTCATTCCCCCAGGCGGCCGCCTGAGACGTCGACGGCGAACCGGTGCTCGCACGACGGGCAGGTGACGGCCGCGCGCGTGTGTCCCTCGGCGTTGATGCGTCGGTAGAGGTCCTGCAGGAAGGCGAGGTCGGCGGCGAACAGATCCTCCACGACGCCGGCGTGAATGTCCGTGACGGTGCCGATCCGGGTGATCACGCGGGCCAGCAGCACCACCGTCAGGTAGGCGGGATTCTCCCGTACCCTGTCGTCGCGCAGCGGCACCAGCTCGTCGCGGGCGGTGGCCAGACGCATCACGCCGTCGCGGTGCACGGTGCCCGCCGAATCCACGTAGCCCCGGGGGAGGACGAACGGGAACTCGGTGGTCAGCGGCTCGGGCGCCGGCGCCGTCGGCTGCGCGCGCTCGTCGCGAACCTCGGCCAAGAGGTCGGCCAGCGGGCCGCGACGCATCACGCGACCTCGATGCTCTCGCAGGTCAGCACCAGCTTCTCGGTGAGGTACGACGTGTCGCCGGCCTTGAGGGTGCCGATCTCGAGGCTCTTCGGCCACGCGTTGGTCAGGTTGTACCGCTTGACCGGGTTCCCCTCGAAGTCGAAGACGATGATCGCCCCGCCGCGGCGGGCGTCGGTCATCTTGCCGAACCGGCTGTCCTTGATCCACTTCTCGAAGCTGTTGTCCTCGGTGAGCCCTCGGGTGAGCGTGATGTCCGGCGCCTTGGGGCGCCCGGGCAGCCGGCGAAGCTGGAAGGCGCCGTTCGGGCCGTTCTCCTTGAACTCGATGACGTCTTGTTCAATCTTGAGGCCGCTGACCTCGCTGATCGACTTGATGGTGATGCCGTCGAACTCCAAGCCGAAGGAGTGGCCGACGCTGCTGTCGCCTGCGGGGAGTGCCATGGTGGTGCTTCCTTATCTGTTGTGCGAGGGGGTCACTCGCTGACCAGCGAGGTGCCGCCGGAGAACTGGGCCAGCCGGAAGATGACGAACTCGGCGGGCTTGACGGGGGCGACGCCGATCTCGCAGACCACCTGGCCGGCGTCGATCCCCTCAGGGGGGTTGGTCTCGGCGTCGCACTTGACGTAGAACGCCTCGTCCGGCGTGCTGCCGAACAGGGCGCCGTTGCGCCACTCCTGCATGAGGAAGGCCGTGATGGTCCGGGTGATCTTCGCCCACAGGGCCTGATCGTTCGGCTCGAAGACCACCCAGTCCGTGCCGTTGAGGATGGACTCCTCCAGGTAGTTGAACAGCCGGCGCACGTTGAGGTAGTGCCAGGCCGCGTCCGACGACAGCGTCCGCGCGCCCCAGATCCTGATGCCGCGGCCGGGGAAGGCGCGGATGCAGTTGATGCCTTCGGGGTTCAGGAGGTCGTGCTCGTTGCGGGTGATGTTGATCTCGATGTCGATCACGCCGCGCACCACCTCGTTGGCGGGTGCCTTGTGCACGCCGCGCTCGGCGTCGTTGCGGGCCCACACGCCGGCCACGTGGCCTGACGGCGGGATGAACGACAGCAGCCCGGTGGCGGGGTTCATCGTCTGGATCCACGGCCAGTAGAGCGTGGCGTACATGGAGTCGTAGCGGGCCTTGTCGACGCGCCATTCCTTGATCTGCTGGGCGTTGAAGCCCGGCGGCGGGTCGAGGATGGCGATCCTGTTGCCCATCAGCTCGCAGTGCGCGATCATCGCCGTCTGCACGGCCTGCACGGTGTCGAGGTCGATGGCGCCCTGCTGGTAGGCGCTCATCAGGTCGGGCACGCACAGCATGGTGATGCCGTCGATCGCCTCCAGCGCGGCGAAGCCGCTGCGGTCCGAGACGTCGCCCACGTAGTCGTCGGCGCTGATCCTGGGTGCGGGCAGAGCCGCCGGGGGTGGGGGAGTGACGAGCGGGATGTCGACGTTCTCGAGCCGTTCGACGGGTCCGCCGCCGGTCTCCTCGATGCTGATCAGCTTGGAGGAGGCGTTGACCATGGTGACCACGTTCTGCTTGCCGCGCGCCAGGCTGGCGCGATCGAACTCCTCGACCGCCTCGCCGTTGCGTCGCACCACCAGTTTGAACTGGTCGGCCGGGGGCTCCTCCCCGCCCGCGTCGGTGATCTCCACGCGCACCTCGCCCGTACCGATGGACGGATCGGTGACGGTCACCTTGAGGCGGCCGATCTGCGCCGTCGGGGCCGTGGAGAGTTCCTTGGGTTGTGCGCCGGGCTTGGCCCGGTCCTGCGGATCCTCGCCGATCCGGACCACGTAGCAGTTCGCGCCCCTGTTCATGATGTAGCCGTAGACCGCCTGGGCGAGGTACGTGCCGTTCATGAACCCGCCGAACGTGCTGGTGAACTGCGTCCAGTTGCTGATCAACGTGGGCTTGTTGAACGGGCCGGTCTCGGTGAGTCCGACGAATGCGGCGATGGCCGTCCCCACCCCGGCCAGCGGGCGCGCCCCCGCCGGAACTTCCTCGACGTACACCCCTGGCGACTGATAGGTCGGCATCTTCGCAGCTCCTTGCTCCTCGGCTGTGCTTACGGGCAAGCCTTCCTCCCGGACCTCGTCTGCGACACGACCCGACAGACGCTCCCAGGGGCAATGTGATTTGCCCGAGCGGGCAGACGAACGCGTCGGGTCGGCTTAGAGGAATCCGATGATCTCGAAGAATTCGGCGGCCTCTGCGGCTGCGGCGGCAGAGATCTCAGCCTCGGTTGCGGCGGCCTCCATTGCCGCAGCGGCCGCGTCGCACCTGGTCACCAACGCAGCGATCCTGACGGTTGTGGCAGCGGCCGCTTCAGCACTCCCCGCACCCGCCATGCCCGCTTCCGCCAGCAGTGGCGCAGCGACGACTGCAGCGATGGCGGCGAGTCCGACGGCAGCGAGTGCGATCTTCGCCTGGGTGCCGGCCGACTCGACGCCGTCATTCCACCCGCGGTACTGCCTGATGGCGTGCGCGAGCTCTACCCGTGCCCGCATCAGCATCGCGACCGCGCCTCGAATATCGCCCTGCGCCAACAGCCGCCGGGCCGCCATGGCCGCTGAGCGCGCGTTGGTCCAGATCAGGACAGGGGGGATGTCGGTGTTGAAGAGGTGGTTCTTCCAATAGTCGGCGAGACCGCTCACCGATGGGCGGTAGATGAGCTCCCACTGGGCCTGGGGGTCGCGCTCGTGCTCGTCCACCTGCGTCAGCACCGTGTCCACGGCTGCACGGATTGCTTCCGTTGCGGCTTGCTGTTCTCGTTGGTCGTCCTCGGTAGGTGGAGGTACGACCTGGACGAGAACACGTCCGAAGTCTCGGCCGTACTCGGCGAGGGCCACTGAGCAGTCCGGACACGGCGGTCGCGATATGGCAATCGCCTTCAGGACATGGTCGTCCGACATCATCCGCTGCTCAGCGTCCCCGGGCGCACCTCCGGGCGCCTTCTTGGTTCCACGTGGCATGCGCGCAGGGTCCCCGTCCCACCGCCTGACGCCTTGCGCGTTCATGCTCAAGGAGAGGTAGGTGTTGGTCCAGTTCCCGTTGGCGGTCCAGCGATAGACCGTCACGTTGGGTTCGTCCTGGTCAATCACGGCGCCGACCGCCAGTGTCTTGCGCCCCCGCAGCTCGGTGAGCGCGGCTGGTGTCATGGCCCAATACGCCTCGCGCAGTCGAGAGACGCAGTCGGCCAGTACTGCGGGGTGGGCCACGTAAGGAGTCGCCTCGACGCCCTCCATGGTTTGACGTTGGAGCATCGCGGGCGTTGTCACGTGAGGGTGGAGGAGTGCTCGACTGACAGCGCTGTTTCCCGCAGCCTGTTGGATCCTCACGAACTGCTCGTACTGCGAGGACTGAGCTGGCTGCTCGGCGGGATATGGGATGGAGGTCATCGGGCGGGTCGCTCCGCTGTCCTCCTGCTCGGGATGCCTTCGGGTACGCATCTTCCGCTCTCCTTGATAGCGGTCAGGCCTCTGTCGGTTCCTCGACCTCTTCGTCGCCGGTCTCGAAGGAACCCTGGAGTTGCTCTTCGTCTTCTTCCGCCTGTCGCTGCACTGCGGGAGCCGCGGCCATGACGCGGTCGGCGTTGGCGGCGGCCTCACGCTCGAAGCGGTCCGACGGGTCGCTCACCTTGATGCCGCCTGGAGCTGATGTCCCGTCGACCGGACCGCTGCGCTGCTGGATGACGTGCGTCAGCTCGTGCGCGAGGGTGGTCTTTCCCGCAGCCGACGACGGGTCGTAGGCGTCTCGCTGGAAGACCACGTTGGAGCCGACGGTGTAGGCGTGCGCGTTGACCGCCGTCGCCGACTCGGCGGCGGCAGCGTCGTCGTGGATGCGCACATCCGAGAAGTCGTGACCCAGCCTGGCCTCCATGTCCTCACGGACGTCCGGCTCCAGGGCGCGCCCGCCCGAGCTGATGACGTCGTGGACGGGGGAGCGCTCCTCTTCCAGGAGCTGCGCCACGGCGCCGTTGCCGGCCGAGCGCTGGAGGCCGAGGATCGTGTCGGGGTCGAGGACGTCGGGCCGACGCTGCCCGGCGGCCTTGCCCGCGAGCACCTCGGCGTCGCCGTCGATGCGGGAGCTCTTGGGGCGCAGGGTGGGGATGCGGTCGTCGGTCAGATGGTCGTGCATGGTGCTTCCTCCTCGGATCAGCCTGACACCGCGGGCCCGCGGAGTGGAAGCGCCCTCAGCGCACGTCGGCGTTCCCTTTCGGGCAGGTGGTCAGGCGTAGAAGCGGCCGAACTCGCGTTCGAGAACCAGGCGGCCGAGCTTGCGGTATTCCTGTTCGACGGCGTCGACGACGAGTTGCATCGTGACCGGGCCACCCTGGGCCGCGGCGAGGTAGGCGGCGGTGGTGGCCGCGGAGCGGATGTTGCCGCCGGTCAGCTCGAAGGCCGCCGCGAGGAAGTCGAGGTCGATGTCGTCGGCCAGCGGCAGGGGCGGGGCCAAGCAGTGCTCCCACAGCGCGCGGCGCAGCTCCTCGGTGGGGGCGGGGAAGTCGACGATGGCGTCGAGGCGCCTGGTGAAGGCGTCGTCGATGTTCGCGCGCAGGTTCGTGGCGAGCACGGCCAGGCCGTCGAAGGTCTCCAACCGCTGGAGCAGGTAGGCGCTCTCCACGTTCGCGTAGCGGTCGTGGGCGTCCTTGACCTCGCTGCGCTTGCCGAAGACGGCGTCGGCCTCGTCGAAGAACAGCACCGCGTTGACGCCGGCCGCCTCCGTGAAGATCCGCTCCAGGTTCTTCTCGGTCTCGCCGATGTACTTGTCGACGACGGCCGCCAGGTCCACCGTGTAGAGGTCAAGGCCCAGGTCGCCCGCGATCACCTCGGCCGACAGCGTCTTGCCCGTCCCGGAGTCGCCCGCGAAGAGCGCCGTCACGCCGCGGCCGCGTCCGCCGCCGCGCCGCATGCCCCACTCGGCCAGCACGGTGTCGCGGTGCCGGGCCCTGGCCGTGAGGTCGGTGAGGGCGCGGCGGACGCCCGCCGTCACCACCAGGTCGTCCCAGCCGACGTCCGGTTCGATCCTGCGAGCCAGCTGTTCGAGCCCGGCCGCGTTCTGGGCGCGGACTCCCCGACGCAGGTCGTCGGCGGTGAGCACGCCGTCGCGGAGGGACGCGTTGACGGCGGCGGCCTCGACGGCCTTCCTGACCTGGGCGGGGCCGAGCGCGAGGTGGCCGGCGAGCGCCGACGGGGCCAGGCCGTCGGAAGCTGCGCCGTCGAGGTGAGCCGACCAGAGTCCCAGCCGGTCCGCCACCGTGAGCAGCGACACCTCGACGGCGAGCGGGCTGCGGGACGACCACTGCGGATCCCAGCTCGCCGCGCCGGTCCACAGCACGGGGATCCCCGACTCGCTGGCCCAGCGCACGATGTCCGGGTGATCGCGCGCCAACTGCTCCACCGGGCCCAGGACCAGCCCCGCCCCCCGCAGCACCGCCTCGCGGACCGCGAGCCGTGCGGCGGCGTGCGGGTCCGGAGCTACGGCCAGGCGCGCCAGGTCCACGACCACGGCGCCCAGACTCGCGGCAGCGAGCGCCGCAGACGCTGTTGCGGTCCCGCCGCCGGGCAGCCGGTCGCGGAGGTGGATGAGGCGCACGCCGTTGCAGAGGGCGGCGGCCAACTGCTGCGACAGCGGGGTGGGATAGCCGTCGGGGTCGCCGAGCAGCCCGACGAGCGCCGCGTCGGGCGTGTCGTCACCCAGGAGATGGGCGATCACCCGGTCCGGCACGCGCAACGCGCGGCTGAGAAGCGGGCGCTCCAGATCCTCCACCGCCACCAGGCCCTGCCGCACGAGCGGCCGGCTCGGCTCGAAGCGGCCACGCGCCTCGGCCGACAGCAGCGACGCGCCGGCCAGCTGCAACGCCAGGCCCACGGATGCCCGGCGCCTCGTCACGTCGTCGTTGAGGTAGCCGTAGAGCCGCTCGAACCGTGGGTCGAGGTCCGGCATCGCGGCGATCAGCAGCAACTCGACGTCGAGGTCCGTGAGCGTGGCCGACCGGGCGAGGCGGAGCAGGCGGGCATCGGGGCCAGCCGCGCGGTCCAGGTCGGCGATCTCCTCAGCAGACGTCGGCGCTGACTGACCCACCGCCCCGTTGAGGGTCCGGTCCAGCGCCTCGTCGCTGAGGTACAGGCCGCGGAAGGGATCGTCGGGGTTGGGGTCGAGCGCCCGGCTCTGGTCGACGAGCGCCCGGACGCGCAACTCCACCAACGCGGCCCGGCCCAACAGATGGCCCAGGGAGTCGGTCACGAGGTCCTCTTGATGCGCAGCCCGCCGCGCCTTCTCATGGCCACCCGCGGCACCCCGGAGATCCGCTGGGCCGGGGCGCCCGCATGCCGGGTGCCCGCGTCGGGCGGATCGTCGTCGGCCTCGAACGTGACCCGTTCGGGTCCAGGGGATCCTTCTCGGCCCTGCCAGTTGAACAGTGGCGGCACCTCGACGGGCGGCCCGAGCGGGAACTGCTGCCCGGTGCTCATCGGTGCGCTCACGACCACGTCGATGGACGGTTTCAACTCCCCGCCCAGCGCCGACCACACGTCGGCGAAGCCCCGATCCTCAGGCGGCGGCAACCCGACGGTGACGGGCACGGGGAGGCCCATGTCGGCCAGCGGGCCGGACAGCAGGTCGGCGGGCAGCGCGTCGAAGCGGAGGAACGCGCTGAGGAGGGCCGAAAGCAGGCGATGCTCGTCCTCCGGGCGCTGCGTCCAGGCCGTCACGAGGTAGGACAGCTTGAAGTGCCGGGGTGGCAGGTGACGGCCGACGATCCGCGTCTGGTCGGCGTTGTACTCGTTCAGGACCCCGCGCTCACGCCGCCGAAGGTCCTCCCGGATGTCGTACAGGTACACGTCGACGGTGGGAACGGTGCGCCGTCCCGCCCAGTCCCGCGTGGGGGCGTCGAAGACCACCTCGACATCGCGGATGCCGGTCTCGCGTTCGATCAAGGCACGAAGTGCCGAGTCCACCTCGTGGATCATGTGCCAAGTCTGGCCAGGCATCGCTCCCGGCGACAGGGCGCAGGACACGGACCGGCGGGCAGCCTGGCATGCACTTTCGGGCAGCGCACCGGCCCGCGACCTCGCCGGAGTTCCGACGGCCCCGTCAGATGAGGCCCTCGCGCACGGCATAGGCCACGGCGTGGGTGCGGTTGCGCAGTTGGAGGCGCGTGGTGAGGTCGTGGAGCACATTCTTGACGGTGCGCTCGCTGTAACACATCCGGCGGGCGATCTCCCCGGTGTCGAGGCCGTCGGCCACCAGCCGAACCACCTCCGCCTCGCGCGGGGTGAGGCCCGTGAAGGTGAGGCCGCGTGGGGTGAGCACTTGCCGCTGCAGCCGGCCGACCTGCTCCAACAGCCGGCCGAGGAGGTCGGAGGGCACTTCGCCCTCACCGGAGGCCACCTTCTCGATGGTGCGGATCAACGTGTCGGGGGTGGCGTCGGAGCGCCGGAGGAGTCCCGAGACGCCGGCCTCCGCCGCGGCCACCAGGGCGGCGTCGTCGACGGTGGTGGCGATCAGCAGGAGACGAGGGTGGTGATCCTTGGCGAGGCCGCGGAGGTCTCTTGTGGCATGGTCGTCGACCATGTCGGTGACCAGAACGGCGACGGTGGCGTCGACGAGCTCGTCGACGACGCGGACTTCGGGACGCATGCGAAGCTGCGCGATCACACCGGCAAGCGAGATGGGATCGCGAGCCTGAACGAAGGTGGCGATGGTTGTGCTCGGCATGGGGCCAGTCTCCTCGCGCCGCTCATCGTCGGCTCAACGCCCGCTCAACACCGGTTCCCGGGCCGGCTGCCGGGCATCGGAGACTGCACGCCGGGCAGCAGTCCCTGCCCTTTCGGGCAGGCCGGCCGGGTGGGCGCCGACGTTAGAGTGCCTTATGGCCGACCCGCTGATCACCCTCAGTGCCGAAGGAGCGCGTGTCCAGCCCGGCGCGCAGGCACGAATCGAGGTGGCGGTCACCAACCTCGGCGACCGCGTGGAGGGCTACCGCTTCCAGGTGCTGGGCGCCGCCGCGGCGTGGGCCACCGTCGTCCCGCCCGAGGTCTCGGTCTACCCGCGCCAGAAGGAGACCGTCACGGTCGTCCTGGCGCCGCCCGCGGGCACCTCGGTCCCGGCCGGTGTCCACCCGTTCGGCGTCATGGCGCGTTCCACGCTTGACCCCGCCGTCAGCGCCGTCGCCGAGGGCGACGTGGAGGTGACCGGCGCCGTTGAGGTGCAGGCAACGCTCATCCCCGTGAACTCGAGTGGCCGCCTGGGCGGGCAGCACCGGGTCGAGCTGTCGAACGTCGGCAACGCGACGGCCGACCTTCGGATCAGCGCGGTGGACCCCGACGAGACGCTCACCTTCCACGTGGGACCGACGACGGTGTCGCTCCCGCCGGGCGGCAAGACCACGGTGCGGCTGCTCGCCAAGCCCAATCAGCTGATGGTCCGCGGCACGCCGGTGCGCAAACCCTTCAAGGTGACCGTCGCTCCGCTGCCGATCCCCGCGCTCGACGGCGCCTTCAACCAGAAGCCGATCCTCACCAACCTCGTCATCACACTCGTGACCGCAGCGCTGGCGCTGACCGTCGGGGGAGTCGTCTTCGCGCAGCGCGCCGCGCAGCAGGGCCCCGTCGCGGCCGTGCCGCTGGCCCCGCGATCCGCACCGGACAAGCTGACCCTGACGCTGGCCGAGGCCACCGCGACCAGCGCCGAGGTGCGCTGGGAGTCCGTCGAAGGGGCCAACTCCTACGAGATCCAGCGGGTGGACTGCGAGACCAGCGGCGGCTTCGGCGAGTCGATCACCGAGCCGGACACCGTCAACCGCACCGTGATCCCCGATCTCCCTTCCGCGGCAACGGTCTGCGCGCGCGGGCGGGCGGTCGGTGACTCTCCCGGAGCGTGGTCGGACGTCCTGACGTTCGAGACCGAGAAGGCGCCGGGCCCGAAGTCGCTCGCGCGCCCCAAGCTCTCGGTGAAGTCGGCGAAGACCACGAGCATCGTCTTGAGCTGGGCGTCGATCACGGGTGCCGCGAACTACGAGATCCAGCAGGTGGACTGCGCGGACGGCGGCGGGACGTCGAACCAGAAGACCGAGGCCGGCACCGTCAACCAGACCACGTTCGACGGGTTCACGCCGTCGACCACCTATTGCTTCCGGATGCGCGCCAAGGGTGCCCCGGACAGCAACGTGACCGACAGCAAGTGGTCTGCCGTGCTGAAAGCGAAGACGGCCGTCGAGCTGCCTCCGGTCACTGAGAAGCTCCCGATGAAGGCCTATTACGGCACCGCGTGGATCGACGGCGACATGTCCGACTGGGACGGCATCGACTATGTGGGCAACTTCGACGGCAAGCCGATCTCCGGTGACACGGACAGCTTCGGGTATGTGCGCTTCATGTGGGACGACGAGGCGTTGTACCTGAGCGCCGAAGTGCGCGACCGGGACATGACCGAACCCGACAGGAAGAAGCCCGAGGCCATCTGGAAGGGCGATTCCATCATCCTCGAACTCGGCGACAACAACGAGGGCATGAAGCCGGAGGAGCTGGCTCGCCCCACTGACGCCTACTACATGTTCGGCTATGCCCCCGATGCGCCCGCCGTCGGCGTGCTCGGGCCCACGAAGGCCAGGACATCCTTCGACGTGCTGCGATCGCAGGGCACGATCGAGGCTCGCTCCACGATCCGCCAATACGACGGGGAAATGCGGTACGTCATCGAGGCAAAGATCCCCTGGACCGAGACCAAGCTGGGTGCGCCCTACGCGAATCGAAAGCTGGCGGTCAATGTGAATCTCGCCGACCGCGGCCACGGGATGAAGAGCACCAACGAGCAGCGCACGGTCGACCTCAGAGCCCATCCGGCGTACTGGCAGACGCTGGTCCTCGGATAGGACGGGCTACTTGCGCTCGAAGAGCGCGACTTCGGTGATGCTGATCAATGCCTGGGGGCTTGAGCCTGCCGGGTAGGCGGAGCCGATGGTGATGGTCACCTTCGTGACGGGGCGGCCGCTGTCGACGGCGATGTCCTGCATGCCAGCGGTGTTCGTCAGGGCGAAGGGGCATCCGCCGGCGGGTTCGCCGTCGAAGAGGATGCCGACGGTCTTCGGGCGCGGCTGGCTGTCGCGGGCCTTGTTGCCCTCCGCCAGCCCGGGCGCGATCTGGATGTGCCGGATGCGCGTCGGCGGGATGGTCAGGGTGATGGTGCTCGTGCCCTTCGCGGGCCCGCAGCTGGTCGACTCGCCTTCGGGCTGCCACGGCATCGTGAACTCGCTGAGGGAGCCGTCGATCAGCCGCTCGGGGTTGACGGAGACGCCCTCGGCGAGCGGGCTCACGGCCACGTCCGTCGGAGCGATGATCGCGTAGGTGGCGTTCGCAGATGCCCAGGCCTCCCCGATGATGCGCACCGGGTTCAGGGCCACCACCGCACCCAGCGCCACGATGCCGACGGCGGCCGTCAAAGGCCAGCGCCACCGGTAGAGGGGCGGGAGGGAGCGGACGTATTCGCTCTTGTCGGCGACGAGGGCGCCCGCCTGGGTGGGCGCGCCGGGGGCGGCGGACGCCGTCTGGTGGCCGCAGTGGGGGCAGAACCGGCGCTCCGCCACGAGGGCCTGACCGCACTCCGGGCAGTAGCCGGCGGCGGGGCGAGGAGGGGGCGCGGCGGGTGGCATCGGCGTGGGGGAGGGTGTCGGCGCGGGAGGTGGTGTCGGTGCGGACGGCGACACAGGGGGAGGTACCGGGGCGGCCGGGGGAGGGGGCGGCGGTGTGCTCGGCGGCGACGCGGGCGGGGACGGGGCGATGGCCTCAACCGGCGCGGCGGGCGGCTCCTGCGCGGGTGCCGCCGGCGGCTCCGGGGGAACGGGCGGGATCAGTGATGTCCGGTCCCATGCGAGGAACCGATTGCAGCGGCGGCAGAACTCTGTGCCCGCGGAGTTCGATTCCCCGCAGTTCTGGCAGGTCAGGTCCATGGGGCCAGTCTCCTCGGCCCGCTCATCGTCGGCTCAACGCCCGCTCAACGGGAGCGTCAGCACTCCACGACGTTGACGGCGAGGCCGGCCTGGCTGGTCTCCTTGTACCGCTCGGACATGTCGGCGCCGGTCTGCCGCATGGTCTCGATGGTGGTGTCGAGGGGGACGATGTGCGAGCCGTCGCCCAGCAGCGCCAGCCGGGTGGCCATCAGCGCGGTCGAGGCCGCGATGGCGTTGCGTTCGATGCAGGGGATCTGCACGAGGCCGCCGACGGGGTCGCAGGTCAGGCCGAGGTGGTGCTCGATCGCGATCTCCGCCGCGTTCTCGATCTGCGCGGGCGTGCCGCCGCGGACGGCCGTCAGGCCCGCGGCCGCCATGGCGCACGCGCTGCCGACCTCCGCCTGGCAGCCCGCTTCCGCGCCGGAGATCGACGCGTTGGCCTTGAAGATGGAGCCGACGGCCGTGGCGGTCAGCAGGAAGGTGCGGATGGCGTCGGTGGGGAAGTCGCGCTCGACCGTGGCGTAGTACAGCACCGCAGGCAGCACCCCAGCGGCGCCGTTGGTGGGGGCGGTCACCACCCGGCCGCCCGAGGCGTTCTCCTCGTTGACGGCCAGCGCGTACATGGCCAGCGCCTCGCCCGACTGGCGCGCGACACCCTCGGCCCTCAGCCGACGCCACCCGGCCGCGGCCCGACGGCGCACGTGCAGCCCGCCCGGCAGCACGCCGTCGGCGTCCAGCCCGCGCTCGACGCATGCGCGCATCGCGGCCCAGATCGCGTCCAGCCCCTCGGCTGCGCGGTCCGCCCCGTGGAACGCGACCTCGTCCCGCCAGGCGACGTCGGCGATCGTGCGATCGGCGGTGAGGGCCAGAAGCTCGGCCATGTTGCGGTAGGTGCTCGTCGGCCGGGCGGCCGGCGCATCGGCCGCGTCTTCGCCGACCCGACGGATGAAGCCGCCGCCGATCGACAGGTACGACTCCTCGGCCACCACGACGCCGTCGGCCTCGGCCATCAGGGCCAGTGAGTTCGGGTGGCCGGCGGGGCGGGACAGGGGAGCGAACTCGATATCGTCCTTCCGGAACGCGACGCCACCGACATCGAGCACCTCGCCCCTGTACAGCGCGGCCCATCGGCCGTGCACGAGCGCGGGCTCGACCGTCTCCGGCGCGTGGCCGCGCAAGCCCGCGATCACGGCGTCGGGCGTGCCGTGGCCGACACCGGTGGCCGCGAGCGAGCCCTCGAGCCGGCAGCGGAACCGCGTCACGCCGTCGAGCAGGCCGGCACGTTCGAGGCGTTCGCGGAAGTCGCGCCCGGCCCGCATCGGACCGACGGTGTGCGAACTCGACGGTCCGATGCCGATGGAGAAGAGATCGAGCGCCGAGACGTAGACCCCGGCGCCCGATCCGGCTGATGCGGTCACCGGTGCAGGAGCGCCAACACGAACTCGCCGATCACGGTCGAGGCCAGGAAGGTGGCCGCGATGACGACGAAGCCGACGGGGATGATCTTCCAACCGATCTGTCGCAGCATCGGCAGGTCCTTGCCCATGCTGAGGCCCGCGATGGCCAGCATCACCGTGATCACCGTCGTGAAGTCGACGGAGGTGGCGATGCCGAGCAGCCAGGGTGCGATCGGGGAGATCGGCGAGCTCAGCAGGGTGCCGAGGGTGATGACGGTGATCAGCGCCGGCACCTTGCCCTTGGTCGCCTGGGCGAGGAGCACGCTCAGTGCCACCATCACGCTCAGCACCACGTAGGTCAGCACCATGTCGATCGAGAACGACTTGCTCGCGATCATCGCGATGACCAGGCCGATGCCGCTCAGCACCGTCAGGTTCAGCCAGAGCGGGATGTTGACCTTCGGGGTGTCCAGCACGCTGGCCAGCGCCGCGGATGCGCCCGCGGACTCCTTGCCGGGCTTCTGCCTGCGCGTCAGCAGGTTGTAGAACTTCTCGGCCAGCGGCAGCGAGATGTACATGGTCAGGTAGATGCCGATCACGGCGGCGATCAGGTTCGCCGTCGTCGCATAGGCCTGCACCTGGCTCGCCTGGTCCGGGTGAGCGATGGAGACCGACGCGATGCCCGCCGCCATCATCGACGACGAGCCGATGCCGGAGCCCATCGCCAGCGCCTCCCAGCGGAAGATGCCGAGGGAGGACACCAGGGAGGCGACGAGGCTGACGATGATGGCGCCGAAGATGGAGCCGAACACGTACATCGACAGCACGCCTCGGTACTGCGGCGAGTCGGAGCCATAGCGCGAGGTGACCATGGCGAACGAGGGTTCGCGGTCGATGGAGAAGGTGGCGCCGATGGTGGCGGGTCCCATGCGCAGCAGGACCGCGAGCGGGAGGGCCAGCAGAATGGAGCCGAAGACGTTGCCCAGTTCCTGCAGCAGCAGCGCGGGCCCGGCTTCGACGAGGGCGGGGACGTTGGGGCCCAGGGTCAGGGACAGCCGCGCACACAGCACGAGCACGGCGATCGCCATGACGGCATTGGCGGTGTGCTGCATGTCGACGGGCAGCGGCTTCCACCGCTGACCCGAGATGAGCACGCCGAGCAGGAGGGCCCAGATCATGGGCAGGAACGTGATGGTGGCGCTGCCCAGCGGGAGCACGCGCATGCCGATGAGCTGCGCGATGCCCGCGACCACCAGCGTGAGCGCCACGATGATCCACAGGCCCTTGTCCCGGAACGTGACGGAGAATTCGCGCGGTGGGGTCGCGACGGATTCGGTGGACTCCGCACTCATGGGAGTCTCCTTTCGATGAGAGGGGGCCCGCGTCCCGGGCGGACGCGGGCCTCGTCAGGTCACGCCTCGAAGGGGACCTGGGTTGCCCCGGCGGGGCGAGCGGCCTTGCGGCGCTGGAAGTCGGCGCGCAGCTCGGGCGTGAGCGCGACGTCGAGGACGGTGGTGGCCATCGCGATGGCGCCGTCGATCACCCCTTGGTCGGCCTCCGGGCTCGCGGCGACCTCGGTGAAGGCGGGGTTGTGGGCCGGGGCGGACATGCCGCGGAAGGTCACCATCGGGTGGATGGCGGGCACCACCTGAGAGACGTTGCCCATGTCGGTGGAGCCGCCGCCGAGCACCGCTCCCTTGTCGAGGGTGCGGCCGCAGGCCTCGAAGTTCGCGTCCCAGAGATCGGCGAGGGTCTCGTCGTGCACGATGGGCGCGTAGGGGTGCTCGGTCGGCCGCCACTCCCACGTGCATCCCGTGGCGACGGCGCCGGCCTCGAAGCAGCGCAGCACCTTCTTCTTCATGTCGCGCCAGATGCCGAGGTCGTAGGCCCGGAGCTCCACCTGCACGACGGTGCGGTCGGGGATGATGTTGGTCGCCTCGCCGCCGTGCGAGATGAACGCGTTGAGGTTGACCTCCTTCGGGAGGTGTTGACGCAGCATCGCGAAGGCGTTGAGTGCCAGCACCGCGGCGTTGGACGCGTTGATGCCCATCTCCGGCATGCCGGCCGCGTGCGCGGTGAGTCCCGTGTAGATCACTTCGAAGCGGTCGACGGCGGTGGCGGCCATGCCGCGGGCGCTGTGGCTGTCGCCGGTCATGTTCGGCGTCGTGCAGATGCCGTGCACCATGAGGGAGAAGTCGGCGTCCTCGAACGCGCCCGCGTTCAGCAGCGAGACCTTGCCGCCGCCGTGCTCCTCGGCGGGCGTGCCGAGCAGCTTCACCCGCAGGCCTGCCTCAGCGGCGAGCGGCGCGAGAGCGAGCGCGGCACCGACGCCCGCGGACGCGATGACGTTGTGCCCGCACGCGTGCCCGATGCCGGGCAGCGCGTCGTACTCGGCGCAGACGACCACCGTGAGGTCGCCGTCGCCGTAGACGGCCTCGACCGCGGTCGGCACGCCGTAGGCGCCCACCTCGGCCGTGAAGCCCGCCTCGCGGAGCGTGTCGGCCACGAGCGCCGCGGCGGCGTGCTCCTCCCAGGAGAGCTCGGGATTCTCGTGAATGGTGTGGCTCAGCGTCACCAGCTGCTCGCGGCGTCGCTCGACCTCCTCCGTTGCCCGCTGCTTTGCCGCTGCCAGCTTGTCGACGTCCACGCTCACGTCAGTGTCCTCCCGCTTGTCCGATGCCCCTCGGACGCGAACCGTCACCGGGGTGGCCTCATCGTAAACAGCGGATGTTACGGCCGAGACACAGGGCCGTGATTAGTCGCCGGAAGGAGACTCAGAAGCCGGGAATGAACTGCTCGAAGCTGAGCTTGACGCCGAAGCCGTGCGCCACGATCACCGCGATGCCGAGGCCGACGGCGCCGATCACCAGCGCGAAGCACGCGACGGCGCCCACCTTGCCGATGAGGTGGGTCTGGTGGTTCGGGTCGTCGGCATCCTTGCCGGTGCCGTAGGAGAGCGAGCGCATCCCGAGGGCGAAGACGGTCGGGAGGCCGGCGCCGAGGATGAGCCCCGCGAGCAGGACGTGCCAGGCGCCCTCGAGGGCGAGCCACAGGTTGTTCATCAGTGGGTCCTCACCGGAACCCGACGGTTGGTGACGTCCTCGACCCATTCGTCGTTGACGTTGCTGTGGTCCACACGGTTGCGGCGCGAGTAGACGAACATCGCGCCGGAGAGGACGAGCAGGATCGCGAACACCAGCAGGGCGCCGAGGAGCCCGCCGATGGTGTGACCGACGAGCCAGGTCAGCGCGCCGACGATGGCGGAGGCGGGCAGCGTGATGACCCAGGCGATCACCATGCGGCCGGCGACCGACCAGTTGACGGCCGCGCGACGGCCGAGGCCGCTGCCGAGGATCGAGCCGGTGGCGACGTGGGTGGTGGAGAGCGCGAAGCCCAGGTGGCTGGAGGCGAGGATGACGGCCGCGGACGAGGTCTCGGCGGCCAGACCTTGCGGCGGGGACACCTCGACGAGGCCCTTGCCCATGGTGCGGATGATCCGCCAACCGCCGATGTAGGTGCCCAGCGCTATCGCCAGCGCGCACGCGAGCTTCACCCAGAACGGGACGCCGTGCAGGTTGGTCCAGGAGCCGGTGGCGATCAGCGCGAGCGTGATGACGCCCATCGTCTTCTGCGCGTCGTTGGTGCCGTGGGCGAGCGAGATGAGGGAGGAGGAGCCGATCTGGCCGATCCGGAAGCCGCGGTTCCTGAAGCCCTCCGCGACGCCCGCGGTCAGCTTGAACACCAGCCAGGTGCCGACCGATGCGACCAGGATGGCGATCGCGGGGGACAGGAGAGCGGGGAGGATGACCTTGCCGACGACGCCGTCGAGCTTGGTGCCGTCGCCCACCCACTTGACGCCGTCGGCGCCCAGTCCCACCAGCGTTGCGCCGATGAGGCCGCCGAAGAGGCCGTGCGACGAGCTGGAAGGAAGGCCGAACAGCCAGGTGAGGAGGTTCCAGAGGATGGCGCCCACCAGTCCGGAGAGGATGATCAGAAGCAGTGACATGCCGCCGTCGGCGATCAGGTCCGGTCTCGGTGCGCCGTCGGCATCTTGGATCCGAACGACGGCGTTCGTGACGGTGAGGGCCACCTCGACCGAGAGGAATGCGCCGACCAGATTGAGGATGGCAGACAACGTCACGGCGACCTTGGGCTTCAGCGCGCCGGTGGCGATGGACGTAGCCATCGCGTTGCCGGTGTCATGGAAACCATTGGTGAAGTCGAAGGCCAAAGCAGTGACGACGACAAGTGAGAGCACGACCAGTTCTGGGGGCACACTCTAAGTGTGACCCGAAAGTGCCGAATCGTCATCATTGGGGTCCCCTAACCCCGGCGGCCACGCTCAGATTCACGTGATCGGAAGCGTTCGGCTGTTTGTCGGAGGCGGCGTCTAGCATGCCCGCATGGCTCGCAGACCGCTCTACCGCACGCAGATCGACCACCGCGACCTCTCCGTGGAGGTCTCCTGGAAGGACATCCGCACGCTGCGCCTGCGCGCCCTGCCACCGGACGGTCGGCTGGTGGCGTCGGTGCCGCTCGGCGTGTCCGTCGAGACGGTCGAGGAGTTCCTGCGCGAGAACTACGGGTGGGCGCTGCGCGCCCGCGAGAAGGTGCGGAACTCCGTGGTGCCGATCCCGCCGTTGGCCGACGGCGGGCGCGTCCGGGTGTGGGGACAGTGGCACCCGCTGTCGGTGACGGAGGCGGCGCGGCCGTCGGGTCGGCTGGTCGACGGGCAGGTGCAGCTCGCTGGGCCGGACGACGAGGCGCTCCGCCGCGTGCTGGACGGGGTCTATCGCGACGAGCTGAGCGGGGTGCTGCCGGCGTTGCACGAGGCGTGGAGCGAGCGGGTCGGCAAGCGCGCGAGCCGACTCACGCTGCGCCGCATGACGTCGCGGTGGGGCAGCTGCAACACGCGCACGGCCGCCATCACCCTCAACCTCGCCTTGGCGGAGCATCCCCGCACCGCGCTGGAGTCCGTCCTGGTGCACGAGCTGGTCCACCTGTGGGAGCGGGGACACGGCCCCGTGTTCCAGTGGCACATGGACGCGCTGCTGCCGGATTGGCGGGTGCGGCGCGAGGTGCTGAACCAAACGCCGCCGAGTCGTTTCCCGGGTCACTTCCCGGGCTGAGCTATTGTCGAAAAGGACCGTTCCCGGACGACAAGGTCGAAGATATGACGTCGCTCACCAGGACGGTGGCCGTTGCCGCCATCGTCGCCCTGTTGACACTGGGCGGTTGCGCGCCCGGCCCCGTGACCGGCGCGCCCGGACCAGCCGTGAGCCCCACGCCCACGGACGTGGCTCCCACCGACCCCGCCCCCACGGATTCCGCGCCGACGACCGCAGCGCCGACGACCGCGACGACCACGCCGGATCCCACGTCGTCGGAGACCCCGACGACGGATCCGACGGCCGAGCCCACCACCACCGAGGTCCCCGAGCCGACGCCTACCGCCGTCGCGCTCCTGAAGGAGGGCGACGAGGGTGACAAGGTGCGCGAGCTCCAGCACCGCCTCCTGCAGTTGGAATGGTGGCAGGGCAAGATCACGCCCACCTACGGCGAGGCCACCCGGCTGGCCGTCGAGGGATTCCAGGGCAAGCGCGGCTTCCCGGTCACCGGCGAGGTCGACCAGCAGACCTGGGACAAGCTCGTCGAGATGACGCGCAAGCCCACCAAGGACGAGATGATGAACATCCTGCGTCCGGGCCCGGCCATCATGGAGCGCGGCAGCAAGGGCGACGACGTCAAGGACCTGCAGGCCCGCCTCAAGCAGATCGCCTGGTACGAGAAGCTCATCGACGGCGTCTACGGCGAGGCCACGGAAGCCGCGGTCGAGGGCTTCCAGAAGAAGCGCGAGATCCCCGTCACGGGTGAGGTCGACCAGCGCACGCTCGACCGGCTGTACGCCATGACGCGCAAGCCCACCAAGGACGAGCTGAACAACGTCAAGCCGCGCACGGACTCGTCGAGCATGACCCTGGACGACCGGTGCCTCGAAGGCCGCGTGATCTGCATCTCCAAGTCGCAGCGCAGGCTCGCCTGGGTGATCGACGGCAAGATCCAGGACACGATGTCGGTGCGCTTCGGCTCCGAGCTGACGCCCACCCGCAACGGCGTGTTCTCCGTCTATTGGAAGTCCCGCAACCACGTCTCGTCGCTGTATCACACCGCCATGCCCTACGCGATGTTCTTCAGCGGTGGCCAGGCCGTGCACTATTCGGCCGACTTCGCGGCGCGCGGCTACAACGGCTCGTCGCACGGCTGCGTCAACGTCCGCGACAAGGGTGCGGTCGCCGCGCTCTTCGACGCCGTCCGCGAGGGCGACAAGGTCGTCGTCTACTAGACCTCCATGTCGGGGGAGTCCCCTGACCGTGGGTGGACGAAGACCGGACCTGAGTCGGATGGGACCGCGACGCCGCCTCCGGTAGGCTGCGAGCGGTTCCGGCGCAGCGAAAGGGCTCTGACCTGTGACATTCGAAAACGCACTCGCCATCGGCATGCAGGTGGTTTCGTCGTTCCTCTTTGCGAGCGGCGCGATCCTGCAGAGCCTCGGCGTGAAGTCGACGTTCGACCCGAACGCCACGGCGTCGTCGAATCAGCTGACGATCAAGGGCCTGCTGCAGCTGTTCCGCATCCCGAAGTGGCTGCTCGGCCTGCTGTTCGTGTGCACGGGCGCAGGCATCCACCTCGTCGCGCTGTCGTTCGCGCCGGTCGCCGTCGTGCAGCCAGTGGGCATCCTGGCCGTGCCGTGGTCGGTCCTGCTGGCCGCGCGCATCCACAAGCACCACGTGTCGCGGAAGCTGTGGACCTCGGTGGCCGTCACGGTCGTCGGCGTGGTCGGCTTCACCTTCTTCTCCACCATGTTCGCCACCGGCGAGAAGCCCATCACGTTCAGCCCGATGGTGCTCTCGTTCGTCGTGGTGTGCCTCGTCTGCGCGGTGCTGTCGTTCTTCGCCACGAAGGCCGCCCCGTGGGCCAAGGCGATGCTGTGGTCCGCCGTGGGCGCCACCTTCTACGGCCTGGCCTCCGGTTTCATGAAGGCCGCCATGTCGCTGTTCCAGGAGGGGCACCCGCTCACCGGCCTGCACTTCGGGGGCGCCGTCGTGATGATGCTCGCCTGCTACGGCATGGGTGTGTGGATGATCCAGCAGGGCTACGCGTCCGGCCCGGCGGAGATCACGGTGGGCACCATGACCACCGTCGACCCGTTCGTCGCTGTGCTCTTCGGTCTCGTCGTGCTCGGCGAGGGCGTGGGCATGGGGCCGCTGCCCATCCTCGGCATGATCGTCACCGGCGCGATCGCCGTCTACGGCGTGGTGATGCTGAGCAAGGACCACCCGGACGCCATCGAGGAGCGGCGCATCGCCGCCGAGCAGGCGCTCGCGAGTCAGTCGGCCCAGGAATCCTGAGCGTCAGCTGCCCTTCACCTGGAGCGCGTTGAGGGCCACGCGCCCCGACGTCGTGGCGAGCACGATCGTGGAGTCGGCCTTCGGCATGAGGAACGTGACGTCGGTCTCGTAGGGCGTGCCCGCGGCGACGGTGAACGCGGGCGGCCCCACCGGGTCGAAGCTCTCACGTGTCTCGTTGGTGAACGCGAAGAGAGAGAAGCCGTACTCGCCGTGATCCACCTCGACGCGGACCTTGACCGTCAGGCCCTCGTCGGTCCACGTGGAGCTGACGATCTCGAAGATCCCGTCACCGTTGCCCTCGAACGGGATGAAGTTGCCCGTGCGGGTGGGGCTCGGCGCGGCGGTCGTGGTGGCCGCCGCCGACGGCGTCGGATCTGCCGTGCCCGGCGCCCCGAGGAACTGCATGCCCAGGATCAGGCCCGCGATCACGACGACGGCCGCCAGGACGATCCACAGGCTCCTGTTCGGGCGTTTCGGCGGCCCCAGGTCCTCGTAGCCGTAGCCGGGCTGCGGCGCCGACGGCTGACCGAAGGGCTGGCGAGGGTCTCGGCCCTGGTGCTCGTCGAACTGCTGCGGGCGCCAATTCGGGTCCTGTGAGGCCCAGGGGGAATCGCCGCCGTTCCCCTGCCAGTTCGCGTTGCTCATGATGCGCCAAGAGTACCCACCCGAGTTATCCACAGCTGGAAACCGCAATGGGAAATCAGGGGCCGGAATCGACATCACATAGATATGACATCTGTGTGCATCCGCGGCACGAGCCGCGAAGACCTCCTGGCCATCCCCGCAGTGGCGTTGGGGTTCCACCCGAGCGATTCCGTCGTCATCCTCGCCCTCGAGGAGGGCCTGCTGAGGCTCACCGGCCGCGTCTGCCTCGACTGGCATCGAACGCACTACGACGACACCGTCGCGCAGATCAGCGCGGTGGTGGACGAGCTCTCGTCGTGCAGCTTCGTCCTCATCGGCTACGGGGAGGGCGAACAGGCGGCGAGATCCGTGCGCGAGCTCGCCGACGTGGTGGGCCCGCACGCCGTGCTCGACGCCCTCGTCGTCGAGGACGGCCGCTACTGGAGCCTCGACGGCGACGAGGGCCCGCGCCCGTTCCTCTTCGAGGACAGCTCCGTGGCCGCGCAGGCGGTCTTCGGCGGTCTCGTCATCGCCGGCAGCCGAGAGGAGGCCATCGCCCCCGTCATGGAGCATCGGCCGGCGCCGCGGGCGAGCGTGCGGGCGGCGCGTCGCGAGGCGGCGGCGATGAGCCCGGGCGAGGCGATGGCCCGCACCCGCCTCCTGATGGAGACGGAAGGGGAGCTGAGCGAAGGGCAGGCCCTGCTTCTCGCCATGCTGCTCGCCGACGGCGATCGCATGGCCGCGGTGCTCACCGGTCTGAAGACCGCCACGGCGGATCGGGCGTTCGGCCACCTGACGGCGGCTCGGCGGGTCGCTCCCAGGGGCTCGACGGCCAACGTGCTGGCGCTGCTGGCCGTCGCCTGCTGGCTGAGCGGCAGGGGAGCGGCGCAGACGGCGTGCCTGGACCAGCTGGTGGAGGTGGCCCCCGGCCATCCGGTGAGTGGGTTGCTCGCGCGCCTGCACCGCCAGGGCATCCCGCCGGGCTGGTGGGATGAGTAGCCGCCCACCGTGCGCACCGGGTGCGCACGCCCGGGCGCCGTGCCGTAGGGTTCTGCCATGCGTTTCGTGGTGTGCGGAGAAGCACTTATCGACCTGATGCCCGAGGAACAGCTCTCCCCGCAGGAGAGCCGGTGGATCGCCCGCTCCGGCGGCGGTCCGATGAATTCTGCCGTGGCGCTCGCCAAGCAGGGGCTCGACACCCACTTCCTCGGCAGGCTCAGCTCCGATGCGTTCGGCCGCCAGCTGCGCAGCCACATGGAGGAGGCGGGCGTGCAGCTCGACCTCGCGGTCGCCACGGACGACCCGACGACCATGGCCGTCGTGTCGCTGGACGAGGACGGCAAGGCCAGCTACGCGTTCCACTTCGACAAGACCACGAACTTCAACTGGAAGGCCGACGAGTTCCCGACGCTGCGCGGGGACGACTGGCTGCACTTCGGCTCCATCGGGGCGATCATCGACCCCGGCCACCGCCGCGTGCTGGACTTCGTCTCGGAGACCGATGCGACCGTCAGCCTCGACCTGAACGTCCGGCCCTCGACGATGCCGGACCGCGAGGAGTACTTCTCCCGGATCAGCGCGCTCATGGCCGCCGTCGGCAAGGGCGGCGGCATCGCCAAGGCCAGCGACGAGGACATCGCCTGGCTGGTGGACGACGAGAGCGATCCGCTGTCCTTCGCTGAGGCGTGGGCCGAGGAGTACGGCCTTGCGCTGTTCATCGTCACGCTGGGCGCCGACGGCGTGGGCGCCGTCACGCGCGACGGGCGCAGGACGGTGGTTGCGGGCTTCCGGATCGACGTCGCCGACACGGTCGGCGCGGGCGACACCTTCATGGCGGGCTTCCTCTCGGCGTACTCCGAGAACCCGGCCGACCTCGAGGCCGCGCTGCGCCGCGGGGCGGCGGCCGCAGCCATCGTCTGCACCCGGCAAGGCGCCCACCCGCCCACGGCCGCCGAGGTGGACGCGCTCCTGGCGGGCTAAGCCGCCTACTGGGCGAGGGCTCGCGGCGCGCCGCGCGGTATATTGAGCCCTCGTGCGCGCACGCGCACGGTGAATCCCCAAGGAGAAGTTCGTGAGCTCGGAGCCAGGCCAGTACAACTTGGTGCAGGCACAGGAGAAGTGGCAGGCGTTCTGGGAGGCGGATCAGACGTATCTGCCCCTGGACGATGGAAGCCGCGAGCGCCGCTACGTGCTCGACATGTTCCCCTACCCCTCGGGCGACCTTCACATGGGCCACGCCGAGGCCTACGCCATGGGCGACGTCGTGGCGCGCTACTGGCGCCTCAAGGGCTACGACGTGATGCACCCCATCGGCTGGGACTCGTTCGGCCTGCCCGCGGAGAACGCGGCCATCAAGGCCGACGCGCACCCCGCGACCTGGACCTACAACAACATCGAGACCCAGGCGCGCTCGTTCAAGCGCTACGGCCTGAGCCTCGACTGGTCGCGCCGCCTGCACACCTCCGACGAGGACTATTACCGCTGGACCCAGTGGCTGTTCACCCGCTTCTTCGAGCGCGGCCTGGCCTACCGCAAGGACTCCTACGTCAACTGGTGCCCGAAGGACCAGACGGTGCTGGCCAACGAGCAGGTCGTCGCCGGCCTGTGCGAGCGCTGCCACTCCGAGGTCACCAAGCGCAAGCTGAACCAGTGGTACTTCAAGATCACCGAGTACGCCGAGCAGCTGCTGGACGACATGGCGCAGCTGGAGGGCGGCTGGCCCGACCACGTGCTCGCCATGCAGCGCAACTGGATCGGCCGCTCCGAGGGCGCACACGTGCAGTTCCGCGTCGAAGGCCGCGAGGAGCCCATCACGGTGTTCACCACGCGCCCCGACACGCTGTTCGGCGCCACCTTCATGGTGGTCGCGCCCGATAGCGAGCTGGCCGGCGAGCTGGTCTCCGACGAGCAGCGCCCCGCGTTCGAGGAGTACCTCGACGGCGTGAAGCGCACCACCGAGATCGAGCGCCAGTCCACCGAGCACGAGAAGACGGGCGTGTTCCTGGGCGTCACCGCGACCAACCCGGTCAACGGCGAGCAGATCCCGATCTGGGCGGCCGACTACGTGCTGGCCGACTACGGCACGGGCGCCATCATGGCCGTGCCCGCGCACGACCAGCGCGACCTGGACTTCGCCCGCACCTACGGGCTGCCCGTGCGCACGGTCATCGACGTCGACGGCACCGACCCCGCCGTGACCGGCGTCGCCACCTCGGGCGACGGCGCGTACCTGAACTCCGGCCCGCTCGACGGGCTGAAGGACAAGGCCTCCGGCGTGTCGACGATCATCGCTCAGCTCGAGGGGGAGGGGACCGGCACCGGAACCATCCAGTACCGCCTGCGCGACTGGCTGCTGTCCCGGCAGCGCTTCTGGGGCTGCCCCATCCCGATCGTGCACTGCGCCTCGTGCGGCGAGGTCCCGGTGCCCGACGAGCAGCTGCCCGTCCGCCTGCCCGACCTGCGCGGCGCCGCGCTTGCGCCCAAGGGCACCTCGCCGCTGGCCTCGGCCACCGACTGGGTCGCCACCACCTGCCCCACCTGTGGCGGGCCGGCCGAGCGCGACACCGACACGATGGACACCTTCGTCGACTCGTCGTGGTACTTCCTGCGCTACTGCTCCCCGGGCTATACCGAGGGGCCGTTCGACCCCGAGAGGGTCCGCGACTGGATGCCGGTGGCGCAGTACGTCGGCGGTGTCGAGCACGCCATCTTGCACCTGCTCTACATGCGCTTCTTCTCGAAGGTGCTGCGCGACATGGGCATGGTGGACTTCGACGAGCCCATGCTGCGCCTCATGAACCAGGGTCAGGTCATCAACAACGGCAAGGCCATGAGCAAGTCGCTGGGCAACGGTGTCGACCTCGGCAAGCAGATCGACGAGTACGGTGTCGACGCGGTGCGCCTGACCATGGTGTTCGCCGGCCCGCCGGAGGACGACATCGACTGGGCCGAGGTCTCGCCCGCGTCCAGCCTGAAGTTCCTGCAGCGCGCCTACCGGCTCGCCGGCGACGTGACCTCCGCGCCCGGTGCCGACGCCGCGGCCGGTGACGCGGCGCTGCGCAAGACGACGCACAAGACGATCGCCGAGGTGTCCCAGCTGCTCGAGTCCGGCCGCTTCAACGTGGCCGTGGCGCGCACCATGGAGCTGGTCAACGCCACCCGCAAGGCCATCGACGGCGCCGTGGGCTCGGCCGACCCGGCGGTGCGCGAGGCCGTGACGTTCGTCGCGCAGTCGCTGAGCGTCGTCGCGCCGTACGTGGCGGAGGAGATGTGGGAGGTCCTCGGGCTGCCGCCGTCGATCGCCAACAGCGCCTGGCCGACGGCCGACCCTACGCTGACGGTCGACGAGACCGTCACGATGGTGGTCCAGATCCAGGGCAAGATCCGCGGCAAGATCGAGGTCCCGGCCGACATCACGGAGGACGCGGCCCTGGAGCTGGCCCTCGCCGACGCCGGGGTGCAGCGCTCGCTGGCCGGCCGTGAGGTGGCCAAGGTCATCGCGCGCCTGCCGAAGATGCTGAGCCTCGTGCCCGCCTCCTGAGGCACCCGGGAACGAGGAACCGCCCCCCGATCCGTGAGGATCGGGGGGCGGTTCTTTGTCGTGCCGACAGGCCTCAGTGCAGCTCGATGGTCTTCACGGCGAGGATGTGGTCACGGATGTAGCGGTTCGCGTGCGCGGCGAGGTCGTCGCCGTCAGACCACAGGTTGCGCCAGATTCCCAGCGTGTTGCTGAGCGTCGGGGACACGACCGCGGACGAGAAGGACTCGAACGTGATCGGGCCGTCGTAGCCCATGCGCGCCAGCGCCCGGAAGGTGCTCTCGAAGTCCACCGAGCCCGTGCCGAGGTAGCCGCGGTGGCTCTCGCCGATGTGCACGTAGCCGAGCTGCTCACCGGCGTCGAGGAACGGCTGGAAGAGATCCGACTCCTCGATGTTCATGTGATACGTGTCGAGGTGCACCTTCACCCAGTCGTGGCCGACCTCTTGGAGGTAGGCCAGCGCCTGGCGGCCGGTGTTCATGATGTTGCTCTCGTAGCGGTTGACCACCTCGAGCGCGAGCTTGACGCCCAGGCTCTCCGCCTTGCGGGAGAGGTCACCGATCGCGGCGGCGCTGTTGGCGCGGCCGGTCGCGGTGCAGGGGGCCATGTGCTTGCGCATCGAGCCGTACAGCACGCCGCAGAGGTCCGTGCCGCCCATCTCGGCGGTCTTCTCGAGCGCCGTGTCGAGGAGCTTCTTGCCCGCGGCGACCACATCGGGGTCGTCGCTGCTGATGTCGGCGTCGATCGGGAGGCCGAGGCTGGCGGAGACCTGCAGCCCCTCGCCTTCCACCGCGCGGCGCGCCGCGGCGGCGTCGAAGGAGAAGGGATCCATCAGGGGGTACTCGATGAGGTCGAAGCCGGCCTTCGCGGCGCGCTTCGCCGACTGCTCGATGCCGTCGGTGTCGAAGTCGCCGGTGAAGACGAGGGCGTGAACGCCAATCGGGGATGTCATGAAGTGATGTCCTTATCTGTAGGGGAGGGGGATCATCCTGCGCCGCCGTAGCGGCGGTTGGAGAACCCGTTGAGGAGTGCGGAGAAGATGAGCAGCAGGCCGAGCGCCAGCAGCTGGAACTGCGGGCCCGCGTTGCCCTCGAAGGCCAGGCGGATGCCGGCGTTGGTCCAGACCACCAGGAGCGTGGCCAGCACGATGCCGGACACGCGGCCGATGCCGCCCGTGATGGCGACGCCGCCGAGCACCGCGATGGTGATGGCGGGCAGGGCCATGCCGTTGCCGCTGACGCCGGCGTCGGGCCGGGCGGAGGCGAACTGGCCGACGGTGACCACGGCCACCAGGCCGGAGATCGCGCCGCTCAGCATGTACGCGCCCGCGCGGGAGGCCTTGACGTCGATCGCGGACCAGCGGGCCGCGACGTCGTTGGTGCCGATGGCGTAGACCCGTCGCCCGTAGCTGGTGCGCGACAGCAGGAGCCACACGACGATCAGCGTCGGGATGAGGAACAGGAACACGCCGCGCGGGAAGTCCGGCAGGTAGTCGCCGATCAGTGGCAGGGGCACCGAGCTGGCCGTGGACTTGTACAGCTCCTGGATGGGCTTGGTGCTGATGGGCCGCTGGTCGTTGATGACGACGGCGATCGATTTGTACGCGTAGAACGTGGCGAGGGTGGCGATCAGGGCCGGGAACTCGATGTAGGCCACGAGGATCCCGTTGAGGAGCCCGAGGATGGCACCGACGATCACGGTGGCGATGAGCGCCATCGGGAGCGACCATCCCCACATGCCGTACATGAAGCCGAACGTCATGCCTGACAGCGACACGATGGCGCCCACCGACAGGTCGATGCCGCCACGGCCGGACGTGATGACGAAGAGCTGAGCAAAGCCCAGCATCGCCATCGGCACCGCGTTGATGAGCGCGGAGGCCATGTAGTCGAAGTCGTACGGGGCGGTCAAGTAGTCGTTGGCGCCGAGGACCATGAAGTACACGACGAGCAGGACGACGAGCACGGCCAGCAGCGCGACGCGCTGCGTGAGCAGCGTCCGCACGATGAGCGAGAGCCTCGACTCCTGCGACGACTTCTTCTGGGGTGCGGTGGTGGCGGTCATGCCTTCCTCCTAGCGCGCTCGCGGATGAGGTCCGTGCCGACGGCCACGATGATGGCGAGGCCGACGAACAGGTCGGACAGCTCGGAGCGCCAGCCCAGCTGGGTCACGCCGGAAGCCACCGTCTGGACGAGCAGCGCGCCGAGCACGGTGCCGAACACCGAGCCGCGGCCGCCGGTGATCGAGGTGCCGCCGATGACGACGGCCGCGATCACGGCCAGTTCCTTGCCGGTGCCCACGGTCTGGCCGAGGTTCGAGCCCTGCGCCACGATGACACAGGCCGCGAGGCCGACGAGCAGACCGGTGATGATGTACGCCAGCAGGATGCGGCGCTTGACGTTGACGCCGGCGAGCTGGGCCGCGACCTCGTCGCCGCCGATCGCGTAGAAGTGGCGGCCACCCGCGGTGTGCCGCAGGTAGAGCCACGCCAGCGCGGTCAGCAACAGCGCGATCAGGAACGAGTTCGGCACCCACAGGGCACGGCCCGCCGCGCCGTTGCCCAGCACCCCGAGGGTCTCGGGGATGTTGTTGACCGTGCTGGAGTCGAAGAGCCTGAGGCTCAGCCACTGGAACAGGTTCGACGTGCCGAACGTGATGATGATGGCGTGCACCCGGCCGTAGGCGATCAGGAAGCCGTTCAGGAGACCGAGGACGCCGCCGACGAGCATGCCCGTGATGATGGCGACGAAGATTCCCTGCTGGGCTTGGACCAGCACGATCTTGGCGACGACGACGGCGCTGACGGCGATGTTGGCGCCGACCGAGACGTCGATGCCCGCCGTGATGATGACGATCGTCATGCCGATGCCGATCAGGGCGATCGGTGCCACGTTGCCGAGCAGCGGCTGGATGGAGCTCGCGGTGAGGAACGCCGGCGTGTTGAACGCCAACAGGGCCCACAGCACGGCGATGACGCCGATGAGCACGATCTCCTGGCCGGTGACCGGCGGGGCGAGGATCCGCGCCTTCTTTGCGCGCGCGGGGCTCGCGGTTGCGGTGCTCACTTCGCCTCCTTCTCGTCGTCGGGTTCGGTCTGGCCCGCCGCGGCGGCGAGCACGTCGACCTGGGTGGCACCCGGGCCGAACTCCACCGTGGTCGTTCCGCCGCGGACCACCTGCAGGCGGTCGGAGATGCGGATGGCCTCGGGCAGGTCGGAGGTCACCACGAGCACCGCGGTGCCCTGGTCGGCGAGCTCCGCGATGATGCGGTGGATCTCCTCCTTGGCGCCCACGTCGACGCCCTGCGTGGGCTCGGCGAGGACGAGGACCTGCGGACGCTGCACCAGCTGGCGCGCCAGCACCACCTTCTGGGCGTTGCCGCCGGACATGGCGCCGATCTTCTGCATCTCGGAGGGCGTCTTGACCGCGAGGCGCTTGATCATGTCCTTGGCGACCGTGCGCTCCTTGGCGCCGTTCATCCAGATGCCCGCGTGGCTGAGCAGTGCCAGGTGCCCCGCGGAGATGTTGAACATGATCGACTGGAACGAGAACATGCCCTGCGCCTTGCGGTTGGCGGGCAGCAGCCCGATCCCCAGCTTCTGCGCATGGCGCGGCGAGCGCGGCCGGACCGGCGTGCCGTCGAGCTTGAGTTCGCCGCCGTCGGCCTGGTTGATGCCGTAGATCGAGTCGGCGATCTCGGCGACGCCCGAACCCACGAGGCCGTACAGGCCGACGATCTCGCCGGGCCGCACCTTCACGTTGACGTCGTGGAAGTCGCCCTTGCGGGACAGGCCCACCAGTTCGAGACGCGGCACGGCGTTCGGGTCGATCGCGCGCTCGTGCTTCTCCTCGGTGAGGATGCCGCCGACCATGAGTTCGACGACCTTGCGCACCGAGAGCTCCCCGATGGCGTAGGTGCCGATGGTCTGGCCGTCGCGCATGACGAGCACGTCGTTGGCGATGCGGAACAGCTCGTCGAGGCGGTGCGAGATGTAGATCACGGACACTCCGGTGGCTGTCAGCCTCCGGACGACCTTGAACAGCGTCTCGATCTCCGCGTCGGTGAGGATGGCGGAAGGCTCGTCGAGGATCAGGATGTTCGAGTCGCCGGCCAGTGCCTTGGCGATCGAGACCTGCTGCTGCTCGGCGATGGACAGGTCGCCGACCGTCGCGGTGGCGTAGTGCGCCGGGAGGTCGAGGAGCTCGAGGAGCTCCTGCACGCGCTTGGACTGCGCCTCCCAGTCGATCCTGCCGCCCTTGCGGAGCTCCCTGCCGAGGAAGATGTTCTCCGAGACCGTCAGCTCCGTGAAGAGCTGCGGCTCCTGATACACCGTCGCGATGCCGAGGCCCATGGCGTCGGACGTCGAGGCGACGGTGACCTTGCGGCCATCGAAGGTGATATCGGACTTGTCGGGGATGACAGCACCCGAGAGCACCTTGATGAGCGTGGACTTGCCGGCGCCGTTCTCGCCCACGAGGGCGAGCACTTGGCCGGGGTAGAGCGTGAGGTCGGCGTGCCGGATGGCCTTCACCGCGCCGTAGCTCTTGGCAATTCCACGCATCTCCAGGCGGGGGGTGCCGCTCTTGGCGGCACCCCCCTCAGTTGTCGTCGTCATTGCTGAGACTCTCCTGGAGACCAGAACTCAGAAGTTGTAGTTGTCGACGGTGTCCTTGGTGAACGTGAGGGGCTCACCCATCAGCAGCACCTTGGAGGCCTCGTCGTAGGTGACGGCGTCGAGACCGCACTCGGGCACGGCCTGCGTGGCCTGGAAGCCCTTGTCCTGGATGAGCTGGATGCCCGCCCAGTAGGTCAGGCAGCCGAGGGCCTTGGCGTCCCACAGCACGCCGGCGCTGGCGGCGCCGCTCTTCAGGTACTTGGCCATGTCGTTGGGCGTGCCCATGCCGACGGTGAAGACCTTGCCGATCTTCCCGGCGTTCTCGACGGCCTGCGCGATGCCGGGGCCGGCGGTCGAGCAGGTGCCGACGATGCCGGTCAGGTTCGGGTGCGCGTTCATCAGGTCGGTGGCCATCTGGGTGGCCTTGGCCACGTCCTCGCCCGCGAAGACGGTGTCGACGACCTTGGCCTCCGGGTACTTCTCGGCGGTGTACTTCTTGATCTCGGCGATCCACTGGTTCAGCTGGTCGGCCGTCTCACCACAGGACACGATGGCGAACTCGCCCTTGCCGCCCATGGCCTGCATGATGGCCTCGGTGTTGGCCTTGCCGATGCCCTCGGAGGAGGCCATCAGCACCATCAGCTCACGCGCGGAGTTCGGGGCGTCGGTGTCCGACGTCGCGACCTTGATGCCGGCGTCGATGCCCTCCTGGATCTTGGGGGCCATCGAGTCGGGGTCGTTCGGCGCGATGAACAGCGCGTCGACCTTCTGCTGGATGAACGTGCTGACGACATCGGCCTGGGCCGCGGCGTCGGCGGTGGTCGGGCCCTGGTACAGCCACTGGCCGCCGAGCTTGCCCGCGGCCTCCTTGCCGCCCGCGTTCATCGCCTCGAAGTAGGGGATGCCCTGCAGCTTCGGGACGAAGGCGATCTTGAAGTCGGTGCTGCCCGTGCCGCCGCCGGTGCTGCTCTGCGAGTTGCTCGGGTTGTTGGCGGGCGGCGCCGGGTCGGCGTTCTTCTTCGTGCAGGCCGTGCCTGCGGCGGTGAGGAGGATGGCCACGGCAGCTGCCGCGATCTTGGTGGTGCGTCGCATCGAATGCTCCTTAACTTGTTCGGCGATGAACAACCTCACTCTAGCCAGAGCGAGAGACTTGACACGTGTCAAGTTGCTGTGAATGGAATCTAAACGTTATCGTTGGCACGTGTCAAGTCGCGGCCACCAGCCCCGCACCTGACCCTGGCGCGCGAGGAGGCGCGCAGCGACGCGCCCGTCTTCCCGGAGGGACACGCGGCGAGAGAGGAGGTCCGATGGCCAATTCGCACGACGTCGCGCGGCACGCAGGGGTCTCCCGATCGCAGGTCTCGAACTTCTTCAACCGCCCCGAGCTCGTCTCCGCGGCCAAGTCCGCGCGCATCAAGGCAGCGGCCGACGAGCTCGGCTACGTGCCGAACGAGGCCGCGCGTCGGCTCAGGCGGCAGCGCAGCGAGAGCATCGGTGTGGTCTTCACCGACGCCTGGGACCCGTTCTTCGACTACCTGGCGCGGGGCATCCAGTCCGAGGCCGAGCAGGAGGGCTGGTTCGTCCAGTTCACCAACAGCCACCGCGACCCCGTCCGCGAGGCCAGGAACATCGAGCACCTCGAGGCGCAGATGAACGAGGCCGTCATCGTCTTCCCGACCGGGGACGTGGACGAGCAGGTCAAGCGGCTGATGGCGCACGGCGTCGTGGTGGTGCTCCTCGACCCGCCGGACATCGCTGCGAAGGTGCCGGTCGCGCCGTCGGTGGCCGTTGATCACGTGCTGGGCGCCCGCCTTGCCGCCGAGCATCTCATCGAACGCGGCGGTCGTCGCCCGGCCTTCGTCGGCAACCCCGAGTCCGTGCGGCACGTGGCGAACCGCCACGAGGGCTTCCGGCTGGGCTGGGGCGCGTTGGCCGAGCCGCGCCTGTTCCGCACCGACGGGCTGAGCGTCACCAGCGGCATCGAGGTGGGTCAGGAGATCCTGGCGCTGCCTGCCGACGAGCGGCCGGATGCGATCCTCGCCGCGAACGACCTCGTTGCGTTCGGCTTGCTGCAGACCCTCGCGCGTGGGGGCGTCCGGGTGCCGGAGGACACCAGGATCGTCGGCTACGACGACGTCCAGTACGCCTCCGAGATCGAGCCCAACCTCACTACCGTCTATCAGCCTGCCGCGGACCTCGGCCGCACCGCCGTCCGGCTGGCGATCGAGGCCGCGCGCGGTGATCGGCCCGCCGAGCACCCGCACATCCTCTTCGACCCCGTCCTCGTGGTGCGCGACACCAGCTAGGACCGGCGATCCCGGGGTGTTCCGCGAAAGTTCTCCACAGATGTGAGATTTCGTGGCAATCGGGGGTGCGTTTTTGACATCACAAGAACATGGAGCATGTCGACGCCGCCGAGGTCGCCCGGGCGCGGCTGGCCTACATCAGCGCGGGCCACGAGTCCATCGGCGGGCCGCGCAGGGCAGAGGGGAGTGACCTCTCCGCGACGGATGACGCCGTCGCGGGCGCGTCGGTGGCGGCGCCTGCGCGCCCCGGGCGCGCGCAGGCGCCTGTCCGGGGCTCCCGGTGGCGCCTGCCGCGCGGCATCACCATGCGCCACATCGGCGTCGTCGCGCTCCTCCTGCTCAGCGGTGTGGGGGTCGCCGTTGCGGCCCTGAGTCAGAGTGCGGCCACGGAGCTGCCCGTCGTTCCGGTGGTCAGCCCGCCGCCGGTGTCGGCGGGGACCGCGAGCCCGAGTGCCAGCCCACGGACGGTGCGCGTGCACGTCGTTGGCGCGGTGGCCCGGCCCGGGGTCGTGACGCTGCCGGAGGGGGCCATCGTGCTCGACGCGATCGAGGCGGCCGGCGGCCTGAAGAGAGACGCGGATCCCGCGCTGCTGAACCTCGCCGCGCCGGTCGCGGACGGCGCGCAGGTGGTGATCGGAACGGCGGGCGAGCCACTGGGTGAGGTCCGCGATCCCGCCGGCGGGTCGGGGGCCACGGGCGGAGGTGGTCCTCTCGACCTCAACGCGGCCAGCGTCGCAGAACTGGAGGAACTGCCGGGGATCGGCCCCGTCACCGCGGCCGCGATCGTCGCGTGGCGTGAGGAGAACGGGCGGTTCACCAGCGTGGAGGAGTTGGAGGAGATCAGCGGGATAGGACCGAAGACCCTTGAGCGGCTGAGAGGGCTGGTGCGAACGTGACGGCCTGGACGACGGAGGAGGAGCCCGCCGGCGGGCCGTCCGGGCACGACCTGCGGCTCGTGCCGCTGGCGGCCGTGTGCTGGGGCGGCGCCTTCGTCGGGGTCTCGGGCTGGCGGCCCGAGCCGTCGGGGCTGCTGGCCCTTGCGGTGGGCGTCGTCCTTCTGGCGGTGGTGGCGCTCCGGGCTCGACGGCCCTGGCTGGCACTCTGCCTCACGACGCTTCTGCTGGCTGCGCTCGCCGCCGGCGCCCGGTCGGCGAGCCTGCACGATTCCCCCGTCGCCCGGCTGGCCGACAAGAACGCGAGCGGAACGGCGGAGTTCCGCGCCCGGGAGGAGCCACGACGCTCGGGCGACGTGGTTGTCGTCCGGGCCGAGCTGGTGTCGTTCGAGGGGCGCGGACGACGTGTCGAGGCGCGGGTGCCGGTGGTCGTGCTGGGCGTCGGTGGTCAGGAGGAAGGAGCCGCGGCCCTCGTGCCGGGCGCCCGATATCGGGCGCGCGTCCGGCTGGGTGCCACGGAGCAGGGCGACGAGGCGGCGGCGCTGCTCAGCCTGCGCCGGGAACCCGGCCTCGTCGAGCCTCCGGGGCCGCTCGACGCGCTGGCCAACGCCCTGCGATCGGGGCTCCGGGCGGCCGTGGCCCATTCGCCGCCCGAGCAGGCGGCCCTCGTGCCCTCGCTCGTCGTCGGGGATACCTCCGCGGTCTCGGAGGAGATGGCGGACGCCTTCAGGGCGACGGGGCTCACCCACTTGATGGCGGTCTCTGGAGCCAACCTCACGCTGACGCTCGTGGTGCTGCTTGCCGCAGTCCGCGGCCTGGGCGCGCGGGGGTGGGCCGTGCGGGCGTTCGCCGTCGTGGGCGTCGCCGGCTTCGTGCTGGTGTGCGGCCAGGACCCTTCCGTGCTGCGTGCAGCGGCCATGGGGCTCGTCGCCCTCGCCGCCACGGGCGTCGGCCGCGGCTCGACGAGCGTGCGCGGACTGGCGGTGGCCGTGTGCGCGCTGACGTGGATCGACCCGTGGCTGGCGGCGTCGGCGGGCTTCGCGCTGTCGGCCTCGGCGTGCGCGGGGATCGTGCTGCTCGGGCCGAGATTGATCGCCGGGCTGGTCCGCTGGTGCCCGCGATGGGCGGCCGAGGCGCTGGGTGTGTCGATCGCGGCGCAGCTGGCCACCCAGCCGCTCATCACCGCCGTCAGCGGCCAGGTGTCGGTCGTCGGCGTGCTGACCAACGTGCTGGCCGGACCCTTCGTGGGGCCCACCACCGTGCTCGGGCTCTCCGCCGCGCTGCTGAGTTTCTGGCCTGCCGTGGCGGCGGGGCCCGGCTGGGCGGCCGGCTGGTGCGCGCAGCCCATTCTGTGGCTGGCGCACAGCGGTGCGTCGCTGCCGGCCGCGGCGTGGTCGTGGGACGCGACGGTACTCGGCGTGGCCGCGGTGACCGTGGGCTCGGCGGCGCTCGCAGCCCTGCTCGTCGCGGTGCTGCGCACGCCGTGGGGCGGCCTGGGCTTCGTCGCGGTCCTAGTGGCCGCGTCCGTCGTCCGGCCCGTGCCACTCGGCTGGCCGGGGGAGTGGGCGGCGGTGTTCTGCGATGTGGGGCAGGGGGATGCCACCGCCATCCGCGCCGGCCCCCGGGCCGCGGTCCTGGTGGACGCGGCCCCGGAGGCCCGCGACGCGGTCGCGTGCCTGGACGCGCTCGGCGTACGTGAGGTCCCGTTGCTCGTACTCACGCACTATCACGCCGATCACGTCGGCGGCGCAGAGGAGGTACTGGCCCGCTATCGGCCGGCGCTCGTGCTGGTGCGCGAAGGGCAGCCGCCCGCGTGGCTCGTGGCGGCAGCCGGCCGCGCGGGATCCGAACTTCGGCCCGCTCGGCCGGGCGAGCAGATCGCCGTGGGCGAGGCCGTCTGGACGACCGTGTCTGTGGGTGGGGTCTCCACGGGCAGCGGCTCGGTCGGTGGTGCCCCGGCGGACGGCGTCGGGGAGGACGGCGGGGGAGAGTCACGCGGAGGCGAGGAGGGATCGGAGGAGAACGACGCGTCCGTGGTGGGGGTCGCCGCATCGGGTGGGCTGCGAGTGCTGCTGCCCGGAGACGCGGAGCCGGCGGCGCAGTCGAAGGCTCTGAGGTCGGCGGCCACGCTCGGCCTCGACCTCAGCGCGGACGTGCTGAAGCTGCCGCACCACGGTTCTGCCCGGCAGGAGCGCCGCTTCTTCGCGGCCGCCGGGGCGCGGCTCGCCGTCGCGAGTGCGGGGGAGGACAACGACTACGGTCACCCGGCTGAGGCGGCGCTGCGCCTCAGCGGAGAGCTCGGCATGTCGGTGGCGCGGACCGACCGCCAGGGCTCGATCGCCGTGTCGAAGGGCGCATCGGCCCTGACGGTCAGGACCTCGGGATGATCAGTCGCGCGGCTGCAGGCCCGCGGCGCGGTACATCGCGTCGATGGCCGTCATGGTGGCGACCGAGTCCTCCGGGCCGGTCAGGAGGGGTGCGCCGTCGCGGACCGCCGCGACGAACACCTCGAGCTGCCGCGCGTAGCTGCTGGGCAGCTCGGGCACGGGGATGTCGGTGGTCTCGCCGTCCACCGTGAGGGTCAGGCTGCAGCCGTTCTGCGGCGCGACATACCCGTCGACCTGGAGCACGCCCCGCGTGCCCGTGATGGTCGCCCCCGCGCCGCCCTCGTCCTCGAGCAGCGAGCTCGCGATCGTCCCCGTCACCCCGGACGGGAACCGGACCTGCACGGAGAGCGCCTCGTCGAGACGCGGGTCGGTGGAGGGCCGCGCGGTGCCGGAGAGCATCTCGGGTTCCTCGCCGACGACGCTGCGCACGAGGTGCAGGGCGTAGCAACCGAGGTCCATGGTCGCCCCGCCCGCGAGCTCCTGGATGTAGCGGATGTTCGTGCGGTCCGTCAGGTGGATGTAGAACCAGGCGTCGACGTTCACCAGATCGCCGATCGCGCCCTCGCGAATCAGCCGCAGGATCTCCTCGGTGAGCGCGTGGTAGCGGTAGTGGAAGGCCTCCATCACGACGCGGTCGGACTCGGCGGCCCGGGCGGCGACGGCGCGCGCCTCATCCGCGTTGGACGTGAAGGGCTTCTCGACGAGGACATGCTTGCCCGCCTCCAGCGCCGCGATGGTCCAGCGGCCGTGCTCGGAGTTCGGCAGCGGGATGTAGACGGCCTCCACCTCGGGGTCGGCCAGCAGGTCTTCGTAGGTGTCGTGCACGCGGGCGATCTTGTGCTGGGCGGCGAACTCCTCCGCCCGGGCCCGGTCGCGGGCGGCGACGGCCAGCACCTCGACGTCGGGATTCTCGCGGGCGGGATCGATCAGCGCGGTCGGCGTGATACCGGCGGCGCCCAGGACGCCGAAACTGAGCGGTGCGGACATGGACTGCTCCTTGGGTGCGGGTGGTGTGGCCACGAGTCTAGGGCGAGGAGGAACCACGCGTGCGGCGGGCGTCCTTCTCGCGGGTGTCGGCGGGCGCTGGCATGCTTGGACCCATGTCGTCGCCCTTCGGCTCATCCCTGCTCATCACCGGTCCCGAGGCGCTGCTCGCGCAGCGCATCGTCGCGGACGTCAAGGCGCGGGCCCTGGCCGCAGAGCCTGGGGCGGACGTGAACGAGATCAACGCCGCGGACCTCGAGTTCTCGATGCTGTCCGAGGTGGTCGGCGGGTCGCTGTTCGCCAGCCACATCGTGGCCGTCATCGACGACGTCGGCGCCTGCCCGCAGGGCACGGTCGACCAGCTGGTCGACATCGCGGTGCACCCGCCCGAGGAACTGTGCCTGATCCTCGTCCACCAGGGCGGCAACAAGGGGCGCGGGCTGATCGACAAGCTGAAGAAGGCGAAGGTGCGCGTCGAGACCGTCGCGCAGATCAAGCCGTGGGACCTGCCCAAGTTCGTGGCGGAAGAGGCCCGACGCAGGAAGGTGAAGCTCGGCCCGGACGCCGCGACAGAGCTGGTCTCCGCCGTCGGGCACGATCTCCGGGCGCTCGCCGCAGCGGTGGGGCAGCTCGCCGACGACGCCGACTCCGGTGAGGTCACCGCGGAACTGATCAAGCGCTACTTCGCAGGCCGGGCCGAGGTGACGTCGTTCGCGGTGGCCGACGCCGTGCTCGCGGGCAATGCGGGACTCGCCATGGAGCGGCTGCGCTGGGCGCTCAGCACCGGCGCCGCGCCCGTGCTCGTCACCAGCGCGATGGCCGGCGCCTTCCGCGGCCTCGCGAAGTACCTCGACGCGCAGGGCTCCCGGATGAGCGACTTCGACCTGGCTCGCCAGATCGGCGTGCCCGCGTGGAAGATGAAGGACTACGCGCGCGCCGCGCGGAACTGGCAGTCGGGCGGTGTGGCCAAGGCCATCACGCTCATCGCCGTCGGCGACGCGGAGGTCAAGGGTGCGGCCACCGATGCCGACTACGCGCTCGAGCGCATGGTGCTCGGCGTCCTCAAGCTGCGTCACCGGTAGCGGCCGGCGCGCCGACGGGTGCGAGGGTGCGCAAAACAGCGCCTTGACGACCGAGGGTCAAGGCGCTGCGTTGCGGGTGTTCAGAAAAGAACGGGTGTGCTCAGAGAGCGGCGACGGACGTCGAGATGGCCGACTTGCGGTTGGCGGCCTGGTTCTTGTGGATGACGCCCTTGCTCACGGCCTTGTCGAGGGCGCGGTTGGCGACCTTGGCCAGCTCGGCGGCCTTCTCGGCGTCGCCGGCGGCAACGGCGGTACGGACGTTGCGCACGTGGGTGCGAAGGGCCGACTTGACGGCCTTGTTGCGCTGACGCGCCTTCTCGTTGGTCTTGATGCGCTTCTGCTGGGACTTGATGTTCGCCACTGGGCAAGCCTCTTTACGGATGAAGTTGATGTACTCGGTCTGGCGTTTGCACGCGACGATCAACCTTACCCGACGGCCCGAGGGTCGGCCAAATCGCCGAGGCGTCCCCGCGTCGTGTCCCTGCGGCGCGCGAAATACGTCGCCACGGGCGTTCCATGAGAGACTGACCACTGCTCATTTTCCGTCCCCGAGGAACTGCATGTCCGCACCGCGCCCTGGCAAGACCGATCCGGCGATTATCCGCAACTTCTGCATCATCGCCCACATCGATCACGGCAAGTCCACGCTCGCCGACCGCATGCTGCAGCTGACCAAGGTCGTCGACGCCCGTCAGATGCGCGCCCAGTACCTCGACCGGATGGACATCGAGCGAGAGCGCGGCATCACCATCAAGTCGCAGGCCGTGCGCATGCCCTGGGACAAGGACGGCGACACCTACGTCCTGAACATGATCGACACGCCTGGGCACGTCGACTTCACCTACGAGGTGTCGCGTTCGCTGCAGGCCTGCGAAGGCGCGATCCTGCTCGTCGACGCGGCCCAGGGGATCGAGGCGCAGACGCTCGCGAACCTGTACCTGGCCATCGAGGCCGACCTCACGATCATCCCGGTGCTGAACAAGATCGACCTGCCCAGCGCGAACCCTGAGAAGTACGCCGCGGAGATCGCGGGGATCATCGGCTGCGACCCGAGCGAGGTGCTGCGGGTCTCCGGCAAGACCGGTGCCGGCGTCGCCGAGCTGCTGGACACCGTCGTCGACCTGATCCCCGCCCCGAAGGGCGACCCGGCCGCGCCGGCCCGCGCGCTCATCTTCGACTCGGTGTACGACACCTACCGCGGCGTGGTCACCTACGTGCGTGTCGTCGACGGCGAGCTGAACCACCGCGAGCGCATCCGCATGATGTCGACCAAGGCGGTGCACGAGCTCCTCGAGGTCGGCGTCATCTCCCCGGAGCCCGTCAAGGCCGACGCCATTGGCGTCGGCGAGGTCGGCTACCTCATCACCGGTGTGAAGGACGTGCGGCAGTCGCGTGTCGGCGATACCGTCACCACGGAGAACAAGCCCGCGACCACGGACCTGGGCGGCTACCGGCACCCGAACCCGATGGTCTACGCGGGCCTCTATCCCATCGACGGCGATGACTTCAACGAGCTCCGCGAGGCCCTGGAGAAGCTGCAGCTGAACGACGCCGCGCTCACCTACGAGCCTGAGACCTCCGGCGCGCTCGGCTTCGGCTTCCGCGTCGGCTTCCTCGGCCTGCTGCACATGGAGATCGTCCGCGAGCGGCTCGAGCGCGAGTTCAACCTCGATCTGATCTCGACGGCACCCAACGTCGTCTACCGGGTCGTCATGGAGGACGGCTCGGAACACACCGTGACCAACCCGTCCGAGTACCCGACGGGGAAGATCGCCGAGGTGTACGAGCCGGTCATCCGCGGCACCATCCTCGCGCCGTCGGAGTACATCGGCACGATCCTCGAGCTGTGCCAGACCCGGCGCGGCGTGCAGCGCGGCCTCGACTACCTGAGCGAGGACCGCGTGGAGATCCGCTACACGCTCCCGCTGGCCGAGATCGTGTTCGACTTCTTCGACGCGCTGAAGTCGCGGACCAAGGGCTACGCGTCGCTGGACTACGAGCCGGACGGCGAGCAGGCAGCCGACCTGGTGAAGGTCGACATCCTGCTGCACGGCGACCCCGTCGACGCGTTCTCCGCGATCGTGCACAAGGACAAGGCCTACTCCTACGGCCTGCAGATGGCCTCCAAGCTGAAGGAGCTCATCCCGCGCCAGCAGTTCGAGGTGCCCATCCAGGCGGCCATCGGCTCGCGCGTGATCGCCCGAGAGACCATCCGCGCCATGCGCAAGGACGTCCTCGCGAAGTGCTACGGCGGCGACATCTCCCGCAAGCGCAAGCTGTTGGAGAAGCAGAAGGAGGGCAAGAAGCGGATGAAGATGGTCGGCCGCGTCGAGGTCCCCCAGGAGGCATTCGTGGCCGCGCTGTCGACCTCCGAGGCACCCAAGAAGTAACCCCGTTCGTTGGGCTGGGGCCCCACGCTGTTCGTTGAGCCGGGGCCCCGCGCTGTTCGTTGAGCCGGGCTAGGAGACTGCTGATTAAAGGGCGCGCCTTCCGGGGTTGTCGGGCTGGGCTGGGATCCTGTGTGCATGCTGGGTGAGTCGGGTCGGCAGCGTGAGTTGCTGGATGTGGAGTCGGTTGCTGGGCACCTGCTTGAGCCGGGGAGCGTGTTCGCGTTGCTGGCCGGGCATCGGGACCGGTTGTTCCCGAGCGAGTTGTTCGCTGACCTGTTCCCGACCGGGCGTGGTCGGCCCTCGATCCCGGGCGAGGTGATCGCCTCGGTGATCGTGCTCCAGGCGCTTTACGGCCATTCGGACCGCGAAGCGGTTGACGCGTTGACCTTCGATCTGCGGTGGAAGGCAGCGTGCGGGTACGCGATCGACGCGAAGGGCTTCGACTCCTCGACGTTGACTCACTGGCGGCGCCGGTTGGCTGCGAGCCATCGGCCGCAGCGGATCTTCGAGGTGGTCCGCGACGTCATCGCTGAAACGGGTGCGGTGGCCGGCAAGCAGCGTCGGGCGCTGGACTCCACGATCCTTGATGACGCGGTGGCCCGGCAGGACACCGTGACCCAGTTGATCGCCCAGATTCGTCGGGTCGGCCGTGAGGTGCCCGGCGCCAAGGACCTGATCGGGGTGCAGTGCACCCGGCTGGCCGCGTTTACTGGGCAGGACTACGACTCGACCGGGAAGCCGCCGATCGCGTGGGATGACCCGGCTGCCCGTGACGAGTTGGTCTCCGCGCTGGTCGGTGACGCGCTGGCGCTGCTCGCCGCGCTGGATGTCGAGGCAATCAGCAAGGCGGGCGGGAAACCGGCCGATGCGGTCGCGCTGCTGGCTCTGGTCGCGGGTCAGGACGTGGAACCGGCCGAGGACTCCGACGGCACCGACGGCCGGTGGCGGATCGCCCGCAAGACCGCTCCCGATCGGGTGATCTCGACCGTCGACCCCGACACCCGACATGCCCACAAGACCCGGGAACGACGCCAGGACGGGTTCAAAGCCCACGTCGTGGTCGAGCCCGATACCGGGCTGACCATGGTGTGCGAGCTGACCAAGACCAACGGGCCGGACAACTCCGACGCCACCGTCGGTGCCGAGCTGGTCACTGCCGACTCGACCCTCGCGGCCGACCAGCAGGTCGAGGTGCTCGGGGACTCGGCCTATGCCACCGGCGACATGCTCCATGAACTCGATAAGAAGAAGTGGATTCCGCTGCTCAAGCCGTGGCCGCTCAAGCCCGCCGTTGAGGGTGGCTTCACCATCGACGATTTCACCTTCAACCCTGACGCCGACACCATGACCTGCCCGGCCGGGATCACCAGGAGACGGTCCGCGAAGGGCGCCGTCACGTTCGGGGCCGCCTGTCGCGGCTGCCCGTTACGGGAGCAGTGCACCACCGCGGTATCTGGCCGCGCTCTGCTGCTGGGCGAGCATCACCAACTGCAACGCGAGCACCGTAAACGCGCAACGGACGAAGGCTTCCGGGCCGACTACCGGCAGCACCGACCGATGGTCGAACGCTCGATCGCCTGGCTCACCCGCGGCGCCCGTCGCGTCCCATACCGAGGCGTCGAGAAGAACAACAACTGGCTCCACCACCGCGTCGCCGCCCTCAACCTGCGACGACTCCTCGCCATGGGCCTCACGATGACCGACGAAGCCTGGGCCCTGGCCTGACCAGACCGACACGGCCTCAGTCCCGATCACTTGCACCCGGCCCCCGGGACCACACAAGATCACCGACAGCGGGCGGAACGACCCCACTGCCGCACCCAGAGCGCTAACTCAAACTCCCCGCTCCACAGCCTCGACAACCTTCCGCCCGCCACCCACACCACCAGATGACGAGTTGTTCAGCAGTCTCCTAGGGCGACGAAGGAGCCGCAGCCCGAGTCGAAACGTCCGAGAGCTGGGGCCGGGAGTTGCGGTAGCGGGCCGTGCGGTGGTTGCGGACCCTTCGAGACGGCGCCGCGGACTCGCGCTCGGTGTGGGTTGGTGTGCGGCGCCTCCTCAGGGTGCGGTTATCGCGTCTCTTGCGGCGGTGGTTGGTGCGGCTGTGGCCGGGCTTTCACGTCGTTCGTTGAGCCGGGCCTCCGCGCGGAGCGCCGGGCCCGTGTCGAAACGTCCGAGAGTTGGGGCTGGGAGTTGCGGTAGCGTCGTGGCGGCGGTGGGTTTCGGACCCTTCGAGACGGCGCCGCGGACTTGCGCTCGGTGTGGGTTGGTGTGCGGCGCCTCCTCAGGGTGCGGTGATCGCGTCTCTTGCGGCGGTGGTTGGTGCGGCTGTGGCCGGGCTTTCACGTCGTTCGTTGAGCCGGGCCTCCGCGCGGAGCGCCGGGCCCGTGTCGAAACGTCCGAGAGTTGGGGCTGGGAGTTGCGGTAGCGTCGTGGCGGCGGTGGGTTTCGGACCCTTCGAGACGGCGCCGCGGACTCGCGCTCGGTGTGGGTTGGTGTGCGGCGCCTCCTCAGGGTGCGGTGATCGCGTCTCTTGCGGCGGTGGTTGGTGCGGCTGTGGCCGGGCTTTCACGTCGTTCGTTGAGCCGGGCCTCCGCGCGGAGCGCCGGGCCCGTGTCGAAACGTCCGAGAGCTGGGGCTGGGAGTTGCGGTAGCGGGTCGTGCGGTGGTTTCGGACCCTTCGAGACGGCGCCGCGGACTCGCGTTCGGTGTGGGTCGGTGTGCGGCGCCTCCTCAGGGAGCGGTGATCGCTCTCGGTGTGGCCGTGCTACGCGGCGCCTCCTCAGGGTGCGGTGATTGCGCTCGGTGCGGGTGTGCTGCGCGGCGCCTCCTCGGGGAGCGGTGATCGCGCTCTAGCGGCGGTGGTTGGTGCGGACTGTCGCCGGGGCCGACCAGGGGTCCTCCGGCCATGGGTGCTTGGGGTACCTGCCGCGCATCTCGGCTCTGACCTGGGCGTAGGGGCCGGACCAGAAGGATGCCAGGTCTCCGGTGATGGCGAGCGGGCGGCCGGCCGGCGACAGCAGATGGAACACCATCTCGGCCCGGCCGTCGGCGAGACGGGGCGAGGTCGCCAGGCCGAAGCACTCCTGCAGCTTCACCGCGACGACGACGGGGCGGGCGTCGTCGTGCGGCGGGTAGTCGAGCAGGATGCGTGAACCGCTGGGCACCGTGAGGCGTTCGGGGGCCAGGTCGTCGAGGCGTGCGGCCTCGGGCCAGGGGAGCAGCCGGCGGAGTGGCGCGGTGAGGTCGACGGCGGCGAGCCGCCCGGTGGCGGCCGCCTGGGCCAGCTCCGGTCCCAGCCACTCGTCGAGCCGGGCCAGCAGGGCGGCGTCGCTCACGTCGGGCCACGGAGCGCCGTGGGTCCGGCGGACCAGCGCCATTCTGCGGCGCAGCCTGTCGGCGTCCTCGGACCAGCCGATGACGTCGAGGCCCCGGCGCTGGACGAGGTTGCGGACGGCATCCGGGCCGAGCTCGCGCGCGGGCACGGGCGTGGAGGTGAGTTCGATGGCACCGAGCGCCGTCACTCGACGGGCCCGCAACCGGCCGCCGTCCAGCTCGCCGCGGACCTCGTCGATGAGGAGGTGCCCCGCCAGGTGGGCGGTGGCCTCATCGATGGGCGCGGCGGAACGGATGACAGCGCCGGTCCCGCCGGCGGACGCGCCATCCGCGCGCGTCACCTCGGCGACCGCGAGCCACTCGTGCCCGGCCAACGCGGGCGGGGCCGCGGCCCTGGTCCCCGAGGCGAGCAGGTAGGCATCGCCTTTCCGTCGGGCGACTCGCTCGGGAAAGGCCAGCACGACGACGGCGCCCGGCGGTGCGCCCGTGCCCGACCCGTGCGGCGCGAGGCGTTCCAGGCGGTCGGCCTCCGCTCGCCAGCGCCTGGCTTCGGGCGACGCCGAGCGGCGGAGCCCCGCCACCTCGCGAGCGAGGTCCCCCGCGACACCGAGCTCCACGGCCGCCACGACTTCCGCGGCCACGCGAGCGCCGGTGAGCGGGACGCTGTCCACGAGGGCGCGGGCCCAACGCGGGGCAGCGGGGATCTCCGCCAGGCGACGGCCTGAAGCGGTCGCGCGGCCCTTGTCGTCCACCGCGCCGAGTGCCCGCAGCACCGCCTCGTCGTCGCGGACGGCCGCAGCCGGGAGCGGCGACGGCAGCCGCATGCCCTCGCCGCGCGGCGCGCCCCATACGGCGAGGGTGAGCAGTGCTCCGGTGAGGTCGGCGGTCTGCGACTCGGGCGTGGCCTGCGGTCGGAGTCCGGCATAGGTGAGTTCGTCGTAGCAGCGCCACACGATGCCCGGCCCCTGGCGCGCGGCCCGGCCGGCCCGCTGATCCGCGGACGACCGGGCGCAGCGCACGGTGACCAGGCCTGACATGCCGCGGGAGGCATCGCGCCGTGGCTCGCGCGACAGGCCGGCGTCGACGACGACAGAGACGCCGCCCACCGTGACCGACGACTCGGCCAGGTTCGTCGAGACCACCACGCGTGCGGGCTCACCGGGCCGGCGCCCGGCGATGGCGCGGTCCTGCTCCCTGGGGCCGACCTGGCCGTGCAGTTCGAGGACCTCGGCCGGGACCCGGGAGCGAAGCTCCTCCGCGACCACCCGCACCTCTCGCGCGCCGGGCAGGAAGACGAGCACGTCGCCGTCTCGCGGTCGACCGGAGAAGGCCTGGGCGGTGACGTCGGCCACGTGGCGTAGGAAGTCTCGGGCGACACCGCGTGCGTCCAGTGGCTGCGGGCCGGGGGAGAAGCGCTCCTCGAGGGGGTGGGGCACCGCGGGTACGCCCACCACGGGTGCCGGGGCGTCGCCGCCCAGGATGCGGGCCAGGCCGGCGGCATCGGCGGTGGCCGACATGGCGACGACGGCGAGGTCGTCGCGCAGCACCCGAGCCTCGCCCAGCAGGCCGACGAGGAGATCGGTGTCGAGGCCGCGCTCGTGCACCTCGTCGAGGATCACGGCGCCGACCCCACTCAGCTCGGGGTCCCGCAGCAGCCGACGCAGCAGCACGCCGGGGGTGACCATCTCGATGCGGGCCGCGCGACCGACCTCCCGCTCGCCGCGCACGGTGAAGCCGACCAGGTCGCCGACGGCGGTGCCGGTCAGCTGAGCGAGTCGACGCGCGGCGGCCCGGGCGGCCACCCGACGCGGCTGCGTGACGACGACCCGCCCCGCCACGACGCCCGCGACGACGGCGGGCGCGAGGGTGGTCTTGCCCGTTCCCGGCGGTGCCTCCACGACGGCGACCCGTCGGCCGGACACCGCATCGGCGAGCGCGGCCGAGGCCGCGGCGAAGGGCAGGCCGCAGCCGTCGGCCACGAGGTCGGCGAGGGCGTCCAATGCGCTAGCGCAGGCCCGAGGTGGTCAAGCCCTGCACGAGGTAGCGCTGCAGGAACAGGAAGACCACCAGCATCGGGGCGACGGCGATGAGGGTGCCCATGAACAGCTCGGGATACTTCACGCCCTGGCTCGTCATGAACTGGCTGAGCGCTACCTGGACGGTGCGGGTGGCCTCGCGGCCGATCAGCGACGGCCACAGGAACGCGTTCCAGCTCCCGATCAGCACGATGGTGCCGACGGCGGCGATGATGCCCTGCGAGTTCGGCGCGACGACGCGCCAGAAGACGCCCCACTGGTTGCAGCCGTCGATCAGCGCGGCGTCTTCGAGCTCGGTGGGGAAGTCGAGGAAGAACTGCCGGAAGAGATAGGTGGCGAACGCCGAGAACATGCCGGGGATGACGAGGCCGCGGAAGCTGTCGATCCAGCCGAGCTGCGCGGTGATGATGAACATCGGCACGAACGTCGTCGCGGCGGGCACCATCAGCGTGAACACGGTCAGCGCCAGCAGGGCGCGTGCGGCGCGGTGCGTGTAGCGCGCCAGGGCGTAGCCGGCGAGCAGGCTGACGAACACGGTGCCGCCGGTCTGCAGGGCTGCCATGATCGCCGAGTTCAGCAGCGCGCGGCCGATGCCGATGGAGTCGTTGGCCAGCAGCGAGTCGAGGTTCGTCAGGTTCAGCTGGTCGGGCAGCCAGTTCCAGCGCGCCGCCGTGATGTTCTCGCGCGTGGAGAAGGCGTTGCGCACGATGACGTAGAGCGGCAGCAGGAAGAACAGCGCCAGAGCCGAGAGCAGGCCGTAGCGCAGGCCGACCGCGAGCCGGGAGGTCCTCATCGTGGCTCCTTCTCACCGCGGCTGAGAATCCAGTTCTGCGTCACGCCGAACAACACGATGAGCGCCGTCAGGATCATGGTGCCCGCGCCGCCGACGCCCAGATCCTGCTGACCGCCGCCGAGCGCGATCAGGTAGAGGTGCACGAGCGGCGGGCGACCGTACGGCGGGTACGCGCCGATCGAGCCGAGCATGTTGTAGAACTCGTCGAAGGCCTGGAACGCGTTGATCAGCAGCAGCATGATCACGGCGGCCGACGCGGCCTTCAGCTGCGGCAGCGTGATCCAGCGCAGCAACCGCCAGCCCGACGCGCCGTCGAGGGCGGCCGCCTCGTACGTCTCCGGCGGGATCTTGTTGAGGCCTGCGATGAGCAGGATCATGTAGAAGCCGACCTGCAGCCAGAGCCGCACGCTGATCAGCGCCACCCAGTAGAGGTTGTTGCCGCCGCCCAGCCAGTTCACGGGCTCGACGCCGACGCTGCGCAGAAGCGAGTTGATCAGGCCGAATCGCGCCCCGGAGAAGAACCCGAAGCGCCAGATGATGGCGGCGATCACGTACGACACCGCCGTCGGGATGAAGAAGGCCGAGCGGAAGAACGCCTGGCCCCACTTCAGGCCGTTCAGCAGCAGCGCCAGCCCCAGCGCGCAGACGTAGGTGAGCGGCACGATGAAGATCGCGAACACCACGAAGACGATCAGCGAATTGAGGAACAGCTGGTCGCCGAGGAGATAGCGGTAGTTGTCGAGGCCGATGAAGCGCGTCGGCGTCAAGGTGTTGCGGGCCTCGAAGAACGACAGGTAGGCGCTCCAGATGATGGGGATGTAGACGAAGAGCACGAGGCCCACGAAGAACGGCGCCACGAACGCGAGGACCCAGAGGTTGCGCCCCTGGGGCCCGCGCAGCCGACGCCACAGCCCCGACCGGGCGGCCGGGGCTGTGGACGTCGTCGGTGATGCCGACATGGGTTGGCCGATCAGCCCTTGAGCTTGGCGAGCTCGGTGGCGGCGACCTTCTCGACGGCCTCGAACTCCTTCTTGGGATCCGCGCCGTCCTTGATCACGTTGCTCACCGCGGCGCCGTAGGCCGTGCCGAGCGCGCCGGACCACATGATGTCGTTGGCGAAGCCGTTCTCGGCCACGAACTTCGCGGCGTCCGCACCGGGGCCCGAAGCCAGCTTGTCTGCCTTGGCGACGAGCGCGAGCTTGGCCGGGATGTGGGTGCCGTAGCTGTTGGAGAAGTCCACCTGCTTGTCGTCCTGGTCGATCCACAGCCACTTGACGAATTCCTTGGCCGCGTCGATGTTCGCGCCCTTGGCGGCGACGCAGGAGCCGTACGCGCCCCACGGCACGGCCGGGCGGCCCTTGGCGCCGATGGCGGGGAACGCCAGCACGCCGACGTCGTCGCCGTGGGCCTCCTTGATCTGCGGCAGCGACCACAGGCCGCCCCACTGGAACGCGGCCTCGCCGTTGGCGAAGGCGTCGCCCGCGTACCACTCGGCAGAGGCGGACTCGACGACGGCGCCCGACTTCAGGAAGTCGCGGTAGGAGGTCAACGCGTTGTAGAAGTCGTCGTTCAGGAACGCGAGCGCGCTGCGGTCCTCGGTGAGCTGCTCGTTGCCGGAGGCCCAGATGAAGATGGTGCCCAGCACGCCGATGCCGCCGTCGTTGCCCGCGAAGAAGCCACCGATGTCGGCCGTCTTGACGGCCTTCGCCGCCGCGACCAGCTCATCGAAGTTGGTCGGCACCGCGACGTTGGCCGCCTGGAGCAGCGAGGGACGGTAGTACAGCAGCTGCATGTCGATGGTCTGCGGGATCGCGTGGATCTTGTCCTCGAACGTGAACCGCTGGATCACCGCAGGGTTGAACTCGGCGATGTGCGGGGTGATGACGTCGGTCAGGTCGACGAGCTGGCCCGCGCGGATCATGTCGAGGCTGCCGCCCTGCTCCACCTCGAAGACATCGGGGACGTCGGCCGTCAGCAGCTGCGCGGCCAGGGTCTTGTTGTAGTCGCCCGGGAACCACTTCACGGCGACGGTGGCGGCCGTGTACTCAGCGGCATAGCGCTCGACGGCCTCGCGCACGCCCGGCTCGCCGTACTCGTGGTACCACTGCTGCAGGTTCACCTTCTCACCCGCGGGCGGAGTGCTGCCGCCCGCGGCGGGCGTGGAGGCCGGGCCGCTCGTGGCCGGGCCGCCGAGGCCGCCCGTGTTGTTGCCGCAAGCGGCGAGGATGGCGGCGGCCGAGAGGCTTCCGCCGGCGATCAGAAGGGTGCGACGGTTGATGTTCATGGCTGACACTCTGGCACAACTGTCGGGCCCGCCCGCGCCATGTCCCGCGGATTCCGCCCTAAGCTGACAAGGTGGCGAAGCTTCCCCCAGGTGATCCCGCCCCCAGCGACGGGGCGCTGCCGCCGTCCGCGCTGAACCCTGAGGCGCCGCTCTCGCTCTACCTGCACGTCCCGTTCTGCCGCGTCCGCTGCGGCTACTGCGACTTCAACACCTACACGCCGAACGAGCTGGGCGACGTCGATCAGGAAGGCTTCCTGGGCGCGGCGCTCGCGGAGCTCGACCTCGCGCGGCGGCTGGTCGGCCCGCGCCGGGTCACCACCGTCTTCGTCGGCGGAGGGACACCGACGATGCTGCCGCCCGCGGCGCTGACCGGGCTGCTGGCGGCGATGCGCGAGCGGTTCGAGTTCGCGCCCGACGCCGAGGTGACGACCGAGGCCAACCCGGAGACCCTGACGCCCGCCGTGCTGGCGGCGCTTCGTGAGGGCGGGTTCACGCGGCTCTCGCTCGGGCTGCAGTCGGTGGTGCCGCACGTGCTGCGCGTCCTCGAGCGCGTGCACACGCCGAGCCGGGGGGTCGATGCCGCGCGCTGGGCGCGGGAGGCGGGGTTCGAGCACGTCAGCCTCGACCTCATCTACGGTACGCCCGGCGAATCGCTGGACGACTGGCGCGCCAGCCTCGACGCCGTCACGGCCGCGCCCGTCGACCACGTCAGCGCCTACTCGCTGATCGTCGAGGAGGGCACGCGGCTCGCCCGGCAGGTGCGCCGCGGCGAGATCGCGATGCCGGACGACGACGATCTGGCCGACAAGTACGAGATGGCCGACGACGCGCTCACCGCCCTCGGGTTCGCGAGCTACGAGGTCAGCAACTGGTCGCTGCCCGGCGGCGAGTGCCGGCACAACCTGGCCTACTGGCGCGGCGGGGACTGGTGGGGCATCGGCCCGGGGGCGCACTCGCACCTGAACGGCGTCCGGTTCTGGAACCGCAAGCACCCGCGCAGCTACGCGGCGGCGCTGGCCGCGGGGGAGTCGCCCGCGTTGGCCCGCGAGGTGCTGACCGCCGAGGAGCGCAGGGTCGAGCGTGTCCTGCTCGAGCTCCGCATCGTCGACGGCCTGCCGCTGGACGTGCTCACGCCGTCGGAACGCGGCCGCGTCGGCGACGTCGTTGCCTCGGGCCTGGCCGAACTGATCCCGGGCGACCGCCTCCGCCTGACCAGGGCGGGGCGCCTGCTGGCCGACGGCGTCGTCCGCGACCTGCTCGACTGACCCGGCGCCCCTCACGGCCCGTCCGCGGGCCCATCCCACTCGAAGACACACCCGTCAGGTGTTGACACCGCCTCACGGCTGTCCTACTGTATTAAGTACTTAGTACAGCAATACAGGGGGCGACATGAGGTTCGATCCCAGCTCACCGATCTGGGTGCAGCTCGTCGACGAGTTCGTGCGTCGCATCGTCACGGGCCGATGGCCCTCGGGAGAGAAGATCCCGGCGGTGCGGGAGCTCGCGGTCGACCTGCGCGTGAACCCCAACACGGTCCAGCGGGCGTTGGCCGAACTCGAGCGGCGCGGCTTGGCCCGCGCCGAGCGGACGGCGGGGCGGTTCGTGACCGACGAGCTGTCGCTGATCGACGAGGCCCGAAACGACCTGGCCGCCGGCGCGGCCACCGACTACGCGCGGCGGGCGCAGCTGCTGGGCATGAGCCTGACGGCGGCCCGCGACCTGCTCGGCCACCAGTGGCCGGGCGCAACCGAAGGAGAGGAAGAATGAACGCCATCGACGTCACCGGGGTGACGAAGCGCTACGGCGGGTTCCCCGCCCTCGACGGCTTGACGCTGAGCCTGCCTGCGGGCCAGATCGTCGGGCTGCTGGGCGAGAACGGCTGCGGCAAGACCACCCTCCTGAAAGTGCTCGCAGGGGCGCTCACGAGGTACGAGGGCGAGGTCCGCATCCACGGCCACGAGCCCGGACCCGCCACGAAGGCGATGGTGTCCTTCCTGCCCGACGCGAGCTTCCTTGCCGACGGCGCCACCATCGAGGGCTGCATCCGCCAGTTCCGCGACTTCTTCTCGGACTTCAACGAGCCCAAGTGTCGCGAACTGGTCGAGTTCTTCGGACTCAAGACCGAGGCCAAGCTCTCGACGCTGTCGAAGGGCATGCGGGAGAAGGTGCAGATCGCGCTCGCGATGTCGCGCGACGCCAAAGTCTTCCTGCTCGACGAGCCGATCTCCGGCGTCGACCCCGCCGCCCGAGAGGTGATCCTCGAGGCGATCGTCCGCGACCTGTCGCCGGACGCGCTCGTCATCATCTCCACTCATCTCATCCACGACCTCGAACCGATCCTCGACGGCGTCGCCTTCATGCGGTTCGGGAAGGTGCTGCTCGCCGGATCGGTCGACGACCTGCGTGCGGAGCACGGCTCATCCATCGACGAACTATTCAGGGAGGTGTACCGATGGTCGCCACGTTGATCCGGTACGAATGGCTGCGGACCTGGCGCGTGCTCGCGCTGATCTTCGGGGGAGCGCTGCTCTTCACCGGGATGTCCGCCTTGGCGGCGTCGGTCCTGCCCGGCCCGCTGAACATGGTGTTCGCGATCGTCGGCATCGTCGTCACCTGCGCTTTCCCGATCGTGCTGACCTTCCTGCTGGGCGTCGACTTCTACCGCTCGACGTTCTCCAAGACCGGCTACTTCACGGCGGCCATCCCGGCCCGCGGGGCCACCATCTTCTGGGTGAAGTTCGGCTACGGCTGCGTCTTCGCGCTCCTGGGGCTGGCAGGCACGGTCGGGCTCGCGATCCTCGCCAACATCGGCTTCGTGCACGCCACCGGCGGCACCACCGCGCAGGTCCTCGCGATGATCGACGCGGTGCGCGACGGCCTCGGGATGCTCCCGCTCGGCCTGCGCCTGCTCGTGTTCGGATTCGTGCTGATCTACCCGTGCGCCACGCTCGCCCAGTTGTACTTCGCGGCGACGGTGGGCAGCGAGGCGACGTTCAGCCGCCTCGGCCTCGGCGGCCCCGTGCTCGTGTGGTTCCTCTACTACGTGGGCACGCAGCTCGCGGCGATCCTGGGGCTCTTCCTGCCGCCGACGCTCGACATCACCAACCCGCTCGCGCCGACGGTGACCTACGATCCGCTCGCGTTCTTCCGCGACAACCAGACTGGCTCGGCCTTCCTGCCGCTGGCCGCGATCCTGATGACCGTCGTGGTGGCCGTGGTGGCGATCGTGTGGGCGAAGGTGTCGTACGACAAGAGGCTGGAACTGCGCTGATACGGTCGGGGACCGTGGATCGCTACGCGAAGGACGTCCTTACCCCCGGCTGGCAGAAGTCGCACATCAAGAAATCCCGGGATGTGCCCGTCGAACTCGACCTCGTGGTCGAGTTCGACGACTTCTGCGGCGCCGTCGTCGGCTGGGAGAACGGCATCGTGCTCCTGGAGGATCGGCACGGCAAGCGTCGTGGCGCACCGCTCGGGCCCGGCTTCCTCCTCGAGGGGGAGCCGGTGGCCCTGCGGCCGCCGCTCCGGGGCGGGGCTGTCCGGCCGCGTTACACGGCCTCGGGGTCACGAGCCTCCGACGAGCCCCCCACGGCGAAGGTCGCCCTGCCCAGCCGCATCTACGTCGAGGGCAGGCATGATGCCGAGCTGATCGAGAAGGTGTGGGGCGACGACCTCCGGCACGTCGGCGTCGTCGTCGAGTTCCTGGGCGGCATCGACGACCTGCCCGGGATCGTCGCCGAGTTCGCCCCCGAACCCGGCCGCCGGCTGGGCGTCCTCGTCGATCACCTGGTGCCCGGCTCGAAGGAGTCGCGGATCGCCAAGCAGGTCTACGCGGCCGGCTACCGCGACACCGTGCTGATCGAGGGGCACGAGTTCATCGACATCTGGCAGGCCGTCAAGCCCGCCAGGATCGGCCGCAAGGCCTGGCCGTCGGTACCCCGCGACGTCGACTTCAAGCTCGGCACCCTGGCGGCGCTCGGCCTCCCGCACGCCGACCAGGCCGACATCGCGCGCGGCTGGCGGGCGATCCTCGACAGGGTCACCGGCTGGCGCGACCTCGAACCGCAGCTGAACACCATCGTCGAGCGGCTGATCGACTTCGTGACCCAGGACCACCTGGAGGACTGAGGCTCGGGCGTCGGCGGTCGTGTCGGTCCGATCCCCTATGTTTGAGGCCATGGACACCGAAGGCATCCTGGGCCTCATGCAGGAGACCGCCGAGGCGGTCATCACGCCCCGATTTCGCCAGCTGACAGGCTCGGACATCGACGAGAAGACCCCGGGCGACTTCGTGACGATCGCGGACCGCGAGGCCGAGCAGTACCTGGGGAGGCTATTGACCGCGGCCTTCCCGGGGGCGCTCATCGTCGGCGAGGAGGCCGCCTTCGCCGACCGTTCGGTGCTCCGCCAACTGCCCAACGCGGACCACGCCTTCGTCATCGATCCCATCGACGGCACGGGCAACTTCGTGCGCGGCAACCCCGAGCACGGCGTGATCCTCGCGGAGGTGCGCGGGGGAGTGACCACCCGCGGCTGGATCTGGCAGCCGCAGACCGGCCGCGGCTACGCCGTCGAGCGCGGCGCCGGCGTCCGGGTCAACGGCGAACCGCTCACCAGGAAGGCCCTCGACAGGCCCCCGCTGGGCGGCACGTCGAAGACGCGGCTGATCGGCTTCGACGCCGACGGCCACCTCAGCCCTGCCGTCCGGAGCCACTTCGCGTGCGCGTTCGACTACCCAGCGGTGCTGCACGGCGAGATCGACTTCACCACCTACACCAACACGCACCCCTGGGATCACCTGGCGGGCAGCCTGATGCTGACCGAGGTGGGCGGCGTGTCGCGCACCCTCGACGGCATGGCCTACTCCTGCCTGACGAGGACCAAGGGCCTGCTGATCGCCGGCGACACCATCAGCTGGCTGGCCGCGCAGCAATACTGGCCGGTCGACTGAGCATGGCCGCGCGAGGCGCGAAGCGCCCCTCCATCAGGGACGTCGCCGCGGCGGCCGGCGTGTCGTACCAGACCGTGTCGCGCGTGCTGAACGAGCCGGCGCTCGTCCGCCCGGCCACGGCCGAGCGCGTCCAGCGGGTGATCGACGACCTCGGCTATCGGCCCAGCAGGGCGGCGCGCTCGCTGGCGCGGCGCGGATCGCTCACCATCGGCTCGGTGGGCATCCACGGCAACCTCTACGGCCCGAACCAGATGACCGTCGCCATCGACGAGGGCGCCCGGGCGCGCGGCTACGCGTCCGCGTCGATGATGGTGCGCGACGACTCCGACGCCTCGCTCGCCGAGGCGCGCGAGCATCTGCTGAGCCTCGGCGTCGACGGCGTGATCATCGTCGCCTGGACCGGGGCGATGCTCGATCTCGCGCTGAGCTTCGCCGAGGAGCTGCCCACCTGCGTCGTCGCGGAGGACGACGTGCCCCCGGGCCTGGCCCGCGCCCACAGCGACCACGTCTCCGGCGCGCGGCAGGCCACGGCGGCGCTGCGCGCGGCCGGGCGTACGCGGATCGGGCACCTCTCCGGCCCTTCGTCCTGGATGGAGGCGCAGTCGCGCGTCGCGGGCTGGCGAGAGGCGGGCGGGTCGGCCTGCGGCCCGATGGTCGAGGCCGGCTGGGAACCCGGCGGCGGCTACGCGGGTGTCGACAAGCTCCTCGCCCAGGCCCCGGACCTCGACGCGATCTTCGCGGCCAACGACCAGGTGGCCATCGGTGCACTCCGGCGCCTGCACGAGCTGGGCCGGTCCGTCCCGGGCGACGTGGCGGTGGTCGGCTACGACGACATCGACGTCGGCCCGTACCAGAGCGTCCCGCTGGCCACCGTGCGGCAGCCCTTCGCCGGCGTCGGCTCGGCCGCCGTCGAGCTGCTCTTCCAGGTGATGGAGGGCGGCGCGCCCGAGTCGCGGACACTGCCGTCCGAGTTCATCTGGCGCGCCTCGGCCGGGTAGCGCGGGGCCGGCCGCCGAGCTGTCGACCCGCCCGGCTTGACGAATCAACTAAAGTTAGTAGTACACTCTTCAACCAGACGGGGTGGTTGGCCGTCGACACGGGAGGATGTTCCGTGAAAGACCAAAAGACTACCTAGTCAATCCAGTGTTGGCGAGGATTCGGAGGGGCTTGCTGGGGGGCGGCCCATGGGGTGATCACCCAGTCTCCAAAAGTTAGTCGAAGAAGTTCAAGACATCGCGTCATCATTCGTGAGATGCGGGGTCTTCACTGGATGAGGCGTCGTTTTCGGGGGGAGACGAGCCGCCTCGGTGATACCGGGCCTGGGGGGGCGCGGACAAACGGAGGACTTGCTTCTGGGGGGAAGTCAAGGCTCTTCGGCCGGTGTCACGATCGCAACAACTGAAAAGACAAAGAGGAAGCAGGACGTCGGACACCGACGACCAGATCTCGGCGGACACCTGTCCGGCGGGTCGGGTCAGGTGAATGCTGGGGGGCAGCCGACAACCTGGGTGACAGATTCCGACACGGGGATCTCGTGACCGAATCCTTTCCGGACGCGCGGGGGGCGCGCCGGGCGGGCGGTCGAGCTGGGGGGCAACGAGATCTCGGACAACTGAAATGCCGATGGCTGTGAGCGGGGGGCTCGCGGCCATCGGCTGTTTTGTCGCTCGGGGCCGTTTGTCGTTCTCCGGGAAGCCCCCTCGGCAAAATGTGACCGTTCACTCCGCTAGAGTTGGGGCATCGACATGACCCGATCCAACGACGGAGGACCCATGACCCTGAAGCTCACGGAACTGCCCGCGGCGGTGCAGGAGGACGTCGCGAAGGTGCGCCGGATCGTCTCGGATCTGCACGCGGAGCTGCCGCGCTGGCAGCTCGTGGTGTGGACCGCGGGCAACGTCTCGCAGCGGATCCGGTGCGCGGACCAGATCGGCCAGGACCTGTTCGTGATCAAGCCGTCGGGCGTCAGCTACGACGACCTCGGCCCCGACCAGATGGTGGTCTGCACGCTCGACGGCGTGAAGATCGACGACGGCACGCCCGACAGGCTCCAGCCCTCGAGCGACACCGCCGCGCACGCCTACGTCTACTCACACCTGGACCACGTGGGCGGCGTCGTCCACACGCACTCCACCTACGCCACCGCCTGGGCGGCCCGCGGCGAGGAGGTGCCCTGCGTGCTCACCATGATGGCCGACGAGTTCGGCGGCCCCGTTCCCATCGGCCCGTTCGCGCTGATCGGCGACGACTCGATCGGCCGCGGCATCGTCGACACCCTGAAGGACTCGCGCAGCCGCGCCGTCCTGATGCAGAACCACGGACCCTTCACCATCGGCAAGGACGGCCGCGACGCCGTCAAGGCCGCCGTCATGGTGGAAGAGGTCGCCCGGACCGTGCACATCGCGCTGCAGAACGGCCCCGTCATCCCCATCGAGCAGTCGAAGATCGACTCGCTGTTCGACCGCTACCAGAACGTCTACGGACAGAAGTAGGTTCACCATGGAAAACCCGTATCTCGGCCGCAAGGTCTGGTTCTTCACCGGCTCACAGGACCTCTACGGCCCCGACGTGCTCCTCCAGGTGGAGGAGCAGAGCAAGCAGGTCGTCGCCGACCTCAACGCCTCGGACGAGCTGCCCTTCGAGATCGAGTGGCGCCCCATCCTCAAGGACCGCGTCGCCATCCACCGCGCGATGGTCGAGGCGAACGCCGACGAGAGCGTCGTCGGCGTGATTGCGTGGATGCACACGTTCAGCCCGGCGAAGATGTGGATCCAGGGGATCGACGCCCTGGCCAAGCCGCTGCTGCACCTGCACACGCAAGCCAACGAGGCCCTGCCGTGGGACACCATCGACATGGACTTCATGAACCTCAACCAGGCCGCGCACGGCGACCGCGAGTTCGGCTACATCGTCAGCCGGCTCGGCAAGCAGCGCAAGATCGTGGTGGGCCACGCCACGCACGCCGACGTGCAGCACAAGATCGCCGTCTGGGTGCGCGCCGCCACCGGCTGGGCCGAGCTCCGCGCGCTGAAGCTCACCCGCTTCGGCGACAACATGCGCAACGTCGCCGTCACCGAGGGCGACAAGACCGAGGCCGAGCACAAGCTGGGCGTCAGCGTGAACACCTGGGGCGTCAACGATCTGGTCGCGGCCGTCGAGGCCGTCGACGACGCGGCGATCGACGCCCTCGTGGCCAGCTACGAGGAGCTCTACGACGTCGTGCCTGAGCTCCGCGCCGGCGGCGAGCGCCACGACGCGCTGCGCTACGCGGCCCGCCAGGAGATCGCGATGCGCGGCTTCCTCCAGCAGGTGGGGGCCAAGGCCTTCACCGACACGTTCGAGGACCTGGGCGGCCTCCGCCAGCTCCCCGGCCTCGCCGTGCAGCGGCTCATGTCGGACGGCTACGGCTTCGGCGCCGAGGGCGACTGGAAGACCGCCGTGCTGGTCCGCCTCGCCAAGGTGATGGGCTACGGCCTGCCCGGCGGCGCCTCGCTGATGGAGGACTACACCTACGAGCTGACGCCCGGCAAGCAGAAGATCCTGGGCGCGCACATGCTCGAGATCTGCCCGTCGCTGACCACGTCCAAGCCGCGGATCGAGATCCACCCGCTGGGCATCGGCGACCGCGAGGACCCCGTGCGGATGGTCTTCGACACGGACCCGGGCGAGGCGATCGTCGTCGCGCTGTCGGACCTGCGCGACCGCTTCCGCATGACGGCCAACATCGTCGACGTCGTGCCGCCGGACGCGCCGCTGCCGAACCTGCCCGTCGCCCGCGCCGTGTGGGAGCCCCGGCCGAACCTGGCCACCTCCGCCGAGTGCTGGATCACCGCCGGCGCGGCGCACCACACGGTGATGTCGACCGCGGTGGGCCGCGAGTACTTCGAGGACTTCGCCGACATGGCCGACGTCGAGCTGGTCGTCATCGACGAGGACACCACCACGCGTCGCTTCGCCGACGAGCTGCGCTACAACGCCGTCGTCCGGAAGTTCACCGAGGGCCTGAGGTAGCACTCGCCCCTTGAGCCGACAGTCGTTCCTTGAGCCGGGCGGCGGCGACGAAGGAGCCGCCGCCCGCGTCGAAAGGTCCCGCGCTGTCCTCGGCGACCTGCACGAGGTTCGGACCTTTCGACACAGGCCCGGCACTCCGCGGGGCCCGGCTCAAGGAACGGTGGTCAGATGCCGAAGATCGGGAGTTGACGCTTGGGTGTGATGCCCTTGGCGGCCAGTTCCTTGTATGCCAGCGGAAGGGCTGCGGCGATGGTGTCCGCGCTGAACGGCCACTCGGCGGCTGCGGCGGCGTCCTCCAGCTGCACGCCCTGCTGCACCAGCATCTCGGCTTGGCTGTAGATCATCGACAGTTCGGCGCGCTGGATGAACGCGAAGTCGCGGTCGACGACGGCGCCGTGTCCGGGAACGAACCGGGTGGCTGCGCTCGTCGCACCCAGGATGCCGTCGAGGTACGTGGGCCAGTTGCCGAGCGACGTGGTCTCGTCGACCTGTGGGTCGGCGCCCTCTTCGAGCAGGTCGCCTGCGAACACGGTCGACGTCGTGGGCACGAACAGGACGACATCGGAGTTCGTGTGCGCGTCGCCGAAGTTGATGATCTCGACGCGTTGGTTCCCGAGGTTCAGCGACACGGCGACGACGAGCGCCCGGTCGAGCTCGACGCTGGTCACGTTCTCGTGTCCGATCACGGTCACCGGGTCGCCGGCTGCGCGGACGCCGTCGAGGCCGCCCACGTGATCGTGGTGGTCGTGCGTCAGCACCACGTGCGTGACGGGGACGCCGGCGTGCTGCTCCGCGGCTGCGCGCAGCTCCGCGCCCTGTTCGGCCGTGTTTCCGGTGTCGACGAGCAGCGCGCCGTCGTCGCCGACCACCAGGCCGACGTTCACGCGGTGGGGGTCGACGGTGGCGACGAACACGCGGTCGGCCACGGGGGTCCAAGTCACTGGCATGGGGAACATCCTATGTGGCGGTATGCTGGCACTCGACATTGACGAGTGCCAGCCGCGAGGAGGGATGATGATGCTCGACGATCGCAAGCTCGAAGTGCTGCGGGCGATCGTGACGGACTACGTCGCCAGCCGCGAACCGGTCGGTTCCAAGGCCCTCGTGGAGCGGCACCGCCTCGACGTCTCGGCCGCCACGGTGCGCAACGACATGGCCGCGCTGGAGGAGGAGGGCTACATCACGCAGCCCCACACCAGCGCCGGACGGATCCCCACGGACAAGGGCTATCGCCTGTTCGTCGACAAGCTGGCGCAGGTCAAGCCGCTGTCGGCGGCGGAGCGCTCGGCCATCTCCACGTTCCTCAGCGGCACGGCGGACGTCGACGACCTGATGATGCGCACGGTGCGGCTGCTCGCGCAGCTGACCCGCCAGGTGGCCATCGTGCAGTACCCCGTCGCGCAGCGCGCCGTGGTGCGCCACGTCGACCTCGTGCCGCTCACCAGCCACCGCCTGCTCGTCATCGTCGTGCAGTCCACGGGCCGCGTCGATCAGACCATGCTCGAGATCGCCAACCTCGACGACGACCGTCTCCTCGGCGTGCGTGGGCGGATCGCGCAGGCCATCGTCGGCCGCACCGCCGCGGAGTCCGCGTCGGTGCTGGGCAGCCTGCTGGACGCCATCGCGCCGGAGGACAGGGCGTTCGCCGGGCCCGTCATCGCGTCGGTGCTCGAGGCGATCGCCACAGAGCCCGCGTCCCAGGTGGTGGTGGCCGGTGTCCCGAACCTGGCCGGCAGCCTGTTCGAGGCGAACCTGCGCCCGCTGCTCGAGGCGCTGGAGGAGCAGGTGGTGCTGCTCCGTCTCCTCGGCGAGGCTGCGGGCGAGGATGTGACGGTGCGCATCGGCCAGGAGAACGCGGCGCAGCCCTTCCAGGGCAGCAGCGTCGTCGCCACCGGCTACGGCGCCGACTACGGTTCGAGCCTGGGCGTCGTGGGGCCCACCCGCATGGACTATCCATCCACCATCGCGGCCGTCCGGGCCGTGGCCAGGTACGTGAGCAGATTCCTCATCGAAGGCTGATCAGACGAAGAAGATATGAGCAAGGACTACTACTCCATCCTGGGCGTCGAGCGCGACGCCACCCCCGAGGCCATCAAGAAGGCCTACCGCCGGCGCGCCATGAAGGTGCACCCCGACGTCGCACCCGACGACGAGCAGGCCGCCGAGAAGTTCAAGGAGCTGAGCGAGGCCTACGAGGTACTGAGCGACCCGAACAAGCGGGCCGTCTTCGACCGCGGCGGCGACCCGATGGGCCCTGGCGGGGCCGGATTCTCGGGCTTCGGCGGCGGTTTCGCCGGCGGGTTCGACTTCTCCAACCTGGTCGACGCCATGTTCGGCGCGGCGGGCACCCGCGGGCCGCGTTCGCGCGTGCGTCAGGGCCAGGACGCGCTCGTGCGCGTCGGCCTGCTGCTGCACGAGGCGGTGTTCGGCGTCACGAAGCCCGTGAAGGTGCAGACGGCCGTCGTGTGCCCGAAGTGCACCGGCAAGGGCGGCGAGCCCGGTTCCGAGCCCGTCACCTGCAGCACCTGCGACGGCAACGGCGAGGTGACGCAGATCCAGCGCAGCTTCCTGGGCGACATCCGCACCAGCCAGGCCTGCCCGACGTGTCGCGGCTTCGGCACCATCATCCCGCGCCCGTGCGGCGAGTGCTCCGGCGAGGGCCGGGTGCGCACCACCCGCACGCTGCAGGTCAAGATCCCGGCCGGCGTCTCGACGGGCATCCGCATCCACCTGGAGGGCCAGGGCGAGGTCGGTCCCGGCGGCGGCCCCGCCGGCGACCTGTACGTGGAGCTGACCGTCGCTGAGCACGACACGTTCCGCCGCGACGGCGACAACCTCGAGATGGTGGTCAAGCTCCCCATGACGGCGGCCGCGCTCGGCACGACGGTCGACGTCGCGACGCTCGAGGCGGAGTGGGAGAAGTCGGATCCGGAGGACCGCACGGTGGCCGTCGAGGTGCCCGCGGGTACGCAGTCGGGCACGCGGATCTCCATCAAGGGGCGCGGCGTGCCCCGCCTGCGTGGCGGCGGCCGGGGCGACCTGGGCGTCACGCTGCTCGTCCAGACGCCCACCAAGCTCGATGACCGCCAGCGCGATCTGCTGCGCCAGCTCGCCGAGGCCCGTGACGAGGGCCGGCCCGCCGCGGTCGCGGCCAAGGGCACGAAGGGCGTGTTCGGCAAGCTCTCCGAGTGGTTCTCGTGACCGATCCGCTCTTCCTCGCCGCGTTCGGCCCGGACGCCCGTCCGGGCGCGCAGGTCACCGTCGAGGGTGAGGAGGCACACCACGCGGCCGTGAAGCGGCTCGCAGTGGGGGAGCGCGTCCTGCTGTCGAACGGCCGGGGGCTCGGGCTCCGTGGGGTCGTGGCCGAGGTCTCCAAGCGCGCGTTCACCGTCGACGTGGACGAGGCGCTGTCCGACCCGGGCCCGGCTCTCACCTGGACGGTGGCGCAGGCGCTCGCGAAGGGCGACCGCAGCGAACTCGCCGTCCAGTTGGCCACCGAGGTGGGTGCGCGCCACGTGCTGGCGTGGCAGGCCTCGCGGTCGATCGTGCGCTGGCAGGGCGACAGGGCGGCCAAGTCACTCGAGCGCTGGCGGCTCACGGCGCGGGAGGCGGCCAAGCAGTCGCGCCGGCTGTGGGTGCCCGAGGTCGACCAGGCGAGCACGGCCGACGTCGAGGCGGCCATCGCGGCGGCCGATGTCGCGCTCGTGCTGCACGAGTCGGCCGAGACGCACATCGCCGAGGCCGCGCTGCCCGCCGAAGGGACCGGGATCGTGATCGTCGGCCCCGAGGGCGGGATCTCCGAGGAGGAGCTGGCCCGCTTCGTCGCGGCCGGCGCCACGCCGGTGCTGATCTCCGACGGCGTGCTGCGCACCTCGTCGGCGGCCGGGGTCGCCCTCGGTCAGCTCGACGTGATCGCGCGGCGCGCATGAGCTTCTCCTTCGACGTCACCCACCGCCTCGACGGCGCCCCGGGCCGCGCGGGTGTCATCCACACGCCGCACGGCGATATCGAGACGCCCGCTTTCGTCGTCGTCGGCACCAAGGCGACGGTCAAGGCTGTCCTCCCCGAGGCGGTCTCCGAGCTCGGCGCGCAGGCGGTGCTCGCGAACGCCTACCACCTGTACCTGCAGCCCGGATCGGACCTGATCGACGAGGCCGGCGGGCTCGGCCGGTTCATGAACTGGCCCGGCCCCACCTTCACCGACTCCGGCGGCTTCCAGGTGATGAGCCTCGGCGCAGGGTTCAAGAAGGTGCTCGCGATGGACACCACGGGCCTGCAGAGCGACGACGTGATCGCCGAGGGCAAGACCCGGCGCGCCCTGGTCGACGAGGAGGGCGTGACCTTCACCTCGCACCTCGACGGCGCCAAGCACCGGTTCACGCCCGAGGTCTCGATGGGGATCCAGCACGAGCTGGGCGCCGACATCATGTTCGCGTTCGACGAGCTCACCACCCTGATGAACACCCGTGCCTATCAGGAGGCCTCCGTCGAGCGGACCCACCGCTGGGCCGTCCGTTGCCTCGCCGAGCACGAGCGCCTGACCCAGGTGCGCGCCGACAAGCCCTATCAGGCGCTCTTCGGCGTGATCCAAGGCGCGCAGTACGAGGACCTCCGGCGGGCCGCCGCGCGCGGCCTGGCCGACCTGGAGGTCGACGGCAGGTCGTTCGACGGCTTCGGCCTCGGCGGCGCTCTCGAGAAGGCCAACCTGGGCACGATCGTCGGCTGGATGGTCGACGAGCTGCCCGAGTCCAAGCCCCGCCACCTGCTGGGCATCTCGGAACCAGACGACCTGTTCGCCGCCGTCGAGATGGGTGCCGACACCTTCGACTGCGTGAACCCGTCGCGCGTGGCCCGCAACGCGGCGATCTACGCCGCCGACGGTCGCTACAACGTCAACACCGCGCGGCACCGTCGCTCCTTCCTCCCGCTGGAGGAGGGCTGCGACTGCTACACCTGCGCCCACTACACGCGCGCCTACCTGCATCACCTGTTCAAGGCCAAGGAGATGCTCGCCGCCACGCTGGCAACCATCCACAACGAGCGGTTCACCGTCCGCCTGGTCGACGACATCCGCGCCGCCCTGAAGAATGGCGAGTTCTACGCCTTCCGCGACGAGTTCCTCGGCCGCTTCTACGGCGCCCACGGTGGGTGAGCTGGTTGCTCCGAGCTGTTAGGTGAGAGGTTTTCGGTCAGATCTGAACCAAAACCTCTCAGTTAGTCCCATGGGTTGAGGAGGCGTACTCCGGGTCGGGCCATGTCGTCGGTGTTCCGGGTCACGAGAGTGAGGTCGTGCGCGAGCGCCGTCGCCGCGATGAGCGCGTCCATGTCCGGCATTCTGTCCGGCACGTGCAGACCCGCGCATTGGATGGCCACAGGGCCATCAACGGGAAGCACTCGACCGGAGAAGGCGGCAACGACTTGATCTTGCAGCCAGCGCCGGAGTGCCGCACCCTGACGGGCGTCTCGTCGTTCCATCAGCCGGACGCCGAGTTCGAGTTCCAGAAGCGTGATGGCGCTGATACCCAGGTCGATCACGCGTTGCTCGGCGAGCCACCGCGAGAGCCGCGGCGATGAACGACGGCGCGCGTCGCTCAGGACGTTGGTGTCCAGCAGGTACTTCACAGTTCGGGCACCCGGAGTGACGACTCAGTCCGCCTCTCCGGAAGAGGCAGCTCGATGTCCTCGCCGCCCGCCATGAAGAGCCGGTCGCCGAAGAGCTCACCTGCGGACGTGAGGCGCGCGTACTCCGCGGCAGTGAGGAGAACGTGGGAGGCCCGCCCATGGTCGGTGATCGTCACGGGTCCGTGCTCCGCCGCACGCTTCGCCGCGCTCACATCCCGGTTGAACTCCCGGCTGGTCATCGTCGTGCTCATGAACCGCCTCCTGCCTGTACCTACTGTACCTATGGGTGGGAGGCGGCTCAATCGCCGACGGCGGCGTAGGTGGGTTCGCGACGCTTGACGACGGCGATGACGCGGTAGGTGATCGGCAGGCAGACGGCCTCGACTGAGACCTTCCACAGATAGCCGACCAGGATGTAGTTGACCATCGTCGCTCCGCCGATGACACCGCTGAAGGCGATCAGGCAGAACAATGTGGTGTCTGCGGCTTCGCCGACGACGGTGGAGCCGAGCAGGCGCGCCCAGAGCGAGCCCTCCGAGGTGCGCTCCTTCAACTTCACGAGCACCCAGGCGTTCAGCAGCTGGCCGGCGAGGTAGCCGACCAGGGACGCGGCGACGATGCGCGGCACGAAGCCGAGCACGGCGTCGAACGCCTCCTGGTTGCCCCAATCGGCCGCGGGCGGCAGGGCGCCGACGGCCAGGAACGTCACGGAGGCCAGCACGGAGATCACGAAGCCGAGCAGGATGGCCCTGCGGGCGCCGCGCATGCCGTACACCTCGGCCAGCACGTCGCCCAGGACGTAGGTCAGCGGGAAGAGCAGCGCTCCGCCGTCCGTGATCAGCGGCAGCACGGGGAAGCCTGCGACGGTCAGCTCGGGGCCCAGCTGGATGAGCTTGACGGCGGCGATGTTCGAGATCAGCAGCAGCGCGCAGAAGAGCGCGACGACGAGGTCGAACACGCCGGGCGGGCGGCGGGCGAACGTGGGCTCGGGGCGGTCGTGCACCCGGCGATTGTACGAGAGTGGCCGCGTATCCCGGTCGGGGCGGCGATTCGGTGGCAGACTCGTGCCATGAGCGAAGGATTTGGTGAGACCGTCCCCGATGAGTCCGAGCAGCTTGACCAGTTGCAGAGCTCCGACTCGCTGATCGACCGCGGGGTCGACGACGTGCTGGACGAGGGATACATCGCGCCGGATCACTGGTCGCCCGCGATGGGCTACGGCAACACGCCGGACGAGATGCGCCAGGGCGAGACGCTCGAGATGCGCATCCGGCAGGAGGAGCCCGAGCAACAGCCCTCCGACGAGGACTGGAATCCCGACAAAGAGAACCGGCAGGTGGGCCGCGAGCGCGCCGGCCGGTTGATGGCCGTGCAGGGCGCGGGCCGCGAGGACACGCTGGGCGTCGACGTCGGCATCAGCGGCGGCGCGGCGAGCGCCGAGGAGGCCGCCATGCACATCATCACCGAGGACGACGACGAGATCATCGAGTGAGCCACCGGGGTAAGCTGGGCGCGCCGGCCCGGCCGGCGCCCTGATTCGGTACCTCTCTGGAGTGGACACACCCTGAACAGCAACGCCCTTGACGCCCAGGTCGCGACGCGGCTGGTGGCCGTGCCGCCGTCGATCGACATGGTCAATCTGCTCGGCCCTCGCGACGACTTCCTTCGTATCCTCGAGGAGCGGCTGCGCTGCGACATCCACGTCCGCGGCGGCCGCATCACCCTCACCGGCGATCCCCGCGAGGTGGCGCGCGGCGCTGAGGTCTTCACCGAACTCGTCACCATCCTGCGCACCGGCCAGGGGCTGACCAGCGAGACCGTCGAGCGCGTCATCCAGCTGGCCGACGACGGCGCCGCCCCGTCGGAGATCCTCACGCAGAACATCGTCTCGGCACGCGGCAAGACCGTCCGCCCGAAGACGCTGAACCAGAAGCGCTACGTCGACGCGATCGACCAGCACACCGTCGTGTTCGGCATCGGCCCCGCGGGTACGGGCAAGACGTACCTGGCGATGGCGAAGGCTGTGCAGGCGCTACAGGCCAAACAGGTCAGCCGCATCATCCTGACCCGCCCGGCCATTGAGGCGGGGGAGCGGCTCGGCTTCCTGCCCGGCACGCTGAACGACAAGATCGACCCGTACCTCCGGCCGCTGTACGACGCGCTGCACGACATGGTGGACGCCGACTCGGTGCCCAAGCTGCTGACCTCCGGCACGGTGGAGGTGGCGCCGCTGGCCTACATGCGCGGCCGGACGCTGAACGACGCGTTCATCATCCTCGACGAGGCGCAGAACACGTCGATGGAGCAGATGAAGATGTTCCTCACCCGCCTCGGCTTCAACTCGAAGATCGTGGTCACCGGCGACATCACGCAGGTCGACCTGCCGGGCGGCATGAAGAGCGGCCTGCGCGAGGTGCAGCACGTGCTCGACGGCCTGGACGACATCGCGTTCTGCACCCTGACGGCCCGCGACGTGGTCCGGCACCGGCTCGTCGGCCGCATCGTGGCCGCGTACGACCAGTTCGAGAGCATGCAGGCCGCGGCCGAGACCAGGCACGCCGAGCGGAAGGGCCGTCGATGATCGATATCAACAACGAGTCGGGCGTCGAGGCCGACGAGCTCGGGCTGGTCGCACTGGCGCGGTTCGCGCTGGAGCAGCTGCGCATCCACCCGCAGGCCGACCTGTCCATCCTGCTCGTCGACGAGGCCACGATGGCCGACTATCACGAGCGCTTCATGGACCTCCCCGGTCCGACCGACGTGATGAGCTTCCCCATGGACGAGCTCCGCGAACCGGCCGACGACGAGGACCCGCCGCTCGGCCTGCTGGGCGACATCGTGCTCTGCCCGACGGTGACGGCGCGGCAGGCGGCCGAGAACGGTCGCGAGCCGCACGCCGAGGCCGAGTACCTGCTCATCCACGGCCTCCTGCACCTGCTCGGGCACGATCACGCCGAACCGGAGGAGAAGGCCGTCATGTTCGGCCTGAACGACAAGATCATCGCCTCCTGGGAACTGTCCCGGCGGTCCTGAGCCGTCGGCCCGCGCTGCGGTAGAATCCGCCAACGCCCCTGATCCCACAAGCCGAGCGAGTTGATCGATTCCCGTGTCCCAGTCCGACTGGATTGAGCTGATCCTCGCGGTGCTGTGCGCCGTCGGGGCCTCCCTCCTGGTGGCCGTCGAGACGGCGCTGAGCCTGATGACGAAGTCGCGTGCGCAGCGCATGGTCGACTCCGGCGAGCGAGGCGCGGAGCGCATCTCGCTCATCGCGCAGGATCCCGCGCCGTCCATCAACGCCGTTCTCTTCGCCCGCCTCCTCCTGGAGACGAGCTCGATCGTGCTCGTCACCGTCCTGCTGTTCCAGCACTTCGCCAACGACTGGACGCGCGCGCTGATCGCCGTCGCGATCATGTGCGTCGTCTCGTTCATCCTGTGGGGCGTCGCGCCGCGCACGCTCGGCCGGCAGCGGCCCGGTGAGACGCTGCGCGCGCTCGGGTCGGCCGTCACGGCTGTCACGACGGTGTTCGGCCCCGTCGCGCAGCTGATGATCCTGCTGGGCAACGCGCTGACGCCCGGAAAGGGGTACGCCGACGGGCCGTTCGCCAGCGAGGCCGAGCTGCGCGACTTCGTCGACATCGCCGAGGCCAACGAGCTGATCGAGGCGGGCGAGTCGAAGATGCTGCACTCGGTCTTCGAGCTGGGCGACACCATCGTCAAGGAGGTGATGGTCCCGCGCACCGACATGGTCTACGTGCCGAAGGACCGCACGCTCCGCCAGCTCATGTCGCTCGCGCTGCGCTCGGGCTTCTCGCGCATCCCTGTGGTGGGCGAGGGGCTCGACGACATCCTCGGCGTCGTCTACCTGAAGGACGTCTCGAAGCGCATCTACGACTTCCCGGACGCGCAGCATCAGGAGACCGTCGCCGCCATCATGCGCCCCGCGGCCTTCTGCCCCGACTCGAAGCCGGTGAGCGAGCTGCTGCACGACATGCAGCTCAGCCACTCGCACCTCGTCCTCGTCATCGACGAGTTCGGCGGCACCGCGGGGCTTGCCACCATCGAGGACATCCTCGAGGAGATCGTCGGCGAGATCGTCGATGAGTACGACCAGGACGCGCCCGCCGTGTCGCAGCTGGGGGAGGGGCGCTTCCGCGTCTCGGCCCGCCTGCCGCTGGACGAGCTGGGCGCGCTGTTCGACGTCAAGCTCGACGACGACGACGTCGAGACCGTGGGCGGCATGATGGCCAAGGAGCTGAACCTGGTGCCGATCCCCGGCTCCCGGGCCGTCGTCGGCGATATCGAGCTGATCGCGGACCGCGCTGTCGGCCGGCGACACCAGATCGGCACGGTGCTCGCGCGCCGCCTTTCCCCCGAAGAGCTTGCCGCGGAGCGCGGCGAGGAGCAGGAGACCGAGGATGACTGAGACCACCTACCGCTCGGGCTTCGCCTGCTTCGTCGGCCGTCCCAACGCGGGCAAGTCGACGCTGACGAACGCGCTTGTCGGGCAGAAGATCGCGATCGCGTCCAGCAAGCCGCAGACCACCAGGCACGCCGTGCGCGGCATCGTCACGCGGGAGGACGGCCAGCTGATCCTGATCGACACCCCCGGCCTCCACCGCCCGCGCACCCTGCTGGGCCAGCGGCTGAACGACCTGGTCTACGAGACGTGGTCCGAGGTTGACGTCGTGGGCGTGTGCCTGCCCTGCGACCAGCGGATCGGCCCTGGCGATACGTTCATCATCGGCGAGATCGCCAAGCTGACGAACAAGCCGAAGCTCGTCGCGCTGGCCACGAAGACCGACCTCGTGACCAAGGAGCGGCAGCTCTCGCATCTGGTCGACATCGGCGAGGTCGCGGCTGAGCTCGGCATCCAGTGGTCCGACGTGGTGCCTGTGTCGTCCGAGACGGGCGAGAACGTCGACGTGGTGGGCGATGTCCTGCTCGGCCTCCTCCCGCCCGGCCCGATGTACTACCCAGACGGCGAGATCACCGACGAGCCCGAGGAGACGCTGATCGCGGAGCTGATCCGCGAGGCCGCACTCGAGGGTGTGCGCGACGAACTGCCGCACTCCATCGCGGTCACGATCGACGAGATGCTGCCGCGCGAGGACCGTCCGGAGGACAAGCCGCTACTGGACGTGTTCGCCACCATCGTGGTGGAGCGCGACTCGCAGAAGGGCATCATCATCGGCCACAAGGGGGCCCGTCTCCGTGAGATCGGCACCGCAGCCCGCCACCAGATCAACCATCTGCTCGGCACTCGCGTGCACCTGAACCTGCACGTCAAGGTGCTGAAAGAGTGGCAGCGCGACGCCAAGCATCTGAACAGGCTCGGTTTCTAAGCGCGGCCGTTTCGCTGGTTCCTTGAGCCTGCTAGTAGATCCTTGCGCCTGCCAGTCGTTCCTTGAGCCTGCCAGTCGTTCCTTGAGCCGGCGAGCGAAGCGAGCCGTGTCGAAAGGTCCCGCGCGTTGGGCAGGGAGTTGCGGCAGCGGTCCTCGAGCCGACCGCCGTTCCTTGAGCCGGCGAGCGAAGCGAGCCGTGGTCGTTAGGTCCCGCGGCTTGGGCAGGGTCGCTGGCCGGTCGCGTCGAGTGGTGGGTTTCGGACCCTTCGAGACGCAGCCCCGCACGGCTGTGGCTGTGGTGGGGTCGGTGTGCGGGGCTGCTCCTCAGGGACCGGCTGTGGTCCGCCGTTCCTTGAGCCGGCGAGCGAAGCGAGTCGTGGTCGAAAGGTCCCGCGGCTTGGGCGGGGTCCCTGGCCTGTCGTCTCGAGTGGTGGGTATCGGACCCCTCGAGACGCAGCCCCGCACGGCTGTGGCTGTGGTGGGGTCGGTGTGCGGGGCTGCTCCTCAGGGAGCGGCTGTGGTCCACCGTTCCTTGAGCCGGCGAGCGAAGCGAGCCGTGTCGAAAGGTCCCGCGGCTCGGGCAGGGAGTTGCGGCAGCGGTCCGTCGGCGTCGGCGGAACCGTGCAGGTACGTTGCACGTCGGGTCTCGTGGGGTAACACTTTGGTCACGAGAGCGCGGCGTCTGATCGCGAGTGGGCCCGTGGTTCCTAGGATTTTGCGTAACGCAAGGTCCACGTTCGGCCCTTGCACGTAGCGAAAGGAAACCGCACGTGAACAAGCGTGTTCTCCACATCGGCGCTGTGGCCATCGCCGGCCTCCTCGCGCTGTCAGCCTGCGGAAACGGAGGGGGCGGTGGTGGCGGCGGGGGCGGAACCTCGGCGGAGCCCGGTGGTCTCGAGACCACCATCAAGATCCTCGCGCCGTCCTACGCCGACTCGTCGAAGGCCGACTGGGACGCGATCATCGCGGAGTTCAACAAGACCTACCCGAAGGTGAAGGTCGACCTGCAGATCGAGGGCTGGGACGGCTTCGCCGACAAGGTGTCCGCGCGCATCCAGGCCAACGACTACCCGGACATCCTGAACGACAACGCGTTCGCCGCGTCCGCCGAGGCGGGCATCCTGTACCCGATCGACGAGGTCGTCAGCAAGGAGACCCTCGCCGCGATCGAGCCGTCGCTGCTCGCCAACGGCGTCGGCAAGGACGGCAAGCAGTGGGCGGCCCCCGACATCGCGAGCGCCCGCATGATGGCCTACAACACGGACCTGTTCACGCAGGCGGGCATCACCGAGCCGCCGAAGTCGTGGGCGGACCTCGAGGAGGCGGCCAAGAAGCTCGTCGCCCTCGGCGGTGACGTCCGCGCCTACGGCATGCCGCTGGGCAGCGAAGAGGCGCAGGTCGAGGCGTCGCTCTGGCTCTGGGGTGCCGGCGGCACGTGGGTCGACGGCGAGGCGCTGAAGGCCGATACGCCGCAGGCCATCGAGGGCTTCACCGAGATGAAGAAACTCTTCACCGAGGGCCTCACGCAGCCGAACCTCGAGGACGACCGACAGGCTGTGTCGAACCTCTTCCAGGCAGGCAAGCTGGGCATGCTCGTCGCGCACTCGCCGATCGTCACCGATGCGGAGGCCAAGGGCATCAAGGTGGCGCTCGCCCCGGTTCCTGACAAGGCGGGCGGCGACGGCGTCGCCACGGGTGTGACCGACTTCATCGTCGCGTTCGACAACAAGGACGCGGCCCGCAAGCAGGCCACGGGCGCGTTCCTCGACCTGCTGTACTCCGACGCGATGTACGAGGGCTGGTACAAGGGAACGAAGCTGCTTCCCGTCACCACCTCGATGATCGAGAAGGCGAAGGCCGAGGCCGCCACCGACAACGAGAAGTCGTTCCTCGAGGCGCTCTCCATCGTGAAGTTCCTGCCCGTCGGCAACCCGCAGTGGGATGCGCTGCAGGGCGCTCTCCAGGGCTCGGCCTACAAGGTGGGCACCGACGACCCGGCCGCGTTGCTGCAGCAGATCCAGGCGCAGGTCGACGCTCAGGGCTAAGACGGAACCGCCGTCTGGCGAAACTGTCAGTGCGGGGTGGCATGGTTCTGCTGTGCCACCCCGCATCTCGGAAATCCGACGAAGAGGAAGCGACGACGTTGTCCATCACCGAGTCCCCGCCCCGCGCGGCCAGCAAGGCGCCCCGCGCTGGGGGATCCCGCTGGCGTGAGACGCTCCAGGCCCTGCCGTGGATCGGCCCCACGCTCCTGCTCATCGCCGGCGTGGTGCTGTTCCCCGCCGGCCTGATGGTCTACACGTCGTTCTTCAAGTTCAACAACAAGGGCATTCAGCGCGGCGACGCGCCGGTCGGCCTGGACAACTACATCGGCACGGCGGGCGCGCTCACGTTCCCGGGGGTGCCCGTCGGCAGGATCCTGCTGAACACCGTCGTGTGGGTGGTGGTGGTCGTCCTCGTCACGGTGCTGCTCTCGCTGCTGCTCGCGCAGTTCCTGAACAAGCCGTTCCGGGGGCGGAAGCTGCTCCGCCTGTTCATCATCCTGCCGTGGGCCTGCTCCGTGGTGATGACGGCCACGGTGTTCCGCTACGGCCTGCAGGAGAACGTCGGCCTCTTCAACCGGCTCCTGGTCGACACCGGTGTCCTCGAGACGGCGAAGGCGTGGACCAAGGATCCGACCAGTGCGTTCTGGGTGGCGGTGTTCGTCGCGATCTACGTCTCGTTGCCGTTCTCGACGTACACGATCCTGGCGGGCCTGCAGTCGGTGCCGCAGGACATCCTGGAGGCCGCGCATGTCGACGGCGCGACGGCCCGGCAGCGCTACCTGCACATCGTGCTGCCGATGATCCGCCCGGCCATCGCGGTGGCCGCGCTCATCAACATCATCAATGTCTTCAACTCGCTGCCCATCCTGAGGCTGCTGCAGGAGACCCCCGGCTATCACACCGGCCACATCACGACGACGTTGATGTTCGAGTACCAGCGGGCGCTCGGGCCCGGGGTGTCCTCGGCGTTGTCGGTGTTGAACTTCCTCTTCTGTCTCGTCATCATCGCCGTCTACCTGGCGGTCGTGCAGCCCACGAAGGAGGTGGCCTGACATGGCCGCTCGGTCCGGCCCCCGCGGTGGCATCGACAAGCGTCCGAACCCCTGGGTGGTGGCGCTCGGTTCGCTGGCGATCGTGGTGTTCTTCGGCTTCCCGTACGCGCTGATGTTCGTGACGTCGTTGAAGACGCGGCTCGAGGTCACCGACATCCCGCCCGTCTACTTCCCGGCGGAGCCCCGCTTCCAGAACTACGTGGACGTGTGGTTCTCCGAGGTGAATCCGGCGGCGTCGCTGCTGTCGACGACCGTGATCGCGCTGGGTGCAACGGTGCTCGTCCTGCTGATCGCCACGCCCGCCGCCTACTACATCGCGCGCTTCCGGTTCCCCGGCAGGATGGTCTTCCTGCTGCTGGTGCTCTGCACGCAGATGCTGCAGCCGACGGTGCTCGCCGTCGGCCTCTTCCAGGAATTCAAGGGCTGGCAGGGCTACGCGGTCTGGGGTGCGCTGATCCTCATCAACGCGGCGTTCAACCTGTCGTTCGCGATCTGGATCATGCAGGCCTTCTTCGCCTCGGTGCCGAAGGAGATCGACGAGGCGGCGCTGATCGACGGCCTCGGAAGACTGCAGACGATGTTTAGGATCTCGCTGCCGCTGGTGTGGCCCGGCATCGTCACCGCGATCGTGTTCGTGTTCGTCAATGCCTGGAACGAGTACGCGGCCGCGCTGATCCTCGTCCAGCAGACGGACCTGCAGCCGCTGACGGTCTCGATGCCGCGCTTCCTCGGCCTCTACATCCAGGACTGGCAGTACCTGTTCACGGTGGCCCTGATCGCGATCGTGCCCGTCATCGTGCTGTTCGCGTTCATCGAGAAGCGGCTGATCGGCGGCCTGACCGCCGGCGCCGTCAAGTAGCAGCCGTGACGCGCCGAGGATCGATGCGCGAGACGGGAGCGGAAGGCCGTGCTATCGTGGCGCCCGTGGCACGGCAGTTCCTGCTCCTTGGTTGCCGCAGCGAGGCCCAGTAAGCACTGAGCCAGAACTCCTCGCTGCGGAGACTCGTCGCGTCTGGCGAATGAAACCAAAGCCCAGGAGTCCAACTCATGTCTCAGTTCAACACTCGCCCGCAGCCCATCCCCGTACAGCAGCCCACGCCGATGCCGGTGGGGCGCTACACCCCGTTCATCCCCGTCGACGTGCCGGACCGCACGTGGCCGACGAAGCGGATCGACAAGGCCCCGCGCTGGCTCTCCACGGATCTGCGCGACGGCAACCAGGCCCTGATCGACCCGATGACCCCGTCGCGCAAGATGCGGATGTTCGAGCTGCTGATCTCGCTGGGTTACAAGGAGATCGAGGTCGGCTTCCCGTCGGCCTCCCAGACGGACTTCGACTTCGTCCGCCAGCTGATCGAGGGCGGCAAGGTGCCCGACGACGTCACGATCTCGGTGCTGACCCAGGCCCGTGAGGATCTGATCTCGCGCACGGCCGAGTCGCTGATCGGCGCGCACCGCGCCACCATCCACATGTACAACGCGACGGCGGAGCTGTTCCGCAAGGTCGTGTTCCGCATCTCCGAGCAGCAGTGCATCGACCTGGCCGTGCGCGGCACCGAGATGGTCATGAAGTACGCCGACCAGCACCTGCGCGATGTCGAATTCGGCTACGAGTACTCGCCCGAGATCTTCACGCAGACGCCCACCGAGTACGCCGTCGAGGTGTGCAACGCCGTGGCCGACGTGTGGCAACCGGGTGAGGGCCGCGAGATCATCTTCAACCTGCCTGCCACCGTCGAGCGCTCGACGCCGAACACCTACGCCGACCAGATCGAGTACTTCACCCGGCACGTCAAGAACCGGGCGAACGTCGCGGTCTCGCTGCACCCGCACAACGACCGTGGCACCGCCGTGGCCGCCGCCGAGCTGGGCCAGATGGCGGGCGCCGACCGCGTCGAGGGCTGCCTGTTCGGCCACGGCGAGCGCACCGGCAACGTCGACCTGGTGACGCTGGCGCTGAACCTGTACACGCAGGGCGTCGACCCGCAGCTGGACTTCTCGGACATCGACCAGGTGCGCCGCACCGTCGAGTACTGCACCGGCCTGCCGGTCCACCCGCGCCACCCGTACGCGGGCGACCTGGTCTACACCGCGTTCTCCGGCTCGCACCAGGACGCGATCAAGAAGGGCCTGGAGCACCTCGAGTCGGTGGCCGCCGAGGCGGGCAAGACGGTCGGCGAGATGCCGTGGGAGGCGCCGTACCTGCCGATCGACCCGCACGACGTGGGCCGCACCTACGAGGCGGTCATCCGGGTCAACTCGCAGTCGGGCAAGGGCGGTATGGCCTACTTGATGAAGAACGAGTTCAAGATGGACCTGCCGCGCCGGCTGCAGATCGAGTTCAGCCGCGTCGTGCAGCAGCACACCGACGTCGCTGGTGGCGAGGTGACGGCCGACGAGATCTTCCAGATCTTCCGCCGCGAGTACCTGGGCGGTGCGCCCTGGGCGTTGACCGCCGCCGGGTCGACGTCGAGCAACGGGCAGTTCCATGTGCACGCTACCGTGAACGGCCCGACGCGCCACGATGTGCAGGTGGAGGGCGAGGGCAACGGCCCCGTGTCGGCCTTCGTCGACGCGCTGACGTCGGAGGGTGCGCACATCCGCGTGCTGGACTACGCCGAGCACGCTCTCGAAGCCGGCGGTGACGCGAACGCGGCCGCCTATGTCGAGTGCGAGATCGGTGAGGGCGACGACGCGCAGGTGCTGTGGGGTGTTGGCATCGACCCGAGCATCACCAGCGCCTCGATGAAGGCGATCCTCAGCGCGCTGAACCGCAACGAGGCCATCCACGCCGTCACCCGCAACGCGGTCTGACGCAGGGTGCGACGACGCGTCTGGAGGGGGCTGGCGGCGGGCCTTGCGCTGCTGCTGGCCCTCGCCGGCGTCGCCTATGCGCGTGCCTCGTGGGAGGTGCGCAACACTGTCCTGAACGAGACGGCCTTCGCCACGGATGAGCTGGTGGGGGAGCTGCGCGTGGTGCAGCTGACCGATTTCCACAACATACCGCGGCCCGAGCAGATCGACCAGATCGTCGAGCTGGTGCGCGGGGCGCGGCCCGACCTGATCGCCCTGACCGGCGACATGGTCAACTCGCCCAGTGACGCGCTCGACCCCGTCGACCACCTGCTCAGCGGGCTCGCGGAGATCGGCGCGCCGATGGTGCACGTCGACGGCAACCACGATCACCCGGCCACGGGCCTGCACGCCGTCCTCGCCGCGCACGGTGTCACGGTGCTGGCCAACGAGGCGATACCGTTCGAGGGCGCGTTCGGCTCGGTGCAGCTTGTGGGCGTCGACGACTACTACAGCGGGCACGGCGACATCGAGGCCGCCGTAGCGGGGCTGCCCGACGACGGCTTCCGGCTCGTCCTCACCCACTCACCCGGCATCCTCCCGCTGCTGGGAGAGGCGGGCGTCGACTACGCGATGTGCGGCCACACGCACGGCGGCCAGGTGCGGCTGCCGCTCATCGGCGCGCTCTACCAAGCCGGCGGCGACTACTTCCCCCGCGTGTCCAAGGGGATCTACCGCGACGAGGACGCCACGTTGTACATCGACTCCGGCATCGGCGTGTCCGGTCCGCCGTACCGATTCCTCAACCCGTCGCAGGTGACGCTGCACCGCATCGGCCCCGCCTGAGGCGCACCGCGCGGAGTCGGCTCAGCGGCCGAACAGCTCGACCTCGCGACCGCGGTAGGCGGCCGGGCTGGCGTAGCGGCAGAAATGACTCGGCGTATCGCCAGTCGCCGGGCCAGAGTCGATCGACGCCGCCGGTCGCCGCGGCCGGCCCGCCTTCTTCGTGGTCGGCGATGTCCTCCCGCGGTACGCGAGGCGACGTGGCAACCAGTGAGCACTTGAAACCCATGGCCGCAGCCTACCGACGGGCTCGTAGTGCGGGGGAGCCGGGCCGCGCCCGGTAGGGTGGCGGGCATGCCGAAGCTCACCGATCGCGTGTCCGGTGACGCCGACAGCCTGTACGCGCACTTCTCCGCGTGGGCGGAGGCCCAGGGAATCTCGCTCTATCCGCACCAGGACGAGGCGTCGATCGAGCTGTTCTCCGGCAACAACCTGATCCTGGCGACGCCCACCGGCTCGGGTAAGTCGCTCGTCGCGCTCGCCGCACACTTCGCCGCGCTGGCCACCGACCGCGTCTCGTTCTACACCGCACCGATCAAGGCCCTTGTCAGCGAGAAGTTCTTCGCCCTCTGCCAGGTGTTCGGTGCCGAGAATGTCGGCATGGTTACCGGCGATGCGTCGGTCAACGCCGACGCGCCCATCATCTGCTGCACCGCCGAGGTACTGGCCAACATCGCGCTGCGCGAGGGGGAGGGCGCCGACGTCGGGATGGTGATCGCCGACGAGTTCCACTTCTACTCGGAGCCCGACCGCGGCTGGGCCTGGCAGGTGCCGCTGCTCGAGCTGCCGCAGGCGCAGTTCCTCCTGATGAGCGCCACCCTCGGCGACGTCACCGCGCTGGCCACCCAGCTGAGTGAGCGCACCGGTCGGTCCACAAGCCTGATCGACGACGCCGAGCGCCCCGTGCCGCTGCTGTTCGAATGGTCGCTGACGCCCCTGCAGGAGAAGGTCGTCGAGCTCGTCCAGGAGCACAAGGCACCCATCTACATCGTCCACTTCACGCAGGCCGACGCCCTCGAGCGCGCGCAGAGCATGCTGAGCGTGAACCTCATCACGCGGCACGACGCGGACAGGATCGCCGAGGAGCTGGGCGCGTTCCGGTTCGGCAAGGGGTTCGGCAAGATCCTCTCCGGGCTGGTCAAGCGCGGCATCGGCGTGCATCACGCCGGGATGCTGCCGAAGTACCGGCGCCTGGTCGAGCAACTGGCCCAGGAAGGCCTGCTCAAGGTGATCTGCGGCACCGACACGCTGGGCGTCGGCATCAACGTGCCCATCCGCACCGTGCTGTTCAGCGGGCTGACGAAGTACGACGGCGTCCGCGTCCGGCGGCTGCGCTCGCGCGAGTTTCACCAGATCGCGGGGCGGGCGGGCCGGGCCGGCTTCGACACCGTCGGCTTCGTGGTCGTGCAGGCCCCCGAGCACGTCATCGAGAACGAGCGGGCCCTGGCCAAGGCGGGCGACGACCCCAAGAAGCGCAAGAAAGTGGTGCGCAAGAAGCCGCCCGAGGGCTTCATCGCCTGGAACGAGGAGACCTTCGAGCGGATCATCGTGGCGCAGCCCGAGAACCTCGTGTCCCGCATGCAGGTGACCCACGGCATGCTGCTGAACGTGGCGCAGCGCCCGGGCAACAGCTTCGAGGCGATGCGTCACCTCCTCGACTCGTCGCACGAGCCCGTTGAGAAGCGTCGCGCACTGAAACGCCGCGCCCTGGCGCTCACGCGCGGCCTGCTGAACTCGGGCGTGCTCGTGAAGCGCACGGAGCCCGACGTCTACGGCGGCTGGTGCTCGCTGGCGGAGAGCGTCGGCGAGGACTTTGCGCTGAACCAGCCGCTGGCGCCGTTCGCTGTCGCGTCGCTCGACCTCCTCGACCGCGAGTCGCCTACCTATCACCTCGACGTCGTCTCCGTCATGGAGGCCGTGCTCGAAGACCCGTTCCAGGTGCTCCTCGGCCAGCAGCACCTGGCCCGCGGCGAGGCTGTCGCGCAGATGAAAGCCGACGGGATCGAGTACGACGAGCGCATGGAGCGGCTCGAGGAGGTCACCTGGCCGAAGCCGCTCGCTGATCTGCTGGAGCATGCGCTCGATGTGTACGTGCAGTCGCACCCGTGGCTGGCGGGCGCCAAGCTGTCGCCGAAGTCGGTGGTGCGCGACATGTGGGAGCGCGCGGCGAGCTTCACCACGTACATCTCCACGTATCAGCTGCAGCGCAGCGAGGGCACGGTGCTGCGCTACCTGTCGGACGCCTACCGGGTGCTGCGGCATACCGTCCCCGACGACTACCGCACGGACGACCTCGACGACCTCGTCGAATGGCTGGGGGAGACCGTCCGGCAGACCGACTCGTCGCTGCTCGACGAGTGGGAGGCGCTGACCGACCCCGAGAAGGTGGCCGAGGCCGCCGCGCTCGCCGCCCAGGGCGCGCCCCCGCCGCCACCCCGCCCGGTCACCGGCAACGAGCGCGCGTTCACCGCGATGATCCGCACGGCGATGTTCCGCCGTGTCGAGCTGGCCGCCCGCGACAAGTGGGACGAACTCGGCGCCCTGGAGGCCGCAACCTCGGCGTTGGCCGAGCCGCCGCTCGAGCCGCTGATGGACGCAGACGCCTGGGACGACGCCCTGGCCGACTACTGGGACGATCACGACGAGATCCTGATCGACGGCGAAGCGCGCGGCCCCGCGCTGTTCCAGCTGGACAAGCGCGGCTCGTCGTGGACAGCCACGCAGGTGATCCACGACCCAGACGGCGACCACGACTGGCGCATCATCGCCGACGTCGACCTGGCAGCCAGCGACGCCGCAGGCTCGGCCATCGTCCGAGCGCGGTCGTTCAGTCGCCTCGACTCCTGAGGTGATCCCCGAGCCGGGGGGTTGTTCCTTGAGCCTGGGAAGGCATTGTTCCTTGAGGTTGGGCGGTCGTCGTTCCTTGAGGCGACCGCAGAGGTGTTGCGACATCGTTCCTTGAGCCGGTCACCGTCGACGGAGTCGACCGTGACCGTGTCGAAAGGTCCCGCGGTTTGGGCAGGGTGTTGCGGCAGCTCGATGGTTGTGGTCTGTGTGGGGGTTTCGGACCCTTCGAGACGCAGCCCCGGGTGGTTTCGCTCGGGGTGGGTCAGCTGGCGGGGCTGCTCCTCAGGGATCGGCGTCGGCCCTGAGTCGACTGCATAGCTGTGGTGGCATCGTTCGCTGAGGCGACCGTGGAGGTGTTGCGTCGTCGTTCCTTGAGCCGGCCGTGGAGGTGCCTCGACGTCGTTCCCTGAGCCGACTGCGCAGATGTTGCGACATCGTTCCTTGAGCCGGTCACCGTCGACGGAGTCGACCGTGACCGTGTCGAAAGGTCCCGTGGTTGGGCAGGGTGTTGCGGCAGCTCGATGGTTGTGGTTGGTGTGGGGTTTCGGACCCTTCGAGACGCAGCCCCGGGTGGTTTCGCTCGGGGTGGGTCAGCTGGCGGGGCTGCTCCTCAGGGACCGGCTGGTCCTCAGGCGACGGGGCTGGTTCCCGGGTCAGGTGGTCTCATGAGCACGCGCCGGAGTTCGTCGCTCGAAACGGGCCGAAATCGCCCGTTTCTCACCATGAACTCCGGCGCGTGCTCATCGGTGGTCAACCAGGGGTGTGTCGTGCTCATCGGTGGGGTCAACCAGAAGGTGTGTCGTGCTCATCGCGACGGTGAAGTGGGAGCGAAGGGGGAACAGCCAACGGGCGCCGACGCACCCAGCGCCGACAGCACGCCCAACATCGCAGTGGGGCGCCGCCGGAGACCGGCGGCGCCCCACTGACGTGTCGACAGCGTCGCTAGATGCTGATGTCGTCGGAGTTGCTGAGCCTGAAGAACAGGATCAGTGACACGACGGTGACGGCGGTGAGGATCGTGGACAGGGCTGCGGCGGTGCCGAAGCTCGCCCTCATCACCTCCGAGAAGATCGCCACGGCGAGGGTGGAGGTCTTGCCGGTGTACAGGATCAGCGTGGAGCTCAGCTCGTTGATCACGGTCACCCAGCTGAGGACGGCGCCGGACAGGACGCCCGGCATCATGGCCTTCAGCGTCACCACGAAGAACGCCTTCATCGGTGGGGCGCCCAGGCTGACGGCCGCCTCCTCGATGTTCGGGTTGATCTGGTGCAGGATGGCCGCGGACGATCTGACGGTGTACGGGATCCTGCGCACCACGTAGGAGACGATGATGATCGTGGTGGTGCCCATCAGCATCAGCGGCGGCTCGTTGAACGTGAGCAGCAGCGTGATGCCGAGGACGGCCCCGGGGATCACGTACGGAAACATGATGAACATGTCCAGCAGACGGGTCCAGAAGCTCGACTTCCGCACGGACACGTACGCCACCAGCACGCCCATCACGATGATGATCGCGATGGAGATGACGCCGAAGACGAACGTGTTGATGATCGGCCGGGTGAGCGAGTCCATGACGCTGGCGTAGCTCTCCAGGGAGAAGCCCGCCACGAACCGCACGCCCTCGGTCTTCAGGAACGAGGTGTACACGATGACCAGCTGGGGGATCGTCGCACCGGCGACCACCACCCAGATGTAGCCCTGCACCAGGAAGTTCTGGAGGCCCCGCAGCTGCTTGCGCACCGGCGGGTTGAGGGCGCTCATCACGAACTTGCGACGGTTGGCCAGCCAGTTCTGGATCCAGAAGATCACGCCGGCCACGATCATCAGGATGACCGAGATCGACGCCGCGAAGTTGGCGCTGCCGCCGGTCTCGCCCACGAACTCGTTGTAGATCAGTACGGGCAGCGTGATGAAGCCCTCGCCCAGCAGCTGCGGCGTGCCGTAGTCGGCGATCGCGCGCATGAACACGATCACGCTGCCGGCCAGGATCGTCGGGACGACGACGGGCAGGATCACGCGCGTCGCCTTCCTGAACCCCGTCGCGCCCAGCGACTCGGCGGCCTCACCGATGGACGCGTCCATCTTCCTGAGGGCGCCCGCCGCGTACAGGTACAGGTAGGGGAACAGCTTCAGCACGAAGACGATCGCGATGCCCCAGAACCCGTAGATGCTCGGCACCTCGATGCCGAAGACGTTGCTCAGGAACTCCGTGACGATGCCGGACCTGCCGAACAGCAGGATCCAGGCGTACGCCCCGATGAACGGCGGCGACAGCAGCGAGATGATGATCAGGATGTCGATCGTGCGCTGCCACCGCACCTTGAAGCTGGTGACGAAGTACGCCATCGGCACCGCGACGATCACGGTGAGGATCGTGACGACGAACGTCACCCACAGGCTGTTGACCAGCGCGGTGCGGTAGTAGTTGCGCCCGAAGAACTTCTGGAAGTTCGCGAGCGTCCACTGCCCCGTCGCCGGGTCCTGGAAGCCCGAGATGATGAGCATCGCGAGCGGGTAGACCAGGAACAGGCCGAAGGAGAGGAAGGCGACGAGCGTCGTCCAGGACCAGAAGTCAGGACGCTTGAGACGAATCGACGACATTGCTGGACACCCCCTCCATGAGCGTGACGGTCGTCATCTCGTCGAACACGTTGGCGGCCTTGCCGTCGATGGTGAGATGGATCGTGTCCCCGATCTCGTGCAGCTGCGTGTCGTGGTCGGCGCCCTGCGACACCGCGAAACGTTCCCCGGAGGGCGTCTCGAGGTTGTACTGCACGTGGGAGCCGAGGAACTGACGCAGGTGCACCGACGCCGACAGGCCCGTCGGCGTCGCGGACACCCGGAAGTTCTCCGGGCGCACGCTGACCGTGACGCGGCGGCCGTTCTCCACCCCGGCGCGCAGCCCGTCGACGCGGAGCTCGTAGCCGTTGTCGAGGACGACGGTGGTGGTGTCACCGTCGCGGGCCGTGACGACGCCGCCGAACACGTTCGACGTGCCGATGAAGTTCGCCACGAAGAGGTTGTACGGCCGCCGGTAGATCGCCTCCGGGGCGTCGACCTGCTGGATCTCGCCCAGGTTCATGACGGCGATCCGGTCGGACACCGAGAGGGCCTCCTCCTGGTCGTGCGTGACGTAGACCGTGGTGATGCCGACCTCGCGCTGGACGTCGGCGATCACCTCGCGGATCTCGATGCGCAGCTTGGCGTCGAGGTTGCTGAGCGGCTCGTCCATCAGCAGCACCTGCGGGCGGATGACGATGGCGCGGGCCAGCGCGATGCGTTGCTGCTGACCGCCCGAGAGGTTCTCCGGGTGGCGCTTGCGGAGGTGGTCCATGCGGACCTTCTCCAGCATCTCGACGATTCTCTTCTCCGCCTCGGCCTTCGGCACCTTGCGGTTCTCGAGGCCGAACGCCACGTTCTTCTCCACCGTCATGGACGGGAAGATGGCGTAGTTCTGGAAGACCATGCCGTAGTCGCGCTGGTGTACCGGCACGTTGTTGATGACCTTCTCACCGAACGCCACCGTGCCGCGCTCGATGTCGATGAAGCCCGCGATCATCCGCAGCAGCGTCGTCTTCCCGCAGCCGCTAGGGCCGAGCAGGGTGAAGAACTCGCCCTCCTTGATGTCGACCGAGAGGTCGGGGATGACGATGACATCCCCGTACCTCTTCGTGATGTTGCGGATCTTGATGGGAACGCTCATATTGCCCCTTCGTGACTAGCCGTCGGTTGGCTGACTACGCGGTGAACAGGTCGAGGAAGCGGTCCTTGACCTCGCCGGCGTGCGCGGTGGCCCACTCCTTGTTCTCCTCGATGACGTTCAGGGTGTCCAGGGGCGGGAAGCCCTTCTGGGTGACGTCCGAGCGCACCGTGCGGAGGCCGACGGTCTCCATCTGGTCCTGGTACTCCTTGCTCGTCAGGAAGTCGATGAACTTCTTGCCGGAGTCGGGGTTCTTCGCGTTCTTGATGAGGAAGACGTTGTCGGCCATGACGAGGTTGCCCTCGGTGGGGTAGACCACCTCGATGTTCGCCGTGTCCAGGTACTTCACGGCGTTGGTCTCGTTGGTGATGCCGACGGCGTACTCGCCGTCCGCGGTCATCTGGTAGACGTTGCTGGAGCTGCCGAGGATCTTGCCGTCGAGGTTCTTGGCGAACTGGCCGACGAAGTCCCAGCCCTTCTCGGGATCGCCGCCGCCCATGGCGTGCAGCATGTTGATGATCTGCGACAGCGCCGACGAGGACTTCGCGGGATCGGCGAACGCGATCTTGCCCTTCAGCGACGGGTCGAGCAGGGACTGCCAGCCGGTGATGGAGCCCTTGGGCGCCAGGTCGGTGTTGACCATGAACGAGTTGGCGATGATGGAGAACGGCGTGACGCGCTTGTCGTTGGTCGAGCCGCGGTAGGCCTCGATGATCTGCGCGTCGTTGGTGGTGACGTACTCGTCGAACCGGTCGAGCGCCACCGCGACGGCCTGGCCCAGGCCGCCCCACTGCACGTCGCCCAGCGGGTTGTCGCCCTCGGCCATGATGCGGTTGATCAGCTCACCGGTGCCCGCGCTGACGACGGACACCTCGATGCCGGTGTCCTTCTTGAACGTCGCGACGGCGGGCTCGTACTGGTCCTTCGGCGACGAGGCGTACAGGCTCAGCTCGTTCTTGCCGCCGCCACCGGTGCTGCCCTTGTCCGGGCTGTCGGAGTCGCCTCCGCACGCCGCGAGGCCGAGAACGCCGGCCGAGAGAGGGGGAACGATGAGGAAGGTCCTGCGCCGCATGGCTGCTCCTAAGTGAGTTCTCGTTGCCACGGGACTCTCCGCGGCTTGCCAGAGTGTAGTGAGTGTTCACCGTCTGGTCGCTGAGAATTCACCGAGAGTTACCGATCTGTTGCCGAAATGATCGTTTCGGGCCGGCTTCTCGGCCGATGCTCACCCTGAATCGGCGCGAAGCGCCCCTCGCCGGGCGTGTCGCGGCTGTTATGCGGTGCCGAACCGTCGCTCGCGCGTGGCGTACTGCTCGACGGCGGCCCACAGGTCGCGGCGGTCGAAGTCCGGCCACAGCCGGTCGAGGAAGATCAGCTCGGCGTAGGCCGACTGCCACAGCAGGAAGTTCGACGTGCGCTGCTCGCCGGACGAGCGCACGAACAGGTCGACGTCGGGGATCTCCGGCTCATCCAGGAACCGCGCGAACCGGTCCTCGGTGAGGCGATCCGGGTCGAGCTTGCCGTCGCGCGCCAGCCGGGCGATCTCGCGGGCCGCGTCGACGATCTCCGCGCGGCCGCCGTAGTTCACGCAGAACTGCAGCGTCAGCGTGTCGTTGGCCTTGCTCATCTCCTCGGCCACCTCGAGCTCGCGGATCACCGACCCCCACAGCCGCGGGCGGCGACCCGCCCAGCGGATCCGGACACCGAGGTCGTTCAGCTCGTCGCGCCTGCGGTGGATCACGTCGCGGTTGAACCCCATCAGCCACCGCACCTCGTCGGGGGAGCGCTTCCAGTTCTCCGTGGAGAACGCGTAGGCCGAGAGATAGGGGATGCCCAGTTCGACGGCGCCGTGGATGACGTCGAGGAGCGCCGCTTCGCCCATCGCGTGCCCCTCGGTGCGCTTCAACCCTCGCTGCTTCGCCCATCGGCCGTTGCCGTCCATCACGATGGCCACGTGGCGCGGCAGGGCCTTGGCGGGGAGCGCGGGCGCGGTGGCGCCGCTCGGATGCGGGGTGGGGCGACGGCGAGGCTCAGGCACGCTCGAACTTTACCCACCTAGACTTCGAGGCGTGCCCACCTATCGTGATGAAGCCGTCGTGCTGCGGACGCACCAGCTCGGCGAGGCCGACCGCATCATCACGCTGCTGACGCGCACGCACGGCAAGGTGCGCGCCGTCGCCAAGGGCGTCCGCCGCACGTCGTCGAAGTTCGGCGGCCGCCTCGAGCCGTTCCAGCACATCGACATCCAGTTCGCGGAGGGCCGGGGAGCGCTGGAGATCGTGACGCAGGTCGACGCGCTGCACGCGAGCAAACTGGGCTCCGACTACGCGCGCTTCACCGCCGCGCAGGTCCTCGTCGAGACCGCTGACCGGCTCGTCGCCGAGGAGGGCGTGCCCTCGCTGCAGCAGTACCGGCTGCTGCTGGGTGCGCTGCTCGCGCTCGAGGCAGGCGATCGACCCGCGCCGCTGATCGTCGACTCCTATCTCCTCCGCTCGCTCGCGGTGGCCGGCTATGCGGTGGCGACCTCGGCGTGCGCCGGCTGCGGCGACGTGGACGTGCGCTGGTTCTCGCCCCAAGGCGGCGGCGCGGCATGTGTGTCGTGCCGGACGTCGGGGTCGGCGCAGTTGGGGGAGGCGGAGTCGGCGCACCTGGGCGCGCTCCTTGCCGGCGAGTGGGACGAGGCGCTGGCGACAGACCGGGCCGTCGCCCAGCGCGTCGACGGCATGGTGGTGGCCTACGCCACCTGGCACCTCGACCGCGCACTGCGGTCGTTGCCGTACTTCGAGCGCTAGGTGAAGTTGCGAAAAGCCGAAATGGTGGTCACGCCGACCCGCCGACCGCCGCTGAGACGAGCGCCCTGAACTGCTGCCGCAACTCCCTGCCCAAAGCGCGGGACCTAACGACCAAGGCCGGGCGCTCCGCGCCGGGCTCGGGATCCAAGGACCGACATCACTGCCGCAACTTCCTGCCCACAGCGCGGGACCTTTCGACACGGCGTTCGGCTAGCGCCTCACGGCCGGCTCAAGGAACGGTCCCTGAGGAGCAGCCCCGCACACAGACCGGCACCGAGCGAGAGCCCCGCGGGGCTGCGTCTCGAAGGGTCCGAAACCCACGACAACCTCACCACCCCGGGGACCAGACCCATCCCCAACAGCCAGGGTCGCACCCTCCCGCGTGCATAAATCTCCGTATACGGGCAGCCGCGCGAATAATTGCGCCGCTGCCCGTATACAGAGATTTATGCAGGGAAACCCCCGGGGAACCGGCCACCGCTGACCATGCGGGGGGCAGGGCGGCGTCCGCCGCCCGGGGAGACAGCAGAGGGTGAGGTGGGGAGGCGCTTCGTCGAAGCGTAAAAACACCCATGCACTGTGACTAAGAGTGACTGTGGTCACAGAGCCGGGCTGGCAGCGAGACGGAGCGCCTCCCCACCTCAGCCGTCCGCCCTGTTGTTAGGTCGCTGCCCATGGCGCGGGACCTTTCGACACGACGGTTCGCTGGCGCTCACGCGTCGGCTCAAGGAGCAGCGCCCCGCTCAAGGAGCGGCGCCCCACCTCGGCTGTCCGCCCTGTTGTTAGGTCGCTGCCTCAGGCGCGGGACCTTTCGACACGGCGTTCGGCTAGCGCCTCACGGCCGGCTCAAGGAACGACACTGCTGCCGTAGCTCCCTGGCCCGAAGTGGTGGCCGTCGTCCAGTCGGCCACTTGCACTTTCGCAACAGGCCCTGGTCAGGCGCAGTCGCGGCAGAGGCCGAAGAGCTCCAGCTCGTGGCCGGTGTCGGTGAAACCGTGCTGTGCGGCGACCTGCGCGGCCCAGGATTCGACGAACGTCGCCTCGATCTCGATCGAGAAGCCGCAGGAGCGGCACACGAGGTGGTGGTGATGGCCCTTGGAGCAGTGCCGGTAGGCCGACTCACCGTCGGGGTTTCTGATGGCGTCCACCTCGCCGGCGTCGACCATCGACTGCAGGGCGCGGTACACCGTGGCGAGGCCCACGCGGGCGCCCTCGTCGCGGAGCCGATCGTGGATCTGCTGGGCGGTGCGGAACTCCTCGCCGCCCTCGAGCAGGTCGCGCACGGCGGCGCGCTGCCAGGTCTGTCGGGTGGCGGGCTTAATGTTCGTCATAGTGGTCTCCGTGACGGGCGTGGCGATGGCCGTCGTGCACGTAGTCTAGGTGGTCGCCGTGCTGGATGACCTTCACGCCGGCCGCGTGGGCGTGCGCGTCGTCGTGATTCTCCGCCGGGCGGTGCGGTTGGTCGCCGTGATCCTCCACGAACGGGATGAACCGATCCGAGCGGCGCAGGCGCGCGCCGACGAGCCACGAGACGCCCAGCAGCAGGATGGCGGTGACCACGATCGTGGCGCCCGTGGCGGAGTCCAGGTAGAACGAGCCGACGGTGCCGGTGACGGCCGCGAGCACGCCGACGCCCATGGAACCGAAGAACGCGGGATAGAAGCCCACGAACGCCTGCTGCGCCGTCGCCACGGGGATCACCATCAGCGCGCTGATCAGCAGCAGCCCGACGGTGCGCATCGAGACGGTCACGGTGATGGCCGCGAGCACGACGACCAGCAGGTTGAGGAGCTTCACGCGGATGCCGAGCACCTGGGCGAAGTCCTCGTCGACGGCAACGGCGAACAGCCGGGGCGCCAGCCCGATGCTGAGGACCAGGATGACGACGGCGAGCGCGACGATGACGAGCAGGTCGTTCGCGTTGACCGAGGTGAGGGAGCCGAACAGGTAGGCCGAGAGCCCGCCTGCGCCCTGGCCGGCGATGCCCGCCATCAGGACGCCCGAGGCGAGCCCGCCGTAGAACAGGATCGCGAGGCCGAGGTCGCCGCTCGCCTTGCCGTGCTGACGCAGCAACTCGACGAGGACGGCGCCGGCGACGCAGGTGACGACGGCGACGGGCAGCGGGGCCCAGCCCGTCATCAGCGCGAGGCCGACGCCCATGATGGCGACATGGCCCAGGCCGTCGCCCAGCAGGCTCATCCGGCGCTGCACGATGTAGGTGCCGATGGCGGGGGCGATCAGGCCGCTCAGGATGGCGGCGAGCAGGGCGCGCTGCATGAAGGGCAGCGCGAGGATCTCGATCACGAGATCACCCCGGCGATCGGGTCGGTCAGTCCGACGGCGGAGGCGTCGGACGGGTGCACGCAGTCGTCGGCGGGGTGCTCGTGCTCGTCGGGCACGACACGGCCGTCGCAGAGGGTGACGGTGCGGTCGAGCACCTTGCCCATCGGGCCGCGCTCGTGCAGCACGACGAGCAGGCCGAGGCCCTCGTCGCGCAGGGAACCCAGCAGCTGTGCGAGCCCGGCCTGGCTGTGCAGGTCGACGCCGGCGAGCGGCTCGTCCATGACGAGCAGCTCTGGCTGGGTGGCGAGGGCGCGGGCGATCAGCACGCGCTGCTTCTGCCCGCCCGAGAGCGAGAGGAACGGCCAGCGCGCCCGGCCCTCGAGGCCGACCTGCGTGAGCGCGTGATGGATGACGGACTTGTCCTCGGCCGTCGCCCACCGGAACGGGTGGCGATGCGCCAGCCGACCCGAGGAGACGATCTCGCGCACCGTCGCGTTGGCCACGTTGATGGCGCTGGCCTGCGGCACGTATCCGATCCGCTGCCAGTCGCGGAACTGTGCCAGCGGCTGCCCCAGCAGCGAGATGCTGCCCTCCTGGTGGGGGATGAGGCCCAGCAGCGTGCGGATCAGGGTCGACTTGCCCGAGCCGTTGCCGCCGAGCAGGGCGACAGCCTCGCCGTGGCCGACCCTGACGCGCACATCGCGCAGGATCGGCATCCCGTCGAGCGAGACATAGACGCCCTCGGCGTCGACGAGGTCACTGGCAGCCATTGGCCGTCCGTAGAGCTTCGAGGTTCGCGCGCATGATCGAAGGGTAGTCCGTGCCGGGAGAGGTTGCCGTCACCCCCTCCAGCGGATCGAGGACGGCGGTCTTGAGGCCGAGGTCGCCGGCGATCGCCTCGGCGAGGGCGGGGGAGGTGAGGGTCTCGAAGAAGATGGTGGTGATGCCGTGCTCCTTGGCCTCGTCGTGGATCTCCGCGACGCGGGCCGGCGACGGCTCGGCGTCCGGGTTGATGCCCGAGATGCCGATCTGGGTGAGCCCGTACCGTTCGGCGAGGTAGTGGAACGCCTCGTGCGTGGTGATGAACTCCTTGCGCTCGCAGGACGCGAGGCCGGTGGTGAATTCGCCGTTCAGGTCGTTCAGGGTCTTGACGGTGGCCTCCGCGTTGGCCGACAGCTGGGTGGCGTCGTCGGGCATCGCCGCGCTCAGCTTGTCCTTCAGTGCGTTGACGACGGCGACCATGCGCTCGGGGTCCTGCCAGAAGTGCGGGTCGAAGGCGCCGTGATCGTGGTCGTGGCCCTCCTCCTCGTCGTCGTCGGCCTCGTCGTGCTCGTGCTCGTGCTCTTCGGCGGTCGGCACGAGGTTGACGACGGTGCTCACGTCGAGGACGTTCTTGGCGCCGGACTGCTCCACGGCTTCGTCGACGGCGGACTGGAAGCCCTTGAGGTAGACGACCAGGTCGGCATCGGCGAGCGAGGCGACCTGTCGGGGCGTCAGCTCGAGGTCGTGGGGCTCGACGCCCGGTGCGGTGAGGGTGGTGACGGTGCCGGCGTCGCCCAGCACCTGCGACGAGGCCCACTCGAGCGGGTAGAACGCGGTGACGACGGTGAGGGAGTCGCCGGCGGGCGTCGTGCCGCCCGTGGCCCCGGTGCTCGGGGACTCGCCGCTCGGTCCGCCGCCGCAGGCGGAGAGGGCGAGCACGGCGATCAGGGGCAGGGCAACACGCTTCAACATGAAAATCATTATCAACACCTCGTCGCGCCCATGCAAATCCGGGTCGTGCATGCGCCGAGGCCCCGCTCCGGTGGGAGCGGGGCCTCGGCGCTGAAATCGGGAAGGGGTCGGGCTCAGCCCTTGACCGCCCCGGAGGTCATGCCGCGGACGAAGAACCGCTGCATGCTGAAGAAGATGACCATCGGGACGAGCATCGAGATGAAGGCGCCCGCGGTCAGAAGCTCCCAGCCCTGACCCTGGGTGCCCATGATGCTCGACAGCGAGACGATCACCGTGGCGTTCTGCGGCTTCAGGAACATCATGGCGATCAGCAGGTCGTTCCACACCCACAGGAACTGCAGGATCGCGAAGCCCGCGATGGCGGGCATCGACATGGGGAACACCAGCCGCCAGAACGTCTGGAAGTGCGTGGCGCCGTCCACCTTCGCCGACTCGATGATCGAACGCGGCAGCGTCGTCATGTAGTTGCGCAGGGTGTAGATGGCCAGCGGCATGCCGAAGCCGGCGTGCAGCAGCCAGACGGCCACGTACTGACCGGCGATGTTGATGCCACGCGGGCCGAGCATGTCCAGCATGGGCTGGAGCGCCACCTGAATGGGCACCACCATGACCGCGACGATCGTCACGAACAGGAAGTCGCGTCCCTTGAAGTCGAGGAACGTGAACGCGTAGGCCGCGAATGCCGCCAGCGTGATCGGGATGATCGTGGCCGGGATGGCGACGGCGAACGAGTTGATGAACGACGTGCCCATGTCCGTCTTCTCGAAGACGCCCACGTAGTTCTCCGCGGTGAACGGGCCGAGCAGGCCGGTCCACCAGCCCTTGCTGTTGATCAGGTCAACGTTGCGGAAGCTGGTGACCAGCAGTCCGATCGTCGGGATGAGCCAGATGATGCACAGCACCGTCATGACGATGATGGACACCCAGCTGCGCTTGTGCTCCTGGTCCTGAACCTTCTTGCTCATCGCTCAGCCTCCTCGCGCTTGAAGTGCCGCACCTGGTAGATGAGCACCGGGATGACGGCGATCAGCAAGATCACGACGATCGCGGAGGCCTTGCCGGCGTTCCGCTGCACGAACAGCTCCTGGAAGAACATGTTCGCGATCACGTTGGTCTCGAAGTTGCCGTTGGTCATCACGTAGACGATGTCGAAGATCTTCATCACCATGATGAAGACCGTGACGAAGACGGTGATGATCGTGCCCTTCATCTGCGGGATGATGATCTGGAAGAAGATCTTCAGCTCCGTCGCCCCGTCGATCCTGGCCGCCTCGAGCGTGTCCTCGGGCACGTTCTTGATGGCCGTCGAGAGCAGCACCATCGCGTAGCCGACCTGGAGCCAGATGACGATCACCATCAGCAGGATGCTGTTCAGCGCCATCTTGTCGATGGTGATCCAGGACTGCGGCTGGCCACCCAACGTCTTGACGATGGCGTTCAGCAAGCCGATCTGGGTGTCGCCGGACTGGTAGTTGTAGATGAAACCCCAGATGGTCGACGCGCCGACGAACGAGATCGCCATCGGCATGAACATCAGCGCCTTGGACACGCTCTCGCCCTTGGGGGAGAGACGGTCGGCGAGCACTGCGACGAGCAGGCCGATGACCACCGTGGTGGCGGGCACGATGACCAGCCACAGCAGGTTGTTGCCGATGGTCCGGGTGAACTTCTCGTCGCCGAACACGTCGACGAAGTTCTGGTAGATCGGCGAGACGTAGGCCGTCGAGTCGTTGTTGGCCATCGAGTAGTTGACCGTCTGGATCGTCGGGTACAGCAGCAGCAGGCCGATGGTGAAGTACCCGGGGAGGATCCACGCGTACGGCATGAGGAACTGCCCGAGGCGCCCGGGCAGGCCCTCGATGAACACGTTCATGCAGTAGAAGAAGAGCACTGCGCCGCCGATGCCGAGCACCATGGCGAGCAGGGCCTGGACGATCTTGTCGAGGACGGGCAGGCCCAGCGCGAACCACTGCGGGTAGTAGGCCAGGGCCAGGAAGCCGTTGCCGATGAACCATCCGACGAGGATCATCAGGACGGCGCCGATGAGGATCCGCTTGGGGTCGGCGGGGCTTTGCGCCTTCTCTGTCACAGGCGGCCCCGAGGCCGCCGCTACCGATGCCGCGCTCATCACTTCGGCCACGACTTCTCGATCTCGTCGGCCACCTGCTGCGCCGACTTGGCACCGGACGTGAAGTCCACCATGCCGCTCCAGAAGCTGCCGCCGCCCACGGCGTTCGGCATCAGGTCCGAACCGTCGTAGCGGAACACGTCAGAGTTGGCGGCCATCTCCGCGACCCGGCGCGTGGTCTCGTCCGGGTAGTGCGAGGCATCGAAGGTCTTGTGTGGCGAGAGCCAGCCACCCATCTCCGCCCACTCGACGCCGAACTTGTCGCTGGTCAGGAACTTCATGACCTCGATGGCGTCGGGATCGTCGCCGTTGAACAGCGCGGCGATGTCGCCGCCGCCCAGCATCGGCTGGCCGGCGTAGCCGCCCTCGAACGGCGGGAAGATGGTCGCGCCCACCGCGGTGTCGAGCTCGGCCTGCACGGGCTTCGGGAAGAAGCCGGTGACGAAGTTGCCCTGACGCATCCAGTAGCACTTCGGCGGGGTCTCGAAGGCCGGGTTCATGGCGTCACCGAAGGCCGTGGCCAGGATGCCCTTGCGGCCGCCGTAGGACTGGCCGTCGGCCAGCAGCAGCTTGTCCATCTCCTCGAACGACTTCACGATGCGCTCGTCGTTGAAGGGGATCTTGTGGCTCGTCCACTGGTCGTAGACGTCCGGGCCCCACATCCGCAGGACCAGTTCCTCGATCCAGTCCGTGCCCGGCCAGCCGGTGCCGGAGCCCGACTCGAAGCCGACGCACCAGGGCGTCGTGCCCTTCGCCTTGAGCTCGTCGCCGACCTTCTGCATCTCCTGGATGGAGGTGAACTCGGTGGGCAGGCCGGTCGCCTTGTAGGACTCCGGGTACCAGACCACCGACTTCACGGCCATGCGCATCGGCGCGCCGTAGACGCGGCCGTTGACCCGCGCGGCGTCCAGGAAGCCCGGGATCAGCGTCGAGTTGAGGGCGTCGTAGTCGAGGAAGGTGTCGATCGGCTGGATCTGCTTGTCCACCGCCTGCTCGGCGAGGCCGCCGGGCTGCGGGAAGATCGCGATGTCGGGGGTGTCGCCGGAGCGCACGCGGGCCTTGATCAGCGTCGTGAAGTCCGACGAGTTGTTGTACTCGACCTTGATCCCGGACTCCTCCTCGAACTTCTTCAGCGAGTTCTGGAAGCCCGTCGCCTCGTCGCCGCCGAACGCGCCGAAGACCGTGACCACCTTGTCGCCGTCGGTGCTGCCACCGGAGGCGACGAAGTCGCCGCCCCCACCCGAGGCCGAGCGGGGGTTGGGGTCCTGCAGGCAGCCGGTGAGCGAGACGCTCAGCACCACCGTGGATACTGCGAAAAGCCCGATCCGTCGTCGTGATTGGCTCATCATTCTCCTCTCAGAGCGGCCCTTCGTTGGGCCTCCCACAGACGGGACCCTACCGCCCAGGCGTCGATCCGAGGAGGGGTTTGTTACCAAACCGATACCTCTGACGAGGGGCGGAACCGACGAACGGAGATCCTCGCTAGGGTGACGGCATGCTCGCCGTGATCCGATTCCGCGCACCCGGCCCGACGTTCGAGGCGGACGCCCGCGGCGTCGCGGAGTGGTGGGCCGCGCGGCCCGGCTGCCTGGGTATCGATCTGGTCCGCAATCTCGACGATCCCGAGCTCTGGGCGCTGGTCGGGCGCTGGGAGTCGGTGGGCGCCTACCGGCGGTCGTTCAACGGCTACGAGGCCAAGATGCTGCTCACGCCGCTGCTCGCCGCCGCCGTCGACGAGCCCACCGCCTACCTGCCGCCCGAGGAGCTCGACGGGGTCTGACGCCTACAGCGGCGTCGTGTCCACGCGCTCGCCCGCGAGCGCGGCGAGGAGCGCGAGCGCCTCGTCGTCCGCGGGCACCGTGCCCTCCGAGCCCTCGATATAGGCGGCGACGAACGCGCTGAGCGGCGCCGCGGCCACGGGGAGGCGGGGGTCGTCGCCGGTGAAGGCGCGGCCGTCCGGCAGCGCATCGGGCGAGGCGTGCACCAGCATCAGGTGCATCGGGACCCGGCGGCCCTCGGGGCCGGGCGCGGGCTGGAAGAACGGCGCCGCCGCGCGGCGGGCCCCGAAGCGCCGGTAGAACCGGAGACGGGCCTCGGCATCGCCGTGCGCCTCGTCCGCGTCGAGCCGGTCGCCGGGGCGCTCCACCTCGCCGACGATGTAAGTGGGGGAGTAGTCGGCCTGCCAGCGCTCGAGCGCGGCCGTCAGCAGCCGGCCACCGTAGCCGCCGCCCCTGATGCCCGGCCGCACCGCGAGATAGACGAGCAGCAGGACCCCGGAGGCGCGGTGGAACCAGCCAACGGTCAGCGCGACGTCCACCCCGTGATCGTCGCGCAGCGTGAGGACCTGGCTGTCGGGATCGTCAGCCGAGGCGACGAAGGCCTCGAGCGGCATCTGCTCGTCGGCGGGGAAGCTCGGCACGAGGATGTCCCGGTGCAGGGCAGCGAGTTCCTCGCGGGACGACACGGCGTGCAGGGCGGGCGTGGTGGTCATCCCGCCATCTCAGCACATCGCCGAAGGCGACGGCGCGGGGTGGGGGCGGCGCTGGCGTAGACTGGCGCGTCGCCGATCCCAGGAGAGCCATGCCCGAATACGCCCCGTTGCGCCTGCACGCGCCCAGCCGCCCCGACGCCGTCGTGGTGGAGCTGCCCGTGGTGCTCGCGCCGATGGCCGGGGTGACGAACGCGGCGTACCGACAGCTGTGTCGCGAGCAGGGCGCCGGGCTCTACGTCTGCGAGATGATCACCTCGCGCGGACTCGTGGTGGGCGACCCGAAGACGCGCGAGATGCTGACGTTCGACCCGGGCGAGACCACCCGCTCCGTCCAGCTGTACGGCGTCGACCCCGACGTGATGGCCGATGCGGCCCGCATCCTGGCCCGGGACTACGCCGTCGACCACATCGACCTCAACTTCGGCTGCCCCGTGCCCAAGGTGACGCGTAAGGGCGGCGGCGGGGTGCTGCCGTACAAGCGCGACCGACTGCGCGCCATCGTCCGCGAGACGGTGCGCGCCGCCGATGAGTTCGGCGTGCCGGTGACCATCAAGACGCGGATCGGCATCGACGACGAGCACGTGACCTTCCTCGACGCCGGTCGGATCGCTGAGGAGGAGGGCGCGGCGGCCATCGCGCTGCACGGCCGCACGGTGCAGCAGGCCTACTCCGGCGAGGCCGACTGGGAGCGGATCGCCCAGCTGGCCGACGCCGTCGACATCCCCGTGCTCGGCAACGGCGACATCTGGGAGGCCGAGGACGCGCTGCGCATGATGGCTGAGACGGGCTGCGACGGCGTGGTGATCGGCCGCGGCTGCCTGGGCCGGCCGTGGCTCTTCGGCGACCTGGCGGCCGCCTTCCACGGCGAACAGCTCAGGCTGCGGCCCAGCCTCGGCGAGGTGGGCGCCATGCTCCGCCGGCACGCGGAACTGCTCGCCGGGCTGATGGGCGAGCGTCACGGCCTGACCGACCTGCGCAAGCACATGGCCTGGTATTTCAAGGGCTACCCGGTCGGCGAACTGCGCCGGCGGTTCGCCATGGTGTCGTCGCTGGCCGAACTCGACGAGCTCATCGGCCTCCTCGACGCCGACGCGGAGTTCCCCGTCGCCGAGCTGGGCACCCCGCGTGGGCGGCAGGGCTCGCCGCGCGGCAAGGTGGTGCTGCCGCACGGCTGGTACGACGACATGTCCGGCTGCGAGCTCGACCTGAGCGAGGCGGAAGTGGGCGTCTCCGGCGGCTGATGGACCCCGACGACGGCCGGATCCGCGCATCCCACTAGGTTCTAGTCCCATGACGGACTTTGTAACCCTGACAGTGGACGGCATCGACTACCGGCTCCCCGTGGTCACGGGCACCGAAGGCGAGCGCGGGATCGACATCTCCCAGCTGCGCGCCCAGACCGGCCTGATCACGCTGGACGACGGCTACGGCAACACGGGTTCCTGCCAGTCGGCGATCACGTTCATCGACGGCGAGCGCGGCGTTCTCCGCTACCGCGGCGTGCCCATCGAGGACCTCGCCGCCCGCTCGAGCTTCATCGAGACCGCCGAGCTGCTGATCTTCGGGGAATTGCCGGACGACGAGGAGCGCGACGAGTTCCGCGACCTTCTCACCGAGAACTCGGCGCTGCACCGCGACATGCGCAAGCACTTCGACGGCTTCCCCGCCAACGCGCACCCGATGAGCATCCTCTCGGCGATGATCAGTGCGCTGCAGAGCCACGACATGCCGGAGCATCAGTTCACCGACTCCACAGGCTTCAAGGAGGCGGCCGCCAGCCTCATCGCCAAGACGCGCACGATCGCGGCGGCGTCGTACAAGTCGCATATCGGCCAGCCCATCGCCTACCCGCGCTACGACCTGCCCTACACCGAGAACTTCCTCCACATGATGTTCTCGGTGCCGTACCGGGACTACGAGGCGACGCCCGAGGTGGCCCACGCGCTCAACATGTTCCTCGTCCTGCACGCGGACCACGAGCAGAACTGCTCCACGTCGACGGTGCGGATGGTGGCCTCGGGAGGCGCGAACCTCTACGCGTCGGTGTCCGCGGGCGTCAACGCGCTGTGGGGGCCGAAGCACGGCGGCGCCAACATGGGCGTCATCGACATGCTGGAGTCGATCCGCGACGGCGAGATGACGGCCGAGCAGTACGTGGCGCGCGCCAAGGACCGCTCGTCCGGGGTGAAGCTGATGGGCTTCGGGCACCGCGTCTATCGGAACTTCGACCCGCGCGCGAAGATCCTCAAGGAGGCGGCCGACTCGCTGCTCGACGCGATGCACATCACCGACCCGCTGCTCGACATCGCCCGCGAGGTGGAGCAGGCCGCGCTCTCGGACGACTACTTCGTGTCCAGGAAGCTCTACCCCAACGTCGACTTCTACTCCGGCATCATCCTGCGCGCCATCGGCATCCCCGTCGACATGTTCACGGTGATGTTCGCCATCGGGCGCACGCCCGGCTGGATCGCGCACTGGAAGGAGGTCACCGACAACGCGGCGCAGCGGATCTACCGCCCTCGTCAGATCTATGTCGGCAACCCCCGCTCGGAGTGGACGGCGCGTTCCGAGCGCTGACCGGGTAGTTTGGCGCCCGATGAACGACGAAACGCCCCTTCCGCGCGCCAAGCTCTGGGCCGCCACCATGCACGGTCATGGGGCGGACGTGATCACCGCGCACGAGACCTCCCGCGCCCGCGTCTCGCCGCGCGACCCTCGACGTCGTGAGGCGCGCGAGGCGCTCGAGCGGCTGCTGCTGGTGCCCGAGGCCACGTTCGCCGAGGGGGCGGGCGACCGCGCGACGGAGGAGGAGCCGGACCCGTTCCGCACCTGCTTCGAGCGCGACCGCGACCGGATCGTGCACTCGGCCGCCTTCCGCCGGCTCGCCGGGAAGACGCAGGTGGTGGTGTATCCAACCGATCACCAGCGCACCCGGCTCACGCACGCCGTCGAGGTGGCGCAGGCAGCCGTGGCGATGGCGCGCGGGATCGGCGTCAACGTGACGCTGGCCGACGCCATCGCGCTCGGCCACGACTGCGGCCACGGACCGGGCGGGCATGCCTCCGAGGACGCGTTCGACGCGTACATCGAGGGCGGCTACGACCACGGCCCGTGGGGGTCCGACGTCGTCCTGGCCGGCCTCAACCTCACCGCTCAGACGCTGGACGGCATCCGCAACCACTCGTGGTCGCGCCCGGCGCCGTCGACGGTGGAGGGCGAGATCGTGTCGTGGGCCGACCGGATCGCCTACTGCGCGCACGATCTCGAGGACGCCATCTTCGCGGGCATCGTGACGCTCGACGACGTGCCGGAGGTAGTGCGCGAGGTGGCGGGCACCACGCGCCGTGAGCAGCTGGCCACCTTCATCAATGCCGTGATCGAGACCACCGCCCGGACGGGCACCGTCGGCATGGACGCGGCGGCGGCGGAGGCCCTCGGCCAGCTGCGGCGGTTCAACTACGAGCGGATCTACACGCGGCCCGAGTCGGTGGCGCAGTCCGTGACGGTGGTGCGGGTGCTGCGCGCGCTCGTCGACTACTACCTGGAGCATCCCGAGGCGATGCCGGAGGAGTACCGGGACGAGGACCTCGTGCGCGGGGCCGTCACCTACGTCGGCGGCATGACGGACCGGTTCGCGTTCGAGCGGGCCAAGCAGCTGCTCGGCTGGGACCCGAAGCGGCTGCCGCGCGGCATCGGCCGGGGCGCGTAGCTCGGCGCCCTTACGGCCGCAGGCGGGCGCGGAGGTCGGGTGGCAAGAGCCACGTGCGGGCCATCAACCAGCGCGCGGCGATGGCGACGCAGGCCTGCCCGGTGTTGATGCCCACCAGCACGAGGATCTGCGCGGCCGCGGCCGCCCACGGCGAGCCGCCGCCCAGCAGCACGCCGATGTACGCGCCCGGGAGCGTGACGAGGCCGACGGTGCGGGTCTGGTCCAGCGCGGGGATCAGCCCCTCGTGCAGCGTGGGGGAGACCACGCGGTGGATGGCCTGCGAGCGCCAGTAGCCCAGCGCGAGATAGGCCTCGTACTGGTCGATGCCGTCGCGGAGGTCGGCGAAGGCCCTGCGGCCGACGAGCGTGTGCACTGACATGGTGTTGCCCACGATGATGCTGGCGATCGGGATGATCGAGGGGCCGTTCAGCGGGGTGACGGCGGATGCGAAGATGATCAGCAGGACCGGGAGCGTGCCCGCGAGCATGGCCAGCGCGGCCGATCCGCGCCCGAGCCACGTCGTCAGCCCCGTTCTGCGCGCCGTCGTGTGGGCGCCGATGAGGAACATCACGGCCACGAACCCCAGCGCGAGGCCCACGTGGCTGAGTGCCACGCCGATGATCAGGGAGACGGCCAGGAGTTGCACGCCGGCGCGGAGCGCGGCCCACGGAATGGCGCCTGCGGTGGGGAGTCGGCCCAGGCGGGCCACGGCCACGCCGACGACGACGAGTACCGCGAGCGCCGCGGCCAGCGGCCACCCGATCTCCACCGTCACGGGTTCAGGATAGTGGCCTACAATCGGGCCCCATGGCGGGCCGGATCAACGAGGAAGACATCGCCGCCGTTCGCGAGCGCAGCCGCATCGAGGACGTGGTGGGTGGCTACGTCGCCCTCCGGAACGCGGGCGGCGGCTCCCTGAAGGGCCTGTGTCCCTTCCACGACGAGAAGACGCCGAGCTTCCAGGTGACGCCGTCGCGGGGCTTCTACTACTGCTTCGGCTGCGGCGAGGGCGGCGACGTCATCACGTTCCTGCAGCGCCAGCAGAATCTGTCGTTCGTCGAGGCGGTCCAGGTACTGGCCGACCGCGCGGGCATCGTGCTGCGGATCGAGGACGATGGGGCGCCCGGGCAGGCACCGGGGCTGCGCAAGCGCATCCTGGAGGCCAACGAGGCCGCGCAGGAGTTCTTCTCCGCGCAGCTCGACTCCCCGGAGGCCGTCGAGGCGCGGCGTTTCCTGCACGGCCGGCAGTTCGACAGGGCGAACGCGCTCCAGTTCAGCGTCGGCTACGCGCCGCGGCACGGCTCGGCGCTCCGGCAGACCCTGCGTGCCAAGGGCTTCGAGGACGACGTGCTCAAGGCGGCCGGACTGATCCGCGACCGGGGCCGCGACTTCTTCGTCGGCCGCGTGCTGTGGCCCATCCGCGACTCGGCCCAGGCCGTCCTCGGGTTCGGCGCGCGTCGCATCTTCGACGACGACCGGCTGCCCGCGAAGTACATCAACACCCCGGAATCGCCCGTCTACAAGAAGTCTCACGTGCTCTACGGCCTCGACCTCGCGCGCCGCGAGATCGGGCGGAAGTCGCAGGCGGTGATCGTCGAGGGCTACACCGACGTCATGGCCGCGCACCTCTCGGGCGTCGGGACCGCCGTGGCGTCCTGCGGCACGGCCTTCGGCGACGACCACGCCCGCCTGCTGCAGCGCCTGATGGGCACGTCGAGCGGCCTGCACGGCGAGGTGATCTTCACCTTCGACGGCGACAAGGCCGGCCAGGCGGCGGCCCTCAAGGTGTTCAAGGGCGACCAGAACTTCGTCTCCCAGACCTACGTCGCCGTCGAGCCCACGGGCCTCGACCCGTGCGACCTCCGGATGCAGCAGGGCGAGGCGGCCGTGCGGGAGCTCGTCGGCCGCAGGATCCCGCTCTACCGGTTCGTGATGAATAACATCGCCAAGAGCTACGACCTCGACAGGGCCGACGGTCGGCTGTCCGCGGCCCGCGAGGGCGCCGCGCTGATCAGCGCGATCCGGGATCAGTCGCTCGTCAGTCAGTACCTGCGCGAGCTGGCGGGCGTGCTGGGCATGGATGTCGACGACGTGCGCCGCGAGGCCGCGCGCGTGGGGCGGCGCGGCGGCCCGGCCCACGAGGTGCACGAGCCCCCGCACGACGAGCCGGCGCCGGCCCCCGATCCGGCCTGGCCCAACCCGGACGATCCCGCGCTCCGGATCGAGCGCGACACGGTCAAGCTCATGCTGCAGCACCCGCTGACGTTCGACGCGGCGTGGAACGGCGTCGAGGAGTCCGACTTCACGCACCCCGCGTACCGCGCCGTGTTCCGGCTGATCGCGGCCGTGCCGTTCGGCGAGGCCTGGACGGACCGGCTGCGCGCCGACGCCCCGAACGACCTGGTGCGGCAGCTGCTCGTGGCGCTGCTCGTCGAGCCGCTGCTGCGCGAACCCGACGAGGCCTACTCCCTGACCCACACGGCCCGGCTGCGGCTGGCGACGGTGACAAGGCAGATCGCCGATGTGAAGTCGAAGCTGCAGCGCACGGACCCGCTCAAGGACTCCACGAGCCATCGCGCCCAGTTCGCGCAGCTCACCGAACTCGAAATGCAGCGCAAGAAGCTGTTGACCGTCGGCCTCGGCTGACGGGGCGGGGCGTCGCCATCGTCGTGCGTTCGCCGGACAGGATCTCGCGGGCCGCGGCGAGTGCGGCGCGTTCCCACCGGCCGACCGTCGACGGCGCCCGCCGGAGCCGGGCGGACACCTCGGCCAGCGTCTCCGCCGGGGCCCCGATGCCGTAGCGGGCGCGGAGAACGGCCGCGTGCAGGGGGTCGAGCAGGCCGAGGAAGTCGGTGCCGATCCTGTCGACGGCGTCGTCGTCCTCGGCGGGCATGTCGGCCGCGGGGGAGTGGTCGAGGCTCACGGTCTCAATGGCGCCCCGGGCCGCTGCCGTGACCGAGACGCCGATGGCCTCGGCCGCCTCGCGCAGCGTGACGGTGACCCCGAGGTGGGCCTGCCGCTCTCGTTCCGCCTTGGCCAGGGCCGCGGCCCAGCGATCGACGCGGTTCGGCGGCAGCGTTCCTGGCCGGTGCCGGTACGCCTCGACCAGTGCCTGCGTCACGCACTGGTACACGAAGCTGGTGAACCGCATCCCTCGAGCGTGGTCGTAGCGGATGACGGCCTCGCTGAGCGCCAAGTAGGCGTCCTGCAACACGTCTTCCGGCGGCAGCAACTGGCTCCGCACCACCTGGTGCGCCAGGTGAGCTGCGATCCGGGCGCCCGACCACCACAGGTGCTGCGCCGCGGCCTGCCCCGCGAGCGACACGCGCGTGAGCTCCGAGGTGGGGCCCTCCGTCTCGATCAGGTGCGCGGCGTACACGCCCGCCTCCACGGCCCGGGCGAGGGCCACATCCTCGCCGGGGGCCAGTCGGATGTCGGGGAGGTCGTTGGGGAATCGCGTCATGCGGGGAGCCTGCCGCCGCCGGGAGCGCCGTGGAAGAGGGCACGGGAGATCTGTGGACAGGATCGGCGGACAACACTTCTTTTCCACAGGCGGCAGAATGGGGCCATGGCTTGGTTCTCGCGCCCCGACCGCACGCTCTTCGATGGGCTCGACGACGCCGTCGGCCATCGCGCCGACGTCCTGACCCATGGCACGGGCGACGGCGTCCTGCTCGTCGCAACGCGCGAGGAGCTCGCGCTGAAGCGCGGCGACCAGTGGAGGGCGTGGCGCTGGGAGGAGATCGGCGGCGGCTCCTGGAAGGCCGAGTCGCAGCGGTTCCGCTGGCGCACTGTCGACAACCAGCAGCACGAGGCGGCCCTCACCGATCCCAGCCGGCTGCCCGAGGTGTTCCGCGAGCGCGTCGACTCGTCGATGGTGGTCCGGACGGTGCTGGACCTCGGCCGCGGACAGGTCCAGATCGTCGCCCGCCGCGGCCTCGGCTCGGACGGTTCGCTGCACTGGTACGCCATCCCCTCGGGCGGTGCGGACCTCGCCGACGAGCCCACGCGCCGGGCCGTCGTCGCGGAGACGGATCGGCTGAAGGCGGAGTACGCGTAGCGGCCCGCTCGATTGGCGTTGCCGTCGAGGTGTCTGCTAACGTTCTTTCTCGCGCAGCAGTGCCATTCCCTGGTAGCTCAATTGGCAGAGCATTCGACTGTTAATCGAAGGGTTACTGGTTCGAGTCCAGTCCGGGGAGCCACAGCGTCTGACGCCCTAACCCATTCCGGTTAGGGCGTTTACGTCATTCTGGGCCGATTTGGCTGCTCAGAGGAAGAGGCGTGCGACGGCGACCACGACGATCGTCAGGATGATGATGACGCCCACCACGATGGCCACCGAGATCAGGTTCGCGGCCAGGAACATCAGCTCGCTGCGCGCGTCACCAGGCACGTCGATGCGATCTTCGCACGACGTTGGGACGGCCTGGCTGAGGGCAGGCTCCTGATCAGGTGTCATCGCCGTGTAGCTTACTCGGATGAGCACCTGGGCAGACATTTACCCGCCTTTCGGCGTCGCCATTTCTTGCGGGGATGTCGACCTCCGGGCACTGACGCCGAACGACGTGCCTGCGCTGCTGGATCTGGCGGTGGAGGGGGTGGCTCACCCCGGGCGCCCTTACCCCTTCGTGAGCAACTGGGCGCTGCTCGAGCCGCACCTTCTCAGGCGCAATTCGGCGCAGTTCTACTTCTCGCAGTGGGCCTCGCTGAACCCCAGTGCATGGACGCTGCTCATGGTCGTGCGGCACCGTGGCGAGATCGTCGGCTGCCAGGACCTGATGACCCAGGACTTCCCCGTGCGAAGGGTGGCGCACACCGGCTCGTGGCTGGGGCTGAAGCACCAGGGCAAGGGGATCGGGACGACGATGCGGCAGGCGGCCTGCGCGTTCGCGTTCGACGCGCTGGGCGCCGACGAGTGCCGCACCGAGGCGTATGCCGACAATCCGGCCAGCCAACGGGTCAGTGAGAAGGTGGGCTACGAGCGTTTCGACGCCTGCCCGGTGAACCGCCTCGGGGAGCGCGCCGTCGAGATGCGCTTCCGGCTGACTCCCGAGCGGTTGAACCGACCGGAGCAGCCCGTCTCGTTCCATGGCGTGGGCCCGTTCCGGGAGTTCATCGGCCTGGACTGACCTTCGGGTGCGGTCAGCCCCCGGTGACTGCGGCTAGGTCGCCCAGGAAGCTGTCGGCCCACTTGTCGATGTCGTGGCTGGCCACCTGCTTCTTCAGCGCGCGCATGCGGCGCTGCCGGGCGGGCCGGGGATCGGTGGCGGCCTGCATGATCGTGTCCTTCAGGCCGTTCAGGTCGTAGGGATTGACGAGGTAGGCCTGGCGCAGCTCCTGGGCGGCGCCCGCGAACTCGCTCAGCACCAGCGCGCCGTTCGTGTTCGGGTGGCAGGCCACGTACTCCTTGGCCACCAGGTTCATGCCGTCGGTCAGTGGCGTGACCACCATCACGTCGGCGATCCGGTACATCGCGGCCATGGTGGAGCGCGGGAAGCCGGTGTGCCGGTAGACGATCGGCGGGCGGCCGATGCCGCCCAGCTCCGAGTTGATGCGGCCCACGAGGAGGTCGATGTCGTCGCGGAGGCGACGGTACTCGTCGACCCGCTCCCGGGACGGCGTCGCGACCTGCAGGAAGACCGCCTCGGACGGGTCGAGCTTGTTCTCGGCGAACAGCTCGCCGATGGCGCGGACGCGCTGGCGTAGGCCCTTGGTGTAGTCGAGGCGGTCGACGCCGAGCAGCACGAGCTTCGGGTGGCCGAGCTCCTCCATCAGCGCGTCGGCCTCGGCGATGGCCTCGGGCGAGTTGGCGAGCTCGGTGAAGCCCGCCGAGTCGATGGAGATGGGGTAGGCGCGGGCGAACGACGAGCGGGAGGAGTCGACGACCACCCGGTCGCGCTCCACGCGGCGACGGGTGCGGGTGCGGACGAGGCGGCGGAAGTTCGCGGCCGCGCTCGGCACCTGGAAGCCGACGAGGTCCGCACCGAGGAGGCCCTCGAGGATCTCCTTGCGCCACGGCAGCTGCGAGTACAGCTCGACGGGCGGGAAGGGGATGTGCAGGAAGAAGCCGATCTTCAGGTCGGGCCGCAGCTCGCGGAGCAGCGACGGCACCATCTGCAGTTGGTAGTCCTGCACCCACACGGTCGCGCCCTGGGCGGCGACGTCGGCCGTGGCCTGCGCGAATCGTCGGTTCACGGCGAGGTAGGCGTCCCACCACTCGCGGTGGAACTCCGGGAAGGCGACGGTGTCGTGGTAGAGCGGCCAGAGCGTCGCGTTGGAGAAGCCCTCGTAGTACTCCTCATACTCGTTCTGGCTGAGCGGGACGGGGACGATCTCGTAGCCGTCGTGCTCGAAGGGGGCCAGCTCCTCGTCGGCCGCGCCGTGCCAGCCGACCCAGGCCCCGCCGCGTCGGCGCATGACCGGCTCGAGGGCCGTGACGAGGCCGCCCGGAGAGGTGCGCCAGGAGACCTCCTCGCCCTCGACGATGCGGTCGACGGGCAGTCGGTTGGCGACCACCACGAACTCTGCGCTCAAAGCCATGGACTTCCTCCTCGGTTCGCCTCAACCATAGCGAGGGCGTCTGACAGCCCTGGCAGAGTAGGACTCATGACGAGCTACCAACCGAGGACCGAGCGCGCCGCGGAGTTCGCCGACGCCGTCGCCGCACGCCCGGGCGACGTGCTGCTGGCGATGGACTTCGACGGCACGCTGTCGCCGATCGTGCCCAACCCGGAAGACTCCCGGATGCTGCCGGCGGCGGCCGAGGCGTTGGCCGCGCTCGGACCGGTGGTCGGCACCGTCGCGATCCTCACCGGCCGGGGTGTGGCGACGGTACGGGAGCTGGGTCGGCTGGATCGCCGACCGGGACTCGAGCGCGTGGTCGTCCTGGGCCAGTACGGCGCCGAGCGGTGGGACGCCGCGACGGGGGAGGAGACGCCCCCGGAGGTGCCAGCCGCGATCGCCGCCGCGCGCCCGGAGATCGAGGCCCTGCTCACCGACCAGGTCTTCGACGGCGTCCGGTTGGAGGACAAGGGCCGCGCATTGGGGGTGCACGCCCGCCCCGCGGCCCAGCCTGGGGCGGCCTACGCGGCGCTGGCGGGGCCTCTTCGTCAGATCGCGGAGCGCCACGGCCTGGTCCTCGAGCCGGGCCGTAGCGTGTTGGAGCTGCGCGCATCGTCGCTGACCAAGGGCGACGCGCTACGTGCGTTGGTCGCTGAGCGAGGCGCGACGGTGGTGGCGATGTGTGGCGACGACCTCGGCGACCTGCCCGCCTTCGACGCCCTTGATGCGCTGAGAGCCGACGGCATCGTGACCTGTGCCGTCGTGAGCGCGTCCGCCGAGCAGCCCGCGTTGGCCGACCGCGCCGACGTGCTCTGCACAGGCCCAGAGGGCGTGGCCGCGTGGCTGACGGCGCTGGCACACACGCTGGGCGCCCGGCCGCTATCCTGACCCGGCGAGGGGCGTTAGCTCAGCCGGTTAGAGCAGCGGACTCATAATCCGCCCGTCGCGGGTTCGAGCCCCGCACGCCCCACCAGAACGTCGTTGTTCAAACCAACGACATCGCCGGTTTGACGCCCAGATTCCGCGATCTGCTGCTGCCGCTGGACGGCGATGCGCTGCACGCCGGGGTCGAACAGGATGTTAAAGGGCTCGCCGGGGTCACCGTCGATGGTGTCGTCGTCGGTGACGGTGAGCTTGGTGAAGAACGCCTGGTTGGCGAGGCGGCGGAGTGAGTCGTCAATGCTCATGTAGATCGCGTGGCAGTCCCCGGCCAGGGCCAGGCAGTCCTCCAGGTGGGCCCAGACGCGGCGGCGTAGCGCATCGACCGGGCACGCGCCGCCGCCGCACTCGGACCGGTCGTGAGCAGACAACCCTGTCGGTCAGTAGGCTTCGCCTATGGCGACTCTTTTGGATCAGATCATCGACGGTAGCAGCAATGGCAGTGTGAAGACCACTGACTTGCTGCGAAAGGTTCAGGTTGCCGCGACACGGATTGGCGCCCCCGGGGTGGTGTCCTGGGCGAAGCAAGAGCTACAGGGCTACCCCAACGAAGCGGAGCTACCCGACTACCGGAAGATGCAGACCAGTGTGATGGGTCATTTCACTGGCCCGATGCAGAGCCAGATCAAGAAGCAATTGCCGCCTTATCCGGGGTTCGAGGATGACTTCACGATCAAGATGGGCCAGCCGCTCATTACGCTTCAATCGTTCGCAGAGGCAGACGAGGATGCCCAAGTGCAGTGGCCGGCGTGGAGGGTTGCTGAGTATGAGAAGACCGGGGCATTCGCCATAGAGTTCTACCGACTATTCGGTGCATGGAACGTGATAACACGCCAGTCACTTCTTGGGGTTATCGACACAGTGCGCTCAAAGGCGATGGAGTTCGCGCTGGAACTCCAAGAGAGCTTTCCTGATGCAGGTAGCGTGGACGGTCCGTCGGTGGCGACGGACACGGCAGTCGCACCCGTCGTTTTCAACACAACCAACAACATTTACGGGCATGGCGCGAACATCGCCACCGGCTCGGACATCGCACAGAAGAGCATCATCAAGGGAAACCTCGAAGAGCTCGGGCGTCAGGTCCGCTCCCTCGGGCTCAACGATGCCGAGGTCACTGAGTTCACCGCGATCATTGATGGAGAGCAATCCGTGGACAAGCCGCGCGGCAAGGCCTTCTTGGAGAAGGTTCGGGCCGGGTCGGTCGCGGTTGGGGCCGCGGTGCCATCCAACGTCATCGCGGGCTCGCTCATCGAGCTGGCCAAGATGTACCTCGGCATCTCGTAGTAAAGCGGTAGAGGCTACGACCCGCCACACGCCCACGACACCCACCGCAAGCACGACGGCTACAGTCCGGCAAGACAATCAGCTCGCCGTCGATCACTACCGATTGTCACGAGGTCGTCATACCCTGGTAGTGAGGCGGGTACCTCAATGAACGCGCCGCTTGCGGCAGGCCCTTGGGTCACTCTTCCAACGCACCGTCTCACCGGACACCTTCGTGCGAGTGGAGAGGAAGGCCATCATGATCCGACTACTGTGGGCGCTCAGCGTCAACGTTCGCTACTTCTCGCGGCGCTACATGCCCAGCAACATCGTGATCGACGCGATCCTGGCCCGCCGTCGAGGGTTGAAGTGGGGAATTCCCGCGATGCTGCCGGCGATCCCGTGCTTCCTCGTCGCTCATCTGTGCGTCGGGCTGATCGAGGCCGACGGGCCGGGTTGGTTGCATCTGATCGTGCTCTCATCAGTTGCTGGGGCGTGTTGAAGATGCTCTGGATCGGCCCTGTCAGCGTGCTGCTGCTGATCCGCACCCAGTTCCGCGACGAGGCCAGAGCCCGGCGCCAGGCCACGTACGGCCGCGATGTCTGGGACGGAGAGCTGACTGACGCCTCGTCCGGTCATCGTGAGCGATAGGCGCTTCGACTCTAGGAGGCGCCGCTATTAAGGAGCGCGAACAGCTTCTCGAAGTTCTTCACTGATGCAGAGTCGAGGCTTGCAAAGAAATCAACCTGGTTATCGGTGAGTGCGTGAGCCGGCAGAGCGTGATTGAACTTGCCTTCGACGGATTCAATGCGTCCGAGGATGCGTCCAGTTGTCCCCGCCAAGTCGGCCTCAGTGAGCGACTTGCTAAAGGCCCAGTTATAGAGCCTGAGGTAGTCCGCGAGAGCAAACAGGTCCTCGATATCTCCGTCCTTCGGAAGCGAGGAATCCACCTCGCCCACCGAGAGGATACGGTCTGCCGGTACTTCATTCTCTCTCGCCGCGTTTCGCGTACGGTCGAGAACCGAACTGGACTTCTCCCCGTCGACTAGAACGGAAACCTCCAGTCTGCGGCCCATTAGCGCCACAAAGGCGGGCATGTTCGTGATACCGCCGACCGGTATCACGGCGAGTTTCGGGCTGATGATCGGCTTCTTCTGGGATTCCATGTAGGCGCTCATGCGCATCAGGTAGATGAAGTCACTGCTGCCCTCGACCAGCAGATGCTGTCCAGACCCGATGAACAGGTGCTGGCTAATGGAGTACCCGAGCGCGGACTCGACAGGAAGGACCGTGTCCCGGTCAGCTTTGAGATTAACCTTGCTCACTTCGACGCCAGCTTCTTGGTCGTCACGCGTGGCCTTGTCGTGTACAGCCCGGAGCTTCTCGTACACGGTCGGGTCAACCATGAACTGCGAGTGCGTTGTATAAAGGGTCTGCTTGGACGCGCCAAGCTCCTTGAAGATGTAGTTGACGAAGTCCTTCTGCGCCTCACCGTGAAGACTCGTACCCGGCTCGTCCAACAGCACGACGACCGGCCTATCCGTGTGCAAGTACTCGCTAAACGCAGCAAAGAACGAGAAGAACCACTGGAACCCCGTCGAGCGCGTTGCAAAGTTGGTCTCGACGTTCCCGTGGCGACCGTCACGCAGCTCGATCTTCAAGAAACGATGATTCACAGCAACGTTGTTAGGCGCCTCGACAACGGGAACGTTGTCGTCACCGAACACCACTTCGAGGTCTGTATTTGCTCGCCAGTACTTGAATACCTCGCGGCTCAGGTCTACAGCTGCGGCTTGGAGTTCTGCCTTTCGGCTGTCGTAGTTGGCGTCGAGAAAGTCGCGAGGTTCGACTCCCGCGTGGGCCAGAAGCGACACGACGGTCTGCTCCTGCTCATCAAGGCCTTCACCCGTCTCAACTTTGCGTGCAAGGTCGGTCAGGTCGGTCTCTCCGGGCAGCACGCTGTAGTTCGAGAAGTAAAAGAACCGCGGTAGACGACCTGCGATCGCGTCGAGCTGCTCCTTCTCGATCGGAGCGCCTGAACCCACGTGGTAGCGGTACTTTTCGGCAGCTGCTGGGAAACCGCTCACTGCCTTTGCCCTGGCAGGTTCCGATTCCTTGAGCGTCTTGGCGAGTTCCTTTGCCTTTGCGATCGCGGCATCGAGGTCGGACTCCTCGGCGAGCTCTGTGGCGTCCTCGCTAGAGACGGAGGCATCTGATGCGGCCGCGGCAATCACGTCCGCGAGTTCCGTCTCGACCCACACGTAGTACTTGTTCGAATAAGTCCGGGCCGCAAGAACTCTGCTCGTGACGAGGAGCGGCGCAGGAAGTGTCTCGTCGAGGGCATCGATGTCCGCTTGCTCCACGGCGAACTCTGCCGTCACCGGTCGTGTGTTCTCGATGTTCGGGTCATTGCGCCGGTCGCGTGCAAGGCGCCAGCGCGGATACTCCGTGACGAGTTCAAACTTGCGGGCGTCGCCATTCGCTGGGTTGAGTCGGTGGAGGGCCTTGAGTATGGTCGTCTTGCCGGACTCGTTCTTACCAACCAGCGCTGTCACGTCTGGTTCGATCGCGATACGTTGGGGCTCCACGAAGTTACGGAACCGCTGAACGGTGACGGCAGTCAGTTTCATAGGTACCTCTCCTGCAGCCTCGGATGATCGCTGTAGCGACGGAGGGTGGCGTTGAACATCGCTGCATTCTAGCCTAGCCGAGCGACCCTTCAGGAAGCCCGACCTGAAGGGTCGGGTAGCCTGTCTCCGCGACGCCGGTCGGCTGATCGTCCGGCGCCAGCAGTCTGCCGTCAGACACCGATAGGACGACGCCCGCGCGGGCGGATCATGCCGCCGGACGCAACCACTGCGGCGCGCACGGCTTCGTCACTCACGCCGAATCGTTGCGCGACCTACGCCAAGGTCAATCCTTCTTCGTACAGGCGCGCGACCTCCTCGCCCGTCACGGTGGAGAGAGTCTGTGTGCGAGCATCCAGCCCGGCTGTGCGCACGACGGCCCACACTGTCCCTCGATTGCACACCGAACCTCGTAGCCAGCTCTTGAACCGGCGCTCCGGCGTCGTAGGCAACGAGCAGTTCACGGCGATTCGAGGCACTCAAGCGGGTTTGAGACTGATGCGTTTCCTTCGCGACCGGACCTCGCTGATCGACCCGCTGGGCCCGCTCAGGACGCCTCCCGCGAGGTCGAGAGGCCCTGAGAACGCGGGAAATCAACGTTCCGAGCGGCCTACTCTTGTTTGAGGAGCACCCACGAGGCCCACAGTTTCTGACGTATGAGACCAACTGGCGTTGGCGGCTTGGCAGCGTGCTCGCGGTGTGCGGTCATACCGGGCGCGGCAGGTTCCGGACTCGTTCGATGGCTGCTGCGAGTTCGCTCGGGCTTGTTCCGACGGCGGTGAGGGCGGCAGATGCGTCGGCGCTGAACGATTCGGGGGCATCAGGCAGTCGGCTCACGCCGGGGACGACTCCCTTCTCGTTGATGACCCACTGACCGCAGGCGCCATGCCAGGCGTGGGAGAGCAGGATCACCGCGTGTGACATACACAGGGCCACGTAGGCCGTGTCGTTGCTACGCGCCGCCTTTGTCGCTCCATCGAGGTGGAAGTCGACTTGCCAGAGACTCGCAAGGAATGAGCGTCGCAGCGCGTCTGGGTACGGGGTGATTGATTTCTTGAGGGCGGTATGAACACCCTGCCCATCGACGAATGGCACTCCTGTGGCGACTTCTCCCGCATAGGCCACGTCGAGGAACCCGAAGGGGTGCCCGGGCTGGCTGTGGAAGGCGAACTCGCCGCGGTGCGCCCGCTCGCACTGCTCGGTCACGCGGCCGATGTCCCGAAGGATGAGGTCGACGGCGGTGCCATCGACAGTGAGCCACGCACCGCTGTCCACCCACGGGCCCCAGGATCCAGGATCGCCGATCGTCACGTCGGACCCTGTCCAGCGGCTCGCAACGTGTGCGAGTGTCTTCCTGTCAATGTCGGCGGCGACGTAGATCCCTAGTGTCGCGTGTCGTAAATAGGTTTACGGTGGTTGGTTGAGACAATGGGGTATGTCGATAGCGTCCCCGCTGGTTCTGCGTCCTGGTGATGAGGCGAGGCTGAGCTCGCTTGTCCGGTCCTCGACGGTGGGGGCGGGGTTGGCCCAGCGGGCCCGGATCGTATTGTTGGCCGCCGCTGGTGAGTCGAACACCGAGATCGGTCGGCAGGTTGGGGTATCGCGTCCAACGGTGAACCTGTGGCGGTCTCGCTACGAGGCCGGTGGTATCGAGGCGTTGAGTGATCTGGCTCGGTCGGGTCGCCCCGCGGTGATCGATGAGAACGCGGTCGTGGTCGCGACGTTGACTCCGCCGCCGGCCTCGTTGGGGGTGACGCACTGGTCGGCGCGGCTGTTGGGTCAGGAGTTGGGGATCTCCTTTGGTGAGGTCGCCCGGATCTGGCGCAAGTGGAAACTGCAGCCCTGGCGGCGTGGAACGTTCAAGTTCTCCACCGATCCCGAGCTAGACGCAAAGGTCCGCGATGTGGTGGGGCTCTACCTGAACCCGCCCGAGAAAGCGGTCGTGGTCTGCGTCGACGAGAAGACCCAGGTCCAAGCCCTAGACCGCACCGCGCCGATCCTTCCGCTGCGACCCGGGTTGCCAGAAAGAGCCACCCACGACTACGTCCGCAACGGCACCACCAGCCTGTTCGCCGCGCTCGAGGTCGCGACCGGGAAGGTCACCGACCGCTGCTACCAACGCCACACCCATGCCGAGTTCCTCGACTTCCTCAAGCTCACCGCGAAGACCTACCCTCGGGTCAAGCTGCACGTGGTGGCCGACAACTACGCCACGCACAAGCACCCCAAGATCAAGGCCTGGCTGGCGAAGAACCCCCGGATCACGATGCACTTCACCCCAACCTCCGGGTCGTGGCTGAACATGGTCGAGATCTTCTTCGGGATCATCACCCGTCAAGCCATTCGCCGAGGCACCTTCACCAGCGTCAAAGAACTCGTCACCGCGATCGAGACCTTCATCGATGGCTGGAACGAACGCTGCGAACCATTCGTGTGGACCAAAACCGCAGACGACATCCTCACCAAAGCCCACCGTAAACAGACTTCAAACACGGGACACTAGGTCGACGTCGGAATCCGGACGGTGCGTCCCACGCGCGCGACTGCCACCGAGCACAACGGCAACAACGCCTGGGACACCGGCGAGATCTTCCGCCAACGCCTGCAGCCTGTCATCGGAGATCATGGTTCAAGGTTCTCTCACCGTTGACATGTCGCCTAATCGAGCCGCCGGTCACGCTGGCGGGCGGCTTCGGCAAGCTCCTTCTCGCCGGGCTTCGGGTCGTAGTCTCGAATGCGTCGGCGAACTCGTCAGCACGGGGCTTGACGTCTTCATTGGAGCGTCGAGTCATGTGGTGCACCTCAGACGTGCCGGTAGTGGTCCTCGGTGACGGCTTCGATCACCGAGTTGGTCCAGCGACGCCGGTCAGTCGTCATCGGAGTCCTCACTCGTTCGGCGCACGGCCAGCTTTCGGTCGATGACGACGGCGGCCACCGCCGTGACGATAGAGACGACAGGGATCAGGTGGATGAGGACGATGGTCAGCGCGTCGGGGACGTTCGCTCCCTGGACGAACGCGACAGCGAGGAGGTCTTGGATGAACAGCGCGAGCAGCGCTCCGCCGATGAGCCCGAGGGCGCCGACTCCTAGCATCCGCAGGATGCCGAGGCGGCGGGGCGAGCCCGGTGATCCGCTCATCACCGTGCCTTCTCAGTGCTCGGCTGGGAGTGGCGCGCGCGATCGCTTTCCGCGCAGGCGCTGGAGCAGGAGAGCCAGCCCGCCGGCGGCCAAGCCCCAGGCTGCGTTGGTGAGCAGGATGGGAACGATCGCGATAGGCATGGCGAGCGGACCCTGGAGCTCCCCTGTGAGAATCGGGGAGAGGATGCCGCTGAGGATGATCGAGAGAACCGCATAGGTGAGTCCGGTGAACAGCAGGGTCAATACAGGGCACGCAGTCTCACGCAGGCCGACGACCGCGATCCAGACGGCGGAGATGACGAGCGTGATGACAATCGGTACGGCGGGAGGATCGCTGACGTCGAGTTGATGCTCGACGATGCTCACCAGCGGCCTGACCAGCGCAAGCGCTCCGAGACCGGCGATGAGGGGCCAGTGAAGTGACTTGATGATGTTCATGCCGGCAACGCTAGATACGCGCTCGCGTTCTCACATCGGCTTCGGCTCTCGACCTGTGCTGCCTGCTGTCCCGTCTTCTGTACGTCGAGAAGCGACACTGGGCGTCGCCCGTAGGCTCATGACCGCGAGGCCGATTGCTCCTAACCTTGGAGGTATGGCAGAGCGATCTTCGGCGCCCGCGCGTAAGACGGTAGGCGCCAGTCGCCGTGCCGAGCACGTGGCACCGTGGATCGTCGATGCGCTGCTCGCAGCGGGCGTCACGGCTGTGCTCGCGAGCATCATTGCTCTGTCTCAGGTTCCGACGGGAGCCTCCTCGAACGTCCTGGCCTACGTCTTCGCTACCGGGTTCGGTGCCGTACTGCTCCTGCGCCGCAGCATGCCGATCCCCGTGCTCCTGTTGAGCGTTCTGGGCACGTTCGGCTACTACATCCTCGATCTCCCGCCGATCGGTGTCGCCCTGCCGGTCGTCGCTGCTCTGTTCTCGGCCGCCGAGGTCGGCCTGACCCACTGGGCGGTGGGTGCGGGAGCGGTTGTGTTCATCGTCTCCCTCTACTTCCGCGTCCGGGACGACCCGGCCCCGCTCGGGTACCTCCTCGGCTATGACGCGGTATCGAACATCGCGCTTATCGCCGCCGGTATTGCCCTCGGATACAGTCTGCGAGCCCGCCGCATCAGAGCAGTCCAGCAGGCCGAAATCGCCCGACTCACCGAGGCGCAGATCGCACGCGAGGCCGAGTCGCGGATGCAGGGCGAGCGTGAGCGCATCTCCCGTGAGCTGCACGACACGCTCGGTCACACGATGTCCGTCATCTCCCTGCACGCAGGCGTTGGAGCGGAAGCGGTCGGACACGACGATCGCACCGTCAGCGAGGCGCTCGAGCGCATCCGAACGGCGAGCACGCGCTCGCTGCAAGAGCTCCGCTCGATGGTGCGCATCCTTCGCTCGACCTCTGACCCCGATGAGACGCGGAGCATCCTCTCGCTCTCCGCGGTGCAAGAGCTCGTGGATGCTGCCAGGGGCGCTGGCGTCGAGGTCACGACCGACATCACCGCTACGCCCGCGGAGCTCTCCGCTCCGGTGGATGCGGCGGCGTATCGCGTCATCCAGGAGTCGATCACCAACGTCATCCGTCATGCCCGCGCCACCCGCGCGCAGGTGCACGTCGACATCCGCGACGGTCGACTCCACATCAACGTCACCGACAACGGCCGCGGCTCGGCGGCAGACGCGGGCGCGAAGGGTGGGTATGGAATGGTCGGTATGAGCGAACGAGTCAGGCTCCTTGGCGGCTCATTGACCACCCGCTCTGTCCCCGGCGCCGGATTCGTCGTCGAGGCCACGATCCCTGCGAGGTTGCCATGATCCGCGTCGTACTGGTTGATGACCAGGAACTCGTCCGAACGGGCCTTCGCACGCTTGCCGAGCATGATGGCGATATCGAGGTCGTCGCCGAAGCCGACAATGGCAGGGCCGGCATCAGCGTGGTCCGCGAGCACAAGCCCGACGTCGTTCTCATGGACATCCGCATGCCGCAGATGGATGGGATCGACGCGACCCGGGCGATCGTGGCGGATCGTGCACTTGCGGATGTGCGGGTGGTGGCACTGACGACCTTCGATGAGGATGAGAACGTGCTGGCCGCGATCCGCGCGGGATCGGCTGGTTACCTGCTCAAAGACATCGCCCCAGGTGACTTGCGAAGTGCGATCCGCACCGTCGCGGCCGGCGATGCCCTGCTGTCGCCGGCGATCACGCGAAAGGTGATGAGCACGCTGGCAAGAGGCCCGGCCACCAGCACTCGCCCGGAGCTGCTGGCCTCGCTCACCGAGCGCGAACGCGAAGTGCTCGCTCGGATCGGCTTGGGTGAATCGAACGAGGAGATCGGCGCGAGCCTCCACATCAGCCCCGCCACCGCCCGCACCTACGTCAGCCGCTTGCTGTCCAAGCTCTCCGCCCGCGACCGATCACAACTGGTCATCCTCAGCTACGAGTCGGGACTCATCACTCCCGGAGACGCCGCCCCCGTCATGCCCGCCGGAGCCGCCATCAGCACGTCTCGATCCGTCACATTCAAACGGGTCTGAGACTGACGCGAGTTTCCCACCGTCGGGCCGCGCTGATCGACACGCTGGGTACCTTGGCGCCTGGTGCTCACGAGGTCTGTACGGCGTCGCTGAGACGCTGGGCGAACTGTCGGATCGCCGTGACGGTCTCCTGGGGTGCCGTGATGCGGAAATCGGCGTCGAGGTGGCTCAGAGCGGGAAGTAGCCGCTGCCACGAGTCGAGCACAACTGTGGCCCGTGTGCGGGTTTCGCCGACAGCTTCCAGGTCGGCGTCGAGGTGTCGGAGTGCGTCGGCGGCGGCGAGCATCGGGGTCTCGATGATGACCGTCATAGGCTCGAATGTCTCTCGCAGCCCGGAACGCAGGTACGCGACAGCGGAATCCTCGGGCAGCGGCCGAGGCTGGTACTGCGTGAGCGTGCTCTGCGGGTTCGTGATGCGGTCGGTTCGGAAAACGCGCCAGTCGTCGCGGTCGAGATCCCAGCACAGGACGTACCAGCGCAGGTCGAGGTAGACCTGACGGTGGGGCTCGACGCGACGGCGGCTGGGCACGCCGTGGGCATCGATGTAGTCGAAGGCGACGACTTCCTGTGCGGCGATCGCGTCGGCGAGTACCCCGACGGCATCGGCGTCGACGTCAGGCGAGGTGCGGCGCTCGGCTTCGAGGCCGGCGCGCAGCGCGCCGGCCTTGGGGCGCAGCCGGGCGGGGAGCAGGGTGTCGATCTTCCCGTAGGCGCGGTCGGCCGCGTCGGTCAGCCCGCCGGGACGCGCGGGCGCGGCCGCGGAAAGCGTCGCCAAGCCGACCACCGTGGCGATCGCCTCATCGTCATCGAGAACCAGGGGCGGCATTCGCTGACCGGCTTCGAGCTGGTAGCTGCCGCCCGGGCCGGGCCTGGTGCGCACCGGGTAGCCGTAGGCGCGCAGCCGCTCGACGTCACGACGCAGCGTTCGAGGACTGACGTCCAGCCGCGCGGCCAGTTCATCCCCGGAGTACGCCCGCCCCGCCTGCAAGGTGGCCAGCAGCCGCAGCATCCTCTCGGTGACATCCGCCATCACCCCATCGTAGAAGATGCGGTCATGATCCGGCCGCATCTCCCGCTACCGTCGAGAACAAGGCCGTTCGTCGACAGCGACGCAGGCCACGCCAGCACGAACGAGGAGGATGCTCATGACCATCGGAGTGGTGACGCCAAGAGGACACGTCGGAGCCCACGTGCTGAGGATGTTGGTGCAGGCCGGCGAGCGTCCGCGTGCGCTGCTGCGTGACCCGGCCGTGCTCGACGCGGGTATCGCCGACTACGTGGATGCTGCGCCTCTCGATGTCTGGGTCGAGGACATGGTGCGTGAGGCCACGCGTGGGCTGGATGCCCTCTACTGGGTCAGTCCGACCGCCACACACGGCGACCCGCTGGCGGCGCACGCACTCGCCGCGCGCCACGCCCGCGCCGCCATCGAGACGAACGGCATCGAGCGAGTGGTCTTCCAGTCCAGCATCGGGGCTGAGAAGCGTCACGGTGTCGGCGAGATCGACGGGCTGGCCGCGACCGAGCTGGAACTGGACGCCAGCGGCGCCTCGGTCACACATCTGCGATGCGGCTACTTCTTCACCAACCTGCTCATGGACATCGACTCGATCCGCAGCGGGGTGCTCGCCACCGCGATGGACATCCACAAGCCGATAGCCTGGGTCGCTCCCGTCGACATCGCCACCGTCGCCGCCGCCCGTCTGCTCTCCGACGCATGGACGGGGCGCCACATCCAAGCTGTCCACGGCCCCGAAGACCTGTCCTTCACCCAGGTGGCCGAGACTCTCACCACAGCGCTCGGGCACCCGGTCGCCGCCCACCAGCTCACCGACGACGATGTCCGCCGCGCGCTCGGCCAGTTCGGCATGAGTGACAAGCAGATCGAGGCGATCGTGATGATGGCCGCTGGGATCAGAGACGACTTCATCCCCGAGTCCCCGCGTACGTACGCGACGACCACGCCGACGACGCTCACGAGCTGGTTGGTCGACCACCTCGCCTGACGAGATCGCTCGATCGGGGTGACACAGATCTTGTCTTACGGGACCACGATCCATGAGAGGTCGAGCGTAGGCGCTGTTCAGGCGGTGCCGAACATGACCTTGCGCCCATCGGGGTCGACCACGGTCACAACGACGTCATCGACCACGAATGGTTCCACATCGAGATCGCGAAGGTGGGCGATGAAGGCGTCGCGGTCCGCCACGCGGAAGTAGAGGTGGGTGAGGTTGGAATCGCGATGGGGCGGGTAGGCGTAGGCCGCGAATGCCTGTGCGTCGTGGATCGCGAGCTGCATGCCAGCGCGGTCCAGTCGCCAGTAGGTGTAGCCACCTTCGCCCGCCTGCTCCAACGGGAACCCTGCGATATCGCGGTAGAACCGTGCGGTCGCCGCCGGATCGGCGCTGGTGAGGAACACTCCTCGGAACGCTGTGCTCACGCTGCCTTCCTGTGTGCCGATCCGATCGGAGAACTGGTCCCGATACTTGTCGCGCAATTCCTCCCACCCATAGGCCATCGCGCGGTGCCCGGTCGGACGCTCTCGGCCAGTGCCGTCCTCGGCGGCCAGACGCCCCAGGCACACCTGCCATCCGGCAACAAGCATCACGGCCGCCCCATGACCCCCGGTCGCTTGTCGTAGCTCCAGCGCGGTGCCCTCGCCGTCGGGCGTGAGTGTCCAACGCAGCACGTCAGGGCCCCAGCGATGGACGAGCAGGCGTGGGGCGTCGACGATGAGAACCTCGGCATCGATCGGGTCATCACCCGGATTCTCCCGGCAACTCGCGGGCCCCGGCTCGGTCAAAGGGCGGTCCGGCACGATCGGTGACCAACGAGCGAGTTGTGCAGGCTCGGTGAGCATCGCCCACAGCTTCTGCGGGGCGTGCGGGAACCGTCGGCGGATGACGATCGTCCATCGATCCTCCTCCAGCTCTAGATCCACCTCGATCGGCGCGCGGACCTGCGCTGCGATCACCTCGTCGCGTGGAGCCTGCGGGATGTCTGTCATCGTTCCTCCTCGTCAAGAGCTGCCGCCAGCCGGTCGAAGCTCGTGTTCCATCGCTCGATGTAGGGCGTGACCCAGGCGAGCACGTCCGGCAGCGGTCGGTCCGTGAGCCGGTAGATCCGGCGCTTACCCGCGACCTCCGACTCCACCACACCCGCCTGTCGCAGCACCCGTAGGTGTTTGGACACCAGCGACTGCGACACCCGCAGCTCATCAACGAGGCTGCCCACGTCGCTCTCACCGAGCCGGAGGCGATCCACGATCGCCCGCCGGGTCGGTTCAGCGATCACCGTGAAACCATCCATGCGTCAAGCATGACCTATCATTCATGTGAATAGCAAGTCATGTTATGATCGTGGTCATGAACCCGGCCATTGTTGGCGTGTTCGCTGCGGGGCGTGTTGTGTTCGGCGGTGTCGTACCTGCTGGCCGCGCATGTACACCTCAACCCCGCTCTTGTACAATTCCAGCATGTCTACCATCACCGCTTCCGAGGCGCGTAAGAGCTTTGCCGCCGTCATCGAGACTGCCCAGCACGAGGCTGTGGTCGTGGAGCGGCGCGGTGAGGCACAGGCTGTTGTCGTCTCTGTCGCGGAGTACGAGCGTCTGAAGAGCGCGGCTGAGGAGGCTGACGACGTGGCCGCGTTCGATGCCGCGATGGCCGAGGAGGGGCCGAACATCCCCTGGGAGCAGGTCAAGGCCGACCTGGGCTGGTAGACGCACGTGGCCTACGAGCTTGAGGCGCGCCCGGCCGCCTTGCGCGCCTTGAAGGGGGTCGACCGGCAGGACCAGGCGCGGATCCGCGGTGCGATCGCGCTGCTCGCCGTCGATCCTCGCCCGCCGGGAGCGAAGGCCCTGCGCGGCCGCCCGGGACTGAGGATTCGCGTCGGTGACTATCGGATCATCTACACGATCCAGGACGACCGACTGTTGATCGTGGTCGTGACGCTCGGCTATCGCCGCGACGTGTACGAGCGGTGAGGCGCCTCGCCAGCCGGAGTACAACCACACGAATCCTGGTCTGCCGGGCTGCGGTCGATCACCTGTCAGTGCGTAGCCCGGTCGCGCCGTCCTGAGTCTCGCAACCGCCGTGGTGGCAGGCTGAGCTGGGGGTACCGTGGTCTCGGCGCCGAACGGCGCACTTGGCCCCGTGGGTCGGGACGGAGGAGTCGGGTTGCGTGTCTTCATTGCCGGTGGATCCGGCGTCCTGGGCCGGAATGCCATCCCGTTGCTGACAGGTGCTGGGCATGAGGTGGTCGCCACGACGCGCAGTCCGGAGAAGACCGCGTTGCTGGCCGACCTCGGCGCCATCCCGGTCGTGCTCGACGCCCTCGACGGAGACGGCGTGCGGGACGCCGTGGATCGCGCGCAACCAGACGCGATCCTGCACCTGCTCACCGACCTGGCCGGCGGAGACCGCGCCAGCACCACCCATCTCCGGATCGTCGGGACGCGCCATCTTGTCGAGGCGGCGCGGGCCTCCGGCGTGGAACGGCTGGTCGCGGAGAGCATCTCGTGGGTGTACCGGCCGGGTCGCGAACCCGCGGGGGAGAGCGACCCGCTGGATCTGGACGCGCCCGAGCCGCGTCGGACCGTCATTCGGTCCATCCAGTCGTTGGAGTCCGCGGTGCAGGAGGTTCCCGGAGGCGTGCTGCTGCGCTTCGGGTACCTCTACGGCCCGGGCACCTGGTATTCACAGGAGGACCTGTTCGGCCGCCAGGCGCTGCAGAGCCAATTGCCCGCGACCGAAACCGTGGCCTCGTTCATCCAGGTCAACGACGCCGCACGCGCGGCCGTTGCCGCGCTGGACTGGGCGCCCGGAATCTGGAACGTCGTCGACGACGAACCCGCGGCCGGACACGACTGGGTGCCGACCTTCGCCGCCGCTGTCGGCGCGCCCGCCCCTGCCGTGGTCTCCTGCGGCGACATCGGCCGGCCGGTCTCCAACGCTCAGGCCCGCACAGCCGGTCTCCGACTCGATCACCCCAGCTGGCGCACCGGGTTCCTCACCTTGTGAGCTGAGTGCCCTTACGTCATTCGTGGACGGCGTCGGCGATCAGTGGCGCGAGCTGTTCCGCAGCCCAGACGATGCTCAGCGGCGAGGGAAAGGCGAGGGCAAAGGGCACGCCTTCGGTCTTCGGCGCGACCGCGACGGCTCCGCGCTGTACGGCGGGCAGGCCCAGCCAGAGCGGCTGGTCGCTGACCTCCGCCACCTGGTCGGCCGTGTCCGGGATGAGCCAGAGCACGTCGGCGTCGAGTCGGGGTACGAGCTCCCAGCTCACCTGCGCTTTGCCGCCGTCGCAATCGACCGACTGGGCGAAGTCGGTGAGCACGAGACCGAACTCGGACATCACCCGGCCGAGATTGTCGTCGGCTGAGCACAGGATCCAGACGCCGTCGTTCGACGGCGAGATGACTGCGTTGAACGTCAGGCCTTCGAAGGTGGGATGTTGAGCGCGGATCTCGGCCAGGCGGTCTTCTGCCTCCGCCACCGCTGCGTCACCCGCGCTTTCGTCGCCGAGGGCGGTCGCGACCTTGCGCATCGAGCTCTGCCAAGGGTCAGCGTTTGCGGCGGAGTCGAAGTGCACGACGGGCGCGATCGTGCTGAGCTTCGCGTAGTTCTCTTCCGTCAGGCCGAAGTGCGCCGTCGCGACGATCAGATCGGGCTTGAGGGCGGCGACGGCCTCCACGCTCAGCTCGTCGGCGCAGGCATCGAGGCGAGGGGTGCCGGCAGGGTACAGGTGCTCCTGCCAGGGGTAGATGCTGGTTCCGTCGGTGGCAGCATCGGTCTGCGCCATGGCGGGCACCGCCACCGGAGTCGCGCCGACGGCGAAGATCAGGTCAGCGTCCCCGGAGCGTATGCGCGGCAGCACAAGAACTAAGCCGACGCCCGTCCGGCCCGCGGTCAGTGCGGAGCGAGGTCGGGGGACGCCTCGGCGAGACGCGACAGAGTCGAGCGGCCCAGCGCGGCCATCTGCGGGTTCGTCGTCTCGTAGTACCAGGTGAGCCCGAGGGCCTGCGCGAGCGCCCAGGCGGCGCCGCGGGCCCACTCCAAGTCGTCGCAGCCCAACCGTGCGCGAATCACCTCGCGAGCGGGGGCGTCGAACAGGTGCCAGGCGGCGACCAGGTCGAGGGCGGGATCGGCCGGGCCGAAGTTGGGGTCCAGCACGCCCGCGAGCCTGCCGTCGCGCACCACGAGGTTGAACGGGGTGAGGTCGCCGTGGCTCATGACATCCGCGCCCGCCTGGGGCAGATCGATCAGGTCAGCCCACAGGGCGCGGAGCGGGGCGGTGTCCAGCAGTGGTTCGCTCATGTCGAGGCAGTGCGCGATCCAGTCCGCATGATCGTGGAGGTCGCCTCCTCGACCGGGGCCGCGGAAGCGACGACCGCCGGTGGGCTGGGCGCGGAGAGCGGCGATCAACTCGGCGACATCCTCGGCGAACGCGTGGGCGTCGGCCCACCCGGTGGGTGTGGCGGCCTCGCCGGGGATCCAGGTCTGCACCGACCACGGCAGCGGGTAGCCCTCGTCAGGCTCGCCGAGGGCGACCTGTCTGGGCGCGGGGAACGGGATACATGCGCCGAGCTCACGTAACGCCGATCCTTCGGCCAGCAGCGCGGCACGGGTCTCAGAGGCGTCGGCGCCCTGCAGCGGGAACCGCGCCGACAGATCCTCCCCGATGCGGAAGATGGCATTGACGGTGCCTGCTCCGGCGACGGGGCTGATCGGCAGCCGCGCCCATTGCGGGAACTGCGCTGCGACGAGGCGCTGGGCCAGCTCGAGATCGATGTGGTGCTGATCGTCGTGCATCCGCATGCGGTTCTCCTCGTCCGAGCGGTCATCGGCACGCTGTCGTCAGACCGCCCGACAACTGTAGGGCTCGGGGCCGGGGGAGACGCTCCCGGCTTCGTGCTGGCTGACCGTTCCTTCGGTGCCGTTGACGGTGATCAGGGTGCCGTCCTGGATGCGGGCGGTGGCGTGGGGGACACCGAGGACGGCGGGGATGCCGTGCTCGCGGGCAACGATCGCTGCGTGGGAGAGCGCGCCGCCCGTCTCGGTGACGACGGCGGCGGCGATGCGGAAGAGAGGGGTCCACGCCGGGTCGGTGTAGGGGCAGACGGCGATGTCGCCTGGCCGGAGGCGCGGGAAGTCGGCGGGGCCGCGCAGGACGCGGGCCGTCCCGGTGACGGTGCCGTGGGCTCCCGGCGTGCCGCTCAGCGCCGCCTCACCGTCGATGGGAGCGGTCGGTGGGAGAAGAGGAAGGTCGGCGGTGATCGGCCGGGCTTGGAGAATCCAGACCTTTCCGCCGGCGAGCGCCCATTCGACGTCCTGCGGCCGGCCGAACAGGTCGGCGATCCGGCGGCCGAGGGTGGCGAGGGCGGTGGCGGTGGTGTCGTCGAGTGCCGGTCGCGTTTGCTGCTCCTCCGGCACGAGCCTGCTGGCGAGGCCGATGCCGTCGCGATCCAGGCGGGTTGTCTTCCGGCCGATGGTGCACCGGACGCTGCCGTCGGACGCCACCTCGTACGCGTCCGGGGTGACCGTGCCGCCCACCACGCTGGGACCGAGTCCCCACGACGCCTCGATGCGGGTGCTGCCCCCAGGCGCCGCGGGGGTGAACATCACGCCGGAGACGTCGGCGTCGATGAGGCGCTGGACGATGACGGCCATGTCGGGGACGTCGGCTTGATGCTCGAGGTGGGTCCAGTAGTCGGCGGCCCGTTCCGACGCCGACGACGCCCAGCAGACCCGAACCGCTTCGGCGACGGCACGGGCGCCCTGCACGGCCAGGACGCTTTCGTACTGACCGGCCGCTGACCCGTGCGCGGTGTCGTCGTTCGCTGCCGACGAGCGGACGGCCATCGGCGGGTCGCCCAGCTGCGCGAGATGCCAGGCCAGCGCATTGTGCAGCTCGCGCGTGACGGTTAGCGCGGAGTCGGCGTGAGCGGCGCGGTGCGCGGCGAAAGACACGACGAAGCCGTCGGGCACTGGCAGCCCTTCCCGGAGCAGCACGGCCAGGGCGGCGGCTTTCCCGCCGCCGGTCGCCGCGCTCGTGGTGCGCAGAGTCGTGATCATCGCTCCCCATCACGTCCCGTCATCAATGAAGTGTTGACAACATTACGTTGATTCTTGAGGATGGGTGCATGGAAAGCAAGCAAGACGTGCGGGGCTCGGAGAGCGTCGACCAGGCCCGGGCGCACCGGGAGCGGGCGGCGAAGGACCGGATGCTCGCGCTCGGCGCCGATGGTCTGCCCGCTCGGCCGTGGCGGCCCGCGCCGATGCCGCCGTCGGCCGTCGACCTCACGCAGTTCGCGCTCTGGCGCTACGCGGACCTCGCCGCCGACGATCTGCTCGGCGCCCTCGCGCTGCTGCCCGCGGCGCGAGCGGAGGTGGAGGGGGTGGAATCCGCGCTCCTGTTCACGGCGCGGACCGCAGGGCTGACCTGGGCGCAGATCGCCGAGGCGATGGGGTTCCGATCGCCCCAGGCCTGCCAACAGCACTACACCCGGCTCACCAACCGGCGGGGTGAGTGACATGGCTCACAACTCGGTTCCTTCGCTCCGGGTACTGCACGCCGTGCGGCTTCTCGGTTTCGCCGAGAGTGCGCCGGTCGCCGACCGCGCGGGGGTCAGCAGGGAGGCGGCCGTAGAGATCCTGCGCGGTGCCGAGCAGCGGGGATGGGTCCGACACGATGCGTTCGCGGGCCTCGGCGGATGGTCGTTGACCGAGGAGGGCAAGGCGGAGAACGAGCGCCAGCTCGCCGATGAGCGCGCCGACGCGGACCCCGACGACGTGATCGGCAGCGTCTACCGCGACTTCCGCCCCCTCAACGCGCGCCTCGTACGCGCGTGCACCGACTGGCAACTCAGGCCCACCGCGGGCGACAGACTCGCGCCCAACGACCACACCGACCCCGCGTGGGACGCCCGCATCCTCGACGAACTCAGCGCACTGAGCGACGCCCTCGCCCCGCTGGTCGAACGCCTGACGAGCGTGCTCACCCGGTTCGCCGGCGCCGACACCCGCTTCGACGCGGCGCTGCGCCGCGCGCGAGCCGGTCAGCATGCCTGGGTCGACAGAACCGACGTCGACTCCTGCCACCACGTCTGGTTCCAGCTCCACGAGGACCTCCTCGCCACTCTCGGCCTGGACCGCAGAACCGAGTACTGACCACCGTCGACGCTCCGTCCGCGTCAGCGCTTCGAGGGGGACGCGTCCCAGCCGAGCCTGTGGGCGACCGCGTTCGCTGCCTCGACGGGGAACTGGTCCCAGCCGGGCTCCAGGATCTCTCGCATCAGGAGAAACAGTTGCCGTGCGGCCAACTCGGCGGGCTGGTCGAGGGCCGCGGCGATCCGGGCCGCCCAGACGGGGTAGTCGGTCTCGAAGCGGCGCGTGGGGTCGATGGTGTCGCGCGCGGTCACCGACGCGCCGTCGAATCGGCCGCGGATGGCGCGCAGCAGGTGATTGACCGCCCAGGTCCGGACGAACTGCCCGCCGTTGATCAGCTCGCCGCGGCGGAGGCGGCCGACGCCGATCAGGATCTTTACCAGTGCCAGCCGGATGTCGTTCTCGGGGTCGAAACGGTCCGACGCCGCGGCTGAGGCCTGGGCCCGGCCGATGATCTCGGCCGTCGTGGCCGCTCTGTCGTCCACCACGACGGAAGCGTCGCCGGCCATGATGCCCGAGAGTTCGGAGGGCTCCGTGAGGGCGAACTCGAGCACGTGGCCGTCGTCGTACAGCACGGTGAAGCCGATGGCGCCGTCGCGGGCCGTCATGACGACGCGGTCGCGTTCCGGGAGCCAGTCGAGGGACGCCCGCGCCTCGGCTCCTCGTCCGGGCTCGGCCACCAGGAAGAAGTCGTGATCGGACCATTCGTCGCGGCGATGCCGGCCCGGCTCCGACGCCGAGCCGAGGAACACCAGACCGGTCACGCCGTCGGTGGTGCGCGCGGCGTCGACGAGCGCCGCGGTGAGCCGGTCGAAAGACGCGCGGCGGGGATCGGACGTGGGGTCGGGTCGATTCATCATGGCTCTCTCGCTGGGGACCGTTCGTGAAAACGTGGATGCACGCCCCTGCGTGTCAGAGCCCATATGTTGTCGTGCCGACCAGCCTAGGGCAGGAGGCAGCCGCGGGCGAGGCCGACATCAGATCGCGCCCGGCAGCCCGACCTGACGGACGAATGCCTGCGCGGCGGGCGACGGATTGAAGCCGCTCCACGCCAGATACTCGACCCGGGCCGGTCCCGACAGCAGCGGGATGCGGCGCAGAGTGTCGTCGTCGGGCACCACTGCGGGCGACAGGAGCGCGACGACGAGACCGTGCCTGACTAGATCGAGGATGACGTCCGTGCTGGTGGCCTCGAAGGTGACGTCGCGACGGACGCCGGCCGCGCGGAAGGCGAGGTCCGACGGTGCCCGGCCGGGCGTGCCCTCCGGGAAGTCGACGAACGCCTCGTCGGCCAGGTCGTCGAGGCGGAGCCGACGTCGGTCCGCGAGGCGGTGATCGGCCGAGACGACGGCGACGAGTCGCTCGCGCGCGATCACTGCTGTGCGCACGCCGTCGGGCGCCGGGCCCTCGGGCAGGCCGAGCACCGCGACGTCCATGGTGCCCTCGGCGATGGCGGCCACGAACTCGTGACTCCCGCCGCCCCGCAGCCGGATCTGCACCGCGGGGTACGCCCGATGGAAGGCGGCGAGGGCCGCGGGGATATCGATCGCGGTGACCGTGGGGATCATGCCGATGGTGAGCGTGCCGCGAATCTCACCGGCGGCCGCGGCGGCCTCCGATGCCGCCCGGCCGGCGGCCTCGAGGCTCGCCCGAGCCGGGGCGAGAAACGCCGCGCCCGCGGTCGTGAGCTCGACGCGGCGGTTCGTGCGGGCGAACAGCGTGACGCCCAGCTCCCGCTCGAGCGCCTTGATCTGATGGCTGAGCGCCGATTGGACCACGTGGCAGCGCTCGGCGGCGCGGGTGAAGTTGCGTTCCTCCGCGACGGCGACGACGTACCGCATCTGCTGAAGCTCCATGCCGTCATGTTCGCAATTCATCATCAGCATGACAACAATGCGTTGGACTCATCTCGTGGTGGGCAGGACGATGGGTGCATGACCACGACGAGCACGCCCGCGGGCACCGCCCCCACGGCCACCGGTCTCCGCTGGACCACGGCCACCGCGATGGTGCCCGCGGTCTGGGGCGCCACGTACATCGTGACCACGCACCTGCTGCCCGAGGGGCACCCGATCTTCGCCGCGATGATGCGCTCGCTGCCGGCCGGCCTGATCGCCCTCGTCGTCGCCCGACAGCTCCCGCGCGGAATCTGGTGGTGGCGGAGCCTCGTGCTGGGCACTCTCAACATGGCGGCCTTCTTCCCGCTCCTCTTCCTGGCCGCCCAGCACCTCCCGGGCGGCGTCGCGGCCACCTTGGGCGCGGTTCAGCCCATCCTGGTGGCCTTCCTGGCCGTCGCGATCCTCCGCGAGCGACTCTCGCTCTGGCGCCTCGGCTGGGGCATCGTCGGCGTCGCCGGGGTGGCCCTCGTGGTCTTGGGCCCGGATGCGTCGCTCGACCCCGTCGGCGTGGTCGCGGGCCTCGGCGGCGCGCTCTCGATGGCCACGGGCGTGGTGCTCACGAAGAAGTGGGGACGACCGTCGGGCGTGTCGGCCGTGGGGCTCGCGGGGTGGCAGCTGACGGCAGGCGGCGTCGTCCTGCTCCTGCCCGCACTGCTGATCGACGGCGTGCCCGAGGATCTCGACGGCGCCGCCGCCCTGGGATACGCCTGGCTGGGGATCGTCGGCGGGCTGCTCGCATACACGCTCTGGTTCGCAGCCATCCGGCGCCTTCCCGTGACGGCCACGGCGCTGCTCGGGCTGCTCTCGCCCCTCGTCGCGGCCCTCCTGGGAGCGGCCATCGCGGGGGAGAACCTGAACCCCAGCCAGATCGTCGGGTTCGCGCTGGCGCTCGCGGCGACGGTCGCGGGACAGCTCGGTCGTCGAGCCGCCGAGCTGAGGGAGCGCGCTGCTAGGTTGTCGTCGTGAACGCGATCGTGACCGGACCCGACGGGCGCGCGCGCTGCGCCTGGGTGGGCGACGACCAGGAGTACCGCCGCTACCACGACGACGAGTGGGGCGTCCCGCTGCACGGCGATCGGGCGCTGTTCGAGAAGATGGCGCTGGAAGGCTTCCAAGCGGGACTGTCGTGGATCACGATCCTGCGCAAACGGCCGCGATTCCGCGAGGCGTTCGCCGGATTCGACCCAGCTCAGGTCGCGGAGTTCGACGCGGACGACGTCGAGCGGCTGATGTCCGACGCCGGGATCGTCCGCAACCGCTCGAAGATCGAGGCCACCATCTCGAACGCTCGCCTGGTGCGCGACATGGACGAGGGTGCGCTCGACGCGCTGATGTGGTCGTTCGCGCCCGCCTCGCCGCGCGGGCGTCCCTCGGCGTTCTCCGACGTACCGGCCGTGACGCCGGAGTCGACGGCGCTGAGCAAGGAGCTGCGCAAACGCGGCTTCCGCTTCGTCGGGCCGACCACAATGTATGCGCTGATGCAGTCCGCGGGGATGGTCGACGACCACATGGCCGGCTGCTGGCGGGTCGACTGATCGTCGCTCGCGGAACGGCGCGGCGGCGTCTTCCGGGCGGCGTCCCGTGGCGTCGTCGCGATGAGCACGCGCCGGAGTTCGTCGGCTGAGATGGGCCGAAAATGGCCATTTCGCGCAACGAACTCCGCGACGTGCTCATCGGGGCTTGATGAGGGGTGTGTCCTGCTCATTGCGTGCTGACGAGCAGTGTGTCGTGCTCATCGCTCCTATGGCCCGGCGACCGATGCGGCGCTGGCCGGGGGAGTGCCGGCGGCCTCGACAGGGATGTCGACGGCGGGTTCCGTCGTCACGCGCGCGGCGGTGATGCGGTCCAGCGCGAACCACCCCATGTCTCCGTCCGGACGCCTGCGACCGACCACCCACCAGCGTCCGCGGGTGAAGCCCAGGAAGACCGGATCGATGGTGGCCGCGGTGTCGGTTCCGTCGTCGTCGTGATAGCGCAGGCGCAGTACCCGACGCTCCTGAAAGGCCTGCTCGACGGCGCGGCGGGTGCGTGCATCGTCGGGGAGGTCCGCGCTGTCGACCCAGACGCGGCGCCCCAGCTCGTTGGCGCGCTGTCGGCCGCTCGCGCTCATCGCACCCATGACCTTGGCGAGCGCGGCTCGCGCGTCGCCGTCGAAGGGCTGGCCGCGATGCGCCGCGACGGCGGCCGCGAGCCCCGATGCCTCGGCATCGGTGAAGTTCACCGGCGGCAGCGTGGCGGCCGCGTCGACGACGTAGCCGCCGCCAGGGCCGGGCCGCGCCCAGACGGGGAAGCCGCCCTGCTGCAGCGCGGAGATATCCCGCTTGACGGTGCGGACGCTCACCTCGAAGTGTGCGGCGAGGTGCTCCGCGGTGCGCCCGGCCGAGCCCGCGCGCCGGAGCTCCTCCCGCAGCGCGTACAGCCGATCCGTGCGATTCATTCAGAAATAGTGACATACGGGTGACATTCCCGGGCGCAACGATGGCAGACATGACGAACTCATCCACCTCCATCCTGTTCCTGAGCGGCGCCGGGCTTCCCGCCTGGATCTGGGACGGCGTCCGCGCGGAACTCGCCGGCGTCGACACGCGCGTGGCCCCGAGGCCCGACGGCGGCCGCCACCTGCGCGACTACGCAGACGCTGCGCTCGCCGCGGCGGCCCCGGGCCCGTTCGTGATCGTCGCGCACTCCGCGGGCGGAGTCGTGGCCGCGGAGATCGCGCGTCTCGCGCCCGAGCGTGTCGCGGGCGTGCTGGCCGTCAGCGCCGCGATCCCGGCTGTGGGCGGCTCGTTCATCTCGGCCATGCCCCTGCCCAACCGTTGGATCCTCGGCCTCGTGCTGCGCTTCGCCGGGACGAAGCCGCCGGAGTCCGCGATCCGCAGCACACTGGCGCACGGGATCGAGCCGGACGTCGTCCAGCGGCTCATCGATGAGTTCACCCCCGAGCCGCTGGGCTTCTACCGCGATCGCGTGGGCGAGGTCCCGTGGAACTGCCCGCGTGGCTATCTGAGCACCACGGGCGACAAGGAACTGCCGCCCGCGCTGCAGCGCACCTTCGCCCAGCGACTGGGCGCCACCTGGGCGGCTAGCCTGCCCACCGGGCACCTCCCGATGCTGCAGGACCCCGTCGGAGTAGCCCGGAGCGTCGCGGCTTTCGCGGCCGCGTAGTCTACGTTGTAGACCAACGGAGGTGGCGGCATGGGCGCTGCGGGTTCGCGCGAGCGGCGAACGCTCAACAGGGACGCGATCGTCGACGCTGCCCTCGCCCTGATCGACGACCAGGGGATCGACGGGCTCACGATGCGCCGTCTCGGGGACCGCCTGGGCGTCGACCCGATGGCCGTCTACCGGCACTTCCCGAACAAAGGCGCGGTGCTCGACGGTGTGATGGAACGCATCTGGGCGTCTGTCGACATCGCAGGGACCGCGCACGACGCCCGCTGGCAGGAGCGGCTCGCGGTTGTCATGCACGGGCTTCGCCGCGCCTTGCTCGCGCATCCGCGGGCGATCTCGATCGTCGGCACGCGGCCGGCATCCGGGCCGGGGCTCTTCCTGCTGATGGAGCAGATCATGGGGGAGTTGGTCGACGCGGGACTGCGGATCGACGACACATCGGCCGACCTGATGAACGCCCTGGTCAACTACACCGTCGGCCACGTTCTCGCGGAGGCGGGCGATGCCGTCGGCGGCAATGAGGATCAGCACAGCAACCTCCTCGTGGTCCCCGATCGCTTCCCGAACCTCGCCGCTGTGTTCAACAGCGGCTGGCAGTACGACGCGCATCGCCAGTTCGACAGGGCCCTGCGCTCGATGATCGACGGCTGGCCATTGAGCGCGCCGTCGACAGGCGGTACCGCATGACTGCCGCCCTCGCGCTCCGCTACCTCCGCAACGACCTTCGCAGGAACCGCGGCGTGACGGCGGCGCTGCTCGCGGTGCTGATTCTCAGCTCGTTCCTGATGGCCAGCGGGGCGATGGTGATGGAGCGGCTGGCCGGGTCGGTCTCGCGCCTGTTCGACACCGCGCGGCCGCCGCACTTCCTCCAGATGCACAAGGGCGACTACGACACCGGCGCCCTCGAACGGTTCGCGGCCGGACAGCCCGGCATCGAGGCGTGGCTGATCGAGGAGATGGTGGGCTTCGACGGGTCGTCGATCACGTTCGAGCGGCGCTCGTCGGGCGAGCGCGGCGACCTGTCCGCCAGCATGATCGACCATCTCTTCGTCACCCAGAACGACCGCTTCGACTTCCTCCTCGACGAGGCCGACGGCATCCCGCGGCCCACCGGCGACGAGCTCTACGTTCCGGTGGCCACCAAGCAGCAGCTGTCGCTCGCGGTGGGCGATCGCATGGCGGTGGACACGGGCGCCGGCGTGCAGAGCCTTGTCATCGCGGGATTCGTGCGCGACGCGCAGATGGCGTCGTCGATGTCCTCGGCAACCCGGTTCCTCGTCTCCGACGAGATGTTCGCCCGCCTGGGCGCGGGCGGAAGCCCCGAGATCATCGTCGAGTATCGGCTGACCGACACCGCGCTCATCGGCGACCTCCAGCGAGCCTACGAGTCCGATCCCGCCGTGCCGAAGAACGGCCAGGCCGTCACCGAGGTGATGATCCGGCTGGTCAACATGTTCAGCGACGGCTTGGTCGCGGTGGCGTTCGTCTTCGCCAGCCTCATGCTCATCGCGATCGCCCTGCTGAACGTGCGGTTCGTGATCCGCGGCACCCTCGAGGACGAGGTGCGGGAGATCGGCGCGATGCGGGCGATCGGGCTGAGCGCCCGCTCCATCGGCCGGCTCTACCTCCTGCGCTACGGCGCGTTGGCGCTGGCCGCCTGCCTCGTCGGCGGCGCCCTCGCGATCCTGGCCGTCGGCGCCCTCACGGCCGGCATCCGCGCCAACTTCTCCGCGGCACCCGTCGGCGCGGCCACCGTGCTCGCCCCGGTGGCGGCCTTGGCGCTGGTATTCGTGCTCGTCCTCGGCCTCTGCGCCGGCGTGCTCCGCGCTATCGGCCGGCTCGACGTCGTGGGCGCCCTCGTCCACGGGCGGACGTCGGCCCCGCGGGCGCCGCGCAGGACGCGACGCTCGAGCCTCACCGGGGTGCACGGGCGCGGCGTGCGGCGGCGCCTGGTGTTGCTCGACCTGCGGGCCGAGCGCGCGCAGTGGGTGCTGCTCCCGGTGGTGTTCTTCCTCACCGCCGTGCTGATCACGCTCCCGACGAACCTCCTGACCACCTTCGAGAGCCCGCGCTTCGTCACCTACATGGGAGCACCCGAGAGCGACATTCGCGCCGACATCCAGTTCGCCGCCGACGGCGAGGATTCGGTCGACGATGTCGCGGCGGAGCTCCTCGCGCGCCTGCGCGCCGACGCCAGGGTGACCTCGGCGGACGCCTACGCCGGCCAGCTGTTCGACGTCGAAGGATCGGAAGGGTGGGAGGCGCTGCGCGTCGAGGTCGGCGACTACGCGGGCGCCACATGGAAGCTCCTCGAGGGCCGGCTGCCGGGCGAGGGGGAGATCGCGCTGTCGTCGCTCAACGCCGAGAAGCTCGACGCCCGGCCGGGCGACCGGATCACGCTGAGACGCGGCGCGGAGGTTCTGACGCCGACGGTGAGCGGCGTCTACCAGGACGTCACCAGCGGCGGCTTCACGGCCAAGATGCAGGGCTCGCCGGCCGGCGCGGCCGAGTGGTGGGTGCTCTACGCCGAACTCGCACCCGGCGTGGATCCCGGCGCGTTCGCCGCGGAGTACGACGCGCTGAGCACCGTCGCCTCCGTCGTCCCGACGGCCGAGTACGTCCGACAAACACTGTCCTATGTCACCGACGCCCTGCGGGTCGCCGCCGCGCTGACGTCCGCGTTCGGCCTCGGCGCCGTCGCCCTCATCACGACGCTGTTCCTCCGCCTCCGCCTCGCGAAGGACAGGAGGAAGATGGGCGTGCTTTCCGCGCTGGGCTTCTCGGTACGCCAACTCGGCGGCCAGCTGCGCGCCAAGACCGTCATCGCCGTCGCCGCAGGCACCGCCCTGGGCGTCGCGTTCGCGGCGAGCGCGGGCGAGGTGTTGGTCGGCGGGCTGCTGTCGGTCACAGGGATGGGCATCGCCCGGCTCTCCTTCCTGCCTAACCCCTGGCTGGTCTACCTCGGCTACCCCGCGCTCCTGCTCGCCGTCGGCGTCGCCGCGGTGACCCTCCTGACCGCTCGACTGCCCACTGTCGACCGCAGCCAGTGGCTGCGCTGACGAGAGGAATCCTGATGTCCCTGCTTCGCGTTCGCGGCCTCACCAAGGCCTTCCCGACCACCGTGCCGCCGACGCAAGTGCTGCACGGCATCGACCTCGACGTGGCCGCGGGGGAGTTCCTCGCCATCATGGGCTCGTCCGGATCCGGCAAGTCGACCCTGCTGTACGCGATGAGCGGCATGGACACACCGTCGGGCGGCTCGGTCGAGCTGGAGGGTCGCGAACTCACGTCGCTCACCGACGCCGAGATCAGCGCCGTCCGCCTCACCAGGATGGGGTTCGTGTTCCAGCAGGCCTACTTCCTCGCGAACCTGAGCATCCGCGACAACGTGCTGCTGCCCGCGCTCACCGCCGCGTCGGCCCGCGACGGGGCGGCCGACCGGCGCGTGGACGCCTTGCTGGAACGGTTCGGCGTGGCACACGTCGCGCACCACGGCATCACCGAGGTCTCCGGCGGGCAGCTGCAGCGCGCCTCCCTGTGCCGAGCGCTGGCGACCGAGCCGGCTATCTTGTTCGCCGACGAGCCGACAGGTGCGCTGAACAGCAGCATGACGGAGGAGGTGCTCGACGCGCTGGCCGAGGCGCACGCCGACGGCACGACCGTGGTGATGGTCACGCACGACCCCGCCTGCGCCGCGCGCGCCGAACGCGTGGTCTACCTCCGCGACGGCCTCATCGTCGACGAACGACCACTGGGCTCGTGGAGCCGGGCCGACGCCGACGAGCGGGAAGCCACGCTGGGCGCGTGGCTGAGATCCCACGGCTTCTGAGCCGCCGTTCCTTGAGCCGGCCCGGCGCGAAGCGCCGGGCCGTGTCGAAAGGTCCGAAACCTTGGGCAGGGAGTTCGGTAGAAGGATGGGAGTACATGGAGTTTTGACGCACAACTGCTGTCTCTGTGCCCTGTAGGGCAGAGAAGGCAGGGTTATGCGTGAAAATTCCATGGCCGGTGAGTAGCCCACCTCCTCGGGCTGGCGACCCGGCTTCATGACCCCGGCGCTGTGGTTGCGGACCCTTCGAGACGCACCCCCGCGTAGCTTTCGCTCGGCGCGAGTCAGCTCGCGGGGCTGCTCCTCAGGGACCGTTCCTTGAGCCGGCCCGGCGCGAAGCGCCCGGCCGTGTCGAAAGGTCCGAAACCTTGGGCAGGGAGTTCGGTACAAGGGTGGGAGTGCATGGAGTTTTGACGCACAACTGCTGTCTCTGTGCCCTGTAGGGCACAGAGGCCGGGGTTATGCGTGAAAATTCCATGGCCGGTGGGTAGCCCACCCGGCGCTGTGGTTGCGGACCCTTCGAGACGCAGCCCCGCGTAGCTTGCGCTCGGTGTGGGTCAGCTGGCGGGGCTGCTCCTCAGGGACCGTTGCTGCTCCTCAGGGACCGTTGTGGCCTGCTCCTCGGGTGCCGACCACAGCCCGTTCCTTGAGCCGGCCCGGCGCGAAGCGCCCGGCCGTGTCGAAAGGTCCGAAACCTTGGGCAGTGAGTTCGGTAGCAGGATGGGAGTGCATGGAGTTTTGACGCACAACTGCACTGTCTGTGCCCTGTAGGGCAGAGAAGGCAGGGTTGTGCGTGAAAATTCCATGGCCGGTGGGTAGCCCACCCGGCGCTGTGGTTGCGGACCCTTCGAGACGCACCCCCGCGTAGCTTGCGCTCGGTGTGGGTCAGCTGGCGGGGCTGCTCCTCAGGGACCGGCGTGGTGTGCTCCTCAGGGACCGGCGTGGTGTGCTCCTCAGGGACCGGCGTGGCGTGCTCCTCAGGCACCGATGTGGCGCGTCGTCCGGCGTCAGCGCCGCAAACGTCCTACAGCTTCGGGTTGGGCGACGGATCGCTCGGGCCGGAGTGGTTCCCGCTCGGGACGTTCATCGACGGTGAATGGCTGTACGGGCCTCCGCCGTCGCCGGGCGTGCCTCCGCCGCTCTGGCCCCCGGAGGAGCTGGGGGAGCCGCTGCCATTGCCGCCGCCGCTGCTGCTGCCGGACTGACCCGGCTGCGGCGAGCCGCTGCCCGAGCCGCCCATGGATGCCTGGGACGGGATGGGCTGCGGCGCGTCCACCAAGGGCTGGTTCTGGAACACGAGGATGGCAAGCAGCAGTGCGAGTGCGGCGAGGAGTGCCATCAGCAGGAACGACACCAGGATGGTCACCCAGCCTGCCCGGTCCTTGCGGCCGGGCCACGACAGTGGCCAGACGCGCGTGGGACCGTGGCCGGTGTCGTCGATCCAGTGCAGGCGGTAGTCCGGGCCGGACGGCGCGCCGAGCGGCGCCGAGGTGGAAAGGTCGATGGCGCGGAGTACGCGGTCGGCCTCGTGGGCCGCGGCGAGTGAGCCGTCGAACGCCAGTGCCACCCACGGGGCGAGCGGAGCGTGGCCGTCGAGTGTGGGGTCGTCCTCCTCGCCGCGGAACCTGACCTTCATCAGGCCCTCGTCCTGGTCCTGGCCGCCACGGGCCACGACGGTGTCGATGTGCATCGCGTTGATCTCACCCGAGAACCGCGACCGCGCGGCGGGATCCCGTGCGGCGCCCGCGCTGAGCAGCATCAGCAGCACGGCGTCGCCGCCGTCCTCGTGGGCCACGAAAGCGGTGCCGGCGGGGCTGGAGGTGACACGCGCGTCGAGCCAGAAATCGCCGACCTTCACCGGGTCGTCGTCGAGCAACGGAAAGAGGGCGGCCGCCGCGGGCCGCCCTTCGGGGACGGTGATGTCGTCGTCGCTGCTCATCGAGCCCTATCGAACCACATCGCGCAAGCGCGGGGGCGTGGCGCGCGGGGCGCTGGTGCTGTGGCGTGAGCATCTGACCGCGCGGATCGGGCGGGGCGTGGCGCGGGGCGCCGGTGGTGATGACAGGGGGCGCTGGGATCAGGGCGCTATCGTTGTCGGCGGACCCGATCCCGCCCCGAAGGAGAACCGCGTGAGCACGACGCCGACGTCCGATGCCCAGCTGCCGACGACCGTCGCGGACGCCGCGAAGCTGCTGGGGAGGGCCATCAGCCAGGTGCAGCGCGTGATCGTGGGGCAGGAGCACATGGTGCAGCAGCTGATGGTCGCGCTGCTGGCCAAGGGCCACTGCCTGCTCGAAGGCGTGCCCGGCGTCGCGAAGACGCTGGCCGTGCGGTCGTTCGCCACCGTGGTCGGCGGCGACTTCGCCCGCGTGCAGTTCACCCCCGACCTCGTGCCCTCCGACATCGTCGGCACCCGGATCTACTCGGCGAAGGCCGAGTCGTTCGAGATCGAACTCGGCCCCGTGTTCGTGAACTTCGTGCTGGCCGACGAGATCAACCGCGCGCCCGCCAAGGTGCAGTCGGCGATGCTCGAGCTGATGGCCGAGAAGCAGGTATCCATCGGCGGCAAGACCTACCCGGCGCCAAAGCCGTTCATCGTGATCGCGACGCAGAACCCCGTCGAATCCGAGGGCGTCTACCCGCTGCCCGAGGCGCAGCGCGACCGCTTCCTGGTGAAGGTCGACGTGCCCTACCCGCGCGGCAACGAGGAGCTGGAGATCCTGCGCCGCATGAGCGTCACCCCGCCGGAGGCCGAGCGGGTCCTCGACCCCGTGGTCGTGCGCCACCTGCAGGACATGGCGAGCAACGTGTTCGTGCACAACCTCGTCGCCGAGTACATCGTGCGGCTCGTGCTGGCCACCCGCACGCCCGCCGACTTCAACATGCCGGACCTCACCGGCGTCATCCAGATCGGCTGCTCGCCGCGCGCCACGCTGGGCCTCGTCGCCGCCTCGCGTGCCCTCGCCCTCATCAACGGCCGCGACTACGTGCTGCCCACCGACGTCCAGGCGGTCGCCAAGGACGTCATGGCGCACCGCATCGTGCTGGGCTTCGACGCCGTCGCCGACAACGTGCTGACCACCGACGTCGTGGACCGCATCCTGGCCATGGTGCCCGCGCCCACCCCGGTGTGGAACCAGGAGCAGCGCCAGGCGAGCCACGGCCAGCACTCGCACCAGCCCGGGCGCGGCTAGGCCAGATGCCGCAGCCCGGATTCTCCTTCGACGGCCCCCCGCAGGGGCCGCCGTTGGCCATGCCCGGCCCCGAAGGCGCCGAGTGGTCCGTGCTGCGCGAGCCGAAGGGCCCGACGGTCCCGCTCAACAAGCTCGCGCCTGAGGCCGCGCTCCGACGACTCGAGCTGACGATCGTCCGGCGATTGGAAGGCTTCCTGCACGGCGACCACCTCGGCCTGCTGCCCGGCCCCGGCTCCGACACCAACGACGCCCGCGTCTACCAGCCCGGCCAGGACGACGTCCGCCGCATGGACTGGGCCGTCACCGCCCGGACCACCGTGCCGCACGTGCGCGACACCATGGCCGACCGTGAGCTCGAGGTGTGGGCGCTGCTCGACGTCACGCCGTCGATGAACTGGGGCACCGAGGGGATCACGAAACGCGACCTCGGGATCGCCGCCATCGCCACCATCGGCTTCCTCAGCCAGAAGATGGGCGACCGGTTCGGCGGCATGATGATGCTGCCTGACAAGGTCAAACGCCTCCCGGCCCGGTCCGGCCGCACCGCGCTGTACGGCCTGCTGCGCAAGATGCTGACCGAGCCCATCGTCCCCGACCACGCGCCCGGCACGCTCGAACTCGCCGACGGCATCGAGCAGCTCACCCGCTCGCAACGACGTCGCGGCATGCGCGTGGTGGTCTCGGACTTCCTGACCGCCGGCGATGCCGAGCTCGATCCCGACGTCCCGCCGCCGTGGGAGCGGGCCATCCGCCGCCTCGCCGTGCGCAACCAGGTGCTGTGCGTCGAGGTCATCGACCGCCACGAACTCGACTTCCCCGACGTCGGCGAGATGCTGATCCGCGACCCTGAGACGTCGTTCTCCCGCTACGTGAACACGTCCGACGAGGGCGCGCGTCGCCGGATGGACGCGGCCTCCCGTGCCCAGCGCGAGCGCATCCGCGTGGCCCTCCGTCGGGCCGGCGCCGGCCACATTCAGCTGCGCACCGACCGCGACTGGGTGTCCGACATCGCCCGCTTCGTCCTCAACTACCGCCGCGTCGCCGGCATGCTGCACCAGCCCCCGCAAGGGGTGAGCAAGTGATGTCGTGGCTGCCGGACTTCGAGAACCCCGAGCGGCTCTGGACGCTCCTCCTGCTGCCGGTGCTGATCATCGCCTACCTCATCCTGCTGCGGCTGAAGGGCAGGGTGGCGCTGCGCTACACCAACACCGGCGTGCTGGGCCGCGTCGTCGGGGCGCAGCGCCGGTGGACGCGGCACCTTTTCGTCGCCATGTCGCTGGCGTCGCTGATCGCCCTCGGGCTCGCCTACGCCAACCCGCTCGGGACCGAGAAGGAGCCGCGCGAGCGCGCCACCGTCGTGCTCGTGGTCGATACGTCGCTGTCGATGTCGGCCGTCGACGTCGAACCCAACCGGTTGGCCGCCGCGAAGACCGCGGCGCTCGCGTTCATGCGTGAGCTGCCGAGCACGTTCAACGTCGCGGTGGTCGGGATGTCGGGCACACCGACCATCGCCATCCCGCCGACCACAGACCGGGGCGCCACCGAGCGCGCACTCGAGGCGCTGCAGCTGGACAACGGCACCGCGATCGGCGACGCGCTCACCACCGCCATGAAGGCCGTCGACCAGGCGCCCAAGGGCGATGAGGACGAAGAGGCGCCCGCGATGATCGTCCTCCTGTCCGACGGCACCAACACGGAGGGCCCGGAGCCCGCGGCCGCCTCGAAGGTCGCCCGCGAGCGCGGCATCCCCGTCTTCACCATCGCCTACGGCACCGACAACGGGTTCGTCGACGTCGACGGCCGCCGTGAGAACGTGGCGCCCGACCGCGAGACGCTGGCCAAGATCGCCCAGACCACCGACGGCCAGGCCGTCGGGGCCGACGACGCGTCGTCGCTGGACGAGGCCTACCGCCGGGTCGGCTCCGTGATCGGCTACGAGACCGTCAAGAAGCCCATCACCGCCACCTACGCCGCCGTCGCGCTCGGCTTTGCCGTCGTCGCTGCCCTGGGTGCCGTGTTCATGGCCGCGAGGTGGCCCCGGTGATCCCGTTGGCGCTCGAGTTCATGATGCCCACCAGGCTGTGGGCGTTGGCCGTGATCCCGATCATCGCCGTCCTCTACGTGGTGCTCTCCGGCCGCACGACCCACCGCCCGATGAGCTCGCGGCTCCGGCTGGTCGTGCCGCGCGACGCCGCGTGGAAACGGCACGGCGCCGTGCTGCTCGCGCTGCTGAGCCTCGCCTCGCTGGTGGTGGCCTGGGCCATCCCGATGGACCTCGTCGACAAGCCCCGCGACCGCGCCACGGTCGTCGTCGCCATCGACGTGTCGTGGTCCATGGAGGCCGAGGATGTCGACCCCAACCGTCTGAAAGCTGCGCAAGCCTCGGCCAAGACCTTCGTGAACTCCCTGCCCGAGCGCTTCAACGTGGCGCTGGTGACATTCGCAGGCACCGCGCAGGTTGTCGTGCCGCCGACGGTGGACCGCGGGGTCGTGGACCGCGCCGTCGACGCCTTGGAACTGGCGCCGTCGACAGCCGTCGGCGAGGGCGTCTACAAGAGCCTCGAGGCCCTGCGCCTCGTCCCGCCGGACCCGAGCGGCAAGGAGGAAGCAGCGCCAGGCGCCATCGTCCTGCTCTCCGACGGCGCCACCAACATCGGCCGCTCCTCCGCCGGTGCCGCCGAGGAGGCCAAGAAGCAGGGTGTCCCCGTCTACACCATCGCCTACGGCACCGACAACGGCTTCGTGGTGCAGGACGGCCAGCGCCAGCGTGTCGCCGTCGACCACTACGAGCTGAGCGAGATCGCGAAGCTCTCCGGCGGCAAGAAGTACGCCGCCGAGTCCAGCGGCCAGCTCACCGAGGTGTACCAAGCGATCCGACGCTCGGTCGGCACCGAGCAGGTCCCCGACGAGATCACCGACCGCTACGCCGGTCTGTCGATCATCTTCGCGGTGCTCGCCGCCCTGGGTGTCATCTCCCTGGGCGCCCGCTGGCCGTAGTTCTGCTGGTGGTTGCGGACCCTTCGACACGGGCCCGGCGCTTCGCGCGGGGGCCCGGCTCAGGGAACGGCGACCGTTGCGGACCCTTCGACTCGGCGTTCGGCTGGCGCCTCACGGCCGGCTCAGGGAACGACATGTCGGCTCAGGGAACGGGCTGCACGGCGTTCGGCTGGTTCGGTGAACGGTCCCTGAGGAGCAGCTCCGCGTGGTGGCTGGCGCCGAGTGTGGGTTGTGCGGGGCTGCGTCTCGAAGGGTCCGATACGCACAGTTTTGGTGACGATGTTGTCTGCTGCCGTAGTTCCTGCTGATGGTTGCGGACCCTTCGACACGGGCCCGGCGCTTCGCGCGGGGGCCCGGCTCAGGGAACGGTGGGTCGCCGTTGCGGACCCTTCGACTTGGCGTTCGGCTGGCGCCTCACGGACGGCTCAGGGAACGGTGAGTGGCCGTTGCGGACCCTTCGACTCGGCGTTCGGCTGGTTCGGTGAACGGTCACTGAGGAGCAGCTCCGCGTGGTGGCCGGCGCCGAGTGTGAGTTGTGCGGGGCTGCGTCTCGAAGGGTCCGATACTCACAGTTTTGGTGACGATGTTGTCTGCTGCCGTAGTTCCTGCTGATGGTTGCGGACCCTTCGACACGGGCCCGGCTCAGGGAACGGTGACGGTTGCGGACCCTTCGACTCGGCGTTCGGCTGGCGCCTCACGGCCGGCTCAGGGAACGGGCTGCACGGCGTTCGGCTGATTCGGTGAACGGTCCCTGAGGAGCAGCTCCGCGTAGTGGCTGGCGCCGAGTGTGAGTTGTGCGGGGCTGCGTCTCGAAGGGTCCGATACCCACAGCTTTGGTGACGATGTTGTCTGCTGCCGTAGTTCCTGCCGACAGTTACGGACCCTTCGACACGGGCCCGGCGCTTCGCGCGGGGCCCGGCTCAGGGAACGGTGAGTGACCCGTTGCGGACCCTTCGGCACGGGCCCGGCTCAGGGAACGACGTGCCGGCACAGGGAATGATATGCCGGCTCAGGGAGCGATGCGCCGGGCTCAGGGAGCGGGGCTGAGGAATGCGAGGGGCGGGACGTCGCCGGTGTCTGGGAGCCCGAAGACCTGCTGGAGGAACGACACCTGGGCTTCCATGGCGCGGCGACGGTTGGCCATCGCGCGGAAGCCGTGGCCCTCGCCCTCGAGCATCACCAACGCGACGGGCTGGCCCGCGGCGAGGACCGCGTCGGCCATCTGGATGGCCTGGTTCGGCGGCACCACCTTGTCGTCGGTGCCCTGCAGGATGAGCATCGGGGTGGCCAGCCTGTCGAGGTCGTTGATGGGGGAGCGATCCTCGTAGACGGCCCGGCCATCGGGCCATGGGGCGACGAGGCCGTCGAGGTAGCGCGACTCGGCCTTGTGCGTGTCGGTGGCCAGCGTCGTGAGGTCGCCGATGCCGTAGCGCGAGATGCCCGCGGCGTAGACATCGGTGGACGTCAGCGACCGCAGGGTGGTGTAGCCGCCGGCGCTGCCGCCCGTGATGGCGACCCGCGCGGGGTCGGCGAGCCCCGAAGCCGTGACGGCCCGCACCGCCGCGACGGTGTCCGAGACGTCCAGCAGGCCCCAGTTGCCGCGGAGGCGGTCGCGGTAGGCGCGGCCGAAACCCGTCGAGCCCGAGTAGTTGACGTCGAGCACCGCGAAGCCGCGCGACACCCAGAACTGGATGGTGGCGTCGTACGAGCAGCGCGTCATCGACGTCGGGCCGCCGTGGGTGAGCACCAGGAGCGGCGGGTTCTCGTCCTGTGGCCGATACAGCCAGGAGTGGACGGGGCCGGCGTCGCCGTCGGCCCAGATCGCCTCGGGCAGCACGACGGCGGGGTCGCCCTCGCGGGGGCCCGCCAGCGGCTCGTCGACGCCCACCTCCACGAGGGTCGCATCGCGATCCGGCCACTGGGCGACGGCGAACAGCCGCCCGCCGGAGGCAGCCAGCGACTCGATGTCGGCCGTGCCCGGCAGCGGGAAGTCCAGCGCGCCGGTCTCCGGGTCCCAGATGCCCAACTCGCCGCGACCCTCGCGGTAGACGACGGTGGCGAGCCGACCGTCGGGCAGCCCGGCCGCCACGGGCGGGTTCAGCACCCAGGTGGGCGGTGCGCAGTCGACGGCGGCCTCCTGGGCCGCGCCGCCGTCGATCCGCCAGTTCCACCAGCCGCCCTCGTCCGACACGAACGCCAGCCTGCCGTCGGGCAGCCAGATCGGGTCCTTGGCCGACACGCCGTCGGTCGCGCACACCGGTCCGGCGGCGCCGTCACGCGTGCCGGCCCACACCGCGCAGGTGTCCCAGCTCATGTTCGGGTGGTCCCACTGCATCCAGGCGATGCGCGGGCCGCGGGCCGCGATGCCGCCGTAGAAGTCGGCGCCAGTGGCCAGCACGCGGCCGCCGTCGCTGTTGCCCGACGCCTCGAGCGCGACGATCTCGGTGCGCGCCTCGGGTTCCGCCGCGTGGTCCTCGCGGACGGCCAGCAGCGCGTCGTCGGCCAGCACCAGCCCGCCGTAGACGAACCGCCGACCCTCGGGCGTGACGGGGCGCTCGCCGTCGGCGTCGCGCAGCCAGACGCGGCCCGTCACGTCGTCGCACCACGCCAGCCGGTCGCCGTCGACGGCGTAGGCGCCGCCGCCGTACTCCATGGCCCGCGAGCGGACGTTGGCCGCGGGCGTGAGGTCCTCGACCGTGCCGTCGTGGAACCTGCGAACGGTGGTGCGGCCGTCCTCGGCGGCGATCGTCGCCAGCCAGTAGACGGCCTCGCCGACGGCCCTGACCTGGGCGACGGCGTCGGGGTAGTGGAGGACGGAATCGAGCGAGCGTGCCATGTCGGACAGTCTTGCGTGTGCCTCCGACACCATCAACTCCCGCGCGAAAAGGCTCACAGGAACCGCACAGCCACCCCACATGACCCTCACCAGCCCGGCCGATTGACTACTTCTCACCACCACCCGACGAGAAGGACACCACCCATGACAACGATCCAGCTGGCGCTCATCGGCCTCGACCTCGCGGCCGTCGCCGTCCTCGCCTTCGCGCTGTACTACCGCAGGCACCACCGCCGCGACCTGCTCGTCGCGTTCCTGGGCGTCAACGTCGGAGTCCTCGCCGTCACCACCGTGCTCGCCACGTCGTCGGTGGGCACGGGCCTCGGGCTCGGCCTGTTCGGCGTCCTGTCGATCATCCGCCTGCGTTCCTCGGAGATCGGGCAGCGCGAGGTGGCCTACTACTTCTCCGCGCTTGCCATCGGCCTCATCGCCGGCCTGCCGCACACCTCGCTCGTCCTGCCGGTCCTGCTGATCGCGCTGGTGCTGGGCGTACTGTTCGTGGCCGACCATCCGCGCCTGCTGAGCCGCAGCCGCAGCCAGCTCGTCCGCCTCGATCGGGCCATCCTCGACGAGCGCGAGCTGCAGGAGGAGGCGGAGGCCCGCCTGGGCCTGCCGATCACGGCGCTCGGCGTCCGGGAGGTGAACCTCGTCAACGACACGACGCTGGTCGAGGTCCGCTACACCCGGCCGTACGCGACCACCCGGCGCCCGGCACCCGTCTCGCTGCGGAGGGCCGCCTGATGGGAACCCTCACCCCGCTGGAGCGCCTTCGGCCCATCGGCCTCGACGACCTGGTGGCCCGCGCGGAACTCCTCACCCGGCTCGACCGCAAGTACCTCCTGACGGCCCGCGAGGCCGAGGACTTCCTCGGGGAACTGCCCGCCGACACCGAGGTGCTGAGCGTCGACGGAGCGCTGGCCAGCAGGTACGAGACGGTCTACTTCGACACGCCCGACTGGCTGAGCTACCGCATGACAGCCCACGTCCGGGGCACGCGCCTCAAGGTGCGGACCCGCACCTACGTCGACTCCGACGCCTCGTTCCTCGAGGTCAAGACGCGGGAAGGCTCGGGCCTCACCGTCAAGGAACGCATCCCGCACGACCCGCAGGGACGGGCCCGCCTCACGATCGGCGCACGAGAGTACGTCGCAAGCCAGGTGGCCGATCTTCGCCTCGGCCGCGATCTCGCCTACGAGCTGTTCCCCGTCATCCACACCACCTACGACCGCAGCACGCTCCTGGCCCCCGACGGCGCCGGGCGCATCACGGTCGACACCTCCCTCGCCTGGCGGCTGCCCGACGACCGAGCCCTGGCCCTGCCGGACCTCGTCATCGTCGAGACCAAGTCGCTCAGCGCCAGCTCCGCGGCCGACAGGCTGCTCTGGCGCTCCGGCCACCGCCCGGTGTCCGTCAGCAAGTTCGCCACCGGACTTGCCGCTCTCCGTCCCGAACTCCCGCACAACCGCTGGGCCCGCATCCTTCGCGGCCCCTTCACCACAGACAAGGACTCGCTATGCGCCGCCGCCTGATCGCCACCATTGCCGCCCTCGCCCTCGTCGGAGGAGCCGCCGGCTGCACCGCCGCCAGCACGGCGGCCCCCACCTCGACCTCCTCCGCCGTCGCCTCCGGGGCCACCGGCACGACGACCACCACCACGACGGCCGCAGCCACGGCCCTGACCTCGGAGTCGGTCGTCGCGGCCAACTCGGACCCGACGACGGTCAACGAGGACGAGTGGTCCGCCGCGGACGCCCAGGACATCACCCTGCAGGGCGACACGGCGTCCAGCTCGTCCGGCAGCGTGACGATCGACGGCGCCACCGTCACCATCACCGCCGCGGGCGTGTACCGCCTCTCGGGCACGCTGAACGGCGGGGTCGTCGTGGCCGCGCCCGAGGACGCTCTCGTGGTGCTCATCCTCGACGGCGCCACCATCACCAACGCCGCCGGGCCCGCCATCACGGTCGCCACCGCGGAAGACGTCGCCATCCACCTCGCCGACGGTTCCACCAACTCGGTCTCGGACGCGTCGTCCTACGCCGAGGACGCCGACGCCAACGCGGCCATCTACTCCGAGGCCGACCTGACCATCAGCGGCACCGGGTCGCTCAGCGTCACAGGCAACGGCAACGACGGCATCACGAGCAAGGACGACCTGGTGATCCTCGGCGGCACCATCGACGTCGTCGCGGCCGACGACGCCCTCGTCGGCAAGGACGCGCTCGTCGTCGAGGGCGGCACGCTCACGCTCGACGCGGGTGGCCACGGCCTCAAGAGCGACAAGGACGACGACGAGACCAAGGGCTGGATCTGGATCCGCGGCGGCGTCATCGACATCACCGCGGCCGAGGACGGCCTCAACGCCACCACGGACGTCGTGATCGACGACGGCCAGCTCACCATCGCGGCGGGCGACGACGGCATCCACGCCGACAAGACCGCGCTGATCGCCGGCGGCCAGGCCACCGTCACCAGCTCCGTCGAGGGCCTCGAGGGCCAGGACGTGGTGGTCACGGGCGGCGTCGTCGACATCACCTCGAGCGACGACGGCATCAACGGCTCCGGCGACGCCGCGACCGACGCCACGGGGGAGACCGCCGAGGGCGGCTTCGGCGGCGGTATGGACACCGACACGGGCGAGACCGTCGTCCTGGCCGGCGGCACCGTGACGGTGAACGCCGACGGCGACGGCATCGACTCCAACGGTTCGCTCACCATCAGCGGCGGCACCGTCACGGTCTACGGCCCGACGAACGACGGCAACGGCGTCTTCGACGCCAACGGCGCGTTCACCGTGACGGGCGGCACCATCCTCGGCATCGGCAGCAGCGGCATGGCCCAGATGCCGGGCGACGCCTCGACGCAGGGCTGGGTGGCCACCACCACGGCCATCTCCGCCGGCCAGCAGGTGTCCGTGACGGACGCCGACGGCGCCGAGGTGGCGAGCACCACCGCCCCGAAGAGCGCCCAGCTGGTGTTCTTCTCCAGCGCCGACGTGGCCGACGGCGCCACCTACACCGTGTCGGTCGACGGCGCCCAGGCCGCCACGGCCACCGAGGGTGAGTCCACCGTCGGCGGCATGGGCATGGGCGGTCCCGGCGGCGGACAGGGCGGCATGGGCGGCGGCCGCCGGCCCTGAACCCCGTGGGGTCATGGGTGGTGCCGTTGGTGATCGCCTGGCACAATGGGCCGCAGCTTCTTGGGCTTGGCCGATCGCAGGGGAAGGCAATCCGGCCGAAACCAGGAGGTACAACCCATGACTGCACCCACGACGCGTGGCTTGATCCTCATCCACTCCGCGTCGGCGGCGCTGTGCCCGCACGTCGAATGGGCCATCAGCGCGGCTCTCGGCAGCCGGGTGAACCTCGCCTGGTCGCCGCAGCCCGCCGAGCCCGGCGCCCGGCGCGCGGAGCTCTCCTGGATCGGCACGGTTGGGACCGGAGCGGCGCTCGCCTCTGCGATGAAGCGCCTCGCGGCCCTGCGTTTCGAGATCACCGAGGAGCCGTCGGCCACGAGCGACGGCCAGCGCTACTGCTACACGCCCGCGCTGGGCGCCTTCCACGCCGTCGTCGGCCTCCACGGCGACGTGCTCGTGCCGGAGGACCGGCTGAAGCACGCCATCGCCACCGATGCCCTCGGCGGCGAGCCGCTGCACCACGCGCTCGCTGCGCTGATGGGCACCCCGTGGGACGACGAACTGGACGTCTTCCGGTACGCCTCGGAGGACGCGCCGGTCCGCTGGCTGCACCGGGTCGGCTGACCGTCCGCGGGGCGTACGAGCGCCCCGCGGCGGACCGAACCTATCGGTTGGCGTTCTGGTTCGTGACCGCGATCGCCACGTTGGAGCCGCCGAAGCCGAACGAGTTGTTCAGCGCGGCGAGGTCGCCGGCCGGGAGCTCACGCGTCGCGTTCACCGCGACGTCGATCGGCAGCCCGGGCTCCAGGTTCTCGATGTTGATCGTCGGCGGAACCGTGCGCTCCTTGAGCGCCATCACGGTGGCGAAGGTCTCGATGGCGCCGGCGGCACCCAGCAGGTGACCGGTCATCGACTTCGTGGACGTGACGACGACGTTGTCCACCGCGTCGCCCAGCGCGGCGGCGATCGAGCCGGCCTCCGTCACGTCGCCCTGCGGCGTCGAGGTGCCGTGCGCGTTGACGTGCACGATGTCCGAGGCGGCGAGCCCGGACGACCGCAGCGCCTTCAGCATCGCCTGCGCCTGACCGCGGCCGGTGGGCTCGGGCTGCACGATGTCGTGGTTGTCGTTGCTGATCCCGGCACCGACGATGGTGCCGTAGATCTTGGCGCCGCGGGCCTGCGCGTGCTCCAGCGTCTCGATGACCATGATCACCGCGCCCTCGCCGAGCACGAAGCCGTCGCGGCCGGTGTCCCAGGGACGCGACGCGTGCGCCGGGTCGTCGTTGCGGCGGCTGAGCGCCTGCATCTGTGCGAACGCGTTGAGCGGGAGCGGGTGGATGACGCCCTCGGTGCCGCCGACCACGGCGATGTCGCAGCGGTCGAGCTGGATCTGGTCGTAGGCCAGCGAGATGGCCTCGTTGGCGGACGCGCAGGCGCTGACCGGGGCGTGCACGGCGGCGGCGGCGCCGAACGTGAGGCCGAGGTTCGCGGCGGGCGCGTTCGACATGAGCATCGGGATGGTGAAGGGCGACACGCGGCGCAGCCCCTTCTCCTTCTGCACGTCCCACTGGCCGAGCAGCGTGTGCAGGCCGCCGATGCCGGTGCCGACGCTGACCGTCAGCCGGTACGGATCGATGGGGTTGTCCTCGCCGAGGCCGAGGCCGGCGTCCGACCAGGCCTCGAGGCCGGCGGCGAGCGCGAGCTGCGAGCTGCGGTCGAGGCGGCGGGCCGCGACGCGGTCGAGGCGCTCGACGGGGTCGCCCGCGGCCTCGGCGGCGAACGTCACGGGCAGGTCCGCCGCCCACGGCTGCTCCAGCGTGCGCACGCCGTTGCGGCCGGCCAGCATGGCCTCCCAGGTGGTGGGGGCGTCGGTGCCGAGCGGGGTGAACGCGCCGAATCCGGTGATGACGACGGTGCGAGACATGGTGGCTCCTGTTGCTGTGTGGATCGGCTGCGTCGTGCGCCGCGGGAAGAATGGTGGGTGGGGCGGCCCCGCTGGGGGCCGCCCCGGCCGGCGATCAGCTGCCGGCGCGCTCGATGTAGGCGACGGCGTCGCCCACGGTCTTGAGGTTCTTGGCGTCCTCGTCGGGGATCGAAACCTCGAACTTGTCCTCGCAGGCGTAGATGATCTCGACCATCGACAGCGAGTCGACGCCCAGGTCGTCGACGAAGGACTTGTCGAGCTGGACGTCGTCGACGGACACGCCGGCGATGTCGTTGACGATCTCGGCGAGGTCGGAGCGGATCTCCTCGGTGCTTGCCATGGGGTTTTCCTTTCGGTTGGGGTGGTGGTTGGCGTCGGTCAGGGCAGGATCAGGGTCTGGCCGGCGAACACGAGCCCGGCGCCGAAACCGATGATCAATGCGCTGTCACCGCTCTTGGCCTGCCCGGACTCGAGCAGAGCCTCCATCGCCAGCGGAATCGAGGCCGCCGACGAATTGCCCATGCGGATAATGTCGCGGCCAACCACGACACTCTCGGGCAGCTTGAGGTGGCGCAACATCGAATCGGTGATCCGGTTGTTGGCCTGGTGGGGGATGAAGCAGTCCAGTTCCTCGGGCGTGAGCCCGGAGGCCTCCAGCGTCTCGACGGCCTTCTGGACGATGGACGTGGTGGCCCACTTGAAGACCTCGCGGCCGTCCATGTGGATGTGGGCGCCGACCTCGGGGTCGACCTGGCGCCAGTCGTCGATCTCGATGACCCGGGCGGCGTCGGGCTTCGATCCCCACACGGTGGGGCCGATGGCCGGGACGTCGGACGGGCCGACGACGACCGCGCCCGCACCGTCGGAGAACAGGAACGCGGTGGACCGGTCGTTGACGTCGGTGTAGCGCGAGAGGGTCTCAACGCCGAGGACGAGCACGTGGGTCGCCGAGCCGGCGCGCACCATCCCTTCGGCGATGCCGATGCCGTACGAGAACCCTGCGCACGCGGCGGAGACGTCGAACGCGGCGGGGGCCTCGAGGCCGAGCTTGTCGGCCAGGATGCAGGCCAGCGAGGGGGTCTGCTGGTAGTGCGAGACCGTCGAGACGATGATCGCGTCGATATCGGAGGCCTGCAGGCCCGCGCGCTCGATGGCCTTGGTGGCCGCCGCGACGCCCAGGGTCTCCGCGTCCTCACCCTCGGCCACCCACCGCCGCTCCGTGATGCCTGTGCGCTGCTGAATCCACTCCGGGGTGGATTCGATCATCGTGCACATTTCTTCGTTGCTGACGACCCGGCTGCCCCGGGCCGCGCCCACGGACATGAGCCGCGCGTACTGGGCGCCTGTGGACGACTGGAGGGGCATGCCTACTCGCTTTCGGTACCGGAATGGGCGGCGACGAACGCGCGCGCCTCATCCAGCTGGTCGGGGGTGTTGAGGTTGAACAGCTCGACGCCCTTGAGGTTGCGCTGGGCGATCTTCGTGAGCGTGCCGGCCGGGGCCAGCTCCAGCATGCCGGTGACGCCGAGGTCGGCGAGCGTTGCCATGCAGAGGTCCCAGCGCACGGGGTTGGCGACCTGGTTGATCATGCGGGTGAGCGCGTCCGCGCCATCGGTGACGACGGCGCCGTCCGCGTTGGACAGCAGCACCGAGGTCGGCGCCGACGTCTGCACGCCGTCGGCGACCGACGTCAGGTGCGCGACGGCGGGCGCCATATGGACGGTGTGGAACGCGCCGGCCACGCTCAGCGGCACGAGCCGCGCGCGCCGCGGCGGGTTCTCGGCGAACGCGGCGAGCTGCTCGACGGTGCCGGCGGCGACGATCTGGCCCGAGCCGTTGTTGTTGGCCGGCGTGAGGCCGGCCTCCTCGATGGCGGCCAGCACCTCGTCGGCCACGCCTGCGAGCACCGCGGTCATGGAGGTGGGCCGGATGGCGGAGGCCTCGGCCATGGCGCGGCCGCGCTCGCGGACGAGCACGAGCGCGTCGCCGTCGGAGATGGTGCCTGCCAGGGCCATGGCGGCGAGCTCGCCCACCGAGTGCCCGGCGAAAGCCCCGGCGCCGGACGCGTCGTCGCCCAGCAGCGCACGGCCGGTGAGCAGAGCGGCGGCGACGAGGAGCGGCTGGGCGATGGCCGTGTCGCGGATGGTCTCCGCGTCGGCCGCCGTGCCGTAGTGCGCGAGGTCGATCTCGCACACCTCGGAAAGTTCGGCGAGGCGGTGGGCCAAGGCGGCGTCCTCGAGCCAGGGGGCGAGGAAGCCGGGGGTCTGAGCACCCTGTCCGGGCGCGACGATAGCTAGCACGAGGTCAACTGTGCCCGGTTCTGGGCCGCCATGTGGGCCGAAATGTCACGAAATAGTCGAGCGGCCCGTTGTGGGAACCCCACAAGGACGGCGTCATCGGGTGCTGGCGCCACGCGAACGCCTTTGTGCAGAGCCGTGAACTACAGCCATGTCATTCGCCTCAGTCCTGCAGCCGGCCCAGCGTGATGGCCATGCGCAGCACGTACGCCTCGCGGGCGTCGGCGGGGTTGTAGCCCGTGACGTCCTGGATGCGGCGCAGGCGGTAGCGGACGGTGTTGGGGTGCACGAACAGGGCGCGGGCGGTGGCCTCCATCGACGATCCGCAGTCCAGGAAACCCACGCAGGTCTCCAGGAGCTCCTTGCTCGCGCTGAGGGCGGAGTAGATGTCGTTGGCCAGCGTGCGGCGCGCGTGACCGTCGCCGGCGAGCGCCCGTTCGGGGAGCAGGTCGGCCGAGAGCAGCGTGCGCGGCCCCTCGGGCCAGGCCTTCGCGGCGCGGTAGCCCGAGGCCGCGGCGCGGGCCGACTTGTGGGCCCCCGCGAGACCCTCCACGGTGGGGCCGACGACGATCGGTCCGTCGGCGAAGAACTCGGCCAGCCGCGAGACGCGTTCGCAGGTCTCGACCTCGTCGCCGACGCCCTGGCCGCCCAGGATGCAGACCAGTCGGTCGCCCTGCGGCGCGGCGAGCACCTCGAGGTCCAGCTTGGTGGCGGCCCGCCGCAGGCCGTCGAGGTGATGCGAGTTCGGCACGCCGCCGATCGCCACCACCACCTTGGAGTCGGCCCGCCAGCCCAGCGTCGACGCGCGGGACAGGACCGATTCGTCGGTCTCGGAGCGCACCACGGCGTCGACGATCGTCGCCTCGATGCGCGAGTCCCACGCGCCGCGCGCCTCGGCGGCCTTGGCGTAGATCTCGGCGGCCGCGAACGCGATCTCGCGCGAGTAGTGCACGATCCCGAGTTGCAGGGGCTGGCGGTCGCCGCGGGGCAGCAGGTGCTGGATCTGCTCCTCGACGACGTCGGTGGTGGTGCGCACCAGATCGACCGTCTGCTGCAGCGAGATGCGGCGGGCCATCGCGCGCGGCGCGGCATCGAAGACGGACTCGGGGGTGAACTCCTCGCCGGAGAACCAGGTGACGAAGCCGTCGATCCCGGCGCGCGCCAGCACGCCGATCCACGAGCGCGACTCGGCGTCGAGCTGCCCGAACCACGCGTGCCGCTCCGTCATGGCCGCCAGTGTCGCCGTGTTCATGGGGGAGGTGGCCGCGCGCAGCCGCTTGACGAGCCCGGCCCGCGCGCGGGCGGACGCGATCAGGGCGGGTGCCGTGCCGGGGCGTGGGTCCATTCGGCCAGACTATCGCCCCCGAGTGAGGCCTGGGGAAGGGCGCATCTTAGGCTGGTGTCATGACCCCGAGCCCCGCCGACGCCCTCACCTCGCGCCTGCGCGGGGACCTGCATTGCCACACCACCTGGTCCGACGGCACGGCCTCGCTGGCCGACCAGACGGCGGGCGCCGACGCGCTCGGCCGCGAATACCTGGCGATCACCGACCACTCGCCGCGGCTCCGCGTGGCCTACGGGTTGACGAGGGAGCGGCTCGTGGCGCAGTGGGCCGAGATCGCCCAGCTGCAACCCGAGCGCGACGTCCGGATCCTGCGGGGGATCGAGGTCGACATCCTGAACGACGGCTCGCTCGACCAGGCCGACGACCTGCTGTCCCGGCTCGACATCGTGGTGGCCTCCGTGCACTCCGAGCTCAACGCTCCCGCGGACGTCATGACCGCGCGAATGGTGGGCGCCGCGAGCAACCCGCACACCACGGTGCTCGGCCACTGCACCGGCCGGCGCCGCAGGGAGGACGGGACGTGGCGCCGCCCCTCGCAGTTCGACGCCGAGGTGGTGTTCGCGGCGTGCGCGATGTTCGGCGTCGCCGTCGAGATCAACGCGCGGCCCGACAGGGCGGACCCGCCCCTCGAACTGCTCATGCTCGCCAACGAGCTGGGCTGCCTGTTCAGCATCGACTCCGATGCGCACGCCACGGCCCAGCTGGCCAACCTCAGGCTCGGCGCCGAACGCGCCCTCGAGGCGGGCATCGACCCTGACAGGATCATCACCACCTGGCCCCTCGACAGGCTGCTGGCGCACGCCGCCCGACGGCGCGAGCGCGTCCGCGACTGACCCTCTCGCGCGGGCGGTAAACGCCCCGTTGCGGTGCCCAAATTGGCGGTAGGGTGTGGGAAAACCAGCGAGCCCGTCGAATGGACCGCGCGTCGTAGCTTTGAGAGGAACCGTTGTGAGCCAGAACGAGGTTGGACCGATTCTCAATGGCCTGCCCACGAACCTGCCGGACATCGATCCGGCGGAGACGGCGGAGTGGCTGGAGTCGCTCGACGGCGTGATCGACGAGGGCGGCCGCAACCGCGCTCGCTACGTCATGCTCAAGCTGCTGGAACGTGCGCGGGAGCGCCACATCGGCGTGCCGTCACTGACGGGCACCGACTACGTCAACACTATCCCCGCCTCGCAGGAGCCCGCGTTCCCCGGCGACGAGGACCTGGAGCGCGGTATCCGCCGCCTGCTCCGGTGGAACGCCGCCATCATGGTGCACCGCGCGCAGCGCCCCGGCATCGGCGTCGGCGGCCACATCGCGTCGTTCGCCTCCTCGGCCACGCTCTACGAGGTGGGCTTCAACCACTTCTTCCGTGGCAAGGACCACCCGGGCGGCGGCGACCAGATCTTCTTCCAGGGTCACGCCTCGCCCGGCATGTACGCCCGCGCCTACCTGGAGGGTCGCCTGACCGAGGACGACCTCGACGGCTTCCGCCAAGAGCACTCGCACTACGTCGACGGCACGCTGCGCGCGCTGCCCAGCTACCCGCACCCGCGCCAGAAGCCGGACTTCTGGGAGTTCCCGACCGTATCCATGGGCCTCGGCCCCATGAACGCCATCTACCAGGCGCAGTTCAACCGCTATCTCCACAACCGCGGTCTCAAGGACACCTCGCAGCAGCACGTCTGGGCGTTCCTCGGCGACGGCGAGATGGACGAGCCCGAATCGCGCGGTGCGCTGCAGCTGGCCGCGAACGAGGAGCTCGACAACCTGACCTTCGTGGTCAACTGCAACCTGCAGCGCCTCGACGGCCCCGTCCGCGGCAACGGCAAGATCATGCAGGAGCTGGAGGCGTTCTTCCGCGGCGCCGGCTGGAACGTCATCAAGGTCGTCTGGGGCCGCGGCTGGGATCCGCTGCTGGCCAACGACACCGAGGGCGCGCTGCTGAACCTGATGAACTCCACCACGGACGGCGACTACCAGACCTTCAAGGCCAACGACGGCGCCTACGTCCGCGACTTCTTCTTCGGCCGCGACCCGCGCACCGCCGCCATGGTCAAGGACTGGAGCGACGACGAGATCTGGCGCCTCACCCGCGGCGGCCACGACTTCTCGAAGGTGTACGCGGCCTACAAGGCGGCCATGGAGTTCACCGGCGCGCCCACCGTCATCCTTGCGCACACCATCAAGGGCTACTTCCTCGGCAAGCACTTCGCGGGCCGCAACGCGACCCACCAGATGAAGAAGCTGGCGCTCGACGACCTCAAGGGCTTCCGCGACCGCGTCGACGTGCCGGTCACCGACGAGCAGCTCGAGGCCAACCCGTACCAGCCGCCCTACATCCACCCGGGCCAGGACGACCCGCGGATCAAGTACCTGCAGGAGCGCCGCCGCGAGCTGGGCGGCTACCTGCCCGAGCGCCGCGGAGACCGGAAGTTCATCTCGCTGCCGCCGGACAAGACCTACGACTCGATGCGCAAGGGCTCCGGCAACCAGCAGATCGCCACCACCATGGCGTTCGTGCGGCTCCTGAAGGACCTCATGCGCGACAAGGAGTTCGCGCCGCGCGTGGTCCCGATCATCCCCGACGAGGCCCGCACGTTCGGCATCGACGCGTTCTTCCCGACCATCAAGATCTACAACCCGCACGGCCAGAACTACACCCCGGTCGACAACGAGCTGTTCCTCAGCTACCGCGAGTCGAAGCAGGGCCAGATCCTGCACACGGGCATCAACGAGGGCGGCTCGGTGGCGGCGTTCACCGCGGTGGGCTCCTCGTACGCGACGCACGGCGAGCCGATGGTCCCGATCTACGTCTTCTACTCGATGTTCGGCTTCCAGCGCACCGGCGACGGCGCGTGGGCCGCGGCCGACCAGCTGGCCCGCGGCTTCATGATCGGCGCGACCGCCGGCCGCACCACCCTGACGGGTGAGGGCCTGCAGCACATGGACGGCCACTCGCCGATCCTCGCGTCGACCAACACCGCGGTGGTCAGCTACGACCCGGCCTACGGCTACGAGATCGCGCACATCGTCAAGGACGGCCTGCGCCGCATGTACGGCGAGAGCCCCGAGGACCTCATCTACTACCTCACGGTCTACAACGAGCCGATCGTGCAGCCGGCCGAGCCCGAGGGCGTCGAGATCGAGGGCATCCTCAAGGGCATGTACCTCCTGCAGCCCGGCAGCTTCGAGGGTGTCTCCCCGGATGCGCGGCGCGCGCAGATCCTCGCCTCGGGCGTGGGTGTGCCGTGGGCGCTCGAGGCGCAGCAGCTGCTCAAGGACGACTACGGCGTGGTGGCCGACGTGTGGAGCGTCACCTCGTGGGGCGAGCTCCGTCGCGAGGGCCTCAAGCTGGAGCAGGAGAAGTTCCACGATCCGTTCGGCACGCACGAGCCCACCTGGGTGGAGAAGAAGCTGACCGGGGCGCCCGGCCCGGTGGTCGCGGTCTCCGACTACATGCGCGCGGTGCCGGACCAGATCCGGCAGTGGGTGCCCGGCGAGTACGTCGTGCTCGGCGCGGACGGCTTCGGCTTCTCCGACACCCGCGCGGCCGCCCGCCGCTTCTTCAACATCGACGGCCCGTCGGTGGCGGTCGCGGTGCTGCAGCAGCTCGCCCGCAACGGCGAGGTCCCGCAGGAGTGGGCCACCGACGCGGCGGCCCGCTACCGCCTCGACGATGTGACCGCCGGCAGCAGCGGCAACGCGGGTGGCGACTCCTGACGGACGCCGTCCAACGCACGCCCGGAACCCCCGCCGCCTCCCGCGGCGGGGGTTCCGCCTTCTCACACGACGGGGCGCCGCTGACAGCCGTCCCGCGATCTGGCAGTCTTGGGGCGTGGACAACGCAGATGGCAAGGACCGCACCGTCGATTCACCGTCAGGCGCCGACCTGTTGGGCTTCGAGATGGGCATGCTGGTCCAGGAGCTGGGCTGGGATGAGGACGTCGACGCGGACCTGCGCGACGACATCATGGACACCATCGACGCGGAGATGGTCGAGGAGCCGCTGGAGGCTGTGGACGCGGTCGTGCTGTGGTGGCGGGACGAGGACGGCGACGTCGCCGACGGCCTCGTGGACGCCTCGACCGACCTCGCGCCCACCGGCCAGATCTGGCTGCTGACGCCCAAGGTGGGGCGCCCCGGCTTCATCGACGCCGCGTCGATCTCCGAAGGCGTGACCGTCGCGGGGCTCTCTCTCACCAACACCGTCAACGTGGGGCCCGATTGGCAGGCCACCAGGGTCGTTCGACCGAAGGGAACCCGGCGATGACCGTTCGCATCGGCGTCATGACATCCGGCGGCGACGCCCAGGGCATGAACGCGGCCGTGCGCGCGATCGTGCGCGCCGGCATCCACGAGGGCGCCGAGGTGTTCGCCATCAAGGAGGGCTGGCACGGCGCCATCTCGGGGGGCGACTACATCGTGCACCTCGGCTGGAGCGACGTCTCCGGCATCCTCAACAAGGGCGGCACCGTCATCGGCACCGCCCGGTCGGCCGAGTTCCGCACGCCCGAGGGGCGCAGGACGGCCGTGGAGAACCTCATCAAGGTCGGGATCGACCGGCTGATCGTGATCGGCGGCGACGGCTCGCTTTCCGGCTCGCGCGCGCTCAGCCTCGAATGGGACGAGCACATCGCGCAGCTGCGCGACGAGGGCCGCATCACACCGGAGCAGGCCGCGGCCCACCCCCTGTTGCACATCGTCGGCCTCGTCGGATCCATCGACAACGACATGGTGGGCACCGACATGACCATCGGCACCGACTCCGCCATGCACCGCATCACCGAGGCCGTCGACGCGATCAGCTCGACGGCCGAGTCGCATCGGCGCACGTTCATCGTCGAGGTCATGGGCCGCAACTGCGGCTACCTCGCCCTGATGACCGCCATCGCGGGCGGCGCTGACTACACATTCCTGCCCGAGTCCCCGCCGCGCGACGGCTGGGAGGACCGGATGGCGGAGGTGCTCGCGCGCGGTCGCGCGGCCGGCCGCAGAGACTCGATCCTGATCGTCGCGGAGGGCGCCAAGGACCGCCAGGGCGAGCCCATCACCGCGGACCGCATCAAGGACGTGCTGCGGGAGCGCACCGGCGAGGACGCCAGGATCACGATCCTGGGCCACGTGCAGCGCGGCGGCACGCCGTCGGCCTACGACCGCTGGATGGCAACGGCCTGCGGCGTCGAGGCCGTCCGCCAGGTGATGAACGCTTCGGAGGAGACCGAGCCGATCCTGGTCGGCATGCGGGCCGACCGGGTGGCGACCACAGGCCTGCTGCAGGCCGTCGTCGACACCCGCGGGATAGCCGACCTCATCGCCGAGGGCAACTACCAGGCCGCCGTCGAGGCGCGCGGCCACGGGTTCACCCGGATGATCGAGGTGTACCGCGTCCTCAATGAGGCCCGCCCCACCGTGCAGCCGTCCGACGACGCCAAGCGCGTCGCGATCATGCACGCGGGCGCCCTCGCGCCGGGCATGAACCCACTCGCGCGCGTCGCGGTGCGCGCCGGCCTGGACCGCGGGCACAAGATGCTCGCCGTCATCGGCGGCGTTCCCGGGCTCGTCGCGGGCGACCTGCGCGAGGTCGGCTGGGCCGACGTCGAGGGCATGGCCAACACGGGCGGCGCGGCCTTCGGCACGCGGCGCTACGTGCCCACCGAGCGCGACCTCTACCAGATCGCCCGCACGCTCGAGGACCACAAGATCGACGCGCTGCTCGTGATGGGCGGCCACCACGCGTACGCCACCGTCGACCTGATGGAGCGCGAGCGGCGGCGCTACCCGGGGTTCGACATCCCGATCGCCCTGCTCCCGGCCAGCATCGACAACAACCTGCCCGGCTGGCCGATGGCCGTGGGGTCGGACACGGCGCTGAACACCGTCGTCGACGCGATCGACATGGTGCGGATGTCGGCGTCGGCGAGCAAGCGCGCGTTCGTCGTCGAGACCATGGGCCGGGGCTGCGGATTCCTGCCGCTGGTCGGCGGGCTGGCCGCCGGCGCCGAGAAGGCCTACACGCCGGAGACGGGCATCACGCTCGAGGAGCTCACGGAGGACGTCACCGCCCTGGTCGACGCGTTCGAGAGCGGCCGCTCGTTCTACCTCGCCGTGATGGGCGAGGAGACCAGCCAGTTCTACACCAGCGACGTCATCGCGAAGCTGTTCGAGGCCGAGGGCGGCGGTCAGTTCTCCGTGCGCCAGGCCATCATCGGGCACGTGCAGCAGGGCGGCACGCCGTCGCCGTTCGACCGGGTCAACGCCACGCGGCTGGCCTACATGGCGATCTGCAACCTCGACGAGCAGCTGGCCGCAGGCACCTCCGACTATGTGGCGGCCTCCAGCGAGTCGACCAGCCTGATGGCGCCGCTGCGCGTCGTGATGGACGACATGGACTGGGAGAACCAGCGCCCCAAGAAGCAGTGGTGGCGTTCGCTGCGCCCGGTGTTCGACCAGTTGAGCCGACGCCCGGGCCAGGAGTAGCGGCCAGGGCTCAGCGCGCCGCGCAGCGGTCGACGTCGACGCCGAAGCTCTCGGCCGAGGTGCAGAACATCTCCTCGACCGCGTCCTGTGTCGAGGCCGGGTCCGTGAGCGTGGTCGGGACGATCGCGCGGTAGATCAGCGAGTGGTTGTCCTGCGCGCGCCGGAGCACCGTGAAGGTGACGGTGTTGGGCACGTCGTCGCTCGTCCGGGTTCCGGTGAAGGAGCAGGTGGCCCCCTCCGCGCCGTCGGCGACGGGCACCGCGACGGGGGCCGAGGTCGCGACGTCGGTGTAGGACGCGTCCAGGTCGTCGACGAGCGCGGCGCACGCGTCGGTGAGCTTCCCCTCGACGGAGGTCAGCGTGACCGCCTGGAGCCGCGCGTCGGTGGCGTCCTCGCGCAGCCGGACCAGTCGGCGCTTGTCCTGCACCTCTTCGTCGGACTGCACGGACCAGCCCGCGAGGACGGCAAGGGTCGCGTCGTTGAGCGGGATCGTCGTGATCACCGCTGTGGGCGTGGGGGTCGGCGAAGGGCTCGGCGTGGGGGAGGAAGACGACGGCGTGCCGGTGGAGGTGCCCGGGGTCCGGGGTGTCGTCGTCGGGGTGCCGCCTCGGCCGCCGAGGACGAGGTAGGCCACGACGATGGCCACCACGATCACGAGCGCGAGCCCGGCGAGTGCATAGCTGGCGAGGCCGCTGCGTGGCTCCTCGTCGGCCTCGGCCGTGGGTATCCCGCGCCTGGGCGTGAGGGCGGCCGGGTGTTCCTCTTGTGCGCCGTGACGCGGGGCGTCGAGGGAGGCGACGGGCTCGGGCTCGGTCGAACCGACGGGTTCGTCGTCGGAGGGGGCTGCGTGTCGCCCGACGGGTCGAATCACCGTGTTGCCCCCATTTCCTTGCGTCTCGCGGAGCCCGTCCGGAGGCACCGCGAACCTAGGTTACTCGCCCTGACGAGGGATTTCATCCGGCAGGCGCGCACCTGAGTGATTCGTAATGCTCTGATGATGCACTATAGTGCACTGCTATGGATGAGGGCGCGGAGACGCTGGCACGGGCGATCGGCGGACGGGTCCGACGTGGACGCAACGGGTTGGGCTGGACGCTGGATCGGCTCGCCGAGGAGGCGGGCCTGAGTAGGCGCATGCTCGTCAATGTGGAGCAGGGCGCCGTGAACCCGAGCGTGGGGACTCTGTTGCGGCTGGCGGAGGCGCTGGGCGTCGGGCTGCCGTCGCTCGTCGAACCGCCGACGCCTCGGACGGCGCGCGTGACGCGGCACGGCGAGGGTGCGGTGCTCTGGGTGGGGGAGCGCGGAGGGCGCGGGGTGCTGGTGGCGGGCACCGACTCCCCGGACGCCTTCGAGCTGTGGGATTGGAGCATGGCGGCCGGCGAGAGCCACTCCAGCGAGGCGCACCGCGCCGGCACATGGGAGCTGCTGCACGTCCTCGAGGGCGCGGTCGTCGTCGAGGTGGACGGCGTGCGGCACGAGCTGAGCGCCGGCGATGCCCTGACCTTCCGGGGCGACACCCGGCATTCCTACGCCCATGCGGGCGACGGGCCTGCCCGGTTCGCCCTCTCGGTGTTCGAGCCCGGCACGGCGCGCCCCGAGCAGACCCGCTGATGTCGGGCCTCGACCGCGTCTCCGGCCGCGTGCCCGCACCGTGGCTGGCGATCACCGCGATGCTGCTCGTCCAGCTGTCCAGCGCGCTCTCCGTGCCGGTGATCGAGCAGGTCGGTCCCGCGGGCACGGCGTGGCTCAGGATGTGCTTCGGTGCGGTGTTCGTCTGGGTCATCGCGCGGCCGGCGCTCCGGACCGTCCGCGCCAGAGACCTGCCCACGCTGCTGCTCCTCGGGCTGGCGACCGGCTTCATGACTACCTTCTTCCTCGCGGCCATCGAGCGCATCGCGCTGGGGACCGCGGTCGCCGTCGAGTTCCTCGGGCCGCTCACGGTGGCCGCGATCGCGAGCAAGGACCGGGTCGCTCTGGCCTGGCCTGTCCTCGCCCTCTCCGGCGTGGTGCTGCTCACCGAGCCATGGCGGGGCGCGGTCGACGTCGTCGGCGTGGGGTATGCCGCGGCCGCCGGCGCGTGCTGGGCCGGCTACAACCTTCTCACGCAGCGCGTGGGGGACCGATTCTCAGGGATCAGTGGGCTCGCGCTGACCATCCCGCTCGCCGCAGTGTTCACCGCGGGTGTCGGGCTGCCGCAGGTGCTCGCGGGGCACGTGCACGCCTGGGTGCTGGTGGCCGTGGCCGGCATTGCGCTGCTCTCGCCGGTGATCTCCTTCGGGTTGGAGATGCTGGCGCTGCGCCGGATGACGCACGCGGCGTTCGGGACGCTGCTGGCCGTCGAGCCTGCGTTCGGCGTGCTCGTCGGGTTGCTCGCGCTGAGCCAGGCGCCGAGTGCCATGCAGGTGATCGGGATTGCGCTCGTCGTCACCGCAGGCGTCGCGGCCCAGCGTCGGGACGCGGTGCGCGAGGCCCGCCCGGTGGCCGGGTAGCCGCCCGTCAGAGGTAGCGGCCGCTGCGGTGCTCGAGCGCCGGCACGTCGTCGGCGATCTCGACCCACTCCACCCGGGCCCGGACGAGGAGCCCCCAGCCGGCGTGCTCGGGAGTGTCTGTCAGGAGCGTGGCCCCGGCCCAGGCAGCGGCCCCGGTGAGCTTCGGGCCGAATTCCGTCTCCTCCCAGTCGCCGACGCGGAACGGGCCGCCGGGTGAGGGGGCGACGCGGGCGAAGACGTCCGCGATGTGCCCCTGTCGCGGGCCGAGGACGTTCACCAGCGCACGGCCGGTATCCCGGACGACCTCCCACCAGTCGCAGTCCTCGTCGACGAGGGCGACGAGTTCCGCCGGGTCGCCGTTGGCCACGAGCAGCGACGAGATGGTCCAACCCTCGCGGGCGCGCCCGCCGCCGCTGGTCCAGATGGAGACGGGCGACGGCATCAGGCCGCGCAGGCGTCGCGCCGGGTCCCTCTGCTCCCGCGGCAGGAGGAACGGGTTCTCGCTGTGGATCGTCATGCGTGCCGCTCCTCGGTGGCGAGGCCCGGGCAGTCCGGGCTCGTGGTCATCGCGCGATTATGGCACGCGCGCTCCCGGACGCCCCGCCGGGCTGCCGGTCGAGTACGGGGAAACGGAAGCGTGAGGTATATAGTCCACCTGTTTTCGCCACCTCTCGCCCGTGAATACCGACCCCGCCCGGCCGCACGAGCGGCCCCCGAGGGCCCGGCGCTCACGAAGGAGAACGAACGATGAGTCAGCCCAGCGCGCCCACGGGCGCGGTTCCGCGCCATGCCCAGCAGGAGACCGAGCGCGAGCACAACCCGTGGGTCACCTTGTGGGTGATGGTGATCGGGTTCTTCATGATCCTCCTCGACACCACGATCGTCGCCGTGGCCAATCCGAGCATCCAGGCGGGGCTCGGCGTCGACGTCGGCACGGTCATCTGGGTGACGTCGGCCTACCTCCTGGCCTACTCGGTGCCCATGTTGATCGCGGGCAGGATGGGCGACCGCTACGGTCCGCGGAACGTCTACCTCGTCGGGCTGCTGATCTTCACCATCGCGTCGCTGTGGTGCGGGCTGTCGCCGCTCATGCCCGGCAGCCCGGTGGGAAGCCTGATCACGGCCCGGGCCGTGCAGGGCATCGGCGGCGCGCTCATGAGCCCCCAGACCATGGCCGTCATCCAGCGGATCTTCCCGCCCGCCCGCCGCGGCGGCGCCATGGCGATCTGGGGCGCGGTGGCCGGCATCGCGGGCCTGGTCGGCCCCGTGCTCGGCGGCGTGCTCGTCGACGCGTTCGGCTGGGAGTGGATCTTCTTCGTCAACGTGCCGATCGGCATCGTCGCGCTGGTGCTCGGCTGGATCTACATCCCGAAGCTCGAGACGCACAGCCATGAGTTCGATTGGCTCGGCGTGGTCATCTCGGCGGTGGGCGTGTTCTTCCTGGTGTTCGGGGTGCAGGAGGGCAACGCACACCAGTGGAACGGTTGGGTCGTGGGATCGATCGTCCTCGGCGTCGTGCTGCTCGTCGGCTTCGTCGTGTGGCAGCGGGTCGGGAAGGGGGAGCCGCTCGTTCCGCTGAGCCTCTTCCGCAACCGCAACTTCTCGGTGTCGACGGCGGCCACCACGCTCGTCGGGCTGTCGGTCACGTCCATGGTGGTGCCGCTGTACTACTACTTCCAGATCGTTCGCGGGTTCAGCCCCACGCACTCCGCGCTGATGACGATGCCGTCCGCGGTTCTCGGCATCCTCCTCGCGCCGCTCTCCGGGCGCCTCGTCGACAAGCTGCATCCGCGGTTGCTGTCGGTGACTGGGCTGGTCCTGGCGTCGCTGGGCGTGTGGCTGTACGTGGGGCTGACGCGCGCCGACATCGCGTGGGGCTGGCTGCTCGTCCCGTCGACGGTGTACGGCATCGGCAACGCCTTCGTCTGGGGCCCGCTGGGCGCCACGTCGACGAGGGATCTGCCGCCGAGGATGGCGGGCGCCGCCTCCGGGGTCTACAACACCACGCGTCAGCTGGGCAGTGTCATCGGGTCGGCCGCCATCGCCGCGATCGTCACCGCCCGCCTCTCGTACTACCTCCCGGGTGCCTCTCAGCAGTTCTCGGGCGGTGGCAGCATGCCGCCGGAGGTGGCCGAGCGGTTCACGAGCGCGATGACCGACGCGATGAGGATGCCGGCGATCGGGCTGCTCGTCGCGGCCGTGATCGCGTGCTTCTTCGTCCGTCCGCGCGCACACGAGGCGGCTGCTCCCTCGCCCGCGAAGTAGCGGGCGTCAGCGCGGGAGTCGCTCCGCGATGGCGACGACCGTCTCGTAGTTCACCGTGAGGCTCCCGCCGGCGGCGTCGATCACCCGACCCATCATCCGGAGCAGCGCGTCGAGCTTCTGCGGCGGAAGGCTGTTGATGCCGCCCGACGTGGAGGTCTGCTCGAGCCAGGCGTCTCGCTCGACGGTCGTCCGCCAGGCGAAGGTCAGCCGCTCGGCCGCCGCGAACGATCCGGTGTCGAGGAGCGCGGCGGCGGCGCGATCGATGATCGAGCCGTAGGGATCGGCGCCGGGACGGGCTGCCCAGGGATTGAACGGCAGGCCCGTGTCGAGGGCGGCGAAGCCTGCCGCGAACTCCGCGGCGATCTCCGGCGCGGCCGTCGCGGCGTTCCAGAGCAGCGCGATCCGTCCGCCCGGGCGAAGCGCCTCCGCGGCCTTTGCGGCCCCGGCCACGGGGTCGACCCAGTGCCAGGCCTGGCCCGCGATCACGCCGTCGAAGAGTCGACCGGCAGGGTCCCACTCCTCGAAGCGTGCCGTCTCGACGACGAAGCCCTTCTCGCGCGCGACCTCGGCCATCTTCGGGTCGGGCTCGACGCCCAGCACCGTCAATCCTCGGTCCCGGAACGGCTCGGAGGAGATGCCCGTCCCGATGCCGACGTCGAGAATCGACCGTCCTGGTAGGCGCGAGACGACGGCGTCGACGGCGTCCGCGGGATAGCGCGGCCGTGCCCGGTCGTACTTCTGGGCGTCCGCCCCGAACGACTGCGCGATCTCGGTGTGGTGGTGCGCGGCGTCGTCCGGCTGCGTCGCCAGCCACCACGTGTTGCCCCAGGGGTCCTGTACGCCACCGCGCAGGTCGTCATCGTCGGTCTTCTGGGCCGGGCCGCTGACCGGGATGGCCCCGGCCCCGATGGCTCGGTCGAAGGCGGCGCGCGCGTCGGGCACGTAGAGGTGGAGGTGTACCGGCCCGGACCGCGCCGTGGTGGCGCCGCCGCCGATCATCAGGATGCTGTCGTCGATCCTCACCTCTGCGTGCATCAGCGAGCCGTCCGGCCGGTCGAACCGCCGCTGCAGCGTGCCGCCGAACGCGGCCTCGATGAACGCGATGAGCCCCTCGGCGTTCTGACAGATCAGGTAGGGGCTGAGCGACGGATACGAGTTCGGCTTCCAGGTGCCCATTCCGTCAGCCTAGGAGCGGCTGAGGGCTTTCACAACGGGCCGAACGATGGCTTGCCGGCGCGTTCACTCCGCGACGAGCTGAGCGACCACCTGGCGGGCCGGCCGGCCGAGCGACCGCAGCACGGGCAGCGTGGTGGCGGCCACGACGATGACCGCGCAGACCAGCATGACGACCACGAGCTCGAGCCAGGGCACGACCACCGGCGCCGTCACTCCGAGGTTGAGCGCGCTGGTACCGACGGCGAAGACGATGGAGCCGACGGCCGACATGACGAGCCCGAGGATTGTCGCGGTCACCGTGACGATGATCCCCTCCCAGACGGGGATGAGGATCTGCTGGCTCCTGGTCGCGCCGACGACGCCGGCGAGGGCGAGCTCGGCCTCGCGCTGCCGCGACATGATCAGGACGGCGCTCACGCCGCCCGAGATGGCGATGAGCAGCACCAGCCCGATCAGCCCGAGAACGGCGGCGGTGCCGGCGTGTTCGATCTGGTCGCGCCCCAGCTGGTCGAGGACCACGACAACCGCTCTGGTGATCGCCTGCAGCCCGACGATCATGCCCACGGCCATGGCGATGGGCGTGACGGTGCGGGAGAGCCGCTCGCCGCGGGCGACGACCGCAGCGCGGGCCAGCACCCACGAGGCCGACCGCGACGGCACGAGTGCGGTCCACGCGCGGGTGAGCAGGCCGATCGTCAGTGGCGCGCTCAGCGACAGCACGATGCTGGTGAGCAGGATGCAGCCGACGGCCGCCTGCATGACGGTGTCGCCGCCGTCGACCCCGAGTTCGGGCGCCGCGGCGATGGCGGCGGTCGCCACGCCCACAGCGGTGAGGGCGACGAGCACGGCACCGACCCAGCGGAGGATGCGCCGACGTCGGACCTCGGCGCCGGGCATCGTGCGGAGCGCCTCGACGGGCGCCACAGCCGCGGCGCTGCGGGCCTGCTTGAGCCCGGCGAGCAGGGCGAAGAGCACGAAGACCGCCACGGCGACGATCACGAGGACGGGGTCGACGCGGACGATGGCGAGGTCGCGAGACGCGCCGCGTTCGCCGACCGCTTCCGCCACCGCGAAGGGCTGCACGACGATGGCGATCACGATGCCGACGACGGAGCCGGCGATCGCGACGATGGCCAGCTGGCCGAGCAGGATCCGCGACACCTGACCGGGCGTCGCGCCGGCCAGCGCCAGCCGGGCGAGTGCCCCGCGCCGCGCCTGCACGACGAGCCCGGTGACGGCGCTGATGACGCTGAGGGTGCCGATGATCGCCAGGGCCAGGTTCCAGATCGGCAGGAAGAGCAGCGCGGGGCCCTCCGATTCGGGCACCTTGCCGCTGGCGACGGTGGCGGCCAGGCTGTCGATGGCCAGCACGGCCAGCACGATCGAGGCGCTCGTCACGATGAACGCGACCAGGACCGCCACCCAGGACGTCCACGCGCCCTTGAGTTCGGAGAGGATGAGGGAACCGGCGAAGGGGCGAGGAGTGCTGCTCATGTCATGAGCCTCGCGCACGGCTGCCTCGCCGCACATCGCCCGACCCGCTCAAAAGGTGTCATCCGACCAGATCGATCCGCGTACGACCCAGGGTGTACATCGGAAGGAGAGCACCGCGCGGCGCACCCCGCCGTGAGACGCGGATCCGCCGGTGCCATACGCTGCGGATGTGAACGAGAACCCGACCGCCCGCTCGTGGGCACGGCTGACCATCTTCTTCCTCGGCGGTCAGGCGATCTCCCTGTTCGGGTCGGGAATCACCCAGTTCGTGCTGCTGTGGTACGTGACCATGGGGACGCAGTCGGGCGTCATGATGACGATCGCTGTGGTCGTCGGGTTCGTGCCGATGATGCTGCTCGCGCCGTTCGGTGGGGTGCTGGCAGATCGGCTGAATCGTCGGTATCTGATCGCGGCGGCGGACGCGATGGTCGCGCTCTCGACCCTCGCCCTGATCGTCGCCTTCGCGTTGGGATACGGCAGCTACACGCTCGTCTTCATCGCGATGGGGCTCAGGGCTATCGGCGGGGGAGTTCAGACGCCGGCGGTAGGGGCTCTGCTTCCGCAGATCGTCCCCACGGAGCACCTCGGCCGGGTGAACGGCTACAACGCGTCGATCCAGGCCGCCGTGAACCTCGTCTCGCCGATGATCGCAGGCGCTCTGTACGCGGTGGCCTCCATCGAGTGGCTGCTGGCGATCGATGTGGTGACCGCGGTGATCGGCATCGGCATTCTGCTTGTTCTGGTGAAGGTGCCGCCGCATGCGGCGGCCGTGAGCGGCTCGGAGCAGTCCGGCATGGCGGACCTCGTTGAGGGCGTGAAGTACGTGCACGGGCACCGGTTCGTGCGTCGGATGATGGCGTACTTCGCGCTGGTGAACGTCATGATCGCGCCGCTGGCCTTCCTCACGCCACTGCAGGTGACGCGGACCTTCGCCAACGACGCGTGGCATTTGGCGGCGGTGGAGGTGACCTTCGCGGTCGGCATGTTCGTGGGCGGCATCGCGATCGGCAGTTGGGGAGGCTTCCGGAGCCGGGTGACGACGACGGGGGCGTCGATCGCTGCCATGGGCGTGACGGGGATCCTGCTCGGTATCCCGATCAACTTCGTGCTCTACCTCGTCTGGATGTTCTTGTGCGGTGTGGTCATCCCGGCTTTCAACACGCCGGCGATCACGATGCTGCAGCTCGCCGTCGAGGAGCGCTTCATGGGACGCGTGTTCTCGGTGGTGACGATGATCGGCACTGGTGCGATGCCGTTGGGCATGCTGCTGTTCGGCCCGATGGCGGACTACGTCTCGGTGGAGCTGCTCCTGATCGTGACCGGTGCGGTGCTGGTGGTGATCGGCGTCGCGATCCTCCTGGACCGCACCACCCACGGCATGGAGCCGACAGCCGACGCGTCAGGTTAGGCGCGCCGTCTCGCCCGAGGTCGCTGCCCAGCTGGCGAGCAGGCGCATTCGCTCGGCCGACGGCGTGCCGGGCTCCGGCGCGTAGACGGTGAGCGTGAGGCCCGGCTCCGCCTCCAATGCCATGCCCTCGTACGCGAGCGTCAGCTCGCCGACGATCGGATGATTGAACGTCTTGAAGCCGGCCCCGTGGTGGCGCACGTCATGAGTTCCCCACCGCGTGCGGAAGTCGTCGCTGCGGGTGGACAGCTCGCCGATGAGGTCGTGCAGGTCCTTGTTGCGCGGATCCCTACCGGCCTCGGTGCGCAGGATGGCGACGGTGATGTCGGCGAAGGAGTCCCAGTCCGGGTAGAAGTCGTGCGCACGCTCGTCGAGGAAGGTGAAGCGCGCGATGTTGGGGACCTGCCCACGCGTGTCGTAGAGGTCTCGGTAGAACGCCCGGGCAAGCGCGTTTGCGGCCAGGAGGTCCATGCGGCCGTTGCGGACGAACGCCGGCCCGACGGTGACGGCGTCGAGCACCCACTGCAGGCTGTCGTGCGGCACCCAGGACTTGGGGTTCCTGCGCCGCGGCGGTCGCGCGACGGGGCCGGCCGCATGGGCGAGGTCGAAGAGGTGAGCGCGCTCCGAGTCGTCGAGCAGCAGGGCGCGGGAGATCGCGTCGAGCACCTCGGGCGACGCCCCGCTGAGAGCGCCGCGCTCGATGCGTGTGTAGTACTCGATGCTGATCCCGGCTAGCGCAGCGACCTCGCTGCGGCGGAGCCCCGGCACCCTTCGGCCGGTGCCCTCGGGAAGGCCGACCTGGCGTGGCGCGACGTGCGCGCGGCGGGTGGTGAGGAACTCGCGTACCTGCGCTCGGTGGTCCATGGCTCGACGATAGGCCAGCGACGGAGGTGCGAGGGAGGTACCCGGAGGGTCTCCCACTCGGTGGGCAGGCGTGATTCGATAGGCCGATTCGGGCCGCCGCGGCGCGCATCCGCGTGGTCGTGGGGCCCGGTCGACTGGTGCACGCGTGCTGCGAAAGGAAGGCCGATGACCACCGAGGAGTTTCTCGAGAGGATGAACGCGGGGGAGCCCGCTCGCCCCGGCACGGAGCTCGCCGCGAAGATGAGCGAGCTGGCTGACGAGGCGATCCGCATCTGCATGGATCTGAACACGCGTTACACCACGCCGGAGGAGCGCGTCGAGATCATGTCGCGGCTCACCGGCCGAGAGGTGCCCGCGTCGTTCAGACTCTTCCCGCCGTTCACCACCGACTGCGGCAAGAACACCGTGTTCGGCGAGCGCGTCTTCGTCAACAGCGGGTGCCGATTCCAGGACCAGGGTGGCATCCGGATCGCCGACGACGTGTTGATCGGCCACAACGTCGTCCTCGCCTCCCTGAACCACGATCTCGATCCCTGCAATCGCGGCACCACCATTCCGCAGCCCATCACGATCGGCGCGCGAGCCTGGATCGGCTCGAACGCGACGGTGCTGGCGGGGGTCACGATCGGGGAGGGCGCCGTCGTCGCGGCGGGAGCGGTCGTCACCCGAGACGTCGAGCCGAACACCGTGGTCGGCGGCGTCCCCGCACGGAAGCTGCGTGAGCTCTCGTCTTAGGCAGGGCGGCCTTGCAGGTTCGGCCTACCGCAGAATGCCGGCATCGCGAGCGGCGGCCACGGCCGCAGTCCGGGACGACACCCGGAGCTTCGTGAAGATGTGCACCAGATGCGACTTCACGGTCGCGTCACTGATGTGCAGCTGGCCCGCGATCGTGCCGTTCGACGCGCCCTCCGCGACGAGCTGCATCACCTCGGTCTCGCGCAGGCTGAGGCTGAGCTGCGGTGAACGCATCCGCGCGAGCAGACGCCCGGCGATCGCCGGAGCCAGCGCACTCTCGCCAGCCGCGGCGGCTCGGATCGCCGCCGTCAACTCGGAAGGCGGAGCGTCCTTCAGCAGGTAGCCGCTGGCGCCCGCTTCCACAGCTCCGAGGATGTCGCCGTCGGTGTCGTAGTTGGTGAGCACCAGCACGGCCGGCGGATCGGCGAGCGCCCGGATGCGACGGGTGGCGTCCGCACCGGTCTGGTCGGTGCCGAACTGAAGGTCCATCAAGACCACATCGGGCCGCAGCTCGGATGCGAGCGCGACGGCCTCGTCAGGGGTGGCGGCCTGGCCGGCCACCTGGAGGTCCTCGTCGCCAGCCAGCATCGCGCACAACCCGGCGCGCACCACGGGATGGTCGTCGGCAAGCACGATGCGGATCACCATGCCCTCCCTGCGGCGGACGCGACAGGCATAGTCGCCGAAACCGTCGTGCCGCAGCCAGGGGCCGACTTGATCTGAAGACTGCCGCCCAGCTGCCAAACGCGTTCGCGCATCGCCTGCAACCCGATCGAGCCCTTCTCATGGGCCTTTGCCTCCGCACGCGGGGCGTCGAAGCCGCGGCCGTCGTCGCGCACGGTCAGCCGGACCCTGTCGCTCCCGTCCGAGGCGAGGTCAATCGAGATCCGCGAGGCGTTCCCATGCCGCACCGCGTTGGACAGTGCCCCTTGTGCGATGCGCAGCAGGGCGGTCTGGACCTCCATCGGCAGCTTGATCCCCTCGGCCCTCACTTCGGCGGGCACTCGCGATCGCCGCGACTGATCCTCGCCCAGCCGGCGAAGCGCCGCGTCCAGCCCGTCGTCGAGGCGGCTGGGCGTGAGCTTCCGGATGATCTGACGGGTCTCGGCGAGGCTGTCGGCGGCGGTTTCGCGGGCCAGCCGGAGATACCCGGCGCCAGGCTCGGGGGTGTCGCGCTCGGCGGCGTGCAGCAGCATCTGGATGCTGGAGAGCCCTTGCGCGACGGTGTCGTGGATCTCGCGGGCGAGCCGGGCTCGTTCCTCCAGCGCGCCCTGTGCGCGTTCCGTCGACGCAAGTTGCTGGCGGGTGCGGACCAGTTCGGTGAGCAGCCGCTCGCGCTCGGCGGCCTCCTGGGTGAGCGCCCGATAGGCCAGGCCGATCAACAGGGAAACACCGGCGCCGACGAGCGGACCGACGACGCCGCCCGTGCTGAACCCCTGATGCAGGCCGAGCGCGAGGATCGCGACGCCCGTCGAGACCACGACTGCGGTCACACCTCCGGCACCCGGCAGCAGGTGCAGGTAGAGGAAGAAGAGCGGGAAGACGAGGTAGGCGGCCTCGGGGCTCAACCACACGAGCAGGGCCCAGAGCAGAGTGAGCGCACCCACCCAGGCCACCGCGAAACCGCGCCGAGCGAGCCGTGCCCCGCCGTCCCGACGCGCTTTCCACGTCCCGGCCAGGTACACCCCGGCGAACATCGCGGCCACCGCCAGCACCCAGCCGGCGACCGGCGAGGACACGCTGAAGGCCCTTACCACCGCGAAGGTGGCCAGCCCGATGAGCAGGGAGTGCAGTCCGAGGCGAAGCCCGGTGAAGACGGGGGTGAGGGTCGAATGCGACATGACCGCTCCAGCCTATGTGGGTGGGGGACCGACCCGCATCAACCGAAAGTTGGACGGGGATTGCATCGGATCGGGCGATGTCTCGGGATGCGTCGACGGCGAGGCTAGAAGGGCAGCTCACGCAGAAGGCGTGAGCGGGAAAGGCTCATCGTGTTCGTCGCCTGGAAAGAGCTGCGGTTCGCCCGCGGGCGCTTCCTGCTCATCGGGGCGGTCGTCGCCCTCATCACCCTGCTCGTCGGGTTCCTGTCGGGGCTGACCGGAGGACTCGCCGCGCAGAACATCTCCGCGGTGCTGCACCTGCCCGGCGACCGCCTGGTGCTGCAACAACCGGAGAACGGATCGCCGAGCTTCGCCACCTCCACTCTCGACGACGACGCCGTGCGCGCGTGGCGGCACGCCGACGGCGTCACGTCGGTGACCCCCATCGGGATCGTGCAATCGCGGGCGTCGGTCAGCGGCACCGAGGACCGCGCCGGCGTGGCGCTCTTCGGTCTGACGCCCGATGCGGCCCAAGCCAGCGACAATCCGCTCCTCACGCTGGCACCGGCGGCCGACGGCGAGATCGGACTGTCCGCCGGCGCCGCCGAAGACCTGGGTGCGCGGCTGGGCGACACCGTCTCGATCACGGGCAACGAGTTCACCGTCACCGGCATCGGCGACGACCTCTGGTACAGCCACACCCCCGCGGTGATCATGACGCCGGCAGACTGGGCCGAAGCCAGCTGGCGCGTCGGCGGCAGTGGCGAGGCCACCGTGCTGGCGGTGACTGGAGACGCCGACTGGGACGCAGTGGCAGCCGCGAGCGGCACCGCCGCAAAGACGCCGCTCACCGCCCTCATGGCGCTGGAGACCTTCAAGTCGGAAATCGGCTCGCTCGCGCTGATGATCGCGATGCTCTTCGGCATCTCCGCCCTGGTGGTGGGCGCGTTCTTCACCGTGTGGATCATGCAGCGCGCGGGCGACATCGCTGTGCTCAAGGCGCTCGGCGCCACGACGGGTTCCCTCCTGCGCGACTCCCTCGGGCAGGCCCTCGTCGTGCTGACCGCCGGCGTCGGCGTCGGCATCCTCGCCGTCGTCGGCCTGGGCGCCCTCGCCGGGCGCGCCCTGCCCTTCGTGCTCAGCCCGCTCACCACTGTCGCCCCGGCCGTCATCATGGCCGCGCTGGGCCTGTCCGGCGCGGCCTTCGCGCTGCGATCCGTCACCAAAGCCGACCCCCTCACCGCCCTCGGGAGCAACCGATGATCGAACTGCACAACATCACCCTCACCTTTCCCGATGGCGACCGTCGTATCACCGCTGTCGACGACGTCAGCCTGCGCGGCCGCCCCGGCGCTGTCACTGGCATCACCGGGCCGTCTGGGTCTGGCAAGTCGAGCATCCTCGCGGTCGCGGCGACGCTGATCCGTCCCGACGCCGGCGGCGTCCTGATCGGCGACGGCACCAGCACCATCGACGCGGCACAGCTCTCGAAGGGCGAAGCCACGGCGCTGCGTCGCGAACGGATCGGCATCGTGTTCCAGCAGTCCAACCTGCTGCCGGCGCTCACCGCTCGCGAGCAGTTGCAGATGATGGCTCGGTTGGGCGACGGCGGGCGAGGGGCGCGGCGCGCGAGGATCGACGCGCGCGTCAACGATCTGCTCGACGCCGTCGGCCTCACGGAGCACTCCGACAAGCGCCCGCATCAGCTCTCGGGCGGGCAGCGTCAGCGCACGGCCATTGCCCGGGCTCTGGTCCACGAGCCCGACGTGTTGCTCGTCGACGAACCCACCAGCGCGCTCGATCAAGAACGCGGCGCGGAGATCATGCAGCTCATCGCGAGGCTCACCCACGAACGGGGCACTGCCACCCTGCTCGTGACCCACGACCTCGTGCATCGCGAGGCCCTCGACCGTCTCGTCACGGTGATCGACGGTCGCGTTGCCGGAGCGGAGGTCTGAATGACCGGACGGAATGCGACGGACGCGTGGTGCACGTTCGCGCGTCGCGGCTATGGCGACGTCGACCGCGGCATGCCCACGAGAGGGATAACCTGGAGGCAGTTGCCCAACTGGCTTGCCACCCCGTCCGGGCGATTCAAGCTCATGCTCCGGGTGTATCTGCCGGGTGCCGCCATCGTCGACGGCGCTTACCGCGTGCCGCCCGTTGTCGAGGAGCGGGCATGAACGCCACTGAGCTCGGGCGTCCTCGCGATAGGCGTCGGCCGCGCGTGAGCAGCGACTCTCCTGGCGTGAGGCCCACGTCGTTCAGCGCCGACGCATCTGCCGCCCTCACCGCCGTCGGAACAAGCCCCGGCGAACTCGCAGCAGCCATCGAACGAGTCCGAAGCCTGCCGCGCCCGGTATGACCGCACACAGCGGGCACGCTGCCGAGCCGCCAACGCCAGTTGTTCTCTACCGGCGTGCGCGGTCATGGTTGTTCTCGGGTCAGCCGATGTTCTGGGCGAGTCCGATGAGTAGGCCCTCGGGTCCGCGTATGTAGCAGAGGCGGTACACGTCCTCGTATTGCACTACCTCGGTGCTGACGAGTTGCGTGCCGTGCATGGCGAGCCTGTCGAGGGTGGCGTCGATGTCGTCGACCTCGAACATGACGCGGAGATATCCCAGTGCGTTCACGGGTGCGTTGCGGTGGTCTTCGATCACTTCGGGAGTGAGGAAGCGGGAGAGTTCCACGCGGCCGTGGCCGTCGGGCGTGCGCATCATCGCGATCTCGACGCGCTGATCTTCGAGACCCGTGCAGCGTCCGGCCCACTCGCCCTCAACCATCGCTCGACTTTCGAGTTCGAGTCCGAGGTCGAGGAAGAACGCGATCACCGCAGTGAGGTCTTCGACCACGATGCCGATGTTGTCCATTCTGATCGTCATGGCTCAGCCCAGCCGCTCGTCTACGAGGTGCCGCCGGAGGTTCACCAGTGCCTCGTCCCAGCCGTCGTAGACGAAACCATCACCGGGCTTGCCCTCGTAACCGAACAGATGGAACACGAGTTCCGTGGAGTCACCGTGCGGAATGAAGGTGAGCGTGATTACCGGCGTTCCCGCGACCGGGGCGTCAGGGTCACCCCAGGTGAAGACGAGCCGGTCGAATGGATCGACTTCGAGATATTCGCCGCCGGTCGGGAACTGTTCACCTGTCTCGTCGTTCGTCATCGTGTAGTGGTAACGACCGCCCACGCGCACGTCGAACGTGATGCTTGAGGTCGCAACCCCGAATGGGTGCAGCCACTGCGCGAGTTCGGTTTCGTCTGTCCAGGCGCGCCACACGAGTTCGCGTGGCGCATCGAAGACACGGACGATGGAGAACTGCGGGCCTTCCGCCGCCGCGAGGTCGGGGATGTTCATGATCCTGCTTCCTGAGAGTGAGAGTCGGGGGTTTCTGGTCGGGCTTTCATGGTCTGGAGATGGGCGTCGAGAGCGTCCAGGCGCAGGTTCCACTCGCGGCGCTGCTTCTCAACCCAGGCCGATGCTTCATCGAGTGATCCGGCTTCCAGTGAGAGAGTTCGCCACTGGGCGTGCGTGGTGCGTGAGACAAGCCCCGCACGTTCGAGCACCTTCAGATGCTGGGAAATTGCGGGGGCGCTGACAGCGAACGGTTCGGCGACCTCGCCCACCGTCGCTGAACCCTGCGACAGCTTCGAGAGGATCGCGCGGCGCGTCGGATCAGCGAGCGCGGCGAACACAAGGCTCAAAGAGTCTGTCGCAGGCATTTCATCTCCTTGTTTATTAAGGTAATGCTTAACTACAACAGCACCTCGCGGAACTTGTCAAGCTTGCCCCGGTCCCTCATGAGACCACGTGCGAGGGAGGCCAGCGTGAAGGCGGCGTGCTCCTGTTCTACGGCAGCGGTGCTGCCGTGCGTGTCTAGGTCGAGGCCGAAGGCTGTGGAGGCGGTTGCCCTCTGAGCATGGACCGCCTATAGTGAACTATATGGTTCAGTCTTCGAGCGCGCTCCTGGATGATGCATTCAGCGCGCTGTCCGACGCGACACGTCGCGGGGTGCTCGAATACCTCGGCCAGCACGACGCGTCGATCACTGACCTGGCCCACAGGTTCCAGATGACCCTCACGGGCATGCGCAAGCACGTCGGCATCCTCGAGCAGGCGGGGCTGGTCGTCTCCGAGAAGGTCGGCCGCGTGCGGACCTGCCGGGTCGGTCCCCGGCGCCTGGAGGAGGCCGCGAGTTGGATCGAGCAGTACCGCGGACTCTGGGAAGCCCGCTTCACCGCACTCGACGAGATCGTCGAGGAGTTAACACAGAAGGAGCAATCAGATGGACATCGGTTCACCCAGTGAGTCCCCACAGGGCAAGAACGCGACGACGGTGGAACGACTCTCGGAGCGCGAGGTCGTCGTCACCCGGTCCTTCAACGCCCCGCGGGACCTGGTGTTCCGGGCATGGTCGGATCCTGAGCTGTTCCGACGCTGGTGGGTGCCGAAGTCGATGGGGATGACCTTGTACGCCTGCGAGATGGATGTTCGCACCGGCGGCGGCTATCGCTTGAACTTCGGCGAGGGCATGGACTTCTTCGGCATCTATCTCGAGGTGACCCCGCCGTCGCGGCTCGTCTGGACGAACGCAGAGGGCGGCGAGAACGCATCCGTCACCACCGTCACCCTGACCGAGGCGGACGGCAAGACGCTCGTGGTCGTGAGCGAGCTCTACCCGTCGAAGGAGGCGCTCGAAGCCGAAGGCGGTGCGGAGGATGCGCTGGACGAGACGTTCGGGCAGTTGGAAGAGCTGCTCGTCGAACTCGCGTCGTCGTGATCATCGCCGTTGGCCACCGATAGGGCTCGGCCACTACGAAGACACGGCGTGCCCAGCCGCGATGAGCCTGCTCGCCCGGTGTTCGTAGATGTACGAGCGGTCCGATGACAACGGCAAGCGCCTAGCCAACCAGGCGCTCTTCGAACGCATCTACATCGGGTACCCGCCGAACCGTTCGCCGCTCTCGCGCCAACGGATGTTTCGCATGTCGCCGGTTCTACTAAGGCGACCAGGGTAGATCTCTGTCGAGAGTTTGAGAACCCCTGCCAGCACCTGAGAACCCTGTCTTTGCGCTGGTAGCGCGGCTTCTGCAAGCAGGATCGACGCCCGTCTCGCCTCTCTGTGGTGGGCTCCAGGGGCCGGATGGTGCGCTCACTTGAGATGGCTCAAACGCTTCTCCGGCCCGACCAAGTTGATGAGTTGGTAACGATGTACCGCAATGGAAGGACCATGCGGGAGGTCGCCGCGCACTTCCGTGTACATCGTGCCACGGTCGCGATCCACCTATGACGGCGGTCGGTCCGGGTGCGTCGGAGCAAGCTGACGACCGAGCAGGTCGCCGAGGTAGGCACACTCTACGGCCAAGGGTTCACGCTGACCGAGATCGGTGCGCGCTTCGGCGTTGGTCGGGACACCGCGCGCCGGGCGGTCACGGAGGCAGGCAGCATGACTCGCCGACCCGGTCGGCGAGCCCCGGCAGCTATCGCATCAGCACGCGAACTTTGAGGTGTCGTATCCCTGAATCGCGAACTGCGGCTCTCGTCCCAGGTGTAATTCGATACGCCCGAGCGGTCCGGACAAGCTCGGTTGATGTGGCCGCTGTGGACAGACCAGCCGGAGCGATAAGGACCCGCTGGTCATAGTACGTCAGCTGACCCACTGCACGAGCTGCCAGATAAGCCCGTTCGGGTCTGCGAACTGACAGAAGCGTTCGCCCCACGGCTCGGTCTCTGGCGGTGTCACAACGCGGGCTCCAGCCCCCTCGATCCGCTTGAACTGCTCGTCGAGATCGTCCACCACGAAAACGAGCAGCAGGCCCTGGCCGGCCGGCCCGGCGATCTCGCTCGGCTTGAAGGTTCCCAGGCCGGTCGCCAAGAAGATGAGGTTAGTGCCAACCGTGGCGTGCTGGAGCGACACGAACCCGTCCGATGCCATTGCTTCCTCGTAGCCGAAGTGCGTCTTGGCGAACGACGCCGATGCATCGATGTCGGCGACGTTGAGCGAGATTGCGGTTTGAGTGATGTTCACGCGAGACTCCCAGGCTAAACTATGTACGACGTACAGTGTAACACAAGCCGAGAGAAGGTTCCGAAGTGCCGAGACCGCTGATTGACCTGATGTGGCGAGACAGCCCGGGCGCACCAGGTGACGCCCGTCGTGGCCCGAAAGCCCGCTACTCGACCGGCGACGTCGTCAGCAAGGCCATCGACATCGCAGATGCGGGCGGCCTCGCCGCGGTCACCGTCCGGGGCCTCGCTCAGGCGCTCGAGATGACGGCGATGTCGGTGTATACCCACGTCAACAGCCGCGATGACCTACTCGTGTTGATGGCTGACCACGCATATGCGCAGATGCCCAATGCGTCGTTCGGACGCTCAGCCTGGCACACACGTGCGCGCCGTGTCGCCGAGGACAACCTCGCCCTTCTCCGCGCTCATGCCTGGCTGCTCGACATTGACGACCCGAGGACAGCACTCGGCCCAGGCACCATCGCCAAGTACGACCACGAACTCCACATCTTCGACGGGACGGCCGTCAGCGACCTCCACCGCGACGCTGCATTGACGTTCCTGCTTGACTTCGTTCGATCCTCGGCCGACAGGAACGTCAGGACGCCGCCAGTGGTCCCGGATTTCGGCACGCTTTGGGAGCAGTCAGCTCACCGCCTAGCGAACTATCTGGGGGAGGATTTCCCGCTCGCCCAAAGGGTTGGAGGTGTCGCTGGAGCGGCGATGAACGCGCCCTACGACGCCACGGAGGCGTGGGAGTTCGGGCTGGAACGGGTGATTGCCGGTCTGGCAGGACTCATTTCTCGGCCCACCTGACCCCGAGTCGCGCCGCTTCTGCCGTGCGTTGCGCGGGGCATCCGCCCTCCAAACGGGTCGCGAATCTTCAAGACACCACTCCCAAACCGTCGATAGCTTGGGCCCTGACGAATGAGTGAGAGTTCGCCCGTCGCAAGGCTTGCCGGCGGCCTCAAGACATTCACCCGTAAACGAGGAAGGGCGGACGATGAGCCAGTACATCATCTATTTCAATCAGCAGTGGGTGGGCGATCATAGCGAGGAGTGGTTCGCCAGTCGCGGGCAGCTCGCGAAGGCAGTCATGGATGAGATGCGGGATGCCGGGGTGTTGATCTTCGCCGCCGGCGTAGACGAAGACCTGGATGCGGCCATCACGGCGGATGGCACAGGCGGCACGCTCGAGTTCCACACTGGACTGCATGCCCCATCGGAGCAGTTCATCGGTGGTCTGACGATCATCGATGTGGCGGACGAAGCGGCCGCGCGAATGTGGGGTGGCCGGATTGCAGAGGCCTGCGGCTGGCCGCAACAGATCCGTCAGGTCTACTGAACCCACGGTCGGCAGACTCAGCGCCCGGCCAAGTTCGGTACCGCACCAAGTCCATCGGTGGTGAGTACGCTGCCCAGCTTGCACCGACAGCGGCGGCGTGTAGGGATCACGTCACGGAGCATGCGGCTGCTGGCCGTGCGGCAGCACAAGAAGCGCACCCCAGATGGCGAGCGTCACGCCTGCCAGGATGTTCCACCACTGTGGAGTGAGCCAGGGAAACGCGCCGCCGACGAACACGATCGTGGCGAGAACGCCAAGACTTCTCGCCAGCCAGGAGAATCGTGGCCGCCAGCTGAGTGAGACGGCAGCGACGGCAAGTGCAAGCATTGCCAAGTGCAAGCCGCCGTAGGTTTCGCTCACGATGAGCGCAGTGCGTCGGCCGACAGCTCGATCCCGAACACCGGATACACCAGTCGACCAAGCGAGAGGAGCACAACGACGAGTGCGACTTGAGCCGTGAGGAACGCGGCGAGACCGACCAGTCCCCGGGTGGTACGCGCAGCACCCCGTCCTGCGTGTAGGCCCAATCCGCCGGCGCACCAGCTGAGGACGGCGAAGAACAGCAGCTCATCGGCCCACATCAACTGCATTCGCCCATGCTCGACCCAGGCAACGATCTCAATAGGCTCCACAGGTACGCGCGGGAGCAATGCGATCAACACCAGCGCAACAGCGGCCAGCAGCGCTCCGACGGAAAACAGCACCCCGTTTATCTGTGTCTGTGCAACCTGGCCTCGCGCTTCACTGCCGCCGGGGCTCACCGGTTCATCAGGCCGTTTTTGCCTCGGTTGTGATCTGTTCATTCGATGCTTCCTGTGCCTTTGCCCATTGCTCGACTCGCTGCGCACTTTCTTCATCGCTGAGGTCTTCAACGCGGGTCATGATTGACCAACGAACTCCGAATGGATCACGGATTGACGCGTAACGGTCGCCAGAGACAAACGTCGTGAGCGCTTCCCGAATCGTCGCGCCAGCACGTTCTGCACGCTCGACAACAGCGTCAACGTCGGCACAGTACAGCCCGATCGAGTAGCAATCGCCGTCTCCCTCGGGAGGTGGCACTAGCCCGAAGGCAGCGTTCGGTTCGCCGATCTGCAGGTGCCCGTTGCCGAAATCGAGTTCCACGTGTACGACGACGCCGCCCATCTCGGTGAGATCCGAAACGCGGGCACCGAAGACCGAGTGGTAGAACTCTGCGGCCTCAGCGGCGCGAGGAATGGCCAGGAAGGGTGTCAGACTGGTGAAACCGTGCGGCACTCCGGCGATCGTGTGGTCACCGGTGACGCCTGCCCGAGCTGAGTTATTGTCGTTCATAGCCTTCACGCTACTGACGGGTCGGACGTGGAGTCTTGAAGATTTGCGACCAGTCCGAAGGGAGAGCCGATGCCGCAGGTGATCAGCGGACGTGGCGTGCTCTACCCGACGCGGCTGCCGACGTTCCAACGTGTCGCGCCGCCGGCCGGGCTGGCTGGCCTCATCCGATGGTTCTGGATTCCGCGTTGGGACATCCCGCCAGGGCGCTCGTCGCGGCAGCATGTACTGCCTTTCCCCGCATCCAATCTCGTGGTCGAGCCGAACGGTGTGACCCTCCACGGGCCAACGACCCGGGCCTCGTATCGCGACCTGCGCGGGAAGGGCTGGGCTGTAGGCGCATTGCTGCGCCCCGCATCGGTCGCGTCACTGTGCGACGAGCCCAGTAGCATCTGTGACGGCGCAATCACCATCGACGCGCCTGAGCTGCACGGTGCGGTTGTCACCGCAATGCAGGGCGAGGGCGAGACGGATGCCGCCGCACGCGCGGCTGCGGCATTTTCCAGCTGGGCAGAGGCTCGGCTGACTCCGGCCGACGAGGGCGGATTGCTGGCAAACGCCATTGAAGACCTGATTGCGTCAGATTCGGAGATCGTACGAATCGACCAGATCGCGAAGCTCGTCAACATCACTGCGCGACACGTTCAGCGCGTGACCCATCGCTACGTAGGAGTCCCGCCCTTAGCGGTCATCCGCCGCTACCGCCTGCAAGATGCCGCCGAGCGGATACGCAAGGACAGCTCACTGACAATCGGCCAGGTAGCCGCCGAGCTTGGGTATGCCGATCATGCGCACCTCACGCGCGACTTTCGCCAGGTTCTCGGCCTTGCACCCGTCGACTACCGCCGCGGACTCCGCGCCGATGCGCAAAGCGATGCGGTCGACCTTCGGCTCGCGCCGTAGGCCTGCCGAGGCTAGCCGCGCAGCGCTCGGCGCGCGTCATGGCTTGGCGCTCCAGGGTGTGTCTTGGTGTGAGAGCCAGACCCGCCAGGGTCGCAGTGCCACGATCCGATGCTGCCCTTCGGTCTGCGGTTCATCGAGTTCACCCGACCACACTGCGGTGTCGCCAGCGATGATGCCGAGGCCGTCGATGGTGTCAACAGCAACGACCTGTGATCCGCGAGTGCGTCCCGGTGTGTGGAGCAGCCACACGCTGGGACGCAGTTCGCGGTCGCCATCGATGGAGACGTAATTGAGGGTCTGCGTCGGCGGATCGACCCATTCGGGGATGGTGTAGTCCGGTTGCGTGCGTGCGTGCGTCGTCGAGTTCTGCGCGTTGCACGTAGATTGGAGTGTTCGGGAAGAGGTGCTTTCCGCCGCAGTGGTCGACGTGAAGGTGTGTGTTGATGATGTGGTCGATGCTTCGGAGGTCGAAGCCCTGCTCGTGCAGCGGACGGATTGTGGGCTCCATGTCGGCGACGGCGGGGCGCAACTCGGTGAACCCGGTGTACGACAACCTCGAGGTGTCCTTCGACTTCGGAGCACTCTGCGGATTTCACTGGCAGAGGATCAAGGCCGCTCGGCGGGGTCGACTGCTGATTCGCCCGAGGTGAGGTCACCGAAGTCGAGAACCGCCCCGATCTCGCCTGTGACTATGCCAAGTTCGGCGCTGTGCCTGCCGCGATGCGCCCGCCCCGGGTGACGGAGAGACCCTGGTCGCACTTGGCGATGCGCCCGGGCGCCGAATCAGCGCCATCGGAACACCTTCACCGAGATAAACGCGCAAAGCACAGCCCAGACGGACATGACAATGAATGGGGTGATCTCAGCGGTCCCTTGATACCAGGCAGAGGTCAGTGCTTGAGTCATCGCACCGAGCGGAGTGAGGCCGGTGACCAACTGCACGACCGGAGGCATCATGGGTCCAGGCGTCCACATTCCGGCAGTGAACAGGCAAGCCATGAAGACCAGCATCCCAACCCCGTAAGCGATCTGGGCGGTGCCAGCGGTCGCCGCGATCAGTGATCCGACAGCCATCATGGCGATCGTGCCGACGAGCATCGCCAGGAACGCGAACGCGACGTTTCGTGGGGCAACCGCGCCGAATGCGACCCGGGAGAGAATGCCCGTCACGACAATCGCTGCACCCAGGGATGCGGCGCTGACCAGCCACTGGGCGAACAGCACCCGGTGGGGGCCAATCGGTGTGACATCGAGACGCCGGAGCACGCCGCTCTCGCGGTACGCCGCGATCGCCGACGGATAGTTGGTCACAGCCACGCTGACCAGTGCCACCGTGATCGAGATCGGGACGAAGAGGTCGATCACCCGCAGACCCGCCACAGCCGGATTGTCGCCCCCGATGGGTTCCATCGTGCCCGGGATGACGAACCCTTGGAGCATCAGAAGCAAGGAGGGCAGCAGCAGTGCCATGAAGACGCTCGTCGGGTTACGCAGGAACAGCCGCGCTTCGGTGGCAGTCAGTCTCGCGAGAGCACTCATGCTGCTCTCCCAGTAGTCGTGGGGTCGATCCTGTCGAGGAAGTCGAGGTAGGCGTCTTCAAGGCTCTGGACCGCACCGGACGCGGCCGAGGCGGCTGCGCGGAGTTCCGTCGGTGTTCCGACGAACTGCGTGCGTCCGGCGACGACGATGGCTAGCCGGTCGGCCAGCCGTTGTACCTCGTCGAGATAGTGGGAGACCAAGATGATGGTGACCCCAGCGCCCTTGATCTGGTCGATGAGGTGCCAGACGCTGCGTCGTCCTTGAGGATCGAGGCCGGTCGTGAGTTCGTCGAGCACAACGATCTGGGGTGACCCGACCAGGGCGAGGGCGATGGAGAGTCGCTGCTTTTCGCCCCCGGAGAGCTTGCCGAAGGCCCGCTTCCTCTGGCCGGCCAGCCCGACCGTTCGTAACAGATCCTCGACGGCGACCGGAACCGGGTAGAAGGAGGCGAACAACCGCAGCGCCTCCTCGACTCGCAAGGTGTCCGGGAGAACTGCCGATTGCAGCTGGTACCCAACGCGCTCGCGCACAAGTTGACGGTGTCGCACCGGGTCGAGGCCAAGCACCTCGATTCGGCCCGAATCGGGTGTGAGTGCGCCTGCGAGGCATTCCAGCGTGGTCGTCTTGCCCGCACCGTTGGGGCCGAGGAGGCAGAAGACCTCTCCGGCATGGACCGAGAAACTAACGTTGTCAACGGCCACGACACCCGGGAACGTCTTGCGCAGATCACGGACTTCCACGGCCACGGCGGGCTGCCCCGACGACTTCGAGGCAATATCGTGCTGCGTGTTGTCGTTCATGATTCATCACCCTTCGTGCGCTGCCTGCTGCGTCGGGTGAAGGCCCACCACAGCAGCTGCGCCAGCAGCACCGTCGCCATACCGACACCTGCCAGCACGTAGGATTCCTGGCTCCAGGTGCGGCTTCCGAACACGGCGACCAGCACGGATGCGGCAATGACCGCGACGAGCAGGATAGCCCGCCTTCCAATCGACGTTCCGTTGAGCTGGCGGACTACCGCTAGGGCAATCTCGACGATCTGTAGCACCGCGATACCGAGCCCGGAGCCGACTGTGTAGGCGACGACCCCCTGCGAGACGGGTGTGTTGTTGACCGCGACGATGACCGCTCCGGCAGTGACAAGCAGAGCACCAGCATCCAACGCAGCAGCCAGCAAACGCCAAGAACCGGCACCTACGCGGTCTTGTCGCTTCCTGGGGATGAAGTCCCAGGCGCGAGCCTCGTGCCAGCGACTCGCCGCGAGTGCGATGGCGAAAGTACTGATCGGCGCCGCAAGCGATGCCAGCAGGTTGCCGCTGAGCACCCATACCACCGCTCCGATGGCGACGACGACCGGGAGCGAGCAGAGCCGTCCGAACCACCAACCGCGCAGATACAGCGCACGCGCCTCGGTTAGATCGGTCGGGTGTACCAGCCGTTTCACGGCCGAGTCGGGCAGCGATACTGCCTCGTGCATGTCATTCATGGTTCCTCCAAGGTGTTGTCGTGAGGTAATCGGAGTCGACGCCCGCCCGGGCGAGTTCGTAGACCTTCTGACGCGCCACACCAAGCGCACCGGCAACAGTCACGGCGCTGAACTCGTCCAGCAGCGCCTCGACGCAAACCGAACGGACACTCGCGGCGCGGGCAACCAGGTGCGACATCAAGGCGCTGACCTCCGCGGCCAGCAGCGCTACGGCCCGCTCCCCACCGAACGGAGCAGCCCAGCCCTCTGTGCCCGAAGCCGCCGCCGTATAGAGCCGGTCGCCACCGTCTTGAAGGTGGAAGGCGACCTGGTCCGGGGTGACACCGGCAGCCTCGAACCGCTCGATTACGGACGCGACCGTCGCGGGATCGTCCCTCCGGCGGTGCGTAAGGACGCGTGCCCACGTGTCTGCTTCCGACTCGCTTGGGCTCCACAGCGAGCTGTCACCCCTGGGGTTACGATCCATGCCTAAAGCATCACATCGCGAAGCATCCGATGTCAACCCTGGGGTGACACACGCTCTGTTCTCTACGCCATTGGGATGGCTCAAACCTTTCTCCGGCCTGACCCGGTGCGTCGAATGCTCGATGAGTCGGCCAGCAGGGGCTCGCGGTCCTTCCCTCCGTCACAAGCCGCGAGAACGACGCCCGCCTCGGAGAGGGGCTCGAATACCGCTGCCCCCAGACGAAGTGGACGCTATGCGAACAGCCTGCGCGCAGGGCGTGAGCGTGAGGGCGCTGGCGCGTCGGTTCGGAGGGTTGAGCGGGGCACGGTCTGGGCCAAGACGCGGTGACGCTCACTGCCGACGGCGTTGGAATTGAACACCCTTACGGAGGGGGGGAACGCTGCGCGAATGGCCCGCGCGAGGGGTGAGCGCGAAGCGAAGGTGCTGCCGTCACGGATGGCGCGCGCCCGCCCGAACTCGCTGTCGGTAGGGATGGGATCATTCCGCTGGCTGTCGGAGTCCGAGCAGTGTGCCGCCGGGGCCGGCGGGGTGTGACACAGCCCAGGTTCGAGCCTTGTGCGTGGGGTGGGCACAGAGGGACTTGAACCCCCGACTCCCTGCTTGTAAGGCAGGTGCTCTAACCAACTGAGCTATGCGCCCGCGGGCACACAGGCTAGTTCATCGGCGCGGGCTCGGGCCACTCATCCAACGACGCGGCTTCCAGCACGGCCAGCGCGTAGGCGTTCTCGACGTCGTGGTCGCGGGTGCGATGGTTGCCGTCGGCGGTGTGGAAGGTCACCACCCACTCGTCGTCCTGGTGCTCGAGCGCCACGAACTGCGTGCCGAGCGCCCCGCGGAGCTGGTCCTCGCGAGGGAGCCACAGCACGTCCTCCATGGGGAGGGAGTCCAGGGCCCACTCGGTGGTGCCGTTGAACTTCACGACGGCCTCGCCGTGGTGCGTGTGCACCTCGATGGTCATCTCCGCGACGTGGAACACCTCGTCGTCCATCTCCTTGTTGGGGATGACGAAGCGGTCACCCGAGGCGGGGCGCCACTCGATGGCGTCGCGGAGCCTGACGGCCAGGGCGGGGGAGAGCATCAGGACAGCCGGGCGCGGACCAGTGCGGCGACCTGCTTGCCTTCCGCGCGGCCCTCGGCCTTCGCGTTGACCGCCTTCACGACCGCTCCCATGTGCTTCATAGTGGGGGCTTCGCCGAGTGCGGCGATGGCCTCGTCGACGAGCGCCACGATCTCCTCCTCGGTGAGCGGGGCGGGGAGGTAGCGGGAGATGAAGTCGGCCTCGGCGGTCTCCTTCTCCGCGAGGTCGGTGCGGCCGGCGTCGGCGTAGGTCGCGGCGGCGTCCCGACGCTGGCGCATCTCCTTGGCGACGACGGCGAGTTCCTCGGCGTCGCTCAGTGCGCGCGCCGTGTCGCCGGCGACCTCGGCCACCGTGATGGCGCCCATCATCATCCGGATGTTCGTCTTCGCCGCCTCGTCCTTGGCGCGCAGCGCCGCTGCCAGGTCCTGCTTGAGCCGATCCTTGGTTGCCGCCATCGTCTGGCTCCTTCTCATCGTCGCGCCTTCGTGTGATCTCAAGAAGGGTACCGCCCGCGGTAGACTGCCCGACTGTGGCTAACGAAGACCTGACCGCACGCATCTCCGACCTCGCACGTTCCCTCGACTCGATCGAGGCCGTCGCCGACCTCGACAAGCTGCGCGCCGAGATCGCCGAACTCGAGGTGCACGTCGCGGCTCCGAACCTGTGGGACGACCAGGACAACGCGCAGCGCGTCACGTCGCAGCTGTCCGCGAAGCAGGGCGAGGTCGACCGGCTCGTGGGGCTTCGTTCGCGGCTCGACGACGCCGCGCTGATGCTCGAGCTCGCCGAGGAGGAGGGCGACGCCGACGCGCGTGCCGACGTCATCCGTGAGCTGGAGAAGCTCGGGTCCGACATCTCCGCTCTCGAGGTGCGCACGCTCCTCTCCGGTGAGTACGACCCGCGCGACGCGCTCATGACGATCCGTGCGGAGGCGGGCGGCGTCGACGCGGCCGACTTCGCCGAGATGCTCATGCGGATGTACCTGCGCTGGGCCGACAGGCACGGCTACCCCGTCGAGGTCTACGACACGTCCTACGCGGAAGAGGCTGGCCTCAAGTCGGCCACGTTCGCGATCAAGGCCCCGTTCGCCTACGGCACCCTTTCCGTCGAGCAGGGCACGCACCGCCTGGTGCGCATCTCGCCGTTCGACAACCAGGGCCGCCGCCAGACGTCGTTCGCCGGCGTCGAGGTCCTGCCTGTCACCGAGGAGACCGACCACATCGACATCCCCGAAGGCGAGCTTCGGATCGACGTCTTCCGCTCCTCGGGCCCGGGCGGCCAGTCGGTCAACACCACTGACTCCGCGGTCCGCATCACCCACCTGCCCACCGGCATCGTGGTCAGCTGCCAGAACGAGAAGTCCCAGCTCCAGAACAAGGCGGCCGCGCTGCGCGTCCTCCAGGCCCGTCTGCTCGAGAAGGCGCGCCAGGATCGCGAGAAGGAGATGAACGCGCTCAAGGGCGACGGCGGCAACTCGTGGGGCGCCCAGATGCGGTCCTACGTGATGAACCCCTACCAGATGGTCAAGGACCTGCGCACCGAGCACGAGGTCGGCAACCCAGAGGCCGTCTTCCAGGGCGAGATCGACGGCTTCATCGACGCCGGCATCCGCTGGCGGAAGAAGACCGAGGCTGCCTCCTAACGGGGATTGCCCGGTCAACTGACGGGCGTGTCGGGTTGGGGTGCGGGCTGTCGTCGCATAGACTCGCCAGGTCTGAGAGTTTCTCAGATTCTTCCCCCCAGTTGTCGGAGCGCCAGTGATCACGTTTGAGGACGTCACCAAGTTCTATCCCGGCCAGGAGCGCGCTGCCCTGCGCAATGTGAACCTCGAGATCGAGAAGGGCGAGTTCGTCTTCCTCGTCGGCCAGTCGGGTTCGGGCAAGTCCACGTTCCTGCGCCTGATCCTGCGCGAATACCGCCCCACCAAGGGCACGCTCTACGTCGCGGGGAAGAACCTCACCACCATGAATCAGTGGAAGGTGCCCCAGCTGCGTCGGCAGATCGGCACCGTGTTCCAGGATTTCCGGCTGCTGCCCGGCAAGACGGTCTACGAGAACGTCGCGTTCGCGCTGCAGGTGATCGGCACCCCCGCGCGCCAGATCAAGCGCATCGTGCCCGACACCCTCGACCTCGTCGGCCTGTCCGGCAAGGAGGATCGTCCGTGTGAGGAGCTGTCCGGCGGCGAGCAACAGCGCGTGGCCATCGCCCGCGCGTTCGTGAACCGTCCCAAGATCCTGATCGCCGACGAGCCCACGGGCAACCTCGATCCCGAGACGTCGGTCGGCATCATGAAGCTCCTCGACCGGATCAATCGCGCGGACACCACCGTGATCATGGCCACCCACGACTCGTCCATCGTCGATCAGATGCGCCGCCGGGTGCTCGAGCTCCGCTCCGGCGAGCTCGTGCGCGACCAGGCCAAGGGCGTCTACGGCACGGCGTAGGACAGGAGAACTTTTTCACCATGCGGCATTCCCTGCGCGAAACGTGGTCCGGGATCCGGCGGAACCTGGCCATGACCATTGCGGTCGTCGTCACCATGGGCGTCTCCCTGACGCTGCTCGGCGCCGGCTTCCTCACCGCGATGGAGGTCAACCTCGCGAAGTCGGACCTCTACAGCAAGATCCAGATCTCGGTGTACCTGTGCACCAAGAACACCACCGGCGGTCAGTGCGAGGAGGGCAAGGACGCGACGGATGCGCAGCGCGACACCATCCGCACCACCCTGGAGAACAATCCTGAGGTGAGCGAGGTCGTCTACGTCTCGAAGCAGGATCAGTTCGAGGAGTTCCAGCGCGTCTTCGCCGACTCGCCGGCGCTCGCGTCCCGCACCGTCGACGACATGCAGGACGCGTTCAGCGTGAAGCTGGTCAATCCCGAGAATTTCGCGGGCGTCGTCAGCGAGGCGAAGGGCCTCCAGGGCGTGCAGAAGGTGCAGGATCTGCACACGATCCTGGAGCCGATGTTCAAGTGGTTGGGCGCCCTGCAGTGGGCGACGCTGACCATGAGCGCGTTGCTTCTCCTGGCCGGGGCGTTGCAGATCGCCAACACCATTCGGATGGCGGCGTTCGCCCGACGGCGCGAGATCGGCATCATGCGATTGGTGGGCGCTTCGAACATCTACATCCTGCTGCCGTTCCTGCTCGAATCGCTCGTGGCGGGCCTGATCGGCGTAGGAATTGCGGCTGTAGCCTTGACGGGCGGCTATTGGTTCGTCATCGTTGAGAACGCGAAACCCTCGATCTCCTCTTTACCCTGGATTGGGTGGGGAGACCTCGCAACTGCCATTCTGGCCGTGACAGCGGTCGGTGTCGCCCTCGCGGTGGTCCCGACGCTGCTGGCCACGCGGAAGTACTTGAAGATCTAGGCGCCAGGAGGACTCGAGAGTGAATCGGGAACGGCCCCACACGTCCCAACGCCGGGGCGTCGCAGTCAAGGCCGCGCGGGGCCTCGTCGCCGCCGTGCTGACGATCGGTCTCCTCAGCGCGGGCCAGTCCGCCCTGGCCGACGACCTCGACGACAAGAAGGACCAGCTCCAGCAGCAGATCGAGGAGCAGGAAGCCACCGTCCAGAAGGCCGTCGCGAACCACGACTCGGCCGTCGAAGCCGCAGCGCGCACCGAGGCGCAGCTCGCCGACGCCGAGGCTCGGCTCAGCAAGGCTGAGGCCGAGAGGGCCGACGCCGAGGAGCGCGACGCCCAGGCCGCCAAGGCACTCGAGGCCGCCGAGGCCAAGCTCCGCCAGGCAATCGCCGATGTCGCCGCCGCTCGGGCCGCGCTCGACTCGGCCAACGCTCGGCTGAACGAGGAGATCCTCGTCACCACCCAGAACTCCGACGGTCTGCTGAACCTCGCGCTCCTGTTCCAGGACGTCGACACCAGCAACCTCAACGCGCGTGCCCAACTGGCCGAGACCCTCTTCACCTCGTCCGCCAAGCAGCTCGACGAGCTCGAGTCCCGCCGGCTCGTCCTCGAGGCTGCCGAGCAGGCCGCGGCGGACGCGGAGGCCGAGGCCACCGCGCTGCGCGAGGCTGCGGCGAAGCAGCTGAAGGAGCGCGAGGCCGCGGAGCAGCGCGCTGCTGAGGCCCGCGAGGAGGTCGCCGACCTGCTGGCCGAGCGTCAGCGGCTCGAGCAGCAGGCCGCGGACGCCGTCGCGGAGGCGGAGAAGATCCAGTCCGACCTCGAGGCTGAGGCCGACGCCGTCGAGAAGCGCATCCAGGCCCGCATCGCGGAGGAGGAGCGCAAGCAGCGCCTCGAGGACGAGCGCCGCGCCGCGCAGGAGAAGGCCGACCGCGAAGCGCAGAAGTCGAGCAACACGAAGAAGTCGAACTCCTCGGGCAAGAGCAGCTCGTCGACCACCAAGTCGTCGCGCAGCACCACCCGGTCCAGCAGCTCGTCGAGCAGCTCGAAGGACTTCATCTACCCCGTCGGCGCGCGGATCACGTCGCAGTACGGCATGCGTCTGCACCCCGTCCTCGGGTACTGGAAGCTACACGACGGCACCGACTTCGGCGCCTCCTGCGGCACGCCCATCAAGGCTGCGGCGTCGGGCGTCGTCACGGATCGGTACTACAACGCCGGCTACGGCAACCGCCTGATGATCAACCACGGTCGGATCGACGGGAAGTACATCACCACCGGCTACAACCACGCGACGAAGTACATCGTCAGCGTCGGCCAGCACGTCAGCCAGGGCCAGACCATCGGCTACGTGGGCAGCACGGGCTACTCCACGGGCTGCCACCTGCACCTGATGGTGTGGGAGAACGGCACGCTGGTGAACCCGATGGCCAAGTGGTTCCGCTGAGCCTCTGCTGACATACTGGGCCAATGCCCAGGGAACAAGGACGAAAGCTCGTCGCGCAGAACAGGCGCGCGCGGCATGACTATGCCATCGAGGACGTCTACGAGGCCGGGCTCGTTCTGACAGGTACCGAGGTGAAGACGCTGCGGAACGGCCGTGCGACCCTCGGCGAGGCGTACGCCACGATCGACGACGGGGGAGAGGCGTGGCTGATCAACGCCCACATCCCCGAGTACGAGTTCGGCACGTGGCGCAATCACTCGGCCCGCCGCACGCGGAAGCTGCTGCTGAATCGCAAGGAGATCGCGAAGATCTCGCGCGCGCTTGAGGGCGCGGGGCGGACTCTCATCCCGCTGTCGCTGTACTTCAAGGACGGCTTCGCGAAGGTCGAGATCGCCGTCGCCACCGGCAAGAAGGACTGGGACAAGCGCCGCGACATCGCGGACCGGGACGCCAAGCGCGAGGCCGAGCGGGCACTCGCGACCAGGAACCGGTACAACCGCCGCTGACCGCCTTCCGGGGTCGGATCAGGGGGTTTCCCGGTTGGGCCGGCGCGGGCGCGCGGCCACACTTGAGGTCATGAGCCTGCCGTACCATTCCCCGAATCTGATCTCCGACGACCAGCGCGAGCGCGCCATCAACCACCTGCAGGCGCAGTACGCCAGCGGTGTGATCGGGGAGGCGGAGCTCGATCGACGGCTCGGCGTGGCGCTCGACGCCCGCGACCGCGTCGAGCTGAACAGGTCGCTGCAGGGGTTGGCCCGCATCGCTCCTGCGGTGCTGCGGCCGACGGCGCCCGGGCAGCCCAGCCCCGCCGACAACGTGGGCGGCGGCCTTGTCCAGCTGAGCGGGCTCTTCACGTCGTTCGTCGGTCCGGCGATCGTCAAGGCGTCGTCCCGGCCCGGCTCGCCGATCTGGTGGGAGGCGGGCAGGGCGCTCAGCCTCCAGCTGTCGGCTCTCGTGGCCGCGGTGACCGTCATGATCGTTTCGGAGCTGCTGGGCATCGGCGGCGGGCTCATGTTCCTGGGCTGGCTCGCCTGGTTGGCCACGACGATCTGGGCGACCATGCGGGCGTTCAACGGTCGTCCCGGCACGGGCGCGCTCGAAGGTCTGCTGCCGTTCCGGCCGAAGCCGGTGCCCAGGGCCCTGTCGAACGTGCGCTAGACTGGGTCACTGACAACTCAACAGGGGGTGACTGGTTTCGACTTGGGGCGGTAGTCCCAGGGGAAGCGGGTCGAGGATCCACGTTTATCTCGTTAACGCTGCGTGGAAACCAATAAGTGCCAACAACAACCGCACTGACTTCGCTCTGGCTGCCTGATCAGCTAACGAAGGGTCAGCTCGGACGAGCCTTCCGTCCGACTCCTGGCCTCATCTAGAAGGCTTGCTGAGTAGCTCGCGTTTCAGGGGCTCCTCGGGACTTTACTGGAACTGGGTCCGTTTGCGACATGCCGATGTGAGTGCAAGGACCGAGTAAAACGCCTAGTCGGCTGCACCCGGAGAAGCCCTGGTTCATCCTTCAAGGACGCGGGTTCAATTCCCGCCACCTCCACCAAATGTTCGTTGTTCAAACCCACGACGAACGAAGTTTGAGTTTCCGACTCGTCCTCTGCCTCCGGGCGGAGGGCGAGTCGTTGCACGTCCGGGTTGAAGAAGACGTTGAAGGGTTCGCCGGGTTGGCCGTCGATCTGGTCTTCGGTGGTGACGTAGAGCTTGTCGAAGAAGGCATGGTTGGCGGTTCGTCGTAGGGAGTCATCGAGGCTCAGGTAGAGCGCGTGGCAGTCTCCGGCGAGAGCGAGGCAGTCGTCCAGGTGTGCTTTGGCCCGGTCGTACTCGATGTCGTCTGCGTCGATCTGGGCTTCGAGGAAGGCCAGACGGCGCGCGATCCGGTCTTGCTCGGTTCTCAGTAGGTCGATGGGGACGGCTCCGGCGTAGTGGGCTTGGAGCAGCTTGCTCCGTTCCTGGGCCAGGTCGTCATGTTCGGCCTGGTAGGCGTCACGTTCGTTGCGGGCGATGTCGTGGACTTGGTCGAGATAGTTGCCGATGAGTTCGCGGAGGGCTTCCACGATGTGCAGCGGTATCTCGATGGTGCGGTAGTAGTCCTCGACGGCGGCTTCGATATCGGGTACGAACATGGCCTTGCGCTGGCAGTCGGTGCGCTTGGTGTGCCTGCCTGAGCACAGGAAGTAGGGGTAGATCACGTCCTTGCTGCCGCGTGCGTTGGACAGGATCAGGCGGGAGCCGCACTCGCCGCAGAAGATGCTTCCTTTGAGGTAGTGATCGTGAGTCTGGGTCTTCTCTCCGGAGAGGTGGTGGTCGCCGAGGATGGCTTGGACGCGGTACCAGACTTCCTTGGAGACCAACGGTTCGTGGATGCCGTCGTAGGTCGCTCCGCGGAAGGTGACCTGTCCCTTGTAGTACGGGTTCGTCAGCATCCGGTGGATGCTCGACAAGGCGGGTCCTTTGGCGGGCCGCTTGGGTGTGGCGAGGGTGGTGAGGCCGCGGTCGATCAGTTCCTCGCGCAAGGTGATGGTGGAGTAGTTGCCGGTGGCGTAGGCCTCGAAGGCCCACTTGACCAGTGGTGCACGCTCGGGATCGAGTTCGACGGTGCGCATCTCCCGCCCCAACTCATCGCGGACGCGCACGTTGAGGTAGCCGATGGGTGCCTTGCCGCTGGTGCCGCCGGTGATCGCCTTCTGGGTCATGCCCTTGGCCACCTCGTTGGCCAGGTTGCGGGAGTAGAACTCCGCGATGGTGGACATGATCCCGTGGAGCAGCATCCCCGAGGGCGTCTCGTCGATGTTCTCAGTGGCGGAGACGAGCCTGACCCCGGCTTCCTGCAGAGCGAAGTGGATGGCCACGTCGTCGGCGCGGTTGCGGGCGAGCCGGTCAATCTTGTGGACGATGCAGTAGGTGATGTCGTGCTTCTTGACGTACTCGATCATCTTCATCAGTTCGGGCCGGTCGGCCTTGCGTGCGGACTCCCCGGCGTCGACGAATTCCTCCACGACGATCGATCCCAGTTCGCGGGCCTTGCGCAGGTTCGCCTCGCGCTGTGCGGGGATCGAGAAGCCCTCGTCCCGTCCGCCGCGTTCGGCCTGTTCCTTGGTGGACACCCGGAGGTAGGACACCGCGAGCGCGGTGGTCTCACGGGAGCGCTGATGAGTCGTCGATGGTGACTGAGTGATGGTCATGGGTCGTGTTCCCTTCCCCGGAGATGGGGCCAACACGAACGGCAGTGACCGCTCGTGCGGTGCGGCTCGTAATGGGGAACACGGCCCGGACGGACTCGGACGAGCCTGCCGGGTAAGCCACGATGGGCCAAACATGACTGCGCACCGCAGCCGAACCGAGGCTCAGCCGCTGGCTTCTTGCGTGGTTGATTCTACCTCGTCGGGCTCGGCCGGCCGAGCAGCGGAGCTTGATCTGCCCTTGGTGGGGCGTTCGCGTTTGGCGCGCTGCATCGCCATGCCGATGAACAGTTGCGCGAGCCGATCGACATCAGGGGTGTCCCGTCGCTCTGCGACGATCCGGTAGCTGCGCATTCGGGACGGCGGTGTTCCGCGGCGCCTGGTCATGTCACTTCTCCGGTGTCGTAGTCGAGCGTGCCATAGAACGCTTCCTCGGCTCGCTGACGCTCGGCCACCTGGTCGAACACGAACTGGACGAAGTCCTCGGCGCGGTCGGTGATGACGACGTCCTCGACTGGCGGGGCTGCGTCTTCGCCGGGCCAGCTCGTCTGCCGTGTCGGTCGGTCTCGGTCGAGCCGGGTGCCGGATGTCGCCACCCAATCGCGGAGCCGGGCGCGGGCGTCGGCGAAGTCGCGGTGCCATCCCAGCGGCGCGGAGCCGTGCTGCTCGGGGTCGTAGGCGCATAGCCAGTGCAGGTGGAGCGCCGAGAGTTCCCAGACCAGTTCGGGGTGCCGATGCCAGTAGGGCGGGATGACGCTCGCCGGCAGGCCGTAGGTGCGGCGCAGCCACGCCACCCAGTCGTTGAGGGCCAGCCATTCCTGCTCCAGTTCTTGGGCGGTCAGAAGGTTCCAGTTCACCGGACGCGGCGGTTCGGGCTGGTCGAATCCTGTGGTGAGCGGCGGCCCATTGAGGGTGCCGAGTTCGTCGGGTTCGGGCGTGTAGTCGGTCATCGCTCGGCCTGTTCACATGGTCACGGTCGCGGGTTGCGAGACCTGTCGTGGTGCTGCGGGCTCGAACGTGGCTGCGTCGCGCTCGGTGGTGCGGCGGGTGCTGCGGTCCACTTCGTAGCGGGTGCGGGCCAGGTCGTGGCCGATCCGTCGGGCGACGAACTCTTCGCCTTCGATGGCCTGTCCGTTGGCGTCGCGGTAGTTGTACTGGCGCACGTAGCCCTCGGCGATGATCTTGTCGCCCTTGGCGAGTCGCAGGTGGCCCTGCTCGGCAGCGGCCTTGAACGCGACCAGGTGGTGGAAGGTGGTCTCCAGCTGGGTGAAGGAACCGTCCTCCTCCTGCCGGTAGTGTTCCTTGCCGACCTTCATGTAGAGCCTTGCGTCCCCGCTCTCCGTCTCGGAGAGCTGTGGATCGGACGCGATGAAGCCCGAGAACGCCTGTTGAGTCTGGATGGCCATCGGAGTCTCCTTGTCACCTCGCGCGACTCACGTCGTGGTCGCTGTGTGTCAGGCAGGTGCGCTCGTCGGTCCAGAACAGCGGCGTTCAAGAGGGTCGGCGCAGGAGCGCTTCTAGTTCGTCCCGATCGCTGCGGAGTTGTGCGGCGTCGGGTCGGTCTGGCCAGGGGCGCAGGTCTGTGACGATGGGTGGTGCGGAGCGGAGCAGGGTGATGCCGGTGCCGAAGGGCAGGGTGCGGATGCGGTCGGGTGGCAGGATCGGGACACGGCGGACGGAGCGCTGGTTGGAGCGGGTGCCGTGGTCGCCGAGGGTGATGCTGTCGGTGTACTCGTCGCGTTCGCCGATCAACGTGGAGAGGTCTTGGAGGTCGCGGCTGTTGGACGCGCCGCCGAGGATGATCTTGACGATGCTGGCGTCCCAGATCGCTCCGGCTTGGTGCTCGCTCCACCGGTCGCGGGCTTGGGCGAGGGACTGCAGGACGGGCATCGTGGTGATGCCGGTGCCCCCGCCCTCGGCCATGAGGGTTGGTAGGGACGGCAGGGGTGCGAGGTTTCCGATCTCGTCGAGCGCGAGCAGCAGCGGTGGGTCGAGTCGGGCTCCGGGTGATCGGGCGGCGAGTCTGCGGGCGGTTTCGATGAGGTCTTCGACGAACGCGGCGACGAGTGCGGCGGATGCGCCGGCGCCAGCTCCGGTGGCGAGTAGGTAGAGGGTGCCCTGTTCGGTGAGGAAGGTTTCGGGGTCGAAGTGTTCGTGCGGGCCGGGTGTGACGGCATCAAGTACGCGGGGGTCGGCGAGTGCTGCGAGGGCGAGGGAGACGCCTTGCCAGATGCTGTCGCGGGTCTTGGGGTCGGCGTCGATCATCGCGGCCAGTGAGTCGTCCCATCCCATGGCCGCGTTGGGGTGGGAGTTGAGGATGGCGACGGCTTCGGATGCGGCGCTGGGGTCGAGGGTCCAGCGGAACAGCTCGGCGGGCGGTCTGCCGTCGAGCGCGGCGGCGTGCAGCAAGCTCTGAAGCGCCGTACGGGTCTTGCCTTCCCAGAAGCCTCCGGACTCGACCCCGCCAGCGGATAGTCCGGTGGCGGCGGCGAGGCCGTTGGCGCGGATCATCGCGGTGAGCGGGTCTTGGCAGCCGCGCACTGGTGACCAGCGCAGCCCGGCGGGGATGCCCTCGGCCAGGTGTTGGGGGTCGAACACGGCGACTGGGCCGCCCTTGCGGCGTCGGGCGTGGAGGGTGGCGGTGAGGTTGTCGGGCCGCGTTGATGTGGTGACGACGGCGCCGGGTGCGTCGAGGATGGCGTTGATGACGACGTGGAGGCCTTTGCCGGAGCGGGGTGGGCCGATCAGCAGGATTGAGTCTTCAACGGAGGCCCATACCTTGGTTCCGCGACTGGCGCCCAGCAGGTAGCCGATGTCCTGGGGTGCGGGCGATTCCAGGGAGGGTCGCAGTGTGGCGGCGCGGTGCAGGAGGGCTTTGGCGGAGGCGGTGGTCTTCACTTCGTGGCCGGTCGCTACGCCGGCGAGCCGGTGCGGGTCGGTCTCGGCCTTCCGCATGTGGCGACGTAGGACGATCCAGGCCCACACGGTGGCGGCCACGAGCCCGCTGAGCAGACCGGCGCTGACGAGCCAATAGAGGATCGGGTTGAGTCCGTCAGCCCCGAGGGCTGTGGCGGGGTCCGCGGGGTTGAACAGGACCGCGATACCGGCGGCAGCGCCCGCGGTAGGCAGGGGTATTCCCGTGAGGAGTGCGGTGATGGTGCCGGCGGCTCGCAGGACGAGGCCGGTGCCGAAGAGGCCGATCAGTCCGATCAGGGCCGCGTTGGTGAGTTCATCGCCCATCCCGCCGGTTTGCCGTTGTGTCACGGGAGCCGCCGGACCGCGAGGGTGCCTGAGATGCGTCCGAACAGGATCACCTCGTAGAGGTGGCTGTCGGGCAGGGTGTCGAGGTCGATCAGGGCGCGGGCGTGGCCGGTGCCGGTGGCGTCGGTGTGGGAGACGATCACGGCGACGGCGACGTCTTCGCCGGGGACGAAGCCGGTGGCTTCGACGCTGTGGAACGCCGGAAGAGCGACGCGTCGAGGTGCAGTGGCCGTCTCCCGAGCGGCTGGGGCATCGGTGGCGCGTTTGGGTCGGGCGGTCACGAGGTCGGTGAAGGTGCTGCCGTCGGTCTCGTGGACTTCGATCCGTACCGGGATGGTCCGGTCGTTGCTGGCGTGGTCGATGATCTGCGGGAGCGAGGTTCGCCGCCACCGCCCTGTCCGGTCGGGTGGGAGCAGGGGGTGGCCGTCGAGGGTGGCGTCCACGGTGCCGTCGTCGCGGACCTGGAGGACGACGGTCGGGATCGTGACGGGCACCGGCTCAGGAGTGTGTTTCCTCATACCGGACAGGTGCACCGCTCCCAACCGGCTCACGGCTGGCTAGAGGGTGGGGCCGGTGCTCGGCGACGGGCGCCCGGCGTGAGGTGCTGTCGTGAACGTGGAAGCCTCCCGCGCTGGTTGCGTCCGGACGGACCGGATGGGTGAGGTCAGCGCGTGGTGGACGTGTTGGTCGGCGAGTTCCAGAATCCGGCCCCGTACCGAGGGCCACGCCGAGGGTGGGAGCACCTGGTCGAGGATCGCGTCCAGCATGTCAGCGGGCCCGGACGGCCTCGGACCCGTGGCGGTGGCTTGTGAGCGGACGAGGGCTATGTTGGCGGCGGCGCCATCGCCGCTGACCCAGGCCGCGATCCCGGCGATCGCCGCTGGCACCTCGGCGAAACGGGAGGGTATGCGGTTCAGGACCTCGCTCCACAACGCCAGATGCCGCGGTGCGGTGGCTTTGGTGATGGAGGCGAGCACGAAGTCGCGCGCGTGCTGGTTCTGCACGAGCTGAGTCAGCTGCACCGCATCGGCGACACTGACCGGCTTCGACGGCATCCCTGCGGCGAACGGCGCCCGGGAGACTAGGTTGCGGTGCAGCAGTTCGCGGGTGTGGTCCAGGAGCGCGGTCAGGGTCCGATACCGGGGCTGGTCGTCGAGAGCGGCCCTGACTGCGGCGTCGAGTTTCGGGCTGTCGGGTGCGCTGGCGAACCTGGCTTCGAGTTCAGCACGATCGCTCAGGAGTTTCATGCCGTGGGCGGCGGCTTCTGCCGAGACCCGGCCGGAGGGGTCGAGCCGGCCATGGGTGCCGTCAGGGAGGTGCCAGGTGTCCTGGTCGACGAGCATGTTCTGCCGCAGTACACCGTCGGGGAGGTGGTCGGCGCACCGGTCGAGGAGAGCCCAGCCCGCGTCCGTGTCGTGGGTGTAGGCGATCAGGAACGCTTCCGTGTTCGGGAACCGTGCCCAGATGCGATCCAGCAAGTCTTCGGCCGCACCGGGCGGGAGCATGTCTGCGAGGTCGGCTCGGGCGGTCACCTGGACCTGGCTGTCGTCCATCACGACGATCACCAGCGATTCCTCGGGGGTGAAGCCGATCAGGTACGGCGCGAGCTGGGCGATGTCGGCGGCGCTGTCGAGGTAGAGCCGGGGAATCTCGGTGTCACTCATCGGGTGTTCCTTCCATCGGATGGGGCGTCGGGGCTCGGCCGGATGCGCGGCTGCTGGTGTCGAATAAGGCGTACTCGGCCGGGTGGAGCTGGTGTTGGGTCACGAAGCTCCTGGCTTTGATCCGCCACAGCCCTTGGCCGACGCCGAGGTTCGGTAGAAGCTGTTGCTCGGTGCCGGTCAGGCCGAGCGCGGTCGCGGTCGGGCCGAGCTGGTCGGACTCCTGCCGGTACACGATCCGCGTCTCCGCGTTCGCCAACAACGAGTTGGCGAGAGAGCGCATCGCGGAGCCTTGATCGCCCACGTTGTCGAGATCAGACAGCTTGTGGAAGATCAGCATGTTCGCGATCCCGTAGTGCCGGGCCAGCCGCCAGTGCGCGTCCATGCGCCGCAGCAGGGCGGGGTGGGACATGAGGCGCCAGGCCTCGTCGTAGATCACCCACCGCTGCCCGCCGTTCGGGTCCAGCAGCGCGGACTCCATCCACGCCGACGAACAGGTCATCAACACGCTGATCAGGGTCGAGTTCTCGGTGACGCGCGACAGGTCGAGGGAGATCATCGGCAAGCTCGGGTCGAACCGCACCGTGGAGGGACCATCGAACAGCCCGGCCAGATCACCGGCCACCAGGCGCCTCAGCGCGTGACCGACCAGCCGGCCGTCCTCGGCCAGCCTGCCGTCGGAGTCCGCGGTCGGGTTGAGGATGTGATCGACCACGATCGGCAGGATCGGCACATCGTTGTGTCGCACCGTCTGCGTGAGCGCGAGGTCGATGGCGGTGTGCTCCAACGGCGACAGACCCCGTGCGAGCACGGTTTCCGCGAGAGCGCCGATCAGGTCACGCCGCCGGGCCGCGACCGTGTTGGCCCACTGCTCGTCCGACAACCCAGCCGGCCGGTGCCCTTCATCGAGCGGGTTCAGCCTCGTGTTGAGGCCGTGGCCCAGCACGATCGCCCGCCCGCCGACGGCGTTGGCGACCGCGGTGTGCTCGCCCTTCGGGTCGCCGGGCACATAAACCCGCCGACCGAACGGTAGCGAACGGGTGTACAGAGACTTCGCCAGTGACGACTTCCCGGAGCCGACAATCCCCGCCAGGACCACGTTCGGGGCGGTGATGACTCCGCGCGCGTACAACACCCACGGGTCGTAGACGAAGCTCCCGCCCGAGTAGAGGTCCTGGCCGACGAACACCCCATCAGCACCCAGACCACCCTCAGCAACGAACGGATACGCCCCCGCCAGCGTCGCCGACGTGTCCTGATGGCGCGCTAAACGAAACCGCCCAGGCGACCTGAGCTGCCCCACGCCCGGCTCGCCCGCCTTCGGCAAGAAGGTCGTGGCCCGCCGCTCGGCCCGCTCTGCCTCGGCCTTCGCGTTCGCGGTGGCGAGTTCGGCCCTACCACGCTCGGCGTGGAGCCGGGCCTCAGCCCGGCGACGCTGCTTCCGCAGCTTGCGCCGCTCCCTCGACGGGGCAACCAAGACCGCGGTATGCAGCCGCTCCCGCTCGTGCCCGGTCACAACGACCACCCCCGCCGGCCAGCCGGGCCGCTGGCGCTGGCCGGGCTGGCGAACCAATCCTGATCCGCCGGGCCGCCGACGCGCCGCGCCTCCACCGACCCGCCCTCCACCGGCACTGCCTCCACCTCAATGGGGGCGTCGATGCCCAGCAGGGCCGGGTCCGGCAGTGCGGTCGCTTCGCGGTAGAGACCGACATGGCCCAACGACACGTTGTAGGTCAGGGTGTACACGTCCCGGGTCGCGGTCCGGTCGGTCGCTCCTGCTTGTGGTTCGTCGTAGACGTGCCCGTTGGCGATCGCCGCCTCGACGGTCTCGTCGCCGTAGTCGTAGCCGGCCAGGTGTTTGATCGCCGCATCAGTTCCCTGGGCGTCGATCAGATCGAGCACCTCGTCGGCCTCATCGCCTTGGAGGAACACCACACTGACCCACCGCCGCCCAGCCACCTGCTCCGCGACGGGTTCAGGGTGCCAGGCGATCCGCCCCGCTGCAACGAACCCCTCCGCAAGCCGGTCGTAAGCCTGATCGACCAGACGGGCCGACTGCCGCAACTCCTCCGCCGTCGTGAGAGCGTCGCGGACCCCGGCGTCATGGTTGCCGTCGTCGTGGAACGCGTGTGCGGCCTTGCGCTCGTGAACGTCCGCAATCTGGTCGAGCACCTGCCGCAACGACCGGATACCCGAGGACAGATCACCGATCACCCCATACATCTCGGCGGGCTGATCGAACACACGGCTCGCGTGTGCGAGCCCACGCAGTGCTTCGGACGCCTCGGCGGCGTCTGCGACAGAATCATGGAAGGTCGGCATGGCGGTCTCCGGTCGGAAGGGTCTGAGTCAGGAACCAGGTGCGCGCTGCATCTCGGATGTCGGTGCCGACCAATACCCTTGGGTCATGAGCTTCACTGCCTCGGTGCTGCGCGTTATGATCGCCTCGCCCTCAGACATTCCCGATGCCCGCGACGCGGTCGAGGCAGCCATCAATGGCTGGAACAACACCAACGCCAGGAACAAGCAGGTTGTCCTGTTGCCATGGCGGTGGGAGACCTCGTCAGTGCCCGTCCTCGGAGGCCACCCACAGTCACTCATCAACTCGCAGGGCGTTGATGACTCGGACATCGTTGTTGCACTGTTCGGTAGCCGTCTCGGTTCACCGACACCAGATGCAGTGTCTGGGACGGTGGAGGAGATTCAGCGAGCTGTTGATGCCGGGAAGCCTGTTCACCTGTACTTCTCGACCGCAGCTCTCCCTAACGATGTTGACACCCGCCAGCTTGACGGGCTTCGCGAGTTCCGATCCGAGATCAGCCAGCGTGGACTGCTCGGTGAGTTCGCTACGACCGCGCAGCTCGGACATGAGGTGTGGAAAGCGATCGAGTTCGACATTGCGTCCCTTGGGCTCTCGGTCGTGTCTCCTGACCCCGTTGCTCCATCCGGAGTGGATATCCGGGTTCAGCCTCAGCAGGAGCGGGAGGTCTCGGGAGTCGACAGGAAGGGCGCACCCAAATACAGGACGAAGCGATGGTTGGACGTGGCAAATGACGGTGACGTGGACGCCGAGCAGGTCAGCTTCGAGGGCATCACCGGTGCCGGGCTGATGCGCGTCATCGGCCCCAACCAGCCGGTTACTCTCCACAAGAAGACAACACGCAGGTTGCCGATCGCACTCTCGGCCGGCGTGGAAGGTGCGAAGCTCCGAGTGACCTGGATGGAGGGTGAAGAGACGAAGGAGAGGACCTTCGACGTCTACTGACCCCCCTCACACCTTCCGGCAGAGCGGGAGTGCTGCGGCGGTGAACGCTGCTGCTTGCTGGCCGACGAGGAGCCGGGTTTCGCAGGAGGCTTGGATCGCGGCCTGCTCGATCGCGTCGACTGCTGCGTCGAGTTCTTCCACGCTGGGAGCTGAGATGGCGATGAGGCCGGTGTAGCGGAGGATGCCGTGGCCGGCGGTGAGGTCGGCTTCTTGTTGGAGCACGTCGTGGTACTCGGCGGTCTGGGAGGCGTCCTCGATCTGCCCGATTTTGGCTCGTTGGGCTTGGTCGGAGATGTGTTCGACCTTCTTCTTGCGGATGTCGCGGGCGGCTTGGTCGGAGCGCATCGGGGTGCAGATCAGCGAGAACGACCGCTGGATACCGGTGGACAGCAGCACCGGCGACAGGAACCCCGGATACACCAGTGAGCGCGGCCATTCGCTGATCCACAGCACTGCGTGGTGGGCGGAGTCGGTGCGCAACCTTCCCCAGGTTTCGGTGACCGCGACCGGTCCCGCGGTGGCCAGCGACTGGCCGAGTTGGCCGTGGCGTTCGAGGGTGGCGGCGATGGCGGGGTCGTAGGCGGAGCGGAGCATGACGGCGATCTGGCCTGGTGTGAGCCAGCCGGAGGGTGCGAGGTCGGCGGAGCGAAGCGCGGCGACCAGCGTGTTCATCTCTTGGCGCAGCACGTTCGCTGCACCTCGGATGCCGCCGCCTGCGGTTCTGATCTGCCGTGCCGCCGCCTTCATATCCAAGGAGAGGGAGAGCGTGGTGGCGTGGCGTTCGCCTGCGGGTCCGGCGCGTTCGATCAACTCGGCGTACGTGTCGGCGGCCCAAGTCCCGTCGGGGGCACCGTGTGCGGCCCACCACTCGGCAAGGCCCGTGCCGGAGTCCGGCAGGGTGCGCTCCAACACTTGCAGGGTGGCGACCCGTCCGGAGCGGCACACGGTCGCGAGCACGCGGCCCCAGGAGGTGACGCGGCGTTCCTGTTCGCCGGGGTCGAGGAGCACGAACGCGGGATGGGTGACCTCGCAGACCACCGTCAAGGTGGCGGCGTGGGGGTCGTGGATCATCCCCGCCCCGGTGTCGGGGTCGTCGAACTCCCGCAGCCTCGCCATGTCGCCGGGCAGCGCGAGCGTTCCGACGGGACGGGGTGTGACGACCCTGCGCCGGTACAGCAGTTGGCCGCCGGTGGTGCGCCATAGCCACCAGCACGCGACCGGCAGCCATTCCACGATGGGTCGGCCTGCGATGGGTATCCAGGTCAGCGCAGCGGAGAGTACCCAGACTGGGGCGGTGTAGGCGAGCAGCATCCCACCGCCTGCGTAGAACGCGACGATCAACGTAGCTCCGCCGATGGCCAGGGTGATGAGCTGGGTCAGGGAGAGGCCGAGGAGGATGCCGCGGCGGGTGAGGCGGGAGAACTTCACCGGCACGAGATCGCCCGTGCTGCGATGGTTCTGATTCGTGGACACGATCTACTACTCCTTCGATGCTCGCGGCGCAGGCGTGCTGGGCTTCGGAGCTGGTGGCTGCGCAGGATCACTCCTCGGCGCTGGCGGTGCTGGACTCGACGGCGGCGGAAACTGAGCCGGCCCAGCAGGAGGTGTGCTTGCTGGGGGTGGCGGTGGTGTCTGGGCGGCGGCATCCGCGGCACGCTCGCCTTGCGCGCCGAGTGCGGTTCCGGCTTTCGGTCCGGCGGTTGCGGCTCCCTTGGCGACCTGTGCCCCGACGACCACCGCAGCACCGCCACCAGACGCAGCGGCACCGCCACCCGACGCGCCAGCACCGCTACCCGCTGAGGGCGCGGGGGTCGGCTTCGGCGCGGGAGGCGTGCCACCGCCACCACCACGACCTGTGCGACCGCCGCCGCTTCCGGTGTCGCCTGCGCCGTCGAGTACCTTCTTCGGCTCCGGGCCACCGCCCGCGCCTCGTCCGGGCACGGGGACGGGGCGGTTGAGCGCGTTCTTGGCGTCTTGCTCGGAACCGATCGCGTGGTACATGTCGAACCCGACGAACGCGATGAACTTGTACGTCAGATACGGGGCGAACGCGGCCATCGCCATCAGCACGATCCCGGCGATGGGGTCGCTGATCGAGGCCAGGTCAGCGTCGATCGGTGCCGACACCTGGGTGATCGCGACCAGGAACATGACGACCAGCACGAGCTTGGAGCAGATCAGCGCGACGACGAACATCGCCCACTTCCCAATCCACCCCCGCGATGCGTCCCACGACGCGCCACTGAACGCGAGTGGGGCGAACACGATCGCCACAAGCAGCAGGGCTTTGCGGACGAGGAGGGAGAGCCAGACGATGGCGGCGGCGGTGATCGCGAGGCCGGCCAGGAAGATCGTTACGATCGCCCCGACGCCGGGGGCGGCGATGTTGATCCCGACCAGCCCGGCGGCCATGAGGGTGATCTTGTCGCCCATCGAGGCGGTGGTCTCCCCGGCCGCCTGAACGATCCCCAGACATAGCTGATCCACCACCTCCAGAAGCAGGGCAGTGAGGGTGATGACGACGAACGACCCGAGGACGGACTTCGCCAAGCCGAGGGCGGCGCGGGTCAGGGCCGTGGGGTCGCGTCTGATCAGGCCGGTGAGGAGTTGGAGGCAGAAGAAGATCAGCATCACGAACACCGCGATGCCGAACAGCAGGTTGTAGACGCTCACGTAGCCGGGCTTGGTGACATCGACCAGGGTGGTGGTGTCGAACACCGACCAGACCGCCTCGAACAACCAGCCGGCGGCGGCTCCCATGGCTTGGGCGAGCCAGTCGAACGGGGCCGCGACCAGAGACGCGGCCCCCTCACCGACGGCATCGCAGACCGAGGAGATGACGGGAACGTCGCACACGCTCATCAGGAACTCCAGCCCTCTCGATGATGCGCCGGGTCAGACTTGCTGTCCGACGTTCCAGAAGAAGTTGATGAGCGTCACCGACGCGCCGCAGATCACCGCCGCACCGCAGGAGACGAGGACACCGACCTTCCCCCGGCTGGCGAGATGCGGATTGCTGCTGTTCGCCCCGAAGCCCCACACGATCGCGGACACAATCAACGCAAGGACCGAGAGGATCAGGCCGATGGTCATCACCGCGCCCACGATGGTGCGCAGCTGGTTGATCCCCGGCAGACCGTTGGTGTTGGGATCGATGGTGATGTCCATCGGCACCAGCAGGGGCATGGACACGGCAGTGGTGAACAGGTCGAACACGGTGAGACTCCTCGGTGACGGACAGGTCCGCGCACGGACAGCGCGAACGGGATACGCACCACAGGTGCACCGCGGACTCCCGTCTCGCTGCCCGCGCCGAGAGACATGGTGCGATGCCCACACCCCCGTCTGGTCGAGGAGGTGTGGGCATCACAGTGGGGCGTGGTTCAGAGTTGCTGGCCGAGCCCGATCAGCCAGTTCATCCACGCCACGCCTCCACCGGCGAAGGCGGCGGTGCCGAGGGCGACGAGCACACCGGTCCGGGCTTTGCCGGCGCTGGCGTAGTTGCCGTTGGCGGAGGCAAAGGCCCAGATGATCGCGGAGACGATCAAGACCAGCACCGCCACGATCACGACGAAAGTCAGCAGTGCGCCGACGACGGCACGCAGATCACCGATCCCGCCGAGGCCGCCGAAGTCGGGGAACACGTTCATGGCGTGGCCTTCCTTACATCTGATGTAAGCCGCACGATTGCTCGTTCTAGTGCTGGCTGAGGTGGATGTGGTCGTAGTGGCCGCCGGTGGCGTCGGCGGGGTTGTAGATGCCGCCTCCGGTGTAGGGGCGCCAGCCTTGGTTGGCGCGGGCGGAGCTCCAGACGCGGCCTTGCCAGATGACGTAGTTGACGCCCCAGGTGTCGGCGTTGGCGACGAGCCATTCGGCGAGCCGGTCGCCGTTGGCTTTGCCGGCGCCTTTGGGGAAGTGGCCCAGCGCGCCGAACACGATGTCGCAGGCGCGGCCTTTGGGGTGGTCGGAGGTGGGGTTCCAGGTGTGGGGGTCCCAGCAGGCGATGCCGTTGTGGCCGACGTTCATGGCTTCGATCTGGCGCACGATGGTCGCGGTGCGCGGGGTGACGCACGCGCCCCGGCGGCGTGGCTGGGTCGGGTCCGGCAGCGAGCACGCCTCTGCCGGCCAGCTCCCGTCCGGGTTCTTCTGTGGCGGCGTGATCCCGGTGTTGGCGTAGAACCCCGCACTCGCACAACCCTGGACGCGGCCGTCGGCGGTCGCCGTGACCAGGTTGGCCGCGTCATGGCTGGTGAGCCAGGCGGCGGCGTCGATCGCGGTGGCGCGGGTGCCTCCGGGTCGGACTTCGAAGTGGAGGTGGGGGCCGGTGGACAGTCCGCTGCTGCCGACGTCCCCGATGTGCTGGCCGGTTTGGACGTGATCGCCGATGCGGACGTGGATGCCGTGGTCCCACATGTGGGCGTAGGCGGTGGCCACGGTCTGGCCGTCGATGGTGTGTTCGATCACGATGAGGTTCCCGTACCCGCCGACTGCTCCCGCCACGGTCACGGTGCCGTCGGCGGCGGCGAGGATCGGGGTGCCGTCGGGTGCGGAGAAGTCGGTGCCGGTATGCAGCTTGCGTTCCCCGGTGATCGGATACACCCGGATGCCGAACGGCGAACTCATCACCCAAGTCCCTTCCGGGAGCGGGAACACCACCCGCGACGACGACAGACCGCCTGTTCCCGTACCGGTGCTGGTGGTGGTGAGGGTGGCGAGGATGGTGTCGGCGACGGGTGCGTAGTTGCGGTACCGGTCGGGATAGGCGGAGACCTCGACGGCTTGGGCGGCTTCGCCGGGTTCCATCCGTTCCCAGCCGGGGATGTCGAGCAGGCCGCGCGGGCTGGGATAGTTCGGGCCGGTCTTGCCGCCGTAGAACGCCCGCGCCTGATAGGAGGGGTCCATCAGTTCCGCGACCGTGCCCCAGCCGGACTGGGGGCGCATCTGGAACAGGCCCAGGCTGTCGTGATCCGAGCCGTTGCCGTCGTTGGGATAGTTCGCGGACTCCGGATACGCGCCCGTGTTGGACAGTTGACGCAGGGTGGACTCGGTGAGAGCGGCCATCAGCGCGATCTTGATCCCGGCACGGCCCACGCCCTCGATGCTGCCGCCGATGGCGATGATGGTCGCCGCGTGGGTGAGCTGCGTGCGGTTGAGCGTGAATGTCTCACCCCTGCCGGTGGTGACGGTCAGGGACTCCGGGACCGTGCCGAGGTTCACGTTCCCGGTGAGGTTGGCGCAGTAGGCGGCGGCAGGGTTCATGAGCACTCCGATCCCGATCAGCCCGGCGGCCGGGCCGAAGAACACCAGCGCGAGTGCGGCAGCAGCGAGCTTGCGGAACATGACGGCACCCCCTTCTTCAGCGCAGCGGCTTGTCGAGTTGCGAGAGGCGCAGTAGGTGGCAGGTCGGGTACGACGGGGCGCAGATCACGAACACGGTGAACGCCACGGGATGCTCGGAGGTCACGGGTTCGTCGTTCCAGACGCCGGCGCGGTGGCGGGTGCCCTCGATCGTGACCGCGACCGTTCCGGGCTCGATCTGGCCGGGCTGGGCCTGCGCGACCGCCTCAGCCCAGGCGTCAGGTACGAACGCCCGGTCGATGGCCAGGTGCTGGCGGGTCGCGTACTGGCGTAGCTTGATCCAGGCATCCCGGTTCGGCAGGTAGGCCGCGACATCGGCGGCCAGCCCAGCCTGCTCGATCCCGCTCGGATCACCGACCGCGAGGATGACCGACGAGTAGTCCAGCGGCAACCATCCTGAGGCGGTGTCCCACGCGAACAAGGAGGTGGCCACGCTCCGCGCGAACAGGTCCGGGTCAGCCGAGCGCACGACGCCCGGAAGCGGAGGCGTCGCCATCGACGACGGGGCCGATGGTGTCGTCGGAACCGGCGGCGTGGACGCCGGATCACTGGGGCTGGTGGTCCTGGGCCCGGTCAGGAGGCCGTAGACACCGACGCCGGCGAGTAGCAGCAAGGCGATGCTTGCGGCGATGAGGGCGACGAGGCGACGGCGTGAACGAGTGTTGGGATCGGCAGGATTCATGCCTGCCAGGTGCGCTCGCCCTCCCGTGTGTCCTGGTCAGAGAGCGCGGAGCAGTGGCGGCCCGGGCTCGTCCTCGTCGCGGGCGCGAGCGGTGCGCAGGTCGTCGGCGAAGCGGCTGGTGCCTTCAGCGGTGGTCAGGAAGCTCTCGACTTGCTCGTCGGTGAGCTGGGTGGCGAGGTCATCGGCATCGTAGTGGGTCCACCAGCCGGCCAGCTCGCCCCAGGTCTGGACAAACGCCCGCACCGGGTAGCGCGCCGGCTGCTCTTCCTCAGTAGCGAGGGGCAGGGACCGCAGGGTGGTCCGCTTGCTCTTCTTGCGCGACTTGGCGCGAGCCACCGCCGCCTCGGCGCGGGCCTGCAGCTCAGCCTCACGCCGCTGCCGTGCGGTGGTGTCGGCCTCGCGGATCGCTTGGTAGATCGGATGCACCGGCTCGCCGGCCTCGATCCGCTCCAGGCCCGCGGCGGCCTCGGCTCGCAGCGCGTCCGGTCGGGTGGGGTCGTCGGTGACCTGTTGCAGGTAGCTGATCTTCTCCAGCGTGGTGTGCGACGCACCGCCAGGGATCATCGCTGCCGCCTGCGCCCGCGCGTCCCCCAGAGCGCTCGACGGTCCCGCAAACTTTGCGGGACCGTCGCTTCCCGGCTGGTTGTCGCTGCTGAACTGCGTAGCCGACTTTCGGCGCGCGGCGTCCTCGGCCATGACCTGCTTCAGCTCGCGGTACAGCCCGGCGGCCTCGATCTGGTTCAGCGGCTTGTGGAGCACGTTGTCGTCCTGCTCGGCCAGCAGTTGCCCCAACCGATCCGACAGCCCACCCCTGACCCAGACGTTGACGGTGCGCCAGCCGAGCTGCTTGATCGCCGCGAGCCGCCGCGCCCCGCACACCAACACCCCGTCCACCGTGATCGTCACCGGTTGCAGCAGCCCGTACCGCTGGATCGAGGCGGCCAGAGCGTCGATGTCGCCCAGATCGGCACGGTGCCGCCGCCCGACCAGGATCGACTCCACCGTCCGGTCGAGCTGAACACCACCCAACATCGCCTCAGTCATGACCGCTCACCCCGCCCGGGTGCGGCCAGGCACAGCGTGAGGACGAGGTCGTCGTCGTGGAGCAGCCCGTCCAGGTGTTCGCCGAGCATCAGTCGTAGCAGCACACCACGGCCGGTACTGGTTGCCGCATAGGCCGGGTGGGGGTTGCCCAGCGTGGCTTTCAGTAGCGCGGTCCAGGTCCGGCGGGACAGATCGAGCAGCACGCGGGCGTGCCGGTCGCGGCGTAGTGCCTCGAATGCCGCCCTCCGGGTTCCGGCACGCATTAGCGCCCCGCACACGTGTTCGACCGACGCCCGCGCCACATCGGAAGGCCATCCGAGCAGGACCAGGAGCGTGATCGCGTCCTCGGCGGCTGACCTGGCGGACATGCAGGCTTGCCCCGAAGTCCCCCCTTCGCCGTCGCCGGGGTCGTCGAGGTGGTCGTGGGAGTCGGTGGTGTGGAACGCGGGATGGTAGTCGGCCAGCTGGGTGTCGCGGTCGGAGAACCGTTCGGGATCGTGCAGGACCGAGATATGCGCCCGGCGGGCCTGGTGTACCGAGCACAGCAGGCCTTGTGCACGTTCCTCGTACACGCAGGTGATCCGGACCGCGTGGGTGATGATCGCCCACGGATCGTTGGCTTCGCGGGTCGAGCGGTACTGCATCGCGTCGAACGCCGCCGTCACCGCCTCCCACGTGTCCAGCTTGTGCTTGCGCGCCAGGGCCGCGTACTTGTCAGCGGCGAACTCCATCAGTGACCGGGCCACCGGGTCATGGACCCACGCGTCCTCACCGCCCTCATGAAGCCGGTTCAGCAGAGCGCGCAGTCCCTCGCTGGTAGTGAAATCTTCAGCCCCGAAGCCTGCTCGATCGTCGTGCGTGGTTGTGGTCATGGTGTCGGCACCTCCTGGCAGGCAGGTACGCACCCGCTCCCACGAGCGCGTCTTCCTGCTGCTGGGTGCCGTCCGGACCATGACTCATCACCGTCAACTCATCCCGACCCCAGGCCGAACCACCTGCTGCGACGCGGTACTGCGCCCGAACGCCGACACCGGCGGCAACCGCCATACCCGCTCCCCGAGACGGCGCACACCCACAGCGAGCGGCCGACGGGTGCGGCGGGCAAGCTCGGACTGGAAGTCGATCCCTCGACCCGCGACCGTCGCGCTGTGCCGGACCATCAACTCGGTCGGGCGCACCCACTCCACACCCCGACCCCTCACCAGCACGTTCGCCTTCTCCTTATGCGCGACCTGAGCGGCACGCACCGCATCCGGCGCTACTGATGCCTCCACCGGATCGGGACGCTCAACCACCGGCTCATGAACCCCGCGCGCCAGATCAGGGACCGCTGGATGCGCGTCGTGTTGCCGGTTCTCGTGATCGTTCATGGGCCGTCTCCTCCCGCTCCTCGGTGTCTGGAAGGTGCGCGGTGGCGAACCAGCGCCCAACGGTGGACGGGTGCACACCCAGTTCTCGCGCGATCCGCTTGTTCGACCAACCCGCGTCCCTCAGCACATGTCCTCGCGCCCGACGATCCTCGATCGGTTCGTTGCCGCCGTGGGAGATGGGTTCACCGATGATTGAAGACACCAAAGGCGCTGCCGGATCGAGTGTCACGGCGTTTCGAGGAGCAGCGGCCGCTGCCGATGCGGTCGGCCCGGCATCAGGGGTCTGGGAGCGGGTGAGGATCACCGTGAGGTGAGTGATGGCCAGCAGCACCACCGGCGGCACCGCGGCCACCGACGCGGCAAGCAAGCCCGGGACATCGGCATCAGCAGCCACCACGGCATGGATCGCATTGGCCGTCACTGAGACGAGTGCTCCGCCGGTCAGCAACGCCCACGGGTACCAGGCTGAAGGCTGGCCAGCCAGCGCCACGACCGCGACCGTGGCGACCACGATGATGCCGTCCACGATCAACGGCCACGCCCACGCCTGCGACCTCCCGATCCCCGACCGGGCAGCGAGGTCGGCCAACGACGTGAAGGACAGCCAGAACGCGCCAGCGGCGATGAACACCGTCCCCGCCACAGCCGTCACCACCGCCCACCGCCGACCCGTCGTCTCCATCACAACCCCCGCGCCTCTGGCGCCGGTGCCGCTCTGTCGCCCGTGCGGCCGAACTCGCTGGTCGTGTTGAAGGCCGACCGTGCTTCGGGAGCGGGATGGACGGTGCGGTAGGCAGAGCGCACCGTCCTCGCGATCTCGCGCTCGCCGAGCCCACCATGACGCGCGGCCGCGGTGAGGACATCGAGCGCGTCCGAGGTCGGCACGCCGTTCTCTGCCAGTCGGCAGGCCGCCCAGAACAGGCTCCGGTTCCGTTCGCCCTCGCCTTGTCCGGCGACCCAGGACGCCAACCGCTCCACGTCTGCGATCCGCAGCAACGCACGGCCGGGCCGCCGGACGGGGCCGGGTCTTGGGTCGAGGAAGTCCCGGAGCCGGGACGAATCCACTCCAGCCGTGGGGGCGTCGCTGATGTCGGTGATCTCGTAGCGGATCGGCATCTCGTTGATGATGCGTACCGAGGGCGACACGATGATGTAGCCGCCGTCGCCGCGGAAGTCGATCCCGGCGCGGGCTGCCTGCCACGACCGCTGCTCCACACCCGGTGTTGCCGCGTAGTAGGCGTGCATCCCGCCCGTCGGGGTCCGCACCAGCAGACTCCATCCACCTACCAGACCGGCCGCCGCAGCGCTCTCGAACGCGAGCCGACCATCGGTAGGGCCGTGTACGTCCACATCGACCACGACCATCCCGGAGGCCGTGCCGGTCGGGACGCCGAGGTTCGCGTTGGGGATGCGCGCCCACCACGCCTCGACTTGTGCCAGGTCGGTGCTGGCGTCGTGGAACCCGCGCGACGTGTACGGATGCTTCCCCAGCGGCGCGCACGGGAACACCGGCACCCCCAACGCCGCAAGATGCCGAGCCGATGCCGCCAGCGTCGACGCGCCACTGGCCCGCAGCAACGCCCTCGTGAAATCAGTGGTCTCGGGCATCACAGCCCCCGACCCGCCGGCACGGGCACCCCGGCTCGCTCCGGCATCGGCTCGACCCGCGCAGGCTCCTTCGCTGGGGTGTCCCTGGCCGGGGTGTCTCGTTCAAGACCGGGCGGGGTTCCATTGCCGGCTTGGTGGGTGTCGAGCTGGTCGAGGATCGCCAGCGCCGTCTTGCGCACGCGTTCCCCGGTGGCCTTGATCACCTCTGCGGTTTCGGTGTCCTTCACCGACGACGCCCACCCAGCGACATAGGGGATGGTGTAGCTACTGGTGTCCATCCCGTGCGCGGCGCCGATCATCAACGCCACGGACTCAGCCTCTACCTCCCTGATGCCGCGATGCTGCCTCGCCTCCTGATCGGTGGGGTCGTGCATCAGCACATGCGCCAGCTCGTGCACCAACGTGGCGACCTGATTCGCCTCCGTCACATCCGTGCGTACCGACACCTGCCGGGCCGTGTAGTCCGTAAGGCCGTCCGCGCCGCCGATCACGCCGGCGTCCGGCACACGCAGCACCTCGAACCCCAACGCCTCGACCTGCGCGACCAGCCCGTCCCACAGCCCGGCCGGGGCCTCGCCGTCGAGGAGCTTCGGTGACGGTGGTTCCGGAATCGGGTCGCCGGCGGTCTGGGAGACATCCCAGACGTAGGCCGGGCGTGCGCCGACCATCTTCGAGCGCACCGTCTCGCCTGGCTTGGGCTTCTCCCGTGGTCCCAGCCGGCGCCACGACCCCGAATCCGCTGGTGTGGAGGACGCGAACCGGCCCGTGACCGGGGCGAAGATCATGTAGCCCGGCTGGCCCTTCTGCACCTGCCGACCCAACTGCTGCCACTGCCTGTACCCGGCCACATACGACGGCGCCGGCTCCGGCACCTGGCCCGCCTCGAAGTTCGCCTCATGCTGGGTCCAGATCAACAGCGTGTTGTTGAACGACCGCGACCGGAACCTGGCAGCGAACGCCAACGCACGCACCCAATCCGAGCCCGTGACCAGCGACTCCACAGCGCCGGTCAGCTTCTCGTGCAACTCATCGAGCTTCGCATCACGCGCAGCCCGCGGTCCTTCCGTGGCAGCCATCCTGGACCTTCCCTCCGGTGAGATCACCCGATCCTCGGGTGATCGCGAGGTGCGCCAGGAGCATCAAGTAGCAAGACGGGCCAGGGGTGCGACCATGACCGTCAGGCCAAGCGACGAACCCGACGAGTCCATACCGGACTACCCGACGAAGGTGCCCCAGTGGGCGCCAGACGAAGAAGGCTCCTGAGATCGGGCACCGAGGATGGCGAGATCGGGCACATCACCCGGGCCCTCGGCCTCGCATCAATCGGTAGTGACCGGGTGTGACACCAGCGAATTGACGGAACAGTTCGGTCCCATGGCTTCGGCTGTGCCAGCCGACCCGATGCATCGCGTCCGCGACGGGCATCTCGGTCTCCCGCAGGTACCTCGCCAGATTCTCGGCGCGGATCGTGGTCAAGAAAGCGAGTGGGCTCTTGCCGTACGCCTCCGCGAACACACGGCTGAGTTGCGAAGGCGACAGGTGCACCGCCGCGGCCAGGGCGTCTAGCGTCCACCGCCGCGCCGGATACTCGCGGAGCAACTCGGCAACTTGACGGGCCTCGGGTCGGACCGGAGCCAACCTACGCTCCGACAACCATGCGTTCCGCGTCGTCGGTACCGCTACGGAAGGCCGCGCTACGAACGGTGCGATCACATGCACCACGGAGAACCAGAGGGCCTGCATCCGGAAGAAGTCTTCAATGCAGTGTCCTTCGAGACTCAGCAAGACCAACTCGTCCAAGCAGGGGGCGAGTAGTCGTACGCGTTCCTCGCCAAGGCACAAGACTTTGATGGACTCAGTGCAGGTCCCGTTCGTAAGGGCTTGCGTATCGAGCCGATCCCGGACGAGTCCTGCGTACTGCCAGCGCAGTTGGTCGAGCACGTAGTCGGGGTCGGCATAGACAGTTGTGACGGTGACGTAGCCCTCAGGCTCGCCTCCACACAGTGCGTTCGCGTCGAGCAGCACCACGTCGCCGGCATTGACCCACGCATGGCCGAACTGACCGGACAGTATTGCGCTTCCTTCCCGAACGACCATGACCTTCACGCAGTTGTACGCGATGGGGCCGATGGCACGACGAATCGTGCGGGTCCGAGCGACGATCGCGCAGAACGGCATACTGTCGCGGCAGCCCTGCCTCGCCCCCGCAGTCATCACGAACCCGCCGTCCGAAGGTGCCGCAGTCGTGGTTGTGGCGAAGGTATGTGAACTGGCAGCTGGGCCTCGGGTTCGAAGAGGTCAGCCCCGAAGGCGCGAGCCGATTGGTCCTTACTCGGTAGTGAGGCGCTGAAGACGCTCGATGGCCGTCGTGACTCCGTCGGGCTCGGCAGCCATCTGTTGTGCGACGGTGGATGCTCGTTGCCGAGTGGGGTCTGATGTGGCTTGGGCCAGCGCTGTTCGGACGTGCTCGCTGGTGAGCTTGCGCGGGTTGAGAGGCTCGGACGCGATGCCCAGGGTGTGGAGGCGTGTGGCCCAAAATGGCTGGTCCATCGTGAAGGGCACCGGAACCGATGGCGTGCCGGAGCGGGCGGCCTGGTGGGTCGTGCCTGCGCCGCAGTGGTGAAGGATGGCCCGGCAGCGTGGGAAGAGCCAGTCGTGCGGGACGTGACCGACGGGATGGACGTTGCGGGGCAACGTGGTGTTCGTCAGTTCCGCCCAGCCGGCGGCCAGCAGTACTCGTTGTCCGGACAGGCCGTCGAGAATGGCGTCCCGGAGGGAGTCGGTGCCTCGGAATCCGCTCATCGAGCCGAATCCGACATAGACGGGGGGATCGCCGGCGTTCAGGAACTCCGCCAGATCGGTCGGAGGCGTCCAGTCGGTCTCCGTCGGTAGATGCCAGGCGCCTGTGATGGTGAAGTCGGGGTGGGTCCAGTCGGATGACGCCGGCAGCAGCGTCGGGGACCACCCCATCAAGAACGGTATTTCGTCCCACGCGATTCGCAGCCGAGGGCGGCCCAGTTCCTGGCGAGCGCTGTTGACGCCACGGCTGAACGAGAGATCGCCAACCTGTGCGAGCAAGGACGCGAGTGGCCGGTTCAGCCACCTGGGAGTTCTGGTGATGCCCGATGCCGCGGGAGGGTAGTCCCGGGTGGCCAGAGTGGGTTGCAGTTGCCCGAAGACCAGCGGGATCTTCTGGTCCTGTGCCACCGAAGCAGCGTGATAGACCCCCAGCGTCGATGCCACGATCACGTCGGCTCCCACCGCCGCCTCGCCGATCGTGTCTATCCATGCCTGTGCGTTGAACTGGCCTATCTCGGCGAACAGCCGCGGTGACGGCCGGCCGGATGCGATCGTCGCGCTCCACCCATGTGAGCCCTGCGTGAGGACGGATCGCGCGCTCCCGGCGAGCACGCGAAACTCCAGCCCCAGCCGGCTCGCGGTCGCCTCGACCCCCTCGTCGGCGACCAGTACAGGGTTGTGGCCGGCGCGTTCCAAGCCTGCCGCGAGGGCGATCAGTGGCAGGGTGTCTCCGGTGCTGCCGTACCCCGCCACCACGACTCTCATGGCTGTTCCTGATTCTCGAAGGGGGCACAGGTGGTCTCCACGATCGCCCGCAGCAAGCGGCGGGCGTCGGCGGGCTCACAGGAGTTGGCGGCCAGGCTGAACACGAACGACGAGTACGTCAGCCACAGTGTGAGCGCGGCCAACTGCGCGGGGGAGTCCTCGCCCCGGTCATCGTCGGGGAACAGGTTGCGGATCGCGGCTACGACGGTGTTGAGGCGTTCCAGGTTGGCGGTGTGGTCGGAGGCCCGCAGGTAGGCCACCAGGTAGTCGCGGATCGTGCCCGGCATCAAGATCGTCGCCTCCAGCGTCAGCGACAGGTACGACCACACCCGCTCCGTGACCGACTCCGACACCACCGTGGCCTGGGAGAGCAAGTGCAGGGAAATCTCGGTCGAGCGCTCCTCCCACGAGCGCAGGAACAGTTCGTCCTTGCTGCCCACCTTCGCCACAGTGCCCACCGCGACGCCGGCCTTCTCCGCGATCATCGGGATCGTCGTCGCCGCATAGCCCTGCTTCCAGAACAGTTCCGTCGCCGCCGCCATCACCACGCGGTCCCGGCGGGCCTGCTGCTCAGCACGAACACCCATATCCAGCGACCTCCTACACCTCGAAAGCCCAGAGCATCTCGGTGAGACAGCGTGCCAGGCCACCAGGCATCGACGCCTTCGGGCGGTGATTTCACCAGCGCGATGCCAACCATGTCCGTCCATTGTGGGTGCTGGGCGTCCGATAGTCGGTACCAGGGCATCGCTAGACATGACTTGCTTCCTTCGCCAGCGCTATAGCTTCCAGAGCGACGGACTCTTCGGCCGCTTCGATCTCTCTGAGGTGGATGCCGATCGGAGCTTTGGCAACGGTCCGTCGCAGCTTGAAGATCGCGTCGATCAGCATGTCGGGCCGCGGTGGGCATCCGGGCACGTAGATGTCCACGGGAACGATGTGATCGACGCCTGCGACGATGGCGTAGTTGTTGAACATGCCTCCGGTACTCGCACACGCGCCCATGGCGATAACCCACTTGGGATTGGGCATCTGGTCGTAGAACTGGCGCACGACCGGGGCCATCTTGTGCGAGACGCGGCCCGACACGATCAGGAGGTCGGCTTGCCGGGGTGAGGCACGGAACACCTCTTGCCCCCATCGCCCAGAGTCATAGCGCGGCGCGGCACCCATGGCCATCATCTCGATCGCGCAGCACGCTAGACCGAACGTGGCTGGCCACATCGACGCCTTGCGCAACCACCCAGCCACGGCCTCCACGGTGGTGAGGAGGACTCCCTCAGGCACGTTGTCTTCCCAGCCCATGGAGGTCCCCTTTCTGAGTGGTCACCGCGCCGGCGCTGCTAAGGCGAGGTCGAAGTGTGAATACGTTCACGATAGATCATCCAGGCCGGGCTTGCCAGAGATTGCGGAAGCCCGCGGCCCTCTTGGTGATCTTGTGGGCCAGTACTGTCACGCACGACCTGGCGGGGCCACCAACTGTTCCAGCGCGGCGACGGCCGCACCTGTCCCGTCTTCGGCGCCTACCGCTTCGGCGATCTCGCGCGCCCGCGCACGCACGTCAGGTGTTTCGACCGTCTGGAGTGCGGCGCGAACGGCGTCCGGGTCCGGGTGGCGCCGGTCGAGTGGACGGGATGCGACGCCGAGTGCCCAGAGGCGTTCGGCCCAGAATGGTTGGTCGAGCATGAGGGGCATGGGAAGGCTGGGTGTTCCGGCGAGCAGTGCTGCGTGGGAGGTGCCGGCGCCGCAGTGGTGGACGACTGCGGCGCACCTGGAGAACAGCCACTCGTGCGGGACCGTCCCTGCCCAGAACACGTCCGGCGACTCCGGGCCGGGCCATGTGCGGGTGGCGCTTCCGCTGAGGATGACCCGGCGGCCGGCCAGGCCCTGGCTCAGGGCGTCCAGGAGCGGCTGTGTGCCCGAGTAGGCGGGCATCGATCCGAACCCGACGTAGACCGGCGGGTCGCCGGCGTCGAGGAAGTCCTGCAGGTCTGCGTCGGGTCGCCACTCCTGTGGCGGGAGGCGCCATGCGCCCGTGACCGAGATGCGCGATGGCCAGTCCGCTGGACGGGGGATGAACGTTGGTGACCAGGCTCCGAGGCGCCGGACGCCGCGGGTCGGGTTGCCGACATGCGGTAGTCCGAGCGTCCGTCGCGCGCGGTTGACGGGCCTTGCCACCAGCGCCCAGCCGGCGGCGTCCACGACGCGCCCCAGCGGCTTGTTCAGCCATGCGGGTGCGTGAACCTCGCCGATCCCCAACGGCGGGAAGGTCTTGGTGGGTGCCAGCGGTTGCAGTTCGGCGACCACCGGCACGGCGCCCACCTCGCCGGCGACCGAGAGGGCGTGGTAGCTGGCCATCGGCATCCCCACGAGCACGTCAGAGCCGGACGCCGCCGCCCTGATGGTCTCCAGCCAGGCCCGATCGTCGCGCCAGTCGGCGCGTAGGGATTCTCGGGTGAATCGGCCCGCTTCGAGCGTCAGTGTCATGGCCGCCCCTGGACGCATCAGGTCGGTGATGTCCCCGGCGAGCGTGTGGAACTCCAGTCCGTGCCGTTCGGCCAGGTCGCGCCCGTGCCCCTCCGCGACCATCACCGCGTGATGCCCCGCCGCCTGCAGCCGGGTCCCGAGGGCGACCAGGGGAATGCAGTCCCCGATCGTCCCGTAGCTGACGAGCGTGACCTTCATCGCGTTCTCCATCCTCGGTGCGCACACCGCGCCATCGCGAGCTCGCGTGTCCGCCACCGCGCCTCCCGCTGGAAGCGTCGAGGTGAGAATCCCACCCGGTGACCGCACCAGCCTGAGTTCGCGCCACAAAATCCGAACGCGATCGTGAATGCGTTCGGATGGGTATGGGGTGGCATCCGGGTTGGCCTCAGCCGGACCTGAAGGGGGTGGCAGGACACTGGATCATGTCGCAGGACACCCCTCATCACGCCGGGGTCTCCTGGCTCGTGGTCTCGAAAGGCGCGCACTGGGCCTCGACGATCAGACGCATCAGCCGACGCGCACTATCCGGCGGCACCGACGAGGCGGCCAGCGAAAAGCTGAGCGCCGAGAACGACAGCCAGACGGTGGACGCGGCCAGGGCGGCGGGGGAGTCGTCCCACGGCAGCCCGTCTTCGGGGAACAGCTCGCGGATCGCTTCCATGACACCCTGAACGCGGGCCAGGTTCTGCTCGTGGTCGGACGAGCGTAAGTAGGCGACGAAGTAGTCCTGGGTCTGGTCCGGCATCGCGATGGAGGCATCCATCATCTGGCCGACGTAGCCCCAGACCCGTTCGGTGACCGTCGCCGCCGAGGACGCCTGGCGGATCATCGCCAGCGAGTTCGCGGTGGAGAGTTCCTCGAAGCTGCGCAGGAAGAGGTCGTCCTTCGATCCGACGCTGGCCACCGTGCCCACCGACACGCCAGCCTTCTCGGCGATCAGCGGAATCGTCGTCCCGTGGTAGCCCCGTTCGCCGAATACCTCCGCGGCTGCGGTCATCACCTTGGCGACCGTCGCCACTCGTGCTTGCGCTCTGGTCGACATGGCAACCTCTCTGAATGAATTCACTGAATTGATTCAGGATAGCCGCTGTGTGACGGCGATGTGCAATCGGCTTGCTGCCAAGGAGCATCCCTGTCGAGGCCCTCGTGGAAGGGGGCTGCTACTACCCGGCGTCGGTGGGTGGAATGGGCGCCTCTTCTGCGATGGCCGGGATGACGGCATCCAGCTCGGGCAGGGTCTGCCAGGGCATTGGGGGGACCGGATAGCCTCCGGCGAAGGCATCGAAGGCCTCACCGTCGGGCCGCTCCTGCTTACGTTTGGGTCTCTTGCCGAAGGACACGACGACGGCCAGGCCCGCCACCAGCAGTCCGAGCGGTACCCACATTACCGAGCCGGGTACGCCGAAGAGCTGCTGTAGCTTGCGGAGCACCGCTGCCACCATGATCCAGCCCAGCGAGATCGGGATGAGCCACTTCCAGCCCAGGCTCATGAACTGGTCGTAGCGGAACCGCGGCAGGGTGCCGCGCAGCCAGACGAACATCGAGATGAACAGCTGCACCTTGATGGCGAACCAGATCGGGCCGAGCCACGGGTTGTTGAGGAGCGGGATCAGGTTTAGCGGCCAGGGTGGCAGGTAGCCGCCCAGGAACAGCGTGGTGGCGATCGCCGAGACGGTTGCCATGTTGATGTACTCGGCCAGGAAGAAGGTCGCGTAGCGGAAGCCGGAGTACTCGGTGATGTAGCCCGAGACCAGTTCGGATTCGGCCTCGGGGAGGTCGAAGGGGGCGCGGTTGGTCTCGCCCACCATCGAGATGACGTAGATCAGGAAGCTCGGGATCAGGGTGATGAACAGCCAGTTCGGCATCCCCCAGGCATGGAACCCGAAGGGCAACAGTGGCTCACGTTGCGCCTCGACGATCTCGGAGGTTGACATCGAGCCGGCGTAGAGGAAGACCGCCACCAGCGATAGTCCCATGGCGATCTCGTAGCTGATCATCTGCGCGGAGGAGCGCAGCGCACCGAGCAGCGAGTAGGGCGAGTTGGACGACCAGCCGGCCAGCACGAAGCCATAGATGCCGACTGACGCGACGGCGACCAGTACCAGAGTTCCCACCTCCAGATCGGCCAACTGCAGCCTGGTCGTTACGCCGAAAATCTCCACCTCGCCCCCGATGGGGATCACGGCCCAGGCTGTGAACGCGGCGGTGCCCGCGATGAGTGGGGCGATGGTGAACAGCACCCGGTCCACCATGGACGGCATGAAGTCCTCCTTGAGGAGGAGCTTCATGGCATCGCCCACCGCCTGCCCGAGGCCGAACGGGCCGTTCATGATAGGGCCGAGGCGGTGCTGCATCTTGCCTACCAGTCGCCGCTCGTACCAGACGTTGAAGATCGTCCAGACGAGCAAGCCGACGACGAGCACGACGACCTTGATCAGGATCAGCCACCACGGATCGTTCATGCCAAGGCTCCTGCGCTGTCTGTAAGCGAGCACCTGTGCTCGCCATAGCCGATGCAGCGCAGCGTGCGTCGCCGCACACGTGTGCGCCCGGCCGATCCGTTCCTGACGCCCATCGCCTCCATGCCGCCTCCTCGCAGGACGTTCCTCCTGGCAGTCGATCTGCTCAGCCAGCCCGCACGCGAAGCTCTGCGATGCCGCCTCTGCAAGCGCAGCGCCCCGCATCCACGGCCGCGAGTCTGAATGTATTCACTGAATGCATTCAGGCTAGCATGAGGGTCGGAGTCTGGCCTGGCGAAACATGATCCTGAGTGACGTGGCGAACCAGACCCGATCGCAACGCAGCCGTAAGCGGTACGACGCAGGGGCGTGACTCACGGCAGAAGCGGGCTGAACGCTTCATCGGCTTCAGTCGTGATGGCCGGGCTCAGAGCGTCTTTCATCCTTGGCTCGCCCTGTCCAACGGTCGCTAGCTGCCCGAATGGCGAGCGCGGCCTGCAACGGGAGGACGCCGTTGCCAAGCGCCGTTATCTGTTGGTTCACGGTCAGCGTGCTGGGTGAGCTGGTGACCCAACGCGAGGGGAGACCCATCAGCCACTCCACGAACTCTGGGGACGGGCGTGGCCCAGCATTCTCGGTCAGGAGTGCCGGGTCCGGGGGTGGCCGTCCAGTGATGTGCTCCCATCGGGCGATCGCACCGGCGTAGCGTCCCCACTGACGAAGATGCCCTCGATCAGGGACCACAGGGTCGTTGATTCGACGTTCCTGCTGGGCGAGCCATCCGGTCCGTGGAGCGCGAGGTCGATGATCTGGTGTGAGAGCGCGACCGTTCCCCGTCTCGCCCGCACCTTGTCTAGCGTCTCTCCGCCTCGGGATGAATCCGACGCGAGTGGAGTCCTGAGCAAGGTCTTGGCGGTAGGCCAGGATGAAGATGCGGAACCTGGGGTGAGGAGCGCCGACAAAGGAAGCCGGTAGGCCGATCCATCGTGCATCCATCCGCAGGTCGGCCAGATCGCCAAGAACGGCGCCGATTGCCCGTAGAGATCGATTTGCGCTGTCTCCCAGATGCCACGGATCGAGTTCCAGGTTGCGAAGGATTGCGCCACCGGGGGTTGCATGGTCGGGGTTGCGCTGGGCATCGTCGTCTCCTTCGAGGCTCGGGCGGACGGCTGGAGATGAGAGCAGGCCGCGGACATTCTCGATGACGACCCACCGGGGTTGTAGCGCGTCGATGGCGGTAGCCATGTGAGTTCACAGGCCGGAACGGGTTCCGGGTGCGAGGCCGGCACACTTGCCGACGGTAGACACGTCCTGGCAGGGGAAGCCCCGACCAGAATGTCCACAGGCTCGACCCGCGACCAGTTGATGCTCGTGATGTCCCCCAGGTTGGGGGCCTGGGGCCAGTGGTGGGCGAAGACCTCGGCGACGGGTTCATTGATCTCGGAGAACCAGACGGTCGCGGCGTTGAAGACGTGTTCGACGGCGAGGTCGAGACCGCCGTATCCCGAGAAGAGCGATCCGATCCTCAGCAGGCTCGCGGTGTTGGTGGGTGAGTCGTGCATGAACGCTCCGGCTAACGGATGGTCCCCGGTCGGAGCTCGCACGGAGCCGGTTGCCGGGCTGGTCACCTGTCAGGTGCAACTACCCGATCCGCCGGTCTGACGTCAGCTCGCCAACGAACCGGCCAGCCGGTCGATCCGAGCCTTCGCTGAGGACAGTCCGGACTTGGACAGCCCGCCTCACTCGCCTGCCTCTTCGGGGCTGACACGCCTCTTGCAGGTCGAGGGGGGTCTGTGGCCGATCGGCTTCGCCAGCCTTCAGCGCGTAGCGGCTGAACCTCTCGCCTCCACGATGGACATCGGCGGCCCGTGGGATCATCTCTTCATGACGCCATTCCTTGACGGTGAACGTCTCAATGGACCCCATGTGGCTCGGATCAGTGCTCGGCCACGGAGGGTTGCGCTCCCACTCGGCGTAGCGAGCCTGAGTCGTCTGGGTGATGTCATTGAGTTGGAGTCCGGTGGCGATCAGCCCTGGAATGAAGCCGGACGGCGAGCCCACCATCGTGAGGATTGCCAACGCCAGCATCACGAAGAGCAGCAGCAAGAACAGGATCTTGATGAAGTCGATCGAGATCCACTGACCCGAGAACCGGTGCCCGACGACCTGCGAGTAGGGGACGGTCCGGCTCGTCCGCTCCGAGAGCATCTGCGAGTAGAACCCGCCGATGAATGGAATCTTCACCAGCAGCAGCAGCCCCTCGGCGAGGAGTCCGGTCTCCAGCATGTGGACCTCCCCCTTGCGGACGAACTCCAGGGCGGGAGAAAACATCGGTTTCACGGGATGGAACGTCACATCATGCCGCATGTCCGCCTCCGTTCTTCTCGCACTCAGCCGCCCGCTGGTCGAGGTCTTCGAGTTCAAAGCTGTAAGGGACGACTTTGAGATAAGCCTGGCAGGCGGCCCGGCACTCGGCATACAGGCGGATGTCGAAGTAGCTCTGGGCGGCTTCGCCAGGTGCGCCCCGAAGTGAAATGGGTCGCGTTTGAGAATCCGGCGCGATCGACGGCGGCTTCCACCGGCTGCCGGGTCGCCATCAGTCCTTCGACCAGCCGCATCCGCAGGTTGATGTCCTCGGACTGGATGTCGAGGAACGGCCGGATCCGGTCCGGCATCCCGGCCGTCGCCGTCTGATCGGGGACGAGAGAGTCGAGGAGCAGGCACTCCCGCTCATACTGGCGGGCCAATCTGAGGTTGTAAAACGCCAGTGGAAGGAACAGAAGTCCCAGCAGGACCGAGATCCAGAACAGGACCGGATCCGCGGTGAATGGCAGGAGTGCCGGCATGACCAGCGACATCCCCCAGGCGGCGAGAAGGATCGCCCATGCGGTGACGACGAGGGTCACGACACGCCCCACGCCGCCGCGGGACCGCTGCGACTGAAGAAACAGATAAAGCCCCCCGAGCGTGAGCGCCTGCGGGAGAATCCCCGTCAGCCCCGAGGCAAGCAAGCCGAACACCGGCCGAACCGAACCCCCGCCCAGCGGCGTTGCTTGTGCAAGCTTCCGCTTGTGTGTCGTCGCCGCGCTGGGGGCAGCGGCCGCGGAGGTGGTTCGTCGATCCCGATCCGGTTCCTCCCCCCAACCGCTGCAGGACCTCGGTGGCCGAGGACGGGCGATCAACCAGTTGTTTTTCCAGTAAGGCGAAGATCAGCTCCTCCAGCCCGTCGTCTTGAAAATCGGAGCGGGCGGTGCGGTTCGGCTCCGGCTTCTGATAGAGAATCTCGCGGGTCAGGACCTCTCGTGTGGTTCCGGAGAACGGCAGCCGTCCTGTCAGCAGGAGATAGCCGACGACTCCCAGCGCCCGACAGGTCCGATTGCGGGGCCGGTCGGCCGCGGATCTTCTCCGGCGCCATGAACTGGAAGGTCCCCGCCGTACTCTTCTGCGATTGGATCCCCTCGGCGACGCGGCCGATGCCGAAGTCCGTCAGCACGAACCGGGGGGGCGTTTGCGTCCACAAGTCGTCGACGAGGATGTTCGTCGGCTTGATATCCCGGTGGACGATCCCCCCCTGGTGCGCCGTCTCCAGAGCCGACGCCATCTGCCGGAGCACGCTCCGGACGAGATCCCGGCGACAGCACGCCCGTCTGCTTCTGGTACTCCCACAGGTCGGAGCCTTCGACGAACTCCAGGGCGATCACAAGCGAGGACTCGTGGATGAAGTAGTCGTACAGCCGGACGATGTGGGGGTGGCTCAGCTTCGAAAGGAGCGTCGGCTCGATCAGCGACCGATCGAATCCCGCTTCGCCGTCGATCACCTTGATGGCGAGCGGCTGCTCGGGGGCTCCGTCCCGGTATCCCCGTACACCACCCCGAACGCGCCACGCCCCAGTTCCCGATCGCAGGACCGTCGGTCCCAGTTTCGCCGGCAGCTTCGAAATCGAACAGGCATGACCTCTACTCTCGCGGTTTTCAGGTCGCCGACGCTGGCCTCGATGACGATCGCCGGGGGTCCGCGGCGACGGACGCGCAGCCGCGAGATGGGGGGCGGCGGCTGGATCATTGCCCCCGACGCGAACTGGACTTCCAGCGTGACGGTGTCAGCCAGCGTCAGGCGGTCGCCCGCCCGATCCTCGCGAACGTTCCGGGTGAGCGGACGGTCGTTCAGTTTCGTTCCGTGCGCGCTCCGGTCGATGACGTAGTACTTCCCTCCCGCTGTTTGACTTCGAGATGCCGACGACTGATCCGCAGCGTGCCGGCGTCCTCATCGTCGAGCCGCACGACCAGGTCGTTCCCCTGATCGTCGGGCTGTCCCGAATCTGCCGCTGCCGACCGACTGTCATCCGGGCCAGTCCGGAGGGGGCCTGGTAGAGCAGCGGCGATCCGAGGACCTTCAGCGTGAAGTCCCGGCCGAGGTCTCCCCGCTGGTGCTCCGGGCGCGCGGCTCCCTGCCGGGATCTCCGGAGGAGCAGGAAGACCGCCAGGCCGATGAGCGGGAGAAGAACCGCCGACACCTTCGCGATGGGTGGGATCCCACTGGTCCTGTCCCCTGCGCCACGAGTCCGAGCGGATCGGCGACGGCGGCCCAGGAGTTCGTCGGATCGCCCGCCAGGAGGTGTTTCGGGAAGAAGTAAAAGTCTCCTTCGCCGTCGATCCAGCCGCCGCGGGGTCTGCTTGACTCCGGGCATCTCGGAGAGGCGGTTCGGGACGTAGGAAAACAGCTCGCTCGCCGTGAAGGGCCGCGGCTTGGACAGACTGGGGCCGAACTGCAAGGCGTCGAGCAGTGCCCGGGTGAATGGTGAATGCTGTCCGGTCGCGTCGGCGTCCCCCGCCTTCTGGGCGGTGCCGGCGGCGGCGATGGCGAGGAACGCCGGGCTGCGAAACAGTTGTGGCTCGAACGTCCGGTTCACCCCGGCCGAGCGGTGGGACTGGAGCGACAGACCTCGCCGGAGTGGCAGCTGTCGAGGATCACCAGCTTGTGCTGCGCGGCACAGAAGTCCCGCATGCCGTCGAGGATCTCCCGGATCTGGACGCACGAAGTCGAGTCGACCCCTTTTCCGGGGATCGCGCGGATGTCGGCCGGGTAGAGCAGGCCGACGAAATCCTTCTGCGAGCCCGCCGACTCCCGCCGATTGCCGTGGCCGGCGAAGAAGAACAGCACGGCGTCGTCCGCCGTCACCTTGTCCGGGTCGCCGAGGAATTCTTCGCCGAACAGCCGGCGGATTCCGTCGCGAGTCGCGTCCGATCCGACCAGGAGGCGGACCGTCTCGTCCGTCAGGCCGTAATGCTGAATCAACGCGTCCCGCATTCCTCTGCGCGTTGTTCTCAGCGGTCGCCAGCGTGGGAACTTCCTGGGCGAGCGATCCGGTCAGGTGCGAGTAGTTGACTCCGATAAGAACCGCCCACACTTTGCGATACGCCGGCGGAGCGGACTTGCGCTCGGCGCCCGCATTCCTGCCGCCCCCCCGGCGGACAGCAGAGCGAGTGCCACCAGTCCGCAGAAGAGTGATTTCATCGTCCGTCCCCGTCTTGTGCACGAGCCCGCATTACAGATCGGTGGATCTCCCCTGCTGATCCGCGCAAGGCGGGCCTGCTGATGTCCCCGACCGTCACTCATCCCGCAGACTCGCAATTCGTCGTTCTGGATCGGTCCGATCCCAAGGAACTCTTCTCATCCCACGAGAGCCCCGCCTCCCGTCCGGCATCCGCCCGAATCGTCACCCACTTGCCCGTCACGATTGAGTGAGCAGCCGGGATCATCCCTTCTGCTTCCGGAATCGGGACCGATTCCGGGACCTCGCGAGGAGGAGGACAAGGCCGGGGTCACACCGTTCACGAGAAAGCCCCCCTATAGAGAGCAAGCTCCCAAGAGCATCAGGTACGAGCGTATCGCACGCGACCTGTTCTCTTGAGGAGCTGTTCTAATTCTAGCGGAGCCAGGTTCGACGTCGATCCCCTCCATGCATGAGGTCGAACAGGCTGCTCGAGAGTCTTCGACTCTCTCGTGTGCGGGCGGATGGGCACCGATCCCGGGTCCAGGAACCGTCGCCCCACCGCGAGGACGCACACGTCCATTCAGGGCCGGTTCTAGTACAGCCGGAACGCGAAGTAAGGCTGATGCTTGTTCGGAAGCGGAACCTTCTTCGTGACCTTCACGGTATAGACTTCGGGAACCTTCACGCAGATCTTCTTGCCGAGCACCGTCTTGCACTTATCCACCATCCGCGTGCGGGGTTCGTTGTAGCTGACCATCTGCCAGTTGTTGTAGGTCGCGATCCCCCCCCCTTGATGCCGACCTTCCCGATGTTGAAGATCTTGCCGCGGGTCTTCATCGCTTTGACCGCGGTCTCTGGATCTATGAAGGCACTCTGGGCAATCCCCGGGAGTTTCGCCTTGAACTTGACATAAGACCGAGTGAGATAGTCCTGGAAGTAAGCCTGAATCCAGGCCGGGTCTGGCGGTCACGACCGACGCCGCGACGGAAGCGATGAACTTGGCGTACTCCCCTTCGTTCAGTTCGACCCCCCAGACCACCTGCCAGTTGCCTGCGGCGACATTCGCCCGCACCGCGTTGCGGTTGGAATCCCGGCCTTCGGACTGCAGCAGGTCCAGCGCCTCGATCGCCGGATCGACCGCTTCCGTCTCCCCGCCCCGGCTCGATTCGGCCGCTTCGGCGACCATCTTGGCCAGGTAAGCGTTTTCTTCGATGCTGAAGTCTGACGAGTCCGAAAGATTGGCGGCGATTTCCTGCAGGACGGTGCCATCGCCTGCGATCTTCGCCAGCTTGATCCGTTCGACGACGGCCTTCACCGCTTCGAACTGTTCCGCCGTCCGGTCGTCGATCGACACCTTGAGCGTCGGGGCCGCCGCCCGCGCCGCCCCGGCGACCTTCAGTGCTGCGTCGGCCATCGCTGCCAGCTGCTCGTCCTTTCGCTGGGCGGCCACGGCCGCCAGCCGCTTCCAGGGCGTCCTTGTTCTGGGTTTCTGAGGCCATCTTGACGCACAGGAGCAGCACCCGGTCCGAGGTGATGCCGCCGATGTGCTGCCGCTGATAGATCCGTTCGGCTTCGGCCAGATCGAGTGCGCAGTCGGTCAGCATGCCGGCGTCCATGGCGAACCAGGCCGCCCCGAATCGAGTCAGATCAAAGTGCTTGTCGAAGCTCGGGTCGGCCGTGCTCGGCGCGAACCGGGCTGGCCTCTCCCGCATCATCCTCCGGCGCCGCGGGAGCCGCTTCGCTCCCTTCGGAGGCCGCGGGAGCGTCCCCTCCCTCCGTCTGGGCGGCGACCAACGTCTTGTCTTCCGCTCCGTTGCAGCACGTCGGCTGCGCCGTCGCCCACGTTCCCGTCAGAAACACTGACGCGAGAAACCCTGTTGCAAGTCTTCGAATCATCATCGTGGCCTTCTCAATTAGCCCTGAATATGTCGACAGCACCGCGCCGCCGACCGCTTTCACAGACGAAAAACGTCTCCAGCCCTCTGTCCGGACATGGATTCCGGCGTAGTAGCCGGATTCGTCGGATCTCCGGTCCCGCCTCAGGGAACGCCCGAGATCTGATCCCCGGCGGCCGGCGCCGTCCCAGCGGGGCCGCCGGCGGGCGACTCTTCCGCTTTCATCTCCACCAGCCCGTTGGGGAGCTCGAAGGGGAACTGGACCCGCAGCAGGCGGATCCGTTCGGTGTTGGACCCGGTCTCGGAAACGACCAGCCGTGACTGCCCCTCGAGATCCTCCGAGATAGATACGACCGGAAGCGGTCCGGCGAATTCCTCGTTCAGGCGGATTCGCCGGCATCCACTCCACCAGTTGATGTTCTGCCTCGGGCGGAAGCGAAGACCGTTGCCCCGAATCGGGAGGCCGTTTTCCACAAGTCGAACTGATACCGCCCCGCCAGTTCGCAGGCGAGGCCAGCCCCGTGCGGCACGTCGACGAACGAGAGGCTTGGAGTCGAGTCCAGGACGTAAAGGGCCAACGTGGGGATCACCGCGGGGGCACCGTTCTGTCCCACCGGCTAGCGGATGTATCTGGTCCCGCGAGTCGCCTCCCACTGGATCTCGATGAGCTCTTTCGCGTTGAGATCGGCACAGGACAGCAGTGACCGTACCGCCGAGTCGTAGTAGGGCCGGAGGTACGACCGTGTTTCGCTGTTGGACTCGGACAGCTGAGAATCGTGGGGCTGACCGGTTTTTCCGGCCGCCTCACTCCGGCCGCCGAAAGGGGCCAGCGCCATCCGGCAGAAATTCGTGAGCAGGGCCACATCCTCCCGCCGTTCCAGGAGCGATTCTGCCTGCCCATGATCGACGAGGACGCGGCTGGCGATCAGACACACCTCCAGCTGATCCCGATGGAGATGCGGCCCGAACCGGTCGCGAAACTCGACGAGCGCTTGTCGCAGTCGTGGCATGGGGATCGACCGGGTCTGGCGAAGGCCCCGCCACCGTCGACGACTCGACGATCCTCACGATCGGGCTGACCACGGCCTGCAGCGCCGCCGAATCCCTGGGTGGTCGGTCCCAGTTGCTTGCACAGCAGATCGGCCCGTTTGGCCATCGATCGCGCCATCGTCACGCTTCGCTGCCGTGGGTCGAGTTCCGACTGCGCCAGGCGCGAGTCCGAGGGCCTGCTTGTAGAGCAGGCCGACAATCAGCCGGTCCCGGTCCCGCTCGGGATACCGATGCGAGACGCCGACGCACGTCGATAATCGTCGCACGCTTCCCGGAGTCGCGCGACTGGGATGGACCGAACAGATTGCAGTCCCCCAGCCGTTCGATGGAATTGACGAGCCGCTCGTAGAGCAGCGGTTCCGCCTCCGTTCCGGCGCCCGCCTTGCCCTGGGTCAGCGGGGACAGTTTGTATTCGACCTCGTGGATCAGCTGCCGGTACAGCCGGACCGCCTCATCGGGGGCCCCCTGGAAGCGGCGGGCCATCGACAGGCCATGCAGATTGTGCAACCGCATGATCTGCTCCCGAGCTCCGGCATTTTCGTTGAACTCGTGGTTCTGACAGAAGAAACAACAGGTCCAGATCGTCCTTGGCCGGGGCTGCCGCCACCCTTCGCTTCGGAGCCGGCGCCGACCGATTTCTGCAGCACCTCGATCGACTTGGCGAACTCCTGCTTCGCTTCGTGAATCCGCCACTGAACCATCAGAGCCCGAGCGCGTTCGTTCTGTGAGCGTCCGCGGTAATGAAGTGCTCGGGGGCCTCCTTCTCGGCGATGATGATCGCCTGGTCCAGGCAGACTTCGGCTTCGGCCCAGCGGTTCAGCTTCAGGAGGCCGTCTGACTCCCGGCAGAGAACGAAAATGCGGAACGCCGGCGGGGCGGTGTCCCGGAAGATCTGCCGGCTCTGGCGGAACAGATCGACCGCTTCCTTGGGAGAGGCCGCGACTTCGAGCAGATAATGAGCGTGATCGGCCATGCAGAGAGCCAGGAGGGCTAGCGCTTCCGCGGCCTTGTCGATCACCTCCTTCGTGTTCGCGTTCCCAATGGGAACCGGCGGCGTGCCAGCCGAATCGTGCGGCGAGAGGGACGCGAAGTCGGCCTGGCTGCGATAACGGATCGTGGCCCTCCTGTAAAAACTATCCGCCTTCTCGTCCCGCAGCGCGCGATAGGCGATCGCCAGCAGGTGCAGATCGGGGGCTTCGAGCGGACAGCAGGCTTCCGCCTCGGAACGATCTTTCGTTTCCGTCGCCAACAGCCCTTCCAAGTCATTGATGATGGTCTTGAGGTCGTCGTTCGACTGGCGGCGGTTCCGGCTGTCGTGCATGAGTTTGGAATGCCGACGGTGCATGGCCAGCAACTGCAGCCGGTCGGGGGGGAGCGACGTCGAGGCGGTCGTGGACTCGATGACGGCTTTCGCCGCATCCCGGATGAGTTCGGTCGGAACCTGCACGATCCCCGAGTCGCGATCACGAAGTTCCTTGATCATCGCCTGCCGCAGCGAGGGGATGAACCAGGGCTTCTCTTCGAACCACCAGTCCCCCTTTCGCTCGCGACGCTCGCCTGGAGGATGGCGGCTTCATCGCTGCGGGGGCGGCTCGATCCGAGAAAATCCCGGGAGGCCTGATCCTGGTGGCGGGGCGGGAGCCGCAGAACTCTCCGTCCCCTTCGAGAATCCGGCACTCGGGGCTCTCCGTATCCCTGCATATCGGCCCAGATCGAGTTGAACAGATCGTGGGGACGAGAACGTCCACAGCTCCGTTCCCCCGTACTTCGACGGCAGCTGCTGGAGGTTCCGCAACAGGCTGATCATGAACGGCGAATTCTCGCCGGCCCCGTCCGAACTCGCCCGCTGAAAGCCGCGGCAGCTGGCGATCGCCTGGATCACCGACTCTTTCTTGAGCAAATCGTCGTTTCGCTGCGGCTCTCGCACCCGCGGCTGCGCTCCCTGTTTGAAGATCTCTCCGGAAAAGCAGGAGTCAAGGACGATCAGTTTCTGCCGGGCCGGGCACCGCTTCAGATACTTTTCCAGCAGGTCGCCGTGAAAATTGATGTAGCGGTCGATCAGCTTTCCATTCGACAGGACCGCGTTGTTCGGCAGGATCGCGGAACTGCTCGCGCTGTGCTCGACGATCTTGACTCCATGGCCGGCGAAGAAGAACAGGACCGTGTCGTTTTCGGAGACGTTGCCGTCCCGGACGAGCCATCCCAACTGTTCCTTGATGTTGTCCTCGGTCGCCTTGTCCCCCAGGAGGCAGGTGATCGTGGTGTCGGGGCCGAGCGGCTTCCAGTCGAACGGGTTCGGGGGCTCGCTGCCCGATGTTCGCTTCGCGGGACTCGTCGCGACGATAACCGAAGCCCTTCACCAGAACGGAAGCCAGGGCCAGCGCATCCGCCTCCGCGTTCTTCAGCGAGCTCAAATGCTGACCGCGCGAATCGTCCGCCTTCCAGCCGGAGTAGTTGGTGCCGACGATGACCGCCCACGATCGGCCGGGTCGCTTTTCGGTCGTGACCGGCGAGTCAGTGCACCGGAGCTCTCGGACCAGCGGATCATCAGGAGGGAGCGAATCGTCGGTCTGGCCGCTGACCACCGCTGCGGAGAGCACAAACCAAAAGAGATGAGTCCAACGAGGCATGGCCCCATGCTTTTGCCCTCGACATGAAGTAGCACACAACTCTCCCGTTAGCCCCGAGAGAGCATCGACCAGCCACGAGGAGAAACCCGAACCTGCGAAGACACTCCCACTCCGGCAGAGAGCACCCGCAGACCTTACACGGCCGTCTGACGCAATTCAACCGTCACTTCCGCTTATCGCCAATCTCCACTCAACACGAACGCCGCCCAGTAATGCGGCGGAGTCCGGAGGTCATCCTGGGCCCCTGGAGGAGCCGGGAGATCAAGCCGCGCGAGGCCCCGCTGGTGCCCTTCCTTGAGCATCCAGAGCTGTGCTTCTCACAGCGCCTCTGCTTTGGGCCACCGCTTCTTCCAGAGGTTCTCGTAAAACCGCTCCATCAGTGCCCGCGTCGCCTCGTCATCGACCTCCCACAAGCTCGCCAGAACGCTTCTCGCTCCGCCGATCTGAAACGCACGCTGCAACCCAATGACCCCTTCGCCCGATTCCTCGCTGCCAAGACCGGTTTCGCAGGCACTGAGCGTCGCCAGATCGACCTCCCGCAGGTCCAGCTCCGCCACCTCGAGAGCGGTGAGAATGCCGTCGTCGACATCCGGCGCGGAGGGATTGTTGGCGCCGGCGAGGGCCAGCCCTGCCAGCAGGCCGGGATGCAGGATCGGCGCCTCCTGGGAGCCGATCCCCCGATGCGTTCCGTCTTGCCCGTCCGAGAGGAGCGCCGAAGGATCGGCCAGTTGAAAGCCGTGGGTCGCGATGTGGACGAACCGCGCTCCCGGAATCTGCTTCCGCAGTGCCGTTTCGGTCGCCGCCTCTTCCTCCAGCACGGTGACCGGCGACTCCGCCGAATTGCCGCCGGAACCGCTTCTCCAGCGTGGCAATCTCTCCCGCCGTCGCCGGCAGTTCCTTCCAGACCGGACGCTTTCCCGAGCGGAAGAGGGCGCTGCGGGACGCGATCCGGGATGGGCGGTCATCATCGTTCTCCTGCGACTCCGTCTGGTGATCGAAGTCGACCCCGCCCACCAGCAGCAGCGATGAGGGCGACTCTTGCCCCTCGGCCTCCCCCTCGGGAGGGGAGGGCCTGTTCCACCGGGGGACCAGCTGCGGCGCGGGAATCACCGCCACGGCCCGGTCTTCCACCAGGAACGTCCCAGGCTTGCGGCCCGGGAGGGCCGCAAAGGGCAAACGGTTCAGGGCCCCATCCGGAGAGATCAGCAGCAGCGTCGCCTCTGCCACGGAGGCTTGAAGCCGATCCCAGAACAGCTGTCCCAGCCGCGTCATCTCCGGCGAGGGAGCTCGCCGACCGGCCGGCGGATGCTGCCCCTCCAGTTCCGAATCGCGATCGACAACGGGGCGACGGGACCAAGGTCCAGCCGCTCGATTCCGGTGGCCCGGACGACGAACGCGACGACGGACCGCTCCCGCCGCCAGGCTTCCCGCCGATCACCGCTTCCCGGCGGCGCCGGGATCGTCCGATCGTACTCCAGGAAGTCGATCAGCACCGCGTCCTTCGGTAGAGACTGCATCAGCGGCCGAAGTAGGGGACCGCCCCTGTCAGTTCCCTCCCGGTCCCCGCTCCGCGAGCGGTGGCCAGGCCGAACTCGACACCCTCTCGACGATCGAGGAGCTGTTTCACCTGCTCCTCCCAGGCCGTGCGGCTCTCGTCGTAGGGAACCGTCGACATCAGCGCGGAAAGCTCCGTCGCAATACGTTCCAGCTCGGCAAACCGTCCGGCCAACTGGGGATTCTCCGCGCCGCCCGGACACACAGCTGCCGCTTGTAGACCGCGCCCTTCCATCCCAGGACGTGCTGGTAGACCGATTCTACCCTCACTACGGGCCCGTCTTTCTCCTCTCCGGGGAGAGTTCCCTCGAGACGTTCTGCCGACAGGCTCAGCAGCAGATCGAGCCGGCGGCGCAGTTTCGACGCGAAGACCAGCTGTTGGCGCTCGCTCTGTGCGCTGGCGGCCATGCGAAGGAACTGCTCGGTCAGGCGGAGCGACTCCGAGATCGCCAACGTCCTTCGGCTGTTTTCCCCGCCGCCAGCTGGCAGACCGCCAGATCTTCCAGGCCGTCGATGTATTCAGGGTGCATCTCGCCCAGCAGCTCCCGGCGGACCGTCAGCGCCTCGCGGATCAGTTTTTCCCCGTCCTCGAACTGGCCCTGCCGGGCAAGGAGAAATCCCAGGTTGTTGCGAGTCCGCGCGCGCCGGGCGTCCCCTTTCCCATGGCGTAGGGGATCTTCGCATAGAAATTCAGCGCCTTCCGATAATTTGCCTTGGCCTCCTCGGGCCGATTGGTCTGAGCGTAAAGGAACGCGAGCGTTTCGAGGCTATGGGCCTGATCCGCGACGTCGTCGCTTTCGCTCGTCAGCCGGACATCCCGGTTCAGGTACTCTTCGGCCTGCGCGGCCCCTCCCAGGCGTTCGCAGACGATTCCCAGATGGCGAAGATTGGCCCGATAGGCCCGGTCCTGCGGAAGGACCCCCTGTTCATCGCGGAGTCTGAGAACCCGCTGGTAGGTCGTCCTGGCCGACGACAGATCCCCGAGATCCAGTTGAAGCCCCGCGAGATCATCCATCACGAACAGCAGGCTGCCCGGTTGTTCGAGACGCTTCGGCCTGCTGGATCGCGTCTTCATAGGCTTCCCGGGCGGCACGATAGTCCCCCTGAAGTTCCCGGCACTTCCCTCCCAGCCGTCGCCCGCCCGGATCGTCAGCCGGGGGGGGAGCTCGATGCTCGTGAGTGATTGCACCTCACGCAGGTGCGACTCCGCTTCCCGAGGCTGGCCCAGAGCAGTTTTCGGTCGGCCAGGTCCACCAGTTCGCGGGCGAGGGTGCTCTGGCTGGCAGGAGTCGCTCCGTTCCTGAGGTCTGCCACCCGTTTCTCGACCGCGGCGGTCTCCTCCGCGTGGGTGACGTCGAAGCCGGGGTCGGCCTCGCCGGAATATGGTTCACTCTTGACGCTTCCGACTCGGGGACCGCCCGGTTCGGGCACTACTCGCGCGCGACCGGAGCCGGCTTTTTCTGGGGCTCGGCGCCGCGCCACGGCCCCCACGATGCGGCTCCCATCAGACACACCGTCGTCGCGTTCACATGCACCATGCCGCCCCTCAGTCGTGTTGCCCGACCGGATTATGCGCAGTGGAGCCAGAACGTGAACAGCGAGTCCCGGCCGGTACGGCTCGGCTATGGTCGTGCCGGTCCAGCGGGGCCGCTGGCGGGTCCAGCAGGCTGCTGGCCGCCGGAGGCCGATGAGCGCTGGTAACCCGTGGAACGGGTTTGGCCTGCGAGCGCGGACTGGCATCGCGGGCTCTGTCTCTTTCGAACGCTGTCATCGCAATCCGCGCGGTCGGGAGAGAGGGGCCTGCAGCGCCGGTTCCTGGAAAACGGCCGCCCGCCGTTGTCCACGGTTCGACAGCGGGAGTGCCTCCGGCGGGGCCAGCGTCCCGCTGGACCGGGGCGCTGGGTTCGCCGGGGCCGGTGAGGCGGATCTTCTTTCTTGCCGAACGACGACCGCGCTACGGCTCGTCGGATTCGACATGCCGAAAGATCACCCCTTCGAACAGCGCCACGTCCCGTCCGAGCGCCTTCCGCATGCGTCCAGGCGAGACCGGATCGACGTCAGAGGATTGGCGCCGGAGCGAGAGCGCCCAGGCCCCGTGGGGACTGCAAGACCTCCATCCCTTCGCCGGCAACTCGCAGCACGGCCGTCGTTGCGATGGGGGGCCAGTCGGAAGCCTCGCCCCATGCGCGGCGGAGTTCCTCTTCCGTGATCGGCGTCTCGGATCGGCCGAGCAGAATCAGGGACTCGGTCCCCGCATAGCCTTCGAGATCGACCGTGTCGCCGACGGATGGTGGATAGGACCAGGATCGCTCGCGGTCTTGCCCGGTTCCGACGCGACCCGCTGAAGTCGGCCGTCCCCCGTGACGTTGATCAGTGTCACGGCGAGGCCCCCGGGAATCCGCGTGGAGCTGAATGGCGTCACCGCTCCGAAGCGGCACCGCGTCATCCAACCGCAGCGGGGCCGATTCCCGGAAGACCTTGACCTCGAGCGGTGCCGAAGCGGCGATCCCGGGACTTCCAGAGGGACCGGGATCCTTGCCGGGCCACATCCGCCACACGGCTCCCACGAGCAGTGCTCCCGCCAGCAGGGGGACGGCCACGCGGCGCCAGTTCCACCCGTTCAGAAAGTGGCGGAGTTCGCCGGCCAGATCGGCGGCGGATGCCTGCCGATCTTCGGGGCGAGGCGAGAGACCTCGCTCGCAGATCCGGGCCAGTGCCCGGAGGGATGCCAGGCGACTGCAGGCGTTCCCGATTCCATTCCCCTGCGCAGACTGCGGGCCACAGCTCCCGCAGGGAGGCTGCCTCGTACGGAGCATGCCCCGTCAACAAAAAATACAACACGCCGCACAGGCCAAGAGGTCGGCCGACGGACCGACCGCCCGGTCCCCGGAAGCCTGTTCCGGGGACATGTATGCCACTGTCCCCTGAACTCCCGTTGCTTCGGGCGCATCGTCCCAACCGGACGAAAGCCGTGCCAGGCCGAAGTCGATCACCTTGGGAGCGCCATCCGCCGTGAGGAGGATATTCTGTGGCTTGAGGTCGCGATGGACGACGCCGACCTGATGGGCCGCTTCCAACGCTTCCGCGATCTCCGCCATCAGCCGGGCGATCGCCGCGGGGCTCCAGTTCCGTCGCGGCCGTTCCTGCGAGAGGTTCTGTCCGGAGACGAACTCGACCGCCAGATAAGGCGTTTCGTGTTCGACTCCCATTTCGTGAACGGCGGCGATGTGCGGATGATCGAGCCGCGCGAGTGCGCGGCCCTCTTCCGTCAGGAGACGTGCGCCGCGCGTCACTGTCGAGCGTCCGGTCCGCCTCTCCCCCTTTCAGGATCTTGAGCGCGACATCCCGGCCGAGGCTGGCGTCGAACGCTCGATAGACCTCGGCCTGCCCCCCGTCCCGAGTTTTCCAGCAACTGGTACTTCCCGAAACGCCCCGAGGCGGGCGGCGACGGACGGGCCGGCCCCGGAGACGAGAGGACCCTGGTCTCCACCAGAGCGGGTGGGAGCGGTCCGGAATCGGCCACCAGCCCGTGGAAGACCGAGTGCATCCGGATCAGTTCCATCCGGAACTGCGGAAACCTCCGCAGGTAGTCCTGCGGATCGAGTTCTTCACCGCGGTCCGCCCGTTCGAGCATCTCGGCGCAGATCAGGTCGAGCTGCTGCTCCTTCGGGAGGTTCTCGAGGGACAGCGCCGCCACGAACTCCTCGACGCTCACCGCTCGATCGGCTTGGGCGCAGCGTTCCCGATATCCGCTCAGAGCCCCGTCGCCTCCGAACTCCACCGGGATAGGGTGAGGACTAGGCATGGGAGTCCTCGATCAATCCGAGCGAGCAGGCCGCATCGTCGAGGGCCCGGGTCAGTCGCTTTCGCAGGGCCTCCGGCGAGGCATTCAGCTGCAGGGAAATCTCGTTCCACTCCTGGCCTTCCAGGCGGAGGTCGAGCAACGTCTGGACGTCAGGGGAGAGATGGCTCCGGATCGCCGCCGCCAGATCGCGAGCCTCGACCTGGGCCCGGGGTTCGTCCTCCGGCGATCGAATCTGCTCCATCCCCTCGGGACGCGCAGTTCGAACTCTCTTCGGATGCGGGCCTTGCGAGCGTGGTCGATCAGGGAGTTCCGCGCCATGACCATCAGCAGCTTGAGCAGCTGGAGCGGATGCTCCACGGCGATCGCGTCACTTCGGAGTTTCAGGAAGAACCGTCCCAGGACCGACTGGGCGATATCGACGGAATCGAGAATCCGCTTCAGCGCCGGATCGGTCAGCCGGACCCGCACGAACCGTCGAATTTCGGGTTCATAGAGCGCGACGAGCTGGGCCGCAGCTTCGTCTCCTTCCTGGGCCCGCAGCAGCAGCGGGCGGAAGTCGTCCTCGTCGGCGAAGTCTCGCGAGTCGGATTGCCCCTGCGGCTCCATGCCGTCCCCCGGATACAGGTCGCGCCCGGGCCAATGGTGGACCGAGCTCAAGGCTGGCCATCGATCGGCGACGGGTTGCGACGTGCCACCGTCGCCCGCTCCGGATCGACCACGGTCGAGTGAAGATACCAAGCCGCGCCGCCGGCGAGGTATTGCGACTCGATGCCGCTGAGGAAACCAAAGGGGCCATACGTCATCGGGGGCTGCGCCGGACACCGCAGAATGACCCCGCACCCGAACAGGCGCGGCTTCTCCGGAGTCGATCTGGTCCGGGAAAAAAAACGCATGGCCGTGGAGCACCGGACGTCGATTCCGGTCGGACCGGGGGTACGGCGGGTGTTCCACGGGGACGGTGCCGGCGGCCATCGCAACTTCTGTGGCCGTGCCGGTCCAGCGGGGCCGCTGGCGGGTCCAGCAGGCTGCTGGCCGCCGGAGGCCATGAGCGCTGAGAACCCGTGGAAGAACGACAGTATCCGAGCACGGCCCGGCGTCGAAGACTGTTCTCGTGAATCAGCACGCGCTGACTGCGATTCCCGAACGAAGGTGATGAAGAACCCGCAACGCCGGATTCCAATACGGCCGTTCCGTCGTGTTCCACGGTTCGGAAACGGGAGGCGCCTCCGGCGGGGCCAGCGTCCCGCTGGACCGGGACGGGCGATCACGCCGGGTTGCGACAGGACGCTCTCTCCGCCTGGCTCGTGACTGCCCCACAAGAATCGCCGTGACCGGCCAGCCCGCGTCGCGTCAGGGGGCCTTCGGCCCGACTCGCCACGAGTGCAACTGAAACCCGTGCTGCCGGATCGTCGGTGCCCGTTTGAACCCGCGCGTCGTCCCGTCAGCAAAGACCGCGTTTCGAAGCAGTTCACCCAGAGGGGTCCCCATCGCCGGGCCGCCGCGTGTCCGCTCGATCGACGGCTGCGCCAGCACGCTGAAGTCAACCACTTCCCCCTTCCCGGGGACGACGATCGCGATCAGGTGCTCCAGCCCCATCTCCTCCGCTTCCACCTGGGCCAGGTGCTGTTCGGATTCTATCGTGTTTCCCTATTAACCTTAGCAATCTGGGC